>JAWKVX010000004.1:0-826090 GCA_041397825.1 Hyphomicrobiaceae bacterium
GCCGTCATGTTCCGAGGGCGCATTACCGGAGTTCTCGAGCGACAGCAGGCCACGAACCAGCGGATCGGCGAGCTCATGGCCGGCCTGACGGGACAAGGGTGATTAGATGGCGAGAGTGATGGAGATCGTCTTCGCCACGCGCACGCTCTGGGCTGTGCTCGCGGCTCTTCTGGTCGGCTCGGCGCTCATCCTTTCGGCCGGTGCAAATCCCATCGATGCCTACCGGACACTGTTCGGCGAGGCCTTCTTCGACCGGTTCGGTTTTGGCACGACGCTGGTCAAGCTTTCGCCGATCCTGCTCGCGGGGCTCGCCGTTGTGATTCCGTTGCGCGCCGGCCTCTTCAACGTCGGCGCCGAGGGGCAAATCTACCTTGGCGCGCTCTTCTCCTCGGTGGCCGCGCTCTATCTGCCTCAAATGCATTGGCTTCCGCATATTCTCCTTGCGGTTACCGCCGGCATGATTGGCGGCGCGCTCTGGGCGCTGATCCCTGCGCTACTCAAGGCCTATCGCGGCATCAACGAGGTGATCGTGACGCTGCTGCTCAATTATGTCGGCATCCATCTCGTGAGCTTCGCGGCCGGCGGCCCGATGATAGAGGAAGGGGCGCCCTACCCCTACTCGGAAGAAATTCCGTCCGATCTCTTCCTGCCGCTGATCCTCCTGCCGACGGATGCGCATGCAGGCGTCCTCGTCGGGCTGGTGATGGCCGTCTTCCTCTATTGGGCCATGCGCTACACCTCCTTCGGCTTCGCCCTCAACACGGTCGGCCAGAACGCGCAAGCCGCCCAGTACGCCGGCATTGCCGTCAAGCGGCAGATGATCGTCGCCATGGTGATCGGCGGCGCACTCGCCGGACTCGCCGGGACGTTCGAGGTGCTTGGCGTCAAGTACCGGCTCTTCCAGAACTTCTCGAACGGCTACGGATTCGACGGCATCGTCGTCGCCTTCATGGCGGCGGCCAATCCGATCCTGGTGCCGATTGCAGCGCTTTTTCTTTCGGGTCTCAAAGCCGGCGCTCAGCTCATGCAGCGGGCGACCGGCGTCGAGAGCACGGTGATCGACGCCATCCAGGGACTAGTCGTCATGTTCGTGGCGGCGAGCCTTGCATTGCGCTTCCAGGACACCATCTGGGCGCGCATCCTAGCCAAGCGGCGCGAATCCGAGGCGGCACTCGCGGGAGAGCAGAGCAATGCCTGAATGGCTCGAGCTCGCCTCGATGACCGACATCCTGGCGACGACGCTGCGCCTCTCCGTGCCCATTGCCTTCGCGGCGCTCGGTGGCGTGCTGTGCGAGCGCAGTGGCGTCTGGAACATCGGGCTCGAGGGCATGATCCTCGCCGGAGCGTTCGGTGCCGCTCTGGGCGTGTTCATGACAGGCGTGCCGGTACTCGGGCTGGTGACCGGCATTCTCTGCGGCATGCTACTCGGCCTGTTGCTCGCGTTTCTCTCCATTACGCTCGGTGTCAACCAGATCGTGAGTGGCATCGCGATCAATCTGCTGGCGCTCGGGCTGACGGCATTCTTTGCGCGTCTCATCTTCGGCCTCGACGCCACGACGAAGACCCTTGCCGGCTTCAGCGATTGGGAGATACCTGGCCTGTCGTCGATCCCGCTGATCGGACCGGTTTTCTTCAAGGAGGACCCGATCGTCTATCTCCTGTTCCTACTCGTTCCGCTCATCTGGTGGATACTCTATCGGACAGCCTGGGGGCTCAACATCCGTGCCACCGGCGAGAACCCCAATGCCGCCGATACGGCCGGCGTGCCTGTGTTCCTCGTTCGCTATGCGACGGTCGTCGCGTCAGGAGCGCTTGCCGCCATCGGCGGTGCTTACATAGTTCTCGCGCAGGTCTTCGTGTTCACCGAGCACATGAGCGCGGGCAAAGGCTTCATCGCGCTCGCCGCGATCATCCTGGGACGCTGGGATCCGATCGGCGCCGTGCTCGCCGCCGGGCTCTTCGGTCTGTGCGATGCCGTACAGCTGCGCCTGCAGTTCGCCAATCCCGCAGTGCCCTATCAGATTTTCGTCGCGCTGCCCTACGTCGTTTCGATCCTCGCACTGATCGTGTTCTACGGACGGGTCAAACCGCCTGCCGCGAGCGGCATCCCCTATCGCCGCGAGGCCAAGTAGCGCATGGCCAACACTCACACATCGCAACTGGTGCTCGGCGCAGACGCACTCGATCTTGCCCGGCTGCGCGCGTTCGCGCACGGCCCCGTCGGCGTATCGGCGACCAGCTCTGTCCACGCGCAAATGGCCAGAGGCCGCAGCATCGTCGAGAAGCGCATCGCGGAAGGTGTCCGCACCTATGGCGTCAATACGGGGTTCGGTACTCTGGCGTCACATCAAATCGGCTCGGCCGATCTTGCCGAGTTGCAGCGTCGGCTCATTCTCTCGAATGCCGCCGGCACCGGACCGTTGATGAGCGACGGCACCGTCCGCCTCATGATGCTCATGAAGCTCAACGCGCTCGCGACCGGTCGATCCGGCGTCCGGCCCGCGCTATTCGAGGCTTTTCTCGCCCTTCTCAACGCAGGCATCGTTCCCTGCGTCCCGTCCAAGGGCTCGGTCGGCGCCTCGGGGGACTTGGCACCGCTCGCTCACATGGGAGCAGCATTGCTCGGCGCTGGAGATGTGCGGCTCGGCGGCGACATACTGCCCGCAAGAGATGCCCTGTCGATGCAGGGCCTCGGATCTGCTCGATCTCGAAGCGAAGGAAGGCCTGGCCATCGTCAACGGCACGCAGGCCTCGACGGCCTTGCTGCTCGCCGGACTGTTTGCCGTCGAGCGAGTGCTCGCAGCCGCTGTCATCGCTGGCGCCCTGAGCGTCGAGGCAGCACTCGGCCAGGAAATGCCGTTCGACGACCGGCTGCACCGGGCGCGCGGACAGAAGGGACAGCGCGCCGTGGCCGCTCCTACCGGTCGCTGCTAGAAGGCAGCGAGCTGCGGCCTCCGCTATCGAGCAAGGCCGGCTCCAGGATCCTTATTGTTTACGCTGCCAGCCGCAGGTCGTCGGGGCGTGCTCGATCAAATCGCCCATGCGGCCCTGGTCGCCAGCCGCGAGGCGGTCGCCTGGACGGACAACCCAATGGTCGATCTCGAGACGGGCGATATCCTCTACGGTGGCAACTTTCATGCGGAGCCCGTTGGCTTCGCCGCCGATAACCTCGCCATCGCCGTCGCCGAGATCGGAGCGATGTCGGAGCGGCGCATCGCCATGCTCACGGACTCGCATCATTCCATGCTGCCGGCGTTCCTGGTCGAGGAGACGGGGCGTCTCGACCGGGCTTCATGGTCGCCCAGGTCACGCCGCCGCGCCGCTTCGCCAGCGAGAACAAGAGTCTCGCTCATCCTGCAAGCGTGGATTCCATACCGACCACGGCCAATCACGAAGACTTCGTGAGCATGGCGACGTTCGCGGCTCGCCGGCTTGGTGAGATGTCGGAGAATGCGGCTGCGATCGTCGCTATCGAGCTGCTTGCCGCCTGCCAAGGCGTCGAGCTGCGCCGCCCCAAACGCTCGAGTCGGCGCCTCGAAGACGCCATATCTCTCGTGCGCCGGCACGTCGCCCACTACGGCACGGACGGTCATGGCGCCGCCCGACATCGCTGCGGCCAAGCACCTCGTCCTATCGGGCGCACTCCTCGACCTGCTGCCCGAGCTCTTACCGATCGATCCGCAACCTGGAGCTGACCTATGATCCACAATCCTGTCCCCTGGCCGAATGGCGCCAAAGTCGCCTGCGCCATCACCTGGACAGTGGATGCCGACAGCCTCGTGCATCTCGAGCATCCGAAAGACTCCGATACCCGCATCTCGGCGATCTCCATGCTGCACTACGGACCGAAGGTACATCCCGCGTATCCTGGAAGCCTATCGCCGCTATGGCCTCAAGCAGACCTTCTTCGTACCGGGCTGGTGCATCGAGCAGTATCCGGACGCCGTCGAGGCGATGGTGAAGGATGGGCACGAGGTCGGATTCCATGGCTACATCCACGAGGCGCCCAACCAGCTCAGCTGCCAGGAGGAGCACTACTGGATGCAGCGCTCGATCGCCATCATCGAGAAGCACACGGGCAAACGCCCCCGCGGTAACCGTTCGCCGCTCTACAATTACTCCAAGCACACGACCGACCTGCTCATCGAGGAAGGCTTTCTCTACGATTCCTCGCTGATGGGCGACGACGTACCCTACATCCTAAGGACGAAGAAGGGCGAGGTGGTCGAGCTGCCGGCGAGTTGGGCGACCGACGATTGGCCGCCTTACGTGCATTCGATTGATCTGAACTTCCAGATGCAGATCATGGCGCCCGATCGCGCCATGGAGATTTTCCTCGCCGAGTTCGAGGCGATGCGCACGGCGGGCGGCGGTCTGTGGATCGGCGTCTGGCACCCGTTCGTCTCGGGCCGCCTGTCACGCTGGCAGCGCGTCGAGAAGATGATCGAGTACATGCTCGGGACGGGCGAGGTGTGGTTCGCACCGCTCGAGGATATCGCGCGCCATGTCCAGTCGTGCCGCAAGCAAGGCATCTGGTCGCCGCGCGTGGACGGTCTTCCCTACTATGCCGGCCCCGTCTCTCCGGTTCCCGCACCGGGCGTGATGCACAAGCGAGCCGAGTAGGTTCCGATGGCCCGGATCGAGATCGCCCTCGAGTCGCTCACGCGAGCCGCCTTTGCGCCGTTTGGCGACGTGATCGAGAAAGACGGTGCGACCGCCTTCGAGACCAACCAGGGCACAGCGGTGCGCTACCACGATCTGGCGCGCCTCGAACTCACGAGGAGCGCGGGTCGCGCCCTCGTGAGCGTTCTTCGAGGCGCTCGCGCCTGCCGCGCTCCCGGAGCGGCTGCGCCTCTTCGAGCGTCATCCGATCTCGAGTCAAGCTTTCATACCGCTCCAGCGAGCGCCCTTGTCGTCGCCGTCGCACCAGGAGCGGATCACCCCGACATAGCGAACGCTCGAGCCTTCCTCACGAACGGCCGCCAAGGTATCAACTTCTCCATACCGCCACTTGGCATCATCCGCTTCCTCGCGCTCGTGCGAGCCGATTTCCTCGTCATCGACCGGGACGACCGGGGCCCGGCTTCGATCAGGACTATGAGGAGGTCTTGCTCGATGCTCTCGACATCTGGGTCACGAGGACTTCGTAAATGGAATTCACCGAATATTCCCACAGCAGCAAGAGCTGCGGTCAGTGGTCCGGTTAGTGATCTGACGTGTGGCGGTAGTCGGTTGACGTCTGCTTTCCGCTTAGACCGACGGTTTGCCTACCTCAGTCGCACCCGAACGCCGGGTTACGCGATTGGCCCCAAGCAGATGTCGATGCGGCAAGCTAGGGAGTCAGCATTCCGCTCCTATCGACGATTGGTCTGGTTGGGGCGAACTGACCGTTTGGTGACGCCATTGGCCCCAAGCAGAAGTTGTCACCTGTTCGCTCGATGACTGCTATCCGCTCACAGACCGACGAACCTCGATCTCCGCCGCTCGTTGCCCTCGTGGCGCAAGGCGCCGTCATGGCCGGCCTGCTGAACACCGTAGCGATCGAAGACAGCGCATGCCGCGGCTCGTCACCTAGTCTAATGTGAAGCGTAGCACTCCCAATCGCCGGTCGGAATCATGCCACGAATTCGTGCGGAGTAGTTTTCGGTCAGGCTTTCCAATGCCAAGGCTCTCTGCCCGGTTAATCGGGACAGGAACTGGCCATGGCCGGCAAGACGGACGTCCAGTGTCGATTGCCCATCCGCCGCGGCCCTCGCAGGTCGAGGCGATGTACCTGTCGCTTTCGACCACGTTTTTTCGCCGTTTAGCCGACGAAGGCGTCATGCCATCGCCCACGCCTGGCAGGTCGCCGAAGGATCGATGTCGAGGAGCTGGACGCTGCCTTCAAGACCTCCCACGGAGGAAGCGGCGGAGACCCGGACGACGTCGAACAGTCAAACACGTGGGCGGACTAAGCGAATGACGCTGATCAAACTCAAACACATCGACCGCTGAGATCGACACGGAAGCTCCGCTACTACTATCGCGCCGGTCGTGGCTCGCGAGTCGCATTGCCTGGATCGCCTGGAACCCCGGAGTTCATGGCTGCCTACGAGGCTGCGGCGAACGGTGTGGCACCTGCGATCGAGCCCAAGTTCAGAGGCGCACCAGGGACGTTTGATCGCTTGGCGCAGGCCTACTTCAGCAGCCCCGATTTTCAACGTCTGGCGCCGTCGACCCAACGAACCTACCGGTCCGTGATCGAGCGTTTGATCCAGGATGAGGTTATCGACATCGCCTGACAAGGAGATGACCCGCGAGCACGTGCAGAAGATCCTGTCGAAGCGTATCGTAACGCCAGGAGCCGCCAACAGCGTCCTTCAAAAGCTCAAGGTCCTGCTCGCTTCACTTCGCCATCGAGCACGGCTGGCGGAAGGACGATCCGACCTCAGGGTCAGCGTGCTCCGCGAAAGGCGAATTCCACACTTGGACCGAGGATGAGATCGCGGCGTTCGAACGACGGTGGCCGATCGGAACCACCCCGACTGGCGTTCACGCTGCTCCTGTACACCGGGCAGCGTCGATCGGATGTCGTATGTCTGCGGTGGGCCGATATCGCGGAAGGAGCTTTTGTCTGGTCGTGCCGCTCAAACTCGGCGAACGAGTGGGTCCGGCTATCGATTCCCATTCACCCGGCGCTAGCAGAGGTGCTTGAGAGCACGCCCAGAAGAGCTGAGACCCTGCTCGTGACAGCCCATGGTCATGCGTTCACCGGCAACGGCTTCGGCAACTACAGGCGGGATTAAGATCGACGCCGCTGGCCTACCCGCGCACTGCGTCACCCATGGCCTACGAAAGGCAGCGGCAAGACGGCTGGCGGAGGCGGGCTGTTCGGCGAACGAGATCGCTTCGATTACGGGTCATGCAACCCTGCCGAGGTCTCCAGATACACTCGAGCTGCTGAGCAGCATCAGTTGGCGAAAGCAGCTATTCGGAGACTACGAACGGCCTCGAAGGCGGGCGACATCCTCCTGAGACCGGAACACGTTGAAGCGATCAATTCCCAAACCTCGAAGATCGGGTTGGGAATGGTGCCTGAAATGCCAATAATTTCAGAGGGTGTCTCGGAGCAATGGTGGAGCCGAGGGGAATCGAACCCCTGACCTCTGCAGTGCGATTGCAGCGCTCTCCCATCTGAGCTACGGCCCCGACTGCGGGCATTTAGGCGGCGGGGGGAGGGGGTGTCAAGCACAGCCAAGACAGTCGCAATGCCCCATCGATGTGGCGCCTGACAAGGATGGCGGGGCGGCCGGGTCGTCCTCCGCATCCCCACGGTCGAGCCGTGCCGTCTTTGGCGTCTGAAGAAACCCCGTGTCGCACACTGGTCGACCGTTGCGTCCCTCTTCGACGGTTGCTTCGCTGGCCCTCGCGGCGTCGCGACCTGCTCCAAATGCAAGGTGGTCGCTGACACCACCCGGATACCTCAATGCTCTCATCGTCAGCATCGGCCAACACGACGCGCGCACCAAACACCTCGTTACAGCCGGAGAGGGGACTTGCCACTCAGTGGATCGCGCGCCACCATGCCTATCAGGCGCCGGGCCCCGGCGGGCTCGTGGCGACCGTCAACATCGAACGGCGGAGGACATGGCATGGGGCAATCCGATGGCCCAGGAGGCAGAAGATCGCGGCTGATCGCAATCATCGGCCCGTTCCAGAGCGGCAAGACAACGCTGCTCGAAGCCATTCTCGCGCGCACCGGTGCGATCCCGAGACAGGGCAAGGTCAGCGACGGCAACACCGTCGGCGACCACAGCGGCGAGGCGCGCGCGCATCAGATGTCGGTCGAGGTCAATGTCGCGGAGACGACGTTTCTCGACGACACCTACACGTTCATCGACTGTCCGGGTTCCATCGAGTTCCAGTACGAGTCCGCTTCGGCGCTCACCACCTGTGACGCGGCGATCGTCGTGACCGAGCCCGATGCGAAGAAGGCGCCGCACCTCCAACTCATTCTGCGCGACCTCGAGGAGCGCGGCATTCCCCACTTCCTCTTCATCAACAAGATTGACAAGGCCGAAGGGCACATCCGGGATCTCTTGCCGCTGTTGCAACCGGCGAGTCGCAAGCCGCTCGTGCTCCGCCAGATTCCGATCTGGACGAACGGAATTGCCACCGGCTTCGTCGATCTCGCTCTCGAGCGCGCCTTCGTCTACCGCGAGCATGCGCCGAGCGAAGTTATCGAAATGCCCGCCGATTTGGCCGATCGCGAGCACGAGGCCCGCTTTAGCATGCTCGAGAAGCTCGCCGACTATGATGACGAGCTGATGGAGCAGCTGCTCTCCGACATCGAGCCACCACGGGATCGCGTCTTCGAGGATCTTCGCCAGGAACTCAAGCGGGGTGATATCTGCCCGGTGCTGATCGGGTCGGCCGAGAACGGAAACGGCATCATTCGCCTGATGAAGGCCCTCAGGCACGAGGCCCCGACCATCACCGATACCGTGAAGCGGCTTGGTATCGGAGATGGCAAGGTGCTGGGCCAGGTGCTGAAGTCGATGCACACCGCGCACGGTGGCAAAATCTCCCTGGTTCGAGTGCTCGCGGGGGAGATCGGCGATGGCGCGCACGTTCGTGGCGCGGAGGGCGAGGACCGGGTGGCTGGTGTCTTCACACTTAAGGGGCACGAGACGGTGAAGCGTGGAACGGCGACGGCGGGAGAGACCGTCGGACTCGGCCGACTCGACAGCATCACGACCGGCGAGACCGTGACGACCGAGAAGGCAACGCCCTCGCAAGTCGGCAAGATCGCGCCGCCGCAACCGGTCTTCAGCGTCGCCGTCGTCATCAAGGAGAAGAAGGACGAGGTGAAGCTGACTTCAGCCATCCACCGCATCGTCGAGGAGGATCCCTCGATCTCGCTCGAGCACAACCATGACACGGGCCAAATCGTGCTGCACGGCCAGGGTGAGATGCATCTGAGAGTGGCGATCGAGCGGCTGGTCCGCAAATACGGTGTCGATGTCGAGCGCCGCCCACGGCAGGTCGCCTACAAGGAGACGATCCGCAAGCCGACCGAGATCCGCGGCCGGCACAAAAAGCAATCGGGTGGCCATGGCCAGTTCGGCGACGTCGTGCTCGAGATCGCGCCGCTGCCGCGCGGCACCGGCTTCCAGTTCTCGGAACGCATCACCGGGGGCGTCGTGCCGAAGAACTTCTTCCCATCGGTCGAGAAGGGTGTGCGGGACTATCTGCATCACGGACCGCTCGGCTTCACGGTGGTGGACGTCGGCGTCGCCCTGATCGACGGTTCCTATCATTCCGTCGATTCCTCCGACATGGCTTTTCAAACGGCCGGTCGGATTGCCATGAGCGAGGGAATGCCAAAATGCTCGCCGGTGCTGCTCGAGCCGATCATGCATGTCGACATCGCCATACCGAGTGACTCGACCTCCAAGGTCAACTCGATCATCTCGTCCCGGCGGGGCCAGATTCTGGGCTTCGATGCCCGGCCCGGGTTCGACGGCTGGGACGTGGTCCAGGCCCAGATCCCGGAGGCAGAGATGGCCAACCTCATCATCGAGCTTCGCTCGGTAACGGCCGGTGTCGGGACCTACACCCAGAAGTTCGATCATTTGGCCGAGCTGACGGGGAAAGTCGCCGAGCAGGTTCTGGCCGAGCATTCGAAACAGGCAGCCTGACATTGTCGAGGGAGACGGCCGCCACCGTCGCCCTCGCGAAGGCTTGATTTGGATGTGATCGGGCAACATCCTAGCTTCTGACGCCTGCGCTGAGGCGTGTCGCGGGTGAACTGCGGCGCGTCGGGACATGTCAGGTGAGCGGGAGGTTCATGATGCTCATACGTCCGAGCCGGCCTTGGAACATGCCGGAGAAACTGACGACACCAGAGCATGTCGTGCTGAACCGACGGGCGGTCCTAAGGGGTGGCGCCGCCATAGCGGCCGGCGCGGTTTCGACGTCCGCGCATGCCAGTTGGCTGTTCGGCGGCACCGATGAGGAGGGCGTCAAGGCGACTCTCGAGGCGGTCAAGTCGGATCCTTCGGCCGGGTTGTATCCTGCGATGGCGAACCCAGGATTCAAAGACGCTGGCCGCATGCCGACACCCGAGCTCATCAACGCCTCCTACAACAACTACTATGAGTTCGGCTCGAGCAAGAACATCTACGACAAGGCGCAGGCGATCAACACGAGGCCGTGGGTCATTGCCATCGACGGCCTGGTCGAAGAGCCGATGACGATCGACATCGACGACCTTCTGAATAAGGTCGCGCTCGAGGAGCGCGTCTATCGTCATCGCTGCGTCGAGGCCTGGGCGATGGTGGTGCCTTGGACGGGGTTTCCCTTGAAATCGCTCGTCGAGATTGCACGACCTCTGGGTAGCGCCAAATATCTGCGCTTTGAGACCTTCTTGGATGCCGCGGTGTCCCCCGAGCAGGCACGCGGCTTCGGCTATCCCTGGCCCTATGTCGAAGGCGTGACGATTTCGGAGGCGACCAGTGAGCTGGCATTCCTCGCCACAGGTGCCTACGGCAAACCTCTCGCTAAGCAGTTCGGTGCGCCGATCCGCTTGCACCTGCCCTGGAAGTACGGGTTCAAGTCGATCAAGTCGCTTGTCAGGGTGTCGTTCGTCGAGGAACGGCCGGTCGGCTTCTGGGAGACGCTGCAGGCCTCCGAATATGGTTTTTGGGCGAATGTCAATCCGGAGGTTTCGCACCCGCGCTGGAGCCAGGCCAACGAGCGCGTTCTGGGCACGGATGAGTCACAGCCGACGCGTCTTTTCAATGGCTACGGCGAATGGGTTGGGGACCTCTACAAGGGCCTGGAGAGCGAGCGGCTGTTCACATAATGCCGTCTGGACGGGTTGAGGCTGCCCAGTCGGCGCCCGCGTGCCATACCGGATGCTATGGCGGACAGAGCCCAAGCCCGTAGGCACTGAGCAGCTGCCGACGAGCCGCATCAGTAGCGTGTCACGAGACCGATACCGAGCAGATCGCTCCCTGCCGAGACATCCTGCAGGCCCGCGGGCAGGGAGGAATAGGTTTCTGTGCCATAGTCCAGGTGGATGTACTCGCCCCTGAGTGTGATCGAGCTGTTCCAGACATATTCGAGGCCGCCACCGGCCGCCCAGCCGGACAGGAAGGTGCTGTCCGATACGCCGGCGATCTGGTCGGCGATCTCGAGTTCACCGAAGGCCCAGCCACCGGTGCCGTAGACCATGACCCGCCCGAAGGCCGCACCCAAGCGGCCGCGCAGCGTTCCCATATAATTCATGTCCGACGTGAACCGGCCGGTGCCGGCACCGCGACCATCTCCCTCGATCCAGGCATAGGTGGCATTGCCCACGACACCGAGGACGAAATTGCCGCGCTGCCAATCGTAACCGATCTCGCCGCCAGCGCGAAAGCCTTCCGGGTCCTCGAGCAAGGACGCGCCGGCCCCATCGAGGTCGAGCGTGTCATAGCTGACGTCGGGACTGATGATGGCCCCTTGCCACGAAATCTCGCCGAGTTCGGCGTCCGATGCCGGGGCGAGCTCAAAGCCCGTGGCGGAGGCCGTGCCGCCGAACAGGATCGCTGTGGCAGCGATCGCAAGCCCGAGGTGTCGAGCAAGTGCCATTCGCATCCGATTCCTTCCCGCGCCAGAAATCTCGACTTTGCCGACGGCAGCACCGCAGGCTGATTCGCGAGTTTAGTGTCGCCGGGATCGCTTCTGCAGCCTAATACGGTCGAGCATGTCGATATCTCGACAAATGTGTCGCCGCGGCTACAGATACCTCACCGCCCTGTTGGTGGGCACGCAATGCCTTGGCCATGTCGCCCATGGCGACTGGTCTTTGCCGTATTTGCGCCTATGCTGCTCCTGTTCGTGCACCAGGCAGGACAATCGAATCTCCGCATGACGCTTCGCGCCGGCAGAAAAACATCTCGCCTCGCCAGCCGCAGCTTGTGGCTTGTGGCGATGGCGCTGCAGCTGACCTTGGCAGCGGTGCTCCTGCACCGCTTTGCATCACTTGCGACCCCTGTCGCGCTCAACCTCATCGCCGTCGGCATCGCGGGGGCGGCAGTCGCCGCGCTGATGAGCATGTTGTCGCTCATCGATATCTGGCGGACGGGCCGGCGCGGTGCGGCGGCGGCCAGCGTCACGCTGGTTGTGACGGCCGCCTATTTCATTTGGCCGGCCTATCTGGTTGCGGAGGCGGTCTCGACGCCCATGTTGAGCGACGTGACGACCGATTCGATCGAGCCTCCAGAGTTTGACCGTCTCGGCTCCGCGCGCGGGTATGGGGCCAATCCCACGGTCTATTCTGCGGCGCTCTACGCGAGCCTGCAGCACGATGCCTATCCGGATATCGGCCCCGTAATCACGCCGCGTCCCGTCAGCGAGACCTATGCGATCACCAGAGAGGTCGTAAGAAAGGCCGGGCTGGAGATTGCCGTCGAGGAAGCACCCGGCAAGCGCCAGTCGTCCGGGCGGATCGAGGCGACAGAGACCACGCTCGTGATGGGGTTCGTCGACGATATCTCGGTCCGCGTCACCGGCGACGACAAGATTTCGCGCATCGATTTGCGCTCGCAGTCACGATATGGCGTGCATGATCTCGGGCGCAATGCGCAACGGGTCCGATTGCTGATTCGGAGCCTGCATGCAAGCTTGGATGCCAGTGCGACCCCGCCGGAGGACGTCGAGGCGGTGGCTGACGGCACCGATGATGGCGGAGAGGCCGTCGCGTCCCGCACCAAAAAGAAGATCAAGAAATCGGCGAAAAAGAGCTCTGAAGCGTCGGCGTCTCGGAGCAACTCACAAGCCCGCGCTCAATCAAATGCTCAACGTGAGCAAGCGCAGAAAGCGAAGCCGCGTAAGCGAGCGGCCCGTCGACGCCGCGATACACTGATTGACGAACTTGGTCGATAGTCGCGGCGCCTCTCCGGATGCTGTCGAGAATGGCCTCCTCGCGCCACCGGCGATGCAACATGTAGGCCTTCACGAGCCGCTGCGGCTGCCGCACCACCTCGCCATGCCCCGAAAGATAGAGCTTGTCCCTCCGCCTCATGAGCCGCTCGAGCGAGGCGTAGTAGTCGCTCATGCGGCCTTCGGGCGGAGCTACAACGGTCGTGTTCCAGCCCATGACATGATCGCCTGAGAACAGAATACCCTTGCCCTCTACGGCAAAGCACAGATGGTCCGGCGCATGGCCGGGGGTGGAGATGGCCACCAGTCGAAAGCCATCACCCTTGATGATGTCGCCATCGACGAGCGGGCGGTCGGGCACGAAGTCGAGATCGACGAAGGACCGGGCGCGAGGATCAGGATGGGCAATGCCGCGTGGCACGGGTCCGACGGCGGCTCCGGCCGTCCGCGCTCCGGTCGCGGCCTGGAGCGGCTTCAGGCTGTCGGAATGATCGCGGTGGGTGTGGGTGAGTAGGATGTCGGTCACCGGTCGACCCGCGATCGTCGCGAGCAGGGCCTGCTCGTGGGCGGCATCGCCCGGCCCTGGATCAATGACGACAAGACGCTGTTGTCCCAAGATGTATGTGTTGGTGCCCTTGAAGGTCAGGGGGCCGGGATTGTCTGCGACGATGCGGACGATCCCCGGCGCGACCTCCTTCGGCACGCCGTAGGCGAAGTCCATCTCCCGGTTGAAGGCGATCTCCAAGGCTTGAACCTCGCAGGATTTTCTCTTTCTGGACGAGGTCCTAGGCCATTGCGGACCCTGCTGGCAAGGTCATTGGCCGCTCTTTGGCCCCGCGGGACGCTTCGGGAGGCCACCCGCGCCAGGTGTCGGAGCCAGCCGATTCCCGACTGACCCCTGATTCGGTCAGAACGCGGACCGACTCGCTCGCTTGCCTGTAATTTGAAGGCCGGAGTCGCATGCGGCTGGATCCTCGCGTGTGCAAAGTCAGTTCACAGCCATAAGTTCGTGCATCGATGTTGCCGGAGGGAAACACGTCTGTGTCTCGCCGCCACGGTGCGCAGCAATTCAAGAGCTTAGTGGGCGCGGACGGCAGCCCATCGGGTTCTGCGATGGATCGAAATCAGATCAACTCACGAAATAAGGCAACTTAAAGTAGAAATAGACCGAGAAAATAAACTTGTATTTGATAGCTCTGTAGGCATCCTCTCGCACGACGTGATTCGCGTGATCTACTCAGCTGTTGGAGCGAAGTTATGCGATACACCGGGTTGCGGCGCCGCCTTTCCGTCCTCATTGCCGCCCTTGCGGCGTTGATCTGTTTCAGTACCGCCGCCGACGCCCAGGAACAGGTGGATCCGCTCTATTCCGTCGATGCCGACAACTTTCAAATTTCGGCGCCCGCGTATCAAGGCTTCTACATTCGGGCGGACGTCGGCGTCGCCGATTGGTCCCTGGGAACGCTTGACCAGGCGGAGCTCGCCGAGAACGGCGGCAGCTTTGCGGACAGTTCGCTCGCCAGAAGCGCGGTGCTGGGCGGTGGCCTGGGTTGGGCCTTCCGCAATGGCTTTCGGCTGGATCTGACCGGAGAGCATCGAACAAAAGCGCGGTTAGCGGCGCGGGACAATCTGACGGTCGATCTCGTCGACCCCGACGGCGCGCTGCAGGCCAACACCGATTATGCCGGCCACCTCGGCTCCTATGTCGGTCTGCTCAATGGCTACTGGGACATCATGCATGCCGGGCGGTTCACCCCCTATGTGGGTGCGGGTATCGGCGTCGCAAGGAGTGAGCTCTCCGGCTTCACGACCGCAAGCTCTTCGATCTTCACGGACGCCGATACCGGTGAGCAGGCACGCGTCGCCGTCACGGGCGAAAGCGCCTCTCACAGCACCACCAAATTCGCCTGGGCGCTGATGGCGGGCACCAGCATCGACTTGACCCGCGATGCCAAGCTCGACCTTGGTTATCGCTACCTCAACCTCGGGGCTGGATCGCCCATTTCCGCTTCGACGGACTTGTTGATCTGCCATTGCAATGCCGTCGGCAGCCCCCTCACGATCGACGGGCTCGACGCGCATGAGTTCAGAATTGGCCTGCGTTGGCTTCTCGATGCCGGGGAGCGTGCTGGCAATCACGTACCGTTGAAATAGCAGTCGTTGCGTGGATGTCCGCGGCGTTGCCGGCCATGGCCGGAACCAGCGCGATTTGGCGTGCGCGTTCGTCAGAGACCAATTCAGTGCCAAGGCACAAAGGATTCTGAGAATGGCCATTCTGTGCGGCAAGACCAACTCCGACATCGAGACTCGGAAGCTTCCGATCGCCAATCGCATGCTGGCACTCGAGCCGCGCTATGTTTTCGACGCGGCCATCGCTAGCGAGCTGCACGATCTCGGGGCGACCGAAGTCCACCCCGAGAGCTACACGGACGTCCCGGACGGGACGGGCGCGGAGATGGCCGCGGCGGCCGAAGAACTTGCATCCAGCGACGGCCACGACACCTCAAGTGCGACCATTGCTGTCGAGGATCTGGTTGCGACTCACAATCTCGCGGTCGACACGCGGGAGATCGCCTTCATCGATTCGCGCCTGGCGGATTTGGATCAGCTTGTCAGCGCCGTGCCGCAAGGGCTGCGGATCGTCCTCATCGACGGGGACCGAGATGGCGTGCAGCAGATGGTGGACGCACTCTCCGGAGAGGAGGGCATCACCGGTGTCCACATCATCTCGCACGGCGAGGCCGGCGAGATCAGCCTCGGCACCGCGCTCCTGACATCTGAGACGATGGCAGGCCAGTACAGCGCCACCCTCGGCGAGCTTAGGGCGCACTTGTCGGCGGATGCCGACATCCTTGTCTACGGGTGCAACTTCGGCGCAGGCCACAAGGGCGCCGAGGCGATGGCCCTCCTCGCCAGTCTCACCGGCGCAGACGTCGCGTCTTCCGACGACCTCACCGGCACCGAAGATCTCGGTGGCGACTGGGATTTGGAGGTCCGTCATGGCACGATCGAGGCCGGCGCCGTCCAGGCCATGGCTTGGAACGGTGTCCTCGATCCGTTCAATATCTCCGCGACAACGCAGCCGGTCGTCCGCGACAACACTGGAGCCGTCGTCACCGCCGGCACGACAACGATCGGCGGTGTGACGGCGACGCGCCACATCACCGACGTCACCAAGATGGTCGGTGCGACGGTGGTCTGGGCAAATGCCGGCACCGTAGGCGGAACGCCCATTGACCTCCGCGCGACCGTCCTCTCCGTCGTCGATACGAACCCGAATGCCGGGCACGATCCCGGCCTGCACTTCACAATCAGTAACGGCGACGACCCTTCGGTACGCGTCGACAATGCCGAAGTTCGCATCCGTTGGGATGCCTTCGAAGCAGGTACCTATAATCCTACGACGGGAACGGGAACGGTCGCTCAGGGAGATGTCGGGTTCTTCATTCGTGATATCGACGCCCTTGGTCACATCTACTCTGCGCCGGGCGTGATGACGTACTACAACATGTCCGGCATCAAGCCGCAGGAATCTGTCCGCGCCGACCTCGACGAGCTTTCCAACTATCAAACCGAGTCGCTCGCACTGACCCACCTCACCGTGGGGCTGAACATAGATCCCGATACGGGCGCTACCATCACGAACCCGCTAAATCCTTCCTATGGAAAGATAACCGCAACCAACCTGACAGATACCGAACTAGCGGAGGCAAAATCCGGCATCAAATTCAATTGGATCGGCGTTAGCTCTTGGGAGGTGACCTATCGCGTTGCGCCGCCACCCGGACCCGTCAATTTAGATCTCGTTCCCACCAATGGCACAGTCGATGCGACGATCGCCGGCACCAATCACGGCCAGCGCTTCTTTGACCACGACGGGGATGGCGATCTTGCATTTGTGTCTGCCTACACGGTCGAGATGCGCCATCTCGACCTCGACGCAAACGATTCGACCGCAAGCGGCGACGACTACCAATCAACATTCACAGAGAACGGTGCCGCTGTACCTGTTGTCGACACCGATGTGGACATCACGGGCCTGGATGCACACATCGAGAGCGCAAGGGTCGTGCTCACGAACGCCATGCCGGGCGACCAGATTCTCGTGGCAGGTTCGGCCGCCGCGAGCGGAACCGTCAATGGATTGACCTATACGGTCTCTAATGTCGGCGGCGCCATCACGGTGCAACTGACCGGCGGCACGACAGACCCGACGATCTACGAGGCCGCGCTGAGGCAGATTGCGTTCAACAACACGTCGGAGAGCCCGGATAGCAGCGATCGCACGTTCGAAATTACTTTCAACAACGGTACCGTCGACAGCAACACTGCGATCTCGACGATACATGTCACCTCTGTCAACGACCCGCCGGTGGGCGTCGATGACAACATCCCGGTCACCGAGGACACCCCGGTCACGCAGAACGTTCTCGGCAACGACACGGATGTAGATGGCGACCCGCTGAGCATATCGGCGGCCTCGATCGACTGGGATGGCGACGGGACGCCGGATACGCTGACGCTGGGCACGCCGACTGCGATGGTGACCTCGACCGGCGCTGCCATCGGTGTGATAACGGTTACTGCGAATGGCAATGTGACGTTCGCCCCTGCACAGGACTATGTCGGACCTGTTCCCGATCTGACGTACACGCCGAATGATGGGACGGCGGATGGGACGCCGGCGACGGTGAGCTTCGGCCCGATCACGGCCGTTTCTGAGCCGCCGGAAGGTGCAGACAAGTCCATCACCGTCGATGAGGACACCTCCTACACGTTTACGGCTGCCGACTTCGGATTCTCAGATCCGCACGATATGCCGGAGGACACTTTCATAGAGTTGGTCATCACCACCCTGCCAACCACAGGCTCGTTGACCCTAAACGGCAATCCGGTCACGGCGGGTGACAGGATCGCCGTTGCCGATATCCCGAACCTTGTCTGGACGCCAGATCCAGACAGCAACGGCCTTGCGATCTCCAGCTTCGATTTCCAGGTCGTCGATGACGGTCTCGATCCGACCAATCTCGTTGTCAACGGCAGTCTGGAGGATGTCGCCTTCGGCGCTTCCGTGATTGACTTGCCCTACTATTCTGACTCTGTCGCACCGACGGCCAGTGAGGTCAGTCCGCCGCAGCTCGCAGGGTGGAGCCGGCTGGTCTACACTTACACTGTTGCTGGAACGACCTACTATGACATGGTGGACATGTCGCTGGTTCGTGACGACGATCCGGCAACCACCGACACGCCTTTCGGTGACCAGGCAGGCTACTATGCGCAAGTCTGGCAAACGATATCGGGTCTGGAGCCCGGTGCCACCTACACAGTCAGCGGGAACGCCATTGTTGGCGATCCTGATGCTGTCTTCGAAATGTGGATCGTTGACGACGCTGACTTTGACGGAACCATCGATGGCGATCTGGGTGTCTTGCCGCCAACGATTGCGCAGGGCTCACTGACGGGTGCCACCGACGGAACGGATCCGAACTGGCGCGATCTCACGTTCACATTCGTTGCGCCGGCCGGTGGCTCGATCGACCTGGTGGTCTTGAAGTACAGCACAGCGGCTGCCTGCTCCTGGGACAACATATCTCTGCACAAAGAGGGCACACTTGATCTGGTGCCCAATACCATCACTTTCAATGTTACGCCGGTGAATGACGCGCCGAGCAATCTGATCCCCATTCCCGACTCGAACGCCGTTGACGGAGGGTCAGTGGCGATTTCGACGCAGACCGCCTTCAATGATCCCGACGGCGAGGCGCTGGCCTTCTCGCTGGCGCCCGGCGCGCCGAGTTGGCTCTCGATTGATCCGGTAACCGGCATCATCAGTGGCACTCCACCGGCCGATGCCTCCCAAGGAGGTCCTGGCTCGAATGGCGCCTACACTCTTTCTGTCATTGCCACCGACCCTCATGGCGCCTTTGCAACTGCCACGGTGACGCTGACGATCGTGAACCTCGATCCGGTTGCGGTGGACGACGCGTCGAGCGTGTCGGAGGATGGTCCTGCGGTCTCGGGCAACGTCATCAGCGATGCCTTGACGGGGTTCGGATACGGCGCCCGACAGCGATCCGCTGACGGTGGTTTCGGCGGCGCAGAGCGGCACGGCGATCAGCCTCGGAGTTCCGTTCACGGTATCGGGGGGCGGGACGCTGACGTTGAACGGGGACGGGAGCTACACGTTCGATCCAGGGACGGCCTACAACGGTCTGGACGTCGGGGAGACGGCGACGGAGACGATCGGCTACGTTGTGTCTGACGGCAACGGGGGCAGCGACGCGGCGCAACTGGTGATCACGGTGGTTGGCGCGAACGATGCGCCGGTGGTGATCGATCCGTCGAGCCCCGGGACGCCGTCGAACCCGACGCCTGCGACGGATCCTCTGAACATCATCGCCGACGTGACGCGTAGCGACGGCCAGCCGCTCGATCCGATCGACGTTGCGCAGTACGTGGTCGACCCTGACGGGGAGGCGCTGAGCTTCGCGGTGGATCCTGCGACGCCGTCTTGGATCAGCATCGATCCTGTGAGCGGGATAATCACGGGCACGCCGCCGTCGAATGCGTCGCAGGGCACGAACACGGGCAATCCGGGCGAGTATCTGGTGACGATCACGGCGACGGATCCGGACGGCTCCGTTGCGACGACCACGGTGACGCTGACGATCGTGAACCTCGATCCGGTTGCGGTGGACGACGCGTCGAGCGTGTCGGAGGATGGTCCTGCGGTCTCGGGCAACGTCATCAGCGATGCCTTGACGGGGGATTCGGATACGGCGCCCGACAGCGATCCGCTGACGGTGGTTTCGGCGGCGCAGAGCGGCACGGCGATCAGCCTCGGAGTTCCGTTCACGGTATCGGGGGGCGGGACGCTGACGTTGAACGGGGACGGGAGCTACACGTTCGATCCAGGGACGGCCTACAACGGTCTGGACGTCGGGGAGACGGCGACGGAGACGATCGGCTACGTTGTGTCTGACGGCAACGGGGGCAGCGACGCGGCGCAACTGGTGATCACGGTGGTTGGCGCGAACGATGCGCCGGTGGTGATCGATCCGTCGAGCCCCGGGACGCCGTCGAACCCGACGCCTGCGACGGATCCTCTGAACATCATCGCCGACGTGACGCGTAGCGACGGCCAGCCGCTCGATCCGATCGACGTTGCGCAGTACGTGGTCGACCCTGACGGGGAGGCGCTGAGCTTCGCGGTGGATCCTGCGACGCCGTCTTGGATCAGCATCGATCCTGTGAGCGGGATAATCACGGGCACGCCGCCGTCGAATGCGTCGCAGGGCACGAACACGGGCAATCCGGGCGAGTATCTGGTGACGATCACGGCGACGGATCCGGACGGCTCCGTTGCGACGACCACGGTGACGCTGACGATCGTGAACCTCGATCCGGTTGCGGTGGACGACGCGTCGAGCGTGTCGGAGGATGGTCCTGCGGTCTCGGGCAACGTCATCAGCGATGCCTTGACGGGGGATTCGGATACGGCGCCCGACAGCGATCCGCTGACGGTGGTTTCGGCGGCGCAGAGCGGCACGGCGATCAGCCTCGGAGTTCCGTTCACGGTATCGGGGGGCGGGACGCTGACGTTGAACGGGGACGGAAGCTACACGTTCGATCCAGGGACGGCCTACAACGGTCTGGACGTCGGGGAGACGGCGACGGAGACGATCGGCTACGTTGTGTCTGATGGCAACGGGGGCAGCGACGCGGCGCAACTGGTGATCACGGTGGTTGGCGCGAACGATGCGCCGGTCAGTTCGGCCCTCGCCAACCTCGTCAACGACGACGCCGACCCGGTGTCGATCGACGTCTCGAGCGCCTTCTCCGATCCCGACACCAACGACACACTCACCTTCACCGCCACCGGCCTACCGCCAGGCCTGTCGATCTCGCCGGCCGGTGTGATCACGGGCACGATCGATCACAGCGCCTCCGTCACCGGGCCCTACTCCGTCACTGTCACTGCAACCGACGATCACGGCGCAGCCACCCAGCAGACCTTCACCTGGACCGTCGGCAACCCGGCCCCCATCGCCGTCGACGACACCGCAACCACGGGTGAGAACACCTTCATTTCGGGTGATGTCACGCCCGGCACACCGGGCCAGGACAGCGATCCCGATGGCGACACGCTCACGGTCGTTGCGGTCAATGGTGTGGCCGGGAACGTCAACAACAGTGTGACGGGCTCGAACGGCGGCACGTTCGTGGTGTCGGACGACGGCTCATACGGGTTCGTCCCCGGCACCGCCTTCGATGACCTCGCGGTCGGCGAGACGCGTGTGACGTCGATCACCTACACCATCTCGGATGGCGAAGGCGGCATCGACATCGCAACCGTCTCCATCACCGTAACCGGCGTCAACGACCCACCGGTCGCCGTGAACGACAACGTTACCGTCACCGAGGACACGCCGGTCGGCGGCAACGTTATGACCAACGACAGCGATGTCGACGGCGACCCGTTGACCGTCACCGCCGCCGCCGTCGACATCGACGGTGACGGTACGCCGGATGCGATCACCCTCGGCACCCCGACCCTCATCGAGGATGCCTCCGGCAATCCGATCGGCACGCTAACGCTCGACAGCGACGGCAGCTTCACCTTCTCGCCCGCCCTCAACTACAACGGCCCGGTGCCGACCGTGACCTACACGATCGAGGATGCACACGGGACCACGTCGACGGCTACACTGACGTTGACGGTCGATCCGGTGAACGATCCGCCGACGGCGTGGTCTGAGAGCCATACGACGCCCTATCTCACCCCGATCAGCATCGACTTCCTCGCAACGGCAAGCGACGTAGACGGCGACCCGCTCACGATCGTCAGCGTGACCGTGCCGCCGGAGCAGGGGACGATGGTTCAAGACGGCAACAACTGGGTGTTCAGACCGGATCGTACCTTCGCGGGCACGGCGACGATCACCTTTACCGTCCAGGACCCGTCGGGCCTGACGGCGACGTCGTTCCACGAGGTCAATGTCATCCCACCGCCACTAAAGGCCGTTGGCGAGCGTCATGTGACCGCCTACAAGACAGGCCTCAGCGGCAAGGTCTCTTCCAAGGACATCTATCCCAAGGGATCGGTGTTCGGAACGGTGAAGGGGCCGAGCCACGGCACGCTCACGATGCGGGCGAACGGAACGTTCCGCTACGTGCCGCGGCCAGGATTCTCAGGCATCGATCGCTTCACCTACTCGATCACCGATCCGACGGGTCGCGTCGTTACCGCTACGGAGACGATCAAGGTCGGAGCCCGGACGCTCCTCGACAAATGTTTGACGACGTTCAGCGCGCTGAAGCATCGTAGGCGGTGAGTCTCAACCGGAGTTCTTGCGTCGGTGTCTGCGTAGTCGGCCCGTTTGTCACGAAGGTTCGGGTTCGTGAGGATCGGCGCCGTTCGAGAGGCCGTTCATCAGGAGCTGGGCGATGCTTCGTGCCCCGGTTGTGTCGGTCGTCGCCGGGTTGCTCCGGGGCCTGGGTCTTGCCGTCGCGCTCTCCGGGCTTGCGGCCTGTGCGTCTCTTGTTCCCCCGGTCGACACGGATGAGGTTGCGAGCTTTGCGGATGAGCTTTCGGGAAAGCTGGCTTCGAACGAGGAGGAGATCGCCGGCGATATCACCATGAACGACGCCGTGCGACTGGCAATCCGGCGGAACCATACGATTGTTGCCCGCAGACTCGAGGTCGCTTTGGCGAAGGCCAAGATCGAGGTCGAGAATGGGGCCATGCTGCCCGACCTGATGGTGGATGTTGCCTACGACCACCGCGACAGGTTGCACATGTCGCGGTCGAATCTGAACTCGACCTATTCGACCTCGGCCGAGGACGACGGCGTGACGAAGCAGATCACGCTCGGATGGAACATCCTCGATTTCGGCCTCTCCTACGTCCGATCGCGGCAGGCGGCCGATCGGGCGTATCAGAAGGAGGAGGCGTACCGGCAAGCCGCACATCAGATCGCCGAGGAAACCTGCCGGGCATTCTGGCGCACGGTGGCTCTGCGTCTGCTCGCTCCCCGGATGACCCAGCTCGAGACCGAGGTTCGCGAGGCCCTGCGGCTGGCGGAGGCCGCCGCGAGAGATTCGCAACTTGATCCGATGGAGCCGATCAGCCTGCAACGGGACCTGTTGGATGCTCAGCGACAGTTGAGCGATCTCCTGGTGGGGCTCGCCGGGGCCGAGGACGAGCTGAGGGAGCTGATCGGCCAGCCGCCCGGTCGTGATCTCAGGCTCGATGGCAGCATCGAGCTTCGAGCCCAGTCGCTGCTGACCGCGACGGCTTCGGATGATGTCGTGACAGCGTTGCGGCTGCGGCCGGAGATCCGCCAGCATATGTACAATCTGCGGATCAACGAAGATGAAGTTCGTGCCGCAGTCTTGTCCGTGCTTCCTGGCATCGACCTCACGCGTTCCTACAACTCGGACGCCAATCCCTTTCTCCTCCACGGCCACTGGGTGAGCTGGGGAGTGAGCCTGGCGAGCAATCTGATGCGATTGGCCCGGCTCGGCAACGATCTCGACGTGATCGAAAGCGATCGCCGGCTCGAGCGCCAGCTGGCGTTGGCGACAGCGGCTGCGATCGTCGTGCAAGTGCATGTGGCGCGCGCGAAAGTCGCCATGCACAGATACGCCTACCGTTTGGCCGACCAGTCTGCGACCGTTCAGAGACGGCTGCTTGCGCAGACCCGGGCGGCGGTGACCGCCGGCAAGACCGGCAAGCAGCGACTGGTGCTCGCGAAGCTCGAGACCGCGTTGTCCGATGTCCGAGCGATCCTTGCCTTGGCGGAGCTTCAGTCGGCGCTCGCCGTCTATGCGAGCAGCCGAGGCGACACCGTGCCGGACGAGGAGATGCCAGGGCAGGGTAACGGTTCTCGAACGCCATCGGTCCCGGAGCCTCAGAGCCGTCAGGGGAGTGTCTCGCTATGAGAATGCGGAGGCTTCGTATCGCTTCGATGAGCCGATGCGCCTATCGGTGGCTTCGTCCGCTGGCGGTTGCTGCCGCGCTTGCTCTTGTGATCGCCGGGCCCACTCTGGAAGAGCACGCAAGTCACGCCGGCGAGCTCGATGATATGATCAGCGGGCGGGTGGTGGATCTTGCCGCCGAGGCGCCTTTCGATGCGTCGATTGCGGCAGGCCTGGACAGCACGCGAGGCATCGCCAACGGCAATGCTGTTCGCGGCGTGCTTCGCTCCGTGGAGACGGCTTCGATCAGTGCCGAGATCAATGCGAGGTTGGTCTACCTGCCGCAGCGCGAAGGCGATGCGATTGTCAAAGGACAGCCCATCGTCAAGTTCGATTGCACGAGGATCGTCGCTGAGTTGGCGGCCGCCGAGGCCACTTACCAGCGATTGCTCCTCGTCTACGAGACCGAGCAGAAGCTCGAAGGCTACGAGGCCGCCGGTAGCCTGTCCGTCGAGCAGGCACGCTATGACATGCTGAAGGCGGAGGCCGAGCGTCAGGTGCTCGAGGCAAGGAAGGCGAGCTGCACGATCCTGGCGCCGTTCGATGGCCGGGTCGTCGAGAAAGTCGCGCAAGTCCACGAGATGGCCGAGCCCAATCAGCCGATCCTCAAGATCGTCAACGATTCCCGGATAGAGCTCGTCATGATGATACCGTCGTCGTGGCTCCGGCGACTACCGGCGGGAACGCGCTTCACACTTCATGTCGACGAGCTCGCCCGCAACTTTCCGGCTCATGTGGTGCAATCGACCGGAGTGATCGATCCGGTCAGTCAGAGCGCGCGCCTGATCGGTGAGCTCGATGACGCCTCGTCCGACGTGTTGCCTGGAATGAGCGGAACGGTCTATTTCGAAGCGGACGTCTCCATGCGATGACAAAGCCCAATCACATTCGGCTCGCGGGGCCGACGAGGCTTGCTGCGGTACCGAGCCAGGGCAAAGCGGTGACCTTGCCCCTGGGGGCTGGGTCGACGCCGCCCGCGGATCAGCCACAGTCCTCCGTCGCGGTGTCTGCGTCGAGCGGGCGGCCGGCGACGCCGCCCGACGCGTTGATGCGGTTTGTCGAGCTCGAGATCGAGGCTCGGCAATGTGCCGATCTCGACAAGCTTCGTTTGGCGATCGTCAATGCGACGGCAAGGCTTGTCGACTACGATCAGGCTTTTCTGATCGAGCCCGGGCTGGCGGGCGGCTGGACGATCACGCGCGCATCCAGCCTTGCCAAATTCGATCGGCATGCCCCTGTGCCGAGCGCCATCGGCCGCTGGCTGGGACATGCGGAGAACGCCCGGTCTCTTGCGAAGGGCGAGATCAAGCAGGTCGACCTGGATCGGGACTGCGCCGAATGGGGCATCGATGTGGCTCCGTTTGCCTTCCCCAAGGGGCTTTGGATCCCGTTGCGGCGGCGCGACGGAAATGTCGTGGCGGGACTTCTGGCGCTGCGGAGCGAGGCCTGGCCCGCCGCCGCCGTCGTTCTGTTGACCCCTCTTGCCGGTGCCTACGCGCATGCCTGGGAGGCGCTGATGCCCCAGGCGGCCACGCGGTCGACGCGGGCTCGCCGCTTCGTGTCGAAACGTCGCTTGGCCCTGGCCCTGGCGGTGGTTGTCGCTGTTGCGGCCGTGATACCGGTACCGATGTCGGCTCTCGCGCCGGCGGAGATCGTGGCGGCGACGCCCAGTCTGGTCACGGCTCCGATCGACGGCGTCGTCGGCGAGATCCTTCTGCCACCCGGCAGCTGGATTGCTCGTGGGCAGCCAGTTCTGAAGCTCGTCGATATCAAGCTGCGGAGCGACGTCGAGGTGGCGCACCGCAATCTCGCCGTGGCGCAAGCTAACTATTTTCGGGTCGTGCAGTCGTCGACGGCAACTCAGAAGAACCTTCAGGAGCTGGCAACGACCCGGGCGGAGTATGATGTGAGCCAGGCGGAGCTGCGCTATGCAGAGCAACTCCTGTCTCGTGCCGTAGTCACGGCACCGACGTCGGGTCTCCTCATCTACTCGGCGAGGTCAGACTTGATCGGCAAACCGGTGAGGGTCGGTGAGCGGCTGATGGAGATCGGCGATCCGGAACACACCGAAATCAAGATCGAGCTCCCGGTCTCCGATGCCGTTGCGCTTGAGCCAGGCGGAGCTGTGGCATTGTTTCTGGACGGCGACCCCATGCAAGCCATACGTGGGACTATCACGCGTGTCAGCTACCGTCCGGCGCTCTCGGCACAGCAGCAGCTCGTCTACCGCGTCTTCGCCAGCTTTACATCGCAACAGGCCCGCAGCATCGGCCTGCGCGGCGTCGCCCGCGTGAGTAGTGCCGATGTCCCGCTTGGTCTCTATCTGTTCCGTCGGCCGATCTCGGCCCTTAGACAGTGGATCGGGTTGTGACGGCCGCGCTGTTGGCAGCCGATGGGCAGGGTGCGGCACTGCCGCCTTTGCGGCGCGATCTTGTCGTCGAGGTCGTTGCAGAAATCGGGCGGCCCTTCGCCGCCATCGTTGTGACCGATCCCGTTCGCGGAAGCTATTTCAAGCTCGTATGGCCCGAATGCGCGGTCTTCCTGGCCTGGCAACTGGCGGCGAGCACATCTGAGCTTCAGGCGGAGCTGCAGAGAACATTCGGGCTCGTGCTCCCGGCCGAGGGGATCGAATCCGTCGTCGAGTTTGGTCTCGTCAATCAGCTGACGAAGACCGATCGTCAGGGCGGCTGGCACAGCTATGCGGCCATGCAGGACAAGGCGAAGCGGGGTCTCGTGACCACCGTCATGCATGGGTATCTGTTCTTTCGCATACCACTCGTCCGGCCTGAGCCATGGTTGAGGCGGCTGCTGCCCTGGCTCTCTTTCGTCTATACGCGACCGTTCTGGCTCGTCATTGCCGTCGGCTTTGCGTCGGGCCTGTATCTGGCGGCGCACGACTGGTCGTCGCTGGCGCAAGCTGCGGGTCGGCTTCTCGAGGCGCATACGCTCGCGCTCTACGGTGCCGCGCTCGTGGGATTGAAGCTTTGTCACGAGCTCGGCCACGCGTTGACGACCGTGCGTTACGGCTGTCGTGTGCCGAGCATGGGCGTCGCCATCATGCTCGGCATGCCCATTTTCTACACGGATACCTCCGACAGCTGGCGCCTGGCCCGTAACGCCGACAGGCTTAGGATCGTTCTGGCCGGCGTGGCTGCCGAGTCGATCGTCGCCAGCCTGGCACTGCTTGCCTGGAGCTTCCTGGATGCCGGTGGTCTCAAGGATGCCTGCTTCGCCATCGCAACGACGTCGATCGTCACCTCGCTCGTGATCAATCTCAATCCGTGCATGCGGTTCGACGGCTACTTCGCTCTCTCGGATGCGCTCGGCGTCGCCAATCTGCAACCGCGGGCTTTCGCGCTCGGACGCTGGAAGCTCCGGGAGCGCTTGTTCGGTCTGGGCTACGCGCCGCCGGAGCAATTGCCCGTGCGAATGCAATGGATTCTCGTCCGCTATGCCGTTGTCACGGCCATCTACCGCTTCTTCCTCTTCATGGGCATCGCGGCCATCGTCTATGTCGTCGCCGGCAAGACCATCGGAATCGTCCTGGCGGGTTTCGAGATCGGCTATTTCATCGTCAAGCCTATCGTCGGAGAGCTGATGGTCTGGTGGAGTCTCAGGGCCGAAATTCAACGTCGCCGACGAGCATTCGTCACAGGGACGTTGGCCGCGCTCGGCCTGCTGGCTCTCTTTCTGCCCTGGCAACATACCGTCGAGGCCCCAGGCGTCCGGGCCGCCGCACGGGAGGCGGCGGTCTATCTTCCGTTTGCAGCCCGGCTGGCCGAGATCAACGTCAAGGAGGGCGACGACGTGCGGGCCGGCGACGTGTTGTTCGAGGCTATCGACGAGGAATTGGAGAGCCAGCTGCGATCTGCCGTGCTCGACTGGCGCCTGCAACGGTTTCGCGTCGAGCGGATGGTCGCCAATGGCGAGGAGAGCGAGATGCGCGGGGCGATCGAAGGCGCGCTCGAGCGGGCCGAGGTGCGCATCGCGGCCGTCCGAAAGCAGATGGCTCAGTTACAAGTCAGGGCGCCGTTCGACGGCCGCATCGTCGATCTTGATCCGGCTCTCTCCAAGGGGATCTGGCTCGACGATCAGTCTCCCCTGGCCTATGTCGTCGAGGTGGAGAGTTCGGTTGTGCGCGGCATGATCCGGGATCTCGACATGAGACGGGTCGAGCCGGGTGCCGAGGCGGTCTTCATCCCGGACGATGCGGCACGGGCTGCGACACCGCTCAAACTATCGTTCATCGCTCCCGCCAGCGACGGCCACATCGGCGAACCGATGCTCGCCGATGAGCATGGAGGCGGCATTGCCGCCGATGAGCTCGAGGGCAAGCTCGTGACGAAGGAGGGGATGTTCGAGGTGACGTTCGCGAGCATCGCTCAGCCGACGCCGCAGGTCGTGCGCGGGATCGTCAGGATCGAGGCTGCGCCAACGAGCCCTGCGGCCTCGATCTGGCGACGCATCGCGCGCATTCTCGTCCGCGAACAGAGTTTCTAGTTCCTATCCGAGCGGGTCGCGACCTGTATGGCGACGGGCTTTCGAGGAGCTGGGCCGGCAGGCCCCGCGGGCAAGGCCGCATCGCTCGCGAGCCGGGCGATCGGAGAATGGTCGGAGTGGCAGGATTCGAACCTGCGACCCCCTGCTCCCGAAGCAGGTGCGCTACCAGGCTGCGCTACACTCCGCCTTTGGTAAATTCCGCGGGGCCATGCCCCGGCGTATGGCCGAGATGGCCAAGCGGCGGGGGACTTATAGCTGTGCCCGGGCCGGCCTGCAACCGGCCTGGCGGGTTACCCCGTTCACCGAGCTCTGCGAGGCCGGGCCGGAAGAGGTTGACCATGCGTCTTTTCTCCGCGACCTTGGCGCTTTCGTCGTTCTGGCGTCCATTTGGTGACGGTGGTGCATCGTCTTTTGGCAGCAGTGCTGGTGCTTTGGGTCGTTTGGCCGGCGGTGGCCACCGCGGAGCGGCGGCTCGCCCTGGTCGTCGGCAACGACAGCTATGAGAGCCTGCCCAAGCTCAGCCGGGCGCGAGCCGATGCCGATGCGGTCGGCCGGGCGCTCGAGGCGATCGGCTTCGAGGTGCTGGTCGCAAAGGATGCCTCGCGGCGCGAGTTGAACCGGCGGATGGCCGATCTCGAGGCCAAGATCGCGCCGGGTGACACCGCCTTCTTCTTCTTTGCGGGACATGGCGTTGCCATCGGCAGCGACAACATCCTGCTGCCCGTCGATCTGCCGAAACCCAGGAGTGGAGAGGAGAGCCTCGTCCGCGAGGAGGGGACGCTTGTCGACAGCATCGTGCAGCGACTACAGGCCCGAGGCGCGACAACGACCTTCCTCGTTCTCGATGCCTGTCGGGACAATCCCTTCAGCGTCGAAGGCACGCGGAGCATCGGGCAAAGCCGCGGCCTGACACGGATCGAGGCTCCGAGGGGGGTATTCGTCCTCTACTCTGCCGGCATTGGCCAAACCGCGCTTGATACGCTGTCGCGAGGCGACACCGCCGCCAACTCGGTGTTCACCCGCCAGTTGGTGCCGCTGCTCGGCGAGCCGGGTCTGACTCATGTCGACCTCGCCAAACGGGTGCAATCGGCGGTCGACAAGCTCGCCGCCTCGATCGGTCACCAGCAACAACCAGCCTATTACGACCAGATCGTCGGCGAGTTCGTGCTCAACACGGCGCCCAAGGCCCCCGATGCCAATGCCGTGCTCGCCGAGGCCGCCAAGCAGTGGCCGGCAATTGCCAGGAGCACCGACGCAACCGAGATCGAGGCGTTCATTGCCCAATTCGGTACAACGGCGTTCGGCGATCTTGCCCGACGACGACTGGCCAACCTGGAGCCACCACGGCAGCAACAGGCCGTCGCGGCGATTGCGGCTACTCCCGAGGCCGGCAAACCGACGCTCGAGGCAGCATCACCCGCCGCCGATCCGAAACTCCTCGCGCGCGAAGTGCAACAGGTCCTTGCCGAGAAGCGCTGCTATTCCGGCCGGATCGATGGTGATTGGGGGAGGCGATCGATCCGGGCCGTCGAGGACTTCAATCGAGCGGCGAGCCTCGAACTCCCGCCCGATGCACCGACACCAACGACGCTGGCGTCTCTCAAGCAGTCGGGCGCGATCTGTGCGGAGGGCGGCGCGATCGCGCCTGAGGCGACGACCGAGACAGCACCGTCGACCGTCACCAGCGGTTCCGCTCCGAAGGCCGGCGGGAAATCCAAGAGCGCCACGAAACCAAAGTCGACAAGCAAGACCAAGACAACGCAATCGAGCAAGTCGACGACCTCGCGCAAAGCGGCGACGAAGTCTCAGCCGGCTGCCAAGAAGAAGTCGGGTGGCAACTGCTTCACCTTCAACGGGCAGACCGTCTGCGACTGACGCGCCGGATCAGTAGACCGTGATGTTGTAGGTGTAGCTCGTCTGTCCGGTCGAGCCGTAGTTTACCCAGACGGTGACGCTATCCGGACCGCGATAGCCCTTCTTCGGCGTATAGGAGATGCGCAGGGCCTTAATTCTCTTGCCGGCGCACGCTGCGGTGCCGAAGTCGGCGCTGGATGGGATCGGCGCCGTCACGACCGATGGGCGGACTGTTCCATGTCCCGGTTTCTTGGAGAAGCCGGAGCTGATGGTTCCGAGGTTCTTGCAGTCGTTGCTCCAGCGCATGTAGAGGTCGAGCGTCGAGGTCTTGTTGGCGGGGAGCCGTTTGCTCAGCGTCTCGGCGGTGGCTTGGGACGCGAATAGCAACGTGGCAACGACGGCAAGGGAAGTAACGATACGCATAGAGTGGCTCCGGTCGAGTTATGATGCAGACGGTATTGGGTCTGATCGGCTGTTCTATCGTCAAGGGCAATATGATACGGCGTTAACGACGAAATCCAACCATTGGCGACCTCAAGTGTAAGGACAACTCCATGGGCTACGTTCTTTACGGCAACAAGGCGTCCGGCTCGTTTCCGGTCGAGGCGGCTCTCGTCAAGGCGGGTGCGCCCCATCGGGTGGTCGAACTCGATCTGTCGAAAGGCGACCACGAACGGTCGGATTTCGTGGCGATCAATCCGATGCGGCAGGTCCCGGCCCTGACGCTCACAGACGGCACGCTGATGACGGAATCAGCGGCGATAGTCATCTATCTGGCGGGGGCCCATCCCAAGGCCGGCCTCTCTCCGGAGCCCGGGACACCGGCCCATGCCCGGTTCCTGCGCTGGCTCGTTTATATGGCGACCAACCTCTACGAGGCGGACCTCCGCTACTTCTATCCCGATCGCTACACCACCGATCCCGCGGGAGTGCCGGGTGTCAAGGCCGCGGGCGCACGTCACATGGCGAGAACGCTCGAGGTGATCGATCAGGCACTGGCCGACGGTCCCTTTCTCGCCGGCCGCGCGCTTTCGATCGCCGACGTCTATCTTGCGGTCCTGACGACCTGGTCACCTGAGCCGGTGACGGCGCCACGGCTCTTGCAGGTCCGGCAGGCCGTGACGGACGACCAGGCCTACGGCCAGGTCTGGCGGGCGCACGGGCTTGCCGTCTGAGGCGAGCTATTCGGCCAGCGTCAGGAGATAGATGACGACGGGTAGCGTCACCGCCGCGAGGAGCGTCTGGGCGGTGATCATACTCGCCATCAAGGGGGCGTTGCCGCCGAGCTTTCGCGCCAGGACATAGGCCGAGGCCGCCGTCGGCACCGCGCCGCAGAGCACCGCGACGGTGCGCACATGTCCGGTGACGCCGGCGAGGGTGAGCGCGAGAAAGAAGACGGCCGGCATCAGGATCAGGCGGTAGGCCGCGCAGAGGACGATGGCGCCGGTCTCGCTCGTCGACGTGATCGGCCTCAACCCGGCACCCGTGGTGATGAGCGTCACGCCGAGGGCGGCATCGCCGAGTAGCTTCAGCGAGGCTGCGGCAGGCTCCGGCATGCCGATGCCGGTGATGTTCAAGGCTGCGCCGATGGCGCAGGAAATAATGAACGGATTCCGGATCAGTTGCCGGCCGATGCTATCCGGGCCGGCTTCGGGCCGCTTGCCCCATCTCAGGAGTACGATGACGCTGATTAGGTTGAGCACCGGTACGAGCGATGCGAGCGCAACCGCGACGATGGGTACCGAATCCGCGCCGTAGAGGGCTATCGCCATGGCGAGCGCCATGAAGCCATGCCATCGCATCGCGCCCTGGAACAGACTCGTATAGCCGGGATCGTCGAGCTGCAGGGCCCACGTGATGACGGGTTTCAAGAGCAAGAGCAACGTCGCGGCCGCCAGCAAGGCCAGCCAGAATCCAAGGACAAGGCTCAGCACGGAGATCTGCGAGAAGTCCGCCGCCGCAACCGTCCGGACAATGAGAGCAGGAAAGAGAATGTAGTAGCAGACGTGCTCGAGTGCGGAGGCAACGTTTTCGTCGATGAAGCGAAACCTATAGAGGAGGAAGCCAAGGATGATGACCAGGAAGACCGGGACGACGGTGGCGACGATCTGGACCATGACAGTCTAGTGACCGGCCGGGCCGATGATCGCCAGAGATCGCGACAGGTACTCGCGCCGGATGACGATCAGGAGCACCCAGGTCGTGGCGATAATGAAGGCGAGCGGGTGATAGAACCACGCGCAGCCGGCGATGGCGAAGTAGTAGGCCCGCAGCCCCGAGTTCGAATGCTCACCGGCAATGCCGGCGAGGCGAGCGGTCCTGGCCGCATGCTCCAGGCGGACGCCTTCGGTCGCTTCCTGCGCCATCGGCGCCGCCCCGACGAGGATCATGGCGTAGTGAGCCAGACGGAAGGCCCAAGCAAATTTGAAGAAGGCATAGACGAACACGGCCATCAACGTCAGAATCTTGATGTTCCAGAGGACCGGCGGGGCGGCGTGGGCATGCGGCAGGCCGGCGACGATCTGTTGAGCTGTCTCACCTGCGCCGAGCAGGGCGGAAAGAGCGCCGAGGAGAATGACGCTGGTCGAGGCGAAGAAAGTGTTGCCGGTGGCCAAGTTGGAGACGAGGAGCACATCTGTCACCCGGTCGGCCCGGCGCGCCATGTTCACCATCCAGGCCTCGCGCTGGCGCTGAATGGCCGCGATGAGATTGTTCCGGGCTGCCGGGCCATAGCGCGCGAAGACACCGTAGCCGATGGTCGAGAGGGCAAACCAGAGGAAGGCCAATGCATCGAGCCACGTCATGTCGATGCCAGCGATCGCCACGGGCGAGAGGAGATCGGACCATGAGGTGAGCTCGGGCGTCACGGAGAGGCTCGGAAGTTGAGGACTCGTGCCTGACTTCTGACAGGTGCTGCGGACAAGCTCAAGACGCCGGCCCGGCCCTCTGGAACCGGAGCCGGTCGAGCAGACCTTGCAAAATATAGGCAGCGGCCATCTTGTCGATCACCTCGGCCCGGCGGCGACGAGAGGTGTCGGCCTCGATGAGGGTGCGCTCCGCGGCAGCGGTGGAGAGCCGCTCGTCCCAGTAGACGATCGGCAGGGTGGTTAGTGCCGAAAGATTGCGGACGAATGCGCGGGTCGATTGCGCCCGTGGCCCCTCGCTGCCGTCCATATTCTTCGGTAGCCCGATGACGAGGCCGGCGGCGTCGTTCTCTTCGGCGAGCGCCAGCAGCGCCGCGGCGTCGGCCTTGAATTTGGAGCGCTCGATGGTGAGGAGGGGGCTCGCGATCGTCAGCGACGAATCGGAGATCGCAAGTCCGATTGTCTTGGTGCCGAGATCGAGCCCGATGAGCACCGCGCGCTCGGGGAGGAGGGCGGCGAAGGCGTCGAGGGTCAGTGCCGGGTCTGCTGCCACGTCATTCTCATTCGCCCTTCTGGCGTCCTATGCGTGCATGGCCCCTATCATGTATGATCCACCGTTTGCAATGAGGAGCGCCGCCCCCATGTCCGTTCGCCCCATCCAGTCGATCACTCAGGCCCAGCACACACTCGAAGGCGCGGGCGTGCATCTGCATCGTGGTTTCGGCTTCGGCAAGACCACCGACTTCGATCCCTTCCTGCTGTTCGACGACTTTCGCAACGAGCGGCCGGAGGACTATTCGAAGGGGTTTCCCTGGCATCCCCATCGCGGCATCGAGACCATCACCTATGTGCTGGCGGGGACCGTCGCCCATGGCGATAGCCTGGGCAACCAGGGTGCGCTCGGTGCGGGTGACGTGCAGTGGATGACGGCCGGGCGCGGCATCCTGCATCAAGAGATGCCGCAGGGGGACGCAAAGGGCCGCATGCACGGCTTCCAGCTCTGGGCCAACCTGCCGTCCTCTCTCAAGATGTCGGCCCCGCGCTACCAGGACGTGACATCGAAGGAGATTCCGGAGATCACCGACGACGATGGCACGGTCGTGCGCGTTCTCTGTGGCGAGTTCTGGGGCAAGCGCGGCCCCGTCGATGGCATCGCCGCCGATCCGCGCTATCTCGATGTCTACGTGCCTCCACTCAAGCGCAAGACGCTCGAGGTCGAGATCGAGCGCCACGCCTTCGCCTATGTCTTCGAGGGGGCGGGCCGGTTCCGAGACGCCTCGAAGCCACTGGGCGTATTGACCGAGAAGCAGGTCGGTGGCGAGGAGGTCGTCGTCCGTGAAAGCGTTGGCAATCGCTCGCTGATCCTCTTCGGCTCGGGCGACGAGGTGACGGTCGAGGCAGGCGAGGAAGGCATCCGCTTCCTGCTCGTCTCGGGCAAGCCCATCAAGGAGCCTGTGGCCTGGTACGGCCCGATCGTCATGAACACGAATGCTGAACTCAGACAGGCGATCGCGGAGTTGCAGAACGGGACGTTCATCCGCCCCTAGCGCGGCAGGATCGCATCTGCCGCCTTCTCGGCGATCATCATCACCGTATTGTTGATGTTGACGGTGACCATGGTCGGAAAGACGGAGGCGTCGCAGACGCGCAAGGCCTCGATGCCCTTCACCTTGAGATCTGGCGAGACGACGGTGTCCTTGCGTTCCGGATCGCCCATCACCGCCGTGCCGGAGGGGTGATAGACCGTCTCGCAGACCTGGCGCATGTAGGCTTCGAGATCGGCGTCACTGACCGCATCCGGCCCCGGAGCCAGCTCCTTGACGACCATCGAGCCGAACGCCTTCGTTTGTGCAAAGCGGCGCGTGAACTTCAAGGCTTCGAGAAGAATGCGGCGATCATAGCCTTCTGGATCGCTGAAGTAGTTGAGATCGATGAGTGGTGCGTCATGAATACTCGCAGAACGCAAGGCCAGCCGGCCGGTCGAGCGGGCGCGCGCGACATTGGGCGATGCGCGAACGCCGTTCTCCACATCGGCGAAGATCGGCGCGGCGTCGTACTTCTCCCGGATACGCAGGCCAAAGTGAAACAGGATGTCCGGCGCCGGGGCGTCCTTGTCGATGGTGGCCAGCATGGTAGCCTGCAGGTGCGTGATCTGCCACGAGCCGACCGGCCGGTCGATCTGCCAGATGATGGGCGCGGCTACATGATCGAGCAAATGGCCACCGACGCCCGGGAGATCGCGGATGACCGGAATGCCGTGGCGCCTCAGCTCCGCGGCGGGGCCGAGGCCGGAGATCATCATGAGTTGCGGCGTCTGCAGGGAACCCGCCGTTAGGATGACCTCGCGAGCGGCGAGGATCGTGCCATGATCGGTCTCAACTCCCGTAGCGCGGCCATTCTCAATCAGGACCTTCGTCGCGCGCACGCCGGTACGTACCTCGAGATGTTTCGGTTGTGCGGCGATCGGATGCAGATAGGCGACCGAGGACGAGTGACGGAGATCGCCGACCGAGTTGAGCGGGAACAGCCCGATACCATCGGCGATGCCCGCGCGAAAGTCGCGTTCGGGAAATCCGAGCTCCTTGCCGGCCTCGATGAAGGACCGGCAGATCGGATTGACGTCCTCGAAGCGGTAGATGTTGACGCGCTCATCGAGGCGCTGGAAGTAGGGCCGGACCCCATCCGGTCCCCAGCCTGTCGCGCCGGCAGCTTCCCAAAGCTGGAAGTCATGATCGGGCGGGATGAGATAGGCGCAGTCGTTGTGGTTGCCGCAGCCGCCAAGCATGCGGGCCCGCAGGTATTTGAGGGGCGTTTCAGCTCCGGACCAGGGCGTTGCCTTGAAGCCCCAGTCGAGCCCCTGCTGGTCATCGAGCTTGGAGAGGTAGAGAGCGGTCGGATCATGCTCGTCCGAAGGACCGGCCTCGAGCAAGATGATGCGACCGCTTGTGCGCTCGGCGAGGCGCCGAGCGACGATGCAACCCGCCGAGCCACCACCGATGATGACGAAGTCTGCTGTTTCCGACGCGGCCGCACGGCTCATGAGGAGACTCTTCCAATCGTTCCGAGATGCTTGCTCGTGAAGGCATCAGGAAACTTGAGGCCATAGCCGAGTGCCCGATCGACGCCGATATGCACGAGCCAGATCAGTGCGATGTGGGTCAGGAGCGGTGTCTCGGTCAACAGTCCCGCCATCGCGACGACAATAGCACCGACATAAGTGTGGGCGAGGTTGTAAGCTGCCGCGCCTGCTCGAGACCCGCCAAGATAAGCGAGGAAGCTCAGATCAGGCGCCAAACCGAATAGGAGCATGAGCCACCAGGACCTCCCTGTTGTGACGTAGGACGCGAGTCCGGTCAGAGTGACGGTAAGCCCCTCCAGCCGTAGAAGGAGCCGGACGGGCTCCTTGACGGATCCCTGGGCACCGGCGTCGGAGACAGGTCGGGTCATGCGCAGATCGCCTTCATCACGTCCACGATCCTGCCATGGGTGCCGGCACCCGGCCAGACACCTTCCAACGAAGATGAAGCAGTTGGTGCTCTTCCTGTCGCCCGGTAAGGAGGCGGGCAGGCGCCACCGAGTTGGATGTCACGCGAGGAAGTCTTCAGACGCGTCAAATGGAGGGCAGGGAGTGGCACACCGCAAGTGCTAGCACCACTCCCCAGAACCGGGCGCCTACCGTTTGATGACAACCTCGCGGGGCAATTTCGAGAAGCGCTCGCAGCCCGTTTTGGTCACGACGATGCTCTCGGAAAAACCGATGCCGAATTCCCGGTACTTGAGGGCGAGCGGCGGCATGTGGAAGGTCATGCCGGGCTCGAGCGGACGGTGCTCGTCCTGGCGGAGCGAGATGATCTCGCCCTCGCCCCAATCCGGCGGGTAGCTGACGCCGATCGAGTAGCCGAGCCGGTTGCGATGGTACTCGCCGAAGCCGGCCTTCTGCGTGACCGCGCGCGCCGCCGTGTCGGCCTCATGCGGGGTCGCACCCGGCTTGATGACCTCGAGCGCCCGTGTCACCGCGCCGATGCAGGCCTCGGCCGCCCGGATCCACTCGTCCTTGGGATTGCCGAGGAAGATGGTCCGCATCAGTGCCGCCGTGTAGCGGCGCTGGGAGGCGGAAATCTCGAAATACATGAGGTCGTCGGGCTTCAGCCGGTTCGACCCGCCCGTCTGGTGCGGCAGGCAGGACCGCTCGCCGGCAAGCACGAAGGGCGGCAGGCCCATATACTCCCCACCGTTCTCGAGGAGCACCTTGTTGACGATGCCGTTGATCTCGTCGGCCGAAGCGCCGGGACGAGTCGCCTCATAGCCGGCGAGCATCGCCTTGTCGACCAGTGCGGCCGAGCGGCGCATCACCTCGATCTCCTCCTCCGACTTGATCATGCGTGCATCCCAGAGAATGCCGGTCGCGTCGTGATAGGTGTTGCCGGGGAGATCGCGCACCAGCGTCTCGTGCTCGTCTACCGTGTAGAAGAATCCCTGTTTCTCGACGCCGATGCGCTTTCCCGATCCGAGTCCCAGCTGCTGTAACACGTTGACGGTGACGCTCGGCGGGTGATCCCAATCGTAGACCTTGGCGATCTTTGTCGACCAAGCGAACTCCGGCGTGTTGATCCATTCGAAGTCGCGGACGAGGAAGACCGGCTCGCCGTTCCTGGGCACGATCACGCAATGGTACTTGTAGTAGCCGGGCGTCTCGTAGCCACCGACATAGGTGATGTTCTCGGGCCCCCTGGCCAGGACTGCGTCGAGGCCGAGCCGCTCCATGCCACTCTGGATGACATCATAGCGGCGGACATACTCCTCGGGCGAGAAAGCCAGCCGGTCATGCAAGATCATCGGCAGCTCGTAGCCGGACGCGGTACGACGGGTCGATTTCTGGAACGTGACGTGCTCGGTATGTTCGGCGACGTCCAGAATGTCGCGATCCTCCTCGAGCGGCATGGTGTCGATCCTCCTTCGGTTAGCGCGTGCATTCTGGGAAAGGCGCCATGCCCAGGCAAGTGCTCTCCGGGCATGGCTGGGCGGCGGTCATGACCTTGCTTTCGGGCAGAGGCCTGCGCACTCTCGACCAGAAGATGGAGCTCATATGACCTTGGAACCCCGCCCGACGACCGATCCGCTGCTGAAGCCGTTCAAGCTGAAGCATCTCACTCTGCGCAACCGCATCATGAGCACGAGTCATGCGTGCGGGCTCGAGGAAGGCGGGCTTACGCTCGAGCGCTACCAGGCCTATCACGTCGAGAAGGCCAGGGGCGGACTCGCACTCACCATGTTCGGCGGCTCGTCCAACGTGTCTCCCGACAGCCCCTCGGTGTTCCAGCAGCTCTACGTGGGCGACGACGCCTGCATTCCGCATTTCCGGCAATTCGCGTCGCGCGTACATGCCGAGGGCGCCTACCTCATGTGCCAGATCACGCATTTGGGACGGCGCGGCAGTGCCTATGCCGGCCACTTCCTGCCGACCATCAGCCCGTCGATGACGCGCGAAACTCAACATCGCTCCGTCGCTAAGGAGATGGACGAGGATGATATCGCCCGCGTCATCCGGCACTATGCCGATGCGGCTTGGCGCTGCAAGGAGGGCGGACTCGATGGCATCGAGACCCTGGGTGGCGGTCACATGATGGGCCAGTTCCTCTCGCCCGCCATGAACCAGCGGACCGATCGCTGGGGCGGCTCGCTCGAAAACCGTTGCCGCTTTCCACTGGCCGTCTACGAGGCAATCCGCGAGCGCGTCGGCGACGAATTTCTCGTCGGCTTTCGGTTCGTCGTCGATGAAGGCATGGGCGGTGAGGAGGGGCTGGGATTCGAGGAAAGCGTCGAGATCGCACGCATCCTCGAGAACTCTGGTCTCATCGATTTCTGGAACGCGATCTATGGGCGCATGGATCGGGCGGTCAATCTGTCGCTCGACAATATGCCAGGCATCGAAAGCCCCATGGCGCCCTGGATCACGAAGGCGGCGGCGTTCAAGCGCGAGATGAAGCTGCCCGTCTTTCATGCGGCCCGCATCGCCGATCTTGCGACCGCCCGCTACGCTATCGGCGAAGGGCTCATCGATATGGTCGGCATGACGCGGGCGCACATCGCCGATCCCCATTTGGTCGAGAAGCTCGAGAGCGGCCGGGCCGAGCGCGTGCGCCCCTGTGTCGGCGCACAGCATTGCCGGGGACCCTCGCGCCCCTCTTGTCTGCACAATCCGGCTACGGGCCGCGAGACCATCCTGCCGCAACGGATCACGAGGACGAAATCGGCGGCTCGCCATGCCGTGGTGGTCGGTGGCGGACCGGCGGGGCTCGAGGCAGCGCGTGTGCTCGCCGAGCGCGGTCACAAGGTCGTGTTGCTCGAAGCGGCCAATGCACTGGGAGGCCAGGTTCGACTCGCCGCCGAGGCGAGCTGGCGGCGCGACCTTATCGGCATCGTCGACTGGCGGGCCCAGGAGCTCGAGCATCTGAGCGTCGACGTGCGGCTCAACACCTACGCCGAGCCGGAGGACGTGCTGGCCGTGGCGCCTGACATCGTCATCGTCGCGACCGGCGGCGTTCCTGGTTTCGGCGAGATCACGGGAGCAGAGCACGCGACGAGCCCGTGGGCGCTCATCGACGGCAGTGCCACGCCCGCCGATCGCGTGCTGATCTACGATAGCACGGGGCGTCACACGGCGCTGGTTGCGGCCGAGAAGGTGCGGGCCGCCGGCAAGGCGGCGCGGCTCGTGACCCTCGACGATCACCTGGGCATGGATCTCGATACCCCTGAGCAGACCTTCTGGAAGCGGCGGACCTACCAGATCGGTCTGCCGCTCGTGTTCGATCTGCGCATGACCGGCATCGAGAGGCGCGGCAACGCGCTCGTCGCCCGTTTCATCAACGAGCTGACGGATACGGTCGTCGAGGAGGAAGCCGATCAGGTCGTCGTCGAGCACGGCACAGAGCCTGTCGACGACCTTTGGCAGAAGCTCAAATCTCAGTCGGCCAATGCCGGCGTCACCGATATCGATGCCCTTCTCGCCGCCAAACCGCAACCGCGCTCGAATGCCAATGGCAGATTCGAGCTGCATCGTATCGGTGATGCCGTCGCCAGCCGGAATATCCACGCCGCGATCTACGACGCGCTCAGGCTGTGCCATGTGATGTGAGGCGGCTCACGCCTCCTTCAGCCGGATGATCTCCGCTCCGGCGATCGCGGCGAGCTGCTTCGGCTCTGTCGGGAAGACGCTGTTGGGGGAGCCGGCCGCCGCCCAGATCACGTCGTAGCTGAGGAGATCCTCGTCCATATAGGTCTTGAGCGGCCTATCGTGGCCGACCGGCGGAATGCCGCCGATGGCAAAGCCGGTCAGGTCTCGGACATATTGGCCATCGGGTCGTTCGAGCGCCTCGCCGATCAGCGCGGCGACTCCCTTCTGGTCGACCCGGTTCCGGCCCGAGACCAGCAGCATGTAGGGCTTCTTTGATCGTTTTCCTTGAAAAACCAGAGACTTGACGATCTGTCCGACATCGCAGCCGCAGGCCGTCGCCGCCTCCTCGGCCGTGCGTGTGCTCTCGGAGAACTCCTTCAATGACACGGCAAGCCCCAGAGCTTCGGCAGCTCTGACGAAACGGCCCGGTCCATCCTTGCGCGCGCTCATATGTGGGGCTCCCCCGGTGGATGTCGAAAGGTTGCGCCGGCGCGGGGCGGGCGCTATCTCTCCGAGCAATCGCTAGATTCCCCGGACCGTGAAAGCAAGAACCATGCAGGTCGACGAGAAGACCGTCCGCAAGATCGCCCGCCTGGCGCGACTGAAGATCACCGACGACGAGGTCGGGAGGATGCAGGGTGAGCTCAACGTGATCCTCAATTGGGTCGAGCAGCTCAATGCCGTGCCGACCGACGGTGTGGAGCCGATGACGCGCGTCCTGCCAATGCAAATGAAGAAGCGCCGGGACGAGGTCACGAGCGGTGGGATCGCCGACGACATCGTCGCGAACGCGCCGCGGGCGGACGACCACTATTTCGTGGTGCCCAAGGTGGTCGAGTAAGTCATGTCGAACCTCACCGATCTGACCATCGCCGAAGCCCGCGCCGCGCTCGCCAAGAAAGCGTTCTCGGCGCGCGAGCTGACAGATGCCTACCTCGCCGCCATCGCCGCCGCCAATCCCGTGCTCAATGCCTACGTCACGGTGACCGACCAGCAGGCCCGCGCCATGGCCCAGATCGCCGATAACCGGCTTGCGCAGGGGAGCAACCGACCACTCGAAGGCATCCCTCTCGGCATCAAGGACCTGTTCGCGACGAAGGGCGTACACACACAGGCCTGCAGCCACGTGCTCGACGGCTTCAAGCCGCCCTACGAGTCGACGGTGACCCAGAACCTCTGGGATGCCGGTGCCGTCATGCTCGGCAAGCTCAACATGGATGAGTTCGCCATGGGCTCCTCCAACGAGACGAGCTACTACGGTCCCGTCATCAATCCGTGGCGGTCAAAGACGTCGAATGCCGATCTCGTGCCGGGAGGCTCTTCGGGCGGCTCGGCGGCGGCCGTTGCCGCACGTCTCTGCGCCGGCGCCACGGCCACCGATACCGGCGGCTCGATCCGCCAGCCGGCGGCGTTGACCGGCACCGTCGGCATCAAGCCGACCTATGGGCGCTGCTCGCGCTGGGGCATCGTCGCCTTCGCGTCGTCGCTCGATCAGGCCGGGCCGATCGCGCGGGACGTTCGCGATGCCGCCATCATGCTCCGCGCCATGGCGAGTGTCGATGCAAAGGACACGACGAGCGTCGACACGCCAGTGCCCGACTATGAAAAGGTGCTGGGCAAGAGCATCAAGGGCCTCAAGATCGGCGTGCCCAAGGAATACCGGGTCGACGGCATGCCAGCAGAGATCGAGACGTTGTGGCAGCAGGGGATCAAATGGCTCCAGGCGGCGGGAGCGACGATCAAGGAAGTCTCGTTGCCGCATACAAAGCTTGCCCTGCCGGCCTACTACATCGTCGCACCTGCCGAGGCCTCCTCCAACTTGGCGCGCTACGACGGCGTTCGCTATGGCCTGCGCGTGCCCGGCAAGGACGTCGTCGACATGTACGAGAACAGCCGCGCGGCGGGCTTCGGGCCTGAGGTGAAGCGGCGCATCATGATCGGCACCTATGTGCTGTCGGCAGGCTACTATGATGCCTACTACCTCAAGGCACAGAAGGTCCGTACCCTCATCAAGCAGGACTTCGACCAGGCCTTCGAGGAGGTCGACGCGCTTCTGACGCCGGCAACCCCCAGTGCCGCCTTCCCGCTCAAATCCATGAGTGCCGACCCGATCCAGATGTATCTGAACGACATCTTCACGGTGACGGTGAACATGGCCGGCCTGCCTGGCATCGCCGTTCCTGCCGGGCTTTCGGGCGACGGCATTCCCCTGGCGCTGCAATTGATCGGCAGGGCCTTCGATGAGGAGACGCTGTTCCAAGTTGCCCACGTCGTCGAGCAGTCGGCAGGGCGCCTGAGGCTCCCCGAGCCCTGGTGGACGGCGGAAGCCGCCAAAAAGCCCGGAAGCCGTGGAAATCCCTGAGCCGTCGGTGTCTGGAGGAGGCGAAGCTTGGCTCGGATGCTCCCATTGGTCCTCCTGGCAGGCGTTACGCTCAGCGGATGCGCCAATGTGCAGTCCGCCGCCCCCGTCTTGCCGAGTTTTCCGACCGACACAGAGAGCGTCGCCGGCGATGTGACACGCTCTCCGACGCTGGGTGTCGCCGTCCTCGACGTCGGCATCGACGGGCTGCAATGCGCCGAGGGCCGCGTCGTGCTCGCGCGGTCTGAGGCGTCCGGATTTGTGGCGGTCCGCGATGTCGTGTTGCCGACCACATACGCCGGCCGTACGCCGGTCGAGGCAGTCGAGCTGCAGCCGGGCACCTATCACATCGTGCACTATACTTGCCGCAACGGCTCGAACGTGACCTATGCCGGGACGCCGAGCGACGCTTCGCGCATTCCCTGGACCGGAAAGGCCTGGAGCCGGAGCTTCGCCGCCTTCACCATCGGCCCGAGTGAGGTCGTCGATGTGGGACGTCTGTCGCTCAAGCGCAGCGGTGGCGGGCTACTGGATCTCGGCAAGAAGAAGAAAGGCAAGAAGGGAGTTGCGGTGGCGTCTGTCGCAGCGCTGTCTCCGGATGCCGTGCAGCGCTTGGGATCCGAGCGCCCGGAACTGGCCGCGCGGTTGACGACGAAAGCGATGGCGTTGGCACCCGACAGCACGGAGATCAAGATCGCACGCTGCCATATGGTGGCCGAAGGTGCCGGGGGCTCGAAGAAGGGCAAGAAGACATCCGCCGGCATCGGCATGGTTTCGACGAGCTTCTCAGGGCCCGTGGCACCGCTGACGGACTGCGTGCAGGAGGGCGGCAAAAGCGATCAATTCAAGGCTCTGGTCGGATCGGATGACGAGGTCCCGACGGAGGGCGAAGGCGAGAGCGGGCAATAGAGGCAAGCATGGCTGTGAAGAAACCTGCGGACTGCGCGACTCTCGCCGACGTCAGAGTCGAGATCGACCGGTGCGATGAGGCATTGATCGACCTGATGGCCGAGCGTTTCGGCTATGTCGAGCGCGCCTGGCAGATCAAGCTCGGTGAGAGGCAGGAGGCGAATGTTCCCTGGCGGAACCAACAGGTGATCGACAAGGTGCGGGCGCGCGCCGTGTCGCGCGGACTGCCGCCCGATCTCGCCGAGGCACTTTGGCGGCAGATGATCGGCTGGTTCATCCAGTACGAGGAGGAGAAGCTGCGGCAGGAGATCGAAGGCCGGCGGTAGGCCCGGTCGGCGATCAAGGGCCGATCGAACGCCACGTCTCGTAGAGCGTCGAATGCAGCTTCTGGAACCCGTCGCCGAAACGCACGACGACGAGATCCTGCTCCGGCAGCAGGTAGGTGATCTGACCCCGGCTGCCCATGAAGAAGCTGAACGGGCCGCTGAGGGTCTCGCCCGGACGGTCGAGCAGATCCTGGCGGATGTGGAGGCCGTAGCGGCCGTCGGCGACATCCCGATCCGCGAGGTCGAGGCCCAGGAGCTCGCGCCACAGCGCTTCTGGCAGGAACGGCTTTCCGGCCGTGCCGTTGTGCATGATGTAGGCGCCGACTTTCGCCCAGTCCAAAGGACGGGCGTAGAGACAACAATAGGCCGAGACATCGAGCTCTTCGCCATAGCGCCGCCACATGGCGGGAGCGGCACCGGCCGGCGCCCAGATCTCGGCCGCGAGTGCCTGCTCGAGCGGCCTGCGATAGGCCCGTTCAAGCACCATGCCCAAGAGGGCGGTGTTGACGTTCTGGTAGCTATAGGTGCGACGAAGCTCAGGCAGGCTCTTCAGCTCGCTGGCAATGGCCGCGACGCCGCCGGTATGGAGCCGTGCCATGGCGCCGAAGAGGTTCATCTTCGTCGCTTCGACATCCTTGTCGCCGGAGACCGCCGTGAAACCGTGCGCCTCGACCTCGATGCCCGAGCGCATCTCGAGCAGCTCGCGGATCGTCACCTCAGAGAGCGAGGGCTGCCCAACACCCGGCAGTGCCTCGCGGAGCGGCTGGTCGAGCGAGCGGAGGCGCCCATCGGCGACGGCCTTCATCGTCAATGCCCCGATGAGGCTCTTGACCATCGAGTAGGAGTTGAGCCTGGTCTCGGAGGTGATGCCGTCGGCATAGTGAGCGAGGACGACCCGACCCTTGTGGACGGCCATCAGGGCACGGCCGTTGCTGTCCTCGAAGAGCGCCTTCAGGGTTGGACTCGGCTGCAGCCCGGAAACGGCGGGAGGCAGTAGAGCCTCGCTTGTGCCGCCCGGTACGACCGCAAAGGAGCCGTAGGCCGGCCAGATCGCCGCCGGATAGCCTTCCAGAAGGAGCCGCGGCAGGTAGGGGGCGGCAATGGCGATGCCGCCGGCGCCGAGCAGACAGAGAAGGCAGAGGGCGGCGACGAGGCGACGAGAGAGGATGCGGGTCAGAGGCGGCATGCTTCGAGGATAACCGGCGAAAGTGGCGGCGCAAGAGCGGCTACGGGCAGGTCACGATCTCTTCCGGGCGAGAAATCGCCGGAAGCGCTCCTTCGTCTCCGCCTCGCCGAAGCAGGCCATCTCCGCCTCGAGTTCTCGCCGTGTGGCGGCCTCGAGGTCGCCGACTGTGCTCTCGGCGTAGAGCCGCTTCGTCATCGCAACGCCGGTCGCCGGTGCGGACGCGAGCTTCTCGGCATAGTCGAGCGCCGCGCCGACCAGCCGCTCGGCCGGCACCACTTGCGTCACGAGCCCGATCCGCTCGGCTTCGGTATCGTCGATGATGCGACCCGAGAGCGTGAGGTCGACGGCCCGGCCCCAGCCGATCAGGCGCGGCAGCGACCAGGTCATGCCGCTCGTCGGCGACAGGCCGATGGCCGTGTCGGGGAGGCCGAATCGTGTCCCGCTGGCGGCGATGCGAACGTCGGCCATCACCGCCAGCTCGAATCCGCCGGCCATGGCGTAACCGTGCACGGCTGCGATCACGGGCTTTGTGGCCGCCTGGATGGCGAGTGCCAAGGCCATGAATCGCTCGACGAGCGCGCGAAACCGCTCGGGGGCCATGCTTTCCAGAGCACCGATGTCGGCGCCCGCCGAGAAGGCGCGGCCAGCGCCGGTAAGAACCATGGCCCTTGTGACCGGGTCACGCTCGGCGTCCGCGACGAGCGCGAGGAGGCGATCGAGCATGTCGGCCGTCAACGCATTGAGCTTCCCCGGTCGGTTGAGCGTGACGAGCAGCACGCTCGCGCTGGGACGTGTCGCGAGGACTGTCTCGTCCATGCTAGCCCTCCCGATAGCTTCTGACGACCCGCCTCACCTTGAGACCGGTCGCGAAGGTTCCGGCGGGCTCCAGTCGGATGGAGGCCGTGAAGTTGAGCGTTCGCTGCAGACGCTGGGCCAGCTCGCTCGCCAACATCGTTTGCTGGTCCTCGGGCAGGCCTTCGGCCATTTCCACCCGGATCGGAACGGGATAGTCGATCGGCGGTGGACGATCGAGCACGACCTGGAAAGCACCCGTAACCTTATCCCCGACCTGGACGAGGACCGCATGGATGGATGCCGGGAAGATGTTCACGCCCTTGACGATGAACATATCGTCGGAGCGGCCGAGGACTTGCAGGCGAAAGCTGGTGCGGCCGCAGGCACAGGGCTCGGTGAAGACCTGGAAGAGGTCATGTGAGCGCATGCGCATCAACGGCGAGGCCTCGCGCCAGATCGAAGTGTAGACCGCTTCACCTTGCCGGCCGTCATCGAAGGGAAGTACGGCTCCGCTGTCGGGATCGATGAGCTCGATGATGGCGGACCCCAAGCCGCCGTAGTGCAGCCCGTTCCGCATCTCGCATTCGCCCGAATGGAGCCCGAGCTCGCCTGTGCCGTATTGATCTTGTGCACGCAGGCCCCAGAGCGCCTCGATCCTTTCGCGGAATCCCGGCACCTGCATGCCGGCTTCGCCCGAGAAGAAGCCTTTGCGCAGGCCGACATCGCGGGGGCGGCGGCCGAGGGACGTTGCGACCTCGGCGAGGCGGACGGCATAGGACGGAGTTGCCCAGATACCAACGTCGTCCGCGAGGGAAGCCATCATCTCAACAAGACGTTCGGAATGACCGACGCCGTAGGGGACCACGGCGGCTCCAAGCTGCTCGAACGTCGTCGTGTCGCTCACGCCGCCGGCATAGAGATTGTAGTTCATGCATTCGAAGACGATGTCGCCCGGCCGGCAGCCCATGGCCCAGAGCGCCCGCGCGCCCATCCGGGCATAATCCTCGGTGTCGCGGCGGGTCAATGCGATGCGCATGGGCTTTCCGGTGGTGCCGCCGGTCGCCTGAATGCGGACGATCCTCTCAAGTGCCGCGCACTGGTTGATGCCGAGCAGCGTTCCGTCCGCTTGCGAGGCGGCGATCTCGGTCTTCTCCATGAAAGGAATGCGCGCCAGGTCCTCGACCGATCTGATGTCCGTTGGGCGGATGCCAGCTTGATCGAGTTTGGCGCGATAGTAGGCGCTGGTCGCGTGATTGTAGACGATCTGCTGCTGCAACCTCTCATTCTCGAGGCGGCGGAGCGCGGCGGGCGAGGCGGCTTCGAGATCGGGATCGAGGATGGCGCTCATTCCAGCTCGAGCTCCTTCTTGCGCCGGACGAATGGTGAGTGCACCGGGGCTCCGGCCGCGATGTGGCCGTCGCTGCCCCACTCGGACATGCGGTTGAAGGGGATGGCCGGCCGGGCGTCGATGGTCTTCAGAGTGTGCGCCCAGCTCTTCGCATTCATCTCGAGCCGCTTCTCGACTTCCGCGGGGCTCGAATAGCGCAAACCCGCCTCGACGCCATAGGCAATGAAGGGCTGGAGCACCGTGTAGCCGACATAGGCGAGTGTGAAGTTCACCGGCCAGCAGAGGAGATCGATGTCGCCGCTCCGGCCGTCGTGCGCATATGTCGCCGGGCTCGTGCCGACGGTTGTCGAGAGGATCGCCCGCTTGCCTTTGAAGCGGCCATCCTCGAACCGCATCTTCGATGTGTAGACCTCGCCATAGATGAGCACGCGATCCATCCAGCCTTTGAGGATCGCCGGCGGAAGGTGCCACCAGAGCGGATACTGAAGGATGAGGAAATCGGCGCGATCGAGGTTGGCGATCTCGGCTGCGACCTCGGGCGGGATCGTTCCGGTATCGGAAGCGTGCCGCTGCTCGAGCTGAACGTCGAATCGCTGGGACTGCACGCGGTCGCGATAGTGTGACGCGCGCTCCAACGCGTCGAAACCGGATTGGTAGAGATCGGTTGCCGTGACCGACCATCCGGTCGCCTCGAGCGCCTCTCGCGCCACCGCGCAAAGATATGCATTGTAGGACTTCGCTTCCGGATGGGAGAGGACGATGTGGGCGTGCACGAGCTATATCCCGTCGACGATCACGAAGACGCCCGTCGTGCTCTTGAGCCTCAACGGCAGCAGCTTCTGATAAGCCTCGGAATGGTACCAGCCCTCGGCCTGAGCCCGCGACGGGAAGGCGATGACGACGAGGCGCTGGTAGGGGAACTCGCCTTCGAGGACGGTGAACGCGCCGCCGCGTACGACGAATTCGCCCTTGAAGGGCGCCAGCGTCGGCAGCACGTCCCTCCGGTAGTCATCGAACATTGCCTGGTCATGGATGTTCTCGCCGACGATGGCATAGGCGGTCATGGTAATTCCTTCTGTGTCGGTACTCAGTCGATGAGGTCTGCGGGCACCGGCCGATCCACGTTCGCCTTGTCCCAGGCTTGGGCGACGATCTGCCAGCGTTCCTCGTCTTTGATGAGCAGCATCATCTCGACGTTCCGGTTGATCTCAGAGCCGTTCTCGGTGTTCTCGCAGGCGACGCTCGCCACGGCGACGCTGCCAAATACGCGCACTTCGACACCGAGCACACGCTCGTGAAATGATTTGAGCGCCGTGCCCACGAGACGCTGCATGCGGTGGGTGAAGGCGTCGACGGACTGCGCTCGGACCGGCCGTGACGATGCGAATAGAGTGGCGTCGCGATGAAAGTCCTGCGCGAAAGCGTCCCAGTCGCCGGTCGCGCCGCTTTCCCAGCTCATGCTCTGGAACTGTCGTTGGATCAGGTCCCGGATCGCTGTGATGTCGCCCGCATTGCCCCTTGTCATGATCACCTCGCCTTCACCGCCGCGACATGCGCTTGGAACCCCGCGCCTCCCATCAGCTTTTTGCAGCGCTCGAAGCGATTGACGGAATAGGCCCAGAAGTCGTCGACTGGGTTCTTGTTGGCGTGCTGGATCAGGCCCCAGAGCGTCCAGAGCAGATCGCACATAGCCTTGTAGATGACCATGCGGCCACGCTCGGTCTTGCTGGGCTCGGCACCAAAATAGCCCAAAAGCATCTCCTCCTCCTGCACGACGTCGAAGCCGGCTTCGACGGATAGATCGCCCAGATCCCACATGGGGTCGTTCATGCCGGAATACTCCCAGTCGACGAGCCACATGCGCTCGCCCGTGTCGAGGAAGTTCTCGCATAGAGGATCGCAATGGCAGGGCGCAAGCGGGACCGGGCGGGCATTAAGCGCCGCCCGGACGGTTTCGGCCTCCTTCAGCACGTCGTGATAGCCCTCGGGAAACTCGACCTCCTTTGTCGACAGGACTTTCAGATACTCGTCGATCATCTTGAACAGCTCGAAGCGGAAGTTGAACGTCTGGCCTGACGTGTGGAGCTGCTTGAACACCTTGCCCGCGCGAAGCGGCGCGCCGGCTGTCGACTTGAACAATGTCGGCGTCATCGTTCGCGTTCCGTCGAGATAGCGGGTGATCATGGCGCCATCGTCGCTGAACCAGAGGAGCTCGGGGGAGACCTTGGCCATCGCCGCCGCTTTGGCTGCGTGCGCCTCGATCTTCCGGTCGATATACTCCTCGGTGCCCTTGCCCGGCAGCCGCATGCAATATGCGGCGCCGTCGTAGTCGACCCGGAAGACCAGATTGGTGAGCCCGCCAAGCCGCCGGATCTGGATGCGGGCCGGATCGGCCGAGGCAAAAAAGCCCAATTTGGCGATGGCCGTTCTGGCAGCGGCGATGTCGTCGGTCATGGCAATTCCCCAAAGCACCTATCTGGCGTCAGCAGATCATCGAGCGTGAATGTGGTCAATGCAACGGAGTTGAAGTGGGTGCGTTCGGCGCCAGAACGATCGCGCCCTCGGCAGCGGCCTGCGTGAACGCGACGCGCTGTCGCAACTTTGCCGGTCGCGGCAAAATCGCTATGTACAGGAATGGCTCGGCCGGCGTGGTCGGCAATAGGCCAGGTGAAGGAACAACGATGCCTCAAGTCCTGCTGCAAGAGCTTGCCGAAGAGTTTCCAGAGCTCAAAGACAAGATCCAAAAACTCCAGGCGAACGACGTCCATTTCGCCAAGCTGGTTTCGAGCTACCGTGCCCTCGACCGGGAGATACATGACGTCGAGGAGCACGAGGTGAACGTCTCCGATGAGACGTTCGAGACCATGAAGAAACAGCGCCTCAGGTTGAAGGACGTGCTTTACGCGATGCTGAAGCACTGAACCGGCCGAGCAAGCGGCAGGGCTACGCCGCCGTTCCGTGCGCGGACGCGTTCGGTGCCAATACGATTGCCCCCTCGGCGACCGGTTGTCCGCGGCGGAAACGGTCGACCGCAAACGGGCGGATGATGTCATGGGGCTCGTCGGCGGAGATCGAGAGCGCCATCAGCTCGGTCGTGCCGGCCGCGCCCGCGATGCCATAAGACCAACCTGTCGAGACCCAGAGATTTTCGAGGTCGGGATGACGGCCGGTGAGCGGCCCCCAATCGGGCGTTGCGAGCAACATGCCGGCCCAGTGCCGGAGGATGCGGAGCCGGGAGAAGGCCGGGAACATCTCGGCATAAATCTTGGCGGTCAGCGACATGACGGGCAGGTCGGTGGTCAGTGTATCCTGTGGCCGCTCCGGCACCTCCGAGCCGCCGACGATCTCGCCCCGCGCCGTCTGGTGCAGGTAGCAGAGCCGGTCGGGGAGAGCGATGGCGGGCCTCAAGATTGGCCGGACCGGCTCTAACGCCATGGCCTCGATGCGCTGGGGAAAGGCATCGATGGCGACTCCGGCAAGCTTGGCGACGGCGGCACTCTGGGCGCCGGCCGCGAGGAGCACGACGTCGGCCGGGATGCGCTCGCCGCCGGCGACCACACCAGTCACCCGCTTGCCGTCGCGCTCGATGGCCGTCACGGCCTTGCCGTAGTCGACCGAGACGCCGATCCGTTTTGCGGCACTGAGGAATCCCTTCATTGCCGCGTGGTGGGGCGCGACGCCGCCGTCCTTCAGATTGACCGCCATGCGGACTGTTCTGGTATCGAGGCACGGCGCCAGCCGCGCGAGCTCGCCCGGCCCGATGATTTCGGATTGCAGGCCGAGCTCGCGATGCATGGGGACGGCGGGCTCGATGAGCTTTTGGGTCTTCTCGGTCTGCGCGACGATCAGATAGTTGCGGCGCGTATACATCACGTTCTCGCCGAGGAGGCGCGATAGCTCGATCCAGCGCCGGTTCGAGTGGGCGAAGAGCCGTGTCCATTCGTAGGATGCAAAGCCGCCGCGGACGAGCGTTCCATTTCGCCCCGAGGCGCCACTCTGGAAGTAGCCAGCATCCAGCACGCGCACGTTCGTGTGACCGAGAAGGGCCAGGTGAAAAGCGGTTCCGAGGCCATGGATGCCACCGCCGGTGATAACGATCCGCCGGTCGAGGTTGGCTTTGCTCATTGCTGAGGCTCCACGAGGCCGTCGAGACCGGCGGCCTGCGCGACGGTCAGGCCCCGGCGGGGGCCGCGATGCGACGGCCGGTCGTCACCATAGAGTCCATCCGAGGCTTTCCGCATCAACGCGCGCAAGAGCTCCCAACAGGGCAGGCCCTGGCAGGGCCCCATGCCGCAGGAGGTTTGCCGCTTCAGCTCCTCGACGTGCGTCATGCCGGCCGCCATGAGATCGAGGATTTCGGCCCCCATGACGTCCATGCAGGGGCAGATGGCGGCATGGCGCGCATCGGCGAGCGAGCCGACATGCACGGGCTCGTCCGGCAGCGCCGCTGAGCCGATGACGCGGACATGCGGAGGCAGCGCTTCGGCGCCGAGCCTGATCCGGCCGTTGGCGCTGGCCTGGAACGGCAGATTGGGATCGGCGACCCAGGGACCGGCATGCACGAGGGTCTCGCAGGCGATCCGGCGCCCGACATCGACGGCGGCGACCGCGCCCCGTCCGACGATGCGCTCGAGCATGGTGATGGTGCTCACGATGGCGACGGTCTGTCCGAGTTCCCGCAGTCGGGCGGCCAGGCTGGTCTCGGCGCCGGTGCCCACAACGACGATGCGTCCGAGGTCGACATCGCGCTCGGCGAGTCGGAGCGCGGTCGGCGCATCCATGACGCCCGGCAGATCATTCCCGGCGACGACCGGAGGCACCGAGCGCCGGCCGGTCGCCAGCACCAGCTCCGAGGTTTCGATGACGACGCCCGGCTGATCGGGATCGAGGGGCGCAGCGCCGATGAGGCGTCCGCCGCGGTAGACGCCGAAGGCCTCGAAGGGGGCAAGTGTCCGGATCGGCGCCGCCAGATCGTCAGCCGGCGGCCGTCGCGCGATCACGACCACCTTGCGCCCCAGCCCCGCGAGCCGGCGGGCCTCTTCCGAGCCCGCACGCCCACCGCCGACGACCACCGCATCCGTCGAGAGTTTTTCTCCCGGCACGGTAGTCCGGGCAGGGGGCTCGGGTGACAGGCGCCCCTCCCCGGCAAGGAAGCTCATCAGCGCCTCCCAGCGCTCGAACCTGGCGGTGCCGCTGGGTAGCCATCGGGGGTGCTCGAAGCCGCCACGTACAAACTTCGCGGGAACCAGCCGCGCGAATTTTAGGAGGTCGAGCTTGGGGCCGGGCCAGACATTCTGAGATTGAACGCGCAGGCCATTGGTAGCCGGTCGTTGATCCAGACGCACGTTCGGCACGCCGTCGACCTCGGCGAGGATGCCTTTGACGAAACTCCCCGAATAACCGAGCGGGCGGTGACGTTTGCGGGTCGTGCCGATCGCACGGATGCCATGGCGCAGCAAAGCGTCAGCCACCGTGTCGCCTTCGCGGGCTGGGATGGCGGTGCCGTTCCAGGAGATCTGCATCGCCTCCCCCTCAGACAGGCCGGGTGCCAATGTCCTCGCTGAAGCGTAGCAGATAGCCGTCGGGGTCCTGAACCAGGAATTGGCGACAGCCGAGCAGGATTGCATCCCGGCGATACCAGGCCTCTTCGAGGTCCATGTAGAGAGAGAGGCCAAGCGTCAGGCATCGATTGCGCATGGCTGTCGCATCGGTGCAGGCGATCTGAAGGTTGATGCCGCGACCGAACGGCCGCTCGAGTGGACCGGTGATCCATGACCGGTCGACCGGCTGTTCAATCATGATCTGCGCGCCTTCGCGAACAAGGTAGGCGAACCGCTCCTCGGCTCTGCCGTAGAGCATCTGGAAACCAAGCACATCGCGGTAGAAGGCAAGGCTACGGCCGAAGTCCGAGACTACGAGCTCCGGCACGAGAGCCGCCAAGTCGTCGCGGTCGGCATCAGGCACGGAGCCGCTCTCCTTTGGGGTCGTAGAGGCAGCGTGGCCCGCGTATGGCCGAATAGGTATGGCCGAAGGCTTCGATCGTGAATGCGGTCTCCGTCGTCAGCTCGATGGGCAGATAGCCGAACGCGATCGTCCTACCGAGTGTGTGCCCGAAGCCGGCGCTCGTGGTCTGTCCGACGACAACGCTCTGGTGGAGAATGGTCTCTCCGCCATGGAAGGGGGCAAAACCCTCGACGGTGAAAGAAGTGAGCTTGCGCCGCGGTCCCTCGGCCCTGATCCGGAGAAGCGCGTCGCGGCCGATGAAATCGCCCTTGTCCGACGCAACTGCGAAGCCTAGTCCGGCCTCGTAAGGGTTGTAGTCGGGCGAGATGTCGCCGGACCAGTAGAGATAGCCCTTCTCAAGCCGGCAGCTCTCGACGGCGCGATAGCCGGCATTGGCGATCCCGTGGGCCTCTCCCGCCTGCCAGAGCGCGTCGTAGACATGGGCACCGGATTCGACCGGAATGTAGAGCTCATAGCCGAGTTCGCCAACGTAACCGACGCGAACGATGCCGAGCCAGGTGTCGGCGACCTCGTGCCATTGGGCGCCGAGATAGGGCAGCGAGGCGCTCGAGAGATCGGCGCCGGTCAACGACTGCAGCACGGACCGCGACTTCGGTCCGCAGATGTTGATGACGCACCAGGCGCCGGACTGATCCTCGACCGAAACCGATCCACCGGCCGGCAGGTTCCTCTTGATCCAGCCGGCATCGCGCACGCCGAAGCCGGCGCCGGTGATCAGATAGACGAGGTCGGGCGCGATGTGGAGGAGCGTGACATCCGCCTCGATGCCGCCGGCCTCGTTGCAGAGCTGGGTGTAGACGGCTTTGCCGGGCGACCCCGACAGATCATTGGCGGCGATGCGCTGGAGAGCGGCCTCCGTGCCCGGCCCGGAGATTCGGAATTTCGAGAACGACGTCTGGTCGATCAGCGCGACCCGCTCGCGGATCGCCCGATGCTCGGCAGCCACCGCATCGAACCAGTTGGGCTTCGCCTCGAAGCTCGGACGGTCACGAGGCTCGGTTCCTCTGGGGGCGAACCAGTTGACCCGCTCCCAGCCATTTTTCGAGCCGAACACGGCGCCGGAGGCCTTGAGCCTGTCGTGGAGCGGACTCCGTCGCACGTCGCGGCCGGCTTCGGATTCCTCGCCGGGCCAGTGGATCTTGTAGTAGGCCCCGTAGGCCTCGATGGCGCGCGCCTCCAGGAAGCGGCTCTGCGCGTGAACGTGGGAGAAGCGCCGGACATCGAAGCTCCAGAGATCCATGCCGGCATCGCCGTCGAGGATCAGATTGGCCATCGCTTCTCCGGCCCCCCCCGATGCGGCGATGCCTGCCGTGAAGCCACAGGCGACATAGAAATTGTCGAGCTCGGGCGCGAGCCCCATGATCGGCTCGCCGTCCGCAGAAACCGGGATGGGGCCGTTGATGACGGTCTGGATGCCGATCTCGTTCAGGACCGGCAGCCGCTCGGCGGCTGGAAGAGCAAAAAGCTCCAGTCGCTCCATGTTCGCCGGGAAGAGCTCGCGCGCGAACTCGAAAGGCGGGCGCGAATGCCAGCATGACCTCGTGCCGTCCTCCCAGCCGCCGATGGCGAAAGCGCCGACGTCGGGTTTCAAGTAGAAATTCTTGTCGGGGTCGCGCAAGGTCGTCAGGTCGGGCGGGAGATCGAGCTTCTTCTCGGTGACGAAATACTGATGCTCGACAACGCCGGCAGCGAGTGCCACACCCGCCATCTCGCCGACGCGCTTGGCCCAGAGACCGGCGCAGTTGACCAGAACCTCGCAACCGATCGAGCCGGCAGTCGTGACGGCGCCGAGCACTTTGCGGCCCTGCTTGACGATCTCCTCGACCTGTTCTCCTTCCCGGATGGAGACACCGCCTCTGCGGGCGACGGCCGCGTAGGCCTGGGCCAGCGCGTAAGGATCGATGTAACCGTCGGAAGGAATATAGGCCGCGCCGACGACGCCTTCGGTGGTGATGTAGGGGAAGCGGGCCTTGGCCTCCCCGGCGGACAGGGCGTGGCACTCGAAGCCGAAACTCTTGGCGAGCTGCATGGAGCGTCGGATCTCGCTCCAGCGTTCGGGACTTGCCGCGAGCCGGAGCGAGCCGACCTTCTTCCAGTCGATCGCCTGACCCGACTCGGCGCCGAGTCGGTCGAAGACAGCGACCGAGTTCTGCATCAATCGCGTCAGGTTCTTCTTGCCGCGGAGTTGCCCGACGAGGCCGGCGGCATGCCAGGTGGAGCCGTGCGTCAGCTGCGCCTTCTCGACGAGCGTGACATCCTTTACGCCGCGTCGCGCCAGCTGATAGGCGAGCGAGAGGCCGATGGCGCCACCGCCGATGATGAGAATGCGCGTGTGGGAGTCCGGAGAGAAGGTCATTCGAGCGCCTGCTCCGAGGACAACATGCCGTTTGCCATGTCAACTCCACGCCTTGAAAGCGTTGGGATATGCCACGTCGAGTGGTTCGGGCCCGTTGTGGTAGTCGCCGAAGCGCGCCCAGGCCGCATTGGTCGATCGCCGGACGGCGGCGGTAAGCTCGGCCTCGTCCCAAGCCAGCACACGGCCGCCAGCCACCACCGTTCGCCCGTTGACGATCACCCGGTCGACGAGATCGCCGTTCGCACAATGGATGAGGGCTTTGATGGGATCGAGGAAGGGGCCGATCCGCATGCGGTCGAGATCGACCAGCACGATGTCGGCCTTGGCACCGGGAGAAAGCCTGCCGAGATCTTCGCGACGAAGCGCCTTGGCGCCGCCGAGGGTGGCCGCATTGAAGACGTCGCGCGCCCGGCCGGCCTCGGGGCTGCGCTCGGCAAGCTTGCAGGCGATCGATGCGTATTTCAGCTCGTCGATGATGTCCTGGGGATAGCTATCGGTGCCGATGGACAGATTGACTCCCTCAGCAAGGTAGCGATCGAAGCTCTCGAGCATCAAGCCGCGCCGGCTGAAGACGGCCGGGCAGTGCGCGACGCTCGCTCCCGATTGCGCCACGCGCCTGACGTCGCCGGGAAACGGATAGCAGGTCTGGCTGTGCCCGCTCGTGTAGAGACAATGACCGAGAATGACCTCAGGGCCGAGAAAGCCGATGCTGTCCAGATGCTCGATCGGCGTTCGCCCGGTTTCGCGCACTGTATCGTGGAATTCGACGATCGCTTCCGCGACATGCATCGTAATCGGCAGTTTGTGTGTCTCGGCTGCCCGCTTGGTGCGCCGGAGCAGCTCCGGCGTCGAAGTGTAGAGCTCGTAGGGCACGAGGATGGGGCGAATGAGATCGTCGTATTTGCCGTCGATCTCTTCGGCAAAGCGGATGGCGGCGTCCAGACCTTCGAGCCCGGCCTTCTCGTCCCAATGGCGGTTGAGGCGGCCGGCCTGATCATAGTAGTGGCTCGCGGAGGCGAAGCCTGGCGACGTATAGAGGCGAAGTCCGAGCTCTGCGGCCATCGCCGCAAGTCCGCCCGGGCCGCCGCCCATCTCGCCGCCCATCTCGACGACCGTGGTCGAGCCGAAGCGGAGGAGCGAGGCGAGGCTGTATTTGAGGGGTCCTTCCACCTCCTCGAAAGCGAACAGGTTTGGACCGCGAACGCCCTTCGAGGGCCAGTGGTTGAGGAAGCCTGAGCGAAAGAGATCGCGCCGACCGGCATCCAGCACCATGCGATCGCCCGCCTGCGAGCCGACATGGACATGTGTGTTGATGAGGCCGGGGATGACGAGATGCTTGCTGGCATCGATGATGGTACCTGTCTCGCCGTCATAATCCGGCCCGACATGGACGATGCAGTTACCCTCATAGACGACGTAGCCGTCCTTCAGGATGCGATGCTCGCCCTGCTGATAACCGACGACGAGACCACCCTGGATGACGGTGCGCGGGTTCCCCTTGACAAGGTTTGGCATCGGCTACCTCCCTGACCGGATCAGGCCTTGATGCGCCGCATCTCGGGATCGAGGAGCGGGGCGAAGTGAATCTCCGCCGGCACGATCTCGCTGGCGACCTCGAGACTGTACTTCCCTGCCCGGAGAAAGTCGTCTGTGACGCCCTCGGCATGACGGACGTAGCCGTAGCCGATGCTCTTGCCCACCGTGTAGCCCCAACCGCCGCTCGTCAGGTAGCCGACGGGCTGGCCATTGCGCAGGATCGTTTCGCGGCCGGTCAGGACCACGGACGGATCGGCGACGGTGAAGCACATCAATCGCTTCGGAAGCTGGGAGTTGACCGCCTTCTCGATGGCACCGCGGCCTAGGAAGTCGGTGCCCTGCTTCAGCTTGACGGCCCAGCCGAGGCCCGCCTCGAAGGGATTGTCGTTCGGCGTGATGTCCGAGCCCCAGGCGCGATAGCCCTTCTCGAGGCGAAGGGTTTCCAGCGCGCGGTAGCCGGTGGGCCTGAGACCCAGAGGCCGGCCGGCGATCATCAATGCATCGTAGATGTCGCCGATAGCACCGATCGGCGCATGCAACTCGTAGCCGAGCTCACCGACATAGGTGATGCGGATCGCGCGAACGGAGGCGCCGGCAATGCCGATGATCCGCACATGGCCGAACGGGAAAGCGGCATTCGAGACGTCGGCTTCCGTCGCCTTGGCCAGGATGTCGCGGGCGCGGGGCCCCATCAGCGAGAGCGTGCCCCAGTCCTCCGTCACATCCAAGAGCCGGGCATCTAGGTTGGCACCGATATGGGCAGCGATCCAGGCAAAGTCGTGGGTCCGGAAGCCGGTGCCGGTGACGATGTAGAAGTGATCGTCGGCGAGGCGCGCCAGTGTCAGGTCGCATTCGATGCCGCCGCGGCTATTGAGCATCTGCGTGTAGGTGACGCGGCCGGGTGGGCGCGTCACGTCATTGGCGGCAATGAACGAGAGGGCTCTCTCGGAATCTGCGCCGCGAAACTCGAATTTGGCGAACGAGGATTGATCGAACAGGCCGGCCGCCTCTCGCACCGCACGGTGCTCCTCGCCGACAGCGTCGAACCAGTTCTGACGGCCCATGGAGTAGAGGTCGCGTGTCTCGTCCTCTCGACGCGCGAACCAGTTCGGCCGCTCCCAGCCGAGCTTCGAGCCGAAGACGGCGCGTTCTGCCCTGAGACGCTCGTAGAGCGGTGAGACGATCCTGGGGCGGGCCGAGGTGTACTCCTCCTGTGGCCAGACGATCGTGTAGTGCTTGCCATAGGCTTCCGTCGTGCGCTCGCGCACGAAGCCGTCATCGCCATGCAGACCGGAGAACCGGCGAATATCGGCCACCCAGAGATCCATCGGCTGCTCGCCGCTCATGACCCAGGAGGCCAGCGCCCAGCCGGCCCCGCCGGCCGAGGCGATGCCGAACGCATTGAAGCCGGTGCCGATGAAGAAGCCTTGGACCTCGGGCGCCTCGCCGAGCATGAACATGCCGTCCGGTGTGAAGCTCTCCGGACCGTTGATCATCTGCTTGATTCCGGCTGTCGAGAGCAGCGGCACGCGGCCGAGTGCCAACCGCATGGTGGGCTCGAAATGGTCCCAGTCCTCATCCAGGAGCTGGAACTCGAACGGATCGGGCACGCCATCGAGCGCCCAAGGTTTCGGGTTGGGCTCGTAGCCGCCCATGACCAGGCCACCGACCTCTTCCTTGTAGTAGGTGAGCCGATCTGGATCACGCAGCGTCGGCAGGTTGGCCGGCACACCGTCGATCCTCTCCGTGACGATGTACTGGTGCTGCATGGGCTGCAGCGGCACGTTGATACCGGCAAGTCGGCCGATCTCGCGCGACCACAGACCACTACACAGCACCACGCGTTCGCAGGCGATATCGCCCACGCTCGTCCTGACGCCAGCGACACGGCCGTCCCTGATGTCGAATCCGGTAACCCTGACGCCCTCGGCGATCCGGGCGCCGTGCATGCGCGCACCCTTGGCGAGCGACTGCGTGATGTCGGCCGGATTGGCCTGGCCGTCCGTCGGCAGGAAGGCCGCACCGACAAGATCATCGATGGTCATGATCGGCCACAGCTTCTGCGCTTCCTCGGGTGTCAGCAGATGCATGTCGAGACCGAAGGAGTGGGCTGTGGTCGCTTGCCGCTTGACCTCGATCCAGCGCTCGGTGTTGCAGGCGAGGCGGAGGCCGCCATTCTGCTTCCAGCCGGTGGCGAGGCCGGTCTCCGCCTCGAGCTTCGCGTAGAGCTCGACAGAGTATTTGAGCAAGCGTGTGACCGTCGCCGATGAGCGGAGCTGGCCGACCAGGCCTGCCGCGTGCCACGACGAGCCGTTCGTCAGCTTACCGCGTTCGACGAGCAGCACGTCGGCCTTGTGGTCTCGGGCGAGATGATAGGCGGTCGAGCAGCCGATGATGCCGCCGCCGATGACGACGACCTGGGCCTGAGTGGGAAGGCTGGCCATGGGGAAGCCCGGAGGATTAGAGGTTTCGGTGTGCCTCGATCGTCCGCTCGAGACGGCCGAGGTAGTCTGCAGTGTAGGCCTTGTAGTCGAAGTCCAGCGTCGAGTGGATCTCCGAGACCATGCTCCACATCGTCTCCCGCAGAAGCGAAGCGCATTTCATGGCGGAGTAACGGCGGCGAAGTGAGGCATTCGGCGGCCATCCATAGTAGGTCTCGAGCAGCCAGGTCTCCTGATCCGCCGACAGCTCATTGTTGGAGGCGAGATTGGCCAGATCGAAGAGAGGCGAGTTGAAGCCGCCATAGTCCCAGTCGATCAGCCATATGCGGTGCCCGTCATCGATGAAATTCGCTGGCAGCAGGTCGTTGTGGCCGTAGACGAGGTCGACCGGACCGACGTCGCGCTCGAGCCGTGCCGAGAGATCGAGTAGATCCTGAAGACGCGAGGCATGCCGGCTGCCACCCGAGTGGAGCGTATGAGCGTAGTCGCGGGCGATATGAAAGACGTTGAAGATGAGGGCGGGACCCCGGAGATGCTTTGGCAATTCCGTATGGACGCGCTTCACCAGCGGTACAATGCGTCTGAGGTTCGCCTCCTCGCGGACATCCGACGCAGCGAAGGTCTTGCCTTCGATGAAATCGAAGACCAGGGCGCCGGGCTCGGAGTGGATTACCTGTGGCGAGATGCCGGCGGCGAAGGCCGCCTCGCTCGCAGCCCGTTCGTTGAAGCGCATGACCTGATGCACGGGAATGTCGTCGCCGACCCGCACGAAATAGCGCCGGCCCTTGTGGGGAACGGAGAAGTTCGTGTTCGTGATGCCGCCGGAGAGCGGCTCGGGGGACACCGGCTCCTGCCAGCAGCGCAAGCGACGGACGAGATTGGCGGCTTCGCCCATGGTGCCCTCACTTCAGCCCGAGCTTACGTTCGGTCCGGTGCGCCCAGCCGCGAAGCAGACGGTCGGCGACGATACCGATGAAGGCGATGGCGAAACCCGCCACGATGCCGCGACCGGAATCCGCCTTGGCCAAGGCGATGAACACCTCCTGGCCAAGATCACGCGTGCCGATCATGGCGCAGATGATGATCATGGAAAGCGCCAGCAGGACCGTTTGGTTGATGCCAAGCATGATTTCCGGCAGCGCCAGCGGTAGTTGCACGCGCCAGAACATCTGCCTCGGTGTGCAGCCGGACACGGTCGCTGCCTCAATAAGTGACGGCGAGATCTGGCGCAGGCCCAGATCCGTATAGCGGATCGCCGGCACGATCGCGAACAGTACCGTCGCAATCAAGGCGGTCACATCGCCGACACGGAAAAGCATCACGACGGGGATGATGAAGCAGAAGGAGGGCAAGGTCTGGAGCGTGTCGAGCACCGGAGTGATGAAGGCCTGGAAGCGGTCGCTGCGCGCCGACAACAGCCCCAGCGGGATGCCGATCAGCGCCGAGGCGATCGCGGCGATGCCGCAGAGATAGACCGTCGCCATGGTCTTCTCCCAGAGGCCGGTGACGGCGCAGAAGAGCGTCAGCGGGGCGACAAGAAGGGCGAGGCGGAGTCCGCCCAACCGCCAGCCTGCGAAGGCAATGAGTGCGACGGCGCCGAGCCAGGGAAACCCCTCGCAGAAGGCGCGTACAGGGTTGAGGACATAGAGGAGAAGGGCGACGCGGAAGGTCTCGATGAGGTCGAAGAAGTGCAGGTTGACCCAGTCGACGGCGTCTTTCCAATAGGTCGTGGTCGAGATGGTGATCGCCTTCGGCACCGCGGCGAGCGCCGGCAGAGGCAGGCTCAGCAGCGTCGTGGCGACGAGTGCTGCGCCGCCGAGCACGAGAAATGGGTGGCGCTGCCACCAGCTCAGGTTCTCGACATGCGCCAGCGGCCGCTGACGGGCAGCGGCCTGGCTCAGCCGGTCGAGTGCGATGGCGAGCGCGACGATGGCGAGGCCCGCTTCCATGCCCTGGCCGATCTTCAGGGCGCGCAACGCCAGTAGCACGTCATAGCCGAGGCCGCCGGCCCCGATCATGGACGAGATGATGACCATGTTGAGCGCCAGCATGATCACCTGATTGACGCCGATCATCAATGTCGGCCGGGCCGACGGCATGAGCACGCGCCACAGCTTCTGCCGCCGTGTGCAGCCGACCATCTCGCCGAAGTCGTCGATCTCGGCCGGAACGCGCGAGAGAGCCAGGGTGGTGGCCCGCACCATCGGCGGGGTTGCGAAAATGGCCGTCGCGATCATCGCCGACACCGGGCTGTTGCCGAACAGCAGGAGCATGGGAATGAGATAGGCGAAGGTCGGCATCGTCTGCATGAGATCGAGGACCGGCGTGATGACGATCCGGTCGATCGCGGGCGTCCGGTAGGCCCAGATTCCCAGGAGGATGCCGACGAGAATGCAATTCGGCACGCTGATGGCTATGAGCGCCAGCGTCCGCATGGCACTCTCCCACTGGCCGAACAGGGCGACGTAGAGGAAGCAGGCACCCGCGATCGAAGCGAGCTTCCAGCCACCGAGCCGGTAGCCGGCGAATGCGGCTACCAAGATCACCCCCACCCATGAGAAGCGTGGAATGACGATCGTTCCGCCAAATAGCTTGAAGCCTTTCGAGAGAAGGCCGAAGGCGAAATCGAGAGGCACGCTCAGAATGTCGGTGTAGAGGCGTGTCGCCCAGCTGAGATTGACCTTGAGGAAGGTCATGATCGCCGAGACCCATTGGGCGATTGGCACGATCTGACTTGCCGGATAGTCGCTCGCCCATGGGATGAGAGTGCGATCGAGCGCGAGCACCAGCGTCAAGCCGCCGAGGGCAAGCCACGTCCAACCCCAGACCGACGGCATGCGCAATGCCAGGCGCTCGGGAGCGGCCGCGACCGTCATGGTGCGCGCGCCTGCTCTCGGCCGGCGAGAAGATCGATGACGCTCTCGGGCGTCACCTCGCCGACCAGCCGGCCAGCGTCGTCCATGACTCCGAAGCTCCGCTTCGCCTCGACGATGTCAGCGGCAAAGCTCGCGACCTTGTCGGCGACCCTGACCGAATGAGCAGGGGCAGCCCCGGCGGCGACCGGCTGCATGATCCGGCCGGCCGACATGACCTTGGAGCGTTGGACGTCGCGCGTGAACTCGGCCACGTACTCGGTCGCCGGATGCAGCACGAGCTCCTCGGGCGAGCCGACTTGGATGATCTCGCCGTCCTTCATGATGGCAATTCGGTCGGCGAGGCGGATCGCCTCGTCAAAATCGTGCGTGATGAAGACGATCGTCTTCTTGAGCACGCTTTGGAGCCGCATGAGCTCCGATTGCATCTCGCGCCGGATCAGGGGATCGAGTGCGGAGAACGGCTCGTCGAGGAACCAGATCTCCGGTTTGACGGCGAGACTGCGGGCAATGCCGACGCGCTGCTGCTGTCCGCCCGAGAGCTCGCGCGGATAATGACCTTCGCGACCTTTCAGGCTGACGAGTTCTATGACGTCGCGTGCCCGAGCTTCGCGCGTGGCTCGGTCGACGCCCTGGACCGAGAGCGGGAATGCCACGTTCTCCAGCACGGTCAGATGCGGCAACAGGGCGAAGTGCTGAAAGACCATGCCCATCTTGTGGCGGCGGATATTGATCAGCTCATCGGGCGTGGCCTTAAGCAGGTCCTTGCCGTCGAGGTCGACCTCTCCGGCGGTCGGCTCGATGAGTCGCGAGAGGCAGCGCAACAGGGTCGACTTGCCGGAGCCCGAAAGCCCCATGATGATGAAGATTTCGCCTTCGCGGACGCTGACGGAGCAGTTCCGGACGGCGCCGATGATATGCGCTTCGGCCAGATCCGCAGATGTCAGTGCGTCACCCCGTTGAGCGAGGAGCTCCGCCGCACCCTTGCCGTAGAGCTTCCAGACATTGCGACAGGCGAGCTTCACGACCGACGCATCGGTCTCGGCGGGGTGGCTCGCCGTGATCCCAGAGGGGGCGTTCATGCTGTCATCCAACCGCTGGACGAAAACGGATGGCGGCGAAGACCCGCTAAGGCTTCGCCGCCATCACAGAGCAGGTGCTTACTCAGCCCAGGCGCGCCACTTGGCCTCGTTGGCATCGACCCATGCAGCCGCCACCTCTTCGATGGACTTGCCGTCGAGATCGACCTGGCCGGAGAGAGCATTCAGCTCGGCGGCCTCGATCTGATAGGCCTTGGCGACCTTGTAGGCGACCGGCCACTTGTCCTTCATGCCGGCCCACGAGTATTTCCAGATCTCGCCGTGCGGCTTGCCGCAATCATGCGCCTTGTCAGGATTGGAGCCCCAGGCCGGATCCTCGTAGCACTCCTTCGTGTACTCCGGGAACTCGACCCATTCGCCTTCGTATTTGGCGGGCGCCCAGTGCGGGGAATAGACCCACAGCATGATCGGCGCCTTGCGCTGATAGGCGGAGTCGAGCTCGGCGAACATGGCCCCGTCCGTGCCGGCATGAACGACCACGAAGGGCAGGCCGAGAGCGTCGACGCGCTCATCGTCGAACCCTTCCCAGGTCACCGGGCCACCCAGATAGCGACCCTTGTCACCGGTCTCGGGAGTCGAGAAGGCCTTGGCGCAGGCTGCGTCCTTGAGCGCCTCCCAGTTCGGTAGACCCGGGCACTTCTCCTTCATGTAGAGTGGGTACCACCACTCTTCCTTGGCCTTCGGTCCAAGCTCGCCGAGGCGCTCGGTCTGCCCGGTGGCATCGGATGCCTTCATCGCCTCGCCGGCGGTCGTGTCCCAATACTCGAGCGCCACCGTGAGGTCGCCGTTCGTCAGGCCGGTGGTCAGACTGGAGAGATAGTCGCCGGTCGGATACTCGACGGTGTAGCCGAGCTTCTCGAGAATGCCGCCCAGAATGCGGGCGTTGATGTTGACGCTCGTCCAATCGAAAAGCGCTATTTTGATCGGATCACTCGATTCCGGCACCTCTGCGGACGCGATCGGTGGCGATACGGCCGCCAAGACCGCAACAGCGCTGGCTGCTGCCATCGCTTTGGTGAAGAAGCTCCTCATGCGTTTCCTCCTGACAAGGCCCATGTTGGGCACGACGCTTTCCGACGGTTGTTCCGGCGGACCCGCCGACGCGGTTGGCAGGCAATTAAGCCTAGGAGGACCGCTCGAAGCAAGCTGGTTGGCAGGAAAATGTCTCAAATGTTCATCTGGCTGCCGAGCTCCACGAGCCGGCCCGACGGAATGTGATAGAAATCGGTCACGTCGGCAGCGACCTTTGTGAGCCCGATGAAGACCTTGTCCTGCCAGACGGGCAGGCCGGACTTGGCATCTGAAACATAGCGAAAGCGGCTGAGGAAGAAGGAGGTCTGCATCAGATCGAAATGCAGACCCTGCTTGCGCGATAGTGCCAAGAGCTTCTGCACGTCCGGCCGCTCCATATAGCCGACCTTTGCGATGATCCGGAGCACGCCGTCGCTCAGCGTCTCGACCTCGATCTTCTCCTCGCTCGGGACGCGCGGTGTCTGCAGTGTTCGGATCGTGAAGACGATGTTCATTTTGTGAAGCACCTTGTTGTGCTTCAGGTTGTGCAGCAGTGAGGCCGGCGCACTGTCGGGGTCGGCGGTCAGGAAGACGGCGGTGCCGGGCACCCGGTGCGGCTTCGACCGACGAAGCATTTTGACGAGCTGGCCGATCGGCACGCTGTCCCGGCGCACCTTGGCACGGACATAGCGCGTGCCACGGTCCCAGGTCCACATGGTGATCGCCAGAAAGAGGCCGAAGACGATCGGTAGATAGCCGCCATCCGTGAACTTCACGAGGTTGGCCGAGAAGAAGGCGAGGTCGACAACGAGGAAAGGGATGAGCACGCCGGCAGCCAGCCATTTCGACCAGCCCCAGAGCCAGCGGGCGACGATAAATCCGAGCAACGTGTCGACGGTCATGGCGCCGGTCACGGCGATGCCATAGGCCGAGGCTAGGTTCGAGGACGAGCGGAAGACCAGCACCAGCGTGACGACGCCGAGGAACAGGAGCGCTGTGACCTGGGGCATGTAGATCTGCCCCATCATGGTCTCGGAGACATGCTTGATCTTCAAGCGCGGCAGCAGGCCGAGCTGGATGGCTTGCTGGGTGAGCGAGTAAGCTCCAGTGATGACCGCCTGGCTGGCGATGATGGTGGCCACCGTCGCCAGAATGACGAGGGGCAGCAGGCCCCATTCCGGCGCCATAAGGAAGAACGGGTTCTCGGCGGCCGAGGGGTGGCTCAAGACGAGAGCGCCCTGGCCCAGATAGTTGATGGCAAGGGCCGGCAGCACCAGCGTCGACCAGGCGATCCGGATCGGCCGTTTGCCGAAATGGCCCATGTCGGCATAGAGCGCCTCGCCGCCGGTGACGGCCAGGACCACGGCGCCGAGTACGACGAATCCGATTTCACCATGCGTCACCAGAAACCAGACACCATAGGTCGGATTGAACGCGTGGAAGATCTGCGGATCGTCGGCGATGTGGATCAGCCCCAGCACAGCCAGGGTCAGAAACCAAACCACCATGATCGGACCGAAGAGAGCTGCGACGCTGCCGGTTCCGCGACTCTGCACTGCGAACAGGCCGGTCAAAATGACCAATGCGATCGGCAGCACATAAGGCTCGAGGACAGGCGTGACGAGCGAGAGGCCCTCGACCGCCGACAACACGGATATGGCTGGCGTGATCACCGCGTCGCCATAGAAGAGCGCGGCGCCGGCGATGCCAAGCGCGAGCACTGCTCCGGTGCGCCGTCCGAGCGCGGAATGGGCCAGTGCCATGAGCGAGAGCGTGCCGCCCTCGCCCTTGTTGTCGGCCCGCATGAAGAACACGACGTACTTCAGCGTCACAGTCACGATCAGTGCCCATAGCAATAGCGACACGATGCCTATGACCGTCGTCGGCAGAAGCGGGCCGCTATGCGCAATCGATTCCCGGAGCGCATAGAGCGGGCTCGTGCCGATGTCGCCATAGACGACACCGGCAGCGCCCAGCACGAGGAGGAGCGTTCGGCGGGGGGAGTGTGAGCTGTCGTGCGCCTCGTCAGCGGAGCTGGCCGATGCGGCAGCGTCTTGATGGCTCATGATGCCGGTGGCTGGTGCCCGGGCACATCGCTCGGGCCTCGCGTCCCTTGGGTCTGATGGGCTTGGCGTTGCGGGCTGGCTCTCTGGGGCGAGCAGGTCGTACCAGAGGCCAATCGGATGTTGCGTCGCAATATACTCCAAAGCACCGGTCCCGCAATGCCTCCGAGGTGCGAGCGATGTTGTTCCCCCCGGCCGGCCCCCGGGCGGACCGGCGCAGATCAGGGCCACGGGCGAGAAATTGATTTCCGAATCAAAGGTTAAGAAGTGCGCTTGGAATGGTCTTCGGGCTTCACTATAGTGGTTAGACACCGGGGTTGCCCGGTGTGGTCACGGCTCCGCAAAACGAGAGTCGACCGAGGGGTGGGAGGCAAGACCGGAGCCGAGGTGGCCAAGCGACACGACGGCAGCTCAGTCGGCTGATCGTCGGTGTGTGCGTGGCGCCATTGGACGCCGGAATTAGCTTCTCGTGCGTGGAAAGGCCCGCCGGTCTGGTTACGTCGGGCGAGCGTTGGGACTGCGGTACGGGGAGTTCGCCGGGATGAGATGCAAACCTTCGCGCTGGCTGTGGGGCCTGCTCCCGCTGGCGCTGTTGGCGGCTGCCGCCATCCTCGTCGGCCGCGGCGGCATCGAGGCCGACCTGCAGGATCGCACGCGCTATGCCCTCGAGGAAGCCGGGATCGACTGGGCAGGCTCAAGCTTCGTCGGACGCGATGCCTCCATGACCGGCGAGGCGTTCGACGAGGGGGATCGCGAACGGGCGCTCGACATCATACGCAACACCTGGGGCGTGCGCCAGGCCGTCGACCAGGCCGGTCTCGCAGACGAGATCCGCCCTTATATGTGGTCTGCAACCCTGGAGGGCAGCAGGCTGACGATGGAGGGCTATGCGCCAGACGATTCGGAGCGGAGGCTGCTACTCGATCGGGTGGAGAGCGTCTTTCGAGACGCCTCCGTCGACTCGCGGCTCGAGATCGGCCGCGGTGTGCCGAACCGCGACCGTTGGCGGGGGGCCGTCGAGTTCGCACTCAACCAGCTCGTAGGATTGGAGGCTGGCGAGGTGTCCCTGTCAGACCTCGACCTGACGATCCGCGGCCGTGCCAGGACGGTCGAGAGCTTCAAGACCGTGAAAGCAGCTTTGGCCGGCCGGTTGCCGCGCGGCGTCAAGCTCGTGTCCGACGCGGTCACGCCGCCGGTCGCCGATCCTTATCTCCTCAACGTGGCATTCTCCGGTGGCCGGCTCTCGATCGATGGTCATGCATCGGATCAAGCGGCAATCGGAGCGATCGCCGACGCCGCCAAGCGCTCGTTCCCGGGACAGCGCGCCGAGATCAAGATCGAGATCGCCGGCGGCGCGCCCGAAAATTGGGGCGACGCGGCCGCTATCCTCCTCGAGCAGATGGCCAGGCTCGAAGAAGGCTTCGCGACGATCCGCAACGAGAGCATCGACTTCTCCGGCACGGCCGCAGAGCAGGACACCGCCGAGGCGGTGGAGACCGCCGTTCGGGAGAACGTGCCGGCGAACTTTCGAGCCCAGGCCAACGTCTCTTACAAGCAAGCGCGGCTGGCCGAGGTTCGGCCCTACACGCTCAATGCAACTTATGCCGACGGCCGGCTGTCGATCGATGGCTATGCTCCGGATGCGTCCAGCATGGCGGCGATCGAGAGCGAGGCAAGGCGCCGCTTCCCGACCGCGGCGCCGGAGGTCAAGATCGAGCTTGGTGCAGGTGCGCCCGACGGTTGGCCCGATGCGGTGCGCGGCGTCCTCGTCGAGCTGGCGCGCCTCGAAGAGGGTTTCGCCGCGCTCCGCGACGACACGATCGACGTGACCGGCACGGCCAGCGACCAGGCCACGGCCGACGAGGTCAAGCGCACCCTGGAGACGGGCATGCCGACGGGCTTCCGCTCGACCGCCAGCATTTCCGCCAAGGCGCCCGAGGTCGCGGAGATCAGCCCCTACATCTTCAACGTGGACTATGGCAGCCGCGAGGTCGTTCTCGACGGCTACGTACCGTCCGAGGCGGATCGTGAGGCGCTGACCCGCTTTGTCGGACGCACCTTTCCGGGCCTCCAGATCGTCGATCGCATGCAGCTCGGCGCTGGCTCTCCGGACGGTTTCCGCGAAGCGGCTGAAACGGGCATCGAGCAGCTCGGCCGGCTCGACGAGGGGCAGATGCGCATGCGCGACACCGACGTCGAGATCACCGGCGTCGCACGCGAGCAGACGGTCGCGGAGAGCGTCCGTTCGGAACTGCGGGGCGGGCTCCCCGGCCGCTATCGATCGACCGAGCGGATCACGGTCGCGGAGGCTGAGGTCCCGGCCATCGACCCGTTCGTGTGGAGTGCCGATTTCGACAGCCGGCGCCTCGTGCTCGACGGCTACGTGCCGAGCGAGGATGCGCGGGCCGAGATCGTCGACGAGGCGCGGCGGCGTCTGCCGAACGCCGAGATCGACGACCGAATGCAGCTGGGGAGGAGCAGCATCGACGAGCAGATCTGGTTGCAACGGACCGACTACGCGCTCGAGCAGCTGGGGCGGCTCAATCCGGGTCGTGTCGAACTCTCGAACGACCGCGTGACCATTCGCGGCGCCGCCATCGATAGTGCCGCCTACCGCGCAGCCATGACGGCACTGAAGACTATGCCACCCGGCCTTCTGCTGGCGAAGGACGACATCACGGCACCGGTGCCGGCGGCCTTCCTTTGGACGCTCGTGGCGCGTGGCAACCGTGTGGAGCTCGGCGGCTTCGTGCCGAGCGAGGCGGCACGGGCCGAGCTCGTTGGCGAGGTTCGCCAGCGATTCCCAGGCCGGCAAATCGACGACTTGATGGAGATCGCTGGCGGCGTCGACGGTCCCGAGCGCGACTGGCTCACCGCCGCGGCCTTGGGCGTGCGAGCGGTCACAATGGTCGGCGAAGGCGAGGCTCGCCTCGACGGCAAACGCTTGACGGTGACGGGCACAACCGATGTCGAGGATCTGCCTGGACGGATTGCCGATCTCGTCGGTTCCTCGCTGCCTGGTGGGTATGATGGCTCGGCGACCATCGAGTATGTCGGCACGAGCGAGGCGGAGATCGCAAAGCAGAAGGCCGACGAGGAGGCGCGGCTGGCTGAGGAGGAGCGCCTCAAGGAGGAGAGAACGCGCAACTACCGCTGGTCGGCGAGCTATGACGGGCTGAGGCTCGAGATCGACGGGTCTGTTCCGGGTGGCTTCGAGCGCAATCGAATTTTGGCGCGGGCGAGGGATCTGCTTCCGAACCGGACTTTCGATGATCGCGCCCGGGACGAGGATGGTGCCCCGGTCGGCTGGCTCGATGCCGTCCTCGCCGGACTGGAGCAGCTTGCTCGCCTCGAAAGCGGGCGCTTGGAGGTGGTCGGCCTCAAGATCACGCTCCATGGCACCACCGACAGCGAGGATACGCTGGCCCGGGCCAAGGCGACCATGCGGTCCGGATTGCCGCGCGGTTATGAAGGGGTGGATGATGTGACCTATGTCGCGCCGCCCGAGCCCGACGTCGAGGAGATCCAGAAGACCGAGGCCAGCAAGAAGACCGTCGATGTAAAGACGGTTGAGAAGAAGATCGAGACCACGACCACGCCGCTGGAGCCGAAAGAGTGCGAGGCCGTGCTCAACAACCGCCTGAGACAAGGCAAGCTCTACTTTAGGCGTGACAGCGCTCGGCTCGACGGCCGGGACCGGAAGACGCTCGAGCCGCTGCTCAAGGTGCTCGAGCGCTGCGAGGGTTCGACGATTCTCATCGCCGGTCACACCGACTCCGATGGGGCCGCCACCTACAACCAGCGCTTGTCGGAGCAGCGTGCCCAGGCCGTGGTGGACTTCCTCGTCTCGCTCGGCGCCGATCGGGATCGGCTTACGGCCATCGGCTACGGCGAGACGAAACCGATCGTCCGTAACAGCGGGCGCGCCAACAAGGCCAAGAACCGCCGCATCGAGTTCGAGGTGCAGCTTCGCTAGTTTGCTCGAGGAGCCGTTGTCATGAGCTACCTGTTGGGTCTCGACTACCTCGCCTATCGGCTGTGGCCTTGGCTGCTGGCCGCATTCGTCCTCGGGGCCGTCTGGGGTTGGTTCTCCTGCCAGCGCGTGGACGACCGATGAGGTTTGAGTGGCCGGATCTCTCCGGCACGTCGTGGAAAGACCTGTCATGACCACATACACCGATTGGCTCTCGGAGACCGGCGCCCTCTGGTACGGCAGCCAGACAGTCCTGCTGTTTCTTCTCGCCTATCTGGTCGGCTGCGTCTTTGGCTGCTGGTTCCGGCGCATCCAGCCGCAGCCCGTCGAGGCTGTCGTTGCGGTGCCTGCGCCTGTCCCGGTGACGCGCGAGCCGCCGGCCACGCCCCGGCCGGCCCCGGTGGCGCCAAGGCCGCCGCAGCAGGCCCCGGCTGGACGGCTGCGCAATGCCTTTGAGGAGGCGGGCGCTGGCGAGGTCACGCCGGACGTTCGTCCTCGACAGACGGCATTGACGATGGAGTCTATTCGCGGGGCACTTGCGGAGAAGCCCCAGGGCGGCGCTCCCGTGGTCGTACCACCATCGCCACCCACTCAGGACGACCTCAAGCGCATCAAGGGTATCGGGCCGGAGATCGAGCGCAAGCTCAATGCGCTCGGGGTTCTGAGGTACCAGGACATCGTGCGCTGGACCGCCGCCGACGTGGATCGGTTCGGCCAATCGATCGGCACGGACGTCAGGATCACTCACGAGAACTGGATCGAGCAGGCGGCCATCCTCGCCGTCGGCGGCGAGACGACGTTCTCGCGCCGCGTCGACAGGAAAGAGGTGCTGGCAAGCCCGAAGGACACTTGGATGCCGGTTGCTCCGACCCAGGTCGAGCGCCAGGGCATGGTAACGGCCGAGGCAAAGCCGCGGGATCCGACTGTCGACCCGCGCAAGGCCGCCACGGCCGTGGCGGCGAGTGCGGCCGAGATCGGCCGGCGCATCGAGCCCCCGGTCGTCCCGGGTGCGAGCGTGGCGGCCCCGGTCAAGGCCGCCACGGCGGCTGGCCAGGCTGTGGCATCGGCCGCCGGAGCCATCACGCTGAAGCCCGCGTCGCCGGCACCACCCCCGGCCGCTCCGAAGCCCGCCGCCGCGGCGCCTCCGGCTGTCACGCCGCATCAGGCCAAGCCGGTGGCCGCGGGCGCGACGCCCGCCAAGCAACCGGCGCAGCCCGACGACCTGAAGCGTATCCGTGGCATTTCACCCGAGATCGAGAAGAAGCTCAATGCGCTGGGCGTCAACCGTTTCGTGCAAATAGCCGGGTGGTCACCGCAGGCCGTCGAGAAGGCCTCGAACGTCCTCGGCCTCAGTGGTCAGATCGAGCGAGAGAACTGGGTCGAGCAGGCCATGATCCTCGCGCGCGGCGGCGAGACCGAGTACTCGCGTCGCCTGAAGCAGGGAGCCGTGCCCGTGGCGGCGGCGCCGACAGCGCCCACGCCCGTTGCGGCGGCACCAGCGGCGACGGGGCAGCGCGCGGACGATCTCAAACGCGTCCGCGGCATTGGTGTGGTCATCGAGACGAAGCTCAACGCCATGGGCATCAGGACCTATGCCGACATCGCCCGCTGGACGGCGGCCGATGCCGAGCGATTCTCGCAGGCGCTCGACATCCCCGGTCGGATCGATAAGGAGAACTGGATCGGTCAGGCGCGAGTGCTGGCCTCCGGGCAGGCGACCGAGTTTTCGAACCGGGTCGACCGGGGCGATGTCGTGCCGAAGAAGGATTAGCTCTCCGGCCCTGCAACAGCCGTCTAGGGCACGACGAGGCTGTGAGGACTTTGCGACAGGGTCAGCGGCCGACTTCGAGACGCAAGTCCGTCGGATTACCGCCGCAGGTGTCGTTCATGTCCTGCGGACAGGCTGAGATGACGACATAGGCGTCCATCTCCGCCTTGAGCACCAGATGGTCGCCGGGCTTCGACCGTGGTGCCTTCACGGTGAACGTTCCATCCTTGTTGATGAAGAAGTTCGTGATGAGGTTCCAGGGCTGTGGCGTATAGGGCAGCGCGAGGCCGAGCGACCTGAGGCCAATGTGCAGATTGTCCTGACAGCTCGCGTGCCGTTTGCCCTTGTAGCCGAGCTCCTTGTAGCGCCACTGATCACAGGCGGCATATTGCATATCGTGTTGGCCGGGGGTCTTGTCCTCGACGAGGCGCACGATCGGCCGGCGATGGTTGGTGTAGGCGGCGTCGCCGACCCGCGGGAACAGCTTCTCGATCGACGGCTTCGTATGCTCGCAGGACAGATGCTCATAGATGTCCTTCCGGTTGAAGGCCCAGAAGTCGCAGGGCTGAGCGCCACCCAGGTCGGTGATGCGGATGAGATCGCCGCGCCTCACCGTGAAGCCTTTGCCGGTCCTGGCCGGAATGTGCCAGTCATGCAGGACTTTCCTCAGCATCCGCTCGTCCTCCGCCTCGTCTTGAGCTTTTCAATGAACGTGCGATAACCCGGCGCGTCAAGCGGGCAAAGCCGCCCGCGGCGCATGGGCGAGGGGAATCGCATGCAGAGTCTGGTGATCGGTGCCGGCATCGTCGGCGTGAATGCCGCCCATGCTCTCCTGGACCTTGGCCATCAGGTGACGCTCGTCGATCCCGACGGCATTGCGGAGCGCACCTCGCGCGGCAATGCGGGCATGATCGCCCACACCGACCTCTCCCCTCTGGCTAGCCCGAAGGTCTGGCGGAACCTTCCCGGCTGGCTCTTGGATCCCCTGGGGCCGATGTCGATCCGCCCGGCCTATGCGGCCAAGATTCTCCCCTGGATGCTGCGCTTTGTGCGAGCGTCGGGCCCGGAGCAGGTCGAGGCGTCGACTAAGGCGCTCATGGCGCTGAACGGGGGCGCCTTGAAAGCCTGGGAGCGTCGGCTCGAGAGGCTCGATCTGAAGGCACAGCATTTGCGCACGAACGGATACTATTATGTTTTCACGAGTGAGAAGGTCCGGCGGAGCTACCTGGCGACTGCCGAGCGTCAGCAGCAGAATGGCGTTCCACTCGAGATCCTCGACTACGGGGCGCTCAAGGCCCGCGAGCCGGCCCTCGGCCCAAATTGCGCCGGTGCCGCGTTCTACCCGACCGGTGCGACCGTCTCCGATCCGAAGTGGATTTCCGATGCCGTCGGACAAGCGGCACTGAAGCGCGGGGCAAAGCTCGTGACGCGGGCCGTTCAGTCGATTGTAGCGACTCCGGGTGGCGTCCGCGTGACGCTCGACGGCGGTGGCGTGCTCGAGGCGGACGCAGCGGTGATCGCCGCCGGTGTCTGGTCGCGGGAGTTGGCGCGCCAGCTCGGCGACCAAATCCCACTCGACGCCGAGCGCGGCTACAACATCACCATGCCCAAGGGGTCGCTCGGCATCACGCGCACCATGATCTTCGAGGGCGCGGGCATCGCCGCCTCGGTGTTCGACGGGTCGGATCGGGTCGGTGGCTCGGTCGAGTTCGCGGGAACGGAGCTCCCTCCCAACTACAAGCGTGTCGATGCCATCATCGGACGGCTCAAGCGCTATGTGCCGGAAGCCAGGACGGATGTCGGCGAGCGGTGGATGGGCATGCGCCCCTCGCTGCCGGACAGTCTGCCGGTCATTGCGCGCTCGAAGGCCTCGCCCAACATCGTCTATGCCTTCGGCCATTCGCACTACGGCCTGACGCAATCGGCCGTCACCGGCGATCTCGTCGCCGAGCTCGTCAGCCAGCGCAAGACCTCGATCGATCTGATGCCGTTCTCCGCCGACCGGTTCTGAGGCGGACGATTGGCTGTTTCGCAACGGCAGGGCTCGGGATAGGCTGCTCGGGTCGATCGTCCGTCGAGGTCAGGCCCGTTGCGACCCTGGCGCGCGCATCGCATGGAGAGATGCCAGACGTCCTGCAGGGATCCGCGTGACCACGACGCCGACGACTTGGGACTTCATCATCGTCGGCTCCGGCTCGGCGGGTGGCTTTCTGGCGCTCAGGCTGTCGGAGAACCCCGCGCACCGGGTGCTCGTGATCGAAGCCGGCCTGACGGACCGGCACTGGACCACAGAAATCCCGGCGGCCTCCCGCTTCACCTATCTGGGCGGCCCGCGGAATTGGTGTTTCGAGACCGAGCCCGAGCCGCACATGGACGGCCGGCGCATCTTCCAGCCACGCGGCAAGACGATCGGCGGCTCGTCGTCGATCAACGGCATGGTGTTCGTCAGAGGGCATGCGCGCGATTTCGACGGCTGGGCGGCTGAAGGTGCGACGGGCTGGGCCTACAAGGACGTTCTGCCGTACTTCAAGCGGCTTGAGAGCTATCGCCAGGGGGGCGACACCTATCGCGGTGATCGCGGGCCAGTAGGCGTGCAGAAGCTGGTCGACAACCATCCGATCGAGATGGCGTTTCTCGAGGCCGGGGCCGAGGCCGGTCATGCCCGGCCGGCCGACTACAATGGCGCCGAGCAGGAGGGCGTCAGCGCGTTCGATGTCAATGTCGAGGACGGCTGGCGGTCGGGCACGGCGCGTGCCTGCATCGGCCCGGCACGACGGCGGCCCAATGTGACGGTGCTGACGGAAGCGCTCGCGACTCGCGTGTTGCTCGACGGCAAGTGTGCCGTCGGGGTCTCCTACAACCATCGCGGCGAAAGTCATGTCGCCCACGCCGCGCGCGAGGTCATCCTGTCGGCCGGGGCCTTCGGCTCGCCGCAGCTTCTGATGCTTTCCGGCATCGGTCCGGCGGAGGCGCTCCGGGCCCACGACATCGACATCCGTCATCACCTCCCGGGCGTCGGTGAGAACCTGCACGACCATCTCGAGGTGCACCTGAAGCACCGCTGTCCCAAGGGCATGTCGAAGAACCATCTGATGGCGCGACACAAGATCGTTTGGGCGGGCATCCGCTGGTATCTCGCGAAATCAGGACCGGCAGCCACGAGCCACAGCCGGGTCGGGGGCTTCTTCCGGAGCGATGCGAGCAGGGGCTACCCGGATATCCAGTTCCACTTCTGGCCCTGGTATCTGGAGGGCTGGTCGCCGCCTCCATCGAAGGACGGCTACTGCTTCGACGTCGGGCCGGTCAGGACGGAGAGCCGGGGGTCGGTGCGCCTCGCCTCGGCCGATCCGCGTGCGGCGCCGCGCATCATGCTCAACGGCCTGTCCCGCGAGCGCGACCTGATCGAGTTTCGTGCCGCCATCCGCCTGGCGCGGGAGATTGCCGATCAAAAGGCATTCGATTTCTGTCGCGGACCGGAGGTGTGGCCCGGACGCGAGACCAAGAGTGACGCCGATCTCGACGCCTTCGTGCGCGCCAACGCCGCCAGCGCCTATCATCCCTGCGGGAGTTGCAAAATGGGCACTGATGCGATGGCGGTGGTCGACCCGTTGGCGCGGGTGCATGGCATCGACGGGCTCCGCGTCGCCGACGCCTCCATCATGCCACGGATCACGAACGGCAATCTCAATGCGCCGACGATGATGATCGGCGAACGCGTGGCCGACTTGGTCTTGAAGGGGTGACGCGAGCTCGGCTGGAGACGCGGAGGAAGCGGGGCGACGACGGGCCACGCACTTGAGGAGAACGTCATGGCGTCGGTCAGAGGCATCGATCATCTCGTCATCCGCGTCAGCGATTTCGAGCGCTCGAAGGCGTTCTACGATCACGTGCTGGGATTCCTCGATTTCGAGCTTGCGGAGTCCTATCCGGGTGCTGCCGGCTGGGCCAACGGCCGGACGCTGTTCTGGATCGGCGAGGCGGACCGGGTGGGCAAACGCCACAAGCACCGGATCGGCAATGTCGGCTTCCACCACTACGCCTTCCGGCTCGGCAAGCGGCGGGATGTCGACGATCTCTACGCCTTTCTCGTCGAGATCGGCGCCGAGATCGTGGATCCACCGGCCGACTATCCAGCCTATGGGGATGGCTACTACGCCGTGTTCTTCCTCGATCCCGACGGGCTGAAGCTCGAGGGCATGGTGTTCGATCCAAAGGCGGCGGCGCGGGCGCGGGCGAAAGGCAAAGCGGGCAAGGCGAGACGGGCTCGGTCGAAGGCCTGATGCCCTCGCGATCGCGGAAGCGGCAGGCTCCTGAGCGCCGGGTGAAGCGTCATGTCCGCCACGGCGAGGCGGCCTTCTGTGACCGCGCGCAATCAGACCCGGATCAGGCGACCGGTCTTGTCACGAGGTGTGTGAAGGCAATTGCCGGTAGAGCAACTGCCGCTGTGGCTCGGGATCAGCGCGACGGCGGCAGGGGCACTGTCTCAGTGTATGGCGACGAACAGGGCGGCGGCCACGAGCGTCATCGACATCGCCACGAATGCGGCACCCCGGAAAAACTCAGTCATCACACGGCCCCAAGACCCGATATTGTCATTGCAAGCCAGAATAGCGACAAGTGCTGAAGGCACCCTTAACCGGATGTTCATCTGGAGTTCATTGGGAGGCCACTTTGCCGCCATCGTTGGCGCCAGCTGCGGCAGTCACCCGAGGTCTGCGAACGGCGGCGGGTAGACGACCGGACCGGGTGCGGGCGGAGCGCCGCTCGGTGCGAGCACCATGAAATGCGCGCCGGCATAGGCGCATCGGAAGGCGCGCGCCGCCTCTGGCGAGAAGCCAAATCGCCCATAGAAATCAGGGCTTCCCAGAACGAAAATGGCGTCATGACGGCCGGCACGGGCTGCGCCGATCGCCGCGCGGACGAGGGCGCTACCAACACCGCGTCTCTGGCATTCGGGCGAGACGGCGAGCGGAGCGAGCGCCAATGCGCCGGCCGGCTCGACGAGACGGCTCAGTAAGATGTGGCCGATGAGCCGATCCTCGACGATGGCGGCAAGCGAGATTGCGGCATGGCCGTTGGCAACGAGCGCCTCGACCAGGTCTGCCTCGGCCGATTGGCCGAAGGCGGCCTCATGGATCGACCGGATGGCAGAGAGATCGGCGGTTTCCGTCACGGCTATCCGGAACGATCCGTCAGTCGCCGCCGCCATCACCACCTCCATCTCCGCCTCCGTCCCCTGAGGCGTGTCCGTGCCCGTCCGAAACGCGGCCGTCGGCATGACCATCGCTGGTGCCCGCGAGCGCCGGAGGCATCCGCCCGCTCGTTCGCCTGCCGGCCGCTCGAAAGGACCGGCGAAAGAGCAGCAGCGCGACGATGATCACCACCAGGAGCACCAGCGGTCCCCAGGGCCGTCCCGTTTCCGGCCCCAACGGCTAGTCTCCCCGGCGCGTCATGAAGGCCAGACGCTCGAGAAGATGCACGTCCTGCTCGCTCTTGAGGAGGGCGCCGGCGAGCGGGGGAACGAGCTTCCTCGGATCGGTCTCCTTCAGGGTCTCGGGCGAGATGTCCTCGGCCAAGAGCAGCTTGATCCAATCGAGCAGTTCGGAGGTGGATGGCTTCTTCTTGAGGCCGGGCACCTCGCGGAGCTCGTAGAACAAGGTCAGTGCCTCCTTGACGAGGCGGCCCTTGAGGCCTGGGAAATGCACCTCGACGATGGCACGCATCGTCTCGGGGTCGGGAAATTTGATGTAGTGGAAGAAGCATCGGCGGAGGAAGGCGTCCGGGAGCTCCTTCTCATTGTTCGAGGTGATGAGGACGACTGGCCTGGCCTTGGCCCTGATGGTCTCTCCCGTCTCGTAGACGTAGAACTCCATCCGGTCGAGTTCCTGCAGCAGATCGTTGGGGAACTCGATGTCGGCCTTGTCGATCTCGTCGATCAGGAGCACGGGTCGCTCCGAAGCCTCGAAGGCATCCCAGAGCTTGCCCCGGCGAATGTAGTTCCGGATCTCCTTGACCTTCGGGTCGCCGAGCTGGCTGTCGCGGAGGCGGGCAACCGCGTCGTACTCATAGAGTCCCTGGGCGGCTTTCGTGGTCGACTTGATGTGCCATTCGAGGAGGGGTGCACCCAGGGCCCGTGCGACCTCGGACGCCAGAACCGTCTTGCCGGTGCCGGGCTCGCCTTTGATGAGCAGCGGCCGCTCGAGCGTGACGGCAGCATTGACTGCGATCTTCAGGTCGTCGGTTGCGACATAGGTCTTCGTGCCTTGGAACTTCATGCTGGGAACGCTTTCTCAGAAGGGCAGGGTCTCGCCCAGATAATTCTCAAAACGGCCCGTTCTGTCGAGCGTCAGGGCATCGATGCGCCGGGCAAGGCCGGCAGCGCTCTCGTCCGGCGTGATCTCGGCGCCGGTTCCGCCCATTTCTGTCTTGACCCAGCCGGGATCGAGGGCGGTAACCGCGATGCCATCGGCCTCGAGCTCGAGCGCGAGATTGGCGGCGAGATTGTTCAGAGCGGCTTTCGAGCATCGGTAGGGATAGGCGCCACCGCGCGGCCGGGCCGATGCGCCCATGATCGAGCTGATGAAGACCAGCTTGCCGCGAGTCTTCGCCAGATGCGACCGGAAAGCCCGGGCCGTGAAATAGGCTCCGGCGACGTTCGTCATCAGCACGTCGGCCCAGGCGTCGGCGTCGTGGCCGGGGTGGTCGATGCCGGAATAGGAGTTGAGGAACGCGGCATTGGCGACAACGACGTCGATCGGGTGCCCGCTCAGCTCGCCGGCAAGCGCGTCGCAGGCCGCTGCGTCCCGTACGTCGAGCGTACGGATATCGAGCGGCAGGTCCCGGGCGGCGAGACCACGCAACGCGACCGCCTGGTCGGGATTGCGGGCCGTGGCAATCACGCTGTCGCCTCGCTCGAGGAGGAGGCGTGCCAGACTGAGACCGATGCCGCGATTGGCGCCGGTAATGAGAACCGTCGGCATGGGACGCTCCGAGGATAGGGCTGCCGAGGCTTCTCTCTACGTCACAGAGGCTGCTCCGTCGCGAAAAAAAGGGAGCGCCGTCCCGGGAGGCAGGCGGGACGGCGCTGGACGCCGATCAAGGCGTCATGCGATGCCGAGGAGCCGAGGCCGGATGGCCAAGGCGCTGGTGGCGGAGGGGAGTGGGACGCCCTGGATACGGGTGGGTGGGGAAACCCGGGTCCGGCCGCTTGTTTCATCGGCTCCTGACATCGGCATTCAGATGGAGTGGCCGAGGTCTGCGGCCACCCTGCGATGCTTCATGGAGGATCTCCTTTGCTGCTGGTTGCTTTCGAGTCTCTCGTGGCCGTGCCGCCGCCGCGGTTGCACCGCGTCGGCCGCGCGGGTGATCCACGGCACCCCGGGAGAGGCGACGGGATCGGCTGGCCGGTTCAAAGGAGGGCCATTCGCAACGGCTAGCCCCGGCCATCCCAGGCGGTGCTGCCGGTAGGTGCCGCGCCGTGATGGCGCCGCAACGGTACGCTGCGGTTGCGTTTGGATTTGCGCATGGCTGTCTCTTCCTCCGGCCTTTGCGTCGATCGCCGTCGTGTCTTGCGGGATCTGAGTGGCATCTTGACAGTCATAAGTTGAAACATCTTTAAGTTGTCAAAAAGCATGATCTGCAATTAAAGGTCGAAATTTTGGTGCTTTGGGAGATCGCCACCACGAGGCGCCGACCCCATCCCCTGACATTTTTTCGGCTGGCACCGTCAACCCAACCGTTTGATCCGTCTTGACAGTCGAGGGTGCGCGAATAATACAGAGCGCGCTTCGGCAGGCGGCGCGATGCCGGTCATGCCAGAGGCGGGTTGGTCAGGTCTGTGACGTCCGCCTGGGACGTTGCTGGTGGGTCTGAACGAATGAGCCGACGGCCGAGAGCGCCTGCAAAGGCAACAAAGAAGCTCAATGGCTCTCATGCGGGGGCGCAGCCCCGTGTGGCCAAAGTGACCAAGGCAGCCAAGGTGAAAGTGGCCAAGCGCGCACCTGCCGTCGCGCCTAGCGTGAAGTCGGCCCCTGCCAGTCGGGGAAAGGCCGCGAGCACTCCGCCCAAGGCCGCCAAGAAAGCATCCACAACTCAGAAGTCGGCGACATCGCGACCGCCGGCGGGTCCGACGAAGGCGGGCGGCACCGGGACCAAGGTGGCAGCGGCCAAGAACGGCCACACGAAGCCCACGCCGGCCAAGAAATCGCCGACCAAGATGGACATCCGGCTCCCCGCGGGCTATCGGCCCTCGGAAAAGGAGCCGTTCATGAGCGAGCTTCAGCAGACCTATTTCCGGCAAAAGCTCATCGCCTGGAAGGAAGAAATTCTTCGCGAGGGCAAGAGCACGCTGCACAGTCTCCACGAGGATACCGGTCAACATGCCGACCTGGCGGATCGTGCAACCTCCGAAACGGACCGGGCCATCGAGCTCAGGGCGCGGGATCGGCAACGCAAGCTCATCGCCAAGATCGAATCGGCCCTGGGCAGGATCGATGACGGAACCTATGGCTACTGCGAGGAGACCGGCGAGCCGATCGGCCTGAAGCGCCTCGATGCGAGGCCGATCGCGACCCTGTCCATCGAGGCGCAGGAGCGCCACGAGCGGCGCGAGCGCGTTTATCGGGACGACCGGGTCGACTAGCAACCGGTCGCTGGCGTTCACTCCCTTCCGCCCATTGTCGATCCAGTTCGGGCTGTCCCTCAACATCCTGTTTACCATCTCCTGTCAGCATAGCTGCCGAGTGTGGGTTGTGTTGAGTGGGGTACAAGATGGCGATTATCCGCGGCAGCAGGCACCGCGATGTTCTGTCGGGCTCGGCCTTGAGTGACGAGATCCTCGGCTTGGGCGGCAGAGATGTTCTCAACGGCGGTCAAAGCGATGACAGTCTGAGCGGCGACGCCGGCGAGGATGTCCTTTTCGGTGGCTCCGGCAATGACAGGCTCTCCGGCGGCGATGCCCGAGACAAGCTTTTCGGCGGCTCCGGCGACGACAAGCTGTATGGAGACAACGGCCGGGACATCCTCAACGGTGGCAATGGTGATGACCGGCTGTTCGGCGGCAACGACAATGACCGCCTGTTTGGAGGACGTGGTGCCGACCGTCTCTATGGCGGCTCTGGCAATGATTTCCTTGCTGGCGGCGAGGACGCTGACTACTTCAACGGTGGCTCGGGTATCGATACCGTGAATTACTCCCGTTCGCGTCAGGCCGTCGCCGTCAATCTGACGGCCGGAAACGCGACGGGCGGCGATGCCACGGGGGACACGTTCGCCTCTGTCGAGAACATCGTCGCGACGCGATATTCTGACCAGCTGACCGGCTCCGGCGCCAACAACGCGATCTCTGGCGGGGCCGGAAATGATCTCATCTCCGGTTTGGGCGGAAGAGATGTGCTGAACGGCGGATCAGGCAACGACGAGATCTATGGTGGCGACGACGACGATCTGTTGATCGGCGGCTCCGGAAACGACCAGCTGTACGGCGGCGCGGGCGACGACGTTCTCCGCCCGGGTGCCGGTGCCGACACGATTGATGGCGGATCGGGCTACAACACGCTCGACTACTCTGATGCGGCCGGTGGCATCTTCCTCCTGCTCGGCACGGGCACGGCCGGCGGGGCGGCATTCGGCGATACCTTCGCCAACATCCAGAAGGTGATCGGCTCGGCCTTCAACGACGTCGTGACCGCGAGTGCGTCCGGACCGGCCGAGACCATCGATGGCCGGGGCGGCGACGATACGCTCATCGCCAACCAGGTCAGCGGCGAGCGACTGATCGGAGGCGACGGCAACGACCAATTGATCGGCGCCGAGGACAATGCCGATCAGTTCCAGCTGCAGCGGGGCCAGGGAGCCGACTATATCTTTGGATTCGACGCGACGAATGTCGTGTTGGCGAACCGCGATCTCCTGGTAATCGATGGCGACGCTTTCGGCACCGGCAGCGCGCTCGATCCTTCGGAGCTCGTGACCGTTCTGGATGGCGCTGGGCCGCAGTTCCTGCAACAGACGTCAGGTGGCGACCTTCTGCTCTACTTCGATGCGGACGGCGTGACGTCGACGCAGGGGCTCATGCTCGTTGCTCGTCTGAGCGGGGTCACCTCGCTCAGCGTCGATGACTTCCTCGTCGTTTGACGGGCCATCGAACTGAGGCGGCCGCCGTGCTTCGCAGCGAGCGGGTCAGCTTTCGAGCGCAGGCTGCGGCGGACGCTGCCGGACACGGCCAAAGCCGGGCTGGCCACCGTTTTCCGGGCCCTCGCTCGTGCCGCCGGGGTTGCTCGAGCGCGCCTCGTAGGCGGACCGGCGCTGCGGTTGAATGTTCTGCTCGACGACGACGTCGATCGGGCCGCCGGTCATGATCAGGTGCTCCACGCCGTCGCGATAGACCAGCATCAGCTTGCGACGACCGTCGACCGTCACCACTTCGCTCACACCGATCCGCTTCTCTGGCCTATGGCCGAAGATCGCCTCGGTGACCGGGTTGCTGCCGAGGTAGCCGCGCAGGAGCCAGAATCCGAGCCCCAGCAGGGCGGCGACGATCAGTATGCCCGCAATCCATTCCAACATTATCCGCTCCCGATAGTGCCGATCGGATCTGAGGCGGCCGATTCGGTCCGTGGCGCAGCTTAGACCACGGTCGCCCGCGAGCCCATACGATCTTCTCTCCGCACGCCCTGCATTTCACTCCGCCTTAACCCTAAGAGGCCATTCTTCTCCGCGGCGGAATGGGACGGTGCGACCGGACCATGGCGTGATCGGGGCCGGCAGGCAAGCCTGGCGTCCCGGTGACGGCGAATCAGTTAAGTTGCGTTGCATGAGTAAGATAGAGGCGCATTTGTCCAGCCCGGTAACTGTCGGCCGGCAAGCTGCTCGAGAGGGCTTGTCGAGTTTCGTCGTCGTGTTCTCTGTTGCCGCGGCCATCGCGTTGGCTGCCTTGGCAATGCTCTCACGGGAGGCCGGTGAGCCAGCGATCCTGCTGATTCTCGCCGGTCTGGCCGCGACAGGGGTCTTCTTCCTGTTTGCAATCTCCGCTGGGTTCTACCGGCTCGACATTGCGCGTCCTGTGGAGCCGGTTCTGGCAGCCTTCGCCGATCAGCTTGCCGACGGCGTGCAGATCCGCGCCGCCGACGGCCGGCCCGTCTATGCCAACGCAGCCTTTGCGAGGCTGCTCTCGCTGCCGTCGGATCAGGCGCACCAGAACATCGAGGTGGCGCTCGCCGAGACTGCCGGCAACGCCGAGGCGCTCTATAGGCTGATGCGCGCCGCCGAGCGGGGCTACGAGTGGGAGGAGATCGCTTCGTTGCCGTCCCTCGAGACGGCAACGCCGAGCATGGCGTTGCGTGTGAGCGTTTCCCACATGAAGGCGCCCGGTGGCGAGAATTTCGTGATCTGGCGCCTTGCCGAGGTAGCGCCAGGTGCGCCGGCCGTCGCATCGCAAGCCGGCGAGCGCGTCGACGCCCTCGCAGCCTTCGACGACCTGCCGTCAGGCGTCTTTGCGCTGCAAGGCGGCGAGGTCGTCTACGTCAATGCCACGCTTGCCGATCTGGCCGGCTTCGACCGGAGCGAGGCTTTGCCGCGCGGCTCCGGGTTGAAGGCGATCGGCCTCGACCTGCGGCCGGAGCGCTCGTCGCCAGCAGTTCGCGGCATGCGTCAGGGCGACTCGGCCGGACAGGCATTTGATCTGACGCGGCGCGATGGCGCCAGGATCGCGGTGCGCGTGTTCGACCGTGTGCTGCCGGGAACTGACGGCCTGACGATCGGGCTCGTCGTCCCGGATTTGTGCGATCGTATCGCGACGCCTGCCACTGTCGAGGCGGAGCCCGTCGAAAAGCTGTTCGCCCGCTTCTTCCACGCAGCGCCGATCGCCATCGCCATCGTCGAGGGCGACGGGACGATCGGTAGCGCCAATGCCGCCTATGGCCGGATGTTCCTCGGTCGGAACGAGCAGATGCGCGGCGGCAACATCGTCGACCTCGTCAAGTCCGACAGCCGTGAGGCGGTCAAGGAGGCTCTCGGCGGACTGTTCTCGGGCGGGGAAGGCATGCGGCCGGTCGAGATTCAGTTCGGGTCCGGCGCCACGCGCACCGGGCGCCTCTATCTCAGCCCGCTCGGCAACCGCACCGGCGACCGTGACGCGGCCGTTCTCTACGCCATCGACACGACGAAGGAGCGTGAGCTCGAGTTGCAATTCGCGCAGAGCCAGAAGATGCAGGCCGTCGGGCAGCTCGCCGGCGGCATCGCCCACGATTTCAACAATGTGCTGACGGTGATCATCGGCTTCTCGGACCTGCTGCTCGCCAACCACAGGCCGACGGATCCGGCTTTCAGGGACATCATCGCCATCAAGCAGAACGCCAATCGGGCCGCCAGCCTGGTCCGCCAACTCCTCGCCTTCTCACGGCGGCAGACACTCAGGCCCGAGGTGCTGTCGCTCTCGGACGTGATCTCGGATTTGTCGATCTTCCTGTCGCGCCTCTTGGGCGAGAAGGTCAAGCTCAAGGTCAGTCATGGCCGCGATCTCTGGGAGGTCAAGGCGGATGTCACGCAGTTCGAGCAGGTGATCATCAACCTCGCCGTTAACGCGCGTGATGCCATGGCCGAAGGCGGCAAGCTGACGATCCGCACCAGCAATCTGCCGGCGGCCGAGGTGGCCAAGCTCACGGGCGATCAGCTCGACCCCGGCGACTATGTCGTCTGCGAGGTCGTCGACACCGGCACCGGTATGACCCGGGAGGTGATGGAGAAAATGTTCGAGCCCTTCTTCTCCACGAAGGAGGTCGGCAAAGGCACCGGACTCGGTCTGTCGACCGTCTACGGCATCGTCAAGCAGACCGGGGGCTACATCTTCTGCGACTCGGTCCTCGGAAAGGGCACGACCTTCCGCATCTATCTGCCCCGCCACATCGAGGCCGAGGTCGTGCCGCAAATCGCCGCCAAGGTCGAGAAGAAGGAGCGTGCCCGTGACCTGACCGGCACGGGCACTGTGATGCTCGTCGAGGACGAGGAGGCGGTCCGTCGGTTTGCGGCGCGGGCACTGACCCGTCAGGGTTACAAGGTGCTCGAGGCGGCGAGTGGCGCAGAGGCGCTCGAGGTCATTGCGGGCCATGACGGCACGATCGACCTGGTGCTGTCGGATGTGGTGATGCCCGAGATGGACGGGCCGACACTCCTCAAGGAGTTGCGGAAGCAGTATCCGGAGCTCAAGATCATCTTCATCTCCGGTTACGCCGAGGAAGCGTTGAAGTCTTTGCAGGGTGGGGAGGAATTCGCGTTCCTGCCCAAACCCTTCCAGCTCAAGGATCTGGTCGCCACCGTCAAGGAGGCCATGGAACGCTGACGCCCATCGCGACCGATGAACGGCTGTTCAGAGCATCAATTCTGAACGGTCGTGTGGCTTGAAGCTTTGAGCTTGGGTCATCAAATCACTCCCGTCGCACAAGCGATCAAGACATTCGACGGGAGAGAAGAACATGCCGATGCTGCAGAATACCGTGGTCACCGCACTTCTGGCGGCCGCCGCCCTGACGGCTGGCACGGGCTCGGCGCTGGCCGGTGATCCCGTAGCGGACGCTCATGTCGCCTATCTCGGCAAGACGCACTTCAAGCATGCGTCCTGCGATGATCTCTGGTTCTATCGAAATCAGATCTTCGCCGAGGCGGGCTACTGCTTCAAGACCAGTCGGGCGATCTCGACTTTCGGCAATGACGGATGTGTCTCCGGCAGCTACTCGATCCTCAACATCTACGAGCGCGCCAACGTGAACATGCTGAGATCGGTTGAGCAGGCCAAGGGCTGCAGTCTGTAGGCTTGAGCAACCGCAAGCGACACCGGCAGGTCCTTCCCTCCGATCGCCGGTGCTCCCAGAGGCCTGCCGATCCCCCCGGCAGGCCTCTCGCCATTTAATCTCCCTTCTTGATCTCTGTTTGTTCTTTTCTGTTGCAAATGAGAACAAAAGCGGTACACTATGCGTTGGGCTGGGGACTCGTTAACGACCCCGATTCGTGGAATAAGGAGATTTCCGATGCATAAGGCCGAGCTTAGGGTCGTCGAGGGGGGTGGCATGGACAAGCAGAAGGCGCTCGATGCGGCACTCGCCCAGATCGAGAAGCATTTCGGCAAGGGCTCGATCATGCGCCTTGGTCAGAACGACAAGGCGATCGAGGTCGAGGCCATCCCGACCGGCTCGCTGAGCCTCGACGTGGCGTTGGGGATCGGTGGCCTGCCGCGGGGCCGCATCGTCGAGATCTATGGGCCGGAAAGCTCCGGCAAGACGACACTGGCGCTCTCGGTCGTGGCCGAGGCTCAGAAGCGCGGTGGCATCTGCGCCTTCGTCGATGCCGAGCATGCGCTCGACCCGGTCTATGCCAGGAAGCTGGGCGTGAAGGTGGAGGATCTGCTGATCTCGCAGCCGGATACCGGCGAGCAGGCGCTCGAGATTACCGATACGCTCGTGCGCTCGGGCGCAGTCGATGTGCTGGTCGTCGATTCGGTCGCGGCCCTGACGCCGAAGGCCGAGCTCGAGGGTGAGATGGGCGATAGCCTGCCCGGAATGCAGGCGCGCCTGATGAGCCAGGCCTTGCGCAAGCTGACGGCATCGATCTCCAAGTCGCGGACGATGGTCATCTTCATCAATCAGATCCGCATGAAGATCGGCATCATGTTCGGCAACCCCGAGACGACGACGGGCGGCAATGCTTTGAAGTTCTACTCCTCCGTCCGCCTCGATATCCGCCGCATCGGCCAGATCAAGGAGCGCGAGGAGGTCGTCGGCAACCAGACCCGTGTCAAGGTCGTCAAGAACAAGGTGGCGCCGCCCTTCAAGCAGGTCGAGTTCGACATCATGTATGGCGAGGGCATCTCCAAGACCGGCGAGCTGATCGATCTCGGCGCCAAGGCCGGCATCGTCGAGAAATCAGGCGCCTGGATCTCCTTCAATGGCGAGCGGATCGGCCAGGGGCGCGAGAACGCCAAGAGCTTTCTCAAGGACAATCCGAAGGTCGCCGCCGAGATCGAGCGGGCGATCCGCCAGAGCGCCGGCATCCTGACCGATCAGCTGCTCGCCCATCCCGAGGCGGATGCCGAGGGCGAGGAGCCCGAGGAGGAGGTCGACGCTGAGACCGGCGAGGTAACGGCGAAGAAGGGCGGGAAAAGAGGGAAGGGTTAGTCAAGAGCGCCTGAGCTTATAAATTCCGCGCGAGACGAAGTCGAGATAGCCGTAGTCACGTAGAACCTGAAGTTGCTGTCGAATTTTCTCGCGGACGTGGCGATTGCCTGGGTACACAGTGCTTAGCCTCGCCTCGTCCGCGTAGACGTCTGCAATTTCGAATTCTGGTTTGCCCAAGGCCTCGACCGTTCGCATGATCTCAAGTAGCCAGCCACGCGCATCGAGAGGAGCATTCGCAAGAAAACTGTTGGTCTGCCATCGTTTCATGACCTCGCCTCTCGGTTGGGGGAGGCTGTCTCGAACGATATAGATTTTTCCAGAGTCTGGAATTTCGCTCAGCAGGATGTTGGAGCCGATCCAGCCAGCCCGTCGCGCCGATGGAGCGAGCGGTCGCCGCTTTTGGATGATCCGAGGCACGAAGTAGTGCTTGGGCACTGCGATCAGGTTTGTGACAGCCCTCTCGGTCAGATCATACGTCATCAGCAAGAGGTTTGGGTTCTGTGAGGAAGTGAGCCGATCGATCTTGGTTCGATAGGCTCCGTCGGCGACCTTGGCTCCGAGACGGCCCCTTTTGCTCTTCAGTTCGAACTGCTCGCTGCAGCTCTCGCAACGGAAGTCAGCGACGGGTTCGTTGTTGTCGAACTTGAGCAGGCGGCTGTGCCCGCACTGAATGCAGAATCCCCAGTCCCGGACCCAGGATTCGCTCCAGTGGCGGGCGCTCTGCGAGCCGCTTAGGAAAGGCGCCTGCGGTTCAGAGAACCCCATTGGCATTTCCGGCTGTCTATCTTCTTCATCCCCGCCCGGCATCTGGTGTCCGATCCAATCTCAGAAGCCAGCTCATTCGAAGCGTCGGCATATGGACAGGCTCCGGTCGGACGGCTAAGACCCAGCATTCGACTGGCCCCGAGGGCATTTGGCGCGTAGTGGCGGCCATTCGTCAATACGCCGTCCGGCCCTGAACCCCGAGACCTACCCATGACCGGCGTCAACGAGATCCGCACCGCCTTCCTGTCGTTTTTCGAGAAGAACGGCCACGAGATCGTCGCCTCGAGCCCGCTGGTGCCGAGGAACGATCCGACGCTGATGTTCGCCAATTCTGGCATGGTGCAATTCAAGAACGTCTTCACTGGCATCGAGACGCGGCCCTACAAGCGCGCCACGACCGCGCAGAAATGCGTGCGCGCCGGCGGCAAGCACAACGACCTCGACAATGTCGGCTACACCGCCCGCCATCATACTTTCTTCGAGATGCTCGGCAACTTCTCCTTCGGCGACTACTTCAAGGACGAGGCCATTCGCTTCGCCTGGGATTTGATCACCAAGGATTTCGGCCTCGACGCCAAGCGCCTCCTCGTCACCGTCTTCTCCGAGGACGATCAGGCGGCGACGATCTGGAAGAAGGTCGCAGGGCTGCCGGACTCGAAGATCATCCGCATTCCGACCTCGGACAATTTCTGGCGCATGGGCGACACGGGCCCGTGCGGTCCCTGCTCGGAGATCTTCTTCGACCATGGCGACAAGATCCCGGGGGGTCCCCCCGGCAGCGCCGATGCCGACGGCGATCGCTTCATCGAGATCTGGAATCTCGTCTTCATGCAGTATGAGGAGCGCGGCCCGGGCGACCGGATCGATCTGCCGCGTCCCTCGATCGACACCGGAATGGGCCTCGAGAGGATCGCCGCGGTACTCCAGGGCGTGCACGACAACTACGACATCGATCTCTTCCGCGCCCTCATCGCGGCGTCCGAGGAAGCGACCGGCGTCGAAGCCGAGGGCAAGCACCGCGCGAGCCATCGCGTCATCGCCGATCATTTGCGCGCTTCGAGCTTCCTCGTCGCCGACGGCGTGATGCCGTCCAACGAGGGCCGCGGCTATGTCCTCCGACGCATCATGCGCCGCGCCATGCGGCACGCGCACCTCCTCGGCGCCAACGAGCCGCTGCTCTGGCGGCTGGTCCCCATCCTGCAGCGCGAGATGGGCCAGGCCTATCCGGAGCTCGTCCGCGCCGGCGCGCTGATCACCGAGACCTTGAAGCTCGAGGAGACGCGTTTTCGCAAGACACTCGAGCGTGGCTTGCACCTTCTCGACGAAGCGGCGGGTGCACTCGGCAAGGGCGACAAGCTCGCCGGCGACGTCGCCTTCAAGCTCTACGATACCTATGGCTTTCCCTATGATTTGACCGAGGATGCGCTGCGCACGCGCGGCATCAGCGTCGACAAGGCCGGGTTCGATGCCGCCATGGAGCGCCAGCGCGCGGAAGCGCGCAAAGGCTGGGCGGGCTCGGGCGAGGCGGCAACCGAGACGATCTGGTTCGCTCTGCGCGAGAAAGTCGGCGCCACCGAGTTCTTGGGCTACGATACCGAGACGGCGGAAGGCGAGGTTCGCGCGCTCGTCAAGGACGGCAAGGAGATTCAAAGCCTCAAGGCCGGCGAGGAGGGCGCCATCATCGTCAATCAGACGCCCTTCTATGGCGAGAGCGGTGGCCAGGTCGGCGATGAGGGTGTCATCCGCTCCGGCAAGAGCGGTCTCTTTCGCGTCACCGACACCGAGAAGAAGGCGGGCGATCTGTGGGTGCATCGCGGCAAGGTCGAGAAGGGGCCGATCGCCGTGGGCGATCAGGTCTCCCTCGAGGTCGATACCAGCCGACGTACGGCAACCCGCGCCAATCACTCGGCCACCCACCTCCTCCATGAGGCGTTGCGGGAGATCCTGGGCGAGCACGTGGCCCAGAAGGGCTCGCTGGTCGCGCCCGACCGGCTCCGCTTCGACTTCTCGCATCCCAAACCGATGACGGCCGAGGAGGTCGCGGCGGTTGAGGGCATGGCGAATGCCATCATCCTCCAGAACGCGCCCGTCGAAACGCATCTGATGGATCGCGAGGAGGCGATGACGTCAGGCGCCATGGCGCTCTTCGGCGAGAAATACGGTGACGAGGTTCGCGTCGTACGCATGGGGACCGCGCTCGCCGGCCCAAAAACCGGCAAGGCCTATTCCGTCGAGCTCTGCGGCGGCACGCATGTCCGGCGCACGGGCGACATCGGTGTCGTGCGCGTCGTAGGCGAAAGCGCGGTTGCGGCCGGTGTGCGCCGCATCGAGGCGCTGACGGCGGAAGGCGCGCGCAAGCATCTCTCCGAGCAGGACGAGCGCGTTCGCGCGATTGCGGGCCTGCTGCGGGCGCGGCCAGACGAGCTCGTCGGCCGGATCGAAGGATTGCTCGATGAGAGAAGGCAGCTCGAAAAACAGCTCGCCGACGCGCGCCGTCAGGCGGCGATGGGCGGCGGCGGTGGCGCACAGAGCCAATCCGGCATCTCCGAGATCAACGGCACGAAGGTGATGGCACGCGCCATCAAGGGCATTCCGTCGAAGGACCTTCGCGGTCTGGTCGATGAGGGCAAGAAACAGCTCGGTTCCGGCGTCGTTGCCATCGTTGGTGTGTCGGACGACGGCCGCGCAGGGGTCGCCATTGGCGTCACGGATGATCTCAAGGACAAATACAACGCCGTCGATCTCGTGCGGGTCGCCGCCGAGGTGATGGGCGGCAAAGGTGGCGGCGGCCGCCCCGACATGGCTCAAGCCGGCGGCCCTGATGGGTCTAAGGCCGATACCGCCGTCGAAGCTGTGCTCGCGGCGGTAAAGGCGAAGGGCTGAACGGTTAAGGCCCCCGTCGCCGGTTTGGCGATCTCCGCAAGCGAGCCTAGCGGCATACTCTTCTCCGTCGTCGGTCCCGGCAGCACAGCCAGCTTGTCGAACCGCGGCATCCGCTTCTCGACGCTGTACCGCCTTTCGGGCGCGACGCGGGCCGGGTCATCGAGCGAGCCCAACGCGATCGAGACTACGTGTGGTTCCGACACATATTGAAACGTCTATGGTGTGTCGCAGTTGGAGCAAAAGCTGCGTTCAGCGGCGACGCTCGACCGGTCGATCGCGGCAGCCTCGCCCAACCGCCGCAAATCCACTTTCGCAGCGCTCGCCAAGGGAGCAAAACAGCTGCCGAAAGCCATCTGGCCCATCCGACAATGGTCTATCTGGCGGTCGAACAGAGGCCCCGCGATCGCATGGCGCATCTCGCTGCACTGGCAACCTCCGCGCTCGACGTGCTGATCCATCATTGGACAGCCTTTTGCCTACAACTCGCCGCACCTTGTGGTTAACGCCTTATGAACGTTCATGCTAGCATAGTCGCGTCGGCTCGGCGGTCCGGACCGGGACCTGTACGGCATACCCACATGCACCGGCAGCGGAGGGACTTGGTCTGATGCACTCAAGTCCAGATATGGTGTGCGGCCCATCAAGGGCCGAAGGAATCGCCTGATGAGATCGCCACTCGAGGCCGCCTACGCTCATTTTCGTCCGGCGCTTCGGGCGACGATCGTCTTCTCGATCTTCGCCAACCTGCTGCTGTTCGTCGGCCCAATCTACATGTTGCAGATCTACGACCGCGTGCTGGTCGGCCACAACGTAACGACGCTGGTTGCGCTGACGGCGATCGCCGCATTCTGGATCGCCGTCTACTCGCTCCTCGACTGGATCAGGGCGCGTGCGCTGGTGAGGGCCGGCGTGCGTTTCGACGAGGCCCTGAGCGCGCCGCTTTTCCGTTCGACCTTGAAGCACGCCTTCAAGCATCGCGGCAATGATGCGCCGCAGATGCTGCGGGACATGGACACCATCCGCGAGTTCTGGACAGGCGCCGGTCTGCTGACGCTCTGTGATGCGCCCTTCTCTCCGATATTCGTTGCGGTGTGCTTCCTCCTGCACTTCGATCTGGGCATGGTCGCCCTCGTCGGCGTCATCGTGCTCTTCATCTGCGCTCTCGCCAACGAACTCTTGACGCGAAGCGCACAGAAGACGGCGCAGCGCGTCGGCGAGACCGCGACAGGATACGCTCTGTCGACCTTCCGGAACGCCGAGGCCGTGCATGCCATGGGCATGCAGAGCGCGATTTTCGGCCGCTGGACGGACCTTCACCTCGCAAAGCTCGGCTGGCAGATCAGGAGCGCCGATCGCGCGGCTATCGTCATGGCTTTCACCAAGTTCTTCCGCCAGCTGCTGCAGGTGGCGATTCTCGGCGTCGGCGCCTGGCTGGTGATCCATCGTGAAATCTCGCCCGGGCTGATGATCGCCGCCTCGATCATGATGGGTCGGGGGTTAGCGCCCGTCGAGCAGGCTGTCGGGCAGTGGAAGAGCTATGTCGGCGCGAGACTGGCCTGGAAGCGACTGAAGGCCCTGTTTCGCGAGCTACCCGATGCGCAGAGTGGCCAGGAGGTCAATGATCTCATGGGTGGGGTCGACATCTCGGGTCTGACGCTCACGGCGCCCGGGCGTACACGCCCGATCGTCGAGAATGTCGACCTGAGGATCGAGCCAGGCGAATGCCTCGCCGTGATCGGCCCCAACGCCGCCGGCAAATCGACGCTGGCCCGGTCGATCGTCGGCGTCTGGCCGATCGAGAAGGGCACAGTCACGATCGACGGTGTCGAGCTGGAGAAGATCGACCGTCAATGGTTGGGTGGGCGGATCGGTTACCTGCCTCAGGACGTCGAGCTGTTCTCCGGCACGATCACCGAGAACATCGGACGGTTCACGCAGGCGGATCCGGCGGCCGTGGTCGAAGCCGCGGAGATGGCCGGCGCGCATTCCATGATCCAGATGCTGCCGAACGGTTATGACACGCCGATCGGAGAGTCGGGCTCCGGCCTGTCGGGTGGCCAGCGTCAGCGCATCGGCCTTGCCCGCGCGCTCTATGGGAGGCCCAAGCTCGTCGTGCTGGACGAGCCGAACGCCAGCCTCGACAGCGCGGGTGAAGAGGCGCTCGGCCAGGCCTTGCGGCGGCTGAAGGAAAACGGATCGACCGTCATCCTGGTCACCCACAAGCCGGCCCTGCTGCCTCTGGCTGACAAGCTGCTCGTCATGGAGGCCGGCCGCATCAAAAAGCTGGGCCCGACCGAGACCGTCATCGGCGAACTCAGGGCAGAGCGCATGGCGGAACTCGCGAAGCAGGGTGTCGCCCGGCCGGCGACGCCCTACCAGACCGACGAGCCCTCTACAAATCCGATCTCGGCAGCCGAGCATTCGGCGATCGAGCGGGAGGAAGCCGCACGCCGCGCCGAGGCTGCGGGCCGAGATCCGCGCGAGGCTCTGCGCGGCGGTCCGTCCGATGGCGCGGGCATGCATCAGAAACGTGAGGTCGGACGATGAGCGAGAAAATGTCAGGTGCGCCCAAGTTTTCGGGTAACCCTCGCCCCTTCGTGGTTCTGGGCTATCTGTTGATCGTCTCGACCTTCGGTTTGCTCGGCACTTGGGCGGCCTATGCCAAGCTCGACAGCGCAGTCATCGCGGGCGGTGCCGTCGCCGTCGAAAGCAACCGGAAGGCGGTTCAGCATTTCGAGGGTGGCATCGTCGACGAGATCCTCGTCAAGGAGAGCGAGATCGTCAACAAGGGCGATGTTCTGATCCGGCTGAGGTCGACGCAGGCAACGGCGTCGGCAGAGACGCTCGCCAGTCAGCTCGACGGCGCCATGGCCCTCGAATCCCGGCTGATGGCGGAGAGCGAGCGGGCTGCGGCGATCGTGTTCCCGGACCGCCTGCTCGAGCGTGCTTCCCTGCCCACCACGCGCAAGATCCTCCAGGACCAGCAGAACCAGTTTGCCGAGCGGCGCAAAGCCCTTGAAGGCGAGGCGGCCATTCTGCGCGCCCAGATCGAGCAGCTCAAAGGCCAAATTCTCGGTCTCGAGGCTGTTGTCGCGTCGAGCGTCCAGCAGCAGGACAATCTCAAGGGCGAGTATCTGAAGGTCCGCGACCTGGCCGACAAAGGGCTCTACCCGACCAACCGGCTCCGCGCCATGGAGCGAGATCTGTTGCAGATCGAGGGACGGCTCGGCCAGTCCCGCGCCGACATCGCGCGGAGCCAGCAGGCGATCGGCGAGACCGAGCTGCAGATCGTCCAGACGGAGAAGAAGTTCCAGGAGGACGTGCTCCAGCAGCTTCGCGAGGTCCGGGTCCAGATCGCAGAGTATTCCGAGCGGTTTCGCGTCGCCGAGGATATTCTGAAGCGCGTCGAGATCGTCGCGCCGCAATCGGGCATGGTGCAGAACCTCAAGGTGCACACGGTCGGCGGTGTCATCGGCCAGGGCGAGGTGATCATGGAGATCGTCCCTCTCAACGAGCCGCTGAACGTGCAGGCGCGCGTCTCACCCATCGACATCAACTACGTGTTGCCGCAACTCGACGCCGAGGTGCGGTTCCCAGGGTTCCGCAGCCGGACCGCGCCGTCCATCCTCGGCCGCGTTCGGACTGTTTCCGCCGACAGCCTGTTCGACGAGGTGGCGCGCCAGCCCTACTATCTGGCCATCATCGAGGTGCCCGACTCGGCCATTCCGCAGGAGCTTCGCGGCAAGCTGACGCCCGGCATGCCGGCTGACATCATGATCGCCACCGGCGAGCGGACCGTGCTCGACTACCTGACAGCGCCGCTGATGGATGCGGTCAGGAAGTCGCTCCGCGAGAAATAGCACTCCTCTTTCCAGTGCTCGACAGACAAAGGGCGGCACCTCGGTGCCGCCCTCGTCTCGTGCTCAGCCGGATTCGCTCAGCACGAATAGTACATGTCGAACTCGACAGGGTGCGGGGTCATCTCGAAGCGCTCGACCTCGCTCATCTTGAGCTCGATGTAGCTGTCGATGAAGTCGTCGGTGAAGACGCCGCCCTTCTTCAGGAAGTCGCGGTCCTTGTCGACGTGCTCCATGGCCTCGCGGAGCGACCGGCAGACATGCGGGATCTGACGAAGCTCGGCCGGCGGGAGGTCGTAGAGGTTCTTGTCCATCGCCTCGCCAGGATTGATCTTCTTCTCGATGCCGTCGAGACCGGCCATCAGCATGGCGGCGAAGGCGAGATAAGGATTGGCGCTGGGATCCGGGAAGCGGATCTCGATGCGCTTGCCTTTCGGGTTCGCCGTATGCGGGATGCGGCAGGAGGCGGATCGGTTCCTGGCCGAGTAGGCGAGCAGCACCGGAGCCTCGTAGCCAGGCACCAGTCGTTTGTAGGAGTTGGTCGTCGGGTTCGAGAAGGCGTTGATGGCGCGGGCGTGCTTCAGGATGCCGCCGATATAGTGGAGCGCCGTATCGGAGAGATCGGCGTATTTCGTACCGGCGAACTTGTTGTCCGAGCCCTTCCAGATCGACTGGTGGACGTGCATGCCCGAGCCGTTGTCGCCGAAGACCGGCTTCGGCATGAAGGTGACGGACTTGCCGTAGGCCTGGGCGACGTTGTGGCAGACGTACTTGTAGATCTGCATGTGATCGGCCATGCGCGTCATCGGGCCGTACTTGACGCCGAGCTCGTGCTGCGCGCTCGCCACCTCGTGGTGATGCTTCTCGACGACGACGCCCATCTCCGCCATGACCGACAACATCTCCGAGCGGATATCCTGGCAGGAATCGACCGGCGGCACCGGGAAGTAGCCACCCTTCATGCGCGGCCGGTGGCCGAGGTTGCCCATCTCGAACTCTTTGCCAGTGTTCGTCGGCAACTCGGAGGAGTCGAGCATGAAGCTCGTGTGATAGGGGTCCGAGGTGAAGCGCACGTCATCGAAGATGAAGAACTCGGCCTCTGGACCGAAGAAGACGCGGTCGCCGACGCCGGTATGTTGGAGGTAGGCCTCCGCCTTCTTGGCTATGGCGCGCGGATCCCGATCGTAGAGCTCACCGGTCGTCGGCTCCACGACATCGCAGAAAATCGCCATGGTCGACTGGGCGAAGAACGGGTCCATGTGCGCGGTCTGCGGGTCCAGCACAAGCGTCATGTCGGACGATGAGATGTCCTTCCAGCCGGCGATCGACGAGCCATCGAACATGATGCCGTCCGTGAAGACCTCGTCGTCGATGGTCGAGACGTCCTGCGTCACGTGATGCATCTTGCCGCGTGGGTCGGTGAAGCGGAGATCGACGAACTTCACGTCCTTGTCCTTGATCTCTTTCAGAACTGCTTTGCCGTCCTTCTCTGCCATAGGATTCCCCTGTTACTGGCGTGTTGATTCAGTGGTTGTCGTTCGAGGCAACGCTCAGAGCGCCTCGTTGCCGCTTTCTCCGGTCCGGATGCGAATGGCGTCCTCGATGTTCGAAACGAAGATCTTTCCGTCGCCGATCTTGCCCGTGCGTGCCGCGGTCTGGATGGCCTCGAGGGCCTTCTCCAGCATGTCGTCGGGAAGAACGACTTCGATCTTCACCTTCGGAAGGAAGTCGACGACATATTCGGCGCCTCGATAGAGCTCCGTGTGGCCCTTCTGACGGCCAAATCCCTTGGCCTCAGTGACCGTGATTCCCATCAAGCCCACCTCTTGTAGCGCCTCCTTGACGTCGTCCAGCTTGAACGGCTTGATGATGGCTTCGATCTTCTTCATGCGCCCTCGCCCTGTCACTATCGGTCGTCCATCTCGAACGCCTTAGCACGTGCTGTGCCAATCCACTGGATCAGAAAAACATAATGAAATCAGTGCAATGTGGTGCGTCTCTTGATCTGGACCAGGGTTCATCGGCAAGCTCTGCCTATTTGCTGTGCGGGATGCACAACGATTGGGCACGCACCACTTGAACGAGCTGCTGACACCCTCGGAAATGGCGGATTGCGACCGCGCCGCGATCGCGGCCGGCATCCCGGGACTGGTGCTCATGGACCGCGCCGGCACGGCGGTTGCCGATGCCGTCGCTGCGCTGGTCAACCCACCCGCGCGCGTGGCAGTGCTCTGCGGGCCGGGCAACAATGGCGGTGACGGCTTCGTGGCGGCGCGACGTCTCGCAGACGTTGGCTACGACGTGCGACTGGGCTTGCTCGGGGCCGTTGAGACCGTCGGCGGCGACGCCTCGGTCATGGCCCGTCGCTGGACCGGCGCGATCGAGCCGGCAGCAGCCGGGCTCCTGGAAGGTGCCGACATCATCGTCGATGCGATCTTCGGCGCGGGGCTCAGCCGGCCGGTCGAAGGCGCTGCGCGGGAGCTGGTCGAGGCGATGTCGGTCTCGCCGGCGCGGATTGTCGCCGTCGATGTCCCGAGCGGCCTCGATGGCGCGACCGGCGAGGTGCGGGGCGCGGCGGCGCCCGCCGATGCGACCGTCACCTTCTTTCGGGCCAAGCCGGGCCACTATCTGATGCCCGGACGGGATCTTGTCGGCCGCTTGAGCGTGGTGGACATCGGCATTCCGGCCGGCGTGCTGGGCCCGCTCGGGATCCGCACCGTCTTGAACGCGCCAAGGGTCTGGGAGCAATCGTTCCCGAAGCCGCAGCGCAGCCTGCACAAGTACAATCGGGGTCATGCCGTCGTACTGTCGGGGACGCTCAACGGGACGGGGGCCGCTCGATTGGCGGCTCGGGCCGCCTTGCGCATCGGTGCGGGCCTCGTCACGATCGCCTCGCCGCCCGAGGCGCTCGCGGTCAATGCTGCGCAGTTGACCGCGATCATGATCGAGCCCGTCGCGAGCATCGCCGATTGGTCGCGCCTGCTGGACGACCGGCGCAAGTCGGCCGTCTTGATCGGCCCGGCGGCGGGCGTGGGATCTGCAACCGAGAAGCGGATGCACGTGGCGCTCGCCAGCAGCGCGGCGATGGTTCTCGACGCGGATGCGATCACCACGGCCGCCAACGCGCCGACGGCTCTGTTCGATGCGATCGCCCGCCGCGCATCGCCGGTGGTCATGACGCCTCACGACGGGGAATTCGCCAGGTTGTTTCCGGACCTCGCTGGCGACAAGCTGACGCGAGCCCGGCTTGCGTCGCAGCGTTCGGGAGCCGTCATCGTACTCAAGGGCGCCGATACGGTCGTGGCTGCTCCGGATGGCCGGGCGGCGATCAATGCCAATGCTCCTCCCTGGCTCGCCACCGCAGGGTCGGGGGACGTGCTCGCCGGATGTGTGACGGGCCTGTTGGCTCAGCGGATGCCGGCTTTCGAGGCCGCCCTGGCGGCCGTCTATCTGCACGGCGCTGCCGCCGACCGACTCGGTCCGGGGCTGATCGCCGAGGACCTGCCCGAGGCGATCCCTGGTATCCTCGATGTGGCGAGCTCCCGGTTTTCCTCAGCGCACAGGCTATGACAATCGAACTCGTTGCAGGGGTTGGGTGAACCACTTAGGGTCGCGCTGACCCACGGTACGAATGGGCACGGGGCGGGCCGGATTCTTGAGCAGCGAGACCAAGCACTATTGGCAGCCGGCGCGACGGCTCGATGTTTTCGGCATCGAGATGTCCGAGCGACTCTTCGGACGGATGGTGGGCAGTGCGCTGATCGCCATGGTGTTTGCGGCATTCGCAGCGCCCCGCTCGACACCGTTTCAGCTCGGCCTGGTCATGCTCATGGCCATTGCCGTCGTGGTGCGCGACGGCCGCCGCTGGGGCCCGCTGCTCCGGCCTTCGGTGCCTGTCGTGCTGCTGCTGGCGTTCTCCGGTTTCGCGCTCTTGTCCGCGATCTGGGCGCGCGATTCGGCGCGAGCCTTCGAGCTCGCATTGATGTTCCTGGCGAATGTGCTGGGGGGCATCTTGCTCGTGCGCTGGGTCGAAGGCGAGTCCGGCGAGCGACTAGCGAGACTGGGTCTCGGACTTCTGATGGGGCTCTCGCTGGGATTGGCTTTCCTGACCCTCGAGATGTCGACAGGTCAGATCGTCAAACGCCTGCTGTTCAACAGCATCGATGTCTTCCGGCCTGACACGGACAAGCATTTCGGTATCCGCCATGGCGAGATTGTGCGCATCGCCGTCTATTATCTCAATCGCGGAATAGCGGTGATGGTCTTGCTGCTGTGGCCGATTGCGCTGATCGCCTCTTTGTGGCCGGTGAAGTCGCGTCGCCGGTTGATGGTGTACGGCTTTCTCATCACGGCGACAGCGCTCACGGCCTTCTCGGCTCACGAGACCTCGAAACTGGCGCTCCTGCTCAGCTTTGCCGGTTTCGCACTTGCGCAGGCCTCGACGAAGTGGGCTTGGCGCAGTCTCTATGCGGTCTGGGTCGTTATGCTGGTCGGGGCGGTTCCAATGGCGCTGACGGCGCATCGTGCCGGCCTGGCAGAGGTCGAGGCGATCCAGGATTCGGGCCGTGCCCGCATCATTCTCTGGGGGGTGACGGCAGCTCGGACACTCGACAACCCGATCTTGGGCGTCGGCGCGGATTCTACGCGGGAGATCGACGCCGAGCTTGCCGCGACCGCCGTCAAGGAGGAGGGGGCTCCGTTCGCGCTTCGCACGGGTCGGCACGCGCACAATGTCTACCTGCAGACCTGGTTCGAGCTCGGTGGAATAGGTGCGGCGCTGATGCTGGTGGCCGGGCTCGCTCTCTTTCGTCGTCTCTACGACTTGCCGGAACGTGCGCGTCCCTTCGTCTTTGCGGCGCTGGTCGCCGGCATCGTTATGGCAGGATTATCCTGGGGCTTGTGGCAGCCCTGGCTGGCCGCTGCCTACAGTTTGATGGCATTGTCGCTCGCCGTCGCCATCCGCTATGTGACAACCGGCATCGCGGACTTCTGGCGACCGCCCGACAGCGCAGGTTCAGGCGACGTGATCACCGGTTCGTCGTAGAACCTGCACCAAGCCAACAGATCGAGCTACCATTTGCCCGTGTTCGGCATCGACGCCCAGGGCTCGGCGGGCTCTTTCGCGGCTCCCTTCTGCAGAAGCTCGATCGAGATGTTGTCGGGGGAGCGAACGAAGGCCATGCGTCCGTCTCTCGGCGGCCGGTTGATGACGACTCCCATGTTCTGCAGCCGCTGGCAGAGTGCGTAGATGTCGTCGACCTCGTAGGCAAGATGCCCGAAATTCCTGCCCTGGCCGTAGTCCTCTTTGTCCCAGTTGTATGTGAGCTCGAGAGCCGGAGCCTTGCCGTCCTTGAAGCTCTCGACGTCCTCCGGCGCGCAGAGGAAGATCAGAGTGAAGCGGCCCTGCGGGTTCTCATAGCGGCGCACCTCGACGAGGCCGAGCTTGTTGCAATAGAAGTCGAGCGACGGGTCGATATCAGCAACGCGAACCATCGTGTGCAGGTACTTCATTGGTGGTCTCTCCTTGCATGCCGTAGGGCTCTCGGTACGTAGTCTGGCCCGCCGGCCCTAACGAAGGCAACCGGTCACCACGGAGATAGACGCGGGCGTTGTGCTCCGAGCGTCGGCGTGGCATGCCAACAGCGCGGGCTCTGGCCATTTCCCGCAGCCACCGGCAGCGGCTATCCTCAAGGTCCGGTGACACCTGAGCACGGCCTCGAAATCTGTCCCCCATGCCAACCACAACGCTCGATGATGCGCGCGCCACATCCGACCGGGGCGGCCCGACGGAGCCGGATACGGCGCTGCTCGCCCGTTTCCCCGCCATCGGCTCGTTCCGGCCCGCCGCCCGGCGCCGGCTCCCGCGATTTGCGTTCGACTATCTCGATGGCGCATGCGGCGACGAGGTGGCGGCCCGACGGAACTGCGAGGCGTTCCAGAGGATCGAGCTCAGGCCCCGCTTCGGCATCGACGTGAGCACGGTCTCGACGCAGATCGAGGTGCTCGGCCGGCGCTGGTCGAGCCCGATCGGCGTCTCGCCTGTCGGATACGGCAATATGTACTGGCCGGGCGCCGAGGAGGCGATCGCCGCGGCGGCCCAGCGTGCCAACGTGCCGTTCGTCCTCTCCACCGTCTCGATCAGATCGCTCGAGACGATTGCGGCCATCGCCCCCGACGTGCTCTGGTTTCAGCTCTATCATCTGGCCGACATGCGGCTCACCGAGGATCTCGTCCGGCGGGCTCGCGCCGCCGGCGTCGAGGTGCTGGTCTTCACCATCGATCTGCCGACCACCTCGAAGCGCAACCGCGATCTTCTCAATCGCTTCACCATGCCGTTCAAGCCGGGCGTCAAATTCTATGCCGGGCTGTTGCGCGCGCCCGCCTGGTCACTGGCGACGCTCAGGGCCGGACTGCCCTATCCGGCAACGCTCGTACCTTACGGCCCGCCAGGTCTGTCACCAGCCGAGGCCGCAGCGATCGTCGATCCGATGCTGTCGACGGTGACGACCTGGGAGCACGTCGCCCGTGTTCGCGAGCTCTGGCCGGGCAAGTTCGTCGTCAAGGGCGTCGTACGTGCCGACGATGCCTTGAAAGCCATCAGCATCGGCGCCGATGCCGTGTTCGTCTCGAACCATGGCGGCCGCCAGTTCGACGCGGCTCCCGCCTCCATCGATGTCCTGCCGGATATCGCCGCGGCGGTCGGTGGCAAGGTGCCTTTGCTGCTCGACAGCGGCATCCGCAGCGGTCTCGACGTGCTGAAGGCCGTCGTCCGGGGTGCGAGCCTCGTGCTGTCGGGACGCTCGTTCTACTACGGGGCGGCAGCCCTCGGGCCGCGCGGCGGACCGCACGCGCTCTCGATCCTGCACAGCGAGCTTCTGAGCAACATGCGCCAGATGGGGGTGACGACGCTTGCCGAGATCGCGAGCGACGGCCCCTGGGAGCGTCCGACGGGCTGACGTCGTGCGACCACCGGATGCGTCCGCTGGACAGGCCGGCCATCCGGGGGCTATCTGCAGGCTGACCCGTAGCCCCCCGCCGCCGGCCCATCATGCGCCCCGAATGGAACAAAGCCCGCCGAATTGTCGTCAAGGTCGGATCGGCACTGCTCGTTGACCGAACATCCAGCCGGTTGAAGACGACATGGCTCAACTCGCTGGCTGACGACGTGGCGTCACTGACCGCGGAGGGCAGGGAGATCGTGCTCGTCTCGTCGGGCGCGATCGCGCTCGGCAGGGGCGCGCTCGGGTTGCCCAAGGGGGCGCTCGAGCTCGAGGAAAGCCAGGCCGCCGCCGCCGCCGGACAGATCTCGCTCGCCGCGGCCTACCAGGATGTTTTTCGCGCTCGGGGTCTGGCGGCTGCCCAGGTGTTGCTCACGCTCGGCGATACCGAGGAGCGCCGCCGCTATCTCAATGCCCGCTCCACCATCGCGACGCTACTGAGGCTCAAGGCGATCCCCGTGGTCAACGAGAACGATACGGTGGCGACGAGCGAGATTCGCTACGGTGACAACGATCGGCTCGCCGCCCGGGTCGCTTCCATGACCAGCGCCGACTGTCTCGTGTTGCTCTCGGACGTCGATGGTCTCTATACCGCGCCGCCGTCCAGCGATCTCACGGCGCGGCTCGTCGAGGAGGTGAGGGACCTGTCGCCCGATATCGTCGCCATGGCCGGCGACGCTGGAACCGAGCTCTCCCGCGGCGGTATGGTGACGAAGTTGCAGGCCGCCCGTATTGCCATGGGGGCTGGCACGAACATGGTCATCGCCTCGGGCAAAGTCCTCAATCCCCTCATGGCACTCGCGGCGGGCGGCCGGGCGACCTGGTTCGTCGCCCCCTCCGATCCCGTGGCAGCGCGCAAGCGCTGGATCGCCGGTACGCTCGAACCAAAAGGTGCTGTGATCGTCGATGATGGCGCGGCGTCCGCTCTCGATGCAGGAAAGAGTCTCCTGCCGGCCGGTGTTCGCCGGATCGAGGGCCGCTTCGAGCGCGGCGACGCCGTGGTCATCCGCTCGCTCGCCGGTCGCGATCTCGGCCGCGGCCTGATCGCCTACGGTTCCGAGGACGCCGCACGCATCATCGGCAAGAGGTCCAAGGAGATCTCCGAGATCCTCGGGTTCGAGGGGCGGGCCGAGCTGATCCATCGGGACGACATGGCGCTGACCCGACAGTCGACGGGCTAGCGAGTCCGATGAGGTCGTGCGACCGTTCGCCGGCTCGCTCGGCCGGAGCCGCGCCGGGGTCCGAAGGCAGGCACAACGATGAAGCGTCCAGGATGTGGCCATGGGTCCCTCGATCGTCGTCTTCAGCCTCGATTTGCGTCTGAGCGACCACGCGGCACTGACCGCGGCCGCCCGCGAAGGGCCGGTCGTTCCACTCTTCGTGCTCGATGAAACCGAAACCGGAGGCCGTCCGATGGGTGGCGCCGGCCGGTGGTGGCTCCACGGCAGCTTGCAGGCCCTCGATCAGGCGCTCAGGTCCAGCGGCAGCCGGCTCATCTGCCGGCGCGGTGCGACTGTCGACGTGATCCGGAGCGTGGCCAAAGCCACCGAGGCACGCTCAGTGCGCATCACGCGCGCCTACGAGCCTGGGGCCGCAGGGCGCGAAAGCGCCCTCAAATCCGCCCTCGCGATGAACGGCATCGGTCTGCATCGCCATGGCGGACGACTGCTGTTCGAGCCCGAGCAGGTCCGGACGAACGATGGTGGGCCGTTCAAGGTATTCACTGCCTTCTGGCGCGCTGCCTCGCGGCTCGATCCGCCAGCCCGGCCACAAGGCGTGCCAGACCTCACCCCACCCGACCGCTGGCCGGCGAGCGAGCCGATCGAGCGCTGGGACCTCGCGCCCAAGCGGCCGAACTGGGCTGCGGCCTTCCCTGACCACTGGTCACCGGGAGAGGCCGGCGCCGAGGCGCGTCTTGCCGCCTTCATCGATAGCGCCCTCCGCGACTACGGCGACAACCGGAACCGCCCGGATGTCGTGGGCACGTCGAGGCTTTCGCCGCACTTGCATTTCGGCGAGATCAGCCCGCGGGTCGTCTGGCACCGCATCATGGCTGCTGCCGAAGCCGATCCCCGACTGCAGGCCGGTGCCGAGGTCTACCTGCGGGAAATCGGCTGGCGCGAGTTCTCGTTCCATGTATTGCATCACTGGCCGCATCTTCCCGAGAGTCCATTCCGGCCCGAGTTCGCCCGCTTCCCGTGGCAAGAGGATGCCGACTTGCTCCGCGCCTGGCAGAAGGGAGCGACAGGCTACCCGATCGTCGATGCGGGCCTGCGGGAGCTCTGGCAAACGGGCTGGATGCACAATCGCGTTCGCATGATCGCGGCGTCCGTGCTCGTCAAGAGCCTGCTCGTGCCGTGGCAGGCGGGCGAGCGCTGGTTCTGGGACACCCTGGTCGACGCCGACATGGCCAACAATGCGGCCGGCTGGCAGTGGGTGGCCGGCTCGGGCGCCGACGCGGCTCCCTATTTCCGCATCTTCAATCCCGTGAGCCAGGGACGGAAGTTCGACCCCGAGGGGACCTATGTGCGGCGTTGGGTTCCCGAGATCGCCGGGCTTCCCGATACCCTGGTGCACGCCCCTTTCGAGGCGACCGCCGTCGAGCTCGAGGACGCCGGCATTCGCCTTGACCGGACGTATCCGCGGCCCATCGTCGACCATAAGCTTGCCCGGGAGCGGGCCCTTGCCGCCTTCGCGACGCTGAAGGCCGGTCGAGAGGGCTGAGGGTGGCTTGGGATTTGCCGGGGAAGCGGCTACTGCTGGGTCATGACAACGGCCCGCCCTTCCGATGACGAGCTGACCGAGGCGATCCTGGCGCTGCTCGCCGCGCGCGGCGTGGGCCGGTCGATCGACCCGTCCGATGTGGCGCGACGCCTGCTCGGAGACGCCGGGCCATGGCGGGCCGAGTTGAAACGCATCCGGAGCCTTGCCGGTCGGCTCGCCCGGGACGGCAGGATCGTCATCCTTCGCCACGGCAAGCCAGCCGGTGAGGGACCCGTCCGCGGCGTCATTCGACTGGCGCGTGGACCGCTCTTCGAGGGTGCGGGAGACGGAAACGAGACGACGGCTATCCAAGAGGAAGAGACCCGATGACGAGATCGAACCGGCCCTTGAGCGACGAGACTGCGGTCGCGCAGGCCATGCACTTCCTCGATCAGACGACGGGATCGGTGGCGCCGCCCATTCATCCCTCGACGACTTTCGCGCGCCGCGAGGACTACGAGCTGATCAGCGAGTTCAGCTATGCGCGGTCGGGCAGCCCGACCATCAACCTGGCCGAGCGGATCATCTGTGGGCTCGAAGGCGGCGCGGCATCGCTGCTCTATGGCTCAGGACTCGCGGCCATTGCCGCAGTGTTCGAGACCATCAGGGCCGGCGAGCATGTGGTGGTTCCGCGCATCATGTATTTCGGCGCACTGTCCTGGTTGAGACACCTGGCGGCACGCAAGGGATTCACGCTCGATCAGTTCGACCAGCAGGATATCGAGACGCTGCGGGACGCGGTCAAGCCGGGCAAGACCCGGCTCGTGTGGATCGAGACTCCGGCTAATCCGACGTTCGAGGTCGTGGACATCGTCGAGGCGGCACGGATCGCGCACGAGGCCGGCGCCATTCTCGGCGTCGACGGCACGAATGCTCCGCCCTGCACGACGAAGGCCCTGGATTTCGGCGCCGACATCGCCTTTCATTCGGCGACCAAGTTCCTCAATGGTCATTCGGACATGACCGGCGGCGTGGTGACCGTCCGTACGAAGGGCGACCTCTTCACCGAGCTCGAGTTTACACGGCATCAGGCAGGCGCAGTGCTGGGGGCCTTCGAGGCCTGGCTGCTGGTTCGCGGCCTGCGCACATTGTTCGTCCGCTTCGAGCGTCAATCGTCAAATGCGCTCGAGATTGCCCGGCACTTCGAGGGACATCCCAAACTCGCGAGGGTGATTTATCCGGGGCTGGCGAGCCACCCCGCGCACGCCATCGCCTGCCGTCAGATGACGAATGGCTTCGGCGGCATGATGGCCATCCTCGTCAAGGGTGGAGCGGCGGAGGCTAGGCGCGTCGCCGGCGCCTGCCGCGTCTTCTATCCGGCAACCTCGCTTGGCGGCGTCGAGAGCCTGATCGAGCACCGCAAGACCATCGAATCGCCGGAGAGCGTTGTGCCAGAGAACCTCATCCGGATTTCCGTCGGCATCGAGAAGGCCGCCGACCTGATCGACGACCTCGAGCAGGCGCTCGAGCGGATTTGAGTGCTACGTCCCGGTCTCGTTGATGATGCGCGCCAGGCCGAAGCTCCGGGCAAGATCACGGCGGGCACGCTTGCCGGCTTCGATGTCCCAGCCGTTGATGACGGCGAGCCGGAAGCCGCCCGGCGGATTGGAGTGCCAGTCGTTGGTTTGATCCTCGTGGAATGTGATCTGCAGGCTCGAGATGCCGGGCCGGCCGAGGATGTCGTCCTGCAGAGCCTGCGGTGGGTGGCGGTAATGACCGTCGGCCGGCCCGAAGAGCGCGACCGAGTAGCCGTCCCGCCGGCCGCGATCTTCGAAGCTCCAACGCTGCGCCGCATAAAGCCCAACGAGCGCATCGACCCAGGGCCGCCCGCCGTAGATGTCGGGCCATTGGTCGGAGAATCGCAGATGCAGCTCGATGATGCGGGCACCAATGGTCTCGAAATTCAGCATGCCCGTGTAGTCCGCGAGATGATCAGCGATCCAGGCGCCGACATAGTTCTCGATCTCCGGCTTGGCATCGGCAAAGATGGTCCAATAGTCGAACATACCCTGGCCCGCCGGAATGCCCGAGGCATGGCGCCACCATCTGACCTGCCCCCGCTCGACCGCGACGTCCGTCGAGACGTGGGCGCCGTCGAGCAGCTCCATCCACATATGGCCCGGCCGGCAGAGGCGCTCATAGTCGGCCAAAGACGACAGGATGGCGCTATCGGCGCCCATGCCATGGAGATTCATGATCGGCTTGGAGAAGACGGGGTAGTGCTCGGGCCGCACCCCGTAGGGTCCGCAGGCCAGCCCCTGGCTCACGACGACGTCGAGCTTGTTGTAGACCCAGCGATGCCTCGGGTTCCATGCCCATGCCTCGGGATCGGAGGCGGGGATGTCGACATCCTCCGGACAGGCCACGTCGGCGAAGAATTGCAGGCTCCAGTCGCTGTCGTGAATGGGCATCGTCGTCCCGGTCGGAGGCCGTTGATCCGCTCTTCCAAGCTGACTATAGACTGAAACCGCAGGCCGCGATCGGGCCTTGTCCTCAGGGAGTCGTCGATGCGCCTCGCAACTGTCGCCGCCGTGCTCGCCCTCTTCGCCGCCATGGCCTCGGCGACCGCTGCCGAGCCGATGGCCTTCGCTGCCGCTCAAGCCCCGGAGCAGGGCTTCTTCACGTGCCACGCGGCAACGGCGGAGTCGGCGGCCGGATGTGCCCTGAAGAAATGTACCGACAGCAACGCTTCGGAATGCGCCGTGATGGTGGCCTGTGCTACCGGTTGGGCCGGCACGATGGGCGTCATGCTGGAAGAGGTGCACTTCACCGACACGGTCTGCGGCGCGCCGTCCAAGCAAGCGGCCATCCAGGCGCTCGTCGCCTTCTGTCGCGGTCGGCTGCCGCATGTCCGGGAGTGCTTCATCTCGGAGGTCTGGTCGCCCGAAGGGCAGTCCGAGAAGGTCGAGCGCACGATCACCAAAGAGCAGCTGACGAAGAAGAAGTCGTAGACGCCGCAATACCCATCAAGAACGCGAGAGAGCCTGCATGAGCGAGAAATCCACCATCGCCCTGATCCGCCGCTACTACGACGCCTTCAACAAAGGCGATATCGACGGCATGCTCGCCTGTCTCGCGCCGGGCTTCGTACACGACGTCAACCAGGGCGGCCGGCGCAAGGGCAAGTCCAAGTTCAAGAGCTTCTGCGAGCATATGAGCGCGACCTACAAGGAGGAGCTCAAGGATATCGTCGTCATGGCGACGAAGGACGGCTCCAGAGGCGCCTCCGAGTTCGTCGTGCACGGCAAGTACATCGCCACCGACCAGGGTCTGCCGCCGGCCAAGGGGCAGCGGTACAAGCTGCCGGGCGCTACCTTCTTCGCCGTCGAGGACGGGCTCATCACGCGCGTGACGACGCACTACAACCTCAACGACTGGATCCGCCAGGTGAAGGGGTGACGGCGGGAGAGGTCACCGTTGAGCCCGTCACGGGCACAGCACTTCGGGACCTCCTGCCGGCTCTTGCCCTTCTCCGTATCGAGGTGTTTCGCGACTTTCCCTACCTCTACGACGGGACCCTCGGCTACGAGCAGCGCTACATCGCCGAGTTCGCGGCGGCGGCCGATACGGTCGTGGTGGTGGCGAAGGCCGGCGAGGAGATCGTCGGCATGGCCACCGCCTCGCCGATGCTGGGACATGCCGATGCCTTCGCCGAGCCCTTTCGCGAGCGCGGCTACGACGTCGACCGACTGTTCTATTGCGGCGAATCCGTGCTGAAACGCACCTATCGCGGGCGCGGTATCGGTCACGCCTTCTTCGACCACCGCGAGGCCCATGGGCGGGCGCTCGGCCGTTTCACGCATGTGACTTTCTGTGGTGTCGTCCGGCCGCCGGACCATCCGCTCCGCCCTCCGGACTACCGGCCGCTCGACGGCTTCTGGCGCAAGCGCGGCTATCTCCCGCTCGATGGCGTCCGCGCGCGTTTCTCCTGGAAAGACATCGACAAGTCCGAGGCCGACGAGAAGGAGATGCAGTTCTGGATCAGGCCTCTCTAGGTTGTTGGTATTGAGCAATCTCTTGCAACCAACCAACCTGTTTCCATTTGGTCGGAACGTGCACTAGGCGGGCGGCAGGATCTTGCCAGGATTGAGCAGCCCCTCCGGGTCGAGCGCCTGCTTGATGGCCCGCATGACCCGGAGTCCGGTGCCATGCTCGGCGGCCATGTAGCCCATCTTGCCCTGGCCGATGCCGTGTTCGCCGGTCGAGGTTCCGCCCATCGCCAGCGCGCGCTCGACGAGCCGGTGGGTGAAGGCCTTGATCTTGGCAACCTCGGTGGCGTCCTTCAGATCGAACAGCGGCACCAAGTGGAAATTGCCGTCGCCGACATGGCCGACGAGAGGGGCCACGATGCCGCTCGCCTCCTGGTCGCGACGCGTCTCGAGAATGCAGTCGGCGAGCCGCGAGATCGGCACCGAGACATCGGTAGCGAAGAGATCGGCCCCCGGCCGCAGCGCCTTCGCCGACCAATAAGCGTCGTGTCGGGCCTTCCAGAGACGGTTGCGGTCCTCCGGCCGCTCGGCCTGCTCGAAGCCGAGTGCGCCCTCGCTTTCGGCAATGGCCCGGAACGTCACGATCTGCTCCGCGGTGGCGGCAGGCGTGCCGTGAAACTCCAGGAACAGCGTCGGCTGCTCGGCGAAACTCGTACCGGAGTGGAGATTGAAGCCCTTGATCTGCAACTCGTCGATCAACTCCATGCGGGCGAGTCCAAGCCCCAGCTGGATCGACTGGATGACGGTGTTGCAGGCTCCCTCGAGCGTCTTGAAGGGGCAGACCGCCGCCAGGACGGTCTCCGGGATGCCGTAAACCCGGAGCGTCAGCTCGGTGATGATGCCGAGCGTGCCTTCGGCTCCGACCAGGAGACGCGTCAGGTCGTAGCCGGCCGACGACTTCCGCGACCGCCGCGACGTCGTTACGATGCTGCCGTCCGCCATGACGGCGCGCAGCGACAGCACGTTCTCCCGCATGGTGCCATAGCGGACGGCCATCGTGCCCGAGGCGCGCGTCGAGGCCATGCCGCCCAATGTTGCGTGCTCGGCGCCCGGGTCGACGGGAAAGAACAGCCCGAGATCGCGCAGATGCTCGTTCAACTGCTTGCGCGTGACGCCCGTCTCGACAACGACGTCGAGGTCGCCATGATTGACCGCGAGAATGCGGTTCATGCGGGAGAGGTCGATCGAGAGGCCGCCCCGCGGCGCGTTCACCTGCCCCTCGAGCGACGTTCCCGCGCCGAAAGGAATGATCGGTAGCCTGTGTCCGCGGCAGATCTCGACGGACGTCGTGATGTCCGCCTCGGTCTCGGCAAAGAGCACGGCATCCGGTGGCTCCGGTGTGACCCAAGTGAGGCTGTGGGCGTGCTGGGTGCGGATGGGAAGACCCGTCTCCAGGCGATCGCCGAAACGCTGCCGGAGGAGATCGAGTGCGGCTTGGGGGGACCGGGAGGGCGATGACGGCATGATCGGCTCTGTGTGTTGGATAACCCATCTTAGTTGGGCCCGGAATTGACGCAATGTGGCCACAGCCCCACGGCCAATGAAACCGCGATCCTCCTTGGACGGCAAATCACCTTGGTGATGGGCTCAATTCAACACTAAGGTGCCGCAATTGGTGCCGAAAATCAGGGGGAACGGCTTCTCAGAGGGCCGACGATCGAAGATGGGGTATGTCATGTCGCGTGTCATGAAGGTGGTTGTGTCGCTGGTGCTGGCTGTGCTCTGGCTGGCTCCCGGAATCGCCTCGGCGGATGAGTGGGAGTTGCTCGGCCGGCAGAAAGCGAGCCCGGGCATAGATCGCGACGTCATAAGGTTGAACAAGAACGACGGCCCTTACACCGCCATCAAGCTTCGTGTCAGCGACAATGTCGTGACCCTGTTCAACGTCAAGGTCGTCTTCGGCGACGGGTCCGAGCAGTCGCTCCCCGTCCGCAATCTGACGGTCAGGCCAGGCGAGGAGACGGTGCCGCTCGATCTCGAGGGCCGTCGTCGCAACATCAAGCAAGTCGAGCTTCTGTATGGGGGCAACCTGACGGCTCTCATCCGGCGTCCCGAGATCCAGGTGTATGCGCTGAAGGTCGCCGAGCGGGAGTTCAAGCCGCTCGGCAAGGATTGGCAGCTGCTCGGTGAGGAGTCCGTCGATTCGCGGCACGATCGCGATGTCATCAAGGTCGGCCGGCAGGAAGGACGCTTCAGCGCGCTGGTGCTTCGCGTCAGTGGCGGCGACGTCAATCTGCGCGAGCTGCGCGTGACCTATGCCAACGGAAGGGATGATGTCTTCCGCCTCCGTACGCAGCTGCCGGACGGCTCGGAGACCGAAGCCATCGATCTCAAGGGAGACGACCGTGCCATAAGGCAGGTCGAGCTCGTCTACGACACCAACCGCCGGGGCCGCGGACGGGCGACCGTCCAGGTCTGGGGCCGGGAGGCCGCCGAGCGGGAGCTGCCGCCGCTGTCGCGGGAATGGTCGCTGCTCGGTCAGCAACGTGTGGACATGGCGCGCGACCGCGATGTCATTCGCGTCGGCCGGGATGACGGCCGCTACAACGCGATCATCGTTCGTGTCAAAGGCGGCTTGGTCAACCTGCGCAACCTGCGGATCGTCTACGGCAACGGCCAGGCCGAGGATCTGAAGTTCAATCGGCCGCTTCGAGGCGGGGAAGAGACGAACCCCATCGAGCTCAAAGGGCGCTTCCGCTTCATCGACCGGATCGAGCTCAACTACGAGCGGGAGCGCGGTGCGGTCCGTCTGCCGGTGGTCGAGATCTGGGCGCGCGAGGCGCCCGAGCCCGAGCTGCCGCCGCTCGACCGCGATTGGCAACTCATGGGGCAGGACAATGTCGACCCCGACAGCAACTCGAGCGTGATCGACGTCGCCGGAGAGGGTGGCCGAATCAACGCCGTCGTCCTTCGCGCCCGGCGCAATGACCTTCGGCTGCGCGGCGTCACCATCGTCTATAGCGACGGCGACCAGGAGCGTGTGGCGATCGACGGGCCGCTTTATGCCGGCGAGGAGACGGACGTCATAGAGCTGAAAGGGCGGCGGCGCTCCGTCGATCGCATCGAGCTCAGTCTGAGGCCGACGGGCCGCGGCGGCAGGCCGGCCACGGTCGAGGCCTGGGGGCGTCAGGCGCCCGAGCCCGAGCTGCCGCCGCTCGGTCGCGAGTGGCGGCGTCTGGGCCAGCAATCCGTGGATTTGGATGGCGAGCGTGTGTCGCTCGAGGTCGGCGCCGACGCCGGCCGCTTGAACGCTCTGGTGTTGCGTGTCCGGCGCGGCGATGTGCGTGTCCGTGGCATGACGGTCGTTTACGGCAACGGCGCCGAGGAGGACGTGGCCTTCGACAATCCGATCTACGGCGGCGAGGAGAGCGAGATCATCGATCTCAAGGGGCGTGCGCGCTTCATCGATCGGATCGATCTTCGGCTGCGGGCTGGCCGCCGGTCGGGACGCCGAGCCGAGCTCGAGATCTGGGGCCGGCAGGCGCCGGAGCCGGTGCCGCCGCCGCTGTCGAAGGAGTGGCAGTTGGTCGGCAAGCAGGAGCTGGATCCCCGGCGCGACCGGGTTAGCATCTCGTCCGACCTGGAGCGTGGACGCTTCGATGCGGTGCTGTTGCGTGCAAGCCGAGACGACGTCCGGCTCCGTGGCCTGACGATCTCGACGGGTGGCGACGATGCCGAGGCGATCGATGTCGACGAGATGCTCTATGCCGGTGAGGCGGGGCAGATCGTCGAGATCAAGGGCCGGCCGCGATACATCGAAGGCGTCGATCTTAAGTATCAGGCGGATCGGCGCGGGCGCCGCAGTCCCGTGGTCGAGGTCTGGGCCCGCGAGGCGCCGGAACGGAATCTGCCGCCGCTCGGTCGCGAGTGGCAGCTGTTGGCACAGCAGTCGATCGACCTCGGCCGGGATCGGCAGATCATCGATATCGGCGATGAGTCGGGACGTGTGAACGCGCTCGTCCTCCGGGCCAAACGTGATGACATCCGACTTCGACGCCTGAGGCTCGTCTATGGCAACGGTGACGAGGAAGAGGTGCCGGTCGATTCCATTCTCTATGCCGGTGAGGAGACGAGCCTCATCGAGCTTAAGGGTCGTGCCCGGCTTGTGCAGAGCATCGAGGTCGTGACGCGAACGATCGGACGCTCGGGCCGTCGCGCCGAGCTCGAGGTCTGGGGCCGGATTGCCCCTGAGCCGGAGCCGGTTCGGCTCCCCAAGGAATGGCAGCAGATCGGCCAGCAGCGCCTCGACCCGAGGGGCCAGAAAGGCTTGGTCAACCTCGGCGGCGACGATCAGCGTTTCGACGGATTGATCGTCCGCGTCAGGCAGAGCGATCTTCGCGTCAGCGACATCGAGATCGTCTACGGCAACGGCGAGCGAGACCGCGTCGAATTCGATGGTGCGATCTATGCCGGCGAGGACAGTCCGGTGATCGAGCTCAAGGGACGGCCCCGCTTCATCGACCGTATCGAGTTCGCGTATCGCGCGAGCGGCCGGCGCCAGCGGCCGCCCGAGGTCGAAGTCTGGGGCCGTGCGGCGCGACTGCCTGAGCTTCCGAGGCTCGACAACAGCTGGGTGATGATCGGCAAGGAACGGGTCGATCTGGGCCGGGATCGCGACCGCTTCGAGATCAATGCGGTCGGCGGCAGGCTCGATGCGCTGCTGCTCCGGGTGCGCGGCAATGACATCGATCTGAGAGGCGCCCGGCTGATCTACCAGAGCGGCGACACGGAGGATCTCGACATCGGCCAGCGGGTCTATGCCGGCGAGCAGACGAAAGAGATCGCTCTCAAGGGTCGGGCGCGCTTCCTGCAAGCCGTCGAGCTGACCTACCGGTCTGTCGACCGGAGTGCGCGACCGGCTGAGGTCGAGCTCTGGGGGCACACGGCCAAGGACGAGCCGTTCGGCGAACGCTGGCGCAAGGTTGATGCGTTGCCAGTCGATCGCCGGAAGGACAAGGTCGTCTACGAGCTCGGCCGCCGGGACGGGCGGGTGCGCGCCGTCGGCGTCCGCGCCAATGGCGGCACGATCCGACTGACCGGCATCGCCATGATCTACGGCAATGGCGACAAGGATGCTCGGCCGCTGGACGACCGGCTACGTCCGGACGACACCACCAAGCCGGTCGATGTCACCGGCTTCCGCCGGGCGTTCGATCGCATCGAGGTCTACTACGAGCGCTCCACCTCGATCGACAGCCGGACGCAACTCGAGCTCTGGGTCAGGGATTGAGGACGCAGCCAGCGACGATCTTCGGGAGGGCGCCAAGCGGCGCCCTTCTTTCTTTGCGCGATTATCAGCGCTACTGCCGGGCATTGCCGGACATCGTTTGACCGCGGAGGTTAGGCCTGAAAGGCTGGCGCCGAAGCGAGAATGGGGAACTGCGATGCTCGAAGCCTATGGGTTCAGCCGCTCCGGCAATTGCTGGAAGGTCAGGCAGATTCTGGAGTTGACGGCGACGCCCTTCAAATGGATCGAGGTCGACAGCAATGGCGGCGAGACACGGCGGCCGGCCTTCCTGAGCCTCAATCCGAACGGCAAGGTGCCGATCATCCGCCTCGACGAGGGAGAGGTCGTCACCGAGTCGAACGCCATCCTGTTGCATCTCGCCGAGGGCACAGCCTACCTGCCGTCGCCGGGGCTAGCCCGGACCCGTGTGATCGAGTGGCTCTTCTTCGAGCAGTACAGTCACGAGCCCTACATCGCCGTGGCCCGCAACTGGATCGCCTACCTCAAGGCCAAGGACAAATACGCGGATCGGCTGCCCGAGATCTGGGAGCGCGGCCATAGGGCGCTCGGCGTCATGGAGCGGCGGTTGGCGACGCATGCCTTCCTGACGGACGCCGGCTTTACGGTGGCCGATATTGCACTCTTCGCCTATACGCACATGGCCGACGAAGGCGAGTTCGACCTCACGGCCTATCCGGGCGTCCGCGCCTGGCTCGGCCGGGTCGCGGCGCTTCCGGGCATCCACCCGATCCGACCTATTCCCATCTGACCGACCCCAGCCGCATTGCTTTGTCCCGGGTCCCCGACTATCGATCGAGTCGTGGATCGGCAGGGAGAGCGAAATGCGGTTTCAACGCCTCGTCAGCATGGTGGAGGCCCATTGCGAGGGCGAGGTCGGCCGCGTCGTCACCGGTGGCCTGCCAACGATCCCCGGCGATAGTCCGGCGGAGATGCTGAGGTACCTCAACGAGGTGGACGACAGTGTCCGTCGCTTTCTCGTTTTCGAGCCGCGCGGCGCGGCACAGATGTCGACCAACATTCTGGTGCCGAGGACGCATCCCGAGGCGGACGCCGCCTTCATCATCCTGCAGGCGGATCGCGCCCATGCGATGAGCGGCTCGAACTCGATCTGCGTCGTGACCGTGTTGACGGAGACCGGTCTCGTCGAGATGAAGGAGCCCGACACGGTCGTCACGCTCGAGACTCCGGCGGGGCTGGTCAAGGCAACGGCCAGCTGCCGGGACGGTAAATGCGAGCGCGTCAGGCTCGACATGACGCCGGCCTTCGTCGAGGCGCTCGACCTTGCCGTCGATGTGCCGGATCTCGGTGCGGTTCAGGTGGACATCGCCTATGGCGGCTGTTTCTATGCCCTCGTGGACGTGCGGCAGTTCGGGCTTCGGATTGCGCGGGAGAACGCCCGGCGGCTCGTCGATATCGCCATGCGTACGCAGCAGGTCCTGAACCGCACGCGGGAGATCGTGCATCCGGAGATTCCCGCCATCCGCGGCATCTCGTATACGATGCTGACGGATTGGTCCGATGACGGTCATCCCGTCGGTGCGACGGTTCTGCCGCCGGGCCGCATCGACCGCTCGCCCTGCGGCACTGGCAACGCGGCCCGCATGGCCATCCGGTCGGCGCGCGGCGAGGTTCGGCGTGGTGCCAGGGTCGAGGCGAGATCCATCATTGGCTCGACGTTCCAGGTGGAGCTGGTGGGCGAGACAACGGTGGCCGGCCGTCCGGCGGTTCTCACGCAGGTGAGCGGCCGAGGTTGGATTCACGGTCTGCACCAGATCGGCGTCGATCCGAGCGACCCCTTTCCCAAGGGATTCATGCTTACCGACACCTGGGGCGAGGCGCTGGATCTGATCCTGGAACCGGGGGCGCGGTCTCCTTGATGGACCCGTGACGTGGAATGTACCTGTCCATCATCGATCGAAGAGGTTAGGCTCTTGGCTGAAATGCCCTTTGTTGATGTCGGGTGGTCTCAATGAGCCAGCTCTCACGTCGCGACCTCTTGCTCGGTGCCTCGGCGGGCGCCCTCGTGACGGGCGTCGGCAGCCGATTCACCTTCCTGGCACCGTCAGCCGCGCTCGCGGATCAGATCGAGCGACAGGGCTTTCATCGCTTCCTCGTCGGCGACATCACGATGACGGCGCTCTACGATGGCGTCTGGGAGAAGCCACATGATCCGAGCTTCATCGCCAACGCGACGGTCGAGCAGACGCGAGGGGCGCTCATCGTCGCTGGCTATTCGGGCGAGAACGTGCCGATTCCGTTCTCGGCGATGGCAGCAGAGATCGCCGGCAAGGTCGTTCTGTTCGACAGTGGGACGGGCGGTCAACTGGCGCCGAGCGCCGGTTTGATGCGGACCAGGAACCTGGCAGCCGCGGGCATCGATCCGACCAAAGTCTCGACGATTTGCCTGACCCACTACCATCCCGATCACATCTTTGGTCTCATGGAGCAGGACACCAACCGACCGGTGTTCCCGAATGCCGAGATCGTCGTCTCAGCCGCCGAGCACGCCTTTTGGACCGACGAGAGTACTATCGGCAAACTCCCGGAGCAGATGCGCGGGTTCGCCCAGCGCATTCAGGAGACGCTCGGCACATGGACCAACCTCCGGCGGATCGAGGGGGAGGCCGAGGTTCTCCCGGGCGTTCGGACCATGCCGACTTTCGGCCATACGCCGGGCCATACCTCCTACCACGTGTTCTCCGGCGACCGGCAGCTCTTCATCCTGGGCGATGTCTCGAACATGCCAGCCCTGTTCCTTCGGCACCCGGAATGGCACGCCGTGTTCGATATGGATCCCGAGAAGGCCGAGGAGGTGCGCCGGCTCACCATGGACCGCGCGATCGCCGAACGGGCTATGGTCGCCGGATACCACTATCCCTTCCCGGCCGCAGGCACCGTCACCAAGGATGGTGACGGCTACATGTTCGTGCCGATCGTCTGAACGGCTTCACAAGGCGACGGCGTCCGCAATGATGCGCTTGTGGTCGAATGCGAGCTCTGCGGATTTCCAGTCAGCCACCCATCGGGCATCCGCCGCATCGGAGCCTGAGCTCGGCGTGCCGCCAGGAATACGGGTCCGGTAGGCGATCGAGACGGTCGGGCCACGCGGGTCTCGCCCGGGGTCGGAATAGACACCGACCAGGTGCAGGTCGCCTGCCTCGAGACCGGTCTCCTCGCGGAGCTCTCTCCGGCAGGCGTCTTCCACGCGCTCGCCCGGATCGACGAAGCCGCCGGGAAGCGCCCATGCGCCCTTGAACGGCGGATGGCCGCGCCGGATCAGCAGAAACCGGCCTTCGGCGTCGATGGCGACGCAATCGACCGTCAGCAGCGGTGTCTTTGGCGGGCCGGTCATGCGGCTTCCGGCGTTTCCCGCCGGGTCGCGATCGATTCGACCAGGAGGCGGGCTTTAAGCTCCGCCTGTCGGACCTTGAACGTGTCATAGGCGGCACGCTTCACATGCCCGAACCCGCGGACGTCGAGCGGCAGGAGCGCGAGCTCCACGGCCGTTGCGTGGTTTTCCGGCGTGAGCCGCTCGCCGATTGTCTCGAGCAGCTTCAGATAGTCCTCGATCATTTGGCGCTCGAGGCGGCGCTCGGCCGAGTATCCGAAGGGATCGGCCAAGCTCCCGCGGAGCCCCTTGAAGCGCGACAGCACCCTCAGTGCCGTCAGCATCCAGGGTCCGAAAGCCCGTTTCTTTGGCTCGCCGGTGGCCGGATCGCGCCGGGCGAGGAGCGGCGGGGCCAGATGGATCTCGATCCGACGGGAGCCTTCGAGTGCTTTGTCGAGCGACTGTCTGAAGCGGCTGTCGGTGTAGAGCCTGGCGACCTCGTACTCGTCCTTGTAGGCCATCAGCTTGGCGAGCGCCTTCGCCGCCGCCAAAGCCAGGCGGTCGCTGCCGGCGCGTTTCTCGCGCTCCATCTCGGCAAGGCTGCGGATCGCCGTCTCATAGCGACCGGCATACCGGGCGTCCTGGTAGGCTGTGAGCAGGGCTTTGCGGTGAGCCACCACCTCGTCCAGGGTTACAGGCTCTGGCGCGGGCGCGTCTCGTCCGGCGAGACTCTGGACCGCGGCCGGGTCGTGGGCGAGCAGCCGGCCAATGTGGAAGGCGTTGCGGTTCATCGTCACCGCGGCGCCGTTCAGGGTGATCGCTTGCTCGATCGACGCGCCGGAGATCGGCACCACCCCCCGCTGGAAGGCGAAACCCAAAAGAAGCATGTTGGCGGCGATGCTATCGCCGAACAGGCGCACGGCGAGGTCATTGGCATCGACGAAGGTCGTCTGCGACGCGCCCGCACGCTCCTCGATCTGGCGCCGGATGCGCTCGGTCGGCAGATGAAACTCGCGGTTCCGGGTGAATTCGCCCGTGATGCTCTCATGGGCATTGGCGACGACGACCGTCTTGCCGGGGTCGATCGTCTCCAGAACCTTCGTCGAGCCGGTGACGATGAGATCGCCGCCGACGATGGCGTCGGCGGAGGCGAGCGGCACGCGAATGGCGTGGATCTCGTCGGGAGTCGCGGCGATCCGCACGTGGCAGGCAACCGCTCCGCCCTTCTGAGCGAGCCCCGTCATGTCGATGCCGCCGAAGCCCTTGCCGTCGAGATAGGCAGCCTCGCCCAGAACGGCGCTGACCGTGACCACGCCCGTGCCGCCGATGCCGGTGATGAGCAGCGCCTGCGGTCGGTCAAGCAGTTTCAGCACCGGATCAGGCAATCCGGCGGTCACCTTCTCGACGGACGCGGTATCGATCGAGGCAGGCTTCCTGGGCTTGGCGCCCTGCACGGTCACGAAGCTGGGGCAGAAGCCGTTGAGACAGGAGAAATCCTTGTTGCAGGCCGATTGGTCGATTTCGCGCTTGCGGCCGAGCGGCGTCTCGAGCGGCAGCACGGCGATGCAGTTCGATTTGACGCCGCAGTCACCGCAGCCTTCGCAGACCTCGGCATTGATGAAGACGCGCCTGTCGGGATCGGGGTAGGCGCCGCGCTTGCGCCGCCGTCGTTTCTCCGCCGCGCAGGTCTGGTCGTAGATGATCGCGGTCACGCCTTCGATCTCGCGCAGATCCTTCTGCACGGCATCGAGCTCGTCGCGGTGATGGAGGGTCGCGCCGGCTGGGAAGACGGCCGTGCCGCCGTACTTCTCCGGCTCGTCCGAGACGATGGCCATTCGCCGAATTCCCTCGGCGGCGATCTCGTGCGCGATCTGCGGCACGGTCTTGCCACCGTCGAGTGGCTGGCCACCGGTCATGGCGACGGCGTCGTTGTAGAGGATCTTGTAGGTCACGTTGACGTTCGCGGCGACCGCGGCACGGATCGCGAGCGAGCCTGAGTGGATATAGGTGCCGTCGCCGAGATTCTGGAAGACGTGATCGCGCCTTGAGAAGGGCGCCTCGCCGATCCAGTTGGCGCCTTCCGCGCCCATCTGCGTGAAGCCCTCGGTGGAGCGATCCATCCACTGTGCCATGTAGTGGCAGCCGATGCCGGCGTAGGCTCGGCTGCCGTCCGGCACGCGGGTCGAGGTGTTGTGTGGGCAGCCGGCGCAGAAATAGGGGATGCGCGTCGCGAGCTCCTTGACGCCGCCGCGCTGGGCGATACGGGTGCGCAGCTCCTCGACGCGGGATTTGAGACCGGCATCGTCGTTGTACTTGAGCAACCGCTCGCCGATGGCGACGGCGATCTGCGTCGGCTCGAGCGCGCCAAAGGCCGGGAATAGAGGTTGCCCCTTCTCGTCGCGCTTGCCGACGACCGTCGGCGCCCAAGGCTGGTGGTAGAGTTCCTCCTTGACCTCGACCTCGACGATTGTCCGCTTCTCCTCGATCACCATGACGAGGTCGAGGCCCTTGGCGAACTCCAGGAAGCCCTGTGGTTCGAATGGCCAGGTCATCGCGACCTTGTAGAGCGAGAGGCCGAACCGGTTGCAGGCCGCCTCGTCCAGACCGAGCTCCTCAAGCGCTTGGCGCGTGTCGAGATAGCTCTTGCCGAGCGTGACGATGCCGATCTTGCGATCAGGGCCGCCCGGGAAGATCACGCGGTCGAGCTTGTTGGCGCGGCTGTAGGCCACGGCGGCATCGCGTTTGTAGGCATGGAGCCGATGCTCGCGCGAGAGCGGGTGATCGCCGAGGCGGATGTTGAGGCCGCCTTCGGGGAGCTTGAAGTCGTCGGGGATCCGGACCTCGACCCGGTCGACCCGGCCATCGACGACGGAGGTGCTCTCGAAGTTGTCCTTGACGCATTTGATGCCGACCCACACGCCCGCATAACGCGACAGGGCATAGGCATGGATGCCGTAGTCGAGGATCTCCTGCACGCCCGCCGGATTGAGGATCGGGATCATGAAGTCGATGAAGGACCACTCGCTCTGGTGCGCCGTCGTCGAGCTCTCACAGGTGTGGTCGTCGCCCATCAGGGCGATGACGCCGCCATTCTTGGAGGTGCCGGCATGGTTGGCATGCCGGAAGGCGTCGCCCGAGCGGTCGACGCCGGGGCCCTTGCCGTACCAGATGCCGAAGACGCCGTCGTACTTGCCTTCGCCCCTGAGCTCGGCCTGCTGCGTGCCCCAGAGGGCCGTTGCGGCGAGATCCTCGTTGATGCCGGGACGGAAGAGAATGTTGCGCGCCGCGGTTTCCTTCTTGGCGCGAATGAACTGACCTTCGAGCGTGGCGATCGGCGAGCCGCGGTAGCCGGTGACGTAGCCGGCCGTGTTGAGCCCGGCGCGGCGGTCGCGCTCATGCTGCATGAGGGCCAGCCGAACCGCGGCCTGCGCACCGGTCAGGAGCACGTACTCCTTATCGAGATCGAACTTGTCGCTCAGCTTGGCTTCGGTTCGCGCCATCGTTCGCAACCTTTCCAGCCCACCCGTCCAGCCGTGATTAGGTCAACATTACTGCCTTATCGCCGCCGGCGCCATATATTTCAGACTGGCGGGGTCTGCTTTTTGCGATGGAGCCGATCAGCCCATACCGGCTTTTTCAATCGCCAGGTAGCAATGCACGTAGTCCATGGCGTGGCGGTTGGGTTCGGCGGTCACCGTGTCCTCATACCGCCGATAGAACAGATCGACGATCTCGGCCCGCTCCTCGATGGGGCGCGCGGGATCGAGCGCGTTGGCGAACACCGTTTCGCTCCAGCTCCGGAGCGTCGGCACGTAGCTTTCGGCGAAGGCGCGGGGGCTCATGGCGCCGTTCGCCTCGTCGAAGGCGCGGCGGTAGGGGCATTTGACGACGCCGGTGCGGGCAGAAATCAACCGTAGCCCGGCCGCGTAGGCCGGACCGCCCAGCAGCAACGGCGCGGAAAACTCCTCCTTCGTCCGGTAGAACTGGGCGAAGGTCGCCCGCACATACTCCTCGGACGTGATGCGGCCCTCGTCGCGCAGGCCCTTCCACAGCCGGTCGTAGGTGTCGAACATGTTGGCCTCGCCGGTGTGGCCGAGATAGCGGCCTTCCTCGTCGATGCCGAAATTCAAGAACACCAGCCGGCCACCGGGGCGCAGCTCTTGGGCGCGGGCGAGGAGGATGTTGATCCAGTCGGCCTCGGCGCGTTTCGCGAAAGCCTCGCGCTCCGCGCCTTTGGCACCCACCATGTGCACATGGGTCGTGATCTCGCAGGGCTTTTCCGAGATGTAGTGCATGGCGGTCGCCGAGAAGCCGAGATCCAGCGAGGCGTCGGGCATGAGCTGGCGGTGGAAGCCGACGCCGCAGGCGTGCACGAACACGCCGGGTGTCTTGATGAGGTACGACAGCTCGGGCTCCTCGGTCAGCCCGAGCATGTTCTTGAACAGCACCGAGTAGTCGTTGCTCGGCAGATCCGTATAGGTGACGACGATCTGTTTCTCGGGAAAGCGCGCGCGGATCGCGGCGACGGTATCGTGCATCGCCTTCTTCGACGTGCCGCCGTCGGCCGCGCCGAAATCGGCGATGCGCACCGGCTGCCCGTCGGCGGGCGCCGGCAACGCCGCCACCGCCTCCATGAGCATGCCCGACGCCTTGTCGATCACGTCCTTGGCACCGCGCGTCCGCTGGCTGTAGTAGCCGCCGCCACGCATGGATGTGGTGGCGCCGGTCTTGGAGACGAGGGGGGATGTGGTCATGGGGATCAGGAGGTCAAGTCGAAGGACGAGAAGGCACTGAACGCCTGTGCGCATCCCCGCATGCTGGCGACGAGCTTGGCGGTTGCAAGATTGGTCGCGGCGCCGCTGCTGAGGAGATCCTGCGCGATCGTCTCGGCGCGCCGGTGCAGGCGCCGCTCGAGCTGCATCGGGCGGATGCGGGATCGCATGATGAGTGTCGACAGCGTGATGCGGCGATGGGCGATGGTCTCTGTCGAGACGAGGCGGGCATTGGCGGCGACGGCGGCCTCCAGCAGCGCCTGATCGGCCGGGGCGATGCTGTCCCATAACGTGCGCGGCATGCTGAGGGCGAGGGTTCGGCCCATCGGGTGGAAGGGCGACTCGATCATCCAGCCGTAGCCGTTCGGCAGGCCGTTGATGAAATCGACGAAGGGCGAGAAGCCATCCGCGAGATCGGCCTTGGGGGCACTCGCGAGCGTGCCGCCAAGGGCCTCGACGAGCCGGCAGCCGAAGCCTGTCGTGAACACCGTTCTGCCGGCAAGGCTCTCGCTCTCGGGTTCCTCGTGCTTCGACCAGAGCATGGGGTCTCCACCCGTATGGCCGGCATAGAAGGTCTTTCGGCCGCTGGCGTCGGCGATGTCGCCCCACAGGCGGGCGCCGCCGCCGAAATCGAGCCAGGTCACGAACATCGCCGGCGAGAGGCCGCCGGGATAACCGGCGATGACATCGTGGGCGAAGGACATCTCGCCGTCGGCCTGAGGAAAGTCCAGCGTCACGTCCGCAACCGACGCCTCGTCCATCCGCGTTGCCGGAGCGAGCTCGAGACGTCCGTCGCTCATGGCGAGGACGGATTCGCTCAGGCGGATCAGGAACGTGGAGGTGCCGGGCTGGGCGATTGGAAACCGGGTCGCGACGGAAAAGCGGTGGCGCGATCGGGTGATGGCGGGCGTCGCCAGGCTTTGGCTTGCCGCGACCGGCACCGCGCTTGCTCCGGCGACGGCGCCCGATGATCTCAGGAATGTCCGACGATCCATGCTTCGGCCTCCGCTCGAAAAGACCCCTCTATATAAGGCGGAGCGCGCGCAGACGGAAACCACCAAGGTCGAGGCCCTTGCGCGTGGTGCGTTACGGCAACGGTGTCAGCGACGCGGTGGGCTGCTCGTCGGCCAGGACGGACGCGATTCCCGCCTCGAATGCGCTCTTGCCGGGAAATCCGCTCAAGCGGGCGATCTCGATGCCGTCGCGCATGACGACGAAGGTCGGGACGACGCGGATCGGCGAGCGAAGCGCCTGGCCCGCGGTACCGAGCGCGTTGAGGTCGACGAGGGTGAGGGGGAGCCTTTGGCTGACCGGGGACGACCAATAGTCGCGCAACGCCTCGGCATGAAACTGATCACAAGCGGTGCACCCGTCGATCTCGAAGACGAAGAGCCGCAACGCCGGGTCGGCTGCCGCCGGGGTCGAGGCGACAGCCAGAAGAGAAACCAGACTCCGGATCAGACGCTGCACGGACAACCCACCCTGACGCCACGTGCCGCGAGACTAGGTCAATCGGGCCGTCGGGGAAACGGTTTGATAATGAAACCTTAATCCCCTGGTCAGAATGGCGGTGCCGGGCCGAGCGATGCCAGGAACAGGACGGTGCCGAGGCCGAGTACGAGAGCGGCTCCGCCAATGCCCGCGATGGCCTCGATCCATCGTCCCAGCCTGTCGCTGGCAGCACGTTCGGCGATCTTGCGCGTTCCGACCGCCATCACGGCAAGTGCCGCCACCGTCAATGCGGTCCCCAGCGCCATGGCGAAGGTGCCGGCGACGCCGGCCCAGAAGATGCCCTGCGTCAGGGCGAAGACCAGCAACAGGATGGCGCCACTGCACGGCCGGACGCCGACGGCTGCCGCAAGGGCGACGGCTCGTCGCCAGGACCAGGGACCGGCGAGGCTCGTCGGCTCGGGTACATGGGCATGACCGTGGTGGCCATGGTGATGTTCATGATGATGATCTTCGGTGGCATGGACCCGCGGCGCCCAGACATGTCGGCGGAGCGCGGCAACCAGCAGCCATGCCCCGAGGAGAGCAATTGCGGCAAAGCTCACCTGCTCGAGCCGGCGCGCCCATTGCTGGATTTCGAGACCGGTGGCCCTCAGCGCGATCGCCATGATGCCGACGATGGCGATGGCCGAGAGGGCCTGGAAGAAGGCCGCGAGAAAGGACAGGGCGATGCTACGCCGGATCGTCTCGGCGCTCGCGACGGCGTAGGAGGAGATGACGGCCTTGCCGTGCCCAGGGCCCGCCGCGTGCAGCACGCCATAGAGGAAGCTCAGGCCGACGAGCAGCATCAAGGCTGCGACCGTGCCATTGGACTTGAGGTCGCGAATACCGCCGGTCAGCATCCGGTTCAGCCCCTGCTGCTGGCGCTGCAGCCAGCGCATGCTGTCCGCATACCAGCCACTGGCCGCGCGCTCCTCGGACCTGCCGGCGAGCATGCTCTTGGGCTCGATCTGACTCCCGGCAGATCGAGTCGCGTCCTGGCCCGTGCTCGTTTGCGCCCCAGCCACACCGGATTGGCTCGTCATCGCCACGAGGGCGACCATGGCCAGGAGCATCACGAGCAGGACCGGCTTCATTGTCCGCAACGGATCTCGGCCGTGTCGGCGAAGCTCGAGCCATAGTCGACCGTAACCTCGCCAGCGAACATGTCCTCGGTGAGCTGGGTGTTGGCTTGCTCCTGGTTTGGGCGCCTGACCGAGATTTCGCAGCCCACGGGAGCGGACGAGGCGAGGCGGACCGGATTTTTCTCGGCGAAGGAGAAGGCGATGAAGAAGCTCGGATCGTAGATCGATAGATCGACCTTGAGGGAGCCATGCTTCACGGGCGCCTGCATCGGCAGGGTGAACGTCAGGGTCAGGAGACCTTGGGCGTCCGCCTCGACGTAGTAGTCGACGGGAGCGGTGAACGTGACAGGCTCGCCCTCGATCGTCATGAAGGTGAAGTAGTCGAACTCCTTGAGGCTTTCGACATTGATCTGCGCCAGTTCCTGCAGCTCGGCGCGGTCGTAGGCGCCGTCACCATTCTTGTCGAGGCCGAGAACCGCGGAGGCCGAGTACATTTCGTCGAACGACCAGCTATGCTGGACCCCGGTCATCTGGCCCTGCGCATCGTATTGGACCTCGGCGTCGACGCTGACGAAGACGTGCGGGTGAGACCGGGCGACGCCGGGCAGCGCGGCCACGATGACGGCGAGTGCACTGGCGACGACGAGGCAGGCATGACGCATTGCTACCCCTCCCGGGACCAAGCTCGAGGTTTGAGTTTAGTTGAGATGATGGCACGTTCGGGGCCGTTGTGCCCAGCGACCCGGCATCCCTGTGTGGCAGGAAAAAGGGGTGATCTCGCGATCACCCCTGAGTTTCGGCTCATGGCAGGCACGGATCCCGGCGCGGCAAGCCGGGATCCCGGAGAATCAGTGGCAGTCTCAGGTCTTGTAGCGGTTCCATGTGACGAGAACGCGAGTGCCGACCGGCACGCGCCCGTAGAGATCGAGGACGTCCTCGTTGTACATGCGGATGCAACCCTTCGAGACGGCCTCGCCAATGGTCCAGGGCGCGTCGGTGCCGTGAATCCGGTACATCGACGAGCCGAGATACATGGCGCGGTTGCCGAGCGGATTGAGCGGATGACCGCCGGGGACGAAAGCCGGCAGCTTGGGATTTTCCTTCCGCATCTCAGGGGTCGGCGTCCACGGCGGGTTGACCCGCTTCATCGAGACGTAGGTGGAGCCCGACCACCGGCTCTTCTCCCGGGGGATCGCGATCGGATATGCCATCGCTTGGCCGTTGGTGGTTACGTAGTAGAGCATGCGGTCGCCGAACGAGACGATGATCTGTCCAGGCTTCACCTTGGACGAGAACGCGACGAGCTGGCCGCCCGAGCCGCCGCCGCCCCAGCCCCACCAATCGCCGGAGCCGCCGCCACTGCTTGACGAGCTGCTGCTGGTACCCGGCATGCTGGAGGTGTTTTCCGCTGTGGCCGGCAGGGCGAGAGCGCCGGCCAAAACGAGCGCGCTGCCGATCATGGAAGCCGTGCGCATCACGCGACTGAATGTCATCTCATGCTCCTTCTTATTCCGCTCTGGTTCCGGGTGGCCTGGTGGCCGAATCATTTCTTTCTGTGGTTGAGAAACTCTTAACGCAGCCCTTAGTTCTGCTCGGCCACCCGTTGGGTCGCCAACTCCTCGATGACATAGACAGGCGCGCCGATATGCACGCGCTCGTAGAGATCGTTCACATCCTGATTGTGCATCCGGAAGCAGCCGTTGGAGGCAGCCTGGCCGATCGAGCCCGGCGCCAGGGTGCCGTGAATGCGGTAATTGCTCCAGCCGAGATAGATGGCGCGGGAGCCGAGCGGGCTCCGCGGGCCACCAGGGATGTATTGCGGCAGGCCCGGGTTCCTGCGGCGCATGTCCGGTGTCGGCGACCAGCCCGGGTTCTTCTGTTTCGACTGGACGAATATCTGGCCGGTCCACTGCTCCTTGGGCACGCCGACGGCAATCGGGTAACGCAGCGCGTGGCCGTTGCCGAGGATGTAGTAGAGGCGGCGCTCCTTGTTGACGACGACGATGGCGCCCGTCGGGTAGGAGGCCGTGATGGGGACGATGTCCGGCGCGGCGTGCACGGGTACCGGGAGACCCGTCAGCATCGCAAGCAACAAAAAGATCGTCGCGAGGAATGACCCTCGTCCGGCACACATGGCAGCCCCCTCGTCGAGTTTGGAACGCACCACACTACAACTCCACGCGATGGGCAGCTTTCGCGCCCTGGACGACATCTCGAAGCACCGCTGATTTGCCGGATTGTGTCGAGATCGAGGCGGGCTGACAAGGCCGCAAAGGCCAGAATTCGGCTCACAGTCGGGTGAGCAGTGTGGCTTTCGCTGTGGTTGTGCCTTTATGAGCACAGATGCCATCGCCGGTCGTGGTGACATTGTGCGGTCGAGGTGGGGGTGGCAGGATGTACCTATTTTGTTCTTGATACGAGAGCGACTCTGGTGTAAGAACAAAAACAGAACTCGAGGCCATGCCTCGTGCTCCGGGGAAACCTCCTCTGAAGACCATGCGAGGGGCGTCGTTGCGTCATGGGTCTGGCTCGAGATGTCGTCGGGTGTTCCGAGGCCGGGGCCATGCCTTCCGGGTCGTGGTTGGAGGCCTCCCCGTCTGTTGCGTCCGTTGCGTCAGATCACCCGAGTGCGTTCCTGTCCCCACGTGTTTCCTCGTCAGCAGGCGGAGGCTTGCCGCGGCAAGCCCTCATCGACACCCTGCGGACCCGGGTCGAAGCCGTCGTCTTGCGTACCGATCCCGGGCGCTCCCTCGCCCCAGCCCCCATCCCCGCGACGGGGGAGCGAGCCTCCGCCTGCTCTTTTTCCTCCTCTGCGCCGGTCGCCGCCGACTGGACGTTCGGATCACCCGAGATCGACCGCTTTCTGCCTTGGCGGGGACTGGCGGCCGGTGGCCTGCATGAGGTGAAGCCCGAGACGCCTGCGGACGGACCGGCCGCGCAAGGGCTGGCCGCAGCGCTGCTGGCCCGGCGCCTGGCAGTCGCGTCACCTCCGGCCAGGCCGCTGCTCTGGGCGATGACCTGGCGCGACATCCTCGAGACCGGCCGGCCCTATGGTCCTGGTCTCCTGTCCTTCGGCCTCGTGCCCGCGCAGATTCTCCTCGTCGAGGCCCGGCGCGACAGCGAAGTGCTGTGGGCGCTCGAGGAGGGGCTGCGCTCCGGGGCTCTCGCCGCAGTCGCCGGCGGGGTCGGGGCGCTCGGCCTGACGGCGGCCCGGCGGCTGGCACTCGCCGCAGCCACATACAAAACCCCTTGCCTCCTGGTGACCCCCGCCCGCCAGCCCGGCGTTTCGGTTGCGATCAGCCGCTGGCGGGTCGGCGCGGCGCCGGGCAGCCCCCATGCGCTCGATCCGGCCCTGCCGGCCGGGCTCCGCTTTCACCTGACGCTCGAGCGCTGCCGGGGACGCGAAGCAGGCCGATCGTGGGTCGTGGAGTGGTCTGATGCGACGTTTCGTTTCCGTCTGGCTCCCGCAGTGGCCGGTCGAGCGGCTGCTGCGGAGCTCCCCCGGCGTCGTGCCGGCTGATCGGCCGTTGGCGCTCGTTCAGTCCCTGCAAGGGAGGCTGACGCTGACGGCCGTCAATCGGGCGGCCCGGCGCGAGGGCCTGGGAGCAGGGCTGGCCCTGGCCGATGCCCGCGCGGCCGTGCCGGCGCTCGCAACCCTGCCGGCGGAGCCCGCCGCCGATCTCGCCGGACTTCGCCGGCTGGCGCTCTGGATGAGTCGCTATGGTCTGCGCGTCACCCTCGAGCGGCCGGCCGCCCCTCAGGCGCGCAAAAGCAAGATCGGCCAGCACCGTGCCGCCGTCGGAGCGCCGGATGGCGTCGGCCTCGAGATCACCGGCGTTGCGCATCTCTTCGGCGGCGAGCCGGCGCTGCTCGCCGACCTGGTCCGTCGCCTCGCCGGGCTCGGCCTGACGGTTCGGCCCGGCCTTGCCGACACGCCCGGTGCCGCCTATGCGATCGCCCGGGCCACGGCCGGCCGCCATCTCGCCGATCGCATCGCTCCATCGGGCGAGACGGCCCTCCGCCTCGCCCCCCTGCCGGCGGCCGCCCTCCGTCTTGCCCCCGAGACCGTGACGCTCCTCCACCGTCTCGGCCTCAAGACCATCGGCGACCTCGCGCGGTTGCCGCGCGCCAGTCTCGAACGGCGCTTCAACAGCAGAGAGGTCACGGCCGCCGTGCTGACGCGGCTCGACCAGGCGCTCGGCAGGACCGGCGAGCCGGCGCAGCCGCTCGCGCCCGCGCGCCGCTACAGCGTCCGGCAGAGCTTTGCCGAGCCGCTCGTCTCGAGCGAAGGGATCACGGCGGCATTAGATGATCTGACGAGACGGCTGGCGGCGAGCCTCGCCGCCGCACGCGCCGGCGCCCGCCGCCTCTCGCTCACGCTCTATCGCAGCGACGGCAGTCTCGTGCGCCTCGCCGCCGGACTGAGCCGGCCCTCCCACGAAGCTCGGCATTTCCAGCGTCTCCTCGCCGACAAGCTGGCGACCGTCGATCTCGGCTTCGGCGTCGACCTGATGCTGCTCGCAGCTCCCGCCAGCGAGCCGCTCGAGGCCATGCAGACGAGCCTGGCCGGTCTTACTCCGGCCGGCGTGGGGGAGGTCGCGCTGTTGATCGACCGGCTGGCGAGCCGCCTCGGCGCCGAGAGCGTGCTCCGGCTCGCGCCGCAGGCGAGCCATCTGCCGGAGATCGCCGAGCAGTTGGTGCCGGCGCTCGAGGCTCTCACGGTGAGCCAGTCGCCCGGTCCGCCGGAGCGCCTGCGGTCGGGTCAGGCTCCCGAGCCGGCGGCTCCGGCCCTCGAGCCTTCGTCCGCCATGCCGGGGCGCGGGGCGCGGCCGCCCTTCCTGCTGCCGCATCCCGAGCCGGTCGCCGTCGTCGCCGAGATCCCCGATGGACCACCGGCCTCGCTCGAGTGGCGTCGACGGCGCTGCCGCATCGTCCGCGCGGAAGGTCCGGAACGGATCGCGCCGGAATGGTGGCAGCCGCTCATGGCCTTGACGTGCCGTGGCGAACCTCGCGCCGGAGCGGCGCCGAGGCGGCAACCGCGCACCCGCGACTACTACACGATCGAGGACGAGGCTGGCCGGCGCTACTGGGTGTTCCGCGAAGGGCTCTATGGCCGCGAGGAGGGCGAGGCGCCCCCCGCCTGGTATCTGCACGGGCTCTTCGCATGAGCGCGCGGAGACAGGGGACGCCGGTCTACGCCGAGCTCGACGTCACCACTAATTTCACGTTTTTGCGCGGCGGCAGCCATGCCGAGGAGCTGGTCGCCACTGCCAAGGCGCTGGGGCTTGCCGCCATCGCCATCACCGATCGCAACACGCTCGCCGGCGTGGTCCGCGCCCATCTGGCGGCCAAGGAGGTCGGGCTCCAGCTCATCGTCGGCGCCCGGCTCGATCTCACCGATGCCCCGAGCCTCATCTGTCTGCCGACCGACCGCGAGGCCTATGCGCGCCTATCGCGCCTTCTTACCCTCGGCCAGCGGCGCGCCGAGAAAGGTAAATGCCTGATCGGCCTCGCCGACGTCGCCGCGCATGCCGAGGGGCAGATCCTGATCGCGCTCTCTCCCGAGGGCTGGAACTGGCGCGAGGTCTTGCCGGCCGAGGCGGAGGAGGAAGGAGAGGTCGTTCCTTTCACAAAGCCGGCACGGGAAGCCACCAAGCAAGTCGCTGCCGATAGAAGTTTCAAGTCCGACCTGCTCCGTTTGCGCAAGGACCTTACGCGAGCTGTAGGCAAGGCGACCACTGGCCTCAAGGCTCCGACGTCCTCCCCCTCCCCCGTCGCGCCGGAGGCGTGCCTCCGGCACGACGAGGGGGAGGCGTGCCTCCGGCACGACGAGGGGGAGGGTCGGGGTGGGGGGGGCGTCGAGAACGCGGCGTCCGCGTCATTCCCCCCATTTCAAGCGCCTAAGGACTTGATCTCTGGTGCGCTCAAGCCCAAGGCGCTTGGTCTTCCCCCTCAGAGGGAGAAGGAAGAAGACACACGGCCTCTGAAGAACGCCGAATGCGATCATCCTGGCGCTGCCGGCCTCTACCTCGCCGCCAGTCACGCCCATCACGGCGACGACCGCGCCCGTATGGCGGCCCTCGCGCGCCTCGCGGAGGAAACCGGCGTCCCCCTCGTCGCCACGGGGGCCGTACTCTATCACACCCTCGCCCGCCGCGAGCTGCAGGACGTGCTGACGGCGATCCGCGAGAAAGTGACGGTCGCCACCGCGGGCTTCCGCCTCGAGGCCAATGCCGAGCGGCATCTCAAATCCCCGGCCGAGATGCGGCGCCTGTTCAAGGGCTACGAGCAGGCCATCGCACGGACGGCCGAGATTGCACAGGCCTGCCGCTTCTCGCTCGACGAACTCGTCTACGAGTATCCGGACGAGCCGGTGCCGCACGGCAAGACTCCGCAAGGCCATCTCGAGGATATCGCCTGGGAAGGGGCCGCCTGGCGCTATCCCGACGGCGTTCCCGAGACGGTCCGCTTCAGCATCGAGCGCGAACTCCGCCTCATTGCCGAGCTTCGCTATGCACCCTACTTCCTCACCGTCCACGACATCGTCACCTTCGCCCGGAGTCGCGGCATTCTCTGCCAGGGGCGCGGCTCGGCGGCGAACTCGGCCGTCTGCTATTGCATCGGCATCACCAATGTGAACCCGGCCGAGATCGATCTCCTCTTCGAGCGCTTCATCTCGCCCGAGCGGCAGGAGCCGCCCGACATCGACGTCGATTTCGAGCACGAGCGGCGCGAGGAGGTGATCCAGTACATCTATGCCCGCTACGGCCGCGATCGCGCCGGCCTCGCCGCCACCGTCATCTCCTATCGCGCGCGCTCGGCCGTCCGTGAGGTCGGCAAGGCGATGGGCTTGAGCGAGGATACGGTTGCCGCCCTTGCCGGCATGGTCTGGGGCACGCGCTCGGGCGGCGTGTTGCCGGAGACGCATGTGCGAGAGGCCGGCCTCGATCCGGCCGATCCCCTGCTCGCCCGCACGCTCGCGCTCGCCGCCGAGCTTTCGGGCTTTCCGCGCCACCTCTCCCAGCATGTCGGCGGCTTCGTGCTGACGCGGCGTCCCCTCTCGGAGGTCGTTCCTATCGGTAATGCGGCGATGGAGGACAGGACGAATATCGAATGGGACAAGGACGATCTCGACGCGCTCGGGCTCCTCAAGGTCGATGTCCTGGGGCTCGGCATGCTCTCCTGCATCCGCAAGGGCTTCGAGCTTCTGGAGAGGCACTACGGCGAGACATACACGCTCGGCACCGTGCCGCGCGAGGATCCGGCGGTCTATGACATGCTGTGCCGGGCCGATTCCCTCGGCGTCTTCCAAGTCGAGAGCCGGGCGCAGATGAACATGCTGCCGCGCCTGAAGCCCCGTAAGTTCTACGATCTCGTCATCGAGGTGGCGATCGTCCGGCCTGGTCCCATCCAGGGCGATATGGTGCATCCGTATCTGCGGCGCCGCGACGGCCTCGAGCCTGAGGACTATCCCTCTCCCGCTCCGCCGCACGACCCGAACGAGCTCCGCAACATTCTCGGCAAGACCAGGGGGGTGCCGCTCTTCCAGGAGCAGGCCATGAGGATCGCCATGGTGGCGGCCGAGTTCTCGCCGGCCGAGGCGAACGAGCTCAGGCGTGCCATGGCGACGTTCCGTCGTCGCGGCACCATCGGGCTTCTCGAGGAGAAGATGGTCCAGCGCATGGTCGGGCGCGGCTACGATCCCGAGTTCGCCCAGCGCTGCTTCAATCAGATCAAAGGCTTCGGCGAGTACGGCTTTCCCGAGAGCCATGCGGCGAGCTTTGCGCATCTGGTCTACGTCTCCTCCTGGCTCAAATGCCATTACCCGGACGTGTTTGCGACGGCGCTCCTGAACTCCCAGCCCATGGGCTTCTATGCACCGGCGCAAATCGTCCGTGATGCGCGTGAGCACGGCGTCGAGGTGAGGCCTGCCGACGCGGGGCTGAGCGACTGGGATTCGACCCTCGAGCCCGGCCGTCGTACGGAACGTTGGGCGATGCGGCTCGGGCTCCGCCAGGTCGACGGGCTGCAGGAGGAGGAGGCGAGGAGGGTCGTCGCGGCGCGGGCTCCTGTGCCGGTGTCCGACGACGCAACGTCCTCACGTGCGTTTGACGCGACCCTCCCCCCACCCCAAGCGCCCAAGGACTTAGCCGCTGCGCGTCCAAGTCCAAGACGCTTGGTTCTTCCCCACGAGGAGGGAGAAAAAAGAAGAGCAAGCTTGGATGTCATCGCGAGCAATGCTGAGGGGCCCCTCTCGCAGCACACGGGAGCTGCCGTCTCCACCACCCTCGAGGCGCTGCATCGTCGCTCCGGCGTTGCCATCTCGACCCTCGAGCGGCTGGCTGCCGCCGATGCCTTCCGCTCCTTCGGCCTCGACCGGCGGCAGGCGCTCTGGCAGGTGAAGGCGCTCGTCAGAGCGCCCGAGCTGCCGCTGTTCGCCCATGCGGCGGCCCGGGAGCTGGTGGGCGAGCCCGAGGCGCATCTGCCCGCGATGCCGCTCTCGGAGCATGTCGTTGCCGACTACCAGACGCTCCGGCTCTCACTCAAGGCGCATCCGATGTGCTTCCTGCGCGACGGGCTCCGGGAGGAGGGGATCGTCGATGCCGGCATGCTCAAGAGCTTCAGGGATGGCCAGCGTGTCGCCTATGCCGGCGTCGTGCTGGTCAGGCAGCGGCCGGGCTCGGCCAAGGGCGTCGTCTTCATGACGCTCGAGGACGAGATGGGGGTGGCCAACAGCGTCGTCTGGCCGAACATGCTGGAGCGGTTCCGCAAGGTGGTGATGTCGGCACGCCTCATCCTCGTCAAAGGCGTGGTGCAGCGCCATCAGGACATCATCCACATCGTTGCGCAATATCTCGAGGACCGCAGCGACGGGTTGCGCCGGCTGGCCGATGACGGGCCGGGCCTGAGGCTGCCGATCGCCAATGCCGACGAAGTGGTGAGACCCGAGCCGGGCTCGGCACGCGGCGCCGCCGGCGAGGGCCATCCGCGTCTTGCCCGCCATCCCCGGGAGGTGCGCATCCTGCCGCGCTCGCGCGATTTTCATTGAGAGGGCGCCGCGCTCCGTGCAGTCTGAGCCGGATGTTTCAGCCATCCACAGCAGCGACTGCGCCCGATGCGCGCATCAGACGTTTTCCGATCGGCGCCTCGCTGACACATGCTGAGCTCGAGGCCGATCCCTATCCGCTCTACCGCCGCCTCCGCGAGACGGAGCCCGTCTCATGGGTGCCGGCCCATGGCATGGTCTTCGTCACCCGCTACGATCTCTGCCGCGACGTACTCCTCGACGACACGACCTTCGTCGTCGGTTTCGAGCGCTCGACCGTCCACGACATCCTCGGCCTGCACATGATGTCGACCGAGGGCGCCGAAGCGCGCCGCTACAAGAACGCCCATCGCCGCCCCTTCCTGCCGGCCGCCATCCGCGCCCATCTCGAGCCCATCATCCGCTCGGAGGCCGAGCGCCTCATCGGGGGCTTCGCCGATGACCGCGAGGTGGAGCTCCGCCACGCCTTCGCGAGCCGCCTGCCGATCCTCGTCATGCTGGCCCTGTTCGGGCTTCCGGCGGAGGACGAGACCCGCTTCCGGCACTGGTACGATGCCTTCGAGGCGGCGCTCGCCAACACGGCCTGGATCGAGGACGTGCGCCAGTCGGGCAAGCGCGCTGTCTCGGCATTTCACGCGCATATGCAATCGGCGATCGACGCGGTCAGGACCAGGCCGCGACCAGGGACGCTCCTCTCGGAGCTGGTGCATGCGTCCGCCGACGACCGGCTGAGCGATGCCGAGATCCGCCACAACGCGTCGATCATCTTCTTCGGTGGCATCTCGACCGTCGAGGCGCTGGTGCTCAACACACTGTACGCGCTGTCTCGGCATCCTTCGGAGCTTGCAAGCGTGCGCGAGGATCGCCAAAGGCTTGCGGCCGCGATCGAGGAGACGATCCGCTGGCTCGGACCGGTGCAGACGGCGCATCGCTGCGTGACGCGAGCGACGGAGCTTGCCCGCGTGCCGCTTGCCGAAGGGGACGTCGTGGCGGCCGTGCTCGGTGCCGCCAATCACGATCCGGCGGTTTTTCCCGAGCCCGAGCGCTTCGATCCGGCGCGCACCGGAGGCCGGCATCTCGGCTTCGCAATCGGGCCGCATCTCTGTCTCGGTCAGCATCTGGCGCGGGCCGAGGCGAGGATCGCGATCGACGCCTTGATGACCCGCTGGCCCGCCTGGCGTACCGACCCCGTCCGGCCGGCACAGCCCTCGGGCGCCGAGTTCAGGCAGCCCAAGTCATTGTGGCTCCTCAGAGCGTGACGTCATAGGAGGGTACATGAGACGGATCGCATGGATGTCCGTGGTCGCCGCCGCGGCCGGCTTCTGGGTGGCCGCGGCGTCAGCACAGGATGTCGACCCGAAGCAGGCCGCACCGGAGGCCAGCACCGGGGTCGCCGTAGGCTCGGAGAGCGTCGCCAAGCGGTTCATGGTCACGGCCGCCAATCCGCTCGCGGTCAAGGCGGGTCTCGAAATCCTCCGCGAAGGCGGCACGGCCGTCGATGCGGCGATTGCGGTGCAGATGGTGCTCAATGTCGTCGAGCCGCAGTCGTCGGGGATCGGCGGCGGCGGCTTCCTCGTCCACTACCTGCGGAGCGAAGGCCGGATCACGACGTTCGACGGCCGGGAGACGGCTCCGGCGTCCGCCAACCCCGAGCGGTTTCTCCTCGCCGACGGTTCGCCGCGAAAGTTCGACGAGGCGGTACGGAGCGGTCTCAGCACCGGCACGCCGGGCGTTCTCCGCATGCTCGAGCTGGCGCACAGCAAGCATGGTCGGCTGGCCTGGAATCGCCTCTTCGAGCCGGCCATCCGGATCGCCAGAGATGGATTTCCGGTCTCGACCCGGCTCAACCTCCTGCTCTACATGGAAGGGAGCGATGCCTTTGATGGTGACGCGCAGAGCCTCTATTTCGATCCGAACGGCTGGCCGCGCCGGATCGGTGCCACACTCCGCAATCCGGAGCTGGCGGAGACCTTCGCGCTGATCGCGGAGCGAGGGGCGGAGGCGTTCTATTCGGGTGCGCTGGCCGAGCGGATCGCCGGCAAGACGCGGTCGGCGCCGTTCGCCGCCGGCGACCTCGCCGCCGCCGATCTCGCTGGCTATCGGGCCGTCGAGCGACCAGCCGTTTGCGCCGGCTATCGCGGCTATCGGGTCTGCGGCATGGGACCGCCATCGTCCGGCGGCCTGACGGTGGCTCAGACGTTGGCTCTGCTCGACGGCTTCGACGTGGGCCGGGAGCCGCTCGATCGGATGGGCGTCGGCGCCATCGCCGAGGCCGAGAAGCTCGCCTATGCCGATCGCGACCGCTACCTCGCCGATCCGGATTTCGTCGCCGTGCCCCCCGGCATGCTCGATGCCTCGTATATCGCCGAGCGGCGGAAGCTGATCGATGTCACGGCGCCGAAAACCTCGGTGGAGCCGGGAACGCCGCCGAGCAAATCCGGTGCATTGTTCGGCGTCGACACCACGATCGAGCGGTCGGGCACCAGCCATATCTCCATCGTCGATGGCGACGGCAACGCCGTCGCCTTCACCACCAGCATCGAGGGCGTGTTCGGCGCGCACCGGATGGTCGGCGGCTTTTTTCTCAACAACCAGCTGACGGACTTCGCCTTCCGTCCGGCCGATAATGAGGGCCGGTCGGTGGCCAACCGCGTCGAGGCCGGCAAGCGGCCGCGCTCGTCCATGGCACCGACGATCGTGCTCGATCCCGACGGGCATCTGTTCATGGTGACAGGCTCGCCCGGGGGCAGCCGGATCATTCTCTATGTCGTCAAGTCGATCGTCTGCGTCATCGATTGGCAGTGCACGGCCGCCGAGGCTGCAAAGCTGATCAATTTCGGCAGCCGGAACGGGCCGCTCGAGGTAGAGAGCGGGCTTTCCGGCCTTCGGCTGGCGGTCGCCATGGGCATCCGCGGCCATAAGATCTCGCCCCAGGTCATGACAAGTGGTTTGCACATCATCGTCGTGCGTGCGGGGCACTACGAAGGGGCGGCCGATCCGCGGCGCGAGGGTGTAGCCGCGGGCGATTGAAAGACCCTGCATGCGACGGCCCATTGATTATGACAGCTTTGTATGGTGGGACTTCGCTGCCAGTTAATAAGTCATGTTCTTCGCGGACGGGAATGCTTCGGCACCATTCCGAGAGCGCGGAAAGACGTTGTTGCACGATGGCGAGCTACGCATTCGAGCCTGGCAGTTCCCTTGGTCCCCAAGTCCGTCGAGTGATGCGCCGTCAGGTCAAATCGGCGGTGCGGGCGTTGGCGCAAGAGGTAAATGCGGCCTCCATCCATCGGGCGCGCCGCTGCCTAAAGCGCTGCCGCTCGCTGCTGCTGCTGGTGCGGCAACCGCGCGGAAAGCGGGGCTGGACCAGCGAGGCCGAGATCCTCAAGACCGCAAGCGACCGGCTGGCGGGCGCGCGGGATGTGCAAGCCAAGCTCGACGCGCTTTCGCATATCGAGACGACCGCCGGTGAGGCAGCGCTCGTGCCGGCTTTCGCGCGACTGAGGCGAAGCATCGACAGCAACAGGCGGGCGCACGAGCAGGGTATCGACTTGGCCATGATCGAGCGCCTCGGCAGCGAACTCGAGGTGGTTGTCCGCCGCATCTCGCGCAAACGCCTGCGTGGATTTGACGACAAGGTGGCCATGGCCGGCGTGGCGGCAACCTATGGCAAGGCCCGGCGGGCCATGCGCAAGGCCTATCGCAGCGGCGCGGACGAAGACTTCCACGACTGGCGGAAGCACGTTCAGCGACACTGGAGGCACATGCAACTCTTCGAGGCGGCCTGGCCTGATGAGATTGCCGTACGGATCGGTGCGGCGAGACAGGTGTCGGAGTTGCTAGGTGACGATCACGATCTATGGATGTTGGTCAGCGACCTGGAAGCGGACAAGCACCGCACCGCTCCCGGCCGGCGCCAGCGCATGATCGCGCTCGGTCGCGACCGGCAGGCGGAACTGAAGGCCCGCGCCCATCAGATCGGTGCCTGGTTGTTTGCGGAGAAGCCCGCGGCCTTTGGCCGGCGTCTCGGGGTCTACTGGTCCGCGGCCGCCGAGCGGGCCGCCGTCGCGCGAACGGCGGCGGACAGTGATCGTGTGCGGGACGGCAAGACGGGCAAGCGCGCGTCAAGGGCGAGCAAAGTCGCCACGGTCGAGCACAGCGTCACCTGAATGCCGGCTCATCGAACGAGCGGAGCTTGCGCGAATGCAGGCGGTCGACGCCAGCCTCGCGGATCATGCGGATGGCTTCGAGGCCGATCGCCAGATGCTGGTCGATGCGCTGGCGGTAGAAGGCGTTAGCCATGCCCCTGAGCTTGATCTCGCCGTGCAGCGGTTTGTCGGAGACGCACAACAGCGTGCCGTAGGGGACACGGAAGCGAAAGCCGTTGGCAGCGATCGTCGCGCTCTCCATGTCGACGGCAATGGCCCGGCTCTGGTTGAACCTCAGATAGCGGTCGTCGTGGCGGAGCTCCCAGTTGCGATCGGCGGTTGTCACGACGGTGCCGGTGCGCATGCGGGTCTTGAGGCTGTCGCCGGTGAGGCCGGTGACCTGGGCGACGGCCGCCTGCAGCGCGACCTGGACCTCGGCGATCGGCGGCACCGGGACCCAGGTCGGCAGGTCCCGGTCGAGGACGTGATCCTCGCGGACATAGGCGTGCGCAAGAACGTAGTCGCCAAGCTGCTGCGAGCGGCGCAGCCCACCACAATGCCCGATCATCAGCCAGCAGTGCGGGCGAAGCACCGCCAGATGGTCGGTGATCGTCTTAGCATTCGACGGCCCGATGCCGATATTGACGAGGCTGACGCCGAGGCGGTCGTCGCGGACGAGGTGATAGGCCGGCATCTGCGCCCTGTGATCGCGATCCCAGCCGGCCGGTAGATCCTCGCCGGGTCCGAGCACGCGATTATCCGGGAGCACGAAGCTCGTATAGCCATCGCTGCCACGCTTGAGTTTGCCGACGGCCGCCTCGGCAAAGGCCGTAACGTAGCGCTGGTAGTTCGTGAACAGGACGAAGCGCTGGAAATGGCTCGGATCTGTCGAGGTGTAGTGGTGGATCCGTTGCAGAGCGAGATCGACACGCTCGGCGGTGAAGAGCGAGAGAGGCAAGGCCTCGCCGGCTTTGCGGTGATGCGTGCCGTTGGCGATGCTGTCGTCGATCTCCGCAAGGTTGGGGAGCTTGAAGGCCGCTGAAAGAGCGCGCACGGCCTCAATCGTAAGATCGGCGGTCGCATCCTCGACGACGAAAGGCAACGGGATGGCGCGGCTGCTGGGCCCGACAAGGACCGGCACCCGATGAAAACTCATCAGCTGCTCGATCTGGACGCGATAGTAGTCGGAGAAGATGTCGGGCCGGGTGAGAGTCGCACCATAGGTGCCCGGATAGGCGATGGTTCCCCAGGACGGTCGGGCATCGTAGACCAGCCGATCGGGGTCGACGGTCAGCTCGAGATAGGGATAGACGGCGCCCTTCAGAGCCGGCGGTGCTCCGCGCGACGGGGCAAAACCGGTGAAGGCCTCCCGGATAGTGCGGACGCTTCGGCCATAGATGGCCTCAATCCGGGCGACAGCCTTCGCGGCATCGTCAAAGGCTTCGAGGTCCGGGGGGGGCGTGTCGTGCGTCATCGGATAGGGTACCACGTGGTTGGGACGGATGCGAAACCGCGACTCGAAGGCTAGCAGACGAAGGCGACCGATGCGGCAAGCTTTCATTCGCCGGACCGCCGGCCGAGAGCGCTGTCGTGGTTGCGCTGCTGCCGATGGAATGCTCACATGAGGCCGAGATGCAAGATGTCGCCCGACAAGATCGCCTGACCGAGAGGCCAGCCAACGGCCCGGCGGATCATCCCAGCGTGGCGCATGCGCGGATTGGCGTGCTGCTCGTCAATCTCGGGACGCCGGACGCCACCGATTACTGGTCGATGCGACGCTATCTGAAGGAGTTCCTGTCCGACAAGCGCGTCATCGAATGGCCGAGGATCTATTGGTGGCCGATCCTGAACGGCATCGTTCTGCAACGCCGCCCACAGCGCTCGGGCAAGCTCTACGACAGCATCTGGAACAGGGAGCGGAACGAGAGCCCACTCTTGACCACCACCCGCCGCCAGGCGGAGTTGCTCGGGGAGCGCCTTCGTGACCTCGGACCGACCCTCAGGATCGATTTCGCCATGCGCTACGGCAACCCATCGATCGCCGAAAGGCTGGCGCGGATGTCGTCCGAGGGGTGCGAGCGCATCCTGGTCTTTCCGCTCTACCCGCAATACAGCGCCTCGACGACAGCGACGGTCAACGACAAGGTGTTCGAGGCGCTGGCGACCATGCGCTGGCAACCGGCGCTCCGGACCGTTCCGCCCTATCATGACGATGCGGCCTACATCAGGGCGCTCGCCGGCTCGATCAAGGAGCACCTCGCGAGGCTCGACTGGTCGCCCGACGTGGTGCTCGCCTCCTATCATGGCATTCCGCAATCCTATTTCGACAAGGGCGATCCCTACTACTGCCACTGCATGAAAACGACACGCCTGCTGCGCGAGGCGCTGGGTTGGCCGGCGGAGAGGCTGGTCACGACCTTTCAATCACGCTTCGGCCCGGAAGAGTGGATCAAGCCCTATACCGACGACACGGTGACGGCGCTGGCGCGGTCCGGCGTCAAACGGCTGGCGATCGTCAATCCGGGCTTCGTCGCGGATTGTCTCGAGACCCTCGAGGAGATCGCCGTCGGCAGCGCCGAGAACTTCCGCCACGCCGGCGGCGAGTGGTTCCAGCACATCGCCTGTCTCAACGACAGCGAGCACGGCATGGATGTCATCGAGGCGCAAGTTCGTCGGGAGCTCAAAGGCTGGGCCCCGGCCTCTTGAGGAGACCGGGGCCCATCGCGACTGGCCGGGCACTACGGATGGGCCGTCGCGGGCTCGTCATGTGCTGAGTAGCGCCTGCCGACGCCTCAGTAGACGAGATCGGCGACGTTCTGTTTGCGCTTTTTCTTCGACTTCTTGCTGCTCGCGTAACCCTGCTTCGCCTTCTGGTTCTTAAGAGCGATCGCGAGCTTCTTCTTCGCCTTCTCCTTGGCATAGAGGCCCGGATTGACGACCTTCGGCCGCGAAGGAACTTTGCTCATGGTGGCGAGCGAGTTGGTGACGACGACTTTCGTGCCGATGGCGGCGCGGTTGTAGAGGTCCTTCACATCCTTGTTGTACATGCGGATGCAGCCGTTCGAGACGGCTTGGCCGATCGACCAGGCGGCCGGCGTGCCATGGATGCGGTAGAGCGTGGCGCCGAGGTAGAGCGCGCGTTCGCCGAGGGGATTGTCGGGGCCGCCCGGTACGACCTCGGCCTCCGGGTCGTCAGGATTGAGCCAAGAGGGGTTCTTCTCCTTGCGGGAGATCTTGGTCTTGCCGGTCCACACCTGCGCGGTGCGACCGATGGCGACCGGATACTGGACCGCCTTGCCGCCGCCCAGCACGTAGTAGAGTTTGCGGTCCTTGTTGACGATGACGATCGTTCCCGGAGACTGGCCGCCGGAGAATTTGACGACCTTGCCAGCGAGGGCCGGCGCCGAGGGCATGAATGCCAGACAGAGGCCGAGAACGGTCAGCCACGTCGCGGGTCGAGCAGAAAAGCGCATTACACCTCCTCACCAGCCTCCCGGCGCGGGAGACCGACGCATACATTGTGAGAATGGGACCAGCGAGCGGGCCCCGGCAGGGTCGAACGCCCATGAAACTAATAGCTTAATTCAGTGAACGAAACTGAAATCTGAGCTTGCGGCAAGATGTCGAGAGCAGGCGGGTCGGATTGGACGTATCGGACTGGATTGACATGCCCGGATGCTGGCCTAGGCTCTTCGGGGCGGACCTGCGACGGAGATCTCATGTCGGGGCTAACTATCTGTCTTACTTTTGATTTTGACGGGATGGCCGGGTGGATCGGCTCCGACCGGACGAACAATCCGAGCATGATCTCCCGCGGCTCCTTCGCGACCGTCGCCCTTCCCCGCGTGCTCCGGGTCCTGCGGCAGGCCGGGGTGCCGGCGAGCGTCGCCGTGCCCGGACATACCGTGCTCGCCTTTCCCGATCTCGTCAGGGCCATCCGCGATGACGGCCACGAGCTGGTTCATCACGGCTGGGGGCACGAGAACCCGGCCGAGTTCGACGAGGCCGGCGAACGGCGGATCATAGAGCGGGGGATCGCAGCCTTCGACACGGCGGCCGGCGTGCGGCCGATCGGCTATCGGTCCCCGGCCTGGGACCTCTCGCCCATCACGCTCGATCTCTTGCGCGAGTACGGCTTCGTCTATGACTCGAGCTGCATGGGGCACGACTACCGCGCCTACTACCTGAGGACTGGCGATCGCTGGTCCCGCACAGAGCCCTATGAGTTCGGCCCGCTGACCGAGCTCGTCGAGTTGCCGGTCTATTGGGGTCTCGATGACTATCCCTATTTCGAATACACGTTCGCCGGCGGTGGAGGCCTGCGTGATCCGGCCGAGGTCGAGCGCATCTGGCTGGCCGAGCTCGAGCATGCGCTGGCGCATGAGCCTGGCGGCATCTTCATGCTGACCTTCCATCCGGAGTTCATCGGGCGAGGTGCGCGCATTCAACTGCTCGAGAGGTTGATCGCCCGGTTCAAATCGATGAGCGGTGTCCGGTTCTCGACCATGGGCGACTACGCCCGGCAATGGAAGGCCGCCAATCCGCTCGAGGCGTGGGCCCGGCTCAACCCGCATTTTGCCGGCATGACGGCAATCAAGCCTTGATCGTCCAGGCGCTGGCTGTTCCTCCAGGCGAGAGCGCAGGCCGGCGAGGGCCCGGCTGCGCGGGCGATCGCGATCTCAGATTCGCCCATGTGTCGGGAGTAAGGCCGCTACCGCTTGTGGGTGAAGCCGACAAGAGTGTGGACGGCGAGCGCCACCAGGACGACCGTGCCGCCGAGGATCGCCGCATCGCTCGGCCGTTCGCCCAAGGCCAGCCAGACCCAGAGCGGACCGAGCACCGGCTCGATGACGTTGAGGAGGGCGGCCTGGGCGGCCGGGATGAGAGGGGCCCCGACCGAGAACATGGCGAGCCCGAGCCCGAGCTGACCGGCGCCGAAGAATGTCAGCAGCGCCAGATCCGAGAGCGAAACGGCGAGCGTGCCGGCGAGCGGCAAGGCAATCACGGTCGCCAGCGAGGTCGCCAGCAGCATCGCCGGCAGCATGCGGATCTGGCGATGCTTGCGCATGGTGACGACGGCGATCGCCTGGGCGATGGCGATCGAGAAGGCGGCGAGATCACCGACGATCGAGTCGTGTCCGAAAGAGCCCGACACCATAAGCGTGATGCCGCCGGCCGATGCTAAGATGGCAAGCCAGCTGAGCCAGCCGACGCGCTCGCCGAGGGCGGCGCGACCGAGCAGCGCCGACAGCAGGGGCGCGCAACTCATGATGACGAGGGCGTTGGCGACCGAGGTAAAGCTGAGGGCGACGATCAGGGCGATCGAGGCCGACGTATAGCAGAGCCCGACGATCACCCCGGGCAATCCCATTTGCCGGAAAAGCCCGATGGCATCGCGGCCGTATCGGGCCAGGAGGTAGAGGAGTAAAAAGGCACTGGCGGTCGCGGAGCGCCAGAAGACGATGGTCCAGCTATCGGTCGTCTCGAGAGAGCGCACGACGAGCCCACCTGTGCTCCAGAGCAATGCGGCACCAGCGACGAGGAGGACGCCAGTCGAATGCCGGTGGGAGAGGCCGTCTGCCGGCACGCGCGCCAGTTCCGACATGCGGCACCTGTGGTCAACGGCCAAGGAAGATGCGCCGGACCACCCAGCCGAGGATGCGCCAGCCATAGCGGACGAGGATCAGCCGGACGACCCAGCCGACGACACCCTTGCTGCCGAAGCCGAGCAAGCCGCCGATCAGGTCGCGAACGATGGAGGCAAGCGAGCCGCTGCCGCGTCCGCCGCGTTTCAGGATGTCGGAGAGGTCGCCGTAGGGGCCGCTCTTCGGCAGCCGGTCGAGGTCGGGCATCGGCGGAAAGATGTCACCGCCCGCCGTCTGGGTGGACGGGCCCTCGCTCGGCGGCAGTTGCAGGTCGCGCGGCCACCCTGTCTCTCCCGGCGGGTTGAGACGTTTGGGAACCTGGGACAGCACGTCGCCGAGCCCGCCCTTTGCCGATTTGGCGAGCCAGCCGATCAGCAGCGCCGCGACCCCCGGCAGGATCTGCCAGAGGATGCTGCGTGGGACCCCCGTCTCGCTCTCGACGAAGGCGAGAGAGCGGCGAGCGCTCCCCTCCGAGGTGAACAGGTGCCGGAGGATACGCTTGCCGTCGGCCATGATCTCCCTATTGCCGAGGATGTCGGCTTGGCCGACATAGCGTTCATGGCCGCCGGTCGCCAAAGCGCCAAGGAGGTCGGCCAAGCCGCCGCGTGAGAGCGTGTTGCGCTCGAGGCCGTTGACGAGCTCGGGGATGAGGCCGGAGACCGCGGCCCGGGCGCTCTTTGCGTCGAGATCGTACGTCCGGGCGACCGCGTCGACGAAGGCGCGCCCCTCGGGTGACGAAAGAAGATCATGTGTCGTCATCTGGGCCCTGTCGGTCTGGCGGCGCTGACTTGCCGGCGCCCCAATAGCCTGAAACACCAGCGCCTGTCATCGGCCATGGGCGGGGCAGGGGCGAATCGCAACGCCGGCATGCTAGAGATGAGGCATGCAGCGCGTCTCCCCACCGGCCGTTTTCATCATTGCCATGATCGTCGTCCTGGCCGCGGCCCTTTTGCTGTCGATGGGCCGGGTGCCAATCTGCAGTTGCGGCACGATCAAGCTCTGGCAGGGGACGGTGCTCAGCGCGGAGAACTCGCAGCACCTCACCGACTGGTACAGCCTCAGCCATGTCATCCACGGCCTGTTGTTCTATGCCGCGGCCTGGTGGCTCCTCGGCCATTGGCAATTCGGCGACCGGCTGGCCCTCGCCACCCTCGTCGAGGCCGCGTGGGAGGTCGTCGAGAACACGCCCTGGATCATCGAACGCTATCGTGAGGGGACCGTATCGCTCGACTATTTCGGCGACAGCGTCGTCAACTCCGTGTCCGACATCGCCATGATGATGATCGGCTTCTGGCTTGCCGCCCGGCTGCCGGTCCGCTGGAGCATCGGTCTTGGTATCGCCCTCGAGCTGGTGGCGCTCTATGCCATTCGCGACAACCTCACCCTCAACGTGCTGATGCTCATCTGGCCGATCGAGGCCATCCGGGAGTGGCAATCGCACCTTGGCGCTGGCTGACATTTTGCTGACACCGGCGCTCAGCCGGACGTCAGCATACCTTCCGTAAAGCCTGGGCATCACAACGGCGCCGCTGGCGCCAAAGATCGGGAAGGATCACGCTCATGGCAGTCATCGAAGGGAACGCTCGCGCCAACCGGCTCGTCGGCACGGCTTCGCGGGATTTCATGGAAGGCAAAGGCGGCAACGACACGATGTACGGCCGCGGCGGCAACGACGTCATGGACGGTGATGCCGGCAATGATCTCATGTACGGCGGCTCCGGCAACGACAATATGGAAGGCGGTCTCGGCGCCGACCGGATGTACGGCGGCACCGGCAACGACATCATCTCCGGCGACGAAGGCAACGACGTCATGACCGGCGGTGCCGGCAACGATCGCTTCATCTTCGATAGCGGCGATGGCGATGACCGGATCACCGACTTTGTCGCAGGTGGTACGGTCGACCGGCTCGATCTGCGCGATGCCGCCTTCGACTTCGTCAGCTTCGCCGACGTGCTGGCGCGCGCGGTCGACACCTCGTCAGGCGTCCTGATCAATCTCGGCGGCGGCGACTCGGTGCGACTGACCGGCGTCCACGAGGCCGACCTCAAGGCGGTCGATTTCCTGCTCTGAGGCCCACGCCGGCTGAATCGGAGTGGGTTGGCAAAACGGCCCGTCCCCCCTGGCGCGCACAGCGTGACCGGGGGGACGGCGTTCCGCGACGACTCTCGCCTCGTGCGACGGCGCCACCTCGTTGACGGTTGAGGCCGGACCATCCGGCTCAATCCGCCTGATGGCACGCCAATGCAACGGCCCTGAGGATCGTAGCGCGCCGGACCGCATCACGGCCAATATCGCCGAGTCTGAGTTCCTCAATGGCGGGTGCGCTGCCACGACGGAGAGCGGCCACGTAGACGAGGCCGACGGGCTTTGCCGGCGAGCCGCCGCCTGGGCCGGCAATGCCGGTGACGGCGACGGCAATGTCCGCCCGCGAATGACGGAGCGCGCCGTCCGCCATCGCGCGGGCCACCTCGGAGCTGACCGCGCCGTGCGCCTCGATCAGCGCCGACGGCACGCCGAGCATTTCGGTCTTCGCCGCGTTCGAATAGCTGACGAAGCCGCGGTCGAGCACGGCGGACGAGCCGGCGATCTCCGTCACGGCACCGGCGATCAACCCGCCGGTGCAGGATTCGGCCGTCGCCAGCATCAGCCCCCTCGTCGTAAACTTCTCGACCAGGGAGCGGGCCGCCGTGGCAATGTCGCGATCGTCGAAAATGCCGAAGCCCTCCATCTCGTGCCCGGCATTCTAGCCAAGCACGAGCGAAGGGCCTACCGCATTTCTATCCGTGCCGGACGTCGTCAGGCAGCAACCAGCTTCTCGGCCGAATTGAGCAGCCTGTCAAAGGTCCCGGTCGACTCGACGCCCATGGTCTGCACGACCCGCTGCTGGGTGTCGCGCCAGATCGGATAGGCCTTGCGGATCGCCTCCTCGCCGTCCGGCGTCAGGTGCAGGCCGCGGCCACGCCGTCCGGCGGGCGGGTCCATGTTGATGAGCTTCAAACTCACCAGCCGCTTCAGATTGCGCGACAGCGTCGACTTCTCGATATCGAGATCGAAACCGATCTCGGCCGCCGTCACGCCGTCCTGCTGGGCTACCGCCGTCAGCAGCGTGAACTGGCTGGCGGTCAGGCCGAGCCGGCGGAGCGCATCGTCGTAGATGCGCGTGATGATGCGACTCATGCGGCGGGCCCGGAGCGCGACGCAGCACGAGGACGACGACTCCGCGATCTCGGCGGCGCTGAGCGCTTCGGTTTGAGCTAGGCCTTCCATGTCAGAGGCTCCCCGAATCTGGATGCGGACATACAACCGAGGCTGCATCGATTCGAGGGGGGCTGCAACGATTCGATCGGGGGCGAGGCGATCACCTGCCCGTGAAGGGTAGACGCACCGTGACGGTTGCGAGTGCGGCAAGGCCTTCCTCGCGGCCGGTGAAGCCCATGCGCTCGCTGGTGGTCGCCTTGATCGAGACGTGCGCCGCCGGCAGTGCAAGGAGCTCGGCGAGGCGCCCGGTCATGGCGGCCCGATAGGCGCCGATGCGCGGCCGCTCGGCGACGATGGTGATGTCGGCATGGACCAGGCGGCCGCCTCGGATGCGCACGCGCTCGACCGCGTGGCGGACGAAGATCTCCGAGGCAGCACCCCGCCATTGAGGATCGCTTGGTGGGAAGTGCACACCGATGTCTCCCTCCCCCAGGGCGCCGAGAATGGCGTCTGTCAGCGCGTGGAGCGGCGCATCGGCGTCGGAATGCCCCTCCAGGGCTCGGATATGAGGAACCTGCACGCCGCAGAGCCAGACGTGATCACCGGTGGTGAAGCGGTGCACGTCGAAGCCGCTGCCGGTGACGGTTTCGCCTTGAGCAAAGAGGCGATCGCGGAGCAACTTGTTCTCGGCTTCCAGGAGATCGGTGGCCGTTGTGAGCTTCGTGTTGGCGTGGGTGCCCGCGACGAGGGCGACGTCGAGGCCTGCCCATTCGGCGACATGCGCATCGTCGGTGAGGCCCGCGATACCGACCGCGGCCGCGCGCCGATGGGCGTCGAGGATGGCGGCGAACCGGAAGCCCTGCGGGGTCTGGGCGCGGAAAAGGCCGGTTCGCTCGACGGTCTCTTGTATCCGCCCGCCGGCATCGCCGCGCTTGATGGTGTCGTGGATGGCCAGGGCCGGGATGGCGCCGACGGATCCTGCCAGGCCGTCCATCACCCGATCGATCGTGCCCGGGTCGACGAAGGGGCGGGCGGCGTCGTGGATGAGCACATTGTCTGGCGGTCTGCCGGACAGGGCCTCGAGCCCGGCGCGGACCGAGGCCTGGCGCGTGTCGCCGCCCATCGCCGGAGCGAGGAGCCGATCGGTCAGATCCGCCGTGGCCTCCCTGTAGAGGTCGAGATCGTCGGCATGCACGACGACGATCGCGCGACCGACGCGGGGATGGTCGAGGAAGGGGGCGAGGCTGCGTTGCAGCACGGGGGCGCCGTCGAGCGCGACGTACTGCTTCGGCCCGTCCGTTCCCGCCCGCGTCCCACGGCCGGCGGCGACGACGACAGCGATGGTGGTGGAGTTGGGCATGGGAGGGGTTTAGCAGGCGCTGGGCGCCAAGGGGAGGGGGCTGAATTGCGGCCTTCGGGCGGCCGTCGCCCCCTTGCCGGCGGCCGTCGGCTCCGATCGCGCTCAGCGCCGCTCCCGCTCGATCAGCTGGGCGCGATACTCGCCTTGAATCTTCAGCATCCAGCCCGGGTATTCCGGTGGGAGTGTGCTCACCCGGCCGAGCGCGGCAAGGTCGTCGGCCGTCAGCGAGACCTCGGTGGCGCCGATCGTGTCGATGAGCTGGTCGACGCGCTTGGCGCCAAGGATGACGCTGGTCACCACCTGCTGGTGCAGCAGCCATGCCACAGCGACTTGCGGCACCGAGCATGCTTTGGCCGTGGCGATCGAGCGCATCACGTCAATGGTGTCATAGGCGCGCTCCTTGTCGATCGGTGGGAAGTCGAAGCTGACCCGACGACCTTCGGCCGTCCTGCCTTCGCGATCGTATTTGCCCGACAGGAAACCACCCGCCAGCGGGCTCCATACCATCAGGCCGATGTCCTCGGAGAGTAGCATCGGCACGACCTCGCGCTCGAGATCACGACCCGCCAAAGTGTAGTAGGCCTGCAGCGAGACGATCGGCGCCAGTTGTCGGGCTTGCGTGATCCCGACGGCTTTGACGATCTGCCAAGCCGCCCAATTGGAAACGCCGAGGTAGCGGACGTGCCCATGCCGGACCAGCGTATCGAGCGCTTCCAGCGTCTCGACGATGGGCGTCGCCGGATCGAAGCCGTGGATCTGATAGAGGTCGATATGGTCGAGCTGAAGCCGTCTGAGGCTTGCTTTTGCCTGATCGAGGATGTGTCCGCGCGAGGCGCCCCGCGCATTGGGTCCATCGCCCATTTGTCCATGCACCTTGGTGGCGATCACCACGTCCTCACGGGGGACGCTCAGGTTCTTGAGGGACTGGCCGAGGATTTCCTCGCTCCTGCCGTTGGCGTAGATGTTTGCGGTGTCGATGAAGTTGATCCCCGCATCGAGAGCAGCACGGAGCAGATTGTCGGCGTCCTGTTGACCGAGTTGGCCGATTTGGCCCCACATGCCTTGCGATCCGCCGAAGGTCATGGTGCCGAGGCAGAGTTCGGAGACGAACAGTCCGCTGTGGCCGAGGCGTCGGTAGCGCATGGGTGTAGTTCCTTTGCCTGAGCGCCGAGTCGGGAGGACGGGCGGCATCCGTTCCTTCTAACCGCGGCAGGCTCGGTCTCGCCACGCCAATGCTCGCGAATTTCTGTCCGATCCTCTCAAACGCGAGCGCAAACACTGTGATGGCGGTCAAAATCCGCTAACCTCGCAGCATGCGACAGCCCAGCCTCGCTACTCTGAGATCGCGCGCCCTAGCGCTTTGGCATGCGTACGGTCGCGAGTCGCCGATGCCTGGGCTCTTCCTGGCCGTAGCAGAAGCTCCGAGCGGCCCAATTCATGACGTCTATCGACCTTCACTCTGCATAGTGCTGCAAGGCGCCAAAATCAGCCGGCTTGGCGCGGACGCCTACCGCTATGGCGAGGGCGAATGCCTGATGACATCGCTGGAGGTGCCAATCCAGGCCGAGATCGTATCGGCATCTGTGGAAGTGCCCTTCGTGGCTCTCATCATCGACATCGACCCGCCACAGGTCGCAGATTTGCTTCTACAGCTCGCGCGCACCGACGTGACGAGTGCGGCCATACCCGGTGCGCTCAATGTGCAGCCTTTGGCCCAGGATCTGGTCGACCCGCTCGAGCGTCTGCTGGCGCTGGCCAGCCGTCCGTTCGACATTCCGGTGCTCGCTCCCATGATCCAGCGCGAGATCGTTTGGCGTCTGTTGAACGGACCGCAGGGGGCGATGCTGCGCCAGATCGGGTTGGCCGAAAGCCGCACGGCGCGCATCAGCCGGGCGATCGCCTGGTTGCGTGGAAACTTCACAGTCACGATCAGTGTAACGCATCTCGCGGCCCTGGCAGGGATGAGCAATGCGACCTTCCACCGGCATTTCAAGGCCGCAACGTCCATGACGCCCGTACAGTTTCAGAAACAACTGCGCCTGCAGGAAGCGCGTCGTTTGCTGATGGCTCAAGGCGCTGACGTCGCGCAGGTGGGATTCGCGATCGGCTACGAAAGCCCGTCACAGTTCAGTCGGGAATACCGTCGCATGTTCGGCGCGCCACCGGGGCGCGACAGTGCTGAGTTCCGACGCATGCTCGCCACCGGGGGGATTGGTTAAGCCGGATCGCCGGCTTGGTCACATCCAGCAAACCAGAGCCGGAAACGCTGTCGGGGCCAATTGCTGTCGTCGGTTGACCCTTCGTTCTCTCAGGCGGCGACAAATGCCTGTTGCCTATTTGCTAGGCAATAAGTACGACTGCCCATGAAATGAGCAAATCTCCGCTATCCCCGCTGGCCGTCGGCCCCGTCGCCCTCGCCAACCCCGTCGCGCTGGCGCCGATGTCGGGCGTCACCGACCTGCCGTTCCGCGATCTGGCCCACCGGTTCGGGGCCGGCATGGTCGTCTCCGAGATGGTTGCCAGCGAGCCGCTCGTCCGCGAACGCCGGGATATGGTGCTGAAGGTGCGGCCGCCGACACATCGCCCCTTCGTCATACAACTCGCGGGCCGCGAGGCCCGCTGGATGGCCGAAGGCGCGCGGATCGCTCAGGATCTCGGCGCCGATATCATCGACATCAACATGGGCTGTCCGTCGCGATTGGTGACGAACGGCCTCGCCGGCTCGGCGCTGATGCGCGATCTCGACCACGCTCTCGCCCTCGTCGACGCCGTTGTCGGCGCGGTGGCGCGGCCCGTGACGCTGAAGATGCGCCTCGGCTGGGACGATAGGAGCCTCAACGCGCCGGAGCTCGCCCGGCGAGCCGAGCAGGCCGGCATCCGCATGCTCACCGTGCATGGGCGTACCCGATGCCAGTTCTTCAAGGGCAGGGCCGATTGGTCGCGGGTCCGGCAGGTCAAGGAGGCCGTCGGCATCCCGCTTCTCGTCAACGGCGACATCACCGGCATCGAAAGCGCCCGCGAGGCGCTGCGGCTCTCCGGCGCCGACGGGGTCATGGTCGGCCGTGGCGCCTATGGCGCGCCGTGGCTGCCGGGACGTATCGCTACCGCTCTTGCCACCGGTCGCGATCCGGGTGATCCGCCCGCCGCTGTTACTCGCGACCTCGTCATCGAGCACTACGAGGCGATGCTGTCCCATTATGGCGTCGCACTCGGCGTTCGAAACGCCAGGAAGCATCTGATCTGGGCGCTCGAGCGCCGCATCGGCGACCCCGCCTTGGAAAAAGAGTGGCGCCGCCGGCTCTGTGCCGCCGAACGCCCCACTGAGGTGATCGCCGGGATCCGCGCGCTTTTCGACGACGCAAGGGCGGCGGCATGAGCCTGCCCCGGCCAACCCGACAGACCAAGCCGGCGCCCGGTTCGCCGGTCGATCCGGCCGGCGTGCTGGCGGCACTGCCCTATCCGGTGCTTGTGATCGAGGGCGGCGAGGCGGTGTGCGAGGCGAATGCCGCCGCCGAGGCCTTTTTCCGGACCAGCCGGCGTCGGCTCGTCACGCAACCGATCGTCGCGCTCCTGCCGGAGGCGAGCCCGCTAGCCGGCCTCGTCGCCGACGCGACGCTCGGGCAACGGACGGTAACCGGCCACGGCCTCGATCTCACGACGCCGGCGGCCGGCAGCCACCGGTCGGTCGATGCGGTCATCGCTCCCTTCGGCGAGGTGGATGGTGGGCGTGTCGTCGTCACGCTGATGGAGCGCGGGGCGGTCGAGATGCTGGAGCGACAGCTGAGCCATCGCTCGGCGGCGCGGGCGCTGACCGGCCTCGCCGCCGTGCTGGCGCACGAGATCAAGAACCCGCTCTCCGGCATCCGCGGCGCGGCTCAGCTGCTCGAAGGCGACGCCGACGAGGAGGGACGGGCGCTGACGGGGCTGATCTGCGCCGAGACGGATCGCATCTGCCGTCTCGTCGATCGCATGCAGGAGTTCGGCGCCGAAGGCGCGGGCGAGCGGCACCCCGTCAACGTCCACGAAGTACTGGAGCATGTCCGGCAGCTCGCCGCGGCAGGCTTCGCCAGCAGCACCACTTTCACCGAGCTCTATGATCCCTCGCTGCCGCCCGTCGCCGGCAATCGCGACCGCCTGGTTCAGGCCTTCCTCAATCTGGTGAAGAATGCCGCCGAGGCGGTAGCCAGCCAACCAGAAGGGCGCATCACGCTGCATACGGCCTACCGGCCCGGCTTGCACCGCCAGGCCCTGGCCGGCCAACGCCGGGAAAGTCTGCCGCTCATCGTCGCCATCGAGGACAACGGACCCGGCGTTCCTGCGAGCCTGGCCCCGCACATCTTCGATCCATTCGTCACCGGCAAGCCGAGTGGCAGCGGCCTTGGCTTGGCGCTCGTCGCCAAGATCGTCGAGGAGCATGGCGGGGCGGTGGAGCTCGAGCAGCGGCCGGGCCGGACGATTTTCCGCATCGCCCTGCCGATCGGAGAAAGTGCGCCATGAGCAAGGGCAACATCCTCGTCGCCGATGATGACGCTGCGATCCGCATGGTGCTGAACCAAGCGCTGGCGCGGGCCGGTTTCGCGCCTCGCGTCACCGGCAATGCGGCGACGCTCTGGCGCTGGGTTGCCCAGGGAGAGGGCGATCTCGTCGTCACCGATGTCGTCATGCCCGACGCCAACGCCTTCGATCTCATCCCGCGCATCAAGAAAGTGCGCCCGACGCTGCCGATCATCGTCATGAGCGCCCAGAACACCGTGCTGACGGCGATCACAGCCGCCGAGCGCGGCGCCTACGAGTACCTGCCGAAGCCATTCGACCTCAAGGTGCTGATCGCCACCATCGAACGTGCGCTTGCCGAGCCGGATCAGGCAAGGCCGCGCCCCACCACCGATGTCGGCGAGACGCGGCTGCCGTTGATCGGGCGCTCGGCGCCGATGCAGGACATTTACCGCATCATCGCCCGCCTGACCCAATCCGACCTCACCGTCATGATCTCGGGCGAGAGCGGCACCGGCAAGGAGCTGGTCGCGCGCGCGCTCCACGACTACGGCAAACGGCGGAGCGGCCCCTTCGTCGCCGTCAACATGGCGGCGATCCCGCGCGACCTGATTGAAAGCGAGCTGTTCGGTCACGAGAGGGGGGCGTTCACGGGCGCGCAGGCCCGCATGCCCGGACGCTTCGAGCAGGCCGACGGCGGCACGCTCTTCCTCGACGAGATCGGCGACATGCCGATGGAGGCGCAGACGCGTCTTCTGCGCGTCCTGCAGGAAGGCGAGTTCACAACCGTCGGCGGGCGCGTGCCGATCAAGACCAATGTGCGGATCATTGCCGCGACCCATCGTGATCTCTCGGGACTGATGGCGCAGGGGTTGTTTCGCGAGGACCTCTACTATCGTCTCAATGTCGTGCCGCTGAGATTGCCGCCTTTGCGCGAGAGGGGCGAGGACGTGCCCGATCTCGTCCGGCATTTCCTTTTAACCGCCGCCCGCGAGGGCTTCACCGAGAAGTCCTTCGACTCTGCGGCGCTGGACCGTCTCAAGGCCTATCCCTGGCCGGGCAATGTGCGCGAGCTCGAGAACCTCGTGCGCCGGCTCGTGGCCCTGGCCCCGGGCGACGTCATCACGGCCGAGACGGTGGCCGGCGAGCTGGCGTCGCAGGTGGTGCCGCGAGCGGCCGGCAGCGGCGAGGAGGGGGAGGAAAGCCTCGGCCAGCTGGTCGAGCGGCACTTGGCGACGCTGATGCGGGACGGCGTGCCGCCGCCGGGGTCTGCACGGCCGGGTGATCGCCGAGGTCGAGCGGCCGCTGATCTCCGCCTGCCTTGCGCTGACCGGTGGCAATCAGCTGAAAGCCGCCGAGATCCTGGGGCTCAACCGGAACACGCTCAGGAAGCGGATCAGGGAGTTGGGCATCGTCGAACGTGGCGGCCAGCTCCGGTAGGCACCCTGTTGGCCTGAAGGCTCCCGAATCCCATCGTCAGCGAGCGCCAATAGGCCGTACTCTCCCTACGGCGGTCATGGTGATTCGCCGTGTCATACGCGCGTTGTGAAGCGTCGACCAGGATTGCGCCACGAACAGCGAGGGATACGCGACATGATCAAGACCTTGAGCGCCGAGGCTTTCGGCACCTTCTGGCTCGTCTTCGGAGGCTGTGGCAGCGCCATCTTCGCGGCCGCCTATCCGGAGCTCGGCATCGGTTTCACCGGCGTCGCGCTCGCCTTCGGCCTGACGGTCCTGACCATGGCCTACGCGGTCGGCCCGATCTCCGGGGGCCATTTCAATCCGGCCGTGTCGATCGGACTCGCGATGGGCGGCCGCTTCGCATGGGGTGATGTCATCTCCTACATCATCGCCCAGCTCGTCGGCGCCATCGCGGCCGCCGCCGTGCTCTATCTGATCATCTCAGGCAAGGCGGACTTCACGACGATCGGCGGCTTCGCCTCGAACGGCTACGGCGAGCTTTCGCCCGGCAAGTTCTCAATGATGTCGGCGCTCGTCGCCGAGGTCGTGCTGACCGCCGCCTTCCTGATCGTCATCCTCGGTGCGACGGACACGCGCGCGCCGGCCGGCTTTGCGCCGATCGCCATCGGCCTCGCGCTGACGCTCATCCACCTGATCTCGATTCCGATCACCAACACGTCGGTCAATCCGGCACGCTCGACGAGCCAGGCGATCTTTGCCGGCGGAGGTGCGGTGGGCCAGCTCTGGCTGTTTTGGGTCGCGCCCATCGCCGGCGCCATCCTCGGCGCCGTCCTCTACCGGGCCCTTCTGGCGGACGACAAGCGGTAGGCGCGCCGCCCGACGTCCCGGCGATTTCGGGTCCTCCGTCCAAGCTGGACGACGAGCTTGGATCGCCAAAGTCAAGCAATTCAGGTCGCCCCCGCCTTGGAAGGTGGGGGCGACCAGGTCTTCGAACGTGTTATGCTGATCCTGTACAGCAAATCATCGCACCTAGGAGCCGCCTATGGGACTTCTGCTTGCCGGACTTGCGATCTTCTTTCTCATTCACCTTGTGCCGGTTTACCAGACACTCCGGCATCGGCTGATCTTCGGCATGGGCGAGGCACAATACAAGATCGCCTTCTCGCTCATATCGTTGGGGGCGCTGTATCTGATCGTGCGCGGCTATGGTGAGGCGCGGCTCGTCGCGCCCGAGCTGTTCGATCCGCCGGCCTGGACCCGCCACATCACCATGCTGTTGATGCTGATCGCCTTCATCATCCTGGCGGCGGCCTACATCCCCTCGCGCATCCGCGATCGCGTGCGGCACCCGATGCTGGCCGCCGTCAAGATCTGGGCCTTTGCCCATCTGATCGCCAACGGCGACGGCGCCTCGTTCCTTCTGTTCGGCAGCTTCCTCATGTATGCCGTCTACGATCGGATCTCGGTCACCCGGCGCGGTGCCATGGGTCCGCTCGGCGACAGGCCGGGCACGCTCAGGGGCGATATCGCGGTGGTCGTGGTGGGGGTTGCGGCCTATGTGGCGATGCTGCTTTGGGGACACGAGCTGCTGATCGGCGTGCCCCTGATGGCACCCATGGTCGACATCCCGTCGTGAGCGGCCGCCTGATCGGCATCGCGGTCCGGCCTGGGCGGCGGCAGCCGATGCGCCTGCTCGAGCATGCGACCGTTACGCCGGAGGTCGGCGTCGACGGTGACCACAAGGGCATGAAGCTCAAGACGCGGCAGGTGACGCTGTTGGCGCTTGAGGATTGGCAAGCGGCGCTCGCCGAGCTGGACCCCGGACAGGGCGCCGTCGATCTTCTCTGGACGGCGCGTCGCGCGAACCTGCTCATCGAAGGCCTCGAGCTTCCCGCCGCCTCCGGTGCGATCCTTGTGGTCGGGCCGGTCCGTATTGAAGTGACGCGACCGGTTTTCCCCTGCACGCGGATGCTCGAGGCGCACGCCGGCCTGATGCGGGCGCTTGCCAAACCCTGGCGGGGCGGGATCGCCGGTCGCGTCGTCGCGGGCGGCGAGGTGGCTTTGGGTGATGCGGTCGCTGTCCTCGACGCTGGCCGACCCTGGACCCGCCCGCGGCTCCCCTAAGCTTAACGGGCTGCCCGACGTTTACTTTGCCGGCCGGGTCACGGAAACTGGTGGCGACACCGACAGCCATGGAGTGGCCCATGTCCGCTCAAGCCCAGACCAAGCGCATCACCTCGGCCGAGATCCGGGCCCGCAAGGGCGGCGAGCCGATCGTCTCACTGACCTCCTATCATGCCCATACGGCGCGCATCGCCGACCCTTACGTCGACTTTCTTCTCGTCGGCGACAGCCTCGGCATGGTGATGCACGGCTATGAAAGCACCGTCCCCGTGCCGCTCGATCTCATGATCATGCACGGCCGCGCGGTGATGCGCGGCGCCCAACGCGCCCTCGTCGTCGTCGACATGCCGTTCGGAACCTATGAGGAGAGTCCGTCCGTCGCCTTCCGCAATGCCGCGCGCGTCATGAAGGAGACGGATTGTGGAGCGGTGAAGCTCGAAGGCGGCAGGCGCATGGCCGAGACCATTCATTTCCTCGTCGAGCGCGGCATTCCTGTGATGGCGCATATCGGCCTGACGCCGCAGTCTATCAATGTGCTCGGCGGCTTCAAGACTCAGGGCCGGACGAAGGACCAATGGGCCGCCATCGAGGAGGACGCCCGCGTCGTCGCCGAGGCGGGCGCCTTCGCCGTCGTGCTCGAGGCGATCGCCGCGCCACTCGCCGAGAGGATCACCAAGGCCGTGCCGATCCCGACCATCGGCATCGGCGCGTCGGCCGCCTGCGATGGGCAGATCCTCGTCATGGAGGACATGCTCGGCCTGTCGCCTAGGGTGCCGAAATTCGTCAAGGAGTTCGGCGCGGTCGGCGAAAGCATCCGGCGGGCGATCGAGGGCTATGCCGGCGAGGTTCGGGCCCGGACCTTCCCGACCGATGAGCACACCTATGGCATGAAGGACGGGCAGTCCGCCCGGCCGGTCCCAAAAAAGCCCAAAACCATCGTCACTTAGCTTGGCCTGGGGGAGTTCTGCGCCGGTCGTGCGACCGCGCTTTGCCAGCACCCTCTCGGCGCGCTATCAAGGCCCTTCGGCAACCCGCCGGATCAGTGGGCGAGAGGCAAGATGGCTGACAGCGACATCATTCGCGAGGTCGAGGAGGACCTCCGGCGGGAGCGGTATCAGGCGCTCTGGAACCGGTATGGCGGCATCATCGTGGGCGCCGCCCTCGTCATCATCATCGGCGTCGCCGGCTACAAGGGCTGGCACTACTGGCAGCAGAGCCGGGCCGATTCGGCTGGCGGCCGCTTCGAAGGAGCCTTGCAGCTGGTCCGCGACGGCAAGGATTCAGAGGCCGAGGCGGTACTCGAGGCGATCGCCAAGGATGCGCCCGCCGGCTACCAGACGCTCGCCCGCTACCGGCTCGCCGCCGAGGACAGTAAGGCCGGCAGGACGGCCGAGGCACTCGCCCAATATCAGGCCTTGGCCGACGACGCGGCGACCGATCCGATCTTCAGAAGTTATGCACAACTCAAGGCCGCCGAGGTCCGCGTCGATGAGGCCGACTTTACCGAGATGCAGAATCGGCTCACGCCTCTGATGGCCGAGGCGGCTCCGTGGCGACATTCGGCACGTGAGCTGCTGGGGCTAGCCGCCTACAAGGCTGGCGAAGGGGACGAGGCGGAGAAGGCGTTCGGTCTCCTGATCGCGGATCCCACCGTTCCGCAAGGAATGCGCCAGCGGGCGGAGATGATGCTGACGCTGATTGCCGCGGATACGGCCAAGCCGCCCTCCGCGGGGGACAGCAACTGAGAGGCCATCGATGCGCAATGCGGCGAGATGGAGTGTTCGGGTCGGGATCGTTGCTCTGGCGGCGATGTTCGTTACGGGCTGCTCGTCGGACGGCGGCGGTCCGAGTCTTCCGAGCTTTGCCTCGATCAATCCCTTCGCCGAGAAGGAGACGCCGCTCCCGGGCAAGCGGGTGGCCGTACTAACGCAGCAGGATAGCCTCACCGATAATCTCGAGGCCTCGACAGGGTCGGTCGCGGTGCCGGCCGCGCTGCCGAACCTCGAGTGGAGCCAGCCGGGCGGCATCGCCTCCAATGCGCCCGGCAATCTGGCGCTCGAGGGGAGTCTCCGGACCGTCTGGTCCCAGGATGCGGGCAAGGGCTCGAACTCCTCGACCAAGTTGTCCGCCAACCCGATCATGCACCAGGGCCGGGTCTATGTGCTCGACGCCGCGTCGACGGTCTCGGCCTTCTCGGCCTCGGGCGGGAGCCGATCTTGGTCGACGAGCCTCGTGCCCGAGAACGAGGACGACGACGAGGGCTTCGGCGGAGGTATCGCGGCCGACGGTGGCCGGGTCGTCGCCACGACCGGATTCGGTTACGCCGTGGCGCTCGACGCCTCGAACGGCAACAAGCTCTGGGAGAAACCGCTCGGCGCCCCGGCGCGGGCTTCGCCGACGATCGCCGATGGCCGCGTCTATGCGGTGACCATCGAGGGGCGGCTCTACTGTCTGAGCGTCGAGGACGGCACGGAGATCTGGAGCTATCGCGGTATCCCGCAGCAGGCCAGCGTCATCAACGATGTCAGTCCCGCCATCGACGGTGGGGTGCTCGTCGTCACCGTCCCGAGTGGTGACGTCATGGCCTTCCGCTCCGACACTGGCGAGCCGGTCTGGTCGGATCAGCTCGGGCAGAGCGGTGCCGGCTCCTCGGTCGCCGGTCTCAACGACCCTAGCCGTCCCGCGATTGCCGGCGGTGTCGTTTACGCCATCGGCCATGCCGGACGCATGATTGCCACCACGGCCGACTCGGGCGAGCGGCTGTGGTCCGCTTCGATCGCCGGCATGAAGACACCCGCCATCGCCGGCGATGCGGTCTATGTCGTCGATGCGAATGGCAAGCTCGTCGCGCTCAATCGCGAATCGGGGGAGGTCCGCTGGGCGACCAAGCTGCCGGGCGAGGGGACCTGGAACGGCCCGGTGCTTGCCGGCGGACGCCTGTGGGCGACCTCCTCGAAGGGCAAGCTCGCCGGTATCGATGCCGCGACCGGTCGCGTCACCGCCGAGCGCGATCTCGGAGGCAAGGTTTTCCTGCAGCCGATCGTCGCCGATGGTCGCATGTACGTGCTCCGTGATGATGCGGAGTTGGTGGCCCTGAATTGAGCGGTCGCGTCAGTGCTCAGGGCTGACACCACCAATGATCCTCGCCTGTGGTTCGTCCGCAGGGGTCTCGTCGACTAAGCGCGTCGTCGGGTGAAGGCGTCGAGTTTCCTCAATGCTGGGATTGTCGCGCCTGGTTTCCGATCACAGTTTCGCGCGCGTCGCGACGCGCGCGAAAGTTGGACTACGAATGCAGGCCTCCCTCTGCGGGTGAGCAACAGGCACCGAGAACGCTTTGGGGTTGCCGCCACGGTCTCCAACAGGCATGTTGCAGGCCGGCGGTTCTGCCGCATGGTCCGACAAGCACTCAATTCCGATGAGGAAGGATGGAGGGAAACGGTCCTGCAGTAGATTGGTTTGGTCGTTTGTTGCGCCTCACGGGTAGCATTGAGCTTTCAATCCTGTTGCTGATCGCACTTACGCTCGCTGCCGCGATGTTGATGCATGCGGTGGCCTACGGGCTGCTGCGCCGGGTTCTGGAACATGATGGGCTCGGCTACGGGATCGCAGAGCGAATCCGACATCCGACCCTTCTGGCCGTAGGTTTGTTGGCACTTGCCGTTGTTCTGCCGGCCGCGGTTTTTGAGCCGACGATTGCCGAGATCATGCGCCGGGCCCTGAAAATCGGGGTAGCGGTTTTGATGGGCTGGACCGCAATTCTTGCGACCAATGTCGCCGCGGACCGGATCGAGCAAACGCATCGTATTGACGTCGAGGACAATCTGGCGGCGCGTCGTCTGCGCACGCAGGTCAAGATCCTGAGGCGGATGTCGCAGATGGTCGTGCTGCTCCTCACCGCCGGCGGTGTGCTGGTGACCTTTCCGACGGTGCAGACCTATGGCGTCAGCCTGTTTGCCTCGGCCGGTGTCGCCGGTCTGATCCTGGGATTCGCAGCGCGCCCGCTGCTGACAAGCCTGATCGCGGGCGTGCAGATCGCGTTGACACAGCCAATTCGCATCGATGACGTGGTGATCGTCGAAGGTGAATGGGGATGGGTCGAGGAGATCAACGCTACCTATGTCGTTGTGCGCATCTGGGATTTGAGGCGACTCATCGTGCCCCTTTCGCACTTCATCGAGAAGCCTTTCGAGAACTGGACCCGCGAGAGTGCGGCCATCATCGGTGCCGTGGTCTGGCACCTGGACTATCGAGCGCCGATCGGTGCCATTCGCGACAAGCTGAAGGAGATCGTCGCAGAGCAGCCCGAGTGGGACGGGAACGTCGCCAACCTTCAAGTCGTCGAGAGCTGCGCCACAACGATCACAGTCCGCGCGCTCGTCAGCGCAGGCTCGTCCTCGAAGGCGTGGACTTTGCGATGCGCGGTCCGCGAGGCCATGATCACGTGGATTCAGTCGGTGCATCCCGATGCCTTGCCGCGAGTTCGGGCCATCGTCGAGCCGCGGGGCAGCCTGGCAGAGCGCACCTTTTCTCATTGAATGTGGCAGCCCGTCCGTCGCCCTAGGTCTCTCCGCTGCGATGCCGGGCGCCTCCTAGACGTGGTCTGGGGACCTGTAACCGGCCGGTGCAGGCCGGCGGACGCCTGTGGGCGAGCTCCACGAAAGGCAAGCGCGACTGTTCCGATGACGCGACCGGTCGCGTCACCGCCGATCTCGATCTCGGAAGCCAGGTCTTCCTGCCGCCGATCGTCGCCGATCCGGCGCAGGCACGTGCTCCGGGATGATGCGGCGCTGGTGGTTCTGAATTGATGGCGCGATGACGCCTTTCTCCCCCAGCGGCACCTTGCGGCCCGCGATTCCCCTGGGACAAAGGCGCACCATGGCGTTGCCATCATTGACGCTGCGGCGGGCTCCCCCCTATGCAACCGGGCAACGGACGTGATGGGCGGCGTGAGCCGGCAGAGCGTCGAACCGTTGACCGAGTGCCGATGGCCGATACCCGCAAGAATCCCGAGCACCGCTACGTCAGCGACCTGCGCCGCATCGATGCGAGCTCAGCCGTGCTATCGCGCAGCCTGGCGGCGATGTTGCCGATCGGCGCCTCCGTACTGTTCCTGCTGCTGGTCGCCGTCTTCGCCGCGAGCCGCTTCGGGCTGAGCGACGCGGTCTCGATCCTCATCGTCACCGCAGCAATCGTCGGCGGTTACATGGCGCTCAACATCGGCGCCAACGACGTCGCCAACAACATGGGACCGGCGGTCGGCGGGCGCGTGCTCACCATCGGCGGCGCCATCGTCATCGCCGTCGTTTGCGAGGTGGCCGGCGCCGTCCTCGCCGGTGGCGACGTCGTCAAGACGATCTCGAGCGGCATCATCGCGCCGGAGGGCGTCGGCGTCCAGGAGTTCCAGGTGCTGATGCTGAGCGCCCTATTCGCGGCGGCAATCTGGATCCATGTCGCGACCGCGCTCGGCGCCCCCGTCTCGACGACTCATTCAATTGTCGGCGGCGTCGTCGGCTCGGGCATCGCTGCGGCCGGCGTCGGCATCGTCAATTGGAGCACGATGCTGCAGATCGTGGCGAGCTGGGTAATCTCGCCCATCTTCGGGGCCATCGTCGCCGCCGTCCTGCTGCACATCCTCAAGGTCCGGGTGCTCTATGCGCCCGATCGGCTGAAGGCGGCTGCGAACTGGGTACCGCTTCTCATAGCCCTGATGGCGTCGGCCTTCGCCGCCTACATGGCGATGAAGGGGCTCAAGAACATCTGGAAGGCGAGCCCTCTGGCGATCCTCGCTGTCGCCGCAGCGAGCTTCGTCGCGGCCTGGGCGCTGGCCCGTCCCTACATCGCCCGCCGCCTGACGCGACTGCGTGACAAGCGCTCGGACATCAGCGGGCTGTTCGACCTGCCGCTGATCGCGGGCACGGCGCTGCTCTCCTTCGCGCACGGCGCCAACGACGTCGCCAACGCCGTCGGGCCGCTGGCGGCCATCGTCGCGACGATGGGCCAGTCGAACGCGCTCGCAGCGCAGGTCACGGTGCCGTTCTGGGTGTTGCTGGTCGGCGCGCTCGGCATCGCCGTGGGCCTCGCCACCTTCGGGCCGAAGCTCATTCGCGTCGTCGGCGAGCAGATCACGCGTCTCAATTCGCCGCGCGCCTTCTGCGTGGCGTTGTCGGCGGCCGTGACCGTGCTGCTGGCCTCTTGGCTCGGCTTGCCGGTGAGCTCGACACATGTCGCCGTCGGAGCCGTGTTCGGCGTTGGTTTCCTGCGCGAACACCGGGAGAATCCCAATCGCCGCCGGCTCCGCCCGGGTCACAAGCTCAACGCCACCGCCGAGGACGCCTTCAACAGCCGCAACGTCAAGCGCAGCCGCTATCTGGTCCGCCGCCGCTTCCTGTGGTCGATCGCGGCGGCCTGGGTCGTCACGGTGCCGGCGACGGCTGGGCTGGCTGCTGCGCTCTATGGGCTCTTGCGGCTTCTGTGATCCATTTCCTGAGGGCCTGGAACTGGTTGACGAGCGCCAGGAAATCCTCGCGGTAGGCGACCTTGTGGGCATCCTCGATGAGCGCCCAATGCCGCTCCCGTCGCTTGCGCTCGGGCCAGTCCTTCTCCTGCTTCAGCACCAGATAGGGATAGTAGGTGACCGGGATGATCTCGATCCCCCCCGGTGTCTGCTTGCCGATCGGCACCGTGAAGGGGAAATCCTCAAGGACGACGCCCCGGACGCCCGCCTCCTCGAAACCCTCCCTGTGGCAAGCCTCGGCGTGCGTCTCGCCGCGCTTCTGACGCCCTTTGGGCAGGATCCAGCGGCCGCGCGTCTGCGAGGTGACGAAGAGGAGCGCCACGGCATCGTCCTTGATGTCGAACGGAATGATGCCGACGCGGTGCATGCGCGATTCCCCCTCTGACGATCAATGCTTCTTACAATGCGCAGGGAGTGGCGCCAATGCGGCGGACGGCACGCGTTTGCCATCTTCGCGAGAACTCGAGCCGCGGTCGTTGGCCTCGCGTCGCGGGAACGTGCTATAGGCACGGCCAACCACATCAAGCAATGGCCGGCCCAGCGTCTCCATGTCTTCCATCGTTGCCATCGTCGGCCGTCCGAATGTCGGCAAGTCGACATTGTTCAACCGGCTTGCCGGAAAGCGCCTGGCGCTCGTCGATCCGACGCCGGGCCTGACCCGCGACCGCCGGATGGCGTCCGTCACACTGGCCGGCACGCCGGTCAGCCTGACCGATACGGCAGGTCTCGAGGAGGGCGAGCCCGGGAGCCTCTCGCACCGAATGCGCCAGCAGACCGAGATCGCAATACGGGACGCCGATCTCGTGCTCTTTGTCATTGATGCCCGGACCGGCATCACGCCGGCGGACGAGGTGTTCGCCGATCTCGTCCGAAGCGCCGGCCGGCCGGTGCTGCTGGTCGCCAACAAATGCGAGGGCCGCGCCGGCGAAGGTGGCTACTACGAGGCCTACGCGCTGGGTCTCGGCGAGCCGATTGCCATCTCCGCCGAGCACAATGAGGGGATCGCCACGCTCGAGGCCGAGATCGCTGGCCGGCTTGGCGAACGGCAGCACGCCGAACGGCAGCGTGCCGAGGACGAGGGGGACGCGGATCTCACCGAGGCGGAAGCCCTGGATCCCCTGAAGCCGATCCGCGTCGCCGTCATCGGCCGTCCGAATGTCGGCAAGTCGACGCTCGTCAATGCGCTGATCGGTGAGGAGCGGATGCTGACCGGTCCCGAGGCCGGCCTGACGCGCGACACTATCGCTGTCGATCTCGAGACCCCGCATGGCAAGCTTCGCCTCTACGACACGGCCGGACTTCGTCGTAAGGCGAAGGTCGAGGCAGGTGTCGAGAAGCTCGCGGTTTCCGACACGCTCCGTGCCGTCCGCTTCGCCGAGGTCGTCATCCTCGTCGTCGACGCCTTGCATCCCTTCGAAAAGCAGGACCTGCAGATCGGCGAGTTGGCGGCCTCCGAGGGGCGCGCAGTCGTCATCGCCTTCAACAAGTGGGATCTCGCCGACGACAAGACGAAGCGGTTGCGGGAGCTGCGGGAGGATATGGAGCGGCTGCTGCCTGACCTGAAGGATGTCGCCGTTCTGCCGCTCTCGGCGCTGTCCGGCCGTGGCCTCGATAAACTCGTCAAGGCCGTCTTCGACATCTATCGCGTCTGGAACAGGCGCTTGCCGACCAGCCAGCTCAATCGCTGGCTGGAGGAGGCGATCGACCGGCACACGCCACCGGCGGTCCGGGGCCGTCGCATCAAACTCAGATACATGACCCAGCCCAATGCCCGGCCGCCGACCTTCGTGGTCTTCTGCTCGCAGCCGGAGGCGCTGCCCAAATCCTATGTGCGGTATCTCGTGAACAGCCTGCGCGAGACCTTCGACCTTCCGGGCGTGCCGATCCGGCTGCACCTGCGCAAAGGCCAGAACCCCTACGAGCGTTGATGGAACCGGCGCGCAGGCAGGCGAAGCGTCACCGCAATCGCCGCCGCGCACCGGCCCCGGCCGCAACAGGCAGCCCGTGAAGGCGCCCATCACAAGGCCGAACGGTCATCATAGAGGCTTGCGGGGTCTTGGCCACAGAAAAAAGTCAGGTCGAACGAGCCCACATACCGCGGCGAGCCGGACACCGCGCGCGCTTGCGATGGACCGGCATCGGGATATTGTGAAGCGATGTCCGACGGTGAACAGACCGAGGTGCTCTTCTACCAGCTCGACCGGCAGCCGCTCGACCGCGTTTTGCCGGCGCTGCTCGAGCGGACGCTCGAGCGCGGCTGGCGCGCCGTCGTGCAGGCCGGCTCGGTCGAGCGGATCGATGCGCTGGACACGGAGTTGTGGACCTATGACGAGGCAAGTTTCCTACCGCATGGCACGGACCGGGCCGGCGATGTCGAGCGCCAGCCGATCCTGCTGACCGTCGGCGACAACAACCCCAACGGAGCAAGCGTCCGATTTCTCGTCGATGGTGCATCGATCGAGGACTTTTCAGGCTACCGGCGTATCGTGCATCTCTTCGAAACGAGCGAGGAGGCGCTTGCGAAGGCACGGCGTGAATGGAAGCTCGCCAAGGAGAAGGGAGCCGTGGTGACGTATTGGCAGCAGGACGCCAAGGGACGATGGGAGAAAAGGGCATGAGCGGCAATGCCTCCGCGCAACTGGTGCGTTTCGAGGAGATCTATCAGAACGCCAACGGCGATCCGGCAGGCGTGCCGTGGTCCGACAAGGCGCCGCGCGCGAAGCTCGGCCAATGGCTCTCGGACCACCCGGGCGAAGGACGCCGCGCGATCGATGTCGGCTGCGGCCTCGGCGACAATGCCGCCATGCTCGCCGACGCCGGCTATCGGGTGACGGCGTTCGACCTGTCGGCGACCGCTGTCTCATGGGCCCGGGAGCGGCAGAAGGGCCGCTCGATCGCGTTTCATGTCGCGGACCTCTTCGCTCTGCCGGACGACTGGCGCGGCGCCTTCGATCTCGTGCACGAGACCTACAACCTCCAGGCCTTGCCATTGGAGCTCCGCCAGGCCGCAGCAGAGGCGATCGCCGGGCTGACGGCGCCCGGTGGCCGTGTGCTCGTTCTTGCGCGCCGGCGCGATATCGGCGAGGACGTGGCCGGACCACCGATCCCGGTGACGCTCGACGACCTCACGGCCTTCACGGCCGCTGGGCTCGAGGCCAGTGGGCAGGAGCTCTTTCTCGACGAGCGGCAGATCCGACACGTGCAGGCGATCTATCGCCGGCCGGGATAGAGGCTTCAAGGCGAGGCACATGCTTAAGGTCGATCATCTGCGCGTAGGCGCGCTGTCTCCGGTGAGCTTTGCGCTGGCGGCGGGCCAATGTCTGGTGGTCTCGGGCGCCTCGGGGACAGGCAAGACGCGGTTGCTCAGGGCGATCGCCGATCTCGATCCGGCCGAAGGCACGGTGATGCTGGAAGGGGCGGAGCGGGGCGAAATGCCCGGGCCGGCCTGGCGCAAGCTCGTGCGCTACGTGTCCTCCGAACCGGGTTGGTGGGCCGCGACGGCACGTCCCCATTTCGCCGCCGACCTCGCCGCCGTCATCCCGCTCATCGAGGCGCTCGGGCTCTCGGGCGACATCCTCGACCGCCCGCTCGCCGAGCTGTCGACCGGCGAGCGTCTCCGCCTCGGTCTCATCCGTGCCGTCTGCGGGCGACCGAAAGCGCTGTTGCTGGACGAGCCATTTTCGAGCCTCGACCGGGCAGCGGCCGGGCGGGTCGAGGCGTTGATCGGCGCCGAGCTCGATCTCGGCCGGATCGTCGTGGTCGTCTCGCATCAGCCGGCGGCGATCCTGAGCCGCGCCCGAGCCGAGCTCATCATCGAGGCAGGCACCTTCCGCCTCGTCCCACATGCCGTCCCGCGGGTGGCCTGGAGCGAGGGTGGCATGGGTCACATTGGTGCGCGCCGGGCATGAGCGCCGTTTCCATCACCACACTCGACCTGGCGATGGCAGCTTTGCTGCTGCTTCTGAACGGCGCGCTCTCGATCGCCTTCCAATTGAAACTGGAGCGCAAACTCTCGATCGCTGCTGTCCGGATGCTGGTGCAGCTCGCGCTTGCCGGCCTGGTGCTCAGCTTCGTATTCCGGCAGTCCTCCGTCGGCCTGACGCTCGTCGTGGCGCTGGTCATGGGAGCGGTCGCCGGCTACGAGCTCTGGTCCCGTCCGGCCCGTCGGATCGACGGGTGGTGGTCGATCGGCCTCGGCACCGGTAGCCTTTTTCTGATCGCGCTGCTGTCGACGCTCTTCACGGTTGGCGTCCTGATCCGGCCCGACCCCTGGTACGCGCCGCGTTACCTGCTGCCGATCCTCGGCATGGTGCTCGGCAACGCCTTGACCTCGATGAGTCTCACTTTCGATGTCCTGACGACCGCGGCGGAGCGCGAGCGGAGCGCCATCGAAGCGAGAATTGCCGACGGCGGCACGCGCCTCGAAGCCTTCGAGAAGGTCCTCGCCGATGCGCTCCGGGCCGGCACGCTGCCGATCCTCAACAGCATGGCCGTGGCTGGTGTCGTGGCACTACCGGGCATGATGACGGGACAGATTCTCGCTGGTGCCGACCCGTTCGAGGCGGCGAAGTACCAGATGCTCATTCTGCTGGTGCTGGCGGGTGCCGCGACGCTCGCCGTGCTTGCGGCAGGGCTGGGCGGTGTGCTGCTGTTGACAGACGCGCGGCACCGGCTGCGCCTCGACCGGCTGGTGGCGTATTGAGGAGTGACCATGCTCGCGTGGTCCGCCAACTCCAAGCAAGAGCGCGCAGAAGAAATCCGTCGACGGATAGTATCTCGCTCCCAACGCCGTCGAAAGCCGCGCATCGTCGAGCAAGAGCAGCATTCGGACAAACGGATTGCGCTGCATGACAAAAGATGCAGGAATGGGATCCACATACAGCTTGCGGACGTGAACGGAAGGGAGACGGACAATGCCAACACTCAAGGAGACCATTTCCCGGCGGACAGTTGCCGCCGCCATCGGCCTGGCTCTCGTTGCCGCTGGTCTGGACGGCGGCTCGGCGCTCGCGGGAGACACCGTCACCATCGCGTCGTGGGGCGGCGCCTATCAGGAAGCTCAGGACAAGGCGCTCTTTCAACCTGGCGCCGCGGCAACCGGCATCGAGGTGAAGCAGGAAACCTACGGTGGCATGTCGGATGTCCGCTTGAAGGTGCAAGCCGGGGCCATGCCCTGGGATATCGTCTCCTCCGGCTCCGGCAGCGCCGCGCGCGCGGCCGAGGAAGGGCTGCTCGAGCCGCTCGACTACACCATGATCGACGTCTCGACCTTCTATCCGGGGATGTCGACGCCAACCTGTGTCGGCTCCGACGTCTTCTCCACGGTCCTCGCCTGGAACACGGCCACGTTCGGCGACAATGGACCCAAAAGCTGGGCCGACTTCTTCGACCCGGACAAATTCCCGGGCAAGCGTGCCTATCGCGATAAGGTCTCCGGCGCCCTAGAACCGGCCATCATGGCGGACGGCGTGGCGGTCGAGGATGTCTATAAAGTGCTGGACAGCGAGGAGGGCATCAAGCGAGCGATCGACAAGATCCGCAAGCTGAAGCCACACATTGCCGTGTTCTGGAAGTCGGGCGCTCAGCAGGCCCAGCTGATGAAGGACGGCGAGGTCGACATGACGACGGGCTGGAACGGCCGCTTCGACGTCGCCGCCAAGGATGGCGCCAAAGTTTCCTATACCTTCAATCAGGCGCTCATCGAATACGATTGCTTCGCCATCCCGAAGGGAGCGCCGAACAAGGACGCCGCCATGAAGTTCCTGGCCGAGATCTCCAAACCGGAGTATCAGGCCAATCTGCCGCAGCACATCACCTACGGGCCGACCAGCAAGGCGGCATATGAGATCGGCAAGATCGACGACGCCTTGGCGCGCAAGATGCCGTCGCATCCCGACAACGCGAAGCTTCAGTTGCCACTCAGCCTGGAATGGTATGCGAAGTGGGAGCAGAAAGCCTCGGCACTGTATCAGGAGATGCTGACCGAATAGCCGGTCCCGTGACGATCCGGAGCGGCGGGGTCACCGCCCGCTCCGGTCATTCTTTCCCTTTTGCCAGATCCTAGCGAAGCGGCCCGACATGCCCGAACGAGGCGCGCTGCCGATCTCCATCGCCGGCGTCACGAAGACCTACGGTCAGGTCTATGCCCTCGATCACGTCGACCTGGACATCCGAAGCGGCGAGTTCCTAACGCTGCTCGGCCCCTCCGGCTCGGGCAAGACGACGCTCTTGATGGCGCTCGCCGGCTTCACCCGGCCCGATCACGGCAGCATCCGGTTCGGCGACGAGGAGATCCTCCTGAAGCCACCGCATCTGCGCAATGTCGGCATGGTGTTCCAGAGCTATGCGCTCTTCCCCCACATGACGGTGGCCGGCAACATCGGCTTCCCCCTGAAGCTGCGCAGGCACGGACGGGTGGAGATCGACACGCGTGTGCAGGCGGCACTCGAGACCGTGCAACTCTCTGGGTTTGGCGAGCGCCGCATAAGCCAGCTGTCGGGTGGGCAGAAGCAGCGCGTGGCGCTGGCTCGCGCCATCGTCTTCAATCCGCGCATCCTGCTCATGGACGAGCCGCTGTCGGCGCTCGACAAGAAGCTGCGCGAGCACATGCAGATCGAGTTGCGCCACCTGCACGAGAAGCTTGGCATGACGACGGTCTATGTCACGCACGATCAGCGGGAAGCCTTGACGATGTCGGACCGCGTCGCCGTGATCGACCGTGGAAAGCTGATGCAGGTCGATGTGCCGCGCACGATCTATGATCGTCCCGCCAACCGCTTCGTGGCCGATTTCCTCGGTGAATCCGCCTTCCTGCCGCTGGAGACCGGGACCGGCGATCCGACCTTCTCCGGCCAGTCCGTGCGCGTCCGCGATGTGCCTCCGGGGAGCGGCCGGCTCTTGCTGGTGTTGCGGCCGGAGCGAATGGTGCTCGTGACCGGTGAGCCGGGCCCGGACCTCAATCTCTTCAAGGCGACGGTCAGAGACCTGGTGTTCCAGGGCGACGGCTCCCTGCTGATCGCCCGGCTTGCCGACGGAACCGAGGTGTCGGTCAGAGCCGGAACCCGCACCGGCGCGGCCATCGAGAACGTCGCCATCGGTGACAGCGTCACCTTGGGCCTTCACCCCAACGATGCCGTGGCGATCCGCGATGACTGAGGTGGCCGCCGGGCGCACATTCGGTGGCGTCAACGCCGCACGGCTTCGCGCCTTCGAGCGGCGCGAGCGCTGGTCTCTCTTGGCCCTTACCAGCCCGGCTGTCCTCCTGGTTCTCATCATCATGGTGCTGCCGGTCGGATGGCTGTTCTATCTCTCCTTCATCGGCAGCGACGGTGCCCTATCGCTCGAGAACTACGCCCGGATGATCGAGAGCAAGGCCTATGGCCGGATCTTCTGGACTACCTTCGAGGTCGCCTTCCTGACCACCGGCATCTGCATCGTCATCGGCTATCCACTCGCCTATGTCCTAGCTCAGCTGCCATCCCGAGCGGCCAACATCTGCATGCTCGCCGTGCTGTTGCCGTTCTGGACATCGCTCTTGGTCCGGACCTATGCGTGGTTGGTGCTGCTGCAGCGGCGCGGCCTCATCAACGAGTGGGGCATGGGCTTGGGTCTCTGGGACGAGCCGCTGCCGCTCGTGCACAATCTGACGGGCACGCTCATCGGCATGGTGCACATCATGCTGCCGTTTCTCATCTTGCCGCTTTACAGTTCGATGAAGGCCATCAGCCCGGACTATCTGAAGGCTGCCGCGAATCTCGGGGCCACGCCGGCCGAAGCCTTCCGACAGGTCTTCCTGCCGCTGTCGCTCCCAGGGTTGCTGGCCGGCTCTCTCATCGTATTCGTTCTCTGTCTCGGCTTCTTCGTCACGCCCGCCGTGCTCGGCGGCAAGGTCATCCTGGTGTCGAACCAGATCACCAACAACATCGAGCTCTTCTTCAACTGGGGAGCGGCAAGCGCGCTCGGAGTGGTCCTGCTGATCCTGACGCTGCTGATCCTCTATGCTGCGTCGCGCATTCTCCCCCTCGGCAGCATGCTCGGCGGAGGGCACTGAATGCGCCGATGGTTGAATCGGCCCGCCTCTGATACGCAGGTCACGCATGGTCAGCGACTCTGGCTTTACGCCCTTGCGGGGCTGGTCATGCTGCTGTTGGTGGCCCCGACCCTCATCGTCATGCCGATGTCGTTCTCCGGCTCGCAATATCTCGAGTTTCCGCCGCGGGTCTGGTCGCTGCGCTGGTACGAGACCTATGTCGGCTCGATCGCCTGGACGGACGCCACCTGGACATCCCTCAGCGCGGCTTTCCTGACGATGCTGGTAGCGACGCCCGCCGGCACGGCGGCCGCCTATGGGTTGAGCGTCAGCCGGCATCCGCTCGGCCGCCTCGTGTTCCTGCTGCTGATCACACCCATCATCATTCCGGTCATCCTGATCGCCATCGGCGCCTTCTACGCCTATGTGAGGCTAGGACTGGTCAACACGCTCCTGGGGTTGGTCCTGGCGCATGCCATCCTGGCGCTGCCGTTGGTCGTCATCGTCGTGTCGTCGGCCCTGAAAAGCTACGACATGAGCCAGGAAGATGGCCGCCCGCAGCCTCGGCGCCTCCCCGTCTTGCGGCTTTTCTTATGGTTACGCTGCCACAGATCCGCTTCGCGGTGATCACGGCGGCCCTGCTGTCGTTTCTGACGTCGTTCGACGAGGTGATCGTGGCGCTGTTCGTCTCCGGCGGCGAGCATTCGACGCTGACCCGGAACATGTTCAATGCGCTCAGAGATCAGATCGACCCGACCATCGCCGCAATCTCGACGATCATGATCGTGCTGTCGTCGGCGCTGCTGGTGCTGGCGCAACTCTTCGGCAAGCCCAGGGAGTGAGCGGCGGCCCGGCGTTGGCGCGGACACCTGCGCGCCGCTGGTCCAAAGCAGGACGATACCGCTCATCGGACGGTCCACGTGCCTGTCGCCGCCCTTTCCCCAGCGTCCGTCAGCTATTCGAGGATCGTGACATTGCCACGCTCCTTGTAGGCCGCGACCCTTCCGTCCTTGCTGAAATAGACCCTGTTGCCGTCGCCGAGAACGACGAGAAGCAAGCCATCGACGACGAAGACCTCGAGCGTGAACCGCTCGCCGCTCTCTTGTGTTTTCGTGATGGCCAGTCCATCCGCGGCGCTGTCAGAGACCGTGGATTCGGGCAGGATCCTCTCCCAGGGCTGCTTGCTCCCGTCGAACGCTGGCATGGACGGCGCGGGGGAAATGTTGCTCCCGCTATAGACCGTCTTCTCCACGCCATCCTGGAAATAGTTGAACCAGCCATTGCTCGCGGCGAATGCGAAAGCGGGATTGCCCGAACCTGTCCAGACGAAGACCCGATCGAACTCGCCGTCGTGGTAGGCCTGACAGAACAACCGCCAGGTACCGAAGGCGAACACCGCCCCTTCCTTGCCGAGCCCGTCTGCCGGGCAACGCTGGGCGGTCGTCGAGCCCACCGGTGGCAAGGCGAGGTCCCAGGCGACGACCCGCTGCGCAAACGCCTTGATGTCCTGGGCGGTCCGATACGTCCAATAGGCGTAACCCGCGCCGGCTGCGCCGATCGCCAACACCACCAGGACGACGGCCGTCGCGAACCTCGTCTTCCTTCGTCGCGCACTCCGTGATCGCGCCTCCGAGAAACGGGGCTGGGTCTTGACGGCGGCCAGCACGTCGTCGAGCTCGGATTGCGAGCCCCTGAAATCGATCGTGTGAATGGCTTTGAAGCCGAGCGGAATCTCGCAGTCGTCGACACGTATCGGCTTCAGCTTGCCGAGGTCCCGGGCCAGGCCCGCTTCATCCAGCACCCACGGAGAGGCGACGGCATCCGCGGACCAGATGACGATGACATCGTCGGCCGCCTCGATCTCGGACCGGATCTTCTCGGAGAAGACAGAGCCCACGGCCAGATTGTGATCCCACCAGACCTCGTGCCCGTTGGCCGAAAGGATCTCGGCCAGTTGCCGGGCAGTCTCGGACTGCGGGCGGGCGTAGGAGAGAAAAATCTTCGTCATGGCAGCCCCCGAATTCGGCTTGCCACCCTCGCACGGTTCACGGCGTGCCCAAAGGCCGAATGCGCGCGCGGCTCCACGTCCGGCGCGAGACCGAGTGCGGGCAACTCCAAGGCCACCGCCGAGCGGTCGGACGCGGGCGGCTCGACGGCGCGCGCAATCATGTCGCCGACGAGACGGATGACGGGCACCTCGCGGGTGTCGGAGGATTGGGGCATGTCGCCGAGAATGGCCCCCGGCGAGGCCGCACCAAAGAGGCGCACAAAGGCGCCTCAACGAAACCGCATTCCGCTCGCTTGGCCATGCCCACGAGCTGATCGCGGAGTCGCGCAACGACTGTAAAGGCCGTTGCCCGCACACCAGTCCCGGTGGGCTCAGGTCCGCAGGGTCTTCATACTGGTCCAATCTAGGTGACAGGAACGATGGACGCTCGTCATGAACGAGTACCAATAGGGCGGGATCAGGCGCGATCTCCGTCTCCGGCAGCCAGATGTACGCCCGCACCGTCCCCGTCGCGACGCCGTTCGTCTCGGCGATGACGTTGCCCATGAGGTCGTGCACGAAATGCGTCGTGCCCGACGGCGTCATGTTCGTGAGCACGCGCTTCACGAGCTGCTCGCCCGCGTTGTAGGTGTAGGTGCCCTTGAGGTTGCCGCCGACCGTCACCGTCGCGAGCCGGTTGCGCTTGTTGTAGGTGTAGGCGGTGGTGACGCCGGAGCGCACGTCGGTGAGCAGGTTGCCGGCGTTGTCCCCGGCCTTCGCCGGAGCAGGCTCCCGTTTTACGATCCCCACGGGCCAGCGCCAATCTCAAACAGCTCTACAAGTCTTCAATCTCAATGAGAGGGACCTGCTCGCCTTCCTGTGTGACTGTAACTAAGGCCCGCGCGATCCTATCATTGCATTTATAGTTCGCAATAAATCTATTAACATATCTCTCGCTGGAAACGGTGAATCGATACATCAAAAACGATCTGTACTCTGACCTATGAAAATGTATTTCCGGCACTTTTCGTGTTGGAAAGCATGCTTCCAACGCGCACCACTGCGGCTTTATATCTGTCACTAGAGAGGAATGTCCACGCATTAATCATAGCTATAATTGCCATAAACACTCCAAAGGATGCCCCTCCCACAAGAGCTCTGCTAATGGTTCGCCGATCCATAGCGTCCGAATTCTTACTTCCAGAAAAACACTGGTCCGGTGGTTACGCCGAATCCCACATCGACACCGCCGTTTGGCGTACTGTAGGTCCTAAGCCAAATGGCGTTCCGTCAGCCTCCCAATAGCTACCTCCATTGTCTTTCTTGGCCTTGCATTCGCACGTATCCTCATATTCTCCACTAAAACGAGGCACCCAGTTGGCAGTTAGTGAGCCGGACGGGCCGAGACCATACCCGCCACCGCTCAATGGGAGATACCACCCGAAGCCTGCACTGCCGGCCCTGCCCACAGTGGGAACTGGAGCCATTCTGAGACATGCCGCATCCGCAATGGGTGGCTTCCCCATCGATCGAAATCTGCACTGGTTCCCCCACCCTACCCGCCACCAAGGTAAACCCACGACCCATCACTTGTAGAGCCAAATTCTAGAGTACCCCCATAACCATTGACGAAGACACTAACTGGACACTGACCAAGGCCGCTTGATCCACAACCGTCCCGGGACGGCCACCAACATACTGCGTAAGCAAACACCCCCGGCCCATCCACGAACCCCAGCGGGTCTGGCTGCGTGTACCGTCCGGTCGTTGGATCGTAGTGCCGGTGCCAGTTGTCGTGCAAGCCGGATTCGATCTGGAACCACTGGCCGGGGAAGCGGGTGTCGAGGGCGGCGGGGCCGGTGAGCGCGCGCTCCGATCGTGACGCGACGCAGCGCTGGCGATGCATCGCGGCGCGTCAATCGGCAGCGCCAAATCATCCGCCTCGCCGAACGGCTTCCAGACCGCCTGCCAGACCTGGGCTTTTGATCCGTCCGTCATCAGCACCGGCCGGTTCAGGTGATCGGGTGTGACCCACCACGTCACCGGCGAGGCGGTGTTGACGGCATCGACCACCGCCAGCGGCCGATCGATCTGCGCCCACGCCTCCACCACCGGCGCAATCTGCGAATTGGCCGGGCTTTGTCGAACTTTTCTCACCGCGTAACTGCCGCGACGACGGAGGGGCTCGGATCGCGCTGCTTCGACTACATGGGTCGGTCAGGACGCCAGTCAGATAACGGGCCGCCGACGATATTTGGCAAGGTAATTGAACGAATGTTCACTCAATTGAGGTTGACAATCAGCGCCTCGGGTCGCTAAACGTATGTTCAATCAAATGCATGAGGATATGCTTTGCGGAGAGGAGAGCCGCCGATGCGTGGATCAGCAAAGGCGAGGACTCCAATGGAGAGCCGCCAGCGGCCTGGCGTTGCGATCGTTGAGGTGGCGGTCGGTGCGGCGGCGCGCAGCGGCAAGACTGCCTCCGCCCGTGCCGCCGAGGGGAGCGGTCCGACAGGCGACGTCGCCCTGACGATACGTGCGGCCGGTGGTTCCGTTCCAGCCTCCGGGCCCCGCTCTCGCGCGCCCTCACGCCATGATCTGCCGCAGGCTGAGCGGCGTCGACAGATCCTGGTCGCCGCCATGCGCGTCATCGCCCGTGACGGGTTGTCGGCAACAACGATGGAGAAAGTGGCGCGCGAGGCCGACGTCTCGCCGGGCACCGTGCTGTTCCATTTCGTGAGCAAGGACGCACTTCTCCGCGCCGCGCTCGCGGCTGTCGCGATCGAATATGACGCCGCCCGCCGCGCTGCCATCGCTGCGGCCGGCGATGAGCCGGCCACAGCCCTCGACAACCTGATCCTTGCCACATTCGATCCCGCGCTCGCTGCGCCCGAGAAGGTGGCGCTGTGGTACGCATTCTGGGGCGAGGCGACGGCGCGGCGCGTCTACATGGATCAGGTCGGTGACAGTGACCGCGCTTTCTTGCGAGACGTCGAGCGGCTGTTCGGCCTGCTGGCCGCCCGGCCGGAGGCCACGCCATTCGAGCCCAAGGTGGCCGCGCGGAGCTTTGCCGGTCTGCTCGAATGGCTCTCGCAGGAGCTTTTGATCGAAGGGTCCGGTTTCGACCATCGCGAGGCGATCCGCATCGCTCGCGCCCATCTGGCAGGATTTCTCGAGCGAAGTCGCTCCTGAGCGCCGTTGCGCGCCAGCACAGACTGCTGCCGAGCCCGCCCGATCACACGTTTCGAAAGCGAGACCGACATGACCAGCGACACCCCAACCCAGTTCTACGACGGCCCCGGAGAAATGACGGGTCTGGCGGCCTGGACCTATCAGAGCCAGGCGCTGATGGACCTCGAGTACGAGCGCGTGATCCTGCCCTCCTGGCAGTTCGCCTGTCATATCAACCAGGTGAGGACGCCGGGAAGCTATGCCACGCTCGACCTGCTGCGCGACTCGGTCGCCGTCGTACGCGGCGAGGATGGGCATCTGCGCGCGTTCAAGAACGTGTGCCGGCATCGCGGCGCGCGCCTGCTCGACGGCAACGGCGTCTGCAAGGGCGTCATGGTCTGCCCCTATCACGGCTGGAGCTACAAGCTGGACGGTACGCTCCGTGCGACGCCCGCAAGGAAAACATTCCCCGGTCTCGATCTCGGCCGGCATGGCCTCGATCCGGTCGAGGTCGAGGTGATGCATGGGCTGGTTTTCGTACGCATCGTGCCGGGGGGCCCCGGTCTCGCCGAGATCTGGGGTGAGGAGGCCAAGCTGCTCGCCCCCTATCGCCTGCAAGCGTTGGAGCCGGCGGCCGATGCCATCCACACCGAGGTGTGGCCTTGCAACTGGAAGGTCGCCGTCGACAACAATCTCGAGAATTATCACATTCCGATCGGCCATCCGGGCTATGACCGCATGCTCGACAATGACCTCATGGGGTTCATGAATGCCCATGGCGTCGCCGGCAGCGCCAGCCGCCACAAGGCGGAGCTCTCCGGCAATTGGAGCGAGCGGCGCTACCAGCAGCTCGCCCCCGCCACTCTGGAGGATCTCGAGTCGGAGACGCGGCGGACCTGGATGTTCTTCACCATGCCGCCCAATATCGGCATCGACATCTATCCCGACAGCATGGACGTGTTCCAGATCCTGCCGCGGACGGCGACGACCTGCACGGTGCGCTATCCGGTGTTCCGGCCGCGCGACGGCCGGCGCGAGGCGCGCGTGCTGCGCTATCTGAACGGCCGCATCAACCGGCAGGTGATGCGCGAGGACCGCGAGCTCTGCGAGCGGGTGCAGGCGGGGCTCGCCTCGCACGGCTACCAGCCGGGCCCGCTCTCGACGCTCGAGGTAGCGATCAAGGATTTCCATGATCGCATACGGGCCGTCATTCCCGAAGCCGGACTTGCCGAGCCGCCGGCCCATCTCGATCCGCGCGCGGGCGCGATGCCGATGGCGGCGGAGTAGGGGAGGGGAGTGCGCGCTCGCACGCGCGATCAATCGGCAGCGGCAAAACACGCGGTGGCGCTTGTTGGTGGTGTAGGCGGTGGCTATCCCAGAGCGCACGTCGGTGATGAGGTTGCCGGCGGTGTCGTAGGTGTTGTTGTGCAGCAGCATCCGCCCTCGGTGACCGAGGTAGGCTTGTTGCTCGTCGCCGGATAGGCGTAGGTGCGTGTCGCGCCGGCCACCCGCGCTCCGATCCGTCCGAGGCGTCGGGGTCGAGGACGTGGATCGGCAGCGCCAGCAAACCTCAGACTGTTGCCAACGCCGTCACAGGTTCACGACAGCGTCCCCCACGGCCCCGTCGCTGACGACAGCCGATTGGCGGGCGTATAGGCGAAGCTCATGCTGTTGGCGGGCGTAACGCGCATCCGTGATGCCGGTGAGGTTCAGAAGATCGGTGCGACTGCGGCGAGCCGAGCGGAGGCTTGGTCGTTCGCGAGAGGCAGTCCGAGGGCGAGGCAATTTTCGGTTTCAAAAGTCCTGGCCGTGCTTCACAGCAGTCGCCAGCGCATCTTCATGCACTACGAACCTGAAATATCCCAATTCCGGGTAATAACGCCATTAGTCCACACGCCAACAACAATAAACGGAGCATGATGTCTAATTTCAAGACCTCGGAACTCTCGGCAAACGAAGCCGCTTTCTCTGCGTCCTCAAAAAAGAAACCGTTGTTCATCTGACTCAAGAATTTTCTTGAAATATTTCTCAACTTCTACTTTGTACCCACACCCGTGCAATCCACTTATAAGAGAATATATATCCAACACATCCAGATCCTACCAACTTCCAGAATTCAGCCGACAAATCCATTCGGATTTGACATCGGTGAAATATCCAGGCCCGCCCTCAGCGTTTCAGCAAAGGAGCAAATGCGAGGAGGCGGTTAGTGCGACTAGGCAATCTTCACGCACTAGGAAGTAGTCTCTCAGTGCATCCACTGTCTTTGACAACCCCAGAGAGTTACCCCAGTCGGAGATCGTGCCTACCAACTGACTTTCCAGCGCAGCAGGGCGTGGCCAGACACTTCGGGTCGGCCGTTAGAACTGCGGCCCCACCGATTAGCGGGCTGGAAGGTCACTCTTACTGCCTGGTCGAACGCGAAGATCAAAACCGATGCAAACTCCTCGTCTCCATTATATAAACCCTTCACTGAATGAACGATCCGTATTCACTGCAGTTTTTCACCCCTGGCGGCTGCGCGTAACCGCCCCAGACTTATTCAAAAACATTCGCACGTGTCCGGGTTCTGGCCCATAGTGTGCAAGTGGAAATGAGGATCCATCCCTCCGTGAGTGTGCCCAGAGTGCATATAGTAGCATTGGGTGCCTTTAGGCGGATCGCAAGGTAGGCAGCTTTTTTGGGTGTCGATGTTGTAAGAACCCGAAAGCACATATTGATCCAATACTTAGCCCATTTAGACCATTCCTTGTTGGCGTCCGAACCTGGGATTCCAGATAGGACCGTAGCCCGGTCCGGGCCGAGTCGTGGTTCCATGCATTTTGGCCCGTCGGGTCAACTCTCTCTCAAGCGAAGCCTGATGAGCATACCCATACACCCCCGGCCCATCGACGAACCCCAGCGGATCCGGCTGCGTGTACCGACCGGTCGTCGGATCGTAGTGCCGGTGCCAGTTGTCGTGCAAGCCGGATTCGACCTGAAACCATTGGCCGGGGAAGCGGGTGTCGAGGGCGGCGGGGCCGGCTGACCACCCCCACGACTTCTCCGTCGGGCGGCGCTACGATCGGGCTCATGCAGATGCGCTCCTATCGATCCGGCGACGCGGCGGCCCTGGCCGGCATCTTCCGCCGCGCGGTGGCCGAGCTGGGTGGCCGGCACTACACGTCGCCACAAGTGGCGGCGTGGCTCGGCAGGGCGCCCGACGCGGAGGGCATGGCCGCCCGTGCCGCCGACGGGCGTGTCGTGCTCGTCGCCGTCGATGACGCCGACCGGCCCGTCGCCTTCGCCGACCTCGAGCCGAACGGCCATGTCGATCTCCTGTTCGCCCTGCCCGAGGTCGCGGGCACAGGCGTCGCCCAATCCCTCGTCGAGGCGCTCGAGGTGATCGCACGCAGCCATGGGATGTTGCGGCTCTTCGTCGAGGCGAGCGAAGGCGCCAAGGGTCTGTTCGCGCGGCAGGGATTCCTGATGCTGGGCCGCAACGACTTCACCCTCGGCGGCACCGCCATCCACAACTACCGCATGGAGAAGGCGCTGCAGCGCGAGCGAGCCTCAGACCCGCGACGTCCGCCCCGCGGCTAGACTCGCGATCACCAGCGCCGCGCAGCACACCGCCACGCCGATCGGCAACGCATTTGGCCCGTAGCGATCCATGGCCATGCCGTAGACGGGCGGCCCGGTCATGGAGCCGACCGTGTAGAGGCTGATGAAGAGCGCATTGGCACCGGCGAGCGAGGCGCCCTGGAAGCGCCGACCCATCTGGGCGAGGCCGAGCGTGTAGAGGCCGACCATCAAGCCGCCCCAGGGAAACAAGAGAGCCCAGAGGAAGAGCGGCGAGCCGACGGCGAAAGGGAGGAGGAGGGCGCCGACCGCGCCGGCTGCTGCCGAGAACGTCAGCCAACGCTGGAGCCCGTCGCGATCGGCGAGCCAGCCGATCAGGGGTTGCAGGACGACGGTGCCGGCCGCGAAGACGCTGAGAAGCACCAGCGTGTCGGCCTCGGCAATGGCGTTGCGCAAAGCGTAGACGCCGAGTAGGGCCCAGAGCGAGGCGTCGCTGATGCCGGCGGCGAGGGCGGCTGCGAAGATCAGGGGTCCCGTTCTCAGCATGTGCCAGGCCGGTGCGCCGGATTCGGCCGTGACATCGGGGAGAAGGTTGCGCGCCAACCAGAGCGGCAAAGCGCTCGCCAGCATCAGCCCGATCAGCAGATGGAAGGGAAGCGCTGTCTCGATATCGATCTGCGTCAGCACGATCGGCGAGATGACGAAGCCGAGCGAGAACATGGTCGAGTAGATGCCGGAGTAGAGGCCGCGGCGGTGATCGGGTGCGACCGCATTGATCCAGGTCTCGCTCAGGATCCAGTGCGCACCGGCGCCGAGACCGGTGAGAAAGCGCAAGGCCATCCAGGCCTCGAGCGAGGTGAAGTAGGCCATGGCGAGCGTCGCGCCGGCGGTGAGGAAGAGACCGGTGAACAGCACCGCCTTGATGCCGAAGGTACGCGCCAGGCGGCCGAGCAGGAGCGACATGAGAATGATGGCTGCGACCGGCAATGCGGCATTGACGCCGATGAGGGAGGCCGGCGTTCCGCGCCGCTCGAGCAGGAAGCTGACGAGGGGCATGATGCCGCCGATGGCGAAGCCGGCGGCCGTCACGCTCGCGAGGAGGGCAATGAAGACGAGATGGCGCTCGCGCTCGGAGAGACTTTCGGCCGTGCGGGGAGCTGGCGTGGTGATCATCGAGGGTCTTTCGTCCGGAGTTGAGCGAGGCGACATCTCGCATCACCCCGGCTGATCCGCCACGGCTCACGGCTGGCCGTCAAGTCCTGACGGACGGATTAACCCTGCTCTCGGTCGGCATGGTGACCTCGATGCGGAGGCCGGGCCGGTTGTCGCGTAGCGCGAGCGAGGCCCCATGCAACTCAGCGACGGCGGCGACCAGTGCCAGGCCGAGGCCGTGGCCGGACGAGCTTCGGCTCTGGTCGAGGCGCGAGAAGCGCCCGAGCACGCTCCCCCGCGCCTCGGGCGGAATGCCCTGTCCTCTGTCGGCGACCGCCAGACGGGCCTGGTCCGCGGTCGCGGTAAGGCCAAGGCTGATGGGGGTGCCGGTCGGCGTGTGCCTGAGGGCGTTCTCGATGAGATTGGCGACGGCCTGGGTCAGGAGCTCCGGATCGCCGCGCACACTGACGTCAGGATCAATTCCAACCACAAACGACCGGCCGTCGTCCTCGATGACCGGGGCGTAGGTCTCGGCAATCTGCCGGCAGAGCGCGCTCAGGTCGAGCGACCTGAAGCCCGCCTTCCGCGCTCCCGCCTCCACCTCGGCGATCCGAAGCAGGGCGGCGAAGGTGTCGAGCACGTCATCGATTTCAGTCAGGGCCTTGTCGATGCCTCGGTGGTAGTCGGCCGGAGAGACGGCCTCCTCCGACAGGGCCTCGAGACCCTGGCGCAGACGCGCCAGCGGCGTCCGCAGGTCATGCGCAATGTCGCTCGAGACATGGCGGACGTCGAGCATCAGCGTCTCGATGCGCTGGAGCATGCGGTTGAGCACGTCCGACAGCCGGTCGAACTCGTCGCCCGAGCCCCAGCGGGGAAGGCGTTGGGAGAGGTCTCCGGTCATGATGTGCTCGGCGGTCCGGTTGATGTCATCGACCCGGCGCAGCGAGCGTCGGCTGATGATGACGCCGCCGAGCAGGGCAAGAAGGACGGTCAGGGCCGCCCCGAACGACAAGGTTTCGGCGATGCGCTTTCGCAGATCGACAAAATCGTCGGTGTCTCGCGCGACGACGAGCGTGGCGCCGTCCGGCAGAGTGAGGGCATAGGCAATAGCGGTCTCGCTGTGCGCGTCCTCGTCGGTCTCGCCGATCTCCTTGACGGGAACCTGGTGCCAGCCGGCACCCGGCGGCCTTGCCATGCTGCCGAGCAGGCGCACGCCCGACGCATCGAAGACGGCATAGGCGAAGGCCCGGCCATGTACGTAGGTCTGGAGCGATCTCAGGCGTTCGACGATGTGGGCGACGTCCTCCTCTTCCGCCTCTTTTGCGAGCTGGCTTGCTTCGTGCTCGATGGTGGAGCGCAATTGCGCGCGCGCGAAGGAGGAGAAGTCCCAATAGACGATAGCGAATTGGATGACGGTCAGAGCGCTGAACAGAAGCGCGATCAGCAGGGCGAGGCGGAAGGCCGCCGTGCGATGAAATCTAACCGGGCGCACGGAGACGGTATCCGACGCCACGAATGGTCTCGATGAGCTCCATGTCGAAACCGCGATCGATCTTCGAGCGCAGCCGGCTCATATGCGTCTCGACGATATTGGTCTTGGGGTCGAAGTGAAAGTCCCAGACATTCTCGAGCAGCATGGTGCGGGTGACGGCTTCGCCGGCATGCCGCATCAGGTATTCGAGCAATCGGAACTCCTGTGGCTGCAACTCGATTGTCTTGCCACCCCGTTGCACGCTGCGCTTGACGAGATCGATCGCGAGGTCGGCGACAGCGAGCCGTGTCGCCTCTTGGGCGATGGCCGGCCGGCGGGACAGCGCCTTGATGCGCGCCATCAGCTCGGCGAAGGCGAAGGGCTTGACGAGGTAGTCGTCGGCGCCGGCCTCGAGACCTTCGACGCGGTCCTGAATGCCACCCTTGGTCGTGAGGATCAGCACGGGCGTGCCGATCTTGGCATGGCGGATCGATTGGACCAGGCTGACGCCATCGAGGCCGGGCAACATGCGGTCGACGATCATCACGTCGTAGGGTCCGTCGAGGGCCATCACCAATCCGTCTCGACCGTCAACCGCGTGCTCGACGACATGGCCATGCTGCTGCAGGCTCTTGGCGATGTGGCCGGCGACCTCGGCATCGTCCTCAATGAGGAGTATTCTCAACGGCAGCCTCGACTCAGGAATGTGGAACGGCCCCGCCAACGTAGAGCGACGCCGCCCGACCGTCATGGTCCGGCGGCGTCGCAGCCTGTCAATTGGGGGGGCTCACTGGCCGTCGCCGTCGCCGTCCATATCCTCGGAGAGCGTCTCGACGTTCTTCACCTCGCCGGACTGGGTATCGACCGAGACCTTCGCGATCTTGTCGTTGCTGAAGACCTCGACGACGTACATCGGGGCGCCCTCGTCGGTCTTGATGGCCGCGTCATAGGCCTTGCCACCGGACTTCTGCTCCGCCGCCTGGATGGCATCGACGAGGGTCACCTTGGCGGCTTTCAGCGCCTGCATCTCGCCCTCGTCCTCGGAGGCATAGGCCCCTGCGCTCGCCGCGACGGCGGTGATGAGGAGGGCAACGGCGGCAGTGCTCATGCGCAACTTCTTGGTCATTCTTGGCTCCTTGCATTGATGTGGCGGCGTTATCGGCTGACCACGGTGCAGAACATAGGGGCCCCGACATTGGCAGACGATGGCGCGAGCTATACAAATTCCCAATCTTCATGGCGCCATCGGTGCCGAAATTCTGAGGAGCGGGACCAATGTACAGGTTGATTGGACGGCGCGGTTCGGGGTCGATGGGACCGCACCTCGCGCTCGAGGAGCTCGGAGTTCCCTATGCCTTCACGCACGTGGAAAAGGAACATCTGAAGACGCCGGAATTCCTGAAGCTCAATCCGATGGGGCGCGTGCCAGCGCTGATCCTGCCGACCGGCGAGGCAATGTTCGAGAGCGCGGCCATGGTGTCGTATCTGGCGGCCGCGCACCCGTCAGAGCTGACGCCGGCTCCGGGCACCCCGGCACATGCCAGGTTCTCGCAATGGCTCGTCTTCCTGTCGGCCAATGTCTACGAGACCTATCTGCGCTTCTTCTATTCCGATCGATATACAACCGACGGTGAGAAGGGTGCCGCGCCGGTCAAGGCACAGGCGCTCGCGGACCTCGAGAAGCAGTTCGGCATCATCGAGGCTGCCTTGTCGCCGAACCTGGCCGGTTCGGACCTGACACTCGCAGATCACTATCTCTACATGCTGGCCACCTGGTGGGACCCGGCGCCGGCCGCGCTTCTCGCCAGGCATCCCAAGCTCGCCCAGCTGGCGAAACGTCTCGAGGCGCGGCCGGCGGTCGCCAAGGTGCTTAAGGAGAACGCGTGAGCAGCCGCACCTTCAATGTGGATGCGATCGCCGACCGACTCACCGCCCTGGTCGGTCCATCGCATGTCAGGCGTGCGGCCGACCTCGCCGGCTTCGACCCCGGCATGGATCCTCGCAATCTCGATGCCGGCCTCGCCGTCCTACCGGGCTCGACGGCAGAGGTCTCGGCCGTCCTGCGACTGGCGGCGGAAGCGGGAGTGACAATCGTGCCGCAAGGCGGACGCACGGGGCTAGTCGGCGGCTCGGTGTCCGGGCCGGGGCAACTCGTCGTCATGTTGACGCGGCTCAATCGGATCGGTGAGATCGATACCGCATCGCGCACGCTGACGGTCGAGGCCGGCGTGCGATTGGAGCAAGCCGAGGCCGCTGCTGCCGCGCATGGGCTCTCGGTCGGTATCGATCTCGCGGCGCGTGGCACGGCGACAATCGGCGGCATGATCTCGACAAATGCGGGCGGCATCCAGGCTTTCCGTTACGGTGTCATGCGCCAACGGGTGTTGGGCCTGGAAGCCGTGCTCGCCGACGGCGCGGTGCTCGACGAGATGACAGCGGTCACCAAGGCGGCGACCGGCTACGATCTGAAGCAGCTGTTCATCGGCGGCGAGGGCACGCTCGGCATCGTCACCAAGGCGGTGCTGAAGCTCGTTCCCGCCGAGCCGCACCGGGCAACGGCACTGATCGCCGTCGAGACGACCGCTCGGGCGGTCGAGATCATGCAGCGGATCGAGCGGCAGTCGGGCATCCGCCTCGCCGCCGCCGAGGCGATGTGGCGCGACTATTTCCGTCGCACCGTCGAGGCGCTCGGCCTGACCCAGTTCCGGCAATTCGTTGCCAGCCCCGTCACGCTGCTGCTCGAGGTTTCCGGTCAGAGCGAGGAGGAGGCGCGCACCGGTCTCGAACAGGGCCTCGCCGAGGCGCTGGATTTGGGCATTGCGACCGATGCCATTCTCGCCAAGAGTGAGCGGGAGCGTATCGCCATATGGCATCCACGGGAGGATTCCTACCAGGCCGATCGCGGCCTGACCTACCGGCACTGGTACGACATCTCGGTGCCGATCAGCCGGCTCGACGACTATGTGAGTCGCCTCTTCCGGGAGACAGCGGTCCGGTTCCCGGGCATGGTCTGTCTCGTGCTCGGACACTTGGGCGATGGCAATCTGCATCTGTCGCTGGCAAGCGACACTCCGTTCGACGACGTCACGGCCGTCGAGGATGTGGTGTTCGGAGGCCTACGCGAGATGGGCGGCGCCTTCTCGGCGGAGCACGGCATCGGTCTCGACAAACGCGAGGCGCTGGCGCGGATCGGTGGCCAGGCACGGCTTCAGACGATGCGGGCCGTCAAGCGCGCGCTCGATCCTCTGGGACGGATGAATCCGGGGAAGATGCTGATGGAATGAGTCCCGGCCGGTTGCGGCCTCCGCCTACGCACAACCCTTTTTCTTACGCTGCCGCTCGAGCTGCGCGCGCACATCGTCCGTCATGGCCTTGACGGCGTTCGTGCGCTCGGCCGAGCCACCGGGCGGCGGGCCGGAGGCGAGCACCTGCTTGGCGTTGCCGAGGTCGGCGATGCCCCTGGCGAGCTCGTCACAGGAGAGCTGATCCTTCGTCCTCTGATAAGCGAAGAGCCGGACGCCGGAGTGATGCTCCGCCGCCGAGCCCGGCCGGTTGATCCAGCTGCGGTTGGGGTCGCTCGCCATCTGATTGACGAGCGAGACGCGCTTGTCGACACAGCCCTGGCTGTCATCGAGGCAAACACCGGAAACCTGAGGGCCGCCCGCACAGCCCGCGAGGGCGAGTCCGACCACCATGACCGCCGTGAACATCGACGACGCGTAGCTGAGCATGTCCCCGCCTGCCATAACCGTCTCCGGAGCCGGACCGCCCGGCTCTCGTATGGTCTCGCATTTCCACTGACAAACCGGTATCCCGGTACCCGAGACGGCATTAATGCGCCGCCATCCGGCGTTAGGGGCCGATGGCGGCGAGGTTAAGGCCGTTCCCGGGCGGAAACCGCGATTCAGCTGATGATAGCAGCCGGAGCCAGCAGCGAGGACAGGCAAAAATGGCGCGTGTGGTGAGAGTACATGCATTCGGCGGACCCGAGGTGCTGTCGGTCGAGGAGGCCGATCCAGGCCGCCCGGAGGCGGGCGAGGCGTTGATCCGCCAGACGGCGATCGGCCTCAACTTCATCGACGTCTACCACCGGACCGGTCTCTACCCGCAGGCGAGCATGCCCTTCACGCCGGGCATGGAGGGGGCCGGGGTCGTCGAAGCGGTAGGCGCCGGCGTCAGCGATCTGAAGCCTGGCGACCGGGTGGCCTATGCCGGGACCCTCGGCGGCTATGCCGAGGCGCGCCGCATTGCCGCGACCCAGCTCGTGAAGATCCCGGACGCCATCGACGACAAGACCGCCGCCGCCATGATGCTGCAGGGCATGACGGTCGAGTATCTGCTCTGCCGCACCTTCAAGGCCGGGCCTGGGACGACCATGCTGTTCCATGCGGCCGCCGGTGGCGTCGGCCTGATCGCCTGCCAGTGGGCGAAGGCGTTGGGGGCCACCCTCATCGGCACCGTCGGCTCGCCAGAGAAGGCAGCCCTCGCGAAGGCGCACGGCGCGTCGCATACGATCGACTACCGTAAGGAGGATTTCGTCCAGCGCGTAAAGGAGATCACCAAGGGCGCAATGTGCGACGTCGTCTACGATTCGATCGGCAAGGACACCTTCCCGGGTTCGCTCGACTGTCTCCGGCCGATGGGCATGTGGGTCTGCTTCGGTCAGGCGTCAGGCCCGATCCCGCCGTTCAACATGGGGCTGCTCGCCCAGAAGGGCTCGCTGTTCGCGACCCGGCCGACGCTGATGGTCTACAACGCCAAGCGTGAGGCGCTGGTCGCCTCGGCGACGGCGTTGTTCGACATGGTGACGAGCGGCAAGGTCAGAATAGAGATCAACCAGACGTATCCCTTGTCGAAGGTCGCCGACGCGCATCGTGACCTCGAGGCGCGCAAGACGACGGGCTCGACCGTGCTGCTGCCCGGCTGATCTTCACCCGCTTCCCATGAGCCACCCGAGACCGAAGATGCCGGGCGCCAGGAACACCCCGGCCCAGAGCAGCGACGAGGCGAGGCTCGCCGGGAGGAATTTCCAGGCCGGCATCTCGACGACGCCGGCGATTAGCGGAAGCGCCGAGCGGAGCGGTCCGAGGAACTTGCCGCCGAGAATGCCGAGCATGCCCCAGCGCTCGAAGAAGTTGTGCCCGTGCCGCCACCACTCGGGATGGCGCGCCAGCACGGGCCAATGCAGGATTCGCTGCTCGAAGGTGCGGCCGAGAACGTAGACGAAGCAGTCACCGCAAAAGGCACCGGCGGAGGCGGCGAGCCAGAGGTGCCAGAACGGCTGACCGTTGGCACCTTCGGCGGCGCCGAGCGCGACCAGAATGACGGTCGACGGTGCGAAGAAGGCAAGAACAGGAACCGATTCCGCAAAGCCGAGGACGAAGACCAAGGGCTCGGCAAAAGCATCATGGGTATGGACGAAGGCAAGGAGGGTGTCGATATAGCCCGTGATGGTCTGCCGGAGCGTTTCGAGCACAATCAGTTGTCCGTGTTGTCGGCTTGCCAGCTGGACGGAGCGGTCGCTTCATCCTGCACCCGCCTCTTAGCAGCTCAAATGGGGCGCTAGAAGCCGGCGGCAAGAGCAGATTGACACAAGGCCTTGCCAGGGGGCGCGGCTCTTTGGATGATGCGCCCGACGCTATTCCTACAAGGAGCCTCTCATGTCCGACCTCCCCTCTCACGCCCGCGTCGTCATCGTCGGCGGCGGCATCGTCGGCGTTGGACTGCTCTATCACCTAGCGCTCGAGGGCTGGACGGATGTCGTGCTGGTGGAGAAGGGCGAGCTGACCTCGGGCTCGACCTGGCATGCCGCCGGCCAGTGCCCGCACTTCAATGGCTCCTACTCATTGACGAAGATGCACGTCTACGGGACGGAGCTCTACCCCAAGTTGCCGGAGCTGACCGGCCACGAGGTCTCCTGGCATGGCTGCGGTGGCATTCGCCTTGCGATCTACGACGCGGAGGTCGATTGGTTCAAGCGCGTGCACGCCATGAGCAAGCTCCTGAACTACGAGGCGCATCTGATTACGCCCCAGGAGATCAAGAAGCACCATCCGTATCTCGAGACCTTCGGCGTCAAGATGGGCTTTCTCACGGTGACAGACGGTCACGTCGCCCCGGCCGATGTCACGAACGCCATGGCGGCGGGCGCGAGGAAGCTCGGCGCCAAGGTCTCGCGCCGCAACCGGGTGACCGACATCAAGCGTCTGCCGAGCGGTGAGTGGAAAGTCGTGACGGAGAACGGCGAGATCATCTGCCAGCACGTTGTCAACGCTGCCGGCAGCTATGCCGATGTCGTCGGGAGTTGGACCGGCCACAACGTGCCGATCGCCAACATGCTGCATCATTATGTCATCACCGAGCCCCTCCAGGAGTTGATCGATCTCCAGAAGGAGCTGCCGGTTGTTCGCGATCCCTATTGTCATTCTTACCTGCGCGAGGAGACGAACGGTATTCTCGTCGGGCCCTACGAGCAGGAGACCGCGCATACCTGCTTCGATGACGGCCTCTCCTGGGATTTCGAGAGCGAGCTCGTCGCACCCGAGCTTGACCGTCTGACGCCCTGGCTGGAGCGCGCGACCGAGAGATTGCCTTTGTTCGGCAAGGCCGGACTAAAGTCGGTCATCTCTGGTGCCATCACCCACACGCCCGATGGCAATTTCCTACTCGGCCCCGCGCCAGGCGCGGCGAATTACTGGATGGCGGCCGGCGTTTCGATCGGTGTTTGCCAGGGCGCCGGCATGGGCAAGTACATGGCCGAGTGGATGGTGCACGGCGCGAGCGAAATCAACATGGCCGAGTTCGATCCGCGCCGCTTCGGCGACTGGGCGACGCTCGACTTCGCCAAGCTCACCTCCGTCAACGACTACCAGCACATGTACACCTGCATGCCACCCGGCATGCAGCACGATGTGGGTCGCAAGATCCGCGTCTCCTCGCTCTATGACCGCCTCGAGAAGAAGGGCGCGCAGTTCGCCCAGATCGCCGGTTGGGAGCGCGCGCGCTGGTACGACACCAAGGGTGAGGGCGAGAAGTACAGCTATCGTCGAACGAACTGGTTCGAGCCGGTTCGCGCGGAGTGCAAGGCGGTGCGCGAGGCGGTCGGGCTGATGGATCTTTCGACCTTCTCCAAGTTCGACGTGACGGGCCCCGACGCCTATGCGTTCCTGGATCGTGTGCTCGCCAACCGTATCCCCAAGAAGGACGGCGGTATCGTTCTTGCACATCTGCTCACCGAGGGTGGGCGCATCGAGAGCGAGATGACGGTGACGAGATTGGCGGCCGACCGCTTCTATGTGCTGTCCGCGGCCACCGCACAGATGCACGATCTGTCGCTCCTGCGGAACGCCGTGCGCCCGGGCGAACGCGTGTCCATCACCGACCTCACGGAGGCCTATGGCACGCTCGTGCTTGCGGGACCGAGATCCCGCGACGTGCTGGCCCAATGCACCAACGCCGATGTCGCCAACGCCGGGCTCAAATGGCTCAATGGCCGGGAGGTGGAGGTGGCGGGCGTCGCAACGCGCCTCCTACGCGTCGGCTATGTCGGCGAGCTCGGCTACGAGCTGCATGCGCCGATGGCAGGGCTGCCAGCGATCTTCGATGCGCTCATGGCGGCAGGCCAGCCCTACGGCCTCAAGCTCTTTGGTACCTATGCCATGAACGCCCTCCGCATCGAGAAGGCCTACCGTGGCATGGGTGCCGAGCTGACGAACGAGATCTCGATGATCGAGGCCGACATGGAGCGTTTCGTCGACATGACGAAAGCCGACTTCATCGGCAAGGCGGCGACGATGTCGTCAAAACAGCAAGGGCCGCGGACGCGGCTCGTCTACATGTCGGTCGATGCCGGGGATGCAGACTGCTTGGGCGCCGAGACGGTGTACCAGGGCAGCAAGCCGGTCGGCGTCACGACGTCGGGCGGTTACGGTTATGCAACCGGCAAATCGCTTGCCTTCGCCTATGTCGATCCGACGCTGACGGCGCCCGGCACCCAACTCGAGATCGACATCCTGGGCGAGCGGCGAAAGGCCCGCATCGAGGCTGAACCCGTTTACGATCCCGAGAATGTGCGGCTCAGGGGGTAGATGCGGCGGCTCTCAATGTGGCTTGCGATTGCGCCGGCAGCACATGTACTTCGGCAAGTATCCAGGAGAAGCCCGCACGCGTGAAGACCGCCCGGTAGCGCCGTGAGCGGTCGAGGCGATCGCGCACGTCGATCTCGAAGCTTGATAGTCCGGTGTAGGCTGCACGTTCGATGTTTTGAAGCATGCCACCCTGCCGAACTCCAGCCGGTAGAGGCTCGCGCATATAGGCGATGAAGCCAGCAGGTGTGACCTGCTTGGCGAGGATTCGATCGACCAGGTAGGGAGCGAATGCGTCGCCAATCCTGTAGCCGACGCGGCGCAATACGCCCATCTCGGATCGGCGTGCCTCGGCGTCTGCGATCATGACCTTACTGATCGAAGACTTCAGTGTGAAACGCACAGCGCGCCAATCCACCGCCGCTTCGATCGCGGAGATATCGCCTTTGATGATCGACTCGTGCAGCCGGTAGGCGGCGATGAGTGGGGAGGCGGCAAAGAGTGCGCCAAGGATCAGACCGAGGGCCAAAAAGGCCGAACGGAGGGCATGCGCCATGGCGTTGATCGTCCCATTCCCGCTACGTCGCCGTCGTGATCACAAAACAATGCGACCATGGTGTGGCGGACCGGTGGTTGCGTCGAATGCAATCCGTTAGGCCAGGACCATGGACCTTCGTCCTCGGCTTGCGGCCGTCAGAATACGATCACGTTCCGCCGCGCGAACCCACCCTTCGTGTCCTCGATTGCCGCGTTGATCTCCTCGAGCTTCCAGCGTCGCGTGATGAGTTCGTCGAGCTTCAGGCGGCCCTGTTCATAGAGATCGATGATCCAAGGAATGTCACGGGCGAGAACGATATCGCCCATCTTCGAGCCCCAGATCGCCTGGCCGTCCATGGCGACGCGGATCGGCTCGTACTCCGACATGCCGCCCTGGTGCGGCAGGCCGACGATGATGATTCGACCGCCGCCCTGCGCCATGTACTTTGGTGCCTGATCATAGGCGACGGTTGAGCCAATCGAGACGAAGACTGCGTCGGCGCCGCGCCCGCCCGTCAGCTCGCGCACCTTGGTCCAGGGCTTGGGCTCGCTCGCGAGCACGGTGTGCGTGGCGCCGAACGCGAGCGCCGCCTCGAGCTTTTCCTCGATGAGATCGAGCGCGATGATGCGCGAGGCACCGGCGATGCGCGCGCCCTGGATGACGTTGAGGCCGACGCCGCCTGCGCCGATCACCACCGCGGTCTCGCCGACCTTGAGCTCGGCCGAGCGAACGGCGGCGCCGACACCGGTGATGACGCCGCAGGCGATGAGGCTCGCGACATCCATCGGCATGTCGTCCGGCACAGGCGCGATCTGGCTTTGATCGACGACGACGGCTTCCGCGAAGGCCCCGCAATAGAGTGAGCGCTCGATGGCCTCGCCCGACTCCGAGATGGCGTCGGGCGTCAGGCCGGGGTTCTCGCAATGGTTCCATTTGCCGGAGGCGCAGACTCGGCATTCCCGGCACGCCTTGATCAGCGTGACAATGACACTTTGTCCGACCGGCAACGTCACGCCAGGTCCTGTCTTCTCGATCTTTCCCGCCGCCTCGTGGCCATAGATCGCAGGAATGCGGCCGCCCCATTTGCCTTCGGCATAGGTGATGTCGGAATGGCAGATGGCGCAGGCCCCGATCCGGACCAGCACCTCCCCCGGGCCGGGATCAGGGATGGTGACGGTCTCGATGGTGAAGGGCTGGCCGAACTCGCGGCACACCGCCGCACGAACCTTGGGCATGGATGAACCTTGTTGGCGCGTGCCGGAGTGGCGCGCGGGGGAGGCCCTATCTATGCCGTCCGTTCACGTCGGCGGCAATGGCGGCTGCTGGCTCGGCTCGGGGGGGGCGTCCTCGACGGTTGGTTGACCGGCGCAAACCGCCTTGAGCGCGGCCCAGTCGGCGGACGTCATGGCCGGCTCGGAGTCATAGGTCGCGGCCTCGGCCGCCAGCTTCGAGCGTTCCGGGCTCGGCGGGTGCGTGGAGAAGAGCTCGTAGGCGTCGGAGCCGTCCTCGGGCTCGTCGAACTCCTTGGCTAGCCGGTCGAAGAACTCGGCCAGCGGTTTTGGTGAGATGCGCGCCTCCTTGAGGATGCGCAAGGCGTGCTCATCAGCCTCGCGCTCGGCCGACCGCGAGTAGGAGAGCTCCAGCATTTGCGTGCCAAGCGTGCCGACGGTCCCGGACGAGCCGGTGAACACCAGCTCGGCCGCCGCCGCAATGCCGATGGCGCGCACCATACCGGCCTCGGGGTGGAGCTCGATGCCGTGCCCCATCTCATGGGCGACGACGCCCGCCACCTCGTCGCCCGACTGGGCTTTCTCGATCAGCCCGCGCGTCACGACGATCTGCTCGCCGGGCAGCGCGAAAGCGTTGACGAGTTCCCAATTGACGACGGCGACGGTGAACTCGGCATCGGTGTTGCTCGCCGATTTGAGCTTCTGGGTGAGGGTTTGAAGAGCTGCGTTGCCCTCCGGGGCTTCGCAATAACCCTGTCCCTGCGTGAAGACCTGCAGCACCTGCTGGCCGGCGATCGTCCGGATGTCCTTGGGGAGCAGGCTGGCGACATAGGCCGCCGGCGACAGGTCGAGCGCGAGCACGGCGCCGGTCACCAAAGCGACAGCGGCCGTAACGGTGAGGCCGGGCCTGATGTCTCGCCACCGCTTCGAGCCGGCGGCAAGATGCGGGGCCACCTTCAAAAGCGCCGCCGCAAAGCCTGGGTCCTCAACGTAGATCGTCTGGCCCGGGTGATCGAGCGAGCGGAGCAAAACCTCCGCGCTGCTCGGCCACAGCGGCACGGAGGCCATGGTCCGATGCGGCGACCAGCGCACCGGCTCGGTCACTCCTTCCGGAGCGATCTCTAACGCATGGCCGAGGCGCACGAGCGCCCGATAGGAGCCCGCTGTCTGTCCGTCGCTCCAACGCGCCGCAAAGGTCGTGGTGTCCATGCTCATGAGAAGGCATCCACATCGAAGGCGGTTGCAAGACCTTCGCCGCGCTTGCCGGCAGCGACGGTGGATTGCCGGATCGCCGGGAAATCGACGCCGCCCAATATTTCGAGCCGCTCCACGACATAGCGGAGCCGGCGCGCCTGAGCCACCGGCGAAAGGATGCCGAGCGACAGCACGGCCAGCAGGAAGTTGCTGATCTGCATCCACAAGAGGCTCAACGCCGAGGCCCTGAGCTTGAATCCGGTGACACCGGCAAAGGTCGTGTTGTTCGTGAAATAGTTGAGCGTTCGGGCGAAATAGTGCGCGCCGAAGATCAGCACCACCAGGCCGCCCATGGCGAAGACGCCGTAGATGCCGGCGATCTCCGTCCACTGGAGCGGCGCTGGCACCGGCGGCTGGCCGGTTTCCGCCGCTTCGACCGATTCCTGAATGCGCGTCCAGGAGACCAGAGCCATGCCGCCGATGACGATGACAAATGCGATCAGGCCGCCGATCCACACGAGCACGAAGGGCGGATAGAGCGGCCCGGCCTTCCCCTTGTATTTGAAGGCCGTCTCGCCGAACCGCATGTCGTTCGTTAGCTGGCGATGCAGCAGGTTGCTCCGCCAGGGCGTCATCCATCCGGCTGTGAAGTAGTTGGCGATGAACGTCCAGAAGTAGTGCCAGCCGTAGAGCCAGTGCGAGCCGACGACGGCGCCTCGTATGCCGCGCCACTGCGTGCGCGTCAGCCGATAGCGCATGGCGCGATAAACCGCGGTGCCGATCAGGAGATAGATGAAGACCATGTAGCTGACGACCACGATCGCGCCGACGATCGGTCCGGCGATGGGACCGAGCAGATAGGTCGCCACATAGGGAACGACGCTGAAGGTGAGGATCGTCGGCACGGTGATGATGAAGAAGACGATGATGTAGCCGAGGAACAGCTCGAGACCCGTGCCGGTATAGACGAAGGGCTCGCCGTTCATGCGGATCATCGACCAGATGCGGCGGCGGGCCTCCGTCCGGCCCCAGAATGAATAGATGCCGAGCGTGAGGATGGTCAGCACGGTATTGAGAAGTCCCAGGCCCGCAAGAGACCAGGGCGAGCCCTCCCACGAGACGCGCACGGGCTCTCCCGTCGCCACGGGAGGCGCGATGGTCGTTTCGCCAATCGCTGGCACACTCATGAAGCCCCCTCTGACGAGATGCGTCCGTTGCCGGTCGACACCCGCATATATCATGGCGGCAGCGCCGCCGGGCAAGCGTCCGTTACCAATGTAAGACGCCCATGAAAAGCCCAACTCGAGCCAACGGAAGGCCGCCTTGCACCGCTACCTAACGATCCAGAGCCGCCGGATATGCGGCGCGCCGTCGGTATCGAGGTGGCGACAGATGCGAGTGGACGTGCGGTGGTTGATATTGGGTCTGCTCGTGGCGGCTGCGGGAGCGGCACCGGCCGCGGCTCAGTCGCTCGACGGGGGCTCGGCTGCCGGACACGGAGTTTCTGCCATCTTATCGGCATTTCCAGGCGGTCAGTCGCTGGCGATCACGACGATCTGCGTGGTCGCCGGCACGATCCTGCTCCGGCTTACCCGGTGGCTGGGCATGGTCCTGACGGCCGTAACCTGCGGCTTCCTAGCCGTCGTCCTGGTTCTCGCCGTCGAGCCGCAGGCGTTGACGCGACTGGTTCAAGCCTTGTGAGGTTGCGGTGACGGTTCGATTAACTCTGATGCCCAAACACCACAGGGGCGAGGCCGCCGCGCCGCGTTTGCGCCACAAACATTACCAATGTGAGGGAGGGTCGACAGTGTCAGGCGGCGGGGAGCCTGTCCGGTCGGAGAGAACAGCCAGCGCGGGTGCGTTGAGCCTCTCGAAGAGTGCGCCTAGACTTGGATTTCCCTGCGGTCGCCGCGATCTGCGGCGGCGGGTTCATCCAATGGCGCGAGAGGCGAGTGGTACACATGGACGTCAAAGCATTCGATAAGAAGAAGCTGCCGAGCCGGCACGTGACGGAAGGCGCAATCCGTGCGCCGCACCGGGCGTTCTACTATGCGATGGGATTGACCGAGGAACAGATCCATCGGCCGCTCGTCGGCGTCGCTACGTGCTGGAACGAAAGCGCGCCCTGCAACATCGCGCTGATGCGACAGGCCCAGTCCGCCAAGAAGGGTGTCGACGAGGCTGGCGGCACGCCGCGCGAGTTCTGCACCATCACAGTGACCGACGGCATCGCCATGGGCCACCAGGGTATGAAGTCGTCGCTGGTGAGCCGCGAGTGCATCGCCGATTCGGTTGAGCTCTCCATGCGCGGCCACTGCTACGACGCGCTCGTCGGCCTCGCCGGTTGCGACAAGTCGCTGCCGGGCATGATGATGTCCATGGTCCGCCTCAACGTACCGTCCGTGTTCGTCTATGGCGGCTCGATCCTGCCCGGCCGGTTCCACGGTAAGGACGTGACGATCGTCGATGTCTTCGAGGCCGTGGGCCAGCACTCCGCCGGCAAGATGGACGACGAGGACTTGCACGAGCTCGAATGCGTCGCCTGCCCGTCGGCCGGGGCTTGCGGCGGCCAGTTCACCGCCAACACCATGGCCTGCATCTCAGAGGCGATCGGCCTGGCGTTGCCGGGCTCGGCCGGCGCTCCGGCGCCCGACCGCAATCGCGACGAGTTCTCGCTGGCGAGCGGGCGGGCGGTCATGCGTCTGCTCGCCGACGGCATCCGCCCGCGCGACATCGTCACCAAGGAGGCGCTCGAGAATGCGGCGACCATCGTCGCGGCGACCGGCGGCTCGACGAACGCGGCGTTGCATCTGCCGGCGATCGCGCACGAGGCGGGCATCAAGTTCGATCTGTTCGATGTGGCGAGGATCTTCAAGAGGACGCCCTACATCGCCGACTTGAAGCCCGGCGGCAAATACGTCGCCAAGGACGTGTTCGAGATCGGCGGTGTGCCGCAGATCATGAAGGCGCTCTTGGACGGCGGCTATTTCCACGAGGATTGCATCACCGTCACCGGCAAGACGCTGAAGCAGAATCTCGAGAAGGTGAAATTCAACACCAACCAGAAGGTCGTCTATCCGACCTCCAATCCGATCTCGAAGACCGGCGGCGTCGTCGGCCTCAAGGGCTCACTCGCGCCGGATGGCGCGATCGTCAAGATCGCCGGCATGAAGACGCTGAAGTTCACGGGCCCGGCCCGCTGCTTCGACAGCGAAGAGGCCTGCTTCGCAGCCGTGCAGGCGAAGAAATACAAGGAGGGCGAGGTTCTCGTCATCCGCTACGAGGGCCCCGTCGGCGGACCGGGCATGCGCGAGATGCTGTCGACGACGGCGGCGCTCTATGGACAAGGCGTCGGTGAGAAGGTGGCACTCATCACCGATGGCCGGTTCTCCGGAGGAACCCGCGGCTTCTGCATCGGCCATGTCGGGCCCGAGGCGGCGCTCGGCGGTCCAATCGGCCTCCTCAAGAACGGCGACATGATCACCATCGATGCCGTCAAGGGCACACTCGATCATCACTTGTCCAAGGCCGAGCTCGACAGGCGTCGGAAGGCCTGGAAGCCGAAGAAGACCGATTACCGGAGCGGTGCGCTCTGGAAGTACGCCCAACAGGTCGGGCCCGCGCGAACCGGCGCGGTCACCCATCCGGGCGCCAAGGCAGAAACTCATTGCTATGCGGATATTTGAGACGCTCGTCCGGATGACGGTTCTGACGCTGGCGCTGGCCCTCACAGGGCCGGCGCTGGCGGCGGACACCTACCCTTCGCCGGCAAAGGCCTACAGTGCCGGTCTTGCGGCCATCGACGAGCGAGATTTCGAGACGGCCTTCAAGGCGTTGCGGTTCGCGGCCGATGCCGACCACTTCTATGCCAAGTTCGTGCTGGCCCAGCTCTACGCAAGCGACGCCTTGCCCTATGTCGATCACGTCAAGGCATTCCATCTCTTCGCCGAGATCGCCGATCGCTACAGCGCAGTCGATCCTTATGTCGACCGGGAATCGCCCTATGTGGCGCGGGCGCTTGTCGCCGTCGCCCACTATCAGGCGACGGGGTTGCCCGAGATGGGGCTCGCCGCCGACCCGGAGCGCGCCGAGCGCGACCTCGACTATGCGAGCACCTATTTCGACGACATGGACGCTCAGCTTGAGCTGGTGAAGATCTGGCTCAAGGACAAGGACAAACCCGGGAATTTCCGCAAGGCGAAGGATCTGCTGCTGCGGCTGGCCCGAGACAAAGGACACCCGGGTGCCCAAGCGACGATCGCCGAGATGTTCTTCACCGGCGACACGAAGCTTGGCCGACGGCTGCCCCTAGCGCTCGGCTTCGCGATCCTCGCCGTCGAGGGAGCTGGCGACGACGACCAGCTCTGGATCGATTCGCTCTACCATCAGATTTACTGTGCGACGGCGCCGGAGATCCGTGTGCGCGCCAATCGCATCGCCGACCGCTACCGCAAGGACGTCCGCGTGGTCGAGGCCATTCAGGAGGCCCGACGGAGGACGGCGGTCGGTCGCATCACGGAGACGGTGGACAAGGAGACCTGGGGCCGGTCCCTCATTTGGACCTGCGCCAACGGGGAGAGCGTCGCTTGGCCGAAGCGCTCGAATCGGGACGGCCCAGACGAGGCGACCCTGACCGCATCGGCGGCACCGGACAAGCCGACACCCGCCGGGGGCGAAGCGGGGGACGAAGTCATGGGCCTCGGCTTGGCACCAGCAAAACCCGCAAGCGCTCCCTAGGGGGTGCCCGCCGGCCGGCGCGTGTGGCCGCCCCGGATCGAACGGACCTCGAGATTGCGCGACGGTATCGACGTCGACTGATCCCGCCCTATGTCGAGAGCTCGATCCAGGCCGGCACGTGATCGGAGGGTTTCTCCCAGGCGCGGGTCTGCCGGTCGACGCCGGCGGCGTTGAGGCGGTCGGCGGCCTCCGGCGAGAGCATCAGATGATCGATGCGGATGCCGTTGTCCTTCTGCCAGGCGCCGGCCTGGTAGTCCCAGAAGGTGTAGACCCCTTCGCCGGGCTGGCTGGTGCGGATCGCATCGGTGTAGCCGAGATGGCTCAAGCTGCGAAACGCCGAACGCGACGCGGGTTGAAACAGGGCGTCCTCCGTCCATAGCGTCGCGTCGTGGGCATCGCGGGGCTCGGGGATGACGTTGTAGTCGCCGGCCAGCACCGTCATCTCCTCGAGGGCGAGAAGATGACGGGCATGAGCTTCGAGACGACCCATCCAGTCGAGCTTATAAGCATATTTCTCCGTGCCGATCGGGTTGCCGTTCGGCAGATAGATCGAGGCGACCCTGACCGTTTGCCTGCCTGCCGGGATCACGGCCTCCAGATAGCGTGCCTGCATATCGGCGGGGTCGCCCGGCAGCCCGCGCTGGACGTCGCCGATGGGCTGCCGCGACAGGATGGCGACACCATTGAATCCCTTCTGGCCGAAGAGCGCGAGATTATAACCCAGAGCCTCGATCGGCTCGGCCGGGAAGCTCTCTTCCAGGCTTTTGATCTCTTGCAGACACAACACATCCGGCTCTGCGGATTTGAGCCACTGGAGAAGGCTCTCCATCCGCGCCTTGATGCCGTTGATGTTCCAGGTGGCGATCTTCATGACACGGCTCGTCCTGGTGGCACGGGGGTTGCAACTAGAGTGTCCAGCCTCTCACGGGAGCCGCGTCGGCCACAAGATCGACCGCACCACAACCGGTTTGATCGATCGATGCAACCCAATTTTAAGCAGGTGCGTCTATGACTAAGGGATTATCGCATGAGCCCTGGCGGCTCAGGGAAAGCCGGAGCGAGCTTGTGAGCGTTTCGCTATACGAGGGTCGGGCCTACGATGCGAACCGCTTTGTCCGGTTGATGGCCGTCGTCAATGTCGCGTTCGCCTGCGTGGTGCTGTTCGCCTGGCCGCAGATCGCCGGGTTGCTAGATACACCCGTCTCTGTCGCTGCGGACGCCGGCATCGCCAGCCGACCCGAGTTCTCCGAGTATCCGTATGTGCTACTGTGGTCGCTGCCGATCCTCGGCTCACTGGCCGCCTGGATCGCCACGCGCTCGGAGAAGTTCCTGTTTGCCAAGTTCCTCGCCGCCTATCCGGCGATCGTCATTCTCGCCGCTGTCGGCTGGTATCACTATCTGTCGAACTACTACGCCTAGCCGGTTCCGGGATCAGAGCGCGAAACTCGTCCCGCAGCCGCAAGCGGCGGTGGCGAGCGGATTTTTCACCTTGAAAGACTGGCCGATCAGGTCGTCGACGAAATCGATCTCGGCGCCGCTCATATAGTCCAGTGAAAGCCGGTCGACCGCGACCGTCGCGCCCTCTCCGGTGACAACCAGATCGTCCGCCTCGGGTCCGTCAACGAGATCAAAGCGATATTGGAAGCCCGAGCAGCCGCCGCCCTCGACGCTGACGCGCAGCACCCGAGGGCCTGTCTCGGCCTGGACGATCTGGGCCACCCGCCTCAAGGCCCGATCAGTGACGGTGACGGCTGCTGACATCACGCTCTTCCTTTGCCCCGCCAGTAACTGGCAAGCTCGCAACGAGTATCCTATGAAAGATAGGAAAGCCCAGGCCACAAGGGAAGAGCGGAGCATGGCTCAGGCGGTCAAGCCGGCGAGAGCACGGGAGGAGTGGGCGGGGAGAGGTCCGGAGCTCGCCCCCTATGCCGCCTCGGCGATGCCGAGCCGAGGCCGGCTAATGGTGGAGCCGGACTGCCCCATGCGCACGCCTTTTCAGCGCGACCGGGACCGGATCGTGCATTCGACGGCCTTCCGCCGCCTGACCCACAAGACCCAAGTCTTTGTCTATCACGAGGGCGATCATTTCCGCTCGCGGCTGACGCACAGCATCGAGGTGGCGCAGATTGCCCGCGCCATCGCCCGCCAGCTGGCGCTCGACGAGGACCTTGCCGAGGCGCTGGCGCTGGCGCACGATCTCGGTCACCCGCCGTTCGGCCATGCCGGCGAGCGGGCGCTCGAGCGCCGCGCCGGGCCCTATGGCGGCTTCGATCATAATGCCCAGAGTCTCCGTGTGGTGACCGCCCTCGAACGCAAGTATGCCGAGTTCGACGGTCTCAATCTCGCCTGGGAGACGCTCGAGGGGCTGGTGAAGCACAACGGACCCCTGACCGGCGAGCGGGCATCGCCGGGACAAGTGCCGTCGGCGGACATCGTGGCCTACAACGCCCATCACGATCTCTGGCTCGACCGCTATGCCAGTGCCGAGGCCCAGGTGGCGGCACTTGCGGATGACATCGCCTACAACAACCATGATCTCGACGATGGGCTGCGTGCCGCACTCATCTCGCTCGACGACCTCCGAGATGTGGCGCTCGTCGGCCGGCTCATGGTCGAAGTCGAGGCGCGCTACGGCGTGCTCGACGGCGGACGACTCATCTACGAAGTGAACCGGCGGCTGATCACCGAGATGGTGGCCGACGTCGCCCGTGAGAGCCGGCGGCGGATCAGGGAGCTCGCGCCGGCGGACGCCGATGCCATCCGCAACGCTGAGCAGCCGGTCGTGGCCTTCTCTCCCGGCCTCCTCGACCTTCTCGGCGAGCTCCGGGAGTTCCTGTTCTCGGCCGTCTATCGCCATCCTCGGGTGATGGAGCGGATGGTCCGTGCGGAGGCCAAGGTCGAGGCCCTGTTCGATCGCTATCTCGACGATCCGGCGGCAATGCCGGAGAGCTGGCGGGCGCTGGCCGTCGGGTTGGAGCGGCCGGAGCGGGCGCGGATCGCCGTCGATTTCGTCGCCGGGATGACGGATCGCTACGCGCTCGAGGAGCATCGACGCCTGTTTGACGCTCCTCTGGATTTGGGATAGTCCGCGCGACAGGCGGTGGCGGCCGGCATCGGCGGCGATGTCGGGCCTTCTCCGGGATAGACTCATGAACATCTTCGAGCATTTCGAGCAGCATTTGGGCTCGGCCGTAGCCGAGCTTGTGGCCGAGGGCTTTCTGCCGACCGGCTTGGCAATCCCGCGTCTGACGCTCGAGCCGACGCGCGAGGCCTCTCACGGCGATCTGGCGGCCAACGCCGCCATGCTGCTCGCCAAACCGGCAGGAAAGAAGCCGCGGGAGATCGCGGAGGCCATCGGCGTCAAGCTCGCCAAGGTCGAAGGCATCGCCAAGGTGGCGGTGGCGGGGCCTGGCTTCATCAACCTGACGATCGATCGGGTCTTCTGGACGAAAGTCGTCGGCGCGATCGTTCGTGCCGGCGACAGCTTCGGCAAGAGTGCGTTCGGAAAGGGCAAGAAGGTCAATGTCGAATATGTGTCGGCCAATCCGACGGGCCCGCTGCATGTCGGCCATTGCCGGGGTGCCGTGTTCGGCGATGCATTGGCGAGCCTCCTCGCCTTCACGGGCCACGAGGTCACGCGCGAGTACTACACGAACGATGCGGGGAGCCAGATCGATGTGCTCGCGCGCTCGGCCTACCTCCGGTATCGCGAAGCTCTCGGCGAGAGCATTGGCGAGATTCCGGAGGGGCTCTATCCCGGCGACTATCTGAAGCCTGTCGGCCAGGCGCTGGCGGAGCAGCATGGCAAGACTCTGCTGGCAATGCCGGAGGCCGAATGGCTGCCGCTCGTGCGGGCATTTGCCGTTGAGCGCATGTTGGAGCTCATCCAGCAGGACCTCGCGCTCCTCAACATCCACCATGACGTCTTCTTCTCCGAGAAGAGCCTGCACGACTCCGGCGCCATCAGGGAGACCGTCGAGAGCCTCAAGAAAGACGGTCTCGTCTTCTGGGGCCGCATCCCCCCGCCCAAAGGCCAGCCGCCGGACGACTGGGAGGACCGCGAGCAGTGGCTGTTCCGCACGACCGATTTCGGCGACGATATCGACCGGCCGCTGCAAAAGAACGACGGCACCTATGCCTATTTTGCCGCTGACGTCGCCTATGCCAAGTCCAAGATCGAGCGCGGCTTCGACAAGCTCATCTATGTGCTGGGCGCCGATCACGGCGGGTATGTGAAGAGGCTGAAGGCCGTCGCCTCGGCGTTGTCGGCCGGCAGGGTCGAGCTCGATGTGAGGCTCTGCCAGCTCGTCAAGCTGTTCCGGAACGGTGAGCCGGTGCGCATGTCGAAGCGGTCCGGCAATTTCGAGGCGTTGAGTGACTTGGTCGAAGAGGTCGGGTCGGATGCGGTCCGCTTCATGATGCTCTACCGCAAGAACGAGGCGCCACTCGACTTCGACTTTACCAAGGTCACCGAGAGGTCGCGCGAGAACCCGGTCTTCTACGTTCAATATGCCCACGCCCGCTGCCACTCGGTCTTCCGCAATGCCATCGAGGCCATCCCGGACTTGAAGCCGCAGGACCCGAAACTTGCCGACGCACCTCTCGACCGGCTGACCGACGAGGCCGAGACGGTTCTGATCCGGCATCTCGGGCAATTCCCACGGCTCGTCGAGCAGGCGGCTGCAGCCGATGAGCCACATCGTGTGGCCTTCTATCTCTATGATTTAGCGTCGGAATTCCACGCTCTGTGGAACCGGGGCAAAGACTCGCCACATTTGCGGTTTATCCGAGAGGAGGATCGTTCCTTGACCGAGGCTCGCATGGCGATGGTTGCCGCCACGGCACGAGTTCTCGCCAGTGGACTGGCAATCCTTGGCGTTCAAGCGCCGGAGGAGATGCGATAGACTTGATTCGGTCAAAGCACCGTTCAGAGCGAAGGGATCAGCTCGATGGCAAGGTCAGAGGATTTCGGCCAGGGGCGCGGCCGGGCACGCCGCCCCTATGACGATCAGGACCGGACAGACCGCCGCGCCTCGGCACCTTTGAGCATCGAGCGATCAGACACGCCGACGCAGACGCGCCGGGCCGGCACCAGCTACGCGCCTCAATTCGACAGATACGTCACGCAGCCGGCTGCCGAGCCGGTCCAGCGAGCCGCCTATCCGACGCAGGCCGCGCCGAGGACGGGGCGCACCGACCTCCGGCAGACGCCGCCCGCCCATGGCGGCTACGAGGCCCAACCCCCGGCCTGGGAGCCGCAGGACTATCGGCAGGCTCAGGCCGAGCCGGCGTGGCCGCAAGAGGGACGCACCCAGTTCGGAACCCGCCAGCGTGCCGCCCAGACGCATCAGGGCTATGGGGCACACGAGGCCCCGCCTGCCGCCGGCTACGGCCAACAGCAAGGCTGGGACAACGGCTATGACCATGGGCAGGGCTATGACTATGATCCGATGGATCATACGTCGGCCCAGCAGGGCTATGGCGGCTACCCGCAGGGCCATGCAGGAGCGTACCAGGGTTATGACCCGAATGCGCCGCACGGTGGCTACGATCAACCGGCCTATGCCGCCGCAGATGCCGGCCACTATCCGGATCAGGCGCCTCAGGGCTATCCCCAGCACTATCCGCAACAGGGCTACGATGAGTATGCCCAGGACTATCCGCAGGGCTATGCCGAGCCAGGCTATGCCGGCGAGGACATGGCCTACGCGCAGGACGACTATGTGGAAACCGATCCGTCGGCGCTGCCGCCCGCGCCGTCGCGCAGCCGCCGCGGCCTGATCGTTGCAGGCGCCTTCGTCGCGGCCGTGTTGATCGGCGGCGGGCTGGGCTTCGTCTACAAGATGACGAACGAGGCGAGCTTCGCGGCGAGCGGCGAGCCGCCTCTGCTGACGGCGGGCGACGATCCGGTCAAGACAGTGCCCGAAGGCACCGCGGACGCCGACGACGGCTCTACCAAGACGATCTTCGACCGATTGAACAACGACGGCGAAACGACCTCCGACACGGCGCTGGCCGACGGTGCGGAGGTGGTCGATGTCGCCAGATCTGACGAGCCTACCGTCATCGAGACGCAACCGATGGGGATCAGCCTCGGCGGTGATGGGTCGTCCGACGAGCCGGTAGGCGCCATTGCCGAGACCGTGGCGGAGGGCGAGGTCGCGCCGAAAATCCGTAAGGTCGAGGTCGTCAAGGTGGTGCCCGGTGAGCTGATCGACACGTCTGTCGGCGAGGCGGCTGATACCGGGTTGGACAACGGCGATGTCGTGTCGACGACGGCGCCGGCGCCCGAGGAGGCTCAGCCCGACCTCGACGGCCAGGCTCTCGTGACGAAACCGAAGACCAAGAAAGCCAAGTCCGCCGAGGAGCAGGTGCTGGCCCTTGCGAATGCCGGTGCGGAGGCGCCAGCGACCAATACCGCCAAGAGCACGGGCTATCTGGTCCAGGTCTCGGTTGCCAACACGCGGCTGGATGCCCTCAGCGCGTTCGCAGACATGCAGCAACGCTACGGCAGTCTCTTGGGTGGCAGCGAACCCGATATCCAGGCGATCGGCAGCAACAAGGGCTATCGACTGCGGATCGGCCCCCCGGCCTCGAAGCAGGCAGCGAGCACGTTGTGCAACAAGCTCAAAGCCGCCGGTCACAAAGATTGCTTCATCCGCTCGAATTGACGGGGCGGGGTCTCGATGACGCTGCTCTCGGCCTTCATATCCGGTTGCGCCGGTGAGGTTCTCACCGACGAGGAATGGCGTTTCTTTCAGGATCATCGCCCAGCTGGCCTGATCCTGTTTCAACGCAACATCACGTCGCCTCAGCAGGTCAAGGCCCTGATCGCGAAGTTCCGCGACGCGGTCGGCCGCGACGACATCCTGGTTCTCGTCGATCAGGAGGGGGGGCGCGTGCAACGGCTCAAGCCGCCCCAATGGCGTCAGCTGCCGGCCGGGGCCGCGTTCGGTTTGCGTTATGCCGCCGATCCTGACGCCGGCGTTGCGGCCGCCAAGGCCGTGAGCCAGCTCGCGGCCCGCGATCTGGCCGAGCTCGGCTTCACGGTCAATTGTGTGCCCGTGCTCGACATGCCAGTGGCGGGAGCGCATCCGGTGATCGGCGACCGCGCCTACGGCGAGGATGTCGAGCGGGTTGCGGCGCTCGGGCGTGCGGTCTGCGAGGGCACGATGGCCGGCGGCTTGTTGCCGGTCATCAAACATATCCCGGGACATGGCCGAGCGACGCAGGACAGCCATCTGGCGCTACCCGTCGTCGAGGAGGGCCTCGAGGTGCTGAAACGGACAGATCTCGCACCTTTCCGCGCCTTGAGTGACATGCCGATCGGCATGACGGGGCACGTGCTGGTGACGGCCGTCGACCCCTCCGAGCCTGCCAGCACGTCGCGTCCGGTTGTCCAGGAGATCATCCGCGGCGAGATTGGTTTCGACGGATTGCTGCTCTGCGACGATCTCAGCATGAAGGCGCTCCGCGGCTCGACGGCGAGCAAGGCCGAGCGGGCGATCGCTGCCGGATGCGACTTGGTCCTCCATTGCAACGGCAACATGGAGGAGATGCGCGACGTCGCCCGAAGCGTGCCGGAGCTCGAGGGCGAGGCCGAGCGTCGCTATCTGAAGGCCCTGGCCCGGCGCAAGGCCGCGGCGGCCTTCGACGCGACGGCGGCCTTGTCGGCGCTCGACGAGATCGCCGCCTTGAGCGGGACGTTGACGGCCAGCGCCTGACGCCCGCATATGCGCTAACATTGCTCGTCGAATCAAAGCGCTGGGCTGCCCGGAAGACCTCATGAGCCAAGGACCGTCACATTCTCCCGCAGCGACGCCAGACACGCGCGAGGACGGGCCGGAGTTCGACTTCGCGCCGCACCCGAGCGAGGCCCTGGTCGTCGATGTCGGCGGATTCGAGGGACCTCTCGATCTGTTGCTGGCCTTGGCGCGGACCCAGAAGGTCGATCTTGCGCAGATCTCCATGCTGGCGCTGGCCGAGCAGTATCTGAGGTTCATCGAGGAAGCGGAGAAGCTGCGCCTCGAGCTCGCCGCCGACTATCTGGTGATGGCCGCTTGGCTCGCCTTCCTCAAATCGAAGCTGCTGCTGCCGCGCGAGGAGGGGGAGGGCGACGAGCCGACGGGCGAGGAGCTGGCGCTCATGCTGTCGCACCGATTGAGACGGCTCGAGGCCATGCGAGAGTCTGCCCAGCAGCTCATGCGCCGGCCGCGGCTCGGCCGGGATCAGTTCGCCCGCGGCATGCCGGAAGGCATCAAGGTCATCCGCGAGAGCACCTACACGGCCACCGTCTTCGATCTCTTGAAGGCGTATTGCGACCAGCGCCGACGCGCCAGCCCGGCCAAAGTGACGATACGGCAAAGGGTCGTCTGGTCGATCAAGGAGGCGCGCCAGCGGCTCGAGCGTCTGATCGGCGCCATCGGCGAGTGGGGCCGGCTCGACGGGTTCCTATTGCGCTATGCCGTGTCGGCGGAGCAGCGTCGGACCGCGCTCGCAAGCTCCTTCGGAGCCGTGCTCGAGCTGACGCGCGAAGGCCATCTGGAGTTGCGGCAGTCCGAGGCGTTCGGTCCTTTGATGGTGCGCCGGCGGGGCGCCGGCGATGGGGAGGGCGCCAATCCATGAGTGAGCATGAGCAAGAGGAGCGCCGGACCGTGCAACGCCCCGAGCCGCGTCCGCCGATGATCGAGGCCACCGTCGAGGGTGACGATCGGGCGTCGGATGCGCCGAGCGAGACCGGGGCCGCCGGCAGCAGCCCAGCCGTCGGTCTCGAGGCGAAGCTCCGGGTGTTGGAGGCGGTGTTGTTCGCGGCCAGCGAGCCGCTCGACGTCCGGACGCTAGCGGCCCAGCTGCCGGCCGGCGAGGATGTCGCGGCGCTGCTCGTCATCCTGCAGGACCGCTATCAACCGCGCGGCGTCAACCTCGTCCGGGTCGCTGGCAAATGGGCCTTCCGCACCGCAGCCGACCTCGCCTATCTGCTCGAACGCCAGCAGCAGGAGGAGCGACGGCTGTCGAAGGCGGCGCTCGAGACGCTCGCCATCATCGCCTATCACCAGCCGGTGACGCGGGCAGAGATCGAGGAGATCCGAGGCGTCGTCATCTCCAAGGGCACCCTCGACGTGCTGCTGGAGACAGGCTGGGTGCGGTTGCGCGGCCGGCGTCGTGCTCCAGGCCGCCCCATTACCTATGGCACGACCGACCGCTTCCTCGAGCAGTTCGGTTTCGATAGCATCGCCGATCTGCCGGGGCTGGCCGAGCTCAAGGGGCTGGGCCTCCTCGACGGGCAACTGCCGGCTGGATTCGCCGTGCCCGATCCTCAGCTCCTCGCTGACCTGCAGCCGGACGAGCTGCCGCTCGAAGCTGCCGATGAGGAGGAGGACGGTGAGGGCGAGGAGCCATCGGAAGAGGCGTCCGGCGTCTGAGTGCACGAAGGATTTGGAGTTGCGGGTGTCGGCGGCCAAGGACAACGATGTCGGTGATCGGGGCGGCGGTGCCCGGGCGTTTCGCGGCCCCGCGATCGCCAGCCGCGGCAAGGCAGCGGCGACCATCCCGGCCGAGCTCACCTTCGAGTCGGTAAGCCGGCGCTACGACACCATGCTGGCGCTCGATCGTGTCTCACTCGCCATCAGGCCGAGCGAGGTGGCGGCCATCCTCGGCCCCTCCGGCTGTGGCAAGACGACGTTGCTCAGGATCGCCGCCGGCATCGAGAAACCTTCGGGCGGGCGCGTTCTTCTCGATGGTCTCGAGGTGGCCGGGCCCGAGCGCTTCGTGCCACCTGAGAAGCGCAATGTCGGTCTGATGTTCCAGGATTTCGCGCTCTTCCCGCATCTGACACTGCTCCAGAATGTCGCCTTCGGTTTGCGCTCGCTGCCGAGGGCTGAGGCCAAGCGTATCGCCATGACGGGTCTCGAGCGCGTCGGCCTCGCACATCTGGCCACGGAGCATCCGGCGCGGCTCTCCGGTGGCGAGCAGCAGCGCGTCGCCCTGGCGCGGGCGATTGCGCCGCGGCCGGGCGTGTTGCTGATGGATGAGCCCTTTTCCGGCCTCGACGTCGGACTGCGCGCTGCGATGCAGGAGGAGACGCTCGCCATTCTCCGCGAGACGCACGCGACCTCGCTGATCGTCACCCACGATCCCGAGGAAGCCATGCGTCTGTCGGATCGAATCATCGTTCTGAAGGCCGGGCGGATCGTCCAGGAGGGGAGCGCGGAGGCGCTCTATGATGCGCCTGCCGATCTGTTCATCGCGCGGCTGTTCGCCGAGGTGGCGGAAATCAGGGGGGTCGTTCGCAGCGGCACGGTCGAGACGCCGTTCGGCAGGGTGCCGGCGAAGGGCTTGGCCGAAGGCGCCGAGGCGATCGTCTGTGTCCGGCAACGCAGCATCGACATCGGGGCGGCGGGCACCGGAACGGCGGCCAAAGTGATCGGCCGTCGCTTTCTCGGGGAATGGGTGGCGCTGCATGTCGCCGTTGCGGGGCTCGACGAGCCGATCAGCATTCGCGTGGCGGGCGAAGGTGCACCGGAGACCGGGATCGAGATTGGCCTTAATGTTGACGCCGCAACTGTCTCGATCTTCCCAGGCGAGGAGCGGAATTCCAAGTAGCGTCATGGCGTTAAGCCCGATCGTCGATCAGACCTGCTTGCCTTGCGAGGACTGCACCTTTCTGCGATAGTTCTAGCGAGCAAAGCCGTCGCCAAGATGCGGGTCCAGCCTTTGTCAGGATGCGTTCAGCGGCAGGCGGCTAGGTTGGCTGAAAGATTGTCCTGGAGTTGCCCGGCAACGGCGACGACTTCCGTGTCCTCGACCGCGATCGACAGCCGTTAATTCGGTGCCGATCGTGAGAGGGGTGCGGCGGCCGGTGTGGGCAGGCTCCGCAGACGGTTCAAGGAGTAGCTATGATGGGTCTCAGCACCTGGCATTTGATCATTCTTCTCGCCATTGTCGTGCTGGTGTTCGGTGCCGGTCGCATCTCGGGCGTCATGGGCGACGTCGCCAAGGGCATCAAGAGCTTCAAGAAGGGGCTGGCTGACGACGACGAGTCGCCCCCCGAGACCGCGAAGTCCATCAGCCACGGTGGCGACCGCACGGTTGCTGGCTCAGAGCCGCTGCGGAACGAGAAGTCCTGAGCGAGGCCTCGACGCCCGTCGTCTGGTTCTTACGAGGGCCCAGGCGCGAGTCCGGCCTCCTGAGTGAACGGCTAGCCCTATGTTCAATTTGGATTGGACCGAGCTGCTGATCATCGCGGTGATCGCCGTGCTGGTGGTCGGCCCGAAAGAGCTGCCGGGCATGCTGCGTACGATCGGCCAATATGTCGGGAAGATGCGCAAGGTCGCGGGCGAGTTCCGCAACCAGTTCGACCAGGCGATGAAGGAGGCCGAGCTGGATGGCGTGCAGCAGGCCATCAAGGACACCAAGGCCGTCGTAAATCAGGTCAACCCCGTGCATGAGCTGAAGAAGGCCGTGCTCGAGGCCGATACCACGGTCAAAGAGATCAGCAAGACCGTCGACGAGAAGCCCGGTGTCAATGGGGCAACGGCGAGCGCCACGCCGGCCGTGGGAGCGACCGTGACGCCACCTCCGCCCCCGACCTCGGAGGAGAAGCGCACCGTGGCTCAGCGTGCGGCCGATGCCTGGAAGAAGGCGGCCGGCGACGAGAGCGGGGCCTGAGCCATGGCCGAGGAGCCGACACCGCCTCAAAAAGTCGAGAGCAAGCCCGTGCAGCCACCGGTCAATGTGGCGACGCCATCGGGCGCCCCGAAGGGGCCGACTCCGGAGGACCTGGCTGAGATCGAGGCCTCCAAGGCACCGCTGCTCGATCATCTGATCGAGCTGCGGCAGCGGTTGTTCTACGCAGTGATCGCCATCGCCTTAGGCTTCATCGTCTGCTTCGCGTTCGCCCAGCCGATCTACAACATTCTCGTCTGGCCCTATAAGCTTGCTGCGGGCACCGCTCAGCCGATCGAGATGATCTATACGGCGCCGCAGGAGTTCCTCTTCACCCAGATGAAGCTCGCGCTGTTCGGTGCCATCTTCATCACATTTCCGATCCTGGCCGGTCAGCTCTACATGTTCGTGGCCCCCGGCCTTTATCGCCACGAGCGCAACGTCTTCGTACCCTATCTGATCGCCACGCCTCTTCTGTTCGTGCTCGGTGCGCTCTTCGTCTATTTCATCATCATGCCGTTCGCGATGCGCTTCTTTCTTTCGATGCAGCAGCTCGATGGCGATGTGCACATCCAGCTCCAGGCACGCGTGAGCGAGTATCTGAGCCTCATCATGTGGCTGATCCTGGCGTTCGGTGTCTCGTTCCAGTTGCCGGTGGTGCTGACGCTGCTCGGTCGCATCGGCATCGTGTCGTCGTCCGGGCTGAAAACCAAGCGGCGCTGGGCCGTGCTCGGCATCGCCATTCTCGCCGCCATCGTAACGCCACCCGATCCCTTCTCGATGCTCTCGCTGATGATCCCCACCTATCTGCTCTACGAGGCCTCGATCTGGATCGTGGGGCGGATCGAGCGGCGCCGTGCGGCTGCCCAGGCTGGTTGAGTCCTCTCCAAGGGCTCCGGTGTCTCGCGCATCGGCTGGCGATCAGCCGCGTCACACGGCGGCTGGACCGGCAGCACGGCCCGGCCTATAGCCTTCCATGACATCGGACACGTTGAACTGAGGTGCCGGCCGTGCACGACATCCGCTTGATCCGCGAGACCCCCGACGCCTTTGACAGAGCCCTTGCCCGCAGAGGGCTGCCGGCAATGTCGGCCGAGATTCTGAGGCGCGACGAGGCCCGGCGCATGCATCTGACGAAGCTGCAGGAGGCGCAGGCGCGCCGCAACGCGGCGTCGAAGGAGATCGGCAAGGCCAAGGGTGCCAAGGACGAGGCACTGGCGCAAAAGCTCATGCAGGAGGTCGCCGACCTCAAGAGTTTCATCCAGCAGGGCGAGGAGGAGGAGCGCGCTCTCGACCGTGCCGTCGTCGAGATGCTCGAGACGCTTCCGAACCTGCCGCGCGACGACGTGCCGGACGGTAAGGATGCGGAGGATAACGCGTGCGTGCGCACCGTCGGCACGCCGCCCGAGTTCCAATTCGAGCCCAAGCAGCATTTCGAAATCGGCGAAGGCCTGGGGCTCATGGATTTCGAGACGGCGGCGAAGATCTCCGGTGCTCGCTTCGTCGTGCTCAAAGGCCAGCTCGCGCGGCTCGAGCGGGCGATCGCGCAATTCATGCTCGACATCCACACGGCGCCAGCGAACGGTCGGATCGGCGGCTACACCGAGCATCAGGTGCCGTATCTGGTGAGGTCTGAGGCGGTCTACGGCACCGGCAGCCTGCCGAAATTCGCCGAAGATCTGTTCCAGACCACGAACGACTACTGGCTCATCCCGACCGCCGAGGTTCCGCTCACGAATGTCGTCCGTGAACAGATCGTCGCCGAGGCCGACCTCCCCATGCGCCTGACCGCCTGGACGCCCTGCTTCCGCTCCGAGGCGGGATCGGCCGGCAAGGACGTGCGCGGCATGATCCGCCAGCACCAGTTCTCGAAGGTCGAGCTCGTCTCCATCACGACGCCAGAGCAGAGCTTGGACGAGCACGAGCGCATGACGGCCTCAGCGGAGGAGGTGTTGAAGCGGTTGGGTCTCGCCTATCGTGTCATGTTGCTCTGCACCGGTGATATGGGCTTTGCCTCCCAGAAAACCTACGACATCGAAGTGTGGCTGCCCGGGCAGAACGCCTATCGCGAGATTTCGAGCTGCTCGGTCTGCGGCGATTTCCAGGCGCGGCGCATGAACGCCCGCTACCGTCCCAAGGACAGCAAGGAGACGCGCTTCGTGCACACCTTGAACGGCTCGGGCCTCGCCGTCGGTCGGACCCTGATCGCCATTCTCGAGAACTATCAGAATGCAGACGGCACCGTCACAATCCCGCAAGCGCTCGGGCCCTACATGGGTGGGCTAACACGCTTGGGAAGCTGACACCAGCGAAAGCGATAGAATGCGCATTCTCCTGACCAACGACGATGGCATCGACGCGCCAGGGCTGCATGCGCTGCGCGAAATCGCAGGCAAGCTCTCCGACGACGTTTGGGTGGTGGCACCGGAGACCAATCAGTCCGGCAAAGGTCACTCGCTATCGCTGCACGAGCCGCTCAGACTGCGCCGGCTGGGCGAAAAGGCGTTCGCCGTGCGTGGCACACCGACAGATTGCGTGATCATGGCCGTGCGCCACGTGCTCGAAGGCCAGCTGCCGGATCTCGTGCTCTCCGGCATCAACCGTGGCGCCAACATGGCCGAGGACATGACCTATTCCGGCACCATCGCCGGCGCTTTCGAGGGAACGCTGGTCGGCTGCCGCTCGATGGCGCTGTCGCAATCGTTCGGCTCGCAGAGCAAGGCGCCGCGCTGGGAGACGGCCATCGAGCATGGGCCCGATCTCCTCCGCAAGCTTCTTTCGGCGGAGTGGGAGGAGGGGACCCTCATGAACATCAACTTTCCTGACCGTGCACCCGATGAGGTTGCGGGCACGCGCATCACGCGCCAAGGCCGACGCGATCCCGGGCTGCTCGGCATCGATGCGCGCCAGGATACCTGGGGCGAGGCTTATTTCTGGCTCTCCTACAACCGCCGCCGCTCGGCGGCCACGGCCGGCACCGATCTCGAGGCGATCTATCAGGGTGCGATTTCAGTTACGCCGCTACATCTCGACATGACGCACGACCCCATGCGCGAGCGTCTGGCGAAGCTGATCGAGTAGTCGCCCCTCAGAACCACAATCCCGTCAGCCGGTAACGCGGCCTGAGCGAGCCTGGACCGCGACCGACCATGGTCACCATCGGTGTTTCCTCGACGGTGAGGGGGATGCTGCGGAACCGCCTCGATGCGCTCGAGGCGAGCCAGTCGCGCCTCGGTCGGCGGATGCGAGCGGAGCAGTGACGGCATCGGGATGCGCCGGCTCGGCAGCACGAGGTCCTCGACGAGGCTGCCCTGATAGCGCTCGACTTTCTGGAGCGCCGCGGCGACCAGGCGTGGATTGCCGGTCAGGCGCACGGCATCGAGGTCGGCGTCGAACTCGCGTTTGCGCGATAGGGCGGACTGCAGCATGTTGCCGAGGGCCGGCGTCGCCAGCAGGGCGAGGATGGCGAGCCAGGGCATGCGCGCATGGCCCGAGAGGTAGTCCGGCAGGCTGACGATCGCCAGGACCGCACCCGAGAGCCACATCACCTGCATGACGCGCATCATGGTGTCGGCGCGCGACATCAATCGGAGATCGTCATTGCGGATGTGGCTCAACTCGTGCGCCAGGACGGCTGCGACCTCGGCGATATCGAGCTTGCGCAGAAGACCCTCGGTCAGGGCGATGGCGGCTCTTTCTGGACGACCGGCCGCGAACGCGTTCACGGTCAGGCTGGGAATGACGAAGAGTTTTGGCACCTGCTTCAGCCCCGCCCGGAGGGCGAGCTCATCGGCAAGCCGGTAGTAGGCAAGGCCATGCCTCAGATCCATCGGCTCGGCCCGATAGAAGCGCATCGTCGCCTCGGGCGGGAGATGCGGCGCCGCCATGGTCAGGAAGATCATCGTCGCGACTGCGGCTGCGACCCCAATCCACGACCAGAGCAGGAAGCTTGTGAAGGCTGCAATGAGGCCGATCAGCCCGACGAGGGCGAGATCCGACGGATCGCTGTGTCGCAAGGGCTCGAGACGTTGCATCAGACGGGGTGAGAGGCCGATCCGGCCACGAACCGACTCGATCGCAGCCTCCGAGAGAGCGGGCGGCTCCGGCGCAACTGCCGAGTCCGGCTGGGACTCCGCGATCTTGAAATAACGTCTCGTCATCGCCGGCCCCCCGACGGTGCCACCGGGCCGTCGAGCCGGACCCGGTTTCAGCTCGGCGGAGCGTGCCAGGCAATCGCGCCGTTTCCATGGCGCGCCGGCCATGCACCAGTCACGCCGGAGAGGCGATTGCTCGCTAAACCGCTAGAAGCGCTCGGTGATCTTTGCGTCGGACGGACGAGCGGGCACCGGCAGTGCCATGGCCTTGATCGCCGGCACGACTTCCTCCGCGCGTGCGACCACCCGGAATCGCACATCCAGTCCCGCCCGGATGAAGGCTTCGTCGCGCATATGCTCGACGAGCGTCAGGAACGGTTTCCAGAAGCCGTTCACGTCGACGAGCACGATCGGCTTCTTGTGTTGGCCAAGCTGCGACCAGGTCAGTTGCTCGACCAGCTCCTCGAGTGTGCCGATGCCACCCGGCAAGGCGACGAAGGCGTCCGATCTCTCGAACATGAGCATTTTTCGCTCGTGCATGTCCTTGGTGACGATGACCTCCTGGGCCTCGCGAAGCGTGCGCTCGCGGTCGGTCAGGAAGGCGGGAATGATGCCGGTGACGCGGCCGCCCCCCGCGAGCACCGCCTTGGCCGTCTCACCCATCAGGCCAAGGCTGCCGCCGCCGTAGACGAGGCCGATCCCGGACTCGGCCATGGACTGGCCAAGAATTCTTGCAGCGGCAACATATGCGGGGTTGCGCCCTGGTCCGGAGCCGCAGAAGACGCAGATCCGCTCGATCGGTGATGCCGCGGCCATTCCTGTGGTCATTCGAATCCTCCAAGCGCCCGGAGCTTACCATGCACAGCACTGCGGCGAAGCCATGCTCGGAGCACGGGGCCTCGGCGGTTAGCCCGGCTTTCACATATAGAGGCGAGCGAGGTTGCGAGGCCTTGCCCATTGCCGCTATGCTGCCGGCTCGTTGGGAGCCGGCAGGGTGTGACCTGTCAACCAATTGAGGTGGTTCGAATTTCCGGCGCTGTGGCCGGCAGGTAGAGCGTATGAGCGGAACCCGTTTTGTCCTGACATTGCTGGCCCTCTTGTTGCTGTTCCTCGGTGGCGGCTACGCCGTGAACCACTGGCAGGACATGCAGACCCGCCTGACCTCGGCTCCGCTCCTCAGTCCGGCGCCGTCGGTCGAGCCATCGGCATCGGATGGCCGGAGCCTGGCCGCCGGCGAGGCTGATGACCAAATGAGTGGAAGCTCCGAAGGCGCAGGAAAGGCGACGACCGGCAGCGGAATTGAAGTCGCGGAGGACGGGTCTTCCCCGCCGGTGGTCGACGACAAGACCTCCGGCGACGGAGAGACGCGGTTGCGCAAGGAGTTCGACACCGAGGCCGCCGACGCAGCGGCCGATGCAATCGCAAGCACCGAGGCCATCGGCTCGGCGGCCGAGAGCCCCGCCCCCGACACCAGCACCGCCGGCACGCGTTCCGCCGTGACGCCACAGGTCGCACTCGTCGTGACCCTCGATGTCGTGGAGCTTTCGGCGACGGGCACCTCGGTCATCGCCGGACAGGCACCCGAGGGAACCAAGGTCAATCTGTTGGCGAATGGCAAGGACCTTGGCTCGTCGATCTCTGACGAGTCCGGCGCCTGGACGCTGATCGTCGACGAGCCGCTGGCGCCCGGGGACTACAAGCTGACCCTGGTGGCGGTCGGCGTCGATGGCGGCGATCCGGTGTCGCGCGATGCGGGTGAGGTGACGCTGAAATCTCCCACCGGCGAAACGGTCGCCCCATCGGCCGACGGCGCCGAGACCTCTGCCGTCGTCGCGGATTCCGCCGACACCGCTCCGGCTCCCGGCGCCGAGGGCAGCAGCGCGGTGCCGGTTACACCCGAGGTGCCGGCCGCGGCCGATATCGTCCTTGCGCCGCTTCCCGGTCAGATCGACTATGGGACGGTGCCACCGGATCTGGCGATGGTCGTCGGCACGCCCGCAGAGCCCTCACCCTCTCCCGTGGGCTCGGAGACCCTGGGCGGAGCAGGAGACGCAGTGGATGGCGGCACGGTACCCGATACCCAGGGCGAGTCGCCGGTCGAGACCGCTCAGGCGACCGAGCCTGTGCCGACCATGGAGGCCGATCCGTCCCTGGTGGATCAGGCCGGCGAAGCCGCCGACGCCATCTCGAACATGTTCACTGACTGGCTGACCACGACGAATGACGAGGTCGAGGCGGCGGCGCGGAGCTTTACGATCTCGTCGGCAACCTACCGGCCGATTGCCAAGGGCAAGGGCGTGCTGACGTTGTCGGGTCGCGGCCCTGCCGAGGCCGAGGTGCGTCTGTTCGTCGACCAGACCCCCGTCGGCACGACAAGGATCGCCGACACCGGGCGCTGGCTGGCGGATGCCGATCATTGGATCGAGCCCGGCGGACACACGGCCCGGGCCGAGATTGTCGGGGCCGGTGGCGAAGTGCTAGCCGGGCAGGACCTCGCCTTTGTGAGCGCAGGGTTGCCCGAGACCGTCGCATCGGCGGCCGATGCCGCGGGGCCGGAAGCTGCCGATGGCCCGGCGATTTTGCTGGCCATCTCCGAGGTGACCTACGAGAACATGGGGCCGAAGCGAGGCCGCATAACGGTCGAGGGCCGCTCCGAGCCCGGGGCCCGCATCGAGGTCTTCGCCGATGGCAAGAGCATCGGCGAGAGTCAGTCGAGCGAGACCGGAGACTGGCTCATGGCCTCCGACACCTGGATCGACACCGGCGCCCACGCCATTCGTGCGGAGAAATCGTCGGCTACGGGAGTGGTCACCGAGAGCACCCTGACAGAGTTCGTCCGGCCAGCAGCCGAGACGGTCGTGGCCTCGACGGAGGGCAACGAGGGGGAGCTGGATGCGGCGCCCATGACCACAGACGCGACCAGCGCCGCGCCGACACGGCCGCACAAGACGGTCAAGGCCAAGAAGCGGCTGGCGAAAGGCAAGCGGGCGCGGCGCATTGCCCGGGCCAAGCGGCTGGCCAAGCAGCGAGCTGCCAAACGGCACCTGCGGACGAGGACCGTAAACGTGGTTCGCGGCAGCCATGTGTCCCGTGTCCGCATCAGGATTCGCTCGCACAAGTCCCGCGTGCTGGGGTTCATACGTCGACGCCCGCCCGGCTGGTATCGGGTGCGTCGGGGTGACAGTCTGTGGAAAATAGCCGATCGTTGCTACGGCGACGGCCGGCACTATCCGGTGATCCTGTCCCGCAACGCGCGGTCCATTCGCGATCCGGACCTGATTTTTCCGAGGCAGCGGCTCTTCGTTCCCTGATCCCCGCTCCAGTGACCGCTTGCCAATGCGCCGTCGAACAGGCAAACCGGCGTCGAAGCCGCGGCTCGCCTGTGGATTGCTAAGCTTGGCATTCCGAGACCAAGCCACAGCCGTCCAACACAGCCTGGGCGGGCGCACGAAGCGCTAGCGGCTGCAACCGGAGACCAAGGTTCGATGACGTCCCGCCATGCCGCCAACCCGACGGCCGAGACCGCCGCGGCCGACGTCGTCCAGTCCGAGCACTGGGCCGTGGTCAACGATCTTGTGCCCTACATCTGGCCGGCGGGACGGCCGGAGCTCCGCTCGCGCGTCGTGCTTGCCTCGGTGGCGCTGGTCGCCGCCAAGCTCGTCACGGTTGCCGTGCCGATTGCCTACAAGGCGGCGGTCGACTGGCTGACGGCAGCCAGTGGCGGCTCGACGATCCAGGCGCTGACGCTGGTGCCCATCGTCCTGGTGCTGGCTTACGGCGTCGGACGAATCCTGATGATGGTACTTGCGCAGGTCCGCGACGTGCTTTTCACGCGCGTCGCCGCCCATGCCGTGCGCGAGTTGACCGGCCGGACCTTCGCACATCTCCATCGCCTGTCATTGCGCTTCCACATGGAGCGGCGCACCGGTGCTTTGAGCCGCGTCGTCGAGCGCGGCATGGAGGCGGTGGACACGATCTTGCGGATGGGGGTCATGAACGCGGTGCCGACCGTACTCGAGCTCGTGCTGGTCTCAGGTCTGCTGCTCTACTATTTCGGAATCGAGTTCGTTCTCATCGTGCTGGCGACGATCGGCATCTACATCTGGTTCACTGTCAAGGCGAGTGAGTGGCGCCTCGGCATCCGCCGCGAGCTCAACGAGAGCGATCGCGACGCCAACGCCAAGGCGATCGACAGCCTCCTCAACTACGAGACCGTCAAGTACTTCGGCAACGAGGCGATGGAGGTCAGGCGCTACGATCAGGCGATGGCGCGCTACGAGACGGCGAACATCCGCACCTACTATTCGCTCGGCATCCTGAACTCGGGGCAGGCGATCATCTTCACGATCGGCCTGACGCTCAGCATGCTGCTCTCGGCGCGCGGTGTGGCTCAAGGCACGCAGACGGTCGGCGACTTCGTCATGATCAATGCCATGATGATCCAACTCTACATTCCGCTGAACTTCATGGGCATGATCTATCGGGAGATCAAGCAGGGTCTGGTGGATCTCGAGACAATGTTTGCACTCCTTGGCCAGCACCCCGAGATCGAGGACGATCCGTCAGCCAAACCGCTCGAAGCTGGTGACGGAGTCATCCGCTTCGAGAATGTCAGCTTCGCCTATGATCCGGAGCGACCGATCCTCAAGGGCATCAGCTTCGAGGTTCCGGCCGGCAAGATGGTTGCGATCGTCGGGCCGTCAGGTGCGGGGAAATCGACCATCTCCCGGATCCTGTTCCGCTTCTACGACGTGAGCGGCGGGCGTGTTGCCATCGACGGCCAGGACATCCGCTCCGTCACGCAGGCGAGCCTCAGGGCGGCCATCGGCGTCGTGCCGCAGGACACCGTGCTCTTCAACGACACGGTCTACTACAACATCGCCTATGGGCGGCCGGAGGCCAGTCTCGCCGAGGTCAAGGAGGCGGCACGGCAGGCCCAGCTCGATCGTTTCATCGAGACGCTGCCGCAAGGCTACGACACCATGGTCGGCGAGCGCGGACTCAAGCTCTCGGGCGGCGAGAAGCAGCGGGTCGCCATCGCCCGGACGATCCTGAAGCAGCCACCGATCCTGATGCTCGACGAGGCGACATCGGCGCTCGACAGCCATACGGAGAAGGAGATCCAGGATGAGCTCGACCGGGTGGCGAGGAACCGCACGACCCTGGTCATCGCCCACCGGCTGTCGACCATCGTCCACGCCGACAACATCATTGTCCTCGAGGCCGGGCGGATCGTCGAGGAGGGCAACCACGCGGCACTCATTGCCAAGGGCGGCCTCTACGCCAGCATGTGGCAGCGCCAACGGGAGGCCGAGCAAGCCCGCGAGCGACTGGCCCACGCGCTGTCCGAGGAGGCGGAGGTCGTCGGGGCCGAACGGCCCAATCGTCCGTCGCTGGCCAAGACCGGCTGACGACAATCCGCCGCAACCGCGACGGGACAGGAAGAAACGGGGCCTGGAGCCAGACCGGTCCAGCGGGAAAAGCATTCGCATGATCAGGTGCCCGGCGCACCGACCATTGCACCAGAGCGGGAGGTCGCGGAATGGCTGGCTCCCGCGTCACATTGCAGGGCGGCAGGACGGCGGCTAGAAGCGCCTCGGAGAGCAGCGAATCGGGGCAGTCGATGTCAATTCGTGCCAGTCATCTGAAGCGGCTCGAAGCCGAAAGCATCCGGATCTTCCGCGAGGTCGTCTCGGAGGCCGAGCGGCCCGTGCTGCTCTACTCGATCGGCAAGGATTCCTCGGTGCTGCTGCACCTCGCGATGAAGGCCTTCTATCCATCGAAACCGCCGTTCCCGCTGCTCCATGTCGACACGACCTGGAAGTTTCGGGAGATGATCGAATTTCGCGATGAGACCGCCCGGCGGCTCGGTCTCGATCTGATCGTCCACGTCAACGAAGATGGACTGCGCGAGGGCATCAGCCCGATCGAACATGGCAGCGCCGTCCATACCGACGTCATGAAGACGCAGGCTTTGCGTCAGGCGCTCGACAAATACCGGTTCGATGCGGCCATCGGCGGTGCGCGCCGTGACGAAGAGAAGAGCCGCGCCAAGGAGCGCGTGTTCTCGCATCGCTCCGTCAACCATCGCTGGGATCCCAAACGGCAGCGGCCCGAGCTCTGGTCGCTTTACAATGGCAAGGTCGCCAAGGGCGAGAGCATGCGGGTGTTCCCGCTTTCCAATTGGACTGAGCTCGACGTTTGGAATTACATCGAGCAGGAGGGAATCCCTATCGTGCCGCTGTACTTCGCCAAACTCCGTCCGGTCGTAGAGCGTGACGGCACACTCATCATGGTCGATGACGAGCGTCTGCCGCTGTTGCCCGGCGAGACGCCTGCCGACCGGATGATCCGCTTCCGGACCCTCGGTTGCTATCCGCTGACGGGGGCCATCCCGTCCGCTGCCAAGACGCTTCCCGAGATCGTTGCCGAGCTCATCGCCTCGCGAGTCTCGGAGCGGCAGGGCCGGATGATCGACAAGGACCAATCGGGGTCGATGGAGAAGAAGAAGCAGGAGGGCTATTTCTGATGGCGGGCGCCTCTTCACCAGCGCGCCTTGCCGTTGCTGGCGAGACGCCCGCCGCCGAGCTGGCGTCGAAGGGTTTGCTGCGTTTCCTCACGTGCGGGAGCGTCGACGATGGCAAGTCGACGCTGATCGGCAGGCTACTCTTCGACAGCCAGCACATCATGGAGGATCAGCTTGCCCAGCTCGAGACCGATTCCCGTCATGCTGGAACACGCGGCGGCGAGATGGATCTCGCGCTCCTCGTCGACGGCCTGCAGGCCGAGCGTGAGCAGGGCATCACCATCGACGTGGCCTTCCGCTATTTCCAGACGCCGAGGCGGAAGTTCATCGTCGCCGACACGCCGGGTCACGAGCAATACACCCGCAACATGGCGACGGGCGCCTCGGTCTCCGATCTCGCCATCATCCTCATCGATGCTCGGAAGGGCGTCCTGACGCAGACGCGACGGCACTCGTGCATCGTCAGCCTGCTCGGCATCCCCGAGGTCGTGCTCGCCGTCAACAAGATGGATCTGGTCGACAACAGCGAGGCGCGGTTCCGCGAGATCGAGCGGGATTATCTCGCCTTCGCTTCAGCGCTCGGCCTGAAGCAAGTGATGTGCATTCCGGTCTCGGCTCTCGATGGCGACAATGTCGTTCGACGGTCGACGGCGATGCCCTGGTACCGGGGGCCGGTGCTGCTCGACCATCTGGAGAGCGTCGACGTCGAGACGGCGCTGGATGCCAAGCCGTTCCGCTTTCCCGTGCAGTGGGTGAACCGGCCGAACGCGGATTTCCGCGGCTTCTCGGGTACCGTGGCGAGTGGTCGGGTGGCTGTCGGCGACAAGGTGGCGGTGCTGCCGTCCGGCAGGACGACGTCTGTCGCCCGCATCGTCACCTACGATGGCGATCTCGACGTGGCGCATGCCGGCGATGCGGTGACGCTCGTGCTCGCCGACGAGGTCGATGTCAGCCGCGGCGACGTGATCGCGCTCAGGGACGACCGGCCCGAGGTGACTGACCAGGCCATCGGGCATGTGGTCTGGATGACCGATGAGCCGCTGCTGCCGGGACGACCCTATCTCATCAAGGTGGGCACACAGTGGGCGACGGCCAATGTGATGTCGCTCAGGCACAAGATCAATGTCGAGAGCCTGGAGGAGACGGCCGGTCGAGAGCTGGCACTCAACGAAGTCGGCTATTGCCATCTCGGCTTTAGCCGTCCTCTGGTCTTTGACCCTTACAAGAACAATCGCGAGACCGGCGGCTTCATCCTCGTCGACAAGCTGACCTACAACACGGTCGGTGCCGGCATGCTGCAGTCGCCCCGGCGCGAGGCGACGAACATCCAGTGGCAGGCCATCGATGTCGATCGGGCCGCACGGGCGGCCATGAAGGGGCAGAAGCCCTGCTGCATCTGGTTCACGGGGCTGTCCGGCTCCGGCAAATCCACCATCGCCAATCTGCTCGACAAGCGCCTTCACTCGCTCGGTCGCCACGCGACCATGCTCGACGGCGACAACGTCCGGCATGGACTCAACCGCGATCTCGGCTTTTCCGATGCCGATCGCGTCGAGAATATCCGCCGCGTCGCCGAGGTGGCGAAGCTGATGGTCGATGCCGGCTTGATCGTCATCGTCTCATTCATCTCGCCCTTCCGCTCGGAGCGTCGAATGGCGCGCGACCTGTTCGAGGAGGGCGAGTTCGTCGAGGTCTTCGTCGATACGCCTCTCGAGGTCTGCGAGAGCCGCGATCCGAAGGGGCTCTACCGGAAGGCGCGCGCCGGCGAGATCCGGAACTTCACCGGCATCTCCTCGCCCTACGAGCGGCCTGAGAATGCCGAGATGCGTCTCGAAGGCTGGAACGATTCACCAGAGGCTCTGACCGAGAGACTGATTATCGACCTCGAGGCCAAGAAGCTTCTCTGAGGAGGCCAACCATGGAAGTGGCTTCGCTGGCGATCGCCGACGTGAAGCTCGTGCGGCCGAAGCGGTTCGAGGATCGTCGGGGCTACTTCTCCGAAACCTACAACCGACGGCAGCTTGCCGCGGCCGGCATCGACCTCGATTTCGTCCAGGACAATCACTCGCTCTCGCGCGAGGCGTTGGTGTTGCGCGGGCTCCACTATCAGTCCGCGCCTCATGCCCAGGCCAAGCTCGTGCGTGTGGTGTACGGCCGGATCCTCGACGTCGCCGTCGATATCCGTCACGGCTCGCCGACCTTTGGCAAGCACGTTGCCGTCGAGCTCTCGGCTTCGGACGGCGCTCAAATTCTCGTGCCGGTCGGCTTCGCCCATGGCTTCATCACGCTCGAGCCGATGACCGAGGTTGCCTACAAGGTAACCGACTACTATGAACCCGAGTGCGATCGGGGCATTCTGTGGAACGATCCGGAGCTGGCCATCGACTGGCCACTCGACGGGTGCGAGCCGGGTCTGTCGGACAAGGACCGACGACTTGTGCGGCTGCGCGATGCGCCTCCGGCCTTCCAATACGAGGCATAGCCGCTTCGATCGTGCGACGCGACTATTCCTTGCGACGAAGCAGGCTGGCCGCGAGGCCCGAGCGCCGGATACTGCTGCCGGCCTGAGCAGCCGGCTCGGGCGTCGGCGGCGGCGTTACCAGGACGCGGCGCACGGTGGATGGTGCCGAGGCTGTCGGCGCGGCTGCTCGATGGCTCGCGGGCTGCGGCGGCGGTGCCGTCATGCGCTGTGGGGCGCCAGGCGGTGTTCCGCTGCCGGGCGAGATGCGGCGGAGCGGCGTCTCGGCTGCTTGCGGAACGTCGATGACATCGTGCAGCTCCTCGCCCCCCGCTGCGGCATGCGGCGATCCGGAGGCGCGCCAGCGATCGACGACGCTCTGGACGAAGCCGTCATCCGAGACGGACTTCTGCCACTTCTCGGAGAAACGCGCCGTCGACGAGCGCGGCAATGCCGATTTCGGCAGCTCGTCGAACTTGATACGCACCGGCAGCGACACGCCGTCGCCGAAGGCGATGGCCTCGCGCTGGCCGAGCGAGGGCAGGAACTCGAGCATGCCCGAGCCCGTATCGGAGACGGCGGCGCGCACGATCTCCTGGTCGCGATCGTTCGACATGCGCAGCGCGAACACCGTATTGCACTGGGAGAGGATCGTCGCGTCGATCTCGGCCGGCCGTTGCGTCACGATGCAGAGCGAGGCGCCGTATTTGCGGCCCTCCTTGGCGATCTTGGCAATGGCGCGCTTGGCGGGCTCGAAGCCCATGTTGGCGTTGGCCGGAACGTAGCGATGCGCCTCTTCGCAAACGAGCGTGACCGGCACATTTCCTTCGCCCCAGAGCGCGAAGTCGAAGGTCATGCGGCAGAGCACGGAGACGACGACGTTGACGATCTCGGTCGGCAGGCCCGTGAGCTCGAGGATGGTGATCGGTCGGCCGTTGACCGGGACGCGGAAGATGCGGCCGAGGATCTCGGCCATCTGATCATTGACGGTGAAGCCGCCGAACATGAAGGCGTAGCGCTGGTCCTGGCTGATCGTGTCGATGCGGGTCTTGAGTGCGCGATAGGGCGAGAGGTCCTTCTTGTTCTCGAGCATGCCCATCTTGTCGTCGAGAAGCTGAAGCAGATCGGACATGCGGTAGGGGACGGGCGTGTCGACCGAGTACCGGCCGGCATAGATGGAGGCGCGTTTGACGGTGCGCTCAGTCTCGCGCGTGCTCTTGCCGTAGCGGCCTTTGCAGATCGGGATCAGCTCCTGGAGGATCTCGACCTCTTGCTTGCGGTCCTCGCCCGTGCCGATGATGACTTCTACCAGCTCCTCGAAGGTGAGCAGCCAGTAGGGCAGATGCAGGTTCTGCGTCGAGACCACCTCGGCCCGCTCGCCGAAGCTCGTCGCATACTCGTTATGCGGGTCGAGAAGGACGATATGGGCCTCGGGATTCTTGTCGAGGATGGCGCGCAGAATGAGCGCGGTCGTGCACGACTTGCCGGTGCCGGTGGTGCCGAGAATGGCGAAATGCTTGCCGAGCAGATCGTCGGTCTTGACCATGGCGGAGATCGAGGAGTCTTGGCGGATGACGCCGACCTTGACGGCACTCTCACCTGGTGCCGAAAAGGCCTTTTTCAGTTCCTCCTTGGAGGCGACGCGGACACGGTCGCCGAGGGCCGGATAGGTTGTCAGGCCGCGGTTGAATCCGCCGGGATGGCCGTTACGGGGTCTTTGAATCTCGCCGACCAGGCTCAACTCGGCGATCCAGACCTCGGGATCGCCGTCCTTCTGCGCCGGCACGGGGACGCTCAGGGCCGAGACCAGACCCAATCCGATCGACAACTCGGTATCGATCGCCAGCAGCGTGCCCATCTCGGGCCGTCCAGCGGTCGATTCGAACACGGCCGCGCGATTGTCATCGAGGAGAACGATGGCCTTGGACCCGGTTACGGAGACAATGCGCCCGATCGAAAGATCGGTTCCCGTGACGGGCTCCTGTACTTCGGCGGTGTTCTGGTACACGGTCGTTGTCCCCTTATGGACTAGCTCGATCGCCGGCCTGCGGCGGTCTTTCTCTGGTCGGCCAGGATGCAATTGGTGGCTTGTCAGGTAGATGGCCATTGGCCGGCAGCGTAATGATCACCTCTGTTCCAAGATTCTTCTCGGAGACGATCCGCATGGTGCCGCCATGCAGCTCGGCGAGCGCCTTGGCGATCGGTAGGCCGAGGCCGGTACCCTCGCGATGACGTGATCGGCCGCCGTCGATCTGGCCGAACGGAATGAGTGCGATGGCGATCTCCTCCGCCGACATGCCGATACCGGTGTCCTTTACCGAGATCGTCACATGATCCGCATCCAACCGTTTGACGGCCGTCCGCACCGATCCTCCGGGCTTCGTGAACTTGATGGCATTCGACAGCAGATTCATCAGCATCTGCTTGAGCTTGGTCTGATCGCCGTAGACTGCGTTCAAGTCGGGATCGACCACATAGGACATGCTGAGGCCGGCCTCGTTGGCCGCGATGTTGAAGAACGAGCGGCAGGTCTGGACGATCTCCTCGAGATGGGTCTCGTGGAGATCGATTGAGAACCGGCCGCTCTGGATCTTGGAGATCTCGAGGATGTCGTTGATCACGGCGAGAAGGTGATCGGCGGACTCCTGGATCAATCCGGCATATTCGACGATCTGATCGCCGGTCATGTGACGGGCGTCGTGCTCCCTGATCAGTCTCGAGAAGCCGATGATGGTGTTGAGGGGGGTCCTCAGCTCATGGCTCATATTGGCGATGAACTCGGACTTGAGCTTGTTGGCGAGCTCCGCCTCAATTCGGGCCGAGTGCTCGGCCACGCGAGCCCGGTGCCGCAACACCGCATCTCCCAGAAGCGAGGCGTACTCGTTCAGGAGCGATGTTGATTTCGCGTTGTTGATGGATGCCCCGAGCATCGCCCCACAAGACCTATTTGTAATCTTGTGGGCAAAACTATGCAGCAGACAATAACACAAGGTTAATGAAATGCGTGCTCCGTGTCGGGAGGATGGAAGTCTTTCAGAGTGAACGGAAGTTTAACGACCAATGGGTGAGATGCTCTGAGGCCGTCGGACTGACGGGCGGCGCCCGCCCTGAAGGAGCCCTGCTTGCGAATTTTGGTCACCGGGGGAGCCGGCTTCATCGGCTCCGCGCTTTGCCGCCATCTCGTGCTCGGCACGGCCGCGACCGTCCTCAACGTCGACAAGCTCACCTACGCGGCCAATCTCGAATCACTGCTGCCCGTGGCCGGCCATCCGCGCTACGCCTTCGCCAGGGCCGACATCTGCGACCGACCGGCTATGTCACGGCTGCTCGAGGATTTCGCGCCTGACGCCCTCATTCACCTAGCCGCCGAGAGCCATGTCGACCGGTCGATCGACGGGTCCCGCGCCTTCATCGACACGAATATCCTCGGCACCTATACGCTGCTCGAGGCGGCCCGGGTCTACTGGTCCGGCCTTGATCGGTCCAGGCGCCGGACGTTTCGCTTTCTGCAGGTGTCGACGGACGAGGTCTACGGCTCGCTGGGCGAGACGGGCCTATTCACGGAAACGACGGCCTACGATCCATCCTCACCATACTCCGCCAGCAAGGCCGCGTCCGATCATCTCGCCATGGCCTGGCATCGGACCTACGGCTTGCCGGTCGTGGTTTCGAATTGCTCAAACAACTATGGGCCCTATCATTTCCCTGAGAAGCTCATCCCATTGATGATCCTGAATGGCCTCGAGGAGAAGCCGCTGCCCGTCTATGGCGACGGTCAGCAAGTGAGGGACTGGCTGTTCGTCGAGGACCATGTGCGGGCGCTGGTCATGATCGCCGCCCGTGGCCGGCCGGGCGAGAGCTACAATGTCGGCGGCGGCAACGAGCGAACAAATCTCGCTGTGGTGCAGGCCGTTGCCGACCTGCTCGACCGCTATGCCCCCGCCGCCTGCACCAGGCGCGACCTCATCGCCCATGTCGCCGACCGGCCGGGCCACGACCGGCGCTATGCCATCGACGCTGGCAAGCTCGAGCGCGAGCTCGGCTGGCGGTCGCGCGAGAGCTTCGAGACCGGAATTGACGCCACAGTCCGCTGGTATCTTGCCAATCGCTGGTGGTGGGAGCCCTTGCGGCATAGGGTCTATGATGGTGGAAGGCTCGGTCTTGGCAAGGCAGAGGCGAGCGTCACGGCGGCCTGAGGGCAGGGGCAAGTCATGCGTCTTCTGATCACCGGTTGGCAGGGGCAGGTGTCGCGCGCGCTCGGCGAGGCAGCCGCCCGGCGCCAGGATATCGAGGCACTGGCCATCGGCAGGCCGGCGCTCGATCTGGTCAAGCTGCCGACGATCCTGAGAACGCTCACGGATGCCCGGCCGGACGTCGTCATCAACACGGCGGCCTATACCGCCGTCGACCAAGCCGAGACCGATGTCGAGGCCGCCTTCGCGCTCAATCGAGATGGGGCGGCCCGGCTCGCGGAGGCCGCGGCCGAGCGTGGTCTACCGATCATTCACCTGTCCACGGACTATGTCTTCGATGGTTTGAAGGCGATCCCCTATGTCGAGAGCGACCCGACCGGCCCGCGGAGCGTCTACGGCCGCTCGAAGCTCGAAGGCGAGCGGGCGGTCATGGTGGCCAATCCGAAACATCTGATCGTCCGCACAGCCTGGCTGCATTCCTCGTTCGGGCAGAACTTCGTCCGGACCATGTTGCAGCTCGCCCGGGAGAAACAACGTGTCCGGGTTGTCGGCGATCAGCTCGGCTCGCCGACCTCGGCAGAGCATCTGGCCGTCACCCTGCTTGATCTCGCGGCGCAGCTTGCGGAGGGGCAGGAGCGCTTCGGCATCCTTCACGCGGCGGGCCGGGGCGAGGCGAGCTGGGCCGAGCTCGCGCGAGAGGTTTTCGCTCGGTCGCAGCGGCTCGGCGGTCCCTCCGCCGAGGTCGAGCCGATCACGACGGCCGAGTACCCGACCAGGGCAGAGCGGCCGAAGAATTCACGGTTGGATACCCGTCGGCTGGAGACCGAGATGAGACTGAGGCTTCCCGATTGGCGGGAGGGCGTGGATGCCAGCGTCCGTCGCTTGCTTGCCCATGAGGGCGACAGTGTCGGGTGAGCCGAAGAATTTATCGAAAAATTTAGTGTGCCGCTTATTGGGACCGTAACTCGCGTGAGTTACCCTCTCGAGGCTCGGCTCGGATGTTCCTTGTCGGGAAGCGTTGGAGTGGGCAATGCTGGCTGAGCCGATCCTGCAGTTCGAGGAGGAAATCGCGCCCGCTACAGCGGTGGCTACCGCCGTCATCGCCGTCATCCAGCCGAAGGTCGATCCCCTGCGCCACGCCCGGGCCCAGGTCCAGCGGTCGATTCTCACCTACTCGGTGCTGAGCAGAGTGCTGGGCTGTGGCGCGGACCTGCCATCCTACGAGCGAATTCTGCGCGAGTTCATCTGGACGCCGTCCTCGACCGGACGCTGAGACCTCGCCCCTGAGGATATGAGCCGCGTTCGGATCTTTTCCCTGACACGTAACCGCCTATACCGGTTCTTCGCGGGCTTGACGATCGCGCGGATGCACGCGGCTTGAACCTCTAGGCGCCGGGGGCCGCCGGAGTATGCGCCACGAGGCCGCGCCGCATGAACGCCTGCCACGCCTCCTCGGCCGTATCCACCATCTCGAACAAATCGAGATCCCGCTCCGAGATCACGTTCTCCTCGAGCATGGCCTCGAAATTCAGGATTCCGGTCCAGTACTCCCGGCCGAACAGGACGACAGGCATCGGCGGCGCCTTGCCGGTTTGCTGCAGCGTCAGAATCTCGAACAGCTCGTCGAGCGTACCAAATCCGCCCGGAAAGACCGCAAGCGCATTGGCGCGCATCGCCAGGTGCATCTTGCGCATGGCGAAATAGTGGAAGCGGAAGGTCAGCTCGGGCGTCGAGTGCGGATTCGGGAACTGCTCGTGGGGAAGTGTGATGTTGAAGCCGATCGATGGAGCGCCGACGTCGCTGGCGCCGCGATTGGCGGCTTCCATGATGCCCGGGCCACCTCCGGTCGCGACGACGTTGTCACGCAGCCTCTGGTCGGCGGCCAGCGCGCCACCGCGCTCGGAGACGATGCGGCCGAACTGGCGGGCCTCGGCATACCAGCGCGAGCGGCGCAGTGCGTTCTCGGCCTTGGCGATCTCCGACTTGACACGCGCCTTGGCGCGCGCCGCCTCGGCCGCCTCCGGCGACGGGATACGGGCCGAGCCGAAGACCACCACGGTCGATCGGACGCCCCAGCGATGCAGATAGGACTCGGCCTTCTGGTACTCGAGAGCAAAACGCATCGCCCGCATCTCCTCGCTCAGGAGGAAATCCAGGTCCTCGACGGCGAGTTTGTAGCTCGCCGACTTCAACTGAGCGTGATTTGCATCAGTGCTTTTCATGCGCGTTCCGGCTTTGTTGCTCGACGAGAATGCGACCGATTGGCAGGATTGCCGTGGTTGCAGGTGACAGAAGGTAACATGGCTCGTAACATGTATCTTAGGGGAAGGATCATGCCATCGCGTTACCGAAAGAGGAGCATAACATGATTGGCAAGATGTCATTGGCCGCAGCGATCGCGGGAGCCATTTTGTTGGCCGCCCCGATCAGTGCGTCCGCAGCCTCGCTATCGCAGGCGGCGACGGTGGCGTCGCCGAAGGTCTCCGACAACTCGACCGTGCAGGTGCACCGGAAGAAATGGCGGAAGTGGCACAAACACCGCCGCCATGTTCGGAAGGGGCGGTATTACAACTACCGCTATTATCGGCCGCGCTACTATTCCTATCAGCCTTACTACTACTACGGGTACTCTCCCTATTACGTCTATCGGCCATATCGGCACTCGCACCGGTACTACCGCCGTCACCACCGGCCGCATTTCGGCATCTATCTGTCGTTCTAAGATGCCGGCATGACAGGAAAATGGGACGGATCCGGAAAGGGTCCGTCCCTAATTCTTTGTGCGTCCGTAGGTGTAGAGTCCGATCGCTACCATGGCCAGCAGCACGGCGGCAGCCTGATAGAGATTGAACGGCTCGCGATAGATGAGAACGCCGACGACGAACGTGGTCGTCAGGATCGAGAGCGTCGCGTACAGCACATATGCGGATGCGCCGTAGCTCGAATAGAGCAGGAAAAAGCCGACAAACGTCATGAAGAACCCGAAGCCGGCGGCGGCGATGTAGAAGCCGTGGTCGGCGACGTATCCGCCATCGCCGGGTGTCCGATAGAGGAAGGCCGCCGGCAGGAAGAGGATGGCGCAGGCGACGACGGCCGCGAAGGTGAACAGGAACGGATTGTCTGCTTTGCCGGCGCCGCGCTGGGCCCAGACGAACAGCGCATTGCCGATGGCGGCGAAGAGCGCGAAAGCGAGGGGGCGGAGCATGCGGATTACAACCCGTGCCGCTTCTTCCAGTCGATCGGATAGAGCGTGTAGAAGATCCGCGCACCGTCGCCTTCGTATTTGAGCGGGGTGTTCTCCGGTATCCAGATGACGTCGCCCGGCTTTGCCTCGATCACCTCCTTGTAGCCTTCGCCGACACGCAGACGGAACGTGCCTTCGAGCACGACGACCGCCTCGTCGTAGAGCACCGTCCACTCGATCGAGCAGCCGTCGAAGATGGCGACGCCGGCACCCATCGTACCGGATGTCTCATCGGTGACGAGGCGGGCGATGCTCGCGCGGCCAGGCGGCCCGCCGAACTCCACGAATTTCAGAGCATCGGATTTGAAGTGCAGTGTTTTGCTCATGGTCTGTGCTTCCTGGCTGTCGGGCTGATCGATTCTCGGACCGTTACCTCGTGCAACACGATCGGGCCTCGAACGACCGGGGCATCGCTACCACGTTTCGGGCAGCAAAGGTCAACACAAACGGAGGCTCCGCTATGCGCTTATTCGCCCTCGCATACGCTGATGCGATCCTCATTGCGACGCTCCGTAGGCGCGAGGATCGGCCCGGCCACCCACCGACCGAGGAGGAGGTGATCCGCGAGCTCCAAGCTCAGCCCGTGCCGTCCCAGACAAGCGGTGCCAGCCGCTCCTGGGTCCGGGCCATCTCCTCATATAGCCAAGCCTTGAAACTCTGGGCTGACTCGCTCTCCTTGCGATCTTCGAGAGAGACGAAATGGTAGGCTACGTCCTCCGGCTTCACGGCAAAGAGGCGGACGAGTCGGCCGTCGAGGAGCGGCTCGGCAGCGATGACATTGTCGGCGAGCGCCACGCCGAGCCCCCCAATGGCGGCCTCGATGGCGTTGTGGCTCGGCATGGTCGGCCCAGCGCCAGCGGCGGTCGCCGGGACCTCGAAATGCGTAAGGTAGTCGCCCCACCAGCGTTTCGAATCCTGATGCAACAGGGTGACCCGAGAGAGATCCCGGAGATCCTTGAGGCCTGCGGATCTGACGAGCGACGGCGCTGCCACGGGGAACACAAGCAACCGGACGATCTCCTCGGATCTCAGCCCCGGATAGCGTCCCTTGCCGCAGCGGATGCCGATCTCCGCCTCCGACCGCCGGAAGTCGATCAGGGTGTCGGTTGCATCGAGGATGAGGTCGACATCCGGACAGCGCTCGCCGAACCGGCCGAGCCGCGGCACGAGCCAGGTCGAGGCGAGGCCGACCTCGACGCTGAGCGGCAGCGCCCGGCGCCCCCGGGCGCTCGAAAGCTCACGGGTGGCGTCGCTGATGCGGTCGAAGGCGCGGGTCAGCTTGCGGGCATATTCGCCACCGGCCTCGGTCAATTGCACGCCCCGCCCTGTGCGCCGGAACAGGGCGAGCTTCAGGTCCGCCTCAAGCTCGCGGATCTGCCGCGAGATCGCGGCATGTGTCACGAACAGCTCGCTGGCGGCCCGGGAGAAACTCTCGTGCCGTGCGGCGGCCTCGAAGGCGCGCAGCGCCGTGAGCGACGGCAGGCGACGGCTCATTGGCGGACTCCAATATGTAATCTGAGGTTACAGGTAGCATAGCGATTCGCCGTTTGTCCAAAGCCGGGTGCGGGCGCAAGCTCAGGCGATCCCAGGCGCTGTAACGACAGGAGAGCGACATGCTTCCATTGATCCGACTGCTCGGCGAGGTGTTCATGCTGGCCGTCTTCTTTGCCGCGAAGCCGGTGCGCCCTGGACCGTGCCGCCGGCCCGACTGCGTCGAAGGCCGCTGACCTGGCGCCCGCCATCACGCCCGGGCACCAGCGCGCGCCGCCCAGAGGTTGTGGAAGGCTGTTAACCCTTGCCATGATCTGGGCTAAGGTCCGCGCCTTGATAGCGGCCAGAGGGTCGAGAGGGCCGACAGGGGCGTTGGGGCGTCATGAGCGATGTGCAGCACGACTACGGCTATGGCGACGGGGCTGGCCTGGCCGCCGGGACGGAGACGGGCGAGGTCCCCGTCAATCCATACAGCTTGCTCGAGGCGGTCAACGACGCAAGCGAGATCGCGCATACAACCTGGCTGATCTTCCTCGCGGTCACCGCCTATGTCATGGTCGCGGTGGCCGGTGTCAGCCATGCCGATCTCTTGATGAACTCGGCCGTCGAGCTGCCGGTGCTGCAGGTCAGGATCGAGCTCACGCGCTTCTTCCTGTTCGTGCCCATCATCGTGGCGTTGATGCATTTCGGCCTATTGATGCAACACGTGATGCTGGCGCGGAAGGTCCTGGAGTTTCATGCCGCGCTTCGCCCGCTCGAGCCGACCAGCAGGCGTTCGCATCCGTTGCGGCTCGAGCTGCATTCCTACTTCTTCACCCAGACGCTGGCCGGGCCCGAGCGGAGCCCGCTGTTCGGTATCTTCCTGCACCTCCTCATCTGGTTGTCGATCGTCTTCCTGCCGCTTCTGCTGATCGTCTACATCCAGGTCACCTTCTTGCCTTATCACGACGTGCTGACGACCTGGTCGCACCGCGCGGTCCTCCTCGTCGACATGCTGGTGATCCTCGGGATCGGCGTGTTTCTTAGGCGTCGCGAGACGCGTTTTCTGCGGGCGCTGGCGCGAACCATCCGTCATCAGCCGGTCAACGTTCTGTTGACCGCCGTATTCTTTGCTTTCCTCACATTCTTCTCGCTTCTCGTCGCCACCGTGCCCGGGGAGGCGCTCGACAAGCTCGCAGCGAGGATTTCCGGAACCACGGTCGCGCGCACGGCGAAGGCGGCCGGCGATCTCTCGGGCCGGTCGGTGTTCAGCCTGACTGCGCTGATCTTCGAGGATGGCGGAGGAAAGAGCGCGCAACCGCTGCTGCGCCGCAATCTCCACGTCACGGACCAGGACCTCGTGTCGAATGCCGATGATGATCGCGGTGAGGTCTCGATCAATCTGAGGGACCGTGACCTGACGAACGCGGTCCTCGACCGGTCAGATTTGCACCGCGCCGACTTCACGGGCGCCAATCTCGAAGGCGCCAGCCTCGCAGGGACCGATCTGCGCCATGCGCGCCTGTCCTGCGCCGACATCGACGGCGTGCTAACGCAACAAGTCGCGCGTGACCGGGATTGCACGCGGCTCGAGAGCGTCGACCTCAGCCGGGCGCTGTTGTCCGGTGCCGATCTGCGGCTCGCCCTGGTATCCGATGCCCGCTTCGAAGGAGCTAGCCTGGATGACGCAGACCTGCGCTATAGCGATCTGACTGGCGCCGATTTCTCGGGCGCGCAGATGCAACGCGCGTCGCTATCCGGCGGCGCCACGCTGATCGGCGCCAACTTCCTCGGTGCCGCCATGCAGGGCGCCGACCTGACCGGCGCCAAACTCTATGCCGCCGATTTCTTTGGTGCCCAGCTGCAGGGCGCGCAGCTCTCCTTCATTCAGGCGATGGGTGCGAACTTCGAGGGTGCGAACCTCGACGCAGCGCTTGTGAACTTCGCCAAGCTCCAGGGGGCTGACTTCTCGAACGCCTCGCTCGTCGGGGCCGACCTGACGAATGCGGTCGTCTGGCTCGCCGACGCGCCCGAGACCTCCAAGACCGTGTCGGCCGACCTCGCGAGCATGAAGATCCGCCCCCCGGAGGTGGCCGAGCTCGACGCCATCGGCGCGGCGATCGATGGCATAGAGGTGAGGAAGATTCGCGAGCGAGTCGATCGGAGCCTAGCCAGTTTGAAGGCCGCTGCCGAGAGCCAGGACTGGCTGACGTCGGATGCCGGGCGCGCCTGGTCGGCGCTGAGGGCCTCGAGCGACACCACATCACTCGCCTATCGCCAGGAGCTGACCGAGTTCCTGTCGGGCTATGCCTGCCTGGCCAAGTTTGCCGACGGATCAGTCGCAACCGGCATCGTGCGCAGGGCGCTGGCAACGAACTTCCGGGGCGATGTCATGACACTCAACCGGCGGCTCACGGCTGCAGCGTGCTTGGGGGGCAAGATCGTGACCGCCGACCTGATGCTGAAGCTTGCGGCAGCGGCCGAGGCGGCTGCCATGCTGGAGACGAACGTCACCAGCTCGACGAGCGTACCGGAACCGTAACCATCGGTAACGCCGGCGTGGTGGTCCGTCACAGACCCGAGGGGGACTGTTTCGTTCAATTTTCAGGGCCGGGTTGACACTTGCCGGGTCAATTCCCATAACCACGGCTGCCGCCCTGCGGTGTGGAGAGGTGCCCGAGTGGCTAAAGGGGACGGACTGTAAATCCGTTGGCTTCGCCTACGCTGGTTCGAATCCAGCCCTCTCCACCATCCCCCTGACCGCAGACCTGCCGCGCAGGAGCAAGCGTTGAGCTGGACTTCTGGCGCGCCTACAACGATCCGGCGATCAACGCCGGAGCCCGACCATGGCCTTAGCCCCCTGCATCATCACCGTCGCCATCACCGGCTCGCTGCCGAGGAAAAAGGACAACCCGGCGGTGCCGATCACGGTCGCCGAGCAGATCGAGTCGACGCAGGCGGCTTTCGAGGCTGGTGCGACCCTCGCCCATCTGCATGTACGCAACGACGACGAGACGCCGACCTCTGATCCTGAGCGTTTCGGTCGCCTGCAGGACGGTCTCCGCAAGCACTGCCCGGGCATGATCGTGCAATTCTCGACGGGCGGCCGCTCCGGCAAGGGGGCCGCCGAGCGCGGCGGCATGCTGGTTCACAAGCCCGATATGGCATCCCTCACGACAGGAACGGTCAACTTCCCGACTATCGTCTACGAGAACACGCCCGATCTCATCCGCGCACTTGCCACCCGGATGCGCGAACTCGACATCAAACCCGAGATCGAAGTGTTCGACCTCTCCATGCTCTATCAGGCGATCAACCTGGCCGAGGAGGGGATGTTGAAGGCGCCCCTGCATGTGCAGTTCGTCTTCGGCGTCAAGAATGCAATGCCCGCGGTGAGGCAGGCGCTCGACTTCCAGGTGTCCGAGCTGAAGCGGCTGATGCCCGAGGCGACCTGGACGGCGGCAGGGATCGGTCGTCACCAGCTGGAGGTCAATCGCTGGTCGCTCGAGATGGGCGGGCATTGCCGCACCGGACTCGAGGACAATGTACGAATGGACCGCACTACGCTGGCCCCCTCGAATGCGGCGTTGGTTGCGCGGCTCGCCGCGCTGACGGCGGAGTACGGACGACGCCCGGCGACTGTTGGAGAGGCGAGACAGCTGCTCGGCCTGCGTTCTGTGGCGAGTTGAAAAGCACAAATACATTTTGCTGTGATTATCGGCATACCGGCCATTGACCACCGATAAGGACCTGCATAGCTTTCATGCGCACCGGTGATTGCCGTCGCTGGTGTACATGGAGGGACAAGTCGCTCTCACGTAGCCACGTGCAAAGCAACCGGCGGCTACCCATACCCCAATCATCTCAGCATTCATGACATCGTGCGCAGGCTTGTGCCGCGTTCGCGCGAGCGGTCGTATGCGGCTTGGGGCAGTCCACAAAGCTTTGATGAGACAACAACGGCTTCGCGACTGCGTTGCGGGGGAGCGGCGCTTGCGAGTCATCTGGGGGTGCTGTGATGGTCTGGGAATTCGACGCATTTGCTGGAACGCTTGCCGGTAGTGATGCCTCCCGGCTCATCTTCTCGGCCGGGAGTGACATGCCGGCTGGTTACGAAATTCATATCGTCGGCACCGGATTGTCGTTCAACGAGACGACGGGCGCGCTGTCGGGCACGATCTCGTCCTTTGAGCTATTCGATACGACGTTCGGCGCCACAGGCGGGGTCCGGCAAACCATCAGCGTCGCGGCAGCGGACCAGGCGACGCTGGCAACGTCGATCTCGAACTACCTCAACTCCGGCCTCGGCATGATGGTGGATACGTTCGTTGCCTGGGAAACAGAGCTCACCGCGGCCGGATTTGACCATTTGGGAGGCGCAACCTTCGCATCCGATGGGCATTCGATGAGCCTCGAGCTCCTCGATATCGACGGTGTCGTCGTCGGATTCTTTGCAATCGAGGGCTCTGATCTGACTGACCTGACGCTCAGTCAACTGGGCATGATCTCGAAGATCACGCTGCAAGACGAAACGGGCGCCGATCTACCGACCGCCACGCCTGTGGATTATTCCGCAGCGGAACGCAAGGCATCCGCTTTCGAGTATGCGCTTCTCTCGCGCGGCCTGCCCGATCCCGAAGGCGGCATCCAAGGCAACGACGAGACGCTCTATCCCGTGATGGTTCAGGGCGACAACACCATCACCAAGTTCGACAACGTCGATGGTGGCTATAACAGCTTCGAAGGCGGCACCGGCAGCGATTCATATGCCTTCGGGCCGAACAGCGACGGCGGCGGCCAAGTCGATTACGGCAATGCTACGGGCGATGTTACAGCGAGCCTGGCCGACAGCTCGTCATCGGGCCCGGACGGATCGGATGATTGGGATGCCGCGCGCATCGGCGGTCTCGGGGGCTCGAATTTCGACGACACCCTGACGGCTCACAGTACGTTTGGCAGCGCCATCTTCGGGCGGGCCGGCAATGACCAGATCATCGGCCAATCCGGGCACGACATCCTGGACGGTGGCGCGGGCGGGGACGACATCGTCGGCGGTGACGGCGACGACATCATTTTCGGCGGCACCGGCGATGATCACATCCACGGCGGTCTCAACGCCGGCGACAACTTCGGCGATGCCGGTGACGGCACGGACGATGTGATCGTCTATTCGCATATCGGTCTTCCGCCGGACCCCGGCCGTCCCGCCGAAATGGGCGATGAAGCCGACAGCTATCTTGGCGGCATTACGGTCACGCTTATTGGAGGTGGCGAGGGTAACGTCATCGGCGACGATGTCGCTGACGGCATCGGCACCGATGCGTTCGAGGGCATCGAGCAGATCTGGGGCACGATGAACGATGACACTTTCAATGCGAACGCCGTTACGATCGATACCAGCGACATCGCCATGTTCACCGGCATGGGAGGCGCCGATACCTTCACCGGGGGCGCAGGCCGCGACATCGTCAACTACGACAACGAAGTCTTCTCGACGGCGATATTCGTGGACGTGCTCGCCGGGATTCCATTGGATGGTGTCATCGTCAATATGAGCACCTTCGACCAATTCGGTCATCTCGCAGGCACTGCGACCGACATGTTCGGGGACACCGACACTCTCATCGGGATCGACGACGTTTATGGCACGCTCTACAACGACATCCTCATCGGCAACGATGCGGCCAACGAGCTCATCGGCAAGGAAGGAGCCGACTATCTCGATGGCGGCCTCGGCAATGACCGGCTGTTCGGCGGTCTCGGCAACGATATCTACCTGGTCAATTCGGCGAGCGATCAGCTCTTTGAGCAGGGAGGCATCGACACCGTCCGATCCACGGTCTCGAAGACACTTGCCAATGGCTTCGAGAACCTGACGCTCCTCGGGACTGCCAACCTCAACGGCACAGGCAACGCCGCAGCCAATGCCCTTGTCGGCAACGACGGCAGCAACCGCCTGACCGGCGGAACCGGACGTGACATCATGACGGGTGGTGCTGCGCGCGACATCTTCGACTTCAACAAGGTCACGGAGACCGGCAAGACATCGTCCACGCGGGATCGGATCACGGACTTCAAGCATCTGACCGACGACATCGACCTCTCCACCATCGATGCCAATGGCTCGGCCGCCGGCAACGGCAAGTTCTCGTTCCTCGCCGCCAAGGGGGCTGCCTTCACAGGCACCAGTGGCCAACTTCATTGGTATCAGATCAACGCTGCCGGCACGGTCAACGACAAGACGATCGTCGAGGGCGACATCAACGGCGACAAGAAGGCGGACTTCCAGATCGAGTTGACCGGCCTCAAGGTGCTGACGGCGGCCGACTTCGTCCTCTAACGTCCGGCGGGGTGGAGCGTCGCCCTTGACCGGCCCGATCCAGCCACTTAGACGCTGATGCAGGCAATCGCCTCCTGACCGCAGGGCCGCCTCGAGCAGGTCTTGCGCGGCGGGGGCGTGTGTGTTCCGCAGCAAGGTCCACCCGCTATGCAGCTCCGCCACCGCGAGACGTTGAAGAAGAACCTGATCCCCGGCGCCAAGGACGACTGGGAGGTCATCATCGGCATGGAGGTGCATGCCCAGGTCGCCTCCAAGGCAAAGCTGTTCTCGGGGGCCTCGACCGGCTTCGGCGCCGAGCCCAACAGCCATGTCTCGCTCGTCGATGCGGCCATGCCCGGCATGCTGCCGGTCATCAACGAGGAATGCGTCGCGCAAGCCGTCCGCACCGGCCTCGGCCTCAAGGCCGGAATCAACCTCGTCAGCGTCTTCGACCGGAAGAACTACTTCTATCCTGATCTGCCGCAGGGCTACCAGATCTCGCAGTACAAGCAGCCGATCGTCGGCGAGGGTGAGGTCGTCATTGACCTCGGCGAGGGCGAGTCCATCATCGTCGGTATCGAACGGGTGCATCTGGAGCAGGACGCCGGCAAGTCGATCCATGACCTCTCGCCAGACTCCTCCTATGTCGATTTGAACCGCTCCGGCGTCGCCCTGATGGAGATCGTTTCCCGGCCGGATATGCGCTCGGCCAAGGAAGCGCAGGCCTATGTGACGAAGCTCCGCACGATCCTGCGCTATCTCGGCACCTCGGATGCCGATATGGAGAAGGGCAATCTCCGCGCCGACGTGAATGTGTCGGTCAGAAGGCCCGGAGACGAGCTCGGCACGCGCTGCGAGATCAAGAACGTCAACTCGATCCGCTTCATCGGCCAGGCGATCGAGGCTGAGGCGCGCCGGCAGATCGGCATCATCGAGGACGGTGGCACGATCGACCAGGAGACGCGCCTCTTTGATGCGAAAACCGGCGAGACACGCTCAATGCGCTCCAAGGAGGAAGCGCACGACTATCGCTACTTCCCCGATCCCGATCTGTTGCCGCTCGAGCTCGAGGCGTCCTATGTCGAAAGCCTGAAGCAGGGGCTGCCGGAGCTGCCCGACGAGAAGCGGGAGCGGTTCGTCTCAGACTATGGTCTTTCCAGCTACGACGCCGACGTGCTGGTCGCCGAGCGCGACAGCGCCGACTATTTCGAGGCCGTCGCCAAGGGGCGCGATGGCAAGCTCGCCGCCAACTGGGTGATCAACGAGTTGTTCGGACGGCTGAACAAGGAAGGTCGGTCGATCGGCGAGAGCCCGGTCTCGGCCAAGCAACTCGGCACCATTGTCGACCTGATCTCGTCGTCGGCCATCTCGGGCAAAATCGCCAAGGACCTGTTCGAGATCGTCTGGACCGAGGGCGGCGACCCGGCCGGGATCGTCGAGAAACGCGGCATGAAGCAGGTGACGGATACCGGCGCGATCGAGGCCGCCGTCGATCAGATCATCGCAGCCAACCCCGACAAGGCCGAGCAGGCGAAAGCCAAGCCCTCGATGATCGGCTGGTTCGTCGGCCAGGTCATGAAATCGACCGGCGGCAAAGCCAATCCGCAGGCGGTCAACGAGGTGCTCAAGAGAAAGCTCGGGATTTGATCTCCGGACTATTCGGGTAGACCGGCCATCCGCAGGCCATGTTCCCAACTGGATATGTCCTGAAACCTGCGGATCGGGTACCAGTCCTTGAGATTGGATATGCGGAGGTCGGGGTTGAGCTCGCGAAGCTTCGACACCGCCTTGGCGGCCTGAGCCGTGCGGCCGGCCAACGAGCAGGCCACCGCGGCGACCGACTGTGCGAGCAGCGTGTTTGGGTTCTCGTGAACTGCGGCTTCGGCATGCGATGCCGCCTCCGCAAAACGACCTGCGAACAAGTAGGCACAAGCGAGTGCCGCCAGCATGTTGACTTTCTGACGATCGTGGGGGCTGAAGCGGATCGCACGGTTGACCCGCACTACGGCTTCCTCCGAATTTCCAGCCCAAACATGGGCCCAGCCGCTGAACAGCCAAGCCCAGGCGAAGCTCGGATTGATATCGAGCGCCTGCTCGATCATTGCCAGCCCGTCTTCGGGCTCATCGACAACGAACACAAGAGCATGTCCGGCAGTCGTCAGAGCGAGTGCATCATCCTTCCCGTGTTCGTAGGCCGATCGAGCCAACCGTTCGGCTTCCTGCCGCTCGCCCGCAAGATCGATCGTCCAGCCACTGACCTTGCGCTGCGAGTAGCAGCGGGCGGCCATCCCGTAGGCCGCACCGAAAGAGGGATCAAGATCGATCGCGCTCCCGAAGTGGGAGAGCGCGAGGCTATTGGCCTCTCGCGTCCATTGATCGACACAGGACATGCCACGAAGGAAGTGATCGTAGGCATCCAGGCTGGCGGTCGGCTTTCGCCGTGTGCGCTCGATCTCCGCCTGCTCGAGCTTTGGCGCGATCGCGCTGACGACGTTTGCCGTCAACTGATCCTGAAGGTCGAAAATGTCCTCGAGCCCGCCATCGAAGCGTTCAGCCCACAGCTGAATCCCCGTTGAGGCATCGACGAGCTGGCCTGCAAGCCGCAACCGGTTATTGGCCTTCCTGACGCTACCTTCGAGAATGTAGCGAACTCCAAGCGAGGCGCCGACCTGCTTCGCGCCGACGCTGCGTCCCTTGAAGGAAAAACTCGAGCTGCGGGCAATGACGAAGAGCCACTTCATTCGTGATAGTGCGGTGATGATTTCCTCGACGATTCCGTCGGCAAAATACTCCTGCTCGAGATCGCCGCTGAGGTTCTGGAAGGGTAGGACTGCGATCGATGGCTTGCGCGGGAGTGGCAGCATCACTGTCGCCTTACCGTCCTCAGGCTCCATCAGCACCTGATAGGCCCGCACCGGAACCGCGATATTCTTCAGCGGGCACTCACCTATGTCGTGGAGACGAACATCGACCTTTCCAAGCGACTGGCGGCGAGCATCCTCGGAGATGATGATGCCGCCCGGCTCCGCCAGTTCCTGAAGTCTTGCGGCAATGTTCACGGCATCGCCAAAGATGTCGTCACCCTGGATGATGATGTCGCCGACTGTGATTGCGATACGATACTGGAGCCGCAGCTCATCCGGTTCGCCGACGCTGTTGGACCGCATGGTCTTCTGGATGCTGACAGCACATCGGATCGCATCGACGACGCTGGCGAATTCGACCAACAACCCGTCGCCGGTCGCCTTTACGATCCGGCCGCGGTCCCGAATAATCTTGGGATCGACGAGAACTTCGCGGTTCGAGTTCACGCGAGCAAGCGTTCCGGATTCGTCGGCACCCATCAGTCGGCTATAACCGACTATATCCACGACCAGAACGGCAATTAGCCGTCGCTGTTCCCGAGGCTCCGGCATTGGCGTCGAAGGCCACCGTTTGGCGTTTGCTCGTCAAGCTAACGCCAGGCGAGTGTTCTGTCCATCTCCAGAACGTGCTACGCCGCCTTTGCCTGAAGTTGTTTGGCGTCCTCGATCCAGCGGGTGATCTCGGCCCCGTCCGGGAGCTTGCCGCCGCGCAACAACCGCTCGCCTTCAGGGCTTGCTGCGAATGTTTCGATGGCAGCCTTGAGCCTGGCTGGATCGGCATCGGCAAGGCTTGCGAGATCCCGGTGGCCGCTGCCGACGATGAGCTGTGCTTTCGTGCCGGAGAGGTCGGGAAGCGTCAAGGCAAAGCGAGCTTGTTCTTGCCAGGTCCGGATCGTCTCGGCCGTGATGTGGCGCGTCTCGAGTTGAGCGGCGGCCGTGTCGGGGACGGCGGCAAGCAGATCGCCGACGGTCACGATGCCGATCTTGGCCAGACGCTCGGCCGTCTTGAGGCCGATGGAGGGGGCATCCTCCACCGCATCGCCCGCCTTGATGCGCGGACCTCGCCGCGGTGCAGTGTCGTGAGCCGCGTCGTAAATCTCTGGCGTGGCCGAGGATGGAGTGGTCTTCGCCGGAGCGGCGGCGGGAACGGATGCTGTCGGCATGGTGCCCGGCCTCCCGGCCGGTGCCGGCGATCCGGCATTCGCCGGGCGCTCTACCAGCGTGAGCCGGGGTGGTGTGGCATCTGCGGCCAGTGTCTCGCGGATGCGCTCGGCGCGCTTTTTGACCCGTGCATCACGCGTCCTCGGCGCCACCTCGGCCGCGTAGAGATCGCGGACGGTGCGGTCATCCTCCGAGAGGGTCTTGTCGACCTTGCCCGTCGCTTGCAGCTCGTCGTACATGGCCTCGACCTCGCGACGGTCGGCGGTATCGGCAAGCTTGTTGGTGATCCACTTGCGAGGAATGGCGAGGGTGGCGAGCACCGTGTCGAGCGAGAGGGCGACCTCCGGTGGTGCGACGGCGGCCTGGGCGATGGCGCGGTCGAGCACCAGCGCGAAGCTCGCCGAGGCATAGGTCAGCAACTCGGCGACGGCCGCACGCGAGATTGCGTCGAGACCCGCAGGCGGATCGACGACGCCTTTCTTGAAGTCGTAGTGCACAAGCAGCGTCTCGTAGTGGCGATGCGAGCGCTCTGCGCCGCGACAGACCAGATCTTTGAGCCAATCGGCGCTGTCGGCAGGCTGCAGGAGGAGGGGGTCGGAGATCAGACGCCGTTCGGCGCGCAGACCGTCATAGGACTTCGAGATGCTCCATTCGACGGCCCGGTGAATATTGCTCTCGGCGTCCGACTGATCGGTATGGAAGGGCATGATCGGGTCGCAATAGTAGTGGCTGAGCACGCCCGCGCAGTAGACGGCCTGCGGCCAATCCCGGGCGATGAGCGCTGCAACCAGATGCCCATACCAGCTCTCCGTCTTGGCGATGGCGCCACCCCAATAGCCGTCGCCGACGTGCAGAACGTGATTCTTGAAGTCTTTGAACTCGTTGTCGGGATCCTTGGCACCCTTCAGGTAAAGCTCGGCCTCCTTCAGGAACAGCCGCCGCCAGCCTTCGGCCTCGGCATTGCGCAACTCCTGGAGCGCATCCAGCGCCAGCTTGTGATGGGTTCCGCGCGCATGGGCGGCATAGATGACGCGGAATAGAAGGCTCATGCTCGAGCTCCCGTAAGGGTGGTTCGGGAGCCAATCTAGGTGAGTCGCCGGAGCCAGCCTATGATTCGCTGATCAGGAATGCGTGCCAATCGCAGCTGCCGCGTAGCCAGCCCGCCACGGACAGGCTATCGGTCGCAGGCGCGGCGTCGGCGACCTTCGGATCGGACGCCGGGTGAGAGGCGCAGGCAAGGGCAGCGCGGCATGGGATCACTGGCAGGCAAGCGGGCACTCGTGACGGGGGGCTCCAAGGGAATCGGCCGCGCCATTGCCCTTGCTCTTGCCCGGGCTGGCGCTGATGTCGTCATCGGGCATTTGGGCGATGCGGGCAACGCGGCGTCGGCCGAGCACGCGATCCTGCAGATGGGTCGCCGGGGGTTGGCCGTCGAGGCCGATGTGGCGAACGAGGCGGCGGCCGTTCGACTTGTCGCCAAGGCCGTTGAGCACCTGGGTGGCCTCGATGTTCTCGTCGCCTCCGCCGGCATCAACAAGCTCACGCCACTGCTCGAGACCAGCGCTGCGGATTTCGACCGGATCGTCGGCGTCAATCTCCGTGGCTTGTTCCTGGTCGGACGGGAGGGGGCCGGCGTCATGATGCGGCAAGGAACGGGCGGCCGCATCATCAACGTCGCCTCGGAGCTTGCGTATCTGGGGCGTGCCGGCCACTCCGTCTACTGCGCCTCCAAGGGGGGCGTGCTGTCGCTCACGCGCAGCTGGGCACGCGAGCTGGCGCCGTCGATACTCGTCAATGCGATCGCACCGGGACCGGTCGATACGGACCTCCTCGGCTGGACGCAACTGAGCGCTGGCGAGAGGGCGCTCGAGGAGAACGCGGTCGTACTCGGGCGGATCGGACAACCGGAGGAGATCGCCGGTGTTGCGGTGTTCCTGGCCGGCCCGGATGCCTCCTACATCACCGGGCAGTGCTATGGCGTCAACGGTGGGGCGGTGATGACGTGAGCGATGCGGCGGTCCTTGCTACCGGTCGCGCCCAATATGCTGGCGGCATCGCCATGGTGCTGTTGGCAACGCTCGGCTGGAGTCTCGCCGGGCTGTTCGTCCGTCTGATGCCTGACCTCGACGGTTGGCAGATCAACTGCTGGCGCGGGTTATGGACGGCGGTCTGGATCTTCCTCTATCTGCTGGCGACGCGCCGGCAGACCTTCCTCACCAGCTTTCGCGGTCTGCCACTGACGGGTGTTCTTCTTTCGGCCGGATTCTTTGCAGCGGGCTCGACGCTCTACGTCACATCGCTGACGCTGACGAGCACCGCCATCGCCTCCTGCATCGGCGCGCTCTCGCCTATCTTCACGGCGGTCATCGCCTGGCTGGTCCTGAAGGAGCGACCGGGATGGCTCACGATCTTCGCCGCCATGGTGGCGATCGCCGGCGTCGTCATCATTTTTGCCGATGGTCTCGAGACTGGCCGTTGGCTCGGCGCGTTCACCATGGTGATTGTCGCTCTGTCTTTCTCGATCCAGACCGTCACCTTGCGCAACTACCGTGCCTTCGACATGGTTCCGGCCATCGCGGCAGGCGGTCTCCTCGCTTTCGCCATTGCCGCGCTCGTCGGTGGCGGACTCGATGTGGGAGGCCGGGAAATCGCGCTTTTGGCAGCGATGGGGCTCGTACAGCTCGCCCTGCCACTGATCCTCTTCGTGCGCAGTGCCAAGCATGTGCCCGCGGTCACGCTCAACCTCATTGCGCTGTTGGATGCCGTACTCAACCCCCTGTTGAGCTGGATCGGTGCGGGCGAGGTACCCGATCGCGCGGCGTTCATCGGCGGTGGTGTCATCGTCCTGGCGGTGCTGCTCAGCATTCTCGGCGGACGCCGTATCTCGACAGCGGACGGCGTGCCGGCTCAAGCGGGCAACAGCGCGGTCATGACCAGGAAATAGGTCAGGATCGTCAGCACATCCTGGATGATGGTCGCGATCGGGCCGGAGCCGAAGGCAGGGTCAATCCCGATGCGTGACAATCCCCAGGGCAACAACAGTCCGAGCATGCTCGCGAGAGAGCCCGCAACAGAAAGCGAGATGCCAATCCCGAGCGCCATTGCCGCATCACCGTAGACGGCGAGAACGCCAGCACTCGCGATGGCCCCTACAGTCAAGCCAATCAGGCCGCCGGTGACGAGCTCGTTGAGAAGAATGCCGGCAAGCCTATGATGGCCGACAGAGAGGCCGCGCACCGCGATCGCCTCGGTCTGTGTGCCGATGGCGTCCGTGAGGTAGACAAGCGCAGGAATGTAGAAGGCGATGCTGACATTGGCCTGGAGTGCTGCCTCGAACCCGGCCATGAGCGCGGTTGCTGCCGTGCTGAGTGCGAGGCCGATGATGAGCCAGGGAAGTCGCAGCCGCACCCGTCTCAGCGGCGGGTCCTCGAGCGCATGCCGGTCGGACTCGGTCCGCTTCAAGATGCCAGCGGTGCGATGGACGTCCTCCTGATGCTCCATCGATAGGATGTCGAGGAGCGTCTGGGGCTTGATGCAGCCGACGAGCGTGCCATCGGCGGCGACCACCGGCAACGCTGCGACACGATGGGCGGCTGCGATCTCGGAGACATGCTCCTGATCGACATGGGCATCGACAGTCGGCCATGCTGCATCAACCAGTGAGCACATCGGCGCATCCGACATGGCTTGCCGAAGTACGCGCAGCTCGACGACACCCAAGTATCGCTTTGTGCTGTCGACCACGACAATGAGATCGGTTGCATCGAACGTCCCACCACGCAGTCTGGCAAAGACGTCGCTTGCGAGATCATCCGGTCCGACGAAGGGAACTTTGATTGTGGCCCGCTGGCCGGCGGTACCCTGCGCATACTCATAGGAGTGTGTCGTCACGATCGGCAGTCCCCGTCACAGGGCAAATCGATGGCGCGGCAGGAACCGCGCAACGTGGCCGCAGCAGACCCGGCCGCGTCGACGATATGCCAGTCGATCAAACCCGCCCCGTGCCGGAGCTGCTGCGTAACGATGCGGGCATCGGCATCCGAGGCATCCCCCGTGCGGGATGTCACGCGCGCCACGAGCAGAGCCGGATCGGCCGTGAGCCACAATCCATCGAAAGCAACACTCGCGGCATGCGCAATCGCTTCGACGGACTCCCGCTCTGCCGGCTCGGCATAGACCGCATCGACAACGACCGAATGACCGGCCGCGAGTGCCCGTTCCGCCTTTTGCCTCAGGCGCTCATAGACGCGTCGGCTCGCTTCGGCTGTGTATCCGGCAGGGTCGAGGGATTTCAGCTCTGCCTGGCCCAGCATACGCTTGCGCTCGACATCGCTCCTGAGATGAAGCGCGCCCGGGGCATTGCCGATCGACGGTGCGAGGCGACGTGCCAGCGTGGATTTTCCCGTGCCGGAGAAGCCGCCGACAGCGATCAGGCGAGGCTCGGTGGGAGTGGCATAGCCGATCGCTCTCTCGAGATAGACGAGGGCCGTCGACCTGTCCTCGGCCGTTTGCCCGGAACCGGCAACCTTCTGGAGCTCTGTCATCGCACGGATGGCGGCCCGCAACGCCAGAAACAATGGCAGCGCGGCCAGCCCATCGAGATCGCGGTCCTCGCCACGCTCCGTCAAGTAGCGATTGAGAAGCAGGTTGGCCGCCGGTCGCTGGCCGCGCCGGTCGATGTCCATGACGAGGAAGGCAAGATCGTAGAGCGTATCGATAGTTGCCAGGCGCTCGTCGAACTCCAGGGCGTCGAAGAGGACAGGACGCCCGTCGAGCAACACGATGTTGCCAAGGTGCAGGTCACCGTGGCAGCGGCGCACGAAGCCCTCCTGCGCTCGCAGGTCGAGAAGTGGGGCGACACGGTCGTGCTCCTGATGCAGCCGCTGGATCAGGTCGGCGAGTCTTCCGCTCGGAACGTTCACGGAAAAACAGTCCAACTCCGTGGCAAGCTCATCGATGATGGCTGACACGGATTGCGCGCCGATCGGGGAGGGAGCGACTGGAGCCCTCTGGTGATGCTCCGCCACCGCCCCGGCCAGCTTGTCGATCACCCCGCTCGCCAGCGGGGTGGCGTCGGCGATGCGATCGAGAACAGAATGCTCGTCGAAACGGTGCATCCTGAGGGCCCAATCGACGATCATGCCGTCTCCGCCAAACCGGAGGTGACCTGCTCTGTCGCGCACGATCGGCTGTAGGTCGCGATAGATTTGGGGTGCATTGGGTCGGTTGATCTCGAGCTCGCGTTGGAGCGCCCGGCGACGCTCTGCCAGCGTCGAGAAATCAAGATAAGTATAGCATACGCGACGCTTGATCTTGATCGCTTCTGCGCCGGCGAGGAAGATGCGCGCAGCATGCGTCTCGATCAGGTCGACAGCAGCAGGCGCGGGCACGTAGGTGCCCGGATCGCGCAGGAAAGCGACGATCTCGGCCTCGGAAGCACTGTGCCGGCCCAGAGTGGGAGGCGCATGGCCGTCTGCCGGCGCGTGCTCGCCCGTCATGCTGTGCTCACCCTGCGCTCCTCGCCGAGCGCTGTTGTGCAGCCTCTTTCCGCGCAGACTGGACGCTGGATGGTCCTCGCCCCATGACCCAGGTCAATGGTCTGCCGCATCAGGCTCGATGGCACCTGCGGTTGACCGCCCTCGGTGCTCCAAATATCAAGGAGACGGCGGTCCGGGCCCTTTGGGCCGGTCCACAATAAGGGAGGAACAAGAATGGTCAATAGATTGACAGGCTTGGTGTTCGGAACGCTCGTAGCCGTCGTCTTGGCGGCAGCGCCCGCCACGGCTGGGAAAGTGGTCATCTCGAACTGGGACGGCTACATGCCGAAAGACATGGCCGAGAAGTTCAAGGCGGCCACTGGCCACGATCTCGAGGTCGCCGTGCATGCGACCAACGAGGAGATCATGGGCAAGGTCACGGCCAACAATGGCGAAGGCTTCGACGTGCTTTTTGTCTCCTCGCCCTTCGCCCAGGCCTTGAAGGCCTTGGGAATAGCCGACACGCTCGATCCGGCCAAGATCCCCAACCTCAAGAATCTCTATCCCGAGGCGATGCAGCTGAAGCATGACCCGGGCAACACCTTCTCCGTGCCCTATGCCTGGGGCACGACCGGCCTCTGCTATCGCTCCGACCTCGTCAAGACGGCGCCGACCAGCTGGAACGATCTCCTGAAACCCGCCGACGACGTCAAGGGGAAGACGACGATGCTCGCCACCGATCGCTGGCTGCTGGGCGCCGGCTTCCTGGCCCAAGGCATCTCGGTCAACGAGACCGACCCGGAAAAGCTCGAGCAGACGAAGAACCTCCTGATCGAAGCCAAGAAGACGCTCCTCGCCTTCGACGACACGACGTTTTACTCCAAGCTTGTCTCGGGTGAGGCGGTGATGGTCCAGGGCTGGGACGGGTGGTGCAACTACGGCATCGCCGAGAACAAGGACATCAAATACGTCGTGCCGAAAGAAGGCTCGGATCTCTGGGTCGATACGATGGTGGTCGTCGCCTCGTCTCATGACAAGGACGCGGCCCATGCCTTCATCAATTTCGTGCTGGAGGCCGACAACGGCAAATGGGTGGCCGAGAACATCCTCTACAAGGTGCCGAACAAGGCAGGCATGGACGCGCTCGACAAGAGCATGTTCGAAACCTACCCCAATCTCGGCATGGCGCCGGCCGATCTCATCAAGTACGAGCAGTTGCTCGATGTCGGCGCCACGCAGAAGGACTACACGCGCCTCGTCACCGAGATCACGGCGGCGCAATAGCTCCTGATCGCAGAGTTCGTGTGTAGCCCGCTGCATCGGCGCGGGCTGCACATGCTCCTATCGAAGGCGGGTCCATGACCGATCGCCAAACGCGCGTGCTGCTGGCACTGCCGGCCGTGGCATGGCTGGCCCTGTTGATGATCGTTCCCTGCGTCATCCTCTTGGTGAACTCCTTCTTCGAGCGCGGCGTCTACGGAGGCATCGACTACGTCCTGACTTTCGAGAATTATGCCCGCGCCTTCGATCCGCTTTTCCTCGGCATCTTCCTGTCGTCCGTGCGCATCGCCGCAACGGCCGGCATCGTGGCGGTGCTGATCGCCTATCCGGCGGCCTACGCCATCAGCCGCGCTGCGCCCGAGCGGCAACCGGCCTATCTCTTCCTCGTCATGCTGCCGTTCTGGACGAACTATCTCGTGCGCACCTATGCCTGGATCGTCATGCTCAATTCGAAAGGGCCCGTCGTCGGGGCCGTGACGAGCGTGGGACTGCCGGAGCCGCCGCTCCTCTACAACGAGTTCGCGGTCGTGGTGGGGCTCGTCTACAACTATCTGCCCTTCGTCGTGCTCGCGATCTTCTCCGCGCTTGGCCGCGTCAACAAAGAGGTGCTCGAAGCCTCCGCCGATCTCGGCGCCACGGGGCTCGACACCTTTCGCCGCGTGCTTCTACCCCTGACCGTGCCGGGCATTGCCACCGGCTTCGTCTTCGTTTTCGTGCTGTCGATCGGCAATTTCGTGACGCCGGCGCTGCTGGGCGGCAAGCGCGTGCAGATGATCGGCACGCTCGTCTACGATCAGTTTCTCTCGGCTCGCGACTGGCCGTTCGGGTCGGCACTGGCCGCCGTGCTCATCGGCGTGATGCTGCTCCTGCTGTACCTCCAGGCGCTGGTCTCGCGTCGCATCGAGACCGGGGCCGAGCGGGCCGCGACGGTGGCGCCGGGCCATGCTTGAGGGGGTGCGAGCACGCCTGCGCAGGTCGGTCTGGACAGACTGGCATCTCGGTGCCGTGCTGGTCTTCCTCTACGTGCCGATCCTGTTCCTGATTGCCCTCTCCTTCAACCGGTCGGGCCTGCCGACCGCCTGGACCGGTTTCACGCTTGACTGGTACGGCTCGCTCCTCGGCAACTGGGAGATCGGCCGCGCGCTCATCAATACGATGATCGTCGCCGTGGCGACCACCGCCATCTCGACGGTTATCGGCACCATGGTCGGATTGGCGCTGATGGGGGTCAGACCGCCTGCCTGGCTCGAGGCGCTGCTGTTCGCGCCCATGATCATCCCGGATATCGTCCTCGCCATAGCGCTCGCATCCTTCTATCACCTCGTCGGCATGACGCTCGGGCTTCACTCGATCGTGCTCTCCCATGTCGTCTTCGACATAGCCTTCGTTGCTGCGGTGGTGCGGACCAGACTGGCGCATTTCGATCGCTCGATCATCGAGGCCTCGATCGATCTCGGCGCCTCGGAGTGGACGACGTTCCGGCGCGTCACGCTGCCGGTCATTCTGCCGGGCGTGGTGGCGGCGGCTCTCCTTGCCTTCACACTCTCCATCGACGAGTTCATCATCGCCTATTTCACGGCCGGTGCCGGCGCCTCGACGACGACGCTGCCGATGCGCATCTTCTCCATGGTCCGGTTCGGCGTGACGCCCGACATCAACGCCATGGCGACGATCCTCGTCATCGTGAGCTTCGTCATCGTGCTGGCGTCGCAGCGCCTGGAGCGGAGGTGAGGTCATGACGGCGGCGCTCGAGGGACGGGGGCTACGGCGGCAATTCGGTCCGGTGACGGCGGTCGACGGTGTCGATCTCGAGATCATGCCCGGGGAATTCTTCGCACTGCTCGGGCCGTCGGGATGCGGGAAGACGACGCTTCTGCGGATCTTTGCGGGCTTCGAGACGCCCGATCAGGGGAGCGTTCTCGTCAACGGCGCGGACGTGACGGCGTTGAAGCCGAACCGCCGGCCGCTCAACATGATGTTCCAGTCCTATGCGCTGTTCCCTCACATGACGGTCTGGCGCAATGTCACCTATGGTCTCGAAATGGAGCGGCTGGAAGAGGCCGAGATCAGGAAACGGGCCGGCGAGACGCTGGAGGTCACCGGGCTGACGGACCTCGAGGATCGCAAGCCGCACGAGCTCTCCGGCGGCCAACGGCAGCGTGTTGCACTGGCCCGTGCGCTCGTCAAGCGACCGAAGGTTTTGTTGCTCGACGAGCCCTTGTCGGCGCTCGACCGGGGCCTGCGCGAGCAGATGCAGGTCGAGCTCAAGCGTGCGCAAAAAGAAGCCGGCATCGCCTTCGTGGTCGTGACCCACGATCAGGAGGAGGCGCTCGGCCTCGCCGACCGCGTCGCCGTCATGCAAGGCGGCCGCATCCGGCAGATCGGTACGCCTCGGGAGGTCTACGACGCACCCGAGGACGAGTTCGTTGCCGGCTTCGTCGGCAGCAACAATATCTTGCCCGTCGCTGTGCTCTCAATGGAAATGCGGACGCGCCTCGCTCGGACATTGGGCCCGATCGAGAGCGACCGCCAGATTGCCATCCGGCCCGAGCGGCTCGCGTTGGTCACGACCCAGCCCGGCGCCGACACGCTCTATCTCAAGATCAAGATCCTCGAGACCGTCTATCATGGCGCCGATCTCATCGTCGCTGGCGAGGCGGGCGACACGAGGCGACCCTTGACCGTTCGACTTTCGGCGGGAGCTGCCGACCGGATCCAGCCCAAACGGGGGGACGACCTCTATGCCGTCGTCGAGCCGATCCATGTCAGGGTGCTCGCGCCGGACGCCACGGGTGCAGGCGCTCTAGGGCGGGATGTCGCAAAGTGAGGCCCCAGGCACCACCCACAAGCGATTTGCCGTGACAACGCGTAACCAAACGGCAAGGCTCGACGATGTTGCTCTGGGGCCCTTGATACTCTACGCTTACTCGTACACCACAGTGCTCTCTGAGCACGGAAGAATACTACCAGGGACTTTCGGTCTTGTCATCGCTTTCCACATGCAACCATTCCCCCTGTGGATTATTCCCTCGGCAGGGAAAATTTCTCGGGCGCATGGCCTGAATCGACCTCCTGTCACGACGCCGCGGCGACCTTAGTCCTTCCTCCGACTGCCGATCGTATCAGCCATGCTGTACTTCGCCTACGGATCCAACATGTCGCCGACGCAGATGCGGGCCCGCTGCCCGGGCGCCAGACCTGCCGGCGTCGGCGAGCTCGTCGGCTGGCGTTTCATGATCACCACGCGCGGCACGGCGAACATTCGTCCTGAGCCGAATGCGCGCCTCTACGGGACACTTTGGAAGTGTCAGCCGCGTCACCTGGCGATGCTCGACCGCTACGAGGCCGTTCGACACCGCCTCTACCGGCGGCGAACGGTCATCGTGCAATGCGACAACGGCACTGTGCGGCATGCGTTGGCCTATGTCTCGAGCCTGCATCACGAGGGTGTTGCACGAATTGAGTACCTGACGACGGCCGTGCTTCCCGGCGCGCGCGCTTTCCGTCTGCCGGAGACTTACGTCGAGGAGATCGAGAGCTGGCTGCCGCCCACCAGTGTCGGCGTCGCCAAGCCGCGCTACCGCGGACGGCGGCATTGATCATGACTGTGGCCGATGGGCCATAGTCCGACGCCCGTCGCGGATTGACAGCGCCGATGATCCAAACGTAGACCCCACCCATGGAGGGCGCGGGGTCGGGCAGCCGTTCAGTGCCCGTCGCCTCCTTGGGCTTGGGTCTCTTTGGAGGTGACACATGAATTTGCTCTTCTCATTTGCCGGCCGGATCGGGCGCGGCAAGTTCTGGCTCGGCGTGCTGGCCCAGATCCTTCTCGGCATCGTTGCCATGGCGTTGATCTTCATGCTGGTGCCGATGGACAGCATGTTGGTCGTGGGACCAGACGGCCAGCCGGTTCTCGATGCGCTGGGCCAACCTCAGATCGACTACGCGAACCCAGCCATGATGCCGGCCTACATCATCTATGGCATCACGATACTGTTGAGCCTGTGGTGGTACTTCGCCATCTCCGTGAAGCGCATGCACGATCGCGGCCGATCGGGATGGTGGGTGCTGCTGATGTTTCTCTTATCGTTCGTTCTCATCGGATCGATCTGGTGGCTGGTCGATCTCGGTATTCTCGAGGGCGAGGAAGGACCCAACAAATGGGGTCCCAATCCGGTGCCGCAATCGGACTGACGGCCGGTCCTCACTGACAAGGCAATGCGAGCGCCGCGATCCCTCGCGGCGCTCCTTTCATTCAGGCCGGGTAGCGAGGCGGTGGCGTCGCCGTCAGCTCGTCTGGGCGTCGCCGTAAAGCCCACTGCGGCCGGTGCCGGTGCCGTTTGTCAAAAGGCCGACCGAATCCGGTTTCGGCGCGGTGCCGATCGGATCCTCGGTGCGACGTGACTTGCCTTCGAAGAAGGCACCCTGCTCGATCGCGAGCATCCGGTGGAACACGTCGCCTTCGACATGCGAGGCCGACTGCAGCGTCACGCGATTGCCCCGCACCGAGCCCTCGACCCGGCCGCGGATGACGACGTCCTCGGCGACGACATTGCCCTGGATTCGCGCGGTGTCGCCGACCAGCAACGAGGCGCACTGGATGTCGCCCTGGATCTCGCCTTCGATGGTGACCTCGCCATTCGATTGCAGGCTTCCCGTGATCACCAGATCGGCACCGATGACGGACGCTGACATCTTCTCATACCCTCTCGTTGCGGGAGCTGGTGTCCAAGAGTTGCCGGATGATGGCGACTGGCCCGCTGGGACCAGGCTCTGCTTGGGCTGATCGATGACCGGCGCCGGTCGATCGGGCTTCTTCGTGAACATCGGAACTCCACCTCTCCACTCGCACCAAAACTTCAGACAGCCGAATCCCGCCGCCAAGCGGGAGGAAAGACGGCCGCTCATCTCTCGTTGGCCCTGCCATGGCGCTCGCCCCCGCCGCCGGCCCCCCAACATCTCCCCGACAATCTAAGCGTGACAGGACCGTGGGGGTCAAGGCAGAAGAGGCCCGTCTCTGCCTCCCAAAGACCACCCCGATGGTGGTCGAAGCGGGCCAACGGCGTCGAGCGAGCGAGGGCATCGACAGGGACACGAGATGAGTCAATAGCTTAGAGTGGCATGCCCGCCGGCCGGTCGCCGCCTGGGAGTGCGCGAAAACCGAACCCGCTCCCGACCCTCACACTGGACATCGATCATGTCGCAAGCGTGACGAATATTGCCGCGGCGGTGTGAACGCCCGATAACAGGCTATCGGCTCGATCGGAGGGGGAGCGCGTGCAGACACTCGGCGTCATCGGCACTGGTCATCTGGCGACCTATTTTGTTGCCGCGCTCCGGCGCGGCGGCTTTACCGGAGAGATCGTTCTGTCGCCGCGCAATGCGGCGCGCGCGAAAATCCTGGCGGAGCAACGGAAGTGCCGGATCGCCTCGTCGAACGCCGATGTCTTGGAGCGCTCCGAGGTCGTGCTTTTGAGCGTCCGGCCGCATGATGCCCGGACGGCCGTCGCCGGGCTCCACTGGCGCGCCGAGCATGTGGTCCTCTCGGCAATGGCTGGTATCGGGCTTGCCGAGCTTCGCGAGATGCTCCCGGGCGCGGGGGCGATCCATATGATCATGCCGCTGAGCTACCTCGAGGTGGCGCCGGGTCCCTTTCCGCTCTGCCCGCCCTCGGCGGCACTGATGGGCTTGTTGAGCCACGCGGGGCAAGTCGTTCCCATCGCCGACGAGAAGGCTTACGAGGCCTCGCTGATCGCCTCCTGCGCCTCGACCTGGATCTACGATCTGGCCGAGGTCATGGCGACGGAGCTCGGACGCTACGGGCTAGAGCCTGGCGCGGCGCGGACGCTGGCCCTCGGCGGCATCGCCGGCTCGGCCGCCTACGCGAGTGCAAGACCCGAGGAAGGTCTCGCCGACATCTCCCGCAGCATCGCGACGGAGGGCACCTACACGAAGCTCGGCCTTGACCTCATGAAGTCTCGAGGTTTCGATCAACCGTGGCGGGAGGCTATGGCGGCCATCGCCGCCAAGCTCGACTGAGCACTTGGCGACCGATCAGTGGCCAAGGGCGGCGAGTGGCCGGTAGAATCCGGGCGTCAGACCTGCCTCGGCACGTGCGCGATCGTTGAACGGCGGTTTGACGGGTCCCCGGAAATGCGTGCGGACGAGGGCGTGAAAGGTCGGCTCGGGCTCGCGGCCCTCGCGCTCGCAGAGAAAGCGGAACCATTTGAGTCCGAAGGCCACGTGACGCTTTTCGTCCCGGTAGATGATCTCGAGGATGCGGGCAGTCGCGGCATCGCCCAGGCCATGGGCCTTCTCGATCATGGCCGGTCCGACATCGAGGCCGCGGGCCTCGAGGACGAGCGGGACGACCGCGACACGGGCGAGGAGGCTCGCGCCGGTCGCCTGCGCCGCCTGCCAGAGACCGTCATGGACTGGCAACGAGCCATAGCGCGCGCCGAGCGCATCGAGACGGCCGGCCAGCAGCTCGAAGTGCTTTGCCTCTTCGACCCCGACTCGAACCCAGTCATCGAAAAAAGCATGCGGCACCGGCACCGCGGCGAAGCGCCCGATCAAGTCCCAGGTCATGTCGATCGCCGAGAGTTCGATGTGCGCCAGCGCGTGGAGATGAGCGATCCGGCCCTTGTCGCCGCCGAGCGAGCGCCGCGGCATCTCGCGCGGGGCGAGCAGGCGAAGTCCCTCGGGCCGTCCCGGCCTCTCCGGCATCCGCTCCGGCGAGGAGCGCTTGACGAGCGCTAGCCGTCGGCGGTGCCAGAGTTGTGCTGCCTGCTTGGCGAGTGCGGTCTTCTCGTCGAGGTCGGTAGCGCAGACGATCGCGCGGGCATGATCGGCGAGCGTCTGGCTCATAGGGCCTTGACCGCCTCCAGCACCTTCTCCGCATGGCCCTGGACCTTGACCCGGCGCCAGACCTTGGCGATCAGACCGGCCTTGTCGACGAGCACCGTCGTCCGCTCGATGCCCATGTAGGTCTTGCCGTAGTTCTTCTTCTCCACCCAGACGCCATAGGCCATGGCGACGGCTTTGTCCTCGTCGGCGGCCAATCGGATGCCGAGGTCGTGCTTGTCACGGAATTTGCAGTGATCGGCCACCGAATCAGGCGAGATTCCGATGATCGTGGCCCCGGCCCTTGCGAATTCGGCCGCCAGTCGGGTGAAATCGATGGCCTCGACAGTACAGCCGGGCGTGTCGTCTTTCGGGTAGAAATAGACGACCGCGGGACGGCCCTTGAGCCTGGAGAGCTGGATGTTCTTGCCATTGTCGGCTGGCAAATCGAAATCGGGCGCCGGCTGGCCTGCGGTGAGGGGCATGGTTTCGCCTTTCTTTGGTCTTTTTTGTTGCACTTCGTCAGTCAGTTGGGCGGGTTGACCGGGGCAACGGGACAAAAACTGTTCCGGGGAGCGGCCGAGGTCAATCCCTACTCATCGTCAATGTCACGCCCTCGGGCGTGGTGGGTATAAGATGCGAGGCTGCCCGGGCGCCGGCCGTCGGAGCCAGCGAGGGGGGGCATAGACTGGTCGTGCGGGAGATGACGCCGTTGCGGCAATGCTTGGCATTGGGATTTGAGGCATGACGACCCGCAGAGCGCCGCCAGGTGGCGCCGGACAGGGCGCGACGCCGCGACTCAAGCCACTGGCGTTGCGAATGCCGAGGGCACGGCCTCTCACCATCGGCCTCGAGGTGCTGGCGGGCACGGTCGTGCTCGGCCTCGTGCTGCTCGGAGGCTTGCACCTCAAGCTGTCCTATGGACCGATCGACGCGGGCTTCCTGGTCAAGCCGATCGAGACCGCGATCAATGCCGAGATCGCCCCGCTCACGGCCAAGATCGGCGGCGCCGTCATCCGCTACGAGGACGGCCAGCGCGATGTCCGGTTTCGCCTCGAGAACGTGACGGTCAGAGGCGAGGATGGCGGCATCGTCGCCGTCGCGCCGGCCGCCGGCATCAGCCTGTCAGCATCCGCGCTCATGAGCGGCCAGTTAGCCCCGTCGAGCATCGATCTCATCCGGCCACAGTTGAAGCTCGAATACTCGGAGCGCTCGGGGTTGGCGCTGGGAGGCACAGTCGACGATGTGCCGGACGCAGTGCCTGGCCCGGCGGTGCTGGCCGAGCTTCCCGAGGTTGATGCCGAGAATCTCACGCAGGCAGGATCAGGGGAAGCCGGGAAGGGCGGGGACGCGCGCTTTCGGCTCTCTGTCGCCGAGACGATCTCGGCTGCGCTGGTCGAGGCCCGGCGGCAGTCCACGGCCTCGAGCTACCTGACGGGTCTCGGTCTTGTCGACGCCGAGGTGCTGCTGGTTACGCGCGACGGACGAAGCCAGTGGCATCTGCCGCGACTGGCGGTCAAGCTCGAGCACCGCGAGAAGCGCAGCATCATCACGGGCGCCGGTCAGGCCGCGACGAAATCGGGTCCGGTCGCCTTTGGCTTCTCTGCAGAGGAATCCGAGAAGCAGGCGCAACTGACGCTGACCGCCAAGGTCTCCAACTTGGTACCGCAGGACCTGGCCGAATACCTGCCGGGCTTCGGTGGTGTCGGCATCCTTGCCCTGCCGGTCAGTGGCGAAAGCGCGATTGTGCTCTCGACCTCCGGCGAGATCGAGGAGATCAAGACCTCGCTCGATCTCGGCCAGGGTGCCCTCGCCTTGGCGAGCATCGGCATCGAGCCCATCGCGCTCGACGATGGCAAGCTGCGACTGCACTATGTCTCGGAGGAGGGGCGGATCGAGATACTGCCCTCACTCGTCAGGGCGGGCCGGAGTCAGGCGACGATCACCGGCAATGCCGTGCCGCGGCGTGCCGGTGGCGCCGTCAATCTCTGGGAGTTCGACCTGTCGCTGGCCGACACCCAGCTTGGTGATCCGGACGGCGATCAGCCGGTCGCCCGTCTCGACGACTGGACGATACGGGGCGCCTTCGTTCCAAAAAGCGGTTTGCTTGCGATAGAACGCATGCGCGTCAAGGGTGGCGGCGGCTCGCTCGAACTCGCTGGTCGCGCATCGGCCAGCATGGGGCTTGGCCTCAATGGCGTTGCAACCGGCTTTCCGGTCGAGCTCTTCAAGCGGCTCTGGCCGCGCGGCGTGGCGACACCCACACGTGACTGGGTCATGGAGAATCTCACCGGCGGACGGATCACTGAGGGACATATCGCCATTGCGCTACGCCCGGAGGATCTCGCGACGCTCGAGCAGACCGGCGAGGTTCCGGAGAACCGGTTCGTCGCCGGAGTCGCCGTCGAGGATGTCCATATCGGTCACATGCCCGGTTTGCCTGCCATTGCCGCCGAGCGAGCCAGCCTGAAACTCAATGGCTCGCGGTTCGAATCCGAGGTGCCGCACGGCGTGGTGACCCTGGCGAGCGGCCGGACGATCGAGTTGGTCAAGGGCCGATTCGATATCGCGGGGACCCTGTCGAGCAGGCCGGTCGCCACGACCGAGTTCCAGACCGACGGCGATGTCGAGGGGGCCGTCGAGCTCCTGAGCTCCCCCGGCCTTGCGCTCGCTCAGAAGGCCGGTTTCAGCAGCGGCGATATCACGGGCAAGCTCACGGGCGCCTATCGCCTGTCGTTTCCTCTGGTCAACGATCTTGGTCTGGACGAGATCAAGGTCACCGGCAATGCCCGCATTGAGGAGATGAAGACCGGCAAGAGCCTCGGACCCTTCGACATGCAGGGAGGAACGCTCGATCTGGTCGTGACCGAGAAGGCCTTGGATGCGTCTGGCAAGATTCTCCTGGATGGTGTGCCGGCGGAGATCGGCTGGTCGCAGCAATTCGAGGGCGATGGCGGAGTGACGCCGTTGAAGCTCTCTGCGGTGCTGGATGCTGCGGACCGGGAGCAGCTGGGGTTGAGCGTTAATCATGTCATTATCGGCGAAGTGCCGGTGACGATGACGCTTCTAGGTAGCACCGGTCAGGGACAGCAGATCTCGGTCGAGGCCGACCTGACTCCGGCAGAGGTCCTGATGGAGAATGTGGCCTGGCGCAAGCCTGCCGGGCAAGACGCCAAACTTTCTTTCAACGTCGATCCGATCGAGGGCGGCGGCGCTCGGCTCGAGGACTTCAAGATCATAGGCAAGGATATCGATATCCGAGGCCAGATCACACTCGACCGGGAGCGCCAGCTTGCGGCGTTCTCGTTTGCAGAGTTCTCGATCAATTTTCTGACTCACTTGGCGATCACCGGCAAGGTGCGCGACAACATCTGGAAGGTCACGGCGACCGGATCGTCCTATGATGGCCGGACGCTCTTCCGGTCGTTCTTCTCTGCCGGTCAACTGACGGACACGCCTCTGCCGGAGGCAAAATCGAAAACCGGAATTGATCTCACGGCCTCGATCGACACAATGATCGGCTTCGAGGACAGCGCTTTGAAGGGCGTGCGAATGACCATGAGCCGCCGGGATGGCCGTCTCAAGGCGCTCGACGTCTCCGGCTCTCTCGCCAGCGGCAGGCCGATCACCGTCCGCCTGACGAAGGGTGGCGGCGGCCAGCGAGAACTCGTCGCCGAGACTCGCGACGCCGGCAATGCGTTCCGCCTGATCGGCTTCTACTCCAACGTCGAGGGCGGCGACGCCGTTCTGAAGGTCAATCTCGACGGACTGGGCAACGCCGAGAAGACAGGAACGCTTTGGACGCGCGAGTTCGCGCTGCTGGGCGATCCGGTCGTCAAGAAGGTGCTGGCACGGTCGCAGGAGATCGCCGAAGGGAGCAGAGCCGGCGGCACCGGCAAGGCCGAGCGGCAGCGGCTCTATTTCAACCGGCTCAAGGTGCCGTTCTCGGTCGGCTCGGGCCAGCTGGTGCTGCACGAGTCCTACATCAATGGGCCATCGCTCGGAGCGACGCTCAGGGGCCGCGTCGATTTCAACCGGGATTTCGTGCAGTTGAGCGGCACATATGTGCCGCTCTATGGGTTGAATGCCATGCTCGGCTCGGTGCCGATCCTCGGCGAGATACTGACCGGCGGACAAGGCGGCGGCGTCGTCGGCATCACCTTCTCGATCCAGGGCCACCTCAAGGATCCACAGGTCGGCGTCAATCCCGTGTCGGCTCTGACGCCCGGCATCTTCCGGCAGATCTTCGAGACCGATCCAGGAGCGGGCGGCATTCAGAAGCGGAAGCCGGCGGGGGACGCAAAAGGGGTGGTACCGACGACATCGAGCCTGCCCGCTCAGACCGAAGGCGCCTCGACGCCGTCGATCGGTGAGGCGATGGCACCGCAGACCGCGCCGACGAAGTCGAAAAAGCCGAAGAAGTCCGCATCCGAGACCGACTGGGAAGCTCAGTCGAACTAACCTCTCATCCCGCAACCTCGAACCAGGTGTCCATGCCGACCGGTTGGTGGTCGAGCATATGGCAGTGGATCATCCAGCGGCCCGGATTGTCGCCGGCGAAGGCGATCGTGACGTCGTCCTTGGGCTCCATCAGCACGGTATCCCACAGATAATCGCTGACCGGCTTGCCGTCGCCGCGGGCAATGATCCGGAAATGATGGCCATGGAAGTGCATGCCGTGCGGCCAGGCGGTCTCATTTCTCAGGCGGACCGCGACGCTCTGGTTGCGTTTCAGCGTGAAGAGCGGCGTCTCGTCCATGCCGGATTTGCCGTTGAGGGCCCAGATCTTGTCGCCTTTGCTCATGATCGACATGTCGGTCTCGTTCTTGGCTCCGCCGGTCATGACGAGATCGACGAGCTTGGCTTGCGAAAGCTCCGGCATCATCAGCCCGTTCGGCGCCAACTCGATCGGGCTTGCGAGCGGTGTGGCGCGAACCGGCTCTGCCTCCGAGACGACGAGCCGGGCGATCTCGGCGCGCTTGCCCCTGAGATCGACGATCGGGAACACAGTGCCCGGTTCGCCAAGCCCATCGACGATGAGATCGGCGCGGTTGCCGGGAGCCAGTGTCAAGCCTTCGTCATAGCCGGACGTCGGCGCGACCGGCTGACCGTCGATGGCGATCAGTCGCGCATTGAGACCCTCGAAGCGAAGCCTGAAGATGCGCGCGGAAGCTGCGTTGACTATGCGAATCCGGATCCGCTCATTGCGGGCGATCGGTAGGTCTGGATCGGGCTTGCCGGTGACGGTGATGACATTGCCGAGCCGGCCGGCATGGGCGCGATCATGCGGCGTGCCGAACCGTTCGTCCAATGAGCCATCCTTCTTCAGACGCCAATCGCTCAGAAACAGTACGAGATCGCGATCGTAGTCTGGCGGTGTCTCCTCTTCGACGACGAGCGCTCCCGTGAGGCCGCGGGCCACCTGCTCGTAGGAGCGTTCGTGCGGATGATACCAGAAGGTTCCTGCATCGGGCACGACGAAGCTGTAGTCGAAGCCCGCGCCGGGTTCGACGGCATGCTGAGTCAGATGCGGGACGCCGTCCATGGCATTGTCGATGCGGATGCCGTGCCAATGCACGGTGGTGGGCTGCGGCAGCATGTTCGCCAGCCGCACATCGATGCGTTCGCCGCGCCGGGCCCGCAGCACCGGACCTGGGGTTCCGGCATTGTATGACCAGACTTTGGTGATCCGGCTCGCGTCGGGGTGGAGGCGGGCCTCGCCGGGGGCGGCCGTCAAGGTCTGGGGCGGTGCTGCTTGCGCCAGGGAGCTGCCCAGCGGACCCAGCGCCAGGGTCGCCGCTGTTCCGACAAGGACGTCCCGGCGCGAGGCAGCTACGACTGAGTGGGTCGATCGTTTCCGCATCATGGCTTCTCCTTCGGCTTTGTCTCTGTTGCCCTATACGGCAATTGTGGAGCCCTTCGGTCGGTTTGCGCCATCTCGGCTGGTGACAGTCCCGTTACACGAATGTGATCGATCTGTCGCTTGCATGAACGCGGCATTCAGAGGCGGCTCAGGGGTGGGCTGCTTTGATGCGCGTCAAGCGAGGCAGAGGGCTCCCTCGCCAAACGATGAACAAAGGAGCTTGCCCCCATGCACCCCACCGCAAAGATCACCGTACTGGTCCTGCTCAGCGCCTCCGCATTCGCCGCGACGGCGGCCCAGGCCGCCACCTATCGACATACCGACCTGTACAACTACCGTGTGGTCGACATTGCAGGGTCCGATCATCTCAATCTGCGCTCTCTGCCCTCGACGCGCGGCCACGTTCTCGCCCAGATCCCTTTCGATCAGCGGGGTCTTGCCGCCACCGGGGAGGAGCAGAACGGCTGGATTGAGCTGCGGTTCTGGGATGTCCGGGGCCGCGCCATCACCGGCTGGGCCTATGGCCGCTACCTCGAGAAGGACCGGGCGGGCGAGCGGACGACCTATGCCGTGACAGGGCTCAGTCGCTACGAGGGGCTCGAGGTCCGCCGCGCTGAGGGCTATGGGCACAGGGTCGGCACGCTCGGCTGGAACGCGACCGGCATCGAGAGCCGGGGCGATTGCACGACAACGGCTTGCCCGATCCGCTTCTACGACCGCAGCGGGTCGCTGCGCGGCTGGGTGGCTCGGGACAACCTGAAGGTCGAGGCGTCGGCACCGCCTCAGTCCGTCGACGAGGCCGCTGGCTATGAGGCGCCGAGCCCGTCGGGCAGCTACTGGGATGACGCACGGCAGCGTCGCCAGGAGCGCCGAGAGCGGTGGCGGGCCTTCTGGCGGCGGGTCTGGACCAGCGACCGTCACGCCGGCTACTAGCAGAAGGACACTGCGCGAGCCAGTGCGTTACCTGGCTCGCGCAGGCTTTTGCCTCGATCGCCGGGGTCCGCTAGATTGCCCATCGCGAGCCGGGGAGGCGCGCACCATCCGCCGGGCTACGGATGGGCTCGCAAAGCGGGCCGTCGCGGATCGAGCAAGCCCAGTCATTGACGCCATGTGTAGAGGAGCCCTCATGTCGAAAGTTCTGACAACTGTCCTGCTGTCTGCTGTGCTCAGTTTCGGGGCCGCGCTGCCGGCATCGAGCCCGGCCGCCGCCGCCGACAAGATCTATGGCTGCTACAAGGTCATTGGTGTTTCATCGCTCAACATCCGGGCCCGTCCCTATTCCAACTCGGACGTGATCGGTGTTGCCCACCGCGGTGAGATTCTCCTCAAATGGAAGCGCTGGTGCGCATGGCGCGGCTTCTGGTGCCCGGTGCAGAAAGGGTCCGTCGCCGGCCATGCCGACAAGCGGTACCTCATGAAGGTCGCCTGCCCGGAGTGAGCCTCCAACCTTTCGATCCAGCGACGGCGGCGCCGGACACGAGCAGATCCGGCGCCGTCTGGCGCGTGACGGGACGGCGGCGATGTTCGCGCTGACACGTTCGCTGTGGTTCCTCGCTCAGCCCTCGATGCTGCTGATCCTGGCGGTCCTTGTCGGGCTCCTGCTCACGAAGATGCGCTGGCAGCGGCTCGGCCGACGCATGGCGATGACCGCCGCCATTCTGCTCCTTGTTCTCGGCCTCTCGCCGGTCGGCCACTGGCTGATCCTGCCACTCGAGGAACGATTCTCGCGACCCGAACTGGTGACAATCGGAGAGCCAACCGGCATCATCGTGCTCGGCGGTGGCGTCGATACCTATGTGGCGCGCGCGCGGAGCCTTCCCGCCATGACGGAGGCCGGCGAGCGCGTGGTCGAGGCGGCGATCCTCGCAAAGCGTTTCCCGAGCATCCCCGTCATCTACTCCGGTGGCTCGGCTAACATCCTCTATGAATCGATGAGCGAGGCGGAGGCCGCCAAGGAGATTCTCGTCGGACTGGGCGTCGAGCCCGAGCGCATCCTCTATGACCACGTATCCCGGACGACCGGAGAGAATGCGGCGGAGACGGTCAAGCTTGTCGAGGCTCTGCCGGTAGGTCGCAGCGGCCGCTATCTGCTCGTCACCTCGGCCTATCACATGCCCCGCTCGATCGGCGTCTTCCGCAAGGCCGGCCTCGACGTGGTCGCCTGGCCGGTCGACTACCGCTCGCGGGGGCCCTATGACATCTGGCGCTTTTTCGACAAGCCATCGGAGGGGCTTCGGCGCGTCGATATCATCGTTCGAGAGTGGATCGGGCTCTTCACATATCGTCTTCTGGGGGTTACGACCGAGTTCTTTCCGGGGCCGTGAGCCCCAAGGGTCGGGGGATCAATGTCGAGCCTGGAGGACCGGCGCTGGGCCGGGCGGAGCCATCCCTGGTGCGTATACACGCGGCTGGCGGCGGCACTCGCCCTCATCGTCGCAATCACGACGCACCGAAGTCTCGGCGTCCAGGCCTTGATCCCGATCGGTGTGTGCCTCTTCTTCATCATCATCAACCCCTTCATCTTTCCGGCGCCGAAGGACAAGACGCGGTGGGCGACCCGCTCGGTCCTGGGGCAGCGGCTGTGGCGCCGGCGTGAGAACCCCGGCTGGGATGTTCCCAGCATCTCGCGGGTCGCCTCGGCGCTCGCCTACTTCGTCGCCCTGTGGCTGGCATTCGAGAACCAGCTCGCCGAGGCGGTGCTGCTCGGCCTGATCGCGCTCGGCCTCAAGCTCGTGTATCTGGACTGGATGGCGCGCTACCATCGGCGCGCACAAACCGCATGAGGTCCAAATGCCTAAAGCACTGAAACGAGGCTACAAATCGCTCCTCGCCGAGGCGAAGGCCGAGATCGAGGAGTATTCGGCGGTGGATGCCATCAATCTCCAGAGCGATCCCGACATCGTCATCGTCGACCTGCGCGACCCGCGCGAGCTCGAGATCGAAGGCCGTATTCCGGGCAGCTTCCATTGCCCGCGCGGCATGCTGGAGTTTTGGGTCGACCCGGAGAGCCCCTACTACAAACCGGTGTTCGGCGAGGGCAAGAAGTACGTTTTTCACTGTGCTGCAGGCTGGCGCTCGGCGCTCGCAACGAAGACCGTCAAGGATATGGGGCTGACGAAAGTCGCGCATATCGACGGCGGCTTCAAGGCGTGGAAGGAAGCGGGAGGCGCCATCGAGACGTATGTCCCGAAGTCGCATGAGCCCAAGAAGAGCTGATCTGCCGTGGACGTCACCGAGACTGCCAAGACACGTATCAGGGATCGTGGCCTGACGGTCGTACTGCCGGAAGGCGAGGATGAGCGAATCCTGCGCGCGGCGCGGCGGCTTGCCGATGAGCGCCTGGCCCGTCCGATCCTGCTCGGTGAAGGGGCGGACGTCGCGGCGCGTCTCGCCGGGCTCGGTCTCGGCACCGGCGGTCTGGAGATACGCGCACCGGTCAAGGATGCCTCGCTCGGCGCCCTTGCCCAGGCACTGATCGCACAGCGATCAAAGCTGACCGAGGGTATGGCCGAGCGCCTTCTCAGGAAGCCGCTCTACTTCGCCGGCATGCTGGTCAAGGCCGGTCTTGCGGATGCGATGGTCGCGGGCGCCGTCCATCCGACGCGGCGCGTAATCGAGGCGGGCGAGATGACCATCGGTCTCGCCCCCGGCATCGCCACACCATCGAGCTACTTCATCATGCGGTTTCCCGGCCGTGAGCCGCTTCTTTTTGCCGACTGCGCGGTCAACGCGGATCCGACCTCCGATGAGCTTGCCGACATCGCTATCGCCTCGGCGGCCAGTGCGGCCTCGGTGCTCCACGTCGAGCCGCGGGTGGCCCTGCTGTCGTTCTCGACGCATGGCAGCGCCGCGCATCCGAGGATCGACAAGGTGAGGGCGGCACTCGCCCGCGTGCGGGCCATGGTGCCCGATCTCGCCATCGATGGCGAGCTTCAGGCCGATGCTGCTCTCGTGCCTGCGATCGCGGCAAAGAAGGTGAAGGAGGATCGCGGAGTCGCCGGCCGGGCCAACGTGCTCGTCTTTCCCGACCTCGACGCCGGCAACATCGCCTACAAACTGACGCAGTATCTGGCCGGCGCGCAGGCCATCGGTCCGGTGCTGCAGGGCTTCGCGAAGCCTGTGTCCGATCTCTCGCGCGGCGCCTCTATCGACGACATCGTCGCCGTGACCGCGCTGTTGCTCGCCGGCATCGCGGAGCATTGAGCGATGGCGGGCTTTGAGATCGCCTCGATCGACGATGCGGCCGAGGAGGAGGAGGTCGAGGAAGCGCTGGCGGAGATCTTTTTCGCAACGGCCGTCCGAAAGGACTTCGCAAATCTCGCCGAGAGGGAAGCCTTTCAGCACCGCTGGCTCGACCGGTATTTCTACCGGCATCGCACGACATGCTTCTATGCGCGCGGCCCGGACCGGCGCCCGTTGGGCTATGTCGTGGCCTGCTCCGTCGATGTGCGCCGGATCCCGTGCTTCTCGGACGTGCCCTATTTCCCTGCCTTTGCGGATCTGCTCGACCGATATCCTGGACATCTGCATGTGAACGTCGCGCCGGCCCGGCAGGGCGAGGGGATCGGCCGGGCGCTCGTCGACCGCGCCGTCGTGGCCTGCCGTCAGGAAGGGGCCGGTGGTATTCACGTGGTGACGGCGCAGGCGGCTCCAAGCGCGGCGTTCTACTCGAGATGCGGGTTCCTCGAGGTCGCAAGGCGCAATGTCTCTGAGCGGGTGCTCGTCATGCTGGGGGTGAGCTGAGGATGGCCCGGAGAAGCAGCACCTACGACGTGATCATCGTTGGCTCGGGCTCGGCGGGTTCGGTGCTGGCGGCGCGGCTCGGCGAAGACCCGGACCTCCGCATTCTCGTCGTCGAGGCCGGTCCGATGGACCGTAGTCTATGGGTGCTCCGAATGCCGGCGGCGCTGGCCGAACCGTTGAAGAGCGAGCGATACAACTGGAACTATCAGACCGAGCCCGAGCCCTTCCTCGACAACCGCCGGCTCACCTATCCGCGCGGGCGGGTCGTCGGTGGCTCGTCGTCCATCAATGGGATGGTGTATCTCAGGGGCAACCCCGAGGACTACAACGGCTGGGCGCGCACGAACGGGCTCGAAAGTTGGTCCTATGCCGATTGCCTGCCCTACTTCAAGAGGATGGAGTCGAGCGCGCTCGGGCCGAGCCCTTATCGTGGTGGCGACGGCCCCCTCAAGGTCACTATTCCCGAGGTCGGAAACCCGCTCTTCCAGGCTTACATCGAGGCGGGCAAGCAAGCCGGGCTCGGCTATACGGAAGACGTCAACGGCTATCGCCAGCAAGGCGTTTGCAGATTCGAGCGCTCGACCTTCGGCGGCGTCCGGTCGAGTGCGGCACGGCGCTACCTCCATCCGGCACGGCTACGGGGGAATATCGATCTGCTGACCGGCGTGCGCGTGTCGCGTCTTCTCGTCGAGAAAGGTCGGGCAACGGGCATTCGTGTGGTCGAGAACGGCTCTGAGCGCGCCATCATAGCCGAGCGCGAGGTGGTTCTCTCGGCCGGCGCCTTCAACTCGCCGCAGATCCTCATGCTGTCCGGCATCGGTCCGGCCGACGAGCTGCGGTCGCACGGTATTGAGGTGGTGGAAGCGCTTCCCGGCGTCGGCCGGAATCTGCAGGATCATCTCGACCTGCTCGTGCAGCATCATTGCCTCGAGCCGGTCTCCTTCTATCCGGCAACGACTCCGCTCGGCCGCCTCAAGGTCGGCATCGAGTGGCTGCTCTTCAAGCGCGGGGTCGGCGCGACGAATATCTGGGAGGCGGGCAGCTTCTTCAGGAGCCGGCCGGAGGTGCCGTATCCCAACCTGCAGCATCACTTCTGCCCGGTGGCCATCAGCTACGACGGCGCAGAGAAGATTGCGGGCCACGGCTTCCAGATCCATGTCTCGCAGATGCGGCCGCGCAGCCGCGGCTTTGTCGGACTGCACTCGGCCGATCCCTTTGCGCCACCCCGCATCCAGTTCAATCACCTCGAGGATACCGAGGACCGCCAGGAGCTCCGCGATGGCATAAGGATCACGCGGCATCTCATCGCCCAGAAGGCCTTCGATCCCTTCCGCGGGCCCGAGGTCGCGCCCGGCGCCAACCTCACCAGCGATGCCGATCTCGATCGTTTCGCGCGGGCCAAGTGCGAAACCTCGCACCACCCCTCCTGCACCTGCCGCATGGGGCTCGACGAGCTGGCCGTGGTCGACGGGGAGGGGCGGGTGCACGGCATCGAGCGGCTTCGCATCGTCGACGCCTCGATCATGCCAAACGTCGTCACCGCCAACCTCAACGCCACCGTACTCATGATGGCCGAGAAGCTCGCGGACCGGATCGCGGGCAAGGAGCCTCTCTCGGCGGAACCGGTCCCCGTGCACCGGGCTGGACCGGCATGAGGGCGAGCAAGCATTAACGTCGCAAATTTTCTCATAAGTCAGGCTTATTGGACCCATGGGCCCTCCACTCCTAATGTTGCCAGGATGTCGCAGCATCCTCTGCGCGCTAGCGACAGGAGCCGTCGCCGAGACAGACGGCCGTAACCCGGGAGAAAACGCATGAAGTCAGTGTCTAGGGCGCTCGTGCTGGGCATCGCCGCTCCAGCCATCCTTGCCGGAGGCCTTTCGGTGGCCTCGGCCGAGGAGTCTACGGATCCGATCCGGATCATTCAGAACAACTGGACGAGCCAGCTCGTGCTGTCCGACGTCGTCGGCGAGATTCTGAAGTCTCAGGGCTACAACGTCGAGTACAAGTCGTCCGATACCCAGCTCCAGTTCACCGCACTCGCCAATGATGACATGGATTTCCAGGTCGAGGTCTGGGAAGGCTCGATGGCGGAGAGCTTCGACAAGGCCATCGCGGCCGGTGCCGTCGATGCCGGTGCCCATGACGCGGTGACCCGCGAGGACTGGTGGTATCCGAGCTACATGAACGAGATGTGCCCGGGCCTGCCCGATTGGAAAGCGCTCGATGCCTGCGCCGAGAAGCTGGCGACCGCCGAGACGAAGCCGAAGGGCCGGTTCGTCGGACCGCCCGCCGACTGGGGCAAGCACTATTCGGAGCGCATCCAGGCGCTCAAGATGAACTTCCAGGAGGTGCCGGTCGGTCAGGCCGCGACCCTCTGGGCCGAGCTGCAGGCGGCCTACGATCGCAAGGAACCGGTGGTGATCTTCAACTGGACGCCGAACTTCATCGAGGCGAAGTTCGAGGGCCAGTTCGTCGAGTTTCCGACGTATGAGCCGGCCTGCCTGACGGATCCGGCATGGGGCTCCAACCCGGAGGCCGTCTACGATTGTGGCGCGCCTGCGAAGGGTTATCTGAAGAAGGCCGTCTCCAAGAGCTTCGCCACGAAATGGCCGAAGGCGATGGAGATCATCAAGAAGGTCAACTTCACCAATCCGCAGATTGCCGCCGCCGCCGCCATGGTCGACGTCGATGGCATGACGCCCGAGGATGCCGCCAAGAAGTGGATGGCCGACAACGAGGCCACCTGGAAGGCTTGGCTGAACTAGGCCGATCGAAGGCTTGATCAGGGGGGCAGGACCGGGCACCGTGCGACGAGCCGGTGTCCGGTCTTTGTATTCGGAGTGCGCTCCGATGCGGATCCGCGGCAGGCGCTTCTGAGTTCAGCGAGGTGACATGGCGGGTGACAGCAAGATCAGTTGCCGCAACCTTTGGAAAGTGTTCGGTGCCGAGCCGGCCTCATTCCTGAAGCGCCACGACAGGGCGCCGACGGCCGAAGCCTTGAAGGAGGAGGGCTACATCGGCGCCGTGCAGGATGTCACCTTCGATGTCCGCGAGGGCGAGATCCTGATCGTCATGGGCCTGTCCGGCTCGGGCAAGTCGACGCTCATCCGCTGCCTGACGAGACTGATCGAACCGACCGCCGGCGAGGTGCTGTTCGAGGGAAGCAATCTTCTGGCCGCCACCGAGCGCGAGTTGATCGAGCTGCGGCGCCATAAGATGGGTATGGTGTTCCAGCATTTCGGCTTGCTGCCGCATCGCAGCGTCCTGGCCAACGTGGCCTTCCCTCTCGAGGTGCAGGGCCAGGCCCGGGCCGAGCGCGAGGAGCGGGCGCGCGAGATGATCAAGCTCGTCGGTCTCGAGGGGCGCGAGGACTACTTTCCGCGCGAGCTCTCCGGCGGCCAACAGCAACGCGTCGGCATCGCCCGCTCGCTCGCCGTGGCACCGGACATCTGGTTTCTCGACGAGCCGTTCTCGGCGCTGGATCCGCTCATCCGCTACGAGATGCAGGCGGAGTTCCTGCGACTGCAGCGCATTCTGAAGAAGACCATCGTCTTCATCACGCACGACTTCGAGGAGGCGACGCGGCTCGCCGATCGGATCGGCATCATGAAGGACGGCCGGCTCATTCAGTTGGCCAGCCCCGAGGAGATGGTGACGGCACCAGCCGATCCCTATGTCGCCGAGTTTACGAGGAACGCCCCGCGCGAGCGCATCATTTCGGTGCGCGCGATCATGCGGCCCTTGAGCAATCGGGCCGAGACCGACCATCCACTCGAGGCTCCCGCCAAGATCGGCAGCATTGCCGCGCGCGTGCTCGACTCCGATACACCGATCGCGGTTGCCGATGAGGAAGCGGGCCTCGTTGGGGAGGTATCCCGCGAGCAGATCGTCGCCGCACTGTTCCGGGAGGGCAGGGTGTGACGATCGCAATGGCCGGCGCGTCGACCGGAACGGCCGCGAAGCCGCCACGGATCGGCTTCCTGCCCCTGGCGCTCGCCGTCGTCGCAGTTTCCGTCACCGCCAAGTACCTGCTCGCATGGACCGACCGCTGGCCCGACGAGTGGGTCGTTCCACTCAAAGGCTGGCTGACGCAGTTCTTCGCCTGGCTCGGCAACGAGGCGTCGCTCGGTCTGTTCACGGTCAAGGAACTGACCCGTTTCATCTCTTTCCTGTTGTCCTATCCGCTTTACTGGGCGGAGGCTCTGCTCTTCCGCGGCTTCTCACAGATCGCCGTGCCGCCGCTTCCCTGGATCGCCATCGTCGCAGGTGTCGGCATCCTCGGCCACTGGATCGCCGGGTGGCGGTTGGCGATGCTGTGCGTGGTCTCTGCGCTCTACATTGCCGTGTTCGGTCTCTGGTCCGACAGCATGCAGACCCTGTCGATCGTCGTCGTGACGGTGCCGCTCGCCGCCATCATCGGCCTCATGATCGGTATCTGGGCGGGGCGCTCGCCGCGGGTCGAAGCGTTCGTGTCGGCCTGTTTCGATGTCCTGCAGGCGACGCCGCACATGGCCTATCTGGGACCGGTCGTCATCCTCTTCGGTTTCGGCCAGGTGCCGGCCATGCTGGCGACGCTCGGTTTTGCCATGCCGCCGATGGCGCGCTGCGTCATCCTCGGCTTGAAGACCGTCGCCGCCGAGGTCGTCGAGGCCGGGAGGATGGCGGGCTGCACGCGTCGGCAGCTGCTCTGGAAGGTGCAAATTCCGGCAGCGAGCCAGACGCTCCTGGTCGGCCTCAATCAGGTGGTCATGCAGACGCTGGCGATGGCGGTCATCGCCTCGCTGGTCGGTGCCTCGGGTCTCGGCCAGAAGCTGCTGTTCTCGCTCCAGCAATTGCAGATCGGCAAAGCTACCGAGCAGGGCATCGCCATCACCCTCATCGCCATTGTCCTCGATCGTCTCTCGCAAGCCTATGCCTACCGGCCGCAGACGCGGCACGCCGCCGGAACGCCGTGGGTCGAGCGGCACAGGCATCTTGTCCTATTCGCGGTGGTTCTCGCGTTGAGCTTTCTGGGGGCGTTCCTGGCGCCGGCGCTCGCCGTGCTGCCGAGGGAATGGACGCTTTCCTATGGCCCGGCGCTCGACCAGGCCGTCCGCTGGTTCTCGAAGAATGCCTACGACTACATCGGTCCGGTCCGGGACTGGATCACGATCTGGCTCTTGCTGCCATTGCGGGACTTCTATCTCTGGATTCCCTGGACACTCGTAGTTGGGTTCGTGGGTTTGACAGGCTGGTGGCTTGGCGGCTGGAGGCTGGCGGGAACGGTCGCGGCGCTCGCGGCCGCCCAGGTCCTGATCGGCAACTGGGTGCCGGCGATGATGACGGTCTATCTCGTGACCGGCGCCACCGTCATCTGCATCCTGATCGGCGTGCCGATCGGCGTCTGGTGCTCGCGCAGCGAACGTGTGGCCAGGATCGTCATGGCGGTGTGCGATACGCTGCAGACCTTCCCAAGCTTCATCTATCTGATCCCCGTCATCATGCTTCTCAAGGTCGGCGATCTGTCCAATATCGTCGCCATCCTGGCCTACGCGAGCGTGCCGGCCGTTCGCTTCACCTATCTCGGCATCAAGCGCATCTCGGCCACGACCATCGAAGCGGCGCGCGCCGCCGGCACGACGAGCTGGCAGCGGCTCTGGAAGGTCGAGCTGCCGATCGCGCTGCCGGAGATCATGCTCGGCATCAACCAGACCATCATGATGGCGCTCGCCATGACGGCCATCACGGCGCTGATCGGCAGCCGGGATCTCGGCCAGGAGATCTACAAGGCGCTTCCTGGCGCTGATACCGGTCGCGGCGTCCTGGCGGGGCTCGGCATCGCCGCCATCGGCATCATCGCCGACCGTTTGATCGGAGCCTGGGCAGCGCGGCGCAAGCGGGAGCTCGGGCTTGTCGATTGAGATACGGCGTCAGCCGGCGGCCGCTTCGAGGCTGCCGGCTCTGGTCGGCGCACTCGCTCTGGCGGTCGCGCTTGGTGCCCTGCATGCCTTCAGCGTGTTGCTGGAACCCCTCGAGCGACAGCTCGGCGCTGACCGCGCCGCCATCAGTCTCGTCTACTCGCTGGCCATCATAACGCTGACGGCCGGCGTACTGATGAGCGGCCGCCTGCAGGCCCGGCTTCGCCCGGATCTGTTGGCCGTTGGCGTCGCCGCCATCGCCGGGAGCGGCCTCGGGATTGCCGCGACCGCTGCGAGCTACGGCCTCGTGCTTGTCGGCTATGGGGCGATGTTCGGTTTCGCCAACGGGGTCGGCTACAGCCTGTTCCTCCGCCAGGCTCAGCGGGCGATGCCTGGGCGAATAGGCCTGGCGGTCGGGTTGACCACGGCCGCCTATGCCGTCGGCGCCATGCTCTTCTCGTGGGCGCTCACGGCCTATCACGGCGAGAGGACAGCGAGCGCAGGGCTCCTCTGGATGGCCGCAGGCGTCGTCGCTGCCGGGTTTGCCGGTTCTTACGCCTTTCGTGGCATCGAGGCCGATGCCACGCTGGGCGCCATAGAACCGGCCGAAGGCCGCGTCTCTCGCAAGGTCGTCATCGTGCTCTGGGTGGTCTACCTCCTGGGAGCGACCGGTGGTCTGATGGCGATCGCCCATGCGGCCGGCATTGTAGCGGCGCTGGGCGGCGATGGACTCCTCATCGCTTTGAGCGCGACCATCCTTGCCCTCGGCAACGTGGTGGGAAGTCTGGCCGGTGGTCGCATCGCCGATACGCTTGCGCCGCACAGCTCATTATCGGGTACGATCGCACTCGGTGCCATCGCCACGCTGGCCTTGTCTGTCGTGACGTCGCCCGTCGTCGCCGTGATGCTGCTGGCGATGGCCGGCTTTGCCTACGGCGCCCTCATTGCGCTCATTCCGGCGGTGATCGGTCATCTTGCGCCCGAGAACGCGCGCGCCACGGTCTTCGGCCGCGTCTTTACGGCGTGGGGCTTGGCGGGTCTCGCCGGCCCTTGGGGCGCCGGAGCCATCTACGACGAGACCGGGGCTTATCCTATGGCACTACTCATGGCCTCGGCGCTCTCAGCCCTCGGGGCCGGATTGGCGCTGGTCTTGCTCGCCCAACCAGCCCGGGCCTAAGTGTTGCCCGGAGATCTCGTGGAACGGCAGCCTCGGAGTGCGCTCGATAGTGCGGGAGAGGGCGTCGAAGGCCAAGCCGACCGCGTCGTGGCGTGCCCATTTGCCCGTGCTCTGTCTTGCGGGTGGCCGTGTCGGGCATCGCGTCGGCGACGCGGCCTTCGGATGATCGCAGACATCGGCCGACCCCGTGTGGGGGCTACGTGCGCCTGGCTTGCTCATACTCAGAGGTGAGGCGGGCGACGAGTGTTGCGACATCCGGAATATCGTCGATGAGGCCGACGCCATGACCGGCGCTCCAGATATCGCGCCAGGCCTTCAGAGTTTCGGGGAGGGCTGGCTTTCGTGGCGCAGCCAGCTCCGGAAGACTTGCAGGGTCGAGGCCGACGCGCGAGATCGAGCCCTTCATGAAAGTCGCGAGAACACCGGAAATTCGATCGGTGGTGAGGACGTCCGCCATTGTCTCCGAGAGCAGGAGTGACTTGTACGCGTCCGGCGCCATAGATTCCCTCGTCGCCGAGAATCGCGTGCCCATGTAGGCGAAGTCGGCGCCCAGCACCTCAGCCGCCCGGACCGCGCGCCCGTCGCTGATGCCACCGGCCAACAGGATCGCGCCGTCGAACACCTTCCGCACCTGCGGCACGAAGGCGAACGGGTTGGCCGTGCCGGTGTGGCCACCAGCACCGGCCGTCAGAAGTATCAGACCATCGACGCCGGCCTCGATCGACTTCTCAACGTGGCGCATGGTAGCGACGTCGTGGAAGACGAGGCCGCCATAGGCATGCACACGCTTGGCAACCGAACCCGGCTGGCCGAAGCTCGTGATGACGATGGGCGGTCGAAAACGATCGATGAGCGCTAGCTCATCGGCGAAGCGCGGCGTCTCCTCCTTGTCGACGATGATATTGAGCGCCCAGGGCGTCGATGGTGACGCGGTCTCGCGTAGCTCGCGGACGATCCGCTCGAGCCAGGCGGCGAGAATTTCGATCGAGCGCGCGTTCACGGCCGTGAGAGAGCCGACGACGCCCGCCTTGCAGCAGGCGATAAGCAGGTCCGGCCCCGAGACAAGGAACATGGGTGCTACGACGACTGGTAGAACCAGTCTCTGCTGCAGCTCGGCGACATTCATAGCAGCTTCAGATCCTGGTTGCCGACGAAGGCATCTTCTTGCCGAGGTCCTTCAATATCTCCCGCGCGGCGTTGTGCCCCGGCACGCCCGAGACACCGCCACCGGGATGGGCCGAGGCGCCGCACAGGTAGAGCGATGTGACGGGCGTGCGGTAGTCGGCATAGTGTGCAATCGGCCGGCGGAAGAAAATCTGATCGAGGCTCATCTCGCCGTGATGCACATGACCGCCGGGTAGCGCGAACATTTTCTCGATGTCCGGCGGCGTCAGAACTTGTACGTGGGTCACGTGCTTGTCGAAGCCTGGCGCATAGCGGCAGATTTGATCGAGGACGATCCGAACGAGGTCCTGCTTGGCAGCCTCGTCCCACTCGCGGCCCTTGAGCTTGTAAGGAACGTGCCCGCCCATGACGTTGATGACATGCTGGCCGGGTGGAGCGATCTCGGGATCGAAGGCCGACGGTGTCGTAATCCACAGATACGGCCGCTTCGCCATCTCGCCATTGCGGGCGGAATGGAAGGCATCCTCGAGCTCGTCCGAATTTTCGGCAAGTGTGATCGATCCAGGGTTGGGCTCGTTGAGACGCCTCGCGTCGTAGGCCGTCCAGCGCGGCAGGGCGCTCGCGGCGAGATTAATCTTGAAGGCGATCGAGTCGGTTCGCGACTTCTTGACGGCGGCAATGATCTCGTCGTTGAGCCATGTGCTGTCGATCAGGTTGAGATAGAGCAGCTTGGCCTGCAGGTTGGCGGCGACGACACTTGCGGCAATTCGCTCGCCGCTCTCGAGGATCACCCCGCTGCTTCGGCCATTCTCGACATCGATCTTGGCCACGGGCGTATTCGTTCGTACCTCGACACCCAGCTCGGAGGCCACGGCGAGCAGTGCCTTGGTGATGGAGCCCATGCCGCCCCTGATGAGGCCGCCAGGACCGGCCGGCGTATGGGGATCGCGCAGCAGGGGCCTCGCGAGCACGTAGGCCGAGCCTTGCGTCTTCGGACTGATGAGGCCGGCGGCCCCGGACGCATAGCTGCCATAGGCGGTCAGGACCTGATCGCTCTCGAACCAGCGCTTCAGGTAGTCGTGGGCGCTCAAGGTCAGCAGATCCCAGACATCGTAGAGATGGCCACCGATATCGCGAAACCGCCAGGCCAACGACATGGCCTTGCCGATATCCTTGATGCGACCGGTCGTTGGGTCGACAGGGGTCTCGAAGAGCAGCCGCCGCAAGTAAGGGATGACCTTATCCATGTGGGCGACGAACTTGGGATAAGCCTCGGCATCGGCGGCCGAGAATGTTCTGATCTCCTCGATCATGCGGGCTTGATCAGACCAGAAGACCAGGCTTCGGCCGTCCTCGAAGGGCTGGAACGAGGGGCCGACATCGAGCGCTTCGACACCATGCCTTCGAAGGTCGAGATCGATCATGATCTTGGGCTGCAGCAAGGTCATGACGTAGGAGGCGACGGATATCTTGTAGCCGGGCCACACCTCCTCGGTGACCGTCGCGCCGCCGGCGATCGGACGCCGCTCCAGCACAAGCACCTTGAGCCCAGCCTTGCCCAAATAGTTGGCGCAAACGAGGCCATTGTGGCCAGCGCCGACGACAATTGCATCATATCTCGGCATGGCGGAATCTCATCAGGCGAGGTAGGATCGGCCGGTGGGGCCGCGCACTCTCCATCCGATTGTCTGTCAGGGCAAAAAAATAGACGCAGCGGTATTATCGCGTTTGTCCGATCCGTTCAAGCAGGCGGATGGTTCGGCGGCTTTGGCGCCCGGTTCGCACTTGCGCCCTGATGGCCACTATGTAAGCATACCGAATGGTCGAATTTATGAACCATGACGTTTCAAATGAACGCGCCGGTCGAAACGAGGAGTGCCTTAGATGACCGGGCTTTCGAATCAGGTCGGCATCGTCACGGGAGGAGAGACCGGATTCGGGCTGGCCATGGCCGAGGCTTTCTCGGCCGAAGGCATGCGCGTCATCCTCGGCCGGAGCGCGATATGACAGGAGCATCTCTTGGGCCGGATGAGCGCGAGATCATCGCGACCGTCGAGCGCTTCGTTGCGAGGGAGGTGGCGCCGCATGCCGCCCGGCACGAGCGTGACGGAACCTATCCGGACGAGATGATCGCGGCGATGCGGGCTCTCGGACTGTTCGGCATCGCCGTGCCCGAGGACTACGGCGGGCTTGGCCTTGGTGTTCCGGCGCTCGCCCGAGTGTTCGAGGCGCTCGCCAAGGGTTGGTCGACGGTTGCAGCCTACGTCAACAGCCACAGCACGGTGGCCCATGCCATAGCCCGCCATGGTACGGCGGAACAGAAGTCGCTCTACTTGCCGAGACTTGCAGCCGGTGATCTGCGGGGCTCGCTGTGCCTGACCGAGCCGCAAGGTGGCTCGGATCTCCAGGCGATCGACACGCGGGCGGACGTGCTCGCGAGCGGCGGCTACCGGCTGACCGGAGACAAAATTTACATCACCAACGGGGCGCGGGCCGGGCTGCTTCTGGTTCTCGCCAAGACCGATCGCAATCCTGCCAAGCCGTCGCGGGGCATGAGCCTCATCCTCGTCGAGAAGCCGCAAGATGGTGTTAATGTTGGCGGCAGCTACAGCAAGATGGGCTTTCATCAGGTCGATACTGTGGAGATCCTTCTCGATGGTGCCATCGTATCGCAGCAGGCTCTGCTCGGTGACTCTCCCGGCAAGGGCTTTGGGCAGCTCATGGAGTCTTTGGAGATCGGGCGTATCGCCATCGCGGCGAGCGCCGTCGGCGTGGCGGCTTCAGCTCTCGCAATCTCGATCCGCTATGCCGCCGAGCGCAAGACCTTCGGCAAGACGATCAACCAGCATCAGGCCATCCAGCTCAGGCTGGCAGAGATGGCGACGCGGCTGGTCGCTGCCCGCGAGATCACGTTGCGTGCGGCGGAGGAGAAGCAAAGTGGGAGGCGGGCCGATATGGCCAGCGCCATGGCCAAGCTCTACGCGAGTGAGGCCGCCGTCGACATCACTCGCGAGGCCATGCGTGTCCTCGGCGGAGCCGGCTACATCACCGACTACCAGGTCGAACGCCTGCATCGCGAGGCGCTGCTCTATCTAGTTGGCGAAGGCACCAACGACATCAACAAGCTCGTCATCGCGCGCCGGCTGCTGGAAGGCACCGAGGCGAGCCTCTTGGACTTGCCCCCATGACCACGACCGTCTGCCTATCCTTCGATTTCGATGCCGTGTCGCTCTGGGTCAGTACTTTCAAGCAGACGACGCCGACGGCTTTGTCGCGCGGCGTGTTCGGGGCCCGTGTCGGCATCGGCCGCATTCTGGCGCTCCTGGCCCGCAAGGCGATCCCGGCAACCTTCTTCGTGCCCGGCCACACGGCCGAGATCTTCCCCGACGAGGTCCGCAGCATCGCCAAGGCCGGGCACGAGATCGCGTTGCACGGCTACTGCCACGAGACACCTGTCGGCCGGTCGCGGGAGGAGGAGATGTGCCTGCTTCGGGGCAGCATCGCCAAGCTCCGGGCAACGCTCGGCGACAGTTTCTCGCCCGCCGGCTATCGCTCGCCCTCCTGGGATCTGTCGCCGGCCACGATCTCCTGTCTCGAGGAGGTCGGACTCCTCTATGACAGCAGCATGATGGCTGACGACTTTCGCCCCTATCGGGCGCGGGCCGGGACAACCGCAGATGAGGAGAGCTATAACGCCGGAACTCCGGCGCGCGTGATCGAGATACCTGTCGCTTGGGAGCTCGATGACTACCCCTATTTCCATTTTTCGAGCCGCATCAACCAAGGCTTGCGAACCCCGGATGAGGTGTTCGAGATCTGGAAGGGCGAGTTCGACTACTGTCGCGAGGAGATGGCGGACGGCGTCTTCACGCTGACCATGCATCCGCAGATCATCGGCCGTGGCCCGCGCATCCGCATGCTCGACCGGTTGATCGACCATATGGCCGCCTCCCCCGAGGTTCGCTTCAGCACCATTGCCGAGACAGCACGCCGGTTTGCAACGCTTGACGACGATCGGAGCGCCGCGCGGTGAAATCGATGAGCCACGGAAATGGGGATGGCAGATTTCAGTCCCCAGCTTGAGGCCGTCGCCGGTCGTCCATCCGCAGGAATTCGAAGAAAGGACAGATCTCATGACTGCCGAACAGGCTCGCCCCTACTGGACCTCATCCGTCAGCGACATCGCGCCAGAGGACGTCTACGTTCGCGGCTACCCGATCCGTTTGCTGATCGGCACGCTGCCGTTCTCGGCCATCACCGTCCTGATCATTCGGGGCAAGATGCCGACGCCGGGCGAAGCCCGCATGATGGATGTGATCCTCTCCTCGATCCTGGACTACGCTTTGCACAAATCCGGGACGGTGGCGGCGCGCTGTGTCGTATCTGTCAATCCGCAGATGACGGCGGGCCTCGGCGCAGCGGTTCTGGCGGCGGGAGAGCATGCCCTCTCGCCCGAGGGCACTGGACGGTTCATCACCGAGAGCTACCAGGCTTGGAAAGCAAGCGGCGAACCCATGGAGTCCTTCGCTGCCGGACTGGTCGAGACGCTGAGGGCTGAGAAGAAGCGCGTGCCGGGATTCGGCCATCAGGTGTTCCGTGGCATCGATCCCAGAGCGCAGCGGTTGCGCGACGAGGCGGTCGCGGGCGGCGTCTGGAACGAAATCGGCGATCTCTACGAGGCGATCCACCGTGCTTTCAAGGAGCAGGCTGGAAAGCCGGACATCGTCATCAATGACGTCGGCATGATGGCTTGCATCCTTGCCGGCATGGGCTATACGCCACAGGAGATGGCGGGCATTGCCATTCTGTCGACCTTCCCCGGTCTCGTCGCTCACATCTCCGAGGAACTACAGTCGGGGGTGCGCAACCGCATCGTGCCGGATTCCACCGCCGAGTACCCGAGAGACCGCCGTGATCTGGCGGCTGACATGATCAGAGCCGGCTGGCCTGCAAAGGGGTGACTATGGCGTGGGTGCATTCCGCCGGTCGACAGGAGGCACGCGACGTGGTCGATCATCTCGGTCGCTGTGAGGGGGCTGTTGGGGGGGGGGGGCCGGACATGACGCCGTTGCCCATGTCCGTGGCACTGACCTGCTCGCCTGATCGGGAGCCAGGACGAGGCCTCCAACCCGGCTATTTCCAAGCTCTCGAATGGAGCCGAGCCTTTCGTTTCGGCGCTGGGTCCACGCTGGATCGCTCCGACGGTTTGAGATGGGCTGCGCGCGACCGAGATCGGGCCCGGACGATCCGACAGGAGCCTGTTCGATAGGTCATGAAAGCGTAGCCTGGACGTCCGGCAAGATGCCGACTGTCGGGGACGTGGTCCGCAGGCTGATGGGGTTTTTGTGATTTCAAGCATGGTCTGGCGGAGACGGGGGGATTCGAACCCCCGGTACGGCTTTACAACCGTACAACGGTTTAGCAAACCGCCGCCTTCAGCCACTCGGCCACGTCTCCTGGCGGCTCGCCTATAGCAGTTGTCGATGGAATTGCAAGTTTTGTCGCACCTGGACACAGCTTCTCATGGTGGCGTTTGCGGGTCGGTCGGACGGAGGCTAGACTGGTCGACCTCGGGCGGACCTCGGCGAGGGCTCGGTCGTGCTCGAGAAGGATGGGCTCATGAATGTCTTCGGACGTGCGGCTGTCGCGGTCGTGGGGGGTCTCGTGTCGGCGCCGGCATTGGCCGCCGACATCTATTGCGTCAGCTGCAGTGGCCCACAGGCCAGCTACGTCTGCGAGGTGACGCTGCCCGAAGGCGTCGTGCCATCCCAGTCCCCGCAGCTCTACTGCGCCTACCGGTTGGCGGCGGAGGGCAGCCACGCGAGCTGCGCCTCGCGCCGGAGCGGCGATGCGCCCTGCCCAGGTGACTACCGTCAGCTCGCCTACCAGGGTCCCAGTCTCGTCGCGCCGGCGCCGGGAATGGCCCCGGCCGAGGTGGAAGTCGAGTCCTCGGGGGCGGCCGTCGAACCCTCCGCCGACGATCCGCTCGATTCCACACCCGAGACGACGGACGGCGAGCCGAAGACGGTTGTGGAGCTGACCGAGCAGGTCGCCGAGACGGTCGGCGACGGCGTTGCCACGGTCAGCAAGGAAGCCAAGGACATGACGCGGTTTGGTGAGGACGCCGCCGAGGCGACGGGCGAACCGGAGCAGCCGTCGGCGAGCTCCAAGCTCTCGAAGGCGGCCAAGTCTGCCTTGAACTGCCTCGCATCGCTGTTCGAGGAGTGTGACTGACGATGACCCAATTGCCGACACTGGCCGAGTTGGCCGATGAGCTGGTGTCTCGACGAACGACATCCGTGGCCCTGACCGAGGACGCACTCGCGCGGATCGCCGATCCCCAGGGCGAGGGCGCACGCGCCTTTGTCGCCTGCGATGGCGGCAAGGCGCGCGACCAAGCTGAGGCCATGGACAAGCTCCTGTCGCACGGCATACGCCTTTCGCCGCTGCACGGCATTCCCGTGTCGATCAAGGACCTTCTCGACGTTCAGGGCGAGGTGACGCGGGCCGGCTCAAGGATCCTCGACGGGGCGCCGACGGCGACAACGGATGCGGCGATCGTCGCGCGCCTGCGGTCCGCCGGTGCGGTCATCATCGGTCGAACCAACATGACCGAGTTTGCTTACGGAGGGATCGGCTTCAATCCACACTATGGAACCCCCGCCGCCCCCTATGATCGCAAGACCGGGCGCGTGCCTGGCGGCTCCTCGTCCGGCGCCGCGGTCTCCGTCGCCGACGGCATGGCACATGCCGCGATCGGCACCGACACGGGTGGTTCCTGTCGCATTCCCGCGGCCTTCTGCGGCGTCGTCGGCTACAAGCCCTCACAGCCGAGGGTGCCTCGCCAGGGGTGCTTTCCCTTGTCGGAGACGCTGGATTCCATCGGCCCGCTCGCGCGCTCTGTTGCCGATTGCGCGCTCGTCGATGCCATCATCTCCGGAGAGACGCCGCCGCGGTCCGGAGAGATGCCGCTTGCCGGTTTGCGCTTGGCGGTCCCGACGAGCTACGTGGTCGGCGATCTCGAGGCGCCGGTGGCCAGGGCCTTCGAGCGGGCGGTAAAGGTCTTGAGCGCGGCAGGCGCACGTGTGAGCGACGTCGCTTTCCCGGTGATCGACCGCATGCCGGAGCTGTTCGTCAGAGGCGGTATCGGTGGAGCCGAGGCCTTCGCGCTGCACCGGCGCTGGCTTGAGACCAGAGCAGCCGCGTATGACCCCAAGGTATCGCAGCGAATCGAGATCGCACGCTCGCAGACAGCTGCCGACTACATCGGCCTCAGGGCGCTCCGGGCTGAAATGATCGCGACGCTCAACGCGGCAACCCGTCCCTTCGATGCCCTCCTGTTCCCGACCGTGCCGATTATCCCGCCGCCGATCGCCGACTTCGGCGACCATCAGTCGATGGACGACTACAGCCGCGTCAACGGCGCCTCGCTCCGTAACACCTACGTCGGCAACGCCTTCGACAGGTGCGCGATCTCGCTGCCATGTCACGAGCCCGGGTCGGCTCCCGTCGGCCTGATGCTGATCGGCGATCATGGAGCGGATGCCAAGCTGTTCCAGATGGCGGCGGCCGTCGAACGGGAGCTTGCGCGAACCTTACGGCCGGCTGGCTGAGTCCGGTGCGATCAAGTTTTTTTCCGCCAGTGCGCGTGCGAAATGGCTCGGTCGGATTGACGGCCCCCTCGGCCTGTTTCAAGATCGGGGCGTTCGATCGCGGTCTGCTGGACCTCGGTCGTGTCTGCACGTCCAGGAAATCCCCGCTCCATGAAGATGTCCGGTAGTCGAGAGCTTCCTGCGCCCCAGTCCGAGGTCTGGCGCAAGCTCAACGACGTGGACGTTCTGCAGCGATGCATTCCCGGGTGCGAGAGTCTCGAAAAGTCCGGCGAGAACGATCTGAGGGCGACGGTCGCCGTGAAGATCGGCCCGGTTGCCGCCCGATTCCAAGGCAATGTCACACTGAGCGATCTCGATCCGCCCAACTCCTATCGGATCTCGGGCAGCGGCAGCGGTGGCGTGGCGGGGTCGGCGAGCGGGGGGGCCAATGTCCGGTTGAAACCGGCCGGCGCCGGCACCGAGCTCAGCTACGACGTCGATGCGAACGTGACTGGCAAGATCGCTCAGCTCGGCGGGCGGCTGATCGATGCGACGGCGGCCAGTCTCGCCAATCAGTTCTTCGATCGGTTCGCCGCGGAGTTCGCCGCAGGCGACACCGCGGAGGCGGCCGCTCCGGCGGGCGTCGCCGTCCGCCCGCCAGCAGGAGCCACGCCGGCATGGGTCTGGTGGGCGGTCGGGGCCGCACTTATCATCGGTTTGATCCTGCTTGTCACCTGACGGGCGAGCGCTGAAATAGAACGACGACAGAAAAAGGAGGAAACGGTGTCCAAGGTCACGTTGGAGGTGAACGGCAAATCGGTCAGTGCCGATGTCGCGCCGAACACATTGCTGGTCGATCTGTTGCGGACCACGCTGGGTCTGACCGGGACGCATGTCGGCTGCGATACCAGTCAGTGCGGCGCCTGCCTCGTCCATGTCGACGGCCGCTCCGTCAAGTCCTGCACCATGCTGGCGGCGCAAGCCGATGGCGCCAAGGTGACGACGATCGAGGGACTGGCGAAGAACGGCGATCTGCATCCGATGCAGGCGGCATTCCGCGAGGCGCACGGTCTGCAATGCGGCTTCTGCACGCCCGGCATGGTGATGGCCGCAGTCGATCTCTTGAAGAACAACCCGAAGCCCACAGAAGCGGAGATCCGGGCCGGCCTCTCCGGCAATATCTGCCGGTGTACCGGATACCACAACATCATCAAGGCGGTGCAGATCGCCTCGGGTCAGGCGACGGCCTGAGCGCGAGCGAAGAGCCTAGCATCAACAGTGGATTGGGAGGCGACAGCGGCGAGACGGTGATGGAACGAGGCAATCCGGCCTCAACAATCAATCGTCGGGCGCTGGCGCGCTGTAGGAGACAGAGAAATGGCACAAGACGGCATCGGCGCCTCGATGAAGCGGCGCGAGGACGCGAGGTTCCTCAAAGGCATCGGCAAGTACACCGACGACATGAGCTTTCCGCGCCAGACCTATTGCTACATCCTTAGATCGCAAGTGGCGCACGGCAAGATCAACAAGCTCGATACCGCGGCGGCCGCCAAGATGCCGGGGGTCGTCGCGATCCTCACCTCGAAGGACTTCGAGGGCGTGGGCGGCGTGCCCTGCGGCTGGCTCGTCACCGGCACCGACGGTCCGATGAAGGAGCCGAAGCATCCGATCCTGGCCGAGGGTAAGGTCCGCCACGTCGGCGACCCGATTGCCGCCGTGATCGCCGAGACCTTGAACCAGGCCAAAGACGCCGCCGAGAAGATCGATCTCGACATCACGGAGCTGCCGGCCGTCGTCGACATGAAGAAGGCGCTCAAGGGTGGCGGCACGCCGGTGCACGACGAGGCTGCGGACAATCTCTGCTTCAACTGGGACTTCCCTGGCGATAGCGCCGAGGTCGATGCGGCCATCGCCGGCGCCCATCACGTCACCAAGCTCGACCTCGTCAACAACCGGCTGATCGCCAATGCGATGGAGCCGCGGGCGGCGATCGGCGCCTATGATCCCTCGCTTGACGAGCACACCCTCGTCACGACGAGCCAGAACCCGCATGTCATCCGGCTGCTCATGGGCGCTTTCGTGCTCGGCATTCCGGAGCACAAGCTTCGCGTCTACGCGCCCGATGTCGGCGGCGGCTTCGGCTCCAAGATCTATCACTATGCCGAGGAGGCGCTTGTCACCTGGGCGGCCAAGAAGATCGGCCGGCCGGTAAAATGGACGGCGGAGCGCTCGGAGAGCTTCATCTCCGACGCCCACGGCCGCGATCACGTCACGCATGCCGAGATGGCCTTTGACAAGGACGGCAAGATCCTGGCTCTGAAATGCCAGACGCTGGCCAATATGGGCGCTTACCTCTCGACCTTCGCGCCCTGCATTCCGACCTACCTGCACGGCACGCTGCTGGCCGGCCAGTACACGACGCCGAAGATCTATTGCAACGTCAAGGCGGTCTTCACGAACACTGTCCCCGTCGATGCCTATCGCGGTGCCGGCCGCCCCGAGGCGACCTACATCCTCGAGCGGCTGATGTCGAAGGCCGCACGAGAGATGAAGATCGACCAGGCCGAGCTGCGGCGGCGGAACTTCATCCAGCCGAGCCAGTTCCCCTACCAGACGCCGGTCGCCGTGCAGTACGACACCGGCAACTACGAGGCTTCCCTCGATGCGGCGATGAAGCTCGCCGACTACAAGGGCTTCGAGGCCCGGCGGGCCGATGCCAAGGCCAAGGGCAAGCTCAGGGGCATTGGCGTCTGCTCCTATATCGAGGCCTGCGGCATTGCTCCATCGAGCCTGGTCGGAGCGCTCGGCGCCCGTGCCGGCCTGTACGAGGCGGCCACTATCCGTGTCAATCCGACGGGATCTGTCTCGGTGCTGACCGGCTCCCATAGCCACGGCCAGGGCCACGAGACGACCTTCGCCCAGGTGGTCGCTGACAAACTTGGCATATCCTCGGACGCCGTCGAGATCGTACATGGCGACACCGACAAGGTGCCGTTCGGCATGGGCACCTATGGTTCCCGCTCCATCGCGGTCGGCGGCGCGGCCATCGTCAATGCGCTGAACAAGGTCATCGACAAGGGCCGGAAGATCGCCGCCCACCTGCTCGAAGCCTCGGAAGGCGATATCGTCTTCGAGGGCGGCGCCTACAAGGTCAAAGGCACCGACAAACAGAAGACCTTCGGCGAGATCGCGCTGACGGCCTATGTGCCGCACAAATACCCGATCGATCAGATTGAGCCGGGTCTCGAGGAGACGGCGTTCTACGATCCGAAGAACTTCACCTACCCGGCCGGCACCTACATCGCCGAGGTCGAGGTCGATCCGGACACGGGGCGCACCAAGGTGGTGCAGTTCACCGCCGCCGACGACTTCGGCAACATCATCAATCCGATGATCGTCGAGGGACAGGTGCACGGCGGTCTGGTGCAAGGTATCGGCCAGGCGCTGCTGGAGCATGCGGTCTACAACGAGAACGGCCAGCTCGTGTCGGGCTCGCTCATGGACTACGCCATGCCACGTTCGGATGACGTGCCGTCGTTCAAGGTGACGACGACATCGACGCCCTGCACTCACAACCCGCTCGGCGTCAAAGGCTGTGGAGAGGCCGGTGCGATCGGCTCGCCGCCCGCCATCATCAACGCGATCTGCGATGCCATTGGCGTCGATCACATCGAGATGCCGGCAACCTCCGAGCGCGTCTGGCGGGCCATCAACAAGATCTAAGGGACGGGAGAAAACACCATGTATGCATTCGACATCGTTCGTCCCGGCTCCGTTGCCGAGGCGGCCAAGGCGCTGACCGGTGATGCCAAGGTGCTGGCCGGCGGCCATACTCTGCTGCCGACCTTGAAGCAGCGTCTGGCCAACCCTGGTAAGCTTGTCGACATCTCTGGGATCAGCGAGCTCAGAGGCATCAAGCGCGAGGGCAGCAATCTCGTTATCGGTGCCCTGACGCGCCATGCCGAGGTGGCTGGCAGCCCGGAGGTAAAGTCAGCGATCCCAGCGCTCGCCTATTTGGCTGGCCACATCGGCGATCCGCAGGTGCGGAACGCTGGCACGATCGGCGGTTCCGTCGCCAACAACGATCCGGCGGCCGACTATCCTTCCGCCGTGCTGGCCCTCGGCGCCACCATCGTCACCAACAAGCGCGAGATTGCTGCCGACGGCTATTTCACCGGCCTCTTCTCGACAGCGCTCGGGGCCGATGAGATCATCACCCAGATCCGCTTCCCGGTGCCGGGCAAGGCAGGCTACGCGAAATTCGGCCAGCCGGCCTCGCGCTATGCGCTGGTCGGCGTGTTCGTCGCCAAGACGGCCTCCGGCGTCGGAGCGGTCCGCGTGGCGGTGACGGGAGCAGGCGCCAACGGTGTCTTCCGGGCCGATGCGATCGAGAAGGCGCTGGCGATCTCCTTCGCGGCCGATGCGGCCAAGGGTGTCAAAGTCGCCGACGGCGGCCTCATCTCCGACATCCACGGCTCGGCGGCCTATCGCGCGGCCTTGATCCCGGTGATGGCGGCGCAGGCCGTCGCACATGCGGCGTAGCTGGCATCGCTTTATGGACATGAATACGAAGGCGCCGGACATCCGGCGCCTTTGTGTCGTATGAAGTGGGAGCCTGCATGACGGCGCGACCAGCCTCTGTCGCAGACACCAAGACGCTCCTCGCAGAGGGCGGTTATCTGGCCGACGACGCGATAGCGACGGTCGTCTACCTTGCGCTCTCGCTCGAGCGGCCGCTTTTGCTCGAAGGCGAGGCCGGCGTCGGCAAGACCGAGATCGCCAAGGTGCTGGCCAAGGTGCTCGACCGACCCTTCATCCGGCTGCAATGCTACGAGGGCCTCGACATCTCGACGGCTGTCTACGAGTGGAACTACGCGAAGCAACTGCTGCACATCCGGGCTGCCGAGGCTGCCGGTGAGCGTGCCGACCTGCTCTCGCTCGAGACCGACATCTTCTCCGGCGACTTCCTGCTGCGCCGTCCGCTGCTCGAGGCGCTGATGCAGTCGAGCGAAGGCAGGGCGCCGGTGCTCCTGATCGACGAGCTGGATCGCGCCGACGAGCCCTTCGAGGCCTTTCTGCTCGAGTTGCTGGCCGACTATCAGGTGACCATTCCGGAGCTCGGCACGATCAGGGCCGAGAAGCCGCCGCTGACCATCCTGACCTCCAACCGCACTCGCGAGGTGCACGATGCCGTGCGCCGGCGCTGCTTCTATCACTGGGTCGACTATCCGAGCCTCGAGCGCGAGCGGGCCATTCTGCGCGTCAAGGTGCCCGAGGCGGCTGAGACTCTGACCGGCCAGATCGTTGCTTTCGTACAGTCGCTGCGCGCGATGGACCTCTACAAGCATCCGGGCATCGCCGAGAGCATCAACTGGGCGCAGGCCCTGACGTCGCTCAATGCCGTGGCGCTAGACCGCGAGAACGTCGATACAACCTTGGGGACGATGCTCAAGTACCAGGACGACATCGCCCGCATCCGGGGGAGTGAGGCGGCCAGGATCCTCGAGAAGGTCAAGGGTGAAGCGCGCACGGTCGCGGAGGCAGCGAAGGGATCGTGAGGTCCGTCGCCATTCTCTTGCCATCGGCAGACGATAAGCCCGCGATCGGACTAAGCGTTGGGGGCAGAGGAGGGAGCCATGCGTGAGCACAAGCCGACACTCGGCAGACGCCTGGCACGTCTGCCGCTGCGCGTCCTCGGCTTTGTCTTCGTTGTGCTCTTGGTCTGGATCACCTACGTCTACCTCTACGCCTACCAGCCGGACTTCCTCGGCTGGTGCTTCGAGCTGCTTCGGCCAGTGACTATTCTTCTGTTCCAGTGGATCGATTCCTGGCTGCCGGAGACCGTTAAATACAAGGTGAGCGCCGGCCTCACCGACGAGCTAGGCCCGCGCGCGCTTTTTCTGCTGGTGCTCGGTGGCCTCGGCGAGTTGGTCGTGATGTCGATCGTCGGCGGATTGCGCGGGCTTGTCAGGGCACTGCGCTGAGACGTGATGCTGAAGACGACCATCCTGCTCTTGTCTCTGTCCGTCGCCTTCACTGTGGCGGCACAGGCCGAGATCGATCTCTCGCCGTTGAGCGCGGGCGAGCGCGCCATCTACACCAAATGGAAGCGCGCCTATGACGCCTATGAGACGGTCGCCGACGGCTACTGGTCGCGAACGGTCGCGCTGAGGAAGCTCCGCCGCGAGAAAAGCGCCGCGGGCGAGGCGTTGACGCGCGACGACTATGTGCTCGAACAACCACCCGTCTATGACGGTCCCAAAGAGCCGACCAAGATCCTCGCCAAGCTCAAGACCAAGGATCGGGAGAAGGCGAAGAACCCGAAGCCGGTCGAGCCGATCCTGGCGCTCTCGGCCTATGTCGAGGCCGCCGAGGAGGTCTACGGATTTGCGCCCGATATCGTCAGCGAGCGGCAGTTCAAGAGGAACTATGCGGCAGAGGCGCTGCGGCTCGGCTTCACAGCCGATCAGATCGTCCGTGTCTACGCACTGGAGACCGGCGGGCTCGGCACCTTCGACATGCAGTCCGGGCTCAATCCCGTGACCCGCAAGGGCAGACCGATCTCGACCGCGGTCGGCTATGCGCAGCTCGTCGACGCGAACTCGGTCGACGCCGTTGTCCAACACGGCGAGCGGATGGCAAAGCGGCTTCTTTTCATGGCGGCGGAGGCGAGTGGTGCGCGCTCCCGGCGGCTCGAGGCCAAGGCGCGCATCCTTCTCAGAATGCGCGAGGACGCACTTTCCGTGCCGCAGGACTGGCTTGCGCACAAGGCCTATGCCCAGAAACGTAAGGGCATGGCGCTGCATGCACTCAACCTCGACGCCGACATCGGGCCCTGGATGCAGGTGCAGAAGCTCGATGATACGCGCCGCTTTGCCGAGCGGAAGGGTAAGTCGCAACTTTCCGGCGCCGAGCTCGAGATCATGAACCTCGCCGGGCCGCAATCTGGTTTCGAGATGCAGCAGAGGCTCGCGCGCGACTTGCCGACAGCGAACTTCTTCGAGCGCCGGGGCTACGAGCGCAACAGCATCGTCCGCGGCCGGACCGCTGGCGAGCTCCTGGCCGATATCGCGAGGCGGATGGAGGCGCATCTCGATGAGAAGGGCGCAGTCGAGTTCCTCGAGGTGTTCCGCGAGCTCGGCGAGATGAACGATCTCTGAGACTTGACGCCAGCGGTCCCGGGTGGTCTGGCTCCAGCAAGAGGAGAGCATCGATGGCGAAGATCCAAACTCAGGGCGTTCACCACATCACCTTCGTCGGCGCCGACCGGCAGACCTCAATCGACTTCTGGCAGGGCGTGCTCGGCATGCCCTTCGTCTTCGAGCAGCCCAATCTCGACGCCCCCGACCAGAACCATCTCTATTTCGATCCGGGCGACGGCCGTCTCATCACCGTCTTCACGAGCGAGAGTTGGACCAAGGACTCGACACCCAATCCGACGAATGCCGGTAACCTCCATCATATCGCCTTCATGGTCTCCCGGGCGGTCTATAAGCAGGCTGTGGGGCGCTTGAAGGAGCGTCGCATCGCCTCGTCCGGCGAGATCGACCGCGGCTTCATGGATTCGATCTACTTCCGCGATCCGCTCGGCCAGCTCGTCGAGCTCGCCTGCTACAAGTTCGAGCCACCGATCGGGTTCACGCATGCCGACGTGCTCCGCGAGGCCCACAACCGGCGGGTCGCCCAAGGCGACTACAACATTGCCGACGTGCATCTGGCGGACGCGATTGAGCGGCTGTCGCAGAAACCCGAGCCGGCGACGACCGAGGATGCGCCGGCCGGGCGTGGAGCGGCATCGGAGAAGCGTTGAAGGGGCTGCCAATGGCCCCGCACGACGGCGGCCGCGCCGAAGCGCAGGCGTGCGCCGCGGGGGTCGCCTACGTGGCCCGTTGGCCCGGATCGCTGACATAGGCGATGCGGATCATATTCGTGGCGCCCGGGGTTCCGAGAGGAACGCCGGCGGTGATGATGATCCGGTCGCCGGGTTTGGCGAAGCTCTCCTCGATGGCGATCCGGCAGGCCTTCTCAACCATCTCGGTCTGGTTGGCGGCGTCGCTGGTCAGGACGCAATGCAGGCCCCAGACGATGGCGAGGCGTCGGCCGGTCGCCGGAATCGGCGTCAAGGCGATCACCGCCTGACGTGGCCGCTCGCGCGCGACGCGAACACCCGTCGAGCCCGTCGCGGTATAGCAGATGATGGCCGCCGTCTTCAGTGTCTCGGCGATCGTCCGTGCGGCATGGGCGATGGCGTCGGGACCGGTCGCGTCGGGATCGGTGCGTTGGGCGTGTACGATCGCCTCGTAGAGCGGGTCCTGCTCCACCTCCTGAGCCACCTTGTCCATGGTCGCGACGGCTTCGGCGGGAAATTGCCCGACCGCCGACTCCGCCGACAACATGACTGCATCGGCGCCTTCGAACACCGCCGTCGCCACGTCCGAGACTTCGGCGCGGGTCGGCACCGGTGCGGTGATCATGGATTCGAGCATTTGCGTCGCCACCACGACCGGCTTGCCCGCCTTGCGAGCGAGGCGCGTGATCCGCTTTTGCAGACCCGGGACCTTCTCGACCGGCATCTCGACGCCGAGGTCGCCGCGGGCGATCATCAGGCCGTCGGCAAGCTCGAGGATCTCCTCGAGGCCGGTGACCGCAGACGGCTTCTCGATCTTCGCCATGACGGCAGCGCGGCCGGCGACGAGTTTCTTGGCCTCGGCGATGTCGGCGGCGCGCTGCACGAAGGAGAGGGCGATCCAATCGACACCGAGCTCGGCGGCGAAGGCAAGGTCGCTCCGGTCCTTGTCCGTCAGGGCCCCAATCGGCAGCAGCGTGTCCGGCAGGCTGATGCCCTTGCGGCTGGCGAGTGCTCCGCCGACCAGCACCTCGGCCGTGATCTCGCTCTTCGTCGCCTCGACGATCCGCATCTTGAGCTTGCCGTCGTCGAGCAGAAGATGATGGCCGGCGGAGGCGGCCTCGAAGATCTGCGGATGAGGCAGGAAGACGCGCTCGGTCGTGCCAGGCTCCCGCTTACGATCGAAGCGAAAGATTTTGCCCTCAGGGAGGAGGATGCGCTCTCCCGCGATCTCGCCAACCCGCAACTTTGGCCCTTGCAGGTCGGCGAGGATGCCGATCGGCCGGCCCGTCTCCTCCTCGAGCGCCCGGATAGCTCCGTGCTCGGCCTTCACAAGGTCATGCGTGGCATGGCTCATATTGAGACGGAAGACATCGGCGCCGGCGCGGAACAGTCGCCCGATCGATTGCGCGTCGGAGGTCGCCGGCCCGAGCGTGGCGATGATCTTGACCCGTCTGTTCCGTCTCATGGAGTCTGCCACCGCTTGCCGCCATCTCTTTGAGCGGCGCGCTGGGCCGCCTGGGAATCTCCAGAGTCATCAAAGCAAGGCCGCTCGAAAAGCACAAGGCGGAGGGGCTGATGCTGAAATCGTTAGCTGAAGCCTAACGCATCCGGTCGAATCGACAAGCAGGAGTTGAATTCATGTTCACTTCGCCATGGTAGGACAAGAGCTCATCAGAGATTGCCGAAGAGGTCTAGCGGGGGACCGCCCACGCAAGGCGGTAGGAGCCGACATGCCGATCAATCGCACCGGAACAGCGGGATCAGACAAATTCTATGCAACGGCGGCTGCTGAGGCGTTCGACGGTCTCGGCAACTATGATTTCGTCTACTACACCGACTCGACCTCCGATCTCGTCATCAATCTCCGCAAGCCTTCGGACAACCGCGGCGATGCGGCGGGAGATACCTTCACCTCGATCGAGTATTTCGGTCTGGGACAAGGCAACGACAAATTCACCGGTTCGGCGATCAAGGAGCAGATTGACGGATACCTCGGTGATGACGTGCTGAACGGCGGCGGCGGTGACGACATCATTTCCGGTCACTCCGGCAACGACAACATTTCGGGTGGGAGTGGCAACGACAAGGCCTGGGGTGGCGGAGGCGACGATCGCCTCAACGGTGGCACCGGCAATGACTATCTGGTGGGTGACAAGGGCAACGACCGGATTATCGGCGGGAGCGGCGACGACGAACTCTTCGGCGGCACGGGTGACGACAATATCAGCGGCGGGACCGGCTCGGACACGTTGATCGGCGGGCAGGGTGCAGACCGGCTCAATGTCGGCAGTGCAAGCGACAATGTTCGTGACTATGTCCGCTATACGGCCGTGAGCGATTTCGGCGACATCATCACGGGTTTCGACAGCAATGGCATGTTCGACATGGTGCAGCTCGGAGGTGCCTTGCGGACCGCCTATGACGATGCCAGCGCGGACCTGTCGATCGCCTGGGGCGAGGGCAATGGTGGCGCGGGCACGGTCGATGCGATCGTCGGCCAAGGCACCGGAGATCTGGAAGCGCTTTATCTGTCCGGGGCGGCTGGCGAAGGCGTGACGCGTGGCCAGCTCAAGAATGCCGGCGCGGTCGCCAACGCCTTCAACACGGAGTTCAACATCACCGCGGCGAATGGTGAGGATGCGTTCCTGGTGGTGAACGATACCAACTCCAACAGCTTCGCCGTCTGGCACTGGGTTCAGGCCGGCGAAGGTGAGGTTGGCGCCAGCGAGTTGAGCCTGGTCGGCGTCTTCACGTCGAACGCGACGGTCTCGACCGCAAGCTTCGAGTTCATCTGAGGCGCTCACAAAGCGCTGCTTCCGTCGGGTGTTCCGCTCGATCGATTGATCCGGCGCAAGGCAGAGACTGCCCGGGGCGTCCAGGCTGCCGTGATGTCCGAATCACGAAGGGGCGGCCCCATGCGCATCGGTAGCATTGCACTCTTGACGTCGCTCGTCTTTGCAAGCCCAGGCCTGGCCGGCAGCGACGCGCTGGAAACCTGCCGGCTCGAGCGGGATGCGGCGGAGCGCCTAGCAGCCTGCACCGCCGTGATCGAATCGCCAGAATTTCAGGCTACCGAGCGGGCATTGGCGTTTCGCGTCCGCGGAGAGCTCCGGGTGATGGCGGGTGCGATCGACGGGGCCCTGGCTGACCTGTCGGCAGCCTTGAGCATCTCGCCCGACGATGCGCGCGCCTATGCCAGCCGGGCCCAGATCGAGTTGACGAAGGGCGATGTCGATGCCGCGGTCACCGATTTCAGTGCGGCGCTCTCGCATACCACTCAGCCGGCCGCGCGCGTGCCACTGTTGATCGGCCGTGGGCACACGCTGATGGTGAAGGCGCTCTACGACCAGGCCATCAAAGATCTCGACGAGGCCATCCAGCTCAATCCGAAGAGTGCCAGCGCCTATAACCATCGGGGCCTGATCCTGAGAAAGAAGGGAGACCTCGGCAAGGCCATCGAGGACTATTCAATGGCCATCCAGATCAACCCTGTGTACGCTCTGGCCTACAGCAATCGCGGGCACGTCCAGGAAGCGCTTGGCAAACGCGAGGAGGCTATTGCCGATTTCCGGCGCGCCCTCATGCTGGATGCGAGCTTGACCAGTGCCTCCGATCGCTTGAAGGCCTTGCAGGGCGCAAGTGAGCTTGTCGGGGAGAGCGAACGACGGATAGCGCTCGGCAAGAGTCTGGCCGAGCGGACCTGCGCATTCTGCCATGCCGTCGGTGAGAAAGGCGTCAGTCCGAACCCGAAAGCTCCGCCCTTCCGGGTTCTCTCCGAGCGCCATCCGGCCCTTTCGCTGAGAGAGCCGCTGTCGCGGGGCATCGCAGCACCGCATGACGAGATGCCCAAATTTGAGCTGTCCGATGACGAGGTCGATGGGATGATCGCCTACATCAACAGCCTGGGGGGGTAGATGGTCCTCGCCTCTACTCAGGTTTCAAAGACATGATGTAGGCGGAGAGATCGGCGATCTCCTGCCGGGTGAGTTGAATCTGCGGCATTGGTGGGTGAGGCAGGACGATCCGTCCGGCAATGCGCTCGGCGGTCTGGCCCTCCAACTGCGCGATTGATGGGAAGCTCGGCACATCGGCCGAAACGGTTTGCTGTGCGGTATCCTCAGCGACGATGTGGCAGGATGTGCAGAGCTTCTTTGCCAGGGCGGCTCCGTCGGCAGCATTGCCGCCTGCGCCGGCGGCGCTGGCCCCGGCTCCGAACATGGCGGCGGCGAGGAGGAGCCTCAGCGTCGAACTCATTTGTCCGGGTGGTCGTTGCATGGAGCATGTTCCAAGTGTTTACCGTTTGACCGGGGCGTGCAGTCTTTGAAGGACGTGTCACCGGTAGTGTAGCGTCTGACGTCGCTCATGTCAGCTTTTCGCATGTCGCGGAGATTGGTGGATGCTGCGGCCACGGCAGGCCCGAAGCCCTCATATCGGGTCACTCGGCCGGGCTCGGGGACGGGTGGACAAAGGCAATCTATTGCAGGCCACCGCCGTCTGCCGGGTCGACGAGGCGAACCGTATAACTTTTGCTGTTTCCCGTATCGACCTCGTAGAATTTCGATGTCCTGTAGCCTCGGCCCTGACAGTTCTTGGCGCCCTTGATGGTGAAAGTCTTGTCGTCCGTGCACATCTCAGTGGTGCCCGCCCATTCGCCGCCGCGATCGTAGTCGAGCGCGTGAACATAGTAGAAGCGCGCGGAAAGCTCTCCCGTGACGATGGTCTCGCAGGCCTGAGAGAGCACGTTCCACCACCCTTCGGTGATCCACTCGCTGCCTTGTTTGTAGCCGATGGCGATCCCGACGCGGCTTGGCGTGAAATTGCATAGCCGGAGGTCGGCGCGGGCGGGTGAAGGTATCGTCGCCAAGATGCTCACCACCGCCGGCGCGAGGAAAGCCCTGTACGGGATCCGATTCACACGCATGCAGCTCAAACCCAGTCCCTGATGCTCATGGATCGACGAGGAGGACGCGGAAGTCATTGACGTTGGTTCGGGTCGGCCCTGTGACGACGAGATCGCCGAGCCGGCCGAAAAAGACGGACGAGTTATTGTCGTCAAGAAAGTTGACCGCATTGAGATCGAGGGCGCGGGCGCGTGCCAGCGTGTCGGGCAGCACGAAGGCACCGGCCGGGTCGTCGGCGGCACCGCTTCCACCGTCGCTGCCATCGGTATCAGCAGCGAGCGCCGAGATGCCCGTGGCGCCAGCGAGGGCCAGTGCCAGGGCCAGGGCATACTCCTGGTTGGGTCCACCGGTACCGCCGCCTCGAACGGTGACAGTGAGCTCGCCACCGCTCAGGATCGCGGTCCGCCGGCCCTCCGATCGTCGGGCCAGCGCCAGAGCCGCATGGGCGCGGGCGACCTCTCTGGCCTCGCCTTCGAGGGCGTCGCCCAGAACATCGACATGATAGCCGGAATCGCGTGCCAGGTCGGCGGCCGCTGCAAGCGACAGTCGCGGGGCGGCGACCAGATGGTACTCGGCGTTGGCGAAGGTGAGGTCGCCGGGCTTCGGCGTTTCCTGCAAGCGTGCGAGGAGAGCCGCCCTGATGTCCTCCGTCAAGGTGTCGACCGAGCCGATGATGGCCCTCGCCTCGGCAGAGGTCGAAGAATCAGGAACAGTAGGGCCGGAGCCGATGACCTCCGGGTTGTCACCCGGAACATCCGAGATCGCGAGCGTCACGAGTCGCCCGGCGCGCGAAGCACCGGCGAGCCTCCCGCCCTTGATGATCGACAGATGTTTGCGGACCGTGTTCACGGCATGAATGCGCTGGCCGCCGCGCAGAAGGGCGCGCGTCAAGGCCTGCTTTTCCTCGAGCGAGACGCCCGGAACGGGGGCCGCCCAGATCGCGGAGGCGCCGCCGGAGAGCAGCACGAGCTGGAGGTCGGCCAGCGTCGCATCTCGAGCGAGCGACAGGGCTCGCCTTGCCGCCTCGACGCTGGCCGCGTCAGGCACGGGATGGCCGGCCTCTCGCACCTGGAGTTTGGTCGTCGGCAGACCGTATCCGTGTCGCGTCGCGACCTCGCCGTAAACGCGGTCGAGACAGCCAAGTGCGCGGTAATGATGCTCGACCACCTGGGCCATCGCGGCGGCAGCCTTGCCGGCACCAGTGACGACGATCTTGCCGTCGGCGGGCGGCATCGGCAGGAACGGTGGTACGCATCGATCGGGCCGGGCCGCATCGACCGCATGGGCGAGCAGCTTGAGCAGCAGGGACTTTGCGGTGTGCGGCATGATCTCAACGAGGTCCGGTGCGAGCTGGCCCCGGCTGGCATGTCGGGCGAGGGCAACCTATACTGAAACCGCGTGCCGGTAGGAACTGCAAGCCAGGCGATGCGTCGGAGGATTTTGTCATGACGATGGACACTGCAATCCGGACCGAGCTCGAGGCAGCCGCCTTCCGGCGGCTCGTCGAGCATCTGAGGAGCCGCACGGACGTGCAGAACATCGATCTCATGAACCTCGCCGGATTCTGCCGCAACTGTCTCGCGAATTGGATGCGAGAGGCCGCAGAGGTCAAGGGCATCGATCTCACGAAGGAGGCGGCCCGGACTGAAATCTACGGCATGCCGTATGAAGAGTGGCGCCGGCTCCACCAGACAGAGGCGACCCCCGAGCAGAAGGCCGCATTCGCTCGCTCGCACAAGCATTGAAGTTATCCACGTCGCCACCGAAAGGCTGGGATAACCGCCTGTGACGCCGTTGCGGGCTCGGGAGAGGGCGTCTAGCGTCACCGATATGGCGGACGAGAGTCATGAATGCCGAGCGCTGCCCGGGAGCGGCGGGCGAACGGTGCGTGCCTAGCCTCGAGGAGATCATATGCAACAGGACGTCCAGAAATCGACGCAACAGCAGCTCCGCTCATTCATCGAGCGGATCGAGCGGCTCGAGGAGGAGAAAAAGGCCCTGGCCTCCGACATTCGCGACATCTTCGCGGAAGCCAAGGCCACCGGCTTCGACGTCAAGGCAATGCGGCAGGTGCTCAAGCTCCGGAAGCAGGATATTCACGAGCGGCAAGAGCAGGAAGCGCTGGTCGAGACCTATCTGCATGCGCTGGGCATGCTCGTTCAGCAGGAGGCGGCCGAATAGCGGCGCGCTACTTCTTCGCCGTCTTGACACGCTTGCCGGAGGGCGAGTCGCCGACCATCTCGGACAGTAGGATGTTCTCGGGCGCGAACTGGCCGTCCCATGTCAACGCCGCGACGCGCTCGCGCGGCTTGAATGACAGTTCGAGTCCGGCGTCGGCGTCGAGAAGGCGCTCGTGGGCGGCCTTGAAATTCGGGTGATGCAACTTGGCCAGGGCCGGTTGATCCAGATCGGCGTCGGCCGTCAGATAGACCGAGAGCGGGAAAGGTCGGTAGCTCAGCTCACTTGGATGCTCCTCGTCGAACTCGGGCGCACGCGCCCATCCAGACCGGCTGAGGAAGGTGCCGATCGTCATTTCCTCCGGTGCGGGCGGCACGATGACCGCATCACCGGCGGGGATGGATGCCCGAGCAACCCGAGGCTTCTTCAGGGGCGGCGTGACGACCGCGGACTCCGGGCCGAGGGACGCGAGGACGAGGTCGTCGAGCTCTTTCCGGGATGCCAGCTGGGCCGGGCGCCGCGTCAGCTCGGTCGGCGCCAGCTCAGGCAGCGGCGGCAGGAACGCCTCGATGCTGGCGACCTGCTTTTTGGCTGTGAGCACAGGCTGCGGCGGTGTCAAAGCCGGTCCGTCCAGCACGGGCGCGTCGGATGCCACGTCCGGTTTCGACAGTGTCACAGGCTGAGGCGCGGGTATGTCGGCCACGGCGACCGTCGTTGTCGCGCTCGCCGTCTCGAGGCCTGCGACGAGCGTCGTCGAACGGTCGCGGCTGCGCAAGGCATGGAAGGCGGCGACAGTCTCGTAGAGCTTCCGGTTCTTGCGTGCCGCCGAGACGTCGGCCGGCGTAATCGGGCGGCCGTCGGTCGGGACAAACTTCGAGCGGCCGTTTGGAAAGAGAAGCGCGAGCTCCTGTCGCGGCATGCGCGGCCACATGCGCACGCGGCCGGTGTCGATATGCACGAAAGGCAAGGCCGAGGTCGGATAATAGCCGACGCCGCCGCGCTCGCGGACGAGCGCCGAGTAGCGGAGCCGCTGCACCGGCACGTCGGGGAAATGCACGTCGAGGGCCTTGCCCTGGATGTGCTGGCTGAACTTGGCCTGGCCGCCGCCCGCTTTGCGGAGCTTCTCGTTGGTCGCCGGCGCGCGATAGCCCGACACGATATGTATCGGCTTGCTCGAGCCGAGCTCCTGATAGATCTCCCAAAGCAGATCGAATGCTTTGGGGTCCATCTGGGTGGCCTGGTTGCGCCGCCAGTCCCGGAAGATCCAGTTGAGCTTCTTCAAGGCCACGCCGTCGTAGGCCTCGCCATGCTTGTAGACGATGTCCAGGCGCTCGCCGTTGTGGATGTTGTAGAGGCTGAGACGGCGGTCGCCCGGCGTGTCGGCCGTCGGGGCCGAGGAACCGGCGGAAAGCGCGAGCCCGAGCGCCAAGGTGGCCCAAACGACCATGCTCGCGTGCTTCAACACCAAGAGTGCCCCTGTCCCTGCAAGCGGCCATTCCGCCACCTGGCGGCCTTGGGCGCGACGAGCGGTCTGTTTCTCGGCGAGGAGGGGAGTGGTTTTTCCCCTCTGACGCCACTCGAATCTTCAGACCTTGTGGTTAAGGCGGAGTAAGCGGGACAAATTTGCCGGAATTGTGAGGGGAGCGGGCCCGGTGCCAGACCCGCACGACCGGCTCATCGGCGGGAGACGTTGTTGTCGAGGCGACGCTTCTTCTTCTTGCCGACGATTACCGCCGGATCGTCCTCGTTGACGACGAACTGTGTCTTCTTCCGCTTCTTAGGAAGTACAGGGATCTCCGCGATGTCGCCCGTGACATCGCCATCCGACATGGTCTCGGCGAACAGAGGCTCGGCGCCATTCAGAGCCGCGATCAGGCGCTTGTCATGGCCATAGAGGTCGCTGCGGAAAGCCAGTGCACCGGTCCCGTCGACGTAAGCGGTAAAATAAGTGATGTGGACCGGGATCTTATGGGCGAAAGGCACCTGCTGGTTCTGTCCCTTGGCCAACTGGCGGTCGATCTCGCGCCGCGTCCAGCCGAGGCCCTCGCCCAGGACGACCTCGGCGAATTTGAGAGGATTGCGGACTCGCATGCAGCCATGGCTGAAGGCGCGGACAGAGGAGTTGAACAGGCTCTTCGACGGCGTGTCGTGCATGTAGACATCATGCTTGTTCGGGAACATGAACTTGATGACGCCGAGCGCGTTGCCTCGACCGGGCGGTTGATAGATGTGGAAGCGCCGGATATCCACCGTCGACCAGTCGACGGAATAGGGATCGACGGTGCGGCCCTTGTACTTCGCCACCAGCCCCTGCCGCGTCAACGGATCGCGGCCACTGATGAGGCCCGGCAGGAGCTCGTTCTTCTTGATCGAGTCCGGGACGTTCCAGAACGGGTGGAATTCCACATACTCCATCTCGTCGGAGAACACCGGGGTCGGCGTGTTCGGCTTGCCGACGACGATCCGCTCTTCGTAGATCGGCGCGCCATCCTTGACGACGCGGGTCAGGAACTCCGGAATGTTGTTCCAGATGTAGAGCGGGCCAAGGTCCCTCGGCAGCCACCGCCAGCGCTCCATGTTGGCAAGCACGCGCTCGATCTGGGCGGTCGGGCTGGCCGGTTTGGCACCGTTGAGGCTCGCGCGCATGTTCTTTCCGACGATGCCGTCGGGCTTCAATCCGGAGTTAACCTGGTAGTTCCGGACCGCTTCCTCGAGGAACTCATCGTAGACGTCGGTGTCGAAGGCATCGGCCCCGGCGGCCAAGGGGACATTCAGGCGTTGCCGTAGCAAGGCGACGTCCGGATGCTTCATGCCGGGCTTGAGGAGCGGGCCGGGCGGGATCTCGATGAACGCTTCGGTGCTGACGCCAGCCGCCTGTTTGCGCAACTCCGCGAGCTTCAGCCGGAGCGCCTCGAATTGCGGATGGCTCGGTTGGAATTTGAGGAGGAACTCGCTCGGATCCTTGCTGAGGATGATCTGGCTTAGGACGTCATAGGGATCGGGTGGCGTCACGGCGCGCTCGACCATGCCGGTGTAGCGGGCCGGATCGACCCGGCCGGCGGCGGCCTCGGCAGCGTAGCGGGCGACGGCGACAGACAGCAGTCGCTCGGCCTCGACGAGCCGGTCTATCGCGACGAGGGCGCCTTCCTGCTTGGAGATCAACGGCAGCGTGTAGCTCTTGGCGTCGAGCCCCCAGTCGTCTGCCTTGCGAATTTCGTCCATGACGGCGAAGGCCGAGGGCAACAGGCCGACGCCATCCGTCCAGATCGGCGTATTGCCGCGCTCCTGATAGAAGCGATCGATCGACTTGCGCTGTGCGGACGTCAGCCGGTCGGCCCGCTCGTTGGACGACAGAAGGGACTGGCGAAGCTTGATGCCGACGGCCGCCTCGGGCTCGATAAGCTGCTCGGGAGCGCCGGGCTCAATGGCACCGGCTGGCGGCATCCAACCGATTGAAATCAGGAGCAAAGCGGCTGCAGTTGCGGCGAATCTCATGTTCGGGGCTCCAGGGACTCCGGGGACGCTAATGGAGCAGGGCGTGCTTGGCTAGTCCGAACAGCATCAATTCGACGTCAGCAAGGGCGATTTGCGGCCCTTTGTGGTCGACACGTTTGTAACGCTCCAAATGAACAGCGCGGCCCGGCGGGGACTTGCCGGGCCGCGCTCGGCCTCAAGAGGTCATATTGGGGGGCGTCGGATGCAGAGGGAGAGGAGGAGAACCCTCTGCCGACTCAACCGACCCGCTCCTCGAGGCCGTAGTCCTTCATTTTGCGATAGAGCGTCGAGCGACCAATGTTGAGCCGCTTGGCAACCTCGGTCATGTGGCCGCGATAGCGGGCCAGAGCCAGGCGGATCATGTCCGCCTCCATCTCCTCGAGCGACCGCATCTCGCCGTCCTCGGTCACGGCTGGAATGCCGATCGCCTGGGTTCCGCTCAACGCGGGGACGTCGATTGTCCGCGGCACGATGCCTTCGGTGCCCAGCACGGCCGGGCCGTTGAGCTTGGGCGACCGGTCGACCGGACGGGGAGCCGCTGGAATCTCGGCCTTGAAGCCTTCGACATGCGCGGCAATCTGTGGGAACTCGGCGGTCGTCAAGAGGCCACCCTCGGCGAGGACGACGGCACGGAAGACGGCGTTCTCGAGTTGCCGGACGTTACCGGGCCAAGAGTAGGCCGAAAGCAGGGCCTCCGCCTGTGGCGCGAGGCCGTCGATGCGCTTGCCTTCCTCGGCAGCGAATTTGGTGACGAAATGGCGAGCCAGTTCCGGCACATCCTCCATGCGCTCGCGCAGCGCCGGCACCCAGAGCGGGAACACGGACAGGCGGTAATAGAGGTCCTCGCGGAACTTGCCCTCGCGGACGAGCTGGATCATGTCGCGGTTGGTGGCCGCGATGATGCGAATGTCGACTTTGACCGGCCGCTTGGCGCCGACCGGATCGATCTCGCCTTCCTGAAGGGCGCGAAGCAGCTTCACCTGGGCGTCGAGCGGCAGTTCGCCGACCTCGTCGAGAAAGAGCGTGCCGCCATCGGCTTCCTGGAATTTGCCGATCCGCCTGTCTACGGCACCCGTGAACGAGCCCTTCTCGTGGCCGAACAGCGTGCTCTCGACAAGGTTCTCCGGGATGGCACCGCAATTGACGGTGACGAACGAACGGCCTGCGCGCTCGCTTTCGCCCTGGATGGCACGGGCGATCAGCTCCTTGCCGACGCCGGACTCGCCCTCGATCAGGACCGGAATGTTGGAGCCGGCCGCCTTCCGGCCATAGGCGATGACGCGCTGCATGGCCTCGCCCCTGAGGATGAGGTCGCCGAAGGTGAGCGTCCCCGTCGACTGCCGCTTGATGCGGTTGATCTCGACAGCGAGCGCCTCGATCTTGAGCGCGTTCTTGATCGAGACTTCGAGTCGCTCGGGGGCCACCGGCTTGATGACGAAGTCGACCGCGCCGGCGCGCATCGCGTTGATGGCGGCATCGATCGAGCCGTGGGCGGTCTGCACGATGACCGGCGGTGCGCCGGCGATGCGCTTCACGCGCTCGAGCACCGCCATGCCATCGATACCCGGCATGACCAGGTCGAGGAGGACAATGGCGATGGAGCTGGCCTCCGGACCTTCGAGAAGGGATAGGGCCTGCTCGCCGGAATGAGCGGAGCGGAATTCATAACCCGAGCGCTTGAGGCTTTCCTCGAGAATGCGGCGCTGTACGGGATCGTCGTCGACAACCAGGACGCGTTTAGCCATGACGCTACACAACTCACAACGAGACACCAACTAAGACGGGATGGCCCAACCGGGCCTTCGCTGCGTCTCGGCCGTACAACGCCGGCCGCACTGCATCCTGATCCAGAAGCGTAAACAGAAGCTTGTCGGTTGGCCCGGATTTGCAAAAAGGCCTTGGGAAATTCTTCGTCGCCGCGGTGACCCGGGCTTGATGGAACTCCGCCAATTGCCGAAACTGATACGGGAAGCAGGAGTTTGAAAGGACATTCTGTGGCGAAAGCAGCAACATCGACGGATCGTCTTGGTCTCATGCCGGAGTGGAATCTCGCCGACCTCTATCGCGACATGACGGCACCCGAGATCGCCGCCGATCTGGCCCGGAGCGCCGGCGAGGCAAAGGGAATGGCGGCCGACTACAGGGGTAAGCTCGGCACACTCGATGCCGATGGGCTCGCCCGGGCCTTGGCGACTTACGAGAAGCTGCAGGACACGCTCGGCCGCCTCTCCTCCTATGCGGGTCTGCTCTATGCCGCCGACACTGCCGATCCCGACCGGGGCAAGTTTTACGGCGATATGCAGGAGAAGCTTACCGCCATCACGACCGATCTCCTGTTCTTCGAGCTCGAGCTCAATCAGCTCGATGACGCGAGGCTCGACCAACTCCTCAAGGAGCCGCCGCTCGTCCGCTTCGCGCCCTGGGTCGTCGATCTGCGCAAGGAGAAGCCCTATCAGCTCGACGATCGCATCGAGCAACTGTTCCACGAGAAGAGCGTCACGGGTCGCGGCGCCTTCAACCGGCTCTTCAACGAGACCATGACGGCGCTCCGCTTCGATGTCGGTGGCGAGGAACTGGCGCTCGAGCCGACCTTGAATCTCCTGACCGATGCCAAGGAGCCCAAGCGCCGCGAGGCCGCCGAGGCCCTGGCGACCGTCTTCAAGAGCAATATCCGTCTCTTCACCTTGATCACCAACACGCTCGCCAAGGACAAGGAGATCGCCGATCGCTGGCGCGGCTTTCCGTCCGTCTCGGCGGCGCGGCACCTCGCCAACCGCGTCGAGCCGGAGGTGGTGAACGCGCTGGTCGCCGCCGTTCGCGAGAGCTACGGCCGGACCGCCCACCGCTACTACGCGATGAAGGCCAGGTGGCTCGGCATGGAGGCGCTTTCGCACTGGGATCGCAATGCCCCGCTGCCTGATCAGCCCGACCGGCAGATGAGCTGGGCGGAGGCACGCCAGACCGTGCTTTCCGCCTACAACTCCTTCTCGCCACGCATGTCCGAGATCGCCGAGACCTTCTTCGACAAGCGCTGGATCGATGCGCCGGTCCGCGCCGGCAAGGCGCCCGGCGCCTTCTCGCATCCGACGGTGCCGAGCGCACACCCCTATGTGCTGCTCAACTACATGGGCAAGCCCCGTGATGTGATGACGCTGGCGCACGAGCTCGGCCATGGCGTGCACCAGGTGCTCGCCAACAAGCAAGGCCCGCTCCTCGCGCCCACGCCCCTGACGCTCGCCGAGACGGCGTCCGTGTTCGGCGAGATGCTGACCTTCAAGGCGATGCTGGCGCAGACCAGGGACGCCAGGGAGCGCAAGGCCATGCTCGCCCAGAAGGTCGAAGACATGATCAACACGGTCGTGCGCCAGATCGCCTTCTACTGTTTCGAGGAGAAGGTTCACACCGCCCGCCGGCACGGCGAGCTCACGGCCGACGATCTCGGCCGCTTCTGGCTCGAGGTGCAGACCGAGAGCCTTGGGCCGTCGGTCAAGCTCAGGGAGGGCTACGAGAATTTCTGGGCCTACATCCCCCACTTCATCCACTCGCCCTTCTATGTCTATGCCTATGCCTTCGGCGACTGTCTGGTGAATTCGCTCTACGCCCTCTACGAGAAGGCGCATCCGGGGTTCGTCGAGAAGTACTTCGCGATGCTCGAGGCGGGCGGCTCGAAACCCTATTCGGATCTGCTCGCGCCGTTCGGCCTCGATGCCTCCAAGCCCGAGTTCTGGCGGATGGGCCTGTCGGTGATCGAGGGGCTGATCGACGAGATTGCGGCGCTGGAGGGGTAGGGCAAGCTGCCTAAGCGATTGACGGAGCGATCGGCGGCCTGTCTGCCACTTTCCATGGGTGCGAAGTTCTCATGGGGAGAGGGCGGGATGAGGGAATGTGGCAAAGAAACACCGTTCGTAGTGGTCACCGTCAGCGATCGGATGTTCGACCGACGGGAATGCTTGGCATCCCATCGAGCGCTTGGCCGCCCTCACCCTTTCCCCTCCCCGTGCGCTTCGCGACGGGGAGAGGCGGGCAACAGTATGCGCCCCTTGACCGGCGACCCTTTCGTTCGGTCTAATTCTGGTTCGATCCTGCGCAATCGAACGAAGGTTCGCGCCCCATGATAATCGCCGACATCCGCTCAACCACCGTCAACATCCCTTACACCGCGCCCTACGTCTTCTCGCATGGCTCGATCTCCTCGCTGACGAAAACAGTCATCGAGGTCGAGACCAAGGACGGCGTCGTCGGCCTCGGCGAATGCGCCGACGGCGACCGCTCGGCCGATGTTCTCGCCATGCGCGACCGTCTCATCGGCCTCGACGTGCGTGAGATCACGACGGCGGAGCGCCGCTGCCTGCCGGGCTATCGCTACTCGCCCTGGAGCAATGTGCAGGGGCTCCGCCGCGTCTTCGGCGGCATCGAGGTGGCCATGTGGGACGCGCGTGCCAAGACGGACGGGGTGCCGCTCCATGTGCTCTTGGGCGGCAAGGTGCGCGACACGGTCGGCCTTTCGGAATACTTCGGCTTCCGCCTGCCGGGTCCGAAGGAGAAGGGCGAGGCGACGGCGCTCGATGTCGCCCGCTACTGCGCCCGCATGATCGAGGAGCACGAGTCCGATTCCTTCGAGGGCAAGGTCGCGACCGTCGCACTCGACGAGGAAGTGAGGATGGTCAAGGAAATCCGCGCGGCGATCGGCGATCGGCAGTTGAAGCTCGACGCGAATGCCGGCTGGACGGTGCCGACGGCGCGCGAGGCGCTCCGCCGCTTCGACCCCTATGTCATCCACTATTACGAGGACCCGGTCGAGAGCTACGAGGAGATGGCGCAGCTCCGGCCGCACACGCGCGCGTCCTTCTCGACCCATGTGCTCGATCTCGGCCGTGCGCACGAGCTCAAGGCGCCGGATACCTTCGTGACGAACTTGAACGATCTCGGCGGCATCCGTCGCACCATCGAGTTCATCGCCGCCTGCGAGCGCCTCGACATCGGCTTCCGCTTCCATTCGGGCGAGACGAGCGTCGGCTGCGCGGCCTACATCCAGGTCTCGGCGGCAATCGAGCATGTGCGCGAGCCGAGCCAGACGCTGTTCCGCTGGTATGCCGACGACGTGGTGGCGGAGGGGACATTTGTGCCCAAAAAGGGCGTGGTTCAGGTGCCGGCCGGCCCGGGCCTCGGCGTGACGCTGGATAAGAAGGCCCTCAAGCGCTGCCACGAGCGCTTCAAGGACGAAGGCGTGTTCCCGGCGTCGAAGACGGGGAAGAAGTTCAGGAGCCGGTTCGAGAAGGTGTGAGGGTGCGCAGATGACAAGCGACGGGCGCATTCAGACCGCGCGTCGGACAGGCGCGGAAGATTTCAGGCTCAATGGTGTGCCATTTGCAGCGAAACAGCTCGACTTCTGGCAGTGGTCGGCATCCGACATGGTGGCGAACACCATGCGGGGCGTGCTGGCGGAATACATCGTGGCACTGGCGCTCGGCATTGCCGATGGCATGCGCGAGGAGTGGGCCGCCTGGGATCTGACGATGGCCGACGCCACGCGCATCGAGGTCAAATCGGCGGCCTACGTCCAGTCCTGGCAGCAGGCGAAGCCTTCCGTGATCTCGTTCAGTGTGGCGAAGAGCCGGCAATGGAGCGAGACGTCCGGCCTCGGGAATGAATCGTCGCGGCCGGCGCAGATTTATGTCTTCGCGCTGCTCGCTCACATGGATCAGGCGACGCTCGATCCGCTCGATCTCGATCAGTGGGTGTTCTATGTGCTGCCGACATCCGTGCTCGATGCGCGGCAGCGCAGTCAGCATTCGATCACGCTGCCGAGCCTCGCGAAGCTGGCGGAGCCGCGGCGTTTCGAGCAGCTTGCCGACGCCGTGCGGGAATGCAGAGCTGGGATTGTGTCGTGACAGTCCGTGCCCGCCCCATGATGGCGAGTGTGGGTTGCTGACCAGAGCTCCATCTCTTGCGGTGAACATGATCCCCCTCCTCACACGTCCGGGACGCACCGTGCATCCTCCTCTCCCCGCTTGCGGGGAGAGGGGAGGGTGAGGGGCAGCCACAAGGGAGATCGGTGCCAGATCGCTCGTCATCCTCGCGCGGCGCGAGCCGATAGGCGCGTCGCCAGCGCGGGGATCCAGGGGAAATTTCGACAGCAGGTCGACGAAATGGCGCCTTTGGCGAAGGCTCTGACGCTGGATCCCCACGCACATTCTCGCGCTGCGCTTGCGGCGTCAGGATGACGAGGTGGGTAGCCCCAAGTCCATGGCGAGCGGTCAAAGCGAAGCTTTGTGGGATGTCCATGCGGCGCCACCTGCCGGCTGACGGGGCCAGAATCCGCACGTTTCCGAAGCCGGGGACAACTTTCGCGCGGATTCGTGCCGGAGATGGCAAACGAGGGGCGTCCCGTCCGTCATGGCCCGGCTTGACCCGGCCATCCAGGGGCCGCGTGGATGGCGCGATCCTCGCCGCACTGGATGCCCGCCTCGAAGGCGGGCATGACGGAGGCGGGAGCCCAGCTCTTTGGGCGGGAGGGGGCGTCACACCCTCTCCGGGACAACGCGCACCCTGACTTGCGAGCCTGCGTCGGCCCTCGGGCAGCCGCCCGTCAGCCCGCGCTTCGACAAGACGCCTCTGCAGAAACATCCCTCGCCGGCTGACGCGATGAGTTTCCGCGCGTTTCGGAGGCCGGGGATAACTTTGCGCGGATTCTTGCCGGAGATGGTGAACGACAACGACGATTTTGCGGGCATTGTGCGCGCGGCTGCCCCTCACCCTCCCCTCTCCCCGTACGCTTCGCTACGGGGAGAGGCGGCAAACACCGCGCCCTCCGCACACGTCAAGGACGCACCGTGCATCCACCTCTCCCCGCTCGCGGGGAGAGGGGAGGGTGAGGGGCAGCCACAAGGGAGAACGGTGCCAAATCAGAGATTGCGGGACGCTGTGCCCCTGTCAGTGCCGAGGAGCGCACAATCGGTACGTCGGCGGCGAGGACGATGCCACAATCTCCGGTCCCCAACAGAGACGTTCGGCTCCCCACACGATGGCGAGCGGTCAAAGCAAAGCTTTGTGGAGCCCCACGCCGAGCGGACGCACAGCGACCGCTCGCCATCGTGGGGCTGATGTGCATCGCGATGCTACCCAAGCGGTTGCTTCCAAGTCACAGGTTGAGCAAAGTCGGCAAGGTACTCCGGTTCAAAATCTACTTCGATTTCCACCGAGGAAAGACCCTCCTCCAGCACAGCCAAAGGACGCGTGGCGCGCGTCGAATCGTCCAAGCTCAGAAGTATGAGCTTCCCTCGAAGTTCCAAGGCATGCTGCCAGAACCTGTTCCACAATCAGAGATGATCTGCGCGCGTGCTTTCGTACAGAATAGCTAGCTGCTGTTTCGCGGTTCGAGATGTGGAAGGCCAGTTCGCAATGAATGAGCGACTGTGCAATGCGCCACCGCAGCGCTGAGCGACTTCGCCAAGCCGCTCCACTTCCGCCGTGCGGAACTCTCCGACGTCTAGGTTCCAAGTAGCAGGTCCAGACTCGGTTGCTGCTGATTGTCGCTTCAGCTTTGCGGGGTGCGGGAACAGCAGCTTGTTCCTTTGCCGTAGGCGGTTGAGGACAGAAGAGACACCTCGCTTCTCGCGGAGATCCGAATTGATCTCCTCTTGGTCAACCTCCGCGGCTACCAGGCAAAGCTGCACGATGCTCTCGGTCGCATACCTCAATTGTAGTCGTGCGCTCTCGATGTGAATGCGCGATGCAAGTTCTGCATCTAGCTGCAAGCGCGCACTCATGAGCCGGATCTTCAGAATCCAAGCCTCGCGTACAAGCCGAGCAAGAAGTTCGTCGCGTTTATAGGCTTTGCTCACTCCGCCGCCTTCCGCCCTCCTGCCTTCGCCCGCCGCCCCAGCAGCTCCTTCAGGAACTGCCCGGTATAGCTCTCCTTGACCCGTGCCACGTCCTCGGGCGTGCCGGCAGCCACGATCTTACCCCCGCCATCGCCACCTTCGGGGCCGAGATCGACGATCCAGTCCGCCGTCTTGATGACTTCGAGATTGTGCTCGATCACGACCACGGTGTTGCCGGCATCGGCCAGCTCGTGCAGCACGTCCAGGAGCTTCGCCACGTCGTGGAAGTGGAGACCGGTCGTCGGCTCGTCGAGAATGTAGATCGTGCGCCCCGTCGCGCGTTTCGACAGCTCCTTCGCGAGCTTGATGCGTTGCGCCTCGCCGCCCGACAAGGTCGTCGCCTGCTGGCCGACCTTGATGTAGCCGAGGCCGACGCGCTCCAGCGTCGTCATCTTCTCGCGGATCGACGGCACCGCCTTGAAGAAGTCGGCCGCCTCCTCGACTGTCATGTCGAGGACGTCGGCAATCGACTTGCCCTTGAAATGCACCTCCAGCGTCTCGCGGTTGTAGCGCTTGCCCTTGCATGCCTCGCAGGTGACGTAGACGTCGGGCAGGAAGTGCATCTCGATCTTGATGACGCCGTCGCCCTGGCACTTCTCGCAGCGCCCGCCCTTGACGTTGAACGAGAAGCGGCCCGGCTGATAGCCGCGGGCCTTGGCCTCGGGCAGCCCCGCGAACCATTCGCGGATCGGCGTGAAGGCGCCGGTGTAGGTCGCGGGGTTGGAGCGCGGCGTCCGACCGATCGGCGACTGGTCGATGTCGATGATCTTGTCCAGATGCTCGAGCCCCTCGATCCTTTCGAAGGGGGCCGGGTTGATGCGCGCGCCGTTGAGCTTGCGTGCGGCCGCCTTGTAGAGCGTGTCGATGAGCAAGGTCGACTTGCCGCCGCCGGAGACGCCGGTGATGCAGGTGAGGAGCCCGAGCGGAATCTCGGCGGTGACACTCTTCAGGTTGTTGCCGGTGGCGCCGACGACGCGGAGCTGCCGTCGTTTCTCCGGCTTCCGGCGCGCCTTCGGCATGGGAATCTGCAGCATGCCGGAGAGATATCTGCCGGTGAGCGAGGCCGGGTTCTGCATGATGTCGTCGGGCGTGCCCTCCGCCACCACCTGCCCGCCATGCACGCCTGCTCCCGGACCGATATCCACCACATAGTCCGCCGTCAGGATCGCGTCCTCGTCGTGCTCGACGACGATGACCGTGTTACCGATGTCGCGAAGGTGCTTCAAGGTCTCGAGCAGTCGGGCATTGTCGCGTTGATGCAGACCGATCGACGGCTCGTCGAGCACATAGAGCACGCCCGTCAGCCCCGAGCCGATCTGCGAGGCGAGGCGGATGCGCTGGCTCTCGCCGCCCGACAAGGTGCCGGAATTGCGCGACAGCGTCAGATAGTCGAGACCGACATCGTTGAGGAATTGCAGCCGCTCGCGGATCTCCTTGAGGATTCGCACCGCGATCTCGTTCTGCTGCTTGGTCAGGGTCTTCGGCAGGCCCTCGAACCAGTCGCCGGCCGCGCGGATCGATTTGAGGCCGACCTCGCCGATATGCAACCCGTCGATCTTCACCGCCAGCGCCTGCGGCTTCAGCCGGAAGCCGCTGCAGGCCTCGCAAGGGTGATCGCCCTGATAGCGGGAGAGCTCCTCGCGCACCCAGGAGGAGTCGGTCTCCCGCCATCGCCGCTCGATATTGCCGATGACGCCCTCGAATGTTTTCTCAGTCCGGTAGCTCCTGACGCCGTCTTCATAGAGGAAGGCGATCTCCTCCTCGCCCGAGCCGTAGAGGAGCACGTCCTGCACCTTCTTCGGCAGGTCCTCGAAGGGAGTGCGCATCGACACCTTGTAATGCTTGGTGATCGCCTCCAGCGTCTGGGCGTAGTAGGGCGAGGCGGTGCCGGTGCGCGACCAGGGCACGATGGCGCCGTCCTCGAGCGAGAGCGAGGGGTCCGGTACGACGAGGTCGGGCTCGAACTGCAGCTCGGTGCCGAGGCCGTCGCAGGTCGGGCAGGCGCCGGCGGGCGCATTGAAGGAGAAGAGGCGAGGCTCGATCTCGTCGATGGTGAAGCCGGAGACCGGGCAGGCGAAACGCGCCGAGAAGACGATGCGCTCGTGAGTCTCGTTCTTGTTCTTCAAGACTTCCTTGTCGGCGTCAGCCTTGGCATCGCCTTTCCTGCGCGGGCTCGATAGCGCGGCGAGCGGCTTGTCGGCGAGCTCTGCCACAGCCAGGCCATCGGAAAGATTGAGCGCCTGCTCGAAGGAGTCGGCGAGGCGGCTGGCGATATCGCCCCGGACGACGATGCGGTCCACCACCACGTCGATGTCGTGCTTGAACTTCTTGTCGAGTTTCGGCGCCTCTGCGATCTCGTGGAACTGGCCGTTGATCTTGACGCGCTGGAAGCCCTTCTTCATCCACTCGGCGAGCTCTTTCCTGTACTCGCCCTTACGGCCGCGCACGACCGGGCTCAGCAGATAGAGCCGCGTGCCCTCGGGCAGCGCCAGCACCTTGTCGACCATCTGCGTGATGGTCTGGCTCTCGATCGGCAATCCGGTCGCCGGCGAATGCGGCACGCCCACGCGCGCGAAAAGAAGGCGCATATAGTCGTAGATCTCGGTCACGGTGCCCACGGTCGAGCGTGGGTTCTTCGACGTCGTCTTCTGCTCGATCGAGATGGCCGGTGACAGACCCTCGATGTGGTCGACATCCGGCTTCTGCATCATCTCGAGGAACTGGCGGGCGTAAGCAGACAGGCTCTCGACATAGCGGCGCTGGCCCTCGGCATAGATCGTGTCGAAGGCGAGGGAGGACTTGCCGGAGCCGGAGAGCCCGGTGAAGACGATCAGCGCATCACGCGGAATGGTGAGGTCGATGCCCTTGAGGTTGTGCTCGCGGGCGCCGCGGATCGAGATGACCTTGCGGTCGACGGGGGCGGGGGGAGATACGCGCTTTTGTGCCATGCACAACCCGGTAGCCGAAAGCCCCGGAACGGGCAATGCGGCCGGAGGCAAGGTGCACAGAAAACAGGCTCGTCGCTCCGCCCCAGGGCCCGTCCGTGCCTACTCCGACTCCGCTTCGGCCTCGCTCCTCTTCGCTGCCATGCGCTTGTCGACATAGGCGCCGACGGCTTGGACCAGGGGATCGATCCGATCCTCGAAGAAATGGTTGGCTTGCGGCACGATCTGGTGCTCGACGACGATGCCGCGCTGGGTCTTCAGCCGTGCTGCGAGATCTCCGACCGAGTGTGAGGGCACGACTCGGTCCTTCTCGCCGTTGATGAAGAGGCCCGACGACGGGCAGGGGGCGAGGAAGGAGAAGTCATAGAGGTTGGCGGGCGGCGCCACCGCGACGAATCCCTCGATCTCCGGCCGGCGCATCAACAGCTGCATGGCGATCCAGGCGCCGAAGGAGACACCGGCGATCCAGCAGTTGCGCGCCTCCGGCTTCACCGTCTGCACCCAATCGAGGGCGGAGGCGGCGTCCGCCAGCTCGCCCGGGCCGTTGTCGAAGAGGCCCTGGCTCCGCCCGACGCCGCGGAAATTGAACCGCAGCACCGAGAAGCCCCGGTCGGCGAAAGCGTAGTAGAGATGATAGACGATCTGATTGTTCATCGTGCCCCCGAACTGGGGGTGCGGATGCAGGATGATGGCGAGCGGCGAGGTCGAGCGCGGGTCGTGATGATAGCGCGCCTCGATGCGGCCGGCCGGTCCGTTGATGGTGACTTCAGGCATGGGGTGTCATGTATCCAGGATAAAGGACCCGGCGAGATGAAGCAGGGAGCAGGGCCCGGACGTGACATATGGGCCGGGCGGCCTCTCAATACTTGACTCCGCCAGTCAGGATTTCTATATCACGTTAGAACAATTCCAATCGGTGCTGTCATCCGCTCGCAGCCGCATGGCGCCGTCCTCTTAGCACAATGGCGGGGGGCGAATGCAAGTGTGACGGCGCCCAAGGACGTTCCGAGACCGATCCGATGGACCTGAACACCAAAGGCCGATACGCCGTGATGGCGATGGCAGATCTCGCGCGGCATGGTGGCGACGCTGCGGTGCCGCTGACCGATATCGCCGAGCGTCAGCACATCTCGCTCGCCTATCTGGAGCAGTTGTTTCAGAAACTCCGGCGTGCCGGCATTGTCGAGAGTGCGCGTGGCCGGCTCGGCGGCTACCGGTTGGCCCGCAGCATGGCCGACATCACCGTTGGCGAGGTGATGGCGGCCGTCGAGGAACCGGTGGTGATGACCCGATGCCAGGGGCAGGCGGCGACCGGCTGCGTCGCTGGCGACCGCTGCCTCACACATCACCTGTGGGAGGCGTTGGGCGACCACATTGCCGGATTTCTCGGCAGCATCACGTTGAAGGACGTGCTGGACGGACGGCTTGGCCACGAGGCACCGCCCGTCGCGCTCGGAGCGGCCGCCGAATGACAGGGTCACGTATCTATCTCGATCACAATGCGAGCGCACCACTGCGGCCGGAGGCCCGGGCGGCGATGCTGGCGGCGTTCGACCTCGTCGGCAACCCGTCCTCGGTACATGCCGAGGGGCGACGGGCGCGCGCCCTCGTCGAGGATGCCCGCGAGGAGGTCGCGCTGCTCGTCGGCGCATCGCCGGGCGAGGTGGTGTTCACGAGCGGTGCGACGGAGAGCAACGCCTGGGTAATGGGGGCCGGCTGGCGGCGCATCGCACTGGCCGGCGTCGAACACAGCTCGGTCATCGAGCCGGCGCGGGGCGCCGCGGCCCAGATCGCCTGGTTGCCGGTCGACGGCGATGGCCGGATCGATCCGGCGGCGACCGCCGGTCTGGCTGGCGCGCCGGAAGCCGGCGGCGCCCTGATCACCGTGCAGATGGCGAACAATGAGACCGGCATCGTGCAGCCCATCGAGGAGATCGCCGGGGCCGCGCGGGCCGCCGGGCTCGTCCTGCACAGCGATGCGGTGCAGGCGGCCGGGCGTATGCGCATCGACGTCAGGAGCCTCGGGATCGACTTCCTGTCGTTATCGGCCCACAAGCTCGGCGGACCGAAGGGGGTCGGCGCATTGATCATTCGCGACGGTGCCTCCCTCAGGCCGATGTTTTCCGGCGGCGGTCAGGAGCTCCGGCGCCGGGCGGGAACCCAGAACGTCGCCGGCATCGCCGGTTTCGGCGCCGCCGCGCGTGCCGCCCGGGAAGACCTCGCCGCGACGGGGCGCATCAGGGCCCGCCGCGATCTTCTCGAGCGTGCCGTCAAGCGTTTCACGCCGGGGGTCGAGATCATCGGCGAGAGCGTGCCGCGCCTTCCGAACACCTCGGCGATCGCCTGGCCCGGCAAGACCGCGGCCGAGCTGGTGATGCGTCTCGATCTCGACGGCATTGCGGTCAGTGCCGGGGCGGCCTGTTCCTCTGGCAAGGTCGGAGAGAGCCACGTGCTCAAGGCGATGGGCGTACCGGCGGAGCTCTCGCGATCGACCATCCGTGTCAGCCTCGGCGCCGAGACCGGTGGGCCAGAGCTCAACGGATTTCTCACCTCCTGGCTGGCCATTCGCGGTCCCCTCAACGGCGAGCGCACCGACCCGGTCATGGTCGATGCGCTGCTCGCGGCAGCCACCGGCCCATCAATGAAAGAGAAGAGTGATGCCCGCAGTTCGTGAGACGGTCGAGACGGTCAAGAAGATCGACGTCGACCAGTACAAATACGGCTTCGAGACGGCCATCGAGTCCGTTCTCGCGCCGAAGGGCCTCAATGAGGACATCATCCGCTTCATCTCGGCGAAGAAGGGTGAGCCCTCGTGGATGCTCGACTGGCGCCTCGACGCCTATCGGCGGTGGACTCTCATGGAGGAGCCGACCTGGGCCAAGCTCCGCTATCCGAAGATCGATTTCCAGGATCTCCATTATTATGCCGCGCCGAAATCGACCGAGGGCCCGAAGAGCCTGGACGAGGTCGATCCCGAGTTGCTCAAGACCTACGCGCGCCTCGGCATTCCCTTGAAGGAGCAGGAGATCCTCGCGGGTGTGAAGACGGGAGCGCCAGCCGTCGCGGTCGATGCCGTTTTCGACAGCGTCTCGGTGGTGACGACCTTCAAGGAGACGCTCAAGAAAGCCGGCGTCATCTTCTGCTCGATGTCGGAGGCGCTGCGCGAGCATCCGGAGCTGGTCCGCAAGTATCTGGGATCGGTCGTGCCGCAGTCGGACAACTTCTATGCGGCGCTGAACTCGGCGGTGTTCTCTGACGGCTCCTTCGTCTACGTGCCCGAGGGCGTCCGCTGTCCCATGGAGCTTTCGACCTATTTCCGCATCAACGAGAAGAAGACGGGTCAGTTCGAGCGCACCCTCATCGTCGCCGACAAGGGCGCCTATGTCTCGTATCTCGAAGGTTGCACGGCGCCGATGCGCGACGAGAACCAGTTGCATGCGGCCGTCGTCGAGCTCGTCGCGCTGGACGATGCCGAGATCAAGTACTCGACAGTGCAGAACTGGTATCCGGGCGACAGCCAGGGCAAGGGCGGCATCTTCAACTTCGTGACGAAGCGCGGCGATTGCCGCGGCCGCAATGCGAAGATCTCCTGGACGCAGGTCGAGACCGGTTCCGCCATCACCTGGAAATATCCGAGCTGCATTCTGCGCGGTGATGGCAGCCAGGGCGAGTTCTATTCGATCGCGGTGTCGAACGGCTATCAGCAGGTCGACAGCGGCACGAAGATGATCCATCTCGGCAAGAACACCTCAAGCCGGATCATTTCCAAGGGTATCGCGGCCGGTCATTCCGAGAACACCTATCGGGGTCTCGTCTCGGCGCATCGGAAGGCCACCGGCGCCCGCAACTTCACGAACTGCGACTCACTCCTCATCGGCGACAAGTGCGGTGCACATACCGTGCCCTACATCGAGGCGAAGAACGCGTCCGCCCACTTCGAGCACGAGGCGACGACGTCGAAAATTTCCGAGGACACACTGTTCTATTGCCGGCAGCGCGGGCTCTCAGCGGAGGAGGCGGTGGCCTTGGTGGTGAACGGCTTTGTCCGCGACGTACTGCAGAAGCTGCCGATGGAGTTCTTGGCAGAAACTCAGAAGCTCATCGGCATCTCGCTCGAAGGGAGTGTCGGGTGATGGGCGAGCACTGGTTCAGGCCGAAGACTTACGGTTATGGCGTCTCACCGGCGAACTGGAAGGGCTGGGCGGCGACCCTGGCGTTCGTCGTTGTAGAGACCCTGCTGTGTCTACCATTGATCATTCTGCCTGTGCTCGAGGGCACCGGCCCCGCGGCTTGGCATGTGATCACCTATTTGGCGCTGACGCTCGCGCTGACTGCCGGGTTCGTCAGCCTGGCCCGACGCAAGACCGATGGGGACGGGCGGTGGCGCTGGCAGGGGGCCGGTCCAAGCAGGACCACAGATCTATGAAGCTGTCGTGGTGGACGTCCACAAATCGAAGTCGCGGGCTCTATTCGATCGAGATCATCGCTGAAGGCGCCGTGGCGAGTAGGCGGACCGCACAAGGCAAGGTAAAATCAAATGCTTGAAATCAAGAACCTCCATGTCACCGTCGGCGAGAAGCCGATCTTGAAGGGGCTTTCGCTCACCGTGCCAAAGGGGCAGGTGCATGCCATCATGGGGCCGAACGGGTCCGGCAAGTCGACGCTCGGCTATGCGCTCGCCGGCCGCGACGGCTACGAGGTGACCGAGGGCGAAGTCCTCTGGAACGGCGAGAGCCTGCTCGAGATGGCGCCCGAGGAGCGCGCCGCCGCCGGTGTGTTCCTCGCCTTCCAGTATCCGATAGAGATACCAGGCGTCGCCACCATGACGTTCTTACGCACGGCCTTGAACTCCGTCCGCAAGCAGCGGGGCGAGGACGAACTCTCGACGCCGGCCTTCATGAAGCTCGTCAAGGCCAAGGCGAAATCACTCGGCGTCAATGACGAGATGCTGAAGCGGCCGCTCAATGTCGGCTTCTCGGGCGGCGAGAAGAAGCGCATGGAGATCCTGCAGATGGCGATCCTCGAGCCGACATTGTGCGTGCTCGACGAGACCGATTCCGGTCTCGACATCGACGCCGTCCGCATCGTCTCGGAAGGCGTCAACGCGCTGCGCGCGCCCGATCGCGCCATGCTGGTCATCACGCATTACCAGCGGCTCCTCGACTACATCGTGCCCGACAAGGTGCACGTGCTGGCGCACGGCCTCATCCAGCGCTCGGGTGGCAAGGAGCTTGCCGTCGAGCTCGAGCAGTCGGGCTATGCCGAGTTCACCGGGCGGGCGGCATGAGGCGCAAAGGAAGCATGTCATGACGGTCGTTGCGCCCATGGGTAAGGTCGAGCAGGCGATGATCGAGGCATTCGAAAAGTCGGTGGCGTCGCTCCCCGGCACGCCTGTGGTCGAGGCGGCGCGGCGGGAAGCACTCGGCCGCTTCGCGACGCTCGGGCTACCAAGCCGGCGGGTGGAGGCGTGGCGCTACACCGACCTCAAGGCCCGCATCCGGACGGCCCTGCCACCCTTGGCGACGGCCTCGGGCGTGCCAGCGCCGGATTTAAAGATGCTGCTCGGGCCGGAGCTGGCGCTGCTGTCAGCCGTGACCTACGTCTTCGTCAATGGTCGCCTGCAGAGTTGGGATCACGGCCCGCTCATTGCCGATGATCCGCGGCTGGAGATCGCGCCTTTGCACAAAGCGCTGGCGTCCGGCGCCCTCGATCTCGACGGCAGCGCGGGCGATGTGGCGACGCTCCTCAACACCGCCTTCGCGAGCGACGGCGCGGTCATCCGGGTGACGGAGGGCGCCCGGCTGGACGTGCCGCTCCATCTGATCTTCGTCTCGGAACCGGCGGCGCCTGCCGCCATCACGGTCCGCAATCGGATCGAGATCGGCCGCGGCGCCCGCTTGACGATCGTCGAGAGCCATGTCGGCGCCGGCAACGTCGAGCGCCAGACGAATGCCCTGACGGACATTCGGGTCGGCGAGAAGGCCGACGTGGCGCACATCAAACTCCACGCCGAGGGGCCAGGCGCAATGCACCTCGGGACCTGGCAGGTCACGCTCGCTGCCGGCTGCCGCTATCGGCCCATGCAGATGACGGAGAGCCCGGGGCTCGCGCGCAACCAGCTGTTCGTGGCCATCGACGGCGAGGAGGCCAGTATCGATCTCAAGGCGGCGACGCTGGTGCGCGGCCACGAGCATGCCGATACGACCCTCGTCATCGATCACAAGGTGCCGCACGGTTCCTCGCGGGAGCATTACAAGGCGGTGCTCGACGGCGAGGCGCATGCCGTCTTCCAGGGCAAGGTGATCGTCCGGCCGGGCGCCCAGAAGACCGACGGCAAGCAGATGGCGCAGGCGCTGATGCTGTCCGAGACGGCGGAGTTCTCCTCCAAGCCCGAGCTCGAGATCTACGCCGACGATGTCGCCTGCGGTCACGGCTCGACCTCGACCGAACTCGACGAGGACCAGCTCTTCTATCTCCGCGCGCGCGGCGTGCCGGCGGATGAGGCGAAGCGGCTCTTGACCGTGGCCTTCATTGCCGAGCCCATCATGGGCGTGGAGGACGAGGCGGTGCGCGAGGCACTGATGGCGCGCGCTCAACGTTGGCTCGAGGAGAGAAAGGCGGGGAGCGCATGACCGAGGCCGCACGCAGGATCGAGCCGGCTGGCAAGGGTTTCGATGTCGGGCGCGTCCGCGCCGATTTCCCGATCCTCTTTCGGGAGGTCTACGGCAAGCCGCTCGTCTATCTCGACAACGGGGCTTCCGCGCAGAAGCCGCGGGCGGTCATCGATGCCATGGAGGCGGCGATGACGCTCAACTACGCGAATGTGCATCGAGGGCTGCACTATCTTTCGAACCAGGCGACCAGCGCCTACGAGAGCGCTCGCCGGACCGTGGCGCAGTACCTGAATGCGCCATCCGACGACCAGATCATCTTCACGAAGAACGCCACCGAGGCGATCAATCTCGTGGCGCATGCCTTCGGCGGCATGCAGATCGGCGAAGGCGACGAGATCGTGCTCTCGGTCATGGAACATCATTCGAACATCGTGCCCTGGCACTTTCACCGCGAGCGGCGGGGTGCGGTTCTCAAATGGGCCGAGATCACCGACGACGGTTCCTTCGATCTCGACGGTTTCGAGCGGCTGTTGACACCGCGAACCCGCATCGTCGCCGTCACGCAGATGTCAAACGTGCTCGGCACCGTGACTCCCATCAGGGAAATCGTCCGCATCGCCCACGAGCGCGGCATTCCCGTGCTCGTCGACGGCAGCCAGGGAGCGGTGCATCTCAAGGTCGACGTGCAGGAGCTCGACTGCGATTTCTACGTCTGCACCGGTCACAAACTCTACGGCCCGACCGGCATCGGCGTGCTCTATGGCAAGCGCCAGGCCCTTGACATGATGCCGCCCTTCCTCGGCGGCGGCGAGATGATCGAGCATGTCGGTCGCGACCGGATCACCTACGGCGTGCCGCCCCACCGCTTCGAGGCCGGCACGCCGCCGATCGTGGAGGCGATCGGGCTCGGCGCGGCGCTCACCTACCTGATGGGCCTCAACCGGGACGCTATCCGGCTGCACGAGGACAAGCTCACCGAGTATGCGCACCGGCGCATGGCCGAGCTCAACTTCGTCAAGGTTCACGGTCAGGCGCCTGGGAAGGGATCGATCGTCGCCTTCTCGATGGATGGGCTGCATCCCCACGACGTGTCGACCATCATCGACCGCTCGGGTGTGGCCATTCGCGCCGGCCACCATTGCGCGCAGCCGCTGATGGAGCGTCTCGGCGTCACGGCCACCTGCCGGGCATCGTTCGCCATGTACAACACGGAGGCCGAGGTGGATGCCCTGATCGAAGCTCTCAAGAAGGCCCACGATTTTTTCGGGTGAGGAGCAGCACATGAGCGAGGCCATCGACAAGGTCGAGGATGGCGGACCGCCTGCCAATCCGCATGCGCCGGAGGTTTCCGGCTCGGCGTTGCCGCCCGAGGAGCTGGAGCGGCTTGCGACAGACATCGTTGCGGCGCTGAAAACCGTCTACGACCCGGAGATCCCGGCCGACATCTACGAGCTCGGGCTCATCTACAAGGTCGATATCGACGACCAGCGCAATGTGGCGGTCGAGATGACCTTGACGGCACCGGGCTGTCCAGTCGCCGGGGAGATGCCGATCTGGGTCGAGAACGCCGTCTCGGGCGTGCCGGGCGTCAAGGAGGTCAAGGCGACCGTCGTCTTCGAGCCGCCTTGGGATGCGTCCCGGATGTCCGAGGAGGCCCGTGTGGCGCTCAACATGTTCTATTGAGGCCCTTGGGGTGCAGCGAATCCGACCCTACATTGAGGACATGACGACCATGACCCAGCCCCGCAAGTCCCGACCGCTGCCGAAGGTGATGACGCTGACGGATGCCGCCGCCGAGCGGCTGAAGGCGATCATTGCCGGGCGAAGCAGCGCGACGGCCGGCCTCAGGGTCGGTGTCAAGAACGGCGGCTGCGCCGGCATGGAGTACACGATGGACTGGGTCGAGGCGGTGGACCCGCTCGACGAGCGTCTTGAGGACAAGGGTGTCACGCTTCTGATCGACAAGAAGGCGGTGCTTTTCCTGCTCGGCACCGTCATGGACTACAGGGTCGAAACCCTGAAATCGGGCTTCGTATTCGAGAATCCGAACCAGACCTCGGCCTGCGGTTGTGGCGAGAGCGTCGCCATAACGCCGCGGTCCGCCGAGGAGCTTGCCGGCTGAGGCCGCTGCGTGGCAGGCTCCGCTCCAGGCCGCGGATGGCCGAGACAGGGGGCGCTGCATGGGACGGGTGGTGCTGCTGGTTGTGCAGCTTGTCGTGGTTGGCGTGGGCGGCACGGCCGCTATCAAGTATCTGAGCTTCGACGTTCTCAAAGTCTTCATCTACGGCATGCTGTTCGCGCTCTTGGCCTGGCTTACGGGAGTGGTCGGCGCGCGCGTGCTGCAGGGTGTGTCGTCACCCTCGCAGCAGGTCTTGTTCACATCGATCGCCGGCGGGCTGATCGGTGCGGCGTTGCTGTTCATTCCGCAGGTGCGGACGCTCGTGCCGCAACTGCCTGAGCTCGCCTGGCCTATCGCCGGCGCCGTGATCGGCTATCACGTGCGCAGGTAGCACTCGAGCTCCGAGGGACAACACCGGGCGCGCCTCTGTCGAACAACCTCCGCACGCCTTCGGCATGAGGAGGGAGGGAGAAAGCGCCGATTCGATCTTTGACGGATGCCCTGCATGCGGCACCGCCAGCCAGCGCGGCGTCAGCCTCCCGGCATCGGCAGCCGCTGCGCGCGCTCGTCAGGGCCGCCGCGGGCGGGTGGCGTCTTGCCGCCGAGGGCCTTTGCCAGGTCGGCGAGCGAGGCGAGGCTATGGCAGCTCCGCATCTCGTTCGCATGCCGGGAGAGCGCCCTGGCGCCAAGCGCGAGCGGCGCATACTGGTCGTAGCGCAGCAGCGGATTGAGCCAGATGAGCTTGCGGCAGTTGGCGCGGAGCCGGCGGGCCTCGGCCTCGATCCCCTCGCCGCCCTCCCGGTCGAGCCCGTCGGTGAAGAGCAGCACCAGGGCGTTCTGCCCCAGCACCCGGCGGGCCCAGCGCTTGTTGAAGGTGGCCAACGCCTCACCGATGCGCGTGCCGCCGGACCAATCGGTCACCTGCCGCGAGACGCGGCCGATCGCCTGATCGGGGTCGCGACCCTTGAGGAGCCGAGTCACGTCCGTCAGATGCGTCGCGAACAGGAAGCAGGAGACGCGGTCGCGGTCGTTGGTAAGGCCGTAGAGGAAGTGCAGGAGCACGCGCGCATAGGTGTCCATGCTACCGGAGATGTCGGCGATGACGACGATCGGTGGCCGCCGGCGGCGGCGCTTGCGGAACTCGGGTTTCGCCAGATCGCCGCCCTGGGCGGCGGTGGACCTGAGCATGCGCCGGAGGTCGAGCCGCCGGCCGGCCGGATCCGGTGCGAAGCGGCGGGTCAGGATCTCCTCGAACGGCAGCGACATGCGCTGGATCTCGCGTTGGGCCTGACGGAGTTCATCCGCGCTCATTTGCTCAAAGTCCTTCGTCGCGAGGGCCTCGCGGGCGCTCCAGGTGCCCTGCGCATCGATGTCGATGCGCTCCTCCGCCTCGGGCATCCGGCCCTCGGGAGACTTGAAGAGGCTCTCCGACAAACGACGGTTGAGGGCCTTGTCGTCGGCGCCCTTGAGTCCCTTGAGGCTCGGCAGCATCAGCGACATCATCTGCTCGAGGAAGCCCGGGTCCTTCCAGAACATGACGAAGGCCTGGTTGAAGATTTCGTGCTCGGCGCGGCGGGCGACGAACACGGCATGCAGCGTCCAGTAGAGAACCCTCGGGCTTTCGATGCCGGTGGCGAGCACGGCCCTGGTTGCCAGCGCGACCTTGCCGGGGCCGACGGCGAGGCCGGCGGCGCGCAGGATGCGTGCGAAGGCGAGGATGTTCTCCGCGATCCGCCCGCCATCGACCTCGGAGGCGATGATGTTCGCCTCAAGTGCGCGATGACTCGGCGGTAGAGCGGGGTCGCGGGGTTTCAGTGGTCGGGCCATCCCTTGAACGTAGTGGATGGTGCCGGGAGGAGGAAGGGGGGAGGGCGGCGGAAATGACTTTGTGGTCGTGTCGATCCCCCAGCCAGAGTGCCTGAGGACATGCTCACAGCATGAAGGTTGGGTCGAGCGCAGCGAAGGCCCAACCGATGTTCGACGCGCCAGCGCCTGTCATGCCGGCTTGATCAGGACGTGGCGCTTCTTACCGAGTGAGAGTTTGATGACTCCGTCGGGACCGAGGTCCGACGGGCCGACCTGGCGCTTGTCGTCGCCGACCGGCTGGTCGTTGATGCGCAAGCCCCCGCCCTGGATCTGCCGCCGGGCCTCGCCGTTCGAGGCGCAGAGGCCGGCCCTGACGAACAACGTTAGCACACCTATTCCCGCCGCGAGTTCCGCCTCGCCAATCGAAATGGTCGGCAGGCCGGCGGCCGAGGCGCCCTCGCTGAAGACCTTGCGGGCCGTCTCGGCCGCGGCTTCGGCGGCGGCACGGCCGTGCAGCAGCGCCGTCGCCTCGGTGGCGAGCACCTTCTTGGCCTCGTTGATCTCGGCGCCGCCGAGCGCAGCCAACTTGGCGATCTCGTCCATCGGCAGCTCGGTGTAGAGCTTTAGGAACCGGCCGATATCGGCATCCTCGGCATTGCGCCAGTACTGCCAGTAGTCGTAGGGCGAGAGCATGTCGGCGTTGAGCCAGACGGCACCGGCCATCGTTTTGCCCATTTTGGCGCCGGAGGAGGTCGTCAGCAGCGGCGACGTCAACACGAAGGCCTCGCCGCCATCGACGCGGCGCACCAGTTCCATGCCGTTGACGATGTTGCCCCACTGGTCGGAGCCGCCCATCTGCAGGATGCAGTCGTGGCGACGGTAGAGCTCCAGGAAATCGTAGGCCTGGAGGATCATGTAGTTGAACTCGAGGAAGGTCAGCGGCTGCTCGCGCTCGAGCCGCAGCTTCACCGAGTCGAAGGTCAGCATCCGGTTGATGGTGAAGTGGCGGCCGTAGTCGCGCAGGAAGTCGATGTAGTTCAGATGGTCGAGCCAGTCGGCATTGTTGACCATGACGGCGTCATTCGGACCGTCGCCGAACGACAGGAAGCGGGCGAATACACCCTTGATGCCGGCCATGTTGTCGGCGATCTGCTCGACGCTGAGCAGCTTTCGCGCTTCGTCCTTGAATGAGGGATCCCCGATCTTCGTCGTGCCGCCGCCCATCAACGTGATCGGGCGATGGCCCGTCTTTTGGAGCCAGCGCAGCATCATGATCTGGACGAGGGATCCGGCATGCAGGCTCCTGGCCGTGCAGTCGAAACCGATATAGGCCGTGACGCCGTCCTTGGCGAAGCGCGCGTCGAGATCTTCCGGATGGGAGACCTGGTGGATGAACCCCCGCTCGTCGAGGGTTCTCAGGAAGTCCGATCGGAACTTGCTCATGGGGCGGCTCTCGTGGTTGTTGGCTGTGTCTGTACCAACATCAGTATGTACAATGGGTCCAGCTTGCTTCACTTGCCCCCGTGAGGGGGAAGGCCAAGCGCCTTGGACATTGATGCGCAGCAGCCAAGTCCTTAGGTGCTCGGCATGGTGGGGAGATGCGAAAACTGATGAGTCTTTTCCACCCCCAACCTACCCTCCCCGTCAAGGGGGAGGGTGAGCACCGCAGACCCGCGCAGCTTGATCGATGCGAAATCTACTTTGGTAGCTACTAACATAGGGCGCTGCCGATGACCAAACTGCTGACGGCGCTGGGGTTGATGAGCGGCACCTCGATGGATGGCATCGATGTGGCGTTGGTCAAGACGGATGGCGAGCATCAGATCGAGCACGGGCCATTCCGCAGCTATGCCTATCCCGATGATTTTCGGGCGCGGCTTCGCCAGGGGCTCATCGACGCCAGGGCCATCCGCAAGCGCGCGGCGCGACCGGGATCGCTCAAGGTCTTGGAACGCGAGCTGACAGAGCGCCATGCCGCGGCGGTGAAGGCCTTCCTGGTGACGGAGGGGATTGCCGCTGGCGAGATCGACGTCGTCGGCTTTCACGGCCAGACCGTGCTGCATCGGCCGATGGTGGCGCGCGGGCCACGCTGGGCGCCGTCACTCTTCGGGCTGCGGCGACGTGTTCTAACGGTCCAGATCGGTGACGGCGCTGCCCTGGCGCGCACCGTCGGCATCGATGTCGTCTCCGACATGCGCGCGGCCGATTGTGCGGCGGGCGGCGAGGGGGCGCCGCTCGTTCCTGTCTATCACCGCGCCCTGACGGCGAAGCTCTCGGAGCGCCCGCTCGCTGTCCTCAACGTCGGCGGTGTCGCCAATGTCACCTGGATCGGCGGCGATGGGCGCCTCATCGCCTTCGATACCGGTCCCGGCAACGCCCTCATCGATGACTGGCTTCTGCAACACATGGGCAAGGCGATCGACGAGGATGGCCGGCTCGCGCGATCGGGGCGTGTCCATGAGGGGGTGCTGACAAAGATGCTGCGCGATCCGTATTTTGCGCGGCTGCCGCCGAAATCTCTCGATCGCAACACATTCACGCTCGACGGCATGACCGAGATATCGCCAGCCGATGGCGCGGCGACCCTCACCGCCTTCACCGCCGCCGCCGTTCGCCGCTCGGTCGAGCTGATGCCCGCGCCGCCGGGGTACTGGCTTGTGTCGGGCGGTGGACGGCGCAACCGAACCTTGATGGAGGAATTGGCCGCGCGTCTCGACGGCACCGTCGCTCCCATCGAGGTCATCGGTGCCGATGGCGATGCCATCGAGGCTGAGGCCTGGGCCTATCTGGCGGTTCGCTCGCTGCGAGGATTGCCGCTGACCTATCCCTCGACCACGGGTGCTCGCCGACCGACCAGGGGAGGTGTTCGAGCGGCGGGACGATGAGCCGGCACGCAGGACGCTTCTTCTGCCCGCCTCAATTCAGCACCGTCTCAACCCGCCCGCAGCATTCAGCGAGCCCATCGACATCGCTCAGATATTCGCGGGCATAGTCGTGGAAGAGCTGCCAGTTGCGGCGGGCGTCGGTCCGGTTGGTGCGGCCGCCGGCAACATGATCGCGGACCGGGGCGAGGAGGGCGTTCAACTCCGACTTGTGCGGGATCGACGCCGCCGCGATCAGCTGGATGATTTCCTCGACCTCGGTCTTGCCATTGGTGGACGGGCGAGCGGTCGGCCCGACCTCCCGCTGCAGCGCCTCGGCAAAGGCACTTTTGGGCGTGCTCCTGGGAGCGCCATTCGCAATCGGGGCAACATCGTGCTCGGGGAGAGTGGCCAGGGCCGCCAATGCCGGGGCGGTCTCGCTCGGCATCGTCCATGCGCGGCTGTCCGGCTCCGGCACGGCTCGGAGCGCGCCAAACGAGGGAGGCGCGGTTCCGATGTCGCTGTCGTCGGCGTCGATCGTCCGGGCATCGAGATCAATCGAGACACGGAAGTTCGCGTCGTGGGTCGTCAGTGCGAGCCGGATCTTCTCGAGGACGAGTTGGAGGAACGTCAGGTCCTTCGTACGGATCCAGGCCGGCATTCCATCCGACGTCGAGATGATGAGAAGGCGCACGCTGTAGAGGTAGAGGGCCGTCGCAACGGTGGCCGAAATGAGAGCCATGGCCGAGATGCCGCTCAGGATTTGCGCAGCGGGTCCGCCGAGCTCCGTGAAGAAGCGCGCCACCTCGAGCAGGCCGAGCGCGCCGGCAAGCAGTGCCGGCCATCGCGCGAACGGACGTAACGGGTGTACCGTGCCGATGCAGACGGACACGACTTGGCTCAGTTGGATGATCCGGTCACCGAAATCGATGATCCGCGCTGTGATGTCCATCCGGCTGCTGGTGATGCGCATGGCGCTGGGCTCCGCTTCGCGTGGCAAGGAAGCAGAATGCCCCGATGGAAACAAGGAGGGGATCGGAGCCGGGCGCTCGGGCTGGTGCCGGTTTTCGTTGACATGCCGAACTCATGGGCGCAGACTTCGAGTGTTGCTCGTAGAGCGGCGACAGGGCCGGGCCGATGACGCAGAGCGCCGGACTCGAGTGCCCTTCGCGGTCCCTGACGGGCAGGCTCCGAGCGTTGGCTCAACACGCAATGGAGGGAGGCATGAGTCCACCGGACAGTCGATGCGGGCCCCACCGCGAGTGGGGCCACGGTTCGGTCTGAGAGTGTCGCGCTCCTCGTGAGCCGGCGGCTCGTGCGATAGCAAGGTCGGATCGGTTAATCAAAACATCAATGACGAGTCCATGCGGGGGCGGGTCGTGATCATGAAGCGGCCCAGGGCCCCGTGGTCAAAAGCCCGGACCTAAGTCTCGGGTCTCTTCGAGGATCGTAGAGCGATCCGGCCCCGCGCGCTTCTGAAGGAAGCGGCGGGGCCTTTGCATGTCCGGTCAGCGCGCCATCTGTCAGGCCGGTCTCAGGCGAGCAGGAAGTCGCCAGCCTCGAGGGAGGCCTTGGCCACACCGGTCAGCGTCAGCGACGTGTGAACGCCGAACGAGATGACCGCATCGCCTTGGGCGTTGTCGGCAGTAGCCGCCATGACCGCGGCGAAATCGGCGAAGCCGAAGGCCTTGAGATCGATCTCGTCGATGGTCCCGCCAGCGGTGAAGTCGGCGATCGTGTCGTTGCCGGTCCCGGTATAGAAGATGAACAGGTCGTCGCCCAGGAGACCCTTGAGGATGTTGTCCTCGCTGTTGGCCTTAATGACATCGTTCGCGTTGGTGCCTTCGGCATTTTCGATGCTGATGAAGGTGTCGGCACCGGCCTCGCCGCCTTCGCCATGCATGATGACGAGATTGATGATCACGCCGCTGGCGGAGTTGCGGTAGGAGATCCAGTCGTTGCCGGCGCCCCCATCGAAGGTCCCCGTGCCGAGGCCGCCGATGATAATGTCGTCGCCGGCATCTCCATGGGCAACGTCGTCGCCGGCGCCAGTGTCGATGACGTCGTCGCCGGCGCCACCCCACATCGTGTCGCTGCCGCTACCGCCCGAGATGTAGTCGTTTCCGGCATCGCCGTGGATCGTATCCGCGTCAGCGCCGCCGTAGATCGTGTCGTTGCCGGCGCCGCCCAGAATGGTGTCGCTGCCGGCATCGCCGGAGATGGTGTCGTTACCGACGCCGCCGAGCAGCTCGTCGGCGCCTGCGCCGCCGGTCAGACTGTCGTTGCCGACGCCACCGTCGAGATGGTCGTCGCCGTTGCCACCGGTGAGCGTGTCGTTGCCGGTTTGGCCGAGCAGGATATCGTTGCCGTCGCCGCCGATCAGGGTGTCGGAGCCGGTCTCGCCGAGCAGCCGGTCGTCGTCGGCGCCACCGTTGAGCGTATCGGCGCCGGTGCCGCCGCGGAGCACGTCGCGATCATTGCCACCGTTCAGTGCGTCGTTGCCGTTGCCGCCGAACAGCCGGTCGTTGCCGTCGTTGCCGTTGAGCGTGTCGTGGCCGAGGCCGCCGAGGATCTTGTCGTTGCCGGCGCCGCCACTCAACGTATCGTTGCCCGCGTAGCCGAGGATGGTGTCGGCGGTGGCGCCGCCGCTGATCGTATCTCCGAGCTTCGTACCCTTCCGGACCGCCATTGTACCCACTCCCCCGAGCGCTCCACTGCGACGCCAACTCTCGTCGCGATTGGCTAAGGATCGGCAAAGCCGGTAAACGACTGTTTATTTCAAATCTAGCAAATATGAATGAGCTTTACGGAGTCTGATCGGACCGTGTGCAATTTTCCTGAAAATTGATTCGAAAGCCCAAGCCGTACCGCGACCATCTGCTGTCGGAATGTCAAACAACCAGGGCCGCCTGCAATCCCTCGAGTACGGCCTCCTCTGCCGTGCGCGGCGTCAGAGCGTCGCCGATCGCGACGAGGGGCGTGCCAAGCGGACTGAGTTCGTCGAGAAGGTCCGCCTGCCGATGATGGCCCTGGGCGAGGACGACGGTGTCGACGGCATCGGCCATGATCGGGGCGCCGCTCGCCGCATGCTGGAAGTAGACGGTGGCGCCGTCGACCCCATAGAGCCGGGCGTAGGGAATGATCTCGACCTCGAGCTCGGCGAGCACGCCCGCCACATGATCGCGCACATACCAGGGAAGAAACTGACCCACTGCGAAACCCTCGACGTACAGCCGGACGCGGCAGCCCTCCCGGCGTAGCTTCTCGGCAAGGCCAACGCCGATCCAGTCCGGCCGCCATTCGGCGATGACGACCGATTGGCCGACATTGACTTGGTCTTGGAGCACCTGCCAGGCATCGACGATGTGCGCACTGTCGCGACCCTCGATCTCAGGCCAGCGGGGGACGGCACCAGTCGCGACGATCACGACGTCCGGTTGTTCGCGCTCGACGAGGGCGCGGTCGACGGCCGTAGCTTTCACGATGTGGACGCCGGCAAGCTCGCATTCTCGTGTGAGGTTGGTGGCGAGGCCGCCGAATTCCGCCCGCCGCGGCAGCAATTGCGCGAGCAGCACCTGGCCACCGAGCTGGCCGGCCTTCTCGTAGAGTGTCACCTCATGCCCGCGTTCGGCCGCGACGGCAGCAGCCTTGAGACCGGCGGGACCGCCGCCGGCGATCAGCACGCGTTTTCTGGGGGCTGCCGGCGGCCGCGCGGTATGCGTCCGCTCGCGACCGGTCTCCGGATGCTGAATGCAGGAGATGGCATAGCCGCGGTGGAAATGATGGATGCAGGCCTGGTTGCATGCGATGCAAGCCCGAATGTCCTCGGCGCGGCCGGCCCGCGCCTTGTTCGGCATCGCGGGATCGGCGATCAGCGCGCGTGTCATGCCGCACATGTCGGCCTGGCCCGAGGCGATGATGGTCTCGGCGATCTGCGGCTGGTTGATCCGGCCTGCAACCAGCACGGGCTTGCCGACGACCGCCTTCACCCGGGCCGCGAATGGGGCGACATAGCCGGTCTCGATGGCCATCGGCGGCACGATGTGGATGGCGCCTTGAAGCGTGGCCGAAGTGCCGGCGATGACGTTGAAATAGTCGAGCGCACCGTCGTCGTCGAGGCGGCGGCAGACCTCGACCACCTCCGCCGGATCCAGCGTGTCGGTGTCCTTGTCGTCGCCGGAGATGCGCATGCCGACGACGAAGCCGGGCGTTGTCTTGGCGCGCACGTCCCGGATCACCTCGCGGAGAAACCGCATGCGGTTCTCGAGCGGACCGCCATAGACATCCTCCCGCCGGTTCGTCACGGGATTGAGGAACTGGGCGGGAAGATAGCCCATGGAAGCGACGACCTCCACGCCGTCGAGGCCGGCCTCTTGCATGCGTCGTGCGGCATCGCCGTAACCGGCGACGATCTCGGCGATGAGGTCGAGCGTCAGCGGCACCGGCATGACATGGAAGCGGCCGTTCGGGACGGCGGAGGGAGCGTAGGCGGGTGGCGCGGCGCCGTCCTGGCCTTCCATCACCTCGCGGCCCGGATGGAAGATTTGTCCGAAGACCGTTGCGCCATGGCGGTGGATCGCTTCGGCGAGGCGCCGATAGCCGGGAATGCACCGATCGGCATCAGCCATCAGGATATGCGAGGTGTACTTGGCCGTCCGGTGCACGCCGGCGACCTGAACGACGATCAGGCCCACGCCGCCCCTGGCCCGCGCCTCCTGATAGGCGACGAGCCGGTCGGCAACCTCGCCGTCATGGGCCATGGCGGTATCGTGGCCGGTCGACAGGATGCGGTTGCGGATGGTCGCGCCGCCGACCGTGATCGGCGAGAACAGCTTTGGAAACGACATGGTTTGACCGGAATTCCTGTGGCGAAAAAATTGTGCGTTCATCGATGCCAGGAAATCGCCCGATTGCAAGTCCGGCCGTTAACGAAGGCCCGCGCGATGGTGGCTTTGCGTTGACGTGGCGGCGGTCAGCCGATAGACGGGACACAAGGTCTACAGAGCCTTGACATGGGAAGTCGGCAACAACGCCGCAGCAAACGGAGGAAGCAGATGAAGAGCTTGAAAGCGCTGGCAGGCGCCATCGTCGCGACCGTCGGCATCACAGGGATGGCGCAGGCCGGTCCGACGCTCGATGCGGTGAAGGCCGCCGGCGAGCTCAAATGCGGCGTCAACACGGGTCTCGGCGGCTTCTCCATTCCCGACAGCGCCGGCAACTGGACCGGGCTCGACGCCGATGTCTGCCGCGCGGTCGCAGCGGCCGTACTCGGCGACGGCAACAAGGTGAAATTCATCGGCCTGTCCGCGCAGCAGCGCTTCACTGCGCTGCAGAATGGCGAGGTCGACATGCTGTCGCGCAACACCACCTGGACGTTGCAGCGCGACACCAAGCTCGGCCTCAACTTCACGAACGTCACTTTCTACGACGGCCAGGGCTTCATGGTGCCGAAGAAGCTCAACGTGACGAGCGCCAAGGATCTGAACGGCGCCACCGTCTGCGTGCAGACCGGCACGACCACCGAGCTCAATCTCTCGAACTATTTCCGCGCCAACTCGATGGAGTTCAAGCCGGTCGTCATCGAGAACCAGCAGGAGGTTCTGGCGGCCTACATCTCCGGGCGCTGCGACGTCTACACGACGGACGCCTCGGGTCTCGCATCCCAGCTCAAGAACGACATCCCGAACGGCGCCGCCGACCACATGATCCTGCCCGAGATCATCTCGAAGGAGCCGCTCGGCCCGTCCGTGCGGCAGGGTGACGAGCAGTGGACCGACATCGTCAAGTACTCGGTGTTCGCCCTGTTGCAAGCCGAGGAAAGCGGCATCACGCAGGCCAATGTCGACGACATGGTCGCCAACTCGAAGGATCCGGACGTGCAGGCGCTCCTGGGCGTCAAGAATGCCGAGGGCAAGACCTCCGGCAACGGCGAGGCGCTCGGTCTCGACGAGGAGTGGGCCGTGCGCGTCATCAAGGCGGTCGGCAACTATGGCGAGATCTACGACCGCAACATCAAGCCGCTCGGCCTCGAGCGCGGCATCAACGCGCTGTGGAACAAGGGCGGGCTGATGTACTCGCCGCCGCTCCGCTAGCAGTCGAAACAGCAGGGGCCGCGCCAGATGGTGCGGCCCTTCGCTTATCTCGCGCATTACTCAATTCGCACGACGGAGGGCCGCCATGGCGCTGTCGGACGCGAAGGCCGAAGGCGGGCGCCTCGGTCTCTCGGCCAATGCGATCGCCGCGGTGCTGGCCGCGCTCGTGGTCGGCTTGATCGTCGTCTCCGCTTATCTCGGCAGCGTTCGCACCGTCGTCGAGATGATCCGTTGGATCGCACCTGTCGTCGCTGCACTGGCATTCGTCGCCGCACTCATGGTCCGCGACCGAACGCAGCGGGGCTTCGTCTTTCAGGTACTCGTCTTTGCCCTGATTGCTGCCGGCCTCGCCTATCTCATCCACAACACGCTCGTCAATCTGGAGAGCCGCAAGATCGCGACGGGCTACAGCTTCCTGGATCAGGAGGCACGCTTCGAGATCGGCGAGAGCATCATACCCTATAGCGCCGCCTCACCCTACGGCCGGGCGCTCTTGGTCGGCTTTCTCAACACGCTGAAGGTCTCGATCCTCGGCATCGTGATCGCGACGGTCGTCGGCATCGCCGTCGGCATTCTCTCCCTGTCGCGCAACTGGCTGGTGGCCCGCCTCGCGGCCGTCTACGTCAACTTCCTCCGCAACGTGCCGATCCTGCTGCACATCATCCTCTGGTACACGGCGGTGACCTTCCTGTTACCGCCGATCCGGGAGGCGATCACGCCCTTCACCGGCGTCTATCTCACGCAACGTGGTCTCTACTTCCCCGTGCCGGTCGATGCGCCCGGCTGGCAGTGGGTGCTCTGGGCCCTGCCGGTCGGCGCGGCGCTGGCCTGGGGCTTCATGCGCTGGGCCAGGATGCGGCAGGACCGAACCGGCGAGAGGATGCCGGTGATCTGGATCAGCGCGGCGATCATCCTCGGCGTTCCGTTCCTGGCTTGGCTCGTCTCGGGCGCGCCCACCGAGATGAGTGTGCCGGAGCTCAAAGGCTTCAACTTCGCCGGCGGCTACAACATCAGCCCGGAATTCATGTCGGTGCTCGGCGGGCTCTCGATCTACACCTCAGCCTATATCGCCGAGATCACGCGCGCCGGCATCATGGCAGTGCCGCACGGCCAGACCGAGGCCGGCCGTTCGCTCGGGCTCTCAGAGGTCACCATCATGCGCAAGGTGATCCTGCCGCAGGCGCTGCGCGTCATCATCCCGCCGACCACCAACCAGTATCTCAATCTGACGAAGAACTCCTCGCTCTCCGTCGCCGTCGGCTATCCCGATCTCGTCAGCGTCGGCAACACGACGCTCAATCAAACAGGGCAGGCCATCGAGGTGATCGTCGTCTTCATGGCCGTGTATCTGACCACCAGCCTCGTCACCTCGCTGATCATGAACTGGTATAATCGCCGCATTCAGCTGGTGGAGCGCTAGATGACCGACGTCGCAGGGCTCCCCGCACCGATGACCGAGAGGCCGGGCCCGATCGGCTGGGCCCGGAAGAACCTGTTCGCGAGCTGGGGCAACGCGCTCATCACGATCATCTGCCTCTACGTGATCTGGCGGGCCGTACCGCCGTTCATCGAATGGGCGCTCGTCAATGCGGTCTGGCGGCCGGACCCGGAAGCCTGCCGCGCCGCGGCGGGTATCGGTGCCTGCTGGGGCATCATCGTCGAAAAGTGGCGCCTCATCTTCTTCGGCACCTACCCCTTCGACCAGCAATGGCGGCCGGCGCTGATGGTCGCGGTCCTTCTGGTGCTGATCGCCATCTCGATGGTGCCGGCCTTCTGGCGGCGGTGGCTGGGCTTCGCCTGGCTCGCCGGCCTCCTCGCCATGGGCGTGCTGATGTGGGGCGGCGTGCTCGGATTGCCGTTCGTGGCCACCGACCAGTGGGGCGGGCTGCCACTGACGCTGATCCTCTCCGTCAACGGCATCGTCTTCTCCTTCCCGATCGCCATCGCGCTGGCGCTTGGCCGCCGCTCGAACCTGCCGGTCATCCGCGCCATGTGCACCGCCTTCATCGAGCTGGTGCGCGGCGTGCCGCTGATCACCGTGCTCTTCATGGCGAGCCTGATGATTCCGTTGTTCCTGCCGCAGGGATTCGACATCAACAAGCTGCTCAGAGCCCAGGTCGCCGTCATCCTGTTTTCCGGCGCCTATTTGGCCGAAGTCGTCCGTGGTGGCCTGCAGGCGATCCCCAAGGGCCAGTTCGAGGCCGCCGACAGCCTTGGCCTGTCGTTCCCGCAGAAGACCGCATTCATCATCCTGCCGCAGGCACTCCGCCTCGTCATTCCGCCGATGGTCAACTCCTTCATCGCCGGCTTCAAGGATACGAGCCTCGTCATCATCATCGGCCTGTTCGATCTCCTGGGAACGACCCGGCTCGCCGCCAACGATCCACTCTGGCGGCCCTTCTATGTCGAGGGCTTGATCTTCCTGGCGCTGATCTATTTCGTATTCTGCTACACGCTCGCACGCTATAGCCGCTATCTCGAGACCCTGACCCGTCGAGGCGACCGGAGGTAATCACACGATGTCAACCGCAACGCCTCTGATCCGGGAAGCCGTCGGTACCGACCACGATCCGATCATCCGGATCGAGAAGCTCAACAAGTGGTACGGCAACTTCCACGTCCTGCGGGACATTGACATGGATGTCGCCCGTCAGGAACGGATCGTCATTTGCGGCCCGTCGGGTTCCGGTAAGTCGACGCTGATCCGCTGTATCAACAAGCTCGAGGATCATCAAAAGGGCTCGATCACCGTCGACGGCATCCGTCTCGACGAGAACGTCAAGAACATCGAGCAGGTCCGCCGCGAGGTCGGCATGGTGTTCCAGCACTTCAACCTGTTCCCGCATCTGACAGTGCTGCAGAACCTGACGCTGGCGCCGATCTGGGTACGCAAGATGGCCAAGGCCGAGGCCGAAGCGACGGCCATGAAGTATCTGGAGCGTGTGCGCATCGCCGAGCAGGCGGGCAAGTTCCCCGGTCAACTGTCGGGCGGTCAGCAGCAGCGCGTCGCCATCGCCCGCTCGCTCTGCATGAGCCCCAAGATCATGCTGTTCGACGAGCCGACCTCGGCGCTCGATCCGGAGATGATCAAGGAGGTGCTCGAGGTGATGGTCGACCTCGCCAGGGAGGGCATGACGATGCTGGTCGTCACCCACGAAATGGGATTTGCCCGCGAGGTCGCCGACCGCGTCGTCTTCATGGACAACGGCGAGATCGTCGAGCAGGCGCCGCCGGCCGAATTCTTCGCCAATCCAAGGTCGGATCGGACGAAACTGTTCCTGTCGCAAATTCTGGGACACTGAATTTCGTTGCTCGTGCAACGTGAGGGCGGACGGGCGATGCCGCGAGGTGCAGCCGACGACGCCGGGATACGCATGTCAGAGATGCGACCGCTCGATTTGCCTCGGCGGACAACCTGGCGCTCCTGTAGACTCGATCGCGCCACCTGCATCTGCTGACCAAGGGCGACATGACCGCCACCATCGACCGGCCCGATCGCGCGAGCTATGCCAAGGGAGTGGCCATGCTTCTCATGGCCGGCGTCGTCTGGTCGATGATGGGGCTCGGCGTTCGCTATATTCAGGAGGCGTCGTCGTTCCAGATCCTGTTCTACCGGTCGCTCGGCATCATTCCGGCCCTCATCCTCTTCATCACCATCCAGAACCGGGGTCGCATCGACCGGGCCCTCAGACAGATGGGAACGCCGACCATTCTCGGCAGCCTGGCGCTCGTCTTCGCCTTCGGCGGCAGCATCATCTCGCTCAAAGAGACGACCGTCGCCAATGCCGTGTTCCTGTTGGCGACGGCACCGTTCTTCGCGGCGATCCTCGGCCGCATCATTCTCGGCGAGCGCGTGCGTGCCGCCACCTGGATCACGATTTTCGTCGGCTCGTTCGGCGTCGCCATCATGGTCTATGACGGGTTGTCTGCCGGCAAGATCGTCGGCAATGTCGCGGCCATCATCTGTGCCATCGCCTTCTCCGTCTTCACGATCGCGCTCCGCTACGAAAAGGGGGGCGACACGATGCCGGCCGTACTGCTCGGCGGCTTCTATGCGGCCGTCGCCTCGGGCGTCGCGGCGACCGTTGCCGGCCAGCCGCTCATGGTGCCGGTCGGCGATGCGCTGATCGCCGTGGCACTCGGCGTCGGGTCTGTCGGGCTCGGCTTGATCCTTTACACGCTCGGCTCACGCCGGGTGCCGGCGGCCGAGAGCACGCTGCTGTCGCTGACGGAAGTCGTGCTGAGCCCGATCTGGGTCTGGATCCTGTTCGGAGAGACCGCGGGTCCGTTGATGCTGGTCGGCGGCGGCATTCTCTTGGTGGCGCTTTTCGGCAATGCCCTCACCGGTGTCTGGCGTGAGCGCCGCCTTGCTCGCCAGGAGCGCGAGGTGACGCTCGAGCACAGGCGGCCGCCCGCTGATGCGACCCACCGCGGTCCCGTCTGGCCGGATCCCGCGGGCTCGCGCATTGCGGCGGCGGGCGCCGCACGATATGTCGGACCGCAACACCCGATCGCAGAGAGAGGCTACCGTCGGTGACATTGTTTCTCGACCAGCGGCTGAACGCCGGACAGACCATCATCCTCGACGGCGGCACCGGCACGGAGATGGAGAAGCGCGGCGCGCCGATGAGCGAGCAGTCCTGGTGTGCGGCCGCGACCCTGACCCATCAACCGATCATCCGCGGCATCCATCGCGACTACATCCTGGCCGGCGCCGACGTCGTGACCGCCAATACCTTCGGCTCGAGCGTGTTTACACTCGACTACCACAACAAGCTCGACGATCTGGACGTCATCGACCGGACGGCGGTGGAGCTCGCGCGGCAGGCCGTCGACGAGGCGAAGGTCGACCGTCCGGTTGCCGTCGCCGGCTCGTTCTCGGTGATGCGGCCGGTCATCATCGGCTCGGATCGGTCGATGCCGCCCGACGCCTGGACCGAGGACAAGGCCCGTCCGCTGCTCGAGCGCAAGGCGAAAGGTCTCAAGCGGGCCGGTGTCGACGTGATCTTCATGGAGATGATGCGCGATGCCGACCACTCGCTCTGGGCGACGGAAGCCGCCGTCGCGACGGGCCTGCCGGTCTGGGTCGGCATCAGCGTCGAGCGGCGGACAGATGGCGTGATGGCCGGTTTCGCGCGGCATGATTGGGCCCTCGACGACATAGTTGCTCCCCTGATGGCAACAGGCGCGAAGGTCTGCTCGGTCATGCATTGCAGCGTCAATGACGTGACGCCGGCACTCGAGATCATCCGCGGACATTGGACCGGGCCGCTCGGCGCCTATCCGGAATCGGGATTCTTCCAGATGCCGCATTGGCAGTTCGTCGACATCATCGAGCCGACGGCGCTGGTCGAGGCGGCACGGCCATGGCGGGAGCTCGGCGTCTCGGTCCTCGGTGGCTGCTGTGGCATGGGGCCGGAGCATATCCAGGCCCTGAGCCAGGCCTATGCCGGGCGTGACTGAGGCAGCGCGGCGAACCGGAGAACGGCCATGCCGAGCAGTGCCGACGCCAGCGAGCCGGCCAGTACGCCGAGTCGCACCTGTTCGCCGAGCGCCGGATCGTCGAAGGCCAGCGTGCCGATGAAGAGGCTCATGGTGAAGCCGATGCCGGCGATGATGGCGACGCCGTAGAGTTGCGTCCACCCGACACCCTCCGGCAACGCCGCAAGCTTGAGACGGATGGCCAGCCAGGAGAAGGCGAAGATGCCGACTTGCTTGCCGGCCAGCAGGCCGAGGGCGATGCCGATCGTCAACGGCGATACGAGATCCTCGGCGGAAAGTCCGGCGAGCGAGATGCCGGCATTGGCGAATGCGAAGAGCGGGAGGACGGCGAAGGTCACCCAGGGCTCGAGCTCGTGTTCGAGCCGGCGCAACGGCGAGTTCTCCTCGCCGGCCTTAAGCGGAATGGCCATGGCAACCATCACGCCCGCGAGTGTCGCATGCACGCCGGACTTGAGAACAGCCACCCACATGACGATGCCGATCAGCACATAGGGGGCGATGCGCGTCACGCCTCGGAGATTGAGGGTGAGGAGCGCCCCGCCAGCCACCGCCGCGACCGCCAGCGAGACCAGCGACAGCTTCTCGGTGTAGAAGATCGCGATAACGACGATGGCGCCGAGATCGTCGATGATGGCCAAGGCCAGCAGGAAGAGGTGAAGGGCGGCCGGCACGCGCTTGCCAAGCAGCGCGAGGACGCCCAGGGCAAAAGCGATATCCGTCGCCGTGGGGATGGCCCAGCCGCGCTGGAAGGCCGGAACGTCGGCATTGATCGCGAAGAAGATCGACGCGGGCACGATCATGCCGCCGACGGCCGCAAAGAGTGGGAGTGCCGCCGTCCTGACGCTCGACAGCGGTCCGTCGAGTACGGCGCCTTTGATCTCGAGGCCGACGAGCAGGAAGAAAACGGCCATCAGACCGTCGTTGATCCAGAGCACGAGCGGCTTGTCGAGTCTGAGGGCGCCGATCTGGAAGATACCCCGGGCCTCGCGGAAGGCATCGTAGAGCCAGGCGAGGGGCGAGTTATCGAGCGTCAGCGCGAGTGCGGCCGCGGCCATCAGCACCAGGCCCCCACTCATCTCGTGCGCGAGAAAATCCGAGACGCGCTGGCGGATCCGGGTACGCGCCCGCCGGCCTGATTGCTCTTGGGTCCGGGCCATCAGCGGTTCCTTTCCTCAGCGGGCCGATCTCGCCGCGGACAGAACCGAGCGATTGGTAAACGTGTCGCTCACCCATAGCGGCCTTGATACCAAATGCAACATATCTGGCTCTTGGCAATCATGCGCTGTTCATGTCGGCATCACAATATCCGACAAAAGGCTTGTGCTGGCGGGGTGGGCTTGCTCAGATGCAGAGCGCCAACGCCGCCGCAGGCAGGAAACCCGGAGCTTCTGAGCATGACTGCTGGAGATGCGATTGAGCCGATCACGGCACTGGGCCGGGTTATCCGCGCACTGAGACTCGTGGCCTTCCTGGGCTTTGCCAGCCTCGCCACGGCGTCGGCAGCCGAGGAACAGTCGAAGTCGCTCCTCGACCCGGGACAAGTCGTCGTTACTGGCTTCTCGGGCTCGATGCTCTCGGATAGTGAGGCCGCCAGCGAGAACGATGCTACCAAGGTCGACGAGACCTTCATCAATGTGGACGGTGCCGTCGCCCGCGTCGTCGACATTTCCGGTGTGTCCCCGGGCAATACCGTCACGGACAATCGTGCCGCCGAGGCCTTCGAGGTCACGGCGCGCGACATCGGTCAGGTCTTCGGCATCGCGCTCGATCGGGCCACCAGCCCGGAGACGGGCAAGCCTGCCCCCAACATCTATCTCGGCGCCAGCTCGGCCTACGGCCTGCACATCGTGGTCCCGGATCGCGACGGCGACGGCTGGCCGAAGCGGGTCACCACCGGCGATCCGGAAGCCCAATGGATGGAGGGGCTGTTCGGCACCGCGCGCGGCGGTGGGCCGGGCACGATTTGGAAGATCGACGGTGTCACGGGCGAGATCACGAAATTCGCCGATATCACCGACGAGGGCGAGCCCAACAGCGGCGCCGGTCTCGGCAACCTCACCTATGACGCCGAGCACGACCTGATCTACGTCTCGGACCTCGAGACCGGGAAGGTCTACCGGCTCAACATGCAGGGCGAGGTGCTCGACAGCTTCGATCACGGCGTCGAGGGGCGTGAAGCCGAGCAATTGCCCTCGTTCGAGGACGATCCCAACGACCGGGCCGATATCACCTCACCGCAGTTCAAGTCGGACGATCCGACGACCTGGGGCTACGCTCAGCCACCGCGGCGCGTCTGGGGCGTAAAGGTGTACGACGGCAGGCTCTACTACGCGGTCGCCGAGGGGCCGGAGATCTGGTCGATCGCGCTCGGCGCCAATGGCGAATTCGACGGCGCACGGCGCGAGATCGCGCTGCCGCCCGATGTCGAGCCGTACGAGATCGCCGACATCTCGTTCACCTCCGACGGCGTCATGATCCTGGCCCAGCGGCCGCCGGTCACCGGCAGCTACGATTACGTGACCGCCGTCGCGACGGGTCCGGCCCGGGTGCTGCGCTACAAGCCGGGTGAGACCGACGAGGAGCGCTGGGTGCCGGTCCCTGAGGAATACTCGGTCGGCGAGCGCGGCGAGCACCGGAACACGTCGGGCGGCATCGCGCTCGGCTACGCCTTCAAGGAAGAGGGCGGACTCGACTATGAGCGGTGCGAGAAGACGCTCTGGACGACGGGCGAGAGCCTGCTGCAGGAGGCGACGCGGGCCATCAAGGTCGAGAAGGTGCCGGGCTTCGCTACGAGCGCCGTCGACGGCCTGCAGGGCAACGACATCGAGGATATCCGCGTCGAGGATTCGCCTCCCAAGGATGCGCGCTACGTCGACTACGACGGCAGCTACGTCGATAACGGCAGTCGAGGTCATCTCGGCGATGTCGAGATTCCCTATCACTGTGCCGGCGAGTCAGGGGAGGTCTGGCAGCCGGAGTACGAGGTGGCCTGGTGGAGCGGCGACTATGCCTCCGATGGCGGCGTCGCTCCCGAGCTCGACCTGGCCGTCGAGAAGCGGGCGGTCGGCTCCTGCAAGCCCGGTGGCATCTGTCGCTGGGAGGTGATCTTCTCCAATCGCGGCGACACCGTCTATTACGGCCCGGCCGTTCTCACCGACACGCTGTCGAGCGCAGCCATGGCGCTCGTCAGCGCCGGACCGGCGCCGTGGGGTTGTGCCCAGTATGGCGCGACGCTCAACTGTCATCGCCCGGCGGTCTATCTGAAGCCGGGTCGGCACCTTACGCTGTCGCTGTCGTTCCGCCTGTCCTCGAGCTATTCGGGCGACACCATTCGCAATTGCGCCAAGACGAACTGGCTGGCGGGCGAGGGCGACGAGGACATCGTGCGCGCCGTCCAGATGGAGCTGGCGCTCAGGGGCTACTACACGGGCGAGGTCGACGGTATCGCCGGCAAGCTGACCGCCGACGCCATCGAGACCTTCGAGGCGGACGCCGGCATGGATCCGACCGGCGAAGTCTCGAAAGACCTGATCACCGCCCTGTTCGGACGCGGCGCCTATCGCGGCGGCGACGCCAATCCCGACAACGACGAGGGCTGCGCGGAGCATGCCGTCGACGACGCCTACAAACCGAAGAAGATCTACGAGCCGAAGCTCGTCAAATCGGCGCCCTACATCCCGCCCGTCTACTATCCGAAGGCGGTCACCTGCGAGCCGGGCTACTTCAAGCGGGGTGGCGAGTGCATCCGCATCTGCCCGCCCGGTACCTGGCGCGACGGCAACCGCTGCATCTACACCGAGCCGGTCACCGTGGTGTGCTACGGCGGCAAGGTGCCGACCGAGGATGGCGACTGCGTCTGTCCCGTGGGGATGAGAGAGATCGACACGGGCTACCGGACGAAGTGCGTATGGCCGGAGCGCATCCGCTGCTACGGCGGCCGCGTCATCGACGGCGATTGCTATTGTCCGGAGCGGAGCGAGCCGGTGAAGACCGGGCGTCGATCCTATGTCTGCCTGCCGATCCGGGACGAGACCTGCATCGACGGCGCGTGGCGCAACGGTCGCTGCGAGTGTCCGCTCAACCGCTATCTCGTGCAGATCGATTCCCACACCTTCCAGTGTGTTCGCAGGACCCGGGACCCGGTCTGCTTCGGCGGCTTCGCCGACAACGGCCGGTGCTATTGCCCGGATCGGACCGATCCCGTGCGGTTGGCGCCCGGCATCTTCAAGTGCGCCCGCAAGGACGATGGGCTGACCTGCATCGGTGGCTGGGAGAATCACGGCCAGTGCCAGTGCTCTCGCGGCTATGATCCCGTCCGGTTGAGCCGGAAGGTCTACGAGTGTCGGCCGGGCCGCGGCGGCGGTGATGGCGGCATCAGCTGCATCAACGGCAGTCTCCTGCACGGCCAATGCACCTGCAGCCGGGGCGACAAGCTCGTCAAGATTTCCGATCGCCTCTATCGCTGCGAGTCCGATCGTGGCGGCGGCAACACGCATATCATTTGCAAGGGTGGCGACGTCGTCAACGGCAAGTGCGTTTGTCCCTCGGGCATGAAGCGGCAGTCCATGGGCGACTTGGCCTATCAGTGCGTCAAGGACGGAAGCGGCACGCGCATCCGTTGCGAGAACGGCGACATCGTCAACGGCAAGTGCGTCTGCGGCAAGAATGACGTGAGGGTTCAGTTCGGCCCGAATGCCTATCGCTGCAAACCGAAGAATGTGACCGACGCCATCACGTGCGTGGGCGGCCGGATCAGCGGCAGCCGCTGCCTCTGCCCACAGGGCAGCCGGGCGGTGATCTCGAGTGCGAATGCCTATCGCTGCGTGACGAAAGACGGCGAGTCGGTCGGTGGCGGCACATCGGGCGGAGGCGCGACCACGCAGATCGCCTGTGCCGGCGGCCAGGTGCAGGGCAACCAATGCGTGTGCCCGAAGAACACGACGCGCCAGCGCCTTTCCGACCGGCGGTACCGCTGCGTCGCCAACCAATCCGGTGGTGGTGGCATCGCGCCTCAGATCACCTGTGCGGGCGGCAAGCTCGACGGCCGGACCTGCGTCTGTCCGTCCGACACGAAGCTGCAGAAGCTGTCGTCGACCCGCTACAAGTGCGTCGCAGCCGGCGGCAGTGCCACGAAGATCACCTGCGTCGGCGGCACCGTCAGTGGCAACCGCTGCATCTGTCCGCAGGGCAGCAAGGCACAGGTGACGAGCAAGAATGCCTATCGTTGCGTGACGAAGGACGGTGGCAGCGCCGGTGGCGGCACCACGACCGCGCCGAAGATCGCCTGTGCCGGTGGCGTCGTCCAGGGCACCACCTGCGTCTGCCCGGCCAATGCGAAACTGCAGAAGCTGGCGGCCAACAAGTTCCGTTGCGTGCCGAAGAAGGTCGACGGCGGCGCGAGCGACGGCGGTTCCGGCCAGCAGCAGAAGATCACCTGCGTCGGCGGCAGCGTCAAAGGCAAGCGTTGCGTCTGCGGCCAGGGCCAGCGTGCCCAGCAGGTCGGCAAGAACGCCTATCAATGCGTGAGCAAGGGCGGCCAGCAGAGCGGCGGGCAGCAACAGGGTGGCGGCGGCAAGCAGAGTGGCGGCGCCAAGATCGTGTGCGCGGGCGGTCAGGCGGTCGGCAACAGCTGTGCCTGTCCGGCTGGCAAGAAGCCTCAGGCGCTTGGCAGCAACCGGTTCCGCTGCGTCAATGCGGGTGGCAACAAACAGCAGCAAGGCGGCAACAACCAGCAGGGCGGTAACAAGCAGCAGGGCGGCAATCAACAGAAGAAGTCGAAGCAGCAAGGGGCCAAGGTGGTGTGCATGGGTGGCGCCCTGCTCGGCAATCGCTGCCGCTGCCCGCAGGGACAGCGTGCGGTGCAGGCGGGCGCCAACATCTTCCGCTGCGTGGCTAAGGGTGGGTGAGGACCATTCTCGGTGCGTCGACCTGCCGGTGCCGGCCTGATCCTGCGTCCCGGTGAGCGGCAAGCCCGAGCCCCCAGACCAGCCCGAGCAACAGGAAGAAGTGGCGCCAGTGGTCGGTGTCGACGATGAACCCTTCGAGCACCTGTCCGGTCAACGCGGCATAGGCGGCGATCAATTGGCTCTGGTAGGGCACGCGCAGGAAGATCGCTGAGACGCCGAACACCATGGTGATGGCGACGATCAGCGCGTAGACCGCGCCACCCAGCCAGCCGGCATTCAAAAACATGCTGATGTAGACGTTGTGAACGTCCTCGTGGTGGTAGTGGGCACCGAACTCGAGGGCGCCGATGCCGAGCGGATGCTCGAGCACCAGGCCCTTGGCTTTCTCCTGGCCGGCAAACCGGCCCTCGGGCCCCGTGTCGTAGTCCTGATTGAGGGAGGCGCGCTGGGCCATCAGGTCCTGCACGGCCTCGAGCTGCAGCGCGGCGACGACGATGCCGGCGACGCCGATGACGCCGAAGACGGCGAGGAGAACGAGCCGGAGCTGCCGGCGGGTGGTATGGGCGGTGACCAGGCTCAGATAACCGAAGAGAGCAAGGCTCACCGCCGTATTGAACCAGGCGCCGCGCGAGAACGAGAGCAGGGCGCCGAGCGTGATGAGGCCGGCGACGGCGAGCGGCACGATCGACATCGGCCCCGGCCGATCGAGCCAGGCGAGCATGGCGAAGACGATGGCGGGCGCCAGGAAGGCGCCGAGCACGTTTGGATCCTTGAAGGTGCCGCGGGCCCGGCCGAAGAGGGTGAGCGTATCGGTCATCGACGGCACGATGTCGAAATAGCCGACCAGTGCAGCCAACGAGGCGATGCTGCCGGCGATCAGATACGCGTTCATCATCAGACGGGCATGGGGTGCGGGAGACTGCCGCACGAAGCCGGCGAGCACGACGGAGGCAATGGACAGATAGAGCGTGATGAAGGCGTGCAGCGCGGAGCGCCGGATGTCGAAGGCGGCGGTCGAGGCGATGAAGCCGCCGGCACCGACGACGAGCCAGAGCGACAAGAGCAAGATCAGCGCCGGCGTAAGCCGGGCGAGCCCAAGGACCGGCAGCAGCACCACCAGGCCCATCATCAGGATCTCGAAGGGAGCCGGCTCGGAATAGACGACGGCCGACAGCGCGACGGCCATCCAGACGAGCACGAGCGCGGCCTTGTGGACCACGCTTTTCTGCGCCGTCGCCGGCGGCGGGCTCATTGTGGACGCGTTACCAGGCACAACCGTTGGCCTCGCCACCGGCGATCGGGACACCATCAATACGCGTTGTCTGCTTTCAAAAGTGCAAACGGCGTCATCGCCAGGATGTAAAGATCGAACATGACGCTCCAATTCTCGATGTAGTAGAGGTCGTGCTCCACGCGTTTCTGGATCTTCTCCTTGGTGTCTGTCTCTCCGCGCCAGCCGTTGATCTGCGCCCAGCCGGTCAGCCCGGGCTTGACGCGATGCCGGGCGAAGTAGCCGTCGACGACGTTCTGGTACAGCTCATCGGCCGCCTTGGCCTGGAGCGCATGCGGGCGCGGGCCGACGAGCGAGAGCGTGCCGCCGATGACGTTGAAGAGTTGCGGCAACTCGTCGAGGCTGCTCTTGCGGATGAAGCGGCCGACGCGCGTCACGCGCGGGTCGCCCTTGGTCACCAGCCTGGCCGCATCGGCATCCGACTTCTCGGCATACATCGAGCGGAACTTGTAGACCTCGACCAGCTCGTTGTTGAAGCCGTAGCGTTTCTGCCGGAACAGGACCGGCCCTTTGCTGTCGAGCTTGATGGCGAGGGCGACGAGCGCCATGACGGGCGAGAGCGCGATAAGCGCCAGCGAGCCGATCACCTTGTCGAACAGCCATTTCTGGACGTGATCCCAATCGGCGAGCGGCCGGTCGGCGACGTCGATGAAGGGCAGGCGGCCGATATAAGAGTAGGCACGCGGCCGGAACCGGAGCTTCGAGGTGTGGGCGGAGAGACGGATGTCGACCGGCATCACCCAGATTTTCTTGAAGACCTGGAGCAGCCGGTTCTCGGCATAGAGAGGCAGCGAGATGATGAGGAGGTCGACACGCGAACTCCGGCTGAATCCGATCAGCTCGTCGAGATTGCCGAGCATCGGAATGCCGGCGGCGGAGGCGCCGATACGGTCGGCTCCCCGGTCGTCGAAGATGCCGCAGATGCGGATGTCGCTCTCCGGCTCGTCGGCCAGCGCGTCGATCAGCCTAGCGGCCGGCTCGCCACCACCGACGATGACGGCCCGCCGCTGCAGCCGCCCGGCCTTGTGCCAACCGCGGACGAGGAAGGCCAGCGCGAGCCGGAAGGCGATGAGCGCCCCGGCGCCGGCGACGTACCAGAGCAGCAGCCAGCCGCGGGAGAAGTCCGTGCCGATCTTGAGCAGAAAGGCGGCCATGACCAGGAGCTCGATGACGACCGTCCAGGCGAGCCAGAGCCGCGCCAGCTGCCGCCAGATCGTCGAGAATGACGACGGCCGATAGAGCCGGATCGCCGCCAGCACGAAGGAGAGCCCGGTGCTCCCAGCGGCGACCGCCACCATATACTGCCAGGTGGCGACATTGCCGGTCTCGTCGACATAGAGAAGAAAGGCGACGATGCCGATCGCGGCGATGAGGAGTAGCTCCGCCAGGCGAACGACGCCCGCGAGCACTTCGGGAGAGATGAGGGCCAGACGCGCCGGTAGCGTCGGCTCGGTGCTGGCCAGTTGAGGCAATGGGCTTTGGATCGAGGCGTCGGACATGCGAGGCACGCTGGTTGACTAGAGAATGTGCCAACCAGGAGCAGATTGCGTGCCAAACGCCGCGTTAACGATTGCGACGAAAGGGTGCCTCAGCTGCGGGAGCCGAGGCGGTCTGCGTAGAAGTCGAGAATGCCGGCCGCCATGCCCTCGACGGTGAAGCGCTCCCGGACGGATGCCCTGAGGACTGCGGCCTCGTCTCTGGAGCGTGCCGGATCGGTAACCACCGTCTCAATCCGGTCACGGAGCGATCGATTGTCCCCGGGTGGGATCAGGCGATGGGCCGTGGTCCCGAAGATCTCCGGAATGCCGCCCACGGCGGTGGCGATGATAGGCCGGCCGGCGGCCGCCGCCTCGAGCACGATGTAGGGAAACGACTCGGCCCGAGAGGGGACGACGACACAGCGGCCGAGCGCAAAGGCCTGGCGGGCGGGCAGGGCGCCGGGAAAACGCACGCGGCCGCCGAGCCCCAGGGTCTCTGCTTGGCGCTTGAAGTCGTCGGCATCCGGGCCAGCACCGACGATGATCGCGGTCGGCCCAGGTGTCGTCGTGCATCGCGCGAGCGCCTCGAGCAGGACGTCGACGCCCTTGAGATGCCTGAGCTCGCCGACGAACACCAGATCGGCGGCATCGGCCTTGGGCGCTACGGGTTCGAACTCCTCGGCGCGGAGGCCGTTATGGATGACACGGCTCGGGCAGGCCGAGCGACCGACCTTGGCAGCATAGGCGCGCTCGGAGAACTCGCTCTCGAAGACGAGGCCGTCGGTCAGCCCCGCCATGGCGCGCTCGGCACCGAGCAGCACGCGGCCCTTGAGGCTCGCCGGGTCGAAATGCAGGACGCCGCCATGCGGAGTGTAGAAACAGGTGAGCGGCATACCGCCGCGTTTCAGACGCGCCGAGGCCAGCCGCGCATAGAGACCGCCCTTGGCGCCGTGGCCATGCAACACGTCGAACCTCAGGGGCCGGGCAATGCGCGTCACGGCCTGCACGGCGGCGAGATCGCCGAGGCCGGGATTGCGGCTCATGGGGATGAGATGCAGGCCAAGATCGAGCTTCGGCCGGATCGCCTCGAGCTTGCCGGCGGTCAAGGCGTCGCTGGCCTTGGAATCGGCAAGGAGGCCGACGTTGTGACCGAGGGCAGCCTGCGCCTCGGCCAGATCGAGCACGTGGCGGAACAGGCCACCGACGGGGGCGCGGAGACAGTGCAGAATGCGGAGCGGCCGTGTGGTCATGCGGGACGCTATCTGCCGGCTCAGAAGAAGCGCTCATAGACGCGGATCGTGTCACCGGGGCGCACGGATTCGTAGGGCGAGGCCTCGAAACGCGTGGGGGCGCCATCGATCATGCGAGTGATCTCGAAGCTGTTCTGCTGGGCGCGGGGCGTGAAGCCGCCGGCCACTGCCACCGCCGTCTCGACGGTCATGGCCGGTTGGAAGGGGAACTGGCCGGCGTTGCGAACCTCGCCGATGATGGAGAAGGGCCGGTAGCCCACGACCTCGACGGCGACCTCCGGATCCCGCACGTAGTCGGTGCCGAGCAACGTCGTGATGGTCGAGCCGAGATCGTAGGTGGTGAGGCCGCGCGCCTTGACGGAGCCGATCAGCGGCATCGAGATGAAGCCGGCGCCGTCGATGGGATAGGTCCGCGTCAGGTTCGGCTGGCCGTAGACGAAGACGCGGATGCGATCACCGGAGTCGAGGAGATAGGGGCTCTCGCCGCCGGGGGCGGCCTCGACCGTGGCCGCGGCGAGTTGGGCGTAGTTCTCCGCGGTCTCGGGCTCGGTGGTGGTGTCGACAGCGACGGGTGTCTCCGGCTCGCTCGCCATCGGGTCCTGCGGCAGCAGCGGGTCTTGCTCTGCAGGCATGCTCGCAGCGGGCGGCGGCGCAGCAGCGGATTGAATGCGAACGGTGCGGTTGGCACAGCCCGAAAGGGCCAGAGCAACAGCGACAGCGATGGATAGGGCACGCAAACTCATGACTCGACATCCTCGGGAAGATACACGACTGGTCGCGAGGATAGAGCCACCCTGGTTAACGAGCCGCTTACGCCCGTGCCGCTCCGGCGCATCGCCCAACTTCGGTTAATCCTTTGGTTACTCGGGTGTTGCGTAATGGCACGCGCGGGGAAAGAAGAGCCCGGTCGGTCCTCCGCAATCGGAGCGTTAGGTCGTGCACGCCTCACCAGACGACATCGATATCGCTGCGGTCTGGCAGGCCGTGCGGCGGAACGGACTGCGGCTGGCCGTCGCCGTGCTGGTGGCGGGCGCCGTGACCTACGCCGTTCTGTCCTCGATGTCGCCGCTCTATCGCTCGTCCGCTCAAATCATCCTGTCACGGGACGAATCAATCTACACCCGGCCGCGCGCCGAGCAGCCGCCGGCAGCCGAGTCGCTCAAGATCGATCAGGACGAGATCGCCAGCCAGGTCGAGGTCATTCAGTCCAGCGATGCTCTGCAGCGCATCATCGATGAGCTCAAGCTCGACAAGCGACCCGAGTTCAACTCGGCGCTGCGGAGCGGCGGGCCCATCACCACTGTGTTGCGTCTCCTCGGCCTCGTCGACGCCGACCGCAAGCTTCCCGAGCGCGAGCGGGTCTTCAATGCCTTCCGGAAGAACCTGGTCGTCTATCCCGTCGCCAAGTCGCACGTCATCGCCATCGAATTCACCTCGACCGATCCCAAACTCGCGGCCGACATCGCCAATGCCGTCGCCACGGCGTACATCGAGAGCAACCGGCTGGAGCAGTTGCGCCGCGACTCGGATGCGACGAGCTGGATCGGCAGCCGCATCGAGGAGCTCAAGTCGGATGCGGAGACCGCCGAGGCGGCCCTCGAGAGGTTCCGTGCCCAGGCCGGCCTGCTCGAAGGCCAGAACAATGTGACCTTGAACAGCCAGCAGCTCTCGGAGCTCAATTCGCAGCTGACCGCCGCCACTACCCAGCGCTCCGAAGCCGACGCCCGCGCCAAGGAGGTCCGGGCCATGCTGGAGGCCGGGGAGGTGGATGCCTCGCCCGACGTGATGCGCTCGCCCTTGATCCAGCGCCTGCTCGAGCAGAAGGTGGCGACCGAGCGCGAGGCCGCCGAGCTTTCTGCGACCTTGCTCGCGAAGCATCCGCGCATGATCCAGGTGTCGAGCAAGCTCGCCAAGATCAAGACCGAGATCCGCCGCGAGGCGCTGAAGATCGTCAAGAGTCTCGAGAAGGAGGCCGAGATCGCCCGGAGCCGGCAGGCGGCGATCGCCGGCAGCATCAAGGAGATGACGGAGAAGGCGGAGCAGCTCAGCGACAGTCAGGCCAAGCTCGGCGGACTGGAGCGGGCCGCCAAGTCGAAGCGTGAGCTCTACGAGGCCTATCTCGACCGCTATAACGAGGCGAGCACGCGCGATCAGCGGTCGGTCTCCGCCTACGCCCGGCAGATCGCCAAGGCCATGCCGTCGAGCATCCCGGATTTCCCGAGGAAGTTGCCGAGCACGCTGCTGGCGATGGTGGCGATGTTGCTCGCGGGCCTTGGACTGGTGGTGACGCGCGAGCTGATGCGGGCAGCCCGCGGTGGCCTGCACAGACCGGCGGGCGCATCGGCTCAGGCCGGAGCGCCGCCCAGTGATGCGATGCCGCCGCCTGAGCGGCTCCATCGGACGCCATTGTCGGTGGTCGGGAGCGGCGAGGAGCTGAGCCTCGGCGGTATCGTGCAGGCGCTCAGCCGACGTGTCGCCGCCGCGCCCGGCCAATGCACCATTGTCACCGCCGCAACCAACCGCTCCGACGTCTGCACAGCCTCGCTCAGCATCGCCAGGGCGCTGGCCAAGACTGGCCGGACGGTCGTCATCGTCGACGCCGGTGCGGACGGTTCGGGGCTCGCCGGGGTAGCCCGGATTGCCGGTGAGCCCGGGCTCCGCGAGGTCGTTTCCGGCCGTGCCAGCTTCGAGGATGTGCTGGCGGTCGATGCCGAGAGCGACGCGCATCTCATTCCGGCCGGCTCACCAGGGTTGGCGAAGGCGCTCATCGAGGCGCCAGCGCAGCTCAGCCTGACCCTCGAGGCGCTGACGGAGATCTACGACCAGACGATCCTCGTCGCCGCGCCGGCCCGGCTGCGATCTCTTCTGGCCTGCCTTGAAGGCCAGCTCGATCTCGCCATCGAGATCGTCGGCGCCGACGGAGCGACGGCGATCAGCGCGCTGCTGGCAGACCAGGGGCTGGAGGTTCTTCGCACACGCGTCGCGGTCAGAGGCCACGGACGGGTGATACGGTCGGAGCCCTCGCGTCCGATGCCGCCGGCCGCCGAGTAGGCGGAGCCGGACTCAACGGCGCTTGGCGTTGAGGATGCGGCGCATCGATTGCGCCGCCTGCCAGAGCGGCCGATTGTTCTTGATGATGCGTTTGGCCAGGGAACCGCTGGCGGCAGCGAGGCTGACCGCGTAGCCCCGGAGGCTGAGCGGCAGGTAGGTATCGAAGAGCGGCACAGCCGCCGGCTGCCACATCGCCTTGTGCTGGCCCTCGCCCGCGCCGAAGTCGTAGAGGGCAATGGCGTCGGCGGTCGCCTGGGCGATGCTCAGATGGATCAAGGACAACCCAGGGGACAGTTTCAGGAGGGCGGGATCGCCGGTGCCGAGTGAGAGAGTCAGCAGATGCCGTTGACCGTGGCAGGTAACGCTCATGCTGGTGGCGATCGCCTCGCCGGCGATGCGAATGCCCTGACATTCGAGCAGTGACTCGCGCTCCCCGCTCGCCTCCGCGAGGTCTCGATAGAACCGCTGCAGCTCGGGCGCGCCGAAGGGATTGGGGATCCCTTTGTCGGCGAGTTGCCGGGCCTTCTGGTCGAGAAAGGATTCGAGCAACGCCGCGCGTTGGCTCGGGCCGTCGCCGAGGTCCAACGCGTAGCCGGGGAGCGCCTGCAAGGCGGCGAGCGATCGGCGCAACTTGCCGCGGGTGTGCTTCTTGAGTGCACGGAGGACTTGTCCCTCGAAATCGCCCGTCAGCTGCAGCTGGTGGCTGCGGTTGGCGTTCTCCTGGCCGCCGAGGGCGAGGAACGGATTGGGTTGGCCCAGCCAGACGGCGGGCTGGTTGGTAAGATTGAGAGAGGAGATGCCGGGGGCCACGGCAACCACGCGGTCGAGGATGTCGCGGAGGACGTCCGCGCTCAACGACCCGACGACCTCCGGAGCGTAGAGACCCATGGCGTAGGTCTGATGCTCCTGTCCGAGCCAGCTGAGGACAGTGGCCCCCTGTGTCGAGCTGGTCGCGAACGGCAGCAGCAGGACGGGCTCGTCGCGCGCGTCAAAGCCGAGGACGAGAAGCGGGGTCTCATCCCGGTGCGGTGCCACCAGCCGGCTCCAGGCCTCGAGCCACCGATAGGATTGGAACGGGGACGCCAGGGCGTGCGCCTCGAGCCGTCGCCAAGGCGCTGCCGCCTCTTCGACCGATCGGACGATCTCGATCCGGCTCAGCATTGGATTTCGTCCCGCATGTTCCAGGTTTAACCAACTCGACCAAAGGCCCCGCTGGCCGACGCGCTCTCGCACACGGCTTGCAGGGCAGCGGCCAGACCTGTCGAGGATGGACTATTCTATGGACAATAGCTCGATGGTTGGTTAACGAGTATTGAGGGGTCGAATAGCCGCAAGATCTTGATGTAGCCGAGATTTCAGGCGGAGAATTGAGCAGACAGGCAGACATGACGAGCAGACGGACGACGCGATTGATCAAGGCCGGGCTGACGACCCTGTTCTATACGGGGGGCCACCGGGTCATGGCGCCGCTGACGCAGGGTGTCGGCGCGATCTTCATGCTGCATCATGTGACACCGGAGCCCAGACAGGATTTCGACCCCAACGGCATCCTCAGGGTGACGCCCGAGTTTCTCGATCGCGCCATCCAGGTGGCACTCGATTCGGGATTCGACATCGTGTCGCTCGACGAGGCGCATTTCCGGCTTGCCGAGGGCCTGCATGAGCGTCCCTTTGCCTGCTTCACCTTCGACGACGGCTACCGGGACAACCTCACCTACGCCTATCCGATCTTCAAACGCTACAATCTGCCGTTCGCCATCTACGTGCCGAGCGCCTTCGCCGACGGCAATGGCGATCTGTGGTGGCTGACGCTCGAGACCATCTTCGCCAACGTCGATCATCTCACGATCAAGATGGACGGCGAAGTGAAGGAGTTCGATTGCTCCACCACGATCGCCAAGGAGACGGCGTTCGAGGAAACCTATTGGTGGTTGCGTAGCATCAACGAGGACGAGGCGCGGGCGGTCGTGCACGACCTTTGCCGGAGCGCGGGCGTCGATCCCAGCGAGCACGGCCGGTCGCTGCCGATGTCGTGGGACGAGATCCGGATGCTGGCAGAAGATCCGCGGGTGACGATCGGCTCGCACACGCGTCAGCACTTTGCCCTCGCCAAGCTGAGCCAGTCGCAGGCCCAGCAGGAGATCGAGCTCGGCACCGAGCGGATCGCGCGTGAGATCGGCCGGCGTCCGGAGCATCTGAGCTATCCCTACGGCTCGGCCTGCGCCGCCGGCGCGCGCGAGTTCCGGTTGGCCAAGGAGCTCGGCTACAAGACGGCGGTGACGACGCGCAAGGGTCTGATCTACGCCGAGCATGGTGCCCACTTGACGGCGCTACCCCGGGTTTCCCTCAATGGCGACTACCAGGACGAGCGATATCTGCGCGTGTTCCTGACCGGAGCCCCCTTCGCCGTCTGGAACGGTTTCAAGCGCCTGCAGGTGGCTTGAGGGCCGCGGCGGCAATCTAATCCTTGCCCTTTCGGTCGCGGCTCATCCAGCTGATCAGCACGGCCGCGAGTGGCACCCAGATCAGCCCGGCGAAGATGTAGCCGACGGCCTGCAGGCCCCAGTGGCGGCCGGGGAGCACCGACGCCGTCACCGACATGGCGACGAGCATATAGACGATCACGAAGGCGACGAGCGCCAGGCCGCCGACGAGCTTGCGCATGCTAGGGGTCATGGATGTGACCTAGGCCTTCCGGCTCTTGACGGCAAGTCCGCCGGCCGCGCCCTTACGGCGCATTGCCGGACGCAAGGCGTCGGCTAAACAGCCTTCATGGCCCATATCGATGGCGCGCAAGAGACGACCTCGACGCTGGATACGCACGAGACGGCGATCCGCGTCTGGCTCTGGATCATCGCCCTCCTGGTTCTGGCGATGGCGGTGGTCGGCGCCGCAACGCGACTGACCGATTCAGGCCTTTCCATCACGGAATGGCAGCCACTCCTCGGCGCCGTTCCGCCCCTCTCGGAGGCCGATTGGCTCGCGGCCTTCCAGAAATATCAGGCGATCCCCGAATATCAGCGCGTCAATCTCGGCATGACGCTCGAGGAGTTCAAGCCGATTTTCTGGTGGGAATGGAGCCACCGGTTTCTTGGCCGCTTCATTGGCCTGGCCGTCGCCGGACCGTTCCTGTTCTTCTGGCTCAAGGGCTGGCTCAGTCGCACGCTGGCGCTGCGGCTGCTGGGGCTGTTCCTGCTCGGCGGCCTGCAGGGCGCGGCCGGCTGGTACATGGTGCGCTCGGGCCTGGTCGACCGGGTCGATGTGAGCCAGTACCGGCTGGCGTTGCACCTGACGCTCGCCGCGCTGATCTTTGCCTGGACAGTCTGGCTGGCGCTCGGCATCGGCCGAGCCGAAGGTGCTGCCGCATCGGCAGGCGTGCGCTGGTCGGCGATCGGGCTCGTTGTGCTGCTGTTTCTCCAGATCGCCGCCGGAGCCTTCGTCGCAGGTCTCGACGCCGGCCTCTCGCACAACACCTGGCCGCTGATGGACGGCCAGCTGGTGCCGGACGGACTTCTCGTGATGTCGCCCTGGTTCGTCAACTTGTTCGACAATGTCATGACCGTGCAGTTCGACCACCGGATGCTCGCCTATCTGGTGGCGCTCTGGATCACGGTGATGGCGATCCGGTCATGGCACGGCGATGCCGCCTCCGCCGGCTCGGCAAGCCTGCTCGTCCTGGCCGTCCTCGCCCAGATTGCGCTCGGCGTGTGGACGCTGCTGTCGATGGTCCCCATCAGCCTCGGCCTCGCGCACCAAGCCGGCGCCTTTGTTCTGCTCGGGCTGGCGGTCTGGCACCTGAGACGGGTGGTGGGGTGATCGCAACCTGTCAGTCCCCCGTGTTCCTCCGCCTTGCGGCCGAGCGGCCAGATTGGCGGACGGTCAGTACGATGGGCCCGGCTCCACCCTCTACATCAACCCCTCCGACTTGAGGCTCGTGTAGCCTTCTCGGCCGATGATCACGTGGTCGTGCACGACGATGCCGAGGTTCTTGGCCGCCGAGACGATCTGCTTCGTCATATCGACGTCGGCGCGCGAGGGCTTCGGATCGCCGGAGGGATGGTTGTGCGCCAGGATGATGGCGGTCGACGACAGCTCGAGCGCCCGCTTCACCACCTCGCGGACATAGACGGGCGTATGATCGACGGTGCCGCGCTGCTGCACCTCGTCGGCGATGATACGGTTCCGCTTGTCGAGGAAGAGGACGCGGAACTCCTCGCGCGGCGCGAAGGCCATCGCTGCCCGGCAATAGGCGATGACGTCCTCCCAGGAGCCGAGCAGCTCGCGGTTCACCACCTGGCCCCTGGCCAATCTCACCGCCGCCGCCTTGACGAGTGCCAGCTCCGTCACCACCGCATCGGCGACGCCATCGAGCTCCCGGAGCTGCTCGGGCGGAGCACTGACCGCCTCGGCAAACGACCCGAACCGCTTGATCAGCGCCTTGGCCAGCGGCTTGGTGTCCCGCCGGGGAATGGCGCGGAACAACACCAGCTCCAGGAGCTCGTAGTCCTGCATGGCGTCGGCGCCGCCTTGGAGGAAGCGCTGTTTCAATCGCTGGCGGTGGCCCTGGTGATCGGGAGCCTCGTCCGCGTCCTTGAACCCTGCCGCCATGGCGGACGCCTCAACCCTGCCGTGCGATCGGGCAGTCGAGGCCCTTCGGAGAGTAGGTGAACACCTCGACCCCTGTCTCGGTGATGCCGACGCTGTGCTCGAACTGGGCCGAGAGCGAGCGGTCCCGGGTAACCGCCGTCCACCCATCCGGAAGGACCTTCACGCCCGGCTTGCCGAGATTGATCATCGGCTCGATGGTGAAGATCATGCCAGGCCGGAGCGGCACGCCATCGCCGGGCTCGCCGTAGTGCAGGATGTTCGGCCGGTCGTGGAAGACGTCGCCGAGGCCATGGCCGCAGAAGTCGCGCACGATAGAGCACCGCTCGCCTTCGGCATAGGCCTGGATGGCCGCGCCGATATGGCCGGTCGTGTGGCCCGGCTCGACGGCAGCAACGCCCCGTTGCAGCGCCTCATAGGTGACGAGGATCAACCGCTCGGCCCGGCGCGCGATCTCGCCAACCGCGTACATGCGCGAGGAATCGCCATGCCAGCCGTCGACGATCAGCGTCACGTCGATGTTGAGGATGTCGCCCTCCTTGAGCGGCCGGGGTCCCGGAATGCCGTGGCAGACGACATGATTGAGCGAGGTGCAGATGGACTTCGGATAGCCGCGGTAGTTGAGCGGCGCGGGGATCGCCCCGTGATCCATGGCGAAGTCGAAGATCAGGTCGTCGAGCGCCTCGGTGGTGACGCCGGGCTTCACGTGATCGACCAGCAGGTCGAGCGCCTCGGCCGTCAGCCGGCCGGCCTTGCGCATGCCGGCAAAGGCCTCGGGACCATAGATGCGGATCTTGTTCGAGTCCCGCGTTTCGGTACGGATGTCGAGATTGTGCATGCCGGAAATATGGTCGGTTTGGCGCGCTGGGGCAATGGGGCTCAGGCGCGGCGCTTCGGGCTCCTCCGCCGTGCCGTCACCTCGTCGATCGGCAACATGCCGTCGACCGCGATCTCCTCGGGACTGACGCGGCAGGCGAGGCAGAGCATCTCGACCCCCCGCGCGCGCGCCGCATCGAAAGCCGCCGCGTATTTCGGATCGATGTCGCGGGCCAGCGCCAGGCGGCCGCAGTCGGCACGCTGCACGAGATAGACCATGACGGCCCGATGGCCGGCCTCGACCATATTGGCGAGCTCGCCCAGATGCTTGGTGCCGCGTTCTGTGACGCTGTCGGGAAATTCTGCGAGGCCGGCGGTGCGTGCCAGATGCACGTTCTTGACCTCGACGTAGCAAGCTGGCTTGGCGGGCGATTCGAGCAGGAGATCGATGCGGCTGTTCTCTCCGTATTTGACCTCGGCACGCTGGGAGGCATAGCCCTCGAGCGGCGGCACGCTGCCGGCAGCAATCGCCTCGGCCACCAGCTTGTTGGGGTGCGAGGTATTGATTCCTACGAGTGTCGGTCCGTTGCCGAGATCGGCCTCGACCAGCTCCCAGGTGTGGGCATACTTCCGCGTGGCGCTGTCGGAGACCGAGAGCCAGACCGGGCTTCCCGGGGCGACGAGGCCCAGCATCGAGCCGGTGTTGGGGCAGGTGGCGGTGACGGTCAGACCGTCATCGAGGCGGACGTCCGCCAGGAAGCGCTTGTAGCGCTTGAGCAATGTGCCGCGGATGAGAGGGGTCGCGAATTTCATGGCGAGAGGGTAGGGGGCGGGGCCCGACGGCGCAAGCCGGCGTCCGCTTGCAGGCGGCTGGCAAGACCTTAGACTGGCCGCCAGGACAGGAGCTCGACATGGCTGAGGCGGCAAACGCGGCAGTGGTGACGGCAGGATTGCTCGTCATCGGCGACGAGATTCTCTCGGGACGCACCAAGGACAAGAACATCGGTTTCATCGCCGAGCATTTGACGCTCGTCGGCATTCAGCTCCGCGAGGTACGCGTCGTCCCCGATATCGAGTCCCGGATCGTCGAGGCCTTGAATGCGCTCCGTGCCGCCTACGACTATGTCTTCACGACGGGCGGCATCGGGCCGACGCACGACGACATCACGGCAGATGCCATCGCCAAGGCATTCGGGGTCGGGATCGACATCGATCCGCGAGCGGTCGCCATCATGAAGCCGCACTATGACGCGCTCGGTCTGGAGCTGACGCCGGCGCGTCTGCGCATGGCGCGACTGCCGTTCGGCTCGGAGCTGGTCGAGAATGCCATCTCCAAGGCCCCGGGCTTCATGGTCGGCAACGTCATCGTCATGGCGGGTGTGCCGAGCATCATGCAGACAATGCTGATCTCGGTGACGCCGCGGTTGCGGACCGGCCGGCCGGTGCAGTCGCTGACGCTCAAGATCCGGCGGCCGGAGAGCGACGTCGCCGAGCCGCTGCGTCTTGCCCAGCAGGATTTCTCGGATGTGCCGATGGGGAGCTACCCGTTCACCGAAAACGGTCGCTGGGGCACCAACCTGGTGCTCCGGTCGGCCGACGAGACGCGCCTGAAGCTCGCCGACTCGGCCTTGCGCGAACGATTGGCTGCGCTTGGCATCAGCCCAGAAGCCACAGGATAGAGACCTCAGCCTGCCTTGAAGGCGTCGCGGAAAGTTCTGACGACCTGGCGGCTGCCGTCGATCAGGAACTGGAAGTCCAGGCCATGCGTCATCAGGCTGAAGCCGAGCTCCCGATACCTGTCGATATAGCCCGGCGATGGAACGTCGATCGCCATGGCCAGACCATGCCGGTCGGCCGCCGCCCGGATCCGCTGGTAGATGGCGATGAGCTCGGGATGCAGCTTGCCGGGCTCGAGCCCCATCGACATGCAGAGATCGTAGGGGCCGACGAAGAGCGCGGCGATGCCGGGAAGCGCGGCGATCTCGTCGAGAGCGGCGACCGCCTCCTTCGTCTCGATCTGCAGGACCAGCGGGACGCTGCCGTTGGACTGCGCCATATAGGCAGGCTCGTCGAGGTAGTAGTTCGAGGCGCGCCAGGGGCCGGCGCCGCGGCGTCCGAGTGGAGGATACTTGGCGGCGTCGATGGCGGCTCTCGCCTCCGCCACCGAGTTCACCATCGGCACCATGACACCGGCGACGCCCGCGTCCAGCGCACCCTTGATGAGGTCAGTCGTGTTGCTGCGCACGCGATAGATCACGGGCATGGCAAAGCGATCGATCGCCGGCAGCACCGAAATCAGCGCATCCGGGGGAACCGGGCCGTGCTCGCCGTCGAGCAGAATGAAATCGGCTCCGGACTGGCCAAGCGCCTCGGCGACGATCGGATGCGGGATTTGCATCCACACGCCGATCAATTGATCGCGCGACGCGAGTTTGCGTGCGAACTCCGGGTGCATCTTGCTGCTCCTGCATGGGCGGGGGAACACGGCGGCATTGCGAGCCTACAGCGGCGGCGCCTTCTGATGCTAGGGGTGTCCTGCGCCAGAGTGCTTCCGAACAGGTGCACTGCGTCCTTTCGAAGAGCAGCAGTTCGAAACGCAGAGCAGGCGTCGGAGCCAGCAAGAACCGGAGCGCAGCCGCCCTAAGCGTCGAGGCGCTGGCCCAGCCGTCCGGCCAGATCCTGAATGAACTGCCACGCCACGCGGCCCGAGCGGGCGCCGCGCGTTACCGACCATTCGAGCGCCGCCTTCTCGATCTCGCGCGCCGGCATCTTCAAGCCGAAATGGGCGGCATAGCCGGCGACCATGGCGAGGTAGTCGGTCTGGCTGCAATTGTGGAAGCCGAGCCAGAGGCCGAAGCGGTCCGACAGCGAGACCTTCTCCTCGACGGCCTCAGACGGATTGATCGCCGTCGAGCGCTCGTTCTCGATGATGTCGCGTGGCATCAGGTGGCGGCGGTTCGAGGTGGCGTAGAAGATCACATTGTGCGGCCGCCCTTCGATCCCGCCTTCGAGCACGGCCTTGAGGGACTTGTAAGAGGTGTCCTCGGCATCGAAGGAGAGGTCGTCGCAGAAAACGATGAAGCGGTGCAGGCTGCGCTTCAGATGCGAGAGGCAAACCGGCAGGGTGCCGATATCCTCGCGGTGGATCTCGACGAGCTTGAGATCGAGGCTGGGCGCAAGCCGCCCGCGCCGGGCCTTCATACCGTCGCGGACCTCGGCGTGGACGGCCTTGACGAGGGAGCTCTTGCCCATGCCGCGGGCGCCCCAGAGGAGGGCGTTGTTGGCCGGCATGCCGTTGGCGAACCGTTCGGTGTTGGCGAGCAGGATGTCCCGAGTCTGCTGGATGCCCTGCAGAAGACGCAATGGCACGCGATTGATCCGCTCGACGGCCAAGAAGGTCTCCGGCTGGCTTTGCCAGACGAAGGCCTCGGCCGAATCGAACGCCGGGGGCTTGGTTTTCGGCGGAGCGATCCGCTCGAGCGCCTCGGCGATGGTTTCCAATTGATCGATCAAGGCCTTGTCATGGGCCATCGGGCAGGGCTCCGGCTCGTTCGGCCGATCCGGCCGACTTAGGACAGCGTGCGAACTTGAACGAAGGGCCCGTTCTATAGCGGATGGCCCCGCCGCCGTCACGAGGCTCCGATCCCGGGGCCTCCGGGCCGCGGTTGCAATGCCGGAAGACGCGATTATAGTCCGCCGGACTTCTCGAGGCGGCGCCACGCCCGGTGCTTCCGCCTGTTTTATTGCGCGAAAGGCGTTCCATGTTCATCTCGCCTGCCTATGCCCAGTCGACGGGTGGCGTCGGATCCGGCTTCGATCTGACCATGCTGCTGCCCTTGGTCGCCATGTTCGCGATCATGTATTTTCTCATCATCCGCCCGCAGCAGACACGCATGAGGCAGCACAAGGAGATGATCGCCAATGTCCGGCGCGGCGACACGGTCGTGACCTCGGGAGGCCTCATCGGCAAGGTGACGCGGGTCGTCGACGACAACGAGGTCCAGGTCGAGCTTGCCGACAATGTGCGCGTGCGCGTGGTGAAGGGGATGCTGTCCGAGGTCCGCGTCAAGGGCGAGCCGGCGAAGGACGAGAAGTAGGACTTCGGGCACTCCGCTGACCTGACCGATCCGCAACCAAGGCCTCGAGCGAGATCATGCTGCACTTCTCCCGCTGGAAGATCCTTTCGATCGTCGCCGCTTGCGTGCTGGCTTTCGTCTACGCCCTGCCGAACATGCTGCCGGCCGGCACGCTCGACCGCTTACCGAGCTGGTGGCCGAAGCAGACGCTCGCGCTGGGCCTCGACCTGAAGGGCGGCTCCTACCTCTTGCTGGAGGCGAATGTCGACCAGCTGAAGAAAGAGTGGTTCGACCAGATCGAGGACGACATCCGCTCGCGGCTGCGCAAGGCCCGTATCCAGTATACCGGTCTCGGCGCCAGTGGAGGCTCGGTCAGGGTCCGTATCACGAAGCCGGAGGACTATGAGAAAGCCAGGACCGAGCTGGCGAGCATGGCACAACCGGTGCAGGACTCGCAGATTTTCAGCATCACGGGTGGCGCCGGCAACGATCTCGACATCGTCAACGCCGGCGACGGAACAGTCACCTTCACCCCGACGGAGCCGGCGCTCCGGGCGCGCGTCAGCAACGGCATGGCGTCGCTCATCAGCGTGCTCGGCCAGCGAATCAATGCCCTTGGCACGACGGAGCCGACCATCATCCGCCAGGGGGCCGACCGCATCGTCGTGCAGGTCCCGGGCCTCGACAATCCCGAGCGCCTCAAGGAGCTGATCGGCAAGACGGCCAAACTCTCCTTCCACGAGGTCGACCTGTCGAAGTCGGTGGCCGATGCCGAGGCGACGGGCGTGCCGCCGGGCTCGAAAATCTACGATATGGAGCGCGACGACAAGAATCCCGACCTGCCCAAGGAGAAGATCCTGATCAAGGTCGCGAGCGTGGTCAGCGGCGAGGATCTGGTCGATGCCCAGCCGAGCTTCGACGGCCAGACGAGCGAGCCCGTTGTTTCCTTCCGCTTCAATACCTCCGGCGCACGGCGGTTCGGCAAGTACACCCAGGAGAACGTCAATCGGCCCTTCGCCATCCTGCTCGACAATCTCGTCGTCTCGGCGCCGGTGATCCGCGAGCCGATCCTCGGCGGTTCGGGTCAGATCAGCGGCAATTTCTCGGTCCAGGAGGCGAACGATCTCGCCATCCAGCTTCGCTCCGGCGCGCTGCCGATCTCGCTCAACATCGTCGAGGAGCGATCCGTCGGACCAAGCCTCGGACAGGATTCGATCAACTCGGGCCTGATCGCCGGCGTGGTCGGTGCCGGCGCGACCGTGCTGATGACGCTCCTCGTCTATGGGCTGTTCGGCGCCTTCGCCGTCGTCGGGCTCGTGCTGAACGGCCTGATGCTGGTCGCCATCATGTCGGGTCTCCATGCGACGCTGACGTTGCCCGGCATCGCGGGCATCGTGCTCACGATCGGCATGGCGGTCGATGCCAACGTGCTGATCTACGAGCGCATGCGCGAAGAGCTACGCTCGGGCAAGACCGCGATCGCGGCCATCGAGTCCGGCTTCAATCGTGCCATCGTCACCATCGCCGACAGCCAGCTGACGACGCTCGCCGCCGGACTCGTGATGTTCTGGCTCGGCTCGGGACCGATCCGTGGTTTCGCCGTCACCTTGTCGATCGGCGTCGCCACCTCTGTCTTCACGGCCGTGACCGTGACACGCCTCATCATTTCCTTGTGGCTGCGCCGGGCTCGCGCCAAGTCGCGCCAAATTGAAGTTCCGATCTAGTGTCCCGAACCCGACGTTCCTCAGATCAACCTGCGGGCGCCGGGCGAACTTCAGGTTCGACAAGGACACGAGACAAGCTAAAAGCTAAGTGTGGCGCGATGTTCAGAAGTTCGCTACCGGAGCAAGCCCGGATGATCGAGCGAACTTCTGAACCGCCACACTAGAGAGGAGACGGCCTCGTGGTCTGGAAGGGTTGGGACTTTTTCCCGCACGGTACGCGCATCGACTTCATGCGCTACAAGGGCCTCTGTCTGATCGCCTCGTTGATCGCCATGGTGATCTCGCTCGGCCTCTTCGTCGTGCCGGGGCTCAACTACGGCATTGATTTCAAGGGCGGCACGCTGGTCGAGATCGGCTCCCGGTCGGGACCCGCCGACATCGGCGGCATCCGCGCCAAGCTCAACAGCCTCGGCCTCGGCGACGTCCAGGTGCAGGAGTTCGGCACGCCAGAGGATGTCCTGATCCGGGTCGAGGGGCAGGCGGGCGGCGAGAAGGCCGACCAGGCGGTCGTCGACAAGATCAAGGGCGCCTTGGGGGACAGTGTCGACTACCGGCGCACCGAGGTGGTCGGCCCGGCCGTCTCGAGTGAGCTCAGAACCACCGGCATCATCGCCGTGCTCGTCTCCATTCTGGTCATCTGCGCCTATGTCTGGTTCCGCTTCGAGTGGCAGTTCGCGGCCGGCGTCGTGCTGGCGTTGTTTCATGACGTGCTGACGACCGTCGGAGTCTTCGCAATCACGCAGATCGAGTTTGATCTGTCGGTCGTCGCCGCGCTGCTGACGATCGTCGGCTATTCGGTCAACGATTCCGTCGTCGTATCCGATCGGATTCGCGAGAACTTGCGCAAGTACAAGAAGATGCCGATGACCGAATTGCTCAATCTGTCGGTCAACGAGACGCTGTCGCGCACCATTCTGACCAGCAGCTTCACGGCCATCGTGCTGATCGCCCTGATCTTCCTCGGCGGCGCCGTCATCCGGCCGTTCGCCTTCGCGATCCTGTTCGGCATCGCCGTCGGTACCTACTCGTCGATCTTCGTCGCCGCGCCCCTGCTCGACTACCTGCATGTGAAGCGCGACTGGTCACAAAGTGGGGCCGGCAAGAGGGAGCGGGCGAAGCCCGCCGTTTGACGGTCAGCCGAAAGGCGCTCGGTATGTCGGAGAAAGCGGCACCGCGCTACGACGGCTTCTATCCCGGTCGGGCGCCGATCGATTCCTACGGGAATGGCGGCTTTCGCTTCGCCGGCATGAGCCATCGCGGCTCGCTGTTGCTGCTGCCGGGCGGCATCAAGGCCTGGCCGGTGACGCGGCCCGACGAGGTCGGGTTCGAGACCCTGGCGCCCCTCATCGCGGAAAAGGCCGAAATCGAGATCTTTCTCTACGGCAGCGGGGCGACACAGGTATTTCCTCCCAAAGCCCTGAAGGAAGGGCTTGCCGAGCGAGGACTGTTCATCGAGACGATGACGACGGGTGCGGCCTGCCGCACCTACAACCTGCTTCTGGGCGAAGGCCGGGCGGTCGCCGCCGCACTGCTTCGCATCGATTGAGGAGAGCACCATGGACGGGTTCACGACGACACCGGCACGTGCCTTCTGGACCGGGCTCGCCCTGGTGCTCGTGGTTGCCCTGATCTGGCTTGCCGCCTGGGGCGATGAGTACCGCAACGTCTATCTGCCGGGCATCGGTCACGTGCTGCTTCGGATCGCGCATGTGCTGGCGGCCATGATCTGGGTCGGCCTCATCTGGTACGTGAATTTCGTGCAGCTTGTCGCCGTCGAGGCAATGGACGAGGTCGGCCGGACGGCGGTCCACAAGGAGGTGGCGCCCCGCGTCGCCTTCTGGTTCCGCCACATGGCGACGCTGACCGTTCTGACCGGTATCGGGCTCATTTTCTCCACCGAGCACATGACGCTGGGCGGCATCGCCGCGCCGAAGGGCGCGCTGCTGCTCGTCTCGGCGCTGCTCGGCATCGTCATGCTCGGCTTCGTGCATGCGGTGATCTGGCCTGGCATGCAGGTGATCCTCGGGCTTCGGGCCGGCGACGCGGCGGCGAAGCAGGCCGCGCGCCGACGCGTCAAGCGGTTCGCCCGCCTCAATCTCATCCTCGCCATCCCGACGACGGCGGCCATGGTCGGCGCAGCGCATCTCTATTGAGGCCATGACCACTGAGGATGAGATCGTCGCGCTGGCACGGCGCCACGAGCCCGATCGGTACCTGGCGGCGCTCGCCGCGCCGGCCGCCGTACGCGGTGATCTGATCACCCTGGCCGCCTTCGCCGCCGAGGTCCGCCGCATTCCGCGCCGGGTCAGCGACCCCCTGGTCGGCGAGATCCGACTCACCTGGTGGCGCGAGGCGATCGAGGCCATGGAACGTGATGCGGGCGCCGTCGCGCATCCGATCGCCGGCCGGCTCGCGCCCGCCGTCCGCTCCGGACATTTTCCGGCGCCTCGCCTCACGGGATTGATCGACGCGATGTCCTTCGATCTCTCCCCGGCGGCCTTCGCCGACGAGGCGGCGCGCGAGGTCTATCTCAGCAAGACCGACGGAGCGCTGTTTCGTCTGGCGCTGGTCCGACTCGGCGTGGCTGAGCCCCCGGAGGGACTGATCCGCCGTTCGGCGACGGCCTACGGGCTGGCCCGCGCCATCCTGGCGCTCGGAGGCGGTGCGCCACTGGTGACCGAGGCCGATCTCCAAGCCGCCGGCGTGACGATCCATCAGCTGGCCGGCGAGGGCGCGCAGGCACGCCGCCGCATCGTCGCCGACCGTCTGGGTGAGGCCTGTCGGCTGGCCATGACGGATGCGGCGGCCGAGCTCAGGGCGCTCCCCGAGCCCGATCGGATCGCCATGCTGCCGCTCGCCATGGTTGCGCCCTATCGCCTTTGGGGTCTGACGGGAGCCGGGCTGCCGGCCTGGGCCCCGCTCACCCGGGTCTGGCGCCTCTGGCGGGCGGCCCGGTCGGGCAAGATTGGGGATTAGTCCGCTCCTGTCGCAATCGGATCACGATTCCCCTCTAGCCATGCCCGGCCGTACATGGGACATCGCCCCGATGACTCCACCTCGCCTCCTGCTGCTTGTCGCAGCCCTCGTCTCCACCCTGTCCTCGGCAGGGGCCACCGAGATCGACTGGCGTCTCGAAAATCCGTTCCGCCTGTTCGCCGACGCCCGGCTGACCGAGCGGCATCGCCAGCTTTTTGCCAAGCTCAGCGACGCCGAGCGCCTGCAGCCGGTGCTCTCGATCGAGCGCCGGCTGGCGAGCCAGGACGGGCGCGGCTGGGCCCGCTCCGCCTTCACCAAGACCTGCTGGAGCGGCAAGGCCAACAGCTACTCCGGCTGTGGGAGTGCCGGCGACTACATCTTTCCGAAGAGCCATCGCGTCATCGTCGAGACGCGGGACGTCGAGGTGCTGGCGCGGCGCTGCAGCTGGCTGATGACGCCGGCCGGCGCCCGGCGCAATCAGAAGCCGGTCAAGATCGTCGCCCCTTGCCACGAGCCGCAGACCTTCGACATTCCTTATCCGGGCGGCGCCGAGGTGGCGCTCTTCGTCGACGGCCAGATGGCCGGCAGGACCACAATCCGCGTCAAGGACATCTTCATCGTCGGCCTCGGCGACAGCTTCGCCTCCGGCGAGGGCAACCCGGATGTCGCCACCGCCTTCACCGACAACCGCGACGTCAGCTATGGCGAGAGCCCCGACGGCATGGCGCTGGACGGCTATCCGACACGGCCCGGCACGTGGGACAAGATCGGCGACTCGAGCTTTCTCGACAATGGCGCACAGTGGTGGAATGCGCCCTGCCACCGCTCGCTCTACAGCTATCAGCTCAGGGCGGCGCTCGAGCTCGCCATCGAGCAGCCGCAACGCGCCATCACCTTCGTCAGCTTTGCCTGCGCCGGCGCCGAGATCACGACCGGCCTGATGCTGCAGTACAAGGGTACGGAATGGGCGCCGCATCCGCCCGACCGGCCCCAGGTCTCGGCCGTAGCGCGCACGCAATGCGGCGGTCAAACGGCCGAGGAGAAGAAGTATCAGTTCACCTACTCGCTCAACGGCAAGGTGCCGGCCTTGAACGACATCTTCGTGATCACCTGCGATCGCGAGAAGGCGCGCAAGATCGATCTGGTGATGCTGTCGATCGGCGGCAACGATGTCGGCTTCGCCCGTCTCGTCGCCAACGCCATGCTGGACGATCAGGGCGTGCTCCGGGATCTGGGCGGCTGGATGGGGCGTGTCTTCGACGCCAAGCAGGCTGAGGCAGCGATGCCGGAGCTCAGCTTTCGCTACAAGGCGCTGGCGCGCGCGCTCCGAGCCAATCTGCACATCCCCGATCGGGAGATGGATCGCGTACTACTGACCGCCTATCCGGTGATGTCGGTGCTGGAGGACGGCCGGAATGTCTGTCCGAACGGACGCGAGGGCATGACGGTCTTTCCGGAGTTCAACTTGAGCCGCGCGCGTTCGGCCGATGGCGAGAAGGCGGCACTGAAGCTCTATAAGGCGATGAAGCAGGCCGCCGCCGACAACCGGTGGAGCTTCGTCGACGCCCATCGTCGGGCCTTCGCCGGCCATGGCGTCTGCATCGGCGCGAGCTTCGAGGGGAGCGATCCGGCCGACGACCTGCGCTTTCCCCGGCGGGTCGCCGGTGCCTGGGTGCCGTTTCCGCCGAGCCAATACGAGCCTTACGCGCCGCGGCGGCGCTGGTTTCGCACGCCGAACGACGCCTATCTGACCGGCCACTACCATATCGGCACCGCGGTCGCGAAACGGGTTCTGCGGCTCGCCAGCGTCTCCTGGTTCCAGCTCGTGCTGGCGGCGACATATTCCGGCGCCTTCCATCCGACTGCCGAGGGCCAGGCGGTCATCGCCGATGCCGTGGCCGCCAGGGCGCGCGAGGTGCTTGCAAAGTACGGCAGCGATTAGCCAGGTTTTCCGCCGTTGCATGGCGATCGAAGCCCATCTGAGGCATAATCAGATTTTGGCGGCATTTGCTCGGGGCTCAGCCCCACGGGACGCCCGGATGCGGAGGCTTCAATGCGACCTGATCACAACGTGCTCCCCACCGCCCTCGACTGGGCGTCCAAGGGCCGCCGGGTGGCGCTCGCTACCGTCATCGAGACCTGGGGCTCGGCGCCGACGCCAGTCGGCTCCCAACTCGTCATCGATGCCGAGGGCAACTTCGAGGGCTCGGTGTCCGGTGGTTGCGTGGAGGGCGCGGTCATCACCGAGGCCATCGATGTGATCGATACAGGCCGGGCCAAGACGCTCGAGTTCGGCGTGGCCGACGAGACCGCCTGGCAGGTCGGGCTTGCCTGCGGCGGCAGAATCCGCATTCACGTCGAGCGGGTGGACTGACGAGCGATGCGGCAAGCCCAACTCGGAGAGCTTCTGGAGTGCATCCGGCGTCGCCAGCCGGTGCTGACGGTGACGAACCTGGCGTCGGGCGATGTGCACCTCGTCCGGGCCGAGGTGGTGGGAAGCGAGGGTCGGCTCGCTGGCGATCTTCGCGAGGCGCTCCGGACCGACAAGGCGCGGACCGTCAAGACGGAAGAGGGAGATGTCTTCATCAACGTCTTCAACCCGCCGCTCCGCATGCTCATGGTCGGCGCCGTCCATATCTCCCAGGCGCTGATCCCGCTCGCCGAGCGCGCCGGCTACGACGTCACCGTCGTCGATCCGCGCACCGCTTTCGCGACGCCCGAGCGCTTCGCCGGTGTGAGGCTCGTCGCCGAATGGCCCGACGAGGTCATCCCCACACTCGGGCTCGATCGGCGGACCGCCGTCATCCTGCTGACGCACGATCCCAAGATCGACGATCCGGCGCTGAAGCTCGCGCTCAAGTCGGACGCCTTCTACATCGGCGCGCTGGGGAGCACGCGGACCCATGCCAAGCGGATCGAGCGCATGCAGGCGGCCGGGTTCGATGGCAGGGAACTGGCGCGCATCCATGCCCCGATCGGGCTCGACATCGGCGCTGTCGGACCGGTCGAGATCGCGCTCTCCATCATGGCCGAGGTGACGGCGGTCCTGCGCGGCCGTGGAGACCGGTCGAAATGAGGTTTGGCCTGACGCGGACCGAAGCGGCGGTGGGCCTGACCCTCGGCCACTCGGTGCATGTCGCCGGCGAGGTCCTGAAGAAGGGCCGAAAGCTCACGGCCGCCGACGTCGCGAGGATCACCGATGCCGGCATCGGCGAGGTCTACGCGGCAGGGCTCGACACCGATGATATCGGCGAGGACGAGGCGGCCCGGCGGATCGCGGCCCGGCTTGGGGGACCCGGTATCCGGGTTGCGCCGGCGGCGACGGGGCGCGTCAATCTGTATGCCGAGAGCGCCGGCCTGCTCTCGGTCGATCGGGAGCGGCTGATCGCCCTCAACAGTCTCGATGAAGGTCTGACGGTGGCAACGCTCTCGCCCGACGCCCGCGTCGCCGAGGGGGCCATGGTGGCCACCGTGAAAATCATTCCCTTCGCGCTCGCCCAAGCCGTCGTCGAACGGGCCGAGGCGCTGCTGGGGGATGTCGCCCCGATCGTCGCGCTCGCCCGTTTCACGCCGCATCGTGCCGGTCTCGTATTGACGCGGGTGGGAGGGACCAAGGCGAGCGTCCTCGCCAAGCGTCGTCGTGTCATCGAGGATCGGGTCGTGGCGGCCGGAAGCGAGATCGTTCAAACGCTCGAGGTGGTGCACGAGACCAGCGCGATCGAGAGGGCGATCCGGTCGCTTCGGGAGAAGGACTGCGATCCCATCCTCGTGTTCGGGGCCTCCGCCATCGTCGATCGCGGCGATGTCATTCCGGCTGCGGTCGCCCGGGCGGGCGGCGAGGTCGTGCATCTCGGCATGCCGGTCGATCCGGGCAATCTCCTGATGCTGGGCAAGCTCGGCACCATCGATGTCATCGGCGTGCCGAGTTGCGCGGCCTCGCCGAAGCTCAACGGCTTCGACTGGGTGCTCGAGCGCCGGCTTGCCGGTCGTCCGGTCGGCCGGGCGGAGATCGTCGCCATGGCGCCTGGAGGGCTCCTTATGGAGATCGAGAGCCGGCCCTCCCCACGCGAGGGCGGACCCGCCGTCGAGCGGCGGCGCCCAGCGAAAGTTGCCGCCATTGTGCTCGCCGCCGGCCGCTCGACGCGGATGGGCGAGGGGCGGAACAAGCTGACGACCGAGCTCGACGGCAAGGCCATCGTCAGGCGGACCGTCGAGGCCGCGCTGGCGTCGAAGGCACGGCCGATCGTCGTCGTCACCGGGCATCAGCGGGAGGCGGTCGAGGCGGCGCTCGCCGGTCTCGACGTGTCGCTCGCGCACAATCCGGACTTCGCCGAGGGGCTGTCGACTTCGCTGCGCACAGGGCTCTCGGCGCTTCCGGTGGATGTGGATGCGGTTGCCGTGCTCCTCGGCGACATGCCGCTGTTGCCGCCCGCGCTGATCGACCGCCTCATCGCCGCCTTCGAGCCGAAGGAGGGCCGCGCCATCGTCGTCCCCGTCCGCAATGGCCGCCGCGGCAATCCGGTCATCTGGGGGCGCGGCTACTTCGCGGCGCTGATGAGCCTGCGGGGAGACGTCGGGGCCAAGCATGTGCTCGCCGAGAATGCCGAGGCCGTCGCCGAGGTCGAGGCCCAAACCGACGCGATCTTCATCGACATCGATACGCCCGAGGCGCTGGGGGCGGTGGCAGAGGACTGAGGGTAGAAGGTTTCGCCGCTTCCGACCCCGGAAAACTCCTAGTGCTGCCGAGTGACACCGGGACGCCAACTGGCGCGTGAGTACGAATCCGCAAATACAATCCAGAATTGCATACAGTAGGAGCCTATCCGTCAAGTGTGGGTAAACCCATGATAACGACGGGGGTTTGTATGCGTAGGAGTATGCTGAGCGTTGCGACCGTCGCCGGAGTGCTCGGGGGTTGCGCGAGCGTTCCACCGATCGACGAGCAGGACTATATCAGAGTGTCAAACATCCTCTATTCGACCGAGTGCGAGTTGAAGGAGGCGATCGACGGTTTGAAGGAGACCTACACGCTGAACAGGCAGCTGATCGACGTCACCTACAGCCTTAACGTGCTCGAGAGCGGGACCGGGGATGGAACCGGCAATCTCGTCGTCCCGATTGCGAATGGGACATTCTCGATCGGCCTGACCGCGAGTGTAAAGCAGACCAATACGAGGAACACCGAATTCAAGATCCGCTATTCGAGCGACAAGCTCAGCTGCCCCGAAAGCACCGATCCGTCAGCGCCCCAGCGAATAGATGGCTCGCTCGGTCTGGCCGAGTGGCTCGGAAACGCCGCGTTGGCGTTGGAGAAGGTCCGCAGATGGCCCCTCAACATGACGTACAACATGGATTTCACCATCGAGCGAAATGGCAGTATGAAGCCGGCCTTCGGTCTAAAGTTTCCGTCAGGACACGAGTACGGCGGCTCGTTGAGCCTCGCCGGATCGCGCAAGGTGGCGCACGGCATCGAGGTGATCGCCACGGATATCAAGCCGGGCGATTTGAACGGGGTCGAGGCAGGTAGGCGGCTCGATTTGGTGGCCCAACAGACCCGATTCGTCCTCGATTGAGGAGGTCGCGGCGTAGATGTAGGGACCGGCAAGCGGCCATGGTATGCCGCTTGCCGGGGAAGCAGCCCTCACTGGGCCGCACGATTGTTTGGCGCAAGGACGATGGAGTCGGGGCCGGTCAGGAAGTGATCGTAAGGGCGGAGGACCTTGACCAGAGCCTCGATCTCGCCGCGGTCGTCTATTCCGGAGATGCGATCGACATTGCCTTCGAGCTTCTCGAGCTCCGCCTGATACTCCGGGTCCGCATACCGGTCTGGGCGATACAGATAGGTGACGCCTCGCTCCTGGATGACCGTTGCGCCATCGAGCGCGGGGAGCTTCGTATCGAAGCTCATTACACAGTTGCGGCCGATCGTGCAGTTCGTCCCCCGATAGACGCCAATCCAGAACGGGCCGCCCAGCAGCACGGCTGCGTACATCAGGCGCGCGCGTCGGCGCTCGACGCCGCTCGTCAGCAACGCGTCGTAGAACACCCAGTGCGTGTCGCTCCATGTGTTGACCTTCCGATCGCAATAATGGTCGTGGATGACCGCGGCGCGGATCAGGTCGTCATCGAAGGGACGGCCGATCCAGTCCCGGACGGCTGGCGGGATCGATGCGCCATCGGTCTTGTCGCCTTGCCTAGCCTCCCAACCTCCTCCGGTCGAGTCGATGTAGCCGAATTCTCCGGCCAAGACGCACTTCTGCTTCGATTTGCAACTCTCATCGACGAACTTCAGCTCACCGACGAACTGGCCGGCTGATGCCGACCCGATGGACGCCGCAAGACATGCGACCGTCACGAGAGGCTTGCGCATGGATTTGCTCCTTTCCCAATGGAGGCAACAGAACCCGATGCGTGCAGCAAAGTGGACTGGGTGTTGACCGGAGACCGAGCCATGCGTATGGGGTGAGGCACGCCCGTTCAGGAGGGTCGAGCATGCCCGCCTATGCCATCTGCACCATGGTGATCTCGGACCCCGAGATGTACCGCCAGTACACCGACCGCACGCCGCCGACGGTGAAGCGGCACGGCGGCAGGTTCCTGACGCGGGGCGATGCGGTCTTCACCGCCGAGGGCGCGCCGATGCAGGAGCGGCAGGTGATCCTCGAGTTTCCGAGCCTCGACGCCGCCAAGGCCTGGTTCAACGACCCCGAGTATCAGGCGGCGCGCCAATTCCGGCTCCAGGCCTGCTCGAGCTATCGCATGCTGATCCAGGAAGGTCGCGTCAACACTGCCGACCCCGATCCGCAGGTCTGATCAGGGGCGCTCGACCCAGGCACGCATATCGTCGAGGGCCGGCCGGAAATAGACGATCATCCGTCCGTCCGCACCGGCCTGTGCATTGGGCGTCCAGGGGGCCACGCCATGCAGCACGAGACGGTGCAGCAGGTAGGCCTCTCCGGGCCGTGCGTGGATCTCGACGGGTGGGCAGGCCTCGAAGATGCGTCGGCGGACGGCGTGATACGTTTCGGTCACGTCCTCGTCGGGCCACAGGTCGGGCTTGATGTTCTGGAACCGAGCGCGGAACGCCGCGCGCACACGCTCGTGCGAGCCCTCATAGACGACGAGGGGCGAGGCGCCGGGGCCGGTCTCGACCATCGGCAGGCCGAGCACGAAGGCGTGCGGCTCCTTGAGATGGCGCCGCCGCTCGGGTCCGACCGGCACGAGCCCGTCGACATGGGCCGCATTCCGGTCGCGGCGATAGCGGAAGGCTGCTTCGGATTCGGACGGCATGGGCTGCGGATAGCCCGGGTAGCAGACCGACACCTGGCCGGCGTCCCAGAAGATGGCCCGGAGGTCCAGCGCCTCGGCGATGAAATCGATCGCGTCGCCTGCGAGCGGCACGCCGGCCGGTACCGCACCCGTCGCATCGTTGCCGAGGACATTGACACCCGCGAACCACGTGCCGCCGCAACGGTGCCATTGGGCATTCTGCGGCGCGGCGACCGCAGCGCGCGCCCGAGGCAGCGACGCCGCGACCCAGTGCGCGAGTGTAGGGTCGGCGGCGAACCGGCACCAGCCGCGGGTTCTGTAGTGCTCGAGTTGGGCCGTCGTCGTCATGCGCACAACGCATAGACGAGCCGCGCGGCTCTGTCATTGACGTCAGGTTGATCGGTGCAGAATGCTGCTCTCGAACATGCCATGACCTTGTTTGCCCGCCTCCGTCGCGCCGAAGCCGCGCCTACGGTGCGACGAGGGGGCGAATTGTCGTCAGGGCGTAACGGACGAAAGTGTCGAACCATGCGCGACAAGAGCCTCGACATATTGTTCGAGCCTGTGCCGATCGGGCCGGTCGTGGCCAGGAACCGCTTTTACCAGACGCCGCATTGCAACGGCATGGGCAATGTCAGGCCCAAGGCACATGCCGCTATGCGGGGAATCAAGGCGGCAGGCGGGTGGGCCGTCGTCAACTCCGAGAACTGCTCGGTGCATCCCTCGTCCGATCTCTCACCGGAGGTGCTGCAGACGCTCTGGGACGACGGCGACATTCCCGGGCTCGCGCTGATGAGCGAGGAGGTTCACAGGCACGGCGGCCTCGCCGGCATCCAGCTCGCCTATTCGGTCACCTACAACACGAACAAGCTGACGAAGCTGACGCCGCTCGGGCCGATGGACCATGCGATCGAGGACCTGGCACCCGGTCAGGCGCGCGCCATGGACCACGAGGATATCCGCAATCTTCGCCGCTGGTGGCGGCGGGCCTCGGAGCGGGCGCTTGCGGCCGGTTTCGACATCATCAATGTCGACGCGAATTTCTCAACCGTGCCGTTCCAATTCCTGTCACCGCGCAATCAGCGCACCGACGAGTACGGCGGTCCGCTCAAGAACCGCGTACGGCTGCTCGCCGAGCTGATCGAGGAGACGAGGCTGGCCGTCAAAGGCAAGGCCGGCGTCACCTGCCGGATCATCGTCGACGAGATGGTCGGGCCGCTGGGACTTCGGGCGGAGGCCGAGGGGATCGAGGCCATCAGCCTGATCGCCGAGTTGCCGGACCTCTGGGATATCGTCATCGGCACCTGGGCGGACGACAGTCCGACGGCGCGATTCGGCGAGGAGAACGGGCACGCGCCCTTCATGGCCGGCATCAAGCAGGTGACGACGCGGCCGGTGGTGGGCGTCGGCCGTTTCACCTCACCTGATCTGATGGCCTCGCTGGTCCGCAAGGGCATGCTCGACATGATCGGCGCCGCCCGGCCCTCGATCGCCGATCCGTTCCTGCCGAAGAAGATCGAGGAGGGGCGGATCGAGGACATCCGCGAGTGCATCGGCTGCAACATCTGCGTCTCGTCCCACTACGCCATGGTGCCGCTGCGCTGCACGCAGAATCCGACCATCGGCGAGGAATGGCGCAAGGGCTGGCATCCCGAGCGGATCGCGACGCGGCACGCCGCCGAGCGTGTGCTCGTTGTCGGCGCCGGCCCGGCGGGCCTGGAGGCGGCGCGGGCGCTCGGCCAACGCGGCTATGAGGTGGTTCTTGCCGAGAAGGGGCGAGACACCGGCGGGCGCATTCTGGCGGAAAGCCGCCTTCCGGGCTTGGGTACTTGGAGGCGCGTGCGCGACTGGCGCATGTCGCAGATCGACAAACTCGCCAACGTCTCGGTCTATCTCGAGAGTGAGGTGACGCCGGAACTGGCATCGGAGCTCGGCGCCCAGCACGTCGCGCTGGCAACGGGCTCGGCCTGGCGCCGCGACGGTGTCGGCCGTGCCACCCCGTTTCCCGTCGCCATCGCTGCGGCTGCGCGGGTGCTGACACCGGATGATGTCCTGACGGGCCAGAGCATCGCGGAACCGGTCGTCATCCTCGACGACGATCACTATGCGATGGGCGGCGCATTGGCCGAGCTTCTGCGGGCGCGAGGGCTCGCCGTGACACTCGTGACGCCCGCCTCGGACGTCTCTGCGTTCACCGAGCACACCCTCGAGCAGCATCGGATCGCGGCGCGGCTCGACGAGGTTGGCGTCGGCACTCTCACTCATCATGTGCTGGATCGCATCGAGGCGGGAGCAGTTCATCTCAAGCAGCGGGATACCAGCCGTGCGCGCGTCGTCGAGGCAGCGACGGTCATTCTGGTGACGGCGCGGCTGCCGGACACCACCCTCTTCAAGGCAATGGCGGCAGCCCGCGCGGCCGGTGCGTTGCCGGAGGTGCAGAGCATGACCAGGATCGGCGATTGCGATGCGCCGGGGGCCATCTTCCAGGCCGTCTATGCCGGCCACCGTTACGCACAAGAGCTCGGCGCATCTCCGTGCGAGGTTGACTTCAAACGGGAGCGGATCGACATCGGAGCTGACACATGACGACCAAGACCATCGTCTGCTGTGCCATCACCGGCGGTGCCGACACCGTCGGCAAAAGCCCCTACGTGCCGGTGACGCCGGAAGAGATCGCAGATTCGGCGATCGGCGCGGCCAGGGCCGGCGCGGCCATCGTGCATCTGCATGTGCGCGATCCCAAGACCGGTCAGGCGAGCATGTCGCTCGACCTCTATCGAGAGACCGTCGATCGAATCCGGGCGAGCGGCGTCGACGTCGTGATCAATCTCACCACCGGGGCCGGGGCACGGTTCATTCCGGGAGCTGAAAACCCGCGAGAGGCGGGACCGGGAACGTCGCTGACGACGCCAGAGCGCCGCGCCCAGCACGTCGCTGCACTCCGGCCAGAAATCTGCAGCCTCGACATGGGCTCGCTCAACATGAGCGATTGGGTGTTCGTGAACACGCCCTCGCACATCGCTGCAATCGCCCAGATCGCCGATGCCGCCGGTGCCCGACCGGAGCTTGAGGTGTTCGAGGCGGGGCATGTGATGCTGGCCAGGGCGATGCTGGAGGATGGGCGGCTCAGTGCCCCCGGCCTCTTTCAGATCTGTCTCGGCGTCCGCTGGGCGCAACCGGCCACGGTCGAGGCGTTGCGGTACATGCAGACGCTGCTGCCAGCCGGCTCGATCTGGTTCGCCTTCGGTGTCGGCCCTGGGCAATTCGCGTTGATCGAAGAGATGTTGCGGCTGGGCGGTCATGTCCGGGTCGGTCTCGAGGACAACCTCTATCTCGAGAGGGGTGTGCTTGCACCCAGCAACGCCGCGCTGGTGGAGAAGGCGGTCGGGATCATCCGCAACGCCGGTCATGCGATCGCGAGCGCCGCCGAGGCGCGAGCCATGCTGTCTCTCAGACCACCCGGCTCATGAGCACGAAGCGGTCGCGTGGCGCAAAGCCCAGCGCGCGATAGAGGCGCTCAGCTAGCGCATTGTCGCGGTCGACCTCCAGATGCAGCGCCCGGATGCCGAGCCGTCGTGCCTCGGCGATCATATGGTCGAGCGCCTTCCGCCCAATGCCGCGGCCCCGATAGGCTTGCTCCAAATAGATCTCATCGACGAACGCATCGCGGCCGCCGAACTCGAGGCTGAAGCCGATGCACATCACCATGTAGCCGGCGGGCGTGCCATCGATCTCGATGAGCCAGGCGCGTCCATAGGCCGGCTCGGCGAGGAACGCGTCGAGCGTCTGCCCGACGGTGACCTCGTCGTAGTCGTGGCCGTCATAAGCGTAATAGGCGCGCATCAGGCGGGCCAGCACTGCGGCGTCCTTGGGACCGGCCGGGCGGAAGGCCATCGTGTCATTGCTCGGCGTCATAGCGTCCGAATGGACCGGCCGCGGTCGGTCGGTCAAGGTCCGCCGGGGTGGCCGCTGACGGCAATCCATGCCAAAGAGGGGCGGCATCAGGAGGACTCGCATGTCGGAATTGGTCGGGATCGAGGATCGAGGGCCGATCCGTTGGCTTCGGCTCAACCGGGCGGACAAGAAGAACGCCATCACCAGCCCGATGTACCGGGCGATGACGGCGGCGCTGGACGAGGCCGAGGCGGGCACCGCCACAGCGGCGGTCGTCATCGCCGGCCAGCCTGGTGTGTTCTCCGCCGGCAATGATATCGGCGAGTTTCTCGGCTATGCGCAGAGCGGCGCGCTCGGGCCGGCGGTGCTCAGCTTTCTGAAGCGTCTGGTGACGCTGGAGAAACCGCTGGTCGCCGCCGTCGATGGGCTCGCCATCGGTGTCGGCACGACCCTGCTGTTTCACTGCGATCTCGTCTACGCGTCGCCCGGCTCGACCTTCCGCACGCCCTTCCTCGATCTGGGGCTGGTGCCCGAAGCCGGGTCCAGTCTCATCGCACCCCGACTCATGGGTCATCAGCGCGCCTTCGAGATGCTCTGCCTCGGCGCGTCGTTCACGGCCGAGAAGGCGCTCGCCGCCGGCCTCGTCAACGAGATCGTGCCGGCCGACAGACTGGAGGCGCGCGTGGGCGAGGTCGCCGCACGCCTCGCCAGCCGGCCGCCCGATGCGTTGAAGGCCGCGCGTCGCCTCGTGCGCGGCGATGCCGCCGCCATCCTCGCCCAGATGGACAAGGAGGCCGACGAGTTCTCGCGCCGCCTCGTCTCGGCCGAGGCGCGAGAGGCGTTTGCGGCCTTTCTCGAGAAGCGGCCGGCCGATTTCGCCAAGCTGCACGGCTGAACGCAGGGACGACCCGCATGTCCAATCTCAAAGGGAAGACCCTCTTCATCACCGGCGCCAGTCGGGGCATCGGCCTCGCCATTGCGCTCCGCGCCGCCAAGGATGGAGCCAACATTGCCATTGCCGCCAAGACAACCACGCCGCACCCCAAACTGCAGGGCACCATTCATACCGCTGCCGCCGAGATCGAGGCGGCCGGGGGCCGGGCACTGGCTGTCGCTTGCGATATCCGCGACGAGGCGCAGGTCGCTGCGGCCATCGCCAAGACGGCCGAGACCTTCGGGGGCATCGACATCGTTGTGAACAATGCGAGCGCCATCGCGCTCACCGGCACCGAGGCGACGGACATGAAGCGCTACGATCTGATGCATCAGATCAACACGCGCGGCACGTTCCTGGTCTCGAAGCTCGCCATCCCGCACCTGAAACGGGCAGCGAACCCGCACATCCTGATGATCTCGCCGCCGCTCGACATGGCGGCCAAATGGTTCGCCCCGCACGTCGCCTATGCGATCGCCAAGTTCGGCATGAGTCTCTGCGTGCTCGGCATGGCCGAGGAGCTCCGGGGCGACGGCATCGCCGTCAACGCGCTTTGGCCGCGCACCGCCATCGCCACTGCGGCGATCGCCAACATCGTCGGCGGAGCCGAGGTCATACGCGCGAGCCGGACGCCTGAGATCGTGGCCGACGCGGCCTACGCGATTCTGACTAAGCCCGCGCGCCAGGTAACAGGCCGGTTCTTCATCGACGACACGCTGCTCCATGCCGAAGGTGTGCGCGACTTCGACGGGTATCGCGTCGATCCGACCGTCGACCTCGCCCCCGACTTCTTCGTTCCCGACGACATGGCACCGCCGGTCAGCCTCGCCAAAGTGAAAGCCTGAGAGCCCAGCATGACGACACTGCTTTTGACGCATCCGGTCTGTCTGACCCACGACATGGGGGCCGGACATCCCGAGCAGCCCGACCGGTTGCGCGGTATCCTGAAAGCTCTGGAGGATCCTCGGTTCGCCGGGCTGAGGCGCGAGGAGTCGCCGGTAGGCACCGACGACTTGCTGCGGCTGGCGCATCCCGAGGCGCATATCCGATTCATCCGCGAGACAGCTCCAAAGGCGCCGGACGGGTTTGCGCGCATCGATGAGGACACCGCCATGTCGCATGGCACGCTCGAGGCAGCGCTCCGAGCGGTCGGTGGAGGAGCCACCGCGGTCGATCAGGTGATGGCGGGCAAAGCCAAGAATGCCTTCCTCGCCGTCCGCCCGCCGGGCCATCACGCCGAGCCCGAACGCGCCATGGGGTTCTGCTTCTTCTCGACCGCCGCGATCGCCGCCCTCTACGCCAAGCAGCGGCACGGCCTCGAGCGTGTCGCACTCGTCGATTTCGACGTCCATCACGGCAATGGCAGTCAGGCCGTGCTCTGGAGCGCCAAGGATGTGTTCTTCGGCTCGAGCCACCAGATGCCGCTTTACCCGGGAACCGGGGCGCCGACTGAGACGGGAGCGAGTGGCAACATCGTCAACGCGCCGCTCAGGCCAGGCGAGGGTCGTGCGGCGTTCCGCGAGGCGTGGACGAGCCGCATCCTACCGGCGCTTGACCACCACGGTTTCGACCTCCTCCTGATCTCGGCGGGTTTCGATGCCCATCGCGACGATCCGCTGGCCCAGATCAACCTCGTCGAGGAGGATTTCGCCTGGATTACCGAGGAACTCTGCGAGGCCGCGGAGAAGCGCTGCAATGGTAGGGTCGTCTCGTTCCTCGAGGGTGGCTATGATCTCGCGGCGCTCGCTCGCTCGGTGGCGGCGCATGTCGGTGTGTTGATGGAGGCCGGAGCTTGAGCGCGACCAAGACAGCAAAGAACCAGGACATCAAAGACCTCTCTTTCGAGCAGGCCCTGAAGGAGCTGGAAGGCATCGTCTCCCGGCTCGAGCGCGGCGACGTGGCGCTCGAGGAGAGCATCAACATCTACGAGCGTGGCGAGGCGCTCCGGGCGCACTGCGACCGGGTGCTGAAGCAGGCCGAGGCCCGGATCGAGAAGCTGACCTTCAATGCCGAGGGGACGCCAACCGGGACACAGCCTCTCGATGTCGAGGAGAAGTGAGGTAAGCGACGGAGTTGGCAGGTTAATTTTGTGTCAGTGTCCGGGGGCTTTGCGCCATTGTGCGCACGTTGGACGGTGGCGACGCTTTACTTCCGGGTCCGGAGTGGTTGAAACTCCCAGATGGGGGCCGGAGCTACGCCAGCAGGGCCGCGCCGGGACCGTGATCAGACCTCGAAAGGGGCCAAATGACCGTTGAGACACCTCTTCTCGACCTCGTCCATACACCGGCCGATCTCCGTAAGCTCACCGACGCCCAGTTGCCGCAACTGGCGGACGAGCTCCGCCAGGAGACGATCGATGCCGTGTCGGTCACGGGTGGTCACCTCGGCGCCGGCCTCGGCGTCGTCGAGCTGACGGTTGCACTCCACCACGTATTCGACACGCCGAGCGACCGCCTGATTTGGGATGTCGGCCATCAGGCCTACCCACACAAGATCCTGACCGGTCGTCGCGACCGGATCCGCACGCTGCGTCAGGGCGGCGGCCTCTCCGGCTTCACGAAGCGCTCGGAGAGCGAGTACGACCCGTTCGGCACCGCGCACTCCTCGACGTCGATCTCGGCCGGCCTCGGCATGGCGACCGCGAGCGAGCTGCAAGGCCGCGATAACCGGGTGGTCTGCGTCATCGGCGACGGCGCTCTGTCGGCCGGCATGGCCTATGAGGCGATGAACAATGCCGGCGCGAGCAACGCGCCGCTGATTGTCATTCTCAACGACAACGACATGTCGATCGCACCGCCCGTCGGTGCGCTCTCCGCCTATCTGGCGAGGATCACCTCCAGCGGGACCTATCTGAAGCTCCGCGAGATCGGCAAGCAGGTGGCAAAGACGCTGCCGAAGAGCTGGGAGCGCCGCGCCGCCCGCGCCGAGGAGTACACGCGCCATCTCTGGCAGGGCGGCGCCTGGTTCGAGGAGCTCGGCTTCTACTATGTCGGCCCGATCGATGGCCACAGCTTCGATCAGTTGTTGCCGGTGCTCCGGAATGTTCGCGATGCCAAGCGTGGTCCGATCCTCGTGCATGTGGTCACGAGGAAGGGTAAAGGCTATCCGCCGGCGGAAAGCTCGGCCGATAAATATCATGGTGTGGCGCGCTTCAATGTCGTGACGGGCGCCCAGGAGAAGCCGAAACCCAACGCGCCGAGCTACACGCGCATCTTCGCCGACAGCCTCATCCAGGAGGCCCGCAAGGACAAGCGCATCGTCGGCATCACGGCGGCAATGCCGGACGGCACGGGCCTCGATCTCTTTGCCAAGGAGTTTCCAGACCGCATGTTCGACGTCGGCATCGCCGAGCAGCATGCGGTGACCTTTGCGGCCGGGCTGGCTGCCGAAGGCCTGAAGCCGTTCACCGCGATTTACTCGACCTTCCTGCAGCGCGCCTACGATCAAGTTGTGCACGACGTCGCCATCCAGCATCTGCCAGTGAAGTTTGCGATCGACCGGGCGGGTCTCGTCGGCGCCGACGGCCCGACGCACGCCGGGTCGTTCGACATCGCCTTCCTGTCCTGCCTCCCCGGCATGACGGTGATGGCGGCGGCCGACGAGGCGGAGCTCCGCCACATGGTGGCGACGGCCGCGGCGATCGACGACGGGCCGGTAGCCTTCCGATACCCGCGCGGCGAGGGGGCCGGCGTCGAGCTGCCGGACGAGGGGACGCCTCTTGCCATCGGCAAGGGACGGGTGCTCCGGGAAGGGGCGACGGTGGCCCTGCTGTCGCTCGGCGGCCGCCTGCAGGAATGTTTCCGGGCCGCGGATCAGCTGGCGGGTTTCGGCCTTTCGGCGACGGTGGCCGATGCCCGCTTTGCCAAGCCACTCGACCAAGACCTGATCCGGCAGCTGGCCGCCCATCACGAGGTGCTGGTGACGATCGAGGAAGGATCGATCGGCGGGTTCGGCAGCCAGGTGCTGCAGTTCTTGGCGCTCGAAGGGGCACTCGATCGAGGCCTCAAGGTTCGCCCGATGGTGCTGCCCGATGTCTTCCTCGAGCACGACAAGCCCGAGGCGATGTATGCCCAGGCGCATTTGAACGCACAGGGCATCGTCGGGACCGTTTTTGCCGCACTGGGGCGCTCGGACACGGCCGGCCTCATGGGTGACAGAGCCTGATCACACAAGCGTGATCATCTCTCCCTCGCCATCGGCGGCGACTGCCGATATCTCAGTCTCCGGGGGATGCATGCAGTTGCATTCAAATGGCACGAGCGCTGCTCCCGGCGCCGGGCGAACGACACACCCTGGAGACGACACCCATGAACGACACCATCAAGCTTGTCGCCCGCGTCCTGTTGGCGGCGATCTTCATCATTGCAGGAGTCCAGAAGATCTCGGGCTACGAGGGTACGGCAGGCTGGATGAGCAGCATGGGTGTGCCCGGCGCACTGCTGCCGCTGGTCATCCTACTCGAAATCGGCGGTGGACTGGCGCTGCTGCTCGGAGTCTTGAGCCGTTGGGCGGCTTTGGCCCTGGCTGCCTTCACTCTGCTCGCAGGGCTGATCTTCCATTTCGATTTTGCCGATCAGACCCAGTCGATCATGTTCATGAAGAACCTCGCGATCGCCGGGGGGCTGTTGATGGTCTATGCGGCCGGGCCCGGAGCCTACGCCATGCGTCAGGGTTGAGCAGAGGCTTGGGATCTCGGGCGGAGCCGGCCGCATGAGCCGGCTCCGTCTCGATCACGCCCTGGTTCGCCGCGGCCTGGTGGCGACACGCGCCCGTGCGCAGGACTTCATCAAGCAAGGCTGGGTGCTGGTGGCCGGTCGGGTCGAGATGAAGCCTGGCCGGATGACGGGTGACGACGAAGCCATCACCCTGAGCGAGGAGGCCCACGGGTTTGTCTCGCGCGGGGCGCTGAAACTGATCGCGGCGCTGGATGCCTTCGGTCTCACTCCCGAGGGCCGGGCCGCGTTGGACATCGGTGCCTCGACCGGAGGGTTCACCGAGGTGCTGATCGCGCGCGGTGCATCGCGGGTCTATGCGGTCGATGTCGGCTCCGGTCAGCTCCACCCGAGGCTTCGGGACGATCCCCGCGTCCTGTCGCTCGAGGACACCGATGCGAGGCGGCTCACGCCCTGCGAGATCACGGAGCCGCCCGGGTCGCTGACCGCCGATCTCAGCTTCATCTCATTGACTCTGGTGTTGCCGCATGTGCTGGCCCTCACCGCACCCGACGCCTGGCTGGTGGCGCTGGTCAAGCCGCAATTCGAGGTCGGGCGCGAGAGGATCGGCAAGGGCGGCATCGTGCGGGACCCGGATGCACAGGCGGATGCGGTCGACCGGGTCGTCGCCTGCATCTCCGCGCAAAGCGGCTGGTCGGTCCTTGGCCGGATGCCGTCGCCCGTCACCGGCCGCGACGGTAATCGGGAATGGCTGATCGGCGCTTTGTCGAAGGCCAGCCGGAGGCTGATGCCTAGAGGATAAAATTCCAGCTCGAGAGCTCGGCGAGCGTCACGCCATGGAGCAGAACGGTGATGTCATTGGGCCCCGGCAGATTGATCTCCAGATAAGCGCCGGCCTTCCACTCCCCAAGCGCGCGATTGAGCTGGGCTTCCGTCAGATCGAGGGCTCTCAGATCGATCCGGTCCTTGGTTTCGTTGAAGTCGTAGTAGTGCACAAAGGCATCGTCGCCAAGTTTGGCGGCCTTCGGGACGACGAGACGGTCCGCTCCGGTGCCAGAGGTGATGTAGGTGGTGCCGCCGCCGGGCAGGAAGCGGTCGTTGCCCGAGCCGCCGAGCATGGTTCGATCGCCCATCCGTCCGGAGATGAAGGTGTCGTTGCCGGCGCCACCCGCCATGACGTCATACTCGGAGCCGCTGACCGCGCCTTTGTCGATGATCCGGTCATTACCCGCACCGCCATGCATGCGGTCGTTGCCGCGGCCGCCGTTCAGCGCATCGTTGCCGAGCCCGGCGTAGAGAACGTCGTTGCCGTCCTCGCCGATCAGCGTGTCGTTGCCGCCGCGACCGTAGAGACGGTCGTTGCCGAACGAACCGTTCAGCGTATTGATGCCGGAATTGCCGTAGATGACGTCGTTGCCAAGGCTTGCGAGCACGTTCTCGATGGCGAAGAGCTTGTCGTTGCCATGCGAGCCAGTGGCGTAGCCCCACTTTCCCTTCTCTGCGAGGACGACCCGAATGCCGGCCGATGTCGGGTTCCCGGCCGCGTCATAGGCGATCTGATTGTAGCCGAGGGAATCGATGCCCGATCCGCCGTCGATGATGTCGTCGCCACCGCCGCCGACGACGATGTCGTTGCCGGCGCCCGCATAGAGCTTGTCGTTGCCGCCGATGATGCGCGCCTCTACAGCGCGATCGCCATGCAGGTTCTGCTGGTCGCCGAGCAGGGCGTCGTTGCCGGCCCCGCCATAGAGCGTGTCGTCGCCGCCAATGATGATCGCCGGATTCGGGAACGCGACGTCGCCGACGATGATGTCGTTGCCATCGCCGCCGTCCAGGAAGTCGTCGCCGCCCGTGATCTCCGGGAGGCTCTGGTTGCCCTCGAGGGCGATGTAGACATCCCCGGTGATGAAGTCGTCACCGGCAAGGCCGAGGATCGTATCGTTGCCGCCGATCAGGATGCCGCCATACATGATGTCGGTATCGCCAACCAGCCGCTCGCCGGGGGCTCCGCCATTGGCGCCTTCGATCCGGTCGTTGCCGCCGCGGATGACCGGTACGGGAGAGGTCGAGGTCGCGCCATCCAGGATCTCGACGACGTCGCCGGAGACGATGGTCTCGCCGTTGCCGTTGAGCGCTGTCCGGGTGATCATGTCATGGCCGGCGGTGAAATCCGCGTCGACGCTCAGCTGGTCGCCGGCGAATGTGCCGAGCGGGTCGGAGATGATGAACGTCGCCATGGGAGAATCCTATCGATGCTGTGACCCGCACGGCAGGCTGTGCCCGGCGCAGGGGTGCGCATTGCTACTTCCGGGCAGGTCTGCAAGAAGCGAGCCCGGCACCCGGTCAATGCCCGCGGACGGTGACGGTTGTCCGCATTCGGATGGAATTAGGGTAAATCGGGCCGACGGATGCGGAGGGGGCGCGTGAGTACGATCAGGACAGTGAGGATCGGCAGGCTCGGCCACGACGGCGACGGCGTGATCGAGGGCGAGGGCGCTCCGGTCTACGTGCCCTTCGCCCTGCCGGGTGAGATGGTCCGCACCGAGGTCGATGGGGAGCGGGGGAGGCTCCTCGAGGTCGTGACACCGAGTGCCGATCGGCAACGTCCTGCATGCAGGCATTTCGCCAGCTGCGGCGGCTGCACGCTGCAGCACATGAGGAGTGAGACGTATCTCGCCTTCAAGCGTCGAGTGGTCGTCGATGCGTTCGCCAGCCGCAATCTGACACCGGCCATCGACGATGTCGTGCCGATACCGCCGGGGACGCGGCGCCGGGTCGTGCTTGCCGCGCAGCGCGCGCACACCGGGGTCGATCTCGGCTTCCACACGCTCCGGGGCAAAGAGGTCGTCTCCCTCGCGATGTGTCCCGTCGCGGCCCCCGCCATCGTCAGGGCACTGCCGGCGCTGAACAGGCTCGCTGAACCGCTGCTGTCGCGGCGGGGCGCGCTGCGGATCGCCGTCACTGCCGCCGACAATGGCCTCGACGTGGCGATCTCGGGCGGCAAGAGCCCATTGGATGGGAACGGGCGCATGCGGGCGGTCGAAGCTACTCAGGCCGGCGGCTTCCTCCGCGTCACCGTCGATGATGAACCTCTGATGACCCTCGGCACGCCGGTCGTCGCCGTCGACGGCATCGAGGTCGCGCTGCCACCGGGTGGCTTCCTGCAGGCCGTGCGAGAATCGGAGGCGGAGCTCCGGCGTCGCGTCCTCGAGGCGACGGCCGGTCGGAGGCGTATCGCAGACCTGTTCGCCGGTATCGGCACCTTCAGCCTGCCGCTGGCGCGACATGCCGAGGTGACGGCGGTCGAGGGCGACAAGGCCGCGCTCGCCGCGTTGACGGCTGCGGGCCGAAGAGCGCCGGGTCTGAAACCTGTGAAGGTGCTGGCGCGCGACCTCTTCCGCGAGCCGCTCGCCCGCAAGGAACTCGAGGGTTTCGATGCCGTCGTGTTCGATCCGCCCCGCCAGGGTGCCCGGGCACAGGTCGAGGTCCTCGCCAACTCGGCCGTGCCGGTGGTCGTGGCGGTCTCCTGCAATCCGGCGACGCTGGCGCGCGATGTCCGCATGCTGGTCGACGGCGGCTACGTGCTCGGCCGTGTGACCCCGATCGACCAGTTCCTCTACAGCCCGCATGTGGAGGTGGTCGCGATGCTCGAGCGGCCGGCCGGCTAGCCGCCCCCGGAGAGCAGCCGTGAGACGAAGTTCGGGACGATCTCGGTCGCCTTGCCGTGGATGGCCTCGTGGAACAGGCTCACGCCTTCGGACGGCTCGAGGTTGAGCTCGACCGTGTGGGCGCCCGAGCGGCGGGCGAGAGCGACGAGGCCGGCCGCCGGGTAGACGGTGCCGCTGGTGCCGATCGACACGAAGAGATCAGCATCGGCGACGAGTGCGCCGATCCGGTCGAGCTCATAGGGCGTCTCGCCGAACCAGACGACGTCAGGCCGGATGCGGCCGATGCTGCGGCAGGACGGACAGACGCTCTCGAGCGACATCGCCTCCCGCCAGGCATGCCGGCTGCCGCAGGCCGCGCACAGCGCCTTGTAGACTTCGCCATGCATGTGGATGAGCCGCCGGGTTCCGGCGCGCTCATGCAACTCGTCGACATTCTGGGTGATGACCGTAACCGCCGCTGAGTGCTCGCTCTCGAGACGAGCGAGGGCGAGATGGGCCGCATTGGGCGCGACACCGGCGTGGGTCTCCCGCCGCATGTTGTAGAACGCCAGCACGCGCTCCGGATCCCGGGCATAGCCTTCCGGCGTCGCGACCTCCCGGTAGTCGATCCTGGACCACAGGCCATCCTTGTCGCGGAAGGTCGAGAGACCGGACTCGGCGGAGATGCCGGATCCCGTCAGGATGACGATACGGTCATAGGCCATGGCCGCTTGCCTCTTGTCGCGGGCTCGTGTCCGGGATAGCGCTCGCGGACGGGATGGACAAGGCAGGAGATATGCGGACCATCGTCAGTTGGAGTTCGGGCAAGGACTCGGCCTGGGCGCTCCACCGCTTGCAGGGGACGGCAGGTGTCGAGGTGGTCGGCCTGATGACGACGCTCGACAAGCAGCGCCAGCGTGTCGGCATGCACGGGACGCGCCGACGGCTGGTCGAGGCGCAGGCCGCCGCCGTGGGACTCCCGGTCGAGATCCTCGAGATCGACTTCCCGGCGCCGAACGACGTCTATGACCGCCTGATGCTCGGTTTCGTCGAGCGGGCGCTGGCCGGCGGCGTCGAGGCGATCGCCTTCGGCGATCTCTACCTCGAGGATATCCGCGCCTATCGCGAGAGCCGGCTCGCCGGCACCGGGCTCAGGCCGCTCTTTCCACTCTGGGGCAGCGACACGCGGGAGCTTGCCTTGGAGATGATCGAGGGCGGCCTCGATGCGCGTCTGATAGCCATCGATCTCAAGCAGGTGCCGCGCCGGTTTGCCGGGGCCCGCTTCGATCGGGAGTTACTCTCGGCGCTACCGGCTGGCATCGACCCCTGCGCCGAAAGGGGAGAGTTCCACACGGCGGTCGTCGACGGCCCGATGTTCTCCGCGCCCCTCGATGTCGTGGTCGGGAGCATCGAGGAGCGGGACGGCTTCGTCTATGCCGACCTCGCGAGCAGGCTGTGATCAGCCGCCGGCGAGCTTGCCGGCCAGCACGCCGGCGTGGGCCTTGATCTTCTCCATGTCGCCCATCTGGCCGGGCGGGCCGAGGGGAACGCCGTCCCAGCAGGGCAGTACGTGATAGTGGAGATGAAAGACGGTCTGGCCGCTGGCCGGCTCGTTGTACTGCTCGATCTTGACACCCGGGGCGCCAAAGGCGGCCATGGCGGCGCGGGCGACCTTCTGGACGGTCAGCAGGCAGGCGGTGAGCTGGGCCGGGGAGGCATCGAGGGCGTTGCGGCAAGGCGATTTCGGAATGACGAGCGCATGCCCTGTGGTCCTCGGCATGATGTCCAGGAAGGCGAATGTCTCCGCGTCCTCATAGATCTTGAAAGCGGGGATCTCGCCGCGGAGGATCTTGGCGAAAACGTTGCTGGGGTCATAGCTCATTCGAATTCTCGCGAAATTTGCTCTCAATTCAGGCCGGTAAGCTAAGCCCCTCTCGACCTAGATCGTAAACGAGCTGCTAACGGCCTGTTGGTAGTCTCTAGCCCCCGAGGGAGAGGCGCGAGCGAGATCACGACATGTATGGCAATCATGGCAAGAACGGCAAGCTCGGCGTCACATTTGCGACCTATCTGATCCTCGCATCGTTCGTGCTTGTCGTCGGACGCTATCAGGGGTGGTACCAGATCCGGTCCGACTACGGTGTCGACGTGCCGGTCAAGGGGTTCTTCGATCGCGCATACGATGCCCGGATCGTCTGTCCGGAGCAGCAGGGCGTCAGGGTCTTTCAGATCAGCGCGCCGACCGTCGAGGCCGCGCGCGAGATCGTCGGACGCGACCTGCCGCTCTGCGAGGTTCGCAGCATCACCCGGCATCGCGCCTAGACAGCTTCCGTCCGCAAGTTTCTGAATTCTCTCGGGAGATCAGGTCCGAACCGGGGTCGCGCCGGAGGTCGCATCGGCTGCGTTTGACAGCATCAACCCGATCCCCCATCTTCTCGGGCGCCGTCGCCAAGGGTGCGGCGTCCGACGGGCCAGCACTGCTGCCCTCATCCTGATGATCGTTAGATTTGCATAGAGGCGCTACGCTCGAGCATGCGAATTGTCATTGTCGAGAGTGCCGCGAAGGCCAAGACCATCAACAAGTACCTCGGCTCGGGATACAAGGTCCTGGCCTCGTTCGGCCATGTCCGCGACCTGCCGGCCAAGGACGGCTCCGTGCTACCCGACAAGGACTTCGAAATGTCCTGGGAGGTCGACGGCAAGTCGGGCAAGATCATGTCGGAGATCGCCAAGGCGGTCAAAGGTGCCGACAAGCTGATCCTGGCCACCGATCCGGATCGCGAGGGCGAGGCGATCTCCTGGCACATCCTCGACATCCTCAATCACAAGAAGGTGCTGAAGGGCGTCGACATCGAGCGCGTCGCCTTCAATGCCATCACCAAGCAATCGATCCTTGAGGCCTTGAAGCATCCGCGCCGGATCGACGAACCCCTGGTCGAGGCCTATCTCGCCCGACGCGCGCTCGATTATCTGGTCGGTTTCACGCTGTCGCCGGTGCTCTGGCGCAAGCTTCCGGGTGCCCGTTCGGCAGGCCGGGTGCAATCGGTGGCACTCAGGCTCATCTGCGACCGTGAAGAGGAGATCGAGCGCTTCAAGACAGAGGAATACTGGACCATCGAGGCGACCCTAGAGACGGCCAAGCGCGAACCGTTCGCCGCCCGCCTGCACGCCATCGGCGGCGCCACGCTGAAGAAGCTCGACATCAAGGACGAGGCGAGCGCCCGGGCGATCAAAGCCGCGGTCGAGCAACAGAGCTTCAAGGTCGGCCAGGTCGAGAAGAAGGCGGTGAAGCGGAACCCGTACGCGCCCTTCGCCACCTCGACCCTGCAGATGGACGCCTCGCGCAAGCTCGGCTTCTCGGCCAAGCAGACCATGCAGGTGGCGCAGCGGCTCTACGAGGGTGTCGACATCGGCGGCGAGACCGTCGGCCTCATCACCTATATGCGAACCGACGGTGTCACCATCGTGCCGGAGGCCATCAACGCCATCCGCGGCCTGATCGCGCGCGAGTATTCTCAGCGGTATGTCGCCCCCTTCATCCGCGAGTACAAAACCAAGGCCAAGAACGCCCAGGAGGCGCACGAGGCGATCCGCCCGACCGACGTGACGCGGCTGCCGAAGGAGATGGCTCGGCACCTGCCTAAGGATCAGGCAGGTCTCTATGATCTCATCTGGAAGCGCGCGGTCGCGAGCCAGATGGCGTCGGCGGAAGTCGACCAGACGACCGCTGACATCGACGTCAAGGGCCGGGACGGCAAGGGCTACGCCTTCCGCGCCACGGGCTCGGTCATCACCTTCGACGGCTTCCTCAAGGTCTACGACGAAGGCCGCGACGACCGCATCCGTACCATCGAAAAGGGCAAGGACGACCGGGAGGCGCATACCGCCGACGAGGCCGACGATACCCGGAGCCTGCCGGCGCTGACGACCGGCGATGCCGTGCGCGATAAGGCGATCGAGCCCGAACAGCATTTCACGCAACCGCCGCCGCGCTACTCGGAGGCGACGCTCGTCAAGAAGCTCGAGGAACTCGGCATCGGCCGTCCCTCGACCTATGCCTCGACGCTGGCCGTCCTGCAGGAGCGCGACTACGTCAAGACCGAGAAGAAGCGGCTGATCCCGGAGGACAAGGGCCGGCTCGTGACCGCCTTCCTCAAGAATTTCTTCAAGCGCTATGTCGCCTTCGACTTCACGGCCGACCTCGAGGAGAAACTCGACCTCATCTCCGACGGCAAGCTCGAATGGAAGGACGTCCTCCGGGACTTCTGGAAGAACTTCATGGTGGCCGTCGACGACACCAAGGAGCTGCGAGTCACTGACGTACTCGAGGCGCTGAACGAGCAGCTCGGGCCGCACATCTTCCCGGACAAGGGCGACGGCAGCGACCCACGTGCCTGCCCGACCTGTGGCGCCGGCCGCCTGTCGCTGAAAACCGGCAAGTTCGGCGCCTTTATCGGCTGCTCGAACTATCCCGAGTGTCGTTTCACCCGGCAGCTCGTCGTGCCGGAGGGCGAGGAGGCGTCGGCGACGCCGCCGGAAGGACGGACGCTCGGCACCGACCCCGAGACCGGCCTCGACGTGATGCAGAAGGCAGGCCGCTTCGGTCCCTATCTGCAGTTGGGCGAGGCCGCCGAGGGCGAGAAGCCGAAGCGGTCGAGCATTCCGAAAGGCATCGATCCGGCGACGATCGATCTCGAGATGGCATTGAAGCTGCTCAATCTGCCGCGTCGGGTCGGCGAGCATCCCGAGACCGGCAAGCCCATCGTCGCCGGCCTCGGTCGCTATGGCCCCTTCATCGAGCACGACGGCACCTATGCCAATCTGGCGAGCGCCCAGGAGGTGTTCGAGATTGGCCTCAACCGGGCGGTGACACTCATTGCCGAGAAAAAGGAGGGCAAGGGCCGTGGCCGGCCGCAGGCCGAGGTGTTGAAGGCGCTGGGTGATCACCCGGCCGAGGGCGGCAAGATCGAGGTGCTGTCGGGCCGCTATGGGCCCTATGTGAAACATGGCAAGGTCAACGCCACGCTGCCGAAGGGCGTCGAGCCGGCGGCCGTGACACTCGAGCAGGCGGTCGAACTGATCGCGGCCCGTGCGGCAAAGGGGCCGGCGCCGAAGGCGAGAGGCGGTCGGGCGAGAGCGAAGCCTGAGACCAAGGACAAGCCCGCGAAGGCCGCCAAGGGCAGGCGGACGAAGGCAGCGGCTACGGCAGACGAGGATTAGGTCGGCGTTGGCAAAGCCCCCTGGCAAGGCAAAGGGCACGAGAAGGCGCGCAGGTCTGCCGTCGAAGCAGGAGATCGCGGCCTTTCTGGAGACGGCCGAGGGCAAGTCAGGCAAGCGCGAGATCGCCCGCGCCTTCAATATCAAGGGCAACGACAAGATCGCCCTGAAGGCGCTTCTCAAGGAGATGGCGGAGGAGGGGAGTGTCGTCCGCGGCCGCCGGAAAATCCGGCGCGCCGGACAGCTGCCTTCGGTCACCGTCATCGAGGTCGCTGGCCATGACAGTGATGGCGAACTCTACGGGCTCCCCGTCGACTGGGACGAAGGCGGCGAAGGTACGCCGCCGCGCATCCTCATCGCTCACGACGGGCCGCGTCACGAGCGGGTCGGCGCCGCGGGCGCGGGCGACCGGCTGCTCTGCCGGCTCGAGGCGCTGGCCGAGGACCACGACGGCTATCGCTACCTCGCCAAGCCGATCAAGAAGCTCGCGCGCGAGCAGGCACGTCTCCTCGGGATCTTCCGGGAGGGCGATCGCGGCGGCACGATCCTGCCGGTCGATCGCAAGCAGCTCCGCGAATGGCGGGTCGAGCAAGGTGATAGCGGGGCCGCCGTCGACGGCGAGCTGGTCCGCTTCGATGTCGCAAGACGTGGACGGAGCGGCCTGCCGGTCGCCCGTGTGGTCGAGCGGCTCGGCAATCCGGCGGACGAGCGAAAGATCAGCCTGATCGCGATAGCCGCCCATGGCATTCCCGACGTCTTCCCGGCCCGGGTGCTGGAGGAGGTGGAGCGGCTGCCGCGGCTCGCGGAGAAGGGGCGGGAGGACCTGACCCGCATGCCGCTCGTCACCATCGATCCCGTCGACGCCCGCGACCATGACGATGCCGTCTTCGCCGAACCGGACAACGATCCGCGGAATTCCGGTGGCTTCGTCATCGTCGTCGCCATTGCCGATGTCGCCTTCTATGTCCGCCCCGGCAGCGCGCTCGACCGGGAGGCGCTGAAGCGGGGGAACTCGGTCTACTTTCCCGACCGCGTCGTCCCCATGCTGCCGGAGCGCATCTCCAACGATCTCTGCTCGCTCCGGGAGAAGGAGGTGCGGCCCTGCCTCGCCGTGCGCATGATCTTCGATGACGGAGGGCGTAAGCGCTCGCACAGGTTCATGCGCGCGACGATGCGCTCGGCGGCCAAGCTCGCCTATGTCGAGGCGCAGGCGGCGATCGACGGCCGGCCGAACGACAAGACCGGGCCGCTGCTCGAGTCCGTGCTCCAGCCGTTGTGGGCGGCCTATGCGGCGCTGTCGAAGGCGCGCGATGCGCGAGGCCCCCTCGACCTCGACCTGCCGGAGCGCAAGATCCTCGTGGGGGCCGACGGCCGCGTCGAGCGGATCTTCACACCGGAGCGGCTGGCCGCCCATCGCCTCATCGAGGAGTTCATGATTCAGGCGAACGTCGCCGCCGCCGAGACGCTGGAGCAGAAGCGGACGCCCCTCCTCTACAGGGTCCACGACGAGCCGAGTCGGGAGAAGCTCGAGGGATTGCGGACCTTTCTGGCGACGCTCGAGCTGTCGCTGGCGAAAGGACAGGTGCTGAGGCCCGAGCAATTCAATCGCATCCTCGCCGAGACGCGCGGTCTTGACGTCGCCGATCTTGTCAGCGAGGTGGTGCTGCGCTCGCAGAGCCAGGCGGTCTACGATCCGGCCAATCTCGGGCACTTCGGGCTCAACCTGCAGCGCTATGCGCACTTCACCTCGCCGATCCGCCGCTATGCCGATCTCGTTGTGCACCGGGCGCTGATCCGGGCCTTGGGGCTCGGCGAGGGCGGCCTCGAGGATCACGAGATCGAGCGGCTGGAGGAGGTGGCGACCGAGATCAGCCAAGCCGAGCGTCGCGCAATGGCGGCCGAGCGCGAGACGGCCGATCGGCTGATCGCTGCCCATCTCGCCGGGAAGATCGGTGCGAGCTTTCCAGCCCGTGTCTCGGGCGTCACGAAGAGCGGGTTGTTCATCCGGCTCGACGAGACCGGCGCCGACGGCTTCATTCCGATCTCGACATTGGGGAGCGAGTTCTTCCACTTCGATGAAGGCGGACGTGCGCTGGTGGGTGAGCGATCGGGCGAGAGCTTCCGCCTCGGTGACCGGATCGAGGCGCGGCTGGTCGAAGCCGTGCCCTCGGCGGGTGCGCTCCGTTTCGAGATGATGTCGGCGCCGGTGCGCCGGGCCGCTGGCGGTCGCCAGGGACGCCGGCCGCTCGGCAAGCGCGGCTTGCGGCGCGGCAAAGGGCGGCGCTGAGACTTAGCCGGGTCCACCGGGTCGGGTCAGGATGAAGGCCGCCGCGCCAGCCATGACCACCGCTTGCACGAGAAGGACGATTGACGAGAGACCGGCAAGGGCGCTGGCCGCAAGGGTCACCAGCATGGTCAGGACGGCGAGCGTCTTCGCACGCCGGCTGATGGCGCCGTGGTCGCGCCAGTGGACGATCGGCGGGCCGAGGCGGGGATGCGTGACGAGCCACGTGTGGAGCCGATCCGAAGAGCGGGCAAAGGCAAAGGCGGCGAACAGCAGGAACGGCGTCGTCGGTACCAGCGGCAGCACCACGCCGGCGATGCCGCAGGCCGTGGCGATCAAGCCGACGAGGAGCCAGAAGGCGCGCTGCGGCACGGGTGTCGTCCTCTCGTTTGCCTATCGGCGTCGCGGCGGTGGATAGGCGCAGTCCGCAAGCGTCGTCTTGTCGAGCTCGGCGAGGAAGGCCTCGGCGGCCGTCGCGACGCGGCGCCTGAGGCGGCATCGCGGCGTCAGCGTACAAGCCCCGCCGTCGGCGCGGAAGCATTCGACGATGGCATGCCGCGCCTCGAGGTGACGGACGACCTCGCCGAGCGTGATCTCGCTCGCGGGCCGGGCCAAGGCAAGCCCGCCGCCGGCGCCACGCCGCGTCGTCAGCACGCCCCGAGCCGCGAGATCGCGAACGACCTTCGTCAGATGATGCCGTGAGATCGCCAGCTCCTGCGCTATCTCCTCAGTCGTAAAGGAGCGATCAGGGGTGCCCGCAAGGCGCATGAGGGCCCTGAGGCCGAAGTCCGTATATTGGGTGAGGCGCAAGGTCGCTCTCCGTCGTTCCGGTCTTGCAGCCGGGGAGTCTAGGTGCCTGAATAGGCATTGCCAATACCGATTCAGGGGGCTGCCATGGCGACGACGGCCGAGCAGCGGCGCGGCTACCAAGGTCCGGCCGTTCTCAGCTATGGCTTCCGGCCGTTCTTCCTGGCGGCGGCGTTCTGGGCCGCGCTCGCGATGGCGATATGGCTGCTGATGCTGAGCGGGCGGGTGAGCCCGCCGATCACGCTCGCCCCGGTGGCATGGCATGCCCACGAGCTCGTTTTCGGCTATGTCCCGGCGGTGGTCGCCGGTTTCCTGCTGACTGCGGTTCCCAATTGGACCGGACGGTTGCCCGTCGTCGGCCGGCCGCTGCTCGGGCTCTTCCTGGTCTGGCTTGCGGGGCGGGTGGCCATGCTGATCTCGTCGTGGATCGGCGCGCCGGTCGCGGCCCTCATCGATCTCGCCTTCCTGGTCGTGCTCATCTCAGTGATGGCGCGCGAGATCGTGGCCGGCGGCAACTGGCGCAATCTCAAAGTGCTGGGTGGCGTCGGCGTGCTGCTCGCCGGCAACCTCTTGTTCCATGCCGAGGTGATCAGCGGCGGCGACGCCGGCCGGGGTTTGCGGATGGGGATCGCCGGCGCCGTTCTTCTCATCCTGCTGATCGGCGGCCGCATCATTCCGAGCTTCACCCGGAACTGGCTCGTCCGCCGTGCTCCGGGTCGCCTGCCGCGGCCGTTCGACTCGCTCGATGCCGTCGCCATTGCCGCCTCTGCCGTGGCGCTCCTCCTGTGGGTGTTGTGGCCGGAGCACGAGATCACGGCCGTCGCGGCACTGCTGGCGGGGGGTCTGAATGCCGGCCGGCTGGCGCGCTGGGCGGGCGAGCGCACGGCCGCCGAGCCGCTCGTACTCATATTGCACGTGGCCTATGCCTTCGTGCCGATCGGTTTTGTGCTGGTCGGATTCGCCGGCTTCTACCCGCAACTTCTGCCGGCGACCGGCGCGGTTCACGGCTGGACGTCGGGCGCCATTGCACTGATGACGCTCGCGGTCATGACGCGGGCGAGCCTCGGGCATACGGGGCAGCCGCTCGCCGCGATGCTCCGCATACAACTCATCTATCTGTTCGCGCTGATCGCGGTCCTGACGCGCCTGCTCGCCGCTTTCGCGATCGGCGGTGAGCCGATGCTGCTGCTCTCGGCGGTCGCCTGGATCGGGGCCTTCGGTGGCTTTTGTCTGGTCTACGCGCCGCTCCTCCTGGTCCGGCGCGCATGACGGCCGGTAGTCAGGACGCCTTTGAGATCTATCTCGCCTGGTCGGAGCAGACGCTGATCGTTCCCCATGGCATCAGCGCGCTCACGGTGTTGCGCGAGGCGGGTATCGAGGTCGAGCCCGGCTGCGAGACGGGCGGGTGCGGAACCTGCGCCATGACCTTCGTCGAGGGCGATCTCATCCACAAGGACACGTGCCTCAGCGCGGCCGAACGCGCGCACCATTTCTGCCCCTGCGTCTCGCGGGCGCGAACGCGGATCGTTCTGGCGTTATAGCAGCGGGCGCGGTTTCAGCCCGAGCGGCGCTTACGGCCGTAGAGTTCCAGCCGATGCCGCACGAGGTCGAAGCCCAGCTCGGCGGCGATCTCCGCCTGCAGCTTCTCGATGCGCTCGGAGCGGAACTCCATCACCTCGCCGGTTTCGATGTCGATCATGTGGTCATGATGCGGGGTGTTCGCCGTCTCGAAGCGCGCCGGCGTATTCTCGAAAGTATGGCGCTGGATGACGCCCTGGGCCTCGAGCGCCGAGAGCGTCCGGTAGACGGTCGACAGCGAGACCTTACCGTCGATGGCATGGGCGCGGCGGTGCAACTCGTTGGCGTCCGGATGATCGTCGGCCGAGGCGAGCACGCGGAGGAGGGCGGTGCGCTGGCGCGTGATGCGGACGCCTTGCTCGCGAAGCGCGCGCTCCAATTCCAACGCACGTTTTTGCTGAGAGGCCATGCGCCCGCATACTTCAGTTGCATCGCATTTGCAACTGTTAGATGCAATTCGTTCTCATCTGCATTGACGTCCGCATGCCCACCGGCTAGTCTCCAGCCCGGGTCGAGCCTCGGAAAGGTCCGGGCGACCTGAGTGCATGAGCGCATGCCGATCCATCGCCGAGACATTCTTCGCGCTCTGTTCGCTCTCGTGGCGATGCGCACGGCTCCCGTCCTAGCCCAGACGAAATTCAAGGTCGTGACGACCTTCACCGTCATCGCCGACATGGCCCGCAATGTCGCCGGCGACGCGGCGACCGTCGAATCCATCACCAAGCCGGGCGCCGAGATCCACGGCTATACGCCGACGCCCGGAGACATCCTCAGAGCACAGGACGCCGGACTGGTGCTCTGGAACGGCCTCAACCTCGAGGTCTGGTTCGAGAAGTTCCTCGCCAACCTCGGCGAGGTGCCGAGTGCCGTCGTCTCCGACGGCGTCGAGCCCATGAGCATCGGCGAGGGGCCCTATACGGGCAAGGCCAATCCGCATGCCTGGATGTCGCTCGGCAACGCGCTCATCTATGTCGACAACATCCGTGACGCGCTGGCGGCCCACGATCCGGCCAACGCCCAGACCTATCGCGTCAATGCCGAGGCCTACAAGGCGCGGATCACGGCCGCCGTGGGCCCGATCCGCGATCGCATTGCCGGCATACCCGAGGCCGATCGGTGGCTCGTGACGAGCGAGGGAGCCTTCAGCTATCTGGCGCGCGACTTCGGACTGAAGGAGCTCTTCCTCTGGCCGATCAACGCCGACCAGCAGGGAACGCCAAAACAGGTTCGCAAGGTGATCGATGCCGTGCGCGAGCATCAGATCAAGGCGGTCTTCAGTGAGAGCACGGTCTCCTCGAAACCCGCTGAGCAGGTGGCGCGCGAGACCGGGGCTCGCTATGGCGGGGTCCTCTACGTCGATTCCTTGAGTGAGCCGGATGGTCCGGTGCCGACCTATCTCGATCTGCTGCGGGTGACGTCGGAGACCATCGTCGAGGGATTGACCGAGTGAGCGAGACCCTGGCACGAGCCGAGCCGGAGCGCTCCCTGGCCGCGGCCGGGCTCAGCGTCCAGGCCATCACCGTCACCTACCGCAATGGGGTCACCGCCATCCGCGATGCGACCTTCGAAGTGCCGAAAGGCTCGATCGCCGCCCTGGTCGGTGTGAATGGCTCGGGCAAGTCGACCATCTTCAAGGCGATCATGGGGTTCCTGCCGCTCGCCGCCGGACAGATCGAGATCTTCGGCGGTTCGGTCAGGGACGCGCTCGCCCGAAACCTCGTCGCCTACGTGCCGCAGGCGGAGGAGGTGGACTGGAGCTTTCCGGTGCTGGTCGAGGACGTGGTCATGATGGGCCGCTACGGCCGCATGGGCTTCCTCAGGATCCCGTCGACCGTCGACCGCAAGGCTGTCGCCGGCGCGCTCGACCGCGTGGGCATGTCGGACTACGGCCGACGCCAGATCGGCGAGCTCTCGGGGGGGCAGCGGAAGCGTGTCTTTCTCGCCCGGGCGCTGGCCCAGGGCAGCCAGGTGATCCTGCTCGACGAGCCATTCACCGGGGTCGATGTGAAGACGGAAGAGGCGATCATCGCTCTGCTCAAGGCGCTCGCCGGGGAAGGCTCCGTCATTCTCGTCTCGACGCACAATCTCGGCAGCGTCCCTGCCTTCTGTGACACCACCGTCCTGGTGAAGGGCACTGTGCTCGGCTTCGGTCCGACCGAGGCGGTGTTCACCCAAGCCAATCTCGAGCGCACCTTCGGTGGCGTGCTCCGGCATTTCGTGCTCGGCGGCAAGGACCTGCATCAGGACGACGACCGTCGACGCATCACGGTGCTGAGCGACGACGAGCGCCCGTTCGTCCTCTATGACGAGAAGCCGAACGGAAAGCGCAAGTGATCGAGACGCTGACAGAGCCGTTCGGCTACGCTTACATGACGAACGCCATGTGGGTCAGCGCGCTCGTCGGTGGCGTCTGCGCCTTCCTCTCCGCCTACCTCATGCTCAAGGGCTGGTCGTTGATCGGCGATGCCCTGAGCCATTCGATCGTGCCGGGCGTCGCCGGGGCCTACATTCTCGGCCTGCCCTTCGCGTTCGGCGCGTTCGTGGCCGGCGGGCTCGCTGCCGGCGCCATGTTGTTCCTCAACCAGCGGACGCGCCTGAAGCAGGACGCCATTATCGGGCTTATCTTCACGTCCTTCTTCGCCCTGGGGCTGTTCCTGGTGTCGATCTGGCCGACCGCCGTCGACATCAGGACGATCACGCTCGGCAACATCCTGGCGATTACGCCCGAGGACACTCTGCAGCTCGCCATCATCGGCCTCGTGTCGCTCGCGATACTCTTCGCCAAGTGGAAGGACCTGATGGTGGTCTTCTTCGACGAGAGCCATGCGCGGGCCATCGGGCTGAAGCCCGAGCGGCTGAAGCTGGTTTTCTTCACGCTGCTGGCCGCCTCGACGGTCGCCGCGCTGCAGACGGTCGGGGCGTTCCTGGTGATCGCCATGGTGGTGACGCCTGGAGCGACCGCCTACCTGTTGACCGACCGGTTCCCGAGGCTGCTCGCCATCAGCGTTCTGACCGGTGCGCTGACGAGCTTCGTCGGCGCCTATCTGAGTTACTTTCTCGATGGCGCGACCGGTGGCGTCATCGTCTCGTTGCAGACACTTGTCTTCCTGATCGCTTTCATGCTCGCGCCGAAACACGGCCTGCTGGCGCACAGACGGCGCATGCGCGCGGCGGCGAGTGAGGCCGGGTGAGCATGCTCGAGACGCTCCTCATGCCCTTCGGCTTCAGCTTCATGCAGAACGCCTTTCTGATCGGTCTCATGGTCGCCGTTCCGTCCGGCCTGCTGTCCTGCTATCTGGTGCTCAAGGGTTGGTCGCTCATGGGCGATGCGGTGAGCCATGCCGTTCTGCCCGGCATCGTCCTGGCCTATGTGGCGGGCCTGCCACTGGCCCTCGGGGCCTTCGTGGCGGGCCTCGTTTGCGCCGTCGCGGCCGGCTACATCCAGGATAACAGCCGCATCAAGCAGGACACCGTCCTCGGCGTCGTCTTCTCGGGCATGTTCGGCCTCGGCATCGTGCTCTACACCGCCATTCAATCGGATGTGCATCTGGATCACATCCTGTTCGGCGACATGCTCGGTGTATCAAAGACCGATCTCGTGACGTCGGGTCTGATCGCCGCCGCGGTGGCTGGCCTCGTCCTGGCGAAATGGCGCGATCTGCTGCTCCACACCTTTGATCCGATCCAGGCACGCGCGCTGGGGCTGCCCGTCCGCCTGCTGCACTATGGTCTTCTCGTGCTGATCTCGGCGACCGTCGTCGCCTCGTTGAAGGCGGTCGGTGCGATCCTGGCGATCGCGCTCTTGATCGCGCCGGGGGCAATTGCGCTGCTGGTGACGCGGCGCTTCGGCCGGATGCTCGTGGTTGCCGTCGGTGTCGCCGTCGCGGGCTCCATCGCCGGTATCTACGCGAGCTTCTTTCTCGACAGCGCCCCCGCTCCGACGATCGTGCTCGTCTACACCCTGATGTTCCTGATCGCCTTTGCCCGCCAGGCGCTCGGCCCCCCGGACCAGGCGGGCGACCAGCGCGTCAGCCCGTCCGCTTGACGGCGGCTTGCGGGGGATGGCAAGTCGCAGCATGCCGATCGCATATTCAAGAACTCCCGAGGTTGAGCGCCCCCGTCCCGTCGGCTCCGCTCTTTGGGCGGGCTTTCGGGGCCGGTGTCCGAGCTGTGGCCGCGGCCGACTCTTTCGCGCCTTTCTCAAGGTCGCCGACCAGTGCCCGAGCTGCGGGACCGAGCTTCACCACCACCGGGCGGACGATGCGCCGCCCTATTTCGTCATCCTGATCGTGGGCCATGTGATCGTGTCACTTGTGCTGATGGTGGAGATGAGGTTCGCACCGCCGCTCTGGGCGCATGTCGCCATATGGGTGCCGCTGACTTTCGCCATGGCCCTCGTGCTGCTGCCGCGGGTCAAGGGGGCGCTGGTCGGCCTGCAATGGGCGTTGAGGATGCACGGGTTCTCGCGTGCCGCGATGCCCGAGCGGCTCGATCGCTATGGGGCTCCCGCCGAGGCCAGTCAGGCGGAAACATGAGCGAGGCTTTCTCCGACAGTGGGCGGAAGGCAGCGCCCGCCAAGCCGGTTCGCCCCCGCGATGCCGGCAGCCTCGTCATCGTCGATGCCGCCGAGGGCCTGCCGCGGGTGCTGTTCGGACGGCGGCGCCCAGACCTCAAATTCGCGCCGGGCAAGTATGTCTTTCCGGGCGGCCGGGTCGATGTGTCGGATGTCCGTCTCAGAACCGCCGAGGAGCTGCCGTCGTCGGAGATCGACAAGCTGCTGGTCGATATGAAGGGCCGTCCGAGCCCGGCCAGGGCCCGCGCGCTCGCTCTAGCGGCGATCCGGGAAACCTTCGAGGAGACCGGCCTCGTCATCGGCGCGAGGACGGATGAGCTTCGGCCGACGCGCGCGCCGGGCTGGCAGGCCTTCTACGCGACCGGCTATGCCCCCGCGTTGTCGCAACTGGTCATGATGGCGCGCGCCATCACGCCAAAGGCCAGTCCCCGCCGGTTCGATGCCCGCTTCTTCATGGTCTCGGCCGAGGCCATCAGCCACCGCGTCGAAGAGCGCGACCACGAGTTCGGCGACCTGGTCTGGGCGACGTTCGAGGAGGCCCGGGCGCTCGAGCTGCATTCGATGACGCGGGCCATCGTCGACGATCTCCAGGACCTCTTGGCCGTCGAGCCGGCGCGTCGCATGGCGACGCCGGTGCCCTATTACTACGACTATCAGAGAACCTTCATCTCGCCCGCCCCCGCTTCTTGACTTGGAGTTTCTGGCCGCTAGATTGCCCCCCATCAGATGACATGGCGCGCATGCGAGCGCCCATCTCCCCCGCATGGACCACGAGTCCCAACGAGCTAGAGACGAATTCCCATGGCCAAGGCCGCCACGCTCAAGATCAAGCTGCTCAGCACGGCTGGGACGGGCTTTTTCTACGTCACGAAGAAGAATCCGCGCACGCAGACCGAGAAGCTTGTAATGAAGAAATATGACCCGGTCGCGCGCAAGCACGTCGACTTCAAGGAAGCCAAGATCAAGTAGCAACGCTTGCCGCGCCCAGGCTCGGCAGAGGTCGCTACAGGTGCGCCTAACAGGCGGGGGAACTGGGGGGTTGGCCGGTCCGCAGCCATCCGGCAGCGGGGTAAGTCCGTAGGCTACGGACCGGCCGACGAGCCGCGATCAAAGAGGGCGTTGATCTTGCGACCCGTATCTCGAACCGGCATGTCTGCCGGTGAAAATCTACTCTAAGTAGCCCTCGTCCGGAACTGGCATGCACCATATCCAATTGCCGGTCAAGAGCTTGGTTCCCCGGTGTTTTCCCAGGTTCCCTGCGCGACGGCCCTTTTTACTGCGGTTTCGCGTGCCCCATGGCCTCCATCGACTGATATCGTTAACGCCGGATCATGTCGAATTCGCGACAGTTTAGGCTCAGCCTCCAGGCCTGATGCCGGAGGGCTTTCGATGTCGGTGGGGCCGCGATCGGTTCGAGGCTCGGGTGACCGGGCATCCGGATCGGGGCCCGGGCGGGACCCGGTCGAGGTCGGCGACCTGATGGAGCAGCGATCGGTAAGCCTTCAGGCGGCGTCGGCTACGACGCGATTGCGGCCCTCGCGCTTGGCGGCATAGAGTGCTTTGTCGGCCCGCTTGAAGATGGTCTCTGCAGAATCGTCCGGCCGCTCCAGCGTCGCCACGCCGACGCTCGCCGTCACGCGGAGCGTTGGAGGACCCTGGCCGGCATCGAAGGGCTCGGTCGCGATCTGTCCGCGGATCCGCTCGGCGACCTGGCAGGCGCGCTCGATCTCGGTGTCGGGCATGACGACGACGAATTCCTCCCCGCCCAGCCGACAGGCGAGGTCGACGCCGCGCACACTGCGCTTCAGGCGCCGGGCAAACTCCTTGAGCACCACATCGCCGACATCGTGGCCGTAGGTGTCGTTGACGGCTTTGAAATGATCGATGTCGGCGATCAGCACGGACAAGTTGCGGCCCTTCTGGAGAGCCTCGGCGATCAGCCGCTTCAGATGCGTCTCCATGTAGCGGCGATTGTTGAGGCCGGTCAGCGGATCGGTGATGGATTGCGTCACACTCTGCTCGAGGCTGTCACGCAGAAAATCGGAGTAGCGCTTGCGTTTGATCTGCGTGCGGATGCGGGCCAGCATCTCGTTGCGGTCGACCGGACGCTTCAGATAGTCGTTGACGCCCATGTCGAGCGCCCTGAGCAGTCTCGCCTCGCCGCCGTGATCGACGAGAACGATGATCGGCAGGTGGCGGGTGCGCTCGATGGAGCGGATCTGGGAGCAGAGGCGAAGTCCGTCGGCGCCATCGAGATCGAGACTGATGAGGGCGACGTCCTGCGGCTCCTCGGCCAGCTGGATGAGCGCCTGATGGGGATCGGCCACCAGAGTGGCCTGATGCTCCTTGGAGAGGCTTTCGACGAGGCGCTGGGCGGAACGGACGGCACTGTCGACGACGAGGACGCGGCCGCTGCCGCGGTCGGCCTCGGCGGCGCGTGTGGCCGTGTCGAGAATGCCGAGCTCCTCGCGCGTCGCCGCGCGCATGCGCATCTCGTCGTTCAGCACCTTGAGGCGGACGAGGTTCCTGACCCGCGTGACAAGCGCGATCTCGTCGACCGGCTTGGTCAGGAAATCATCGGCGCCCGATTCGAGCCCTTGCACGCGATCGTTCGGCTGATCGAGCGCCGTCACCATGATCACCGGTATGTGCTGTGTGGCGGGTGCGGCTTTGAGGCGGCGGCAGACCTCGAAACCGTCCATGCCCGGCATCATGACGTCGAGCAGCACGATGTCGGCGCGGCCGCGGTTGCAGATCTCGATCGCGTCCGGCCCGTTCATGGCGGTGACGACGTCGAAATACTCGGCGGTCAGCCGTGCTTCCAGCAACTTCACATTGGCCAGGATGTCATCGACGACGAGGATGCGGGCGGTCATCTGCTTTCTACCTTCGGCCTCTTGTCGCTCAAGGCGCTCCGATGAATTGTTTCACGGTCTGGATGAATCCAGGCACGGAGATCGGCTTCGAGATGTAGGCCTCGCAGCCCCCCTGCCGGATTCTCTCCTCGTCGCCCTTCATCGCGTAGGCCGTCACGGCGATGACGGGGATATCACGCAGATCGTCGTCTTCCTTGAGCCACTTCGTCACCTCGAGCCCGGAGATCTCCGGCAGCTGGATGTCCATGAGGATCAGCGAGGGGCGATGCGCACGGGCGAGAGACAAGGCTTCCATGCCGTTGCGCGTCTGCAGCGTGCAATAGCCGTGCGCCTCGAGGAGGTCGTTGAACAGCTTCATGTTGAGCTCGTTGTCCTCGACGATCAGAACGGTTTTGGTCATCGTCGATCGTGCCGTGGTCGAGGGAGAGCCGGTGCTGCGCTCTCTCAGTGTGAGACCCATTGCGAGCTCCTGAGGTTCCACGTCGCAACCTGACCAACTCCGCACCGAATCGGTCGGACGTAACGCCGCAAGCATAGCTGCAGAGCGGTAACCAATCATTTAAGCTGAGATAACCTTCCCCAGGAATTGGCCCGGCCGGGCATCGAAAAGAGAGGAATAATCAATGCGTTCGAGAAGCGCGGCGGTTTCGGGCGAGGAAGCTGAGGCACGGGCGCTCCGGGCGCTCGCCTTCCTCGCCGACGAGTCTGAGCGATTCGGCCGGTTCCTCGCCCTGACCGGGCTCGGGCCGCAGGACCTCCGATCGGGCCTTCAGTCCCGCGAGCTTCAGGCCGCCGTGCTCGGCCATCTGATCGCCGACGAGTCGCTGCTGCTGGTGTTCGCCGCTTCCGAGGCCGTGCCGCCCGAACGTGTGGTGGAGGCCGAGCGCATCCTGAGCGACCGTCGCGGCGACTGATGGGTGTCGCACGTCCTGCTCAGGGAGAGCAGGCCTTGGGCGTCAGGAACTCGATCTGCGACAGCCGGCCGTCCAGCGTCAGTGTCCCGTAATCGAGCTTGACGGAACGGATGACCCCATTCGGATAGACACGGAACGACATCTCGTGCTCGGGTGTGCCCGGGCCGAGGTCGCTCTCGGTGCCGAAATAGGCAATGGTCATCGGCCAGGATGGCTGACCCTTGAGGGATTGCGCGTTGGCGACGCCGTCGAGCTCGGATTCGTCGCCGGCGCCGGCATTGCCGATGGCGGTCGCCGTCTCGAACAGCTTCTGACCGAGATCGGAGCCGTCATAGACCAGGGCCTCGAGGCGTTTGTCGCCGCGCTTCGCGGCGGCGATCAGGGCGGCCGTGTGCTGGAGCGGGAAGTAGACCGGCCCCGCGAAGGTGAGATCCGCGTGTGCCGGCTTGGTGAGCGCGATCTCGACTTGACCGGACGTGTCGCGAACGGCCTTGCCGACCGTCTTCTCGGTATCTGCCGCCTGATCCGGCTCGAGGTTCTCGATCTCGAACCGGAAAGTGTCGCCGTCGGCCCCCTCCCAGGTGCTCGAGCGCAGATCGCTGATCTTGGCCGTGCCCTCGCGATCCGTGATCTCCATGACGAAGCGCATGTTCTGCGCGAAGCCCTCGCAGACCGAGCCGGTGAACTCGAACACCAGCCGGCCCCGGACGTCGGTGATGCCTGCGGCCGACGTCGCCTTGCCGAGGCTGATCTCGTAGACCGCCCGGTGAGGCACCATCCCGGAAACCTCCGGGAGAACCAGAGCTGATCCGGACGTGCCGCCTGCCAGCGCGGTCCAGAGGACGAAAAGGAGGATATGTCTCAAGTGGTTCATCGCGTTGCTCGGTCGCCGGCCAAAGGGCGTCGTCACATGGCATCGTGACCTGATAATGTCCAGGGTGCAACGCCGCCCCGTCGACAGAGTTGCCAGAGGCCGGGCCCGGTCACTACAACGCGGCGATCGCAAGTCAGGGAGGCCGGTCGTGCCGAGGATCAGCTGGACGTTGGGCCCGATCGCCCACCGGGGCCTGCATCGACAGAGCCGCGGCATCGTCGAGAACACGATTTCGGCGGTTCAGGCCGCCATCGAGCGCGGCTATGCGGTCGAGGTCGATCTGCAGCCGGCCAAGGGCGAGGCCCCAGTGGTCTTCCACGACGACGAGCTGGACCGGCTGATCGACGTCAAGGGGCTGGTGAAGCACTACACACCGGAGGAGCTTGCCCGATTGCCCTACAAGGCGACCAGGGACAGGATCTTCACGCTCGACGAGCTGCTCGAGGAGGTCCGGGGGCGGGTGCCGCTCGTGGTCGAGGTGAAGACGCCGTTCGTCGAGCCCGGGACCTACGAGGCCGCGATCGCCCGGGCCTGCAAGCTCTACAAGGGGCCGCTGGCGCTCATGTCCTTCGATCACCGCAGCCTGGTGGCGCTTCGGGCGCTCGCCCCCGGGATTCCGCTCGGCCTGCTGTCGTACCGCTGGGACGACGACTGGATGCCGTCGCTCGGCCGCTGGGAGAAGATGAAGCTCCGCAATCTTCTCTATCGGCGCGCGGTGGATGCCGCCTTCGTCGCCTATGACATCGACGATCTGCCGGCAGGGCCGCCGCTCAGGGCCCGCCGGCGTGGCCTGCCGCTCCTGACCTGGACGGTGACGACGGAGGCACAGCGGCAACGGGCGGCCCGCTATGCGGATGCGATCATCTTCGAGGGCTACGATCCGTGACACGAAAGGCCACGCCACCGGCCGGATCATGGGAGGTCTCGGTCGCGGACGGCGTCGGAGCGATCGACGAGGCCACCTGGGACCGGCTGGCCAATCCGGACCCGAAGCGGCGCAATCCAACCCTGCGGCACGCCTTCTTCCGAGCCCTCGAGGGATCGGGCTCGATATCGCCGGAGGCCGGCTGGCTACCGCAGCACCTGCTGGCGCGAGAGGCCGATGGTCCCGTCCGCGCCATCCTGCCGCTCTATCTCAAAGCCCATTCCTTCGGAGAGTATGTTTTCGATCAAGGCTGGGCCGAGGCCTATGAGCGGCACGGCCTTGACTATTATCCGAAGCTGCTCTCGGCGGTGCCCGTGACGCCCGTGCCGGGTCGGCGCTTCTTGACCGGCGACGACGGGGGAGCGTCGCTCGAGACGCTGGCGACGGCGATCCGCCAGATCGTCGGGAGGCAGCGCCTCTCCTCCGCGCACGTTACGTTCCTGGAGGAGGGCGAAGCCGATGTGCTGTCCCGCCTCGGCTGGCTCCTGCGAACTGGACAGCAGTTTCACTGGCCGAACGCCGGCTATGGTGATTTCGAGGCGTTCCTCGGCACCTTGGCGTCACGCAAGCGCAAGGCGCTCCGGCGCGAGCGCCGGGAGGCGCTCAGCCCGGGGCTCTCGATCGAGTGGCTCTCGGGCAGGGACATCACGGAGGCGCACTGGGATGCCTTCTTCGCCTTCTACACGGACACCGGCAGCAGGAAGTGGGGCGCGCCCTATCTCAACCGCACCTTCTTCAGCTTGCTCGGCGAGGCGATGTCCGAGGACGCGCTGCTGGTGATGTGCCGCCGGGACGGCCGCTATGTCGCCGGGGCCCTCAATCTGATCGGGGGCGACGCGCTCTACGGCCGCTACTGGGGCTGCATCGAAGCGCATCCGTTCCTGCACTTCGAGGTCTGCTACTATCAGGCGATCGACTTCGCCATCCACCACAAGCTCGCTCGCGTCGAGGCAGGCGCGGGCGGCGATCACAAGCTCGTCCGCGGCTATGTGCCGGCACCCACCTATTCGGCACACTGGATTGCCGATCCGCGGTTTCGTCACGCGATCGACGACTACCTGGTGCGCGAGCGGCGCTACGTGGCTGAGGAGAGCGAGGCGCTGGGCGCGCTCGGGCCCTACCGGCGCGGCGAGCGCTCGTGAGAGGGATCGGCCATGGCGACCTGATCCCGGCCTTCGCGTGGACGCATCATTGTCGGCAATGACGCCGACTGGCCCATGCCGGCACGGATCGCCTGGCGCCTGAGCGCCGGAAGCGCCTTGAGTAGGTGTAGACCCGCGCCGCGCGCGAGCTGGAGCGGCAACAGGCTCGAGAACAAGGTGCGGTCCAGCGTATCGACGGCAAGGGTCCTCGAACCGACGTCGCGCCGGCGATCGGCGGCATAGCGGTCGAGCGTCGCATCGCTGCCGATGTCGTGGCCGGCGCTACGGGCCTCGGCGACGCAATCGATCAGGTTGGCGACATCGCGAAAGCCGAGGTTGAGACCTTGGGCTCCAATTGGCGGAAAGGCGTGCAGGGCCTCGCCCGCGAGCGCGACACGGCGGGTGCCGGCGGGCTCGGCGATGAGCCCCTCCAGCGGAAACAGCACGCGGGGCCCGATGGGGCCGAGCGTGCCCAGGAGGCCCTGGAGATGCGCATGGAGCTCGCGGCAGAACTCCGCGTCGTCGAGCGACGCCAGGCGCTTTGCCGCGGCCGGCTCCTCCAGCCAGACGATGCTCGAGGCGCCACCCGGAAGCGGAACCGTGGCCAGCGGTCCGGCACGGCGGTGCAGCTCGGTCGAGATATCGTGATGGGGCCGGCTATGGGCGACGGTGACGACGAGAGCGGTCTGCGGATAGCTCCACTGGCGCGTCGCCATGCCAGCAAGCCGGCGGCAGATCGATCGGCGTCCGTCGGCGCCGATCACGATGCCGGCCGTCAGCGACCGGCCGTCGTCGAGGTTCACCACCACATGATCGCGCTCCTGCCGGAGGTCGGCGAGCGTGCGATCATGTCTCCTGATGCGTTCGCCGAGGTCGTCGAGTCGGTGTCCAAGCGCAGCGATCAGGACCGCATGAGGGATATTGTGCCCGAATGCGGCCAATCCGACCTCGGCGGCGGCAAACAGGACTTCCGGAGCCTTGAAGAGCCGTCGGGTGTCGTCGACAAGGCGGATGGCCCGAAGTGGCGCGGATTGGCTTTGGACCCCAGGCCAGACGCCGATCTCTGTGAGGAAATGGATTGCCGGCTCGAACAGGGCGAATGTGCGCGGATCGAGATCTCGGGAGGATGCCTCGACATCGGGACCGATCAAGGTCACCGGCACGCCCAGCTGGGCAAGGCCGACAGCGGCGGCGAGGCCCACGGGCCCAGTCCCCGCAATGACGACATCGGAAGTGTCCGCCGTGCTCATTGATGGCGTTCTAAACAGTTTCTTGCGCGAAACGGGAGCCCCCGAGTCGTCGCGCCTCTGATGTCGACCCAGCCGATTCCCGTGATTCCGCCGCCCGGAGGCGCCAATTTGCTGTGAGAATCTCGCAAGGGAGACAATTTGCGGAGGGTGTCCGAAGCGTGGCTTGATGCATTGTTGCGTTCGTGCCGCCTGCGGCACTGGCAAGATAAGGCATTGTTAAGAAATGCGGATTCTTCATCCTTTCGCCATCTCTCTAAACAGAAGGTAAACAATTTCGTGGCCGTCCGGCCACATAAGCTCCATTTCCCTCGGGGTATTCGACCGGAACCCTGGACGACCCCTCCCCAACTGCCCTATGCCAATCATCACTAAGTCGAGTCGTGACTGCGTCAGTTCGGTGTCGGCGACGTATCGCTGATCCGCCCCTCGTCAAGCAGCGCGGACTTTTCCCAACTCCAGTATCCGTAGCGTCGACTGCGTTGCGTCCGGTTCCGGCGAAGGCGCCTTGCGTCCAAGCGGTTTCCGAGGCGAGCGAGTGCGCGAGCACTCATCAACATCGAAGATCTTCGAAACGAACTGAAGTGGAGATGGAAATGATTGGGGGACTGATGAAGACGACCAGTCGCTTCGCCATCGCCGCTGCGGCCAGCTTCTTGGTGGGTGGTTTTGCGCTAACCCCCGCGAAGGCGGCTGACCTGGGCGGCGATTGCTGCGCGGATCTCGAGGAGAGAGTCGCGGAGCTTGAGGCGACGACGGTTCGCAAGGGCAACAGGAAGGTGTCGGTGACCCTCTACGGTTGGGTCAATGCTGGCATCACCTGGTATGACTCGGGCGAAGAGTCGGATGCCTACGTGGTCGACACGGATACGGCGATGTCGCGCATCGGCGTTCGTGGCTCCGGCCAGATCCGTCCGGGCCTCGAGGCAGGCTATCGCCTTGAGCTCGGCGCACACGGCGACGCTCTCTCTGGTACGGACGTGAACGATGCTGACGACGGTGGTTCGTCGGTCTTCGTCCGTCACGCCAGCTGGTATTTGAAGCATGATCAGCTCGGTACGTTGACTGTCGGTCAGACCGACGGCGCAGCGACCGGCGTCGAGAGCATCGATCTCTCGGGCGCAGCCAGCTGGATCAGCTACAACGGCGCGCAGGACTGGAACTTCTCGTACGGCATCTTCGATACGACGAGCCAGACCTACAGCGGTTTCATCTGGGCCAACGTGCTGGATGATTTCGACGCGGGCCGTGGCAGCTTTATCCGGTATAACTCGCCGACCTTCGCCGGTTTCGACTTCTCGGCGTCGTGGGGTGAGGACGATCGGTACGACCTTGCTCTTCGCTACTCGAACGACTGGAATGGTCTGAGCGTGGCGGCGGGCGTGGCCTACTTCAACACGTCTGACGAGGCTTGCGATGCGGTCTCGGGTGTCAGTGGGCCTGTTATCGCGGGTGAATGCGACTTCCAGTCCGGCCCTGGTGGCGAGACCGACACCTTCCTGGCGTCGTTGTCGCTCTACCATGCCTCTTCCGGCCTGTTCGGTGTTCTGAGCTACGGCGAGCGTGACTTCAACATCGTCGGACTCCCGAACGCCACGAACTGGTACGGCAAGCTGGGTATCCGTCGCAACTTCACGGGTCACGGCGAGACCGCCATCTACGGCGAGTACACGCACAGTGAGGACGTGACGGCCTTCACCGACGCCGACCAGTGGGGCGTGGGCGTGGGTCAGGACATCGACGCCATCGGCGCCACGATGTACCTGGGCTACCGCCACTCTTCGGCTGATCTCAGCTTCTACGGGATCAACGCCGACGATCACAGCCAGATCTTGGCCGGCATGGTCGTACCCTTCTGATCTCGCAAGAGATTTCCTGGGAAAGGGGCGCTTCGGCGCCCCTTTCTGTTTTTCCGGCCTTACGGATCTTGAACCTGGGGCGCTGCTGCACAGCTAGTCGTCGAAAGGAGCATTGCGGCCATAGACATGTGGCGCAACGGTCACAAAGTGAGTCGAAACCTGGGTAAACCCCACGGTTCATGGTTTACGGGGCTCTGCTCATCCGTTTAATGGACGTGCCTGACGCGGAGTTCTCCAGTGGCTCTCAGTCGGGGCCCGCCAAACCGGCGGGGTTCACATCGGCGGCCGTAGCCGCTGGAGTTGAGCAGTCAGGTAGTAACTGGTGGAGTGGAGATGGAAATGATTGGGGGACTGAAGAGGACGACCAGTCACTTTGCCATCGCCGCTTTGGCCAGCGTTCTGGTGGGTGGCGTTTTCGCGTCCCCTTCTAAGGCCGCTGACCTTGGTGGCGACTGCTGTGCAGATCTCGAGGAGCGCGTGGCTGAGCTCGAGGCAACCACAGTGCGCAAGGGCAACCGGAATGTGAGCGTTACGCTCTACGGTTGGGTCAATGCGGGCATCACCTGGTATGACACGGGCGAAGAGTCCGATGCTTATGTCGTCGACACAGATACGGCAGTGTCCCGTATCGGCGTTCGCGGCTCCGGCAAGATCAAGCCAGGTTGGGAAGCTGGATACCGCTTGGAGCTTGCTGCTCCGGGCCTCGCCGAGAATTCCTTCTTGGCTGAGAACGATGTCGATGACGGCACGAGTGGCGTGCGCGTACGCCATGCGAGCTGGTACATCAATGCCGAGCAGCTTGGTCGTATCACCCTCGGTCAGACCGATGGTGCAGCGACGGGCATCGAGAGTATCGATCTCTCGGGTCCGGCGAGCTGGATCAGCTACAACGGTGCGCAGGACTGGAACTTCTCTTACGGCATCGCGAACTCGGCCGGCGGCTACACCGGCTTTATCTGGGCGGATGTTATCGACGACTTCGATGTGGGTCGTGGCAACTTCATCCGCTACGACACGCCGTCGATCGCCGGTTTCACGGCCTCGGCCTCGTGGGGTGAGGATGACCGGTACGACGTCGCTCTCCGCTACTCGCAGGACTGGAATGGTCTGGCCGTCGAGGCGGGCGTCGGTTACTCGAACTCGTCGGATGAGAGCTGCAACGGTGTGAGCAATCCGCTTGGGCCTCCGTGCGATAACCAGGCTGTTCCTGGCGGCGAGACCGACGTTTTCCTCGCCTCCTTGTCGCTCTATCACTCGCCGACCGGTCTGTTCGGCGTCGTGAGCTACGGCGAGCGTGACGTCAATATCGCCGGCCTGCCGAATGCCACGAACTGGTACGGCAAGCTGGGCTGGAGGAAGAACATCTCCGGCATGGGTGAGACCGCCATCTATGGCGAGTACACCAAGAGCGAGGACGTGACCCCCGGCACCTCTGCCGATCAGTGGGGCCTCGGTCTCGGCCAGGACATCGACGCGGTGGGTGGCACCATCTATCTCGGCTATCGCCACTCCACAGCTGATCTCGGCCCGGGCATCGCGACCGACGATCACGATCAGATCCTGGGTGGCATGGTTCTGCCCTTCTGATCCCGACGAAACGCGACAGTTGACGAGAGGGGCGCCCATCGGCGCCCCTTTTCGCTTGTCTCGATCGTGTACACCACCCGAAGGGGGTCTGAGCGGAGGGGGTGGCAAGCCGGTGCCTTGAGAACGCCGGCCGGGTTCCAGAGTCTTTCCTGCAACACTCGCTATGTGTTTTGCTGTGGGCGTAGGCAATCTGTTGCGTGGGCGCCACGCGCGTCGCTGGAGAGGCGCAAAGACCCCGTGACATCAGAGGTTTACGAAGTTTTCGCCGATTCTTGATCGCCGCGACGGAAGAGCGCAATGTGGATGTGTTCTAGCGCGGGGTATTGGTCTGATGATGTGGTTCAGAGGCTTGATCATTGCCTCATGTGCGTTGGCCATGGCGGCCAGTGCGGAGGCGTTCCAGGAGTCGTCCCCACCGCAGGTCGCGGTTGCGCAACCTGCCGCCCCTCCAAGTTCGGAATCGGTGCTCGGCCTTGACGAAGAGGACACGTCAGAGGGCAGTCCGGCAGCACGTGGGGCCGGATCCTTCAATTTCGGCCTCGAGCTCCTCTATGGTGGCAAGACGGCGATCCCCTCCACCCCCGACCCGACCGACGAGGATGTCGGCCTCAAGGGTCGTCTGAAGACCGTGTTCTAGAGCCCTTCTGGTCATGATGGATCTCGATCGTCTCGGAGCCGTGGTCGGCACCGTCCCATGATCGCGTCGGCGGTCATGCGGGATCGGCGGTTCGCACGGGGCTCGTCGCCGCTGAGCGCGGTCGCGGGTGGCGACGACTGATCGGCGAAGCCGGCGCTCCAATCGCTGCGAAACTGTCTCGCCTCGGATGGCGCCCCGACTGTGGGCGCGGATCAACGAGCGCGATCAGGCAGGCCCAGGCCGACGGGCTGCCAGACCGGCAGACGCTTGTTCCATCCGGCTCCGGCCGCTAGCTTTCCTGCGTAACGCTGAGTGCATTGGAGCAACACCATGGCAACGGGCTTCGTCTTCCACGAATTGTATATGTGGCACAACACCTGGAACTACTCGGGCATTTTCGCCCCGAGCCTGACCGTGCAGCCCGGCGAGCATAACGAGAATCCGGAGACGAAGCGGCGGATGCGCAACCTGATCGAGGTCGCGGGCCTTCTCGATCATCTCGTGCAGCTGAAACCACGCTCTGCCACCGAGGATGAGGTGGCCCGCTTTCACACGCGCGAGCACATCGCCAAGATCAAGGCGATTAGCGAGGCCGGCTACGGCGAGGCGAGTCTGGCGACGCCGCTCGGCAAGGGGAGCTATGAGATCGCTCTCCTGGCTGCGGGTGGCGCGATCGTCGCGACCGACGCGGTCATGCAAGGCAAGGTCAAGAACGCCTATGCGCTCATCCGTCCGCCCGGTCATCATGCCGTCGCCGATCTCGGTATGGGGTTCTGCCTGTTTGGCAACGCGGTCATCGCCATCCAGCATGCCAAGGCGGCCTACGGCATCACGCGGGTGGCGACGGTCGATTGGGATGTCCATCACGGCAACGGCACGCAATCGGCCTTCTATGCCGACCCTTCCGTGCTGACGATTTCGCTGCACCAGGACAATCTCTATCCGCCGTCCTCCGGAAGCCTCGAGGAGCGGGGCGAGGGCAAGGGTCAGGGCTTCAACATCAATATCCCGCTGCCGCCCGGCTCCGGCAACGGCGCCTATGTGGCGGCCTTCGAGCGCGTCGTCATTCCGGCGCTCAAGCGCTTCAAGCCGGAGCTCATCGTCGTGCCTTCGGGGTTCGACGGCTCCGGCGTCGATCCGCTCGGTCGGCAGATGGTGTCGTCGGAGGGCTACCGTGCCATGACACGGATGCTGCTCAGCGCCGCCGACGAGCTCTGCCAAGGCCGGCTCGTCATGACGCACGAGGGCGGCTACTCGGCGATGTACGTGCCCTATTGCGGCCTTGCCGTGCTCGAGGAGATGAGCGGGGTTCGGACCCATGTCGAGGATCCCTGGGCGCCGCTGATGGCCGCCTGGGGCCAGCAGGATCTGCAGCCGCATCAGGCGGCGCTGATCGACAAGGCGGCGAAGCTGGTCGAGGGGATCGGCTAGAGTGCTTCCGGAAAATGCGAAGCGCTCTTGCGATGAGAAGCACGACAAAACAAGAAGCTAGGGCGTTGGCGTAATTCGACGAGCAACGGAAACGCCCTAGAGCAGGGGCCGGCCACGCGGGCAGCAGTCGGTCGGCCGGCGGCGCTCAGCGCCTACCGCCGATCACATCCCCTCAGATCGGATCGCGCGCTGGCGTCCGTGCAAGAGTGGCGCGGGCGCTTGCGTCGTGTTCCCTCACCCGTCCGCCGGTTTCTTGCGCGGAGGCTTCGGGTGTTCCGCCCGGGGATCGAGGCCGGGCGCGCCGTGGGTGATGTCGGGCATCGGCGCCGGGACATAGTTGCCCTGGGCCTCGGCCGAGGGTGCGCGGCGGAGCGTCATGCGCAGCAGCGTGAAGAGCGCGAGCGCGAGCTGACAGAGGCCGAGATACCAGAAGAGACTCAAGGCGCCGACCTGGTCCATGAGGGTGCCGGCGGCCAGCGGGCCGGCGGTGGCGCCGAGCGCCCAGATGAAGAGCAGGCCCGCGCTCGCCGCCACGAATTGATCCTTGGTGATGTAGTCGTTGGTCTGGCCGACGCCGAGCGCGTAGAGCGGCGCCATCAGCGCGCTCAGGAGGATGAGGACCCAGAAGAGCGCCGCATAGCTTCCGAAGGGCAGGAGCGCCACGGCCAGCGCGAGCGCGCCCGAGCTTGCTGCCGAGGCAAGGATCAGCGGTCGTCGGCCGATGTGATCGGAAAGCCAGCCGATGGGAAACTGCATGGCGAAGCCGGCGACCGTCGCGCCGGACAGGAGCCAGGCGAGCTGGGCGTTGGAGAGCCCGGTGCTGGCGGCATAGGCAGGCAGAAGCCCGTAATAGGCGGACGAGGCGAGACCGACCGCGAAGCAGGTGACGACTCCCGTCGGCGAGGCGGCGGCGAGCTTCACGAGCGGCAGATGCTCGCGCTCCTCGATGTCGGGATTGCCGACGACGGTGAGCGACATCGGCACCAGCGCGGTGATCAGCATGCCGGTGACGATCGTGAAGAGCACGACCGCTCCGACGGTCTCTTGGTAGTTGAGGGCGAGGGGCCCTAGTCCGCTCGCTGCCCAGGAAGCCGCCATGTAGACGCCGAAGATGCTGCCGCGATTGTCCTCCGTCGCCTTGTCGTTGAGCCAGCTCTCGACAATGACGGAGAGGCCCGCGAGCGCATAGCCGACGACGGCATGCAGCACCACCCAGGCGATCGGGGACGTCAGCACGATATGCGCCGCCGCCGCATTCGCCGCGACGGCTGCGAAGACGGTGAAGGCTCGCGCGTGTCCCACCCGGTCGATGGCGCGGTGGCAGGTGAGCGTGCCGATCAGGAAGGCCACATGATAGGCGGAATTGACGGCGCCGATCAGCAGGGCCGGCACCTCCTGGCGGGCGAGGAGCGTGTAGACGAGCGGGGAAAGGATGCCCAGCCCAGCCTCCATGAAGAGGACGGCCAGCAGCACCATGAGGACGGGTCTCAAGCCGTCGAGGAAGGACAGTGGTTTGCCCGGATCATGCATATGTTCGACGCCCCGCTCGCCCGACCATATCGGAAGGGCGGGAACCGGGGCAATCGCGGGGTGGGTTCGCCCAGGAGCATGTTGGAGCAAAGAGGGAAGGCCGACCCCAGGCGGAAGCCTGTAACGCCGCTGTCATCTGAGGAACTGTGTCTTTCGCCGCCCGGAGCAAGGCTATGCGCATCCGTTGGCACGAACGCAGGGAGGCGCCCATGGCGACGTTCAGAGGGACGAGCAGGTCGGATGTCCTGTCGGGAACTTCGGGCGCGGACCTGATCCAGGGGCTGGATGGCAGCGACCCGCTGTTCGGCGGCCGCGGCAACGACATCCTGAACGGCGGCAGCGGCTTCGACACGGCAGCTTTCGAAGATACGAGCAGACCGCTTGGGTCGACCTTGCGGCTGGCAAGGCAACCGGCGTCGGAACGGATACCTTGATCTCGATCGTGAATGTCGTCGGCTCGAGGTTCGGCGATACGATCCTCGGCAATGGGGCCATCAATCGGCTGGAGGGTCGCGATGGGGCCGACACGATCCACCGGAACGGCGGCGGCGCCTTCATCTTCTGAGGACAGTTCGTTCGCTCAGGCGCCGACACCGGGCGCCTTCACCAACCTGCAGGCAATGATCCTGAGACGGCCGTCCGGCCCGGGGCGGAGTCGGTACTCGGCCGTCCAGGCCGTGCCGTCGGCGGCGATGATGTCGACGGTCTGGCGGATGATCCCGTCGGCCTCGACCTCGCTCTCGGCGAAGCCATAGGAGTGCTGCCGATAGACCGGGCTGTAGCCTTGACGGACCATGGCCATGAAGATCTCGGGGCTCGGGAACTTGGCCTGGATCTCGGGCGCGGCGAAGGCATAGGCCGCCGCGCCGTCGTCGCGGGCGAAGGCCGCGAGCTGGTCGGCGATGACCTGTCGGGCGGCGGTGAGATCGGCCTCGCTGGCGCTGACGGCCGGGATGGGTGTCAGAGCCAGCAGTGTCATCAGAATCAGGCGGCCAATCCACATGGCGGAACCTCCCATTGCCGAGACAACCTATCACGACTCAGCCCGCGGGAGCGATGCGGGATTTCTCCTGACGGGCTCTGACCGTCTCCCGATAGAGAAGGTAGAGTCCTGAGCCGATGACGATGGCTGCCCCGGCCAGCGTCCATCCGTCCGGCATATCGGCGAAGAGCGCGGCGCCCAGCAGGATCATCCAGACGATCTCGGTGTAGATGAACGGCGCCACGACAGAGGCGGGGGCCCGGCGGTGGGCGAGGATGAGGAACCAGTGGCTGAGCGCCCCCCAGAAGCCAACAGAGAGGAGTGCGAGCCATTGGAGCCAGTTCGTGGGCGTCTGCCAGACGAAGAATACCATCGGTCCGAACAGCAGAAGGCCGCCGAGCGGGGTATAGAATTGCATGACCTCGGCGCTATCGAGGGGGGCCATGTAACGGGTTGCGATGATGTAGAGCGCATAGGCGACGGTCGCGCCGATCGAGGGAATGACGGCCCAATGGATGCCGCCGATGTCCGGCCGGATGACGAGCAAGACGCCGAGGAAGCCGACGATGATCGCCAGCATGCGTCGCCAGCCGACCCACTCGCCGAGCATCGGGCCGGCGAGCAAGGCCACCAGCAGCGGCGTGAGGAAGGTGATGGTCATCGTCTGGTCGAGGCGGAGGTAGAGGAGAGCGGTGAAGTTGAGGAGGGTCGAGAGGCTCATGATCATGCCGCGCCCGATCTGCAGGCCGGGCCGAGCCGAGCGGAGGAGCGCGGGAATCCTTCGCGGTCCGAAATAGAGGGTGTTGAGCCCCGCATTGACGATGAACCGCATGGCGACGACCTGCAGGACCGGCAAACCGTAGATCACGGTGGAGACCTTCGAGGTCGCGTCCTGGATGGCGAAGATCGCCACGGCGATGCACATGTAGGCGATACCGGCCATGGCTCCGGTCTCGCTCGGGCGTCGCGGGGTGGGATCGCTCTGCATAGGGCTGGGTTAGACTCCGTTGCCGGGATGGTCCAGTCGAGCCGCGCACGGCGGCCATGCCGGGTGGGGCTGGCTGGTGGGGGCGCCGAGGCGCCGTTCAAACCGGACCCGAGGCATTGACTTCGCGGTCGTCAATTGCTTCATGGCCGGCACGTGGGCCGGTAGCTCAGCGGTAGAGCACGTGACTTTTAATCATGTGGTCGAGGGTTCGATTCCCTCCCGGCTCACCAAGGATTTCAGGGGTTTGCGAACGAGCGATGTGGTCGGGCGCCGAAATTCGGCGCGATCGGCCGGCCCGCGCAATCAGGCCTCGCCCCGCTTGGTCTGGATCTCGATGCCGATGCTGCGCAGGAACTCCGTGGGCAACTCGCCCCCGGCGCAGACGATGACGGCGTCGTTGGGCAGCGACAGGGTGCGTCCGCGGCAATTGAGATGCACCCGATCGGGCTCGATTGCAGCGACCTGGGTCTCGAGGAGGAGGCTGAGGCGTTTGCTGCGCGTGAGTTGATCGATCGCAGTCCGGTTCTTCGGCTTGGCCCTGCCGATGGCCGCGCCGCGGTAGGCGAGCGTCACCGTGGTTCCGGCCTCCCCGGCGACGGCAATGGCCGCTTCGAGCGCGCTGTCGCCGCCGCCGACCACGAGGACCGACTGGTTGCGATATTGCTCGGCGTCGATCAGCCGGTAGACGACCTTGCTCGCTTCCTCTCCGGGGACGCCGAGTTTGCGCGGCGTGCCGCGACGGCCGATCGCAAGGAGAACATTCGCTGTGCGGTAGAGCCCCGAGCAGGTCTGGACCTCGAAGCCGTCGCGCCAGCGTTCGACGGAGCGGACCCGTTCGCCAAACCGGATGTTCAACCGTGATTTGGTGCAGACCTTGTGCCAGAGCGACAGCAGGGCCTCCTTCTTGGTCTCCCGGAGCTTGACCTTGCCGATCGTCGGAAGATGCACGGGCCGCGTCATGACGATCTTCCCGCGGGGGAAGTGCGACACCGTCCCGCCGAGACTGTCCTGCTCGATGGTCAGATAGCGTAGCCCGCGCTCGGTCGCGGCAAGGCTTGCCGAGATGCCGGCGGGGCCGCTGCCGACGATCAGCACATCCAGCGGCAGCGCCCGGGACGCCTGCCGGGCACGAATGGCTTCGATGGCCTGGCGGCCCTGCTCGACGGCATTGTAGATGAGGCCCATGCCACCAAGCTCGCCCGCAATATAGATCCCCGGAACATTGGTCTGGAAATCCGGACCGACCACGGGAAGCTCAACGCCGCGCCGCTCGGAACCGAACACCAGCGAGATGGCGTCGAACGGGCAGGCCGTCTTGCAGGCACCGTGACCGATGCACAGCGTCGGCTCGATCAGCTCCGCCTTGCCACTGATCAATCCGAGAACCGTCTGCTCGGGGCATGCGGCCACACAGGCGCCGCAACCAAGACAGCGTCCGCGATCGATCACGGGGTGCAGCGATGCCGGCTCAGTGAGGCCCGCCTCGACGGCGGCGCTACGCGCTTGGCGTGCGCGATGATCGCGGCGCCAACGCCTCAGGGACAGCAATGCGGTCAGGCTCGCGAAAGCGGCGCCATAGACGGCGAGCATGGGATCGAATGCGGGCACGACGTCTCTAACCCTGGAGCAGTTATGCGCCGGGAACGCCGAGCGTCCGGGCGACGCTGGTCAATCGCTCGAGCACCGCCGTGTCACCGGCAAACGCCTGCTTGGCCTTGGCCAGATCGCTGGCGGCGGCGTCGGGCTGCTTCAATACCATGCGTGACCGCATCAGTTTCACCCAGCCGTCCTCGTCGCGCGGCGCGACGGCCAACCGATCGGCCAATCGCGCAACCATGCCGGCGATCATCTCCTGACGCTGCTCTTCCGACAGGTCGGCGGCCGCCGCCATGTCACTCGGTGTCGGACCGGATGCCGTGCCGTCCTTTGCGCTCTTCGCCTCCGCCAGTGCGGCTTTGATCTCGGCATCTTCGGGCAGCAGAGCGAGGGCGCGTTCGTAGGCCTCGACGGCCTCGGCGTAGCGCTCAGTGTGAAAATACGACCAGCCCAGCATGCGCCAGCCGGCGCCGTCGCTCGGGTCCGTCTCGAGCCGAGCGGCGAGCTTGGTAATCATGGTGTCGACGTCAGGAAGGTTGCCCGAGGCTTGCGGAATGGGCGATTGGCTGACGGATGTGGCTTGGTCTTGTGTATCGGCGGCAAAGGTCCGGAGCCTGTCATAGGTCGCCGCGAGCTCGCCGGTGGCTGTGGTCGGTTCCGCGGACGCGGTCGCGCTGGCTGGCGCAAGGCCGCGCTGCTGCCCTGTCGCCCCGGCGACACCCAGCGCAATGACCGCAGCGGTCACGACGACGGGCCAACGCTCGAGGGCAAGCTTCGATAGCCTGTCGGCCGGACGCGTGCCGGAGGTCGCAGGCGCGCTCAATCGAGACGGCACCACCGGCTCGAGGATCCAGATGGCAATTGCGAGGATCGAGAGCGCCAGAAGTGCGCCCAGCATCATGTCGCTCATGGCACGTCCTACTGTTGACGTTGCATCCTGTCTCAGCCGGAGCGATAGAGCGTATCCGCCGGTGGCGCCATGGCGCCTGGCCACGGTGTCGAGACGGCAAACCTCACGGACTCCAGCTGCTCGATGTTCCATCGCCAGCGAGATCGCGTGCATACCCGCAGGTAGAACGTCTCGCGCATTCGGATATTCCTGCGGCGATATGTTGCCTCGATGTGAGGCGGTTGAATCGCCGGGTTGCCCCAGTTTGGTCGAAAATGCACGGCAAACGGGACCGGTCCGCGAGCAGTCGAGTGCATACCCACCTCGACGTCCTGGCCGTCGCAACGATGAGAATGCGGCGGTCATTCTCTGTGACGATAGCTCGGCAGGATTGGTTCTATGCACTCACTGGCAGATGCTCGGCTCGAGCCCATTCTTCTGAATGAGCCGCGAGAGGCGCAACCTCAGCAGGCCCGAGCCCGGACCGCTACGCGAGCTACGGGGCAGCGGAGCGCGAAGGTCAACAAGCGGCGCTCGGAGATGCCGCGCTATCTCCTGACCCTGCTGGCGATCGTGGGGGGCGGCTATCTCCTGCGTGATCGGCATCTGATCGACCCTGAGAACGGTATCGGCTACGCGCTCGGCATTGTTGCCGGCTCGATGCTTCTCCTCGTGCTGCTCTACCCGCTCCGCAAGCGGGCCGGCTCGGCCGGTTGGCTCGGACGCGTCAGCGGCTGGTTCCGGCTGCACATGCTGCTCGGATTGCTGGCGCCGACGTTGGTGCTCCTGCACTGCAACTTCCAGGGCGGCGCCCTCAACAGCAATGTGGCGCTCTTCGCGCTGCTGACAGTCGCGGCGAGCGGACTCGTCGGCCGCTATCTCTACGGCCGCATTCATCGGGGCCTCTATGGTGCCAAGGCGAGGGCCTCCGACCTGGTGGGCGAGGCGCTCAGGATTCGCGAAAGTCTCGACCCGGGCCAAGGCCATGCCCCGGAGCTCTGGAACGCCCTCCGGCAGCACGAGCAGCAGGCGCTTCAGATGCCGCGCTCGACGCTCGGCCGGATGTGGCATGCGGAGGTGACTCGCCGGCGGTCACGCGCGCTGGAGCGCCGACTGGTCAAGGACTGCTATGGCGTGGTCGATCAGAGGGCTCGGCTCCAGGGGTGGCGCCGACGCGAGGTCGCAGCCCGGAAGGCCTATGTTACGAACCACGTTCGGGCCTATTTCCGCACCGTCGACCGCGCCTCCAGCCTCGCCGTGTTCGAGCGCCTGTTCGCCGCCTGGCACGTGCTGCATGTTCCGCTCTTTATCGTTCTCATCGGAGCGGTCATCATGCACATCATTGCCGTGCATCTGTACTGAGCCATGCGGCTGATGCGGGCACGTGGCCGATCTCTCCTCGGCCTGGTGGCTTTGGGGCTGGCGCTGGCGCTCGTCGGGGTCGCGCAGGGCCAGACGCTGTTCGAAAAGCTCGTCATGCCGGGTGAGCTCGTCCAGGGGCACGCCGACCTCGAAAGCAAATGCGAGAGCTGCCATCTCCCCTTCGAGAAAGGATCGCAGCCCGAGCTCTGCCTCAAATGCCATCGCGACGTCGCCGCCGACATCGACGGCGGGTCGGGCTTTCACGGTCTCTCGACGGAGGTCGGGGGCAAGCCGTGCAAGGCCTGCCATACGGATCACATCGGCCGGGAAGCGAAGATCGTCGTGCTCGACACGAAAAACTTCGATCACGAGCTGACTGACTTTCTGCTCAAGGGGAAGCACAAGGCGGTGGCGTGTGAGAAGTGCCACAAGCCGGCGATCAAATTCCGCAAGGCCTCGTCGGTCTGCAACGACTGCCACCAGAAGGACGACGTGCACAAAGGCGGCCTCGGCCCGAAATGCGAGAGCTGTCACAACGAGGCTGGATGGAAGACCAACATCCGCTTCGACCATTCCAAAACGAAGTTTCCGCTGGAGGGCGGGCACCGGAAGGTGGCCTGCGCGGCGTGTCACGCAAATCAGAAATACAAGGGTGTGCCGACGGCCTGCATCGGCTGCCATCAGAAGAACGACGTTCACAAGGGGCGTCTCGGTAAGGATTGCGGCCAGTGCCACAGCGTTGCACGCTGGCAGGAGGCCAAGTTCGACCACGATCGGCAGACGAAATTTCCGTTGCGCGGTGCCCACAGCAAGGTTGCGTGTTCGGGCTGCCACGGCAAGGGCGCGGCCAAGAAGGTCGAGTCGGCCTGCATCGCCTGCCATAAGACGGACGATGCCCACAAGGGACAGCTCGGACCGCGCTGCGAGACATGTCACAACGAGACGAGCTGGAGGTCGAAAGCGACATTCGATCACAACAAGACCCGCTTTCCGTTACGTGGGCTGCATGTCGGTGTCGGATGTCGAGCATGTCACAAATCGGCGAGCTTCAAGAACACGCCGCTCGTCTGCGCGGCGTGCCATGAGGATCGTGTGCACCAGGGACGCCTCGGGACCCGGTGCGAGCAGTGTCACGGCACGAAGGGGTGGCCGTTCTTCAAGTTCGACCATGACCGGCAGACATCGTTCCGACTGACCGGGGCCCATCGGCAGACACCGTGCCACGCCTGCCACAAACAGAAGAACCCGGACTCCCTGAAGCTACCGGTGGCCTGCATTGCCTGCCACGCGGCGGACGACGTGCATAGGGGCAGCTACGGACGACGCTGCGAGCGATGCCATTCGACAAAGACGTTCAGGGATGTCCGGATCAGCCAATAACCGGCCCCTCGTTATTATTATTCCGTGCAAAGCAGAATACTTGGCGCGCTGGGACGTTGGGTATGCAAGTGCACACCTCGGGATAGCCATCTGGCCGACCCGATGACTTTGCATGTCTAGAGATGCGAAATACTCAAAGAAAACGTTAGAGACAGAGACGAAAGCTGAGACAAATCAATAGAAGGTTAAGTAATCACAGTATTGGCGCATTTTGTTGATGACTAACGGGGAGGGCGGTCGTTCGGGGGAATGCCGCTTCCGCGCCGGCTGCGGAGCATGGGGAATGTTCTGCGATGCAACTGCCAACTGCGAGGAGCCTGCTGGCGCAGGTGAGCGTCGCCCTTGTGTGTCTGGCGATCGCTCTTTGTCTGGCCCTCAGCGCGGCGCAGGCTCAGGAAGGGGCGAGCATCACCTTCGACCACTTCGCAACCAGCTTCCCCCTCACCGGCCAGCACGCATCGGTTCCCTGTCAGTCCTGCCATGTCGGCGGACTGTTCGACACCACCCCGACGGAATGCAGCGCCTGCCACAACGGATCACTCGCCCCGGGCAAGAGCCGCGGTCATCTGGCGACGACGAATGCCTGTGAGACGTGCCACGTCACGTCCCTCTTCAGCAACGCTCATATGGATCACGATCAGACGGTCGGGACCTGTGCATCCTGCCACAATGGCCAGGTCGCCATCGGCAAGCCGGCTGGTCACATCAAGACCAGCAGCGATTGTGCGGAATGCCACAACACACTGTCCTACGTCAGCGGGACGTTCGACCACAGCGCCGTCACCGGCACCTGCGTGACCTGTCACGACGGCAAGAGCGCCACCGGAAAGTCAGCCAAGCACATCCCGGTGGGCAACGTCTGCGAGGATTGTCATACGACGGCCACGTGGGCGAATGCGCGCTTCGACCACGGTGGCGTATCGAGCGCCTGCGCCATGTGTCACGACGGCAAGACCGCTACGGGCAAATCGGCCAAGCACATCCCGGTGGGCAACGTCTGCGAGGATTGTCATACGACGACCACGTGGGCGAATGCGCGCTTCGACCACGGTGGCGTATCGAGTGCCTGCGCCGTGTGTCACGATGGCAAGACCGCTACGGGCAAATCGGCCAAGCACATTCCAGCGAGCAACGTCTGCGAGGATTGCCACACGACGACGGCGTGGGCGAATGCGCGCTTTGATCATAGCGCCGTCACCGGCACCTGCGTCTCCTGCCACAATGGGAAGACTGCGACGGGCAAGCCGACGACCCACATTCCGACGAGCAACGTCTGCGAGGACTGCCATGTCACGCAGAGCTGGCAGAATGTGCGGTTTGACCACGCGGCCGTCACCGGGACGTGCGTCTCCTGCCACGACGGCAAGAAGGCGACGGGCAAGCCCTCGACCCACATTCCGACGAGCAACGTCTGCGAGGACTGCCACGTTACGCAGAGCTGGCAAAACGTCCGTTTCGATCACAGCGCCGTCACGGGCACCTGCGCCACTTGCCATGACGGCCGGAAGGCGACGGGCAAGCCCGCCAACCACATCCAGACCACGGCCGGATGTGATGCCTGCCACCGCACGACGGCGTGGCTGCCGGCGAGCTTCGACCATGCGAACGTGACCGGCTCTTGTGTCAGCTGCCACAACGGCGGCAGCGCCACCGGCAAGCCGGCAACGCATCCGCAGACGACAAATGCCTGCGAGGCCTGTCACCGGACTACAGGCTGGGGAAGCACGCGAGTCGATCACAGCGAGGTTCAGGCCGGAGGCTGCGTAAGCTGTCACGACGGTGGCATTGCCGAAGGCAAGCCCCGCGACCATCCACGCACGAGCAACGTGTGCGACGACTGCCATTCGACCCGCAGTTGGGATCGGTAGCGAGAAGAATGAGCGGAGTGGACATGATGAACTGTCGGTCTGGACGGAGGCGGTGGTGGTTGGTGCCGGCGGCACTCCCGCTGCTGCTCGCCATGACGCCATCCGCGGTCGCCGAGCCGGTTCTCGACCGGGTCTTCTCGGAGGCTGATGTCGTCGCGACGAAGACCTGCGCCGTGATGCGCATCGGCTTCAATTTCCGGGTCCGTTACATCAGCCACTTCCCGCTGTCGAACGGCACGGAGCTGCGCATCGCCTTCCGAGCCGTCGATCCAGCGGCGGCCAAGGCCGAGATTCTGACCCGGAGGGAATCGCTTCGGGTGCCGTCGAGCCAGGCCGAGGACATTCAGTCGATCGAGTTCGAGATTGCCAAGGGCAGCGGGCTGTCGGTGCTTGTGACCTTCAAGCACCCCGTCGCCTTCGACGTCGCGCAAGGTGCCGACTTCGAAAGCCTCAACGTCGCCATGGCCCGGGGCAAGGCGACGAGCGCTTGCAAGCCGGTGTTTCCAGCCTCGGCCATCGGCACGGGAAAGTGGCAGGCCGAGATTTCGGATGTCGATGTTCCGGCGACGCCGGTGGACGAGGACAGCGAGACGGGCGGCGGTGCGGGCAAGGTGACCAAGCTGGTCCGCGATGCGCAGAAGGCCATGTCCGCCGGTGACTATGATGCGGCCATCCGGCTTGCCACCAAGGCCAGTCGCCAGAAGGAAGCGGACGCGAGTCCCGAGGCCAAGGAGCTTCTGGGATTGGCCCGCGAGCGCAAGGGTCAGACCGCGCATGCCCGCGCCGAGTACGAGGAGTATCTCGCGCGCTATCCGGACGGCGAGGGCGCCGACCGTGTCCGTCGGCGTCTTGCTGGACTGGATGCCAAGCCGGCGGACAGCGACGCGCCGGATGGCTCGTCGCCGGGCGCGTCACCGGAAGACGAGGATGGATCGTGGCGCGTGTCGGGCAGCCTGTCGCAGTACTACATCCGTGACGAGGGCATGCGGAAGTTCAGGGATCCATCGCTGCCGCCGGATCTGAACGAGGACAAGGACGACCACGATACGTTTCAGAATGAGCTTCTGAACGGACTCGACCTGAATGCGGAGTGGCGCACCGGAATGGTGCGCTCGAAGGCTCGGTTCTCGGGCGCGCTCGAGGACGGATTCGAGGAGGGCGACGGCGACATCGGCAGCATCGCCTCGGCCTATATCGACTCGGCCATTCCCAACTGGGGCGTGTCGGCGAAGCTCGGCCGCCAGACCCGCAACACGGGTGGCGTCATCGGCCGTTTCGACGGCGGGCTCGCAAGCTGGCAGGCCAACCCGCAGCTTCGCTTCAACGTCATCGCTGGCTCGCCTGTCGAGCACCGACGGGATCTGCCGTTCAAGGACGACTCGATCTTCTACGGTCTCAGCGCCGATATCGGCGGCTTCTATGATGGTTTCGATGCGACCGTCTATGCCATCGAGCAGGACACCGACGGGCTGGTCGACCGCCAGGCGATCGGTGGCGAGCTGCGGTACTCGAACGAGACGACCTCGGCCTTCGCTCTGCTCGACTACGACGTGCACTACAACGAGGTCAACATGGCGATCGGCACGGCGAGCTGGACGGCCCCCGACAAGTCGACATTCAATTTCTCGGCCGACTACCGGAAATCTCCCTTCCTCTTGACCCAGAACGCGCTGCTCGGCCAGGGCTACGGCTCGCTCGCCGACATGCTGACCTTCTTCTCGGCGGACGAGATCGAGCAGCTCGCCAACGACCGGTCGGCCCGGGCCACGACCTACTCGGTCGGCTATTCGAAGCCACTGAACGAGATGTTCCAGATCAATCTCGACGCGACGCTCGCGAACATCTCGGCGACGCCGGCCTCGGGCGGTGTCGACGCCATGCCGTCGACCGGCAACGAGTACTATTACTCGGCGCTGCTTCTTGCCAACGGCGTCATCCGCGAGAATGACACCTTCACGCTCGGACTGCGCTATGCCGATCGGGAGAGCTCGAATGCCTATGCGCTCGACATCGGCTCTCGCTATCCGGTCACGAGCGATCTGAGAATCAGTCCACGAATCCGGTTCGGCTATCGCGAGGGCGAGTTGACCGACTGGACCGAGGTCTCGGTCATGCCGACCGTCCGGCTCAATTACAACTGGTTCGACGATGTAGGCCTCGAGCTCGAGGCGGGCGCCAAATGGAGCGAGCGTCAGGAGGGGACCGCCACGAGCGAGGATGTCGAATACTTCATCCTACTCGGCTATCACTACGACTTCGATGTCGACGACCGGACGTTTGCGAAATAGTGCTATGCGTCGACCGTCACCTCGCGCCTGACCTGGAACTTCCGGCGCTCGAGCTCGCGGACATAAGCTCCGACGTCGAAGTATTCTTCCGGTGCGAAGACGCCCGGGCGCCGCGGATGCGCCATGATGAGCTGGGCGGCGATGGAGGCGTTCATCGAGGTGCCGGCATCCTTGTAGGTGTCGTACATCGGGTTCGGCCGGATGATCACCTCGCAGCGCGCCGTCGCTGATCTCCCGTTCTTGCGGCCCTTGCCGATGGCGAAGTGGATCTCGTGACCCTCCTGCGCCGGGATCTTGTCCGCGTTCTGCTCGATGTTGCGGAAGAGCACGGCATTGAGCACGTCGAGCGGCTTGACGGTCGCGCCGCCGACCATCACGGGCGTGTCGAAATCGCCGAAGCCGGCCTTGATGAGCCCGATCCAGGCCTCGTGCTCGCGCTCGGGCAGATGCAGTTTCCAGGTGAACTCCTGGATGCCTTTCTCACGGATTCCATCGGCCAGCGGAACGGTCAGCTGCTCGGAGTGTGCCGTGTGCATGAAGGTGCAACGGCCCCAAGGTTCGGGCAGATCGAGCGTCTCCAGCCCCGAGAGCGGCGGGCAGGTGACGTGCTTGCCGCCGTAGAACTGCGTGTTGGGATGCGCATACTCGGCAAGCACGGTCGAGATGGAATAGGGCGGCACCAGCACTGGATTCTCGGGTCCCACGACCTCGGCCGCCCAGTAGAGATTGATCTTGTCGATCTCGTCCAGATCGTCGGCAACGGCGCGGCAGAGGACGTTCGACATGCCGGGATCGGAGCCGTTCGAGATGACGGCGGTGACACCGGCATGGCGGAACCGCTCGCGCCATTCGAGCTGCTTGACCGTTACGACTCCGAGGCCGCCGAGATCGATGTAAGCAACGTGCGCGTCGAGGCAGGCCTCGAAGATGCGCATCTGGTGGCCGGCGAGCGTCGGGATGGCGTTGATGCAGAGATCGTAGCCGGCGAGCGATTGAGCGAGCGACCGGCTGTCGCCGACATCTACGATCGAGGTCTTGAGGCGCGGATCATCGCCGATGGCGGCCTTGAGCGCCGAGAGGCGCTCCGCCGAGGCGTCGGGAACGGAGATCTCCTCGATCGGGACGATGGCGAGATCCGAAAGAAGATCGCGCACGATTCCCTGCCCCATCATGCCCGCGCCACCTAATGCGACGATTTTCATGCCTTGCTCCTCAGAGTGATGCCGGTGGTTGGGGACAGCTGTGACCCCGGTTGCCACGGTCGTCTGGAATGAGGTTACGAGCCTCACGGCCCATTGACCAGCCGAGGTCGGAGGGCCGGCTCATCCGCCGTAGCGGAGGCTCCGGCGCATCCGGGTCGACGAGCCGGCAACGACCGGAAGGGTCCGCTCGGCCTCCCACTTCGTGCCAAGGGTCAGATGTACGATGCCGATCGTCTCGAACGGCGGGTCGGGCTCGACCAGGGCGCTCTTCTCAATATGCCAGGCGGGTCCCGCGAGGTGTGCGATCCAATTCACCGTCGGCGGCAACCGGACCTCGCGGACACACCGGTCGTAGATCGCCACATTGAGGGCAACCTGGTCGATCATGTTTATCGAGCGCTGGGCCGCTTCCGCGAGCGTCTCCGCCCAGATGTCCCAGGCGGGCGAATCCGCGCGCATGCAGAAGACGCCGGCATTGCAGAGCGGATAGCGGATCAGCCGGGCGGCTGTGTCGGAGCCGAAGGCATCGGCATAGGCTTGGCCATTGACCTGCTCGAATTCCTCTCGGCCCTCGCGAAAGTTCCGATACGATCTGTGCATCTCCGGCACGAGGGCGATATCGCCGTGGTCGGCGGCGTCGGCGAGCTGGCGGAGCGCCAAGGCGTCCTGAACCCAGGTATCCGCGTCGAGCCAGATGTAGAGACTGTATCCTGGGAAATAGTTGCGCAGAAAGGGCCGAGCCGTCATGGCGCGGAACGCGGGAGTGACGGGCGCACGGTTGGCGAGGGGGACATCCCAGCCGGCCTCGACGACCACGGTGCGCATCTCCCGGCACGTCTCGGCCTCCGCCGCCGTCAGCCCGCAATCGAGCACACCGAGCGGCAGGATATTGCCCTCGGGCGTGTCGCGGACCGATCTCAAGAGGTCGTGCAAGAGCGGAAAGTACGTCGAGTCCGCGGCCGTAATGAGGATCGTCCGTCGCCTCATCGGCACCTCGTGTCGGTTGTTGCCGCGACGGCTTGCGTCTGAGGTCTGGCGTGCGATGGGCCGCGACGGGAGAGGTGCTGCGCTTGGCCGGCGTCAAGCATTGACCAGAGCCTGCCCCAGATGGTCGGGACCGCCCGAGACCTTCTGGTAGAGTACAGACTGCGTTTCGCGAATGGGCAATGCCCTCAGCCCCTCGACGATGTGGGCCTGGGTCGGCATGTCCTCCCAGCGTGTCGGATGGAATGCGAGACGTCCAACACCGCGCCGCGTGTCCAGCACGCGACCGGCCGCCGAGGCCGCTGGAGAGACCACGGCCTCGGATACGGCCGCGACATCCAGTTGGCCGATCCGCGGAAAATAGCGCAGATGTAATAGGCTCGCGGCGACGTGCTCAGGCGGCAGGGCCGCAGCCTTGGCCGGTTCGGCGGGTGCCAGGCTGTCGATGTCGAGGCTGGCGAAGCGATGGCCGAGCCAGATCGCCTCGCAGCCGATGCCGGAGCCGGTCCGCTGGGGGTCCGGCAGCTCGCAATAGATCTTGTTGAACCCCAGCTGCTCCCGGCCGGTGATGATCGGATCGGCAAGGTTCTCCCAGAGCACGAGCAGGAAAGGCGCGACGAGCCAGTCGTCCTTCCGCCGGATGCGCGCAGGCACGCTGACGCCGAGCATGTTGTAGCCGCGGCCGGCGAGCCAATCGATGTTGGTCATGTAGGAGAAAGTGACGGTCACCGAGGGATCGCCGAACAGCTCGAAGCCTTCGGGGAGCAGCGCTTCGAGTGCCGCGCGATCGGTGAGAAAGGTCAGGGCGTAGCTCTCCCTGATCCGGCTGTCCGGAACCGGATAGCGTCCGCCATCGGGCCGTGCCCGCGGTCCCGACATCGGACCGAAGTGGGTCGGCATCAGATACTGCCGGCCGGCCTGGAAGCGGTAGCTCATCTCAAGCCACCGCCTGGAGCGCCGGGTAGATGTCGTCGATCTCGCGGCAGACGGTTACGCCGAGCCGCTGTAACTCGTCTGTCATGTCACGCGGGACCTCCTCGCCCTCGACGTCTTGGTTGAGCGTGCCGCCCATGATGATGCGCACGCTGATGCTGCGGGATTTGAGCTCCGCCTTGAGCTTCTCGGCATAGCTCAGCGCCATGCCGTTGTGGGTCGAGACGAGGATGGCCTTTGCCTGATGCTGCTTGGCCAGCTCCGCGAACTCGTCCGGGTCGATGTCGACGCCCGCCACGACCGGTTTCAGACCGAGGGCCTCGAGCGTGCTGGTGACCAGGTTCATGCCGAACTCATGAACGTCCGAGGAGCCGACGATGACGGTCATGGGCCGCAGGATCTCGGTGCCGTTCCGCGTGATGCGATTGCGAATCTGCTCGCGCCGGTCGACATAATCCTTGAACGTATCTGTCGCGACCAGCGGCTCGTAGTCCGGGAGCGCCGGATCTGCTGTCGAAGCCGCGCCGAACCGGCGCTCGATCTCGGTGGCGCCGAGCCGGCGGACCGCGATCAAGAGCTGCAGCGGATCCTTCAGATCGACGCCCATTTCCCCGAGACCTTCGAGCAGGTTCCGGAAGAAGACCTTGCCACCCGCCACGAGCCGGTCGCGTTCGGCCTCGATCGGCTCCCAGTTGACGAGCTCCATCAGCCGTGGAGCGTCGTCGATAATGCGGCGCGTGATGTTGTGGGCTTCCATGGTCTCATCGAGCGTCGGCACGCGGATCGGCTCGGTGACGGGGATCGGCAGGATGGCGGCGCCGGTCTTCAGGCGGAGCTCGGTCAGCGCCAGGAACAGCACGTCGAGGGAGAGGGCGGCGTAGTTGCGCTGCAAGTCCTTCTCGTAGTGGGTCGTGTCGCAATGATAGAAGGCATTGTAACGACCTTCCGGCTTGATCGCCTCGAGGGCCATGGTGACGGCGGCCTTGCGCCTCGGATCGTGCGTCAGCCCGCCCCAGGTGATCGAGACCGCGCTGCCGATCACGTCCTCGATCACGTAGCGCTCGAACAGGGTCCAGCCGATGAAAGACGTATAGTCGGTGAACTGTGCACAGTAGCCGTCGTCGAGATAGGACTGCACCACCGCGCCATCTGCCTTCTTGGCCGCCATGATGCCCAGCGCCTTCACCATCTCCGACATCTGTGCGACGTCGTCGCCATCCCAGGTCGGATAGTTCCAGGAGAACTGGCTCATGTTGCCGACATAGGAGACACCGGCCTGGAGGGCGGCGACCGCGTTCGAGACCGAATTAGGCGAGCCGATCATCATGTCGCCGAGCCCGGGCTGGATCGGCACCGTGTTTGCCACCTCGTACCAATCCTTGTCCTCGACGAGCATGGGGCCGGTCTCCTTGGAGGCCTTGTCCCAGGACTCCTTCGGTAGTCCCATGCGCCGGTCCATCTGGAAGGTGAAGCGGTCGATGCGGAAGCCGCGCTTCGCGGTCTCGTCCCAGACCTTCTGCAGACCGATCCGTGCGTCAGGCCAGGTCGGCGGTCCGAAATTCATGCAGGTCATGATGCGGCCGTCAGCGACCATCTTGCGCTTGTAGTCCGCTTCCGAGGCGGCGCCGAACTCGCGGCACAAGAGGCTCTTGCCGACGCTGAAAGTCCGGGCGATTTTGTGCCCCTCGGCGAGCAGCTCGGCACCTTTCGGCAGATCTTGTGGCAGGATCCGGTCACTCAAACGCTTGTCCATCTCAGTGCCTCCTTGGCCGCTATCCCCTGACTGAGGATTTGCTGTACGTCTGTCGGTCGTGGTCCGGATCCTCTCGAGAGTGTCGAGCGGACCGGAGCGTGTCAACGCTACACCATCACCAGGCCGCAGCTCGCGACCACCGTCTCGCCGGTGATGCAGCGATTGGCCGGCGACACCAGGAACCAGGCCACCTCCGCGATGTCCTCCGGTTCGGCGGAGCGCCTGAGGGGCGTGTCGGGAATGTATTTGGCGAGCCAGCCTTCCCGCTTGGCGCGCTCGGTGGCGACGGGTCCGGGTGCGACCGCGTTGATGAGTACACCCTTGGGTCCATACTCGGCAGCGAATGAGCGCGTCAGACTGACGACGCCGGCCTTGGCCGCGGCGTAATGGGCGAGCGTCGGCATGGCACGATAGGCATCGATGGACGCGAAGTTGACGATCTGCCCGCCGCCGGTGGCCGCCATCCGGTCGGCGGCGGCGCGCATCAGGTGCAGCGTGCTCCGGAGATTGATATCGAGCATGCGGTCCCAGGTGGCATCATCGAGCTCAGCGATCGCAGCTTTCGTGTAGTCGCCGGCGACATGTGCAAGGATCGTCAGGTTGCCGAGACCGGCTGCCCGCTCGACGAGTGCCTCGCAGCCGGTGCGCTTGGCGATGTCGGCCACCATGGTCGTGATCGAATGGCCGGCCGACACCAGGCCGATCGACGCCGCCTCGAGCCGGTCCTGATCGATGTCGGACATCAGAACGTGACAACCGCGCTCGGCGAAGAGGCGCGCGACGGTGAGGCCGATGCCGCCGGCTGCACCCGTGACGATGGCAAGATTTGACATGCTGCAACCTCCCTAGAATCGATCGGCCCGAAACGGCGTCAGATCAATCGAAGTCGGCTTGCCGGCGGCGAGCTCGCCGATCAGCTTCCCGGTCACCGAGGCCGCCATCAGTCCTTGATGACCATGGCCGAAGGCGAAGAAGACGTTCCGATGCCGCGGCGCCCGGCCGAGCACGGGAATGGAATCGGGGGTGCCCGGCCGGTGCCCCATCCAGCGCGAGACCTCGCCGATCTTGATATCCGGAAACATCTCGCGGCCGTGCTTCAGCAGCACATCGGCGCGATGGTAGTCCGGTGGTGGCTTCAGCCCGGCGATCTCCACCGTGCCGGCGAACCGCATGCCCATCTCCATAGGTGTCGCGGCGAACTTCCGCTCCGCCCACATCGTCGACATGCGGTGCGGCAGCGTCGCTCCCATGACCATGGCGTGATAGCCGCGCTCGGTCTCGAGCGGAATGTGGCTGCCGAGCTTACGTGCGAGCGTTCCGGACCATGCCCCGGCTGCGATGACGACGCGCTCGCAGGCGATCCGTCCGGCATCGGTGAGGAGGGCGCGAGGACCTTCCGGGCCCAGATCGAAGTCGAGGACACGGGCGCGGGTGAGCTTGGCCCCCTGACGGACGGCATGGGCTGCGAGCTCTTCGGCCAGCTTCCCGGGATTGCGACACTGGCCCTGCTCGGGAAGATAGACGGCCCGCTTGAAGATGCGCGACACGGCCGGCGCCAGCTGACGCAACTCGTCCTCGTCGAGAATCTCAATCTTGACGCCTTGACGTATGCGAAGCTCCCGGCCCCAGGCATCGCCGTCGACGCCGGCCGGGTCGGAATAGACGAAGAGCTGGCCGTGCTTCTCGATCAGGTCCGCGACGCCCGCATCCCGCACTAAGGGCTCGTAGCAGTCGAAGGTGAGCTTGTGGAGCGAGCGCATGGCGACCGAGATCGCCTCGACGCGCGATCTCCGGCTCGCCAGCACGAAGCGGATCAGCCAGGGCAATGCCTGCGGGAGATAGGCGAGGCGGACGAAGAGCGGCCCCTCGGGATCGGCCAGCCATTCCGGCACCTTCCGCAGGATACCCGGCATGGCGTTCGGCAGGCAGGCACCGGGACAGAGGGCCCCGGCATTGCCGAACGAGCACTGGGTGCCTGGCGGCTCGGGGTCGACGATCTCGACGTCGAAGCCCTCGCGCTGGAGATAGGCGGCGGAGCAGATGCCGACGATGCCGGCACCGATGACGGTGATGGAGGGTTTCTGCGCCATCTACGGCACGTTCGTTTCCGGCTTGCCGGCCCGGAAGGCCTTGACGCCCTTGTCGGTGGCGATCTGGAGGATGCGGAAGTCGCTGAGATAGGTCACGAAACGATAGCCCATCTCGACCATCTGCAACGCATAGGCGACGGAGCCGGTGTGGATGCCGGCCACCACGCCATGCTTCTTGGCCGTCTTGGCGATGGTTTCGATCGCCTTCAGCACCTCGGGAAACTTCGGATCGAAACCAGCATTCTCGCCCATGCTGACGGAGAGGTCGGAGGGACCGACATAGATGGCGTCCAGCCCGGGAACCGACATGATCTCGTCGAGCTTGGCCACCGCCTGCTTCGTCTCGATCATGGCGAAGGTGAGCACGGTCTTGTTGGCGTGCTTCCAGTAGTCGGCACCGGCATAGAGCGAGGCGCGCAGGGGACCGACGCTGCGATAGCCGTCAGGGGCATAGCGGCAGGCGCCGACGAAGCGCTCGCACTCCTCGCGCGTATTGACCATCGGGCAGATCAGGCCATAGGCGCCGGCGTCGAGCATCTTGCCGACGATGGCCGGGTCATTCCAGGGAATGCGGGCGAGCGGCACCCGGTCGGTCGTCGAGATGGCCTGCAGCATCGACAGCGAGGTCTGATAGTCGATGGCGCCATGTTGAAGATCGATACAGACGGAATCGAACGCCTGATGTGCCATCAGCTCGGCCGATATGGAGGAGGGAATGGCGCACCAGCCGTTCAGCACGGTTTCGCCCTTGGCCCAGATTTCCTTGATCCTGTTCGCTCGCATCGTTGTCTCTCCTCAGATCCGGTCAAAGCTCATCCTAGGCTGCCGTTTTCAGCAGGTCAGCCGCCTTCTCCGCCATGGCGATGGTGGTGATGTTGGTATTGGCGCTGACCGTCGTCGGCATCGCCGAGGCGTCGACGACATAGAGACCCTCGATGCCCCGGACGCGGCATCGGGCGTCGAGCACGGCCATGCGGTCGCCATCGGGCCCCATGCGGCAGCTGCCCGAGACGTGCCAGCCTGAATAGACCGCGGACTTGATCCAGTCGGCGATGGCTTCGTCGTCCTCGATGAGACGGTGGATGCGCTCGGGATCGCCGAAGCGCTGGCGGGCGAGCCAATCGCGGGAGGCCTTGCTGGCGCCGAATACGGCCGCCGCGGCCGCCGTCTTCACCCAGTTCGAGGCGCGCTTGATGGAGATGTCGCGCACTGCATCGGAATAGCCGGCCAGAAACCAGAGGTTGGTCACGGCCTTGACCTCGTCCGATTCCATGATGCGGTACATCAGTTTGTAGGCGTCGACGAGACGCCGGAGATCGCGACCGTCGGACAGCATGTTGATGTCGACGAAGGGCTCGGCCCTCGGATCCGGCGAAAGCCGGACCCGGCCGCGGGAATAGGACTTGTTTACGCAGAAGACGAGGGAGCCCATACGTTTCCCGAGGGGATGCCAGCCGGCGCGATTGACCGGCATCATGAACATGTCACCGACCGTGCAGTCCGGATGGCCGGAGGAGTAGCGGAGGGCGAAGAAGATATGCCGCCGCTGGTGGCGGGGCAGACGTCCGGCCGGCTTCAGGTGCGTGCCACAGCCGATATGCGGGTGATCCATCAGGTTCTCGCCGACGCCGGGCAGGTCGTGGACGACGGCGATGCCACGCTCCTTCAGATGGCCCGCGGGACCGATGCCGGCACGCATCAGGATCGGCGGTGTGTGGAGCGCGCCCGCCGAGATGATGACCCGGCGGGCATGGTGACGGTCAGAGCGACCCGCTGTCAGCGTCGTGACGCCTGTGGTCTGCCGTCCGTCGAGCAAGAGATCGCGAACCTCGGTGTCGGGCATGAGCATCAGATTATGGCGGCGGCGCACCTCCGGACTGAGATAGCCGATCGCGGTCGAGACGCGCCGGTCGTTCTCATTGGTGAGGGGGAGGGGGAAGAGGCCGTCCTCGGTGCCGGCGTTGAGGTCGAGCCCGGCCCTGTAGCCGCACCGGGCCAGGTAATGATGAATGGCCCGGCTGTAGGGTGCCCAGTCCGGCTCGAGGACACGGCGGATCGGCAGCGGTCCGTCATTGCCGTGCTCGGGGCGATCGCCGAAGTCGAGATCACGCTCGAGCCTCCGGAAGCAGGGTCGCAGATCTTTCCAGCCCCAGCCCTGCAGTCCCATCGCCTCCCACTCGTCGAAATCCGCGGGGAAGCCGCGGACGGCGAACTGACCATTGATCGACGATCCACCTCCCATCACCTTGGCCTGCTCGAGCTTGCCCGGCTTCGAGGACCCGTCGTTGTTGCGGGGCGAGCGCGCGTGCACCCGGAGGCCGGTCCAATGGTAGCGCGGATCGAAATAGGAGAGACCGGGATAGCTGTCGGCAATGACGTCCGGTACGGCATTGGGCGGCGTGTCGGGGCCGGCCTCGATCAACAGCACGCGCTCGGCGGAACGCTCGCTGAGCCGAGCCGCGAGCGCGCAGCCGGCCGAGCCACCGCCGACGATGATCGTATCGACGTCCATCGCAGTCCTTCCAGGGTCGCACGACTCTTAATCCGGCACCGTGCGGCTGTCAGTGGCGCTAGACGCATAGCAGGGCAATCGGAAACGGCCAGCATTCCGTCTTGAGGTGATGGGCTGCATCACATAGCCTCGATCCGCACTGGCCGTTGCCCGCAAGGGCAAGGTGAAAGAAATGGGAGGAGTCGATATGGGTCATAAGTTTCGTCCCGCTGTCCGGGGCCTGAGCCGGCGCGAGGTCGTGAAGCTTGGAGCCGCAGGTGCTGCCGCACTGCCGCTGAGTGCACTGGGGTTCCCCGCTATCGCTCAGGACAAGCCTGAGCAGCTCGTCATCGCCTCCGGCGGTGGCGCCCTCGACGAGGCCTACAAGAAGGCCTACTGGGACACGTTCACTGCCAAGACGGGCATCAAGATCATCACGACGGAGTATGTGGGTCTGGCACAGATCCAGGCCATGCAGGAATCCAACAACGTCAGCGTCGACGTCATCAACATCGATGGTGCCGAGGCGCCGGTCGCCGGCAAGAAGGGCTGGCTGGTGCCGCTCGACTGGTCGCTTTCGGATCGCTCGAAGGTTCTGCCGATCGCCGCGCAGGACGATCATGTGCTGGCCGAGGTCGCGGCCAAGGTGATGGCCTGGAACACCGACACGTTCCCGGCCGACAAGGCACCGAAAGACTGGACCGCGATGTGGGACCTCGCCAACTTCCCCGGCAAGCGCAGTCTGTGGAAGCAGGCATTCCAGACGCTCGAGGTCGCCCTCATGGGTGACGGCGTACCGCTCGATAAGATCTATCCGATCGATACCGACAAGGCGCTGGCCGCTCTCGACAAGATCCGGCCCGAGCTCCTGTGGTGGGAATCGGGAGCGCAGTCGGCGCAACTCATCGTCGATGGCGAATCCGGGATTGGCTCGAGCTGGAGCGGGCGCGTCGGCAAGCCGAAGGGCGAGGGTGCGCATATCGACTTCACGTTCAATCAGGCTCTGCTGGTCGCCGGGGCCTGGGCCATCATCAAGGGCTCGAAGAACGAGAAGTGGTCGCAGGAGTTCGTCGCCCATACGCTCATCCCTGAGAACCAGGCGATCTATTCCGAAACCATCGCCTACGGTCCGGTCGTGCCGGATGCCCTGAAGCTGCTGCCCGCCGAGCGCGTCAAGGAGCTGCCCGATCCCAACAACGGCCTGTTCTCCAACTACGCCTTCTGGGCCGACAATGGCGACGCCGTCATCAAGTCGTTCAACGACTGGCTGACGAAGGGCTGAGCCGGATCGGATCGACGTTGTGAACGCAGAGCGGCTGGCGGCAGCCCGGCGCAAGGCCTGGACGCTCCAGCATGGCTACATCGCCATGCTGGTTCTGCCCTGTCTGGTGCTCTGCGTCTTCTTCGTCTGGCCGATGCTGATGGTGCTGCTCCGAAGCTTCACCGATCCGACCCTCAACATCGACAACTACGTCGAGATCTTCGCCAGGCCTGCCTATCTCCGGGTGCTCTGGAACACGCTGGTCGTCGCCTTCACGGTGACAGTGCTCTGCCTCTTGATCAGCTACCCGGTGGCGGCGGTGATTGCCGGTTTCAAGGGCGGCCTGCTCAACCTGTGCTTCGCCCTGATCCTCATTCCGTTCTGGACCTCGACCGTCATCCGCACCTATGCCTGGATGGTGCTGTTCCAGCGCAAAGGGGTGCTCAATGGCTTCCTACAGCAGGTGGGCCTCATCGATCAGCCACTGGAGCTGATGCGCAACTTCATCGGCGTGCAGATCGGCATGGTGCATGTCCTGCTGCCGTTCATGATCCTGCCGCTCCTCTCGACGCTGCGCGGCATCGATCCCGTTTATATGCGTGCTGCCGGCGTTCTCGGCGCCAATCCCGTTCGGGCGTTCCTCCACGTCTACCTGCCGCTGTCGATGCCGGGGATCAGCGCCGGCGTTCTCCTGGTCTTCATTACCGCGCTCGGCTTCTTCATCACGCCGGCGCTGCTCGGCAGTGAGCGGCAGATGATGATCGCCATGCTGATCGAGCAGCAGGTGTCGGTGACGGTCAATTGGCCGCTCGCCTCGGCGCTGTCGACGCTGCTGCTCGTGGTCACCATTTCGATCTACCTCGTCTATGAGCGTCTGCAACGACGGATCGCAGCGGGAGTTCTGGCATGATGTCCGGAAGCTGGACACGGCGGATGCTCGTAATACGGTGGGGGCTCCTCGCCTTCACGGCGTTGACATTGCTCTATCTCGTCATGCCGACCTTCATCGTCGTGCCGATGTCGTTCTCGAGCCAGTCCTATCTGAGCTTCCCGCCCCCCGGCTGGTCGACGAAGTGGTACGCGCAGATGCTCGCCAGGCCGGACTACCCCGCGGCCTTCATCAACAGCCTGAAGGTCGGCGTCTCCGTGGCGCTGCTCTCCGCCATCCTCGGAACGCTGGCGGCTCTCGGTCTGGTGCGTGGCCGGGTGCCGGGCGAGCGCTCGCTCGTCTCACTCATCCTGGCGCCGCTGATGCTGCCGCAGATCATCCTCGCCATCGGCATGTACCCGATCATGGCGAAACTCGGCATCATCGGCACGACGGCGGGGCTCGTCATTGCCCATACGATCGTCTCGCTGCCGCTCGTCTACATCACCGTCTCGGCGGCGCTCCGGAGCTATCCGGCGACCTACGAGATCGCTGCCATGACGCTCGGCGCCAACTGGTGGAACTGTTTCTGGCACGTCACGTTTCCGATGATCCGCCTGGGTGTCGGTGTCGGCGCCATCCTCGCCTTCGCCTTCTCGTTCGACGAGCTGATCCTGGCGCTGTTCCTCGCCGGTCCGGAGAGCCGGACGCTGCCACGGCTCCTGTGGAACGATCTCAGGGTCTATGTCACCCCCATCATCGCCGCGGCCACGACGCTGGTCTTGTGCCTTTCGTTCGTCCTGCTGGGTCTCGCCGCCTGGTTGCAGCGGAATGCGCAGCGAAAGGAGGCACGGTCATGACGACGTTGGCGGCGAGTGGCATGGGCGCGACCGTCCGCTACGATGGCGTGGCGAAGGCCTATGGTGCCGTGCACGCGCTCCGGCCGACGACCTTCGAGATCGGCTCCGGCGAGCTCGTCTCGATCATCGGTCCGAGCGGATCGGGCAAGACGACGCTGCTCGGCGTCACGGCCGGTTACATCACGCCGACGGCTGGCGGCATCCTGATCGACGACCGGGATATCACCGGTGTCGCCCCCTTTCGCCGCAACATCGGCATGGTGTTCCAGAACTACTCCCTGTTCCCGCATATGACCGTGGCCGAGAACATTGCCTTTCCGTTGAAGATGCGGGGCATGGCCGAAGGAGAGCGGCGCGAGCGGGTGTCGCAGATGCTCCAGACCGTTCGACTCGACGGCTTCGGCGACCGTCGGCCGAGCCAGCTTTCCGGCGGCCAGCAGCAGCGCGTGGCGCTCGCGCGCGCAGCCGTCTACGGGCCGCTGCTCCTGCTTATGGACGAGCCGCTCTCCGCCCTCGACAAGAATTTGCGCGAGGAGATGCAATACGAGATCAAGCAGTTCCAGCGTTCGCTCGGGGCCACCGTTCTCTACGTCACCCACGATCAGAACGAGGCGGCGGCCATGTCCGACCGCATCGGCATCATGAACGAGGGCCGCCTCGTCCAGGTCGGCACTGCGCGCGATCTTTACGAGCATCCCTCGAGCCGGTTCGTTGCGAGCTTCCTCGGCGAGGCCAATCTCTTTCAGGTCTTGAGTCGCAGTGCCACCGCCGACGGTCTCGACATCGAGACTGCCGAGGGTGGACGGCTCCGGGCGGCGGCAAGGGAGGGGAGCGTCGCCTGTGTCCGACCGGAATCGATCCGCATCGGGCCGGCCGACGGCAGTTATGAGAACCGGCTCACCGGGCGCGTGACGGATGCGGTCTACACCGCCGGCAGCCTACGCTACCGTGTCGATCTTCCCTCGGGCATGGCGGTGACCGTCCGCCAGCCGTCGGAGCGCGACGTCGTGCTGCATCCCCCGGGGAGTGAGGTCGAGCTTGCCTGGCGGGCATCGGATACGATCCTTGTCGAGGAAGGGTGAGCATGACCGGGGCGCCTGGCGAGCTCGAAGGCCGGGTCGCGTTGGTCACCGGCGCGGCCGGTGGCATGGGGCGCGCGCATGCGGTGCTGATGGCGCGTCGGGGAGCGAGTCTCGCCATCCAGGACATCAATGCCCAGGGCGTGGCCGCGACGGCGGACCTGATCCGTGGTGAGGGCGGGACAGCAATCGAATTCGCCTTCGATGTCGCCGACGCCGCCAGGCTCCGGCAGATGGTCGCTGAAACCGAAACGAAGCTCGGCCGGCTCGATATCCTCGTCAACAACGCGGGGATCGGCAGTGCCACGGTGCTGGAAACCGCCTCGATCGCACTTTTCGACCGGATTTTCGCCGTGCACGTGACGCCGGCTTTCGAGGCCGTCAAGGCAGCTCTCCCTGGCATGAAGCAGCGGCGATCGGGCAAGATCATCAATATATCCTCGCGCTGGGCGCTGGTCGGCAACGCCTTCGCCTCGGACTACTGCGCCGCCAAGGCGGCGCTGCTCGGGTTGACGAAAGCCTGGGCCAAGGAACTGGCGCCCTGGCGCATCACCGCCAATGCGGTCGCCCCGGGCGGCGTGTGGAGCGAGATGGCGTTGCAGGAGAAGAGTGGCGCCGAGGGCATTCGCGAGGCCGAGAAGACTGTGCCGCTCGGGCGCTGGGCGCAGCCGGAGGAGATCGCCGAGCTCGTCGGCTTTCTCGCCTCGCCGCGCTCGGATTTCATTACCGGTCAGGTGATCAGCCCCAATGGCGGGGCGAGCATCATCGGTTTCTGAGGAGACGCACATGGGTAAGCTCGACGGGAAAGTGGCGCTCATCACAGGTTCGGGACGAGGCATGGGCAAAAGCCACGCCCTGCTGATGGCGCAAGAAGGTGCCAACGTCATCATCCAGGATATCGACGGCGCCCTCGTCGAGGAGGCCGCGGCAGAGGTGCGCAAGAAAGGCGGCAAGGTCGCCACCATCGTTTGCGACGTTTCGGATGTAAAAGTCTTTCCGGGTGCCATCGCGGCCGCGAGCCAGGCGATGGGCAAGATCGACATCCTCGTCAACAATGCCGGCATCGACACGCCGGGCACCATCGAGGAGATCACCTCGGAAGCCTGGCAACGCATGTTCGACGTTCACGTCAAGGGCGCCTTTCTCGCGGCCAAGGCCGTCGTTCCCGGCATGAAGGAGCGTCGAGCCGGCAAGATCGTCAACGTCTCGTCGATCTGGGGCATGGTCGGCCACAACTCGCATTCGCACTATTGCGGCGCCAAGGCGGCGCTGCTCGGACTGACGAAGGCCTGGGCCAAGGAGCTGGCGCCCTGGAACATCATGGTCAATGCCATTGCTCCTGGCCTCGTTACCACAGAGATGGTGTTGAAGAAGGGAGGCATGGATTACATCCGCCAGGCGGCGGAGAAAGTGCCGCTCAAGCGCTCGGCCGACTGTATCGAGATGTCCTACACTGTCCTGTTCCTATCCTGCCACGAGAGCGACTTCATCACCGGCCAGGTGATCAGTCCGAACGGTGGGGATACCATCGTCGGTATTTGAGCCGGGCCATTTCCGCGCGAGGATCACATGAATTTCGGCCTCTTCTGTCTGATGACGCAGCGCGATTCCTCGCAGACGATCGCAACGCTGTACGAAGAGAATCGGCAACTCGTGAAGTTGGCAGAGGACATCGGCTTCGAGATCGCCTGGCTCGCCGAGCATCACTTCTCGAACTACTCGATGTGCCCGTCGCCACACATCATGGCCGGCTATCTCGCGGCGCAGACCAAGCGCATCAAGCTCGGCGCCGCCATCCTTGTGCTGCCGCTCTACCAGCCCGTGCGCATGCTCGAGGAAATCGGCATGGTCGACATCCTGTCGGGTGGCCGCTCGGTGATCGGTATCGGCGCGGGTTACCAGGATTTCGAGTTCAAGCGCTTCGGCGTCAGGCTCGAGGACAACTGGCAGATGACGCACGAGATGCTCGACATCATCGAGCTTGCCTATACGCGTCCCTCCTTCAGTTATGACGGCAAGCATTACAGACTTGCCGAGATGCCGATCGCGGTGCAGCCGCTACAGAAGCCGATGCCGCCTGTTTATGTCGCCGGCAACGAGCCCGCCATGCTGCAGAGGCTGGCGAAGGCGGGCTACGTCTCATTCCATACCGTCGGGCTCAACGGCACGGAGGCGCTGATGAAGGTCCGTCGCCATGTCGAGAGCAACGTCCGGGCCGCCGGTGTTGCCGTCGAGCAGCTCAACTTCGCCTATCAACGCTACATCTATGTCAGCGACGACAAGCAGGACATACGCGATGCCGCCGAGCGCGTGCTCTACACCAACCGCATCGCCGCGGCACTGCGCAACAAGTACGAGACGCTGCAGGGGACGTTCATCGATCCGGTGCCGTTCGCGAACGAGCCGTCGCTCGATGAGATCGCCGGCAATGTCTATTTCGGGGATCCGGAGACCTGCGCGGAGAAAATGGTCGCGGAGATCCGTGCGCTCAATCCGATGCATATCTCCTGCTTCATGCAATTCGGCGGCATGGATGGTAAGCGCGCCCTTCGCTCTATGGAACGGTTCGGGGCGGAGGTGATGCCGCTGGTGCGAAAGGCGCTGCCGGACCTCGATCGGCGCGGCTTGCCATTGTCCATCTGAGGTCCGCGCATGTCCATCACCTTCGAGCGCTCCGTTCAGGTCATCGATTCTCATACGGCCGGCCATCCGACCCGGGTCATCCTCGGAGGATTGCCAAAGCTCGAGGGCGACAGCGTCAAGGCGCAGCGGGACGATTTCCGAGAAAACCATGATGCGCTCCGGCCGGCCCTGCTGCATGAGCCGCGTGGCCATGCCGCCATGGTCGGCGCCGTGGTCGTTCCCTCGCGCGTTGCCGATGTCGGCGCGTTTTTCATCTCGAGCTACGTCTATCTCGACATGTGTGGTCACGGCACGATCGGCCTGGCCAAGACGCTGGCAGCCATCGGCGAGATCGAGGTGCCTAAGACCGGGGAGCGATGCTTTACGCTCGAGACGCCGGCGGGCGTGGTCGGGGTTGCTGTCGAGACGCGAGACGGGCAGGTTGTCGCGATCCGTATCGACAATGTGGACTGTCATGTCCTCGAGCGGAGCTTGACCGTCGAGGTCGACGGGCTGGGGCAGGTCGATGCGGCGACCGCCTATGGCGGCGGCGTCTTTGCGATCGTCGATGCGAAGGCGCTGGGGCTCGAGATCGCACCGGACAACGTGTCCGAGCTTTGCCGTATCGGGGCTCGGATCAAGGCAGGCCTGAACAGCCGGCCAGGCTTGGCGACCGCCCACAAAGTCGGCAGCGTGCTGTTGCACCAGGACCTGGGCGAGCGTCACGCCCGGCACCTTGTCGTGCTCGAGCGGAACAAGTTCGACCGCTCTCCCTGCGGCACCGGCACTAGCGCCCGGCTGGCGGTGCTGCATGCGGCGGGCCGGCTCGGTGTCGGCGAGGATTTCCGCGCCGAGGGCGTGCTCGGCACGGAGTTTCTCTGCCGCATCGAGCGCGTCGGGGAGACCGGCGGAGCGGGCTTCGTCTCGCCTTCGATCCGGGGCTTGGCCCACATCACCGCCTTCTCGACGCTCGTCATCGAGGCGAGCGATCCTCTGGCGGCCGGTTTCTTGTGCCGCTGAGAGGATCCGGCGTCATCGCATCACTTGGAGCGAACGGTCGCACGTTCAACCACGGCCGAGATGTCGCACAGGTCGTAATTCCGCTATGACACCGGTCAGGCCGGCGCCGACATCACGATGGTCGCCGGGATAGCGAGACCGCCGAGCCGCAACGCCGGAGCCGGATCATGTCGACGATCATCTCGATCACCAGCCTGTCGAAAACCTATGCGACCGGGTTCCAGGCGCTCAAGAGCATCGACCTCGACATCCGGCGCGGCGAGATCTTCGCCCTGCTCGGGCCCAATGGTGCCGGCAAGACGACGCTGATCAACATCGTCTGTGGCATCGTCAAGCGCAGCAGCGGCAGCATCACGGTCGATGGCCTGGACATCGACCGGGACTATCGGCGGGTCCGGGCCGATATCGGGCTCGTGCCGCAGGAGCTGCACACGGACGCGTTCGAGACGGTCTGGGGCACGGTGAGCTTCAGCCGGGGGCTGTTCGGCAGGCCCGCCGATGCCGCGCTCATCGAGAGGACGCTGCGGGATCTTTCGCTCTGGGACAAGAAGGACAGCAAGATCATGACCCTTTCCGGCGGCATGAAGCGCCGCGTCATGATCGCCAAGGCCCTGTCCCACGAGCCGAGGATCCTCTTCCTCGACGAGCCGACGGCCGGCGTCGACGTCGAGCTGCGCAAGGACATGTGGGCGGTCGTACGTTCGCTCAGCGCGGCTGGCGTCACCATCATTCTGACGACCCACTATATCGAGGAAGCCGAGGAGATGGCCGATCGCATCGGCATCATCACCAAGGGCGAGCTGCTGCTCGTCGAGGAGAAAGCGGAGCTCATCCGCAAGCTCGGCCGCAAGCAGCTCGTCCTCCACCTTCAACAGAAGCTCGACGCCATCCCGGAGGCGCTCGCCCGGCACGCGCTCGAGCTGTCGGCGGACAAGAGCGAGTTGATCTTCTCCTATGATGCACGTAGCGAGCGAACCGGCATCACGGCGCTGCTGCAGGAGCTGAGCGGGGCCGGCATCCGCTTCACGGATCTGCGAACGAGCGAGCGCTCGCTCGAGGACATTTTCGTCGACCTTGTCAGGAGCACGGAATGAACTTGTACGCGGTCAGGGCCATCTATCGCTTCGAGATGTCGCGTACGTGGCGGACGCCGCTACAGAGCATCCTGTCGCCGGTGCTGTCGACCGCCCTCTATTTCGTCGTGTTCGGCGGGGCCATCGGCTCGCGGATCGCCGAGGTCGAGGGTGTGAGCTACGGTTCGTTCATCGTGCCGGGCCTCATACTGATGACGATGCTGACGCAGAGCATCTCCAATGCCTCGTTCGCCATCTATTTCCCGCGCTTCATCGGCACGATCTACGAGCTCCTGTCGGCGCCGGTCTCCGCGCTCGAGATCGTTCTCGGTTATGTCGGGGCTGCTGCGACGAAATCGGTCATCATCGGATTGATCATCCTGGCGACGGCCGGCTTCTTCGTGCCGCTGCAAGTGCAGCACCCGGTCTGGATGATCGCGTTTCTCGTGCTGATCGCCGTGACGTTCAGCCTGTTCGGCTTCGTCATCGGCATCTGGGCCGACAATTTTGAGAAGCTGCAGATGATCCCTTTGCTCGTCGTCGCTCCGCTGACCTTTCTGGGCGGCACATTCTATTCCATCTCCATGCTGCCGCCCGTCTGGCAGACGATCTCGCTCTTCAATCCGCTCGTCTACCTCGTCAGCGGCTTTCGCTGGAGCTTTTACGGCATTGCCGATGTCCATGTCGGCGTCAGCGCGACGCTGGCGCTGACGTTCTTGGCCGTTTGCCTTGCCACCGTGTGGTGGATCTTCAAGACGGGCTACAGGTTGAAGAGCTGAGGCACGTTTGAGGTGCGGCCTGCACGTTGGAAACGTGGTGTCCGGGCCGCCCTGGGGCGTGCCCCGCAGTCGACGGAGGTCTGGCGGATGGGGAGGGATTCGAACCCCCGGTGGGCGTGAACCCACGCCGGTTTTCAAGACCGGTGCCTTAAACCACTCGGCCACCCATCCGGACCCACATTGGGCCGCGACGGCTGTTTAGGACATGGGGCGGGCGCTGAAAAGGGCGGCTGCAGCCACTTGCAGGGCCGTTGAGGTACCTCGGGCGCAGTCTCGCTGTGGCCTCCCGGCCACGCAAGAGATCAATCGACCTAGAGAAACGATTTGGCGGCTTTTATCCGGTATCCATGCCTTCATGCGACCATGACTTTTCGCTAACCACACGCGGCACGCACCCAGGCCGGGCAAGAGCCGGGGCGGGCGGGGTCGATGGGCAGGGTGAGAGGGGTCATGAGGGACGTTGGTCGTCCAGGTCTTGCAGGCGCGGGACTGGGACTCGCAGCATGTTTTCGCTGGTTGATGATCGGTGCCGCGGCTGCGGGTCTTGCGGCATGCGCCGCCCAATCGCCAAAGACCATTTCGTCGGCCAGCCTGTCGCTCGCGGCCGTCGAGCCGGCAGAGACACCACCGGCGGTCATGGAGACGGCTCCGACACAGCCGGTTGCCGAACTGCCCTCTCCGGTCGTCAGGATCCCTGTCGTCAGCGCCCTCGGTGATCTGGTGCTCGAGAGGAAAAAGGCCGTTCAGAAGGTCGGCAAGCCCTACAAGGTCGCCGGTCTCTGGTATGTTCCGAAGCACCAGCCCGACTATGACGAGACCGGTATCGCCTCCTGGTACGGACCGAAATTCCATGGCAAGTCGACGGCCAACGGTGAGATCTACAACCAGGCCCGCTTGACGGCCGCGCATCCGACCTTGCCACTGCCGTCCTATGTCGAGGTGACGAATCTCGCCAACGGCCACACGATCATGGTCCGGGTCAACGACCGCGGCCCCTACAAGCGCGGTCGCATCCTCGATCTCTCCGCGCGCGCGGCCAAGTTACTCGGCTACCAGAGCAACGGCACGGCGAATGTTCGGGTCCGCTATGTCGGTCAGGCTCCGCTCGCCGGCGACGATCGCTACGAGGAGCAATTCCTGACCAAGCAGGCCTGGTACAAGGGCGGTGCAACGACCAAGCCCTCGGAGTTCGCCGAGGTGGATTTCACGGCGTCGATCGATCTCGGCGATCCGCCTGCGGTGGCGGTACCCGCGGCCGCGCCAGCCATTCCGAGCGTCCCGCTCGTAACTCCGGCTCCGAAAACGGCTGCGACCGGATTGAAGCGAGTCGCCAGCAGCAAGTAGCGGCCGTGCCGCTCCTGGTCATGCGCAGATATTGATTTTGCTCTCGTCCGGACAGAGGCTACGATGCCGGCCTATGGGACGGGAATCACGCATGCGCTTTCAACGCCTGGGACGGCTTGCATACGTTTTGGTCGCGGCGGTTCTGACGACGCTGGCTATGGGCGGTGGCAGTGCCAGAGCCGCCTTCGAGACCTCGGCGCCCTATGCGATCCTGATGGATGCCGAGAGTGGCGCGGTGCTGTTCGAGAAGGACGCCGACAAGCTCGTGCCACCGGCCTCCATGAGCAAGCTCATGACATTGGCCGTTGCGTTCCATGCGCTGAAGACCGGCACCTTGACGATGGACGACAAGTTCACCGTCTCCGAGCATGCATGGCGCACAGGCGGCGGCCCCTCCGGCACCTCGGCTATGTTCGTCTATCTGAAATCCGCAGTGGCGGTCAGCGATCTCCTGCAAGGCATCATCGTCCAGTCGGGCAACGATGCCTGCATCACCCTTGCCGAAGGCATGGCCGGCAGCGAGGAGGCTTTCGCCGAGCTGATGACGACGGAGGCGCGGCGTCTCGGCCTGCCGACCTCAACCTTCGGCAACGCGACGGGACTGCCGCATCCCAAGCAGCTGATGTCGGTTCGCGAGCTCGGCCTGCTGGCACGGCACCTGATCCTCGACTATCCCGAATTCTACAAGATGTTCTCGCAGAAGTCGTTCGAGTACAACAACGGCCGCAAGACCTTCAATTTCATCAATCGCAACCCGTTGCTCGGCATGGGCATCGGCGCCGATGGGCTGAAGACCGGCTACATCGAGGACGCCGGCTATGGCCTAGTCGGCTCGGCCGTCCAGGAGGGGCGGCGCCTGATCGTCGTCATCAACGGCACGACATCGAACAACGAGCGCGGTGCCGAGGCCCGCAAGCTCCTCGACTGGGGGTTCAGCAACTTCAAGGAGGTACCGATCTTCGACGCCGGCGAGATCGTCGGCGAGGCCCGGGTCTGGGGAGGCTCGTCCTACTACGTCAAGCTGGTCGGCAACGGTCCGATCAACATCCTCGTGCCGCGCGTCGCCGCCAAGAACCGGCTGAAGGCCGAGATCATCTACAACGGTCCGCTGAAGCCGCCCATCCACAAGGGCGACGAGGTGGCGCGCATCCGTGTCGAGCATGTCGAGGCCGGCGTCAACGAGGTGCCGCTCTATGCTGCCGAGGACGTGGAGGAGGGGGGTATCGTCGCCAAAGGCCTCGATGCGATTATCCTGAAGGCGTTCAGTTGGCTGCTCTAAGCGGTCCGGCTATGGTTCGACCATGGCAAACGGGAAATTCATCACCCTCGAGGGCGGCGAAGGCGCGGGGAAATCGACGCAGGCGCGGCGCCTCGCTCAACGGCTGATGGACGAGGATATCGCGGCGCTCGTCACCCGGGAGCCCGGCGGCTCGCCGCTCGGCGAGCGTATCCGTGGCCTGATCCTCGAAGCCCCGGAGATGCGGCCGGAGACCGAGCTGTTCCTGTTCGCCGCGCAGCGCGCCGAGCATCTGGCGGCGACCATCGTGCCGGCCCTCGCGCGCGGCAGCTGGGTGATCTCCGATCGCTTCGTCGATTCGACCCGGGTTTATCAGGGCGACCTCGGCCAGCTCGACGCCGCACGTATCGCCGAGGTCGAGAGGCTCTCGGTGGCGCGCCTGCCCGATCTGACGCTCATTCTCGATCTGCCCATCGCCGTCGGTCACGCCCGGGCCACCCTGCGCGGCGCGCAGAACCGCTACGACGCTCAATCCGAGGCGAGGCACGAGATCGTCCGCCAGGGCTTCCTTCGCATCGCCCGGGCCGAGCCGGACCGCTGCGCCGTCGTCGATGCCTCGAATGACGCTGACACCGTCGCCGAGGCGATCTGGGCCATCGTCCGGGAGCGGCTCGGCCCATGACGAAGCGGCCCCGCGAGGCGACGCCTGCGCCCGAGGAGGCTCTTCCGGAGGCCGATCGCCTGGAGGGTTTCCCGCACCCGCGCGAGACGCTTGATCTCGTCGGTCAGGCCCGCGCCGAGCAGGTGCTGCTCGAGGCCTACCGGTCCGGTCATCTGCATCACGCCTGGCTGTTGACGGGGCCGGAGGGCGTGGGCAAGGCGACGCTCGCCTACCGCTTCACGCGCTTCCTCCTCGCTGGCGGACCAGAGGATGCCTTGCTGCCGCAGCATGATCTCGCTGTGCCGCCATCGCTCCCCGCGGTCCGGCAGGTGGCGGCCCTCTCGCATCCGGGCCTCCTGGTCATCCGCCGCCCTTACGACCTCAAAAAGAAGCGCATCCCCGCCTCGATCCCCGTCGACGAGGTGCGGCGCCTGAAGGAGTTCCTGGCTCTGACGGCGGATGACGGGGCCTGGCGGGTCGTCATCGTCGATCGGGCCGACGAGATGAACGCGAGCGCCGCCAACGCGCTCCTCAAGTCGCTCGAGGAGCCGCCGGCACGAACCGTCTTCCTGCTGGTAACCGCGGAGCCGGGCCGGCTTCTGACGACCATCCGCTCCCGAACCCGCCGGCTCGACCTGTCGTCTCTCGCCGAGGATGATCTTGCGCGCGTCCTGACCGGTCTTCTGGCCGGAGCCGGGGAGGCGCCGCCCACACCGGAGGAGGCGGAGCTCCTGGCCACGCTCTCCGGCGGCAGCGTCCGGCGGGCGCTGGTTCTCAGATCCGGTGACGGGCTCGCACTCTACGAGCGCCTGATCAAGGTCCTGGGCGCCAGCAAGCCAGGCCCGGATATCCTGAAGCTCGCGGACAGGGTGGACGACTTCGCCGTCATCGTCGACCTCGTGCAGGGGCTGATGAATCGCCTGGCCCGGCAGGCGGCACTCGGCGCGGGGGCGCTCCCAGCAGAGCGCCGTCTCGCGGCCCGTCTCGCCGCCCCCGATGCGCTTGCCTCGTGGGCTCAGCTGTGGGAAACAGTCGGCCGCGCCAGGAGCGATGCTCTGACGCTCAATCTCGACCGCCGGGCGCTCCTCGTGGACCTCCTGACGCGGCTGACGGAGCTGGGCCGCGACGCGGCCTGACACCGTCAAGGACCGGCTCCGATGAGGCACGCATGGCCGCCCGCGGCAAATACTATGTGACGACGGCGATACCTTATGTGAACGGCGCGCCGCATATCGGTCACGCCTACGAGGCGATCGCGACCGACTGCATCGCCCGCTTCAAGCGGCTCGACGGCTACGACGTGCTGTACATGGCCGGCTCCGACGAGCACGGCCTGAAGATGCTGCAGACGGCGGCCAAGGAAGGCCTCGACATCCGCACCTTCGCGACGCGGAATACCGAGCGCTTCAAGGCGATGCTGGCCGTGCTCGATTGCTCCAACGACGACTATGTCTGCACCACCGAGGAGCGTCATTTCCGCTCGGTGCAGGAGCTCTGGCGGCGGATGGCGGCCAAGGGCGACATCTATCTCGGCACCTATTCAGGCTGGTATTCGGTCAGGGACGAGGCCTTCTACGACGAAAGCGAGACCAAGCTGCGCGACGACGGCGTGCGGGTCGGCCCGCAGGGTACGCCAGTCGAGTGGACCGAGGACAAGACCTACTTCTTCCGCCTTTCGGCCTTCCAGGACCGCCTGCTCGCCCACTACGAGGCCAATCCCGACTTTATCCTGCCGCCCGAGCGGCGGAACGAGGTCGTGAGCTTCGTCAGAGGCGGGCTCCAGGATCTTTCCGTTTCGCGGACCACCTTCGAATGGGGCGTGCCGGTCCCCGATGCGCCGGGCCATGTCATGTATGTCTGGGTCGATGCGCTGACGAACTACATCACCGGCGCCGGCTTCCCGGACGAGGCGAGCGAGCGGTTCAAGGCCTACTGGCCGGCCGATCTGCACATGATCGGCAAAGACATCACGCGCTTCCACGCCATCTACTGGCCGGCCTTCCTGATGTCGGCCGGCGTCGAGCTGCCGAAGCGCGTCTATGGTCATGGCTTCATCTACAACCAGGGTGAGAAGATGTCGAAGTCGGTCGGCAACGTGCTCGACCCCTTCGCCCTGGTGCAGCACTACGGCGTCGATCAGGTGCGCTACTTCTTCCTGCGCGAGGTGCCCTTCGGTCAGGATGGCAGCTACAGCCACGAGGCGATCGTCAACCGGACGAATGCCGATCTCGCAAACGACCTGGGCAATCTTGCCCAGCGCTCGCTATCGATGATCTCGAAGAACTGCAACGATCTCATCCCGGAAGCAGGCGCGCTGGCGGACGCGGATAAGGCCATGCTGGCTGGTGCCGACGGCATGCTCGCCAAGGCACGGCAGGCGATGGACCGCCAGCAGATCAACAAGTATCTCGAGGCGGTCTGGGATGTCGTCGCCGACGCCAACCGGTATTTTGCAGGCGAGGCGCCGTGGGCCCTCAAGAAGACAGATCCTCGGCGCATGGGCACCGTCCTCTATGTCACGGCCGAGGTCGTGCGGCAGGCCGGTATCCTCGCCCAGGCCGTGATGCCCAGCTCCTGCGCACGGCTGCTCGACCAGCTGGCGCTCTCGGCAGGCGAGCGAACGTTCGAGACGCTGGGTGCGGGCGGCCGTCTCAAGGCAGGTGCACGGCTCGGGACGCTCGCCCCCGTCTTTCCGCGATACGTGGAGCCCGAGAGCAAGAGCGGCTGATGCTCGTCGATCATCACTGCCATCTGGATTTCCCGGAGCTGCTGGCCGACCTCGACGGGGTGATCGCGCGGGCGGCGGCGGCCGAGGTCGGCACCCTGGTGACGATCTCCACCCGCATTCGCCGTTTCGAGCGCATTCGCGCGCTGATCGAGCATTCACCCGCGGTCTATGGCTCGGTCGGCACGCATCCGCACTACGCCCATGAGGAACTCGACATCAGCGTCGAGGAGATCGTGGACATCGCCGAACGGCATCCGCGCGTGATCGCTATCGGCGAGGCCGGCCTCGACCACTATTACACGGACAAGGCACCGCGCGAGGCGCAGGCGCTCGGCTTCCGCACGCACATCGAGGCGGCGCGGAGAGCCGGCCTCCCGCTCGTCATCCATTCGCGCGATGCCGATGCCGACACGGCGCGCATTCTCGAAGAGGAGATGGCGAAAGGCGCGTTTCGTTTCGTCCTGCACTGCTTCACGGGCGGGATTGATCTCGCTCGCCGGGCGGTGGCGCTGGGCGGTTACGTGTCGTTCTCCGGCGTGCTGACGTTCAAGAAGTCGGAAGCCTTGCGTGAGGTCGCCAGGGCCATGCCGCTCGATCGTCTGCTGGTCGAGACGGACAGCCCATACCTCGCGCCGGAGCCCTATCGCGGCAAGCGCAACGAGCCGGCGCATGTCGTGCATACAGCCCGAGTGCTGGCCGCGACCAAGGGCGTGAGCGATCAGGCACTGGCGGCGGCCACGACGGAGAATTTCCTCCGGCTCTACGCCAAGGCGGCACCGCTCGAGAAGGCGCGCGCGGGATGACCCTCCGCTTCGTCATCCTCGGCTGTGGCTCCTCGTTCGGCGTGCCCCGGATCGGCAATGTCTGGGGCGCCTGCGATCCGGCCGAGCCGAGGAACCGACGGCGCCGGGCCGCCCTCCTGGTCGAAAAGCATGGCCCCAAGGGGATCACGCGCATCCTGATTGACACGCCGCCCGATCTCCGCGAGCAGCTCCTGGCGGCCAACGTCTCCGAGCTCGATGCCGTGCTCTACACGCATGACCATGCCGACCATACACACGGCATTGACGAGTTGCGCTCGATCGTGCTCGCCGCCGGCCGCCGGCTCCCGACCTACATGGACGCGCCGACGGCCCAGAGTCTCGAAACACGGTTCTCGTATTGTTTTGCCTCGCCCGATGGATCGGCCTATCCGCCGATCCTCAATCGCATCCTGATGATTGCCGGCGAACCCTTCTCGGTCTCCGGTGCCGGCGGCTCGATCGAGGTGCTGCCGCTGCAGCAGCGGCATGGCGACATCGGCTCGCTGGGCTTCCGGATCGGTGGTCTCGCCTACTCACCCGACGTGAGCGGTATCCCCGAGGCATCGGTGCCGCATTTGAGGGGCCTCGATGTCTGGATTGTCGATGCGCTCAAGCCGACGCCGCATCCGAGCCATTTCAGCGTCGATCAGGCCCTGCAATGGATCGGGCATCTCGCGCCGAAGCGCGCGATCCTGACCCACCTCCACACCGACCTCGATTACGCCAAGCTCAAGGCCACGCTCGCCCCGCACGTCGAGCCGGCCTACGACGGGATGGAGCTGCTGCTCGAAACATAGCCGGGCCGTCATGCCGGCGTGTCGTAGCCTCGGAACCGCGCTGCGCCGTCGGTGTCGATCTCGTAGTAGTCCGCCTTGTCCTCGACGAAGATGTGTTTCTCGATCCTGAGGCCGGTCGGCTGGTCGAGGGAGCCGAGATTGATGCCGACCGTGGTTCCTCCGTCGTCCCAGAGCATGACCGAGCCGCAGGTGCTGCAGAAGCCGCGCCGCGCCGACGGCGAGGATTGATACCAGGCGAGGGTCGCGTCGGAGAGGAATTTGAGATCGGCGCGCTCGGCGCTCGCCCCGACGACGAAATGACCACTCTGCCGCCGGCATTGTCCGCAATGGCAGGCGTGTGTATTCGCAAGGGGTCCGCGCACCTCGAAGCGAACTGCGCCGCACAGGCAATGGCCTGTGTAGGGGGGACGCGTCTCAGTCATGGAATCTCCTTCAGCACCGCAAATGCCGGATGCGTCGCCGCCTCGATCAGGCTGCCGTTGGCGATGAACCCGGGTGAAAGCATGTCGATCACGACCGGACCGAGCCGTGACGGGTCGGACTGCGTCTCCGGCCGCTCGCCGGGAAACGCCTGTTGCCGCAAACGCGTCCTTGTCACCCCCGGATCCAACAGGTTGACGCGCAGAGGCGTATGCGCGACCTCTGCGGCATAGCACCTGACCAACGCCTCGAGCCCTGCCTTCGAGGCGGCATAGGGACCCCAATAGGCCTCCGGTGCACGGGCGGCGGCGCAGGTCAGAAAAACAGCGCGGCCGGCCGGCGACAGGCGAAGCAGGGGATCGAGCGTCCGGATCAGTCGCCAGTTGGCCGCAAGGTTCACCTCGATCAGCCGCGACCAATCCTCGGTCTTGACGTGGGCGACCGGCGAGAGCGGCCCGAGCATGCCGGCGGCGGCCACCAGCATGTCGAGTTTCTGGAACCGTGGAAAGAGGGAGGGGCCGAGCTGATCGAGCTTGTCGCCGTGCACCAGATTGAGCGGCACGAGCGTCGCGGCACTCCCCAGCGTCTTGATCTCGTCGTCGAGCTCCTCGAGGGCGCCCTTTGTCCGCGCCACCGCCACGACATGCGCGCCCGCCCCGGCAAGGGCGAGCGCCAGGGCCCGGCCGATGCCGCGCGAGGCGCCGGTCACGAGCGCCGTCAGGCCGGCAAAGGGACGATCGGTCATGGGCGCTCTCCGGGTGAGACTTCGTCCAGTGGGTGCTATCGGGGCTATGCCGGAATTTCAAGGCGGAGGGTCGTTGTTCTGTCTTGCGAGACGGACCGCCGTGATCCTAGGCTGGCTCGGTGCTGACAGCCATTCAAGGAGAACTCCGATGTCCTTCGTCGATCATATCCGGGTGGGCTATCGGCAGCGTCTCGCCGACCTCAAGGCCAGCGGCCATCCGATGGCCGAGGGCATCGCCTATGTGGGCGGGGACTATGTGCCGCTCAAAGAGGCGCGCATTCCGCTGCTCGACCAGGGCTTTCTCCACGCCGACCAGACCTATGACGTGCCGGCCGTCTGGGACGGCCGCTTCTTCCGCCTGGACGACCACCTCGACCGTTTCGAGGCGAGCATCGCCAAGATGCGCTACCAAAGCCCGATCGGCCGGCAGGAGATGCGCGACCGGCTCGTCGAGATGACGGCGGCGAGCGGCATCCGCGACGCCTATGTCATGCTGATCGTGACGCGGGGCCTGCGCTTCATCCGCCAGTACGCGCCGGAAGACTGCGAGGGCTTCTGCTATCTGTTCGTCATGCCCTATCTCTGGGTCATGGACCTGGAGACACAGGCGACCGGCGGTTCGGCCATCGTCGCAAGGACAGTGCGGCGGACGCCGGTCGGTGCTTTCGACCCGACCGTCAAGAATGTGCAGTGGGGCGATTTCACACGCGGTTTGCTCGAGGCGCGCGATCGCGGCGCCTCCTATCCGATCCTCACCGACGGCGATACCAACATCACCGAGGGCCCGGGCTTCAACGTCATGCTGATCAAGGATCGAACGCTCTATACGCCGCGCAAGGGCGTGCTCGAAGGCGTGACGCGGAAGTCGGTGATCGAGGTCGCTGCCAATCTCGGGCTCGAGACCCGCGTCGAGGACGTGCCGGTCGATCTCGCCTACAAGGCGGACGAAATCCTGTTCGTTACCACCGCCGGCGGCGTCATGCCGGTGACGGAGCTGGATGGCACCCCGGTCGGCGATGGCCAGGTCGGGCCGATTTCCCAGGCGATCTGGAAGGGCTACTGGGATGCCCACTACGATCCGAAGCTGAGCTTCGGCGTCAATTACTATTGAGCGACCGATCGGCGACCGAAGGCGCGAAGGGGCGGCCTCGACCGCCCCGCTCTCGTTCGATCTTGGGCCGGGCGCTCACGGATCGCTCGAGCCCTCGCTTCCGGCCTTTTTCTTGACCTCGTCGTAGAGCTCCTTGGCACTTTCGGCCGCCTGATCGCGCATCTCCTTGGCCCGCTCCATGGCCTTGTCGATCGTCGGCTTTGCCTTCTCCCGCGCCTTCTCGGAGACGTCGACCATCTTCTCGACGCTGGCCGCCGAGAGTGCCTTGGTCTTCTGCCAGAGTTTGGAGAAGAAGCCTTGCTTCGGCTGCAGATCCTCGGCCTTGAGCGCCTCGATGGTCTTGATCAGGTCCTCCTGATCTTTGCGCATGTTGCCTTCGTCGACCCTGGACGGCGTACCGGTGAACAGCACCATCGGCGTGCAGGAGGTCACCACCTTTTCCGCCGACTTGTTCCACTTCGGCATCGAAATCTCGGTCTCCTCGGCGTAGTAGACCTTCTGGCCGCCGATCTCCTGCCTGAGGATGTTGCGATCGATGACCGGAACGATGTTCCCCTGCTGCTCCTGGATGCTCTTGAAGCGCGCATTCTTCGGGTCGGGGAACTGGACGAGCAGCGTGACGGTATCCTCCGAGCCGAGGGCGAGGTCGATCGCCTCATCGGCGCTCTCGGCATAGGTGATGTTGCGCGCGCGGCCGAGGCCGTCGGGGTCGATCTGCTGCAGGAACTCGAAGGTTCCAGTGACGCCGCTCTTGGCCGGCGGCAGGATGAAGCGAATTTGGTCGGAATAGGCGGCGATGTCGCCAAAGCTCGTGAACTCGGGATTGCGGCTGATGAAGAACAGGCACTCGCGGCCGAGATCATTGCGTACGACCTTGAAGAGGTCGTCGCCGCCGTAGATGCTGTTCTCGAGGGCGAACACGTCGAGCTGGGAAAAGCCGACCTGCGTCGGGTCGCCGATGACGCGCTGGATATTCTCGCGACTTCCCTCGGAGGACGTGCAGCTGTAGTCGAACTTCGCCTTCTTGAGCTGGCTTTCGAGCTGCGGGCAGAAGGTGGAGTGGTAGGCGCCGGTGGTGCCGCCCGTGTTGATCTGGTTGGCGAGGCCGGCAGCCGAGCCGAGGCCGAGGATCAACATGCCGGCGGCGAGTGCGACAGGTCTCATGGAACGCCTCTCTGTATTCTAGGGCGGGCCCTCTGGACCCCGCATGAGCTTGACCGTTTCCGGTATCGGATAACGGCCCGCCTCTCCTAGCATAATCCTCAGGCCTTGTCGCAATTTAGGCCAAAAGGGCGGCAAATTCGCCGCAGACGGAGCGTCAGCTCGCCTCGGCCAGCAAGGAGAGCTGCCGCGACACCGGCCGCCCGTCACGATCGACGAGGCGGGTCGGGTAGTCACCGGTGAAGCAGTGATCGGTGAACTGCGGGCTCTGCTGATTGCGGCCGGTTTCGCCCAGCGCCAGATAGAGCCCCTCGATGGAGAGGAAGGCCAGGCTGTCGGCCTTGACGAACCGGCGCATGCCGTCGAGGTCGTGGGTCGCCGCCAGCAGCTTGTCGCGATCAGGCGTGTCGATGCCGTAGAAGTCGGGATGCGTGATCGGCGGACAGGCGATCCGCATGTGCACCTCGGTGGCGCCGGCGTCGCGCACCATGTCGACGATCTTCGTCGAGGTCGTGCCGCGGACGATGCTGTCGTCGATCAGCACGACGCGCTTGCCCTTGACCACGCTGACATTGGGCGAGTGCTTCATCTTCACGCCGATCTGGCGCTGCGCCTGGGCGGGCAGGATGAAGGTGCGGCCGACATAGTGGTTGCGGATGATGCCGTGTTCGAAGGGAATGCCCGATGCTTGGGCGAACCCGAGTGCGGCCGGTACGCCGGAATCCGGCACCGGCACGACGACATCGGCCACGGGGCAGGATTCACGCGCAAGCTGACGGCCCATCTCCTTGCGGATGTCGTAGACCGACTTGCCGCCGACGATTGAATCCGGGCGCGAGAAGTAGATGTACTCGAAGATGCAGGGCCGCGGCTCGCGCACGGGGGCGAAGCGGTGGAAGGCGATGCCGTCGTCGGAGATGTCGACCACCTCGCCGTTCTCGATCTCGCGGACGAGCTTGGCGCCGACGATGTCGAGCGCGCAGGTTTCCGATGCGAGCACGTAGCTCTGATCGAGCCTGCCCAGGACCAGCGGCCGGATGCCGAGGGGATCGCGTGCCGCCAGCATGCGGTTGGCCGTCAGGGCGACGAAGGCATAGCCACCCTCGACCTGCCGGATGGCATCGATGAAACGATCGACCGATGTCGCCTTCTGGCTCCGGGCGATCAGGTGCAGGATCACCTCGGTATCGGTCGTCGACTGAAAGATGGCGCCATGGGCGACGAGGTCACGGCGGATGGAGAGCGCGTTGGTCAGATTGCCGTTGTGGCCGATGGCGAAGCCACCGGCGGCCAGGTCGGCGAAGAGCGGTTGCACGTTCCTGAGCGAGGGCTCGCCGGTCGTCGAATACCGATTGTGACCGATGGCGCTGCTGCCGGGGAGTCGCGCCAGCACCTCGGGTTTGTCGAAATTGTCACCGACACGACCGGTGTGCCGCTCGGCGTGGAACTGGCCGGCGTTGAAGGTGACGATGCCGCAGGCTTCTTGGCCGCGATGCTGCAGGGCGTGCAGGCCGAGGGCAGTCAGCGCCGCCGCGTCGGGATGGCGGAAGATTCCGAAGACGCCGCATTCCTCTCGCAACCGGTCGTCGTCGCGCTCAGCCATGCCGGTTCTCCATGAGCGTTCTGCAACACCCCGTTACCGGATCGCGCACGCCGACGCCAGAGACCTGCGACAGACCGCCCGTTAACCGTTCTGGTCGGTCGTCGCCTCGGGCGGCGGCTCATCCGTGCCTTCGGGCGCGCCCTCGCCGCTTTGCGGCTCGCTGCCACCGGTGCCCGGCAGCTTCAGATCCTCCGGCAAGAGCCCCGAGAGCGCTGCCTGCAGGCTGGTGCCGGTCTCCTTGATGTAGGGGTAGGACTGGGCCTCCGTCACCCAGGGCGGCATGATCTTCTCCTCGAACAGGAAATTGGCGAACATGTAGCCGATGACGATGAGGAGAAAGCCACGGACGATGCCGAAGCCGAAGCCCAGGATCCGGTCGATCATGCCGACCCGGCTCTCGAGGACGGAATCGGAAAAGCGGATCGTGATGAAGTGGACGACGACCAGCACGACGATGAAGATGGCAACACCTATGGCGATCTTCATGACGAGCGGGGATTGTCCGTAATCGGCGGCGAGGCTTTCGGCGATATCGGCTCGATAGGCGACGAAATAGAGCGTCGCGAGGGCCGCGAGCGCCCAGGAGACGATCGAGAGCGCCTCCCGGGTCAGGCCGCGGTACATCGCCAGCAGGCCCGAAAGGAAGCAGATGCCGAGCAACCCGATATCGAGATACGTCAACGGACCCAGCATGACACGCGTCCTCTCCAAACAGCCTGCTCGGCGGCACCGGGCCGAAAGGCTCCGGTCGAGCAAAGTCTATGCAACCCCGAAGACTTCTACCACGATTCCGGCGGATCGACGGCAATCCGGCACGCCCTTCGGAGCGACCGGCGCCATGATCAGCCCTAGCCCAAAATGTCGGCCAGCTGTTTCAAATGCGAGATGCGCTGCAAGTCAAGCTTGACCGTTTTGGTATCGATCTCCCCGGCGGCCGGAATGACGGCTTTGCGAAAGCCGAGCTTCTGGGCCTCTTTCAAGCGCACGGTGCCCTGGCTGGCCGGCCGGATGGCGCCGGAGAGGCTGACCTCGCCGAAGTAGAGGCAGTCGGGCGCCAGCGCCACGCCGGCGAGCGAGGAGACGAGGGCGGCGGCGGCGGCGAGGTCGGCGGCCGGCTCGCCGATCCTGAGGCCACCGGCGACGTTGAGATAGACGTCGTGGGTGGCGAGCACGATCCGGCAGCGGGCCTCGAGCACGGCGAGCAGCATGGCGAGCCGGCTGGCGTCGGCACCGACCACGGCGCGCCGCGGCGTGCCGAGGCTCGACGGCGTCACCAGCGCTTGGATCTCGACAAGAATGGGCCGCGAGCCCTCGACGCCGGCAAACACGGCCGCCCCCGGATGCGTCGCCTGGCGATCGCCGAGGAAGAGCTCCGACGGGTTGGCGACCTCGCGCAGGCCCTCCGAGACCATCTCGAAGACGCCGATCTCGTCGGTCGGCCCGAACCGATTCTTCATCGCCCGGAGGATGCGGAAGGGTTGGCCGCGATCGCCCTCGAAATAGAGCACGGTGTCGACCATATGCTCGATGACCTTGGGGCCGGCGATCTGGCCTTCCTTGGTGACATGGCCGACGAGGAGGAGCGCGGCACCGGAGTGCTTCGCATGCCGGATGAGCGCCTGCGTCGCGCCCCGCACCTGGGCGACGGTACCGGGTGCCGATTCGAGACCATCCGACCAGAGGGTCTGGATCGAGTCGACGATGACGAGGCCGGTGCCGCGCTCGGCGTCGAGTGTGGCGAGAATATTGGCGAGGTTGCTCTCGGCGGCGAGCCCGACCGGAGCACTCGCGCAGCCGAGCCGCTCGGCCCGGAGACGGACCTGGGCGGCCGCCTCCTCGCCGGTGAAGTAGAGCGCCTTGCCTCCTCGGTTGGCGACGGCCGCCGCCACCTGGAGCAGCAGCGTCGATTTGCCGATGCCGGGTTCGCCGCCGATCAGGATGGCCGAGCCCGGAACGAGGCCGCCGCCGGTCACGCGGTCGAGCTCCGCGAGGCCGGTCGGAAGCCGCGGGGCATCGTCGGTCTGGCCGGTGAGGCTCTCGAGCCGGAGTCCCTTCCCCTTGCTTTTCGCCTTCGGCGCGCCGGGGACAGTGTCGGGTGCCACCTCCTCGACGAGCGCGTTCCAAGCCTCGCAGGCCGGGCACTTGCCGGTCCAGCGCGGGCTGACGGCACCGCAGCTCTGGCAGACATAGACGGTGGATGACTTGGCCATTCGCGCTAGGCCTCGACCACGACGCGCCGGACACGGGGACCGATGCGGGTCAGGATCTCGTAGGGGATCGTGCCCGCCTTCGTGGCGAGGTCGTCGACCGTGGTCTGATCGCCCATCAGTTGGGCGAAGGTCCCGCGGCGGACGAGTGACGGCGGCACGGCGCTGACATCGATGGTGGTGAGATCCATCGAGATGCGGCCGACGACGGGTGCCGGATAGGCGCCGATGTGGGTGACCGCGCCGTCGTCCCGCCCACTGTCGCTCAGGGCGCGGCCGTAGCCGTCCGCATAGCCGATCGAGAGGGTCGCAAGACGCACCGGCCGGTCGAACCGGCGCTGGGCGCCATAGCCGACCGTCTCGCCCGCCGGTGCTTCGTGCACTTGCAAGATGCGCGCATAGAGCCAGCCGACCGGCTCTACCAACGACGCTGCCGCAGGGCAGGGGATGCCGCCGAAGAGCGGCATGCCCGGCCGCGCCAGGTCGAAGTGGAAGGCCGGCTCGAGAAACATGCCGGAGGCGGCGGCAAGGCTCCACGGCGCCTCCGGCAACAGGGCCGCCAGGCGCTCGAACCGCTGCCGTTGTTTGGCATTCGTGGGATTGCGTGGGTCATCGGCAAGGGCGAGCTGACTGAGAATGAGCAAGATCTTGAATGGGGCCAAGATCGTCGGCGACGCAGCGAGGTGGCGTACCTCGCTCTCGCTCAGGCCGAGCCGGTGCATGCCGGTATCGATCTGGATGGCGGCCGGGAGGGCGCGTCCCGTATCGCGGCAGAAGCCGGACCATTCCTCGACATCGGCGAGGGAGGCGAGCACCGGTGTGGCACCGATCTCGGCGAAGATCGGCGCGGTGCCGCTCGGGAGGCCGTCGAGAACATAGAGCCCGACCGTGGCATCGGTCTTGCGGACCCGGCGGGCCTCGCCGAGCGTGGCGACGAAGACGGTCCGGCAGCCGGCCCTGACGAGGGTGCGGACAACCGTCTCGCTGCCGAGGCCATAGCCGTCGGCCTTGACGACGGCGCCCGTCTCGGCCGTGGGGGCCAGGCTCGCAAAGCGGCGATAGTTGCGCTCGAGCGCCGCCGGTTCGATGACGAGCACAGCCGGCGTCTCCGGCGGCAGGCCGTCCAGCAGCGCGGCGTGGCGGTCGGCGGTCACGGCCGGCCTACTCTTGAGTGCGGTAGGGGACGCGTTGTTCGTCCTGCAGGTCGCCGAAGCGTGTGATCTGGCCGTTGAATTGGAGCTTCACCGTTCCCGTCGGGCCGTGGCGCTGCTTGCCGATGATGACCTCGGCAAGACCATGCACGCGCTCCATCTCCATCTGCCACTTCTGATACTCCTCGACCTTGGTGATCGACGGCTCCGTGCGGCCGACATAGTACTCCTCACGGAACACGAAGATAACCACGTCGGCATCCTGCTCGATCGAGCCCGATTCTCTGAGGTCGGAGAGTTGCGGGCGCTTGTCGTCGCGGGTCTCGACTTGGCGCGAGAGCTGGGAGAGGGCGACGATCGGGACATGCAACTCCTTGGCCAGCGCCTTGAGTCCGGTCGTGATCTCGGTGATCTCCTGGACGCGCCCCTCACTTGCGCGGCGGCTCGACCCTGCCAAGAGCTGGAGATAGTCGACGACGAGGAGGCCCAGCCCCTTCTGCCGCTTGAGCCGGCGGGCCCGGGCGGCCAGCTGAGCGACGGTCAGGCCGCCGGTCTGGTCGATGTAGAGCGGCAGTGAAGATAGTGTCTCCGCGGCATCCCTCAGACGGCGGAACTCGTCCTCGTTGATCATGCCGCGGCGGATCTTTTCGCTCGGGATCTCGGCCTGCTCGGACAGAATGCGGGTGGCGAGCTGCTCGGAGCTCATCTCGAGCGAGAAGAAGCCGACGATGGCGCCGTCGACGGCTTTCATCTCGCCGTCGGGCTGGCGTTCGGCCTTGTAGGCGCGGGCGATGTTGAAGGCGATGTTGGTGGCGAGGGCCGTCTTACCCATGGCAGGCCGGCCAGCAAGGATGACGAGGTCGGAGGGCTGCAGCCCGCCGAGCTTGGAATCGAGATCGCGCAACCCGGTCGCGAGGCCCGAGAGCCCGCCCTCGCGCTGATAGGCGTTGTTGGCCATCTCGATGGCGCCGACGACCGCGTGGCCGAAGGTCTCGAAACCCTTGCCGTAGCGGCCGCGCTCGGCGAGCCCGTAGAGGCGTTGCTCGGCCTCTTCGATCTGCGCCGAGGGGGGCGTGTCGATCGGGCTGTCATAGGCGACGTTGACCAGGTCCTCGCCGATCAGGATGAGCTGGCGGCGGGTGGCGAGATCGTGGATCGTCCGGCCGTAATCCTCGGTCGAGATGATGGTCGTGGCAGCCGTGGCAAGCCGGGCGAGGTATTGGGGGACCGTCAGCTCGGGCGTGATCGGCGCGGCTCTCTCGAAGAAGGTTCTGAGCGTGATCGGTGTCGCCTGCTTGCCCATCTGGATGAGCTTGGCGGCCGTCTCGTAGATCTCGGCGTGGAGCGGATCGAAGAAATGATCCGCCGCCAGGAAGCCGGAGACGCGGTCGAGCGCCTCGTTGTTGACGAGGATGGCGCCCAGGAGCGCCTGCTCGGCCTCGATATTGTGCGGGGCGCTGCGGAAGGGCAGCGCATCGTCTTTGGCGGCGGCATCCGTCGGCCGCATCTGTCGCTCGGTCTGCATGGACGCGACCGTAGCTGATTCCGGCTCCCGGCTCAGAGCGCCGAGGCGGCGCGCTCGCACAATCCCCGTTATGCACACGGGAGTGGGGACGGGCTCGGGATACCGCTTGCCTCGACGCGAATCGAACGTGGCGCGGCCTGGCGCTACTCGCCCGCCATGCGCGTCTCGAAGGTGCCGGCCTCACGCGCTTTGAGGCGGCGCTCCTCGTCGATCATGTAGTCGCGGGTGAGGGGAAGCGTGCCGAGCTTCTTCGACAGCTGGATCTGGAAGATCATCAGGTTCTGCCAGCGGAAAGCGCTCTCGGAACCAGCGAGATAGAACTCCCACATCCTGCAGAACTCCTCGCCGAGCTCGGCCTTCGCCTTGTCCCAGCCGTCGATGAAGCGGTTCCTCCAGTGCCGCAGCGTGTCGGCGTAGTGCAGCCTCAAGATCTCCACGTCGGTGACGTGGAGACCCGACTTCTCGATAGCTGGCAAGACCTCGCTCAGGGCCGGAATATAGCCGCCGGGGAAGATGTATTTGGCAATGAAGGGATTGGTGGTTGAAGGCCCATCCGAGCGTCCGATCGAATGGATGACCGCGACACCGTCGTCGGTGAGCAGATCGCGAACGCGATTGAAGTAGGTCTTGTAGTGGTTGATGCCGACATGCTCGAACATGCCGACCGAGACGATCCGCTCGAACGGTCCGGGCACATGCCTGTAGTCCTGCAGCTTGAACTCGACGACCTTGCCGAGGCCCTCGCGCTGGGCGCGCTCGCGGCTCAGCGCGAACTGCTCGTCGGAGAGCGTCACGCCGGTCACATGAACATTCGCCGCCTTGGCGATGTAGAGGCCGAGCCCACCCCAACCGGAGCCGATGTCGAGAACCCTCTGCCCGGGTTGCAGCGCGAGCTTGGCCGCGAGGTGCCGTTTCTTAGCGAGTTGGGCGGCGTCGAGGTCGTCGCTGCCGGCTTCGAAATAGGCGCAGGAATATTGCCGGTCACGATCGAGGAAAAGGTCGTAGATCGCCGGCGTGATGTCGTAGTGATGCTTCACGTTGCGGCGCGACCGGCTCGTCGGGTTGAACTGCTGGATCCGGCGAGTCACGTAGCGCAGGACGTCGAGGCCGCGCATCCAAGTCGGCAGTCGCATCGCCTCGCTGTTCTCGAAGACGAGCTCCAGGAACTCGTAGATCCGGCCTTCCTCGAAAACGAAGGTGCCATTCATGTAGGACTCGCCGACGCCGAGGCCGGGATCGAAGCCGATCGCGCGCTCTGACTTGGCGTCGGTGATCCGGACCACGACCCGGCGTCCGGTGCCGTCGCCGAACCGGTGCAGCTGACCCTTGCTATCGTAGATTCTGAGATCACCCTTGCGGACGACACGCTCGAGGGCGAGGCGGAGTGGACCGAACATGACAATACTGCGCGGCGCGACCCTTCCGGGTATCGCGCACCGCGCTCCCTACTTGAAACCCCTACGTCGGACCGGCCAAATTCCCTCGGACGGTCGCTGCGACACTAAAGCACAGTAAAGATTTGGTTGGCAATCGTCTTCGTGAAGAATTCATGAAGGCGTGAGAGGGAGATACAAGTCGAGCTTGAGGTCCGGCGCCTGTCGCGCTGGGCAGCGAACCGGCCCCACGGCGGGGCCGGCTCCGTCACACTTCCGGGCCGCGGGAGCGGCGAGGTCAGCTTTCCTCCGCGGCCTCGCGCTCGTCCTCGGCCGCCGTGGTGCCCTCCTCGAAGATGCCCTCGGCCGCCTGGCCCAGCTGGTCCAGCTCGGGGCCTTCCTCGCGGATGTTCAGCACATCCTCGCCGCGAGCCTGTCGTTCGGCCTCGTCCTCGGAGCGCGCCACGTTCAGGGTGATCGTGCCGGTGACCTCGGGGTGCAGCACGAGCCTCACCTGGTGCAGGCCGAGCACCTTGATCGGCTTGTCGAGCTGGACCTGCCGGCGGTCGATGGAATAGCCGCCCGAAGTCACGGCCTGGGCGACGTCACGGGTGGCGACGGACCCGTAGAGCTGACCGGTGTCGCCGGCCTGGCGGATGATGACAAAGCTCTGCTTGTCGAGCTTGCCATGCACCGCCTCGGCTTCCTTCTTCAGCTCGAGGTTGCGCGCCTCGAGCTGGGCGCGGTCGACCTCGAACTTGGCGAGGTTCTCCTTGTTGGCCCGCAGGGCTTTGCCCTGCGGCAGGAGGAAGTTCCGGGCGTAGCCGTCCTTCACTTTGACGACGTCCCCCATCTGGCCGAGGCGCGGGATCCGCTCCAAGAGCACGACTTGCATGATAGGTCTCCGATCTAGGTTGGGGTGTTGTTGGACAGGGTGGGGAGCCGCCGGTCGAGGCCGAAAAGGGGCGCGGCCAGGGCAAAGGTGATGAGGACGAACACGACGTAGTATCCGGCGAGAAGGAGCGCCAGGTAGAGGGCGATCAGGATCAGGGCGCGCAACCGGTGGCCGAACGTCAGGCGGTGAACGAGCGCCAGCCCTTCGATGGCGTAGCCGGCGCCATGGGCGGCGGCGAAGGCGGAGGCGAGCAGGGATGCGTAGGGTGGACCGAAATAGGCGACGAGCAGGCTCGCCATGAAAGTGAGGGTCATCCAGGACGGCAGTCTGAAGGCCCGGAGGGCGACGAGTGCTCCGACGTCCCGGCGACGGCTCCCAGCGAGGCGTCCGGCGAGCCAGAGATTGCCGAGCATCAACGCGAGCCAGCTCACTGCGGCGATACCCGGCATGATGCGTGTGGTGAGGTCGAGCACAAGCGCGGTCTGGTCGGCGGGCCAGGCTTGGCCCGTCATGCCACCGAGCTGCTCCCGATAGAACTCGAACACGGTGGCGAGCGTGCTGCGATATGTCTCGACGTCGGCGCCGAGCAGCAGCACGTTGGCCGCACCAAAGGTGCCAGCAAGAAGCACCGCCAGAGCGACGAGGCCCGGCCCAGTTTGGCGCCGGACCGCGTCTCCTGCGGAGGCCGCCGTGGCGAGCAGCGCCCATGCGGGGAGGCCGAAACCGACGACATGCGTGGCCGCGAGGGCCGGCGGACCCGCGAACAGCAGCGCCACGGCCGCGGCGCCAGCCGCGACGCCCGCCGCAACCGGCCCCTGGATCAGCCCGGCCATGAACGCCGGCAATGGCGTCAGAAGGTAGAGGAGAAAGGCCAGCGGAAGGCCGGTCAGGAGGGCGACGAACAGCAGGGCTGAGAGGGCGCCCGCGGCAAGTCCGTATGTGATCGTCTGGCCCATGGCCGGAGCTGTCCCGTCTGGAGCCCTCTGACGGCGCGACACCGGATCGGGCTCAGCGGTTAGGGGCGGCCCGTCGGCCGCTCCAACCTATGTGATTGCCGGGGCGTCCAAGGACGCTACCCGGCCGGCAGGCTATTTCAGAACGTAAGGCAGCAGTCCGAGGAACCGGGCCCGCTTGATGGCCTGGGCGAGCTCCCGCTGCTTCTTGGCCGAAACGGCTGTGATGCGGCTCGGCACGATCTTGCCGCGCTCGGAGACGAAGCGCTGGATGAGGCGCACGTCCTTGTAGTCGATCTTCGGTGCCTTATCGCCGGAGAAGGGACAGGTCTTGCGGCGGCGCTGGAACGGCCGGCGGGCCGGGCTCGGTGACATGCTCATGACTGCTCCTCCTCGCTCGCGCCGCCCTCGAAGCCTTCACGCCGGCCACGACCGCGCCCGCCTCCACCGCCTCCGCCGCGGAAATCATCGCGCGGGCCACGTGGTCCGCGGCGGTCGCCCCGATCGTCGCGGTCGGACTTGCGCATCATCGCCGACGGCTCGGTCTCGAGCTTGTCGACCTTGATGGTCAGGTGGCGGATGATGTCGGGCGACAGGCTCATCTGCCGCTGCATCTCGGCGACGGCGGCATGGGGGCCGTCGATATTGTACATCATGTAGTGGGCCTTGCGGCTCTTCTTGATCTTGAAGGCCAGCGACTTGAGGCCCCAATACTCGGATTTTGTGACCTTGGCGCCGAGGCCCTCGAGTACGCCTTGGAACTCGGTCGCGAGTTGCTCGGCCTGGCTCGGGGATACGTCCTGGCGAGCCAGGAAGACATGCTCGTATAGCGGCATGGTGTGCCTTTCTCCATCGATCCTACCCCTCCGGCGCAAAGCCCCCATGGGCCCCGGAAAGGCCCACGAAGAAACCCAAAGAGCGAAGACACTGGGGGGCGGGTCATAGACCCTCTCTGCCAAGGCAAAGCCCCCGATCAGCCTCCGACCGGAGCGGGTGACGGCCGGGTTATACAGATTTGCACAGGCGGTGCAAGACCAGACCTCCAAAGGCCCGGCTTGTCGAGCCAGGTAGGCCCTGTCCACGGGTGGGCGTGCCGGCGAGGTGCCTCGCGCCCCGGGGGACTGTCGCCGATTTGCGACACCGGCACTGAAAGGCTGACTGCGGGGCATTGCCTGTGGAGCGACTCACCGCCACTCCGTACACATAGTTCACCGTCAAGGTCGTCGTGCCCAGATGGCCCTTGGCGGAGCTGGGTTGAGCCTGCAGATCTGAATCGAGGGATCGAAATGGCAATTCTGATAGGCAATGCGAAGAAGAACACGCTGATCGGCACGGCCGCATCCGACACGATCCGAGGACTTGGCGGCAACGACATTCTACAAGGCCTACAGGGCAACGATCTGCTGTACGGAGGGACGGGCAACGACACGCTGACGGGCGGTGATGGCCATGACAAGATGTGGGGGGACGCGGGTCACGATACCATGCGCGGCGGCAGCGGCAACGATACGATGGAGGGCGGAGCTGGCAACGACAAAATGTACGGGGACTCGGGCAAAGACAACCTGAAGGGAGGCAGCGGAGTCGATGTACTGAAGGCCGGCGCTGACAACGACAAGCTCGACGGCGGAACAAGCAACGACAAGCTATATGGCGGCGCTGGTAACGACACGCTGATCGGTGGGTCGGGTAACGACCTGCTGGACGGCGGTGGAGACAACGACAAGCTCGACGGCGGCTCTGGCGATGACACGCTCAAGGGCAATAGCGGGAATGATATCCTCTACCATAGCGCAGGCAGTGACGCCTTCTATGGAGGTTCGGGTACGGATACGGTAAGCTATGCCAATGCAACGAGCGGCGTCTCGATCGATCTCGACACGGGCGCGACCTCGGGTGCTGCGTCCGGTGATACTTTCTCGAGCATCGAGATCATCATCGGCACCCAGTTCGACGACGCTCTGCACGGCGGAGCAGGCGACGACACGTTGTATGGTGGCCTCGACAACGACGATTTGAAGGGCGGCGGCGGCGCGGACACCTTGAACGGCGGCACGGATGACGACGGTCTGGCCGGTGAAGATGGTGATGATGTGCTGACCGGTGGGACCGGTGTCGACACCTTCATGATCGACCTCGGTACCGACACCATCACCGATCTTGGACGCGGTGGTTCAGACATTTTCATCGTCACCCCCGGTGCAACGCTCAATGCCACGCTGGCGGAGAACTACGCGGCGACCGACCAGAGCGTGAGCGCCGGCGCCGTTCTATTCATCCTCGCGGGCCACGACATCGATCTTTCCGCGATCACGACGGGTGGCACGTGGGATATCACCAATGCCGGTAACGCAACCGGCGTGACGGTACAGGGCTGCGATTTCCTGGATGTCGTGACGGGCGGCGACGGCTCGGACTACTTCATCGTCAGTGCGGGGAGTGACACCTACAACGGCGGCGGCGATGGTGCGTTCGGCGACACCCTCGATTTCTCGAATGCTGCCGGCGGGGTCAATTTCAATCTCGGCGGTTCGAGCACTCAGAGCGTCTTCTCGTTCGGCAGCATCACGTTCTCGGGCATCGAGAACATCGTCGGGACGGTCAACTACGACATCCTGACGGGCGATGCCGGTGCGAACATCATCGTGGGCGGTGAGAACGGGGATCTACTGGTGGGCGGTGGCGGATCGGATATATTCAGCTACGAGAGCATCGACGATTCCGCCGTCGGGAATACAGACGTCATTGCTGATTTCGACGACAACGCGGCGGATCGTCTGGATCTGAGCGAGTTCGATCTCGGTTTCTCATTCATCGGCACGGCAGCCTTCACGGCTTTGGATGCGACCCCGGAGGTTCGCTACTATTTCGACGTCGGCGATACCCGGGTAGAGATCGATGTCGATGGCGATGACACGGCCGACATGGAGATCGTCCTCCAGAACGGGAACTTCGCGCTCGATCTGAGCGACTTCATATTGTAGCGGACCGCTCTGTACAGGGAGCGGGGACGCAGGAGGAATGGCCCGACCGGAAGGTAACACCATCGCAAGCTCATCGACGAAGGATGGGTCGGTCGGGCGATCGGCATGCGACCGATACAAGCTGGAGACAGGCTCGTGACAATGTTGCCGAGGGCCATTGGGCCATTGACGGGTGCTCGGACGCGACCTTACAAATGATGACCATACGAAACCGGCCCAGGCCGGAGGAGGCGTTGATGAGTGCTCCCGCCTCGGTGGAGATGGCCCCACCTCCCGCTGCCGGTGAAGGCAAGGCGGCCGATCCGCTTGAAAATTTTCTTCGGCTCTTTCTCACGAAAGGCAGCCCGATCGGATATGTGCCGCTGCATGGTGCGGTGCGGTATATCGACGGGGTGACGGCGGTGCTCTGGTATCGGAAGGCGCCCTTCCAGATCCAGATGTTCGTGGTGCCGCCGCACCACATCATCCCGGAGCACACGCATCCCAACGTCGACAGCTACGAGGTCTATGTCGGCGGGCAGATCAAATTCTCGCACTCCGGCAAGTTCGTCATCGTCGACGCCGACGTGGAGCAGCCGGTCGAGCAGGGATTGCCGGCGAAGCGAGGCGGCATCATTCGCGTTCGTCCCAACGACCTGCATGGCGGTGTCTTTGGCCCGTCGGGCGGCGTGTTCTTCTCGGTTCAGCATTGGCTGAATGGCGTCGAACCGCATTGCGTCTCGGCGGACTACAACGGTGTGGTCATGGGGCCGGAGCACAAGGCGGGTGTGGTGTTCGGCGAGGCTGAGCTCAAGCCGGAATTGACGGTGCACGACGCGGCGTCGCAAGAGCCGTGACCCCCGGGGGGCTGTGGCGCGAATGTCGCAGGGACGGATGCCCGTTACTGAATTCGCAGTTTTGATACACGAGCGACCCTATGACAAGTAATAGGGCTCGGATATAGTCGCCAGCTGGGTCCGATCAGGTCCCCCTGCCTCGCGAGCGAGGTGAGAAACAACTGAATAGGAAGCCCCTCATGGCACTGTTCGTAGGCGATGCAAAGAAGAACAAGCTTGTCGGCGGCGGCGCGGCCGACATCCTCAAGGGTTTGGGCGGCAATGACATTCTGCTCGGCAATGGCGGCGCCGACAAAATGTACGGCGGCGACGGCAACGACACGATGGACGGCGGGTCCGGCAACGACAAGATGTATGGCCAGGCCGGCAATGACAAGATGAAGGGTGGCAGCGGCCAGGACTTCATGGATGGCGGGTCGGGCAACGACCGGATGGATGGCGGGCTCGGCAACGACACGGTCAAAGGCAATTCTGGAGATGACCTGCTAATTCACAGTGCCGGCAGTGATACCTATATCGGCGGGAGCGGCACCGACACGATGTCGTTCGCGGCGGCGACGAATGGCGTAACCATTCAATTGGCGAACCAGACGCTGAACAACGGTGAGGCGCTCGGGGACACATTCACGAGCATCGAAAAGTTCATCGGAACCCAGTTCAGTGACTTCTTCCAAGGCGCGGGTGCCGGCGAGTCTTTTAGCGGCGGCATCGACGACGACGTCATGAAGGGCGGCGGCGGTGCGGATGTTCTCAATGGCGGCGCCGACGACGATCTGCTTCGTGGTGAGGACGGCAATGATACACTGATCGGAGGTACCGGCGAAGACAGCCTCACTGGCGACGTTGGCGTCGACACGATGACCGGAGGGCGCGGCGATGATGTCTTCTGGTACCTCATCAACTATGCCGACAATGCTGCAACCGAGTCCGGCGTTGGCTCCGGCCTGCGGGACATCATTACCGATTTCGAACAAGGCGGAGATTTGATAGACGTTTCCGCGCTCGATGCGGTTTCAGGCGGTGCAACCGACGACTGGACTTTCATCGGTACAAGCAATTTCACCGGGTCCGGCGTTCAGGGCGACATCCGCTACGATATCATCGGTGGCATCACAGTGATCCAGTTCGATCGAGGTGGTGACGGGAATACAACTGTGGATTTTGAGATCGAGTTGACAGGCGCGATCAATCTCCAGTTGAGCGACTTCGTCGGAGCGGTCTAGCTCGCTTCTTGTCGCCACACTCCGTCGCTCGCGAAACTTCGAGCAAGCGCAGAGCCGTGTGTGCTGCCAGAAGTGGCGTTCGGTTCGATTGGTCGGCGGAGGAGGAGGGGACTTCACCCTCTCCCTCCGTTGGCGCGTTGTGTCCCCGCGCTGTGGCAGATGCAGAGGCGCTGGCGCACACGAGTTTCGGTATCACGCATTGCGGCCTTCCGATGGGCGAGCGGGACGGCCGGCCTCATGGCTGACTTGGCGTCTCCAGCGGGCCGACAGGCGGTGAGACGCCGGTCGGGATCTGGGCAATGGGGCCGCCGCCGTCGGTCCAAGAGCCCAAACCAGGCGACGGATTGCCCCACCATTCTCCCCGATTTACAGCATTTCGTAAGCTTTAGGCGGCACCCTGGGGCCTGCCGAATTTGCGGCAGAGAGGATGTGCCACATTTCGCCCGCCACGCCTGGTGCGGCCTGACGTTCGTGGCCGCACCATAGTAGGCGTTGGGGGTAGGGCATGGCCGTCATCATCGGCGATTCACGCAAGAACAAGCTCAAGGGCACGTCCGCGGCCGACACGCTCAAGGGGCTTGCGAACAACGATTTACTTTTGGGCAACGCCGGCGCCGACAAGCTCTACGGCGGGACGGGCAACGACCGGATCGACGGCGGCTCGGGCAACGACCGACTTTACGGCGAGTCCGGCACCGACACTTTGATCGGCGGCAAGGGCGCCGATGTCATCCATGGTGGCAGCCACAACGACAAGCTCTACGGCGGCTCCCAGAACGACAAGCTCTACGGCGACAACGGCAACGACCTCCTGGACGGCGGCAGCGGCAACGATACGCTGGCCGGCGGCGCCGGCAACGACAAATTCGTCCATTCGACGGGCAGCGACGCCTACCTCGGTGGCTCGGGCGCCCACGACCTCGTGACCTTTGCGGCGGCTGGAGCCAGCATCGGCATCGATCTTTCGCTCGGCACCGCGCACTCCCTGGTCCCCGGCGCAGCCGCAGGCGACAGATTCAGCGGCATCGAGGACGTCGTCGGCACGAAGTTCGGTGACTTTGTCATCGGCAATGGCTCTGCCAACACCTTTTACGGTGGAAGTGGAAATGACATTCTCAAAGGCGGCGGCGGAGCCGATCGTCTCTATGGCGGCAACGACAACGATCGCATGAGTGGCGACAGTGGAGTCGACCAGCTCTGGGGCGGCGCAGGCCAGGACGAGTTTCACTACCTCGCCATTTCCGATTCAGGGATCGGCACCGGCAACCGCGACCGGATCATGGATTTTGATCAGGCCGACGACCTGATCGACCTGAGCGGCATCGATGCGTCCGCGGCCCCCGGTTTCCAGGGCTTCACCTTCATCGACACGGCGGCCTTCGATGGAACGGGCTCCCAGCTCCGATGGGAGCAGGTGGATGGCAACACGATCATCCAGCTCGAGGTCGAAGACGACGCCGATGACGTCGTCGACATGGAGATCGAGCTCGTGGGCCTTTACACGATCGCGGTCGACGACTTCAATCTGTAGCCGGGGGCGCCAACCCGCCCCGGCGAGACATGGCGATGGTCACCACTCCTATCGGCCCACGGCATGAGGCCCCGCTCAATGCCGGCCGCCTCGACGACGACTACAAGGCCCTCGGCCTCGCCGTCACGTTGATGATGGGCGAGCCGAGCTTCGCCCGGCTGCCGTTCGGCTTCTGGTCGTCGATCCTCGTCGGTCAGATCCGCCGCAAGCACTACCTGTTCGTCTCCGAGGGCAAGCAGGTGAACGGCTTCCTCGGCTGGGCGCGGACCACCGAGGCGGTGGCCGAACGCTGGCTCACCCAGCGCGGCGAGATCTCCTTCGAGGAGTCGCAGGAGGGCGATTGCATCCTCATCAATGCCTGGATCGCCAAGACGCCCGCGACCAACCGCTATCTTCTCGATCAGCTCCGTGTGGTCGGCCGCGATGGCCGCCTCGTCTATGCCAAGCGCTTCTACAAGGACGGCCGCGTGCGCCCCGTGAGGCTCGCCGTCAACGAGGCCGTCGAAGGACATATCCAAGCGCGCAAACCGCCCGCACGCTGAGCCGATCGCTGTAGAGGCCGCCACTCGGGAACGGCCGGGACCCGGCCCTTGACTCAGGGAACCCGGCAGCCTACCTCGCGCCGCAGCAACAGGCATCGGAGGCCCCATGGCCATCGCCTTCACCTTCCCCGGACAAGGCAGCCAGTCGGTCGGCATGGGCAAGGCCCTCGCCGAAACGTTCCCGGCCGCCAAGGCCGTGTTCGACGAGGTCGACGCGGCGCTCGGCCAGAAGCTCACCGACATCATGTGGACCGGACCGCAAGAGACATTGACGCTGACCGAGAACGCTCAGCCGGCCCTGATGGCCGTCTCGATGGCCGTGATGCGGTCGCTCGAGGCCGCGGGGCTCGATCTTCCCCGGCACGTAGCGGCCGTGGCCGGTCATTCCCTGGGAGAATACTCGGCACTGGCAGCCGCCGGCACATTCTCTCTCGCCGATACGGCCCGGCTGCTCAAGACCCGTGGTCAGGCCATGCAGAAGGCCGTGCCGGTTGGCGCCGGCGCCATGGCGGCCCTGCTCGGGATCGGCCGGGAAGCGGCGGAGAAGGTCGCCGCCGAGGCGTCCACGAGCGCGGAGAACTGCCAAGTCGCGAACGACAACGACCCGGCCCAGGTGGTGATCAGCGGCGCCAAAGAGGCCGTCATCCGGGCGACCGAGATCGCCAAGGCCCATGGCTGCCGGCGGGCGGTCATGCTCGACGTCAGTGCGCCCTTCCATTCGGCGCTGATGCAACCTGCGGCCGATATCATGGCCGACGCACTCGGCAAGGTCGCCATGGCGGCCCCGAAGGTGCCGCTCTATGCCAATGTCGGTGCGGCGCCCCTGACCGACCCGGATGCCATTCGCCGGAGCCTGGTGGCCCAGGTGACGGGAACGGTTCGTTGGCGGGAGAGCATTGCCGCTATGGCGGCGGCGGGCATCACCGACGTTTACGAGATTGGCGCCGGCCGGGTGCTGACCGGGCTCGTGCGACGTATCGTGCCCTCGCTTCAGGGCAAGTCCGTTGGTACGCCCGGCGAGGTAGGCGAGGCGGTCGCGGCCATCACCGGCGCGGCGAAGGCCTGATCGAGGAAGGGTTCCGACATGTTCGATCTGAGCGGCAAAGGGGCGCTGGTGACGGGGGCGACGGGCGGCATCGGTGGCGGCATTGCCCGGGCGCTTCACGCCCAGGGGGCGGCCGTGGTCCTGTCCGGCACCAAGGCCGACAAGCTGGACGCCCTCAAGACGGAGCTCGGCGAGAGGGCGCATGTCATTCCGTGTGACCTGGCCGATCGAAAGGCGGTCTCGGAGCTCGCAGGCAAGGCCGAAGCGGCGCTCGGGCACCTGGACATCGTCGTCAACAACGCCGGCATGACGAAGGACAACCTGTTCATGCTGCTTAAGGATGATGACTGGGACAAGGTCCTGGCCGTGAACCTGACCTCGGCCTTTACGATCTGCCGGGCCGCCGTTCGCGCGATGATGAAGCGCCGGTGGGGCCGGATCATCAACATCACCTCGGTTTCCGGCATCATCGGCAATCCGGGGCAGGCCAACTACGCCGCCTCCAAGGCCGGCATGATCGGTATGACGAAGTCGATGGCCCGCGAGGTCGCGCCCCGCGGCATCACCGCCAACTGCATCGCTCCCGGCTTCATCAAGACGGCGATGACCGATGCCCTCAACGAGAAGCAGACCGAGCAGATCGCCCAGCACATTCCGGCCGGAGCTTTTGGCGGTCCTGAGGACATCGCGGCGGCCGCCGTGTTCCTGGCCTCCGAGGAGGCCCGCTACATGACCGGCCAGACGCTGCATGTGAACGGTGGTTTGGCCATGATTTGACAGCTCGAAAGTCTGTTGAAACGGGCCCAGTTCCGGCCGTTTCACGCGCTAGTCAACCCCCATAAAGTGTGTTACCAAGCGCGATCTTTGTGGGGGCGGAAGGGTCGTTCATCTCTTCCAGAACTGTACGGAATGCTTGGTCCGGCGCCGCCTGGCGCCACCCTGGGTTCGTGCGTCGAGCGAGTGGCGCTAACCGGTTAAAATCTCTGGAAAAATCACGAAACAAGGAAGATACGATGAGCGATGTGGCGGAGCGCGTGAAGAAGATCGTCGTGGAGCATCTGGGCGTCGAGGCCGAGAAGGTCACGGAGAACGCGAGCTTCATCGACGACCTGGGCGCGGACAGCCTCGACACGGTCGAGCTGGTCATGGCCTTCGAGGAGGAGTTCGGTTGCGAGATTCCGGATGACGCCGCCGAGACGATCCAGACCGTCGGCGATGCCGTCAAGTTCCTCGAGAAGAACGCCGCCTGACGCTCATCCGTCTGGCCAAGCCGGCCCCGGAGGTATCCGGGGCCTTCCGAAAATGAGGACGGGGCAGGGCGTCGCATGCGGCGTACGGTGATCACAGGGCTCGGTATGGTGACGCCATTGGCCAACGGCGTCGATGCAACCTGGGCGCGTCTCATCGAAGGCCGCAATGCCGCAGGCCGGGTCGACAGTTTCGACGTTTCGGACCTCTCCTGCCAGATCGCCTGCCGGATTCCGCGCGGCGACGGCTCGGACGGTACTTTCAACGCCGACGCCTGGATGGAGCCCAAAGAGCAGCGCAAGGTCGACGACTTCATCGTCTATGCCGTGGCTGCCGCCGACCAGGCGATCGCCGATTCCGGCTGGAAACCGAAGACGGCGCGCGACCAGGAGCGAGCGGGCGTACTCATCGGCTCCGGCATCGGCGGCCTCGAGGGCATTGAGAAAACGTCGCTGCTGCTGGCCGAGAAGGGACCGCGTCGCGTCAGCCCGTTCTTCATACCGGGACGTCTCATCAATCTCGCCTCCGGCCATGTCTCCATCAAGCATGGCCTCAAGGGACCCAATCACGCGGTCGTCACCGCCTGCTCGACGGGAGCCCATGCCATCGGCGACGCCTCGCGCCTCGTCATGCTGGGCGATGCGGACGTCATGGTGGCGGGCGGAACAGAAAGCCCGATCTGCAGGCTGGCGCTCGCCGGCTTCGCTGCGTGCCGGGCGCTGTCGACGAACTTCAATCACGAGCCGCAGAAGGCGTCTCGTCCCTACGATCGGGACCGGGACGGATTCGTCATGGGTGAAGGCGCGGGCGTCGTCGTCATCGAGGAGCTCGAGCACGCCAAGGCCCGGGGGGCGCGGATCTACGCCGAGATCATCGGCTATGGATTGTCGGGCGACGCCTACCACATCACGGCTCCGGCCGAGACCGGCGACGGCGCCTACCGCTGCATGCGGGCGGCCGTCGAGCGGGCGGGCATCGATCCGTCCGACATCGACTACGTCAATGCCCACGGCACCTCGACACCGATGGGTGACGAGATCGAGTTGAAGGCGGTGGAACGGCTGTTCGGCAACGCTTCCGGCAAGCTCTCGATGTCGTCGACGAAGTCGGCGATAGGTCACCTGCTCGGTGCGGCCGGGGCTGTCGAGGCGATCTTCTCGGTGCTGGCCATTCGCGACAACGTTGTCCCCCCCACACTCAACCTGGACAATCCGTCGGTCGAGACCGTGATCGACCTCGTCCCGCATGCGGCGAAGAGGAAGCAGGTCGATACGGTGCTCTCCAACTCGTTCGGATTCGGCGGCACCAACGCGTCCGTCATCATGCGGCGGCTCGCGGCGTAGGCCCCGACGAAACTCGGTGAAAAGTGTCTCGGCGGACGGCGGTCGGATGTCGCAGGGACCGTTGTCGACGGTGGCCCTTCCAACATCCAGTGGCAACCGTGGCGGCAATTGACCGAGATGTGCCGTAGACGCCGACCCGGCGATAGACTAGGCGAGAGCATAGCATTCGAGCGATGGAGTCGGCGGATGCGGGCGAAGGCATCCCGGCTTTCGCCACAATTAACCATACGGTGGCAGCGAGTCGGGGGAAGGGACGAGGGCCCGCATGCGGCAGTCCAGAGGCTATGCGAGTTCGACGCACGACAATCCTCCCGGACTGGGTCTCGACCCGGTCACCGGGCGGGATCCCCGGACCATGCCGCGTAGCCCGAGCGAGCTGCTGGAGCCGTCGCGTGCCCCCGGCCCACCCCGACGCCGGCAGAAGAGTGGCAATCGCGCGCTCGGACGGACGGCTCGCGTTCTGAACGGCCTGCTGACGCTGCTCCTCATCATGATGCTGGGCATCGGCGGCTTGTTTTATTTCGTGCGCGTCGTCTTTGACAAAGCCGGTCCGCTCTCGCATTCGACCGTGATCGTCATCCCGAGGGGCGAGGGCCTCAATGCCATCGCCGAGCGGCTCGAGCGTGAGGGGATCATCGGCGACAGCCGCGTGTTCGTTGCGAGCGTCTATTATTTCGGCGCCGCCAAGAAGCTCAAAGCCGGCGAGTATGAGATCCGCAAGCAGGCGAGCATGCGCCAGGTTCTCGACACGCTCGTCGAAGGCAAGTCGATCCTCTACAAGGTCTCGGTGCCGGAAGGCCTGACGAGCTACCAGGTGGCCGAGATCCTGCGGAACGAGCCGAATCTGACCGGCGAGATCACCGAGGTGCCCGCTGAGGGATCGCTCCTGCCGGATACGTACCGCTACGCCCGCAATACAGATCGGCAGGATCTCCTCAAGCGCATGCAGTCGGAGCAGGAGCGTTTCCTCGAAGCGGTCTGGGGGACGCGCATGCAAGGGTTGCCGTTTCAGAATCTCGACCAGGCCATCACGCTCGCCTCGATCGTCGAGAAGGAGACCGGGCGCGCCGACGAGCGAGACCGGATCGCCGGCGTCTTCGTGAACCGGCTTCGCAAGGGCATGCGGCTGCAGTCCGATCCGACGATCATCTACGGCGTGACGGGTGGCAAGGGCTCGCTCGGCCGGCCGATCCGGCGCTCCGAGATCGATGCCAAGAATGCCTACAACACCTACCAGATCGACGGTCTACCGCCATCGCCGATCTGCAACCCGGGCCGGGCCGCCATCGAGGCGGTGCTGAACCCCGCCGACACGAAGGACATCTATTTCGTCGCCGACGGCACCGGCGGCCACGCATTTGCCGAGACCATTCGCGACCACCAGAACAACGTCAAGTCGTGGCGGAGGATCGAGGCGAAGATGCGGGCCGAGAAGAAGCTTGCCGCCGCCGAGGCACAGACGGCGACCGTCTCCGACGCCGCCCAGGAAGTCTCGGCCGGTCCCGGCGTGCTGACGGAACTCGAGGGCGTCGACGTCGAGCAAGGCGAGACCACGGCCGTCGCGGCGAATGATGCCGGGGAGGAGGCTGCTCTTGCGCCAGTGGCCGCCACCGGCGGAACGCCCGATCCCTCCATGCCGCTCCCCGAGCGCAAGCCGTGAGGGCCTGAGCCGGCCCTCCGCCCTTGTTCGAGGCAGCTGGCGTCGCTACTGTCCGATCGGAAACGAGCGTTGTCCGGCGGCGGGAAATCCATGAGCGTCAAGAGCATGACCGGCTTTGCCCGTGCCGAGGGAAGCCTCGGGGTGGATGCCTGGCATTGGGAGGCGCGTAGCGTCAACGGTCGGAGCCTGGAGATCCGGCTCAGATTGCCGGCCGGACTGGAAGCGTTGGAGACCCGGGTCCGCGAGATCTGTGCCCGACGTCTCAGCCGTGGCAACTGCAACATCACGCTGGCCTGGCAGCGGTCCGTTGCCGCCACCAGCGTCAGACTCAACGAAGCGGTGCTCGCCGACGTGGCCAAGGCCATCGAGAAAGCACAAGCGATCTGCCCGGCGGCGCCACCGACCCTCGACGGTATCCTCGCCCTCCGCGGCGTGCTCGAAACCGTCGAGACCGAGGAGAGTGAGGCGGCGATCGAGGCCCGCAATAGCAAGATGCTCGCCGACCTCGAGCGCACGCTCGACGCTCTGGTGGTCGCGCGCGGCCGCGAAGGCGAGCGCCTCGCAGGCGTACTCAATGGGTTGATCGACGAGACCGAGCGGCTGACGCGGGCTCTGGACGAGGCCCCGCAGCGTGCGCCCGAGCACATCCTGGCGCGGCTCAAGGATGCGATCGCGCGCCTGCAGCAGGCGACGCCAGAGCTCGTTCCGGAACGTCTTCATCAGGAAGCCATGCTGATCGCCACGCGCATCGACGTCACCGAGGAGATCGCGCGTCTCAAATCGCATATCGAGGAGGCGCGCGTGCTGCTCGCGGCTGCCGAGCCGGTCGGCCGCCGGCTTGATTTCCTGACCCAGGAGCTGAACAGGGAGGCCAACACGGTCTGCTCGAAAGCCAATGACACGGCTCTGACCCGCATCGGCCTCGATCTCAAGGCCGTCATCGATCAACTCCGCGAGCAGGTCCAGAACATTGAATAGTCCCGACACCATAGCAAGGCGCGGCATGATGCTGGTGTTGTCGTCACCATCGGGCGCCGGCAAAACGACGCTCTCGCGCCGGTTGCTGCAAGCCGATAACGGCTTCTCGATGTCGGTCTCTGTGACGACGCGGGCGCCACGGCCGGGCGAGCAGGATGGTGTCGACTACCATTTTATCGACGAGGCAACGTTCGTGAAGCAGGCCGCGAACGGCGAACTCCTCGAATGGGCCAGCGTTTTCGGCCATCACTACGGCACACCGAGAGCGCCCGTCGAGGCGGCGCTGGCGGCGGGCCGGGACGTGCTCTTCGACATCGACTGGCAGGGCACTCAGCAGATCCGGGCCCGCATGGGGGCCGATGTCGTCAGCGTCTTCATTCTGCCGCCGAGCGCCGCGGCGCTCGAGGAGCGGCTCCTGAAGCGGGCGCAGGACAGCCAGGAGGTCGTGGCGGGTCGCATGGCCAAGGCGGCCGACGAGATCAGCCATTGGCAGGAGTATGATTTCGTTTTCGTCAACGACGATATCGACCGGGCCTTTGCCGCACTCGAGGCGATCGTCGCCTCCGAGCGCATCCGCCGGACGCGGCGCGAGACGGGATTGCTCGATCTCGTTCAACGGCTGCAGCGTGATCTCGAGTCGCGAACGAGGTAGGAGCACATGGCCGACGTCACCTACGATGTCCTGATCATCGGCGCCGGTCCCGGCGGCTATGTCGCCGCTATCCGCGCGGCCCAGCTCGGCTTCAAGACGGCCGTCGTCGAGCGGGAACACCTGGGCGGCATCTGCCTCAACTGGGGTTGCATTCCGACGAAGGCGCTCTTGCGTACCTCCGAGGTCTATCATCTCGCCACGCATGCGAAGGACTATGGGCTCCTGATCGACGGCAAGGTCGGTTTCGATCCGGCCGCCATCGTCAAGCGCTCGCGCACCGTCTCGAGCCAGCTCAATGGCGGTGTCGGGTTTCTCATGAAGAAGAACAAGATCGACGTCATCTGGGGCGAGGCGAAGATCACGAAGCCGGGCGAGGTCGTCGTCGCTCCGACCGCCAAGCCGGCGATGCAGCCGCAGCACGCGCCACCGAAAGGGACTCTTGCCGCGGGCACCTACACGGCGCGGCACATCATCGTTGCGACCGGAGCTAGGCCGCGCGTCCTCCCGGGCATCGCCCCGGATGGCCAGCGCATTTGGACCTATTTCGAAGCGATGGTGCCGCCGTCGATGCCGAAGTCGCTCATCGTCATGGGATCTGGCGCCATTGGTATCGAGTTCGCCTCCTTCTATCGGACGATGGGCGCCGAGGTGACCGTCGTCGAGTTGCTGCCGCAGATCCTACCGGTCGAGGACATGGAGATCGCCGGGCTCGCCCAGCGCGCCTTCCAGAAGCAGGGCATGAAGATCTTGACCGGCGCCAAGGTAACGAAGGTCGAGACATCCGCCGAGGCTGTCGCCGCCACCATCGATCTCGGCAACGGCAAGACCGAGGTGATCGCGGCCGAGCGCCTGATCTCGGCGATCGGTGTCCAAGGAAATGTCGAAGGCTTGGGTCTCGAAGCGCTGGGCGTCAAGATGGACCGGGGCATCATCGTCACCGACGGGCTCGGGCGGACCAGTGTCGCGGGCCTCTATGCCATCGGCGATGTGGCCGGGCCACCGATGCTGGCGCACAAGGCCGAGCACGAAGGCGTGATCTGCGTCGAGGCGATTAAGGGTCTGGCGGTCCATCCGATCGACAAGCTGCTCATTCCGGGGTGCACCTATTGCCATCCCCAGATTGCCAGCGTCGGCCTGACCGAGGCGAAGGCCAAGGAGCGCGGCCACGAGGTGAAGATCGGCCGCTTCCCCTTCCGCGCCAATGGCAAGGCCATTGCGCTCGGCGAGCCGGAGGGGTTGGTCAAGACGGTGTTCGATGCCAAATCCGGCCAGCTTCTGGGCGCTCATCTGTTTGGCGCTGAGGTCACGGAGCTGATCCAGGGCTTCACCGTGGCGATGCAACTCGAGACGACGGAGGCCGAGCTGATGCATACGGTCTTCCCGCATCCGACGCTCTCCGAGATGATGCACGAGAGCGTGCTCGACGCTTATGGACGCGCGATTCATACGTAGTCCGGGAGTGCGTGCGTTGACACCCCAGGGCCCGGAGGTCCAGGGTCCAGCATGCTGAAAGAAGATCCGAGAACGACAATGCGGACACTGCTGCTGTTTGCCCTTTCCGTCGTTGCGTGCCTTTCTATGCCATTCGGAGCGGTGGCCGATGAGAGCAAGCTGCGCCGCTTCGGCGCCACCATCGATGTCGAGGCGCACGGCGAGGATCGGGTCGTTGCCGGTGGCGCCAAGGTCAGGGTTGGCGGCCGGGCCGGCGGAGACGTGTGGATCGGGGGCGCCGAGGTGACGCTCGACGCCGAGGTCGTGGGCCTGGCCCGCATCGCTGGCGCGACCGTCAGTATTCGGGGTCCGGTCGGCGGCGACCTTCTCGCCGCGGGCTCGATCGTCGAGATCGCCAACGAGACGGGTGGCGACGGGCGAATCCTGGCGGCGCGCGCGACGATTTCCGGCCATTTCGCGCGTTCGGTGGAAATCTCCGCCGCAACCGTCGAGCTGACGCCCGAGGCCTCGGTCGGCGGCCTGACCGATATCGACGCAGCGAAGGCGACGCTCGCGGGCTCGCTTCAGGGGCCGCTCGAGCTGCACGCGCAATCGGCCCGGATCGACGCAACCGTCACTGGCCCGGCCGAAATCACGGGCTTCGACATCACCATCGGTCCTGCGGCAAGGTTCGGCAGCGATCTGACCATCTACTCGAGCGCCGAGCCCAAGATCGATCCCGCGGCCGAGGTGAAGGGCAAGCTGTGGGTGCGTCCGATGAAGGATTCGCCCATGATGCGCGCCTATCGCGACGGCGGTTGGATCGCCCGTGCCCGTGTCGCCCTGATGATCGCCGCCGGCGGGCTGCTGACCGGCATTCTCTTCCTCTGGGTCGGACGCGGCGCGGTCGAGGATGCGATCGACCGGCTCGTCGAGGAGACCGGATGGAGCGGGTTGGTCGGCGCGTTGGCGCTCCTCCTCGTGCCGGTGCTCGTCATCCTGCTGTCGATCACCGTGGTCGGACTGCCGCTCGGGGTCTTTCTGCTGCTGGCCCTGCCACTCGCCCTGGCCTTGGGCCTGGCGGCCACCGGCTTCGGTCTCGGCGAGTTCGTGCTCAATCGCGAGGGCGAACCCCGGTCGGCGGGCGCGCGCGTGCTCATGCTGCTGATCGGCCTGCTCATACTGGCGGTTCTGGCGATCATTCCTTATGCCGGACCGCCGGTCGCCGCCATCGCCGTCGTCTTCGGCTTCGGCGCCGTGCTCCGCGCCATCCGAGGGCGATTGCGGCCGGCGGGCGAGCCCTCATGACCTTGGCCAGGACGACGGAGTAGGATCGTACCATGCCGACGCTGATCGATACGAAGAGTCGGCCGCGCCACCCGGAGAAGGAGGGCCGGCCCGAGACGCCTTTGCTCCGCAAGCCCGCCTGGATCCGGGTCAAGGCACCCGGCGGCCCGGTCTATGCCGAGACACAGGCGATCGTGCGGACCAAGGGGCTCCACACGGTCTGCGAGGAGGCGGGTTGCCCCAACATCGGCGAGTGCTGGTCGAAGCGTCACGCCACCATGATGATCATGGGCGACACCTGCACGCGCGCCTGTGCCTTCTGCAACGTCAAGACGGGACTTCCCTCCCCGCTGGACCGGGACGAGCCCGACCGGGTGGGTGATGCCGTCGCGGCGCTCGGTCTCACGCATATCGTCATCACGTCGGTCGACCGCGATGATCTCGCCGATGGCGGTGCCGCGCATTTCGCAGCCGTCATCCGCGCCATCCGCCACCGCGCGCCCGGTGCGACCGTCGAGGTGTTGACTCCCGACTTCCTGCGTAAGGATGGTGCGCTCGAGGTGGTCATTGAGGCGCGCCCCGATGTCTTCAACCACAATCTCGAGACCGTGCCATCTCGCTATCTCACCATCCGGCCGGGGGCCCGCTACTACCACTCACTCCGTCTGCTCGATCGCGCCAAGGCGCTCGATCCTTCGCTGTTCACGAAGTCGGGCATCATGGTCGGTCTCGGCGAGGAGCGGAACGAGGTATTGCAGGTGATGGACGACCTGAGGTCGGCCGGGGTCGACTTCCTGACCATCGGCCAGTATCTGCAACCCTCGCGTCGTCACGCGCCGGTCGACCGCTTCGTGCCGCCCGAGGAGTTCGAGGCCTATGCCCGGATCGCGACTGCCAAAGGATTCCTGCTGGTCTCGTCGAGCCCGTTGACGCGCTCCTCGCATCACGCCGGCGAGGACTTCGAGCGACTGAAGGTCGCCCGGCAGGCGGCAGGCCGTTAGGATAGGGTCCCGGAGAGAATCGGGGCTTTCGACACGCGGATCGCCATGCGGACCTTCAAGACACGGCGCACAGTTCGCCACAGCGCCGACCAGATGTTCGAGCTGGTCGCCGACGTCGAGCGCTATCCGGCCTTCGTACCGCTCTGTCAAAATCTCAAGGTCAGGGATCGTCGGACGATCGGGGGGAAGGAAACGCTGACGGCCGACATGACGGTGGCCTACAAGATGTTTGCGGAGACCTTCAAGAGCCGGGTGACGCTCGATCGGGCGGCACAGACGATCCTCGTCGAGTATCTCGACGGCCCGTTCAAGTCGCTCGAGAACCGCTGGCGGTTCATGGATCTCGCCGAAGGCGGCTCGGAAGTCGACTTCTATATCGCCTACGCCTTCAAATCGTTCGCGCTCGATCTACTCGTCGGCAGCGTGTTTGACAAGGTCTACCAGCGCATGGTCGAGGCCTTCGAGATTCGGGCCGACGCAATCTACCGGAACGTCAAAGCCGCCTCGACCGCCTAGCTGGCCGGCCGCTTCGATAGCATCGAGGCGATGCGGCAGAATTCGGCGACCGTCAACTGCTCGGCGCGCTTCTCGGGCGGGATCCCGCAATCGCCCAGCAGCACCTCGGGATCGGCCACGATCTGGCGAAGAGAGGCGCGAAGCATCTTGCGCCGCTGACCGAAGGCCGCGGCGGTCAACTTGCCGAGCACGGTCGATGAGCCGGCGGGGAGCGGCTGGGCGCGCGGGATGAGCTGGATCACCGCCGACTCGACCTTGGGAGGCGGCGTGAACGCCTGCGGCGGCAGCGAGAACAGGATCCTCGGCGTCGTACGCCACTGCGCGAGGACGGCGAGGCGCCCAAACGCCTTGGTGCCGGGCAGGGCGACGATACGCTCCGCGACCTCCTTCTGAAACATCAGTGTCAGGCTGTCGAACCAGGGCGGCCACGGTTCGATGGTCAACCAGCCGACGAGCAGCATCGTCGCGACCGCGTACGGCAGATTGGCGACGACGACGGTCGGTCCGCTGAGATGCGGCCGGATCTCGACCTCGAGCGCATCGCCCTCGATCACCTCGAAGCGACCGGGATAGTGCCCGGAGATCTCGGCGAGCGCCGGCAGGCAGCGCGGATCGCGCTCGATGGCGACGATCCGTTCGGCACCTTCGAGGAACAGGGCGCGTGTCAGGCCGCCCGGTCCGGGCCCGATCTCGACGACTGTCTTGCCAGCCAGAGGTCCGGCGGCTCGCGCGATCCGCTGCGTCAGATTGAGATCGAGGATGAAGTTCTGGCCGAAGCTCTTCTTGGCGGTGAGGCCGTGCGCGGCGATCACCTCGCGGAGCGGGGGGAGGCCGTCCGGCGTCATGACATCCTTGAGCGGCTCTGGGCGAGCCTGGCGGCAAGCCTGAGAGCTTGAACGAAGCTCTCCGGCGAGGCCTTGCCGGTGCCCGCTATGTCGAAGGCCGTGCCGTGGTCGGGCGAGGTGCGGACGAACGGCAATCCGAGGGTGACGTTGACGCCCGTGTCGAAAGAAAGCGTCTTCACCGGGATCAGCGCCTGGTCGTGATACATGGCAACGACGGCATCGTAGGTCTTGCGGGCCGCCGCATGGAACAGCGTGTCGGCCGAGAAGGGGCCGGCCGCGCGATGGCCGCGGGCGCAAAGCGTCTCGACAGCTGGGCGCACGATCTCCTCGTCCTCATGGCCGAGGCTGCCGCCTTCGCCGGCATGCGGATTGAGCCCGGTGAAGGCGATGCGCGGCGCTTCGATCGCAAACTCGCGTGCTAGCGCGGCGGCGACGATCTCGCCGACGTCGACCAAGTGGTCGACGGAGAGCGCCCCTGGGACGTCCCGCAGTGGGATATGCACGGTCGCCGGTACCACGCGAAGCACGTCCGAAGCGAGCATCATGACCGGCTTCACGCTCCGGCCGGTCGCTCGCTCGGCAAGCTCGGCCAGGAACTCGGTATGTCCTGGATGGTTGAACCCGGCCTCGTGCAGCGTCCGCTTGGCGATCGGATTGGTCACCACGGCAGCCGCTTGGCCATTGAGGGCGAGGCTGACGGCCATCTCGATGGCGGCAAGGACCGCCGGTGCATTGAGGGGGGTGGGTGAGCCTGGGACGGTCACCGTCGAGAGCTTGACGGGCAGGACCGGCAGGCTGCCAGGATCGCAGGCCGTCGCATCGCTGATCCGCGCGAGAGGCGCGATCTGGATGGATAGCCCAAGCCGGCGCGCGCGCTCTCCGAGGAGCTCGGGATCGGCCAACAGCGCGAACGCGGGGAGGGGCGCTTCGGCACGGTTCGCGAAGGCCGTGAGCGTAATATCCGGGCCGATCCCGGCCGGCTCACCCATCGTCACGGCAATTGGTCGCGCGCTCAGGGCTGTCTCAGTCGGCATCGCATTGCCGCGTCGGCCGCGCGCCGTTCCGGTATTCGATGAAGGCACTGCTGCAAAGATCGCTCAGCAGTCCCTTCGACAGCGCGGCCAGCTTCGAGTTCTCGATCTTGCTTTTGACGGCATTGCGCTTGATATCGGAGGCGGCGACGGTGTTCCGACTGCAGACGGCATAGAACTGGACACCACTGTCGCCATCGCCGGCCGACTCGGCGGAGACGAAGACAGGCGGTGTCACCATGCCCTTCTCGGCGTTGGCGAGCAGCGGTCGCACCTCTGCGGGCAGGCTCGAGAGCCGGACGTTGCCGAGATTGCGGTGTTTGGCGTTCTCGGCCGCGCGCGCGATCAGGGCCATGTTCGAGCAACCCTGGGCCTTGGCTCTGAGCTGGTCGGCCTCATCGAGCCGCTGGGCCATCACACTCTGGTTGAGCTTGCCGGGCATCAGGAGCGTCACCCGCTGCAGCTGCAACTGAACCTCGTCGGTCGGAGCCTCGGTCTCCTCGTCGCCACCGGCGGGTGTGACCGACGCGGTCGTCAGGGCCTCGTCGAGCTCGAGCTGGCCAACCGCCGCGTCGCCCCTGAATTTCCGGGCGAGCACACGCTGCCAGGAGATGCGCGTGCGGATATGTTGCTTGAAGGTGCCGGCCTTGATGCCTTGCGAGGAGAGGCCGGCCAGGAACTCCTTCTCGCCGACCCCCTGCCGCTTGGCGATCTCGGCGATCTGCGCGCCCACCTCGACATCATCCGCCAGCACGTCCAGACGCTTGGCCTCCTGAAGCTTCAGTCGCTCGCCGACCAAGAGCGCCAGTGCCTTGTCGCGGAGCTTCGGCCGCTCCTTGGCCATCATCTGGCCACGCAAGCCCTCGAGCTTCGCCTTCTCCTGGGCGATGAACTTCTGCTGGAGGGCCTTGATCTCCTCCTTGCCGACTTCGCGCGAGTTGAGGGTCGGATCGAGCTTCAGGGCGAATTTGATGAAGCGCTCGTTCTGCGTCTTCTTCATCTGCTCGAACTCGGCCTTCATGCGCTCCTGAACGCGGCGGTTGATCTGGTCCGATCCCACCACCATGAGGGCGATCCGCTGATTGACATCGAAGGCTGTGATCGGGTCGTCGTTGACGATGGCGAGGATTGCTTGCTCGCTCTCGGCGTTCGCTGTCGCGGGTGCCAGGAGGACACCCAGCATCGCGACGAGAAGGATCGCGCGGAGGTGATCGATGGTGCGGGTGCTGGTCATAGTGCGTGACATGCCGATCTCCAGGCTCATCCGCATGATTCGCCCGTATCGATCATAACGGTCGGCGGACATTGGCCATAGCCGTACGTGAGTTCATCAGAATGGCAAGAGGAAGGCAATTCCTGCCGCTGCGTCAGGGCTTTGGCGTCGCAGCTCGCCCGAGCCCAGACTTAGCCCTTGTCCTCCTCCGCCGATTTCGAGCCCAGCGCATCGGTCGTGAAGGACGACCCGCCGAGGTTCTTCAGCTCGAAGCGGACGACGATGGACTGATCGGGCTCGATCTCGCGATCCTGAACGAAGCTCTCTTTATAGACCACCGAGAGGGCGAAGCACTCGTCGGCATATTTGACGCCGATGCTGTCGCTGATCGTCTGGTCGAGGTCGATGTTGTACCGGAGCGACCCGAGAGCGGTCCAACGATCGGTCAGTTGCACGGCGAGATTTCCGGACACCTCCTGGTCGTCCCGCACGACGCCGATCTGGTCGGTCGTGTGATCGAAGGCGTAGAGGAGGGAGCCGGAGACGGGACCGGCACTGAAGCTCGCGCCGAGATCCTCACGCTCGAGATCAAGCGTGTCGCTGCCGATACGGGTTTGAGCGACCAGGTTCAGATGGTGCGTCGGCGCGAAATAGAGCCCGGCGACATAGTCCGAGTCGTCGGTCTCGAGGCCGGTGTCGGAGCCGAACGGGTTCTCACCCGAGAGTTGCTGGCTCTGTCCGGCAACCATGCGGACCGAGCCGCCGTTGTTCATCTGCCAGGTATACTGCAGACCATAGTTCAGCCGGACGCCCGTCTCGATACGGTCGTAGCCGGAGAACTTGTCGATGTCGAAGAGCAGCGTGTCGTCGAAAACCAGGCTCTGTGCATCCTCGTTCGGCACCGGGATCTGCTCGATGTGGTCGGGTCGGGCCACGATCTGTACGACCGGCTCGATGACGTGTGCCCCCCAATCGGTGTGGGTGACGAACGGGTACTGGTACTGCAAACCGGCGCCGACCTGTCCGCGGGTGATGTTGTCCTCGGCGGTTTGCACCCCGGTCGTCTCGTCGATGACGTTCGAGACGGCGTAGGCATCGCCACGGGCGAAGGCGAAGGGTGTATAGACTTGGCCCAGACCGTCGATCATCTGCCGCCGCCAATTGACCTCGGCGATGATGCGGTTGGTGTCTGTCCCCTCGTCCCGGGACAGCGACAACGCATTTGCATCGAAGGAGAGCTCGCCCCCGAGGATGGGCGTGTCGACGACATAGTGATAGTCGACGCTCGGATGCGCCATCGATTCCGCGTTCGACGTGTCGTCGGTCAGGAGACCGCCGAAGTGGTAGACGTTGGCCCCGAAATAGTTCCTGAGGCTCTGGCCAACGATGTAACCCTGGGAGACTCGATCGGTCCTGAGCACGTTGTCGAGGTCGTAGTAGCGGCGGAACGTATCGTCGCTCTCGACCGTCACGTCCCAGCCTGCGCTCCACCACGAGCCGAGCGAGAAGTCGCCCTGGGTGACGAGGCTGCCGCGGAACTCGTTGTCGAAGTTGGCGATGCTCGTGCTCGCGACCTCGTCCTGGTCGTTCTGGTGGATGCCGGCGAGATCGAGAGAGTAGACACCATTCCTCACCCGATGCCGGAAGATCGCCCTGTAGAGCGTGCCCTCCTTGCTCGTGTAGCGATTGCGGAAGGTGACGTCCATGTTCGGGGCGAGTTCCCAGAAATAGGGAATCTCGACATCGGTGCCGAGGCGCTCACTCTGGGAGATGCTCGGTGCGAGGAAGCCCGAGCGCCGCTTCACGGACGGGTCCGGACTGTAGAAGTAGGGGATCCAGACGATCGGCATGCCGAGAACGTCGAAAAACGCGTCCTCGTAGTAGAGATTGCCCTCGGAGCGCTTGTGCGTGATCTTGCCGGCCCGGATCCGCCAGAGCGGGGGGTTGTCAGGGTTCCCCATGCAGGGTTTGCAGGGCGTATAGACGCCGGATTCGAAAACCGTGGTCTCGGCATCGGTACGCTGGGCGCGAGCAGCGGCGATGCGGGCATCGTCCTTGGTCACGATCTTCAGTGACGAGATGAAGCCGTCACGGAAATCGTCGGTCAGGGTGATGTGATCGGCGTTGATGACAGCGCCGTCGGGCTCCTTGATGCGGACATTGCCTTCGGCCGTCAGGGTGTTGGCGCCCTGATCGTAAATCACTTGCTCCGCCAGCAGCGTGTAGTTGTTGTAGTAGATCTCGACATTGCCCTTGGCCGTGACCTTGCTGCCGGCATTGTCATAGACGAGTTCATCGGCCTGCAGCAGCATCGGCTTCGAGTCGTCCTTGCGGGCGATCGAGGCGGGCGAAACGTCGAGGAGGTTCTGCTGCGCGTCAGCGGGGAGGGCGACCAAGAGCAAGGCAAGCAGCATCAGCAGACCGGTCACGTGGCCTAGCCACGACCGCTCCGCCGGTGTGCTTTCGGCACACACCGCCCCTCGACCCCCCAAGTCCACTACCCATCCTCCTGGTGCAAGAGTACCGTCAGCGACAATAAGCTTGCAACAGCTGTGGGCACCCATGCCGCCACCCAAGGCGCCGTCAATCCTGACACCCCGATCTGACGGGACGCCTCGGCGACGATGAAGAAGCCGAAGCCTGCCATGAGACCCAGGATGACCTTAGTCTGTATCTTGCCGAGCCGGAATGCTCTGAGAGACACAGTGGCCGCCAAAATGACCATTGCCGCGAGCAGTAGCGGCCGGCTTTTCATAAGCTCATACTGGACTTTATACCGAGTCGCCTTGAGCCCGGCCCGCTCGGCCAGGGCGATCGCCGCCGGCAGCTCGTAGAACGACAGCGCATAGACCGAACCGAGCGCGTCGCCGGCCTCGGCCGGCGTCAGATGAGTCGGCAGCTGATACCGCGAGAAGTGCTCCGGTTTCTGGCCGACGCGGCTGACCCAGGCGTCCTCCAGCTCCCAGAAGCCATCCCGGAGTCGAGCCTTCTCCGCATCGATATGCTCTACAAACGCATTATCGCGGTCGAATTGGATCGCACTGACGTCGACCAGAGAGAGCCCCCGGTCGGCGGCGAGCCCCGCACTGATGAGGGACGGACCGTCGATCCCGTCCTGGCGCAACCAGGACCCTGCATTCTTCGTCTTGAGCAGGCTTTGCTCGCGACCGAACAGATCGGCCTGGAAGGTTTCGGCCCGCGCCCGCGCTGTCGCGGCCAGCGGGTTGTAGAGATAGTTCGCCGCCAGCCCGATCACGAAGGCGACGACCACGCCAGGCATGATGAACTGCCAGACCGACATGCCGGAGGCGCGGATCACCACCAGCTCCGAGGAACGGGCCAGCATCAGCAGTGCCCCGATGGAGCCGGCCAGTGCGGCGAACGGCAGCGTCAGCTCCGCGAAGGAGGGGACGCGGAGCAGCGCGATGCCAATCAATGACGCGAGGGGCACGCCGCCCGTCTTGCCCGAGATCCGGAGCAGTTCCACCATATCGACCATCAGGATGATGACGAAGCAGAGCAGATAGACGAGCAGGATGCCGAGCGCGAACTTGCCGGCAACGTAGCGCCAGAGACGGCCGGGCAGCATCATGCTGTCCTCCGACGCGTCGTCAGCGGTCCGGCGCCCCGAGCGCTCCGTCTCAGCCATGGCCCGACGAGCCCGGACAGGCGCTCGATGGCGTTGGTCAACCGCGATGGCGGCCGGGGTGTCATCTGACGCCAGGCGACGATCACGGCGAGGCTGATAGCGCCTAGCGGAATGCCATAGAGCAGCAACACGGCCCCCGCCGACAAGGTTGCCATGTTCATCGCGGCAAAGCCGAGGACCCGAACGGCAGCCGCCGTCGCGAACGCCGTGATCAGGCTGCGAATCCGGCCCTGCCGGTTGGTGCGGGCCTGGCCGACGAAGGCGATGGCGATGGCGATGAACGCCAGGGGATAGAGGGGGCTCGCAAACCGCTCATGCAACTCGGAGCGGAAGCTGCCGGGGTTCTGCTTATAGAGGGGATCGGTCGGGTCGGGCGCGAAGAGGTCGACCGTGGACCGGGCCCGCGGCTTCAGCACCTCGGCCGCCTCCTTGGCCCCGAACTGCTTGAGGTCGACGACATAGTTCTCGAAACGGATGATGCTGGCCGCCTTCTCCTTGCGCTGACGGCGGAGAATGTGGCCTGTCTCCATGATGAGGAGCGCCTCCGGCCCGCGCTCGACGATGCGGCCGGTCTCGGCCAGATAGGTGATCGACTGGCGCGGATCGCTCTCGTCGCTCATCAGCAAGCCGTAAAGCCGGCCGTCACGGTCGCGATCGCGTATGTGGAAGGTGAGCCCCGGCTCCGGGCTCGAGAACTCGCCGGGTTGGATAACCTGGGAGATCAGGTCGGTCCGGACACGAACGATATAGTCCTGGAGCGTCCGAACGCTCCAGGGCAGGACGAGGTGATTGGCGATCAGGACCGAGACGGCAACCAGCAGTGCCAGCACCGCCAGCGGTTGGGCGATGCGCCAGATCGATGATCCCGACGCCGTCATGACGATGAGCTCGCTGTCGGTGTTCAGCCGGTTCAACGTATGGAGCGCAGCGATCAGGAGCGCGATCGGGGCGATCAGGGCCATCAGGTTCGGGATGGCGAGGAGCGTCATCTTGATGAAAACGAAGGCGTCCTGGCCCTGCGAGGTGAGGAGGGTCAGCTGCTTCAGCGCCGTGGCGATCCAGACGATGGCCGTCAGCGACAACAGCACCATGAGGAAGGCGCCGAGCGCTTGTCGAAACATGTACCGGCCGAACAGGCTCATGACTCGCTGGCGTTCCCCATCTGTCGCGGTCCGGCCGGTCTTCATGGGACGAGCCGCGACTCCCAAATTTTAGATCAATCACCGGCGGATGTCGGAATTTCGGCAAGATCGCGGGCCGGTGCTTCTGCCCGGACTTTGTTGCCCGAGCGCAACGCCACTGCGACTGTTGATCTGGCCCACGCGCCTACGTTATTGATAACGCGCTGTTTCTCTTAGCCCGCTCGAACTTTGTCTCCAACCGGAAAGATCCTACGCATGACCAACGCTCCAGCTGTCCGCTTCGCCGGCCTCGATGTCTCGGGTGCAGACGTGGTCGTCGGCCTGATCGAGCTGGAGCTGGCGATGGGTGGCCAGATCAAGGCCATCGACAAAAAGTCGGGCGGGCAGTTGCTCAGGGCGGCCAAATCGGCTGGCTTCTCTGGCAGGCGGAAGACAGTCATAGAGGTGCTGGCCCCGTCCGGCGTCGACCAGTCCCGGATCCTGATGATCGGCCGCGGCCCGACGGCAGGCGCCACAGCCCAGGATCTCATCGATCTTGGCGGGCAGATCATGGGCCAGTTGCAAAGCCGGAAGATCGCGGCGGCGACGGTGCTCGCCGAGGGCGCGACGGGCAGTCTGGATGCCAACGAGGCCGCGGACCTGGCCCTCGGCATGATGCTCCGCGGCTATACGTTCGACCGCTACAAGACGAAGCGGGAGGAGGGCGAGCAACCCGTGGCGCCGGTCGAGATCACCATCGCCGTCAAGGCGCCGGACGCCGCCAATGCCCAGTTCCAGCGCCGCAAGGCCCTGGCTGAGGGCGTCGCCATCGCCCGAGACCTCGTCAACGAGCCCGCCAACGTCCTCGGCCCAGTGGAGTTCGCCGAGCGCGCCAGTCGCGTCGCCGATCTCGGCGTCGAGGTCGAGGTGCTGGATCCGCCGGCCATGGACGCTCTGAAGATGCATGCGTTGCTGGGGGTCGCCCAGGGCAGCTCGCGGCCGGCGCGTATGGTCATCATGCAGTGGTTCGGGGCCGAGAACCGGCGTACCCGCCCCGTCGCCTTCATCGGCAAGGGTGTGGTCTTCGACACCGGCGGCATCTCCATGAAGCCGGCCAAGGGCATGGAGGACATGAAGGGCGACATGGCGGGGGCCGCCTGCGTCACCGGCCTGATGCATGCGCTGGCCGCCCGCAAGGCGCCGGTCAACGCCGTCGGCGTGATCGGCCTGGTCGAGAACATGCCGGACGGCAATGCCCAGCGCCCCGGCGACATCGTCCGCTCCATGTCCGGCCAGACCATCGAGGTGATCAACACCGATGCCGAAGGCCGCCTCGTGCTGGCCGATGCGCTCTGGTACGTCCAGGAGCGCTTCAAGCCGAAGATGATGGTGAACCTCGCGACGCTGACCGGAGCCATCATGGTGGCGCTCGGCAAGGAGTATGCCGGGCTGTTCTCGAACCATGACCGGCTGGCAGCCTGGCTCGTCGAGGCCGGAGAGGCGACGTCGGAGAAGCTCTGGCGCATGCCGCTCGATCCGGCCTACGACAAAGAGATCGACTGCAAGAACGCCGATATGAAGAATGTCGGCAGCCCTTATGGCGGGGCCTGCACGGCGGCGGCGTTCCTCCGCCGGTTCGTCAACGAGCTGCCCTGGGCGCATCTCGACATCGCCGGTACGGCCATGGGCTCGAACCGGAGCGACGTGAACGACGGCTGGAGCTCAGGCTTCGGGGTCCGGCTGCTCGACCGGCTGGTGCAGGATCACTATGAGAGCTGATCCGTTGCAAGAGCGGGCACAACGAAATCATGCGTCTTAACAGCATGTTACCCAGTCGCTTGGCGTCAGAGTTTCCATAATATATCTTATGCGAATCGAGATGTGGTGCTGAGGCTGGGCGGGCGATCGGCCGGCCATGCCTCCGCTCGTCAGGACTCAAGGCCCGGTGGCGGCCGGTCTGGCCCTCGCCCGGCGACGCTCGCTCGTGCCGGCGCCTCGGGCACGTCCTCGATCAAACGGCCGATCTCCGACACGGCCACGGCATAGAGCGCGATGACGAACCCTGTCAGCACGTTGACGCTCAGGAAGGCGCCGGCGATGCGCGCCAGCTCGGGATCGAAGATCCCTGAGAGCACCGCGATCACCAGCTCGTCGAACTTCTGCTTCAGCGTGAAGAGCAGTTCACTCACCTTCTCCAGGCTCGGCCGCTGCGGCAGGTTGAAGATCTCGTAGCCGATGCTTGTCAGGCTGGCGGCCGGCCAGAATGACAGGCAGAGCGAGAACAGCACCCCGAGCGGGGCCGCCAGACGGAAGTAGCCCCAGCGCGACGGGACGACGCCGAAGCTCAGAGAGAGCCGCCGGAGCAGGCCAGCCCCGGCGAAGGTGACGACGCCGAACAGGATGGCGACCGTCAGAAGGCGCTCCTCGTCGGTGCCGAGGAACGTCAGTAGTCCGACCAGCCCGGCCACGAGCGCCTTGAAGCTGGCCTCGCCGGCCGCAACCAGCCTCGCGACGACCCGGCGCCACCGGCCGACTTTCCGGAAGTAGAACGGCAGCTCGAACGTGACGCGGGCAATCTCCATGTAGAGGCCGAGACCGAACGAGACCAGTCCGGTCAGGACGGCAAAACCGAGCGGCCATGTGTAGCCGAGCCAAGCCACTCCGGCGATCAGCGCGATCTCGACGACGATGGCCAGGGCATTGTTGAGGATGCGGGTGAGGATCATGAGGCAGGGCTCGGGCAACAGGCGATCGCGATCATAGCATGTCCTGGACCGGCGGGTGCGGCCGAAGCATGACAGCGCGCCCGCCCGACATCCCGCCTCCCCTTTGCCCTAGGCGCCAAGTTGCCTTAGGTGAACCCCGCTGGAGACGTCCGGAGACCTGTCCCATGACTGAAGAGCCGCTCAAGACCCTCGACGACCTCGTGGCCGTTATGGCGGCGCTGCGCACGCCCGGGACCGGTTGCCCTTGGGATCTCGAGCAGACCTTCGAGAGCATCGCCCCCTACACCATCGAGGAAGCCTACGAGGTCGCCGATGCGATCGCCAAGGCGGATCTCGGCCATCTCAAGGAGGAGTTGGGCGACCTCCTGCTCCAGGTCGTCTATCACGCCCGCATGGCGGAGGAGGCGCAGGCTTTCGCCCTCCCCGACGTCGTCGACGCCATTACGCGCAAGATGATCCGCCGGCACCCGCATGTCTTCGGTGACGAGGCCGCCCGCTCGGCGCCCGTGGCCAAGGGGTTCTGGGAGCGGATCAAGGCCGAGGAGAGGCGGCGGAAGGGTTCAAGCCACGGTCCGGCCTCGATGCTCGCCGATGTGCCGATCGGCCTCCCCGCCCTCACCCGCGCAGTCAAGTTGCAGGGCAAGGCCGCCAAGGCCGGCTTCGACTGGCCATCGCTCGGCCCGGTCTTCGACAAGCTCAGGGAGGAGATGACGGAGCTCGAGGCCGTGGCGGTGCCGGCCGATCCGCGCGGCGCCTCCGGCGATCCGCCGACCGCCCCCCCTGACGCCGTTGCCGAGGAGCTGGGCGACATGTTGTTCGTCGTCGCCAATGTCGCGCGTCACCTCGAGCTCGATCCAGAGGACTGTCTCCGGCGGGCCAACGCGAAGTTCGAGCGCCGGTTTGCCCATATCGAGCGGCGTCTGGCCGAGAGCGGCCGGACGGCGGAGCAGTCGGACCTGGCTGAGATGGATCGCTATTGGGACGAGGCCAAGGCCTTGGAGCGGCGCGAGCAAGACGGTTGATGTGCCGCCTGTCGCTGTCCGTGTTGGCCGGGGCCGCGCATATGGCGTTGGGTGAGCGCCATGGTTTCGAGCAGGTCGAAATCGACCCGCTCGATGTCGCAGTCCCCGACGGCATGGACACCCGACCACCCTTTCCGGTGATGGTTGAGCAGGCGGACCCGGAGAGCATCGCCCCGATAGTCGAATGTGATCCGGCCGTCGATCACGTAGATGTGATTGCAATAGCGGTCGCCGACTGGAACGCTGTGCGCAGCCCAAAACCCGGGCAGCGGCGGATGGCGAAGTTAGACGCCAGCGAGAATGTAACAGGCGTCATAGCCGAAGAAAGTGCGATCGGGCAAAGTCCACTGCCGGGCTTCAGCGTGGACATGCGGTCTGTCCATTCGGGCGGTCGGTCGGATCGTGCTGATCGGTCGCGAACCACGCCGTTACAATAATCTCGGACGCCTCATCAAATTTGATGATGTCGGAGTCAGTCGCGACGCCTATCATGGGGGAATGATCGCGAGATCGCATCCACCATCCTGGACCGATGATGGGTGCGGGAGGCCGGCCGATCCAGCTCGCCATCGTCCCTTCGAGCCTTCGGCCGGCCTCCACCCGCCACGACAGATACCTCAGACGAACCGGGCCCGGGCCTCGCCCACGGACGAGAGGCGTGCCTTGAGGCGTGCGAGCGGCTCCGGCTCGATGCGCAGCCTGAGCCGCAATTGTCCGGCATCCGTCGTCAGCCGTTCGACCACGTCCGCATGCTCGTAAAGCCAGTGCACGAGATGTCCGAGGTCGGGCTCGAGCTCGACGACGACGTCCTGCCGGCCCGCTCCGAGCGCAGCATCGATGCGGGCGAGCAGCGCTTCGATCCCCTCCCCCGTCACGGCCGACACCGTCGCCGCCGCCGGCTCCGCGCGGGCGGCCCGATGCTGCGTGGTCTCGCGCGTTTCCTCACTCAAGAGATCGATCTTGTTCCAGACCTCGATGATGTTGGAGGTCGCCTCGCCGGGGCGGATACCGAGCTCGCCGAGGACGGTCGCCACGTCGGCGCGCTGGGCCTCGCTCTCGGCGTGGGCGATGTCGCGGACGTGCAGGATGAGATCGGCGCCGGTCACCTCCTCGAGGGTCGCCCGGAAGGCCGCAATCAGCGAGGTCGGCAGCTCCGAGATGAAGCCGACGGTATCCGAGAGAATGATGCGACGACCGGAGGGGAGAACCACCTCCCGCATGGTCGGATCGAGCGTGGCGAACAGCATGTCGCGAGCCAGCACGTCCGCCCCGGTCATCCGGTTGAAGAGGGTCGACTTGCCGGCGTTCGTGTAGCCGACGAGCGCGACGACGGGATAGGGCACACGCCGGCGACCCTGGCGGTGCAGCTCCCGGGTCCGCTTCACCTGAGCGAGCTCGCTGGTGATGGCATCGATCCGGTTCTGCAACAGGCGCCGGTCGACCTCCATCTGCGTCTCGCCGGGACCACCGAGAAAGCCCGCACCGCCCCTTTGGCGCTCCAAATGGGTCCAAGAGCGAACGAGCCGGCTCTTCTGGTACACGAGATGGGCGAGCTCGACCTGTAACCGGCCTTCCTTGGTGGCGGCCCGCTCGCCGAAGATCTCGAGGATGAGGCCTGTCCGGTCGAGCACCTTGGCGCCAAGCGCCTTCTCCAGATTGCGCTGCTGGCCGGGGGTCAGAGCATGGTCGATGATCACGAGGGCGATGTCGCGCTCTTGCACCTCGCTGGCGATGCTCTCGACTTTGCCAGAGCCGATCAGGGTTGCCGGGTTCCGGCGCGACAGCGGGATCAAGCCTTTGGCGACGACCTCGAGGGCGATGGCCTCGGCCAAGCCGACGGCCTCGGCCAGGCGCTCCGCCGGCTGGCGTGCCGCACCGCCTGGCTTCTGAGGACGAGGGTCGTAGGGCACATAGACCGCCGCCCGCGTCGGACCCTGCTGGACGGTCGACGCCTGGCGCCGATCGCTCCTGGCCGTCCCGGATGTCTCGGCGCCGGCCAACTAGCTTTGCGGCCCGTCGCTGGTTTCCCCGTCGAAGAGATTGACCGGCTGCCCCGGCATGATGGTCGAGATCGCGTGCTTGTAGACGAGCTGCGAGTGGCCGTCACGGCGCAACAGGACGCAGAAGTTGTCGAACCAGGTGACCACGCCCTGCAGCTTCACGCCGTTGACGAGGAAGATCGTGAGAGGGGTCTTCTGTTTGCGAACGTGGTTGAGGAACGTGTCTTGGAGGCTTTGTGGTTTGTCGGCAGCCATGTTTTTTTCCGTTGATGTTCTTGGCTTTCATTCGTTCCGCGCTATCACTAGCACACTGTTGCGCCCTGATCACCTGATCTCAGCGGCTCTGCTCGGCCGCCCCGAGGAAAGCGGACCTGAGTTGTAGCGAAAAGTGTCCGGGCTTGCCGTCGCCGACCGCCGAACCGTCGATGCGCGTCACAGGCATGACGAGATTGCTGGCGCTGGTGAGGAACGCCTCCGTCGCCGCGCGGGCCTCCTCGACGCTGAAAGCCCGCTCCTCGATGCCGAGGCCGAGACGGGCCGCCAGATCGACGACCACGCTCCGCGTGACGCCCGGCAGGATCTGGCCGTCAAGCGAACGGGTGACGAGCCGCCCGGCGGCGGTGACAATCCAGGCGTTGCTCGACGCCCCCTCCGTGACGAGCCCGGCCCGATCGACCAGCCAGGCCTCCTTGGCACCGGCCTTGCGGGCCGCCTCCTTGGCCAGCACCGGCGCCAGGAGCTGGGTGGTCTTGATATCGACGCGCGCCCAGCGCTCGTCCGGCAGGGTGACGACGGCGATGCCGGTTTGGGCGGCGGCTTCGAGCTTCGAGAGATCCTGGCTTCGCGCCAGGCACACCAGCGTCGGCGGCGTCTCGGCGTCAGGGAACAGGAACTCGCGCCGGGCGACACCCCGGCTGACCTGCAGATAGACGATCCCGTCGTGCACCCGGTTGCGACGCACGACCTCGCGGATGATCCGCCTGAGCGCTGCTGCCGATGCCGGCATCGCCATGCCGAGTCTGGTCAGCGAACGCTCGAGGCGCGCCAGATGCCGCGTCTCGTCGAGCAGCCGGCCGTCCTGGACGGCGCAGACCTCGTAGACCGAGTCGGCGAGCTGGAAGCCGCGATCCTCGACATGGACGGCGGCCTGGCCATAAGGCAGGTACCGGCCGTTGACATAGACCGTTCGCGTCATCGGCGGGCCTGCCTGCTATCGCGCATCGCCACCGCGATCCGAGGAGTTGACGCCGAGCGTGCGGAGCTTGCGGTGGAGGGCCGATCGCTCCATGCCGACGAACTCCGCCGTCTTCGAGATGTTGCCGCCGAACCGCGAGATCTGGGCGACGAGATACTCCCGCTCGAAGATCTCGCGCGCCTCGCGAAGCGGCATCGACATAAGGTGCTCGCTGCCGCCCGAGGAGAATGGCACGTTGGAGCCGATCTCGTCCGGCAGCATGTCGGCGGTGATGACCGAGCCCGGTTCGCCGCCCGACAGGATGAGCAAGCGTTCGACATTGTTCCGGAGCTGGCGGACGTTGCCCGGCCAGTCGTGCGATTGCAGCACCGCCACCGCGTCCTCGCCGATGGGGCGCGGCGGCAGCCCCGTCGAGGCCGCGATCTGCCGCACGAAGTACTCGACCAGCAGGGGAATGTCGTCACGCCGCTCGACCAACGCCGGAACCTTGATCGGCACCACCGCCAGCCGATGGTAGAGTTCCTCGCGGAATCGACCCTCCGCCATCTCCCGCTCGAGGTCTTTCGACGTCGAGGAGATGATCCGGACGTCGACCTCGACCTTGTGACTGCCGCCGACCCGCTGAAACTTCTGCTCGACGAGAACCCGAAGCACCTTGCTTTGGGTCTGCAGCGGCATGTCCGCCACCTCGTCGACATAGAGCGTGCCGCCATGAGCACTCTCGAGGGCGCCGACCTTGCGCGGCCCGCCGAGCCGGTCCTCGGTGCCGAACAGCTCGAGCTCGACAGCGTCGGGCGTCATCACGGCCGCGTTGAGGACGACGAACGGGCCGCCGGCGCGTTGCGACTTCTGATGTAGGACGCGGGCGGCCAGCTCCTTGCCGCTGCCGGGAGCGCCGCGGATCATCACCCGGCTGTTCGTGGGGGCGACGCGATCGATGGCAGCTTTCAGCTGGTTGATCGCGGCCGACTTGCCGACCATCTCGCCCGACAGCGTCGAGCGCTCCCTGAGCTCGCGGTTCTCCCGCTTGAGCTGCATCGCCTCGATGGCACGCTGCGTCACCAGCAGCAGGCGGTCGGACTTGAACGGCTTCTCGATATAGTCGTAGGCGCCGCGCTGAATGGCGCTGACGGCGGTCTCGATAGTGCCGTGACCGGAGATGATGACGACAGGGAGATCCGGATGCTGGCGCTTAACGAGGCCGAGCACCTCGAGGCCGTCCAGCCTGCTCCCTTGCAGCCAGATGTCGAGCACGATCAACGACGGCCGGCGCTGCTCGATGGCCTGGAAGGCCTCCTCGCTGTCGCGGGCTTGACGGGTGGCGTAGCCCTCGTCCTCGAGAATGCCTGCCACCAGCTCGCGAATGTCGGCCTCGTCGTCGACAATCAGGATATCAGCCGTCATAGGTTACCTCTCGTCTACCCCAGTCTGTAGGCGCTCTGCGCCGTCACGTGGCAAGGCTCGAGCGTGCTCCGTCTCCGTCTTGTCCGGTCTGGCCGCGACGCTCCGGGGCTCGTGCTCCGCTTGCCGCCGGCGGCAGTGGCAGCACCATCCGGATCGCGGCCCCGTGCGCGAACCCTTCGCTTTCGGGCGCGTCCTCGAGCCTCAGTTGCCCGCCATGCTGTTCGGTCACCTTCTGCACGACGGCAAGGCCGATGCCGGTGCCCTTGGCGCGCGTCGTAACGTAGGGCTCGACGAGCCGGCTACGGTCCTTCTTCGGCAGGCCCACGCCATTGTCCATGACCGAGATGATCACCTTGCCCTCGTCAATGGCGATGGCCGCCTCGACACGCCCCTTGAAACCGGTGTCTTCGGGGTTCTGCTCGGCATAGGCGGCGACTGCTTCGGTGGCGTTCTTGACCAGGTTGGTCAGCGCCTGTCCGAGCAGTCGGCGGTCGACCGGCATGACGATCGGCGCATCGGGGGCCGCGACCTTGAAGGCGATCTCCGGGTTCGAGACCTGGAACAGGAAGGCGGACTCCTTGACCAGCTCGCGCAGGTCCTGCGGCTCCATGACGGGCTTCGGCATGCGGGCGAAGGACGAGAACTCGTCGACCATCCGGCCGAGGTCGCCGACCTGACGGATGATCGTCTCGGTGCAGCGGTCGAAGACCTCACGGTCCTCCTTGATCATGGGGCCATATTTGCGGCGCAGCCGCTCGGCCGAGAGTTGTATCGGCGTCAGTGGATTCTTGATCTCGTGGGCGATCCGGCGCGCGACGTCGGACCAGGCCGAGGAGCGCTGGGCGTTCACGAGCTCGGTGATGTCGTCGAAGGTGACGACAAAGCCATAATCGCTGTCCTTGCCGGTCTCCCGCGTCACCTGCAGGGCGAAATTGCGCTCGGTACCCGCCACCGTCAGATCGACCTGATCGACGAGCCGGTCACGTTTGGATTGGGCCATGGCGACGGCGAGGCGCTCACCGAACTCGGGGACAGCGGCGGCCAGCTCCCGGCCGACGAGGCCATCCAGCGTCCGCCCGAGCAGCCTCAGCGCCGAGGGGTTGGCGATCGTCACCAAGCCGTCCTTGCTCAGGCCGAGCACACCGGCCGAGACGCCCGAGAGCACCGCCTCCGTGAAGCGGCGGCGCTGGTCGATGTTCTGGTTGGCATTGACGAGATCGGCGCGCTGCTTCCTCAGCTCCCCCGTCATCCGGTTGAAGATGTTCGAGAGATGCCCGAGATCGCCCTCGTCGAGTCGCACCGGCACCTGAACGTCGAGGTTGCCGCGCGAGACGTCCTGCGCCGCGGTGATGAGCCGCCGGATCGGCGCCACCAGCTGGTTGGCGAACCACATGCCGGCCCAGACCGACGACAGCAGCAGAGTGAGCGCCAAAGTCGTGTACATGAGGCCGAGCGACAGCTCGGTGCCCTCCCGGCGCTTGTTGAGCTCGCGGTAATCGCGGACGCTCTCCTCCGTCGCGCGAAGCTGGTCGAGAACCGTGCCGCTCACGGTGCGCGAGACGTAGAGATACGCGTCCGGGATGCCCGACAGCTGCTTCAATGCGCCGACCTGATTGGTGCGGGCCGGGGGCACGATCACGACATCCCCCGATGCCGCCTTGCGGATCTGCTTGACGGCGGCGCGGTTGAACGGGAGCGTGTTGTTCAGCTCTGCCGCGACCAGCACCTTCCCTTTCTTGTCGAGGATGAAGGCGAGCGGCAGGTTGCGCAGGCGGGCCTGACCGAACAACTGCGCCTGGAACTCGGTCGGTTTCGTCGCATAGAGGTCGGCAAAGCCCTCGACGTCGTTGGCCATGGCGACGATGTCGGAGCGGATCACCTGACCGTGCTCCTGCATATAGGCCCTGGCGACCGACATCGAATCCTCGATGATCCGCTCGGTGCCCTCGGAGAACAGTCGGTCGAGCGCGCGATTGAGCGAGGATGAGGCGAACACCGCGAGAATGATCGCCGGCAGCACGGCGATGATCGAGAAGAGCGCGACGATCCGGACGTGCAGACGGGCGCCGGCGGCCTGTCGCCGGCGGGCCTTGAGCAGCCCGGCGACCTGCCAGCCGACCACTGCGATCAGTCCGGCCAGAAGGACGATATTGGCCGTCATGACGCGGACCACGACATCGTGGGTCGGGATGATCGGCGTCAGGCCTGTCAGGATGAGATATGTGGCAAAGCTGGAGACGATCGCCAGCAGGACGACGACGAGGCCGACATAGAACCCCCAGCCGCCGGCACGTGCCAGGAGCTCGTCCCGTCCTGAGTGCGGGAGCATGTGGCCGGGCCGGTCCAGCAGCTGGGATTGCAGCCGCTCGATCGTCGAGGTGAGCCAGGTCATTGCTCGTTGAAATCGCGGCGCCACTCGAGCCCGTCCGTGTCAAAGTCACAGCCAGTGTTGCGGGATAGCTTCACCAACAGCTCGAAGGTGGCGAAACTGTGGCAGACGGGCGACGTCGAGTCGGGCCAATTGCCATCGGCAGGGCCGGTCGCCCCCACGATTGTGGCGCGGCCGCGACAATCGGGGGTGGCCCTATTCCCACTCGATGGTGCCCGGGGGCTTCGACGTCACGTCGTAGCAGACCCGGTTGATACCCTTGACCTCGTTGATGATGCGCGTGGCTATCCGCCCGAGCAGCTCGTGCGGCATCGGGAAAAAGTCGGCCGTCATGCCGTCGGTCGAGGTGACGGCGCGCAGCGCCAGGGCCTGGTCGTAGGTACGCCCGTCGCCCATGACGCCGACCGTCCGCACCGGCAGAAGCACGGCGAACGCCTGCCAGATCCGGTCGTAAAGCCCGGACTTGCGGATTTCGTCCAGATAGATCGCGTCGGCCTTGCGCAGGAGATCGAGCGCCTCGCGGGTGATCGCGCCGGGAATGCGGATTGCCAGGCCGGGGCCCGGAAAAGGATGCCGGCCGACGAACGCTTCCGGCAGGCCGAGCTCGCGACCCAGCGCCCTCACCTCGTCTTTGAAGAGCTCTCGGAGCGGCTCCACCAGTTTCAGATGCATCCGCTCCGGCAGGCCGCCGACATTGTGGTGCGACTTGATCGTCACGGACGGTCCGCCGGTGAAGGAGACGCTCTCGATGACGTCGGGATAGAGCGTGCCCTGGGCCAGGAACTCGGCGCCGCCGATCTTTTTGGCTTCCGCCTCGAAGACCTCGATGAACAGGCCGCCGATGGTCTTGCGCTTCTTCTCTGGATCGTGGACGCCGTCGAGCGCCGACAAGAACATTGCCGACGCGTCGACGTGCACCAAGGGGATGTTGTAGTGTTCGCGAAACAGCCGGACCACCTCCTCCGCCTCGTTCTGGCGCATCAGGCCGTGGTCGACAAAGATGCAGGTCAGCTGATCGCCGATCGCCTCGTGGATGAGCACCGCCGCGACGGCGCTGTCGACACCGCCCGACAGGCCACAGATCACGCGTCCCTTGCCGACCTCGCGCCGGATCTTGGCGACCTCGGCGGTCCGGAAATGCGCCATCGTCCAGTCGCTCTCGAGGCCCGCGATCCGGTGCAGGAAATTGGCGATGAGCCTCGCACCGTCCGGTGTGTGCACGACCTCGGGATGGAACATCGTCGTGTAGATGCGCCGGCGCTCGTCGGCCGCAATGGCATAGGGCGCGTTCTCGGAGACGCCCAATATCTCGAAACCTTCGGGCAGGCGCGTGACGCGGTCGCCGTGGCTCATCCAGACCGGGTAGCTCTTGCCGGGTTCCCAGACGCCCTCGAAGAGCGGACTGGACCTCAAGACCTCGACATCCGCCCGGCCGAACTCCGCGGCATGGCCGCCCTCAACCCTGCCGCCGAGCTGCACGGCGGTGGTCTGCTGGCCGTAGCAGATGGCGAGAATCGGCAGCTTGGTCTCGAAAATGGACGTTGGCGCACGCGGGCTGCCGTCGTCGAGCACTGACGCCGGACCGCCTGAAAGGATGACGGCCTTGGGTTGGAGCCGGGTAAGACCTGCCTCGGCCTTCGAGAACGGCACGATCTCGCAATAGACGCCGGCCTCGCGAACGCGCCGGGCGATCAATTGGGTCACCTGACTGCCGAAGTCGACGATGAGGACGGTCTCGGACATTGGGTCTCCGCTCGCTGGACGATGAGACCCAAGGCGGTAGACCATCCGCGCCCGTGGGCGTCAAGCGGCCTGTTGCCGCTCTCCGAGTTGCTTCTCGTAAACCACCTTGCCGTCGCCAGCCCGGTAGAAGTCGGCGATCTCGGCGACCTTTCGAAAGCCGGCCGCCTCGTAGAAGCGGCGGGTCGGCCGGTAGATCTCCGTCGAGGAGGTCTCGGCAAAATAGCGGTTCACACCGAGCGCCCTGAGCCTCGTTTCCGTCTCGCTGAGCAGGCTGCGGCCGAGCCCCCGCCCCTGGAACTCGGGCCGGACCGCGATCCAATAGAGGTCGTGACGACCCTCGGTGCCGGCAATCGGGCCATAGCACGTATAGCCTGCGAGCCGGCCGTCGAGATCGGCCAGGACGAAATGATAGTCCGAAGCGTCGCCGCGCGCGAGCCGCGCCTCGGCCAGTTCGACGGCGATCGCAGTCTCGGCGTGAGTGAAGAAGCCGGTGTGGGCGATGAGGGACCCGATGGCCTCGACATCGTCGGGTCGAACCTCGTGGCGGAAGGCGGGCGCGCCCGGCTCGGCAGTCACACCAACCGAGCGTAAGGCACGCCGGGGTGCAGAGCGTGCGACGCGGCGCGCCTCGGCCTGCCCACGGACAAGCCCGGCGAAGAAATTGCGGACATTGGTGCCGAGCGTGCGGATGCGATAACCCCCCTCCTGCACGACGAGCGTCGGATAACCGATCGTGCCGATGAGGCGGCCGATGCGATCGAAATCGCGGGCCTCGTTGCTCCAGGTGCCGGTCGGGTCGCCCTTGGCGGTATCGAAGCCCGCGGCGACGACGAGGAAAGCCGGATCGTGGCGCTTGATGCGGGCGAGCGCCGTGGCGAGCGCCGTCCGGTAGGTCGCCGGCGTGATCGTCTCGGGTAGCGGCAGGTTGACGTTGCGGCCGAGCCCCGGGCCGGTGCCGCGCTCGTCGCCAAAGCCGCTGAAATAGGGATAGGCAACGCTCGGATCGCCGTGAATCGAGACGGTGAGGACGTCGGCGCGGTCGTAGAAGATGTCCTGCTGGCCGTTGCCGTGATGGTAGTCGATGTCGAGGATGGCGACGCGGCCGTAGGCCGACAGGTGCTCGGCCGCGATCGCCGCGTTGCAGAAATAGCAAAAGCCGCCGAACACGCGACGCTCGGCATGGTGGCCTGGCGGGCGGACGAGCGCATAGGCGATCGGCGCGCCGGCGAGCACGAGATCGGCGGCCGTCATGCTGCAATCGACCGCGCGTCGGGCGGCGAGATAGGCATTCTGGTTGAGCGGCGTGAAGGTGTCGATGCAGTAGTAGCCGGCGAGGACCGTCTGATCCTTGGGCGGCCTCGCAGCATTGCGCACCGGAAAGACGTAAGGGTAGATCGAGCGCGTCGTCCCCGCCTCTGCACAGGCGCGTCTGATGTAGTCGACGAGCCTCGCATCGTGCACGGCGGTGATATGACGGTCCGGATAGACCTCGGGGGCGACGCGCTCGAACAGGCCGGATCCGTCGAGCTCGGAGAGGATTGCCCGGATCCTGACCGGCGCCTCGACATAGCCTCGATCGCTCACATGATGCACGTCATGCTCGTGATTGAGGACCAGCTTGACGGCGGGGCGCGACGCGGCCGGCGGGCCCGCCGCCACCGTCTCCTTCCGTCGCACATAGCGCGGCTCGCGCAAGCGGATCGGATCGTCGACGACCGACTGGACGACCTTCTTCACATAGTCGGGCGGACAGGCGTATTTCCTCTCGAGGATCGCCTGCATCACGCGCCGCATCTCGGCCCGTGACGGCGTCCCGGCCTTGCCCAGCCGATCGAGGACGAGGTAAGGCGGGTCCGTGGCTCCAGGAACGACCGGCGTCTCGTAGAGCGTGTCGACGATTGGCCGTGCCCCGAAGCGCTCGTAGAATTTGAGACGCCGCGCATTCTCCGCTCGGATCGCCGGATCGGGGCTGAGATCAGGATCGTCCGGCAGACATTCGAAATAGAGCCCGTTGGCGCCGAGCGCGATCGCCTCTTCGCGAACTCGTTCGTAGAGCGCGGCGCCGATGCCGCGGCCCGCACCGCTCGGCGCGGAGGTAATGAGCTCCAGATAGCAGAACCGGAGATCCGGGGCATGCAGCAGAACGGCGGCACCGATCAGCTTGCCGCGCGCATTCTCGGCGACGAGCAGCCTCGAGACAAATTGATGCTTGAGCGGGTCGCGAAGTTGATCCGGCAGCTTCTGAATGTCGGTCTCCGGCAACGCTCCGAACTGCCGGCGGAGCAGGGCCTGCGCGTCAGCGATGGCCTGCCTGTTGGCGGGCGCCATGTCGTCCGGCACTTTTCGGATTCGGATCATCGCCGGCTCAGCATCCCACGATCCACGCCTGGGCTCCGCCTGACCTAGACGCGAACGGCGGGGCGGCCAGCCTGTCCACCACGGCCTTCGAGTTGCAGATCGCCCTCGACGCCGATGGGAAGCGGCGCCCGCCGCGTCCTGGCGACGGCTGCGGCGACGATGCGGGCGATGAGACCGTCATAGGCGATCCCCGCCTCGGCGCCGGCAGCCGCGAAACCGGCATCCGGACTGATGCAGGGATTGGTATTGATGTCGATGACCTGAGGATCGCCGCCGGGCCCGACGCGGAGATCGACCCGGGCATAGCCCGCGAGATCGAACCGCCGCCAGACCTCCTGACAAATCGCCGTGAGACGCTCCGCGAGATCGGGCTCGCTGGTCTCCAATCCGAACCGACGTGGCGTGTGATGGTAGGCGTGGCTGGCCTCGTCCCACTTGGCTTCGTAGTCGACGATCCGCGGTCGGCTCGCATCGTAGCCTTCGAACAGAATCTCCGGGATGGGCAGCGCGACGACGCCCATCGGCCCCTCCATCAGCGAGATGTTGAACTCGCGACCGTCGACATAGGCCTCTGCGAAGAAGCGCCCACCAAAAACCGCCTCACGCCTCAGGATCTCGCCCGTCGCCGCCCGGCCGGGCACGACCGAGAGGCCGTCGATACCGACCGAGGCATGCTCGTCGACTGATTTGACCAGGACCTGGATCGTCGGGTCGAGGTCGTCGCCCCGCTCCGACCAGGCCGGCGTCGGAATGCCGGCCTCCCGCAGGAGCTGCTTCACCCGGAGCTTCGAGACGGTCGCGGCCAGCGCGTCGAAGCCCGCACCAGTGAAGGCGAGTCCCAGCCGTTCGAGAACGGCCGGCACGACGCTCGCCATGCGGACATCCGCCGTCAGCGCCTCGACCAGATTGAAGACGGCATAGGGCTCCTTCGCCGCGAGACGGTGCAGCGGACGGAGATCCAGCCCGACACGAACGAGCTCCGTTCGGAAGCCCAGCCGCTTCAGGGCATTGGCGACCGCTTTGGCGGCCAGAAGCGTGTCCATCTCGTCCGGGCGGTCGCCCGTCGCGCCATGGATGATCGGGACGTACAGTTTGTCAGGCATGGCTCATACCGCCCTCCTCCGCGCCCGTCCGAGGCCGTAGCGTCCGGCCGCCGCTTCGATGATGCCTTCGAGCAGCGCCGGATAACTCATGCCGTGCATGCCGGCGAGCGTCGGCAGGTCCGAATGGGTCGGGTGGAGGCCTGCGATCGGGTTGGCCTCGATGAAGACCGGCTGGCCGACGGCATCCGAACGGAAGTCGAGCCGGCAGACATCGAGGCAGCCGAGCGCCCGGTAGGCGAGAAGCGCGCGCTCGGCGGCCAGCCAGGCCTCGGCGTCCTCGGCCTTGGAATAGCTCACCAGCCGCTCGCTCTCCTCTTTGTTGCGCATGGAGTAGACGCCCGGGTCGGCATCCCGGTTCATGGTGATCTCCATGACGCCGATGACGCGTGCGGCCGGGCCATTGCCGAGGATGCCCACGGTGAACTCGCGCCCCGGCAGGTAGGCCTCCACCAGCGCCGGCTGGCGAAAGCGGTGCACGAGTGCCTGCGCGGCATTGAGGAGGTCCGCGCGGCTCTCGACCCTGGAGGCGAGCTCACAGCCTTTGCCGGTGCCTTCGGCGATCGGCTTGACGAAAGCGGGGTAGTGCCGCCAGTCGGAGATGTCCTCGTGTCCCGTCTCAATCACCATGAAGGGCGCGGTCGGCACGCTGGCATCGCGGACGAGGCGCTTGGCGACCGCTTTGTCGAGAGCCGCCGCCATGGTGAGAGCGTCCGAGAAGACATAAGGTTGGTTGAAGAGCTCGCAGAGCGCCGGCACCTGTGCCTCCCGCGACCGGCCCCTGACACCCTCCGCGATCGAGAAGATCAGGTCGAACTCGGCGCCTGCCACCAGCCGCTGGGCCAGCTTCCGGCCATGGCCGACGCGCTCGACGTGATGGCCGAGACTTTCGAGCGTCGTTGCGATCGCGTCGATGGTGGCCGGCGTGTCGAACTCGACGACCTGCTCCTCGGCGAAGCCCATCGCCAGATACTCGTCACGGAGGTCGTAGACAAAACCGATGCGCATCAGAGCACCGCCTTTCCGGTGGTCTCGCCGTCGGCCGGATCGCTGTAGCGATAGGTGCGGCCTTCGAAATTGCGGAGGAGGAGATCATCGCCGTCACGGCCGGTCACGTAGTCGGGCAGCAGCGGAATCTTGCCGCCACCGCCGGGCGCATCGATGACATACTGCGGCACCGCATAGCCGGTTGTATGCCCCCTCAGACCCTCGATGATCTCGAGCCCCTTCGCCACCGGGGTCCGGAAATGCGCCGAGCCGGTGATGGGATCGCATTGATAGAGATAGTAGGGGCGAACGCGTCGGCGAAGCAGTCCGTGGTAGAGCGATTTGAGCGTCGCCACCTCGTCATTGATGCCCTTGAGCAGAACCGTCTGGCTGCCGAGGGGGATCCCGGCATCGGCCAGACGACCGGTCGACTCCGTCACCTCGTCGGTCAGCTCGGCCGGGTGCGTGAAATGGATGCTCATCCAGAGCGGATGGTGCTTCCGCAACATCCGTACGAGCGCACGAGTGATACGCATCGGCACGACCACCGGTATCTTGGTGCCGATCCGGACGAACTCGACATGTTTGATGGCGCCGAGCCGGCCGAGCAGATAGTCAAGCTTCTCGTCGGCCAAGGTCAGCGGATCGCCGCCCGACAGCAACACGTCGCGAATTTCGGGATGCGACTCGATGTATTGGAGCGCGCGCTCCCACTGGTCCTTGGAGAAGCTGTACTCGCCACCGGCCGCGCCCACCATGCGCGAGCGCGTGCAGTAGCGGCAGTAGGTCGAGCAGGTTCCCGTGGTGAGGAAGAGCACGCGATCGGGATAGCGATGCACGAGGCCGGGTACGGCCGAATCGTGGTCCTCGCCCAGCGGATCGTCGGCCTCGCCTGGCGATCTCAGATACTCCGAGCCGACGGGTATGTGCGTACGCCGAAGGGCTTCCGTCGGGTCATCCGGCGACATCAGGCTGGCGTAGTAGGGCGTGATGCCGACCGGCAGACCGCCTTTTTGTCGGCCGATGGCCTCGCGCTCGTCCGCCGACAGCGCGAAGCACCGCTCCAGGCCGTCGAGGCTGCGGAGTCGGTTGCGCAGCTGCCAGCGCCAGTCGTTCCATTCGCTGCGCGTGGCGTCGGGAAATGCGCACCTTTGAAATATCTGGGCAGCGGGACCGAGCGGAAATCTTTCGATCGGGGCCCCGGAGATACGCTGCGCTCCCCTGGAGCGCTTCGCCCCTGGCGTCGGTTGACGGTCGATGAGGATGTGTCGTGGAGAGAGATGAGTGGCCGCACGTGAGCGGCTACTCGGAGGCTCGGCGTTCTCGCCGGCCAGCTCGGTCTTCATTGGATGTCGAAGTCTCCAAATCGGTGTCTGTTTCTGGCGACCATCGTCAGCTCTACAGAACCCGAAGCGCGGGATAGATGTTCCATCCGCCGGTCAAATTCAAGATCGACCAGAGACTGCCGACAACAATTTTTTTTGCAGCGCCTGACGAACGGTCACGGGTTGAGCGCGATGATTCCCGCATTGAGCGAGAGGGCGTAGCTCACCCAGAGGAGGTAAGGCACGAACAGCCAGGCGGCCAACGAGGCCCGCCGGCGCGACAGGGCGATGAAGGCGACGATGGCGAGCCAGAGCAGGCCGATGATCACGAGGGCGCCGACCGGCTGCTCGGCGCCGAAGAACATCGGCGTCCACATGGCGTTGAGCAGCAGGGCGATCACCCATATCGTGATCGTCCCCCAGCTCGCACCCCGGCGCCAGGCGATGAAACCGGCCGCCGCAATCATGATGTAGAGCAGGCCCCAGACCGGCCCGAACAGCCAGTTTGGTGGCGTCCAGGACGGCTTGTTGAGAGCCTCGTACCAGTCGCCCGGCGGAAACTGACTGCCGAGGAACGCCGCCCCGAGCGTCAGCGCGATGAATACGGTCGCGCCGATGGCCATTGCCGGGCCGTTGAAGGGCCGTGGCATCGCAGGTGTCATACAAGCCTCCATCGCGGTCGCCGGAGCCGGCTGAAGTCGGACGCGTTCCCGCCTCTTACTTCTCGAGCCGCAGCGCCGCAACGAAAAAGCCGTCGGTCCCGTCACTGTGGGGAGCGAGCTGCAGGTGCCCGCTGTCGAGTCCTTGTGGAGGTGGCGCCGACGAGATCGACGCCCAGAGGCTCGCGAGGTCGAGCGGCGTGGCGTCCGGGTGGGCCTGACGAAAGGCGGCGATCTGGTCGCCATTTTCCTCGGGCAACACCGAGCAGGTCACGTAGACCAGCGCGCCACCCGGCTTCACATGGCGGCGGGCCGTCTCGAGGATCTGGCGCTGCTCGGCCATCCGCCGGCTCACCGCGTCCGCCGACAGCCGCCATTTTGCATCCGGTCGCCGCCGCCAAGTCCCGGTCCCCGAGCAGGGCGCATCGACGAGCACGAGGTCCATCTTTCCCGCGAGATCGTCGAGGGCAGCCGGCCCGGGCGGGCGGATCTGGACGTTGCGGACGCCCGCGCGCTTGAGGCGCTGATAGATCGGCGCCAGGCGATGTTTGTCGGCGTCGAAGGCGTAGATCTGGCCGCGGTTTTCCTTGAGGGCGGCCAGGGCCAGCGACTTGCCACCGCCGCCCGCGCAGAGATCGAGGATCTGACCGGCTTTCGGATGCGCGGCGAACGCCAGTCGCGCGGCGATCTGCGAGCCTTCGTCCTGAATTTCGAACCAGCCGGCGTGGAACGCCGCCTCGACGAGAAGGTTGGGCGTGCGGCCCGGGCCCTTGGGGGCCGGCACACGCAGGCCGGTCGGCGAGAGTGGCGTGCGCTCTGGCCCGAATGACCGGAGCGATCTCTCGACTTTCTCGACGGTCGATTTGAGCGTGTTGACGCGAAGGTCGGCGGGTGCCCGCTCGGCCATGGCGCGGCCGGCACGGACCGCCTCGGTGCCGAAGGCCTTGACGAAGCTCGGCCAGGCCCAGGCGGGGACGTCGGCGAGGGTGTGGTCGGGGACGCTTGCCAGGACGGGGGTGGAGAGCCCGGCGCGCTCCTCGTCCGTGGTCGGTGGCGGTGCGTGCTCCGAGCCGTCGGCGAGCGCGATCACCTCCTCCGGCCGCAGATCCCAGGCGATCCCTGCCGTCGCCAGGGCGATGGCGCGCGGCGTGTCGGCGCCCATCTGTGCCGCAGCCGAGGCTTTCCGGCGGAGCGCGTCGTAGACGAGATTGCCAATCGCCGCGCGGTCGCCGGAGCCGGCGAACCGATGCGCCTTGCCCCAGTCGCCCAGCGCCTCGGAAGCCGGGCGATGACGTTCAAGGATCTCGGTCAGCACCTCGATGGCGGCGGCGAGCCGGCCGGCGGGTTTCATGACGTGTTGCCCTCGGATCCGTCCCTCACCCACCACCCGGGTAGTTCGGGCTCTCGCGCGTGATCGTCACGTCGTGCGTATGGCTCTCGCGAAGCCCCGCCGAGGTGATGCGCACGAATTCGGCCTTCTCGTGCAGCTCGGGAATGCTCCCGGCGCCGACATAGCCCATGGCGGCTCTGAGACCGCCGACGAGTTGATGCAGCACGCTTGCGAGCGGACCCTTGTAGGGCACCTGCCCCTCGACGCCTTCAGGGACCAGTTTCAGTGTATCCTTGACCTCGGCCTGGAAGTAGCGATCGGCCGAGCCGCGGGCCATGGCGCCGACGGAGCCCATGCCGCGATAGGCCTTGTAGGAGCGCCCCTGGTAGAGGAACACCTCGCCCGGGCTTTCTTCCGTTCCGGCCAGGAGCGAGCCGATCATGGCGCAATCGGCGCCGGCGGCGATCGCCTTGGCGAGATCGCCCGAGAACTTGATGCCACCATCGGCGATGACGGGCACGTTCTTCGCCTTCGCCACGTCGACGGCGTCCATGATGGCGGTGAGCTGCGGCACGCCGACGCCCGCCACGATCCGGGTCGTGCAGATGGAGCCCGGACCGATGCCGACCTTGACCGCATCGGCGCCATGGTCGATGAGCGCCTGGACGCCGTCGCGCGTCGCCACGTTGCCAGCCAACACCTCGACGCGATTGGAGAGACGCTTGATACGTGTCACGGCATCGAGCACGCGCTGGGAATGGCCGTGCGCGGTGTCGACGACGATCAAATCGACGCCGGCCTCGATGAGCTTCTCGGCCCGGGCCACGCCCTCCTCGCCGACCGAGGTCGCGGCGGCTGCGCGGAGCCGGCCTTGCGCATCCTTGGCGGCGTGCGGATGCGCTTGCGCCTTCTCGATGTCCTTGACGGTGATGAGGCCGACGCAGCGGTAGCTCGTGTCGACGACGAGCAGCTTCTCGATCCGGTGCTGATGCAGGAGTCGTTTCGCCTCCTCCCGATCGACGCCCTCGGTCACGGTGACGAGGCGGTCCCTGGTCATCAGCTCGGAGACGGGCGTCTGAAGATTGGTTGCGAAGCGCACGTCGCGGTTGGTCAGAATACCCACTAGCTTGCCGTCGCGCGCACGGTCGGCCGCCTCGACCACCGGTATGCCGGAGATCCGGTGCTCAGCCATCAGCGCCAGCGCATCGGCCAATGTCGCATCCGGCGCTATGGTCACCGGATTGACGACCATACCGCTCTCGAACTTCTTGACGCGGGCCACGTGCTCGGCCTGCACGTCCGGGCTGAGGTTCCTGTGAATGACGCCGATACCGCCGGACTGTGCCATGGCAATGGCAAGATCAGCCTCGGTGACGGTGTCCATCGCCGACGAGAGAATGGGAATGTTCAGCGTGATCGAGCGTGTCAGGCGAGAGCCGACATCCACCTCGGCCGGCATCACCGCGGAATGTCCGGGCTTCAGCAGCACGTCGTCGAACGTCAGCGCGAGGCCGTCATCGCCTAGTCTCTGCCGCTTCGCCATGGGCTACTCCAGGGTTGCCGTGCCATGGCGGCGCCTTGTACCCCGGCCTCGAGACGAATTCAAAGGTTGAAGCGACGCACCCAGGCGACACCCACAGCTCCGCCTCCCCCGGCCTCACTCCGGTGCGCCCATCCAGCCCGGCGCCGCCCCCCGGGGGCCGCGGTGGACCTTGACCCCCGTCGGCGTCAGCGTGGCGTTCGCCAGCGTCCGCTCGGCATGCAGCATGCGATGCGACAGGAGCTTTTGCGCATATTCGGCGACCACCGGCAGGTAGTCCGAATCGGCGGCGACGTTGGTGAGCTCGCCGGGATCCTTCGCCAGGTCATAGAGGAGCGGCGGCAGTCCCGTGAAGTGAACATACTTGTATCGCCGGTCACGGACGACATTGAGCGTCGCCTGGTCGGAGGTGATGCCCATCGCCTGCTCCGGCTGCTGGGAGGCCGGCTCGCGGAAGTCGTACTCCCAGAAGACGGCGTTGCGCCAGCTTGTGGGCGTCTTGCCACCGAGCCAGGCCCCGAGCGAATGCCCGCTCATCTCGGTCGGGATCTCGAGGCCGAGCCAATCGAGGATCGTCGGCGTGACGTCGACCGATTCGGTGAAGGCGTCGATGCGGCGGCCTCGCCCCTCAGCCGGCGCGCGGGGGTCGCGGACGATCAGCGGAATGAAGTTCGCCGCGTCGAACCAGCCGGCCTTGCCCCAGCACCAGTGATCGCCGAGCATCTCGCCATGGTCAGAGGTGAAGACGACGAGCGTCTCGTCGAGCTCGCCGGTCGCCTCGAGATGCGCCAGGATCCGCCCGATCTGGTGGTCGACCTCGTTGATCAGGCCGTAATAGACCGCGCGCATCTCGGCAAGGTCCCGATCGGGCAGCGCCTGCACGTCGACCTGGCTCTCGAAATAGGCGGGATTGGCCTGCTGCTTCAGCCAGAAGTCGAGGAAGGGGTGCACCGCCGCCTCGCGCCCCCGGTCGGCGTGGCGGACCGGCTGCGGCACGCTCTCGGTCGGCACCATCGTGTTATAGGGGTGAGGCGCGATGATCGGCGGATGCGGTCTCAGGAACACCGCATGGATGAACCAGTCCTGCTTCCGGCGAAGTCTCAGATAGTCGATGACCTTGTCGGCGATGTAGGCGGTGTCGCTGTCCTCGGCACGATAGACCGCGGGGCCACGATCGAAGCGGTCGAGAACCCGCGGCGTCTCCGGGTGGAGATAGATGTCGGCATGCCGTTCGGGTACGGCGTATCCCTTGCGCGCCAGCTCCGAGAGCCAGCCGGCGAGGCACGCCTCGTTGAGAGAGGCCTCGAGGCGGAAGCCGGGGAGCACGCCCTCGTAGGATTTGAGCCGAGGGTCCTCCGGCGCCAGCTCGCGGGGATCGGCGGAGGAATCCGTATAGCCGAAGAGCACCGGATCGAAGCCGGCGCGTCTCACCTCGAGTGCGATGTTCGTGTGCCGCTTGTCGAGCGGCGCGCCGTTGCGGATCGAGCGATGGATGAAGGGATAGAGGCCGGTCAGCAGGGTCGTCCGAGCGGGACCGCACGGGACGCTCGACGTGAAGTGACGCGTGAACGTCGCCCCTGAGGCGGCGAGCCGGTCGAGATGTGGTGTCCGGGCCGCCGGATGGCCAAGCGCGGAGAGGGCCTCGCCGCGCCACTGATCGCCGGTGATGAAGAGAACCTTGCGCGCCATCGCTCCCACTCGCTGTCGAACCCTGGGGCTCGGTGTTAACCGACCGCGAGCCGGTTGGCGATGCGGCCTGTCGCTCAGGCGGCGAGATCGAAGGCCTTGGCGATCCGCTTCCTGAAGCGCTGTGCGACATCGGCGAAGCCGGCGTCCGTCGGGTGCAGTTCGTCGTACCAGCGCTCGGACCCGACGGCGCCGCGACAGTCGACGACCAGCACCCGGCCCGGATAACGCCGCTCGAGGCCCCGCATCGCCTCGTTGAATCGGTCGATGAGAAGCCGGACGAGGCTGCGCTGCAGTTCGGTGGCGACGATGCCCTTGAGCGCCATCGGCCGCGCCAGCCAGTCACCGCGTTCGGCATTCGGGATCGCCCAGTCGTAGCCGTGACAGAAGATGCGGAGACTCGGCGAGACGGCGATGAGCTGACGGATGATGCGGTCATACTGCGAGACGATCAGCTCGAGATGGGCGGCCAGCGTCGGCTCGGCATAGTCGCCGATGGCGAGACCCGGCGCGAAATCGCGGAGATAGAGCTTGATCGCGTGCTCGCCCAGGATGTCGTTACCGCCGCCCGACAGCAGCACGCCGTTCGGCAACTCGCTCTTGACCGCGTGCACGAGCTCGTCGCTCACGCCGAGGTCGTGCAGCGTCCGTCCCGCCCCCGACAGGTCGAGGATGGCGTGCTCGTCGAAGAGCTGATCGACGACGTCCTCGAGCAGGAAGGGATACTGGAACCAGGAATCGCCCTGGGCGACGAAGCGCAGACCCGTCCAGCCGCCGGATACCTTGGCGGCATAGGCACGCTGCCGCCGCCAGCGGGCAATGGCGTTGAGGCCTTCGACCAGCGCCACCGGCATGCTCTCGGCAACGCCTTCGTCCAGCCAGTTTTTCTGTGCTGGCGCCGGAGCTTCCTCCATTTGGGAGTCGGTCGGCGCGAGGATCCCCGGCCGGGCCACCACGGCGGGCGCGAAGGCGTCCGAGCGCGACCGATCGACGTCGAGTAGCCGGCGCAGTTCCCGCTCCGGGATGTCCAGGCGCTTCAGCGTCGCCGTCAACTCTTCGGCGGTCCGTACCTCGGGTAGCGCAAGCGGGTGCGGTGTATCGACCTGCGGCGCAAGGTCGACGGCGGCCTCCTCGACGATGCGGACAGGGGCTGGCGGTAGCGCGACGGGTCGGCTGGTTCTCGCCATCGCCATGACGATCGATGAGATGGCGATGCCCTCGTTCGCCCGGTGATGCCCGGGGACACCCGATAGCCGCCGCAACCCTCGCGCCGACGATGGACCCGCATGATGCAGCGCCGCCACCTGCCAGCGCTCCGGCGTGAAGACGGGGCTGCCGGAGTTGCCCGGGGCAGTCGGCGAGCGGTAGTGCACGAAGAGCGCGCCTTGTCGGGCGGCATCGCGATAGCCGATGTCGACGATCTGGGTGTCGGCGAGCGAGACGGCGAGCTCACGGCCGCCGGCATGGCCCATGACGATCGCCCGGCGACGCGCCTCCGGCAGGTGGTCGATGTGGTCCCTGAGGTAGTCGAGGGGAACGAGCGGCAGGCTGGGCGCTCGATCATCCCAGCGTTGAAGCCGAAGCACGGCGGTGTCGAGCGAGTCGGCGGGCGCCTCGAATACCAGCTCGCCGAACGCGACGGCCGGTGCATCCTCGGACTCGTCGAACAGGATCTCGGCATCCGCGAGTCCGAGAGCGGCGCCCGGCCGGTCGGAGACGACATGGCTGTTGGTCAGGACCAGCGGCTCGTCGCCGAGGTCGGATCTGAGATCGCCGCCGCGGACGAGAAACCCGGTTCCGTAGGTCGCGCCACTGAGGCGATCGCGGATGCGGCCGACGGAGCGTGCGGCTCGAAGCCCATCCTTCAGCCAGCCGATGCGCATGGGCCCGTCCCGCCCGAGCACGGCCTCGAGCTCCGCGCCGCTCCCCTCGAGATCGAGTAGATGGCTCCTGTCCCGCGACGACAGCGAGATCGTACCGGACGAAAGGCCGATGAGCTTGGCCTTGAGCGCGGTGACGAGCGGTCCGCCGTCCGCGTCGGCGACGCTCAGCCCCCAGATCTCTTCGAGCTGGCGGATGGCGCTCGCAAGGTGGAAGGCCATGGTCCGGCGATCCTCGGCGAAGCTTCCGTACCAGTGCGCCGCGCGGGCGAACTCGCCGAGCGCCACATGGGCCTCGCCGAGTGTCGCCTGGTCCCACTCGGTCAGATCGTCAGGAGCCGTTGCGGAGGCCAGTTCTGCGATCAGGCGGCGTGCTATCGTGTGCGCCTCTCCGCGGCCACCTCGGAGATCGCCGTCACGCGCGCCACGGGAGAGCAGAGCCACCAGATTGATCATGCACCAGCGCCTTTCCCTGGCGCTCTCGGCCTGAATGCCTTGCGAGTAGGTCCCGATCGCCTCTTTCAGGAAACGCACGGCGCCCGGCTCACCAGCCTGCCGGCTCTCGACATAGAGCTGCTTCCGGGCCCGGCCCATGACCCCCAGCGCAACATCGCGCTCGGCGGCCGAGATCCAGGTGCCGCCAGCCGTCGTCAGGTTTTCGAGGAGTGCCAGCGCCGCCACCGGCTGGCCGGTGTCCACGAGTGCCTGGGAATAGCGGCGCCGGACCTCGGGCGTGTCGATGCCCCGCCGGATCAGCCGTTGCGCCAGATCGGTCAGTGGTGCAAATGCGCGCGCCTCCTGCAGCACGGAAAGCGCCCGATGCGCCAGTGGCCTGGCAAGGGTCTGGTCAGGCGGCAAGGCGGCCAACAGCTCGTCGATGATGCGCTCTAGCGCGGCCGCATCGCCGTCGGCCGCACTCTGCGCGAGCCGGTCGATGACCGTCAGGTTCGGAAGGCCTCTCTCGTGTCCATCGTCGGCAACCATCGCCATGAGCCTTGCGCAAGATCCGCGGCAATTCTAGGTCGGGCGTGACACCCGGGGATATCTTTCCAGCCTCACGGCGACCAAGGCACGGTTTTGAGCGGTGGAAAGCCCGCCTCGGCCATCAGCCGGGTCCGGCAGGTCAGCAGGATAACCTGATGATCCTTCGAGGCGTCTCGAAGCAGATCGAGCATCCTGAGCAGCCGCTCGTCGTCGGCATAGACGAGCGCATCGTCGAGAATGAGGGGCACGTGCCGGCCGGCGGCGGCAAGGATGCCGGCGAACGCCAGGTGCACCAAGACGGCAATCTGCTCCCGCGTCCCGGTCGAGAGCCGCTCGATCGGCTCGGTTCGCCCGCGCCGCACCAGGCCGTTGATGCCGAGCGTCTCGGCGAGTGCTGCGCCCTCCGCGCCGAGCACCGCCTCCAACCCTGGGCGCAGCCGCTCGACGACTGGCGCCAGGTAGCGTGCGGCGCTCGTCGCCGACACCTGGTCGAAGGTCTTGACGAGCAGGCCGAGGCCGGCGATCTCGGTCTCGGTCTCCGCCACATCGCGCCGGGCCCGCTGGAGCTCGCCATGGAGCTGATCCCGTGTGCTCTCCGCTGCCGCCTCGGCCTCGCGCTCGATCAGCCCTTCGAGGCGCGCAGATTCCCGCTCGATCTCGTGCAGACGCTCGGTCGCGCGCTGTCGTGTCGAGGCCAGCCTGGTCCGCTCGGCGCGAAGCCTGTGCAGCTCCTCGGCCGGGAGGCGACGCTGCTGCAGGAGCGCCACGGTCTCGGCGGCATCGCCGGCCTCGCGGCTGGCATCCTCTGCGGCCCGTCGGGCATCCGAGCTCCGCACCTTCCAGTCGGCGATCGGCGGCAGCTCGGCCAGGAGCGCTTGGAGTGTGCGCTGCCGATCCTCGCCGCGGGCGCGCTCGATGGTCTGGCGCGCCAGGGCCTCCGACAGGACCGCACGGGCCGCCTCGTGCCGGGTCCGGAGGTCGGCGACGCGGCGCTGTATTGCAGCCAGTCGCTGCTGAGGCGTCTCATCGCCTTCGCCTGATGTCGTAGGGGTGACCCCTTGCGGCCCGAGCGCGCCGAGCGCCATCACAGCGTCACGGAGAGCATCGAGGCCTTGTGGCGCCAGGGCGTCGAGCCGGATGGCCGCCTCGCGCTCTCGCCGCTCGGCATCGATCCGCTCTGTCGCCAGGTTGCGGGCGGTCTCGACGTCCTTTGCGCCCGCCTCGGTGAGACATTTCGCGAGGTCCCGTCGCGATTGCGTCAGCGCCTTCGCCGCGCCGTCCCGCTCGGTATCCGCCGGCGGTCCGATCCGGATCTCGGCGACATCCGGAAGCGACAGCACCAGCGGTTGCTCCAGCCGGAACGTCCGGTTGCCGGTCATCGGCGCGCCGTCGCTCAGGATCCTGCCTTCCGCACCTGGGGCAAGCCGCACCTCGACCACGGGCGCCCACACGGAGACGCGTGCCTCCGCCACCGCGATCGCACGTGCCGCGGCGTCGATGCGGGCAAGCAGCTCCGGCGTGACGCCATTGAGGCCGACGGCTTGCGACCATCGACGCCGTGTTGCGTCGATGGTAGATGCCTCCGCGAGGCGCGCTTTCAATCGCGCATGCTCACGGGCACGATCCGCCTGAGCGACCGCCTCGGCCTCCTGACGCTCCTCCGCCAGCGCGGCATGCACTGCTATCGCGGCGCTCTCCGCCGCCCTCTCGAGGTCCCCGAGCTCCGCCGTGAGCTGCTTCCCGGCGTCGACGAGACCTGCCAGCTCCCGATCGAGCCGCGCGGCCTCCGCGATGCGGTGCTCGAGGCGCTGGGACGTGTCGGCAAGCTGCACGGCGATCTGCTTGCGATGCTCGCGACGCTCGGTCGCCAGGTCGATGTCGCGACCGAGACGCTCGTCCTCGGCGAGGATGCGCTCCAGAGCGTGCAACGCCTCGGTTTGTCCGGCCAGCATCGCGGCGTCGGTCAGCACGGCGACCTCGTCCCGCAACCGGCCCAGCGCCGTCAGATGCTCTTCGGCCGATCGGGCCAGCTCCACAGCCTCCGCATAGCGCGCCTCCAGATCGGCGACACGCTCGAGTTGAGCTTTGTAGGTGCCGCGCGGTCGGCGTTGCTGGCCGGACACCATCGACTCGAGCGCCTTCTCCGCCGCGCGCCGGACCGCCTGTGCCCGCTCACCGCCCGTCGCCATCGACAATTCCTGCTCGATCGAGGCGACCAAGAGGTCGCGCCCTGCCAGTTCCGGTGGCAGCGGCTGGAGGGCCTCGCGCTGGCGCACCCACACGAGGCCCGGTCCGACATCGGCACCGATGATGGCCCTGACGCGCTCCTCGGCATCGGCGTTTCGGACGACCTCGCCGGACCCGAGCGCACACAGCTCCGCCATCCGGCCGTGGAAAAGCTGCTTGCGATACCGCCAGTGTTGGCCGGCGCTCTCGAAGTCGGCCTCGATCAGCGGCGCACCGCCGGTGTAGGGCTGCAACTCGTCCTTGAGCTTCTGGCTGTCGGTCCGGTAGCTCTCGAGAAACAAGGCTTCGATGGCACGGAAGAGCGTTGACTTGCCGGCTTCGTTCGCTCCGGCCAGAACGTCGAGCGCGCCGCTCAATCCCTCGACAGCGATCGGCTCACGAAAACAGCCGAGTTCGCGGACCCGTACCGCCCGGAGCTTCATGGGCCGGCCTGCGCGACCAGCCGGAACAGGATTTCGAGGGCTCGACCTGCTGGAGCCGCGGGTCGCCCCTCATCGCCTCGAATGGCGACAAGCTGCCGAGCCACCGCCTCGAGGTCGTTGCCGCTGCCGAGCTCGGCCAGATCGTCCCGATCCGGGAGGACGGCGAACGCATCCCGGTCGAGATCGAGGTGGAACAGTCGTTCTGCGAGGCGGGCAAGCGTCGCAAGGCATTTGCCATGCTCCAGGATCGGAGCCGCTCCGGAAAGTCTCAATCGCAAGAGCAGCCTATCGAGCCCGCCGGCCGTCTCGGCCACGCGGGTCACGAAGCGCTCCACGTCTTCGGTCTTGTGGGCCTCGAGCGTCGCTCCGAGCCAATGGAACCGCTTGGTCGCGATCGCACGGACCTCTGGCAAGGCGGAAGGACCTTTGATCGTCACCGCCAGCACCTGGCCTGAGCGGTTGCCGAGATAGCGGTCGGGCTCGGGCGCTCCCGAGTACCAGGTCGCCGGGTTGATCTCGTTCGTACCGTGCCAGTCACCGAGCGCCAGATAGGCGAGCCCCGCCGATCGTGCGCGGTCCTCAGCGATCAAGGCGGAAGCCTCGCTCTCGGTGCCGAAACCCTGGACCGAGCCGTGCGCCAGACCGATGCGAACGTCGTCCGGAGCGGTGGCAGCGCTGTCCATCCAGGCCGTCGGATCCGAGGCCCGAGTGCGGGACTGGAGGGGAGCCGGAAGCAGGACGGCACCTTGGCCGAGCGCCATCGGCCTGGCCTCCCGGCAGATCATCAGGTTTCCGGGCGTGCCGCTCCGGGTGAGCCGCTCGTAGATCCCCCCGGGCCGGTCGGCGTCGTGATTGCCCGGCAGCAGGATCCAGAAGAGGTCGGCATGCGCCTTGAGCCGCTCGATGAGATGCGCTGTCTCCCGCGCCGGCAGCGTCTCATTGTCGTAGACGTCGCCCGCGACCAGGACATGGCTCGCCCCGTCCTGCCGCGCCGCCTCGGCGATCCGGTCGATCGCCGACAGGCGGGCATCGCGCAGCACGCCCTGCCGGTCAGGTGGAAAGCCACCAAAGCTTTTCCCGATATGCCAGTCGGAGGTGTGAATGAAACGGAGCATGATGTGAGGCTGTAGGAAGGATGGGCAGCAAAGGAAAGCACCAAACGGCCCGGCGACTCGTGCAATAGGCCGACTGAGTCGTGCAATTTTAAGGGCGGCCGGCCTGTGATCAGGTCGGCACCACACGAGTTGCAGAACAAACCAGCAATACCATTCCCACCTCGCTGGAATTTTCGCATTTGCATTTCGATAACCATGACGTTTGCGACTCTCTCAGGTTTATTCTTCCCGCAATCTTGAGCTCCTAGGGTGCCGCTCACATACTGGACCAATAGCTTTGTGAAAACTGGCTGGGGCAGAGGCTGGCATGAGCGCGCACCTGGGACGAGGAGCCGATGGTTACCGGGAACCTGTCACGAGGGCGGCGGCGCTCAGGGAGCTCTATGGCTCGCTTGCCGCCATCGACCTGCTTGCCGCCGTGATCGAGCGCGAGTTCCCTGGGCGCATCGCCCTCGTCTCCTCGTTCGGCGCCGAGTCGGCCGTGCTTCTGCACCTCGTCAGCCAGATCGACCGGCACCTGCCCGTCTTGTTCCTGGAGACCGGGCAGCATTTCAGTGAGACACTTCGCTATCGGGACACGCTGGTCGAGCGGCTCCGTTTGACCGATGTCCGCCCGATTCATCCGGCCAAGGCGGACATCGCGCGCGAGGACCCTGAGGGCTATCTGCACCTCGCCGATCCAGACCGATGCTGCGCCCTTCGCAAGGTCCTGCCGTTGGCCGACGCGCTCACCCCGTTCACAGCCTGGATCTCCGGCCGTAAGCGCTTCCAGGCCACCACGCGCCAGCGACTTCCCACCATCGAGGCCGATGCGACGCATGTGAAGATCAATCCCATCGCGCACTGGCGGCCCGAGGACCTCACCGCCTACATGACGACGCACGCCTTGCCGGTGCACGCGCTGGTCGCTGCGGGCTACCCGTCGATCGGCTGCGCTCCCTGCACGGCTCGCGTCGAAGCTGGGGAAGGCGACCGCGCCGGGCGCTGGCGGGGCCGTCAGAAGACGGAGTGCGGCATCCACGCCCCGGAACCAACCGGAACCCCTATGCCGGACCTGGCACTGGCGTGAGCGAGCCTGTGGTCGGGACCACAGGAATGGGCCTGCTGTCCAAGCCCTGAGCCGCGCAGTTTTCTGCTCTGATCGGACGATCTTGAGAAATTGGTTTCGAGAACTTGGTCAATGCGCCATATCTTGTTCCTTATTTTGCGCTTTTGTCTGCGCCTAATAGAATAGTTTTGCTCGTTCTGCTATGTCTGGGCATGGCGGATCGAGCCTTGCCCCGAGTGCCAAACGGACGAGCATCAGGGATGATCATGAACCTCAACGCGACACCGGCTGTGGCGAGTGCAGATGACGCCCGGCGGCGGACCCTTGCGGAAGGCGAGGCCTGGGCATGAGGTACTTTCCGGTCTTCCTCGATGTCGACGCAGGCGACATCTTGATCGTCGGTGGAGGCGAGCAGGCCCTGCAAAAGCTCAGGCTGGCTCTCAAGACGACGGCGACCGTGACCATCGTCGCGGTGGATGTCACGGAACAGATCGTCGCCGAGTTGACGCCCACACGTGGCCATCTCGTCCGTCGGGCCTTCGAGCCGGCCGATGCGCTGGGCAAGACCCTGGCGTTCGTCGCAACCGGAACGGCCGCCGACGACGCCCGCATCGCCGCCCACATCCGGGACGCCAAGGTTCCGGTCAACGTCGTCGATGCACCGGCCCACTCGACCTTCATCACCCCCGCCATCGTCGATCGCGACCCCGTCGTCGTGGCGATCGGCACGGAAGGAGCCGCCCCAGTACTCGCCCGCGAGATCAAGACCAGGCTCGAGGCCTGGCTGCCCTCGGGTCTCGGCAACGTCGCGGCCCGTGCGGGGGCTCTCCGCGAGCGCATCGCCACGCTCCTTCACGACGGCGGGGCGCGCCGCCGGTTCTGGACGCGGCTGCTGGCCGGTCCTTTCCGCGCCGCCGTTCTCGCCGGTGACGATGCCACCGCCTCGATCGCCGTCGAGGAGGAGATCGGCCGCGCCACGGCGGAAGGCGTGTCCTCAGAGGGCCGGATCATTCTCATCGGCTGCGGACCGGGCGACGCCGATCTGCTGACGCTCAAGGCCCAGCGGGCCCTGCAAGAGGCTGACGTCCTGGTCGTCGACCGTCTGGTATCACCGGGCGTCCTCGAGCACGCGCGGCGCGACGCCCGCCGGATCCACGTCGGCAAGACGCCCGGCGGTCCTTCGACCAGCCAGGACGAGATCAACCGGATCCTCGTGCGCGAGGGTCTCATGGGCCAGACGGTGGCACGTCTGAAAGGCGGCGACGCCTTCATCTTCGGACGGGCGGCCGAGGAGATCGCCGCCGTGCGCGCCGCTGGCCTCTCCGTCGAGATCATTCCTGGCATCACGGCCGCGCACGGCATCGCCGCGCACATCGGCCTGCCGCTGACCTTGCGGAGCAAGGTGCGCCAGTTCTCGGTCGCGACCGGCGCGACGGAAGCCGGAGCGGCCGAGCACGATTGGGCGAGACTCGCCGGCTCAGGTGCGGCGGCCGCCATCTATATGGGCGTCGGCGCCGCTCCGGTCATCCAGCGGGAGATGCTCCGGCACGGAGCCGATCCGTCGCTCCCGGTCGTCATCGTCGAGAACGGAACGCTCGCCGACGAACGTATCGTCGAGACGCAGCTGGCCTTGCTGAGCGGCGCCATTGATGCGCAGGCAATCAAGGGCCCCGCCATCATCTATCTGGGCCTCGGCTGGGAGTCGGCCGGCCTGACGCGGCCCACCCAAGTCCTCGTGCACGCGTCGGCACAACCCCATCCGGGGCGTCATCCGCACGCCCCACAGGCTGAGAGGACAGTGGAGACCTAGCATGGTGCAGGCGAAAGACATCCGGCAGGTGCTGACGGCCAATCACCTGAAAGGCGGCCATGTCGTGTTCTTGGGTGAAGGCGGCAGCTGGACCGCCTGGATCGACGAGGCGGTCGTCGCCCGCACCAGGGAGCGAGCGGCCGAGCTCGAGAGCAAGGGGACGGAGCAGACGACGCTCAACATCGTCGTCGGGGCCTATCTCGTCGATGTCGTCGAGGACGACGGCAAGATCCGCGCAGCCCATATCCGTGAGCATCTGCGGACGCTCGGACCGAGTGTCCGGCCGGACCTCGGCAAGCAGGCCGACAGCCAGCAGCCGGATGTTCGCCAGGGACCGGCCTTCATCTGATCCTGAACGGGAGCACGCCAGAGCATGTATCGCTACGACGAGTTCGACCACCAGTTCGTTCGCGAACGCACCGAGCAGTTTCGTGACCAGGTCCGGCGCCGGCTTTCAGGGGAACTCAACGAGGACGAGTTCCGGCCGCTCCGGCTGATGAACGGCGTCTATCTGCAGCTCCATGCGTACATGCTGCGCGTCGCCATCCCCTACGGAACGCTGTCCTCGCGGCAGATGCGCCGACTTGCGGATCTCGCCGAGCGCTACGACAAGGGATACGGCCACTTCACGACCCGGCAAAACATCCAATTCAACTGGCCGAAGCTCGACGATGTGCCGGACATGCTCGCCGCGCTCGCCGAGGTCGAGATGCATGCCATTCAGACCAGCGGCAACTGCATTCGCAACGTCACCGCCGATCACTGGGCCGGCGTCGCCGCCGACGAGATCGAAGATCCGCGCCCCTGGGCGGAGCTGATCCGCCAGTGGTCGACGCTGCATCCGGAATTCTCCTATCTTCCGCGCAAGTTCAAGATTGCCGTCACCGGCGCGGAAGCGGATCGTGCGGCAGTCGCCTTCCACGATATCGGGCTGCGGCTGAAGCGGAATGCGGCGGGAGAGACGGGCTTCGAGGTCCTGGTCGGCGGCGGCATGGGCCGGACGCCGATGCTGGCCAAGACGATCAATGCCTTCGTCCCCAAGGATCGTATCCTCGCCTATCTCGAGGCGGTGATGCGCGTCTACAATCTCTCCGGCCGGCGCGACAACAAATACAAGGCCCGGATCAAGATCCTGCTCCATGAGGAAGGTGACGCCGCGTTCCGCCGGCGGGTGGAGGCGGAGTTTCAGCGCATCGAGAACCCGACGCATCTCGTGCCGGACAAGGAGCTTGAGCGCATCCTCGCCTACTTTGCGTCCCCGGCCTACGAAGCCCTCCCGGAAAGGGATCCGCAGCTCGCGCACAATCTCGAGGCCAACGCCGCTTTCCGGCGCTGGCACGAGATCAATGTCGCGGCCCACAAGCAGCCGGGCTATGCCATCGTCAACATCTCCCTCAAACCCGTGGGTGGCATCCCAGGCGATGCGACAGCGGCCGAGATGCGGGCCGTCGCCGACCTCGCGGATGCGTTCTCGCTCGGCGAGATCCGGGTCAGTCACGCGCAGAACCTTGTTCTGCCCCATGTCCGCAAGCGGGACCTCGTCGCGCTCTGGCACGGCCTCGTGAAGGCCGGCCTGGCGACCGCCAATGTCGGCCTCGTCACCGACATCATCGCCTGCCCTGGGCTCGATTATTGCACGCTCGCCACCGCTCGCTCGATCCCGATCGCACAAGCCCTATCCCGCCGCTTCGCGGAGGCCGAGCGACAGAGCGCCATCGGCGGTCTCAAGATCAAGATCTCCGGTTGCATCAACGCCTGCGGCCATCATCACGCCGGCCATATCGGAATCCTGGGCCTCGATAAGGCCGGCAAGGAGTATTATCAGGTGACACTCGGCGGCTCGGAGGGTGAGCACCCCTCGATCGGCCAGATCATTGGACCCGGGTTCTCGGAAACCGAGGTCGTGGACGCCATCGAACGGATCGTCAACACCTATCTCGGGCTTCGCGAGAGCGGCGAGAGTTTTCTCGAGGCCTACCGCCGCGTGGGTGCCGCGCCCTTCAAGGAGACCGTCTATGCCGCTCATTAGGAACGGGGCGTATGTCGAGGATGGTTGGACCCGCATCGAAGGCGAGGCGCCGCTGCCGGACGGCGGTGACGTGCTGATCGACTGGAGCCGGCTCAAGGAGGACGCCTCTCTCCGCGTGTTCGACGGCCGGCTCGGTGTGCATCTGCCGAACACCGTCGATGCGAACGAGCTGGCGCCCTTCGTCAACCGCCTCGCGCTCGTCGCGTTCGAGTTTCCGAGCTTCACCGATGGCCGCGCCTTCAGCCAGGCCCGCGTCCTCCGACATCAGCTCGGCTTCCCCGGCGAGATCCGCGCCACCGGCAATCCGAAGGCCGACCAGGGAGCCTATCTCATCCGTTGCGGCATCGACACGTTCGAGATCAGGGGCATGCAGCCTCTGGAGACCTGGCGAGCCGCCATCGGCTCCGTCACGCGGGTCTATCAGCGCACCTACGCGGAAGGGGCGGGGACCACGAGGTCTTAGGGCGCTTGCTCAATGGACGGTAGCACATCAGACGTGGCAGCGCCCGCCGAGATAGCTGTCGAGGAGTTCGTTGTAGCGGTCGACGCGCGCCCGCGCCTGTGAGGAGAGGGAGCGGCCGCTGGCCTGGGCGTTGATGTCGTTCTCGACGCCCTGCGCCACGAGCTTGTTCATCTCGGCCTTCGTCGCCTTGCAATCACCGCCACCGTTGAACCCGGCCGCGGGCCCCTGGGCCGAGCCCCCGCTGCACCCCTGGGCACCCAGGGCCAGTATGATGGTCCCGGCGATCGCACCAATTCGGCTCTTGGACATGCTGCAGCCTCTCCTCAGTCCTCTAACCGCTTCTCAAGCAAACCGCTGATCCCAACGCAACCGACCGGGCGTTCCCGGCCCAACTTCGCGTTGGCGCCGTAGCTGACCGGCCACGCAGCCGAAGCATCTGCGCCCGCTTTCGGGCAATCCGACGGGTCTGTCGCGCGCCTGAGCCAGCTGCCAGCGCATTGTCCAACAAGACGGCCTCCCTTGAGAGCGCTGTACCCTCTGATGCGATCAGATCGACGCTCTCGGCCAACGAGGTTGGGCACATTCCTGCAATCCACCGGTTTGTACGAGGCCGGCAAGTGCACTAACGGTTCGCCTCGACAAATCTCTTGGTCAGCGCCTTCTGCTCCGCGAGCAGCTTGTCGACGATGCCGTCACCGAACGGGGCATAGAGATTGATGTAGATGAACTTGCCTTTGACGAAGGTCGTCGTGAAGACGCCCGCCACCTCCTTCTCGCCGCCGACCTCGGCCTGCATGCGCTGGAAGATTGCCGCATAGCAGCCGTAGTCGTCCTCGTCGATGACGCCGAGCAGCTTCTGCTCGTTGATCTTGATGCCGTCCATGATCACCTCGAGTCGGTTCCCGGCCTTGGAGATGATCGCCTGGTTCTCGGCGGGCGAGGCGGCCCGCATCTCCTTGCAGACCTCGGGGATCATGATGCTGGACGGCACGTCGATCTCCTGGTTGAGGGTCTGCAGGAGCGTCATGTACTGGCCGAAATGGTTGAGCGTCGGATAGATGCCGGCGCGCCAGCCCTTGAGCTCGTTGCACTCGGCAAAGCTCGCAACCAGCTCGTTGGTGCCGGCGATGGCGCCACGGATCGAGCTCATGATGCGGGCGTCCGCCGGCTCTCCGGGATCGAGCTGGCAGTGCCCGTCGGGCAGGATCAGGCTGACCTGGGTCCGGCCGATCATGGCCGCGTTGGGCGGCGGCGCGATGAGAGTCTGGATCTCGGGCTGCGGCACCAGGCCCGGCAACAGCACGATCTCACCCTTGATCTGGTCGTAGTAGGCGGGCTCCTGGCGATGGCCGACGAGCGAGGCTGTCTCGATCACCTCGGCCTGGACGCGCTTGGCGATGCCGACATGCGACAGGCCCGGCGTTTTCAGGATCGGAATGAGCTTGCGTGTGAAGACGGAGTTGGGATCCGGATCATCGTCGTTCAGGCGGTCGAGCGCCGTCTGGCCGAGGCCGGCGGAATAGAGGACGAACACGCCCGAGGGCGGCTCGATGCGGGTCAGCCCCCTCGTCTGGCCGATCGAGCGCGTGCCGTCGGCACCGGCGAAGGGGTTGTCTCGACAGGCGTCGAGCACGACGAACGAAACGGCAGCCCCGCGCGCCTGGAAGCGGCGGATGACGCGGTCGACACTGATGGCCTCGTCCTCGATCAGGCTTTCCTGCCCGACCTCGGGCGGCAACATGTCGGTCGGTAGTAGATAGTTCTCGCCGGCGATGGCGACACCATGGCCGGCATAGAAAAAGAACACCTCGTCGCCCGGCTCGATCTGGCCCTCGAACTTGGCGAGGCTCTGGTTCATGCCCCGACGGTTGGCATTGGTGGTGAGCTCGGCCTGGAAGCCGATGCCGGAGAGCGTATCGCGCATGGCGGTGGCATCGTTCACCGCCTTCTTCAGCGACGGCAGCGATTCGTAGCTGTCGTTGCCGAAGATGAGAGCGAGCTTGCGCTCGGCGCTGGCTGGCTGCGATGCCAGCGACAACAGTAGGACAATCACCAGCCACAGGATTCGCATGGTCCCCTCCCTCTGTCGTCCGGCCATGTTGGACGCGTGGGACGCACTGTCAAGTTTGCTATCCACCGTCGGGTCGTCCGATACGGTTAGACCAGCATTCTGACGGGGTCCTCGATATAGGCCTTGAAGGCATTGAGAAGATGGGCGCCGAGCGCGCCGTCGACGACGCGGTGATCGCAGGAGAGCGTGCAGCTCATGATGGTCGCGACCTTGACCGCGCCGTCGGCGACGACCGGCACCTCCTCGCCCGCCCCAACCGCGAGGATCGTCGCGTGCGGCGGATTAATCACTGCGTCGAAGCTCTTGATGCCGTACATGCCGAGATTGGAGATCGAGGTGGTGCCGCCCTGGTACTCGTGTGGCGCGAGCCGGCGCTTGCGTGCCCGCTCGGCCAGGTCCTTCATCTCGTTGGAGATCTCGGAGAGCGTCTTCAGGTCGGCATGCCGGACAAGCGGCGTAAAGAGCCCGCCCTCGATGGCGACCGCGACGCCGACGTCGATGCGCTTGTGCCGCAGCATTCCGGAGTCGGTCCAGGTGGCGTTGGCGGCCGGCACGTCGCGGAGTGCCAGCGCCAATGCCTTGATGATGAAGTCGTTGACCGAGAGCTTGTAGGCATGCGGGCCTTCGGCGGGCGAGCGCGCATTGAGGCGTTTGCGGGCGGCGAGCAGCTCGTCGAGCCGGCAGTCCACGGTCAGGTAGAAGTGTGGAATGGTCTGCTTGCTCTCGACCAGCCGCTTGGCGATCGTCTTGCGCATGTTGTCATGCGGCAGGACCTCGAAACTGCCCTCCTCGTAGAGGGCCATGATCTTGCCGTCCGCCATCGCCGTCGTGCCGGCCGGCTGAGCGGCGGGTGCCGTGACGGCGCGTGCGGCACCGGGCGTCGCCGCCGCCTTCTCGACATCCGCCTTTACGATGCGGCCGTGCGGACCGGAGCCGCTGATGGCCGAGAGATCGAGACCCCGCTCTTTCGCGATGCGCTTGGCGAGCGGGGAAGCGAATAGGCGGCTGCCCTTGCCGTTGGCGCGCTGGGCCGGCGCCTGCGCTTGGCGCTGCCCCTCACCCCGGCTCTCTCCCCGTTCCGCGTTCGCTTCACGGGAAGAGGCGGGCTCCACTGCGGTGGTGATGGGCTGGGTCGCTCCCTCCTCCCTCGATGGGGAGGGTTGGGGTGAGGAGGCTGCCGGAGAACTGGCGGCTCCCGCGCTCTCGCCCTCGCCGAGCAAAATCGCGATCTGGCTGTTGACCTTCACGCCCTCTGTTCCCTCTGGGACGAGGATGTCGGCGACGGTGCCTTCGTCCACCGCTTCGACCTCCATGGTCGCCTTGTCGGTCTCGATCTCGGCGATGATGTCGCCGGACTTGACCTTCTGGCCCTTCTTCACGAGCCACTTGGCGAGCTTGCCTTCTTCCATCGTGGGCGACAGCGCGGGCATCAGGATGGGCGTGGGCATGGCGTCGGACCAATCAGATCAGATGTTTCACGGCCGCGACCACCTTCGCCGCGCTCGGCAGGGCCAGCTTTTCGAGGTTCGCCGCATACGGCATCGGCACGTCCTCGCCCGACACCTTGGTCGGCGGGGCATCCAGATAATCGAAGGCTTCCGTGGTCACGCGCGCACAAACTTCCGAGCCGATCGAGCAGACGGGGAAGCTCTCCTCAACCGTCACGAGCCGGTTCGTGCGCTTGACGCTCTCGATGACGGTCGGCATGTCGAGCGGGCGCAGCGTCCTGAGATCGATCACCTCGGCCTCGATGCCCTCTTTCGCCAGCTCCTCGGCGGCGGCGAGCGCATAGACCATGCCGCGCGAGAAGGAGACGATGGTTACGTCCCGGCCGGAGCGCACGATCTTCGCTTGGCCGATCGGCACCAGCCAGTCGTCCACTTTGGGCACAGAACCGCTCGTACCATAGAGGATCTCGTTTTCCAGGAAGACGACGGGATTCGGATCGCGGATCGCCGATTTGAGGAGGCCCTTGGCGTCGGCCGCCGTGAAGGGCGCGACGACCTTGAGACCCGGCACATGCGCGTACCAGGCCGAATACTCCTGGCTGTGCTGGGCGGCGACCCGGGCGGCGGCGCCGTTGGGACCGCGGAAGACGATCGGGCAGCGCATCTGTCCGCCCGACATGTAGAGCGTCTTCGCGGCCGAGTTGACGATATGGTCGATCGCCTGCATGGCGAAGTTCCAGGTCATGAACTCGACGATCGGCCGCAAGCCGGCCATCGCCGCGCCGACGCCAATACCGGCGAAGCCGTACTCCGTGATCGGCGTGTCGATGACGCGGCGCGCGCCGAACTCGTCGAGCAGCCCTTGGCTGATCTTATAGGCGCCCTGGTACTGCGCCACCTCCTCGCCCATCAGGAAGACGTCACCGTCGCGGCGCATCTCTTCCGCCATGGCGTCGCGTAGCGCCTCGCGGACGGTCTGCGTCAGCATCTCGGTGCCGGGGGCCAATTCCCTCTCCCCGCTCGCGGGGAGAGGGGCAGGGCGAGGGGTGGCTGCAGGTGCGGTGACGGTGGGGCTCGACCCGGGCTCGGTCGGCGCCGGCGCCTGCCGCGCCCCCTCACCACGATCCTCTCTCTGCGAGCGAGGAGCGGCCGCTTCCCCATCCACCCGCAATACAGCGATTGGCGTATTGACCTTCACGTTCTCGGTGCCGGCCGCAACGAGGATCTTGTCGAGGGTCCCCTCGTCCACCGCCTCGACTTCCATGGTCGCCTTGTCGGTCTCGATCTCGGCGATGACATCGCCGGATTTGACCGCCGTCCCTTCCGTGACGAGCCATTTAGCGAGCGTGCCCTCCTCCATGGTGGGCGAGAGCGCGGGCATCAGGATTTCGGTGGGCATGGGTCAGTTGCCGCTTTATGTAGGCTGGGCAGACGCAGGAAGCCCAGCGGGGTCAACGCAATCTCGTACTCGGCTGTGCGTTCGCTCAGCCCAGACGACTGTCTCCGCGTGATGGCGATGATTGCTCACCCCACCACCACATCCGTATAGAGCTCGGCCACATCCGGCTCCGGGTCCGTCTGCGCGAACTCGGCACTCTCGTTGACGATGGCGCGCACCTCCTTGTCGATGCGCTTGAGATCCTCCTCGGAGGCCCGGTTCGTCTCGACGAGGCGTTTCGCCACCATCTCGATCGGATCATGGGTGGTCCTGACCTTGTCGACCTCCTCACGCGTACGGTATTTCGCCGGGTCGGACATCGAATGGCCGCGATAGCGGTAGGTCAGCATCTCGAGGATATAGGGACCCTTGCCCGCACGCGCCCATGCAACGGCTTTCTCGCCGGCGGCCTTCACCGCCCTGACGTCCATGCCGTCGACCTGCTCGCCCGGGATGCCGAAGGAGGCGCCGCGCTGCGACAGGTTCGTCGTCGCGGACGAGCGCTCGATCGCCGTGCCCATCGCGTATTTGTTGTTCTCGATGATGTAGACGACCGGCAGCTTCCAGAGTTCCGCCATGTTGAACGCTTCGTAGACCTGGCCCTGGTTGGCGGCGCCATCGCCGAAATAGGTGAGCGATACGTTGTCGTTGCCACGATACTTGTTGGCGAAGGCGAGACCGGTTCCGAGCGGAACCTGGCCGCCGACGATGCCGTGGCCGCCGAAGAACCCCTTCTCGACCGAGAACATGTGCATCGAGCCGCCCTTGCCGCGGCTGTAGCCACCGCGCCGGCCGGTGAGCTCCGCCATGACGCCTTTCGCTTCCATGCCGGTCGCCAGCATATGGCCGTGATCGCGATAGGCGGTGATGACCTGGTCGCCCGGCTTCAGCGCCATTTGCATGCCGACGACCACCGCCTCCTGGCCGATATACAGATGGCAGAAGCCGCCGATGAGACCCATGCCATAGAGCTGGCCGGCCTTCTCCTCGAAGCGGCGGATCAGCAGCATGTCCCGGTAGGCTTGCAACTCCTCGTCCGGCAGGAGCGCCGGAGGAGTGCCTGATTTCTTGCCACGGCTCTCGCCGCTCGCCGATTTTGCCGCCATTTCCGAGCCTTCGAGCAGGTGCAGGACGGCTCACATATAACAACCCTTCGCGCCGTGCGACAACCGGCGGCAGGATTCATGCGGCGATGCCGGATCTACGGGGGGCCGAGGATGACGATATCGCCTGGCCTGGCAAACCCGGCGCTGCTCCGCGCCAGCTCGTCCAGATAGTCGGGATCGATGGCACGGTCGTCGAGGAGCGCGATGTCCCGCTCCAGGTCTGAGCGGACAGTCTCGAGGCGGGCGAGCTCCACTGTGAGCCTTTCGGCTCGTGTGACGAGCGTCGCCTTGGCCTCGAGACCATGCTGACCTTTGAGAGCGTGGTAGCCGAAATAGGCGGTCAGCAAGAGGCAGACAAGCACAACCCAGATCTGCCGTCGGCTGCCGTTTCGGACCATCATCGCTCAGGGAGTTCGGACGCAAAACCAGGCCGTTCACGTCAGCAACTGCTGACTGCCTGAGATTGCCAGCCGACGGTTAAGGCCGCGTAAAACTCAGACCCGGTTCATGACGAACCTCTCAGCCCCTCCCCAAGGCCGACCGGCCAGCATACCGCGACGCGTCCCCCAGCTCCTCCTCGATGCGGATGAGCTGGTTGTATTTGGCAAGTCGGTCGGAGCGGGAAAGGGAGCCGGTCTTGATTTGGCCGCAGTTCGTGGCCACCGCCAGATCCGCGATCGTCGCATCCTCCGTCTCGCCCGAACGGTGGGACATGACGGCGGTGTAGCGGGCCCGGTGCGCCATCTCGACGGCGGCGAGCGTCTCCGTGAGCGTGCCGATCTGGTTGACCTTGACGAGGATCGAGTTGGCGATCCCCTTCCCGATGCCTTCGGCGAGACGCTCGGTGTTGGTGACGAAGAGATCGTCGCCGACGAGTTGGCAGGTGTCGCCGATCTCATCGGTCAGCGCCTTCCATCCCTGCCAGTCGTCCTCCGCCATGCCATCCTCGATGGTGGCGATCGGATAGCGTTTGACGAGATCGGCGAGGAACCGGGCGTTGCCGGCGGCATCGAGCGTCTTGCCCTCGCCTTCGAGCCGGTATTTGCCGCTCTTGAAATACTCCGTCGAGGCGCAGTCGAGACCGATCAGCACCTCCTCGCCCGGCCGGTAGCCCGCCCCTTCGATCGACTTCATGATGAAGCCCAGCGCCGCATCGGCCGATTTGAGGCTGGGAGCAAAGCCACCTTCGTCGCCGACGCCTGTGTTTTCGCCGGCGTCCTTGAGCGCCTTTTTCAAGGTGTGAAAAATCTCCGCCCCCCAGCGGATCGCATCCGCGCAGGTTTCGGCGCCGACCGGCAGGATCATGAACTCCTGGAAGTCGATCGGATTGTCGGCATGGGCCCCACCGTTGATGATGTTCATCATCGGTACGGGGAGCACATGGGCCTGGGCGCCGCCGACATAGCGATAGAGCGGCAGCCCGGTCGCCTCGGCGGCGGCCTTGGCCGTGGCGAGCGAGACCCCGAGAATGGCATTGGCGCCGAGCCGGGCCTTGTTTCTCGTACCGTCGAGATCGATGAGCGCCTGATCGATGCGACGCTGATCCTCGGCATCCATGCCACCGATGGCATCGAAGATCTCTGTGTTGACGGCGGCGATCGCCTTACGGACGCCCTTGCCGAGGTAGCGCGACGTGTCGCCGTCCCTGAGCTCGTTCGCCTCATGGGCGCCGGTCGAGGCGCCTGATGGAACGGCGGCGCGTCCGAGCGAGCCGTCTTCCAGCGTGACGTCGACCTCGACCGTCGGATTGCCGCGGCTGTCCAGGATCTCACGCGCGAGAATGTCGACGATCTGAGTCATGGGGGCTCCTTGGGAGGCTCGGACGGACGATGTCCGGTGAATAGCGCATGCCCTTCGATGCGGATAGTCTCCCGCCCGGACACGGAGTGACGCATGAGCCGTCGTGGCGATGTCGAGCCAGCACCGCGCCGGTGGTCCCACGACGGTCCCGCTGCCTGGCCCGACCGCGCTCGCGCATCGGACGCTCGAAGGTCCCGGCCTGTCGAGTACCTGGTGCAGCCTCTCTTAGGATGGCGACCTCACAATGGACGTTGATGTAGCCATCGACATCACAGCCGGCCTCGCCGCCGCTGAGGTCGCATCGGTCCTCGAGAGCCTGCCCGACTGGTTCGGCCGGCCGGAGGCGATCACCGCTTACACCCGGGAGGCCGGGTGCCTGTCGGTGGTGACGGCGCGCCGGACAGGCGATGTCTTGGGCTTCCTGACGATGAAACCTCGTACGCCGGCCGCGTGCGAGATCGCCGTCATGGCCGTCAGACCTGAGTGGCGCCGGCACGGCATTGGCCGCGCCCTCTGCCAGCGGGCCTTTCAGCACATGCGGGCCGGCGGCTTCTCGCTCGCCTTCGTCCAAACCGTCGGACCCAGCTACGACGATGCACCCTATGCCGAGACCCGAAGGTTCTACGCGGCGGTCGGGTTTCTGCCGCTCATCGAGCTTGCCGACCATTTCGGCTGCGGCGTGCCAGGGCTCCTCATGGTCCGTGGGCTTACACCTCCAGCCTGAACGGCGAGAAGTCGGTGTCCCGGTCGTAGTAGTCCTCGTTCTCGGCTCGCTTCAGATGACCGACGACCGCATAGGTGAAGGGTGTCAGCACCGCCTCGATGCCGATCTTCAGCACCAGCTCGGTCAGCGCCACGCCGAGGATCGCCTCGTTCGGCAGGATGCCGGAATTGTAGAACGCGATCGGGAAGAAGATGGCGCTGTCGACCGACTGCCCGGCGATCGTCGAGCCGATGGTGCGGCCCCACAGATGCCGGCCCTCCTGCCAGAGCTTCATCTTGGCGAGCACGTAGGAATTGACGAACTCCCCGCAGAAATAGGCACTGATCGAGGCGACGACGATCCGCCAGGTGTTGCCGAACACCGTCTCGTAGGCCCCCTGCTGATCCCAGAAGGCGGCCGGCGGCAGAGCAAGTACGATGACGCTCATGAGCGTCGCGAACAGCAAGGCGCCGAAGCCGGCCCAGATCACCCGACGGGCCCGGGCATAGCCGTAGACCTCGGTCAGGATGTCGCCGAAGACATAGGACAGCGGGAAGAAGACCACCGCCGTCGAGAAGGCGATCGGCCCCCAGAAGGGCAGGTCGACCTCTGTGATCTTCGCCGGCCCGATCAGGTTCGAACAGAGCAGCACCGCGACAAAGGCCGCCATCACGAATGGGTAATAGTTGTAGCTGCGCATGGCCGTGGCCTTTCCGCCGCGCTCGTCCCGGTCAACCCTCTGTTGGCATATTGGCCCTTAGATTGCCACATCGGCCGTGAGACCATGCGTCCTGCCGTGAGTTGAGTCGCGCTGATCGAAGTCCCGCGTCCGATCCGTCCATTCACCGCTTGTCGGGCACGCCGCCGCATGTCGTCCGCGACCGGTGATGCCGTCCGAGAACAAGACCGGGGCTTGCCGCATGTCGACCTTGCTTGCCGTTTCTTCATCCGATCAGGCCGCCGGCTGTCTCCGCCGATCCGGAGTCGCCGAGGATGTGCTCGCCTGGTTCGATCCCCTCCACATCGGCCCGGTGTCGCAGAGCCAAGATCTCGATGCCTTGTCACGCCGCCGCTCGGGCTACTTCCAGCTGCAGAGTTTCGGTTTCAGCCGGATCGGTCTCGACTATTTCCTGGCGCGGAACGAGATCCTGGCGGACGCGGCCGCGTCCTCCGACCTGCTCCTGGTCTTCCAGGACAATCTTCTCGATCAGTTGCAGCTGCTACAAGTGCTGGACACGCTCGCCAACCTTCCGGAGCGCACCGGCCGGCTCCAGGTGGTGCACGTCAAAGGCTTCATCGACGAGCTGACGGAGACGGCGACGCTGGCGCTCGCCGAACACGCCGTCGACGTCACCTCCGACACCTTCGACGTGGCGCGCGCCGCCTGGGAAGCCTATCGCCAGCCGACGCCTGAGGCCTGGGCGGACCTTGCCGCGTTCGACACGAGCGCGCTGCCCTCGCTCGGGCCGGCGATCCGGCGCGCCCTCGAGGAATTGCCGGACGCCCGCTCGGGTCTGTCCCGCTCCCAGCGGCAAATCCTCGATCTCCTGAGACGGCAGAGCCTGACACCGCGCGACCTCTATCGCTCGCATTTCAGCTTCGAGTACAACTCCCATCTCGAGGACTGGGTCTTCTATGCCATCCTCGACGGTCTCGCCGACGGGGCCTATCCGCTGATCGAAGGCAAGTCGGATGTGGCCTTCAATCCCGGCATGGCCCTCATCGACTGGCGCCGCTACGTGCTGCCGGCGATGAAGCTGACCTCCTACGGCCAGGCGGTCTGGCGCGGCGAGGTCGATGACCGCAAGCACAACGGCACGGATCACTGGTGGGGCGGCACCCACCTCACCGACGGCAAGGTCTGGCGCTGGGACGCCCGGGGGGGCGCCCTTCTCGCCCCCGGCACGGCCGCGCAGGCCGCCGCAGCGGCTCCGGAACGGGACCCCCAGAACGCAGAGGCGGTGTCTGAGATGAGCGAAACGGCAGCCTGACACCGACCTCCCCGCCTTGCCTCATTTCCAACCGGCATGCTCTATGAGGGGATCGTCCTTCCTCCCGGAGCATTGCCGATGCGCGTCCTCGACGTCGACTTCATCCGCCATCAGTTCCCCGCCTTCGCACACCCGGAGACGGGCCGCTGGGTGATGGCCGAGAATGCTGGTGGCGCCTACGCCCCATCGCACGTCGTCGACAAGCTCTATCATTTCATGACAGCGACGAAGGTGCAGCCCTACTGGGCTTCAGCCCCCTCGGCCGAGGCTGGCCGCGCCATGGACCGCTCGCATGCACTGCTTGCGGAAGCCTTCAACGCGGAGCCGGACGAGATCATGTTCGGCCCATCGACCTCGATGAACACCTACGTGCTCGCGCATGCGCTTCGCGCCGAGCTGGCGACCGGCGACGAGATCATCGTCACCAACCAGGATCACGAGGCCAATATCGGCGCCTGGCGCCGGCTCGCCGACGGCAACAGCGGCATCGTCGTCCGGGAATGGGGCGTCGATCCCGAGACCGGCCGGCTCGACATCAAAGGGCTCGAGCGCCTCATCAACGCGCGCACGAGGCTGGTCGCGGTCACCCAGTGCTCGAACATCGCCGGCGAGATCCACGATGTGAAGACGCTGGCCGATCTCGTCCATCGTGCCGGCGCCCGCATCGCCGTCGACGCGGTCTCCTATGCACCGCACATGATTGCCGACGTGAAGGCGCTCGATGTCGATTTCTACTATTGCTCGCTCTACAAGGTGTACGGGCCCCACCAGGGACTGATGTACGTCAAGCGGGCGCATCTGGAGCGCATCGCCAATCAGGGACACGGCTTCAATCAGGCGCTGCTTGGCAAGCGGCTGACACCTGCGGGGCCGCAGCACGGCGAGATCGCCGCGGCTTCCGGCATTGTCGATTATCTGGAGGACGTCGGGCGGCATCAGGGTATCCGTGGCGCCACGCTCGGCGAGCGCACCCGCGCCACGATGGAGCTGTTCCATCAGCATGAGTGCACTCAGGCGAACCGTATCCTGGCGCTGCTGAGCGACAAAGGCGCCCGTATCATCGGCCCGACGCAAGCCGAGCCTCACAAGCGCGCTGCCACCATCGCCTTCGTGCCGGGCCGGGTTTCACCCGCGGCGCTGATGGAGCGGCTGGCCGCGCAGCGGATAGCGATCGGCGGCGGGGCAGATTTCTACGCCCGGCGACTGATCGAGGCGCTGGGCATCGATCCCGAGCACGGTGTCGCGCGCATCTCGCTCGTCCACTACAATTCGGCGGCCGACGTCGACCGCATTCTCGAGGCGCTTTCCGACGCCCTCTGACGAATCACACTACGCACGCCATCGTGGAAACCCGAGTCTAGCAATCACGATCCGATCGCGGCTACGTCGGCAGGTCTGGCGCGCTTGCTACGGCCCGCTCGGCAGAAGCCGAACCGCAGTGTGGGGCGTGTTCGGCGGCTGCGAAACGGGACGATCTGGTCGGATCGGGCGCGTGAGAGACAGCCAATGCCGTCGAGGGACGCGGGCACTCCCTCGAGTACGGCCTGAAGGGGGTCAGTCTCGGGTGCGGGGTGCCGAGACTGACCCACCCGGCCGCAGCCTTTCGTCAGAGAGCCTGCAGCGCGCCGATCCAAACGCGCCAACCCCATCAACGTCAAGTTTTTTGTCGGTTTTGCCGGGACTTGTCCGGTGCGTAGATGGTTAATCCTAATTCTGACGATTTCCTCGTATTGTAGACAGCTCGCAATCCTGTGCTAATGGTCCGGCACCAGCTGGCATATGTATGCACGGTCGAGGGTCTCGTAATGTTGTTCAATCCGCGCCAAGACAATTCGCCTCAAGGGCCGGCTCCCGCCTCGGAGCAGGTCGAGATGCAAGCTGTTCGCGAGCTTTTGTTCGGGGAGGCGCAACGCGCTTTCGAGGCACGAATCCAGCGGCTCGAGGCGAAGATCGCCACCATGGAACAGGGATTGGCCGACCGCTTCCGAGAGTTGAGCCAACGCTTCGACGAGTTGGCCCGGACGGCCGAGGTTCAGCAGAGCAAGCTGAGCGATGTCGGCCGTGCCTTCAGCGCGGTCGGACAGCAACTGAGCTCGTTGTCCGCCGTCGATGCAGGGGGCATGTCTCAGAATGTCCGCAAGCCGGAGTGAGCAGGCGGAGGTCGTTCGCCTCAAGGAGCTGCTGTTCCGCGAGGAGCGGCATTCCCTCGACGCCATACGCCACATCGTCGAACAGCATCACGAGCGCATCGGCACCGACGAGCGGCTGACGAACACGGTATCGGAGGTGTTGGCCGAGAGCTTCAAGGCCGCCGACATCCGCGACCATCGCGAGCTTGCGGGCGCCGTCTCGCCGCTCGTCGTCTCCTCGATCAAGCGCGAGATCGTCAACTCCCGCGACGAGATGGTCGAGGCGCTCTATCCGATCATGGGCCGACTGGTCTCGGCCTACGTATCGGCGGCCATGCGCGATGTCATGGAGAGCACCAATCAACGCCTCGAAAGCGGATTGAGCCTTCGCTTCATCCGCCTCAGGGCCAAGAGCCTGTTCTCCGGCCGGCCTTATCGCGAGCTGGCCATGCTCGAGAGTGGCAATCCGCGCGTGCGGGAGCTGCTCCTTATCAAGCGCTCGTCCGGCGTGCTGGTCGACCGCTGGCTGGCTCCCGGCGAGCCTGTCGAGCCCGCAGGCGGCAGCGGCCAACTGATCGGCGGCCTCCTCTCGGCCATCAACGACTTTGCCCGCCAGGCCTTCGCCGGCGGCAAGGACGAATTGCGATCACTCGATATCGGCGGCTCGCGGCTGTTCCTGCGCTCGAGCGCGGCTCACATCCTCGCGGTGCGCTCGACCGGCACCACCGGCCGGCGCGTCCAGCGCGCCATCGACAATGCGCTCGTCGACATTCTCGGCACGCATGCCAACGTCCTGATCGACTCCGAGGAACCGGGCGCCAAGAGCGAGATTCGCACGATCCTGCCGGCGACGGCCGAGCGGTTGGGCGAGGTGCTGGATTCGGAGCGCCGGAAGCCGGTGCTGGCCTTCGCGCTGGTCACCCTCCTCGGCCTCGGCATCGCCAGTGCCGCCGGCTGGTATGCCTTTGACAAGTTCAAGACGGAGGCGTTGCGCAATCGGGTCTCGGGCGTTGTCGCCAAGGACGAGGCCTTCGCCGGCTATCCCATCGAGATCGCGATCGCCGCCGGTCGCGAGACGGTCGGCCTTTCGGGGTTGGCCCCGTCGCAGAAGGATGCCGAGCGGTTGACGGCGCGCATCGGTGCGGCCATCGCCCCGGTTGCACTCGAGTCACACTTCGCCGTCGTCACCAACGAGCGGGCCCTGCACAGCGCCCTCGACGAGCAGGCGGCGCTCACCAAGCGGCTGCAGGCACTCGACGAATCGCTGACCCGCTTTGCCGGCCAGGGTGACCTGCAGGCGGTCGCCGACCTGATCCCCGACCTGACAGCGCGGGTCGAGGCTCTCGACGCGAAGCTCAAGACGGCCGCGGCCAAGCCGGATGTGGAGCGTATCTCCGGCGATGTCATCGACCTCGACGGGCAGGTGCGGCACCTGGCGGAGGCCATCGGCTCGCTGTCGAGCAAGACCGACACGGCTCGCTTGTCGAGCGAGATCAGCAAGCTCAAGCAAGTCGTTGATGGCCTGCCGAGCAAGGCCGATCTCGGTACGGTCTACGCCAAGGTCGAAAGCGTCGAGCCCGATATCGCGGAGATCCGCAAACGCCTGAGCGATCCGCTGCCGCGACTTCTCCAGCGCCTTGAGACCGATGCCGTTTTCTACGGCTCGGGCACCGCGCTCCTCAATCCCGAAGGCGCCAAGACGTTCGCGCAGGACGTCGCCCAGATGGCCATCGCCGCGGGTGTCGACCTCAGAGTGATCGGCAATACGGATTCGCAGGGCACTCTCGAGCAGAACCGCCTGCTCGGCAACCAGCGTGCCCAGATCGTGGCCGACCTGCTGGTCGCCGCCGGTTTCCCGAGGCAGCGGATCGTGCTCGTCTCCCGCCCGGATGGTCCGCGCATCAGCGATTTCGGGGCAGCCGACGGGCGAAGCGACCGGCGTGCCGATATCGAAATCGCCTATCGCGGCGAGCGGAGCCTCAATGGTGGCGGACGCCCGTAAAATCATGCTGCTCGGCGACATCGGCGTCGGCAAAACCTCGCTTGCGCGGCGGCTCGTGCTCGGCCATTTCGATCAGGCGTACAAGGCGACGATCGGCGTCGACATCTATACCCATGACGTCGTCGCCGACCTCAGGGGTGAGGCGATCCCGGTGACGCTGGTCATCTGGGACCTCGACGGCGACCTCGGCGAGAGCATATTCGCCCACCCCTACATCCGGGGCGCGTCGGGCGCGCTCGTCATTTCCGATCGCACCCGCCCCTCGACGCTCTCCAGCATGCTCTCGCTCGCCGGTGGCTTCACGGAGGCGCTCCCCGGGCGGCCCTGCCGACTGATCGTCAACAAGAGCGACCTGGCCGCCGCCGACGGCGATCCGATCGAGCGGGCGCGGGCCGCGACGCGAGAGCCGATCCTCGAGACCAGCGCCAAATCCGGCGGCAACGTCGGCGTGGCCTTCGAAAGCCTGGCCACCGAAATCCTGGCACGAGGCCTGTGATGCGCTCGGCTGTCGTCGCCCGGCCCCCCGACGCCGTCATCGAGGTGCTGGCCGGTCTCTTCGCCGCCGGCCGGCTGTCCGTACTGATCCTCGACGATGGCCTTCGGATCATCGGGCAGCACGGGCCGCTCACGACGGGGCTGCCGGTCGGTCAGGCTGTCGACGAGGTGCTGCCGTACATGGCGGGCATTGCGCCGGACCTCCTCAACCTGCAAGACGAGCCGGACCAGGTCTTCTTGCTCGGCAATGTCGGGCTGATGGGGGCTTCCAGCAGTCAGAAGCTCAACGTCGAGGCCTTCTGGCTGGCCGACCAGGGCGTCTATTGTCTCCTGTTGCACAGGCTGGGCCTCAGGACCGAGCCCGAGACGGAAATCGCCAAGCAGATCAAGTCGCGCCGCATCGCCGAGGAGCACCTGCAGCAGACCCGCCGGGACCTTGCCGCCCAGCGCACGCTGACAGAGGGCCTCGCCTCGAGCGCACCCTGCGCCATGGCCATCATTGGCAGCGATGGCCTCTACCGGTTCGCCACGGGGCTGTGGCGCGACATGTTCCAGATCGGTCCTGACGCCATCGAAGGACGAGCCTTCGCGACAGCCAGGGCGACCCGCCAGGTCCTGCCCGAGGCGCGCTTCCAGCAAGTCCTGGCCGGGATGACGATCGAGGACCAGCAGGCGACGCTCCCGTCGCCGACCGGCACGCTGCGAGAGGTCATCTGGAGCGCCCGGCCCTGGCGCCCCTCGCGCAACATCGTCGATGGCGTGGCGGTGACGGCGCGCGACGTGAGCGAGCTCGAGACGGAGCGCGACGCGCTTCGCCGGCAGGTCGATCGCCTCGAAGCCCGGAACCAAGCGCTCGAGGATTTCGTCGCGACCGCCGCCCACGATCTCGAGGCGCCCTGTCGCGCGATTACGCGGGCGGCGGCGAACGCGCCGGCCGGGCTCGGCGATGAGATCGCCGGCCATGCCGAGCGACTGCGGGGACTGTTGCGCGATCTCCTCGAGCATGCTCGCTCGGCCGCGTCCATGCCCGTCATCGAGCGCGTCCACATCGCCCGGGCCGCTCGTCAGGCGCTCTCAGAGACGGAGCGGGGCGAAGATTTCACTCTGGTCTGTCGGCCTGCCGAAGCGGCGGTCACGGCCGATCGTGTCGCCATGGAAACGATCCTTCGCAATCTCATCACCAATGCCGTGCGCCACCACGATTCTGATCGAGGTCAAATCGAGATCGACGTGAGTGAGGCAAACATTTCATGGGTCGTAGCGATAACCGATGATGGACCAGGCATGCCCGGAGAGGATCAGTCGCGCCTATTCGAGCCTTTCTACCGGCCTGAGAACTCGAAGGGACGACCCGGTCATGGTCTCGGGCTTGGACTCGTCAGGGCGGCAGCCCGCAGGCTCGGCGGCTCGATTCGCGCCGGAAGCCGGAGCGACGGCCGGCGAGGTGCCGTCTTCACCCTCGAATGGCCGAAGGTTGCACCCGACCGTGCGCTCGATGATCCCTGAGCCCTGGACAAGCGGGCCTACCGCGTGTTTCCCTGTTGAACACCAAGCCAACAAAAGCTCATGAACACGACCACGATTATGCGCGTTCACATCGTCGACGACGATCCGGCGGATGCGAAGCACTTGCAGTCGATCCTGACCACCTCTGGCTACGAGGTCGGGGTGACGGACTGCAGCGATACTTTTCTCGCCGGTCTCGAGGCGATGCCTGTGTCAGTCGTCGTGCTGGATCTTCGAATGCCAGGCATGGGTGGGCTCGAGGTGCTGAGGCGGCTATGTACGGCGCGCTCCGATCTTCCGGTCATCATGGTCTCCGGTCGGGGCGACATCCGCACCGCAGTCAAGGCCATCAAGGGCGGCGCCAGCGATTTCCTCGAGAAGCCCGTCGATCCCGAGGAGCTGATCGAGGTCGTCAAGCGGGCCGCCAACCGACAGGCTACGGGAAATCCCGCAGCTAGAGGCTCGCGACCGGTCGATGTCTGGAGCAAGATCTCACCGCGCGAGGCCGAGGTGCTCGAGCGGTTGCTCAAAGGCCAGCGCAACAAACAAGTCGCACATGACATGGCGATTGCCGAGCGCACGGTTGAAACGCACCGCGCCAACATGATGAAGCGTCTGGGCGTCAGCACATTCGCCGATCTCGTCAGGATCGCCATTGCCAGTGGCGAGCGACCCAAGACTTGAGCGTTATTGGATAGTCGTTCAACAAGCCACGAAAGTCTTGTCCATCGCCCCGGAGTTTCATGCGGAGTTGCGACAATGACTTGGCGGCGCACATTGCGAGCGCTCGACCGTCTGTAGTCGTCATACGTAGTACCGACCTACGTGTTCATCACAATAGTCAAATCACGCGCAACTGACGATTTTCTGGTCGGCAGTGATGGCGTCGCCGTGGCCACAGCCTGCTTGAGAACGAGGTGGGAGGCTCGGTGGCGAGACCGGGCGCCGAAAGCGCAAATCGGAACATCCGCCTTGCATCGACTCGGCCGGACTGCCTCGCCCTCGAGCGAGGCTAGCCGCCTGTCTCGGCGTGACGCGTCCCCTCATGTCACGTCGGGAGGCCTTGGTTGCCCAGCACAGCCGAGGCCCGAGGGGCCGGCTCCAGCGGGCGTCTCTCCAGACGTCTGGCTGGCCCCTCGCAGCCCGACCGGCTCGCATCATCCGGCGGGGCTTGCTCAGGCGTAGTCGAGTACCTGACCGAGGCCGAGTGTCTGCGCCTTGCGCAGCATCGCCGCCCCCAACGCGATGTCCGTCGTCGACAGGCCCCGGTGCCAGTACAGGATCGTCTCACCCTCGTGCTCGCGGCCCGGCATCCGTCCGGCAACGATCTCACCGAGCTCCGCATGCACGCTGGCCTCGCTGACGAGTCCGTGGTCGATGTGCGGTCGCAAGGCGCCGAGGTGTCCGGCGCGCATCTGTCCCCGGTCGCAGACCACGATCTTCCGGGCGAGATCGACCACGGAGAGCTCCAGCGCGCTCATGGTGCCGTACGGAACGACCAGAGCGCCAGGCTTGATCCAGGCCGTCTTGAGCAAGGGCTCCGGCCGGCTCAAGCGCGAGGCTTCGACGACAATGTCCGCTCCCTCGACCGCACCCTGCCAGTCGTCGGTGACGGTGACCGGTTTCCTCAGATCACGCGACAGTCGCTCAGCGAAGGCATCGCGACTTTCGGGTCGCCGCGAGTGCACGCGAATCTCGGAGAAGTCGTAAAGCCGGTCGAGCAGCCGGACGTTCCAATAGCTCGTGCCACGGGCGCCGACGTGGCCGAGGATCCGCGGGGATGCGGGGGCCAGGTACTTGGCACCGAGGGCGGTCATGGCGCCCGTGCGCATGTCGGTGATGGCCGTGGCATCCAGGACGGCCTGCGGCATGCCGGTCCGGGGATCGAAAAGGAGCAGCAGCGCCATCTCGGAGGGAAGGCCGAGCGTGTAGTTGTCGACGAAATCGCCGACGACTTTGACACCGGCATAGCCGAGGGGCGCGACATAGCCCCGAAGGACGTTGAAGTGCCCATTGATCGCCGGGTCCGGCCGGAGATGCACCCGGGGCTCGAGTACGGTCTGGCCTTCACCCTGAGCCCGCACGGCCACCTCTACGGCGGTCATGATCTCGTCATCCGTCAGCGAAAGGCGGTCGATGTCGGGGCCGCTCAGGTAGGTGAGTTGTATCTTTGCCATCGCCTCATCCACCATAGGCCTGGATGATGCCGAGAAAGTCTGACGCCTTGAGGCTCGCACCGCCGACGAGGGCCCCGTCGACATCGGCGATGGAGAGGATTTCCCCGGCATTCGAGGGCTTCACCGAGCCACCATAGAGGATGCGCGCCTCGTCGAGCCCCGAGAGGGCAAGGTGTGCCCGGAGATGCTTGTGCATCGCCGCGATGTCGTCGGTGCTGGGTGTGAGACCCGTGCCGATGGCCCAGACCGGCTCATAGGCGATGACCGTGTTGGCGGCGCTCGCCCCCACCGGCAGCGAGCCGCGAAGCTGACGGCCGCACACGTCATTGGCGAGGCCGGACTGCCGCTGCCCCAGCGTCTCGCCGAGGCAGACGATGGCGATCAATCCGGCCCGATGCGCCGCCTCCGCCTTCGCGCGCACATCCATGTCCCGCTCGCCGTGATCGGCGCGCCGCTCGGAGTGCCCGACGATGACGGCGACGGCGCCCGCATCCTTCAGCATCTCGGCCGAGACATCGCCGGTGTGGGCGCCCGCCGCCTTGGCATGGCAATCCTGGCCGCCGATCAGCACCTTCGACGCCGAGAGCGCCTCCGCCATCGGCCGAACGAGGGTCGCCGGCGGACAGATGAGCACATCCGGCGCCGTCGACGGGCCACAGCCCCGGGCGACCTGCCGAGCCTCGGCCAGGGCCGCGAGGAGGCCGTTCATCTTCCAATTGCCCGCAACCAGCGGTGTCCGGCTCGCCATGCCTCGTCTCCTGTCGGTGGCCGGCTCCGCTTGCGGCGTCCGGCCGGCCTTCCTATGATGCCGCGCTTTCCCCGGGAACGGCTGTCCGAGCCGCCCCTTCAGCTCCTTACGCGATCAGGAACGGCACAACAACATCATGCTCGAGGCACTCCGAAAAGGCGCCGGCAGCTGGGTCGCCAAGATCCTCTTTGCCATTCTCGTGGCCTCCTTTGCCCTCTGGGGTATCGGCGACGTCTTTCGCGGCTTCGGCGGCAATACGCTGGCGACCGTTGGCACGACGACGCTGACACCGCCGGTCTACGAGCAGCTCTTCAACCGCGAGCTACAGGCCGCCAGAGAGAAGTTCGGCCGCCAACTGACGCCGCAGCAGGGGCGCGCGCTCGGCCTCGATCAGCAGGTGTTCGCGGGCCTCCTCATCGACAATCATGTCGAATCCCTCGGCTTGGGCATCTCGAGCGAGGCGCTGCTGGCGCGCATTCAGGCCTCGCCAGCCTTCCATGGACTTGGCGGCAAGTTCGATCCCGATCGGTTGCGGGAGGTCATGCGGTCCAACGGGCTCTCGGAGCAGGGCTTCATGGCCGTCGAGCGACGTCAGGCGTTGCGTGAGCAGGCCTTGAGCGCCTTGGCCGGCGACATCGGGGCGCCGTCAATCCTGATCGACGCCGTCAATCGCTATCAGAACGAAAAACGCGTGCTGGACTATTTCATGCTGAGTGCAGCGCAAGTGGCGGCACCGCCAACTCCCGACGATGCCGCGCTTGGTGCCTATTACGAGGCCCACAAGCGGGACTACCGGATCCCGGAGCTCAGACGGCTGGCGCTGCTCGAGGCCGATCCGGAGGCGCTGAAATCCACCATCGATATCGCCGAGGCCGACCTCGAGGCCTACTACAAGGCCCAGGAGAAAACGTTCGACACGCCCGAGCGCCGCCGCGTGCAGCAGATCGTCTTCGCCGACAAGGCCGCTGCCGACAAGGCCCATGCCGAGCTCATCTCCGGGAAGAGCTTCGTCGATGTGGCCCGTGAGGCCGGCCGCTCGGAGAGCGATATCGATCGCGGGCTGGTCACCCAGGATGGTCTCTTCGATCCCGCCGTCGGTGCGGCCGCTTTCAAGCTCGCCGACGGTGCCTTCAGCGAGCCGATTGAGGGCGATCTGTCCGTCTCGATCGTCAAGGTCGATAAGATCGAGCCCGCGGTGAAGAAGACTTATGCCGACGTGAAGGCCGAGATCCGAGACCGCCTGGCACTGGAGAAGGCGACGGGCCTGCTCCAGGATCTCTACGACAAGGTCGAGGATCTGCGGGCGCAGGGAACCGCGCTCAAAGACATCGCGACCAGCCTCGGACTGCGCTACAGCGAGGTCGATGGCGTGACGCGCGCCGGCACCGACGCCGATGGCAAACCCGTCGAGGCGGCCCGCATCGCCGCCAATCTCGTCCAGATCGCCTTCGAGAGCGATGTCGGCATCGAGACCGAGCCCCAGGAGCGGACGAAAGGCGGTTATGTCTGGATTGATGTCGTCGAGGTCATCCCAGAGCGCGACAAGCCGCTCGACGAGGTCAAGTCGGCCGTTGCCGAGGCCTACATTGCCGCGGAACGGGGCAAAGCGCTGGCGGAGAAGGCGCAGGCGCTCGTCAAGCGTGCCAACGCCGGCGAGGACCTCGCGGCCTTGGCGACCGAGGCCGGGACGACGGTCAAGACCAGCGATCCCCTGACACGGACCAGCGGCTCCCCCGACCTCCCTGAGACGGCGCTGCCGCTCGCCTTCTCCCTCGCCAAGGACGCTGCGGGCGACGCACCGTCGGCCGACCGCTCGGAGCACGTCATCTTTCGACTGAAGAGCATCGAGCCGCCTGCCGCGCTCACCGAGGACACTCGGAAGAACGTGACCGCGCGCCTGTCGCAACTCCGGGCCGCCGACCTTGCTGGAGAGTATGTCGCCGGCTTGCAGCAGCGGTACGGTCTTGAGATCAACCAGGCCCTCTACCAGCGCCTGTATGGCCAGACCGACCAATAATCCGCCAGCTTGAGCAGATTGCCCGATGAGCAACGGTCTTTCCATGGGCGGAGTGGCAGTGGAGCCCGACTGGCAGACGTTCGAGGGACGCTACTCGGCGGGCCAGCCGCAGGTCGCCTGGACGCATCTCGTCGCTGATCTCGAGACGCCGGTCTCGGCCATGCTCAAGCTCTGCGGCGCACGGCCGATGAGCTTCCTCCTCGAGTCCGTCGAAGGCGGCGCGGTGCGCGGCCGCTACTCGATCATCGGCACTGCGCCCGATCTGATCTGGCGCGCCCGCGGCAACGAGGCCGAGATCAATCGCGTGGCCCTCACGCATCCCGACCGGTTCGAGCCCATGCCGGGCGGCACACTCGCCGCCCTGCGCGCGCTCCTGGCCGAGAGCCGGATCGCCCTGCCGGAGGATCTGCCGCCGATGGCCGCCGGGGTCTTCGGCTACATGGGCTACGACACGGTCCGCCTCGTCGAGCGCCTCGAGACCGCGAAGCCCGATCCGCTCGGGGTCCCCGACAGCATCCTGATCCGGCCGACGATCATCCTGATCTTCGATGCCGTGCGCGATCAGATGACCATCGTCACGACGGTCTTTCCGAAACCGGGCCTGACGGCCCGCGAGGCCTATGCGGCGGCCACGGCACGCCTCGAGGAAGCGGTCGAGCGGCTCGAGGGGGAGATGCCGCACGAAGCCGGTGCCGAGCCCCCGTCGGCGCAACCCGCGCTCGCGCAGTCGAACACGCCCGCTGCGGCCTATATTGGCATGGTCCGCAAGGCCAAGGAGTACATTGCCGCCGGCGACATCTTCCAGGTCGTGCTCTCGCAGCGCTTCTCGGTTCCCTTCGCGCTGCCTCCCTTCGCGCTCTATCGGGCACTGCGCCGTCTCAATCCGTCACCGTTCCTCTATCATCTCGATTTCGGCGGCTTTGCCATCGTCGGCTCGAGCCCCGAGATTCTGGTGCGCGTGCGGGCCGGCGAGGTGACGATCCGGCCGATTGCCGGCACCCGGCCGAGGGGCAAGACGCCGTCCGAGGATCGGGCCCTCGCCGCCGAGCTGCTTGCCGATGAGAAGGAGCGCGCCGAGCACCTGATGCTGCTCGATCTTGGGCGCAACGACGTTGGCCGCGTCGCCGAGATCGGCTCCGTCAAGGTCACCGACAGCTTCTTCCTCGAGCACTACAGCCACGTCATGCACATCGTCTCGAACGTCACCGGCAGGCTCGCGGCAGGGCGCCACGACGCCATCGATGCCCTGATGGCGGGATTCCCGGCCGGCACCGTCTCGGGGGCGCCCAAGGTCCGGGCGATGCAGATCATCGATGAGCTCGAGGCGTCGAAGCGCGGGCCTTACGCCGGCTGCGTCGGCTACTTCTCCGCCGACGGCGAGATGGACACCTGTATCGTTCTGCGCACGGCCGTGGTCAAGGATGGCATCATGCATGTCCAGGCGGGCGCCGGCATCGTCGCAGACTCTGCGCCCGACATGGAGCAGGGCGAATGCCAGAGCAAGGCCGCCGCCCTCTTTCGGGCTGCCGAGGAGGCAATCCGTTTCGCCCGGCGCGGACCGAAGGGTCGAGGTTAGGCCGCTGCCGGATTGCAGCCCCCGCACGGGCCGACTACTGTCGTCGGCATGCTGACACTTTCGATCCTCCGTCACGCCAAGGCCGGCACCGAGCGTCCGGGAGAGAGCGACCACGACCGGCCCCTGGCGCCACGCGGCCGGCGCGCCGCGCCGCTGATGGGCCACTTCATCGCCGAACATCACCTCGAGCCGGATGTCGTCCTCTGCTCGACCGCGACACGGACACGGCAGACACTCGACCTCATCAGCGCCGAGTTCGTCTCCGAGCCGCGCATCGTCTTCGATGAGGCCCTCTACCTGGCCGAGCCCGAGGACATCCTCGGCGTGCTCAGGACCCGCTCCGGACTGGTCAAGCGGGTCATGATTGTCGGGCACAATCCGGGGCTGCAGGAGCTTGTGTTGATGCTTGCCGGCGCCGGACGGAAGGGCGACCTGGCACTCATTCGAAGCAAGTTCCCGACGGCTGGCCTCGCCGTCCTCAACTTCACCCAGACCGATTGGTCGAGTGTCGGCCCTCGCACCGGCGTGCTCAGGTTGTATATGTCGCCCCGGCGACTCCCCTGACGCCGGCTCGCGTTGCCGCCGAGGCTTTGCTAAGAGTTCTCCATGCTGACCCTCATCGATAACTACGACAGCTTCACCTACAATCTGGTCCACTACCTGGGCGAACTCGGCGCGCTGTGCCGTGTCTACCGGAACGACCAGGTGACGGTCGACCAGGTGCTGGCGGAGAGGCCGCGGGGCATCGTGCTCTCGCCCGGACCGTGCACGCCCAACGAGGCCGGCATCTGCCTGGATCTCATCCGCGCGGCCGGCCCGACCATCCCGCTCCTCGGCGTCTGCCTCGGCCATCAGGCGATCGGCCAGGCCTATGGCGGCAAGGTCATCCGCGCCCCGGAGCTGATGCACGGCAAGCTCTCGACCATCACGCACAGGAGCAAGGGCCTCTTCGAGGGACTCCCGAAGCGGTTCCAGGTGACGCGCTATCACTCGCTCATCGTCGAGCGGAAGAGCCTGCCGGACTGCCTCGCGATCACCGCCGAGACCGACGACGGGTTGATCATGGGCCTCCAGCATGCGAGCCATCCCGTGCACGGCGTGCAATTCCATCCCGAGAGCATTGCCTCTGAGCAAGGCCACGCCCTCCTCGCCAACTTCCTGGCGCTCGCGGGGTTCACGCAAAAGCGCAAGCGGGCCGGCGGCAAAGCCGCATAGCGTCAACGATCAATCTCCAGTGAGCGAAGGGCCCATGTCCCCAGAGACCGATCCGAACCTCTTGAAACCCTACATCTCCCGCGCACTCGATTCCGCGCTGATGCAGCATGAGGCCGAGGAGGCCTTCGACATCCTGATGTCAGGCCAGGCGACGGCCGCGCAGATCGGCGGCTTCCTGATGATCCTAAGGCATCGCGGCGAGAGCCTCGAGGAGATCGCCGGCGCGGCGACCGTCATGCGCGCCAAAGCCAAGAAGGTTCGGGCCCCGGATGGCGCTATGGACATCGTCGGCACCGGTGGCGATGGCCGCGGCACGCTCAACATCTCGACCGCGACCGCCCTCCTCGTCGCCAGCCTAGGTGTGCCGATCGCCAAGCACGGCAACAAGGCCCAGTCGTCTAAATCCGGTGCCGCCGACGCCCTCGCGGCGCTCGGCATCAACGTCAATACTCCCGTCGAAACGATCGAGCGATGCATCACCGAGGCCGGTATCGGCTACATGCATGCGCCCAATCACCATGCCGCTATGAAATACGTCATGCCGGCCCGGATCGAGCTCGGCACCCGCACTGTCTTCAACATTCTGGGGCCCATGACCAATCCGGCCGGCGTCAAGCGGCAGCTGACGGGTACGTTCACACGCGCCCTCCTCCGGCCGATGGCCGAGACGCTCAAGACCCTCGGCACCGAGCGCGCCTGGCTCGTGCACGGCATGGATGGAACCGACGAGATATCGATCTCGGGCCCGACCTACGTCGTCTCCCTCGTCAACGGTAAGATCGAGCAGTTCTCGGTGAAGCCCGAGGATGCGGGGCTTCCGGAGCACCCCTTCGGTCACATTCTCGGCGGCTCGCCTGAGGAGAACACGGCTAAGATGCGGGCCATCCTGTCGGGCGACCATGCGTCGGGTATCCGCGCCTTCCGCGACGCCGTTGCCCTCAATGCGGCGGCCGCCCTGGTGATCGCCGAGAAGACCGGCACGCTCGCCGAGGGCGCAGCCAGGGCGCAGAAGGCCCTCGACGAAGGACGGGCCATGACGACTCTCGCGAAACTGGTCGAGATCACGAACAGCTAGAGGCGGGACGCCGGACATGCCCAGCCGTGCGCTCGACGCCGTCGCCAGAGAAGGCGTTCACAATCTCGCCGCCCTGATTGAGGCCCGGTGCTCCGCTGCCGACACCGGGTTCATCGAGGAGCCCGGTGGCCGGAGTTGGAGCTATGCCGAGGCCTGGTCGCTCGCCGGCCGGCTGGCCAACGCCCTGACCGGCGCCGGTGTCGGCATCGGCGATCGCGTTGCGATCCAAGTCGAGAAGTCGCCGGAGGCCGTGCTGCTGTTCTGGGCAACGGCGCGGATCGGCGCGATTTATCTGCCGCTCAACACGGCTTACACGCCGCGCGAGGTCTCCTACTTCCTCACCGATGCAGAGCCCACCGTGGTCATCGCGCGTCCTGAGGCGGAGGCCGAGATGACCGCGCTTGCCCGGAGCCTCGGCGTGACGGCTGTTCTGACGCTCGGCACCGCCGGCGATGGAACGCTCATGGAGAAAGCAGCATCGGCCGCTGGTGATCCCCCGGCGCCGGAGCTCGGCTGGGACGATCTGGCAGCCATTCTCTACACCTCGGGAACGACTGGACGCTCCAAGGGTGCGATGTTGACGCACGGCAATCTCGCCTCGAACGCCCTGACGCTGAGCGACACCTGGGCCTTCACCGGCGACGACGTGCTGATCCACGCGCTCCCCGTCTACCACACGCACGGCCTCTTCACGGCCAGCAACACGCTGACGGTGGCCGGAGGCAAGATGCTCTGGCTGCCGAAGTTCGATGCCGGCCAGGTGCTCGGCCTCATGCCGCAGGCGACCACTTTGATGGGTGTGCCGACCTTCTATACCCGCCTGCTCGACCATCCGGGCCTGACCGCCGAGGCGGCTGCCCATATGCGGCTCTTCATCTCCGGCTCGGCGCCCCTCCTCGCCGAGACGCATCGGGCCTTCGAGGTGAGAACCGGTCACGCCATCCTTGAGCGCTACGGCATGACCGAGACCAACATGAACACGTCCAACCCCTATCGCGGCCGCCGCCGTGCCGGCACCGTCGGGTTTCCCCTAGAGGACGTCACGCTCCGGATCACCGATCCGGCGAGTGGCGCACCATTGCCTCAAGGCGAGATCGGCATGATCGAGCTGAAAGGTCCCAACGTGTGCGCCGGCTACTGGCGGAACCCGGAGAAGACCGCGGAGAGCTTCCGGCCCGACGGCTCTTTCATCACCGGCGATCTCGGCATCATCGACGGCGAGGGCTATGTCTCGATCGTCGGCCGCGGCAAGGACCTCGTCATTTCCGGAGGACTGAACGTCTATCCCAAGGAGGTCGAGGACGAGATCGACGCGCTCTCTGGAGTGGTCGAGTCGGCTGTCATCGGCCTCCCGCACGCCGACCTCGGCGAGGCGGTGACAGCCGTCGTCGTCTGTACGAAGGACGCCACCCTCGACGAAGCCGCCGTACTCAGGGCGCTGGCGCCCAAGCTTGCCAAATTCAAGCTGCCCAAGCGGGTCCTCTTCCTCGCTGAGCTGCCGCGAAACGCGATGGGTAAGGTCCAGAAGGCGAAACTGCGAGAGACTTACGACGCTCTCTACAATTGCTAGCCCCGCCCGTGCGCCCAGGCCCAATAGAGTTCGCGCGCGCGTTTGGCGACCGGTCCCGCCTGCAGGTGACGATCATCGATACGGATAACGGGGACCACCTTGGAGTGATTGCCTGTCGAGAAGATCTCGTCGGCAGCGAGAAATTCCTCGGGCCGGATCGAGCGCTCCACCACCTCGCAGCCCGCTTGCCTCAGCAAACCGATGACACGTTGGCGTGTGATGCCGTTGAGGAATGAGCCGTTCGGAATGGGTGTCAGAACGACACCGTCCTTGACCATGAAGACGTTCGAGGTTGCCGTCTCGGCGACATTGCCGAGGAGGTCGAGCACGAGCGCATTGTCGAACCCGCGCGCCTTCGCCTCCATGATGATCTTGCCGCCCATCGGATAGAGGCAACCGGACTTGGCATCTGTCGGCGCGCATTCGGCAGACGGCCTCCGCCATTTGCCGAAAGTGACGGAGAAACCCTTGGGATCGATCATCGGCTCTTCGGCAAGAAAGACGAGGAAACGGGTCGAGGCCGGATCCGGCGGCACATACATGTAGCCTCCCTCCTCCGACCAATACATCGGGCGGATGTAGATCGCCTCCCTGCTCTTGAAACGCTTCAGGCCGACGCGAATGATGTTCTCGATTTCCTCCGGCGCATGTGTCGGCTCGAGGCCCAACGCCTTGGCCGAGCGGTTGAGGCGCGCCGAGTGCAGGTCGAGGTCGGGTGTGATGCCCTCGAAGTAGCGTGCGCCGTCGAAGACGCTGCAGCCGAGATTGAAGCCGTGCGTCTCGGCATTGATGATGGCCGGCGTGCCGTCATGCCACTTGCCGTCGAAATAGGTGTAGCTCTCGCGCTTCGCCATCGCTTTCTCCTATCGGCTTTGCCGGAGACTAGGACGGAGAGGGGGGCAGGCTCAACATCATTGGGAAAGAGGGCAGTCCGCACTCGACAGCCATGGCTGCGCATGCGCCGATGCGGCCTTCGAAGGTCCCCGTCGTGGAAGCGAGCCACATCCTGGCTGCGGTCTCGATCCGGCTCTTACTCGGCGCCACGAGCCCTGGGCCGGGTTTCGTGGTCGTCGCGCAGATTTCGATTTCGTCGCCACGCGCGCATGGTGTTCTGGCGGCGTTCGGCATGGGACTGGGTGGCGTGATCTTCGCTGTCGCCGCCCTACTCGGATTGAAGGTTGGGCTCACGGCTGTACCGGCTTTGTACATGACGCTGAAGTTGGCGGGCGGCGCCAATCTTGGTTTCCTGGCCTACAGACTGTGGACCGGCACAAGGCTGCCCTTCACGACAGAGGAGAGGACCCAAGACTCGCGGTTCACGGGCTCGCGCGCCTTCACCCTCGGACTGAGCACGCAGCTCGGCAATCCCAAGACCGCGATCGTCTATGCGATCATTTTCGCTGGCACTCTGCCCGAGACGCCATCGCTCACGATCGCGGCGGCACTCATTCTCATCGTCTTCATCATTGAACTGGGTTGGTATTCGATCGTGGCGGTCGCTTTCTCGACCGGCAGGGCACGCGCCGCTTATGGGCGTGGCAAAGCCTGGATCGACCGGATCGCGGCGGGAGCACTGGCCGCGCTCGGTCTGAAGATCCTCAAGTCGGCTCGAATTACCTGACCGGCGCGATTGACAGCTTGGCGCGCCCTTAGTAGGGCGAGCCTGGTGTCTCCCCGCCCCACAGACCGCGCCCTCGCCGGCATCGCCATGATGCTCACCGCCATGATCATCCTGCCGGTGACCGATGCATCGGCCAAATACATGGCAAGCGCCATCCCCGCACTCGAGCTTGTCTGGGCGCGCTATCTCTTTCAAGTCGTGGTATTGCTGCCGATCGGCCTCGGCCGCCTCGGCCCGGCGCTGTTTCGCTCCAACAACCCTCGCCTACAGATCGCCCGCTCTCTCATTCTGACGGTCGGCACCTGCCTGTTCTTCGCGGCGCTCAGATTCATGCCGCTCGCGGACACGCTGGCGGTCTTCTTCATCAGCCCGATCTTAACGACGATGCTGTCGCCCCTCGTGCTCGGCGAGCAGGTGGGACCATGGCGCTGGGGTGCGGTTGTGCTTGGCTTCCTTGGCGCGCTGCTGGTGATCCGGCCAGGGTTCGCCGAGATCAATCCCGGCATCGTGCTCGCCGTCGGCTCCGGGTTGACCTATGCCACCTATGCCCTGATCACGCGCAAGCTTGCCGGCACCGACCCACCCCTCGTCACGCTCAATGTGACCGGGATCGTCGGCGCAGCTGCGGCCTCGATTGCCCTGCCGTTCGTCTGGGTGTCGCCGTCGATGCTGCAATGGGGACTCATGGCGCTGATGGGCGTGGTCTCGGCGATCGGTCATTTCCTCATCGTCATGGCCTATGAACGGACCAGCGCGTCGGGCCTGGCACCGTTCGCCTATGCGGAGATCATCTCGGCGACGGCCCTCGGCTATTGGCTCTTCGACGACTTCCCGGCCGCTGTCACATGGCTCGGCATCGCCATCATCATGGCGAGCGGCATCATCATCGCCTGGCGCGAGGGTGTCCGGCGACAGCGAGCCCGGCAGGGGTAGGGCCCGGGGCACCCAGTTTCCCGTTGCCCGTCGCCTTCTGTGCGGCTAGGTCTTGGTCATTCGCGAGCCAGACGATGTTAACCACGTGGACCGACGCGTCTCGTTTACCCGGCTTCGGCGAGGACATGACCCCAGCAATCGCGACCCCGACGAGCCCGGCGACGAACGATGCGGATATCGCCTTCCGCGGCGTCTCCAAGTCCTACGGCGAGGTCATCGCCGTCGACGACATCGATCTCGACATCCCAAAGGGAGCGTTCGTCTCGCTGCTCGGCCCGTCCGGTTGCGGCAAGACCACGTCGCTCAGGATGATGGCGGGATTTGAGCAGCCGAGCGCCGGGCAGGTGCTGATCGAGGGGCGTGACGTCACGGGGGAGCCCGCCTTCCGGCGCCCGCTCAACATGGTCTTCCAGCACTATGCCCTGTTCCCGCACTTGAACATCTTCGACAATGTCGCCTATGGGCTCCGTCAGCGCAGGCCGAGACCGGGCGCTGACGAGGTCAACCGGCGCGTCGGCGAGGCGCTCGAGCAGGTACGGCTCTCAGGTTACGGCGAGCGCCGGACCTTCGAGATCTCCGGCGGCCAACAACAGCGCGTGGCGCTGGCCCGCGCTCTCGTCAACCGACCCAAGGTGCTCCTCCTCGACGAGCCGCTGGCCGCCCTCGACCGCAAGCTCCGGCGCGACATGCAGATCGAGCTGCAGAACCTGCAGCGCGACGTCGGCATCACCTTCGTGCTCGTGACCCACGACCAGGAGGAGGCACTGTCGATGAGCGACCTCGTCTGCGTCATGCGCGATGGTCGCATCGTCCAGCAGGGGAGCCCGACAGCCCTCTATGATGAGCCCGCCACCCGCTACGTCGCCGACTTCGTCGGCAAGTCGAATTTTCTCGAGGCGACGCTCGTCGAGGCAGGTGGCCGTCCCGCGGCCCGTCTCTCGGACGGTCGCACGCTGGTTGGGCGATGGCCCGATGGCGCCAAGGCAACTGCTCCGGGATCGGCCGTCGCCATCGCGGTCCGGCCAGAGCTGGTCACCATGAGCCGGCCTGAACCTAGCTCCAATCACGCGCCGACGTTACAAATCGAGGCGACGGTCAGGAACCGCATCTTTCTCGGAGAGCACACCGAGTACCTCGTGCACGCGCAAGGCCTGGGCGATCTGCTCGTGCTGACGCCCAAACGCCTCGAGGCTCAGTCGGGCGGTTTTGCCCCCGGCGAAACGACGATCATCGGCTGGCCAGAGAACGCGGCCGTGATGCTTGTGAATGAATAGTCAACGGAGGAAACGATGACCAAATCAATGCATGGCGGCACCATTTCGGCAGAGAAATTCCTGGATGAGCTTCGCCGCTACCAGAAGGGCTCGGTCTCACGCCGGCACTTCCTCGGTGTCACGGGCCTCGGCGCCGCGACGCTGGTGCTCGGCTCGGCCATGCCCGGTCTCCGGCCTCGCAAGGCCCATGCCGCCCTCTCCGGTACGGTAAACCTCACGACCTGGCCGAACTACCACAATCAGAAAAACCTGGACGACTTCACCGCCAAAACCGGCGTGACGGTCAACGTCTCCGTCTTCGGCTCGAATGAGGAGATGTTGGCGAAACTGCAGGCTGGGTCGACCGGCTGGGACGTATTCGTGCCGACCAACTATACGATCTCGACCTACAGGCAGCTCGATCTCATCGAGGCGCTCGATCTTGCCCGGCTGCCGAACTACGACGCCTCGACCCAGGACCCGCGCTTCACCGCCGAGGGCACCATCGACGGCACCGTCTATGCCGTGCCGAAGGACTGGGGCACGACGGGCTACGTGATCAACAGCAAGAACGTCACGCAGAACCCGACGAGTTGGAAGGAGTTCTGGGACCTGACCAAGGGGCCGCTCTCCGGCCGTGTCATGGTCCACGACTATCAGCTCACCACCATCGGCAATGCCCTCAAGGCCTTCGGATACTCCTTCAACTCAATCGACGAGAAGGAGCTAGGCGAGGCCGAGAAGCTCATGATCGAGGCCAAGCCCCACCTCTTCGCCATCAACTCCGACTATCAACCTTCCATGCGCAACGGCGACGCCTGGATGTCGGTATGCTGGACCGGCGATGCGACCCAGCTGCATCGCGACCTGCCTGAGATGCAATATGTCCTCGGCAAGGAAGGCGGTGAGATCTGGACCGACTACTATGCGATCCCGAAGGGTGCGTCGAACCCGGATGCGGCCTACGCCTTGATCGACCACTTGCTGACACCCACGGTCAACGCCCTCGAGGTCGAGGCGCATGGCTACCCCTCGACCGACAGCCGCGCCAATGCGCTGCTGCCGAAGGAGATCCTCGAGAACCCGATCCTCTATCCGGCGAAGGAGTTGCTCGCGCCGCTGGAATTCGGGGCGGCCCAAACGCTGACCAATCCGCTCCGCGCCGAGATCATGGCCCGCTTCAAGGCCGCCTGAGTCCGCATCGCACTTTGCGGGCCACCGGCCAAGACCGGTGGCCCCTTCCTCGCCCGGCTCTGGATCAGATGTCACACGCGGCAACGGCACAGTCATGGACGCCCCGCCGGCCATGGATGGTTACGGCCATGCTGGTTGCACCGGCCGGGCTCTTCCTGGTCTTCCTGCTGATCCTGCCGCTGGCCGTCGTTCTCATCTACTCCTTCGGCGAGCGCGGGCCGGCCGGTGGCTACGCGCCGGCCTTCACCCTGGACAACTACCTGAACCTGCCAGCACGCGGCAAAGCCTTCCTCAACACGCTGACGCTGGCCCCGCTCGCGACGTTTCTGACCGCCGTCGTCGCCTATCCGATGGCCTATTTCCTCGCTGTGAGGGTCAGCTCCAAGTGGCGCGTGCTCATGCTCGTCCTGGTCATGGCGCCGTTCTGGACGAGCCAGCTGCTGCGCTACTACGCTTGGATGATGATCCTGGGCTCCAAGGGTATCCCCTCCTGGCTCGCCTGGCTCGGTATTGATGACGTGCGCCTCATCAATACGCCGTTCGCCGTCCTGCTGGGGGCCGTCTATGGCTTCCTGCCGCTGATGGTCCCGCCCATCTATGTCAGCCTCGAAAAACTCGACCGGCGCTTGCTGGAGGCCTCCTCCGACCTCGGCGCACCACCCTGGCGGACCTTCCTCCAGGTGACGCTGCCGCTGTCGCTACCCGGCGTCGCCACCGGCTCGATGCTCGTCTTCATCCTGTTGATGGGCGACTACATCCTCCCGCAGTTCCTGGGTGGCGGGAAGGTCTTCTTTATCGGAAATGCGCTGGTGGATCTCTTCCTGCAGTCGCGCAACTGGCCCTATGGCGCGGCGGTCTCGGTGGCTGTCGTCGCCATCATGTTTGTCACTATCGCCGTCTACATGCGCTTCGTCCTGGGCAAGAGCGGCCAGCAACGAACGGCATTGGTGTGAGGCCAGCATGAGGTTATACGCTGCCCTCATCTACCTGTTCCTGTATGGACCGGTCGGCCTGATCGTGGTCTTCTCCTTCAATTCCGGCCGCTACGCCATGGATTGGCAGGGTTTCTCGCTCGCGTGGTACCCGACGGCCTTCTCCAATCCGATCATCACCCGTGCGCTCATGACGAGCCTCGGCATCGCCCTCACCAATGCGGTGCTGGCCTCGATCATCGGCACGCTGGCGGCGCTCGGCCTCGAGCGCATGCGGGGCTGGCTTCGCGCCGCCTTCGACGCGCTCGTCTACATCGCCATCATGGTACCCGGAGTCGTCATCGGCATCTCGACCCTGATCGCCTTCGTCACGTTTTTCGACATCGTCAATCCGCTGTTGCTCGATATCGCCGGCTTGAAGGTCCAGATGGGCAGCTGGACGGTCGTTGCCGCCCACGTACTGTTCAACATCGCCGTCGTCATCCTGATCGTCCGCGCGCGGCTCGCCGGCATGGACCGGGCGCTCATAGAGGCCTCCGACGATCTCTACGCGACGCCCCTCGGAACATTCCGGCAGATCGTCCTGCCTTTGCTGATGCCTTCGATCCTCGCCGGCTTCCTGTTGGCTTTCACATTCTCGTTCGAGGACTTCATCATCGCCTTCTTCGTCGCCGGCCCGGACGTGACGCTACCGATTTACGTCTTCTCCTCGATCCGCCGAGGCGTCACACCCGAGATCAACGCCGTCGGCAGCGTCGTGCTGCTGTCCTCGTTCCTGTTGCTGATCGTGGCTCAGCTTCTTCTCAGACCAAGGCGCTGAGCCGACTACTCAGCTTTGGCGAGCCGGCGGACTCCAGGCCTCTCCACCACCTTCTGCTCGATCTCGCGGATCAACTTGTCGCGGATGGCGGCGGCGAAGTCCTCGTAGGTTCTGGCGGAGACGACGAAGCTGCCGGGGCCATGCGCGACCTCTTTCCGGTAGTAGCCGGCCAGTCGCGGAAAATCGGTCTCGATGGCCAGACCATTGACGACGATGTCCGTCGTCACGAGCAGCTCGCGGGCTTCCTTGAGGAGGATGGGCGGAGGCGGCCCTTCATGCGCCTCGATACCGTCGCCGGACACATCGATGACGCGCCGGGGCGCCGAGAGACCGGACGTCTCGATCAGACCGATGCCCTGAGCGATCGCCGCCCCGATCCCCGTGCCGCCCCCGACGCGCTTGTCGAAGGTCTCGATCACCCGGGCAAAGCGCTCCGCATGTTCTGGACCGTCGATCACTGTCCAGCCGGTTGTGAAACGCTCGAACCGCGCATCGGCCCAGAGCAGCAGATTGACGGCGATGCGGCCATTGGGGCCGGCTGTGATGGCCGCTTGCACTTCCGGATCCCGGAAGGCCGCAGCGAGCCCGTCGAGTTGCAGTCGATACTCCGCGGGATCGACGCTGCCCGAGGAATCCACCGCTAACACCAGCAGCAGGTCTTGCGGGGGGTTGAGCGATTGCGCCTGCGAAACTGTCGGGGCCAGCAGCGCGCCCGACAACACGAGCGCCGCAGCAGCGCTGCGGCAGCGCTTCCGGTGGCTCCCCCGCCCGGCATGCCGTACTGGATTTGTTGGCCTCATCCCCTTATAAGATCGCCGCATTCCACCCTTCGCAAGACACGAGCGCGTCATGGCCGGCCATTCACAATTCAAAAACATCATGCACAAGAAGGGACGGGCTGACGCGGCCCGCTCCAAGCTCTTCTCGAAGCTCGCCCGCGAGATCACGGTTTCGGCCAAGATGGGCGCCCCAGACCCCGCCATGAACCCGCGACTGCGCCTCGCTGTGCAGGCGGCGCGCGCCGAGAACATGCCGAAGGACAACATCGAGCGGGCGATCAAGAAAGCGATGGGTGGCGATGCCGACAATTACGAGGAGATCCGCTACGAGGGCTATGGTCCGGGCGGCATTGCCGTCATCGTCGAGGCCCTGACGGACAACCGCAACCGGACCGGCGCGGCCGTCCGCGCCGTCTTCGCCAAACATGGCGGCAATCTGGGCGCGACAGGCTCCGTCGGCCATATGTTCAACCGTGTCGGCGAGATTGCCTATCCTGCGGTCAAGGCCTCCGCCGACGAGATGCTGGAGGCCGCCATCGAGGCCGGCGCCGACGACGTGGTGAGCGATGCCTCGGGCCATGTCATCACCTCGGCCTTCGACAGCCTGGGCTCGGTCGCGCAGGCGCTCGAGGCCCGCTTCGGCGAGGCGGAGAGCGTCAAGGGAGCCTGGAAACCGACGCTCACAACCCCCGTCGACGAGGAGAACGCCCAGTCGATCATGAAACTCATCGCCGCCCTCGACGAGGACGACGACGTACAGAACGTCACCGCCAATTTCGAGGTGTCGGAAGCCGTCATGGCCAAGCTGACGGCGGCCTAGAACCCCCTGGCATCGTACCGACCCCTGGTAGGCCGTCCTGTGTCGCGCTAGCCTCGGCCGGCAACCCGGAGGTCCTTCATGCGCTTCGAGCCGCTGACACCCCATATCGGCGCCGACGTCCTCGGTCTCGATCTGAAGAAGCCCCTGAGCCAAGCCGAGGCCGACCAGCTCTATGGCGGTCTCATCAAGCATCTCGTGCTGTTCATTCCCGACCAGGAACTCGCGCCCCGAGCGCACGAGGCGCTGGCGGCGAGCTTCGGCCCCCTCGAGCCGCCGCATCCTCTCTATCCGCACCTGCCCGGTCACGAGCCGATCATGCTGCTCGAGTACGGGCCTGACCGGCGGCCGGACAACGATGTCTGGCATAGCGACGTCACCTTCAAACAGGAGCCGCCCTTCGCCTCGGTCCTGCTCTCCAAGATTATCCCGCCGACCGGAGGAGACACGCTTTGGGCCAGCATGTATGCGGCCTATGAGGCGCTCTCCTCGCCGCTCCAGAAACTGCTCGACGGCCTCGAGGCCTCGCACGACATCTTCACCGGCTTCGGCATGCTGGAACCCGGCGACGATCGCTACGAGCGGCTCCAGAAGCTCGACAGGAAGGCTCATACCGTACGCCATCCGGTCGTCCTGACCCACCCCATCTCAGGTCGGAAGGCCCTCTACGTCAATTCGTCCTTCACCTCCCACATCATCGGCCTCAGGCCGGCGGAGAGCCGAGCCCTCCTCGATCTGCTGTTCGAACATGTGAAGTCCCCCGAGTTCCAGGTGCGGCTGCGTTGGCGGCCCAACATGATCGCGATCTGGGACAATCGCTCGACCCAGCATTTCGCGGTGAGCGACTACTACCCGGCGCGCCGCCTCATGCATCGCATCACCGTCACACGCGACAGCCGGGTCGGCACCACCCGTGCCGCCGCCGAATAGCTTCCGTGCGCGCTATCAGGTGCGGTGACCCTGCTCCCCCAATCCGTCGAAAAGATCCGGCGGATCGGCCTCTGTCGCGGGCGTCAGCACATCAACGCCGATGCCGAGCAGACGAAAGGCCCGACCATCGGCCTCGCGGGCAATGAGCGCCGCTGCCGCTTCCATCAAGACCGGCTCGCGCTGGGTTGGATGCGGCAGGCGCCGCGAGCGGGAGATGAGCTTGAAGTCCGCCGTTTTCAGCTTGACGACCACCACCAGGCCGGCGAGTCGCTGGCGGACAAGGGATGCGGCCACATCGGAAGACAGCTCGCGCGCCGTCTCGAGGAGCGGCGCCAAGGCGCGGAGGTCTCGGCCGAACGTCGTCTCGGAGGAGATGCTCTTGGTCGGTCGGTCCGGCGTGACACGGCGATCGTCCTCACCACGCGCGTAGTGCCAAAGCTGGCGGCCGAAGCGGCCGAAGCGCGTGACCATCTCCATCTCGCCGCGCGCCTGTAGATCGCCGATGGTCGGAAAGCCCGCGGCGGCGAGCTTGCCTGCCATCACCGCGCCGACGCCATGGATCTTGCCGACCGGCATCGGCGCCAGCACGTCCTCGGCCTCCCTGCGCCCGATGACGGAGAACCCTCTTGGCTTGTCGAGGTCGGAGGCGAGTTTGGCCAGGAACTTGTTCGGCGCCAGCCCGACCGAGACCGTGATCGACACCTCCTGCTCGACCCGCCGGGCGATCCGGGCCAGCGCCACGGCCGGCGGTCCGGTCCGCGCGGCCGACAGATCGAGGTAAGCCTCGTCGAGCGAGAGCGGTTCGACGATCTGGGTCGCCTCGCGGAAGATGGCCCGGATCTCACGAGAAACCGACTTGTATTTCGCCATGTCGGGCGGCAGCACGACGGCTTTCGGGCAAAGCTCCATGGCGCGGAACATCGGCATGGCCGAGCGGATGCCGAAGGTCCGGGCGATGTAGCAGGCCGTCGTCACCACGCCACGGCCGCCGGCATGTCCGACGATGAGCGGCTGTTCCCGGATCTCCGGGCGGTCGCGCTTCTCGACCGAGGCATAGAAGGCGTCGCAGTCGACATGGCCGACGGACAGCTCGAAGAGTTCGGCATGGTGAACGAGGCGCGACCCGCCGCAGTCGGGGCAGCGCTCCCGCTCCCCCGGCACCAGCTTGGCGCAATCCCGGCACAGCGCCTCGATCATTGCTCCCTCGAGGTGCGCCGGCACCTCGCCCTTCAGTGCTTGGCCTGCGCTGCCTTCCGCCGCCGGCGCTGCGAAGCGACATTGAAGATCTCGACGAAGGCCGAGAAGGCCATGGCGAAGTAGATGTAGCCACGCGGAATATGAAAATGCAGGCCGTCGGCCACCAATGCGACACCGATGAGCAACAGGAAGCTCAACGCCAGCATCTTCGTGGTCGGATGCGCCTCGATAAAGCGGCTGACGGCCTCGGAGGCGAAGTACATTACGGCGATCGCCACCATCACGGCCGCGATCATGACCGCTACGACGTCGGTCATGCCGATGGCGGTGATGATCGAATCGATCGAGAAAACGAGGTCGATCATAACGATCTGCAGGATGATCGCGGTGAAGCTCGCGCTCGCCGCCGAGGATACGCCCGGCTCCTCGTGACCGCCTTCGATTCCGCGGTGGATCTCATGAGTTCCTTTGGCGAGCAGGAACAGGCCACCCGCCATAAGGATGATGTCGCGCCAGGACAGATCATAGCCTGCAATCGAGAGGATCGGCGTCGTCAGCTGGACGATCCAAGCGATGCCGAACAGCATGATGATCCGCATACCCAGCGCCAGACCAAGTCCGATCTGGCGCGCGCGCTTTCTCTGCTCGGCCGGGAGCCGCGAGACGACGAGCGACAGGAACACCACGTTGTCGATCCCGAGCACGATCTCGAGGGCGGCGAGCGACAGGAAGCTGGCGATGATGGCGGGATCGAGCAGCGTCGAGAACATGCGTCATGGCCCCCGTATGGTCTAGCGGTCGATGCCGGAACCTTCCGGACCGCCGCGCGAGGGACTTTTGGCCATTGCCGGGATCTTCGCAAGAGGGGATGAAGGAGAGGCCGTCAGAAGCGGCGCACGAACAGACCGCGCCGTTCGTAGACCTCGGCTGCCTCCTCGACGAAGGCGGCCATCCGACGTGCGCCATAGACCTCGCTCAGCTCCCGCGCGGCCTCGATCAGCTGATCCTTCGAGCTGGCCCGGCCGGGCCGCAGCAGCTCGTAGATGCGCATGATGACATCCTGCGGCACGTCGGCGAGCTCGGCGGCGCGCTCGAAATTCTGCGCGAGCGTCGGCCGGCCGGCGGCGTCGGCAACCGCCGCCTGGAGCCGCAGGGCTTCGGGCGTGATTCGCAGGTCCTCGAGCGTCACCTCGCCGGCCATCAGCCGCTCGAGGGTCAGCTGCTCCAGCCCCTGGCCGCGCCGGCCCTTGATCAGCTCCGGGCGCTGCTCCGAGATCGGATAGTCGGCGGTGGTGAGCTTGGACTTGGTCATGAGGGGAGCCTACACGGGTTGGCGGCGGTTGGGCAGAGGGGGGATGGGCCGGGATGTCGACGGAGACCGCAGCCTCTTGCCGAGTTGCCAATTTCCCCGATCCTCAATCCTCCCTCTCCCTCGAGACAGCGACCAGGCCACGCGGCGGACCAATCCGAAGGGCCGCCGGACCGGAAATCGGGATTAGGCCTCTCCGGTCCGTCAACACGGTCCCCTTGCCGCGGAGGGTTCGGCTTGTTATTCGTCATTCGACGAACTCCGAAATACTCTCTCCGGTCGCCATGGCTCTCTCAACCAACGTTCGAAGGACCCAGACCAAGCAAGCCGTTGCCGCGGTGGACCTCGCGACATTGGCGAAAGCACTGGCCCATCCGGCACGCATCCAGATCGTGGCGGCGCTGCTCAGGCGGAGTACCTGCATCGGCTGCGACCTCGTCGACGAGACCGGGCTCGCTGCATCGACGACCTCCGAGCACCTGCGGATCCTGAAGACCGCCGGCATCATCACCGGAGAGATCGAGCGTCCCCGAGTCTGCTATTCGCTCACTCCAGAGGCCCTGATGCCGCTCAAGATCTTTCTCGATCAGATTGCTTCCCGCATGAAGAAACCCTCGTAACGCGATCGGTGGCACACCAATGTCGACATTCGAGCGCTATCTGACGGCCTGGGTCGGCCTATGCATCCTGTTGGGCATCGGCCTGGGGCATCTGTTTCCAGCGTTGTTCGAGGCAATCGCTGCGGCAGAGCTGGCCAGAGTGAACTTGCCTGTCGCGATCCTCATCTGGCTCATGATCGTGCCTATGCTCGTCAAGGTTGACCCCGAGGCTCTGAAGCACATCGGCAACCACTGGCGTGGCATCAGTTCGACGCTCGTCGCCAACTGGCTGGTGAAGCCGTTCTCAATGGCGCTACTCGGCTGGATCTTCCTTGGCTGGCTCTTTCGTCCCTGGCTACCCGAGACGCAAATCGACAGCTACATTGCCGGCCTGGTGCTGCTCGGCGCGGCGCCCTGCACCGCCATGGTCTTCGTCTGGAGCAATCTCTCGAAAGGCGATCCGAATTTCACGTTGAGCCAGGTGGCTCTCAATGACCTCATCATGGTCTTCGTGTTCGCGCCGATCGTCGCCTTTCTGCTCGGTATCTCCGCCATCGTCGTGCCATGGGACACGCTCGTCCTTTCCGTGGCGCTCTACATCGTCGTCCCCGTCATCGCCGCCCAGCTGCTGAGGCGGCACATGCTCAAGTGGGGCGGAAAGGCAAGGCTGGACGGATTGCTGAAGCGGTTGCAGCCGGTCTCCATCCTGGCCCTGCTGTCGACGCTGATTCTCCTCTTCGCGTTCCAGGGCACGCAGGTTCTCAACCAGCCGGTCGTCATTCTTCTCTTGGCCGTGCCGATCCTCTTGCAGGCCTATCTCATCTTCGGTTTCGGCTATCTCCTCAATCGCCTGCTGGGCGAGCAGCACTGCATTGCCTCGCCCTCGGCGTTGATCGGGGCCAGCAACTTTTTCGAACTTGCGGTGGCGACGGCGATCAGCCTGTTCGGACTTTCCTCCGGCGCGGCACTCGCCACCGTGGTCGGCGTGTTGATCGAGGTGCCAGTGATGCTGTCTCTCGTCGCGATCGTGAACCGAAGCCGCGACTGGTACAATTCTGGAGCTGCCGTCACCCGCGCCCGGCTCAGCCAGGAGGCTCAGCGCTCATGAGCATTGTCATCTATCACAACCCGAGCTGCGGTACGTCTCGAAACACCCTGGCGATGATCCGCCAATCGGGTCACGAGCCCGTTGTCATCGAGTATCTGCGGGACCCGCCTTCCCGCGAGCAGCTCGTGGAGCTGATCGCGCGCATGGGGCTGACGCCACGTCAGCTGCTGCGCCAGAAGGGCACGCCCCATGACGAGCTCGGATTGGGCGATCCGCGCTGGCGAGATGAGGAGCTGATCGACGCCATGCTCCAGCATCCGATCCTGATCAACCGGCCGATAGTTGTAACCCCAAAGGGTGTGAGGCTGTGCCGGCCGTCCGAGCTCGTGCTCGAGATCCTGCCCGACCCGAACATCGGTCCGTTCACCAAAGAAGATCGAGAGGCCGTCGAGTCGAGAGAGGCCGGCATCGTCGGGGACGACAGAACGCCGGGCGCGCCGACTTCCGGATCGCGCTGACCGGGCTCGATACGGCCACCGCTTCAGATTTCTTGCGGTCGCTCTGCTAGAGAGAGCGGTCGCCGGCGGACCGGGCCACGCTCAACCCCTACCGGCGATCCAGCTTGGTCGAGAGGATGATCGCGCTCTCGGTCTCCTCGACACCGGTCGTCTCGCCGATCCTGTCCAGCACCTCGTCGAGCTCCTCGGCGCTCTCGGCGGCGAGCATGGCGATCAGGTCGAACTTGCCGGAGACCGAATAGAGCGTCTCGACCTCGGGGATCTTCTTCAACGTCGTGATCACGTCGGCGATGCGGCGCGGCTCCACCTCGATGATGACGAAGGCCTTGACGCCCTTCGTCCCGCCGCCCTTGAGTTTCAGGGCATAACCCTCGATCGTCCCGTCACGCTCGAGCTTCTTTAGGCGGTCCTGCACGGTCGTCCGCGACAGGCCGAGCTTGCGTGCGAGCGAAGCCGTCGACTCGCGGGCATTGAGCCGCAACAGCGCGATCAGTTGCTTGTCCTTGTCGGTCGCCATTTCCGTCATTCTGACGGATCGCCCGTCGATTCGCCACCCCACGCCCCCAAATGACTCACAATCACGGATGTTAACCGTCGCATGAAACCATCATCTTGCCGGGCGTTGAAGATCAACCCGGAGGATCCTTGAATGAAGCAGATGCAGATCACTGGTGCTGGTGGAACCGTCGCTCGAGTCGGGCGCTCGCGTCTTCCGGTGGCTTATGCCGACGCCATGGACGTGGCGGCGCGGCTCAAGCCTGTTGAGCCGGTGTTCTGTTTCGACCGGACCAAGCTCGCCGAGCGTGTGCAAGCCTTCCTCGCCGGCTTCCCGGGCGACGTCTCCTATGCCGTCAAGGCCAACCCCAGCACCCAGGTGTTGCTGACGATGGCCGGCGCCGGTCTTAGGATCTTCGATGTCGCCTCGATCAAGGAGATCGAGACGGTGCGCCGCGTCGCACCCCGCGCCCGACTTCACTATCACAACCCGATCAAGGCCCGTTCCGAGATCGCGACCGCCTACGACCGCTATGGTGTCCGCCGCTTCTCCGCCGACAGCGCCGAGGAGATCGCCAAGATCGTCGCGGTCACGGGCGGCGATCCGTCGGTCGAGATCGCGGTGCGCTTCTGCCTGGCCACCGCCGGCAATGCCGTACACGAGTTCTCCTCCAAGTTCGGCGCGCGCCCCGCCCTTGCCGCCGAGCTGCTTCGGCAGGTCGACCAGGCCGGCCTGATCCCGCTCCTGACTTTCCATCCGGGTTCGCAATGCACCGATCCCGAGGCCTATCGCCACCACATCGAGACGGCAGCCGGGATCGTCCGGACGGCAGGCGTCCGGATCGGCAAGCTCAATGTCGGCGGCGGCTTCGCGGCGGACTACCTGCCTTCGCCGGCGCCGGCGCTGTCGGAGTACTTCCGCGTCATCGCCGAGGCGATGCGCGAGCATTTCGGCGAGGTCGGCGCGCCCAGACTCGAATGTGAGCCCGGCCGCGGCATGGTCGCAACCTCGATCTCTCTGTTGACGCGCGTCAAGCTCGTCAAATCGGGGCTCGGCCAGGCCTTCATCAACGACGGCATCTATGGGGCGCTCATGGAGTGTTACCAGGCGCCCAAGCTGCAGCCGCATCTCCGCGCCATCCGCGACGGCAAGGAGCTCCAGGGCGAAACGCGGCCGTTCGTCCTGTTCGGTCCGACCTGCGATTCCCTCGACCGGCTGCCGAACCCGGCGGAGCTCCCGGCCGATCTCGCCGAGGACGACTACATCGAGTTCGCCAATCTCGGTGCCTACGGCGTCGCGACCTCGACGCGGTTCAACGGCTTCGGCGGCGCCGAGGTCGTGTCGGTGAAGCGGGTGCTCAGCGTCTGAGGAGCCTTCGGCAGCCGCTCACCGGCGGCTGCCGACCTGCCATGTCGGCAACGCAGACGGCGTTTGACAAGGCTGACCTCCGTGGTGCTTTGCTTGGCCCCGAGCCGAGGAGCCGGAGATGCCGCCCGACCTGCACACGCTGTCCCGAGCCGCTATCGCGCGACCGCCGGTGCGTACTGTCGTATGCACCATGGTCGTCGCATGACAGGCGAGACCAGGCCGACTCCATCCACCCGCGGCCCGGTCTTCGGCATCCTGCTGAAGGTCGCATCCACGCTCGTCTTCACGGCGATGGTCGCCTGCGTCAAGGCGGCGGCGGCGACGGTGCCCGTCGGCGAGGTGATGTTCGCGCGCTCCTTCCTCGGCCTCGTGCCGGTGCTGACCTTCCTCGCCGTCCGCGGCGAGCTTGCCCAGGCCTTTCGCACCCAGCGCCTCGGCGGGCATTTCCTGCGTTCGAGCGTCGGCGTGACGTCGATGGCGCTCTGGTTCACCTGTCTCGCCCTCATCCCGCTTCCCGAGGCCCTCGCCATCGGCTATGCCTCGCCGCTCGTCACCGTCGTCTTCGCGGCGCTTTTCCTCGGCGAGACGGTCCGGATCTACCGCTGGTCGGCGGTCGTGGTGGGCTTCCTCGGCATTCTCATCATCCTGGCCCCCCGGTTCACGCCCGAGACGCTGTCGGGCGCCGGCACCGGCGAGACGATCGGCGCGCTGCTGGCCCTCGCCTCGGCGTTCACCGCGGCCGGTGCCATGGTGCTGATCCGCCGCCTCATCACCACAGAGCGGACGCCCGCGATCGTCGTCTACTTCTCGCTCATCGCCTCTGGCTTTGCGCTGCTGACGCTGCCCTGGGGTTGGGTCGTGCCCGATTCCTGGCAGGCGCTGCTGCTCGTGCTCTCCGGTCTTCTCGGCGGCATCGGCCAGATCCTGATGACGGAGAGCTACCGTCATGCCGACGCCTCGACCATCGCCACCTTCGACTATTCCGGCATGATCTGGGGCCTCGCCGTCGGCTACCTGCTGTTCGGCGAGACCGCCGAGCCGATCGTCCTCATCGGCATGGCGATCGTCATTGCTGCCGGCATGTTCATCATCTGGCGCGAGCGCCACATCGGCCTCGCACGCCCCCGAGCCGGTAAGCTTTCACCGCCCGCACTCTGAGCCATGTTATGCTTCCCTGACCTCGAGATTGAGTTGCATATCGCATGCGATCGCGCCTGGCCTATAGTCTGATCGTGCTCGGCATTCTGGCCGGAGCGGTTCTGCTGCGCATCACCGATCCCCTTCCCGTTGCCGGGCTCCGCAATCTGGTCTTCGACGGCTATCAGCGGCTCTCACCCCGCGCCTATGATCCGGCCCTGCCGATTCGTATCGCCGACATCGACGAGGAGAGCCTGCAGCGCCTCGGGCAATGGCCCTGGCCACGCACGGCTCTGGCCAGCCTCATCCAGAAGCTCCAGGCACAAGGGGCGGCCGTCATCGCCTTCGACATGGTGATGCCCGAACCTGACCGCCTGTCGCCGGAGACGCTCGTTGCCCGTCTGCCACCCGGGCTGGCGGACGACCGGCTCAAGGCCGAGATCGCCAAGCTCCCCAGCAACGATTCGCTGCTCGCCCAGGCGATTGCCGGCGCGCCCGTCGTCATCGGCTTCGCCGGGACCGAGCGGCCGACCGTGCCGCTGGCCAAGCCCAAGGCAGGCTTCGCTTTCGCCGGCGACGACCCCGCCCCTTTCGTTCCCGCCTTCGCCGGCGCCACGCAGAGCCTCGGCCCCTTTAGCGAGGCCGCGTCGGGGCTTGCCTCGCTCAACTGGGTGCCTGAGGTCGATCAGGTCGTCCGCCGCCTGCCGGTCGTCGTCACGGTCGACGGCAGGCTCTATCCGAGCCTGGCCGCCGAGACGCTGCGCGTCGCCTTCGGTGCATCGAGCCTGCTCGTCAAGACGGCCGGGGCAAGCGGGGAGGAGAGCTTCGGCGCGGCCACCGGCATCGCCGCCATTCGGATCGGCGACATCGAGGTCGCCACCGACGGCAGCGGCCAGCTCTGGCCGCGGTTCACGCTGACCGACCGGCGACGGTTCCTGCCGGTCTGGAAGATTCTCTCGGGCGAGGTGCCGGACGACGAGATCGCCGGTCGCATCGTGCTCGTGGGGGCCAGCGCCGCCGGGCTCCTCGATCTCCGCTCGACGCCGGTCGACGCCGCCGTGCCGGGTGTCGAGGTGCATGCCCAGGCCATCGAGCAGATGTTGACCGGTGCAGCGTTGAGCCGGCCGGATTTCATGACCGGCGCCGAGGTCCTTTACCTGCTGGTCGTCGGCGGCCTGATGGCCTTCCTGATTTTCCGGGCCGGCGCGGCCATGGGTGCGGCACTCGGCGCCCTCACAATCGCCGCAGTCGGCTTTGCCTCCTGGTCGGCCTATGCGCATCTCGGCTGGCTCGTCGATCCGGTCTATCCGACGCTCGCCGTCACCCTCATCTACATCGCCAGCACCGTCTACCTCTACCTGTTGACGGAGGTCGAGCGGCGCCGGGTCCGCAACGCCTTCAGCCGCTACATGTCGCCCGACATGGTCGCCGAGCTCGCCCTCAATCCCGGCCGCCTGAAGCTCGGCGGCGAGACCCGCGAGATGACGCTGCTGTTTGCCGACGTCCGCGGCTTCACCAACATCTCCGAAGGACTCGACGCGGAGGAGCTCACCCGCTTCGTCAACCGGCTGTTCACGCCGCTCTCCGATGTCATCCTGGCGTACCGGGGGACGATCGACAAATACATGGGCGATGCCGTCATGGCCTTCTGGAACGCGCCGCTCGACGATCCCGACCACGCGGGGAACGCGGCGAGAGCCTCCCTCGCCATGCTCGCCGCGCTCGACGAGCTCAACCGGATGCTCGCCGCGGAGGCGGAGACGGCAGGGCGAAATCATCGGCCGATCCGGCTCGGGATCGGCCTCAATACCGGCACCTGCTGCGTCGGCAATCTCGGGTCCGAGCAGCGCTTCGACTATTCGGTCATCGGCGACGATGTGAACGTGGCCTCAAGGCTGCAGGACCTGACGAAGGACTACGGGCTCGAGATCATCGTCGGCGAAAGCACCCGCCGTCACGCGCCCGATCTCGCCTACCTGCCGCTCGGTACCGTCCAGGTGCGCGGCAAGGTTGCGCCGACCGCCATTTTCGCCCTGATCGGCGATGCCGACCTGGCCCGCAATCCCTCGTTTGCCGACTTCCTCGCGATGCATGCCGACCTAGAGACGGCCCTCGCCAACGGCCATGCGGAACGCGCGGAAAGCCTCCTGGACGCGATGAGAGGACTTGCGCTCGGCGGCCTCTCCGGGCACTTAGACGTACTGGCCCGCCGAGCCGGCATGCGGGATGCCGGCTCCCGGCCCGAGAGCTGAGACAGAGGAGCGAGATGCCCGTCACGGCCGAGACCATCCTCCTCGCCATGACCGTGCTGCTCATCAAGCACTGGGTCGCCGACTTCCTGCTCCAGACCATCTATCAGGTAAAGAACAAGGGCCGGTACGGACATCCGGGCGGCCTCCTTCACAGCGCCTTCCACGTCGTCTGCACGCTGCCGGTGTTTCTCGTGCTGCCGCCGTCGACACCGCAACAGGGACTCGGCCTGCTCGCTGCCGAGTATCTCTTCCACTATCACGTCGACTGGCTCAAGGAGCAGCTCAACAAGCGGCTGGAGCTCAAACCGGACATGTCCGGCTTCTGGTACCTTCTGGGCCTCGATCAGCTCGTGCACGGGCTGACCTATGTCACCATCATCTGGGTTCTTCTGCCCGGTTGATCCGGACTTCAGACGAGCGCAGAGATCTCGCGATTGGCGAATTCGACGCGATCGGCCAGCGTCCGGATGATGAATTGCAGGAATGCGAAAGCGAGCTCCGGCTCCTGCTTGATCATCTCCTGCATGTTGGCCCGGGTGAGTGTGTAGAGAACGACATCCTCCTCTGCGACGACGAGGGCGGCACGCGGCAGGGACCTGAAGAACCCCATCTCGCCGACGACGGTCTGGCCGGCCATGGACCGAATGCGGATGCTGCGGCCGCTGTCGTCGGTGACGGTCACCGCCAGCCGTCCTGCCGCCACCAGCTCGATCGTGTCGGGCGCGGCTCCCTGGGCGAAGATGGTCGTTCCGGCCGGGATCTCCCGCCGATCGAAATAGGCGACGATGCGCTCGGCCGCATCCTCCGCTTGGAAGGCCTTGGCGATCCAGGCCTCGAAATTGGCCCGGTCGCCCGGCCCGAGCGAGCGCTCGTCGAGGATCGTGTCCTCGCACCATTCGAGCGCCTCGTTGCGTGTCGGGAAGATCCGGAGCCGCGCTGCGCCCTGGAAGTACTGCGAACCTTCGAGTGTCCTCTGAACACGCTCGCTCGGGGCGGCTATCACCAGCTCGACGCTGTGCTCCCGGCAATAGTTCCTGAGCTTGACGAGGCTGAGGATCGCCGACGTGTCGAAGCCCGTGACGCCCCCAAGATCGAGAATGATCATGCGGATGGGCGGCTGCTGCTGGCCGTCGATGGCGCGGCGAATCTCCTCGAATACGCTGTTGGATGAGCCGAAGAAGACGAAGCCCGAGAGCCAGAAGAGATGGATGCGCCCACCCTCCTCGCTGAGCAGCGTCTTCTCCTCCGAGCTCCGCTCCAGATTGGATTGGAACTCGGCGCGCGTCAGATGCCGCCGGACCACGCCGATCCGGCTGTAGGAGAAGGCGAACATCAGACAGGCGCCGACAATGCCGAGCACGACGCCGACCAGATAGCCGAACCAGAGGATGACGAGCATGATGACGAGCGCCAGCGAAAGCTCGGTCACCGAGCGCTGGGCCGGTGCGCGCATCAGCGTCTGCGCCAGCATCAGCACGCCGAGGAAGGCGAGAAGGCCGGCCAGCAGCGGCACCGGGACGAAGCCGGCGGCATCGATGCCGGACAGCAGGACGGCGGCGATGACGAGGGCGGCAAAGACACCGGCCAGCCGGGAAACGCCGCCGGCCTCCTCGATCAGCACGCTCGACTGGAGCGAGAGATTGCTGGCGACGCCGCCGAGCACCGCCGCCGCGACATTGGCGATGCCGTTGACGCGAAACTCGCGATCGATGTCCGCCGCCTTGGCGCGTGACACCTCCAGGCTCGACACGTCCAGGAGAAGCGCGATCGCCGTCACGCCCGCGACGGCGCCGAGCTCGGCCATCGAGCGCAGAAACACGCCCCAGGCGATATCGCCCCCCGCCAGCTGGCCGACCGGCCACCAGAAGCCGATCTGGCCCTGGCCGGCCAGGTACCAGGTCGGCAGCTGGCGGCCGGCGAGATAGGGCAGCAACAGATTGAGCAGGACGGCACCGGCGAACAAGGCCAAGGGAAGAGCAAAATAGCTGTTGGTCCGCTGGCGCACCACGAGCAGGAGCACCGCGAACAGGGCGGCGACGAGAAGCTTGCCGGCATTCTCGACGGACAAAACCTGGCCGACTGTCGAAAGCGTCAGCTCGGTGCCGGTAACGGCCTCGATCGCACCCGTCAGCAGCAGCCACCCGGAGGCGGCCAGAAAGCCGCCGATCACCGGATAGGGTATGAAGCGCAACAGCTGCCCGAGCCTGAAGGCGCCGATGGCATAGAGCACGCCGCCGGTCATCAGCGTCGCCAACGAGACGGCGAGTAGGACGTGCTCGATCGCCTGGTCGACGCTGCCACCGGCATAGGCAATGCGTCCGGCCACCGAGGCCGCAAGCACACTCATGACCGCCACCGCCGGAGTGTCGGGTCCAGCCGAGGCCGGGGACAGACTCGTCGTCAGCGCGACGATCAGGCCGGCGACCGCGGAACCGGCGAGCAGCGCCGATATGCCGAGCGAGAGCCCATCCTGCAGCTCGCCCTGGAACAGAAGGGCGCCGAACGAAATGCAGTAGGCAATGGTGATGAGCGCCGAAATAAGGCCGCTCGACAGGTCGCGCAGCACGCCGGTGGCCCGCGACGGCACGGGCGCAATTCCCGGCGATCGCGGGGCCGGCCTCGTCTCCGACTGCTCAAGATCCATCAGTGCCGACTCGCGCTACAGGGCTGTTCCGGCTGGCCGGATTGTTGCCGGACCTGGCGCCGCCTGGCAATGCCTGGACTGAGCCTCACGCCGCCCAGCGGGCTGTCTTCAACCCTTCTGCGGCCTCGCTCTTGCCCACCCGGCCGGGCTGGTCCAGGGTCGTTCGCCACAGCCAGGACCGCCAGGGACCACTCACCCATGTCGCCAGCCCGCCGCAGTTTCCGCCGCATCGCCTTCGCGGCAAGTCCGACGCCCGAGGCCCAGGAGGCCCGGGCCCGGCTGGCTGAGCGGTATGGAGATGTTCCTGCCGATGCCGCCGATGCCATCGTCGCCCTCGGCGGCGATGGCCTGATGCTGCAGACGCTGCACAAGAACATGCGCTCGAAAATTCCGATCTACGGCATGCACCGGGGTTCGGTCGGATTTCTGATGAACGAGTACCGCGAGGATGGCCTGATCGAGCGCCTCGAGGCGGCGGAGATCAATACCATACATCCGCTCAAGATGCTGGCCCGCGACATCGCCGGTGTCGAGCATCGGGCACTCGCCATCAACGAGGTGTCGCTGTTCCGACGGACCTACCAGGCGGCGAAGCTCCGGATCTCCGTCGACGGCAAGGTCAGGATGGAGGAGCTCATCTGCGACGGCGTGCTGGTCGCGACCCCGGCCGGCTCGACCGCCTACAACCTCTCGGCCCATGGGCCGTTGTTGCCGATCAAGGCGCCGCTGCTGGCTCTGACCCCGATCAGCCCGTTCCGGCCGCGGCGCTGGCGCGGCGCACTGTTGTCGAATCGAGCCTCTATCCTGATCGAGGTTCTCGAGGCTTCGAAGCGCCCGGTCAGCGCCGTTGCCGATCATTTCGAGGTGCCGTCGGTCAGCACGGTGGAGGTTCGCGAGGACTTCTGGATCCGCCTCTTCATGATGTTCGATCCCGGCCACGCGCTCGACGAGCGCATCCTGTCCGAGCAGTTCGGCGCCTGACGATCACTTGCGCATGTCGGGCTTGCGCAGGCTCTCAGTTGCTCGAGACCTTGATGGTCTTGATGACCGCCACGCTCGTCCCGCCCTCGGTGTTTGCCAGGGCCATAGCTTCGCCGACCCGACCGCGCAGGCCGGCGATGGCGTTGGTGGTGACGATCTTGGGCTTGGCGACTTGGGCCTCGGCCGGCGCTGTCGCACCGGTCTTCGATCTGGTCCTCGGTTTGGCCGGCAGCGCCGCGAGCGTTGGCGTGACCACGATCTCGGCGTCCCAGGCATCGGCATCGAGAGCCGGCGCATCGGCCCGTCCGCTCGCCGAGGCGGTGTCCACCGGCGCATCGCCGGAGCGGCGGCTGACGGGAAAGGAGAAGTTCCCGAACAAGGGGAGAAGATCGGACTTTGCGTAGATGGTCGGCATTTCGGCCTCCCAGTTGCCGATCACGGTGCCCCCTGTCGAAGCCGTCTCGACCGGCATCGCCCGGCGCGCACGATCATGACGGCGGATCAGCAAGTCGTAGACGTCACCGACGCTGCGCGCCTTGCCATCGCGATAGAAGATCGAGCGGTTGGCGGCAGCGGCCCTCGGGAACAGATCCGGTGCGCTCAGGTGCTGCTGCGTGTCGCGCACCAGGATCAGCCGGACGGCATCTTGTGCGCCGAGGAAATGGGCGATGTAGAGTTCCCCCGAGGTCGGTTGCCGGCCGATCTCTGCGGCGAGGAACCTCTCGTTTCGCCGTGCATAGGCCCCAGCCATCATGGCCGAGACGTGGGGATCTTTGCGGAGCGCCAGGATCGCCTGTCGGTCGCTTGGATTGGGAACAAAATAGCGGCCGCTGTCGGTCTTCTCAATCAACTTGGCGTAATCGCCGAGACCGTATCGCTCGCCTTCGTCCTTGATGGTCCGGATCCAGGTCTCCTCGATGAACTGGAAGAGCCCCTCGGCGCTCGACGAAGCGGCCTTGGCATCGACCTGGAAGCTGCTCTCGCGCTGCGCCGTCTTCAGCAGATAGTCATAGTCTGCGCCCGTCGTGGAGCTCGCCAGAGAGAGAGCCAGTGCCACCTGCAAGGGAAGCTCGGCGAGTGACGCGTCCGTCATGACTATAACACCCTCAACAAAACCTGCAGCGCCGGGGCCGGTTTTCCGACCCGCGAGGAAAAGCATAAGGTTGGGGTGTTGATGAGACGTTAAGCGCTGAGTTGATCTGGGACAGCGAGGGACTCAACGGCGATCGCCGCCGCCGGGTTGCTGCTCGGCACAGATGAGCTCCCCATCCGCCTGGCTCAAGGGGATGGCAAGGAGCCGGCACTGGAAGGGTTCGGCTGCCCCAGGGTCGGCCGCGTCGCTGAAATGGCGGCAGTCGCGGCACCGTCCGAACGGCCGGGCGGCCCCCTCCGTCACCATGACCCGCAATACGAGATCGAGTGCATGCTCGATACCGCGCCGCTGCTCGCTGGTCAGCGACTGGAGCGCCCGAGCCAGCGGCTCGATCGGCGCCTCGCTCAATAGCTCCCGGCCGGCAGTCGTCAGGTCGAGCCGGACTGAGCGCCTGTCGGTCGGATTTTCGGTCTTCTCGATCAAGCCGCGTCGCTCGAGCGCAATGACGGTTTGCGAGACCGTCCCCTTGGTGGCACCCAGGTAGAGAGCCAGCGCTCCCGGCGTGCGAGACGGCAGGTTGGCACGGGCAAGATAGCTCAGCGCTTCCCATTGCGCCGGCGACATCTCGCCCTGGTGACGCGGCAGCCGGACAATGCGCGCCAACCGGTCGATCCGGTCGAGCGTGCGCTGGGCGCGCGATCCATGCGAGGGACCCTTGGGTAGGGCGGGCGTCCTTCGCGGCGGCTCGGCCGGTACGCCGCCCATTACGCCGCTGCGCGTCGCGGGTCATGCGCGAGAAAGAAGCGCCCGATCCAGCGGGCCGCCTTGGCGGAATCACTCGTCCGGGCGACCAAACTGTCCGTAGCCGCGGCGATGACCTCGTCCGGTGCCAGGCCCTTGAAACGCACCTCCATGAGATCGCGCTGATAGGCCTCGCTGAACTCGGGATGCCCCTGGAAGCTCAGGCCGACATCGTCGTAGGCCAGCGCTGCATAAGTGCAGAAGCGCGAAGACGCGATCACCTCGGCGCCGGGCGGCTTGTCGACAACCTGGTCCTGATGCACGGCCGGGATGGTGAAGCGCTCGCCCGCGCCATCCATCCAGGCTTCCGGCTTGGCGACCTCATACTCGTGCAAACCGAGCCCCCAGCCCTTGTCGGATTTGACGACCTTGCCGCCGAGCGCCTCGGCCATGATCTGGTGGCCGAAGCAGATGCCGACGACGGGCACCCTGGCGTTGACCGCTGCGCGGATCAGCTGCTCGAGCTTCAGCATCCAGGGGAGCTTTTCGTAGACGCCGTGGCGCGAGCCGGTGATCAGCCAACCGTCGCAGGCCCTCGGATCGTCCGGCACCTCGCCGTCGAGAGCCGCGAATGTCTGAAACGACAGCTCCGGACTTGCCGCCTTCAGGAGCGCGACGAACATGTCCGGATAGGAGCCGTGCTTGTCCTTGAGAGTCTCCGGCGGCCTGCCGGTCTCTAGAATGCCAATGCGCATGGGAGCCTGTCTTCCGCTGGCTCGGCGAGGTCTCGCCGGTGGATCGGTCGATGATGGACTCAGAGCTTGCCGAGGTTGTTTCGTTTCCCACCTTTTTTCTCAGCCATCAAGCAGATGATGTCGTGCAGGATCGTGGCGCCGGCAAGGGCGGTCACCTCGCTGTGGTCGTAGGGCGGGGAGACCTCGACCAGGTCCATGCCGACCATGTCGAGACTGCCCAGTCCGCGCAGGATCTCGAGCGCCTGCCAGCTCGCCGGGCCGCCCGCCACCGGTGTCCCCGTCCCCGGCGCATAGGCGGGATCGAGAAAATCGATGTCGAAGGAGAGATAGACCGGCCCCTTGCCGACCCGCTTCTTGATCGCGGCGATCGTCGCCTCGACGCCATTGCGCAGCAGCCAGGGCGCCGTCAGGATCTCGAAGCCGTGCGCCTCGTCGTTGGCGGTTCTGAGGCCCACCTGTATCGAACGGTCCAGGTCGAGCAGCCCCTCCTTGGCGGCCCGGAGGAACATCGAGCCGTGGTTGAGGCTGGTCGTCCCCTCGGTCCAGTCGATCCAAGTGTCGCAATGGGAATCAAACTGGAGTAGCGCCACGGGCCCGTGCTTCCTGGCGTGCGCCTTCAACAGCGGGTAGGTGACGAAATGATCGCCGCCCATCGTCACCATCATGGTGCCGGCCGCGAGGATCCTGTCGGCATGGGCCTCGATCGAGGCGACCACCGTATCCGGGAAATGGTGGTTGATGACGCAGTCTCCGTAGTCGACCACATTCACCGTCTCGAAGGGATCAAACCCCCAGGGGAAGGACTTCAGCTCGGCAAGTCCGGCACTCACGGCCCGGAGCGCCCGAGGCCCGAAGCGCGTACCGGGCCGGTCGGTGGTCGCGTTGTCGAAGGGGATGCCTGAGACGGCGATATCGACGCCCTTCAGGTTCTGCGTATGCGGGCGCCTGAGAAAGGTGCAGATGCCGCCGAAGGTCGGCTGCCAAGGCTCGCCCTTGACGTCCTCCCAGCTCAAATTTGATTGGCCTTTGTCGGAGCGTGCCATCCTCTGCCATCCCCTTGTGATCAGAATTGAGGGGTCACATCCACGACCCCGCCCGCGGTCCCAACTGCTTTAGCGGTCAACATAATTGGGCTTGACGCTGAGGTCCAGCTGGCGCGTGCCGCCTTGATCCCCGCGTGAGCCGCTGCTATGTGATCACAAAATCGATGCTACGGGAGACCGGGATGCCCGCACCTCGGGAGCACGCGCGCTCCTATTACGCCGCAACCCTGAACGACCGGACGGCCTACCCGCCTCTGATTGGCGATGCCGAGGCCGATGTCTGCGTCATCGGAGGCGGTTTCTCGGGGCTCTCGACGGCGATCTTCATGGCCGACCGGGGCGCTAGAGTCGTCCTCCTCGAGGCCAACAGAATCGGCTGGGGTGCCTCGGGGCGAAATGGCGGCCAGGTCAACGGCGGCATCCCCGGAGAGGGACGATTCCTGAAGCAGTTCGGTGCCGAAGGTCGCCGGCTCGTCTCCGAGCTCTGGTACCGCGGTCACGACATCATCGAGGAGCGCATCAAACGGTTCGCGATCGACTGCGATTTCCGGCGGGGCTATGTCGAGGCCGCCGTCAAGGATAAGCACATCGGCGGTCTCGAGCACTTCCTCGCGGAGATGACGGCTGCGGGCCAGGGCCTGGATCTGGAACTTGTCGGCCGTGATCGCATCCGCACGCTCCTGGGCACGGACGCCTATGTCGGTGGGCTGATCGACCGGCGCAACGCGCATCTGCACCCCCTCAACCTCGCCCTCGGCGAAGCCCGCGGCGCCACTTCGATCGGCGTGCAGATCCACGAGGGCAGCGAGGTCACCGGCATCACCCATGGCGACCGCCCGGTGGTCAGCACCGCCAGCGGCCGCGTCCGCTGCCAATGGGTGGTGCTCGCCGGCAATGCCTACCACGGCCTCGAGCCGAAGTCGCTCGGCGGCATGCTGTTTCCCGCCGGCACCTACGTGATCGCCACCGAGCCGCTGTCGGAGGCGGAGATCGCACGTCTCAATCCGGAGCGCCTCGCCGTCTCCGACACGCGCATGGTGATGGATTATTACCGCCTGTCCGCTGATGGGCGCATGCTGTTCGGCGGCCTGTGCCAGTATGCCAATCGCGATCCAAAAAGCATCTCCGGCGCGCTCCGACCGAAGATGCTCAGACTGTTTCCCGATCTCGCCGGCAAGCGCATCGACTACGAATGGGGCGGGCTCATCGGCATCGTCATCAGTCGCGTGCCGCTCGTCGGGCGCGCTGCCAAGAACGTGCTCTACCTACAGGGCTATTCCGGGCACGGCGTCAACACGTCCCACATCATGAGCGAGATCGTCGCCGATGCGATCTCAGGCAGGCCCGAGCGGCTCGCCATCTATGAGAAGGTCTCGCAAATCCGCGTGCCGACCAGCCAGTGGCTCGGCAGCCAGATGCTGGCGCTGGGCATGGCCTACTACAAGCTCAAGGACAAGCTCTGACAGCACTGCCGCTCGTCCAGCCGGTAGCGCTTTGGCACGCCATCGGCTAGCTGTTGGAGGTCGATCCAGCAGCCTTGATATCCAGGAGCGTGCCTTGTCTCTCGATCCGAAGCTCGCCGCCCGCATTCGTTCCGCTGTCCACGACGGTTTCGAGGCGCAGATCGCGTTCACCCAGGATCTCGTCCGCTGCCCGTCGACCCGTGGCAACGAGCACACCGCCCAGGATCTGATGTTCCGCGCCATGCAAACCCGGGGCCTCACCATGGATCGCTTCGACATGAGCGAGGCGGAGATCTCGCGTCATCCGGGCGGATCGCGTTACTCATCCACTCACTCCAAGGCACCGATCGTTGTCGGCATTCACCGGCCGCGCGAGGAGATGGGTCGATCGCTCATTCTGCAGGGGCACGTCGATGTCGTGCCGGCGGGGCCGGAGGAGATGTGGGCGACGCCACCGTTCGAGCCCGTGATCAGGGACGGCTGGATGCATGGGCGCGGCGCCGGCGACATGAAGGCCGGCTGCGTCTCCAATCTCTTCGCGCTGGATGCGCTTAGGCGGCTCGACCTGCAGCCGGCGGCGACCGTCTACGTACAATCCGTCGTCGAGGAGGAAAGCACCGGCAACGGCGCGCTGATGACGCATCTGCGCGGCTACAAGGCCGACGCCGCCCTCATCCCGGAGCCCGGCAACGAGCAACTGACGCGGGGCAATGTCGGCGTGCTGTGGTTTCAGATCGTCGTCAAGGGCGAGCCAGTGCACGTGGCGAATATGGGCACGGGCGCCAATGCCATCGATGCTGCCTGGCGGGTCGTCGGCGCGCTCCGCGAGATGGAGACGCGCTGGAACGATGCGTCCCGGCGCCATCCGCTCTTTGCCGACAACGCGCATCCGCTCAATCTCAACATCGGCCGGATCGAGGGCGGCGACTGGGCCTCCTCCGTGCCCGCCTGGTGCAAGATCGATTGCCGCATCGCCTTCTACCCCGATCGCCAGGCGTCGGATGCGGCGGCCGAGGTCGAGCAGGTCGTGCGCGAGGCCTGCCGCGGCGACCGCTATCTCTCGAACCGACCGGCCGAGGTGATCTTCAACGGCTTCCATGCCGAGGGCTACGTGCTCGAGCCCGGGAGCGAGGCGGAGGCTGTGCTCGGCCGTGCGCATCAATCGGTGTTTGGGGCGAAGCTCGAGGCGCGCGCGGCCACCGCCTATCTGGACGGTCGCGTCTACGCGCTGTTCGACAAGATCCCGGCGCTGACCTACGGCTGCATCGCGGAAGGCTATCACGGCTACAACGAGCGCGTGAATCTCGCCTCGCTGGAAAAGACGACGGCGGCCATGGCGCTGTTCATCGCCGAATGGTGCGGGGTGGAGGCGGTGACGCCGTGACAGTGCCGGTCAAGCGGGCTTCAGCGCCCGCCAATGCCCGGGACCGAACTCGCCGCTCTCGAGCACGGCCGCCAGCAACCGCCAGACCTCGAGCTCGTGCTCGAGGAAGTCGTGGCCGACCTTGAGGGTGAGCTCGGCGCGCAACGGACCGTCGAGGGCGGCGACCTCCTCCTTGGTGCGGTCGCGATACCAGGCCGTGCGGTTGCGGTAGTGCACCTCGACGAAGCCGGCCGTGCGCAAAGCGGTGAAATAGCGGTCGGGTGACGCGGCGCCGAAACCGAGGCCCTCCGCCTCAATGTAGCGTCTCAACAGTTCCGACATTGGTCCGTCATCAGCGCGCATCCAATCACTCATGGCGAGCACGCCGCCCGGTTTCAGCACGCGATGGACCTCCGCCGCCCAACCGGCCTTGTCCTCGATATGAATGACGGCGTCCTTGGAGAAGACGACGTCGAAGGCCGCATCGGTGAACGGCAACGGCCCGGGTTGTAACGTCTGAAAACGTGCGCGATCGCCCAGGCCCCGATCGGTGGCCGCCCTCGTCGCCTTCTCGATCACGCCCGCCTCGACATCGACGCCGACGATTTGGGCCCCGCATCGCTCGGCGATGAAGAGTGTCGCCCCGCCTGTGCCGCAACCGATGTCGATGATGCGCTTGCCCGTCAGATCGAGGCCGGCGAGCACCATCGCCGTCTCGTCGTCGCCCCCGGGCGAAAGGTAGCCCTTGCCCCAGAGCGCCTCGAGCAACGTTACCAGCTGATCGTCATAGGCCTGCGTCTGCTCAAAGCTCATGGGCGTCTCCCTAGACCAGCCCCGGCGGCATCGCCGTGCGCCGCGCGAGCTTCAGGAACGGTCGCTCGACGATCCTCGCCCTCACCATCAGCTTCTGCCACACGAGCTCGCGCAGCACGTAGATCTCGACCACGAGCTTCTCCGTGATCGATATTCCGTAGGGTCGCTTCAACGATGCCATGGCGATGTTGCGCTTCAAGGTCGGCGACCAGGCGGCGGCCGTCACATGGCCCGCCTCGTCCCACCTGTTGATCCCGGTCGGATAGTAGACGAGCGAGCCGGTGGCCGGGATGTTGCCCTCGATGTCGAGACCAACGAAGGCGTAGCGCGAGGAGCCGCTCGCATGCTCGGCGGCAAGGGCGCGGCGGCCGTTGAAGTGACCCTTGCCGAGATCGACCATCCAACCCAAGCCCAGCTCGTAGGGGCTGCGCGGTCGGTCGCGTCGCAGGGCGTGCTCGGCATTGACGAAGTCGGCCGCCGCCATAATGAGGCCGGCCTCGATGCGCGCAAGATTGAGCGCCGTATTGCCGTAGGGTCGCAGACCGTGGAGCCGGCCCGCCTCGAACAGGTGATCCCAGACCCCCAGCGCATCTTCGGGTGCCATCCAGAGCTCGTAGCCGAGATCGCCCGAGAACCCCGTGCGCGAAATCATGACCTCGCGGCCATCCAGCCGATAGATGCCCAAAGCGAAGGGCTTCAACGTCTCAACACCCCGGACCCCTGCGCGCTGCAGCACGGCGTAGCTCAGTGGACCCTGCAGCGTCAGGCCTGCCACGGCCTCCGTCTCGTCGCGAATCTCCACCTCGAAACCGATGGCGCTATCGAGGAGCCACGGCAGCATGCGCTCCTGACAGCAAAGCCGGAAATCGGTTTCGCCCAGACGAAACAGCGTGCCGTCGTCGATCAGCATGCCGTCGCCGTCGCACCAGGCGGTGTACATGACGCGTCCGGCCTTCAGCTTGGCGATCGATCTGAGCTGAAGGCGATCAAGATAGGCTGCGGAGTCCCTACCGCTGATGCGGTACTTCACCATGGGCGAGATATCGTACACGCCTGCCTGATTACGCAGCGCGAAGTACTCCATGGTCTCGTCCTCGTAGGTCCCGGCGGTCAAATAGCCGGCCCAAGGGACCCAGGAGCCATTCAGATTCCACTCGCTCGTGCGTGGGTGAAACGGTGTATGCCGGTAGGGTGTCTTCCAGCCTTCCAGATCTGGACGCCGAGGTGCAGCTAGTGCCATGCCTTGCCCTCCCCGGCGATGACGGCGCGGGCAGCATTGGCGCCGGCGAGCCCCATTACATTGCCACCGGGATGACTGCCGGCGCCAGCCAGCCACAATCCGGGAATGGGCGATCGATATTGTGCGGCGACTTGCATCGGGCGCAGCCAGAACATCTGGTCGACCGTCAGCTCGCCGTGATGCCAATGACCGCCCGGCATGCGGCAGCGCGTCTCGATGTCGACCGCCGACAGCAGCTCGGCATGGCGGATCAGCGATCCGATCCCGGGGGCATGTCGCTCGAGCACAGCGAGCGCCTTGGCCTTGAGCTCGTCCTTGCCCTTCACCCACCCAGTCTTGAGGCGATACGGCGCGAATTGCACATTCGCCGACAGCACATGCCGTCCCGCCGGCGCCAGGCCTGGATCGGCGACACTCGGCACCACCACCTCCATCACGGGCTCGGCAGAGATCTCCCCGTACTTGGCATGATCGAAGGCCCGCTCGATCGCCTCGAGCGAGGGAGCGAGCACCAGGCGGGCCGTCATTCGATCGACGGCGACACCGGTGAACTCCGGCAGGCCGTCCAGCGCCAGATGCAGGCGTGCGACGTTGCCCCGCGAGCGGATGCTGGCAAGGCGGCGGACAGTGTCGGTGTCGAGGTGCTGAACACCGACGAGGTGCATCAGCGTCGTCACCGGGTTGGCGGCCGAGACGATGGCCTCGGCTCTGAGAGTCTCGCCGTCGCCGAGCACGACGCCGACGGCCCGATCATTCTCGATGACGATGCGATCGACGGCAGCGCGCGTGCGGATGTCGACCCCGGCCGCCATAGCCGTTCCCTCGAGCGCCGCAATGACGGTTCCCATGCCGCCAGCGGGCAATGCAATAGCGCCATGGCGGCCGTCCGCCTCGCCCGCGAGACGATAGAGATAGGTCAGTAGCGAGCCTGGCGAACGCGGCCCCAGATGCGTACCGAGCACGGCGTCGAACGCCACGAGTGCCTTGATCCGCTCGTCGCGAACATCCTCCTCGACGACATCGGCGATGTTCATGAGAAGCATGCGCAGGAAATCGCGCATGTCGCTCTTTCCGAGCTTACGGACGGCGAGGCCGAGGCGCCCTAGAGGCAGGGCAGCCTGCCTGACATGGCCTTTCAATCGGGGCGGCGTCTCCGCCAGAAAAGGGCGCAGTGTTCCGGCAAACCGCGCGAGGCGTCGATGGAGATCCTGCCAGCCCGTCCGATCGCTGTCGGCAACATCCCCGACTATGCGTGAGCGCGCCATGCCGAGGGGCGGTCGATGCCCATCAAGCAGCAAGCTCTCCATGTCACTCACGGCATAGGTCAGCCCATGCGCTTCCAAACCGAGCGCCGCCACCGCTTTGCTGCCCAGATGCGTCACCAGGCCTGCCACCTCGGACACCCGGTAGCCCGGGGCAATCTCAACGGTGCGGGCCGCGCCCCCGAGCTGGTCGAAGGCCTCCAGGAGGACCGTACGCCGCCCGCTTCGGGCAATCAGCGTCGCGGCGACGAGACCGTTGTGACCGCCGCCGATGACGATGGCATCAAAGGACGGCATAGGCATCGCTCATGGCGGGGTTGGCGCGAGCAAGGTCGCGAAGGATTTCGGCTGCGGCGTTGCGGCCCGGTGCCCCCATGACGCCGCCGCCGGGATGGGTCGAGGATCCGCACATGTAGAGACCACGGAACGGCGCGCGATACTGCGCGTAGCCAGGCACGGGCCGATTGAAGAGGAGTTGGTCAAAGGTGAGCTCGCCCTGGAAGATGTTGCCTTCCGTAAGGCCGACCTCCGCCTCGAGCTCGCGTGGTGTCCGGACCTCGGCATGCAGGATGAGGTCCTTGAAGTTCGGAGAATAGTCGGCAATCTGGTCGATGACCGTCTTGCCGAAGGCATCGCGGTCGGCATCGGTCCACTCGCCGCCGTGGATCTTCGGCGGGCAATACTGCACGAAGCAGGTCATGTAGTGCTTGCCGGGCGGTGTCATGGTCGGATCGAGCTGGGTCGGAATCAGCATGTCGAGCATCGGATCGGCTGAGAAGGTGCCGGCCTTCCAATCGTCGTAGGCCCGCTCCATGCGCTCGATCGAATCCGTGAAATGGAGATCGCCGCGATAACAGGGATGGTCGTCCGGCAGAGCCGGGAACCTCGGCATGCCGTCGAGGGCGATGTTGACCTTGCCCGAGGAGCCGCGGATGCGGAAGTTGCGGACCGCCTTGGCAAAATCGTGTGGCAACTCGCGCTCGTCCATGAGCTTGAGGAACGTCCGCTTCACATCGGCATTCGAGACGACAAGCTTGCCCCGGATCTCCTCGCCGCCCTCGAGCACCACGCCCGTCACCCTGCGGCCTTTCGTCAGAATGCGTTCGACGCCCGCTGCGGTGCGGATCGTCCCGCCGGCGGCCTCGAACGATCCAGCGATCGCCTTGGACACGGCCCCCATGCCACCCCGGGCAAAGCCCCAGGCGCCGACCTGGTCGTCCACATCGCCCATGTAGTGATGCAGCAGCACATAGGCCGTCCCCGGCGACATCGGCCCGAGCGCCGTGCCGATGATAGCGGAGACCGCCAGATAGGCCTTGATGACATCGCACTCGAAATACTCGTCCAGGAACTCGGCAATCGACATGGTCCAGAAGCGCAGCGTGTCGCCAAGCTCGGCTTCCGAGAGGGCACCGAAGCTGCGGGCGAGATACATGAGCTCGCCTAAATCACGTGGCCTCAAGGAGGCCGGATCGGGCGGCGTGCGCAAGAGCAGCGGCCGGATCAGACGGCATTGCCGCATGACGAAGGCGGAGTAGCGGTCATAGGCCTCGGCATCGCGGGCGGAGAACCGGGCGAAGGCGCGCCGGTTGGTCTCATGGTTGCGGGAGGTCGCCAGAACATCGCCGTCGCGTGTGAAGAGCGCGCCGCCTTCATAGGGGATCACCTGCAGGCCATGCCTTGGCAAATCGAGATCGCGCATGATCTCGGGGCGCAGCAGGCTGCAGACGTAGGAGCAATTGGAATACAGGAAGCCCGGATGGAGTTCGCGGCTGACGGCCGCGCCACCGATCCACGGATTCTTCTCGACGACGAGCGTGTCGAGCCCCGCCTTGGCGAGATAGGCTGCCGTGACCAGACCGTTGTGGCCCGCTCCGATGACGATGGCGTCCCAGGTCTTAGCCATGAACCTCTCGCATCCTCCGGGATGAGCGCACTCCTTATGCCACCTTGACGCCCTCGCGCGTCAGCTCGTCGAGCGTCTGGTCGAGGCCCCTCGCCATGATATCGAACATGCGGTCGATTTCTGCCTCTGTGATGACGAGCGGCGGCGAGAAGACGCACATATTGAGGATGGGCCTGAGGATCAGGCCGAGCGTCTGGCAATGCCGGTCGAGGCGCGCGCCGATGTTGTGCTTCGGTGCCCAGGGGTCCGTGTCGTCCTTCGTCAGGCGGCAGTCGACGCAGCCCACGAGACCGAGTCCCCTGACATCACCGACGATCGGATGCCCGCGCAAGGCGTGCATGCGCGCCTGGAAATGCGGCGTGACCTGCCGCACATGCTCGAGCAAGCCAATCCTCTCCATGATCTCGATGTTCTTGAGGCCGACGGCCGTCGTCACCGGATGACCCGAATAGGTGAAGCCCGAGCCGAACCATGCGCCTTTGGCGTTGTCGCCGGCGACGTCGGCGTAGAGCCGGTCCGAGATCAGCGCTGCGCCGAGCGGCAGGTAGCCGGAGGTCAAACCCTTGGCCGTCGTGATGATGTCGGGCTCTATGTCGAACACCTGCTTGGATGCGAACCAGTGGCCGAGCCGGCCAAAGCCGGTGACGACCTCGTCCGAAATGTAGGCGATGTCGTACTTGCGGCAGAGCTCCCAGGTCCGGCGGATGTAGCCTTCCGGCGCGACGATGACGCCGCCCGACGCCTGCACGGGCTCGGAGACGAAGGCCATGATCCGCTCGGGCCCGATGGCCTGTATCTGATCCTCGAAGGCGGCGATCCGCTGGTCTGAGAACGCCGCCTCGGAGAGCCCCTGACCGAAGCGGTAGTGGTTCACGGAGGGCACGAAGCGCACGAGATCGGTAGCGTCGTCCATGAACATCTTGTTGCCGACCTTGCCCGAGATCGAGGCCGTCAGATAGGTCGAGCCATGATAGGAGTCCTCGCGCGCGAGGATGAGCTTCTTCTCCGGTCGGCCGATGACGTTGTTGCGGTACTGCAGGAACCGGATCGCGGTATCGACCGCCGTCGAACCACCAGTCGTGAAGAAGATCTTGCCGAGGTCGCCCGGCGCCAGCTCCATGAGCTTGCGCGCGAGCTTGGGTGTCGGCAGGTTCGCCATGGCGAAGGCGTTGTTGTAGGGCATTTTGAGCATCTGCTCGGCCGCCGCCTGCGCCAGTTCCTCCACCCCGTAGCCGATCTGGACGCACCACATCCCGGCCGGCCCGTCGATGAGCTGGCGGCCCGACTCGTCCGTAATGTAAATGCCTTTGCCCTCGGTGATGATCGACCGGTCATGCTGTCCCGGCCGGGTCATGTCCTCCCAGGGATGAAACCAATGCAGATTGTCATAGGTGCGGGCTTCGGACAGGGCTGAATCGAACGGCATGACACTCGCTCATGGCTGGGCTTGCAGGCGGTTATCGACTGTACAAGCGTTCAGCGAGCTGTGTCCAGCCGCGCCGGCGGGTTAACCAGCGTGTTGTTCCACCGGGAACTGCGGCCCATGTTCGGCTCGCGTATATGGGCAGGACGGAACTGCAGTGGACGCTGCTGTCGACCGTCGAGGGAGAGACATCGTGGTCAAGATCATCGCCAACAACAATTCGAACCGCATCTTCGGCTCCAATCAGGCCGACTTCATCGATGGTCGCGGCGGCAACGACCTGATCTATGCGCGCGGTGGCGACGACGAGGTGCGGGGCGGCGCGGGCGACGACAAGATCTACGGGGAGGCCGGCAATGATCGGATATTCGGTGGTGTCGGCAACGATCGTCTGGACGGCGGCACGGGCGCCGATTTTCTTTTCGGCGACGCAGGCGAGGACGTGCTCGTCGGCGGCGATGGTGCCGACCTCATTCTCGGCGGCGACGGTCATGATTGGTTGAAAGGGGGAGCGGGCGACGATGGGCTCACGGGCGACAAGGGCAACGACGTCATCGAAGGCGGCAGCGGCATCGACACGCTCTCCTTCGTCTTCTCCGATCGCGGCATCGCGGTCGATCTGTCGATCACGGGCGCTCAAAACACGCGGCTCGGTTTCGACATCATCACGGGCGTCGAGAACGTCAACGGTTCCCGCTTTGCCGACGGCCTGTTTGGCAACAACAGCGCCAATACGCTCCGAGGTTTGGGCGGCAACGACCTGATCGAAGGTGCCGGAGGCGCCGACTTCCTCGAAGGCGGCGACGGCAACGACATCTTGCGCGGTGGCGCGGCCAACGACGTTCTCTACGGTGATGCCGGCAACGATATAGTCTACGGCGGCAGCGGCGATGACTTTCTCGTGGGCGGTCGTGGCAACGACTGGCTGATCGGCGAGGTAGGCGCGGATCGGTTCCTCTGCGAACTGCGCAGCTTCTACGCGTCGACCGGAGAGACCGACACGATCTTCGGTTTCGATAACGGCGCCGATAAGATCTTGTTGGCTGGGCTCGGAGGTTCGTTCGCCGGCCTCTCCGTCTACGATGCGGCCGGCAGCGCCGTCATCATGGCCCGCGGCATGAACCATGAGGACCCGACCGCACCGCGGATCGTCCTGCTCGGTGTCGACGCGAGCACGGTCGACGCCAGCGACTTCATCTTCATTTGAGTGGCTTCGGCGCTGAGCGAGTTGTCCGGCTCCGGCCGCGGCCGGCCGTCTTGTCGCGGCCGGATTTGGCGGATCTCCGCGCGCCGGCGCTCGCGATCCCAAGGGCGCGGCGGGCCCAGTCCGTCATCTCGTCCGGATCGTCGAATAGCCTCTCCGGCACGCGCCAGTAACTGGACAGCGTGTGCGTGCCGTTCCTGGTCTCGTAGCTGAAAGGCATCGAGCCTTCGGCCTCGTAGGCCGTTGCGCCCGTTGCATCGGTCTTGAGGTAGAGCGTATCGTCGACGATGAGGGCGAGCATGACGCCCTCGGCATAGACGCCGGCGCCGCCGAACATCGCTCGGATGGTGACGGGTCCGAGGGTGGCGAGCTGCTCGGCGACGAAGGCTTTGAAACCCGGGCTGACGGCCATGGCACCTCGCGGATGACAACACCGCCCGAGAGTTGCTGCATATCCACTCTACTGGGCGTCTGATAGTGTAGCGTTGTGCCCTGGCTGCAGGAAGTCTCGCCATGTCATTCGAACTTTCCACTGTCATCGATACCGACCGCTATCCCATTCTCGATTTGGAGAATCTGGCCGGCCGCGAGCTTCTCAGCCGCTGCCATGCCGAGCTTGCCGAGAGCGGGGCCGTCAATCTGCAGGGCTTCATCCGCCCCGATGCGGTTCAGGCTTTGGCCCGAGAGGCCCAAGCGCTCGAGCCCCTCGCCTTTCGCAAGGACAAGGTTCGCAACGCCTACTTCACCGACGACGATGCGGCGCTCGCCGTCGATCATCCGCTGCGGGCGTTCTTTCCGCTGAAAATGGCGCAGCTGGCTCATGATCTCATTCCCCGGTCCGCACTGATCGACGAGCTCTACCGAACTCCTGCCCTCACCGATTTCATCCGTCGCGTCCTCGGCAAGGATGCGCTCTATCCGATGGCCGACCGCTTTCAGGCTCTCAACCTCGCCTATCTCAAGGCTGGCGACCTCCAGCCATGGCACTACGACCACGGGGAGTTCACGGTGACATTGCTGCTCCAGGCCGCCGAGGCCGGCGGTGAATTCGAGTATGTCCCGCGGCTGCGCACACCCGACGACGAGAGGTTCGACGACGTGAAGCGCCTGTTTGCCGGCACCCATCCGGATGTTCGTCAGCTCGCTCGCGCGGCGGGCACGCTGACGATCTTTCAGGGGATGTATGCCATGCACCGCGTCACCGAGGTGTCAGGATCTCTCAGCCGCATCACGGCCATCCTCTCCTACGACAGCAAGCCCGACAGCATCGCCTCCGAGGTGGTCAATGTTGCCATATATGGGCCGAGGGTCGCCGAGGTCTTGCGCGCGACGGCAGCCGATCTCTCCACGGAGAAGGCCTCATGACGAATGACTTTCCGGTTGCGATCGTCACCGGCGGCAATCGCGGCATGGGTCTCGAGACCTGCCGGCAGCTCGGCGCGCTCGGCTATCACGTGGTTCTGCTGGCTCGGGATCGGGACCTTGGCGAGCGTGCGGCGCAAAGCCTGAGAGCTGAGGGACATGCCATCGAGGCCTTCAAATGCGACCTCACCCGCACTGACGATATTGCCCTGTTCCTTTCGCATCTCAATCGCCGCGGGACGCGCGTCGATGTGCTCGTCAACAATGCCGGACAGTATCTGGAGTATGCCGGACGGGACGTGGATCAGCGAGTCAGTGCCCTCACCGCCCAGACCTCGGTGGTCCGCGCCATTCTCGACTCGAACTTGCTCGGTCCCTTCACGCTGACACAAGGCATCCTCCAGATCATGAAGCGGCAGGCCTATGGCCGCGTCGTCAGCCTGAGCAGTGCCATGGGCCAACTCTCCGACATGGGCGGCGGCGCTCCGGGCTATCGCCTCGCCTGTGTCGGCATCAGTGCCATGACGAAGTTCTTCGCCGAGGAGCTCAAGGGAACGGATGTCCTCATCAACTGCGTCGATCCGGGCTGGGTGCGCACTCACTCACCGGAAGCCACGCGTTCTATCGAGGACGGCGTCGTCACCACGATCTGGCTCGCCACACTCCCCACCGGTGGCCCGACCGGACAGTTCTTCCGCGACAAGACACCGATTCCCTGGTGAAAACTCAGCGGCGGCGTCTGGCTTTCACCTGTCGCGCAGCTGCGCGGGCCTCCTCCGCCCGCAGCTTCACGATCTTGCTCACGAGGCGCGCCGGCACCGGCTTGTCGAGCGGAAAGCGCAGCGTACCCTTGGAGGCCTTGTAAGGCGCAATCTCGTCGGCAAGCTCGGTAGCGACGCGTCCGGTCGCGGGATAGAGCGCGACATGCGCCGTCCAGCCCGCGAGATAGATCACAGCTCGCCCGTCGATCTTGAAGACCGGGATCTGGTAGGAGATCGCCTCCTCTGCATCGGGCAGCACGCTACGAATGATGGTGCGTAGCCGCTCGAGCACGACACGCACGCGATCAGGCTGAGCGGCCAAATAGGCGTCGATCGTCAATGCGACCGGCCTAGCCAATCTGCGCCTCCCGTGGCCGGACGAGGCCAATGCCGATCAGCACCAGCACGACAGAGGCAAGAATCGCAACGCTCACCGTCTCGCCCAGAAGAATGACACCCCAGATGATGCCGGCCGGTGGCGTCAGATAGGAGGTCTGGCTGGCGAAGACCGGTCCAGCCTGGCCGATCAGCACGATATAGCCGCCATAGCAGAGGACGTTGAGCACGCTCATCAGGACGAAGCATCCGCCGTAGTAGTCGACGCCGAAGGGGGGCAAGAGTGGCGTGCCCCTCGCGAGCATGACCACGAGGGTCATGAGACAGGCGGCAACCATCATGCCCCAGAGCGCGACGAAGGAATCGAGGCCCGCTGGCCGCAACGTGTCGATGACGATGTTCTCGAGCGCATAGCAGGTGACCGTCGCGATCGACGCGGCAAGCCAGATGTACTGGGCCGGAGCGACCACCTCGGTGCCGGGAGTGATCAGGATCAACACCGATGCCGCACCGAGCACGAGTCCGAGGAGACGCATGAGCCCCGTTCGCTCCCGCCCGAGGGCTGCGGCCATTGCGAGCGTCATCATGGGAATGAGCGCGAACAGGATGGAGCGCACGCCAGCGGACAGGTGCTCGGCCGCCGCGAAGGCGAGAACGCTCGGCAGCGCCGTGCCGAGCAGGCCGCAGGTCGCATAGAGCACCAGATGGTGGGCGGACATCGGCGGGCGAAGCCGGCGGGCCAGCAGATAGGCGCTCAGGATGACGACGCCAAGGAGAGCCGTCCAGAAGGTCGCAAGCAGCGGATCGATGCCGCTTTCCATGAAAATCGTGGTGAGCGAAACGGTCGCGCCCCAGGCCACGGCCAGGCCGACCAGGGCGACAGGCAACGCCCAGCGTCTCGGGCCAGGGGCGGCTGCCGCTGATCGCTCACCGGTGGTGCTCATGGACGTCCTTATGATCCCGGTGACCGCGCTGGCGCCCGGCGGCCTTGCAGAATGGCCGAGACTAGGGATGTTGGTCCCTCAGGTCGAGTGTTGCGGCTGCCGGGCTGCCTTGCAGCGTCCTTCCGGCGCGACCCCCTGCCCCCTCGCCTCGCCCCCGCCGACTCGCTAACACTCGACCCCCATGCTCGACCTCCGCGACCTCCAGCACCGGCTCGAATACGCCCTCCTCCGGCTGGTGATCGGGCTCGTCCGGCTCTTTCCGCTCGATATCGCATCGAATCTCTCGGCCAAGGCGTGGCGTGCGCTGGCACCCTATGGGCGCCGCCAGGAGCGGGCGCTCGCCAATCTCGCCATCGCATACCCGGAGAAATCGCTCGCCGAGCGGACGGCAATCGCCAAGGCGATGTGGGGGAATCTCGGTCGGGTCATGGTCGAGGTCATCCAGATCGACCGCATGCTCGCCGACCGGTCCCGATTCGAGTTCCGGAGCCAGAAGGTGTTCGACCGCTATGACGGCAAGCTCGGGCCGGCGGTGGCGGTGACGCTGCATCTCGGCAACTGGGAGCTCTCGATCGAGCCCTTCACGCGCATGGGTGGTCATCCGGCGGCGATCTACCGGCTCGTCAAGAACCCCTATGTCGATCGGTATCTGCGCCAGCAGCGCAAGGACCTCTTCCCCGGCGGCATGCTCGCCAAGGGCAAGGCCTACGGCGACAACTCGGAGGGGCAGAGGACGGCGCGCCTCATCATGGACTTCGTGCGCCGCGGTGGCCGACTCGGCATCGTCTCGGACCTCTACGACAAGAACGGCCTGCCTGTGCCGTTCTTCGGCAAGCCCGCCAAGTCGACGCCGGTGCCCGCGATGATTGCGCGGCGGACGGGGAGCCGCATCTGGATCGGACGCTGCGTCAGGAAGGGCGAGAGCTCGCGCTTCTGGCTGGAGGTCAAGGAACTGAAGGTCGCCCGCTCCGCGAACCAGGGCAACGACATCCGCGAGACGACCGCCGCCATCCAGCGCCAGTTCGAGGCGTGGATCCGGGAGGCGCCGGAGCAGTGGATGTGGTCGAACAGACGGTGGGGATAGGGTCACTTCGACAACACGCGAGGCGATCGGCGACCCTCCCCCAGGCCGAGGAAGTGTCGGCGACACGACGTAGGAGATGGTCGTGCCGAAGGCGTGCGGGGTAATCCGTGCCGAAGGCGCGCGGGGTAATCTACGCCGAAGGCGCGCGCTGCTCGAGACGCGACAACTACCCCGGCACCACCAGCTTGAGAACCCGGTTCCGGCGCCGGATGTCAACCCGCCATAGCCGGCGCGGCCGGTCTATGGCGCGGGTGAGCTCGTCAAGGTTGTCGATGCGGCTGTTGCCGACGCGGAGGATGACGTCGCCGGGTCGCAAGCCCAGTCCTTGGGCGATCGAACCCGAGCGGATCTGGGTGATGACGACGCCGGCCAGATCGTCGAGCCCCACCTCCTCGGCCAGCGCCGGCGACAGCATGGTGACGCGTGTGCCATCGAAGGGATGGGCGCCCGACAGCTCCCGCTGGGCTGTCTGATCGAGGCTCGGCGCCTCGCTGAGCGTGATATCGACCGTCCGCTCACTGCCTTCCCGGATGACGCGGAGGCGCGCCGTCGCGCCGACTCCGACGGTATTGAGCCGGTAGGTGAGCGCGCGCGGGTCCTCGACCTCGTGGGCATCGATGCCGACGATGACGTCTTTCTCGGCCAATCCGGCATCATGCGCCGGCCCCTCGTCATAGACCTTTGTCACGAAGGCGCCCGATACGCGGACGAGCCCCAGCGCATCGGCAACCTCGCGCGTCACCGGCTCGAGACGGGCACCGAGCCAGGGCCGCTTCAGCTGACGCCCGGTCAGCGCGCTGTCGACGAAGGGCTTCACCAGATTGGCAGGGATGGCGAAGCCGACGCCCTGCGAGCCGCCCGAGCGCGAGAAGATCGCCGTGTTGATACCGACGAGGCGGCCCTGCATATCCACCAAGGCGCCGCCGGAGTTACCGGGATTGATGGCGGCGTCCGTTTGGATGAAATACTGGGCATCCGAGTTGCCGACGGCCGTGCGCGCCAGCGCCGAGATGATTCCCGTCGTCACCGTCTGGCCGACGCCGAAGGGATTGCCGATGGCGAGCACGAGGTCGCCGACCTCGATGGTGTCGCTGTCGACGAACGCGAGATACGGGAATGTCTCCGTCGTCTCGATTTTGAGCACCGCGAGGTCCGCCTTCTCATCCATCAGGATCAGCTTGGCGTCGAGTTCGCGCTTGTCGGCGAGCGCGATCCTGATCTCGGCCTCGCCCGAGCCCTTGATGACATGCGCATTCGTGACGACGAGCCCGTCGGGGCTGACGATCACGCCCGAGCCGAGCGAGTTCTCCATCCGCTCCCGCGGGACGCCCAGATCGTCGCCGAAAAACTGCCGGAAGAACGGATCGTTGAAGGGCGAGACGAAGCGCTTGACCCGACGAGTGACATAGACGTTGACCACGGCCGGCGCGGCTTGCTTGACGATCGGAGCATAGGAGAGCTTGATTTCGGCCAGACTGTCAGGAGGACGGGACTCCTCGGCCCGTCCTGCCTGCGACAGGACCAAGCCCGCGACAACCACCAGCCCCCCGATCAACCCGCGCATGCCTTCATCCTCTCCGCCCATCCCGACCGCGCCCGTAGGCTAATGGCTTGAGGAGGTTGCCGCAATTGTGCGGCGAAGCCGCAGTTGCGGCTGGTGCGTAATGACGCGAAGTTGAAAACAGCCCTGCGAACGAATGATGGCGGCAAGTCCATCGCCCTTGCCGCCACCTTCCATCCAAGAGTCGGCGCTAGCCGCTGGTGCCCTTGGAGCGCATCGACTGGATCAGCCCGTTCTGGCAGGCCACCGTCCGCTCCTCGACCGACAGACGTCCGTCATTGTCGACATCGATATTGGTGCCGATCTCGCCATATGCGGAAGCCTCGTTGTTCATGACAAACCCGTCACCATCGGTGTCGAGCTTGCCGATTTCGGCGACGCAGTCTTCCGGCGACGTCGTTTGGGCCAGCGCGACGCCCGCCAGGCTCGATGCACTGATGGCCACGACGGTGGCCAGCGAGAGGATCGCTTTCATAGCTGCTCCTTTTCTTTGACAACAGATGCATCGCTAACGTGCTGGGCGTCGCACGGTTCCTATCCACGTACCCTGGAGGATGCGACGCATGTGCGCAGGCGGGAGAGATCGATTCACTCTTTCTGGGTCGCGCGTCGCAGTTCAACAGGGACGTGCGTATCGCATGTCATCGATCAGCGACGCTCGCCACCGGCACTCGAACCGGCAGCCGAAGTCGGCGCTGGGATCTCTGGCATATCGCGACGGGGTAGGTTTGGTGGCGTCTCCGGCCGCTCATCCGCCCGACATGGCGCCGACGATGCGAAATGGCTCGGTCCCGCTCGCTACCTCGGCGGGAAGCGTGGCGTCCGGCGAGGCGTTCGACAAGTCTTGCTTGCAGGCGAAGAAGCGCACGAAGGCTCGGCGCTTCAGAGACGGTTGCTCGCGGATCGTGCCGCGCAGCACCGGCAACGCGATCTCAAGAGCATCGAGCAGGTTTCGTTGCGTCACCGGAGCGGGAACGCTCACGATGACCTCACCTTGGCTCCCCGAGAGTTGCCGTAAATGAAACGGCAGTATGACCCGCACCTGGGCAATCGTCATGGGATCGCCTGCACCTCGACGGAGGTGACCGCGGGTAAATCACGTACGATCGCCGTCCAGCTATCGCCATTGTCGGCAGAGCCGTAGACTTGGCCACCGGTGGTGCCGAAATAGATGCCGCAGGGATCGAGCGTGTCGACCGACATGGCATCGCGCAGCACGTTCACGTAGCAGTTCTTTTGTGGCAGGCCCTTGGTCAGGGCCTCCCATTCGTTGCCACCCGACGTGCTGCGATAGACGCGCAGCTTGCCGTCCGGCGGGATATGCTCACTGTCGCTCTTGATCGGCACGACGTAGATCGTCTCCGGATCGTTCGCATTGACGTCGATGACGAAGCCGAAATCGGAGGGCAGGTTGCCCGAGACCTCGTGCCATTGCTCGCCCGCATCATCCGAGCGCATGACGTCCCAGTGCTTTTGCATGAAGAGCGTCTTGGGACGCGAGGGATGCATGGCGACATGGTGCACACAGTGACCGACTTGAGCTTCCGGATCGGGCAGCTCATAGGGTGATTTCAAGCCCTTGTTGATCGGCTTCCAGGTCTTGCCCGCATCGTCCGAGCGAAAGGCCCCGGCGGCCGAGACCGCGACGAACATGCGCTTCTTGTTCTTGGGATCGAGGATGATCGTGTGCAGGCACAGACCGCCCGCACCTGGCTGCCAGTAGTGTCCGCCGCCATGCCCGCGCAGACCCGGCATCTCGTGCCAGCTCGTACCGCCATCGGTCGTCTTGAAGAGGGATGCATCCTCGACTCCCGCATAGACAGTGTCGGGGTCATCCAGCGAAGGCTCCAAATGCCAGACGCGCTTGAACTCCCAGGGATGCGGTGTGCCGTCGTACCACAGATGCGGGCCGGGGGTCCCCTCGTAGGTGAACTCCTTGCCGACGGGGGCCCAGGTCTTGCCCCCATCATTGGAACGCTGCACGAGCTGGCCGAACCAACTCGTGTGCTGGGAGGCGTAGATGCGGCTCGGGTCCACCGGCGAGCCTTTGAGATGATAGATCTCCCAACCGGTGAAGTGCGGCCCCTCGATCGACCATGTCTTGCGCGTGCCGTCAGAGGTGAGGACGAAGGCACCCTTCTTCGTGCCGACGAGAAGGCGGACGGTGGTCATGGCGGACTCCATCTCAAGAGTACTGCACTCGGCTGGTCGTCATGCTAGCACGACGATGGCTCTATTTTTCTGCGATCGCGGTTTGCGGTGCGGATTATTTTGTTTCATCCGCCACGCCGACGATGAAGAGAACGGCGTAGTCCTGCTTGCTGCAACCATCGACCATCGGCATCTCGACATCGGGTGCGATGGGAAAATCGTTCCGCGGTGTCTTCGCCGGCGTGCAGAGGCTCGCACCAGTCTTGGGCTTATAGCGCGCCGACCGGCAGCGCAAATGCGTCACATCATAGATGGTGGCGCCGTTGGCGAGCTCCCAACGCTGTGCACCGGTCTCGTCCTTGGCGAACACGGTCAGCACCGTGGTAGTCTCGCGATTGCCGGTGACGAGATAGCGGCCCGGCGGCATCGGAAACTCCGGCGCCTCCATGATGAGGCCGTGCTCCTCGAGCCACCAATCCTCGGCATCGAACTGCCAGCCGGCGGGCGCCGCTCCACCGCTAGCCATCAACGCCTCGAGGTGGCGCAGCCGGACACCGCGCGGACCGGGATCGACGCGCCACAGGCCCCATTGCTCGGCGCCTGTGCCGGCCTTGGCGTCAGGGGTCGCGAGCGCGGCGATGAACTGGGTCGGAATGCGCGTGAAGGTCGTCTCCGCTTGCGCGACGCCGAGCGGCATCATGAGTGCCAGTCCCGTCACAAATCGCACCCAGAAGTTCCAATACTTCACGATTATCCTCCCGTCTCGGTCCCCGTTCCTGCTTGCCTCAGTGCGCGCCGATGGGGCTCACGTCGTGCAGATCGATGCTGATCTCCTCCGGGCTGGCGCCATCGGCCGTCATCTCCGTCTCGATGGCGTAGGTCAGCGCCACGCGGGCGTGGTGGCGGGCGCCGTTGGCCTCGCCGCGATAGGGGACGACGATCGGATCGGGAACCTCGCCTTTGGCATAGGCCGCCGCGTTCCGCCCCATGCTGCGGTAGTGCATGAGATGCGTGATCGGCGCGTTCGAGAACAGCTCCAGATTGTGGTGCGGCAGCCGATCCTTCTGATGGATGACGGCGGTGCCCTTCGCCTGGATGCCGATGCCCACACCAGAGCCGGCGAGGCGGGCGGCACTGAGGCCCAGGAACGAGGTATCGGCCGTGTGCCGCATGCGCACGACCCGCGCCTTCGCCCCGCTTTCCTCGATGCCTCCGATCAACTCGTGGAGCACGCTCGACAGCGGATGTCCGGCGAGCGTCTGGAAGAGCTTGAGGCCGAAGGCCGGCGATAGCCCGATGACGACCTCACGCGGATCGGTCCCGGCCGTGGCCTCCCCCATGGTCTTGTAGGTGATCCGCCCCGCTTCCTCGGCGCGATAGGCGTTCTCCGACCGCAGCACGTCCTCCTGGTCCAGCACGTCGCGGATGGCCGACAGCTCACGCTTGCGGGCTTCGGTGACGCGATAGCCCGAGCCGGGGCCCTGATAGTCGTTGGGATCGTTGACGGCGCTGACGATGCGTCCGTCGCGGATTACCGCCGAGGTCTGCAGATAGTCGCCGGAGACCCGGAGCCTCACCATCGCGAGCAGGTTCCCCGCCTCCTCTGAGAAACCGCGATTGGCGAGCGCCTTGATGACATCGACGACGGTGATGCCCTTGGCCTTGATGGCATCCGAGATCAGACCGGCCTCGCGCGGCCCGAAGCTCCGCGTCTCGTCGGAGCCGGAGGCGGCGACGACGCTGGCCAGCATCTCCGCCGTCGGCCTGGCCAGATCGAGCTCCTCGAGCACGGCGCGCAGGGCCTCGACCGCACGTTTCCGCAACGCGAGCACGTGCGTCTCCTCGACCGGCGTCAGCCCGCCGTCAGCCTCGAAATCGCGTTGCAGCACCAGATAGTCCTCCATCTCCTCCCCGTTTAGCAGCGAGGCATTGAAGGAGTTGTCGTATTTGAGGATCGAGCCGAAGCCCGAGCAGATGAGATCCGAACCGGCGATGAGATAGGGGAGGATCTTGGCACCGACCCGGATTTCCGACTCGCTCGCCCGTGCATCGTTTCCCGAGGCGCATTCGAGGTCGAGCCAGACGGCGATCAGGTTCTCCGCCATCAGCTCGCGCATGCCCCCCGGCACGGTACAGGTGAGTGGTGCGCCGTCGATGCCGCCGTTCTGCGTCCCCTGCACGCCCATGGCGCGCTGCAGGCAGAGGCAGCGGGCCTCCAGATAGAGCAGAGATTTCTGCTCGTGAAAGCCCATCAGCAGCTCCGAACCGGCCCCGGACGTGCAGCGCATCTTGATGCCGCGCGAGGCATAGGCCGCCGACAGGAAGGCTTTCGACCAGGGCGTGTCGTCGCCGTCGATGAAGGTCTTCTCGGTGCCGTAGACGGAGACCGTCTCGGCGTAGGAGGAGAAGCCCGCCATGCCGATCTGCAATTCCTCAGCCTCCTCGGAGGAGCACTGGAAGAGCGTGCCCCAGCGCCCGACAGCGGCGCCGACGGCGCATGCGACCGCATTCGACCAGGCGTTACGCGCGACGCGCTGTGTCGTCTCGATCTCGTCGAAGCCGAAGGCGACAGCGGTTGCCGCATCGGCCGCGAGCTGCAGGGGATCGTCCTTGGCGTTGGTGACGTGGCCCTGATTGCCTGGGGTTTTGCGCGCCCGCATCTTCGAATAGGCAAAGGCAATCTCGATGGCTGACAGATGCGCCACCACTTCGGCGAGCTTCGCCGGCGTCATCCCGTGCGCGAGCCGAGTCAACTCACTCCTCGGCACATGCATATCGACGAGCCGGCGGGCGAGCTCGGCCGACGGCGTCGCCATCGCCTCCTCCGCCACCTCGAGATCCAGATGATGCCTGGCGATGAAGGTGTCGATCATGTCGAAATCAGCCGCCGCCACCCCATCCATCGACAGGACGCGCCCGCCCTCGACAGCCAGTCCCGCTGCCGGGTCCTTCGGGCTCGCGAAGGCCGAGAATCCGTTCAGCGCGTCCTCGGCCGCAAACCGGTCAAGCCGAAGCGGCCGCTCGTCCCAGTCGGCAAAGCGCTTCCAGCGATTGGCATTGAGCGACGGGCGGTCCTGCATCGGTATCTCCCGAGAGCAAATCGGAGCGGAAGCTTCCGCCCGGCAGCGGGTTCCGTCAAGGCGGACCGGTCGTCGGTCGCGCCACGCGGCAGATCAGGCAGGGGTATTCGCCGTCAGTGAGCCTACTCGGCCGCGCGCGCCGTTGCCGCCGGGTCCCGCCAACAGCCAAGCAGGGTGTCACGCTCCAGCGCGAAGGCTTCGATCTGCCGGGCCTTGACGTGGCCATAGCCGCGAATGCGACTATAGACGGCGGCAAGCTCGACGGCGAGCGCGTGCCTCTCTGGCGCCAGCTCGCCGGCCAGGCGCGTCACCAGCGCCTCGTACTCGGCGATGAGCGCCCGCTCCTGTCGCCGCTCGGCGGTCCGGCCGAAGGGATCGAGCCAGGTGCCACGCAATCCCTTGAGGCGGGCGAGGCCCCGCATCACCGGCACGATCCAGCCCCCGAAGGCCCGCTTCAACGGCAGACCGGTGTCCGGATCGGTCTTGGTAAGGAGGGGCGGCGCCAGATGCACCTTGAGCTTGAAGCCGGGCTCGAATGTCTCGGCCAGGGCGGTCTGCAATTCGCCCGAGGTGTAGAGCCGGGCCACCTCGTACTCGTCCTTGTAGGCCATCAGCCTGTGGAGCGTCCGGGCGACGGCGATGGCGAAGCCCGAACGACCAGGGGTTCTCGCCGCCTCGGCCCGCTCGGCCAGGTCGACAACTGCACGATAGCGATCGGCGTAGGCCGCATTCTGGTAGTCGGTCAGATCACGAACTCGCCAGGCGACGATGTCCCCGAGCGACTCGGCTCGCTTTGCCGCTTTCCCCGGCGCGGCCACGGCCTGGACTGCGGCCAGATCGATCGCCGCGCGCCGTCCCCAGCGGAACGTCTCCTTGTTCGCGTCGACGGCCACACCGTTGATCTCGATGGCGCGCTCGATGGCGGCCGAGGTCACGGGGATGAGACCTTTCTGATAGGCATAGCCGAGCATCAGCATGTTGGTGGCGATCGAGTCACCCAACAACCGCGTCGCGATGGCCGTCGCATCGAGCCATGAAAGCTTGGCCTCACCGGCCGTGCTCCGCAGCCTTTGATCGATCGCGGACGTCGGGAAGGCGAGATCGGGATGGCGTGTGAAATGTCCGGTGATCGTCTCCTGCGTGTTGACGATGACCGATGTCCTCGCCGCATCGATCGTCTCGAGGGCGAGATCCGCACCGGTGACGAGGCTGTCGCACCCGAGCACGAGGTCGGCTGCAGCGGCGTTGATCTGCACGGAATGGATGTCTGCGTCGGACATGGCCAGCCGGATATGGCTCGTCACCGCGCCGCCCTTCTGGGCCATACCAAACTGGTCGACGGCCGAGGCGGCCAGCCCTTCCAGATGCGCGGCCATGGTGATCATGGCGCCGATGGTGACGACACCCGTGCCGCCGATGCCGGTGACCAGGATGTTGTAGCTCGCACCCACCGACAACCGAGGCCGCTCAGGCTCCGGCAGCAGCGTCAAGTGGGCCGGTATGGCCACGCCTGCTGCCTTGCGCTTCAGCTTGGCGCCGACCACCGAGACAAAACTCGGGCAGAAACCGTTGAGGCAGGAATAGTCCTTGTTGCAGGATGATTGATCGATCTTGCGCTTGCGTCCGAGCTCGGTTTCGACGGGTATGACGGACAGGCAATTCGACTTGACGCTGCAATCTCCACAGCCTTCACAAACGCGCTCGTTAATGAAAAGCCTCTCATCCGGATCTGGCAGTGTGCCCTGCTTGCGACGGCGGCGCTTCTCGGCGGCACAGGTCTGATCGTAGATGAGAACCGTGGTCCCCTCGACCTCGCGCAATTCACGCTGTATCGCGTCCAACCTGCAGCGATGCTCGAGCGTCGTCCCCGGCGGAAATCCCGCGCTGGCGCTGTAGCGCTCCGGCGCCTCGCTGACGACGACGATGCGCCGAACACCTTCGGCGGCAACCTGCCGCGCGATCGACTGCGGCGTCTGCTCGCCGTCGACCGGCTGGCCGCCGGTCATCGCCACTGCATCGTTGAAGAGGATCTTGAAGGTCATGTTGACCTTGGCGGCGACGGCGGCGCGAATGGCGAGCAGACCCGAATGGAAATAGGTTCCGTCGCCCATGTTCTGGAACACGTGGTTTGTCTCAACAAAAGGAGCTTGTCCGAACCAGGTCGCCCCCTCGCCCCCCATATGCGTATGTGTGACCACGCCACGATCCATAAGCGTTGACATGTAGTGGCAGCCGACGCCGCCATGGGCGCGGCTGCCGTCCGGAACGCGCGTCGAGGTGCTGTGGGGACAGCCCGAGCAGAAGAAGGGCGCCCTGAGAAACGGCAGCTTCTCCCGTTCGACCTTGGCCTTGGACTTCTGCTCGAGGACCGCAACACGATAACGCATTGCCTCGCTATCGTGGAACGGTCTGATTCTGCGAGCGATCGCACGTGCGATGGTGTCCGGCCCCATCTCGCCGATCTCGTTGATGAGGAGTGTACCCGTCTCGTCGTAGCGGCCGACCACGCGCGGTCGCCGGCCATCAGGCAATGAATAGAGCGCGTCTTTTGCCGCCTGCTCGATCATGCGACGCTTCTCGTCGACGACGAGCACCTCCTCGAGTCCCGCCGCAAAGTCGCGGAAGAGCTGGTCGTCCAGTGGATTGACGAGCCCGAGCTTCAGCACGGATATTCCGGCCTCGGCGGCGCGACGCTCGTCGAGCCCGAGCGAGCGCAGTGCCTCCATGACATCGTGCGCCACAGTCCCCGCACAGACGATGCCGAAGCGTGGTCTCGGCGCCGCGACGAGACACCTGTTGATGGTGTTGGCCCGCGCGAAGGCCAGTGCCGCCGGCAGTTTGTAGCGTACCAAACGCTCCTCCTGGGGATGCCAGGGATCAGGGAGCCGAATGTGGACTCCTCCAGGTGGGACGGCGAACTCCGGGCGGACAATCTCAAGCGCCTCCGCGTCGACAGCCAAGCTCGTCGCCGTGTCGAGCGTGTTGGCGACCGTCTTCATGCCGACCCAAGCGCCGGAGAAGCGCGACATCTCCCAGCCGAGAAGGCCGTAGACGATCATCTCGGCGACATCGGCCGGGACCAGCGTCGGCATCATCAGGTCGAAGAAGGTAGGCTCGCTCGCCGCCACGACGTCGGTCGACTTCATGCCGTGATCGTCGCCGACGACGGCGATGACGCCGCCATTGGGCGCGGTGCCGGCATGATTGGCGTGCCGCAAGGCATCGACGCTCCGGTCGAGCCCCGGCCCTTTGCCATACCAGAGGGAGAAGACCCCGTCGTACCTCGCACCAGGGAAGAGGCCGATCTGCTGCGTACCCCAGCAGGAGGTGGCGGCGATGTCCTCGTTGACGGCGGGGAGGAACTGGATGCGATCGGCGACGAGCGTGCGGGCTCGCCAGAGCTCCTTGTCGACATTGTGCATGGGCGAGCCGCGATAGCCCGAGATGAAGCATCCGGTTTTGAGGCCACGTGCCGCGTCCCGCTCGACCTGCAGCAATGCCATCCGCAAGATCGCCTGGCTCCCCGTCAGATAGATGCGGCCGTCGCGGTGCGTGTATTTGTCGTCCAAGGTCAGAGGCAGCAGGGACATGCGGCAACCTTCGGTGAGGCGGGATTTGCCGTGAACGCTAGCACACGGGCAAAGCCCATCGCCATGTGCCTGCCGGGAGCGGGAGCAGCGCCAGGGACATGGCTTGCGCGGCGCGTCCCTGCGTCGTCATCATCGAACAGGCGCCAGATCTTCGGTCCCTAGCCCTCGGGGATGACGAGAAAGCGACACCGCCATGCCCGGAGAGGGCTGGCCCAGTCGCGATCGCCGCTGCTAGCCTCACCCGAATTCGATCGAAACAGGACTGCCCATGGACCCCATCCACGTCACCGACGTGCACCGCGCGCTCCGCGAGCAAGTGCGACGCTTCGTCGACACCGAGGTCGTGCCGAACGGCGCCGGCTGGGAGGCAGCCGGCCGCGTGCCGCGAGAGTTTCATCGCAAATTAGGCGCTCTGGGGCTCCTCGGTATCCGCGTGCCCCAGGCCTATGGCGGCAGCGGTCTCGATGCCCAGGCCTCCGTCGTCATGGCCGAGGAACTCGCGCAGTCGACTTTCGGCGGATTCACCATGATGACCATGGTGCATACCGATATGGCGTCGCCGCATCTCATCCATGCGGGATCGCCGGCACAATGCGCGCGCTATCTGCCCGGTGTCGTGTCGGGTGACGTCTTCACCGCCATCGCTGTGACGGAGCCCGACGCCGGCTCCGACGTGCAGGCCCTCAAGACGCGGGCTGTGCGCAACGGCAATGGCTGGCGGCTGACCGGCCGCAAGGTCTTCATCACCAACGCGGTTCACGGCGATCTGTTGATCGTTGCCGCCGTTACCGATCCCAGTGCGAAGCCATCACGCGGCATATCGATGTTCCTTGTCGAGCGTACGGCTCCCGGTGTCGAGGTGACGCGCAAGCTCGACAAGATGGGCTGGCATTGCTCCGACACGGCCGAGCTGACCTTCGACAACGTTCAGTTGCCCGCCGAGGCTCTGCTTGGCGAGGAGAACCGCGGCTTTTACGAGATCATGAGGAATTTTCAGAACGAGCGCCTGATCGCCGCCGCCATCTATGCCGGCGAGGCACGGAAGGCGATCGAGATCACCTTGGACTATGTCCGGACCCGCAAGGCCTTTGGCGCGACGCTATGGGACAAGCAGGCCATCCGCCAGCGCCTGGCCTTGCTCTCGGCGCAGGTCGAGGCACTCCGCCAGCTCGTCTATCACACGGCCTGGCTCGACAGTCAGGGCATCGACTGCGTCAAGGAGGTGTCGATGGCAAAAGCCTGGGGTGGCGAGCTCGTCAACGAGGTCGTGTTCGCCTGCCAGCAGTTCCACGGCGGTTTCGGATACATGCGCGAGTCGGCGATCGAGCGCATGGTCCGCGATGCGCGCATCCACACCATCGGCGGCGGCGCCACCGAGGTGATGCTCGAGGAGGTCGCCAAACGCCTGTGAGACGGGCCTTGCCCTCTCGCATGCCGCCAATCCGCACGGGGCATAGCTCTCTCGCAGCCGGCGAGGTAACGTCGTGGCCAACAGCCGACAACTGGCACGCGGAAGGATCGAAGTGTGACGAAAGAGTGCGACTTCCTCATCATCGGCGCCGGTATCGGCGGCGCCTCGACCGGCTACTTCCTGTCCGAGACGCACAAGGTCATCCTCCTCGAGATGGAGGATCAGCCGGGCTATCACACGACCGGGCGCTCGATCGCCGTCTACACCGAGGCCTACGGCCCGCGCACCATCCGCGCGCTCGCCCGCTCCGGCCACGGCTTCTTCACGCGGCCACCGGCCGGCTTCACCGATGTGCCACTGGCGCGCCCGCAGGGCTTCCTGTTCGTTGCGCGCAGCGACCAGCGCGAGGCGCTTCAGAAGATGCTCAAGGCCGCGCAGGAGCTCTCGCCCGACAACCACGCCGTTTCCGCCGACGATGCCGTCAAGATGGTGCCTGTGCTCAGGCGCGACTATCTGGATTCGACCTTCCTCGATCCGACGGCCATGGCCCTCGACGTCGCGGCCATTCACCAGGGGTACCTGCGCGGTTTGAGGTCGAATGGCGGCCAGATCGTCTGCAAGGCAGAAGCCATGAAGGTCGAGCGGAAGGGCGGCAAGTGGCATGTGACGACTCCCGCCGGCACCTTCTCCGCGCCGGTCGTCATCAATGCCGCAGGCGCTTGGGCGGATCAGATCGGCGCGCGCTTCGGCGCCAAATCGATCGGCCTGCAGCCGATGCGCCGCACTGCCATCGCCTTCGTTCCGCCGAATGTTCCGGTCGACAACGATTGGCCGGTCGTCATCGACGTCAACGAGGATTGGTATTTCAAGGTTGACGCCGGGACCGTGCTCGGCTCGCTCGCCGACGAGACGCCGTCGGAGCCCGTCGACGCGCAGCCAGAGGAGATCGACATCGCCACGACAGTCGATCGCATCGAGCGCGCCTCGACGATGCAGATCAAACGCATTCAGCGCTCCTGGGCAGGGCTCAGGAGCTTCGTCGCCGACCGCTCGACGGTCACCGGCTACGATCCGGACATCGAAGGGTTCTACTGGTGTGCGGGACAGGGTGGCTATGGCATCGAGACTTCGAACGGCATGGGCCGCGTAACGGCGGCGCTGGCTCGTGGCGAGGCTGTGCCGGCCGACATCCGCGCCCTCGGCGTCACCGAGGCCGATCTCGGACCCGAGCGCCTCTGGAAGAACGGCCCAGCCGTGAAACCTGCGCCGCTCGCGGGACATTGATCACCAGGAAAATTCCATGACCTCATACGACAGTTACCAGCATATCCTGTTCTCGAAGCGCGATCGCATTCTTACCGTCACCATCAACCGGCCGGACAAGCTCAACGCGGTGCACGGGCCCCTTCACGAGGAGCTCTCCCGTGTCTTCTACGACGTCGCCGCCGATCACACGGTCGACGTCGTGATCCTGACCGGTGCGGGCCGCGCCTTCTCGGCCGGTGGCGACGTCGACTGGCTGCAATCGATGATCGACGACGCAGACGCATGGAATCGCTGCCGCTTCGAGGCCAAGAAGATCGTCTACGGTCTCCTCGATTGCGAGAAGCCGGTCATCGCCAAGCTCAACGGACATGCCATGGGGTTGGGCGCCACCATGGCGCTCTTCTGCGATGTGATCTTCGCAACCAAGAACGCCCGCATCGGCGACCCGCATGTGATGGTCGGCCTCGTCGCCGGCGATGGCGGCGCGATCATCTGGCCGCAGCTCATCGGCTACGCGCGCGCCAAGGAATTCCTGATGACCGGCGATCAGATCCGTGCCGAGGATGCCGAGCGGATGGGGCTCATCAATCACGCCGTCGACGATGCGGAGCTCGATGCCAAGGTGGAGGCCTTCGCCGACAGACTCGCAGCCGGCGCCACGCAGTCGATTCGCTACACGAAGGTGTCCGTCAACATCGGCCTGCGCCAGCTCGCACATTCGATCCTCGATGCGAGCCTCGCCTACGAGTCGGTGACGAACTTCGGCAAGGATCACCAGGAGGCGCTCAATGCCTTCAAGGAGAAGCGCAAGCCGAAGTTCACGGGTGAGTAGAGGGAGAGCACGCCGATGATGAAGAAGATCAAGACGCATCTGCCGGACCTCAAGGCGCCCGTCGAATGGGCGACGCGCGGCGGCGATACGGTTTTCACGACGCTGATCTCGATGCGGGCCGACGGCTCGGTGGAGACCGGCGACATCCGTAAGCAGACGATCCTGATTCTGGATAACCTGAAGAAGATCATGGAGGCGGCCGGCGGCTCGCTCGCCGACGTCACGATCATCCAGGTCTTCATGACGGACCCGGCCGACTATGCCGCCATGAACGAGGAGTATGCGAAGGTCTTCCCGCCCGGTGCCTGCCCAAATCGCGGGACGATGTTCATCTCGGGCCTCGCACTTCCGGGCCTCAGAATTGAAATCGTGGCACAGGCTCATATTCCGGAGAAGCACTGAGAGCATGACCGCGAAGCCGCTTGTTCTGACGACGCGCGAGGGCGCGGTTGGTCTCATTACGGTCAACAACCCAGAGACGCTGAACGCGCTCGATACAGAGACGCTGGAGGCGCTCGATGTGGCGCTTACGGCGCACGAGCAGGACGAAGCCGTCCATGTCATCGTCGTGACTGGCGCGGGCGAGAAGGCTTTCATCGCCGGCGGCGACATCGCCGACCTGGATTCACGTCAGGGACTTGCCCATTACCTGGAATTCGGCGAGCTCATCCATCGCGTCTTTCGCCGCTTCGAGACATGCGACAAGCCGACGATTGGCGCCATCAACGGTTGGGCTTTGGGCGGCGGCTCGGAACTGGCACTCTGTCTCGACATCCGCCTTGCCGCCGACACGGCCCGCTTCGGCCTGCCGGAGATCACGCTCGGCATTTTCCCCGGTGCCGGCGGCAGCCAGCGACTGATGCGACAGGTCGCGCCCGCGATCGCCAAGGAGCTGATGTTCACCGGCCGGCGCATCGAGGCTGCGGAGGCCAAGGCCATCGGCCTCGTCAATCGCGTCGTACCGGCGGCGGAGCTGATGTCCGAGACCATGAAACTCGCGGGCGAGATCGCCGCCAAATCACCGTTGACTCTGAAGATGCTGAAACGGACGACTCTCTATGGCCGCGACATGCCCGAGGCGGCGGCGCTCGCCTATGAGCAGGCGATGATCTCCCTCGTGCTCGACAGCACGGATGCGCATGAGGGGCTCGCGGCCTTTCTCGAGAAGCGGAAGGCTGCTTTCAAGGGACGCTGACATGGACTTTGCCCTGTCGTCGGAGCAGGAGCTGTTGATCGCAACCGCCGCCAAGGTCGGTGAGCGCTTCGGCCTCGACTACTGGAAGCTGAAAGACCAGGCGAAAGCCTATCCTGCCGAGTGCTGGCAGGCGATCTGCGAGGCCGGACTCTCGGGCACGGCCATTCCCGAGGCATACGGTGGCGCCGGCCTCGGCATGCTCGAGCTGGCGCTCGCCATCGAGGAGCTGTGCGCGGCCGGCGCCGGTGGGACGCTGGCCCAGCTCTTCATGCTGAACCCGATCTTCGGCGGCATGGGATTGCTGCGGGCTGGTTCGGAAACACAGAAGCGCGACATGCTGCCGAAGCTCGTGAGCGGCAAGCTCACCTTCGCCATGGCGCTGACCGAGCCCGACGCCGGCACGAACAGCCTCGCCATCAGAACCTTCGCCCGCCGCGATGGCAATGGCTGGCGCATCAGCGGACGGAAAATCTGGATCACCGGCGTCGACAAGGCCGACAAGCTCCTGATCGTCGCCCGCACCACCCGAATTGAGGACAGTCCGCGGAAGACTCACGGCATCACTCTCTTTCTTCTGGACCGCACGCGCGAAGGCATCGCTTACGACCCGATCGCCAAGCTCGGCACCAACACCCTCACCTCGTCAAATGTCTTCCTGGACGACGTCCGCGCCGAGGCCGACGAACAGATCGGCACGATCGACGGCGGCTGGGCCGAGTTGCTGGACGTGCTCAACACCGAGCGGATCGTCACGACGGCCGGCCTCGTCGGCACCGGCCGGCTGGCGATGCGCCTTGCCGTCGATTATGCGGCGCAGCGCAAGGTGTTCGGCGACCGTCCGATTGGAGCTTACCAGGGCCTCCAGTTCCCCATGGCCCAGGCCCATGCCGAGCTATCGGCGGCCCGCCTCAAGAACCTCGAGGCCGCCTGGCGCTGCGATCAAGGCAAGCCCTACGGCAGCGAGGCGAACGCCGCCAAGCTCATCGCCGCCCAGGCCGCAACCTCGGCCATCGAGCGGGCCATGCAGGTCATGGGCGGTATGGGATATGCGGTCGACAGCCACCTAGAGCGGCTGTGGCGGGACAATCGCCTGTTCAAATTCGCGCCCGTGTCGGAAGAAATGATCCTCAACTACATCGCGCAGCAGGATCTCGGATTGCCGAGGTCGTACTGATGAAAGCGACGTCGTGCGTGATCGAGACTCTTTGCAACGCGAGCCACTCATCCGATGCAGACCGGAGGTCCCATGCCGTCCCTCGCTGAACGCCTGACCGAACTCGGCCATGCGCTGCCGAGGCCGGCCCGCAGCGTCGGCAAATACGCCGGTCATGTGGTGACCGGCAACCAGTTCTGGTGCGTACAGGGTCCCGTCGACGGCGACGATCTCGCCTGGCAGGGTCGCGTCGGCAAGGACTTTGATCTCGGCCAGGCTCAGCAGTGCGCCCGCTTCGTGATGCTCAACATCCTGACGCAACTCGACATCGCCACCCAAGGCGACATGAACCGCATCGTCAAGGCCGTGCGGCTCGGCGGCTACATCTGGGCGACCGAGGATTTCGATCAGCACACTCTCGTCATGAACGGCGCCTCCGAGCTGCTTCTCGAGGTGCTTGGAGATCGCGGCCGGCATGCGCGCTTTGTCGTCGGCTGCGCCTCGCTACCCTATCGCCTCGCCCTTGAGATCGAGGCGGTGTTCGAGGTGAGGACATGAAGCGCTGTGGCCCATCGAGCAACCCGGAACATCGCTTCGGCATGGCGATTAGGAGCTGATCCATGCTCGACCCGCGTGACCGCCAGACTGTCTGGGACGTGCTCGACGAGCGTGCCAGCCGGCTCGGCGACAAGACGTGGATCGTAACGAGCGAGACGAGCAACGGCTTCGCCAGGATGCGGCAGCGCGCGCTCGATCTGGCGAGCGGCTTCCGCAGCCTCGGCATCGCCACGGGCGACACCGTGCTCCTCATGCTCCCCGACGGCATCGACATCATCACCTGCTGGCTGGCGCTGGCGCGCATCGGCGCCCTCGAGGTTCCCGTCAACACGCAGCTCCGCGGCAACACATTGAAGCATGTGCTGGAGAACTCGGACGCCCGGGTCCTCGTCATCGATCGCCGCTACCTGCCGCATGTGAGGCCACTCCTGAGCGAGTTGCCGCGGCTCGAGCAGCTTGTGCTGACTGGCGAGGGCGAAGATCCGGGTCTCGACCTGCCGAGGACCGAACTTCGGACCTTGACGGAGGTCACAGCCGATACGCCTCTCCTACCCTTGCCGCCCCGCGCCCACGACCTCCTCGCCGTCATGTACACCTCCGGCACCACCGGCCCCTCGAAAGGCGTGATGGTGGCGCACACGCAGGCCTACGAGTATGCGCTGGCCGTCGTCGAGTTGCTCGAAATGCGAGAGGCGGACGTCTACTACAATCCTCTCCCCCTGTTTCACATCGCCGGCCAGTGGGCCGCCGTCTACGCGACGCTCATCAGCGGGGCCACCGTCGTCATTCCCGGCGCCTTCTCGCTTTCCGGCTTCTGGCAGGACGTCCACCGCCATGGCGCCACCTGCACCTTCCTGCTAGGTGCCATGGCAAGCTGGCTCTGGCGGCAACCGCCTTCGGCAGGCGATGCCGTGACCCCGATGCAGCGCATGCTCATCGTGCCATTGCTTCCCGAGGTGGAAGACTTCAAGACACGCTTCAATGTCCTCGTCTCGACCACCTGGGGCTCGACGGAGATCAACGTGCCTATGCGCTCGACCTTCGATCTCGCCGACAACAAGACGTGCGGACGGGTGGCGAGCGATCGCTACGAGGTCCGGATCGTCGACGCTGACGACCGGGAGGTCGCGCCGGGTGTGCCAGGCGAGGCGGTCGTCAGAACCTCGGTCCCCTGGATGCTGATGGCCGGCTACTGGCGGAACCCCGAAGCGACAGCCCACGCATGGCGCAATCAGTGGGTCCACTCGGGTGACATCATGATGCGGGACGAGGCCGGCAACTTCACCTTCGTCGATCGCTTGAAGGATGCCATCCGCCGCCGCGGCGAGAACATCTCCTCCATGGAGGTCGAGGCCGAGGTTCTGAGCCACCCGGCCATTCTCGAATGCGCTGTGGTGCCGGTTGTCGCCGCCGATGCCGAGCAGGAGGTGCTCGCCATCGTCTCGCTGAAGCCCGGCGAGAGTCTGGCCCCGGACGCCCTCATCCGCTTTCTCGACGGCCGCATGGCGCGCTTCATGATCCCGCGCTATGTCGAGATCATCGACGCCATGCCGAAGACACCAACGGGCAAGATCCAGAAATTCGTGCTGCGGGAGCGTGGTCTCACACCCGCCACCTGGGATCGCGAGATATCTGGGATCAAGTTAAGCCGCTAGATCATTAGAAGCGAGGAATCCATGTCCAAATCCAAGCCAGCCGCTCAAGGCGAGCGCTTCATCATCCGTCGCGACGGTCACGTCGCGTGGATACTCTTCAATCGGCCCGATCGCCTCAACGCCATGACGATCGAAAGCTGGGGTGAGCTCTGCGAGCTCATCGCCCAACTCGACAAAGATCGGGAAGTTCGTAGTCTCGTGCTCGCCGGCGAAGGCCGCGCCTTCCTCGCCGGCCATGACGTGGCGGAGATCCAGGAGCACAACGAGGATATGGTGGCGGGCAAGCTCACCGCCTCGCAGCTTCGCGAGTGGCAGAAGAACCTGCAGAACTCCACCAAACTGATCCGTTCCGCGCGCTTCCCGGTGATCGCGGCCGTTCAGGGTTATGCCGTCGGCGCCGGCTGCGAGCTCGTCTTCGCCTGCGATCTCGTGGTCGCGGCGAAGGATGCGAAGTTCGGCTTTCCCGAGGTCAACATCGGCGTCACGATCACCAACGGCGGCACCTTCTTCATGCCGCGCAAGATCGGCCTCGCCAAAGCCCGCGAGCTCGCCTACACAGGGGAGTTCATCGACGCGGAGGAGGCCTATCGGCTGGGTCTCGTAAACCGTCTCTGCGCACCAGGCGAAGAGCGCAAGGTGGCCGAAGCTCTGGCGAAGCGGATCGCGAGCCGCGCCCCGGTCGCCGTGCAGCTCCATAAGGTCATGCTCGACTCGGCGCTCTCCGCCTCGCTCGACGGCGCGCTCAACTTCGAGACGGAGGGCCTGGTACAGACGGCACTCACCCGCGACAATCTCGAGGGCACCAGGGCCTTCTTCGAGAAGCGTGAGCCCAAGTTCACTGGGGAATAGGCCCCGGCCTGCGGCCGCAGCCGTCCTCAGGACGACGCCGGCAGTTTGCGCACCTTGTCGCCGACGGACACTTGGCCATCCTCGACAACGCGAGCATAGATTCCACGAAGCCGCATGCGCCGACCCTCGCCGGTGTTGACGAAAACGCAGGCGTCGCGTCCATAGCGGGCGATGAAGCTATCGCAGCCGTTGTGTGGGACTGCCGTGATCTCGATAACGGCCGTGCCGACGGCCAGTTGCGTGCCGGCAGGCAGATTGTCCGGGGTCAGGTCCATGTCGATGAAGAGGTTGTCGCCGGCGGGCGGCCAGTTCGCGCGATCCTGGGCGATGAGGGCGATGCAGCGGGCATTCATGATGCAGATCTGAACGTCCGGATCGGGCCGTCCGTCGGCGGTCGTCTTCCAACATCCCTTGGCCCAGTGATCGCCCTCGACGCCACCGGCAAGGCTGATGCGGCACGACTCTAGATCGCGACGCTCGCCGGATGTCGGACGGGAGACAATGCATTCGAGGACGCCATTATCCCTCGGGGCCGCACGGATGTGGTCGAGCCCGGTAGCAAGCTCATCGAGCGACAGGTGACGCGGCATCTCCGACCTCCATCGAGATCCGCCCTCGCGGCAAGGGCCGGCGCAGGGACAGACGGCCGCCCGGCGGACGACGGTTCCGGCGTGTCAGGCGAATACGTAGCCGCCGCTGACGATGACATTCTCGCCCGTCATGTAGCGGTTCGCGGACGAGAGCATGAAGACGATCCACTCGGCGATATCGCCGGTTTCGGCGGCGCGGCCGAGCGGCGTCTGCGAGGCGAGCTCAGGGATGAATCCGGCCGCTTTCGCCTTGTCGGTGGCGATGCCGGCCGGTGCGATCGAGTTGACGAGGATCTGCTCCGGTGCGAACTCGAGGGCGAAGGAGCGTGTGAGGCTGACGACCGCCGCCTTCGTGGCCGCGTAATGCGCGTTCTTCGGGTGTGCCTTGAAGGCGTCGACGGACGACAGGTTGACGATTCTGCCCCGCACGCCGCTCGCATCGAGCGCTTGCTTGCGCATCTCGATGATGGCGGCCGCCATGATGTTGTAGGTGCCCCGCACATTGATGTGCCAGTCGAAGTTCCAATCCTCGTCGGTGATGTCGAGGATGGGCTTGCGGGGATAGACGCCGGCGCAATTGACGACGCCGTCGACGCGTCCGAGCGCCTTTGCGGCTTTGGCATAGACCTCGAACGCCTCAGCACGCGGAATGATGTCGCCGACGAAACCTGACGCCTTGCCGCTGCCCGACTTCGCTGTCTCGGTCACGGCCGTATCGAGCGCGGACTGATTGATGTCGATGAGCGCCACGTTGGCCCCCTTCGAGACGAGCAGTTTCGATGTGGCGAGCCCGAGACCACTCGCGCCACCTGTGACGACAACGCCCATTCCCTGCATCGAACGCCCCTCAGCCCAGATAGGCTGCCTTGACCTTGTCGTTGCCGAGCAGCTCCTGGCCAGGGCCCTCCAGCACGATCTCGCCGGTCTCGATGACGTAGCCGTAGTCGGCGATCTGTAGGGCCAGGAAGGCATTCTGCTCGACGAGCAGTACGGCCACGCCCTGTTTGCGGATCTCGACGATCGTATCGAAGATCTGCTCGACGAGGATGGGCGCCAGACCCATGCTCGGCTCGTCCATCAGCAAGATCTTCGGATTGGACATCAGCGCGCGCGCCATGGCAAGCATCTGCTGCTCACCGCCCGACAGCGTGCCGGCTGTTTGTCCATAGCGCTCGCGCAGGCGTGGGAACATGGCGAGCGCCCGTTCCTCGGTCTGCTTGATGCCCTCCTTATCGTTCCTGAGGAACGCGCCCGCCTTGAGATTCTCGGCGACAGACAGGCGGCCGAAGATCCGCCGACCCTCCGGCACCTGCACCACGCCCTTGCCGACGACCTTATGGGCGGGAACACTATTCAGCGGCTCGCCGTTGAAGACGATCTCGCCCTGAGCGACCGAAAGGATGCCCGATATCGCGCGCAACGTTGTCGACTTGCCGGCGCCATTGGCGCCGATGAGAGCCACGATCTGATCTCGCCCGACCTGAACCGAAACCCCGCGCAGTGCGTGAATCTTGCCGTAGTAGACATGCAGGTTGCGCGTATCGAGGAAGGCCGGCGGGCCGCCGCTCTTCGCCTGTCTTGCCGTCTGGTGCTCCACCGCTTCCATCCGTTCCTACTTCAATGCCTTGCCCTTGGTGCCGAGATAGGCCTCGATCACCTTCGGATCGTTCTGCACCACGGCTGGTGGCCCCTCCGAAATCTTCACGCCGTGATCGAGCACCGTCACGTGGTCGGAGATGTCCATCACCACGCGCATCGAATGTTCGATCAACAGGATCGTCACGCCGAGCTCGTCGCGCACCCGCCGGACGAAATTCATCATGTCGACCGACTCGCGCGGGTTCATGCCCGCCATCGGCTCGTCGAGCAGCAGCAGCATCGGCTTGGTTGCGAGCGCACGGCCGATTTCAAGGCGACGCTGCTCGCCGTATGCGAGATTGCGCGCCACCATGTCACCACGCCCCTTGAGACCGACGAATTCCAGGATCCGGATCGCCTCTTCCTCGGCCGCCTTCTCATCTCGCCTGGCAAATGGCGTGTTGAGAACGGTCCCGAGCCATGTCGACTTCAAGTGAATGTGCATGCCGACGAGAATGTTCTCGATGGCTGTCAGGTTCTTGAACAAGCGGATCGTCTGGTAGGTCCGGTTGATGCCGGCCTGCGCCACCCGGTCCGGCGTCACGCCGTCGAGGCGCTCGCCATTGAACACCACCTCGCCGTCGTCCGGCGTGTAGAAGTTCATGATGCAGTTGAAGACGGTGGTCTTGCCGGCACCGTTCGGCCCGATGATCGAGCAGATGGCACCCTGCGAGACGTCGAGATCGAGCTTGTCGAGCGCGACGAGCCCACCGAAGCGCTTCGTCATGGCTGTGGTCTTCAATATGACCTTGCCCGCCTGCCCCTGCGCCGCCGGTTGCTGCATGATTGGACCATCCGCCATGGCTCAAGCCGCCTTCTCAGTTACCGCGCCCGTCTCGAGGGCTGCGGCCTCGGCATCCATTCTCAACTCGCGGCGCCGGGCTGCCGACGGCCACAGGCCCTCGGGCTTCAAGCGCGTAACAGCAACGATGGCAAGGCCGTAGAATAGGTAGCGGAATTCGCCGAACTCACGCAGCATCTCCGGTAGCCCGATCAACACCGCCGAGCCGAGCACGACGCCAGGCAAGCTTCCCATGCCGCCGACGATGATGAGGGCAAGCACGTTGATCGAGATGATCAGCTGGAAGGAGTGTGGAAAGATCGAGCCGACCAACACGGCGAAAATGGAGCCTGCAAAGCCGGCGAAGGCGGCGCCCAGACCGTAGGCGAGCAGCTTCACCTGGATCAGGTTGATACCGAGCGCCTGCGCCACGTCCTCGTCGTCCCGGATCGCCGTCCAGGCGCGACCGAGCCGCGAGTTCTCCAGACGCCATGCGACGTAGGCCGCGAGCAGCGAGCCGAAGAACACGACGTAGAAGAGTGAAACCTGATCATTGAGAGGTTGGCCAAAAACGACCGGGCGGGGAATCTGCAGGATGCCCTGAGATCCGCCAAGCAGCGGCGCTGCCGCCTCCGACAGCACGATCACGCGCACGATCTCGCCAAGGCCCAGGGTCGCGACCGCCAGATAGTCACCACGAACCTTGAGCACGGGCACACCGAACAGCACGCCGACGATGATCGAGGCGAGGATCGCAATCGGCATAGCCTCCCAATAGGACAGCTTCGCCCATTCCCAGCCAAAATTCTGCGCCAACGAATAGGGATGATCCGCCATGAGCAGGGCGGTAACATAGGCGCCCACCGCGTAGAAGGCGACGAAACCCAGATCGAGCAGCCCGGCGAGGCCCACCTCGAGGTTGAGCCCCATGCCCATCAACACGAAGAAGCCGACCATCAGGAAGACCTGGCCGACGAAGTTGCCGCCATAGAGCGGAAACAGCCCTATGATGACCAGGGTCAGGATCATCAACGGCAGACGCAGCCGCGCCTCGGTTGCCGCCATGTCGACGCCGGCGGCGCGCAAGCCTCCCTTGAACGCATCGTAAGCCATAATGCCTACGGCGCTCGCAACGGCCATGATGACGGCGCCTTGCAGCGTCAAGCCGGTGTATGTGTAGAGAAGATCGTGCAGCCACTTCGTCGCAATGTTGTTGACGAGGATGATGCGGATCAGTTCCTGGAAGAGCCCGGCCATGCCCGCGCCGATCAAGGCCGCCACGACAGGGCGCCGCACCACGCGCGGCAACACGACAATCAGCGCGCCGAACGCGCCGAGTGCCGCCCCCAGCGCGATGAGGGCAAGCGCGCCCAGTATCGGCGGCTGCAATCCGAAGGTGAGCAGCTTGAGCAGCTTGGGCTCCATGGCCACGAAAATGAAGCGCAAATTGACAAGGCTCATGATCACCGCGAGAGCCGCTCCGAAGACCGCCGCGATGGCACCTGCGACGGCCCCGCCGACGATGCACATGGCCGGACTCGAAAGCAGGCCACGCTGCGCCACCATCACTCCTGCAGCCAAAAGCGTGAAGCCGAGCATGGCATAGGCAAGGGAGATGTAGCCAACGACGATGGAGCGCTCGGTGAAGATGTTGAGAACACCGACCATGCAGAGCGCCAGGACGGCTATGCCAAGATACAGCCCCGTCGAGCCGACATGCCCCCAGGGCGTCGCATCGTCATGGTCGGCCCTGCTTGCCGCAATGACATCCATAGCCATGAAGAAACCGCTCCTTAACCTCTCAAACCTCTAGTCCCGCTTGCGCTACGCGAGCGCGATCCCCGGAGCATCACGCTCGCTTTCGGGCGAGCTTCTCGCCCATTAGGCCCGACGGACGGAAGACCAGCACCATGACGAGCAACGTGAAAGCGATCAAATCGCGAAGCTGGTGCGACGCGGGAATTCCGAATCCTTCCAGGAACAACGCGGGACCCATCGACTCCACGACACCGAGGAAGAAGCCGCCGATCATCGCCCCCGGCACGTTGCCGATACCGCCGAGCACGGCCGCGCTGAACGCTTTGATGCCAGGCAAGAAGCCGGTGAAGTGGTAGATCTGCTTGTAGACAAAACAGTAGAGCACGCCACCGATGCCGGCCATGCAGGCGCCAAGGACGAAGGTGAAGATGATGACCTTGTTGGCGTCGATGCCCATGAGTGCCGCGGCATCGCGGTCCTCGGACACGGCACGCATGGCCATGCCCATTTTTGTCTTCTGCACGATCAGATAGAGGAAGATCATCGCCGCGATCGCCGTGCCAATGACCAGCGGCTGCACATAAGGAACGGGAAAACCGAACAGCTCGAACGAGCCCTTGAGCCACTCGGGGTCCGGATAGGAGCGCACGTTCGAGCCATACATGCCGCGCGCCACCTGCTGCAGCACGAAGGAGGCACCGATGGCGCAGATGAGCGGGGCGAGGGTCGCGACATGCCGGAACGGCCGATAGCAGATGCGCTCGACGAGGAGCGCCGTCACCGTGCACACCGCCATGGAGAGCAGCATGATGGAAAGCATCGAGATGACGGGCCACTCATCCAGGAAGCCGCTACGGTCGAGGCCGCGCGCCAGGAAGAAGGCGGAGAAAGCCCCCATCATCGTTATATCGCCATGAGCGAAGTTGATGAGGCGGAGAATGCCGTAGACCATCGTGTAGCCGAGCGCGATCAACGCATAGACGCCGCCGATCGTCAGCCCGAACATGAAGAAGTCGAACCAGTGCTGGGTGTCATACGTCCCCTTCAATAGAATGAGGACGGGTCCAACGACCACTACGACCAGAAGCAGGATTCGCAACGACCATAGAATCACTTCGACGAACGTGATTCGGTGGACACCACTGAAGAGGCCGCCGGAGCTGCCTGTGGCCCCCGTCGCGGCATTAGCTGCAGCCATGTCGTCTCAACTCCCCCTCGTGCCCGGCTACACCTCCGGCCAGGCCGACCTCATCAAGGCAACCGGCCCTCGCGCTGTCGCGTGGGGCCGGCTGCTGTCTCGTGGTTGGACCTATGCCAACATCATCACTTTGGGTAGATCTTGATCGGGTTCTCGCCGGTCTTGAAGGTCGACGGATCGCCGTTGGTGAACTGGTAGACGGCGAAGTTGAAGGCGCCGCACTGACCATGCTCGTCGCAGTTCTGCGGACCGCTCATGCCGTCGAAGTCCTTCGTGGCGAAGGCGGCATCGCGCAGAGCCTTCCGGCCGATGTAGAGATTGCCGCCATCCTCGACCGCAACCTTCTCGATCGCCGCAGCGAGAACTGCCATGGCGTCGTAAGCTTGAGCGTGGAACGACTGGATCGGATCCTCGCCGTACTTCGCTTTGTACTTCTCGACGAACTCTGGATACTTCTTGCCGAGCACCTCAGGCGACACGTCGACGTTGGTGAGCCGCATGCCGACAGCCGCATCGCCCGCCGCCTCGAGAAGGCCCGGAGCCTGCACCGCGCTTCCGGCGATGAGGTTCGTGTCCTTCAGATCGGCGATTTCCGGCGCCTGACGCATGATCTGCGCGGATGGGGCCACGAAGACCGGGAAGTAGAGCACGCAGGGCTTCTTGGTACCGATCGAGGTGAGCACGGGCTTCATATCGACGTCGGTCGGGGCGATCGCCTCGGCGGCCACGACCTTGCCGCCCAGAGCCTCGAACGCCTTGCCAGCGGCCTCAGCGAGACCCTGGGTATAGGGCGTGCCGTCATGGATGGTGGCGAGCGTGTCGCACTTGAGCTCCTCACGGAACCACTTGGCGTCGTTGGCGCCTTGAGAGGCATCCGAGTAGATGGTCCGCATGAATCCATCGTACTCAGCGCTACGATCCGCAGCGGTCAGCTTCGGTGCCGTGCAGGCCGTGCAGATGTTCAGGATGCCTTGCTTCCACAGGATCGGGGCCGCCGCCGTCGTGGCGCTCGAGCAGGCGCCGCCGAGCACGCCGACAACGTTCGGAACGGCCGCGAGCTTCGTGCCAGCCGTCTGGCCGCCCTCGGCGTTACAGGCATCGTCCTCGACGATCAGCTGGATGTCACGACCCTTGATCTTGCCGCCCAGATCGTCGATGGCGATCTCAGCGCCGCGCTTGGAGTCGATGCCGAGCGCCGCGTCAGCGCCCGAGATGACCCAGTAGCCGCCAATCGTGATCGGTGCGCCTGCTGGAATCTCGACGACGCCCAGTTCGTCGGTCACCGGGCCTTTCGTCTCGGCGGCCATCGCCGAGCCGGCAAAAAGGGCCGATGCCGCAATGGCGACCGTGCCCAGAGAGAACCTAAACCGCATATGCCGCTTCCTCCCATGTGATCGGCCGGCAATCCGCACGACGCTCCACGGTCGGTTCGCCTCGGTAAGGCAAACTCTTCGCGCCTGCCGCCAATCGATAACGAGATCGTGCCTTCTCACGGAGCGCCGTTTCTCCTTTTCAGAGATTGCATAATCAGACCGGCCGGTCAATCAGTTGTCGACCGTCTTGGCGATTTGGCTGCCACCGAATACCTGCCCCGTCGGCATCACCTCGACGACAGAAACGTCGACATGTGCCGGCATCTCGAGCACCGAGCGAACCAGCCGCGCCATATCGGTCGGTTGAATGGCGTTGAAATCGGTGTAGAGCGCCGCCTCAGCCTTGTCGCGGGAGCCGAAATGGCTGTCGTAGATTCGCGTCTCCACGCGGCCCGGCACCAGCACCGTAACCCGGATGCCCGTGCCGAGGACGTCCCATCTAATGCCTTCGGCAAAGGCCTGGACGCCCGCCTTGGTCGCCGAATAAACGGCGAGTCCGCGACTGTTGATGCGCCCGGCGATCGATCCGGTGAAGACGATGTGACCGCGCTTGCGCTCGATCATTGCGGGAAGGGCGGCCCGCGTGAAGTGCACGGCTTGCGATAGGTTAATGGCAATAAGCCGGTCGACGGCCTCACGCGACACAGACTGAAGCGGGGCAAAGGCGCCGAGTATGCCGGCGTTGTTGATCAGAACGTCCGGCGCCACTTCCGCGATCAGGGCCTCGATCCGGTCGGTGTCGGCGACATCCATGGCATGGGGAATAGCTCCCATGCGCCCGGCGTGGGCTTCGAGGCCCGTCTCCGGCAGCGCGACCGCATGCACCTTGAGGCCCGTCGTCGAGAGGTCCTCGGCAATGGCAAGGCCGATGCCGCTCGAGGCCCCGGTGACCAGCGCGGTACGATAGTCGGTGATAGGCACTGTGAACTCCTCTCAGCGGAACTCGACCTCCATCCAGGTCTCGAAGCAATTGTTGCGAGCGAGAACCTGGATGCCAATGGTGGCGCGGCAGCCAATGCCTATGTCGCGTCCGAACACTTCGGCAAGAAAATCCGTCATTCCGCTCGATACCTTGTGGACATCGGTGAACGACGGTGCGGCCGCCACAAAGCACAGCGACTTGATGAGACCGGTGACGCGATCGAGATCACCCAGGGCCTGCTTCATGCCCGCAAGAGCGTTGATGCCGGTCAGCCGGGCTGCGGCAATCCCCTGCTCGAGCGTCACCGTCTCGCCGAGCCGGCCCGGATGCACTGGATCACCGTTGATGTCACAGGGAACGTGCCCCGACAGATGCAGCACATTGCCGATGATATGGTAGGGTTTCATGGTGCCATAGGTGGCGCCGTAGTAGCTCGCCCCCTCCGGCATCGGCAGCTCGACGCCCATCGCCTCCAGGCGCTTCTCGATGTTCATGGCAACGCTCCCAAGGCTCAGGTGACGATAAAAAGTTTCCGGCTGTCGGCGGTCAGGCTTTCGCACCCCGTCTCCGTGACCAGCACCGTCTCGGAGAGTGCGACCCCGCCGAAGCCGACGACCCGCGCCGCGACCGGCAGATGAAGTGTCATACCGGCGACGAGCGGAGCCTCGATGCCTTCGGCAATGTAAGGCGTCGAGCCTTCGGCCCAGTCGGCAGGCAGTGCCAGGCCGACCGAATAGCCGAACGCCCCTTGAAAGAAGATCTCGTCCTTGACGGGCGCGAAGCCCTTGGCCGCAGCGATGGCGACCTCGTGACCGGTGCGTCCAGCACGGATGGATTCGAAAAGGATGGCGAGCGTGGTCTCGACGGCGTCCGTCAGGCGCTCGGCCATCTTGGAGGGCTGCCCCATGATCGCTGTCCGCATCATCGGCGCGTTGTAGCGCTTATAGGCGGCCGCCGGCTCCAGGAAGACATGATCGCCCGGAGCGATCGGACGACGCTTCCACGTCGTGTGAATGAGCGAGGAGCGAAGTCCGGTCGCCACGAACGGGCCCATGGCTGGGAACTCCGAGCCCTCCTCGATCATGCGCTGCATGAGGACCGCGGCGACATCGCTGTCACGCATGCCTGGCCTGAGCGCTGTCAGCGTATCGTCCATCGCCACCCGGGTGATCCGGCCGGATTCACGCATCGCCTCGAGCTCGAGCGGAGACTTCGTCCGCCGAAGCTGCGTCACCAGCCCGGTCGCATCCGACCAGGTGAACCGACCCTCGCCCAGGCGGCGCGCGATCACGTCGGGCCGGATCGGTGCCTTGCCGTCGATACCGATGTGGGCCTTGTCTCCGGTCATCAACTCGGCGACGAGCCGGGCATGTTGGGCGAGGCCTGTCTCCGGCTCATACCAGGGATAGCTCTCGATCCGCTCGGCCGTGCTCACGTATCGCGCACAGCCGTACTCGTGATCGATGACCTGAAGGGTGAAGGCTCCCTTCGCTGGAACAAGAAGGGCGGCGAAGGTGCCGGCGGACGGCGTCTGAAAACCGGTCAGCCAGCAGATGTCGGCGAGGTTGCCGATGATCAGGAGGTCGATCCCGGCAGTGTCCATCGCCTGCTGTGCCGCCAGCTGCCGGCGCTGGTATTCGTCGGCCGGAAAATCCAGCTCTCTCGGGACGATCTTGCCCTCGAAGCGCGATCGATATGGCGCGAAGTGCGTCACCGGCTCACTCCGCAGCGGTTCTGAGCGGGCTCGGCAGCTTGAAACCGTAGCGCTGATCAAATCCCAGGACCCGTAAGATCTCGATCCCCTTGGCGACGGCAGACGGATCGAGGTCGGTGAGCGGTCGGCGCGGCGCACCGACCGGCAGCCCGACGGCCTTCATGAGCGACTTCACCGCCACCGGATTGATGGCGGAGTAAGTGAAATGCAGGAGCGGCAGGCAGCGAAGATACTCGTTGCGGAAGTTCAAGGCATCGTCGGACCCACGCCACGGCACCGACATCCGCGCAAGCTCCGCCGGAGCGATGTTGCCCGTCATGTTCGCCAGACCATGGCCGCCGAGCGTCATGGTCGGAACGACCAGACCGAGATTAGGGCTGTCGCAACACATGACGGAGACATCGGGCTTCTTGGCCAGCACTTGCGCGACCTGACCGACGCGTGCGGTGGATTCCTTATGCACGACGATGTTGGGATGCTCGAAAAGTCGGAGCAGCGCCTCGTGGCCAAGATCGGTCTTCACGCGCGGCGGATTGTTGTAGATGCCGATCGGCAGGTCGCTCGCGTCGGCGACATCGAGGAAGTAACGCTCGATGTCGGCTTCCGAAGCGCAGATGTAGGATGGGGCGGCCAGGATAGCTCCGTCAGCTCCATTGTCCTTGGCGTAACGCACCATGGCGATGGTCGCATCGGTGTTGTTGGCCGTACAGCCGTAGAAGAATTTCATCTTCCCGGTCTTCATTTTCGCCGTCTCTCGAATGACGGCGTGGCGTTCCTCGGCGGAGAGCATGGAGACCTCGCCCGTCGAGCCCAGGATCAGTACGGCTGCCGTACCGTTGTCCTCCTGGAACCGAAGCAAGGTCCGGAAGCCCTCGAAATCGAGCGAGCCGTTCTTGTTGAACGGCGTCGCGAGAGCCACGAACGAGCCTTCGATCCAGAGCTTCTTCATGAGGTCGCCTCCTCGGTCCTTGGAAACCTCAGCTTTTGGCTCACCACGGCAGCTGTCAAGCGGCGAGCCCACCTCCCGCCGCAACCGAGCTATTCGGCGACAGCACCGGCCCCGGCTTGCTCGACGCACCGATCGGCGGGAGGATCACGCTCACCTTACCGGAGGAGCCTGCCATGTCTCAGAGGATCGACGGTGGCGGCCGGTCGCCCACCATCGGCGTCTTGAAGCTTGACACCCGCTTCGAGCGCTTCATCGGCGACATCGGCAACCCCGGCTCCCTGACGTGCCCGGTCCTGATGGAGACGGTGTCGGGGGCGACCGCCGACATGGTGACCGGCCTGACCGACGAAAGACTGCTGCAGCCCTTTGTCGATACTGGCCAGCGGCTCATCGACCGTGGCGCCCATGCGATTACGACCACCTGCGGATTTCTGGTGCTCTACCAGCGGCAACTTGCGGCAGCGCTTTCTGTTCCGGTTGCCACCTCCTCGTTGCTTCAGATCCCGCTCGCCCAGGCCCTATTGCCGCCGGGGAAGCGAGTCGGCGTCATCACCTTCGACGCCACGAGGCTCGGGCCGCATATGCTCAGGGCGGCGAACGCACCCGCCGACACGCCGGTCGCCGGTCTCGCGGCGGACAGCCCGACCTATCAGGACATCATCGGCAGGGGCCGGCCTACGACGAGCGAGGAACGCGAGGCGGCCTCGCTCGCGGCGGCCGACGAACTCAGGGCTCGTGTAGACGAGCTCGGCGCCGTCGTCGTCGAATGCACGAATTTGGCGCCCTACTCGACCGCCATCGCCGATCGGCTGGGCATGCCCGTCTACGACACCATCACGCTGGTCGAATGGCTGGCAACGGCGGTCAGGCCGCACGTATATGAGGCAAGCCGGTCGCTCCGCCGGACCTCTGGATCGGTCACGCCTCGATCGTGATCGCTTGCTCGGGACAGGCATCGGCCGCGTCCATGGCGTCCGACTGCTGCGCCTCCCCGATCTCTTCGACATGCACCATCGTGCCGTCCGCGGCGAAGCGGAAGAGGTCGGGCGCCGCAATGGTGCACTGACCGTGGCGGTTGCATTTGGCGCGGTCGACGCAGATGCGCATGACCTAGGTCTCCGGATCGAAGGCGAGCGGCAGCTTGATCGGCCCGGTGTTTCCGCTGTCCGGCAGCCACTCTCCCGGACCGTCGTAGCGGGGGTTCCGCACCCGTTGCGCCAACAGTTTGAGCGCCTCCGTCATGTCACCACGGGCAATGAAGTGGCCGATACAGTGATGCACGCCACCGCCGAAGGCGAAATGCTGCTTACGTTTCACCGTGATGTCGAAACCCGGCGTGAAGTGCTCTGGGTCGGTGCCGGAGGACTCGGCGAAGCAGTGCAGTGTCGTTCCCTTAGCAATGGCCACACCCTTGTAGACGAAGTCCTCGGCCGCCTCGCGCGTCACCCAAGTCGTCGTCGGACGCGTGCGCATCACCTCCTCTACCGCGGGCCGCGCCAGCTCCGGCCGCTCGGCGAGGATCTTCCACTGATCCGGGTGCTCGATGAACTGGCTCATGGCGAGTCCGAGCTGATTGCGTGTGGTCTCGATGCCTCCGGATACGACGAGGACGACCATGTCCTCCAGCTCCTGATCGCTCAGGCGATCTTTGTCCTCGTTGGTTTGTACGAGCACGCTGATGAAGTCCTCGCCTGGGTTCGCGCGCCGGTCCTCGATCAGATTGCGGGCATAGACATACATCCGATCGGTAGCGGCGTTGACGATGGCCTGGTCGCGATTATAGGTCACGCCGAGCGCGAGCCCCATCTCCGTCGAGATCCGCGCCAACTCCGGCCAATGATCGTGCGAGAGCTTGAACAGCTCGCAAATGACCCGTGTCGCATAAGGTGCGGAGAAGGCGTTGACGAACTCGCAGCGACCCTGCTTTGCGAAGGCGTCGATCAACTCGTTGGCGATCCTCTGGAAGGCCGGGTTGAGGGTGACAATGAGCTTTGGCGAGAAAGCCGGGTTCGCCAGACGACGCAGCCGCGCATGATCCTGCCCCTCGCGGTTCAGCAACATGCGGTGCCACCAGTCGGCATAGGAGCCGGTCGCCTTGTTGTGCTCGGGCCAGCGGTGGCTGCCTTGGCGCGTCTGCGGAACGCGTAGCAGCTCACCGACCTCCTCGTAGCGCAGGATCGCGAGGCCGTAGGGGGTTCGCGCGTACCAGCCCTTGGCACGCGCCTCGCGGACGGGCTCCGAGCGGATCGAGAAGGCCGGATCGTCCAGGTCGAGATAGGGAGCGTCCTCGACCGTCGCTGCCACTGCCGTCACGGATGACCTCCTCGAAGCTCTATTTCTGCTCCGGCTCGCTGAGGAGCCAGACCGAGACGACGATAAGCACCAGCGAGGCGACGACGATGAGCGTGCCGACCGCATTGATCTCGGGCGTGATGCCCCGCCTGAGCGTCGACCAGATGTACATCGGCAGCGTGTTGTCGCGACCGGTGAGGAAATAGGTAACGGGGATCTCGTCGAAGGAAAGCGTGAAGGCGATCAGCGCACTGCCGATGATCGAGGAGCGGATATTCGGGAAGATGACGTAGAGAAAGGTTTCCCACGGCTTAGCCCCGAGGTCGGCGGACGCTTCCTCGATCGAGCGATTGAGCCTCTGCAGGCGGGCGAATACTTGCGTCGCCACCACCGAGACGAGCGCGGTCGCATGTCCTAGGATCACGGTCTCGAGGCTGAGATTGAAGCCCAGCAGCCGAAACATGTTCAGCATGGCGATACCGGTGATGAGACCGGGCAACACGAGCGGCAGGAGCACCAGCCGGCGAAACAGACGTTTGCCCGGGAATTCCAAGCGGTCGAGGGCAAAGGCCGCCGGGACGCCGATCGCGAGTGTCAGGGCAGTGGCAATGATCCCGACATAGAAGCTGTTCCAGATCGCGGTCAGCAGACTGTCGTTCGATGCCATCTTCTCATACCAGCCCCAGGTGAAGCCGGTGAGGGGCAGGGTCAGCGATCGGGACTCGTTGAACGAGAAGATGATCAGAACGGCGATCGGCAGATACAGGAAGGCCAGCACGGACCCGGCAAGCACGACGAGGAAGCCGTCGCCGAGACGCGTCTTGAGGCGCGCTGCGGACGGGCTGTCGGCGGGCATTGTGGCATCGATCGCCATAGTCATGTCGGCACCCCTAGCCCAAGTTGACTGATCCGGTCCGCTCGAAGCGGTCGGCGAACTCGATGATGAGAAGCACGAGCACCAGCATGACGACGCCGAGTGCCGATCCGAGCGGCCAGTTGAGCGCCGCGCCATACTGCGAGGCGATGACATTGGCGATTAGCACGCCGTCGGGACCTCCGACGAGCGTCGGCGCCACGAAGTCACCGGCGCTGAGACAGAAGGTGAAGGCTCCGCCGGCGATGACGCCCGGCAAGGACAGCGGCCAGATCACTTTGAAGAACGTGCCGAGTGGGCCAATGCCCAGATCCTTCGAGGCCTCGATCAGATTGCGCGGGATCTTCTCGAGCGAGGTATAGATCGGCATCACCATGAACGGAATGAAGATATAGGTGAGCGTCACGACCATCGAGAAATGGTTGTAGAGGAAGATATCGGTCGGCCCCGACAACAGGCCGATGGACGTCAGGAAGGAGTTGAGAATGCCCTCGCTGCCGAGGATCGTCTTCCAGGTGTAGGCGCGCAGGAGATAGGACACCCAGAGCGGCGCTATGACCGCCATGTAGAGAAAGGTCCTGAGCCTCAACGATCGCACCTTGAAGACAAGAAAGTAAGCGAAGGGAAAGGCCAGAAGCAGCGCAAGCAAGGTCGTCAGACCCGCAATCTTGCCGGTTCTGAGCAGCACCTGAAGATACTGCGGATCGCTGATGATCTGCCCATAGTTACCGAGCTGGAAGGCCGGCTCGAAGGTCGGGTACTTCTTCAGCCAGAAGCTGTAGGTGAAGATGATCACGTAAGGCAGGAACAGAAAGACGAGAGTCCAGACGATCGGAGCCGCCAGGATCAGGTTCGTCAATCGGCTTCCGCGTGCGCCCGCACTCATGAGTGGCTCGAGGGAAAAAGCGTGACATTGTCGGGATGGACGGCAATGGCAATCGTCGCGTCCGTCTTCGGCAGCCCATGGCGGGCGTTGGCGGTGCTCAGCGGCAAATCGACGAGGAACGGTGCACCGCCGGCGAGCTCGATCCTCAACCGCGCATTCGAACCGTGAAACAATACCTCCCGAACATTGCCACTCAGCACGCTCATGCCTGCGGGCGCCTCGGACGGCGAGCTGATCAGAATGGCCTTCTCCGGCCGAATTCCGGCCAGTAGCTTCTGGCCGACATTCGCCGTGCGGCCCTGCGGTCGCGCTCTAAAGCTCACGCCGTCGCGGGTCAGATCGACCAAACCGCCATTCTCGGCACCAACCGTAACCTCGAGCAGATTCGAAGTGCCGATGAAATTCGCAATGTAGGGTGAGGCCGGCCGCTCATAGATGTCGTCCGGCGTGCCGATCTGGGCGATGCGACCGCCTTCCATGACCACAACACGATCCGACATCACCAGCGCCTCAGTCTGATTGTGCGTCACCAGAACGAAGGTGAGACCGAGCCGCTCGTGGAGATGCTTGAGCTCGACCTGCATCTGCTCTCGGAGATTGGCATCGAGTGCCGACAGGGGTTCGTCGAGCAGGAGCACCTTGGGCTTGCGGGCAATCGCCCGTGCCAATGCCACACGCTGGCGCTGGCCGCCGGACAGCTGGTGCGGCTTACGATCGATCACATTGCCGAGCTCGACCTGCTGCAACGTCGAGCGAACGATCTTGTCGATTTCGTCCTTCGGCAGCTTCATGCGCTCGAGGCCATAGGCGACGTTGCGTCCGACCGTCATGTGCGGGAAGAGCGCGTAGTCCTGGAACACCATGTTGACCTGTCGCTGATAGGGCGGCAGGTGGGTGACGTCCTCTCCGGCCAGCCGGATGGTGCCGCTGGTCGGCAGGTCGAAACCTCCGATCATTCTGAGCGTCGTCGTCTTGCCGCAACCCGAAGGCCCCAGCAACGTGACGAACTCCCCCTCCTCGATGGCGAGATTGACATCGTTGACGGCAAGCACGCCGCCTGGAAATGACTTGGTAACGTGGTCGAGCTCAACGATGTGCGGCATCAGAGTTCCGGAGGCATGAGGGCGCGAACGAGTGTCGACGGGGTCCACGCGGACCCCGTCGATGGTCTTTGCTAGTTCGCCGATTTCACGGCGTTCCACGTGTTCGTGTACTGCTCGAGGCGGGCACCGAGGTTCTCCCACAGCAGCAGGCTGTCGAGATAACCCAAATCATCCTGATGCAGCGCCTTGTACTGCTCAGGCGTCATGCACTTCTCGGCCGCCGCCTGGTTGGCCGTCGAATAGCCGGTGACGGCTGAGACACCGCACTGGCCGGCCTCGGAGGTCGCCATGTTGAGGAACTTGTAGGCACAATCCGAATTCGGTGTTCCCTTGACGATCATCCAGGAATCCATCCAGCCCTCGGCATTCTCCTTCGGAATGAACTCGACGACTTCGATGCCCTTCTCCTTGATCTGCGCCGACTGGTAGCCGGCCCAGGTGTTGGATATCCAGACCTCGCCGGCCGCGTAGAGATCGACGAGCTCTCCGGCCGTCGCCCAGTACTTGCGGACGAGCGGCTTCTGCTCGATCAGCTTCTTCTTGGCGGCCTCCAGCTGCTCATCGGTCAGATGGTAGATGTCGTTGTTGCCCTCGAGGCGGGCGGCGACGTAGAGGGCGCTCTTGTCATCCCAGAGCGAGACGCGGCCCTTGAGCTCCGGATTCCAGAGATCGGCGATCGAGGTCGGTGGCGTCGGGAACTTGTCCTTTCGATACATGAAGGCGATCGCGCCCCAGACGAAGGGCATGCCGTAGACCTGGCCATCGTGGTTGATGCCCTCGGCCTTGCGGAACTTCTCATAGATGCCATCCCAGCCGGCGATTTTCGAAGGATCGAGAGACTCGACGAAACCAGCCTCGATCATCGACTTGGTCGTATCGATCGAAGGCGAGATGAGATCATAGACGCCGCCGCCGGCCGCGAGCTTCGGCGCGAACTCGTCATTCGAGCCGACATAGGTCGCGGTCACCTTGCACCCAGTGTCGGCGGTGAACTTGTCGATGACGCTGGCGTCGGCGTAACCCTCCCAGGTCAGCAGGTTGAGCTGACCATCGGCCAGTGCAGGCCCCGCCCAGCAAATTGTGAGCGCCGCTGTCGCGGTCAGTGCAAACCGTCTGAAGTGCATGTCCTTCCTCCCTGTTTCGGCCGGCCTAGCCACCGACTCGATTGTCAAAACCACTGTCCGGTCCGGAGCGCCCGAACGAAACCGATATCTTATATGCTCACGGCAGGCAGTCGAGATAGGTTTTCACATCCCAGTCCGAAGCCTGCCATATGAAGCGATCCCACTCGTCCCGCTTGTACCAATCGTAAACCTCGTGCATGCGGCCCGGCATCGAGGAAAGCACGACAGGATCGGCCTTGAGCGCCTCGAGGCTGTCGAACAGCGTCATCGGGATGCGCCGGACGTCCTCGCCCGCCCGCATCACCTCGACGAGATTGCGCTCCTCTGGCTCACCCGGATCGATGTGGCGCTTCAGACCGTCGTCCATCGCGGCAAGCAGCGCCGACATCATGAGATAGGGATTAACCATCGAATCCGGCGGCCTGTACTCGAAGCGGTCGGGGCTCGAGACGCGAACCGCGCAGGAGCGGTTCTGCAGGCCCCAATTGATGGCGAGCGGCGCCCAAAGGCCCGTGTCGTTGAGGCGGCGATAGGAATTGACCGTCGAGCAGGCGATGGCATTCATGCCGGACAGGTGCTCGAGAATGCCGCCGAGTGCATATCGGCCCGTCTCCGACGGCTTCCAGGCCTCCCGCTCGTCGCGGAGCTCGTTGCGGCCGCCCTTGGTGTGTTGGAAGACCTCCTCCATGCCCGGCAGTGGCTCGCCGACCAGAGGAACCACCTCTGCGGTTCCGCCCGACCAGAGCGACAGGTTGTGGTGACAGCCGTTGGCGGAGGTCCCCATATAGGGTTTCGTCATGAAACAGGCGATGAGGTTGTTCTCGCGCGCCACCTGCGAGCATATCTGGCGATAGGTCGTCAGCCGGTCGGCCGTCTTCACAGCATCGTCGAACATGAAGTTGAGCTCGACCTGTCCCGGCGCGTCCTCGTGATCGCCCTGGACGATATCGAGCCCCATGGCGATCGCATACTCGTAGACTTTTAGCCAGACATGCGAAAGCTGCTCGAATTGATCGATGTGGTAGGCGTAGGGCTTCGTCGTACCATCATAGGGCGCGTTCGGGTCGCCCGTATTCTTGAGCCACAGCATCTCCGGCTCGCAACCGATCCGCATATGCAGGCCATGATGGGCGCCGCGGAACGTCGCGTCGTTGCGTTTCAGCGCGCCGCGACAATCGACGTCGAAATAGGCGCCTCCCTGCTCAGGGTCCTCCTCCATGTAGAAGAGTGTGCAGAAAACCCGCGCCATCCGCTTGTTCCAGGGGAGCTGGCAGAAGGTTTCGGGATCGGGCAGCGCGATCACCTCGTGTGCGTTGGCCGGAAAACCGATGAGACGACCGTGACGATCGGGAAAGACGTTGGTGACGCCGCCCATGAACGTCTGAACGCCCTTGCGCGCCAGGCTTTCCCAATGCCGTGCGGGCGAGGCCTTGCCCATGATGCGCCCGGTGATCGAGACATATTGGAGATAGATGTAGTCGATACCCAACGCGTCGATCTTCTGGCGGACTCGCTTGACCGCCTCGGCCCGACCCCCGTCGGCAATCTCCCGCTGAAGATCAGTCTCGCCTGTCCGTTTCACTGTGTCCTGCATCCCGTCCTCGTCACCTCGCCGGAGCCTCTGCGAGTCTCTCAACCGCCTTCCAGATACCGGCGGACCTCGTCCGGGCTGACGGCCCGGCGCAACGCGGCATCCTCGGCCTCACAGACCATCGTGAAATGATCGACGAAGGCATCTCCGAACCACCTGCGCGCGAATTTACTGGCTCGCATCTTCCGAGTCGCCTCGAGAAGATCGAGCGGCAGCCGCGGCACGCCCTCCGGAATCTCGTCCGGTCCGCCCTTGGCGATCGGAGCCTGCTGCAAGGCGAGCTTGCGCTCCAGCCCGTCGAGGCCCGTCGCCAGGACGAGCGCAAGACTCAGGTGCGGATTGCAGTCTGCGCCGGGCAGGCGGAACTCCAGGCGGGTCATCTCGGGCGCCTCGGCCGCCGTTCGGACGGCCGCCGCATAGTTGTAGGGCGCCCACCCCATGGTCTTCGGCGCCCAGCTGCCGGGGCCGAGCCGGCGATAGTCGTTGACGGTATGATTGCAGAGCGGAAACGCCTCCGGTACGCCCTCGATCATGCCGGCCAGGAACGACTTGGCGGTCGCCGAAAGCCCATACTCGTCCTTCGGATCGGCAAAGAGGTTCTTGCCCTTGCTGTCCTTGAGCGAGACGACAACGTGACCGCCGATGGCCGGGAAACCCTGGCCGAGGGATGCCATGAAGGAGGCCGTCAGGTCTCGCTGACGGCAGAAGGACCTTGTGAACATGCGGAAGAAGGCCGCGTCATCGGCAGCGCGCATCGCCGGCCGGTGGCGAAGCGTCGCCTCGAAACAGCCGGGCCCGAGCTCCACGGAGAGCGAGTAGGGATCGATATCGGCCTTGGCGAGCAGAGCCTCGAGATCGGCGACGAAGGGGGCGAACGTCGCCGCCGTCTGGCCCGACCAACACCGATTGTCGGCGGCGAACAGCGCCGGCCCGGAGAAACCCTTGGACCGCAGCGTATCGGCCGTCTCGTTCAAGACAATGAACTCGAACTCGAAGGCGGCCTCCACCACGTAGCCGGCCGCCGCGGCCCTCTCGACCTGCCGGCGCAGGACCGTTCGCGGCAACAGCTCGGCCTGCGGACCCGTGTACTCGCCGACGATGGCCACCGCCTGGGGCTCGAACGGATGTGGCCGGACAGAGTCGGGATCGAGAGCGATCGTCTCGCTCCGGTAGGGACCCGGTGCCAGGATGTTCTCTGCCGAATCCCATTTGAGCGGCACGTTGGCGAAGACCGCCGTCTCGGCTGTCGCCAATAGCTCGGCGCGGCGCAGCCTGCGCTCGCGGAAACTCGATGCGTAATCGAACAGGCCGACATGCGCGACCTCAGCGCCCATATCGTCGAGAGCGCGGGCGATCCGCGCCTTTGTGTCTGCCAATTCGTTCCTCCCTTGGCCCGTACGCAGTGCAGTTTTTTGTAGGTTTCGAGCCCAAGCGTACTGCTGGATCATCCATGGCGTGCAGGGTCCCGATTGTCAATCGATTGGTCAAAATACTGAGCAGGCTGGGACGATGGCTAGGCTCGCCAGTGTGATCCCGGTGCGCGACAGGCGGGAGAATTGCGCCCAGGTTGCCGGCCATGGCAAGCTCGGCCGAGCATTTGGAGCTCCTGACCCATGATCCCCAAACCCGTACGCACACCCGCACCGGTCGAGCATTTCGATGTTGTCTTCGTTGGTGCCGGCGTGTCGGGGATCGGCAGCGCCTGTCATCTTCAGGACCAGTGTCCCGACAGGACCTTCGTCCTTCTTGAGAGCGAGGCAGGTCATGGCGGCACCTGGCGCACGCATCGCTATCCAGGCATCCGGTCCGATAGCGCGACCTTCACCTACTCCTTTCGCTTCAAGCACTGGTCGGGGCCGACCTATGCCTCCGCCGGCGATATCCAGGACTATCTGGGCGAGATCATCGCCGAGCGGGGGCTCGCCCCCCACATCCGATACCGCAGCCGGGTGACCAAGGCCTCCTGGTCGAGCGCCGACAACCTGTGGACGCTAACGGTCGAAGGCCCCGATGACGCGATCCGCCAAATCACCGCGAGCTTCCTGTGGATGTGCCCGGGCTACTACCGGCACGATCAGGGCTTCACGCCCCAATGGCCGGGTATGTCGCGGTACCGGGGGCCGATCGTGCACCCTCAGAATTGGCCGGAAGCCCTCGACACCACCGGCAAGCACGTCCTCGTCATTGGTTCCGGCGCGACGGCCGCGACGATGGTGCCCGCACTGGCGCCGAAATGCGGACACGTCACGGTGCTGCAGCGCTCGCCGAGCTACTACTTTTCCGGTACGACCAATCCCCCACTCGCGGCCGAGCTTCGAAGCCTCGGCGTCGACGAGAGCTGGGTGCTGGAGATCATGCGGCGCCGCTACCTTCTCGACGAGGAGATCTATCTGAAGCGCGCGGCCGAGGAGCCCGAGGCCGTGGCCGCCGAACTGATCGCCGATGCCCGCAAGCAGCTCGGACCCGATATCGACGTCGAGACGCACTTCATGCCGCGCTATCTGCCATGGCGGCAGCGCCTCTGTCTCATTCCGGACGGCGACTTCTATGCTGCGATCCGCTCCGGCCAGGCGAGCATGGTGACCGACGAGATCGAAACCTTCACCGAGAGCGGCGTCCTCCTGAAATCCGGAAAAGAGATCGCAGCGGATATCGTCGTCACGGCGACCGGCCTCGAGCTGCTCGCCTTCGGCGGCATCTCCCTCGAGGTCGATGGCAAGCCGGTCGAGGCCTCCGACACGGTGACCTTCCACGGTCTGATGTTCACCGGCCTGCCGAACCTCGCCTGGGTCTTCGGCTACATCCGCGCCACCTGGACCATGCGCGTCGATCTCGTTGCCGATGTCGTCTGCAAGATACTGAACTACATGGACGCGCATCACCTAAAACGGGTCGAGCCCGTGATCCAGGCCGGCGACCGGGAGATGGCGCTCCATCCATGGCTCAAGCCTGAGACCTTCAATCCAGGATATGTCACCCGCGGGCAGCATGTGCTCCCGAAATGCGGCGACAAGCCGAAGTGGGAGCACAGCCACGACTACTACATCGACCGGGACCGGCTGCCGGCCATCCCCGTCGATGACGAGGCACTCGTGTATGGGTGACGATCAGCAGAAGATGTGCGGATGACAAGGGCCATCAATTTCATCGAGCTTGCAAAACTCTCAGCCGAGGCTCGGCAGCGGCTGCTCACGCGCAGTGAGGCCGATCTGACCGAGCACGAGACCAAAGTCCGGCCGATCATCGAGGCGGTGCGCACGGAGGGCGACGCGGCGATCGCCCGCTTTGCGCGCCGGTTCGACCGGGCGCCGGTCGAGGCAACGGAGCTGGCGGCAACTGCGGCGGACTTCGAGAAGGCAGAGAAGGAGCTCGAGCCCGAGGTCTATGCCGCCATGGCGTTCGCGGCACAATCGATCCGCCGCTTCCATTCCGACCAGATGCCGGAGGAGATGTGGCTCAACGAGGTCCGGCCGGGCGTCTTCGCAGGTGACCGCACCACGCCGATCCCTTCGGTCGCCTGCTACGTGCCGCGCGGCAAGGGCGCTTTCCCGAGCGCCGCCCTGATGACGACCATCCCGGCTCAAGTGGCCGGCGTACCCGAGATCTGCATCCTGACGCCGCCGGGTCCCGACGGCCGGATTGATGCAGCGACGCTGGTCGCAGCCCGCATGGCCGGCGTCGAAAAAGTCTTCAAGGCCGGTGGGGCCTTGGCCGTCGCGGCGGTTGCATTCGGCACGAAGACGATACCGAAATGCAGCAAGATCGTAGGCCCCGGCAGCCTATGGCTGGCCGCCGCCAAGAACGTCCTCGCGCATGTCCTCGACACCGGCACCCCCGCGGGCCCAAGCGAGTCGATCGTGCTCGTCGACGAGACCTCCGACGGGCGCCTTGCCGCGCTCGATCTGCTGATCGAGGCCGAGCATGGTCCCGACAGCTCGGCCTTCCTCGTCACCTGGAGCCGGGCGGTGGCCCAGGCGGCGCTCGCTGCCATCCCGACTTACTGGAAGGGCATGAGCCAGGAGCGGATCGACTACGCGTCTGCCGTTCTCTCGGGTCCGATCGGTGGTGTCGTCCTCGCCCCCGACGAGGCCTCCGCGATCGCGTTCGTCAACGATTTCGCCCCCGAGCACCTGCAGGTGCTCTCGAAGGAGCCGCTGCGCTATCTCGGTCGCCTGAAGCATGCCGGCGAGATCCTGCTCGGCGAGCATACGCCGTCGACGCTCGGCAATTTCGTCATCGGCCCGAACCACGTTCTGCCGACCAGCGGCTGGGCCAGAACGGCCTCCGCGCTCTCGGTGTTCGACTTCCTGAAGCGCACGTCGATTGCCCATGTGACAAGCGCGGGCTACCCGGAGCTGGCCCGGCATGCGCGCCGCATCGCTACCTATGAGGGCTTCGATGCGCACGCGAACGCCGTCTCGGAGGCGCGCGATCGCCTACTGAAGACCTGACGACCCGGCATGGCCGCGGACCAATCCCCTTCCATGTCCTAGGCCAAGGGGCAGTTGCGGTCAGACCGATCTCCTGACGGCCTCAAAGCCCGCCTTTGGTCGAGACCTCATGATCGAGAGGCATTGGCAGCGCGCGTCATTTGGGTCAAAATATCGCAGTGTCGTCCCCTTGGTGGCCACCAGGCGGTCCGGAGGGCGATCGAGAACAGGGAGGACCTAAGACGTATGAAATGGAAACTGACCGTGGCCGCGCTGGCGGCCTTGTCTCTCTCGGCGATGTCCGCAACGGCCGCCGAGTTGGGGGCCAAGGACGACCCGATCAAGATTCCGATCAACGAGTGGACCGGCCAGCACCTCTCCTCCTACATCCTCGGCAAGCTCTTGGAGAAGGTCGGGTATAAGGTCGAGTACGTGACCGCCGGTGCCGTTCCGCAGTTCGCCGCCATGGCTACCGGCGACCTGCATGTGCAGCCGGAGACCTGGGAAAACAACGTCGGCGACATCTATCCCAAAGCTGTCGAGGCAGGTGACATCGTCATCGTCGGCTCCGAAGGGCTGTCGGCGCGCGAGGGCTGGATTTTTCCTCCCTACATGAAAGAGAAGTGCCCGGGCTTGCCGGACTGGAAGGCCCTTTATGACTGCGCCCAGGCCTTCGGCACGGCCGAGACGTTCCCGAAGGGACGGCTTGTGACCTATCCCGCCGATTGGGGCACGCGGTCGAAGGATCTCGTAGAGCAGATCAAGCTCCCCTTCGTTCCCGTCGCCGGCGGTAGCGAAGGCGCGATGGTCGCCGAGCTCAAGGCCGCCTACGATGCCAAGGAGCCCATGATCATGATGTTCTGGGAGCCGCACTGGATCCACGCGGATTACAAATTCGAATGGATCGAGTGGCCGAAGGATCCCAAGGAATGCGAAGCCAAGGCCGGGCTGGCTGCGGGCACCATGGAGGTCTGCGGCTTCCATCAGGCCCAGGTCCTGAAGACCGTATGGAAGGGCTTCAAGGACAAGTGGCCTGCCGCCTACAAGCTCCTCGAGCAGTTCCAGCTGACCAATGATCAGCAGAACCCGTTGATCCTCGAAGTCGACAGCAAGGGCCGGAAGGCCGAGGACGTCGCCACCGAGTGGGTGAACGGCAACGAGGCCATCTGGAAACCTTGGGTCGACGCCGCATCGGGTTGATCCCGCAGACTACCACCACCGGAGGGCCGGCCGCAACGCCGGCCCTCTCGGCGCTCGGGCCCACCTGCGCCGGGTCGGCCCGATCGCGGATTTGCCCTTGACCCGAACCGCGGCTGCATCCGCCGAAGAAAGACCAGTCCATTGGACGTGACGAAGCCCGGACCTGACAAGCAGGTCAAGCTCTCCTGCCGCAACCTATGGAAGGTCTACGGGGAGCGGCCAAATTTCTATTTCGATGCCCAGGGCTACCGGATCGAGCCCGCTGCATTGGCCGCGCGGATGCGTGCCGAAGACCACATCCCGGCCTGCGCCGACGTCTCCTTCGACGTCCATGTCGGTGAGATCTTCGTCATCATGGGGCTGTCGGGCTCGGGCAAGTCGACGGTCGTCAGATGCCTGTCGCGTCTCGTCGAGCCGTCGCATGGTCAGGTGCTCCTCGACGGCGAGAATCTCTTGTCTGTCTCCCCGCGGGAACTGATCGAGATCCGACGCCACAAGATGGGCATGGTCTTCCAGAGCTTCGGGCTCCTGCCGCATCTCAATGTGCTCGACAATGTCGCCTTTCCACTGAAACTGCAGGGTCTGAAACCGGCAGAGCGGCGCGAGCGCGCCGAGCGCGTGATCGACCTCGTCGGCCTCAAAGGGCGCGAGCAACATTTCCCCCGCCAGCTGTCCGGCGGTCAGCAACAGCGCGTGGGCATCGCCCGCTCGCTCGCTGTCGAGCCCCAACTGTGGTTCCTCGACGAGCCATTCTCGGCCCTCGATCCCTTGATCCGCCGGCAGATGCAGGACGAGTTCCTGCGCATCCAGCAGGTCTTGAAGAAATCCATCGTCTTCATCACCCACGACTTTCTCGAGGCGCTGCGGATTGCCGACCGGATGGCGATCATGCGCGACGGCCTCATCGTGCAGATGGGGACGCCAGCCGAGCTCATCATCAATCCGGCCGACAGCTACGTCGCGGAGTTCACCCGCGATGTGCCGCTGGCGCGCGTCCTGAAGGCCCGGGATGTTCTGGACGCGAGGATCGACGCCCGGAACGCAAGGGAGCGGATCCCTGCCGACCTCAGCGTCGAGGACCTGCTGCCGAGGCTGGCTGGTAGTCCCGACGGGCTCGCCGTCGTCAGCGGCTCGGGCGAGGTGCTCGGTGCGGCAACTGCCCAGAGTGTCATCGAGACGTTGGCGCGCGAGTCGCGCCTCACCCCGGCAGAGCCAGGTCTCGCGGGAGGCGGCGATGCTCGTTCTTGACCGCTCGGCCCTGCAATGGCTCGGCGTCATCGGGCTGACGCTCGTTTGCCTCGCGCTCAAGGACAATGTCGCCGTCCTGTTCACCTATCCGGCCGAGTGGCAGGTGCCGCTCGCCGATGCGCTCAACGTCGGCATGGCGTGGCTCATCGCCCATTTCGGCCCGGCGTTCAGAGCTGTGTCATGGGCGCTTGACTTTCCTGTCCGCGGCGTCCGCGAGCTCCTCCACCGGATCCCCTGGCCTGTGGCCATCGCCATCACCGTTGTCATCGCGCATCGTGCCTCGGGTTGGTCGCTCGCGGCGTTCGCTGGGCTCTCCATGCTCTACATGGTCGTCATCGGCTACTGGGACGAAAGCATGAACTCGCTGGCCCTCGTGCTCCTCAGCGTGCCGCTCGCCATCCTGTTCGGCTTCCTACTCGGCACCGCCGGGTTCTTCTCACGCCGCAGCGAGCGGATGCTGATGCCGATCCTCGACCTCATGCAGACGATCCCGGCCTTCGCCTACCTCATTCCGATCCTGTTGCTGTTCGGCTTCGGACCGGTCGTCGGCCTGATTGCAAGTCTCCTCTTCGCGGTGCCGCCGATGGTCCGCAACACCATCGTCGGCTTGCGCGCCGTCCCACCAGAGGTCGTCGAGTCGGGTCTGATGTCGGGAGCGACGCCGTCGCAGCTCTTCTTTCAGGTGCAGGTGCCGACGGCGCTTCGCCAAATCCTGCTCGGTGCCAACCAGACGACGATGGCGGCACTCTCGATGGTTATCATCGCCTCGATCATCGGCGGCACCAACGACATCGGCTGGGAAGTGCTCTCGACGATCCGCAAGGCACTTTTCGGCGAGAGCCTGCTTGCCGGAATCGTCATTGCCCTCATGGCCATGATCATAGACCGCATCACCGTCGGCTTGGCCGTGCGCTCGGAGCAGGCGCAAGTTGCTGTTGCGCCATTTCACAGCCGTCACCGGCATCTGCTCGTCGCCCTGGCCGCCATCGTCACGCTTTGGGTCGCGGCGCTCGTCATCCCGGCTTTCGCCACCTGGCCCGAGGCCTGGATCGTCTCGCCGGCCAAGCCGCTCAACGAGCTCATCTCCTACATCACGCTGAACTTCAAGTCGTCCATCGAGACGGTCAAGACCATTGCCTTCTTCTATCTGATGTTGCCGATGCGCATCGGGTTAGCGCAGACCGTGACGCCGTTCTCCTGGGGCTTCGAGCTCACGACGGTCCACTCGGTGGCCTACGCCGTCCTGCTGACACTCGGCGCGCTCTGGACCTGGCGCAGCTGGTCGCAGGCGGCGGCCGTCGCCGTTGCGCTCACTGGGATCGTCTTTTATTTCGGCCTGACTAACCTGCCGTGGCCGGCTGTCATCGCCATCATCGGATTGACGGCTCTGCAGGTCGGCGGCACTCGCCTCGCCTTGGCCATCACGGCCGGGCTCCTCTTCCTGCTTCTGACCGGCGTCTGGCCCGAGGCGGTGATGTCGATCTATCTTTGCGGTCTCGCCGTGCTCATCTGCTTCGTCGTCGGCGGGGTCCTCGGCACGATCGCCGCCTACAGCGACCGCTTCTCCGCCTTCCTCAGGCCCATCAACGACACGCTGCAGACCATGCCGCTGTTCGTCCTCCTCATTCCCGTAGTGATGTTCTTCAAGCTCGGCGACTTCACGGCGCTGCTCGCCATCGTCATGTATGCCATCGTGCCGATCATCCGCTACACCGAGCACGGCCTGAGGAACCTGCCGAAGGAGGTCGTCGAGGCCGCCCAATCCATGGGCACGACGCCGCTGCAGATGCTGACGCAGGTCAAGCTGCCGTTGGCGCTACCGGTGATCATGCTCGGGCTCAACCAGACGGTGCTCTATGGCATCTCGATGCTCGTCATCACCGCGCTCGTCGGCACCAACGACCTTGGCCAGCGGGTCTATATCGGTCTCGGCGACGGCGATTTCGGCAAGGGCATCATCGCCGGTCTCGGCATGGCCATTCTGGCCATGACCGCAGACCGGATCATCCAGGCGGCGGTGCGCCGTCGCCAGCTCGATCTGGGCGCCACGCTATAGCATCGCAAATCGGCGCGAAGATCAGGCGCCGGGCGCAATCTGCCCACGGAGTCGGGCCAGCGTCTCGCCCTTGAACGCGTCGAACCGCCCCTCGGCGATCGCTGCACGGATAGCAGCCATCAGCGCCTGATAGAAGGCGACATTGCTCCAGGTCAGCAGCATGGCGGCCAGATGCTCGCCGGATTTGACGAGGTGGTGGAGATAGGCACGGGAATAGTCGCGCGTCGCCGGGCACGACGAGGTGACATCGAGCGGGCGGTCGTCCTCGGCGTGCGCGGCATTCTTGAGATTGACCTTGCCGTTCCAGGTATAGGCGAGGCCGTGCCGGCCGGCGCGCGTCGGCATCACGCAATCGAACTGGTCCACGCCCAGCGCCACGGCTTCGAGGATATCCTCGGGTGTTCCCACTCCCATCAGATAGCGCGGCTTGCCGGCCGGAAGAATCGGCTCGACGATCTCGATCATGGCCAGCATTTCGGATTGCGGCTCGCCGACCGCCAGCCCGCCGATTGAATGCCCTTGAAAATTCATGCCGACCAGCCCTTCCGCCGAGCGGCGGCGCAGCTCCGGATCAGTGCCGCCCTGGACAATGCCGTAGAGGGCCTGCCCTGGCTTCGCCTGCCTCTCGAAGGCCGCCTTCGAGCGTGCGGCCCAGCGTAACGACAGCTCCATGGCGCGTTCCGTCTCGTCGCGCGTGGCCGGCATCTCGAGGCATTCGTCGAGCTGCATCTGGATGTCGGCGCCTAGGAGACATTGGATTTCGATCGAGCGCTCGGGCGTCAGGTGATGGCGCGAGCCGTCGATATGCGACTGGAAAGTCACCCCCTCCTCCGTCATCTTACGGAGCTTGGCGAGGCTCATGACCTGAAAGCCACCGCTATCGGTCAGGATCGGGCCGTCCCAGCCGATGAACCTGTGCAGGCCACCGAGCCTTGCCACCCGCTCGGCACCTGGCCTGAGCATCAAATGATAGGTGTTACCGAGGATGACGTCGGAGCCGGCCTCCTTCACGTCCTTAAGGAACATCGCCTTGACTGTGCCCGCGGTTCCCACCGGCATGAAGGCCGGCGTGCGGATCGGCCCATGCGGGGTCTCAATCACACCCGTGCGGGCGCGGCCGTCTGTGGCGCGGAGGGTGAAGGAGAACCCGCTCATGACGTCGCGCGATCCCGTCTGCCGAAGACCAACGTCGCATCCCCATACGAGTAGAACCGGTACCGATTGGCGATCGCATGCCGGTAGGCCGCCTGCATCGTCTCCAAACCCGCGAAGGCCGACACCAACATGAACAGTGTGGACCTCGGCAGGTGGAAGTTCGTCATCAGCACGTCGACGGCCTTGAAGCGATAACCGGGCGTGATGAATAGCGACGTCTCGCCACGGAAGGGATGGATCGTGCCGTCCTCGGCAGCGGCACTTTCGAGAAGCCGGAGCGAGGTCGTGCCGACGGCGACGATGCGGCCACCTTGTGACCTTACGCCATCGAGCGCAGCAGCGGTGTCGACCGTCACCTCGCCCCATTCACGATGCATTTTGTGCTCTGCGGTGTCCTCGGTCTTCACGGGAAGGAAGGTGCCGGCGCCGACATGCAGCGTCACCATATGCCGCGAGATGCCTCGTTCGTCCAAGCGTGCCAGCAGCTCAGGCGTGAAATGGAGGCCGGCGGTTGGGGCGGCCACGGCACCCTCGCGGGTGGCGAACATCGTCTGGTAGTCGGCGCGATCGCGATCCTCGGCGGCGCGCTTGCCCGCGATGTAGGGCGGCAGCGGCACCTGGCCCTGAGCCGCGATCGCCTCGTCGAGATAACTGCCTCTGAGATCGAAGGCGAGTTCGATCGTACCGCCCTCGCCTTTCGTCGCGACCGTCGCATCGAGTGTGCCGAGCAGGCAGACGTCGCCCGTCCCTTCGGCGCCGAAACGGATGCGATCGCCGACTTTCAGGCGCTTACCGGGCCGGGCCAGGGCCAACCAACGGTCATCGTCCAGACGCTGCAGCAAATTGGCGTGGATGCGCGCGACCGCTCCGTCCTCGCGCGTCCGCCAGCCGGCAAGCTCCGCCATGATGACACGCGTGTCGTTGACGACGAGCGCGTCGCCGGGCTCGAGGAGGTCGGGAAGATTCCGAACGTGACGGTCCTCGAGCTCTCGGCACGGCCTGACGACCAGCAGTCGCGCAGCATCCCGGGGCACCGCCGGATGCAGCGCGATCAGATCGTCCGGAAGTTCGAAGTCGAACAGGTCGGTGCGCATGGCGTTGGTACGGTCTCAGCCTTATCGACACAATCGGCGGGCGGCCCTCTTCATCCAGCAGTGATGTTCTATATGGGAAACGAGAAGGGCGACCCCCGGTCGCCCCTACCTAAACGACCTCTGTCACGCCCTCAGATCGCCGCCAGCGCCTGCTCCAAATCCGCGATGATGTCGGCCTTGTCCTCGATACCCACGGAGAGCCGCACGACATCGGGACCGGCACCGGCATCCATCAGCTTGTCCTTGGGCACCTGGCGATGGGTGGTCGAGGCTGGATGAATGATCAGCGAGCGGGTATCGCCGATGTTGGCGACGTGGCTGAACAATTTGACCTCGGAGACGAGCTTGACGCCCGCGTCATAGCCGCCCTTGACGCCGAAAGTGAAGACAGCTCCGGCGCCCTTGGGACAAACCTTCTTCGCCAGCGCGTGAAACTTGTTGTCCTTCAGGCCGGCATAGTTCACCCACTCGACCTTCTCGTGCTTCGAGAGCCATTCGGCGACGGCCAGGGCGTTCTCGCAATGACGCTGCATCCGGAGTGGCAACGTCTCGATGCCGGTCAGCACCAGGAAGGCGTTCATCGGCGCGATCGCCGGCCCCAGATCGCGAAGCCCCAGCACCCTGCAGGCGATGGCGAACGAGAAGTTGCCGAACGTCTCCGCGAGCTTCATGCCATGATAGGAGGGATTGGGCTCCGACAGCGCCGAGTACTTGCCGGACGCCATCCAGTCGAACGTGCCACAATCGACGATTAGTCCCGCGATCGAGTTGCCGTGGCCGCCGAGGAACTTCGTCGCCGAATGCACGATGATGTCCGCGCCGAAGTCCTTCGGCTTGCAGAGGTAGGGCGTCGCCAGCGTGTTGTCGACGATAAAGGGCACGCCCGCCTTCTTGGCGATGGCCGAGATGGCGGCGAGGTCCATGACGATTCCGCCGGGGTTGGCGACGCTCTCGCAATAGATGGCCTTGGTCTTCGGTGTCAGCGCCTTCTCGAAGCTCTTCGGGTCGGTGCCGTCCGCCCACTTGACGGTCCAGCCCATCTTCTTGAAGGACTGCCCGAACTGGTTGATGGAGCCGCCGTAGAGTTGGGTGGCGGCGACAAATTCGTCTCCCGGCTCGAGCAGCGTGTGGAAGACGAGATGCTGGGCGGCGTGGCCCGAGGCGACCGCCAGCGCCGCCGTGCCGCCCTCGAGGGCAGCGATCCGCTCCTCGAGCACACCCTGCGTCGGGTTCATGATGCGGGTATAGATGTTGCCGAAGGCCTCGAGATTGAAGAGCGAGGCTGCGTGATCGACATCGTTGAAGACGTAAGCCGTCGTCTGATAGATCGGCGTCACACGGGCTCCGGTCGCCGGGTCTGGCTTGGCGCCGGCGTGGATGGCGAGCGTGTCGAACTTCGGGGCGTTGGCCATGTGCGGGGCTCCTCGGACGGGGGTTTCGATCGCGAGGGGTAGGCGGCGGCAGGCGAGCCGTCAAGCCGGGCACGCCCTCACCGCTCAGGCGTGGAGCACCTTTATTCCCCTCGGCCGGCTGGTGACGATACGCGCTTGCCTCTCGCCGAAGAGAAACGTGTCGATCGTCGCTGAAAGACCGGTCCGATTGGGAGCGAAAAAATTGCACTCGTGGTTGACCGCCGTCATCGGCAGGAAGCGCTCGCCCGCTTTCGAGATCGAAAGATCGTAGATGAAGCTACCGACCCAGTCGGGCGGGAAGGCTAGACCGAACTCGTAGCCGCCGGACCAGTAGCACTCGTCCCAGATGCCTTGGTCGACATAGTAGGCTTTCAAGGCCTCGCAGAAAGTCACGACATCCAGATCGGGTTTCAGCATCGGCTCGATGACGGCCGGGAAGACGCCGATCGAGCGGTCGTGCAGCTCGAGCGCGGCCTTGTCCGGCTCGCCGACCCAGAAGCCGCGCGCCATGTTGACGTGGTAGCGGTTCCAGACCCCGCAGAGATCGATGTTGACGCGCTCGCCCTTCGCGATCCTGCGACGCGTCGCCAGCGGATGCAGCGCGTTCGAGCGGAATCCCGAGATGACGGGTGGAATGATGCCGGAGAACTCGCCGCCTGCCTTTGTCATGGCGGCGACCATCACGCCGAACACCTCGAGCTCGGTGACGCCGGGAGCAATCGCCGCCTCCGCGGCGGCCATGCCGACCTCGGCGATCTCGGCGGCCTTCTCCATGCAGGCCATCTCGGCTGGCGACTTCGTGTGACGGGCGCCCTGGATGATCTGCGTTGCGTCAACGACCTTGAGCCCTTGAGACGCGAACCCCTCCTCATAGCGGCGCGCCACCATCGGGTTCGGGCGGTAGTTGAAGAGCTCGAGACCGACCCGGACGCCGGGCTTCAGCCAGCCGGCGGCGCCAAGCTCGCTCAGGATGAACGGGAGACCGTCGCGGCGCGCTTCGAGGGGGAAGATGCGGATGTCGGGGGAGTGTGTGCCGATATGGGCGAGGATGGCCTCCGACGGCGTCTCGAAGTGGATGGTGACGTCACGGTCCCGGTGGACGGCGATGCCGGAGGTCGGCGGGAAGGCCCTGCCCGATTGCGCCTGATACCAATGCCCTGCGAACCCCGAGAGATAGCAGATGCTCTCGGGCGCCATGGCGAAGAGCACATCGATGCCCGACTGGTCCATGTGCCGACGCACCTTGCTCAAGCGGTCTCGATACTCGCTTGCCGGGAATGGGGCCTCGTTGTGGTTTCGAGCGTCCTCGAGCGCTGCCTGGAAATTCCCCTTCATGCCGCTCTCCCTGCTCGAATTGTTGGTTAATGATTCCGATGCCGAGGCTCCGTAGCAAGATCCTCGGGAGCGGGGCTGCCCTGCCGTACGCAAGGGAAGGCGGCGGGGCATGCCATGGCTCGTGCAAAATGAGTGGCTCCTGTTCCGTGTGTAACTGTCCGATCCGGAGGGCCACCCTATCTCTTGGTCATGGCAGGGACGGCGAGCGAAAGCCAGGCCGGCCAAGCCGAATAAAAACATAGGCCCTACAACAACACAGGGAGATGACCATGATGAAGAAGCTGATGATCACCGCAGGTGCGCTGGCTGTGGCGGCGACCATGGCGACGGCCCCGGCCCAGGCCGGCGGCTACGGCAAGGTCTATTTCGGCAAGCACGTCCACGTGACCTTCTACGGCGGCGGCTGCTACTGGATGAAGAAGAAGGCCCTCCGGGCCGAGTACCGCGGCCAGTGGCACCGCGCCCAATACTGGTGGGACCGCTACTGGGACTGCAAGAACGGCTACTCCTACTGAGTTCCGAAAAGCGTCGGACGCAGAGGCCTTCGGGCCTCTGCGTACCGGCCGCCGGTGCCCCTTCGAGGCATGCGCCGACGATGGGGCTCCGCGCTCGGAACACCGGGCATCCTCGTCACGAGTTCAATACTGAAACCGACGCGAGGCTCGCGCCAGCACCGGTCCAGGACTGCCGGGCCAAGGGACGAAGATCCCGGTCGGGACGGCAGGCCCCGAAGCAATCATGCGCCGACGGGTCTCGTTAGAATTGAAAAAAGGGGAGACATCTCGTGCTCAGATCCTCACACATCCTCGTTTGCGATCCCGATCCTTCGACGGCCTCGGCGATCGAGGCCTATCTCAGCGCCAACGGCTCCAAGGTGACACTGGCGGAGGATGCCGATCGCCTCGAGCACATCGTACAGAACGACACCGCCGATTTCGTCGTGCTCGATTTCGGGCTCGATGGCGCCGATCCGCTGGCGCTGGCCCGGCGGCTCTCGGAGCGGACGAGGATGGGAATCCTGATGCTGACACAGAGCGCCGATCCGATCGAGCGCATCTGCAGCCTCGAGGCCGGGGCCGACGACTGCCTGATGAAGCCCCTCGACCTTCGCGAGCTGCTGGCTCGCCTGAAGGCGATCCAGCGCCGGATGTCGAAGGCGGTCCATCCGATCGCCCCCAAGGGCATCGCCGGCGACCTGCTCACCTTCGGCTCCTGTTTCCTCGACCTTGCCTCGCGCACGTTGCGCGATCCGCAGGGCCGTGTGACACAACTGACGGAGATGGAGATCGCGCTGCTCAAGATCTTCGTCCAGCATCCGAACCAGGCGCTCAACCGCGACGAGATCGCCGAGCTCGCCTATGGTCGCACATGGACGCCGTTCGACCGCTCGCTCGACATCCGCATCTCGCGTCTTCGAAGAAAGATCGAGCGCGATCCGGCGCGGCCCGAAACGATCCTGACCGTGCGCGGGATCGGCTACCGGTACGAGGCGAGAGCGATGGCGTAAGACGAGAGGGCGGGCACGAGCACGCCCTCCTCACCTATCGCATGCCGTTCGCTCGAATCACCGCATCGTTGGGATCACGAACTCAGCGCCTTCTTTGACGCCTGAAGGCCAGCGGCTCGTCACCGTTTTCGTCCGCGTATAGAAACGGACCGAATCCGGCCCATGCTGATTGAGGTCGCCGAAACCCGAGCGCTTCCAGCCGCCGAAGGTATGATAGGCGAGCGGGACCGGAATCGGCACATTGACGCCAACCATGCCGATCTTGCACTTCGACGCGAAATCGCGCGCCGAGTCACCGTCGCGGGTGAAAATGGCGACGCCATTGCCATACTCGTGGTCGTTCACGAGCTTCAAGCCCTGCTCGTAGTCCTTGGCGCGCACGACCGACAGCACCGGTCCGAAGATCTCCTCCTTGTAAATCCTCATGTCGGGCGTCACATGATCGAACAGGCAGCCGCCCATGTAGAAGCCGTTCTCGTAGCCCTGCATCTTGAAGTCGCGGCCATCGACCTTGAGTTTGGCGCCTTCCTTAACACCCGTGTCGACATAGCCCTTCACGCGCGCCACCGCCTCCTTGGTGACCAGCGGCCCGAAATCGGCGCCTGGATCGGTGGAAGGCCCGATCTTCAAGCTCTCGACGCGCGGGATCAGTTTCTCGACGAGGGCATCCGCGGTTTTCTCGCCGATCGGCACGGCGACCGAGATCGCCATGCAGCGTTCGCCGGCCGAGCCGTAGCCGGCGCCGATGAGCGCGTCGACCGCCTGGTTCATGTCGGCGTCGGGCATGATGATCATGTGGTTCTTGGCGCCGCCGAAGCACTGGGCGCGTTTGCCTGCGGCCGTCGCCCGCGAATAGACATAGTGCGCGATCGGCGTCGAGCCGACGAAGCCGACCGCCTGAATGTCCGGATCATCGAGGATGGCGTCGACAGCCTCCTTGTCGCCGTTGATGACGTTGAGGATGCCCGGTGGCAGACCCGCCTCGATCATCAGCTCGGCGAGCATGATCGGCACGGAGGGATCGCGCTCGGACGGCTTCAGAATGAAGGCGTTGCCACAGGCGATCGCCGGGGCGAACTTCCACATCGGGATCATGGCCGGGAAATTGAAGGGGGTAATGCCGGCGACCACGCCAAGGGGCTGGCGCATCGAGTACATGTCGATTCCGGGCCCGGCGGCATCCGAGAACTCGCCTTTCAGCAGATGCGGGATGCCGATCGCGAACTCGGCGACCTCGAGACCACGCTGAACGTCACCCTTGGCGTCCGCGATTGTCTTGCCATGCTCTCGGGCGAGCTTGTCGGCAAGTTTGTCCATGTCGCGCACAAGCAGCGAGACGAACTTCATCATGACGCGGGCGCGCCTCTGCGGGTTCTCGGCGCCCCAGGCCGGCTGCGCGGCGAGCGCATTCTCGACCGCGGACCGGACCTCGGCTTTGGTGGCGAGCGGCACCTTGGCGGCCACTTCCCCTGTCATCGGCCAAAAGACATCGCCGAAGCGACCCGATGTACCCTTGACCCGTTTGCCGCCGATGAAATGGGAAAGCTCCTCGTGAGCCATGGCGTTGCACTGCCTTTCTGGAAGTCGTGTCTCTGGATGGCTGGGCTAGGTATAGCCTCAGGGCGAATCCATGGGCAAGGGCACCCGGGCCCGGAGACGGCGCACGGCAGCGGGTTGGACTCGCGTGGGCAGGTCCCGGGACCGATCAGATGTTGACCCGGGAACCGGTCTGAGGCGAGCTTTGCGTTGGCCCGTGCGTCCCGGCGGCCAGGATTGCCTCGGCGAAACGCGCACCTTCGACCTCGCGGCGGACCAGGGCATCGGCGGCTCCGGCCGCGCGGAGTACCTTGACCCGATCCCGACCGCCCTGCGGGCCGATGACCACGATCGGCCCGTGGTAGCCGCGTCGCCTGAGGATCGGCATCACGCCCATCGCATCGTCCTGCGGTGGCAGCTCGTCCGACAGCAGGATCAGGTCCGGCATGCCGCCGAGCAGCAGATCGAGCCCCTGGCCGATGGTTCGAGCCGGCGCGACGTGGATGCCATAGCCGAAGGTCAGGCGGAGCATGGCCTCGGCGAGTGCCAGATCGGCGCCCTCCGGCCCGATCATCAGCGCCTCGTGGACGTCAAGTGCCTCCCGGCTCGCCCGCATCATGGCGCCTCGACGTCTCAGAAAACTCGGCGCTGGCGACGGACGGTAGACTGACATGGAGCCCCCTCGGCGGCAGTCCGGTCATGGCAACCGGATAACAATCCTAGATTGCACATTCGAGAGGTAATGACAAGCCGCTCGCGACGTGAGCGTGGGCGGGGCATTCGGCTACTTCGTCAGGCGCAGGGCGACGATGGCCCCGCCGATCGACTCGAAGGCCTGTTCCAGCTCGATCGCATCGTCGGCGTTGTAGGCGTTGATGGGGTTCGAGGCGCAATTCGCGAGCATGGTGAGGGTCGCCGCATCCGACACCTGGAACGCCACGGTATAGACGGTGATGCCATCATCCTTGATGTTCTGGCAGATGTCGCCCGTTTGCGCGTTGGCCAGCTCGGCGTCCCAACCATCATGCGTCGGATAGAGCGGCGAACGCGTGTTCGCCCCATCGGTCATCAGGACGACGATCTTGCGGATGTCGCGCTTGACGGCTGGGTCGGCGCCGTCCGCGAACGGCGGCTCGTGGGATAGTGTGCGCCAGCCCCAGAGCAGGCCGGCGGGAATATAGGTGTCGCCATTCGCCGTCTGATTGTCGATCTCGGTCGACAGCGCCGTCCAATTGCCGGTGAGGCGGGTCAACGGACTGTTGCACCAGGCGTTGAGAAGCCCCGGCACGGGATCGGCTGAGGTCGCGGCGACCGACATGTCCCGCGGGCTCATGCGCGAGCCGACGCAGCCATGCCACTCGAATGTGTCCGTGACATCGCCGCATACCTCGACCGGATCGCCATAGTCCCAGTCACAGACTTCGGTCTGGTAACTGTAGGGCATGCCGTCCTGGGTGGTGTTGACCGTTTCCTGATGACAATTCGAGCTGACGGCATCCGGATAGGTGTTCCAGCATTGGTTCGATGTCGTCGCGTAGTCGTCGGCGACGGAGAGCCAGTTCGCGCCACGGTAGGCCATGCCGACATTCACATACTGGCCGAAGGGAACGAGCGAGATGCGGACATGGGCATCGGCATTAGGAGCGGCGGTCACCGTGGTGACCAGAGTGTGGGCCGCATCCTTGAGGGCCGATAGCTTGGCCCCTTCCATCGACTTCGTGTTGTCGAGCACGAGCGCGATCTCGACATCGCCGACGCCATAGGCGGCCTCGGCACCGAGGCTCATATTGAGCTCCGAAAGGCCGACCACCGGCCCGAAGACCGCCGGTGACTTGGCCGTGGCCGCAATCTTGACCTTACCGTCCGCAATCGTGACCCCGGTCACATGGATCGGGAGATCCGGTCGCTTGCTGCTCCAATTGGCTTCCAGCGCCGCCTCGACGGCCGCTTCGGCGTCGCCGCCCATGATTTTCGCACGGGCCCCGGCAAGCGCCGCCGCATCCATGGCGCTCTGTATCTGCTGGCGCGCCCGTACGGCATTGCTACCATCGACCGCAATCGCCAGTAGCGCCAGAAAAACGATCAGAGCGCCGCAGAAAATGATCGAGATGGTGCCGGACTCGTCAGAGCGAAACTGCATCGGTGCCTCATGACCTCGGCCCGCCGATCGGTTGCCGGCTTCCCTTGGCTTACCACCCCTGGCAGTCGACTATGCACGGCTCCCATTTGAACTTCGTAAATGCTTTGACACCATCGCCCCGTCGACAGTTGTTCGATTACTGATTGTTTTACGGCAGACCCAACCCGCGACACGAGCGGGCGGTGAGGTAGCAGACAGTTTTCTGTCCCTCCGAAGTCACGTCCGCGACCAAGCGCGGCTGGGGCTCGGAACTTGCTTGTCTGAGCTGCAGAGCTGTCGATGCCCGCCATTCAACGGGCGCGCGTCAACCCCCGAGATTCCGCGCAATGATGAGCCGCATGATCTCATTCGTACCCTCGAGGATCTGGTGCACGCGCAGATCCCGGACGATCTTCTCGATCCCATAGTCCGTGAGATAGCCGTAGCCTCCCAGCAACTGGAGCGCTGCATTGGCAATCTCGAACCCCTGGTCGGTGCAATGGCGTTTGGCCATGGCCGAGAGTCGCGTGGCGTCGGGACTGCCCTCGTCGAGCGCCTGGGCGGCCCGCCAGAGAAAGGTGCGGGCCACTTCCAGGCTCGTCGCCATGTCGGCCAAGCGGAATTGCAATGCCTGAAACTCGGAAAGCGTCCGGCCGAAGGCGCGTCGCTCGCTCGCGTAGGCGAGTGCCGTCTCGTAGGCGGATTGAGCGCCGCCGAGCGAGCAGGCGGCGATGTTGAGCCGGCCGCCATCGAGGCCTGCCATCGCCACCCGGAAGCCGCCGCCCTCCTCGCCAAGCCGGTTGGCCACCGGCACGCGCACATTGGACAGGATGACGGCTCTTGTCGGTTGCGCATTCCAGCCCATCTTTCGCTCGTTGGCGCCGAAGGTCAGGCCGTCGGCATTGCGCTCGACGACGATCGCCGAGATGCCGCGCGCGCCCTCACCGCCGGTCCGTGCCATGACGAGATAGAGATCGGTTGCGCCGGCGCCGGAAATGAACTGCTTCGTGCCATTCAGGACATAGTGCTCCCCGTCCCGGACGGCGCGGGTCTCGAGCGCGGCGGCATCGGAGCCGACGCCCGGCTCGGTCAGGCAATAGCTCGACAGCGCCTGCATGGAGACCAGCGGCCCGAGCCAGCGCCTGCGTTGGTCCGGCGTCCCGTGCCGATCGACGGTCGCTGCCACCATGTTGTGGATCGAGATATAGGCTGCAACGCAGGGACAGGCCCGGGCGAGAGCCTCAAAGACAACCGTCGCGTCGACCCTGGACAAACCCGCGCCGCCATGCTCGGGGCGGACGAACATGCCGCCCAGACCGAGCGCGGCGCTCTCGCGGATCACATCGACAGGGAAGTGCTTCTCACGGTCCCACTCGAGAGCTTTGGGGGCGATCCGATCGGCCGCGAAGCTCTCTGCCGTCTCTTTGATCAGCAACTGCTCGCCGCTCAATGTGAAATCCATCGTCTCCTGCTCCCGGCTACTGCTCCGATGCTGCGTCTCAGACTACCGCGACCGGCCTCGCATGCGAAAGCGGGCCCTCGCTTCCTGGTAGCTACTTCCGGCCGCCCGTGCGCTCCGGCCGATAGCCCGTCACCGCAGCTCGTGGCACCGCCTCGGCGACCGTCGTCGCTTTGCGGCGCGACTTCCGTTTGCGTTGTGATGGCTTGGCAAGTGCCGAGAGCCCGGTCGCCGTCGCCGACCCGCTCTCGACCGCCGTTACCGTGTAGCCCGCCTGGCGGAGCATGGCGACCATACCGCGCTCACCGGGCAGATGGGCTGCGCCGACAGCGATGAACGCACCTCCGTCCTCGATCAGCGGCTGGGCATTGGCGACGAAGCGCTCATTTCGACGACCGATCAGATCGGTCCAAAAGGCGTCGAGATAAGCTCTTGCCATCTCGGGCTCCGGTGCGAGCATGCGCGTCATCGCATCGATGGCGGGAATCTGCCGGCGCAGATAGAGCCCGACCATGGTCTCGATCTCGTCGTCGGCGGTGCCCGATTTTGCCGACAAGGCATAGCGCAGCATGGCGAGTTGCGCCGAATAGGGAATAGAGGCCAGCGTCCCGAACTGCTCGCTGACGGTCTCGAGCTTCCTCAGTGGAATGCCGTCGCCGGCAGCACGGCTGGCGATCCAGGCGTCCAACACCAGCTCCCCGCGCTCGACGCGACGCGCCTCGCATGTTTCACCGCGGATGAGCATCTCGGCAACCCAGGGATTGAGCCGGTCGAGCTCGTCCCGGGAGATGCGCGCCTCCCCGGCGAACCTCTCCAGCTCGGCGAACTCTTGCTCGCTGAGGTGGTCGCTCAGCCGATGAGCGGGGGACGACACCGCCGCCGTGCCGAGTTGGCTCAGAACGCTCTCGGCCGTCTCCTCACGATCGTAGTAGGTCTCGACGGCGACCTGCCGCGCCTGCTGGAGCGCCCGATCGACGGCTTGGGGCAGACGCTTTAGCCGCTCATCGGTCAAATGGACGGTCCCGAGCAGGTACGAGGGCGTGCGCCCTGCCCTGTCGATCTGCCAGAAGACGGCCTGGCTGTTCGCTGTCGCGACGGCGCGCTGGATGATGCGACGGTGGGCGAGCGGATCCCGCCGGGCCAGCTCCGCCATGAGGTCGACGCCGGGACACCCGGCACTCCCGCTGCCTTGTGCCGAGGCTGCCGGCGTCAAGCCGATGAGCACAGCAAGGACGGTCGCGAGCCACACGCCTCGCCGACACATCACCACCATGCGGGCCCTCCCGTTCATCTGGTTGCATAGACTAGCCGGAGTCGACTGCGCCAAAAAGCCCTTTGCCTTCCTGAGGCCAATTGGCGGTGGCACACATTGCTCCCTGGACGTCGATCGGAGAGAATGACTGTGGTCTTACCGACAAGCCTCGACGCACCGGCGGCTGGCAGAAAGAGGCAAGAATGCTAGGTGGCTCGATCCCGCTGCTGCGCATCCGCAGCACGCTGGTTCAGATGCACGTCACGTTTCCGCTCTTGCTCGCGTTCGTCGCCTACGATGGGTGGCTGAGCGGCGGCCAGAGCGGTGCTGTCGCCTCGGTCGTGTTCATCCTGCTGCTCTTCCTCTGCGTCGTACTGCACGAGTTCGGCCATGTGGAGGCCGCTCGCCGCTACGGCATCCACACCCCGACCGTGACGCTGACACCGATCGGCGGCATTGCCGCGCTCGAGCGCATGCCGGAAAGGCCCGTGCAGGAGATCGTGGTGGCCCTGGCCGGTCCGGCCGTCACCTTGGCGATTGCCGTCGTGCTGTTCTTGATCCTCGGCTTTGCGGTGGACCTCGACGGACTGACCCGGTCCGAGGCGGACGCCTGGCATCTGGTCGGCCGTGTCGCCATGGCCAACGTCGTGCTGTTGCTGTTCAATCTCATTCCGGCATTTCCCATGGACGGCGGTCGCGTTCTGAGAGGATTGCTTGCCATCTGGCTCGGACGGCTGCGGGCCACCACGATCGCCGCTCGCATCGGCCAGGCCCTCGCCCTCGGCTTTGCCGTGCTCGGCGTTCTCTACAGTCCCATGCTGCTGTTGGTTGCTGCCTTCGTCTTCCTCGCGGCCGAGTCTGAGGTGCGTTACGCCCGGCGACCCCGCCCAGGCCGGCAGGTAACGGCCGGTGCGATCGCGGCTCGGACACTTCGCACGCTATCGGCCGACGGCACCGTTGCCGAAATCACTCCGACACTCGATCACACGTCCCAGACGGCATTTCCTGTTGCCAATGCCGAGCAGCGGATCGTCGGCTCGGTCCGCCGCGAGCGCCTCGCCGAAGCCTGGATGGCGGGAGCGCACGGTGCGTCTGTCGGGTCGCTCATGCATTCGGGCATGGCCGCTATTCAGGCCGACGCGCCGGTGAGCGAGGCGTATCACGAAGTGATGAGCAGTGACGCGCCCCTCACCGCCGTCGTCGACGCCGACGGGCGGCTCGCCGGCTATCTGTCGAAGGAGCTTCTGCTCAGCATGAAGACACGACCGCACCGCGAGCGTCCGACCGGCCCGCTGATCTCGTCATGACCAAACGCCTGTTGATCGTCGCGCACGCACCTTCGCCGAATACGATGGTGTTGCGCGACGCAACCCTCTTGGGTGCGCGGCATGCCGAGACGGAGGTCGAGGTGGTTCTACGTCCACCACTCGAGGCCGGGCCAGAGGACGTGCTCGCCACCAGCGGTGTCATCCTCGGCACAACGGAGAATCTCGGCTACATGAGCGGCGCCCTCAAGGATTTCTTCGATCGCTGCTATTATCCCTGCCTGGAAAAGACCGAGGCCCTTCCCTACGCCGCATATATTCGCGCCCGCCACGACGGCACCGGCACGCGCCGCGCCATCGAAAGCATCACAACCGGGCTCAAGTGGCGTGCCGTGCAGCCGCCACTTCTTCTCAAAGGCGAGTACAATCCGGAGTTCCAGAGCCAGTGCGAGGAACTCGGCCGTCTCATGGCCTATGGGCTCGACGCCGGTGTCTTTTGACCGGCCGTCAAGTTGCATCCACAGACTGATGCCGAATTGCACACGCAATCGGAAAACCCGCACGCAGCTTGCACATGCAGAGTTTTTCCACGCTTGATTTGCGTCGCGCGGCCTGCCTAATGTCCGACCACTCGATTGTATGCAGGGCGTAGCGAGGACAACCGTGACGGAGCAGAAAAGGGACTTCCCCGATTTCTACATCACGGCGCCGCAACCCTGTCCCTACCTCCCGGACCGGCTCGAGAGGAAGCTGTTTACCCATCTCTCGCGCGAGAAGCCGCGTCACGTCATCGATCACCTGCTGAAGAACGGATTCCGGCGCAGCCAGAACATCGCATACACACCCTATTGCGAGGGCTGTCAGGCCTGCACGTCGGTCAGGATCGTGGTCGATGATTTCGCATCGCGGCGGACGATGAAGCGCATCGAGACGCGCAACGCCGACATCGTCGCCCGCCGGCTGCCGGCCGCGCCGACCTCCGAGCAGTACGCGCTGTTCCGCGCCTATATCGACTCGCGACATGGCGACGGCGGCATGGCCGAGATGAGCATGCTCGACTATTTCATGATGGTGCAGGACAGCATCATCGATACCTTCCTGACCGAGTATCGTCTGATGCCTACGGAGTCGGACGGCGGGCAATTCGAGGATTGGCCGCTCATCGGTGTGGCCTTGTGCGACCGGCTCTCAGACGGCGTGTCGATGGTATATTCTTTCTTCGAGCCGGATCTCGAGGACCGCAGCCTCGGCTCCTATATGATCCTCGAGCATGTCCGTCACGCCCGGGCACTCGGCCTACCTTATGTCTATCTCGGCTATTGGATCGAGGGCTCGCGGAAGATGAGCTACAAAACGCGCTTCACGCCGCAGGAGCATCTGACGACCGGCGGCTGGGTAAGGACCTAGTTTTGACGGTTGAATTGCCCGAAGCCGACGGCTCGGGAATGCCGCCCCTCGACAGCAGACGACTATTCAAGCAGCTGAGACCCCCTACTCCGCCGCCATCCGCTTCGCCCGCTCGAATCCGTAAGACTTGAACGGCGTCGAGCACGGCGGGCCGGCAGCGACATGGACTCGGGGCTCGGGCCCCAGCTCGTAGACCACGGAGGCGAAGGTGTAGGCGTGGCTGCCATTCTCGCCGAGCCGCCGGGAGACCGGTTCCGCCGCATCATCCCGATTGGCGAGCAGCCGCTTGGCCGTCGAAACGTCGGGCATCAGACCAGAGCCCAGCTCACGGTCGAGCACCGCCATGCGGCTCTGCGAGTTCCTTTCGCTCGCCACGTGATCGTGCGAGCCGCCTCTGAGATCGCGGCTGGCCAGCGGATGATTGGTATGCCAGACGCAATCGGTCCGCCTTGCGAACGGCACGGCGCCGGCCGCCGAGCATTCTAGATCGCTCAGTGCCTCCCGGCCGACGACGATATAGTTCTGGCCCGACGCGTGCGTGACGCGGTTCAGGAACGCAACGGCGCCGTCGTGCGAGCCGGCCGCCAGCGCACCGCGCGAGACGAACGCGACCGGCAGGCCATCGCGCCGAACGGACAGTTGCGACAACGTGTTGACGACCAGGCCGAGCCCCGCACTCGTCAGGCCGCACAGCCCGATCATGCCCGCCATGGTCAGGACCATCTGATCGGGCGCGCCTGCCTCTCCGCGGATCGTCAGCAGCACCTGAAAACCTTCGTTCCAATCGACGAGATCCATGTTCTGAGCGGCCAGGGCCGGACGCCCGCCCGCCCCGGCGACGCCGAAGCTCGAGCAATGATGACCGGCCTTCTCCCCGGCAATCAGCCACCATTCCTCATCCATGAGCTGGGCGGCATAGATGGGCTCGAACCCGAGACCGCTTCCCTCGGCGATTCCCTTCACCTCTTCGAGCAATCCGGGTGTGAAACGCTCGATGGCGCCGGCAAAATGAGTGGTGCGGAGGAAGTCGTCGATGACGTCCTCTGACGGTCGTCCGGTCTGGGCCTCGAGCGAGCGTCGCCAGGCGGCATCGCGGGCATGGATCAGGTCCTTGAGACCGGCGCCGTACTGCCGGCCTCGCTCGCGCGGGCTGCCGGCGATCTCGAATGTCGTAATCTGCTGCATGAGATCTCCTATTCCGCCGCGACGGCGGCCTCCGCACCCTCGACCAGGAGCTTGTAGGTGATGCTGTCGATCAGCGCCTCGAAGCTCGCATCGACGATGTTGGGCGACACGCCAACCGTGAACCAGCGGTCGCCTTTCCGCCTGTCATGCGTCTCGATCAGGACGCGCGTGACCGCCTCGGTGCCGCCGGTCAGGATCCGGACCTTGTAGTCGACGAGCTCGACGTTCATCAGGAACTGCTGATAGCGGCCGAGATCTTTTCTCAGCGCCTTGTCGAGCGCATTGACCGGACCGTTCCCCTCGGCAACCGACCACAACGGCTCGCTCGATCCCGTCACGAAGACTTTGACCTGGGCCTCGGAGACGGTCATGAGCTTGCCCAGCGCGTTGTGCCGGCGCTCGACCATGACGCGAAAGCTGTCGACGGTAAAATAGGCCGGCACGGTGCCGAAGATGCGCCGCGCCAGCAGCTCGAAGGAAGCATCCGCCGTCTCGTAGGAATAGCCCTGCGCCTCGCGCGTCTTCACCTCCTCGAGCAGACGCTGCACGCGCGGATCGTCCTTCTCGACGGCGAGGCCGATGCGCTCGAGCTCGGAGAGGACATTCGAGCGCCCCCCCTGATCCGAGACCAGAACCCGGCGCTGATTGCCGACCGTTTCCGGCGGCACATGCTCGTAGGTCTCCGGCTGCTTCACGATCGCCGAGGCATGAATGCCGGCCTTGGTCGCGAACGCGCTCTCGCCGACATAGGCGGCCTGCCGGTTCGGCGCGCGATTGAGGACATCGTCGAGCACGCGGCTCGCATGTGTCAGATGCCGCAGTCGCTCCGGTGTCACTGCGGTGGAGAACCGGTCGGCGAAGGAGGATTTGAGCAAGAGCGTCGGAATGAGCGAAGTGAGGTTCGCATTGCCGCAACGTTCGCCGAGACCGTTGAGCGTACCCTGGATCTGCCGCGCCCCGGCCCGGACGGCAGCCAGCGTATTGGCGACGGCATTCTCGGTATCGTTGTGGGTGTGGATGCCGAGCTTGTCCGGCGGTACGTGCTTGGTCACCTCGGCGACGATCCGCTCGACCTCGTGCGGCATGGTCCCGCCATTGGTGTCACAGAGCACGATCCAGCGTGCGCCGGCATCGAGCGCTGTCGTGGCGCAAGCGAGCGCATAGTCAGCATTGGCCTTGTAGCCGTCGAAGAAGTGCTCGCAGTCGAGCATGGCCTCCCGGCCCGAGGCGACGACGGCGGCAATCGACTGCGCGATCGAGTCGAGATTTTCCTCGTTCGTCGCACCGAGAGCGACGCGGACATGGAAGTCCCAGCTCTTGGCGACGAGGCAGATGGCGTCAGCATTGGCTTGCAGCAGCGCCTGAAAGCCCGGATCGTTCGAGACCGAGCGGCCGACCCGCTTGGTCATGCCGAAGGCGACCGAGCGGGCACGCTTGTAGGGAGCGGGCTTCGAAAAGAACTCCGAATCGGTCGGATTGGCACCGGGATAGCCGCCCTCGATGTAGTCGATGCCGAGCCCATCGAGCACCTCGGCGATGCGGAGCTTGTCCTCGGCCGAGAAATCGACGCCCTGGGTCTGCGCCCCGTCACGCAGTGTCGTGTCGAAGAGATAGAGACGCTCGCGGATCATGAGGCTAGAGCACTCCGAGGAGCTTCAGCGCCAGCCAGACCGCCAGCGCGATGATGATGATCTTGAGAACCAGATAGTATCGGCCGTATTGCTGAAACGGCGGTTTGTCGTCGGAGTGGATCATCCCGCGATCTCCCAAGTTGTCCCGTCGGGGCCATCCTTCAGGCGGATGCCCTTGGCGGCGAGGACATCGCGGATGCGATCGGCCTCCTTGAAGTCGCGGGCGCGGCGGGCAGCGAGGCGTTGGGCGATCAAACTCTCGATCTCGGCCGCATCGACCTTCGGAGCCTCGAAGCCTACGGCCAGCTCGGCCCGTGTCTCGCCGTCCCAGATATTGAGGAAGCGGACGGCGGCGGCGACCTTCGCCAGCGCCTCGGCACTGCCTTTCCGCGCCGATTTGAACTGGCCGTGGAGGATCGAAAGCGCCGCCGGCGTGTTGAGATCATCCGCCAGCGCAGCCAGGAAATCCTCGGCCGGCGTGCCATCGCGTGGGGCCCCCACCAGTGTATCGGCCAGCTCGAACAGAAAGGCGCGTGCCTGCGTCAGCCGGTCGACCGTCCAATCGATCGGCTGGCGGTATTGAGTTTGCAGCATGGCGAGCCGCAACACCTTGCCGTGCCAAGGCTGGTCACCGAATTTCCGCTCGGCGAGCAGCTCGTGAATGGTGATGAAGTTGCCGAGCGACTTCGACATCTTCTCGCCTTCCACCTGCAGGAAGCCGTTGTGCATCCAGTAGTTGGCCATGACCGCGCTGGCGTGGGCGCACCGCGACTGCGCCACCTCGTTCTCGTGATGGGGAAAGACGAGGTCGATGCCGCCGCCGTGAATGTCGAAGACCTCTCCCAGATGCGCCTTGGCCATGGCCGAGCATTCGATGTGCCAACCCGGCCTGCCGGGCGTGCCGATGCCGGCGGGCGAGGGCCAGGCTGGCTCACCTGCCTTCGACGGCTTCCAGAGCACGAAATCCATCGGGTCCTTCTTGTAGGGAGCGACGTCGACCCGGGCGCCCGCCTCCATCTCCTCGAGGCTGCGGCCCGAAAGCTCGCCATAGTCGCGCATCGAGGGCACGTCGAAGAGCACGTGATCCTCGGCCACATAGGCATGCCCGGCCGCGATCAGCTGCTCGATCAACCCCTTCATGACCTCGATATGCTCGGTCGCCCGCGGCTCGTGCGTCGGCGGCAACGTGCCGAGCGCGGCGACATCCTCGTGGTACTGACGCGCCGTCTCGCGGGTCAGGCGGGCGATGGCGCCGAGCGGGTCCTCTCCCGGATAGTCGCGCGCCGCCCGGGCGTTGATCTTGTCGTCGACGTCGGTGATGTTGCGGACATAGGTGACGTGCTCGGGACCGTAGGCGTGCCGGAGCAGGCGGAAGAGCACGTCGAAGACGATGGCCGGGCGGGCATTACCGATGTGGGCATAGTCGTAGACGGTCGGGCCGCAGACATAAAGCCGCACGTTTGCCGGATCGATCGGCTCGAACGCTTCCTTCCGGCGGGTCAACGTATTGTAGAGCGTGATCGTCACGCATCCCTCCTCGGCTGGGCGGGTGCGTTCCTGGGCGAGTGAGAGGGTGAACGACGGCCGCGCGCCAGCTAAATTGCTAGCTCGTAATGAACATGCCGCCACAAATCGGGACGGACTTCTGGGGGTGGCTGCCGGACATGCCCGGACAATGATCTGAGCCGACCGGGGCCGTCAAGCCGAAAACCGCTCTCCGGCCCTGACCCTGCGGCAGCTTTTCTCATCCACTGCCCAAATTGGGGCCGCATTGACCCCCTAGGAGGGTTAGTTGTTAATAGTTCGTGCGATTCAGCCGTCCCGACACCGCTGAGCGCGGAGCAACTCGACATGCAGAGGTCGACGCTGATCAAGGCTATGGCCGGTTATCTCGGGCTGACGCTGCTCGCGTTCGCCCTGGCGGTGCCCGCGACGGCCCAATCGACCCAGCAGCAGATGCAGTGCTTTCAGCTCGAGCAGGAGCTCCAGCGCGTCTCGCAGGGCGGCAGCAACAAGCGGGCGCAGCTCGTCAAGATCCAACAGGAGATGGCGAAGTACGACCGCATCTATCAGCAGGGACAGGCCGAGCTCGAGCGGCGCGACTGCTACGACTACTTCCTGTTCAGCCAGTCGGTCCGCGCGACCCCGCAGTGCCTCGGCATCCAGAAGCAGATCGACAACGCCAAGAGGCGCCTGACCCGGCTTGAGCGCATGCGGGAGTCCGCTGCCGACGAGACGGCCCAGCAAAACCGCCAGGATGCCATTATCGCGGAACTCGCCCGCTGGCGCTGCGGTCCCCAATATGCGCAGCAGGCCCGCAAGCTCTCGAACAACGGATTCTCGCTCTGGAACGACTCGGAAGGGAGCGATCCGGGATTGGCACCCTATGGCGACGGCACGGGCCTCGGCTATACGACCTATCGGACCATCTGCGTGCGACTCTGCGACGGCTACTACTTCCCGATCAGCTACGCGACGGTGCCAGAGTCTTTCAGCCGCGATGCCAATGCCTGCTCCTCGCAATGCGCAGCACCAGCAGAGCTCTATTACTATCAGAACCCCGGAGCCAATGTGGAGCAGGCCACGTCGCTGACCGGCACACCCTACACCAAGCTCAAGAATGCCTGGCTCTACCGAAAGGAATACGTGCGCGGCTGTTCCTGCAAGGTGGCCGAGTACGCGGAGGGCGCCCCAGCGGATCAGACCAGCTCGACCGGCGAGCCTGTTCAAACCGACGCGGCCCCGGCGACCGATGCCATCGGCGCGCTGATCGACGGTGAGCAGGTCGACGGCGCCGACCAGTAAACCGGATGACCGGGCCCGCGTCGACGTCCAAGCCGCTGGCTGGGAAATTGCCTAATCTTGTCGTCGTGAAACCGTCGTCCGTATCCGGTAGGGTACGGCATGGTCTTGCGTCTCGATACACGTCCGCCCGCGCTTACCGGGTTGAGCTTTGCCCCCGCCGGGCGGGGACGGCTGCAGGAGGTTCGCGCTCTCCAGATCGCCGCCTTCCGCTTGATCTCGCGTCACGTCTACGACGACGTCGAGGCCGCTGCCTATGAGCGGTACATTGCCAGCCCCGAGCATGCCGATCGTCAGATGCTGCATCAGGTCGAGACGGCCTTGGTCGGCGATCAGATCGTCGGCACGGCCGGATGGATCGAGGCCACCAACGAGGCGCGGAGTGCCCGGCTGACGGATCTGTTCGTAACCCCACTGTTCATGCGAATGGGGATCGGTCGCGTGCTCGCGGCTCGGGCCGAGCGGCGCGCACTCGATGCCGGGTTTGGCCTGATGACGGCCAGGAGCGCGTCGCCGGTGACCGGCTTCCTCTCCCGCGCCGGCTATACCGAATCCGGTCGCGGCACGTTCTCGCCGTCGCCCGGAACCGACTTGCCGGTCATATTCATGCGCAAATCTCTCGCGCACGCTGCGGCGGCCTGAGCAAGCTTCTTAAGCCTTCGCAGGCATTGGACCGCCACCCATCCAACGGGCATGCCCTCCAGGGCATCGAGCGCCTGGTCCGCTCGGACAATCCGGCGTCATTCTCGGTAGGTGAGACGGCGCTCGGCTCGGACGCGACCGATGAACGGCAGCAGCGCTTTGAGCTCCGGTCCCGCCTCCCGGCCGGTCAACGCCAGCCGAAGTGGATGGAAGAGCTGGCGTCCCTTCTTTCCGGTCGTGGCCTTGACCGCCTCGGTCCAATGCCCCCACGTCGTCTCATCCCACGGCTCCTCGGGCAGGAGCCGTGCGGCCTCCCGGCAGAGATCGGGGCTCTCCACCACCGGCTCGATCTCCGAGGTGGCGATCCGCCACCAATCGACGGCCTCCGCGACCTTGGAGACGTTGCCGCGAACCGCCTCCCAGAAGGCCGCCCCTCCCCCGACACCAAGCCCTGCGAGGTGGACGCCGACCCGCTCGAATGGCGTCTGATGCAGGAGCTTGGCATTGAGCGTCGACAGCTCCTCCGGGTCGAAGCGCGCCGGTGCACGCGACAGCTTTGCCAGGTCGAACAGTGCCACCAGCTCGTCCAGCGATGCATGCGGTGCGATCGGATCCGAGGTGCCGATCAAAGCCGCATGGCTGGCAACCGCCATCGGCTCGAGACCGCCCTCCCGGAACGAGCGGATCGACAAAGCACCGAGCCGCTTCGAGAGCGCGCCGCCGTCGGCGCCGATCAGCAGGCTGTGATGTGCAAAGGCCGGGCGGCGGGCGCCGATCGCATCGAACAGCGCCAGCTGCACCGCGGTGTTGGTGACGTGATCCTCGCCGCGGATGACGTTTGTCACCATCGTCTCGGCATCGTCGACGACGCTGGTAAAAGTGTAGAGATAGCTGCCGTCGGCGCGCCGAACGACCGGATCGGAGACGGCCGAGAGGGCGATCTCCTGCAGACCGCGGATGCCGTCGTCCCACTTGGCGACGGCGCGCTCCCCGTCGTCGCGCCCGAGATCGAACCGCCAATAGACCGGGCGCTCGCCCGCTCCAGTCTTGGCAAGGCTGCGCTCGTAGACAGGCGGCCGTCCGCGGGCGAGTTGGCGGCGCCGCAGCAGCTCGAGCTCCTCCGGCGTCTCGCTACAGGCATAGACCCGGCCCGCCTGGCGCAAGACCTCGATGGCCGCGTCGTAGCGCGGAAGCCGATCCGACTGGCGAAGCTCGGAGGCCCAATCGAGACCGACCCAGGCGAGATCCTCGCGGATCGCCGCCTCGTATTCCCGCTTCACACGCTCACGATCCGTGTCGTCGAGACGCAGCAAAAACCGGCCACCGTGCTTGCGGGCGAAAAGCCAATTGAGGAGCGCTGTCCGAAGGTTGCCGATATGCAACAATCCGGTCGGGCTCGGGGCGAAGCGGACGACGGGCGTACGAGTCGGCAAAGGCATCTCCTCAAAGTGGAGCGGGCTCGACCCCCTCTCTCAGCGCACCAAGCCGAGGGAATTGAGGCTATGAATGGCACGAACGGCCGCGTCCTCGGCCGAGTGGAAACGCATGCCGAGTAGATGTCGGGCCTTGTCGTTGCGTACGCTCCGTACGGCGCCGAGATCAGGGAGCGCGGAGCGCAGCCGCCGGTCGATGCGGCTGCCGAGACGGACCGTGGCATCGTGCATCGCAAACCAGGGCAGCCGCCATCGCAAATTTGGACGCGTCAGACTGAGCAGCCGGCCGAGCTCCATCAGCGTCAGATAGCCTTCCGCGGCAATGATGCGCTCGCCTCCCGCAGCCTCGGTCGTCATCGCACGAAGATGCGCGTCGGCCACATCCCGCGCGTCGACGATCGGGTAGCCGATGGCGGGAACCGCCGGATACTGGCCCGATGCCATCCGTGTCAACACCTCATGCGAGGCAGATATATCGCGATCGAGGGCCGGGCCGAGCACCAGTCCGGGATTGACGACGCTGAGCCACTGGGGCCGCCCGGTCGTTTTGGCGAACTCCCAGGCAGCCCGCTCGGCGAGAGTCTTCGAGGCGATGTAGGGGGTGATGTCAGCGCGTTCTGGATCGGTCCAATCGGCCTCGTCATAGGTGCGGGACTGGGGCTGACCTGATGGATAGATGACGGCGACGACCGACGACGTGAGCACCACCCGCTCGACGCCCGCCGCCGCCGCCGCGTTGAGGACGCGCAGCGTTCCCTCCCGTGCCGGACGTATGGCGTCGTCCCGATTGCGCGGTGGCGCCAGCGAAAACGGGGAGGCGACGTGCAGCACGGCCCGACACCCTTGCGCCGCCTCTGTCCATCCCGCGTCGCTCAGCAGATCGGCCTCGACCAGCTCGAGGCGACTGGGATCGACGCCCTGGCTTGCGATAGCGGCTCCGACGGCACCGGCCCGCGCCCGCGATCGCGCCGTGCCCCTGACCTCATAGCCCGCCTCGATCAGCGAGACGATGCACCACTTGGCGATGAAGCCCGTCGCGCCCGTGACGAGGACCTTGTCCCTACCCACCTGCTCCTCCCGCCGGCTCTTGTCCGCCGCCGATGACACCGGCGCACCAGATCGCCTATTGTTCCCCTCGACCGCAACCCCCGGCCACAGGCATGCCGAGACCCGACACCCTTTCCATCGCCGAGGCGCGCCGCGCCGTTCTGGCCCACCAGGGCCTGGCTGCGGACCGTCCGCAAAGCAAGCCGTCTGCTCAGGCAATCGCCGCTCAGCTGGAGCGATTGTCGCTACTGCAGATCGATTCCGTCAATGTGCTGGTTCGCTCGCACTATTTGCCGCTGTTCTCGCGCCTCGGGACCTACGATCCAGCCGACCTCGATGGCCTGGCCGTGGGCAAGCGACGCAAGACCTTCGAATACTGGGGCCATGAGGCGTCCCTGCTGCCGGTCGACCTGCAGCCCCTCTTCCGCTGGCGAATGGAGGATGCGCGTACGGGCCGCGACTGCTACGCCCAGCTGCATCGCTTTGCCACCGAGCGGCGCGACTACGTCGCGCGCGTTCTCTGCGAGATCCGGGATCGCGGACCGCTCGGCGCCGGCGCCCTCACCGAGGGCGGCAAGGCCTCCGGCGGCTGGTGGGGGTGGAGCGACGGCAAGCACGCGGTCGAATGGCTGTTCTGGACCGGCGACCTCACGACCCACGAGCGGCGCAATTTCGAGCGCATCTACGATCTGACGGAGCGCGCGCTGCCAACCCGCGTCGCCACCGCACCGACGCCCTCTCGCGAGGAGGCCCAGCGTGCGCTCCTACGCCGGGCGCTCAACGCGCTCGGGGTCGCGACCGAACGCGATCTCCGCGACTATTTCCGCATGCCTGTCGCCGAGACGCGAGCACGGCTCGCCGACCTCGTCGAAGCAGGCGAAGCCCTACCCGTCCAGGTCGAGGGATGGAAGGACATCGCCTACCGGCCACCGAAGCTCCTCTTGCCGCGCCGGGTCGATGCGACGGCGGTGCTGACACCCTTCGACTCGCTCGTCTTCGAGCGCCGGCGCACCGAGCGCCTGTTCGGCTTCCGCTACCGGATCGAGCTCTATACGCCCGAGCGCAAACGGACCTATGGCTACTATGTGCTGCCCTTCCTGATGGGCGACCGGCTGGTGGCGCGCGTCGATCTGAAGGCGGATCGGGCGAAGGGACGTCTTCTCGCCGCCGGAGTGTTCGCCGAACCGGCTGCCGACCCCGGAGCCGTCGCCCCGGCCCTGGCCGAGGAGCTCAATCGGCTGGCGCGATGGCTCGGCCTCGAGCGGGTCGTCGTCGGTCGGCGCGGCGACCTTTCGACACCACTGCGACATGCGCTCGCGGCAGCAAATCGCCGAGTTGTATAAGACGACACCAACCGAGGAGACGTCGGATGACGAATTCAAAGTCCAGCGCAAAGCTCACCGATGCCGACAAGCGGTACTTGAAGCTTGCCTGTGAGGAGGCCCGGGCCGGGTATGAAGAAGGCGGCTGCCCGATCGGCAGTGTTATTGCCGAGGGTGACCGGCTCGTCGCCCAGGGCCGCAACCAGAGGGTGCAAGCCGGCGATCCGATCGCCCATGGCGAGATGGATGCCTTGCGAAAGGCCGGCCGTCAAAAGAGCTACAAGAGGATGACGCTCTATACCTCGCTCTCACCCTGCATGATGTGCTCCGGCACGATCGTGCAATTCGGCATCCCGCGCGTGGTGATCGCCGATGCGACGAATTTCGGCGGCAACGAAGCGTTCCTGCGCTCACGCGGCATCGAGGTCATCGTCGCGGAGGATGCCGAGGCCGTCGGCCTCATGAAAAAATTCATCGACGAGCGCCCGGACCTCTGGAACGAGGATATCGCCGAGGACTGAGCGGGCGGTCGCAATGCCGCGCCGTTCCGGGTGGCGCTGCATCGCCGGCTGCTCTATGAGTGCAGCGCATCCAGAACGCGAGGGAGGGCACGCCATGGCCAGGCAGCGCTATGCCAATGTGACGGTCGTCGACCACCCGCTGGTGGTGCACAAGCTCTCGCTGATGCGGGACAAGACGACACCCTCCGCCGTGTTCCGGCAGCTCCTGCGTGAGATCAGCCTGTTGCTCGGCTACGAGGTCCTGCGGGACCTGCCGATCGAGAACCGGCGCATCGAAACGCCGCTCTGCCCGACGGACGAGCCCTTCATCAAGGGCAAGAAGCTCGTCTTCGTGCCGATCCTCAGGGCCGGCATGGGCCTCCTGGACGGCCTTTTGGACTTGGTCCCGTCAGCCCGGGTCGGCCATATCGGCCTCTACCGCGATCCCGAGACGCTGAAACCCATCGAGTACTATTTCAAGGTGCCCGAAGATATCGCCGAGCGGCTCGTCGTGCTCGTCGATCCGATGCTGGCGACCGGCAACTCGGTGTCGGCGGCGATCGCCCGGCTCAAGGAGCGCGGCGTCAAGGATCTGAAGCTCGTCTGCCTGCTATCGGCGCCGGAAGGCATCGAGGCGCTCGGCAAATTGCACCCCGATGTCATGGTCTACACGGCCGCTATCGACAGCCACCTGAACGACCACGGCTACATCGTGCCCGGCCTCGGCGATGCCGGCGACCGGATGTACGGGACGAAGTAGGCGATCGGCAGGGAGCCGCGCTGGATCTACCGTGGATGCCACCAGCTGCCGGCGATGACGACGCCTTTGGAAACGATCCTCTGGCGGCCCTCCATATGCTCGCCCTCGACGTCGACATAGTCGAAACGCCCCTCCTCGACCGTCAACACCGTCGCGTCGCCCACCGAGCCCGGCCTGAGCGTTCCGAGTTCCGGCCGCCTCAGCGCCAGTGCCGCGTTGACGGTCGAGCGGCGGATCACTTCGGGCAATGACACGCCGAGACACAGGAACTTCGACAGCGTCGTCACCTGATCGAAGGCCGGTCCGTCGAGGCAGAGGATGTGGATATCCGAGGAGATGGTGTCGGGCAGAAAGCCGTTGGCGAGCATGCTGCGCGCGGTCTTGAAAGCAAACGAGCCCATGCCGTGGCCGATGTCGAACAGGACGCCGCGCTGGCGCGCCTCGCTCACCTCCGGCCAGATGGCCCCCTGCATCCTGACCGCCGCATTTGGAAAGGGTCGGAAGGCATGGGTCAGCACATCGCCTGGGCGAAGCAGCGAAACGACCTCGCGATAGGTCGGCGGCGCCTCGCCGACATGCGCCATCAGCGGCAGCCCCGTCGCCTCGGCGACCTCGAGGGCGATCTTCAAGGGAGCGATGCCCTGGTCGCCCGAAGCATGCCGGCACACGCGGATCTTGATGCCGACGATGACGTCCCTGTTCGCCTCGGCGACCTCGACAGCCATCTTCGGATCGAGCAGGTCGACATTGGCACTCTCGCCGACCATGACATTGCGATGGAAGCCCCAGATGCCGGCGTGGCTGACATGCAGATAGGCCAGGATCCGGACCTCGCTCCGGTCGATGACGTGGCGGCGGAAGCCTGCGAAATTGCCGGGCCCGGCTGACCCCGTGTCGACGGCCGTCGTGACGCCGCTTCGCCGGCAGAAGTCCTCGGCATCGATCGAGAGCGAGGTGCCGCCCCAATAGACATGGGTATGGAGATCGATCAGCCCGGGCGTGACGATCAGGCCCGCGACGTCCCGCACCTCGGCGCCCTTGGCCTCGAGCCGCTTGCCGACCGCCGCCACTTTGCCGTCCTTGAAGGCGACATCCTGGATGGCATCGACATCTTCAGAGGGATCGATGACCCGTCCACCTTTGAGAATGAGATCGTAAGCCATGGCTGCCTCTCACAACCTGACGACCTGACCGCTTCGGATCGACTGATCCGCGGCCAGCACGATCCTCAGGCTCGTCACCGCATCCCGCATGTGATCCGACAGATCGAGGTCTTCCACGATCGCCTTCAAGAGATAGCGCTGCTCGCGCTCGCAGAGCGCATCGTGATCGGGCTCGTCGCGAAGATCGATCCGCTCGTCGGGCCGGCCGTCAGCATGATGCCATAGGATCTGATTGGTTTTCGTGTGACCGGCGATGTCGTCCGAGCGCACCGGTCCGGCCGTCTCCGCCATGACGATCGAGACCGATCCCTTGGGTCCGACGACATCCTTCACGAAGAAGGCCGTCTCGCTCATCATCGGCCCCCAGCCCGCCTCGTACCAGCCGACCGACCCATCGTCGAAGGCGACCTGCAGCATGCCGTAGTTCTGCTGTCTGGTCTCCGTCGTCAGGTGGGCGCCGATCGCGTGCACGCGGATGGGCTTGGCGCTGGTCATCTGACACATGACGTCGACATAGTGCACGCCGCAATCGACGATTGGCGGAAACGAATCCATGAGCCGCTTGTGGCTCTCCCAGGTCGCTCCCTTGGACTGTTGGTTGAGGTTCATGCGAAAGACCAACGGCGTGCCGAGCTCGCGCGCGATCTCGATGAAGCGCACCCACGACGGATGCACTCTGAGGATGTAGCCGATAACGAGCTTGCGACCGGTTCGCCGGGCCGTCTCGACGGTCCGCTCCGCCTCCTCGACCGTTAGCGCCAGCGGCTTCTCGACGAAGACGTGGGCGCCCGCCTCCATGGCCTTCATGGCGAAAGGAGCGTGCGTGTCGGGAAGCGTGTTGACGGAGACGACATCGGGCCGCACTGCGGTGAGCGCCGTCTCGAAATCATCAAACGTCTGAACCCCTCGGAGCGCCTCCGGCAACGTACGCTTGGCAATCCGCCGCTCGCAAACGGCGACCACCTCGAACTCGGGAATGCGCGTATAGGCCAGGGCATGGCTCATCCCCATGGCGCCCAGTCCGACGACCAGCACACGCTTGCGGGCCATCCTTCAGACTCCCATACGATCCAGCACTCGGTAGACACCGACCGACGGTGCCAGAAACCACGGCGTGCCGCCATAGAGCGGCCGGGTTGGGAAGGCGAGGCCGTCCAGCGCGGTCTTGCCCTCCGATCTCCCCAGCATCTGCTGGCCGATGCGGGTGCCGAAATAGGTCGCCAGATTGACGCCCGAGCCACAGTATCCCATGCAGTACCAGAGCCCTTCGTGCTTGCCCATGTGCGGGAGCGTGTCGAAGGTGTAGGCGACGAAGCCGACCCAGGTATGCGTGACGCGGATGCCGCTGAGTTCGGGATAGATGTCGGTCATCAGGCTGTGCAGGGCGGGCAATGCCACGACCGGGTCCTTCTCTGATAGCCTGGCCCTGCCGCCGAAGAGGATGCGCTGGCCGTCGGGCGATTGCCGGAAATAGACAACGATACGCTTGGAGTCGCTGACGGCCCGATCCTTCGGAATATAGCGGCCAGCGCCGCCCTCGAGCGGCTCGGTCGCCAAGATGTAACTGCCGATCGGGATCACGCGCCGGCGATGCCAGGGCGATAGCGGCCCCGAGTAGCCATTGGTGGCGATGAGCACGTCACGCGCGGCGACGTCGCCTCTTGGCGTGCGGAGCAGAAAACCCTGTCCGCTGCGCTCGATCGCCTGAACCGGACAGTGCGAGGCAAAGCGCGCACCAGCCTCTTCGGCAAGCTTCATGAGGCCCTGATGGAGCTTGGCCGGATGCAAATGCCCGTGGGCGGGAAAGATGACTCCACCGTGATAGCGATCCGAGGCGATCTCCTGCCGCTGCTCGCGGCGCGGCACGATCTCCATCGCCACCTCCAGACCCTTGGGCTGGCTCTTGGCGGCATCGACGAGGTCCTTGAAGTATTTCTCAGCATGCGCGCCATGGAAGCGTCCGGTGACGCGCAGATCACAGTCGATACCCCGCGTCTTGATGAGATCCTTGAGGAAGGCGAGGCCCTCGATGCCCTCGCGACGAATGCGGAAGGCGATATCCTCGTTGTACCGGCCCCGAAGATCATCGAACGTCGGCTTGAGCGAGGTCGAGATCTGGCCCCCGTTGCGGCTCGAGCAGCCGAAACCCAGATCCTCTGCGTCGATCACGAGTGTCGAGCGGCCGGCTTCCGCGGTCTCGCGGGCGGCGGAGAGACCTGTGTAACCCGAGCCGATGACGGCGACATCGACGGATTTGGGAAGCGCCCCGGTCGTCGGCGCCGGCCGCGGCACGTCCTCCCACCAATAGGGCGTGGTCTTGATGCTGCTTCGATGACCGTCGCGCTCGACCCGCTGCTGCACAGGAGCCTCCCTCGTTGCTGGAGGGAGGCTAGCAGGCCGCATCGCGAGCGGCTACCCGGCAGAAGCAAGGCCGACCAGCGCCGGCTCGGCCCGCCGACGGACCGTGTCCTGGCGGGGGCCGGTTCGGATCTCGGCCGCGCCGGCCTTGCGGCTAGTTCTTCCCGGCATAGGTGAAGACCAACTCGTCAACCTTGTAGTCGACGACCGTGCAACTCCCGTCCACTTTCGGTGCCTGGCCGGTCATGGTGACCGTCGTCAGGTCCGCCGCGACCGGACCTTCGACCTGATAGGCGAGAGGCCCACAGCTCTCCGAGAAGACATAGGCGGTTCCGACATACCAGTCGCCTCGCTTCTCGCCGTCAAACAGCAATGTGCCCGGAACCACGCCACGGGCTTCGAGAGCTTTGCGTGGACGATCGTAGAGGAACCGCCGGCGCACGCCATTCGCCTCGAGCCGCATTGTCGAGCCGTTGTGCATCCATAGCGTCGGACCGCCGGCCGGGGTCGAGGGCTCGACCACGCCAGCAACCTTCTGGTCGCTCTGCAGTCGCTTGAGACGAGCCTTGGCGAGGGCAACATAGATTGGGTCGGTATGGCGCGCGAGAAAGGCTTCATACACCTCGGGCTCCGTCTCGTCGGCGATGGCACGCCAATCCCGCGCAGCGGCCGAGGCGTCGCCAGTGGCCCCGCCGCCGGACGGTCCCGGATCGACGTCCGGTGGCGTGTCGACCGGTCCCTCCTTCGGGACGAGCACGATCTCACCGTTGATCTGGTCGTAGTAGGCCGGTTCCTGCCGGTGGCCAATGCTCGAGGCGACCTTGATCACCTCGGCCTGCACGCGCTTGGCGAGGCCGACATGCGAGAGACCAGGCTTTCGCAACAAGGGTAGAAGACTTCGGGTAAAGACGGAGTTGGGATCGGTGTCATCTCCCGACAATGCGTCAAGCGCTGTCTGCCCCAAGCCGGCCGAGAACAGCACGAAAACGCCAGAGGGCGCCTCGATCCGCGTCAGACCGCGCGAGGCGCCGATGCTGCGGGTGCCACGCGCGGCAGCAGAAAAGGGATTGTCGCGGCAGGCGTCGAGAACGATCATGGCCACCGCGGCACCGCGGGACTGCAAGCGGCGGATCACCTTGTCGACCGAAACCGCCTCGTCCTCGACGAGGCTCTCCTCGCCCTGAGCAGGCACGCTCATGTCGGTCGGGATGAGGTAGTTCTCCGAGCCGATGGCCACGCCGTGCCCGGCATAGAAGAAGAACACCTCGTCACCCGGCTCGATACGGGATTCGAGGCGGGCGAGGCTCTGGGTCATGTCCTTGCGTGTCGCATCCGTCGCGGAGACAACCTCGTAACCGAGCCCGGCGAGGGCATCCCGCATTGCGCTCGCATCGTTCACCGCTTTCCTGAGCTGGGGCAGCTCGGCGTAGACGTCGTTGCCGATGACGAGAGCAAGACGCTTGGTGGCACTGGCCGGCGTTGCCGCCATCAGTACCGCCAGGACCAGCATCGTGGCCGCTCCGCGCATAACCTCCCCCAAGCTGATCGATCCCTTTGGAGGAATGGTGCGACCTCAGCCCTCGATGTCAAGCGGCAATGCCGCCGAGGAGCGGTCCTTGGAAGCCCACCGCAGCCTCAAACCGCCCGCGTGATGCCACCGTCGACGCGCACGCTTTCGCCAGTCACGTAGCTCGCCTTGTCCGAGAGGAGAAAGGCCACGGTCCGAGCCACCTCCTCCGGCTTGCCGTAGCGGCCGGCTGGAATGCGGGCCCGACGCTCCTCCGTCGCCGGCAGATTGTCGATGAACCCCGGCAGCACCGCATTCATGCGGATGCCATCCTTGGCATAGAGCTCGGCGTAGAGCTTCGTCCAGGCCCCCAGTGCGCCGCGGAGCGTCGTCATCGGGAAGGCTGCCTCGGGCTCCAGCGCCGCATAGGAGGAGAGGTTGACGACGGCGCCACCGCCCTGGCGCTGCATGACTGGCGTCACCAACCGCATCATGCGGATGACATTGAGCATCACCATGTCGAGGCCTTTGTGCCAGTCGGCATCCGATAGCTCGAGCAGCGCGCCTTTCGGCGGATGCCCCGTGTTGTTGACCACCGCATCGATCCGCCCGTAGCTGTCGAGCGCCAGCTTGACGAGCCTCTCGATGTCGGCGGCCTCGGCGACACTGCCGCGGATGGCGACGCCGCCGAGCTCCTTCGCTAGACCTTCCACCGTGTCGCCCGGCGAGAGGAGCGCCAGTTTGTAGCCCTCTCCGCCGAGCTCCCGGGCAATCGCGGCCCCGAGGCCCCGCCCGGCTGCCGTCACCACTGCGACCTTCGTCATGGGCTGTCTCCTCTCTGTGCGGTCTCGACCGATATTGGCGTCGAAGCCTCGCCGAGGTCCAGACCCGAACGGTCTAGAACAGCGCGGCTGGCCCCGGACCCGCCCTAGCCCGGCACAAAGCCGAGTGCGGCGCGGAAGCGAACCTGATTGTGGTGGGCATCCTTCAGGGTCATGACGCGCGGCACGGGATCGGGCTTGATCTTGACGACGGCCACGCATGGGCCGTCGCCGAGACGGTGCAGGCGCCGCGCCAGCGGATCAAGTGCCTCGAGACTGTCGACCGTCGAAGTCTCGGGAATGCCCGAGGCGCGCGCAATGGCTGCGAGGTCAGCGCCGCCGGATGTTGCCGTCGGCTGGCCTCCGGTCTCGCCATAGATGCCATTGTCGAGCACCACGATGGCGAGGTTCCTGGGGGCCTTGAGGGCGATCGTCGCGAATGACCCGATGCCCATCAGCATGTCGCCATCGCCGGTCAGCACGAGGACGGGCGTCGATGGCTGGGCAAGCGCCACGCCGAGCCCCATCATCGCCGCACCCCCCATGGCCCCCCAAAGATAGAAGTTCCGCGGATGATCGCCGACGGCGGCGACATCGTAGGTGGGCGAGCCGAGACCCGAGATCAGCAGCGTGTCCTGCCGCGGCTCGACAAGACGGCGGACGGCGGCGCGGCGATCGAGACGCTTCGTCATGCCATCCTCGCTCATTTCACGAAGCTCTTGGCGCCGATCAGGCGTTGCGACAGCAGCACGGCCACCGCCGCACCGCCGGCAAACGCCATGCGGAGGCCGGCCTCGACGACCGGAGCGACGTCCTCGGCCCGATCGGCCCTGAGCACGTGCACTCCCATCAGCGCCAAGGCTGCCGGTGTCGCCTGTCCCATCGGATTCTGCCAGCCGTTCTCCTCGCCCCATTCGCCCCGCATGGTGACGAGCGCAAGGAACGGAAAACGCCCATTGGCGATCAACGAGAGCATATTGACGCAATTGCCGACGCCGCTCGATTGCATCAACAGCACGGACCGATCGCCACCGAGCCACGCACCGGCCGCGAGCGCGACCCCCTCCTCCTCGGTCGTCAGCGCCACCGGCCGCATCTCCGGCTCGGCCATAACCCGCCGGATAAGGGCGGTGTGTCCGGCGTCGGGAACCAAAGCGACCTGACGGATCCGATGCTCCTTGAAGAGCAGAAACACCTCGCCTGGCCAGCTCGGCTCGACGCTCGTCACGTGCTCGGCTCCATGGTCGGTGGGGTCTGGGGAAAGACGGGTCGCTCGGCTATAATGTGCGAAGGATCGCAACGAGGCAATCGCGCCTCTTTACCACGACGGCGCGTCGATTTGGTCGCGAGACGGTTGCGCTCTATGATCGGCCGCCACCAAAGGACCGCGACGACGCCCGCGCTCAATTCCATGAGACAACTTATTCTCGCCCTGCTTCTGGTCGTCACGTCGGCCGTCGCCGTCCGTGGCGGCGCTGCGAGCGATCCCGCCCGGCGCGCCAGCGTCGCCTTGAAGCTCGTCAGCAAGGCCCGCATCGCGCCGCCGATGACCATGGGCCACTACTTGGATCGGCTGATGTTGGCGGAGTCGGGCGGCAACGACCACGCCAAGAACCCGCTCTCGAGTGCGCTCGGCCCCTACCAGTTCATCAATGCCACCTGGCTCGATCTTCTCGACCGGCACTTTGCAGACGAGATCGGCGACCTGACGCGGGCGGAGGTCTTGGCGCTCCGCACCGACCGGCGCATCGCCCGCAAGGCCGCCGAGGTCTACAGCCGCGAAAACGCCGAGCTGCTTGCCGCCGCCGGCATCAAGCCGAGCTTCGCGCATCTCAGGCTCGCCTTCCTGGTCGGTGGCAGCGCGGCGGTGAAGATCCTGAGCGCAGACCGAGGCGAGCCCATCGCAACCCTCCTCGAGCCTGCGGCCCTCAGGGCCAATCCTTTCCTCGGCGGGCTGACGGTTGCCGATCTCCTGGCCCGCGCCGAGCACGATCTGAGGGGTGGCCGCTTCGCTCGCGTCTCGGTTTCGAGGCGCAGCGGCAAGGATACCCTCGGCATCAAGGTCCGCTGCAATCTGCGGCGGCCCAGCTGCCGCAAATGGCTGGCACTCGCCAAGCGCCGGCTTCGGGCACGGCCGGAAAAGAGCGCCGCGAAACCCTGAGTGGCATCCGCCAGCCGGTTCGATCACACTCCATTCCCGCCAACTCTCCTGCCGCGTGCGCGTCCGACCGCAGCTGTGCGGGCGTCGCTTTCGCCTGCGCGAGAAAAACTCTAGACTCACGATCATGTCCGCCACCTACCCTCGCGATCTCTCGGGCTATGCCGGCCTGCCGCCCAAGGTGACTTGGCCCGGACAGGCGCGCGTCGCCGTGCAATTCGTCCTCAACATCGAGGAAGGGGGCGAGCGCTCGGTGCTGCATGGCGACCCGGCGTCAGAGGTTTTCCTGTCGGAGATCATCGGCGCGCTGCCGTTCGAGGGCGCCCGGCATATGTCCATGGAATCGATCTACGAGTACGGCAGCCGGGCCGGCGTCTGGCGCATCCTCGACCTGTTCCGCGCCCACGGCCTGCCTCTCACCGCATTCGCTGTGGCGATGGCCGCCGAGCGCACACCTCAGATCATCGAGCGCGCGCTCGCCGACGGCCACGAGATTGCGAGCCACGGACTCAGGTGGATCAACTATCACGGCGTTCCCGAGGCGGTCGAGCGCCAGCACATGGCGGAGGCCATGGAGATCCTGACCAGACTGTGCGGCAGCCGCCCGCTCGGCTGGTACACGGGCCGCACCTCCGAGAATACGCGCCGGCTGGTCGCGGAATATGGCGGCTTCCTCTACGACGCAGACGACTATTCCGACGATCTGCCCTTCTGGAGCCGAGTCGAGCCCGGCCAGCTCATCATCCCCTATACGCTCGATGCCAACGACATGCGCTTTGCGACCCCGCAAGGGTTCAATACCGGCGAGCAGTTCTTCGCCTATCTCCGCGATTCGTTCGACGCACTTTATGAGGAAGGTGCCGAGCGCCCGAAAATGATGTCCGTCGGCATGCACGCGCGACTTCTAGGCCGGCCGGGACGGTTCCTGGCCCTGAAACGGTTCATCGAGCACATCACCCGCCACGACCGGGTGTGGATCGCCCGCCGCGTCGACATCGCCCGACACTGGCGCCAGCATCATCTCTCGCCTTGACGACGCGAGTCTCCTGGCTGGAAGCGATCTGGGGTGCAATTGGGCGATCACCCCAAATGGGCCACGAGGTCCGGCTCAGCAGTACAGAACACAGTGTCCGCGACGCAGCCTTGCTTTGACGGACTTGGAAAACCGCCGGCAGCGCGGCACGGTCGCGACCTTTCTATTCCGCCGCCTGTAGCGCACGGCCCTTCTCGATCCTCGCAACGACGTCGTCAATCTCCTTCAGGATCGACCGAACTTTTCGGACTCGCTCCTGACCTTCCCGGCCGAGCTCCTTGAAAGTGGTGAGCGGCGGACGCACGTCGCCGACAGGATAGCCGCAGGCGGCCGAGAGCGCCTTCGAGTAGCACTGATGGCCGTAGGTCGGATGTCCTTCCTGGATGATGGTGTTGATGCGATTGATCTGTCGCTCGATCTTCTTAGCATCCTCCCAGCGCCCTTCCGCGCAATAGTCGCAGATGAGGGTCGAGGCACGCGGCATGTAGTTGCCGTAGGGGTTCACATAGCCCACGGCGCCATACATATAGGATTCGACGATCCGCTGACCCGCGAACACATTCATCACACCCTTTGTCTCCTCCACGATATCGTAGACGCGAGCCATATCCTGCGAGGCTTCCTTGATGTAACGGATCTGCTCGAAAGCGGCCGTCAGGCGGCCGACCAGCTTCGCCGACATGTCGACATTGGAGGTGAAAGGATTGTTGTAGAGCATGATCGGAATCGAGACCTTCTCGCAGATCGCCTTGTAGTAGGCAAAGATCTCGTCGTCTGTTGGTGTGTAGTAGTAGGGTGGAATGATCATCAGGCCGTCGGCGCCGAGCTCTTCGGCCTCCCGGCTGTAGCGGACCGCGTTGGGCGTGTAGGCGTTCATGGAGCCTACGAGTACGGGGATACGCTTCCTGACATGCCTAACCGTGGCCTCGACGAAGCGGCTGCGCTCCTCGTCGCTGATGGTGAGGAATTCGCCCGTGGTGCCGAGAATGATGATGCCCGGCACGCCTTCCTTAAGCTGCCAGTCGAGGAACTTCTTCCAGGCCGTGAGATCGAGCTTCCTGCCGTCATCGCTGAAGGGCGTGATGGTGACGGCAAAGGAGCCACGGAAGTTGTGCTTGGCCATGTTTGAAACCCCTTGCTGTGCCTCACGCCGCCGGGCCGGCCTGCGGAGGGAATCTTGTCGACAACGTGTCCACGCTATACCACATACAAGCGTTCTTCGACAGGGGCCACGCTGCAACGGAGTGAGGACCGCGGGGTGTGATCATGGCCGGCAATTGCGATGTCTTGGTCGTCGGTGGCGGCCTCGCCGGCAGCGCGGCGGCCTACTATCTCGCCAAGGCCGGCGTCGGAGTGAGACTCATCGAGCGGGGCGATCTCAATACCAAGGCCTCGGGCAGCAATGCCGGCTCTATCCATGCGCAAATCCCGCATCTGCCCTTCGTTGAGGAGGGGGAGGACTGGGCGCGCACGTTCGGCCCGACGATCGGGCTGCTGGTGCAGTCGGTCGAGTTGTGGAAAGGGCTCAGCGATGAGCTCGGCGAGCCATTGGGAGTCGAGACGCCAGGAGGGCTTCTGGTTGCCGAAACCGAGCCTCAGATGCGCGAAATCGCACGTAAGACGGCGATCGAGAAGGCGTTCGGCCTCGACGTCGAGGTCATCGACCGGGCGACATTGCGGCAGCTTGCACCTTACGTGAGCGAGCGCATGATCGGCGGCAGCTACTCGCCTGGAGAGGGAAAGGCCAATCCGCTCGTTGCTGCGCCGGCATTCGCACGGGCGGCGCGGCGGCTTGGCGCGCACATCGAGACGCTCACCGAGCTGCTGGGACTGAAGGCAGAAGCCGGTGGCTATGTTGCGCAGACCAATCGCGGAGTGATCAGGGCCCGGCGTGTCCTCGATTGCGCCGGAGCGGACGCCGGGCGCGTTGCCGCCTTGCTTGGCATCGACCTGCCGATCCAGGGTCATCCGATCCAAGTTGCGGTGACCGAGCCGGCGGAGCCGCTCGTCCGTCATCTCGTCTATTTTGCCGGCGACCGGCTGACCCTCAAGCAGCTTGCTAACGGCACTTGCCTCGTCGGCGGCGGCTGGCCGTCGCGCGTCTCGGAGCGGACCGGCAGGCTCATCGTCGATGCGGACGCTCTCGGACGCAATCTCGAGATCGCCGTCCACGTCGTCCCAAGGCTCGCTTCGCTCAGGATCGTGCGCGTGTGGCCCGCAATGGTTAACGGTACGGCAGACTGGAAACCCATCCTTGGTGAAGTTCCGGGTCATCCGGGCTTTTTCATCAGCATGTTTCCATGGTTAGGGTTCTCGGCCGGGCCGCTTGCGGCACGCATCGTCACCGATCTCATCCTTGGCCGCACGCCGGAAGTCGATCTCACGGCTTTTTCAGCGGCGCGGTACTGATCAGTGCCGCAATATCTTGCCGACGAACTCTTTCGCGCGATCCGTCTTGGGTCGATCGAAAATCTCGAAGGGCGGCCCCGCCTCGACGACCTGCCCCTTGTCCATCAGCACGACGCGATTGGCGACCTCCCGCACGAATGCCATCTCGTGGCTGACAATGAGCATCGTCATGCCGTCCCGGGCGAGACCACGGATCGTGTCGAGCACCTCGGTGACAAGTTCCGGGTCGAGTGCCGACGTAACCTCGTCGAGCAGAAGGATCTCGGGCTTCAGGCATAGCGCACGGGCGATGGCAACACGCTGCTGCTGGCCGCCGGAGAGTTCATCCGGATAGGCGTGGTGCTTGTCGGCGAGCCCGACCTTGGCGAGGAGCCGCGTCGCGTCAGCCTCGACCTCCGCCTTCGGTCGTCCGCGGATGTTCACCGGCGCAATCGTGACGTTCCGCATCACATCCATGTTCTGGAACAGATTGTATTGCTGGAAGACGATCGCCATACGCTCGCGCGCGGATCGCACGCTCGACGAGCTTCGATAGTCGATGCGCTGTCCGTCGATACTGACGTCGCCCGACGATGGTTGCGTGAGACCGACAAGCGCACGCAGGACGGTCGACTTGCCGGAACCGGATGGCCCGATCAGCGCCGCCACCTCGCCCTTGGCGAGCATGAAGCTGACGCCGTTGAGCACCTTATGCCGGCCGTAGCTCGCGTGCAGGTCTTTGACCTCGAGGTGATGCAAGGCGTGTCTCCAGCCACCGGCCGAGCCGGGTCAGGGGATAAGAGAGGGCGAAATAGATAAGCGCGATGATGCCATAGGTGAAGAAGGCGGAATGCCCCTGATTGACCAGCTCCTTGGCGCGAAAGGCAAGTTCAAAAATGCCGATCTGGCTGACGAGCGAGGTGTCCTTGACGAAGGCGACCGCGAAGGCGACGGCGGGTGGCAGGATCACCGGCATCGACTGCGGGATGATGATTGCGCGCAATGCCTGCCATCGCGAGAAATTCATCGCGGCGGCGGCCTCCGTCTGCTGGCGCGGCACCGCTTCGAAGCCACCCCGGACGATCTCGGATAGATAGACCGTCGAGTAGATGCAGAGAGCCGTCAAGCCGATGAAGGTGAGCGATGCCCCCTTGATGAAGGCGGCGCTGAAGAAGAGCACGAGATAAATGACGACGAGAAAGGGGATACGTCGGAAGAGCTCGACGAACCCGATCACGAGGATGCGCAAGGGAAGCGACGCAAGGCTGGTCGACTGGCGAATTGCGGCCACGACAAAGGCCAGAAGAAAACCGACGCCAAAACCGAATGCCGTCAGAAAAATCGTCATGCCCACGGACTGCCAGAACAGGCCCATGTTCTCCGGTGCAAAGAACCTCGCAAGCTGGTCGAGCCACCACTGCATCGCCTCAGAACACCTTGGCTTTCACTCGAAACGCCCAGCGCCCGACGAGCGCCAGCGCCAGGCTCGCGATCAGCGTCATGACAACGTAGAAACCCGCGACGACGGTGAACATCTCAAGATGCCGATAGTTCTCTGACGCGATATTGTAGGCGCGTCCCGAAAGTTCCTCGACGCCGAAGATCATGGCGAGAGACGTACCGAGCATCAGGATCACGGCATAGTTTGCCAGCGCCGGATAGATGGTCTTGGCGATGTGCGGCACGATCACATGCCAGATCTGCTGGAGGCGCGAGAAACCGAGCGTCTCGGCAGCTTCCAGCTCACTGCGGCGGACCGAGAGGAACCCCGCGCGCATGATCTCGCAAAGATAGGCGCCGGTGTTGATTGTGAGACCGATGAGGACGGCCGTGAAGGCATCCAAGCGGATGCCGACATCTCCAAGCCCCCAGTAGAGGAAGTAGATTTGGATGAGCAGCGGGGTATTGGTGAAAAAGGTCACATAAGCATTGGCGAGAGGTCTGAGCAGCGTGCCGCCATAGGTTTTGAGCGAGGCGAGCAAGAGGCCGAGCAGCGCACCTCCCCAAAAGCCGAGCAAACCGAGCTCGAGCGTCAGGATGGCGCCCTGAGCAAGATCTGGCAGCCGATCCATGGCAACGCCGAACTGAAAGGTGTAGTTCATGAGGCGCCTGCGGTTCTTCGTCGTCCTGTCGATTGGGGAGGATGGCTCGCCGAAGGTGCGCGAGCAAAACCTTCAGGCGAATCAAGGCGGGGCGGACGCCGGTCGTGATCGGCCCAAATGTCAACTCCTCTGCCAAACGGCACCCCACCGAGGCAATGACTTGCGGACCTGGTTGTACTGCAGCCAAGTCCGGATCCACCTCCCCCCCGACGGCGGGGGAGGTGGACGGGCGGTGAGGGCCCCGGCCGGGCCTCAGAAATACGGCTGAGCCGGAACCTTGAGCAGCATGTCCGAACCAAAGGCCTCGTTCCAGGCCTGATCGACGAACCCGCCCGAATGGAGCTTGTAGAGGATGATATTGAGCACGTCGCGCAGGGCATAGTTGCCCTTCTGCACACCGATCGCATCCCAGCCGACGTCGATCTTTTCCTCGAGGATCTTCCAGGTCACGTCGGCATGGTTCTTCGTGAAAGCCGTGAAGAAGTCGAGCATTTCAACCAGCGCGTCCGCGCGCCCCTGGGCGATGGCGCGGATGGCGTCAGCGCTACTGTCGACGATCTCCATCTTGGCGTTCGGCAGATTCTCCTTCGCCCAGTCGATGGTCCAGGCGCTGCGAACGTCGACGAGCGTGTACTTGGCGTCGTTGAGCTCCTTGTAGGACGTGATCGCGTGCTTGTCCGTTGTGAGAACGCCCATCACTTCGGTATGCAGCGGGAATGTGTACTCGATCTGCTTGGCACGCTCGGAGTTACGGGTGAGGCCGCCGAGCGATATGTCGATCGTGTCGGCGACGAGGAATGGCACGCGCTGAGCCGTCTCGGTCGGCACGAACTCGACCTTGGCGATCTTCAGCTCCTCGGAGAGCTTGTTGGCAACGGACACGTCGAAGCCCGTCCAGGCGCCCGCCGCATCGCGCGCGGAAAAGGGCGGCGAATTGGGATGGATGCCGACGCGCAGCACCCCGTCCTTGATGACGTCGTCCATGCTCTTGGCGCTGGCGGACGTTATCAGGCCTGCAGCGGCGACACCGGTCGATACGGCGCCAAGACCGAGATTGCGGCGCGAAAGTTTGAACGTCATGGGGCTCCTCCCTGAATGCCTGCCGGTCGGGCGGTTGAGGGACGGAACGCAAGAGCTGGATGGCGCTTGCGCAAATCCGGCAGTGCCAGCCACGATGTTGGAGCAGCAGGCGTTGGCCGTCAATAGTAGACAATCTGCATGCAAGATTCCGATGTCTCGCACCCGTGCTCTACCGGCCGTTGCTGCTGACCTTTAGGGACAGCTGTGCCGTCGGTAGATTGGCGAGGTTGCGCTGAAACTCCTCGATCAGCGTATTCGCGTCCTGCCGGCCGGCCTCCTCGGCACGCTTGGCATCTCCTGCCGCTATCGCTGCCAGCATATCCCGATGCGGCTGCAGGACCTCGCTTGAGAGGACATCGCCCAGGTGGTGGGCATAGAGTCTCAAGACACGCTGTCCTTGATCGAGCAGCCCCTCCATCCAGTCCACGATGAAGCCGTTGCCGGTCATCTCGGCAATGCCGGTGTGGAAAGCCCGGTTGAGGCGCACCATCGACTTCATATCACCACGCTTGAGCGCTGCCTCGTGCTCCTTGTGAACGGCCTGTAGGCGCTCGACACGCTGTGAGTCGGGCCGACCGGCGGCCAGCCGTGCACTCAACCGGTAGAGCAGCATCATAGCGTCGAAGAAAGCAGGCAGCTCTCCCACATCGAAGGGGGCGACGATCGAGGTTCGATTGCGGAGATTCTTGACCAAGCGCTCGGCCGACAGTCGGATCAAGGCTTCACGGACGGGCGAGCGCGAGACGCCGAATTGGCGGCTGAGCTCTGTCTCGTCGAGAAACGTGCCCGGCTGCAGCTCGAGATCGAGAATCTGCGACTTCAGGCTGTCGTAGACGTAACTCGCCCCGGTCCCACGCGGCCGCTGTCGGACCGGACCGCTGCTCGGGCGCTTCGTGCGTTTGGATTGCCGTTTCATGTCGCTACTCATTTGGCGTGGTGGCCTAGGTCCGGCTTGAACGGAGGCCCCCGGGGTGGGGAATGTGGCAGATTCCCAAGAGAGATGACCTTCTTGCCTCCTTCCTGCGGTCTCTGGCGCTTGGCCCTTCACCTCACGGCGGGACCACATTTGCGCCATGGCCCCGGCGAGACACGTCTCAGGAACCCGGGCTGTATGACTTGAGCAGTCGATCCTTCGCCTCACCGAAGTAGGCTAGGCCGGTTGCGAGGAACCCGCCGTCTGCATAAATGGTTTGCCCTGCCATCCAGGTAACGCCCGAGAGATGGTGCACGGCCTCCGCTATCTCCTCCGGCCGGCCGAACCGGCCCAGAGGGAAACGTTCCATCTCGTGCCGATAGACCTCACCATCCCGTGTCCCCGCCATCCCTTTGCTCTCGACGTCAATGATACCCGGAGCCACCGCATTGACCATGATGCCGAAGGGCGCGAGCTCGATGGCCATGCCTTGAACCAGCGAAGACTGTGCCGCCTTGGTCAGGCAGTAGACACTCTCGCGCGCCCACGCCTGCTGACCGGCAATCGAAGTAACCACGACGATGTGCCCCTGCCCGCGGGCCCTCATCCGTCGCCCGGCCTCCTGGCCGCACAGGAAGGTGCCGCGGACATTGACATCGAGCATCGTCTCCAGATCGGCCATGGGCACGTCGAGGAAATGGGCGGCGCGACTGACGGCGGCGCAGCAGACGAGGACGTCCACCGGCACTTTGTCGAAGTGTGTATCGGCCTGACGGAAGGCCGCACCGATCGAAGCGGCATCGGCCAAGTTGCAAGCCACGGTGACAAGGTGTTCCGGATCGGCGGTCGAGAACGGCTCGCGATCAAGATTGACGACGTAGTCGCCCGAGGCCAAGAACCGACGGCAGATCGCCGAGCCGATTCCGCCCGAGCCGCCAGTGATGACGATTTTCCTGGGCATGGCCCCGTTCCTTCAGTGCAGCACCTCGATGCCGTGCTCGCTCACGATGATACGCTCGAGCTTGCTCGTATGCGCGAGGGTATCGCCCCGGGTCGGGCTGACAGCCCGGCCATAGACGGCACGGAAATCGGCTTCGGTCTCGAACCATTGCTCGGCGATGCCGTCCCATTCCGACTCGGTTTTTGGCTTGCCGGGTAGATCGTCGACCTCGATCCGCGCATTGACGACATAGCGCGCAAGATGCGGCCTCTGCGTGTCGCGGATCTGCGGCGCATGCACGTCGAGCCACCAGCGGCGAAACTCCTCCAGGCTCAAGTGATCCGCCTTTTTCAGAAACCACATCACCTTGATCATCGGCATTGCCTCCGGACCTGCACTCAACTCTTGCCGACACATAGTGTACAAGACCTGAGACGGGTCAAGACATCCAAGGGATCGGTGATGATGGGTACGGCGCTTCCGCCGCAATGCGATGTCCTGGTCGTCGGCTCCGGTGCGGCAGGGCTGACAGCCGCACTCACCGCCGCCCAAGGTGGTGCAAAGGTCATCGTGTTGGAGAAGGAGCCGGTGATTGGCGGCACAACGGCACTCTCGGAAGGTATGATCTGGGTGCCGCTGAGCCGCCAGGCGCGCAAGGCCGGGCTCGCGGATACTGCCGAGGCGGCGACCTCCTACATCGAGGCGGCTGCCGGCCGGCACTTCAATCGCGGCAAGGCCGAGGCCTATGTGCGCAATGCCGCTCCCATGCTCGATTTCATCGAAACACGGACATCGGCCTGTTTCACACTTGCGCGCTACTCTCCCGACTATCATCAGGAGTTGGTCGGAGCGACCGTGGGTATGCGCGCCTTCAATCCCGGACTATTTGATGGCCGGCGCCTTGGCGCGGATTTCGCCCGATTGAGACCGCCGCTTGCCACCACGATGATTCTCGGCGGCATGACTGTTGCGAGCGCTGATCTACCGCACTTCATGAATCTCCGACGATCGCCCCGCGCCGCATGGCATGCCGCCCGCGTCACCGGCCGCTATGCCCTCGATCGATTGACCGGATACTGCCGCGGCACCCGTCTCGCCAACGGCAATGGGCTCATCGGGGCGCTGATGCTGGCCTTGGTGAAATGCGGAGTGCCGATCCTGACACAAGCACGGGCCGTCAAGCTATCGGCCGAGGACGGGCGTGTGACCGGTGCGCATGTGGCGTTCGGAGGCGCTTTGAGGACGATCGCGGCGACCAAAGGCGTCGTCCTGGCCGCCGGCGGGTTCCCCGGCGATCCCGAGCTGCAACGCCAGCGCTACCGGCATGTCGCTGAAAGCAAGCCGCACTACAGCCTCGCGCCTCGGACCAACACCGGCGATGGCCTACGGCTCGCGATCGAGCACGGCGCCGTGCTCGACGAAGACGTCTCGCAGCCTGCCGCCTGGACGCCGGTCTCGTTGGTGCCGATGCGCGACGGTACGCATGTTCCCTTCCCGCATTACATCGATCGCGGCAAGCCTGGCGTGATCGCCGTCGATACTCGAGGTCGCAGGTTCACCAACGAGGGCCAGCCTTACCATCGTTTCGTGCCCGCGATGATCGAGGCCTGTGCGGCCGACCCGGAGGTCGTGATCTTCCTCATTGCGGACCGGCGCGCACTCCGCGCCTATGGTCTTGGCGCCGTTCCGCCAGCCCCAGCGCGAATCGCGCCGTTCCGGCGCTCTGGCTACCTGATCGAGGCCGCCAACCCGGCGGCGCTCGGTCAACAGCTAGGCATCGACGGCATGGCGCTCGCGCAAACGATCGAGAACTTCAATGCATCCGCCATGCGTGGCAAGGACCCCCAATTCGGCAAAGGCAGCAGCGCCTTCGATCGTGCCTATGGAGATCCGGCATGGACGCCCAATCCTTGCGTTGGACCGCTCACCACGCCCCCCTTCTACGCCGTTCGTGTCATGCCAGGAGATATCGCGACTTTTGTCGGCCTCGCCACCGATGCGGCCGCGCGCGTGCTCGACGCACGCCGCCGACCAATCCCGGGTCTCTATGCAGCCGGCAATGACATGACGTCGCCCTTCGGCGGCGACTATTGTGCGGCCGGCATCACCATCGGTGCGGCGATGACCTTCGGCTATGTCGCGGGACGCACCCTCGCAGGAGCCGCGGCCTGAGACTCGACGGTATGGGAGCGATCGAGACGGGCGGAGCTGGCGGCAACGGCCGTGCGATCGCACCGTGAAATATCCGAGAGGACGCGTTCGTCATCATTGCCATAGGTACGGTGTGGCCGTCGCGACATCCGCAGGCTCGATCGGCCCTCGGGCCTTTGCCTCCACTTTCGATTTCAGCCAGCGTCAGTCCATCAATACGCTGAGGGCCGCGGGCGGTAAGATCATCAATCTCATCGACATCTCCGGCCAGTGCGGCGGCCAGGTGACGATAGCCCCTGTGGTCTACAAAGCGGCCCTCATCATCGTCACGCCGTCGGCGACGACGCGGCTCATTGCCCTCCGCGTCAACGTCAATGCCAATGCGCTCACCGGGGTCCGGCTCGGATGACGGTGCTGCCCGTCAGGCGCAGGTCCTCCCCTATCCGGCCGCCTTCGCTCCTGATCTGACCTGCGATTTCGTCTTGCCCGCAGCTCCGCGCTTGCGTTGGTAGGCCCGCCAGGTCATCGCCCAGAGCTTCGGATCGTCAAGAACGCTACCATCGACTTGGGAAATCGCCTGCTTGTGGGGCGCGGAGCGGACGAGCTCTGGGTTTTCGTAAGCCTCCCTCGAAATCTCGGCGATGGCCGCGATCCAGCTGTCGATATCCTCCTTGGAATACATCTCCCCGGCTTCCGGCGTGAACGGTTCCGGAACAATCCAGGGCTCGTGGCTCATCCAATAGGGATCGATGCCGTAGTCTGCCATGCGATTGGCCACATCGACCGTGCCGACACCAGTCTCCTCCTTAAGCTTGCCCAGGCCCCAGCGCGTCATCTCCATGCGCCACTGGGAATTCTGCGGGTTGGAACGCGTGAGGCCCCGGATGCGGCCGAGCTTTTTGTCCATGTAATTGTTGGCCAGCACGGAGATGTCGGAGGCCATGGCAATTCCTTCGGCCCCCATGGCGCGCACCCACGCATAGGCTTTCATCACCTGCGGTACGTTCCCCCAGAATTCGCGCACGCGGCCGGCGCTCTGCGGCCTGTCATAATCGAGGCGGTAACGGTCCTTGTCCTGCAGGACAACGGGAGCCGGTAGGAACGGCGCGAGCGCAGCCGAGCAGCCATAGGCGCCGACCGCTGGGCCTCCACCCCCCTTGGGTGCGCCAAACGTTTTGTGCAGCATGTACATGCAGGCATCGAAACCCAGATCCCGCGCTCGGATCTTTCCCATCATGGAGTTGAAGTTCGCATGATCGTAGAAGGCGAGGCCGCCAACCTCGTGCACGATCCTGACCCATTCTGCGATGTTGGGATTGTAGATGCCCATGTCATCGGGATTGTTGATGAGGAGCGCTGCGGTTCGTGGGCCGACGGCCGCCCTCAAGGCCTCTGTCGATGGATAGCCGTTCTCCTCCAGCATCAGAGTCACGACCTTGTATCCAGCCGCCGCGGCGGTTGCTGCGTTGCATGGATGCGCTTGGATGGAGGTGACGATCTCGTTCCGTTGCTCGAGCTCACCGCGCGACTTGTGATAGGCGCGCGTCACGACAGAATGCGTGTAGGCCGCATCCGCACCACCGCCGGCCTGGAATACGAACTGGTCCATTCCCGACAGCTCGCGCAGGATCAGGTCGAAGCCGTGGATGATCTCGAGAATTCCCTGCAGCGTCTCCTCGGGCTGGAGCGGGTGTACCTCGTTGAGCTTCCTCGCCGCCTCCTCCGAGACACGCGGGTTGTACTTCATCGTGCAGGTGCCGAAGAGTGAGATGTTCATCATACCCATCGTTTCCTGGCTCAGCTTGAGATAGTGGCGCTGGACCTCGGGCTCCGACAGCTCTGGCAATGCCGGGAGCGTCTTCCTCCGCAACGACGTGGGCACGAGCGATGCCGCATCGCCGACGGCGGCAGCGATCTCGGGCTCAGGCGCGGCATAGATCTGACCACGCCGACCAGCTGTCGACATTTCCATGATGACCGGCTCGTCCCAGACCGGAGCATGGTAGTTCGAGAGCAGACGGCCGCTCATGACAGCACCTCCTTCAGCGCATTCGCCAGGCGATCGATGTCGTCCTTCGCGTGCACCTCGGTCACGCAGTAGAGCGCCGCCGACTTCCGGCCCGGAATCTCGCCGGTTACATCCTTGCCGCCGAAGATGCCGTGCTCCATCCGGAGAGCTTCGTTGATCTTTGCGACTGTCTTTCCGCTGCTACTGAAATCGACGATGAACTCCTTGAAATGGCCTCCGCCGAAGGGAATGCTGACACCTTTGATGGCGCCGAGCTTCTTCGCGGCGTAATGGCTGCGGGCGATGATCAGCTCGCCCAGCTCGCGGAAGCCCTTCGGTCCGAGAAGCGACATGTAGACAGCGGCCGCTATCGCCCAGAGGTAGACGGAGTTGCCCGTCCAATCCTTGCCCTCCTCGCGCAGGCCGTAGGAAGTTTGATGCGAGGAGGCAAGCGCGAAGCCGTGCTGGCCTTCCCGCTTCGTCGGCGCGATCGAAACCAGGAAACCGTTCATCTGCCTGACGTATCTCTCCTCATCCCGGGAGGCCATGAAGCCGCCGACCCCACCACCCGCGTTCATGTGCACGCCGAGCGGCTGCGTCGGGCCGACGACGATATCGGCACCGTACTGGGCGGGTGGAATCATGATGCCGAGCGACAAGGGATCGACGCCGACGATCACCTCGGCGCCCGCCGCCTTGGCGATGGCGGCGATCTCTGCCGCCTCACTCTCGATCTGGCCAATGTAGGAGGGGTTCTCGAAGTAAACCGCGGCGGTGCGCTCCGAGACCTTTTTCTTCAGGTCGGCGAGATCGATTCGACCCGATTTCGGGTCGGAGCTCACCGTCACCACGTCGATATGGCGCAACATCTCACGCGGCTCGCAATAGGTCTTGATTACGGCGAGCCGCTCAGGGTCGGACAATTCGGCGACGACGACCTCCCGCCGCCCTGTAATGCGTGAGGCCATACGGATCGCGTGTCCCGCTGCACAGCCCCAGGAGTATACTGGAAGCTGCACAACCTCCATGTCGAGCAGTTCACCCAGCTGCGAATTGAACTCGAACCAAGCCTGATTGCGGCCATGGTCGGATTGCGGCGAACCCCAGACTGGTGTCAGGAATTCCGCACGTCCGATGATCTCGTCGACAACGGCCGGCACGTGATGCGGCCAACAGCCGGCGCCGAGGAAGGAAAGATACTGCTCGCACGTGGCGTTCTTGTTGAGCGTCGAGGTCAAGTGGCGGCGAAGCTCGTTCTCGCTCGCGAGCTGCTTCGGAAGCTCGAGCGGTCGCTTCAGGCGATGTGCCACCGGGATCTGCTCGAACAACTCCTCGATCGACTTGGCGCCGATCTCGTCAAGCATTGCCTGTTTGATGGCCGGCACCGAGTTCGCCATCCAGGGATGGGCTTCCGGCTCATTGGCGCGTTGAGTACGGGCGCTCATCAGGGCCTCCATGACTCGCGTATGCAGAACGTATGCAGGTCAGTGTCGCACCAGAGTGCGCCTGGCTCAAGCCCAGTCGCGGGCCGGCGGCGCGGCAATGCGTACGACGGTGGCCTCGCCCGGACCCGTAGTGATGCGGACGTAGCCGGCCAGCGCCGAATCCAATGCCGGATCACCGGTATCGACCAGAAGTGGCCGACCCTCGAGCGCAAGTAGCTTCTCGGTGCTCGCGAGAACAATAAGCCCCTCCAGCCCCCCCGCGCGGCGGATGATCTCGGGCGAAAGCTGCTGATTGCCGCGTCCGAGCAGGAAGCCCTGCCCGCCGATGATGCCGAGGATGATGCGGAGCTTGGCATCGCCGGCAAGAGCGAGAATCTGCCGCTCGGTGACATCCAGTCCCACGACCCGGCTATCCCGCACCGCATCGACACCCAAGAGCGTTCCGTCGAAGCCGAGGGCGCCCTTCACCAGTCGCATGCTTGTCCCGGGCCCGATCAGATAGAGAGTGCCTGGCGTCATTGCTGACGCTATCTCACGCGCCGCGCCACCAACTCTCGCGCTCGACGAAGGCCCTCGTGCCTTGCCCGGTTGGACAAGCAATGGCGCCTGGGGGACGCGGAGATAGCCATGAAGCCGCGCTGCGATGGTGCCCTCCGAGAGTGCGCTCTCATCAATGTCCATCACCTCTGCGTCATGAGAGGCAATCATGCCTGTGCGCGATGCCAGTGCCGCCACCAGCACCGCGCCGGCCTCCGGGCTCGTCGCGAACACCGCTGACTGCATCTTCACTCCGCTCGGGATGCCGAGCGTCAGAACACGCGTGCCGATGGCGGCGAGCACGTCGCGCGCCGTGCCATCCCCACCCACGAAGACGATGAGATCGACTCCGGCGGCTTCGAGCGCCCGTGCGGCGTGCATCGTGTCACGGGCGTCGGTCGGCTGGCCAACCACCACGGGCAACACAGTCGCAGCATGCGCCGCTGCCTTAGCGGCATCGCCCCCCATGGCGCCGCCGATCGTGATTAGGTCGAAGGCACCGCAGGCCTTCGCAAGCCGCCCCAGAAACCGACTCGCACGCTCTCCAGCAATTGGCACGGCCCCGAGCGCCACCGCGCGCTCCGCTGCCGGGCCATCGCTGCCCTTGAGGGCGACCCGGCCACCCATGCCGGCGCTCGGATTGACGATCAGTCCGATCCGCATGTTGCGTTCTTCATCATCCTCGGGCGAAATGGCGCTACGGCCTTGCCCTATCAGGATGCCCGAACATGCTCTCTTCCGCCACCCGGCCCGACATCATCACGCTACCGTCCGGCCTCACGATCAGCCGCATTCTCGTCGGTCTGTGGCAGGTGGCGGATATGGAGCGGGATGACCGCACGCTCGATCTCGACCGGGCAGCGGACGCACTCGCCGATTACGCCCGCGCGGGCTTCTCGACCTTCGACATGGCCGACCACTATGGCAGCGCAGAGCTGATTACGAATCGGTGTCTGAAGCAGTTGGCGGCCGAGGGTCAGTCGCCACCGGTCGTATTCAGCAAATGGGTTCCAGAGCCGGGGCCTATGACGCCTCAGATCGTGCGCACCGCCGTCGAGGAGCGGCTCGCCCGTCTTGGGGTCGATCGCATCGATGTGTTGCAGCTGCACTGGTGGTGCTATTCGCATCCGGCCTATCTCGATGCGATATCGGAATTGGACAAACTTCGGCGCAGCGGCCTCATCGGCCATCTGGGCCTCACCAACTTCGATACGGCGCATCTGCGCGTGATCGTGAAGAGCGGCATTCCTATCGCGTTCAACCAGGTCTGCATGTCTCTGCTCGATCGCAGGGCAGCAGGCCAGATGAGCGCATTCTGTCTCGCCAATGACATCCGGATTCTGGCTTTCGGCACGCTCGGCGGCGGCTTGTTTTCCCGGCACTGGCTTGATCGTTCCGAGCCGGCCGCAGCCGACATCACCGACTGGAGCAAGATGAAGTACAAGCGCTTCGTCGATGCGACCGGCGGTTGGGCGGCCTTTCAGGAGGTGTTGCGCGCGCTCGACACAATTGCGCGCAAGCACAATGTCTCGATCGCCAATGTCGCAACCCGATGGGTGCTGGAGCATCCAGCTGTGGCCGCTGTCATCATCGGCGCGCGACTCGGGGAAAGCGAGCATCGTGCAGACAATCTACGGCTTTTCTCGTTTGCACTCGATCCTGCCGACAAAGCGGTCATCGATGCAGCTCTTGCGATCTCGACGCCGGTGCCAGGCGATTGTGGCGATGAGTATCGCAAGCCGCCCTATCTCACCGCATCCGGTGATTTGAGCCATCATCTCTCGCAGATGCCGAAGATATACCAGGCGGTCCCGGTTCCCGGACGGAGAGGTCGGTTGCTTGTCGACACCGCAAGCGTCTGGGAACCGCTTGCAGGCTATAGCCGAGCGGTCCGAAACGGCAACCGCATTCTCGTCAGCGGCACAACCGCAACTCATGGCGCGGGGACTATCGTCGCAAAGGGCGACCCTGCCGCGCAGACCACCTACATCCTCGACAAAATCGAGGCGAGCATCGAAGCGCTCGGCGGGAAGCTCGAAGATGTGGTACGCACCCGCATCTATGTTCGCGACAAGCAGATGTGGGAGGACGTTGCCCGTGCGCACGGCCGTGCCTTCGGCGGTATCAGGCCGGCCAACACACTGATCGAATGCTCTGGCCTCATCGGTGACTACGATGTCGAGATTGAAGCAGAGGCAGAGGTCGACGCGTGAGGAGACTCACGATCCTGAACGCTTGAGCCCGGCAATCAACTCGGCGATGGCCACAGGCTTCACCGGCGGCCGCGCTGCCCAGTAGGCGTCCTCGCCTGCACCTTGCGCATCATCGGCCAACAGAGCCCGTCCGGCACTCCCGCAATAGCGCCCCTGGCACGGTCCCATGCCGGCGCGCGTAGCCCGCTTCACGTTGCCGATGGCGGTCGCTCCATCGTCCCGCGACTGATCAAGATCAGCACGCGTGACGTCCTCGCAGCGACAGATGATCGTCTCCGCAGGTTGCTGCTCCATTGCGTGCGGCGGTGATGCAAATAACCGCCAAAGCCCCCTCTGGAATCGTCGGTGCCGCGTGAGCGTGCGGCGAAGTCTGGCAGGTTCATGTGCTGTGAATCCGAGACTGCGTGCCGCTGCCAAACCCGCAATCTGACCCTCGATCTCCGCCACATGTGCACCGCCGAGCGTTGCACAGTCGCCGACGGCATACAGTCCCGGTACGCTGGTCATGCCGTCAGGGTCTCGAACAGGTGCGAGCCAGTCCGCAGAGCTGCTCGTCTCGAACCGGCAACCGAGCAAGCGCAACAGCTCGTTTGAAGGTTGAAAGCCGTAACCCATGGTGACGATGTCGGCATCGATGGATGCGCGCTCACGTCCATCGGCATCGACCAGCGTAGCAACGAGGCCGTCCCCATGCTTTGCAATCTTGCCGAGCCTTGCGCCGGTCAGATGCGGAATGCGCAGCAGCGCGATCGCCGCTCGCATGGCGGCACCCTTGAGTGAAAGCGACGGCGCTGCAAAGAGCATTTGCGACAAAGCAGCCGCTGAATCTGCAATGTTCGAGCGGGCAGCCTCGGCCACCGCGACAATGTCCGCACCGGCCGCCCGGGCTTCGAGAGCCACCTGCAGATTGAGAGGCCCGTTGCCGGCAATGAGAAGGCGATTGCCTGGCAGAACCCGATAGCTCCGGACAAGCGTCTGCAAAGCGCCCGTCGTCATGACACCTGGAAGCGTCCAACCTGGCACAGCATATCCCCGTTCGTAGGCGCCGGTCGCCACGATCAGCCGCCTTGGAATTGCTGTCTGCATGCCCGTCGACGTACGAATCAAGAGGCGCATTGGCTGGAAAGCCGCAATGACCTCGGCTTCGGAGCAAACGATCGCGCCGGTTTCACGAGCGCGCAGAATCCGATCCCGCCCGCGCTGCATCTGGCGATCAGCGGACAGGCCAGCCGCGAGATCGGCGCTTGCGGCGATCTGCTTATAATATTGGCCGCCCGGTGCCGGTCGCTCGTCCACGATCAAGACCTCGGCACCGGCCCTCGCGGCCGCCGCGGCCGCTGCGAGCCCGGCGGCACCAGAGCCGATCACCAGCACGTCCGGCTCGAGCGATGGAGCGGCCGTTGGCGCGGGGTTCGCCGCCCTTGCGACAGATCGTACCTCCTGGCGGAGCACGGTCAGCGGTCCCTCGATCCGCCGCATACAGGCCCGTATGCCATCCTCGCCGTCTACCTGAACCCGGCACTCCTGGCACACCCCCATGCCGCAGAAGAGGCCTCGCGCAGCACCAGACCTGGTTTTGCGGAGCGTAATGATCCCTGCTGCCGACAGGGCCGCCGCGACGGTTTCACCGCGCCTAGCCTCGATCGTCCGGCCTTCGAAGGTGATGAGAACGCGCTCGCCTTCAGAGATATGCTCCGTCCCGATCGCGCGCATTACCAGCTCAACACGGATCTGGTCTGTCGAGACCCTGCTTCCGCTTCCAGGCCAGGAGTGCCATCAAGGTCTGGTCGCGCCACGCGACACGCGCGTCCCATTTCTCTATCGGCAGCTCGACGCGGCGCTCGGCGGTGACTTGCGCCACCAGCTCTGGCGTCCACGGATCGTCCTGGCCGCGCTCCTGCCCCATGCGCCGATAGGCGGGCCCCATACGCTCCGCATGGGCGGCAATGCCGCCCCGGGTGTTCAGGTCGGAGGTCTCGAACGGTCCGATGACCGACCAGCGGTGTCCGAGGCCCTCGCGCATCAGCCGGTCAATGTCACTGGCCGACACGACACCGTCGCGCACCAGGCAATAAGCCTCGCGAAGCACCGCGCCTTGCAGTCGATTGAAGGCGAACCCCTCGACCTCCTTTTTGAGACGCACCGGCGCGAGGCCGCAACGCGACATGAGCGCGGTGGCCCGCTGGATCGTGTCCTCCGAAGTGAACGGCGCGGGCACCACTTCGACGACGCGAAGCAAATAGGGTGGATTACCGGGGTGCACGACGAGCACACGCTGCCGGTAACTGAGATGGTCGGCGAACTGGGAGGCCGGCAAGAAGGACGAGGAACTGGCGAGGACGACATTTGGCGCTGCCAGCCGGTCGAGATCCGCAAAGATGGCTTGCTTGAGCTCCAGCTTCTCAGGCGCACATTCCTGGACATAGGTCGCGCCGTCGAGAGCCGCTTCGAGTGCCGGAAAAGTTTGAATGCGTTCGGCAGTCGCCACGGGCTCATCCTCGAGCAATCCGTGATGGGCGAGTTCCGTTAGGCGCTCTTTGATCAGCACGCGGGCCGCCGCAAGCCGTAACGGATCGATGTCCACAAGGCGTGTGCTCACTCCCGCAGCCGCAAAGACGATCGCCCACGCCGCGCCGATCGAGCCCGCACCGATGACCGCGGCGACATCTTCTCTCGGCTGCTCAGTGGTGGCATGGTGGATCATGGCCCGCCGAGCTTCACAACCGGCCCCACATTCTGTCAAGGTTGCAGCCAATACTCAGCGAAGGAGCCGGTATGCTGGATCTCAGCGATAAGACCATTCTTGTGACCGGCGCCTCCAAAGGCATTGGCGCAGCCATCGTCGAGGCCCTCGGTGCCGCAGGTGCAAATATTGTCGCACATTATGGCCGCGACCAAGCAGGTGCCGATGCCGCATGCCGGTCGATCTCGGCTGGCCGGAAACTTCTGCTCGCCGCCGATCTTGCCCAATCGTCGGAGGTCGATCGGCTCTGGCGCGAGGCGCTCGCCTGGCGTAACCGCATCGACGTGCTGGTCAACAATGCCGCGGTTATGCGCCTCTCTGGCAGCATCGACGACGCCGACGAGTCGTGGGACGCCGTCTGGGAGGAATCACTCGCGGTCAACGTCAAGGCACCAACGCGACTCATGCGTCATGCCGTCAAGCATTTTGTGCCGCAAGGTGGCGGTATCCTCATCACCTTGTCGAGCTGGGCCGCGCAACGGGGCCCCGGCAATCCGGCGCTGCTGACCTATGCGGCCTCGAAGGCGGCCGTTTTGAGCGCCGCGAAGACGATCGCACGTCACTATGCCAAGCACAACGTGTTGTCCTATGCGATCGCTCCCGGGGTCGTCCGAACGCAGCTTTCGGTCGACGCGGCGAACGCGGTGGGTGGCGAGCAGGCGGTGACAGCAAGCCTTGCCATGGGCGAATGGGTTCCGCCTTCCGAGATAGGCGCACTCGTCACCTTTCTCGCGACAGGCGCTTGCCGGCACCTGACCGGCGCTACGCTCGACGTGAACGGTGCGAGTTACATGCGATAGGCGATAGCAAGAAGCCGCGTGGTGTCATGCGATCCATCCGGGCCGAGGCGCAGGCGGCGACCGGCACCGTCCAAGCGTTCGAGGCAATCGCAGAGTGTCTGTCGCTGGTTGGGCGCAGCGGGACTCACGGCGGCTCCGCCGAGATCCAACACCGCGAAGGTATCATCATGCGGCACTTGCGTCCCGACGACATGGCCGCAGCCGAAGCCACCTTCCGGCGGGCCTTGACAACGGCGCGGAGCCAGGAGGTTCGTTCTGGGAGCTCAGTGCCGCACGCGACCTGGTCCGGCCTATCGGCGCTCCACGACGAGTTGCGTGTCTGAGGTAAGCCCAGACTGAGGCGAGCGGTCCGAAACGACAGGTCAAGAGTCGACGACGAACTGGCGATAGCGCCGGGTAAGACGTTCCGACCTCGGAAGCGGACCTCGGCCGTGGCGGAGGCTGATGTTGCCAAGTCCGCTGGGCGGACTTGATTTATCTTCACATGACTACCGGAGTACACCCAATACCGACTTTCGGCGCCACGACCGGACAAGGGCGGCGCGATAGGACTAAGACCAGTCGTCCTCCCGCACCTCAGTGAAACAGCGAGCCGGGCCAGGCGTTGACGAGCGCCCGAGACGGGAGACTTTCCGGAGATCGATTGGAAGCCGACATCACGCTAGCTGGTCCCATGCGATGGTTTCGCTCGGCAGCAGGTCGTCTCGGCAAGCGTTGGGATCTTTGGACGACAACGGGCAACTCAACCCCTCGCAGGGCCCACCACCAGCATTGGACGGTTTGATATCCAGCCCACAAGACCATTGACCAACAGGACAAGTATCGTCTAATTTCCGGTCATCCTAATCTTATGATGATATGGTGATGCAGCTCCGTCGATCGAGGACCCCGGCCGGCCGCGAGAGCGGGCCGCTCTATCTCCAGATCGCCACACACTTGCGGCGCGAGATCGCCAATGGCGATCTGAAACCCGGCGAGCGGCTACCAGCCATTGCCGAGATGGCCGAGTTGCGTGGCGTCTCAATCATTACGATCCGGCAGGCGATCGAGCTTCTCGAGCGTGAGGGGCTGCTGCAGCGGTTCCAGGGTCGAGGGACTTTCGTTGTGGATGGCCCGCGCATCGGCGCCAAGATCATCCTCAGATCCGATTGGGATACTCTGCTGCGCCACCTGGAGCACAAGAAGCCTCAGCTCATCAAGGTTGCCGACAAGGTGGCAACACCTCTCGTCGACCGTTCATTCGGGACGCTTGCGCCCAACTATCGCTATATGCGCCGCGTGCACAGCCATGACGGCACACCCTATGCGCTGATCAACATCTATCTCGATCAAGACATTTTCGATCGTAATCGTAAGGCCTTCACCGAAGGCATGGTGATCACGCAGCTCGCGAAGATGCCCGAGGCGCGCGTGAACCGTCTGCAACAGCGCGTGGCGTTCACGACGGCCGATCCGGAAACGGCGGAGTTCCTGCAGATTCCTGTCAATTCGGCGATCGGTGACGTGCTGCGCGTGATCACGAACAGCAAGGGCAGGATCCTCTACGTCGGCCAGACCAAGTACCGCGGCGACTATGTGACCCTCGAGTTCGACATCGGGGAGCCACCAAGGTGACGAAGCGCCCAAAAGGCAAGCTGCTGTTCAAGGTCGCGTTGGTCTCCGACACGCACGTGAACGAAAGCGAGGACACCTCGGCGTCGCCTTATTCGGCCAATGCCGAGGCGAACCCGCGCGCTCGATACGTCTTCTCGCAGATCAATCAGTCCGACCCAGCGCTTGTCATTCATCTCGGCGACATGGTGAACCCGGTGCCGGAGTTGCCAAGCTATCCGGCGGCGGTTGCGAATTTCCATTCGCTCGTAGCCGAGCTGCGCGCGCCACTCCATCTCATGCCCGGCAATCACGACATCGGCGACAAGCCGGTAAGCTGGATGCCGGCCGGCATGGTCGAAAAGCACAGCATCGCGCAGTACAGGGCACATTTTGGCGCCGACTATCACTCTTTCGATCACGCTGGCTGCCACTTCGTCATCATCAATGCGCCACTGATCAACTCGGGCGATCCGGCGGAAGCCGAGCAGCGGACATGGCTCCAAGCCGATCTGGCGGCGCATACGTCGTCCCGCACGTTCATGTTCACGCACTATCCCATGTACGTGTCGGACTCGGCCGAGCCCGAGAGCTACGACAACATCGACGAGCCGGGCCGCAGCTGGCTTCTGGGTCTCATCGCGAAGTACCGGCCCGAAGCCGTCTTCGCCGCGCATGTCCACAATTTCTGGTACGACCGGATCGGCCCGACCGAATACTACGTCGTGCCCTCGACCTGCTTCGTGCGGCATGACTACTCGGAGATGTATCGCATCGACGGCGGCGATCAGAAGGGCCGCAACGACAGCGCCAAGCTGGGCCACTTGACGCTCGAGATCTACGAGCGCGGACATGTCGCCCACTACCACCGCAGCTACGGCGCAAATCTCACGAGCGGCGAGGCGCCACCGGTTGCGGTAAGGCCGCACACAAAAACGAGCAGCCTTGTCAACCTCTCGATCGACATGCGGCATGCCTGGGCCGAGGAGATGGTGGTCGCCCCCTCCGGCGCCGTCGACGAATTTCGCCGCAAACGCGCGCGCAACGACTATCCCGTCATGGCTCTGTGGGAGATGGGCCTGCGGGGCATGCGCGTGCCGCTCCAGGATCTCGAGGATGCCCGCACCCGCCGGCGCATGGAGATCATGGCGGACGTCGGGCACCATTTCCAAGTCTACTGTTGTGGCCTGCCGAATGCCGGGGAGCAGGCGCGTCTGGCCGAGCACAAGAGCTTGGTCGCCAAGCTGGAGCTCGTGGTGAACTGGGAGCAAATCGGCACGCTCCGGTCACACCTGCAGGCCATCAGGGATGCGATCGGACTGCCGTTGGTTCTGTCGCGCGTCAATCGCAAGGATCGGGCAAAGCATGCGGGCGGACGGTTCAATCATTTGATCAGTCACGGTTTCACGCTCGATGAGACAGCTGAGGTTGCAGAGTTCCTGGTTGAGCACGCAGGCATGCTGGCAGGTGTGCAATTCTCGATTCCCCGCAGCGTCGAGCCGTGGACGGCCGCAGCGACACTCAGCGCCTTTGCACAGAAGTGCGGATCGGCTCCGCACCTTTACGTGAAATCGACGGAGGCGAGCCCGGCCCAGATGTTCGAGGACGATACGCAGAACGCGTTGCGCTTCGCGCATGCTGCCATGGCCGCGGCAGGTCACGGTATCCCGGTCATTATCGACACCTTCGACGATGTCGACCGCGGCTACTTCACCCGCACGGGTCTCGTCGACCGCCGGTTCAACCCACGCCTCGCCGGCCAAGTCATGTCGACGCTCGTGCACGCCCTCGAAGGCGAGACGTGGAGAGCCGCCGACGGTCCGACGCCGGCTCTCGTCAACTCGAAGGGCCAGCTGCTCTCGGTGGTGCTCGGTGCGCCACCCCGAGGGGCGGTCGCCCTCGATCCCACCACAGGATGCCCGGCATCGGCCGGCGCGCTCGGACCACAATCGATTTCGGTCGTTCTCACATCACCTGGCGACTGCGGAGCAGGAACATGACAGCTGCAGCTCTTCCACAAGGCAGGCGCGGTGGCCGCACAGAGCGGCGCCAAGTCCGCACGACGAGCCTCGCCCATGACAAGGATATCGTCCGGGCCGGCATGACAGGTGGCGTCTACAGGCCGCTTACCACCCCTGACATCGAGCGCATCAATGAGACGGCGCTCCGGATTCTCGAGACCTACGGCATGCGCGATGCCGCGCCGAACGCACAAGATACGCTGCTGAAGGGCGGCGGCCGCATGACCGAGGACGGGCGCATTCTGATCTCGCGGAAAATGGTCGAACGCGCGCTCAATGTGGCCTGCCGCGAGTTTGAAGTCGTCGGCATCGATGGCGTCCGCAAGATCGTGCTCGGCGGCGCGCGCGTGAATTTCGGCGGCAATTCCTATACGCCGAACGTGCGCGATCTCGAAACGCGAGAATTCCGCGAGCCGACGGTCACGGACCTTTACGATCTCACGCGCCTCGAGGACAAGCTCGACAATCTACACTATGTGCGGATACCCGTCATTGCGCGGGACGTGGCGCCGGACGAGTTCGACATCAACTCCGCCTATGCGGTCGCCTCGGGCACGGGCAAGCCGTTCTGCCTCACCGTCAGCTTCGTGCAGTATGTCGATCCCGTTTTCGACATGTTCGACATGATCGCGGGCGGTACGGGCCAGTATGCGAAGCGACCATTCTGCCTGCCGATTTGCGTGCATGTCGTGCCGCCACTCAAATTTGCGACCGAGAACTGCTTCGTCATCCAGCGCATGGTCGAGCGTGGCGCGCCAGTGATCATGTATTCGGCCGGCATGTCGGGCGCCACCAGTCCCGCAGCACTCGCCGGCATGCTCGCGCAGTCGCTCGCCGAGACCTATGCCGGCCTGGTCTGGATCAATCTTCTGAAGCCCGGGCATCCTATGCTGTTCGGGCTCTCGCCGCTGGCCGCAGACCTTCGATTCGGATCCTGCAACATGGGAATGGCAGAGGAGGCTCTCATGCAGGCCGCCTCCGCACAGATCTGCCAGTACCTCGGAATTCCCGGCGCCCAGCTCGCAGGCTCCACCGACGCCAAGGAGATCGATATCCAGGCCGGCTGGGAGCGATCCTACGGCGCGATGGCGCAAGTGCTCGCGGGCTCCAATCACATCGGCATCAATGCCGGCGGCTATGCGTCGAACATGGGCATGATCGCCGAGAGCCTCGTCATCGACAACGACCAGATCGGTTGCGTGCTGCGCATCCTCAAAGGCATCGAGGTTTCCGACGAGTCGCTCTCCTTTGAGACGATCGGCGACGTGATCCGCGGCGAAGGCCACTTCCTCGGTCATCCCGAGACGATGAAGCTGATGCACTCCGAGTACTACTATCCCGAGTTCGCCGATCGTACCGCCATCGGCGATTGGGAGATGGCCGGCAAGCCCAAGATCGAGGACCGCGCAAGGAAGCGCGTCATCGAGATCCTCGACAGCAACTATCCCCGATACGTCGATGCGGCCGTCGATGCCGACATCCGCAAGAGATTCACGATCAGGCTGCCGGTGGAGGCGATGTCGCCGGGCAGCCGCAGGCCGCTTGTGGCCTCGAGCATGTCAATCGCCTGAGCAACTAGGGAGAAAGTGCCATGAAATTCAAGAGTACACTCGCAGCTCTCGCCCTCGGGGCGGCAGTGACCGCAAGTGCCGGATCCGCGTTCGCAGCCTGCGAGCTCGGGCGCACCGTCAAGCTCGCGGACGGCAACTGGGAAGGCATCCAGGTGCTGAACTCGATCTCGGCCATGATACTGAAATCAGGTTACGACTGCGATACCGAGATGGTGGCCGGCGAGATGGTTCCACTGTTCACGGCGCTCGGTAAGAACGATATCGACGTCTTCCTCGACGTCTGGATCACCAACAATCAGGAGGTCTGGGACAAGACAGCGGCGCAAGGAGCCGTCGTGCTCGGCGTGCTCTATCCTGACGCCACGGAAGGCTGGTACGTACCGCGCTACGTCATCGAGGGCGACAAGGCGCGCAACATCGAGGCGAAGGCGCCGGGCCTGAAATCGGTCGCCGACCTCGCCGCCAATGCGAAGGTCTTCGAGGACCCGGAAGAGCCCGGAAAGGGCCGCTTCGTCAATTGCCCGATCGGCTGGGGCTGCGAGCAACGTAACAACGCCAAAGTGGCAGCTTACGGCATGGCCGATGCCTTCACGAACTTCAAGCCTGGAACGGGTGCGGCGCTCGATTCTGCTTTCGCCGGCGCCTACAAGAAGGGCGAGCCTATCCTTGGCTACTATTGGGAGCCGACCTGGCTCTTGGGCGTCCAGGACATGGTGAAGCTGGAGGAGCCGGCCTGTACTGACGCCAACAAGGACGCCTGCGCCTCGCCCCTGACCGAGGCAAGCGCAACGGGCAGTGCCAAGTTCGTGGCGGACGCCAGCCAGGTGGAGGACTTCTTCCGCAACTTCAAAACGTCTTCTGCCCAGGTCAGCACCATGTTGGCCTATCTGAAGAACAATGAAGGCTCGACGCGCGACGATGCCGCCAAGGATTTCCTCAAGAACAACGAGGAGACCTGGAGCAAATGGGTCACTCCGGAGGCAGCCGCCAAGATCAAAGCGGCGCTCTGACAACTGGCGGCCGCAGCATTGTTTGGGGGCTAGCTGCGGCCTCCTCCACCCGGAAGGAAGACCATGTTCCCGGAAGGCTTCAGCTGGCCGCTCGAGAAATGGGTCAACGGCTTCCTCGACTGGCTCGTCACCACCCATGGCCATACATTCGAGGCAATCAACTGGGGTGTGCTCCAGGTCCTGATCCGCGTCGAGCGGGGCCTTGCCGCGTTGCCGTGGTGGTTGATCATAGCGATCATGGCGGGCCTTGCCTGGCATGCGAGTCGCAGCTGGAGGCTGCCGCTTCTCGTGATTGCATCCTTTCTATTGATCGGGTCGCTCGGCCTCTGGGCGATGGCCGTTCAGAGCATGGCGTTGATGATTGTCGCTGTGCTCATCGCCGTTCTCATTGGCGTGCCGCTGGGCGTGCTGATGGCCGAGCTGCGCGCCGTCGAGCTGGTGCTGCGTCCCATCCTGGACCTCATGCAGACGATGCCGCCCTTCGTCTACCTGGTGCCGGCGGTCATGCTGTTTGGTCTCGGCAAAGTGCCGGCCATCGTCGCAACCGTCATATATGCCGTCCCGCCGCTGGTCCGATTGACCAGTCTCGGCATCAAACTCGTCGATAGCGAGGTGATCGAGGCGTCACAGGCTTTCGGCACGGGACGCATGGCGCAGCTCTTGAAAGTGCAATTGCCGCTGGCGCTCCCCAACATCATGGCCGGCATCAACCAATGCACGATGATGGCGCTCGGCATGGTCGTTATCGCCTCGATGATCGGTGCACGCGGCCTGGGCGAGCACGTCCTGACCGGCATTCAGCGGCTGGATGTCGGCAAGGCCGTTGCCGGCGGGCTCGCCATTGTCGCACTGGCGGTCACCTTCGATCGCATCACCCAAGCCTATGGCCAGCGGCTCATGCGGTACCGGCAGGTGCAGGACAACGTCTGATGGCGCTGATCGAGATCGAGAATGTCAGCAAGATCTTCGGCAAGGATCCGAAGTCGGTGCTGCCCCTCGTGCGACAAGGCCGCTCAAAGGACGAAATCCTGAAGCAAACCGGCCACGTGGTTGGTTTGAATGAGGTCACCCTGAGTGTCGAACAAGGCGAGGTCTTCGTCGTCATGGGCCTTTCGGGCTCCGGTAAATCGACCCTCATTCGCCACATCAATCGCCTGATCGAGCCGACGAGCGGAGCGATCCATGTACACGGCCGCGACATTCTCAAGGCCTCGCCGGGCGAGCTGCAGAGAATTCGCCAGACCCAGATGTCGATGGTGTTCCAGCGCTTTGGGCTGATGCCGCATCGCACGGTCGCACAGAATGTCGCGTATGGGCTCGAAGCACGTGGCGAGAGCGAGGCGACGCGCCGGGCGGCGGCTGATCGGTGGATCGCGCGTGTCGGACTGACCGGCTATGAACAGGCGTACCCATCGATGCTTTCCGGCGGCATGCAGCAGCGCGTCGGCCTCGCCCGTGCGCTGGCGACCGACCCGGAAATCCTCCTCATGGACGAAGCCTTCAGCGCGCTCGATCCGCTGATCCGTCACGACATGCAAAAGGTGCTGCTGGAGCTGCAGCGGGAGCTCAGGAAATCGATCGTCTTCATCACCCATGATCTCGACGAGGCGCTCGCCATCGGCGACCGCATCGCCATTCTGCAAGACGGCCGTCTCGTGCAGGTCGGCCGGTCTGCAGAGATCATTCTGGAGCCGAAGACGGATTACGTCCGCCGCTTCGTCGCCGGTGTCAATCGGGGTCGGGCGCTCAAGGCTTCCGACATCATGCAGCCGGTACGCGCCATCGAGGCACCTTCGGTTTCGGGCGATTCCATACTCGAGAAGGTGCTGCCGATCGTCATGGGGACCGTTGCAGGCGTCCGGGTCACGGACGCCAGACAAGAGCCTGTCGGTTTCATCACCCGCGAGCGGCTCGTCCACGCCATCGTCTCCGGGACACTTGAGTGAGCGCGATGCCTGAGAACCGGTGCCTCTGGTGGGACACTGCCGGGGAGGATCCGGTCATAGGCGTGGGATTCCCCGACGGCCGGAACTTTGATGTTGCCATTGTCGGAGCGGGACTGACCGGTCTTTCGGCTGCTCTGACCCTGGCCGAGGCCGGTCGGAAGGTCGTTGTTCTCGAAGCGCACGAGCCGGGTCATGGCGGCTCCGGGCGCAGTGGCGGCCAGGTCCAAGCGGGCTTCGGCACATCGATCGAATCCCTGACCCATGGTGCCTCCGATCGGCAGCGCGCGGGTATCGTGCAGCTGGCCAACGGTTGCGCCGATGAGCTGTTCAGCCTGATCGATCGCTACAAGATCCGCTGCGCGCCGATGCGTGCGGGTCTCATTCGCGGCATCCATCATCCGCGGCTCCTGGAGAGCACGCGCGGCAAAGTCGAGCGCGACCCTGCATTGCGGTTTCTCTCGCGCGAGGAAGCCGCGCGCCTTGTCGGCGCACCGCTCTACTGCGGCGCAATTCTCGATCCGCGCTCAGGCCATGTGAACCCTATGGCGCTGACGCGCGGCCTCGCCCGTGCAGCGATTGCCGCTGGCATGTGCCTGGTCACGGGTCAGAGGGTCAGCAATCTGTCGGTCAGAGCAAACCAATGGCGGCTGACTACGGCATCGGGCGAGGTGTCGGCCGGACACGTCATTCTCGCGACAAACGCCTATGCCGATGAGCTTCATCCTGCGCTCCGCCGCACGCTTGTCGTCGTCAACAGCTTCCAGATCGCAACAGAGCCGTTCAGTGGCGGTCCGCTTTCAGGCGGTCACATTGCCTCGGACACGCGTCGGCTCGTCTTCTACTACCGTCGTGACACGGCGGGCCGCTTCATCGTCGGCGGACGTGGCACCATCCGGGGCGCCAATCGCCTGGAGAACTACCGCTTCTTGAGAGATTGGCTGTCGAGAAGCTTTCCGGAAGCGGCCGATGTTCCCCTCTCCCATTTCTGGGCTGGGCGTGTGGCCATCACGACGGATCACATCCCTCACATTCACGAGCCGGCGCCCAACTTGCACGTAGTCTCGGGCTACAACGGCAAGGGCATGGCCTTGGCGCCCGCCATGGGAACACGCATCGCACGCCGGATTCTCGAAGATGACGTCGACGAGCTTTGCCTGCCCGTGCGCCCGATCGCACAAGTCCCACTCTGGAGCCTGCGCAATCTCGGCGTGACCGCGCATGTGGCATTGTATCGAGCCCTGGATCGTATGGGACGCTAGTCGCGCTTGGCTCGGAAATTGAAAGCGCGATGCTCTGCCGGCTGCACGCCTGGTCCTAGAAGGCTTGCCGCACTCTGTACGATGGCGTTCAGCAGAAGACATGGTGCTAGAGGGTTCTGATGTCGGCTCGGGGCCAATACTCTCGATCTTGTGTGCGAGCGCCGACCGACGCGGTTGCTCCGAAAGCAGTCGCCGGGCGCGGAAGCTCGTCATGAACCTGCTGCACCACAGCGATCGTTCCGGCGTCCACCGCCGACTCGATGTGCACGAAAAGTACATGCCATCTGATGGTCCGTGTCGTCGTGCCGCCGGTTATGACCCACAGAAGCGGCTCCCCAGTATCGGACAGTAGGATAGGTGGATTGGCTGCCTGACAAGGGGCACGATTGTGCCCTTGAATCAGGAGCTATCGATGACGAGGCGCGCGAGACGGATTCACTCACCGGCCTTCAAGGCCAATGTGGCGATTGCGGCGATCAGAGTGCTCGACAAGCCCCACCTGGACCGGACGATCAAGATTGGCCAGGAATTCCTCTCATTCCTTTCGGCGCCGGCCGAGGACGAACGCAAGCGGATCATGAAGCGGGCTGCCGACGGGCGTCGAGCAGCGGCTCAGAGCGCGAAGAAGATGGGTCACAGGCCGAAGCTCAACGAACGGCAACAGGCGACGGCGCGACAGAGGCTTGCTCAAGGCTTGCCGTTGCGCGAGATCCCGCGCGAGACGAACGTGCATCACAATACCATTGCGCGGCTTCGATGAGCGAGCGCAGAGAAAGCCGAAGTCGCCCCCTTCCGTCACAGTAATCCGAAAGCGCCCTCGGCATCCAAGGGTAGTACTGCGTTCCATGGCGGCTTTGAATCTCTTCGCGAAAATCCAGCCGGGGCAGCATCGACGTACCTGTCCCGTTGCGGCCATCAGCAAGTGCAGCACACCGACCTCTGCGTCGGACGCTTCGCGGACTCTGCGACGAACACGAGTCCTATGAAGATGTCCGCTCCCCTGCTTAGGCGACGCGAGCATTTGACCAAATTCAGAGCTTGGCAGGGGAGACATTCAACCGATTGCTTGCGGGAGTAGAGCAGTTGCTTGTCGCGTCCGCTGAAAGAGCGTCGAGGACCGCATCGACGGGCACTGGGCGCGCTGGAACGCGTGGCTGATTGTATCCGATCTCACTTGCTGGCCGCCCTGTTGCCGCAACCAGCGTCATCGTCATCGGCATTCGGCACATCCTGCCCTGGCACCGGCCCATGCCGGCGCGTGTCCAGATCTTTGAACCGTAGAGGCTTCTGGCACCCTCCCTCACCGCTGCACGCACCTCGCCAACCGTCACCTCCTCGCAGCGGCACAGCACTGTGTCGTCTCTGGCGAGGCGGCTGAGCTCAGGTAGCGGTGCAAAAATGCGGCCGAGGCCCTGACCGAATGCGCGGGCTCGGGCGAGTTGCCGAACAAGCGACGCTGTCGCTTCCGGCGGCACTGCGAGACCTAGGGCGCGTGCGGCGGCATAACCTGCGAGCGTGCCTGAGAGCTGCGCCGGCCTCGCACCAGAAACTCCGGTCACTTCACCGGCCGCAAATACGCCATCGACTGAGGTCCGTCCGGTTGCCGGATCGGCCTCGACATGCCAGCCGCCGAGTGCGTCGTCAAAGCGGTGGGCGCAGCCGAGCAGCGAGGTAACCTCGATCTGTGGCTGGAAGCCATAGCTCGTGAGCAAGCTATCGATACCCTCGATCGTCTCTATCCCAGAGCCATCGAGCTTTGCGACACGGACCGCCCCAACCCGTTCGACACCGAGTGCCTCGACAACGACGCGGCCGTTCAGCCATCGCCGCACGCGCCTACGTACACGACCAAACAATGCGGCCGCCTCGAGCCACCGTTCCGGAAAGCGAGCGAGGTGGCGTGCCAGTACGGTCTCATTGCGTCGCATCTCGATCAGCGCGACGATCTCAGCGCCCTTATCGAGCAGTGTATCGGCGACCGCGTACAGGAAGATGCCACTGCCTGAAAGCACAATACGCATGCCCGGAACAACGCCTTGCGTCTTGGCGAGCCGCTGGCCACCGCCAGCTGTCATGACACCGGGGAGAGTCCAGCCCGGAAAGGCCGTTGTGCGATCATGCGCGCCACTTGCCACGACGACCGTCCGGCAGTCGATCCGAGCCGTGCCAGCGCGTCCGTTCGTGAAAAGTTGGAAGTCGGGATAGGCGGCGAAGACCTCAGCACTCTTGAGGAATTGCACGCCTGAGGCCTCGGCGCGATGAATGGCCTCCCGCCCCTCCGCTGCTTGCGACCCGATCAAACGTCCATCGCTGGCTTGCATCCAATACTGGCCGCCGGCTTCTACATAGGCATCGATGATGAGCGTGCGTGCACCACTCATGGATGCGGCTGTTGCCGCCGAGAGGCCTGCCGGGCCGGCTCCGACGATCGCCACATCGCATTCGATCCTCTGGGCGGTCATGGTGTCTCGATCCGCATTCCGTCGGATACAGGCGTCATGCAGGCGCGTTGACCCGGCCGGCCATCGATGGTGACGAGGCAATCGTAGCAGAGACCCATGCCGCAGAAGAGCCCGCGCGGCGTCTCGAGCTTCTCTGTCTTGCGGAGGCCAGGACCGTGACCATTGGCGAGCAGTGCGGCGGCAACGGTCGTCGTCGCCGCGCAACGAAGGCGAGTTCCATTGACCATGATGGTGACATTGCCCGTCATGCAGCAGTGGCCAGTTCGAAACGCGACGGCGACCAGACGCTGGCATCGAAGGGAGGCAATGCGCCCTCGAGAGCGTCGGCTATGACCCGGGCGAGTGCCGGCGCGCGGGTGAAACCGCTGCCGCCGTCGCCCGCGGCGAGATAGAGACCGGGAACGCCGCTCGGGCCGGCGATGAAGCGATCATCCGGCGTCACGGCCTCGTAGCGCACCCAGGAGCGCAGCATCTCGATCGTCGAGAGAGATGGGAAGAGTGCCACAAGCTGACGTATGGAGTTGCAGACGAAGTCGGGATCGACCTCGCTCACCAGGTTCTGCGCGCCCGCCGCCGACAGGCCGCCGGCGAGCACGGTATTGAACAAGATCTGCCCGCTTGGCGCCTGCTGGATCTGCGTGTAGCCGGCCGCAACGCCGCCGGCGGATTCGCAAGCTGCGATCACGCAACGGATCGAGGGCGGCATGCGGACCGAGGCGAGACATTGCGCCTTGCGGGGCTGGATAGGCAGGTCAAGGCCGATCTTGAGCGCGAGGTCCGGCGCCCAGGGGCCCGTGGCAAGAACGACGGCGTCGGCTTCGATCGGGCCTTCGGCGGTGAGGACGCCCGTCACCTTGCCTCCTTTGACGCTGAAGTCACTGACCGGTGTGTGCGTCTTGACGAGAAGGCCTCGAGCAATGGTGTCCTGGATCAGCGCGCGGACAGCCAGAAACGGTGTCACCGTCGCTGCATCCGGCGCGTAGGTCGCGGCAACGATTCTGCCGGTGAGCAGCGGCTCGATCCTGTGGACCTCCTCTGGCGACAGCAGCTCGGAGCGAGTGCCGGCCGCTCGTTCGAAGGCGATCCAATCCTCGGCGACCGGGATGTCCTCGGCCCGGTCGAGAAATCGCAACTGGCCGCAGCGTCGGTACTCCATCGAGTGCTTAAGCAAACCTGCAAGATCGGCCCAGGCCGCGCAGGCCCATTTCAACACCTCCATCTCGTCGCGACTGTTCATATGCGTGCCGAGACAGGCGAGGCTAGCGCCGGTCACGGCGCCACCGAGGCTCGCTCTCTCGACGAGAGTCACCTTGTGGCCGCGAACAATCAATTCGCGGGCAATCGAAGTTCCGACGATGCCGCCACCAATGACGACTATGCGCTGAGCCATTGCATCGACCTCCAGCGCTCGGGCGCAGCCCTCCAGAAGCGGTCGGTCCACACCTCGCCTGATTGCACATCGATACGCTCGCCAGTGCCGCGCAGGGCGGCGAGCGCATCCTCGACATGCTGTCTGTCGGGATAGCCTAGGCCTCGCGTATGCGTCGGCCCCTGCAGGGCGAGCCGGCGTATCGCAGCAAGCTGCTCGCGATGAGCCTCGCGGGAGAGATCGGGGCGGGCGAACTCGCAGGCATCGAGAGCTGCGGCTTGATCGGTGAATGCCACCGTCCACCCTTCGAGAATGGCATTGACGGCGGCCTGGGCGATTTCAGGATTTGCCTGTAGCCAATCTGAACGTGCAATGAGCCCATCCTTCACCAGCGAAGCGCCGTGATCGGCGGCCTTGAGCGTCACGACCTCACCTGCCTCGAGCGTGTGCTCAACATGGGCGAGCTCGTGATAGATGGTCATCTGCGCGCAATCGACCTTGCCCTCCAGAAATGCCGACGCCGTGTCGGCGAACGGCAGGCGGGCGACGCGATCGATATCGGCTCCGCACTTTGTCAGCATCCAACGGAGCTCCAAATCCTCACCACCCGGCCACACACCAACACGTTTCCCGACGAGATCCTTGGGCTCGCGAACGCCGGCGCTGCGCCGTGCCGGATAGGCGAGCGCACTGGTCTGCTGGATGGTCGCGATGAACCGCAAGTCCGTCGGCGATCGAGATTCCAGAAGATGCGATGGGCTCAGGACCGCCATCTCGACCCTGCCGTCGAGCAGCGCATCGACGCCAGGATCGTTGAATTCGATGGGCTCGCAGTGGATGCGAACGCCATCTTTGAGCCCGAGGTCCCGTTGCTCGGCCAGGTGATAGCCCGCGAACTGGGCTTGAGGAAACCACATCAGGCGAATGCGAACGACTTCGGGAGTAGGCATTTGGGTCACTGCCTGATGCAATGGGCTGGGCCGAAGCTTTGGGCTTCGGCCCAACAGGCGACTAGGGGCAATTGATCGTCTTGTACTCCGCCGGCACCTTCTCCCAGAAGGCGTTCGTAAAGCCCTTCTCCAGCTCAATGCCGCTATCAATGAGCTTGGCGCCAAGCAGGACTTTCTGCGCGGTCTCCCACTCGCCCAAGACCGACATGCCGAACTTGCCTTCCCTTGTGACGCCCGAGCAGAAGAGCTCGCCCATGGCCTTGATCTGGGCAATTTGCTCATCCTCCTTCATCTCGGAGTTGTGCTTGACGACGATCTTCGCTGCCTCCTCCGGATTGGCGAGCGCCTCCTTCCAACCGCGCATGGTGGCTGTCACGACGGCCTGGACCGCATCCGGGCGTTCGGCAATAATCTTTTCGGTGGTGAATATGCCGGTATTCACGAGGGCAACACCGCTCTCGGTAGCGTCCAGGAACACCAGATCCTCTTTGGTGATGCCCTGGCGGTAGACCTGCTGCAGCTCGTTATAGATCGTTGCCTGCATCACCTCGTAGTCGCCGTTGAGCCAGGCGATGATGTCGAAGCCTTGGTTGACGATCTTTACATCCTCTTGCGGAATGCCAGCTGCGTTGAGCATTGCGAGGAACTCGTGCTCGTCGCCGCCGAACCACAGTCCGACGCTATGCCCCTTCATGTCCTTGATGCCAGTGATGCCGGTCGACTTCTTGGCGACATAGACGGAGGCGCTGCGATGTCCGAATTGTGCGACCGTTACGAGTGGCGCACTGTTGGCGCGGGCCGATATCACCTGGTTGGGGTGGCCGATGCCGAAGGAATCGGTGCCTTGCGCAACGGTCACTGCCGGTTTGATGTCGGGACCGGCCGGCAACAGCTCCATCTCGACGCCGGCTTCTTTGTAGTAGCCCTTTTCGAGTGCCCAGAGCGGTCCGGCAAACTGTCCCTGGATGACCCATTCGAGCCGCATCGTCTCTCCCGCTGAGGCACTGGTGGTTGCTGTGGCCACCAAGAGCGCGGCAACTGCCAATAAGCCTTTTGGTCTCATGTCCGTTCCTCCTGACTTGTCTCTACGACTCCACCCTGACGGAGCTGTGCCAGGGAATAACGAGGCGTTCGATCAACGTAACGAGCGCGAAGAAGGCCATTCCGAGCAGCGCCGATATGAATAGCGCGGCCCACAGACGCGGCATGTTGAGATTGCGGTAGGTCGTCATGATCACGAAGCCGAGACCTTTGTCGGCCTGCACAAACTCCGAGACGATGGCGCCGATGATCGAGAACGACACGTTGATCTTGATGCCGACGAAGATGTACGGCAGCGCACTGGGCAAGCGCATCTTGACGAAGCGCTGCGCGGGCGTCGCGGCGGCGACGTGAAAGACATCCATTGTGACCCGGTCGTAGGACTGCAGTCCCTTCATCATGTTTAGTGCGAGCGGGAAAAATGAGAGGAACGTCGTCACCGCAATCTTTGACTCGATGCCGTGGCCAAACCAGAGAATGATGATCGGTGCGATAGCGACGACAGGGATCGTGTTGGCCGCGATCACAAATGGTAGCAAGCCACGTGTCAGCAGGCTCGAATAGGCGAAGCCAGTGCCAAGGATCGCGCCAAGGAACGAACCGATGATGCATCCGGCGACGGCCTCGGTGAGTGTGACCCCAGCATGGTAGAGCAGTGCGGAAGGATTACCCCAGAACGCCTCCCAGATGCGACTTGGCGCCGGAAATATATAGGCAGGAACCTCGAATGCCGCGACCGCCGTCTCCCAGACGAGGCCGATGATAACTGCCATGGCGATCGGCGGCCAGACGAGCGGCCAAGCCTTCGACAGCCACCCATTCTCAGCGCGCCTCGTCTCGAGGCCTTCAGTGCTCATGGCGGATATACCCTTCCTCAAGCGCAAGGGCACCTTGCCTGACGAGATCCTGAAAGCGCGTCAGCTCGCGAGTTTCGAGACTGCGCGGCCGGGGCAGGTCGACGGCCAAGGTGGAAATGATTCGGCCCGGCCTTGGCGACATCACGACAACGCGGTCTGAGAGAAGGATGGCCTCGCGGATCGAGTGCGTGACAAAGAGGACAGTCGCGCGCGTGGCCTCGCTGATGCGGACAAGCTCCATGTTCAGCCGGTCCCGCGTAATCTGATCGAGTGCTCCGAATGGCTCGTCCATCAACAGCACCTTGGGCGAGGTTGCGAGCGCCCGCGCAATGGCCGCCCGTTGCCGCATGCCGCCTGAGAGCTGTCGCGGCCAAGCCTGCTCAAACCCCTTCAGGCCGACGAGATCGAGGAGCGCCCGGCATCTCTCTTCACGCTCGGCCTTGCCGACACCCGCGAGCTCCAACGGCAGTGCGACATTGTTGAGGATGCGTCGCCATTCGAGCAGCGCCGCGTCCTGGAACACAAAGCCGATGTCTCGGGCAAGGCGTGCCGCTGATGGCGCCCGGCCACCCACCTCGACCGTGCCGCTGCTCGGCTTGATGATATCGGCAACGACGCGCAGCAATGTGCTCTTGCCGCAACCGGATGGTCCGATGAGCGAGACGAACTCTTGGGCGTCGACGTCCAGCGCAACCGCATCGAGCGCCTTGATGGGCGGATGATCGCCTTCGCCCTGGAACACCACGCTGACACCTTTGAACGCAACTCCAGCGGCGACCGACGATGACGACGGTACCTTGGAGGTCATACGTGCCGCCACCATGCTCATCCGTAGCGCGCCCCGCCGCCGAACCAGTCGGTGAACACCGGCTCTGTGCGTGTCACCACGCTCTTTTTCTTGAGGTAGCTCTTCAGCGCGTCCCAGCCGTTCTCCTTACCGTAGCCGCTGGCACCCCACCCGCCCCAGACTGAGCGCGGATCGTTCTTGTGGTGATCATTGATCCAGATGACGCCGGCCTCGAGTTTGTGGGCGAGCCGGTGCGCCCGGCCAACGTCCTTGGTCCAGATCGCACCGCCGAGTGCGAAATCGGTGGCATTGGCGAGGCGAATGGCGTCGGCTTCATCCTTGTAGCGCAGTATTCCGACAACCGGGCCGAACACCTCCTCGCTGAAGAGGCGTGAGCTCGGATCGACATCGGCGAACACGGTCGGCGCGACGTAGAAGCCTTCGGCGCATGGTGCCGGCAGTCCCCCAGGCTTGCCGCCGCCAGCGACTAGGCGCGCACCCTCCTTCTGGGCAGCAGATATGTGCTCAAGGCATCTCTCTTGCGCCGCGGCTGAGATCACCGGCCCCATTTCGGTGGTGGGATCCGCCGGATCGCCCACCTTCAGAGCCTTGGTCCGCTCCGACAGCCGCTCGACCAAGCGATCATAGACCGGACCGGCCACAATGAATCTCGTTCCCGACACGCAGGTCTGCCCCGCCGCAACGAATGCTGCGAAAACGGCCCCGGCTGCTGCCTCGTCGATGTCCGCATCCTCGGCGACAATGACGGGCGCCTTGCCCCCGAGTTCGAGAGTGCAAGGCACGAGACGTTCGGCGGCCGCCGCCGCGACACGCCTTCCCGTCGCGGTGCCGCCCGTCAGATCAATGCGCTTCACCTCAGGCGCTGCGACGACCGCCGCCCCGGTGGCACCTCCGCCTGTCACGACATTGACGGCACCCGCCGGCAGTCCCGCTTCGCGGCACCAATCGGCGAGGATGAGCGGAGAGACCGGCGCCAACTCCGATGGCTTGATGAGGCAGCAATTGCCTGCGGCGAGTGCGGCGGCAAGCTTCTTCACCAAGATCAGGACCGGATGGTTCCAGGGCGTCAGCAGCGCGCATACACCGTATGGCTGGTAGGTTGTATAGGTGAGGAAGCCGCCTTTGACGTGATTTGACTCGCCTTCGAGGCCGAGGATGATGCCGGCGAAATATTCGAGCCATTCGGGAATGCGCGACATCTGCGCCCGCATCTCGCGAATAGGCCGGCCGGTTACGGCGCTCTCGATCGCTGCAAGATCGCCGATGCGCGCCCGCACGATGTCCGCAAGTGCACGAAGCAACCGAGCGCGCTCGCCGGTATCGACCGCGGCCCAAGTCGGGAAAGCACGCGCCGCTGACGCCGCGGCGGCGGCCACGTCTTCTGATGTTGCCACCGGAACGGTCGCCAGCAGTGCTCTGGTCGCCGGGCTGCGGACCTCGAGCCGTGCCGCCCCCCGTGACGGCTGAAAGGCCCCGCCGTAGTGGAGATCGTAGCTCTGCCCTTCGAGCCCGCTCGTCATGACACCGCTCTAGATGATGGAGGATCGTGAGGCGATACCGCCGTCGACAGTGAAGATGGCGCCGCTCGTGTAGCCTGAACGATCGGAGGCCAGAAATGCCATTAGATCTGCAATTTCCCGCACCTTGGCGGGCCGTCCGAGCGGATATCTCGTGAGCAGCTCAGTCCACCGGCTCTCGTCACCATACCAGTCGACCGCACGCCGCTTCAGGAGCTTATAAATTCGATCGGTATCCACCGGCCCCGGATTGACGCCGACAACCCGAATTCCGTCGTCGAGGCTGCGGCCGCCCAGCGCACGCGTGAAGGCCATGAGACTCGCGTTACCGGTCGTGCCGGCGATGTAATCGGCATCATAGCGCTCGCCGGCATTGCCGATGTCATTGATGATGACGCCTTTGCCACGCCTCTTCATGCGCTCATAAACGAGCCGCGAGAGATTGATGTAGCCAAAGACCTTGAGTTCCCAGCCCTCGCGCCAGGTCTTGTCAGTGAACGAGGCGAGATTGCCGCCCTGAATGGCGCCGGCATTGTTGATGAGGATGTCGACGTCGCCGACGGCCTCGGCGAGCTTCTCCGGAGCGCCTGACTCTGTCAGATCGCAGGGGTGTAGAGTGATCTTAACAGGAAAGCGGGCGGCGATCGCGCTTCTGACAGCCTGAAGATTCTGGACATTGCGCGCCGTCAGATGCAAGTCGCAGCCCTCCTCGGCGAACACCTCGGCGACACCCGCACCTATGCCCTGAGAGGCTCCAGTGATAACAACTGTCCGCCCCTTCAAGCCTAGATCCATAAGCGGACCTCCATCAGCATGACCTCGGGCATGTACACCCCATGTATACATGCTAGTCTGATAGCTCCTGCGTGCGTGTCAAGACGTGACAGGCGCCTGCATAGCACCCAAGTGGAGTTTCGATGCCAGCCAGCGGCCTCATCAATCGGAAGTCACGGCAATCGCCAAAACAGGAACCGCTCGTCGCCCGTCTTGTCGCCTCGATCCAGGCGGAGATCCTCGAAGGCACGCTCAAGCCGGCAGAACGTCTGGAGGAGCTGGCACTGTCGCAACGCTTCAATGTCTCGCGCACGCCGATCCGAGAGGCCCTCAGACAGCTCGCAGCAACCCGGCTCGTCGAGCTGCGTCCTCGGCTCGGCGCTGTTGTGGCAAGCCCGACCGCAGGTGAAGTGCTCGACATCTTCGAACTGGTGGCCGAGCTCGAGGGCGTTGCGGCACGACTTGCCTCGGAGCGTGCCGACGACGTGGCGCTCGCCGGGATAGAGGCCGTACATGAGAACTGCCAGACGGCTGCGCGCGGAAAGAATGCGGCCACCTACTATCGCATCAATCGCGATTTCCACGAAGCCATCCACAGAGCCGCCGGCAATCGCGCGCTCATGCAGGAGATCGCCGCGCTCGACCGGAGGCTATCACCTTATCGTCGCTTCATCACCTTCCGAGACGGCCGGACCGAAACGGCGCTCAGGGAACACGAGCAGATTGTCCGTGCGCTGGCAAAACGCGACTCCGGTCTGGCCGAAGCAGCCATGCGCGATCATGTGCGCATATTGGGCGAAGACGCCGCCGTACTCGTCAAGGGATTGCGACTCGCATGACCAGGGCTAAGCCGCTGCGCATCGGCCTCGTGGTCCCCTCGTCCAACACGATGGTCGAGCAGGAGCTGCCGAAGCTTCTACCAAGGAACGGCTCCGCCACGCTTCACTTCGCCCGACTGGGCGTGACGCACATCTCAGGCAGCGTCAAGTCGAATGCGCAGTTCGAGATGGATCGCATGGTCGAGACGGCCGTGAGCCTCGCCGACGCGCAGCCGGATGTCATCGTCTGGGCGGGCACAGCCGCGAGTTGGCTAGGATTTGCGCGGGACGAGGTGCTCGCCCGGCGGATCACCAAGGCGACCGGCGTCCCTGCGACCACCTCGCTGCTTGCCTTGAATGAGGCGCTCGAGACGCTCAAAGTCCGCCGCATCGGGCTCGTAACCCCCTACATAGCCAAGCTCGAGAACGACATCATCGCCAACTACGCGGCCGCCGGCATCGAGGTGGCAAGCGCCGAGCGGCTCGACCTGACGGTGAACACCGACTACGCGAAAGTACCGCCGAGCCGCGTCGCCCGGATGTGTCGGGCCGTTGCGAAGGCCAAGCCCGATGCCATCGTCATCATGTGCACCAACCTCGCCGGAGCGCCGGTCGCCGGAGAGACCGGCAAGTCCCTCGGCATCCCCATCCTCGATTCTGTCGCGACCACGCTCACCCGAGCGTTTGCCGTCGCTCGTCAAGGCCGGCTTAGGGCGCATCGCCCTCGAACCGCAACAGACTCCTCGTGTTGACGTTCAACGGCGACAGGACCGATCGGCAGTCGCCTATGCGGCAAGTGGTGTCGACCCTCTCCCTGTAGCGACCACTTGACGATCCATCGTTGGCTTCTGCCTTCCCCTCCTTGCTCCATTGTGCAGCGCAATGACAATGAGATTGTGTTCGGTAGAGATTGGCTCACGTCGTGCGAAACCTCGTCTGATTGAGCTATGTTTTGGGTATGGATCGCTGTCTGGCCTTCGATGGCACGATTTCTTTGGATGGAGTCAGGCGCGAACAGACGACCCTGTTTCCGGCACAGATGGAGGACGACGTGCCCGATGACAATCCCGTGCGCGCGGTCGACGTCTTCGTCGACGATCTCGATCGACGGGGGTTCAAGCGCATCCGGACTCTCGATGTCGGTCGGCCTGGGGACCATCCCGGCAGGATGCCGAAACACTATATCTGCGGCGACCTCAATCGCGTGCCTTCGAGTCGAGGGCTGGAGCGGGGATGCCAACGTAACATCGAAGTCGTTTTGACCCTGCTCCCCAACCTCCCTCCAGCCATAAGTTGAATCGGTTCTTCGTTTGCCCCTTCGGAATCTCTTCGCCGGTTGAGGCCTCGAATATGTTGGCTCGCACTTGGGGCCTGCAATGCAAACCCGTCGCCTGAATACGTCACCGTCGACCCAGGAGAACCGGCCTACTCGGTTATCCGGCGTAGGGCCGCAGCTCTTCAAGGTGCTCGGAGACATAGGCGACGACGTAGCGGCGCTTCTCGCCTCCGCGCCCTGGTCCTTCGCTCCGCGCTGACACATCGCGCAGCACGAATGGTGCTCTAGCCTCGAAGCGTGCGTAGATCTGACGCCAGGTCGCCTTGAGCGTATTTGGTGAAAGTGCCAATATCCCGCAGATGTCGAGATCGTTCAGCCCTGCGACGGCATGCGTGAGCAGCCGCCGCTCGGCCGCGGAGAGCTTAAGGCGCGGCGGCCGATACTCGAACAGGAAAGAAGCCGTCGTACCAGGGAGCTGGCCGGCAGCCTCGTTGGAGGTCAGGCCGACGAGGGTACGCGAAGCGGTCAATGGTCCAATACCCAGTGGGCAGGGTGTTCCTGGTGCGAACCGCTGCAGCACTTTGTACCCTGCATAGACGAAGATTTGCTCGTTGGCCGTCCACTCGTCCTGCAGCAGGCTGCGCATGCGGTAGCCACCGTGAACCTCACGGTGCAGCTTGTGAGAGGCCGGCAGCAGCGCCCGGCATCGAGGATCGCCCGGGTCCTTCACGGTTTGGCCGTAGTAGATCGTCAGTTGATTGAGGCCGCCATCCGCATTGGCCCGGCCGATGCGATCCGGAGCAAGGAACACAGTGCTCTCCCCACCCAACGCGCGCTCCAGGAGCCCGAGCGAGGGAAAGGGTTTGGGATCGGCGAGATAGCGCGCGACCTCGGTGTCACTGATGAAGGCCGACAGTCCCACGGCAGCGATGGCCCAGGTCCGGCCGTCGCTCGCGAGTTGCTCGATGCATCCGCCGCGTAACCGCTCCTCGCCGATCAGACCCCGGATCGACGACTCGATCGGGACGGCCAGAAAACTCGGCAGCGACCACTCATCCAGCATCCAATTCGTAGCGACGACAGCGTCGGTAGCTCTCAAAGGCCGTGTACGAACCTCGAAGCCGATGTCGTTCATGAGATGTTACAATTTTCCCAGCGTCAGACCTTTTAGGGTGTAGCGGACAGAAGACACCCTGAGCAAGTATGCCCGTCTACGCCGCATTTCCGTCGCGCCGTTCGGTCGCACGCCACGTGGAGAGTATCTGGCATGGTTAACACTCCGATATTCGATATCGAGCTCAGCCTCAGCACGACCTCTCCCAACCCGGCCAGCAGCGTACTTTTTACACAGTACCTCCCCTACCTCGAGGCTGCGGCTGCTTTCTGGGAACTCGCGATCGTCGGAGAGGTGCCGCTGGCGACACCATCACAGATCATCAGTTTGAATCCGGGGTTCACGCCGTCGCCTGTCATTACCGTAGACGACATTATCATATTGATCGGATTCGATCAGCTCCCCAGTGACCCAAACGATCCAACCCGCAGCCCTGCGGCGCAAGGCGAGCCGCTTGCCACCCGATCCGGCTCGAGTATTCCAGCCTATGGATTGCTGACGCTGGACGACAGTGGGCTCGGGAACGTCCTGGGAGGAGACGGGCCGGAAGCCTTGACGCGTTTGATGATCCACGAGATCGGCCACGCACTCGGTTTCGGCACGCTGTGGGACACGCTCGGACTGGTGCAGTCCGTCAACGGGGCCGAGAGTTATGTCGGGGCCAATGCGCTTGCCGAATTCCGTCCGCTCAACAACGACCCTTCAGCCACCGTGGTCCCCATCGAAACGCAAGGTGGCTCCGGCACGGCATTGCAGCATTGGGATTCGACGCTCTTTGCCGGCGAGATCTTTGGAACAAGCGTCTCGACACTCGCCATCAGCCGAATATCTCTCGGGGCCATGGCCGACCTCGGCTACACGATCGATCTCGGCGCTGCCGATCCGTTCGCCCTGCCGGCGACCCCGGGCGCGCTTTTCGATGACGTTGCCGGCAACTACTTCTCCAAGGCAGCGCTCCCCCTCGGGGGCAGCATCGCGGCGACCATCGAGCAGTCCGACGACAACGACTGGTTCCGGGTCGAGCTCGCGGCCGGCACCGAGTATGTCTTCGAGATGGCGGCAGGTGCCTCGGGTTCAGGCACGCTCGCTGATCCCTTCCTGACGCTCCGTGCCCTCGACGGCGAAATTCTGGCAACAGGCGGCGCATCGGGCCAGGACGCAACGATCACCTTCACTCCGGCCGCGGCCGGCGTCTATTTCCTCGATGCCTCCGACATTGGGACAGGCACCGGTAGCTATGTGCTTCGGAGTTTGGATACCTATTCGATCGAAGGCGCACCCGAGACGGGCGAGAGCGGCACGCTGGCATTCGTCGTCTCGCGCACTTTCGGCGATGCGGCCGCGAGCGTCGATTTGTTGCTCGGCGGCACAGCCACGCTCGGCATCGACTACGCGGTTCCAACGCTGACAGTCTCGTTCCTGCCGGGCGAGACCGAAAAGACGATCGAGATCACGACGCGGTCCGACGGTTCGGCCGAAGGGTCCGAAACCGTCACGGTCTCGCTCGATCCGACGGGAATCAACGTCGATCCGGCCGCCGCCTCGGCGACGGGAACGATCGTAGATGTGCCGCTGCCAGAGGTCACACAGCAGAATTTCTTCGGCAGCTCTGGGTCGCCCGGTTTCGAAGCGCCATTTAACTCCATACCAGGTGCGAACGGCGGGAACGGCGGCTCCGGAGGAGCTGGTCAAGACGCGTCAGCGAGCATCTCAGCGACCTCAATCACTGATGGTAGTAACGCATCCAATACGACACTCCGGGTAATCGCGTTCGGCGGATCGGGGGGCTCTGGCGGCGGTGGCGCCGATGGAGTCCAGGAAATTCAGACTTCCATCTCCGGATCGACGACCACGGCAACGTATGCCACGGGCGGAAACGGTGGCCATGGAGGTGAAGGTGGCGCCGGTGGAAATGCCATCGGCGCAATCGCAACCAACACAATTTCCACGGGTGCGGGCTTCGACGTCGTACTTCTGGATGTGTTCGCTTTAGGTGGTTCCGGCGGCAACGGTGGTGAAGGTGGGTTCGGCGGGAGCGGCGGCTTCAACGCCAACACGACCACAACTTTCCTTCGCGACAACTCTCAGTCCCAGGAGACGACCATTATTATACCCGGGCCGGCAGGCGCGCCCGGGTTATCAAACAACGGTGGAGACGGCGAATCAGCCATAGCGGAGATCGTGCAGAACTCCGTCGACCTCGGTGCAGAAGGTGGAATTGCAAGATTGTTCTCCACCGCCAACGGAGGCTTTGGTGGATTCGGTGGCCGAGCTGTCGGGGGGTTGGACGGCGTCACGCCACCGCTTGCTGGCGATGGCGGAGGTGGCGGAAGCGGCGGGAACGCCACTGGCCGTCTGTCGGGCAACGGTCTTTCGGCTGCGGGCTCATCACCGAGCACAAGCAGTACCTTCATGCTTGAGGTCGTCGCCAGAGGCGGCTCTGGCGGATTAGGTGGCGAAGGCGGCGATCCCGGCGTCCAAGGTACTGAAAGTGGAGGCTTCACATTTCAGGTTGATGGCATCGCGCTCGACGTCATCGGTGGAACGACTACGACGACTGTCACGCAAGGCACAGGAGGGGCAGGCGGCACCGGCGGGTCGGGTGGAGATGCTATCGCCGAGATGATCGACAACCAGGTCATTGGTGGCATGGGTATCGATCATGTCTCGTTGTCCGCCCAGCTCATCGTTGGAAGCGCTGGAATCGGTGGCATCGGCGGTCAGCCAGCGCCAGCCGAGACAGTAACAGAAGCCGTGGGTAGTGCTGGCGGCGGTACGGCAATTACGTCGATTGGTGGCGGGGTCAGTGGTCCAAGTGGAACTGACGGTTTGGCAGGCTCTGCCGAGCTCCGCATCACCGGCAACAACATCGATCTCGGCGGCGGCAACGATAGTATCGCCATTGTCGCCGCGGCCCCTGTGCTCGCCACCTCCTTCACATTCGACATTTCAGGCAACACCTTCGACGGCGGCGCGGGCACGCGCGATACGTTGAACCTCAGCGGTCTGGACTTGGGCATCGGCGTCAGCATGTCCTTCCTCGCCGGCACGCTTCAGGTTGGGAACGGCGCCAACACCATCACCGGTATCGAAGGCTTCGTCGGCACCGCTCATGACGACACGATCGAAGGCGACGATCTCGACAACACGCTCGAAGGCGGCGACGGCAACAACACGATCGTCGGTGGTGCTGGCGACGACCTCATCCTCGCCGATCACGACAACGGCACGGATCTCATAACGGGCAGCGCAGGCGACGATTGGATCATCGCCACCGGCAACGCCGTATCGACCGCCGTTTTCTCGGGCGCGCGCGCAGACTACGACATCTCCGTCGCCAACGGCCTGCTCTACATCGCGCATCTGCGCAATGTCCAGGGTAGCGGCGATGGTCGCGATGTTCTGGTAGACGTCGATTTCCTGCGGTTCACTGACCGGACAGAGAGCTCCAGCGCCTATAACAACGGCCCTCTCGTCTCGATCGAGCTGGCGCCAGCCTCCGATCTGGAGGGGGCGACCTTCACACTGACCGCGACGCGCACCGGCGATCTCTCCGGCGTCACGCGCGTCGACTATGACATCACCGGCCCGTCTGGCTTCTCCGCCGCCGATCTTGCGACACCTCTGACGGGCACGCTCATCTTTGCTGCTGGCCAGGCGACGGTGACGCGTTCCATCGCCACGGCTGACGATAGTCTGATCGAGAACGACGAGACCTTCTCGGTCACGTTGTCGAATGCGAGCGGCGGCAGCATCGGCAATGGCACGGCGCAGGCGACGATTGTCGACAACGACGTGCCGAGCACGTTCCCGATCGTGACCATCGCTTTGACGCCAGCATCGGCCGAGGAAGGCAACGGCTACACGCTGACGGCATCGACCTCGGCGCTCAGCGCCCTGCCGATCACGGTCGACTATGCGATCGCCGGCGATCCCGCGAGTCCGGGCTTCACCGCCGCCGACATCGATATTCCCCTCACCGGCACGATTACAATCGCGCCGGCCTCATTTACGGAGGTTCTCACCTTCAACTCGGTCGACGATACGGTGGCGGAGGCCGACGAGACCTTCTCCATCGCGATCTCCAATCCCGTCAATGGCGCCATCGTCGTCGGACTGGGTACGACGACCAGCGCCACAATTCTCAATGACGATGCGGGTCCGCTGCCCCCGACCGTCTCGATCTCGATCTCCTCGGCGACCGCGGTGACGGAAGGCGGCACCATCGTCTTCGACATCACCCGGGTCGGTGACCTGACGCAGGACACGTTCGTCAACTACACGATCACTGGAAGCGCCGGTTTCGATGCCGCTGATATCGGCGTGTTCCTGGGGAATACGATCCTCATTCCGGCCGGCGATGCCACAGTGCAGCTCGTCGTGCCGACCGGAAACGACTCGACCGTCGAGGCCGACGACAGCTTCACCGTCACGTTGTCCGGTCCCGTGAACGGGCTCATCGGCATCGCGACCGCCACGGCGACGATCCTGAACGACGATCTGCCGCCTGTGAATGCTCCACCGGTCGCGACCGGCGATGCCTTCACGGTCGCCGAGGATCAGACGCTTTCGATCGCGGCTCCGGGCCTCCTCGGCAACGATTCCGACGCCGATGGCGATCCCCTCTCCGCACTCCTCGTCGCGGCGCCGGCGAGCGGAACCTTGACATTGAGTCCAAACGGCGCGTTCACCTACACGCCCGATGCCGACTTTGCGGGCATCGACAGCTTCACCTATCAGGCTAGCGACGGTCAGGTCGTCTCCAACGTCGCGACCGTTACCCTGACGGTAACGCCGGTTGCCGACCCAGCGGCCATCTCGGGGACGGCCAGCGGCAGTGTCACGGAAGACGGTCTGCTCTTGGCATCGGGCGCTCTCGTCATCGACGATCCCGACGCCAACGAGTCCCGATACCAGCCGCCGGCGACGCTAGCCGGCCTCTATGGTACCTTCTCCTTCGATGCACTGAGCGGCGCCTGGAGCTACACCCTCGACAATACACATCCGGACGTGCAGAGCCTCGACGCCGGTCAATCGCTCCCTGACACGCTTACCGTCACCTCGCTCGACGGCTCGGCGACGCAGGACATCGTCGTCACCATTCTCGGCGCCGACGAGTTCATCACCAATGGGGCGAGCGGCGGCCTTCTCAACGGCACGTCGGCCAGCGATCTGATCGATGCCGGCGGCGGCAACGACATCGTTCGCGCCGGTGCCGGCAATGACACGGTGCTCGGAGGGCCGGGAATGGACCTGATCGACGGAGGCAGCGGGCGTGATGTCATGTCAGGTGGAACCGGCAATGACACCTACGTCGTCGATCGCCCGACCGACGTGGTCAACGAGCTCCAGGGACAGGGCACCGATACGGTCCGTGTTGTCGGCGGCGGCTCCTACCGGCTGAGCGCCAATGTCGAGAACCTCATCTATGCCGGCAACTATGCCGGGGTTGCTGAGTTCGTAGGCAGGGGCAACGACTTGTCCAATGAGATCACCGGGGGGAACGGCCAAGACCTACTTTTCGGATTTGGCGGGCGTGATCTCCTGCGCGGCCGGGGAGGGGCCGATCGCCTATATGGCGGAGCTGGGAGCGATATACTCGACGGAGGCTCAGGTAGCGACGTCATGCGAGGCGGACCAGGCAACGATACCTATGTCGTCGACAGGTCGTCCGATGTCGTCATTGAGATCGCAGGAGACGGAGTCGATACCGTCCAGGTTGTCGCGGGCCGCAGCTATCAATTAAGGGCCAATGTCGAGAACCTCGACTACCTCGGCAGCTATGCCGGCATCGACGCTTTCACAGGAATAGGCAACGGAGGCCGCAATATCCTGACAGGCGGCTCTCGGAAGGACGTTTTGTCCGGCCTCGCAGGCAGTGATCAGCTCTTCGGTCTTGGTGGCGCCGACGAGCTCGATGGTGGGGCGGGGAATGATCGGCTGATCGGTGGTCGTGGCAACGATACGCTGATCGGCGGGCTCGGTGAGGATCAATTCGTGTTCGAACCTGGCTTCGGTAGGGACAGGATCACGGACTTCGATCCTTATGCCGGCGGCGGGCAGGATCTGATCGTCCTGTCAGGCTTTGGCATAGATGCAAGCACATTCGCATCACGTGTCAGCATCGTGAAGATCGGCTTCGATACGCGGATCACCATCGACAATGATTTGAACCAGACACTGATGTTGGCCGGTGTAGCGGTACCACAGAGCGTCACGGTCGAGGATTTCCTCTTCGGGTAGCCGCCGGAGGCACATGATCTCCGTTATGCCGCCACCCGGCCGAGCGTGGATTGAGGTCCGCTTTCCCCTCCTTTCGACGATGACAGCCCTCTGGCAATCGTCGAGGCGCCGTGTCTCTTTCCGGCCCAAAAAGGAAATCAGAACGAAAAAGGTCTCGGCCGGCAAGCAGACATTCAGGTCGCACGTACCATCAAAGGGCAGTGCTGCAGCGCACCGCATGACGAGTTTGCGGCTGGCGCTCAGTGCAACGTGAGTGATGCCTTTCGGTACTACGACCGCTCAGGGTCACGAACGTTTTCTCAGCCGCGTCTGTTTTGGACCTCGCCACACCTACCCTCCCCGCCGCGCCGGTATCGCCAGCACAGCCGGATCGGCTGGGGAGAGTTCGATCCCGCTCTCCATCACCCGGATCGGCAGCTTCGGAAACACCTCCTTTAGGTCTCGGACATCCTTGGCCATATGGGCCCGGAAGAAACGTTGCTCGGCATAAGGCAGCGGCTGCTCGACCCATCGGCCATCGGGTGAGCGTAGAGCGCCGGCGGTGACGAGCAGGCTAATGCGCCCTTGGGCACTCGCGGGTGGCTCAGCCTCGGCAGACGGGACGCGTGGCGGGCTTCGCCGCTGTGCGAAAGATCCCGGCGATGTGAAGAGGTCAGGATTGGACGCAAGGCTTGCTTGATTGAGCAGCCGCCCACACGATCGCTTGGGCACCGGAGGCCGCGCGGCGTTCCCTAGGCGTTACCTATTGAACTTAGGCCTTCCAGGATCAACCGCGTAAGTTATTGATTTCATTGGCGCGCCGGGAAGGATTCGAACCCACGACCCCCAGATTCGTAGTCTGGTGCTCTATCCAGCTGAGCTACCGGCGCCCGGTGCGGTCGCGCTGAGGCGCCTGCACGGGGGACAGGGTTCGATCAACCCGGCCCCGGATCGGAGCGGCACATCTAATGGCTCGGCCGCCAGATGGCAAGGGCCATGACGTTGAGAGTGGCCGCAGCGCGCCATGCCCGGGCCGCCAGTCCCGATGCCCAACGACTGGGTCGAGCCCGCAGGTTGGCAAACAGAACTCTCCCGCCCCCGCTTCTCGAGGGCCGAGGGCCGTCAGCGGCGGGGCCGTGCCGCACGATCCGGCAGCGTGACCCGGAACGTCGTTCCCGGCCCCTCGTCATGCAAGACGACCTCGCCACCATGCGCCCGGACAAGCTCGGCGACGATAGCCAGCCCGAGCCCGGTGCCCCCGGGCCGGGCACTCCCCTGGAAAGCCTCGAACAAGTGACGTCTCGCCATCTCGGGTATGCCAGGCCCGGTGTCGCCGACGTCGATCTCGACCAGGCCGCCCAATCGCCGGGCCTTGACCGTAACCTCATTGCCGTCGGGTGCTCCTCGAGCCTCCAGCACCTGCATGGCATTGACGATCAGGTTCGACAGGATGCGGTAGAGCTGGTCGGGATCGGCGTCGACCTCGAGGGCCTCGTCGATTTCGAGACGCAGGTCGATCCTGGAGGCGGCGGCGGGAAGCCCCAGGTCCTCGGCGAGATCCGTCACGAGCGGCTTCAGCCGCAGCATCCGCCGCTCCGGCGCCGGCTCCTTCGCCTGACCATATCGGAGCGTGTCCGCGCAGAGCCGGATAGCCCGGTCGAGCGAGGCGATCAGGCGCGGTGTCACCCGCTCCACGGTCGGATCCCTGACGGCCCCGAGCCGATCAGAGATCAGCTGGGCCGTCGCCAGAAGATTGCGCAGATCATGATTGATCTTGCTGACGGCGAGCCCCAGCGCCGCCAGCCGACTCCGCTGCTGGAGCATCGAGCGGATCTCGGTCTGCATCGACGAGAGCTCCTGCTCGGCGATGCCGAGCTCGTCGCGGCGGCCCGAGGGGCGGATCACACGGTCGGCATTCTCGGGATGCGCACTGAACGCCACCATGCTTTCCGTCAGCCGCCGCATCGGGCCGACGAGCAGGCCGTGCAGGGCAAGGTAGACCAGGGCGGCGGTGACCAGTGAAATGACGACCGATAGACCGAGGATGTTCAGGGCGAAGCCAACCATCGCCGCCTTGAGCGAGTCTTCCGACATGATGATCTCGATGAAGTCGCCGGCATGCATGCCCGGCTCGCCGACGACGCGGATCGTCCGCCCGGCCGGTGCCAGGAAGACAGCGATGGCATCAATCAGCTTCTTGAACACACCATCCGCGCGCAGATCGAAATGCTCGTCAACGGCCGGTGGCATCTCCTCGCTCAGGATCAGCACGCGCTGATCATTTCGCTTCAGGGCGACACCCCGTACCGATGCCGTCCGCAGGAGCTCCTCGCGCAGCATCTCGGGCAGCACGCCGTCGGGAGCTGCCTCAGCCGCGAGCGAGGCGATCTGGGCAGCCTGCAGCCTCTCCATGAGCCAAGTCACCCGGTAGTTGGCGATCGAGGGCATGAAGATCAGCACCTCGGCCAGCATGACGAAGAGCGCCGTCAGCAGCAGCAGCTTGGCGGAGAGACCGAGTCGCGTCGGAACGGTCGGATACCTTGCGGCCGCTCCGGACTCGTCTCCCGTCCTGCCCTCGGCCTTGTGCATGCGGCGCCTATCTGCCCCTGACGCCGCCCAACAGCCTCAGGGCCAGCTTCAGCCATGGACTGCCGATCTTAGAGGCGAAGAATGTCGTCGCAACCCGCCGATTGATCTCGGACAGCGTCGGATACGGCGCCACATACTGGGCCATGGACTTGATGTTCAGTCCGGCCGAGATGGCGAGCGACCAGAGCTGAATGAGCTCGCCAGCCTCCGCACCGAGGATGCTTGCGCCGAGCACACGGCCGTCACGCGTCGCAATGACCTTCACGAATCCTTCCGTCATATGCTCGGCCTGCGCCCGGTCGTTCTCGGCATAAGGCCATCTCAGCACGGAGAGCCGGGAGCCGTACCGCTTGCGCGCATCCTCCTCTCGCATCCCGACATGGGCAAGCTCGGGATCGGTGAAGGTCACCCAAGGGACGACGCCGGGGTCGACCTTGGCGGGCAAGCGGAACAAGGCCCGGCGGATGACGATGCCGGCGTGATAGTTCGCGACATGGGTGAATTGCGGGCCACCCACGACATCGCCGATGGCGAAGACGCGACGGTTGGTCGTCACCAACCCGCTCGAGACCTTGATGCCGAACTGATCATGTTTGATGCCCGCTTCGTCGAGACCGAGACCGTCGGTGTTCGCCCGCCGCCCCGTGGCAATGAGCAGGTGGCTGGCATCGAGCACGTCGCTCTCGCCGCCGGCGGACACGGAGACGCGGATGCCGCCGCCCTCTCTGGGCGCCAAGCCATCGACCTTCATGCCCTCGCCGATGACCAGACCCTCGTGCTTCAATCGCTCGATCAACGGCTCGGTCAGCTCGATGTCGTCCTTGCCAAGGACCTTCATCGCCTCGAGCACCGTCACGCGCGCGCCGAGCCGCAGATGCGCCTGGGCAATCTCGATGCCGATCGGTCCGCCACCGATGACGACCAGATGCTCGATGCGCTCGGCGTGCTCGAAGATGGTGTCGCTCGTGAAATAGGGCACCGTCTCGAGACCGGGAATGGGCGGCACCACGGGCGATGACCCCGTCGCCACGACGAAGCGACGGGCCGTAATGCTGTAGTCCCCGGCCTCGACGGTCGCCCGATCAACGAAACGTCCCGGCGCCTGAATGACCCTGACGCCGAGGCCGGTGAATCGTTCGACCGAGTCGTTCGGCTCGATCGCCCGGATGACCCCCTGGATATGTGCGGCCACGGCCTTCGGACTGACGCTCGGCGTCGCGGGACTGATGCCGAATGGCCGGGTCGTGCGCATTTGGTGTGCCCTCTTCGCTGCCGCAATGAGCGACTTCGAGGGGACGCAGCCGCTCCAAAGGCAGTCGCCACCCATTCGCGACTTCTCGATCAGCACGACCTTGGCACCGAGCTGGGCAGCGGCGGCGGCGACGCTCAATCCGCCAGAGCCCGCACCGATGATGCAAAGATCCACAGATAGCCGCTCGCTCATGAAGCTCCTCCCGTCCAGCGACGCCCTCGCCGGCGATGACCTTTTCTTATCCCAACTCGGCTGGAATCTCGAACGCGACCTGCATCAGTCGCCGCGCGCCGGGCACCAGCGCCGGGCGACGATCGGCAAGAGGGCGATGAGCGCAAGCACAACAAAGGCGATCGCCAACTCGTCGCGCGGCAGCGCGCTCGTGTCGAGCCGCATGCTGCAGTCGAGGGCAGGCTCGGCAGCCTGCCGCGCAAGGCACGCCATCTGGGCCTGATGCTGCGATTCGATGGCGCTGCCGAGACCGGCCCCGAAATAGGCGAAGGCGTAGGTCGCCGGCAGGATGCCGACGAGGGTGCCGATCAGATAGACCCGGAACGAGACGCCAAGGAGGGCGGGCGCGACGTTGACCACGACGAAGGGAAAGGCCGGGACAAGACGCAGAAAGAGCATGTAGCTCAGGGCGTTCCTGTCGAACCCCGCCTTGAGGCGGGCGAGCCACGGACCCGCATGTTCGGCCAGCAGCCGGCCGATCGATGTCTTGACGATCAGGAAGACGATCATGGCGCCAATAGTGGCGGCGACAACGGCCACCGTCCCGCCCACCAGCCAGCCGAAGAGCAACCCGCCGGCAAGCGTCGCCACCGCCCCGCCGGGCAACGACAGCGCCACCACGACGATGTAGAGACTCGCGTAGAGCGCCAGCGAGAGCCAATAGTGAGTCGCAATCGACGTCTGCAATCGATCGTAGTGGGCGACAATGTGCTCGAGCGACAAATAGCGGTGCCAGCCCAGTACATAGCCGATGGCCGCGAGTGCAATCATGGCCGCGAGCGGCAGAAAGCGCGCCCATGCACTTCGGCGCCGGACACGGTGCTCCTCGCCTGTCAATGTCGGCCCCGCGTCAGACATCGTTCAAGGTCCAATCATATTCGTAGCCCGAGATCGCCGCCTGGTCGGAGAGCAATCCCGCAAGAGCCGGCCCCGCGTAGCGCCGCAAGTGACGCCTGACGCCGATCTCGCCGCCACCGAAATCATCTTCGAACCACTCATAGAGGCTCGATACCACGAGTCCGGTTGCGCCACGTCGGACGGCGCGCGGATGATTGATGAACTCGGCGGCCGCAGCATCGAGCATCGTCTCGAGCGTGGTGGCCTCGAAAGCCTCCCGGCTGAGGTTCGGGCAGCCGAGGGAGGCGCAGTTCAGTGCGTAGTGAACGCGCGCCTCCTTGAAGACCGGCCTCAAAATCTCGTGTTCGATGTCATCCAGGCTGAGGTCGATTCCGGCCAAGCGCACGATTTTCGCCGCCCACGGCCCGCCGGTGACGGCGGCGAGCAGACTTCCCCCGAGATTGATGTCCTTGATCGAGTGGACCGGATAGTGGTCCAGAACGACATCGACGGTCTTAGCGTTGTAGAGATTGATCCAGTAGGCGAACTGACCTTGCGGATCGAGGAGGCGCGGATCGCCCGCGACGAGATGCCCGAGGTAGCTCGCCAAGGCTCGCCGGCCGCTTTGCTTCCACGAACGATAGTCGAGCCGGGCGATGCCGTCGGCACCAGGTTTCCGGTAGCGCTCGAGCAAGTGGGTCCAGGCGGAGTGATCGATACGGGCGCTGCCTCCCGGCCTCGCCGCGAAGGCATGCTCGAGACGCATGGCCTGTGCGGGCCGGATAGGCAGCGCCGCGGCCAAGCCAAGCCCCGCGAGGCCCGTCATCACCTGGCGCCGGTCCCTGCGGACGATCGATGTCTCAGCGTGACGCATGCCTTACCTCGGTCGGATCGAGCCCTCAGGAGTTCTCTATGGGAAGATAGGCCGACTCTCACGCGCGAACCCGCGGCCTCAAGCACACGTGATGGACCGTCAAAACGATTGATCTCGGACGGCCAACCTGGTGTTTGACACCCCGCAGCCTTCCCTCCTATAAGCACGCCAACAATCACGCAGGGACGCCCGCACCGGACGGCCGTCGGCCGGATCCGAGTTGTAGTGGCGTCTCTTTCTGAATATCGGGAGACCCGTCCGTGAAGAGGACCTATCAGCCGAGTAAGCTCGTTCGCAAACGCCGGCACGGTTTCCGGACGCGCATGGCCACCAAGGGCGGTCGGCTGGTGTTGGCCCGGCGCCGGGCCAAGGGCCGCAAGCGTCTTTCCGCCTAGTGCCGGCCACGGCTGGACCGGGCAGGCTCGTCACACTCCGCAAGCGTTCCGAGTTCCTGTCCGTCCGTGGCGGCGCCAAATGGGCCACGTCCGCCTTTTTGCTCGAGGCAAAGGCTCGCCCGGCGACAGACAGCGCCGACGTGCGGCCGAGGTTCGGATTGACGGTCACGAAGCGGCTCGGGACGGCGGTGGTCCGAAACCGCATCCGCCGTCGCCTCAAGGAGGCGCTCAGAACCGTTGCGATGGCCGACGCCCAGGCCGGCCACGACTACGTCATCGTTGCCCGGGCCGGGGCACTCCGGTGCTCTTTCGAGCGGCTCGTCGCCGATTTCCGTCAAGCCTTCTCGAAGGTCCATCGCAACGCCCATCCGGCCGGCTGACGACAGCAATGCGCAATCTTGGCCGTGGCAATTCGAAGCCAGTTCGGCTATTGCGGCAGGAAATCTGGCCCTCGGCTGACCGCCAACCTCCACTGGGACGCACTTCGGCTCATGCAGCAACCTGAGAACAACCGCAACTTCATCCTCGCCATCGTCTTGTCGATGCTCGTTCTAATCGGCTGGCAGGTCTTCTACGCGGGTCCGCGGATCGAGGAGGAGCAGCGTCGCCGCGAGCAATTGGAAGCCTCGCAGAAGCAACCGGGCGCCGTCGGCGAATCATCTGCGACGACCGCACAGGGAACGCCCACCAGCACCGCACCGGTCGAGCCTGCCAAGTCGCGAGCCGAGGCCCTCGCAACCTCACCGCGGATTACCATTGATACGCCGGCGCTATCGGGCACGATCGCCCTCAAAGGCGGCCGCATCGACGATCTCGTGCTGCGCAAGTACCAGGAGACGACCGACAAGACGAGCCCGAACGTCACACTGCTTTCACCATCGGGAACGGAAGGCGCGTTCTATGCCGAGTTCGGCTGGACCTCGCCGACGCCCGGAACGAAGCTGCCCGGCCCCGAGACGATCTGGACCGCGGAAGGACAGACGACTCTCTCGCCGTCGACACCAGTGACGCTGGCTTGGGACAATGGTGAAGGCCTGATCTTCCGCCGCTCGCTCACCGTCGACGAGAACTACATGTTCACGGTGCGGGACGAGGTTCGCAACACGGGCGCCGCGGCCGTCTCCCTCATTCCCTATGGGCTGGTCTCCCGTCACGGCGAGCCCCATGTGGCCGGATACTACGTGCTGCACGAGGGATTTATCGGCATCTTCGACTCCACGCTCCACGAGTACAAATACACCAACATCGCGGACGACGGAAAATCCTGCGGCGAGGCTTGCCAGCGGGAAGCCTTCACGAGCACGGGCGGTTGGCTCGGCATCACCGACAAATACTGGGCGGCAGCAGTCATTCCCAACCAGGAACGGCCCTACCATGCGCGGTTCACCCGCTTCGGGCTGCCGGAAACCTCCTATCAAGCCGACTACGCCCTCGATGCCATTACGATCGCTCCCGGTGCCACCGAGGACGTCGAAGCCCGGCTGTTCGCCGGGGCCAAGGAAGTGCGTCTGGTCGACGGCTACGAGGACAAGCTGGGCATCGCCCGCTTCAACAAGCTGATCGACTGGGGCTGGTTCCACTTCCTGACCCGGCCGCTCTTCTACGTGATCGACTGGATCTACAAGCTGGTCGGCAATTTCGGCCTGGCCATTCTTGGCGTCACCGTGCTGGTCAAGCTGCTCTTCTTCCCGCTCGCCAACAAGAGCTATGCGGCGATGAGCAAGATGAAGCTGCTGCAGCCCGAGATGCAGAAGATTCAGGAGCGCTTCAAGGACGATCGCATGAAGCAGCAGCAGGCGATCATGGAGCTCTACAAGAAGGAGAAGGTGAGTCCGCTATCTGGCTGTCTGCCGATCATCGTGCAGATCCCGGTCTTCTTCGCGCTCTACAAGGTGCTCTTCATCACCATCGAGATGCGGCATGCGCCGTTCTTCGGCTGGATCAAGGATCTCTCGGCCCCCGATCCGACGACGATCTTCAACCTCTTCGGCCTGATCCCCTGGCAGCCACCCCATATTCTGATGCTCGGCATCTGGCCCCTCATCATGGGCGTCTCGATGTGGCTGCAGATGAAGCTCAATCCGCCGCCGCCGGATCCGGTTCAGGCCCGCATCTTCGCCTGGATGCCGGTGATCTTCACCTTCATGCTCGGGAGCTTCCCTGCCGGCCTCGTCATCTACTGGGCCTGGAACAACACGCTGTCGATCCTGCAGCAGAGCTACATCATGAGCCGGCACGGCGTGCAGATCAAACTCTGGGACAATCTCAAGGACGACATCGGCTGGATCTGGCGGCGCGGCAGCTCCGAGAAGAACAAGGCGTGAGCCCGGCGGCTGACGAGCCTGAGGCTCCTCCCGCCCAGCCCGCGCTGCCGGTCTTGGCGTCGTTCGACGCCGATCAAATCGCGAAAGGCCAGGCCCTCTTCCGGCGGGCCTGGTCCTTCTTGAAGGGCGCACCCGGACTGAAGCACCTGCCACCGGCCGCCGGCGTGGAGGTCGCGCTCGCTGGCCGCTCAAACGTCGGCAAGTCGAGCCTGATCAACGCCCTCACCGGCCGGAATGGTCTCGCGCGGACGTCGAACACACCCGGGCGCACCCAGGAGCTCAATTATTTCACCGCTCCTGAGACCCCGCTCCTCATCGTCGATATGCCCGGCTACGGCTTCGCCTCGGCGCCGAAGGAAAGGGTCGATGCCTGGAACCGGTTGATACGGGAGTATCTGCGCGGACGCCCGACGCTACGCCGCGTGTTCCTGCTGATCGACAGCCGCCACGGCATCAAGGAGATCGATCTCGAGATCATGGCCATGCTCGACGAGAGCGCTGTCTCGTATCAGGTGGTGCTGACCAAGCTCGACAAAATCAAGGCACAGGACCGGGCCCGGCTCTACGAAGCGACGATCGATCGCCTGCGCAAACGGCCGGCGGCGTTTCCGCTCCTCATCGCGACCTCCGCCGAGACCGGCGAGGGATTGGCCGAGTTCCGCGCCACCGTGGCCGAACTCCTCGTCCTTTAGAGCGAGGCTCCCACCCGAACGGTACGCGCCGGATTTTGATCAGGATCAAAGCGCACCGGGCCCCATCGCCCGCAGCCTCTCGCGATCGTTTGTCTACAAACGAGTGAGGCCATGGCCGACCTATTGGAAAGACCCGCACGCCGGGGCGGGCGCGGCAGAGCACCGGTCGAAGAGCCCGTTCCCCATGCCTTCCGCGATGTCGGTCGAGCGCGACGTCCGGGATCCGCCCTCCTCGACGATGCCGCGATCGCTCAGGTCGTCGGCCGCGCCAAGGCGCTCCTTGCGGACTACGGCGTGATCGTGATGCATCGCGAGGCGGCACAAAGGCTGGCGGCAGCCGGGGCCCGCGACGGGCGCGATGCCAACCGCTACCGCTTTCCGATACCGCTGATCGAGGAGGCGCTTGCCACCACGCCGCGCTCGGTCCGCCTCTGCGGCAAGTCACCTGAGCGCGATCTGCCTTTGCCCCGGCATGATCTTGGCTTTGTCATGCGCACGGGCACCGGCGCCCATGGTTTTGTCGATCCCCATGACGGCAGCTATCACAAGATGATGCTCGACGATGTCGGCATGATTGCCCAGATCGCGAGCCATCTGGACGAGGTGGGTTTCATCGCTCACCCCTTCGTACATGGCGTGCCGGAGCTCACCGCCGACATTCATTCCTTCGCGCGGGTCGTCACCTCGACCGACAAACACTGCTGGATACAGCCCTACAACAAGGAGAACGTCGCCTATCTATTGCGCATCGCTGCCGCCGCCGCCGGCGGCGAGGACCGTCTCAGGGCGCGCCCGATTGCGAGTTGCATCGTCTGCTCGTTCACCCCCCTCGAGTTCAAGGTGATGGACCTGGAGGCCATGCTGGCCTGCGGACGCTACGGGGTGCCGATTCATGCCTGCAGCCTGCCCTCGGGCGGCGGCACGGCCCCGATCACCGTTCCGGGCCTCGTGCTGATGGCGGCGGCCGAGATCCTGGCCATGGTCGTCATGGCCCATGTTCTAGCGCCCGGAGCGCCGGTCATCGCGACGCCGCTGATGTTCACGCTCGACATGCGGACCGGCCGCTCGCTGCAGGCCTGTGTCGAGTCGCTCCAGGCTGCCGGCATGGCCATCGAGGTCGTCAAGCGCGGATTCGGTCTCGTCGCTCATACCTATGGCGCTGGCTCCGACACGCCGGATGTCGATGTTCAGTCCATGGCCGAGCGCGCGTTGCTCGGCCAGACCGTCTCACTGGCTGGCGCAGACATCCTCGGTGGGGTTGGCCAGCTCGAATGCGCCACCGTTTTCAGCCCGGTGCAGGCCGTGCTCGACAACGAGGTCGGCGGCATGCTTCGCCGCTTCAGCCGCATGCCCGAGATCAACGACGAGACCTTCGACTGGCCCGAGCTTTCCTCCATTCGCGCCGGCGGACATTTTCTCGACAGCCGTCACACCTTGCGCCACTGCCGCCAGCAGCTCGTGCCGCACGCCTTTCTGAGACAGGGTCGCGACGATTACGAGAAAAGCGGACGGCGCACGGCCGCCGACGCGGCGCGCGACATCTGCCTGGAGCTCATGGCCAAGGCGCCGCCTCCGGGGTTGCCCGACGAGACCGCCCGCCGCGAGATCGAGGCCATCGTTGCCGACGCCGACCGGGAAATCCTTGCGCTTGCCAAGGCCAATGCCGGGGCGCGTGCGGAGATTTGAAGGCGATGCTTGACAGGCACGCGCTTCGCTCGCAGGCTATTTGTGTGCAAACAATCCGGTTGTCGGGGCTTTCCCATGTCTGATCCGGTAGCCGAGACGAAAGCGGGCGACGGCAAGATCCGCTGTGATGCCTGTCCGGTGCTTTGCTACATCCGTGACGGCATGTCCGGTGCGTGCGATCGCTACGCCAATCACGACGGCCGACTGGTCCGCCTGGACCCGCACGTCGTTCTTGATCGCACCTTGGCTGGCGGCGGCAAGGTCGTCCCCTTCAACGCCCAGCGTGGTTGGAACGGCGAGATCGTATCAGGACCCGACACCTTCATCACCGCGATCGGCGCCGGCACGACCTATCCGGATTACAAGCCCGCCCCCTTCATCGTCTCCTCGAAGGTGGATGGCATCGACATGGTGACAGTCGTCACCGAAGGCATCTTCAGCTACTGCGGCGTCAAGCTGAAGATCGACACCGATCGCCACCTGGGCCCGGAGCGGAGTCTGGTGCGGGCCGAGGGCGAGCCGGTCGGCCATGTCACGACCGGCGAGTACGGCTCGCAGATGCTGTCGCTCGGGGGCGTCCATCACCTGACGGGCGGCAGCAAGAAGGAAGGTCGCGTCACCTGCGAAACGCTTCTGACGCTATGCAATGGCGGTGCCGTCGAGCTCACGGTCGATGACGGCGTTGCCGTCGTCGTCGAGGCCGGAGCGCCGCCCATCGTCAACGGCGTCAAGGAGGAGCGCATGCGGGTCGGCTGCGGATCGGCGACGATCGGCATGTTCGCCCGTCAGTGGCACGGTAAAATCGACGACGTGGTCGTCGTCGACGATCACATCACCGGCGTTCTCTCCGAGCACCAGGCCGGGAAGTTCCTCGGCGTTCCCGACACCGGCATCAAGATCAAGGGGCGCCGCTCCACACCGGGTCGCTACTTCCGCGTCGCCAATCCGGGCACCGGCTGGGGTGGCACCGATATCTCCGATCCGCTGACCATCCTCGGGCCGTTCGATCCGAAGGAGGCCTGGCCCGGACTGCGTCTCTTGATGGTCTCGACCACCGGCGAGCAGCACGCCTATTTCGAGCTCGACGACTCCCTGCAGCCCGTGATCAAGGACCTGCCTGCGGACCTCAGGATCTCGGTCGACCGCATCAAGGAGAACTGCGAGCCGGCCTTGTGCACCGTGCTGTTCATGGGCGGCGCCGGCGGCTCTCTCCGCGCCGGAGTGACCGAGAACCCGGTCCGCCTCACCCTCTCCGTCAAGGAGGCGCTGACCCGGGTGACCTCGGGCGGCGCGCCGGTCTATCTCTGGCCGGGCGGTGGCATCACCTTCATGGTCGACGTCACGCGGCTCCCCGCCAACGCCTTCGGCTACGTTCCGACGCCCGCGCTGGTCGCACCGATCGAGTTCACGATGCGCCGTGAGGACTATGTGGCCCTCGGCGGCCACACCAACGAGATTCGGGACATCGCCACGCTGACATTCAGGGACGGCGTCCGACCGGAGCCGCGGCGCGAGGACAATCCATGGCCGCTGCTGCCGCCATCCCGAGGCCAGGGCCATGCCTGAGGCCGCCGTCGCGCTCGGCCGACAAGGCAATCCCGTCGCGCCGCACCGCGCCTTACTCGGCGACGGACGCCTGCATCTCCAGGACGGGCCGATCGATCTCGTCGTCGAGGCTTTCGGCGCGGCCGACGGCGTCGCCGCCGCGTATCGTGCGGCCGCAGACCGTTTCGAGGGCCTGCTCGGGGGGCTATGCACCGAGCTTGCCGAGCTGCGCCGCCCAGTCGCCCCAGGGCCATGCCGCCTCCACGATCCGATCGCCCGCCGCATGCATGAGGCTGTCGCGCCCTATGCCACTCGCGGTCTCATCACACCAATGGCCGCGGTCGCCGGGGCCGTGGCCGAGGCCATCCTCGCCGCCATGATCGCTGCCGGCGAAATAGACCGAGCTTACGTCAACAACGGCGGCGACATCGCCTTGCACCTCGCCCCCGGACAGGCCTTCGACATCGGTTTGGTCGATCGACCCGATCGACCGTCCCTCTTCGCCAGGGCCAGGCTCAGTACGGCCGACGGCATCGGCGGCATCGCCACCAGCGGCTGGCGTGGGCGAAGCTTCTCGCTCGGCATCGCCGATGCGGTCACCGTCCTGGCAGGCCATGCCGCTGATGCCGATGCCGCCGCGACGATCATTGCCAATGCCGTCGACCTGCCGAACCATCCGGGCATTCTCCGCCAGCCGGCCGATCAGCTGCAGCCCGACACAGATCTCGGCCCGACCCTCGTCACTCGCGCGGTTCCAGATTTGTCCCCCACCGAGCGCGCATGCGCCCTCGATGCGGGCGCAGAAACCGCCGGGCGCGCACTTCGTGCGGCACGCGTCCGCGCCGTGGCCTTGCATCTTCAGGGCGAAACCCGCATCGTCGGTCACGGCCTAACGGCCCTTCCGGAGGCGAGCCATGCCTGACGTCAAGATCCGCAAGCTTCTCGTCACCGTGGAGGAGACGATGCACGAAGGCGGCCCTGCCCCCCTAAGACCGTACCGGCAGGGTGCGGTCCTGACCGTCATCCACAACCCCTTTGCCGGCCGCTATGTCCAGGACATTCAGCCCTTCATGAAGGACCTGGAGCCACTCGGGCTGATGATGGCCGAGCGGCTCGTCGCCGCGCTCGGCGGCAGGCCGGCTGAGATCGAGGCCTACGGCAAGGGCGCCATCGTCGGCGAGGCGGGCGAGCTCGAGCACGGCGCGCTCTGGCACGCGCCCGGCGGCTACGGCATGCGCAAAGTGCTCGGCGACACGAAGGCCATCGTGCCGTCGACGAAGAAGGTGGGCGGGCCCGGAACACGGCTCGACATGCCGCTCGCCCATGTGAACGCGGCCTATGTCCGCAGCCACTTCGGCACGCTTGAGGTCGGTCTCGCCGACGCACCCCGGGCGGATGAGATCGTCTATGCCCTCGCCATGGCGACGGGGCCGCGCGTACATGCGCGCTCCGGCGGTCTCCAGGCGAGCGAGATCACGGGAAAGGATGGATTGAGATGAGTGCGAGGATCCGCAAGCTCGTGACCTTCGTCGAGGAGACGCGCGAGGAGGGCGGCAAGGCCGTGACGCCACCGACGCGCAGGGCGGCCGCCGTCGCCGTCATCGAGAACCCGTTCGCCGGCCGCTATGTCGAGGACCTGAGCCCCCTGATCGAAGCGAGTGAGGAGCTCGGCAAGTTGCTCGCCGAGAAGGCCGTCGCCGCGCTCGGCATCGACGGCGCGCATGTCGAGAGCTATGGGAAGGCTGCGGCCGTCGGCGAGAACGGTGAGCTCGAGCACGCCGCCGCCCTCCTGCATCCAAAGCTCGGCGCGCCCTTCCGCAAGGTGCTCGGCAAGGGTGCGGCTTTGATCCCGTCGTCGAAAAAGCGCGGCGGCCCGGGCGTCGCACTCGACATCCCGCTCGGCCACAAGGACGCCGCCTTCGTCCGAAGCCATTTCGACGGCATGGAGGTCCGCATCAACGACGCTCCCCGCGCCAACGAGATTGTCGTTGCGGTTGCCGTGACCGACAGCGGCCGGCCGCATCCCCGCGTCGGCGGTCTCGCCAAGCACGAGATCAAGGGCGAGGATGGATTGCGCTGAGCGGACGCCATGAGCTTTCCGGGAGAGGACCTAGACGACCAACGCCCGCGACGACGGCCTCGGGCCGGCGCTTACCGTCTTGAGGAGCAGGTCGGCTTCGTGCTTCGCAAGGTCAACCAGCGTCACACCGGCATCTTCTCCTCGATGATTGGCGACGAGACGACGCCGATGCAGTGGGCGGTCATCGCCAAGCTGCGCGAGCGCGGCCCGCTCTCGCAGAATCTGCTCGGTCGCGAGACCGCCATGGACGCGGCCACCGTCAAGGGCGTGGTCGATCGCCTGACGAAGCGGGGAACGGTGGTCACCGCAGCCGATGCGCGGGATCAGCGGCGGCTCAAGGTCTCGCTGACGCCGGCGGGCATGAAGTTGGCGGGCCAGTTGGTGGCTCACGCCTTTGCCATCACCGAGGCGACACTCTCGCCCTTGGATGCGAGAGAGCGCAAGCAGCTCTTGGTCCTCCTCACGAAGATTGCATGAGCGCGCATGTACCTCCGGCCCGCCAAGCTCGACGACGCTCTCAAGGCCCTGGCCGAGCCTGGCCGGCGCGTGCTCGCCGGCGGCACGGACGTTTTCCCGGCACAGGGCGACCGGCAGCTGACCGGAGCGCTGATCGACATCTCCGGCATCGACGAGCTCAGCCGGATCGAGCGCCGCGAGGGTTGCATCCGCTTCGGCGGCGGCGTGACGTGGAGCACCCTGCTGCGCCACCCGTTGCCTCGTGCCTTCGATGGCCTGAAGGCAGCCGCGCGCGAGATCGGCTCCGTGCAGATCCAGAATACCGGAACCATCGCCGGCAATCTCTGCAATGCCTCGCCCGCCGCCGACGGCGTGCCGGCCCTGCTCGTTCTCGATGCCGTGCTCGAGATTGCCTCACTTGCCAACGGCGTCCGCAGGCTGCCGCTGCAGCAGTTCATCACGGGCTATCGTCAAACCACCCTCGCGCCTGGCGAGATCGTCACCGCCATCGAGATCCCGGATACGATCGACGGTCCCTCCTGCTTCCTGAAGCTCGGTACCCGACGCTATCTCGTCATCTCGATCGCTATGGTCGCGGTCGTCATCGAGGCGCGGGACGGGGCGATTGCCAAGGCCCGCATCGCCGTTGGCGCGTGCTCTCCGGTCGCCCAGCGCCAGCCTGACGCCGAGGCGGCACTCGTCGGCCAACCATGCACGCCCGCGACCGCCCGCCAGATCGAGGACAGCCATTTGACCGGACTCGCGCCGATCGACGACGTGAGAGCGACGGCGGGCTATCGCCGTGAGGCCGCGCTGACTCTCGTCCGGCGCGCCATCGCCCAACTGACGGCGGGAGGTTGAGCCATGCAGGACGGAATTCCGATGCCGCTGACGGCCTTGAGCTTCCGATTGAACGGCGATTCCGTCACCGTCGACTGCCGGCCTTCCGAACGCCTGACCCACGTTCTGCGCGAGCAACTGGCCCTCAAGGGCACCAAGGTCGGCTGTGACGCGGGTGACTGTGGCGCGTGCACGGTCCTGCTCGATGGCGCACCGGTCTGCGCCTGTCTCGTCGCGGCGGGGCAGGTGACGGGCCGCGAGGTTGTGACCATCGAAGGTCTGGCGAAGTGCACGACGTATGGCCGCAGCCTGCAGGCCGCCTTCCTCCGCCACGGTGCGGCCCAATGCGGCATCTGCACGCCCGGCATGCTGATGGCCGGCGCCGCCCTTCTGGAGCACGACCACCAGCCGGACGAGCAGCAGACGTGCGACGCCCTGGGTGGCGTCCTTTGCCGCTGCACCGGCTACCGGAAGATCATCGATGCCGTCATGACGGCAACGCAGGCAACTGTCGCGCCGGCACTCCCGGCCAGCGGGGCCGCCGTCGGCGCGCGCGTCGAGCGCCTCGACGGGGCAGCCAAGGTGATGGGCACCGAAATCTATGGCGCGGATCACTGGCCGCCGGACGCCCTCGTAGCAAAGGCCATCCGCAGCCCGCATCACCGGGCACGCTTCCGGTTCGGTGATCTCGCGGCGTTCATCGCCGACCGGCCCGGCCTCGCACGCATCTTCACGGCGGCCGACATTCCAGGCGAGAACCGGTTCGGCGCTTTGCCGGCTTTCGTCGATCAGCCGGTGCTCGCCGACAACGAGGTCCGGTTCAAGGGCGAGGCCGTCGCACTCGTCGTCGGCGATGCGGCAGCCATCGCCGACCTCGATCCAGCCACCGTCCCGATCACCTGGGAGCCCCTGCCAGCCCTCCTCGACATCGATGCGGCAACGGCGAGCGACGCCCCGCGCCTGCATCAGGGCCGGCCCGGCAACATCCTCGTCCGCGGCCGTGTCGTTCGCGGCGATGTCGAAGCCGGTCTGGCCAACGCCGACGTCACGGCCGAGGCCCGGTTCGAGACGGGCTTCGTGGAGCACGCCTATATCGAGCCCGAGGCCGGCTATGCAGAGCGGCGGGGCGATCGCATCACGGTCGCCGCCTGTACGCAGTCTCCCTATCTGGATCGCGACGAGACCGCGCGCGTCCTCGGCCTCAAGCCGGAGCAGGTCAGGATCGTGCCTACTGCCGTCGGCGGCGGCTTTGGCGCCAAGCTCGACCTGTCGGTGCAGCCCTTCATCGCGCTCGCCGCCTGGCTCCTCGATCGGCCGGTGCGCATGACCTATACGCGGCCCGAGTCGATCATGACGACGACCAAACGCCACCCGTCCCTGATCACGATCCGCGCAGGCGCGACCAGGGACGGCAAGCTCTCGGCTCTCGATCTCTCCGGAGATTTCAACACCGGCGCCTATGCCTCCTGGGGGCCGACCGTCGCCAATCGCGTGCCGGTCCATGCTTCCGGCCCCTACTACGTGCCCAACTATCGCGCCCTCACCCGCGCCATCCACACCCACATCGTCCCGGCGGGGGCCTTTCGCGGCTTCGGCGTTCCGCAAGCCGCCCTCGCCCAGGAGCAGATCTATGACGAGCTTGCGCTGAAGCTCGGTCTGGACCGGCTCGAGTTCCGGATCGCCAATGCGCTCTCGGCCCATCAGCCGACGGTGACGGGGCAAGTGATCGGCGACGGCGTCGGCATCCGCGATTGCCTCGAAGCACTCCGACCGCATTGGCAGCGTGCACTCGGGGATGCGGAGACCTTCAACGCGCAACACGATATCTCCAAACGCGGCGTCGGCATCGCCGGCATGTGGTACGGCTGCGGCAACACCTCGCTCGCCAATCCGTCGACGGTCCGCATTGGCCTGAAGCCCGATGGCCGCATCGCCCTACACCAGGGCGCCGTCGACATCGGCCAAGGCTCCAACACCGTCATCCCGCAGATCGCCGCCGATGCTCTCGGGCTCCCCCTGGCGCTCTTCGACCTAGTCTCGGCCGATACCGACCTGACGCCGGACTGCGGCAAGACCTCGGCCTCGCGCCAGACATTCGTCACCGGCAAGGCGGCCGAGCTCGCCGCCGCGGATCTGCGACGGCAGCTGCTGCGTCTCGCCAATGCCGGCGAGGCGGCCGAGATCAGCCTCGACGGTTCGGCGTTGACCATCGCCGACGGCGAGCTGCAGCGACGGATCGACGTCAGCACGTTGCCTCCTGGCCGCTTCGGCTACGTGCTTGCGGCCGAGGAGAGTTTCGATCCGCCGACAGCGCCGCTCGACGCTGACGGACAGGGCATTCCCTATGCCGTCTATGGCTTCGGCGCCCACATGGCGGAGGTGGAGGTCGATACCGAGCTCGGGACGGTCAAGGTCGTCAGGATCACGGCCGCCCACGATGTCGGCCGCGCCATCAATCCCCTTCTCATTGAGGGCCAAGTCGAAGGGGGGGTGGCCCAGGGCATCGGTCTGGCGCTCATGGAGGCCTTCACGCCCGGACGTGGCGAGAACCTCCACGACTACCTGATCCCGACGGCGGGGGATATGCCGCCGGTCGTCTCCATCCTCGTCGAGACGCCTGCCTCGGTCGGACCCTACGGCGCAAAGGGAATCGGCGAGCAGGCGCTTATTCCGACCGCGCCCGCCATCATGAACGCGATCCATCATGCGACGGGCGTGCGCACGTATCGGATTCCTGCGACACCAGATGTGATACGGCATGCCTTGCTGGCGAAACAGCGTGAGACCGGCTTCCCGTCCCGCCCCGTCTGAGACGGGTCGTCGGCCTCTGCAGTTGCGCGGCTGCCGGACACGGAGATGGCGTTCATGCCAAGCGAAACATCCAGCGGCTTCTATGCAGGGCTGACACCGTTCACGAGCTTTTCCGACGTGCTCGATCCGTCGAACTACCGGCCATTGCCCGATGACTGGCTGGTCGGCACGGCCGATGTCGTCGATTCGACCGGGGCGATCCAGAGCGGTCGCTACAAGGCCGTCAACATGGTCGGAGCGAGCGTCATATCCGCGGCCCGCAATGTCACGGGCGACCTCGCCTTCCCCTTCGTCTTCGGCGGCGACGGCGCCTCGCTCGCCATACCGGGCGACACCGCCGACGCTCTCAGAGAGTGCATGGCCCGGCTTCAGACCTGGGCCCGCAAGGAGATGGCCCTCACCCTCAGAGCCGCACTGATCCCCGTCAGCGAAATCCGCAGATCCGGTGCGGATGTCACCGTCGCGCGCTTCCAGGCAAGCCCCGATGCGAGCTACGCCATGTTTGCCGGCGGCGGGCTGGCCTGGGCGGAGAGGCAGATGAAGTCCGGACGCTACGGCGTGCCGCCGGCCGCGCATGACGAGCCACCTGACCTCGAGGGGCTCTCCTGCCGTTGGCAGCCCATCCCGGCTCGCCGCGGCGCCATCGTCTCGCTGATCGTCACGCCCCAGCGGAGCGCTGGCGATCCGGACTTCAGAGGCATCCTCGGCGAGGTGCTGGCTCTTCTGGCGGCCTCTGGCCGGGACGGGCATCCCGTGCCGCCGGATGGGCCCGGCTTCCGATGGCCGGCCCCGGGATCGAATCTCGAGGTGAAGGCCTCCAGGGGCCGCGTCCCGACCGTCAGGCAACGGCGCCGGATTGCCCTTCAGACCTTCGTCACCCTGATCCTCGACCGCACCGGCCTGAAGCTCGGGAGCTTCGATCTACGGCACTACAAGCAGACGCTGGCGCGCAATACCGACTTCCGCAAGTTCGACGACGGTCTGAAGCTCACGGTCGATTGCTCGGACGCGACGGCCACCGACATCGAGCGGCGCCTGGATGCGGGATTCCGGAAGGGCGCACTCTTCTACGGCCTCTATCGACAGGCCGAGGCGCAGATGACCTGCATCGTGCCGTCCTACAAAACGGACGATCACATCCATTTCGTCGACGGGGCGCTCGGGGGATATGCGAAAGCGGCGGAGCGCATGAAAGCCCAGATGGCGGCGATGCCAGGGCTGGATCCTACCCGCCGATGATGGTCGTGAAGAAGCGAAAACCCGCCTCGCCCATGGCACCGATGACGCCGGCTGCGGCCATGGCGGCGAGCCAGAGCACGATGCGGTAGACGTTGCGCGCATAGTTCGTGCGGACCCGGACCTCGATGATCTGCTCGGGAAGCGCGGTCTCGGCCGCCAGGCCGTCGGGACCGACGGAACGGGCCGAGACCACCAGCTGGAGACGGGCCCGGCCACGGTAGTGCGGCGTCACCGTCCAGCGCCAGCTGGCGAAATCGTCGCTGGTTATTCCGAGCGTATTCTCGATCCATTGCGTCTCCGGAGACGTCGCCTCGATGTAGAAGCCACCCTCCGGCGCCCGAAGGCGGACCGACATGGCCTTGGCGACGTGAACCTTGTGCCCCGAGACCTGGCCATGCATGCCGTCGCCGAGGCCCTCGAGAGCGCCGCGCGCGATGCGCACCTCGACCTGCTCGGGTGTCGCAACACGCATGCGGCGCGGAATATTCTCGAGAAGAGAGCCTTCGCTCACCGACGAATCGACCGGGGGCCGTGCCGCATTGGCGGGGGCCGGCGGCCGGCCCATGCGGGAAGCCTGCGGCGGACCGGCGGGGGGAAACCCATATCCGGGCTGGCCCTGGCCGTGCGGCGGCGGCGGACGACCACCCATCGGCGGTGGCCCCATGGGTCGCGCCGTCGCGCCGGCCGGTGGCGGGCCGGGCGGCCGCCAGCCCGGCACGCCCGGAGGCGGTCCGCCGGGCATGCGCATGCGATCGTTCGGCGGAGCGGCGCTGCCGTTCGCCGCCGGACCTCCTGGGCTTATCGGCCCGCGTTGCGGCGGCCGGCCGGTCCGCGGCTCGGCGGCCGGCGGTGCTCGGTAGGACTGAGGCTCGAGCTCCAGTTCCTGAGCGTCCATGCCTGACTTGGGACGATGCGCTGACGGGCGCTGCTCACCACCTGACAGTGAGGGTGGCGGGCTTTGGTCCTCGAAGACATGCGGATCGCGTTGCGGGCGGCCGAGCGGCGGCTCCCGCCGGAAGGGAGACGTAGGCGCAGGCGTCTCGAAAGCTGACGGGCGGGCGCGCTCGTAGGAGCGATCCTCGCCCGAGGCGCTCACCTCGTCGCGGATCGAGGCGAGGATATCCTCGTTCGAGTCGGTGGATGTCGAGACGGGTGGCGCCGCGGGCCGGGCGGGCGGCGGCGGGTTCGCCGGACGCCCCGTCGTCCCAGATCGGGCCTGCAGCGTCCGGATCGCCTCCTCGAAGGTCAGCCCATGCGACTTCAGAAACTCGGCGGCCGGACTGCGGCCATCACCGATCAACGCGGCCAGAACGATAGCCCCACTGACTGCCTGCCGGCGCGACTGCTGGGCCGCTTGCCGGGCAGCCTCGACGACGCGGGAAAGCTCCGGCGACAGGGCCGGCTCACCACCCTCCCCCGAGACCCGATCGGGAATCCGGCTGACATAGCCGGCGACATCGTCACGCAGTCGGTCGATATCGATCCTCGAGGCTTCGAATACCGCAAGCGCGTCGGGATCCTCGGTCAAAGCCAGGAGCAGATGCTCGAGCGTAACCTGACGATGCCCCTGCTCCTCGGCATAGACTTGGGCACGGCGCAATGTCGCCCGGAACTGGTCGGTTCCGACGTCATCCGCGATCAAGTCGTCTCGCGAGGTTGCCAATGCGGCCCCTCCCATCGGCTCCTCCCACCCGATCCCGCACCGTCCGCCCGAGGACGGGCACGCGGGCTGGCTCCTGCGAATCACCCGATCCGCGGGAGCATTCAACAGCTAATTTCGCGGCATCAATAAGGGGCTGTCGAGCATTTTTTGCGGCCATCCCCGTGTATTGAGGCCAAATTGGGCGCTTGAGAGGGGCGAGCGACCCGATATAAGTCTCGCCAGAACAGCGACTTCAGGAAAGACCCATGTCTCAGTCCGGCGACACGCCAGCGCGCCAAAGCATACCGCCCCAGATCCAGGCCGCGCTGCTCTCGGAGGCGCTGCCCTATATGCAGCGCTACGACGACAAGACCGTCGTCGTGAAGTTCGGTGGCCATGCCATGGGCGATGCCGCGCTTGCCCGCGCTTTCGCCCAGGACATCGTTCTGCTCAAGCAATCCGGCGTCAATCCGATCGTCGTGCACGGTGGCGGCCCGCAGATCGGCGACATGCTGAAGCGGCTCGAGATCAAGTCGGAATTCGTGCATGGCCTGCGCGTCACCGACAAGCCCACCATCGAGATCGTCGAGATGGTACTTGCCGGCAAGATCAACAAGGAGATCGTGGCGACGCTCAACCGGGAGGGCGGCAAGGCGGTCGGCATCTCGGGCAAGGACGCCAACCTGATGATCGCCAAGAAGATCGACCGGATGCCCGATCCGCAGTCCAACCTCATGCAGGCGGTCGATTTGGGCTATGTCGGCGATCCGGTGGAGGTGAACCCCGAGATCCTCGAGGTGATGGACCGCTCCGATCTTATACCGGTCGTCGCACCGATCGCCCTATCGGCCGAGGGTGAGACGCTCAACGTCAATGCGGACACGTTTGCCTCGGCCATCGCGGTGCGCATGAAGGCGACACGCCTGCTCCTTCTCACCGACGTCGCCGGCGTCCTCGACGGCAACAAGAGGCTCATCGAGGAACTGACGGTCGCGGACGCCAAGAAGCTCATGAAGGACGGCGTCATCACCGGCGGCATGATTCCCAAGGTCGAAGGTTGCATCGAGGTCGTCGAGAAGGGCGTCGAAGCCGTCACCATCCTCGACGGTCGCGTCTCCCATTCCGTGCTCCTCGAGCTCTTCACCGAACACGGCATCGGGACCATGTTCCGCGAAGCGCCGCCGAAGCGTACGAGGAAAGCGAAACATGGCTGATCGCGGCCGGCGAAGCTTCGAGGCCGTGCGCACTTGGATCTTCGATCTCGACAACACGCTCTATCCGTCCGAATGCGACCTGTTCTCGCAGGTCAGCGCGCGGATGAGCCACTTCGTCGCCGACTTCCTGAAGGTGCCGGTCGACGAGGCCCGGGCCGTGCAGAAGAAATACTATCACGAGCACGGCACGACGCTCGCCGGGCTGATGACGAACCACGGCATGGCGCCAGAACCCTATCTCGACTACGTGCACGACATCGATTACTCGCCCGTCCAGCCATCGCCCGAGCTCGCTCGCGCCATCGCGGCGCTCCCCGGCGAGAAACTGATCTTCACCAACGGCTCGCGGCGGCATGCCGAACGCGTGACCGATCGGCTCGGCATCACGCATCTCTTCTCCGGGACGTTCGACATCGTCGACGCCGCCTTCATCCCCAAGCCACGTGTCGACGCCTATATGCGGTTCCTCGTGCAGCACGACGTCCGGCCGGAGACGGCCGCCATGTTCGAGGATTTGCCGCAGAACCTCGAAGCACCCGCCGAACTCGGCATGACGACGGTGCTGGTCAAGACGCACCTCGTCGACCACCCCAATCTCATCGAGGCGCAGTCCTGGTCGACGCTTCCCGACCACATTCATCATGAGACGAGCGAGCTTGCCGCCTTCTTGAGCGCACTGACCGGCGGCGGCGACCCGGAGTGAGACGTCAGGCGTCCTGCGATCTGAGGCCGGTCCACGGCCCGACCCGTGCGATCGCCGTCTGCACGCCTCGCGACAAAAGCTCCGCCACCGCCAGTGAGATCAGCAGCGTGGCCGCAAGCAACAATCCGTCAGGCAAGCCGCCGAGACGCGTCAGCGCCGCCACGACGACGACGTGGCTGAGATAAAGATACATCGACTGCTTGCCGACATAGGTTGCGAGCCTGGCGGTGGCCCGCGGCACCGGCAGGCTGCCGAGCCACAAGACCGCGGCTGCCGCCCCCATCAACAGAAGCGGCGCGGTTGCACCGGCGGGAAGGAACAGCGCGGCGAGAACGGCGGAAAGCACCGCCATCAGCACCCGATCCGCCGAGCTGACCGCATGAAAGATGCACCAGCCGAGCAGGATGAGTTGTAGCCCGACCAGCGGATGCCGCACGCTCGTGGCTCCGAGCTCTGCCGTGAGTCCGAGGGCGAACACGATCGCCGCGAGAGCACCAAGGGCGGCAAGACCGGCCAGGAGCGGCTGCGCACCGATCCACTTGCGTAGCCACGATCCGGTGAAGGGCAACGCGATGAGCAACAAGGCTTGCACGTAGAGGCAGACAAACCAGTACGGCGTGATGCCGTGTGGCTGGATGTCCTCGTCGAAATTGCCGAGCAAGAGGAACCAGGCCCCATCCACAGGCCCCGCAGCGACATGCACCGCACCCAGGATCACGAAGTACGATGTTACGATCGGCAGCAACATGGTCCGCAGCATCGAGCCCACCGCTCCCGACAGGAGCCGCGGTTTCTGAAAGCGCGCCAGCGAGTAGCCCGACAGCATCAGCAGGACATGCACACCGCCGGCGACCGGCAGGGCGATGGTGTGGAGCGCGACGACGGCAAGGAGCGCCAGGTCGCGACAGACGAGATCCGCGCCGACCCGCTGCCAACGCGACGGCGCTACGGGGGCCAGCCGCTCGAGCGTGCCGAGCGGCATCGTCTCCCAGCCTGGCGGCACGTCGCCGAGCCGGCTCTGCAGCGCCAGTTGCACCTCCAGATAGGCGAGACTGTCGCCGCCATGCTCGACGAAACTGAGGTTCAGGTCGACGGGCCGTCCGCGCAAGGCCGACGACACGACCTCGGCCAGCCCGATGTCCATCGCGCCCGCCATCGTTTCTGTTCGCGCCGCGCGTTCGCTGAGCGTCCGGTAGTCGATCTTGCCCGACGACAGCAGTGGCACGTCGTCGATGGGCTCAACCCGGATACCAGACGCCGTCAGTCCATAGGCATTCACCAGATCCGTCCGAACCGCCGTCCGATCGGCCTCCCCGGCAACGAACACCGTCAGTCGCTGGTCCGTCCCGACCGCATAGGCGGCGACGCCTTCCGCCCTGAGCCGCTGCTCGACCTCGTCGAGACTGATGCGCAGGCCGTACATCTTCACGAAACGGCTGAGGCGGCCGGTGATGCGGAAATACCCCGTCGCCGTTCGCTCCGCGACATCACCGGTGTGGAGCACCGGCGGCCCGGCAGGTTTGGCCAGATCGGCGAGACACATCGCATAGCCCATCATCACGTTGGGGCCGCGATAGACGAGCTCGCCCGGGACGCCGTTCTGCGCGATCGACTGTCCGTCGGCACCGACGAGATCGAAGAGTCCGCCCGGCACGGCCCGGCCGATCGTGTCGGCATTGGCCTCCAGATCCTCCGGCGGAACGTAAGCCATCCTGGGACCGGCCTCGGTCTGTCCGTACATGACGAACAACCTCCAGCCGGACCGTCGCGACAGTGCCGCATAGCGGCGAACCACCGGTTCCGAAAGTTTGCCGCCGGCCTGTGTGACCGTCTTGAGCGTCGGCAGGGCCCGCCGCTCGAAAGCGCTGTTGTCCAGGAGATCGAACTGGAATGGCACGAGCGCCATCGACGTCACGCCATTGCGCAGGAAGATGTCCCAGAACGCTTCGTCCACCAACGAGCGCTCCGTCAACACCAGCGCCGCGCCGCGAAGCAGATGCGTGTGCAGTACCGACATGCCGTAGGAGTAGTGGAACGGCAGCGTTGTGATGGCACGATCATCCGGACCGATCTCGAGGTACTCGGCGATCGACCGCGCATTGGCCGTCAAGTTGCCGGCAGACAGGCGCACGAGCTTTGCCGCTCCGGTCGTGCCGGAGGTCGAGAGCAAGAGCGCGAGCTCGGGGTGCAACACGTGCGGCACCCGCTCCAGGAGCTCCGCCGCCCAGCCGTCGCTGCGCTTTCGGAACAAGATGTTCGGCCGGTAGGTCTCAACAATGCGTCGATCCGCCTCCGTCGCACCTTCGGAGGCGAGGATGACCGGCCAGCCGGCTCTCAAGGCCCCGAGATAGGCCGCGATGGGCGGCACGGCGTTGGCGGTCTCGATCAGGATCAACGGACGGTCGACTTGGGCTGGGAGCATGCCACTCATCGACGCGGCGGCGGCGTCGGCAGCAACCGCCAAGCTCTGATAGCTGGTCTCGGCACCGTTCTCGGCGAGAAGCGCCGGCTGACGGCCGAACACCTCAAGATCCCGCCAGAATGTCATGCCGCGGTCCTTGCTCACCCGTGTCGAATCAATCAGCGTCGAAGTCTACCACGAGGCCGACACGCCGATGACGCGCTTTCTGCAGCCGGGCTTCTTTCGCATCGCTCTCGCGACGGCCGTGGTGCTGAGCCACCTGTCGAACTTCGAGATCGGCCGTCCGGCGGTCTTTGCCTTCTTCGCCCTGAGTGGCTTCTGGGTCATGCGCATGTATGACGAGAAGTATTCCAAGTCGGGTGGAGCCGGCGTCTTCTTCGTCTCGCGTTGGCTCAGGATCTGGCTGCCTTTCGCTGCTGCCTATCTGGGTTTTTTGATCATCCAGTCCGCAGCATTTGGCAACGGCGATCCGGGCGCGCTCCGATCGCTCGGCATCCTCGGGATCGCCACCACTGGCATCGATGTGCTCGGCGTCTCCTGGTCGCTCGACATCGAGCTCCAATTCTATCTCATGGTGCCGATGCTCTGGTCGGCGATCCGGCTGATCGACGCTCGTGGGCATCGTCCCGGACCGATCCTCGCTGCAGCCTCCCTCCCACTCACGCTGATCGGCTGGTGGCTCGGCCTCGGTTATGGCGTCTGGACCTTGCTCGCCTACCTGCCCGGCTTCCTCGCGGGTCTCCTCATCTGGCACTCGGGATGGCGCCCGAACCTTCGCGACGCGCTGGCCTCGGCTGGCATGTTTGTGGCCGCCGGCGTCCTCGTCTGGCTCCTGCCTCTGACCCGAGCGTTCCTTGAGAAGGATACGCCGACCATCCTCCACGAGGACTGGTTCGGAATGGCCTGGATCGCCCTCCTTGTTCCCTTCATCGCCTACAACGTCCGCCAGCGCAGCGACTGGCTCGACCAGCATCTCGGCAACTACTCCTATGCGCTCTACATCACGCATTGGCCCGTCATCTGGATCGTTCGCCACCTCATCGATGCGTCGCCGGCGGTCGAGAAGCTCGTAGCGCTCGCAGCGGTCGGACTAGTGTCCCTGACGTTCTACCTGCTCGTCGATCGGACTGCGGAACGGCTGCGGCAGGCCTATCTCGGACTGCGCCTGCCGAGCGCTGCGTCACGCCGGTCCATTACCACCTAGCGTCGGCCGGCAACCGAAGGATCGCAACCAGGGGGCGGTGATCCGAGCCGACATTCGGGCCGAGATGAACGTCCGCGATGGCGATGTCGGGCGACACCCAGAGATGATCGATGTTGAGTTGGGGCAGGCCGCGGGCCTCCGCGGGCCAGCTCGGCAGGAAACGGCCCATATGAACCAACCCGGAGTCGTGTCGGAACACCGAGAACGAATGCGACCACCAGGTCGCGTTGAAGTCGCCTGCCACGATCACCGGCCCCGGCGCCGACCGGGCGATTCCGGCAAGCCGGCGCATTTCGCTCAAATGGCCATCCGGTCCGTCGATGGGCCGCATGAGATGTGCACCGACGACCGTCAGCGTCGAGCTACCGATGTCGTAGGTCGCTGACACGCGGGGCGGTCCGTCGAACTTTTCCCGCCGGCCAGCCTCGGCCCCGACAAACGGACGCTTCGAGAGGATCTCGACGGAGCAATGCCAGGTCTCCGCGCAGCCTGCGGCATAGGGGTAGGTCGCCGCCAGACGCTCGATGAGCGCCAGCTTGGTTGGACCGAACTCATACAGCAGAACAACATCCGCTTGCTCGCTCTCCAGATAGGATTGGAGGCGGTCGAGATCGTTGAGTTGATGCCAGGTGTTCAAGCTGACGATCTTCAGCTCCTGCGCTCGGCTGCGCAGAGTGGCCGGCTCGCTCGCGCGCCAGGCGAACGTCCAATGCAATCCAATCGTCAGCAGCCCGCCCGCCATCAGCACGGCCAGGGCCCGCCGCCGCCACGTCAAGGCGATCGTGGCGCTGATCAGGCCACCGAGTGCATGGCCAAAGAGATGCGAGACCGCATCCGCGTAGGTCGAGACCGCGCCGAGCAGCCACGCCGCGACGATGCCGAGCGAACCGAGCGCAACGACAACCGCGAGGGCCACACCGACCGATCCAATCCCGCGCATGCCAGCCTCCACTTCGCCGACGCCTTCTCCCATACGAGCCCGACAATATCCATGCTCCGCCCACGAACTCGCCGCATTTGACGCGCACCCTCTTAAGTGGCTGATTGATTTGGGGGAATTGCTCGATGCGTAAGCAACTGCTCATCGGAGCAGTGGCATCGGCCATGAGTTTCGGCCAGTCACTGCCTTCAAGCGCCCAGTCGGCGCCGCAATGCGCCTCCGGATTCAAGCTCATCGAGGAATCCGGCAACCGCATCACCTGCCTCAAGAACTCGATCGTCGAATCGGCTGAAGAAGCCGAGAGGATTGCGAACGGACTCCGACGCAAGGCCAATTGCATCGGCGGCAGGGTCAGCGAGAACCAGGCCGGGATCGGCGAAGATGGCGTCGGCGCCTTCCTCGTGACGGTGCGATTCGCCTGCACGGGCAATTGACCCGCCCGTTGGTTGACAAGCATTGACGCCTCGGGGCTTCCTGGCCGGCAGTCCGCAAGAACCGCCGCCAGGAGCCGAGGTATAGCGTCATGGCCAGCCGCCCGAGACCCGCCGCCCAGGCCGAGGAATGGTCACGACTTGGCGCCGCCGCGGCGCGCAACGGCGAGATGCTTCTGGCCCGCGGATATTTTGCGCGCGCCATCGACGCAGACCGTCGCAATCCGAGCCACCGTTACAATCTAGGCCTGGTGCTCGAGCGCCAAGGTGCGCTGGCGGAGGCGGCGTCGCTCTATTGCGAAGCGCTTGCGGTCGCCCCGGGCGCCTTCGACTGCGCCGACAGGCTCTCCGCAATCCTGGCGCGCTACACGCTCGAGGACAATCGGCTGCTCGATCCGAACGGACTCCGCGCCGCGCTCGCCATCGACCGCATCGACCGGCAGGCTGTCGGCGAGGCCGCCCTCGCACGCCTCAAGCAGGACGGTCTTTTCGACGACGGGGACACGTTCACCTCGCTGCCCCGACGGACCGGCGACACGTTGCGCAACAGTCTCCTGCTCGCGGCGCTGGCCACCGCGCTCAACAAGGACATCACCATCGAGCACTGGCTGGTATCGCTTCGGCGGACACTGCTCCTCGAGACTCCGGCCGAACGCTTCGAGGATCGCACACTTCAGGCCCTCGCCCTCGCCGTGGCACGGCAGTGCCTGCTGAACGAGCATGTCTGGCCCGAGAGCGAGGCGGAAACCGCGGCCATTGTCTCACAGAAGGTCGATCCCGAGTCTCTTGTCGCCGGCGATCCCGAGATGGGCCGGCGGCTGCTGCTGGCCATGCTCTACCGGCCGCTTCAAGCCATTCTGCGGAGTGAGCTCGACGCCTCGGACTACGCCGGGATCCGGCCGAAGGCCGTTCGGACACTTGTCGTCGCGGAGCAACAGAACCGGGACATCGAGCGCGAGAGCGTCCGGCGGCTCGAGCGGATCGGTGTCATCACCGATCCGGTCGCCCGGCGCGTTCAGAGCCAGTACGAGTCGGCGCCCTATCCTCGCTGGGAGAGCTTGCGCCTGCCGAAAGCCGGTGCGATCGTTCGGGCGCTTCGACGATACCTGAAGTCCGCCGATCTCGAGCGCCTCGATCAGCCGTTCGACGTGCTGATCGCCGGCTGCGGCACTGGTCGTCAGGCCCTCCAGTCGGCGGCCGGCTACGGGGCGCAAGCGCGCGTCACAGCTATCGATCTTTCGGCAGCCAGCCTCGGCTATGCCATGCGCCAGGCGGGCCATTTCGGCGTCACCAACATCACCTTCGCCCAGGCCGATCTGATGGCGCTCGAGCCGACCCGCCAGCAATTCGACGTCGTCGAATGCGTCGGCGTGCTGCATCATATGGCCGATCCCTGGGCGGGGCTCGACCACGTCACCAGTCTCGTGAAGCCCGGCGGACTGGCCTATCTCGGTCTCTATTCCGGGATCGCGCGTCGCCAGATCGCGGCCCTGCGGCAGGATCCGGACTATCCAGGGCCGGGTTGCAGCGACCACGCGGCCCGAATTTATCGCCAGAAGCTCATCGATCGCACGGACGGCGATACCTTCGCCCAATCGCGGGACTTCTATTCGCTGTCCGAGTTTCGCGATCTCGCACTGCACGAGAGCGAGCAGCCCCTGCTCCTCGCGGACATTGCCCAGCACCTCGAGTCATCGGGTCTGGAATTCCTAGGCTTCACGAGCGATCCCGATGGCGAGGCCAAATTCGCCAGCGCCTACCCGGACGAACCGTTTCCGGGACGATTGCTGCAATGGATTGCACTCGAGGCCGACAATCCCCATCTCTTCGATGCGATGTATCGCTTCTGGGTGCGCAAGACCGTGTAGGGCGTTCTGAGACACAGACTGCCAGCCATGTCGATCGATGCTGTTACGGCGCTATACCCGCCCAAAGTCAGGGCTGGCCGCTATGGCGAGCGCTTTCCGCTCGTTATGCTGGATGTCATCCGCAACCCCCTCTCCTCCTGGCCGGCCGAGGTCTACGAGCAACCGATCGTCTCGCGTGTCGGCCCGCTCGGCAGCTTCACCTGGGTGATGGATCCGGGCCTCATCAAGACGGTTCTCCTCGAGGCCCAGGACCGGTTTCTGAAGACACCGATCGAGAAGCGCGTGCTCGGGCCACTGCTCGGCAACAGTGTCTTCACGACCGACGGTGCCGACTGGCGCTGGCAACGCCAGGTCGTGGCCCCGCTGTTCCGCCATGGCGAGCTGCTGCGCTATGTGCCGGCCATGACCGCCGCCGCCGAGACGACGCTTGCCACTTGGCGCGCGCAAGGGGCCGGCGAGCGGGACATCGAGCATGACATGACGGCGACCACCTTCAAGATCATCGCTGACACACTGCTGCCCGGCGGCGACACATTCGTCGCGCGAGCCATCGAGCGCGCTCATGCCGACTACCTCATGCCGATCTCCTGGGAGATCGCTTTCGGCATGCTCGATCTTCCTCGCTGGCTGCCGCATCCGGGGACACGGTCGATGCGGCGGTCGGAGAGGGAGCTCCGCGCGGCCGTTGCCGCCCTCATCACGGCGCGACGCCGCAACCCCGGTTTTGCCGATGATCTCTTTTCACGCTTGCTCTCGGCCCGGCATCCCGACACGGGCGCGCCTATGTCGGATGCCCAGCTCATCGACAATCTCCTGACCTTCCTCGCAGCCGGCCATGCGACGACGGCCATGGCGCTCACCTGGTCGCTCTATCTCCTCGCGAAGGCTCCGGACTGGCAGGACCGTTTGGCTTCGGAAGCCCGCGACGTGGCCGGCGAGGCGCCAATCGGAGCAGAGCACATCCAGCATCTGCCGCTGACGGAGATGGTGGTGAAGGAAGCCATGCGGCTGTACCCGCCGGCCCCGGTCGTCATGCGACAGGCCGGCGAGGACATCGAACTCGGGGGCCGTGTGCTCGGGAAGGGCAATCTGGTGCTTGTGCCGATCTATGCGCTCCACCGTCACAAGTCGCATTGGGAGGATCCGGATCGCTTTGAACCGGAACGCTTCTCGGCCGAGGCCGAGGAGACACGCGCGCGCTACATTTACATGCCGTTCGGTGCCGGCCCTCGCATCTGTGTCGGCATGGCCTTTGCTATGATCGAAGCAAAGGCGGTTTTGGCCACGCTCGTTCGCGCCATGCGGTTCACGCCGATCGACGGTTGCGATCCCGAGCCCATGTCGCGGCTGACGCTCCGGCCGATGGGTGGCATGCGGCTCGGCGTAACGCCACGCTGACACCGCATCAGGCCTGCTTGTAGGCGCCGACGCCCTCTCCCAGATACTGGTTGTTCGCTTCCCGGATCTTGGCAGCATCGTCGTCATAGACGAATGGCAGGAAGGCATAGCGCTTGCCGGCCGTCACCGCAGAGACTTTGTGCAAGAGCGAACAGGAGAACACGACAGCCCCCCCGGCGGGAGCCTTGAGGCCCTTCGGTCCGTATTCCGGGAAACTCACCAATCCGCCTTCGAAGGCGCTATTGAGATTGACGGAGACGGCGAAGCGGCGATGCGCGGTTCCCTTCGTCGTATTGTCGCGATGGGCGTTGAAGTGACCACCGGTTGCGGATTCGTAGCAACTGACGATGTAGCGCTCCATGCGCGTGACGGTGAACTGATAGGCCTTCTTGATCTCCGGAACGACCCGGCGCTGGAAGCGTGCCTGGGTCTCGCGGACCAGCGCGTCGTCCTCGATGACGAAGTCGCTGCGGCGCTTGTGCCCGTGATCGTTGAGCATCACGGTCTTGCCCCCGACGTCGCGCATGAAGCCCGACTCGGTTCCGCCGTGCGTCTCATAAAGCCCGATCAGGTGTTCGCAGAACTCGGGCTCGAAGACGTCCGGAAGCACCAAGACCGGCGCCTGAACGTGAAAGCCCATCCGCTCGCCGAGCGGCGGCAGACCGTCAATGAGCCTGCCGATCTCGGCGATCTCCGCCCCGTCCTCGGTGAAAGGCAGGGCAGCCATGACGCGCAGAGCCGGATCGAGCAGAAACCAGAGCTGCCGGGCTTTCGATATGCCGGCCCCGGCCTCCTGCGGCAGTGTGCCATATGCCTTGCCGACCCGACCGTCGAAGTCCCAGAAGAACCGGATGCCCGGTGTCTGCTGAACCAGGCGCTTCTCGGTCTCATCCTTGGGATCGTTGCTGACGCCGAAAAAGGCGAGCTTGTCGTCGTCGAAAAGCGTGCGATGGGTCCGGAGCAGCGTCAAGGCCCGCCGGGCACGTGGATCGGCTGCCGAAACCAGAAAGCACATCAGCACATAGCGACCGCCGACCGTATCGAACTTGAAGGCCTCGCTGTTCGACGAACGCTGGACGAACCACGGCGCCGGATCACCCGCTCGAAGGTTCACGAAGTGCATGGCGTCTCCCTCGTCATCGTCTTGCGCACTCGATTGCATCGCCGAATCGACTGGCGCTCCGCGACGCTCGAGGCTAGACCAGGACTGATGGATTTCAAGCGGGTAGTGGGCATCCCTATGGTTGCGGATCGCCGCCCAATCGGCCGGAGTTTACAGCTGAACCCCGGAGTGCCGATCATTCAAGTTTGAATTCGTAGTGCACCACCCCATCTGTCTCCCAAGCCCCGCAGGCCCGGTACAAGGCCCGTGCCGCAACATTGCCAGTCTCGGTCTGAACCCAGACCTGGGAGCAGTCCTTGGCCCGCGCCGCGGCGACCATGGCCCCGATCAACCTCCGCCCGATCCCGCGCCGGTGGTGAGTCTGAAGGACGCTCACCTCGTTGATCCACAGCTCGGGCGACGGCTTGTCGGGATGAACGTAGAGAACGGCGCTCGCAAAGCCGATGATCCGCTTGTCCTCGATCGCGGCCATCAGCAGATGCCGCGGGTCGCCGAGGAACTCGGCGGCTCTGACCGGTCGCAGGGGATCATCGAACACACCCTCGGGCGTATCGATCAGGAGGTCGAGATCGTCCGGGCCGAGCATACGGACCTCGACGATCTGGCTGACGTCAGGCATCGGCGGCTCCTTTGTCGTCTGTTTCGCATGCCCACGATCGCGCTCAAGTCAAAACGACAAATCCCACCGGCAACGCCCGATTGTCTCTGTTGGCCAGCGGCCTGCCGCATGCAACACGAGCCCCGGGGCAGCGGCATCAGCGATCGGGACAAGCCGTTTGCGAGCCGCTATAAGGCGGCCTTCATTCCGGACCTGACGAGAAAGCCACCCCGCATGGTCGTCCGCAAGTCACCTTCGAAGGCCTCAGCGAAGCCCGCAAAGACCGGCGCTGCCGAGCCGGTCCGGCGTATCGCCATCACGCCCGAGCTCATCGCCGAGCATGGCTTCAAGGGCGACGAGTATGAGCGCGTGCTCGAGATCCTCGGCCGCGAGCCCTCGATCGTCGAGCTCGGGATTTTCTCCGTCATGTGGAGCGAGCACTGCTCGTACAAATCCTCGCGCGCTCACTTGAAGCGGCTGCCGACGACGGGCAAGCGGGTCATCATCGGACCCGGCGAGAATGCGGGCGTCGTCGACTTCGACGACGGCGACGTCGTGGTCTTCAAGATGGAGAGCCACAACCACCCCTCCTACATCGAACCCTACCAGGGCGCGGCCACCGGCGTCGGCGGCATCATGCGCGACGTCTTCACCATGGGCGCCAGACCCGTTGCCAATCTGAACGCCCTTCGCTTCGGTGATCCAAAGCATCCGAAGACCCGCCATCTCGTCGCGGGCGTCGTCTCGGGGATCGGCGGCTACGGAAACTGTGTCGGTGTGCCGACGATCGGCGGCGAGACAAATTTCGACGCTGGATACAACGGCAACATCCTCGTCAACGCCATGTGCGTCGGCTTGGCGAGGCGCGACGGCATCTTCACGTCGGCCGCCAAGGGCGTAGGACATCCGGTGGTCTATGTCGGTTCCAAGACCGGGCGCGACGGCATCCACGGCGCGACCATGGCGTCCGCCGAGTTCGACGACAAGTCCGAGGAGAAACGCCCGACCGTCCAGGTCGGCGATCCCTTCACCGAGAAGCTTCTGATCGAGGCGTGCCTCGAGTTGATGGCGAAGGACGCGATCCTCTCGATTCAGGACATGGGTGCTGCAGGTCTCACGTCCTCGTCGGTGGAGATGGCCGACAAGGGTGGGGTGGGCATTGATATCGATCTCGATCATGTGCCTCAGCGCGAGCAGGCGATGACGGCCTATGAGATGATGCTCTCCGAGAGCCAGGAGCGCATGCTGATGATCCTGAAGCCGGGCTCGGAGGATCTCGCGAAGGCGATCATCGGGAAATGGGGGCTCGACTTCGCCGTGATCGGACGGACCACCGACACGGGCCGACTTGTCGTCCGCCATGACGGCGTCGTCGAAGCGGACATGCCGGTGGCCAAACTCGCGAACTCGGCGCCGATGTATGAGCGGCCGTTCGCGCTCACGCCAAAGCGGCCCATCGTCGAGGCGAGCGAGGTGAAGGCGCCCCCGACGATCCTTGGCGCGCTCAAGGCCATGCTCGGCTCACCGCACCTCGCATCGCGCCGCTGGATCTGGGAGCAGTACGACCACATGGTGATGGCTGAGACGGTCGTGAGGCCAGGAGGTGATGCCGCCGTGGTCCGGCTGCACGGAACCCAGAAAGGCATTGCCGTCACCTGCGATGTGACGCCCCGGTATTGCGCCGCCGACCCCCATGAAGGCGGCAAGCAGGCCGTAGTCGAGACTTGGCGCAATCTCTCGGCGGTCGGGGCGGACCCGATCGCGATCACCGACAACATGAACTTCGGAAACCCCGAGCGCCCGGAGATCATGGGCCAGTTCGTCGGCGCCATCGACGGCATGCGGGAAGCCTGCCTCGCGCTCGACTATCCTGTCGTCTCCGGCAACGTCTCGCTCTACAACGAGACGAACAGCATTGGCATCCCACCGACACCGGCCATCGGCGGTGTCGGCCTGCTTCCGGACGTGACCGAGCACGCGACGATAGGCCTGAAAGAAGACGGCGATGTGCTCCTTCTCGTGGGCGAGACGCGCGGCCACCTCGGCCAATCGCTGTATCAGCTCCATGCGCACGGCACGCTGTGGGGTGCGCCGCCGCCGGTCGATCTCGCCGACGAGATCAAGGCCGGCCAGCTCGTTCGTTCTCTCATTCGCGAGGGTCTTGCCAGGGCCGTCCACGATCTCTCTGATGGCGGCCTGATCGTCGGCGTCGCCGAGATGGCGCTGCAGGGCGGCAGGGGTGTGACGCTCTCAGACCCACCGGCGGATACTGCCCCTCATGCCTATTGGTTCGGTGAGGACCAGGGCCGGTATCTGATCGAGGTCGCTCAATCCGATGCCGATGCCATCGTCAGCCGTGCCAAGTCCCTGGCTCTGCCTGCCCGGGTCGTCGGCGTCGTCGCCGGCGATCGGATTGCCCTCACGGGGGAAGGCGCCGCAGACCTCGAAGCGCTGCGCGGCGTCCACGAGGCTTGGTTGCCGACCTATATGGGCTGATGCCGACAGCATGTCCGAAGAGCCCCAAGACAAGTTGAGAACCTGTGCGGAATATGCCGATAAGGCACTCCGTTGTAGGCAGATGATCCGAATTCCGCTTGCCAACGCGCCGGTTTGAGTTCTTTGTTTGTTCTGGCGGCGAGATCGGACTCCGCTGGAGGTCACAGGCAATGGCAATCGGCACAACTCAGCAGATTTTCGAAGAGATCAAAGCACTCGGCCTGGGGATGGATCGGATCCTCGCGCAACTTGGCGAGATCGAGCGGCGGATGCTTGCCGCCGAAGGTCATCTCTCCAGTTTCTTCATCTCGCAGAACCGCCAGAGTGCAGAATTGGAGCGGATCAACCGGCGTCTAACGGAGATCGAGGCTCGGCTCGCCATCGCGCAACCGCCTTCGGCTTAAGCACATCGCTCAGTGGGCCCGGCCAGGCTGGCGCAACCAGGCCCGTCGGCCATATTTGCTGGCCAACCCCGATCCGAATGGCGATAGTGGCCTCCGGATTGACCAGCAAGCATGGAGCTGCCAGGCGATGCACTTGCCCTTCGGTCGCGCGATCTTTCACGTCCTGTTTGCGGCGGCCGTCTGCCTCGTCGCCGTCCTCGCACCACCGGCCATCGCCGAGACGCGCCGTGTCGCGCTGGTGATCGGCAACAGCGCCTACAGCAGCGTCTCCGAGCTCACCAATCCGAAGAACGACGCCGCCGCCGTCGCCGAGACACTGCGCGCCATCGGCTTCGACGAGGTTCGGGAATCGCTGGATCTCACGCAGTCGGAGTTCCGGCGTGCGCTCCGGGATTTCACGGCCCTCGCCCGAACCGCGGATGTCGCGCTCGTCTACTATGCTGGCCACGGCGTCGAGGTGGGCGGCCGTAATTTCCTGGTCCCGACCGACGCCACCCTCGCCGAGGCGACCGATACCGAATTCGAGGCCATCCCGCTCGACAATGTGCGCACCGCCGTCTCGGGTGCGCGCAATCTGAGACTCGTCATCCTCGATGCCTGCCGCAACAACCCCTTCAAGCTGGCGAGCGCCGGCGGATCGCGCGCCGTCGGCCGCGGCCTGGCGCGGGTCGAACCCGGCGCCAATGAGATCGTCGCCTACGCCGCGCGCGAGGGCACGGTTGCCAGCGACGGCGACGGAACCGTCAACAGCCCCTACGCGACCGCCTTGGTCAAATACATGCAGAAACCCGGCCTCGAGGTCCGGCTGATGTTCGGCAATGTACGCGACGAGGTTCTGGCTGCGACCGGCCGGACCCAGGAGCCGTTCACCTACGGCACGCTCGGCGGCCAGCCGATCTATCTCAACGCCCCTGCAGGCACCAGCGAGACGTCTCCGGTGACCCCGCCGGCGCAAGGCGACGACCTCAACAAGCGGGCTGCCGACGCCTGGATCACGGTCAAGGATACGACCAGCGTCGCCATCCTCAAAGCCTACATTGCCAAGTTTGAAGGTACGATCTTCGCCGATCTGGCAGCCGCTCGGCTGGCGGAAATCATGGCCGCCCAGCCGCCCTCGGCTCCCGAGGCCGGCTCCTTTGACGCGACGCCCGAGACGGCCGATCCGGTCGGGGAGCAGGTGGCGGTCGGTCCTATCATCGACGACAGCGAAAACGTCGCCCTTGCCCAGCCGCAGGAACTGACGATCGCGCCCAGCATCTACCCGGTCGGCAAATGGGCCGAGGGCATGGCCTTTGACGGCAAACGCATCTGGGTGGCCGAGAGCGGTCAGCGGACGGTCGGTGCCTACGATCTCGATGGCAACTTGCTGAGCCGCGTCAAGGTCGGCCGCCTGCCCGTCGAGGTCGAGAACCTTCCGAATGGTCCGGCCTACTCCCTGCAGCGTACCGACAGCACGATCTGGGTGCATCCGCGCGACGGCGGCAAGAGCAAGCGCGTGACAGGCGTCGGCAAATGCCCGAGCGGGCTCGCCGTCGGCCGCACGGCGCTCTGGGTTCTGTCCTGGCCGGACTGCAGCTCGGCCGACAGTCTGGTTACGCGCATCGACTTGAAATCCGGCAAGAAGGCCGACAGTGCCCGTCTCGGGACTTGGGCGGAGGCGATCGCCTTCGGTCATGGCGCGGCATGGGTCGCGGAGGTCTCCGGCGGCCGCATGACCCGCGTCGATCAGAGTTCGCTCGCCTTGGAATCGATCCCGATCGATGGAGCTTCGATCTGGTCGGTCCTCGTCACGGATCGCGCCATTCTGGCGGCCGGCCGCCTCGCCGACGACAATAGCCAGGGCCTCGTCGTCGCCGTCGATCCCGACACTCGGACCGTCACGCAACGCCAGTCGTTGAGCGAGCTGGTGCTGAGGATCGCCGCGGACGACAGGCATGTCGTCGTGGTCGGATTGCAGGGCACAATCTGGGTGTTGTCGGCCGACAGCCTGGCCATCGAACGCAAGATCTCGCTCGGCATCGGCGAATACCGGCCGAGCGACGCCCTGATCATCGGCGAGCGGCTCTATGTCGTAGCTCAGCAGATGAACGGTGAGAACGGCGCTCTCCTCGCCGTCGACGGCTGGCGGCCCTCCGCCACCGCCTCCGGGGCGACGGCCGACTGACCGGCCGGGAGCACCTACGGGGTATCGCCTCGCCTTGACAAGGGCGAAGCCGCGTGGGTCACTATCCGCGCCTTACGGAGTACAGTGCCATGCCCATGTCCGCCGCCGAGATCGAGCGCCTGATCAAGGCCAAGCTGCCGGACGCCGAGGTCACCATCCAGGATCTGGCCGGCGACGGCGATCACTATCAGGCCGTCGTGGTCTCACAGGCCTTCAAGGGCAAGAGCCGGGTGCAGCAGCACCAGATGGTCTACGAGGCGCTCGGCGGCCAGATGGGCGGGGCGCTGCACGCTCTGGCGCTGCAGACCTCGCCCCCGGCCGAGTAGCACCGCCGACCCTCCCATTCCAAGCTCGTCCGAACCGCGCTATATATCGACCGGACCCAACCAGCCCGGACCTTGACCCCGGAGCCAAGGAGACCCCATGAGCGACCAGGCCACATTCGACCGCATCCGGACGGAGATCGCCGGTAACGACGTCGTGCTCTTCATGAAAGGCACGAAAGCTTTCCCGCAATGCGGCTTTTCCGGCCGCGTGGCGCAGATTCTCAATCACATGGGTGTCCAGTTCCGCGACATCAACGTGCTGGAGGATCAGGCCATCCGCGAGGGGATCAAGCAGTTCACGAACTGGCCGACGATCCCGCAACTCTACATCAAGGGAGAGTTCGTCGGCGGCTCCGACATCATCACGGAGATGTTCCAGTCGGGCGAGCTCGAGGCGCTGCTGCATGAAAAGGGCGTCGGTCACACGCACCACGCCTGAGGCCCTCGGCAATCAACGGCGGGCTCCGGTCGATGCGCTATCGCCGCTTCATCCTGAGCCTGCTGATCGTCGCCGCCGCCGTCTCCCTCGTCCTCGGACTGACGCTGCCGGTCATCAAGCTGACGAAGCTCTATGTCTGGACCGACGAGCACTCGATGGTCTCGATCATCTGGGCGCTCTACCGGGATGACGAGCTGCTGCTTGCCGGCATCGTCGGCATCTTCTCCGTCGTCTTTCCGATCCTGAAGCTCGTCTATCTGTTGGCGGCCGCCTTTGTCGGCCCCGACGAGCATGGCGAGAAGGGCCGCTGGCTCGCCGATCTCGAATGGCTCGGCAAGTGGTCGATGCTCGATGTGCTGGCCCTGGCGCTGACGGTCTTCTACGTCAAGTCCAGCAACCTCGCAGACGCCGTCACGCTGCCCGGTCTCTATTTCTTCACCGCTGCCGTGGTGCTGACCATGATCGCGCATGGCTGGGTGAAGCACACCCGCTGAGGCCAGGCGCGGACCTCACCCGCCGCGCTTCTTTCTGAGGCCCGACCAGTAGTCGAGACGCTTCCTCACCTCCCGCTCGAACCCGCGCTCGGGTGGATCGTAGAAGGTCATGCGGGATTTGAACTCGTCTGGGAAATAGTTCTGGCCGGAAAACGCATCCGGCGCGTCGTGATCATACTCGTAACCGTCGCCGTAGCCCTCGGCCTCCATGAGCTTCGTCGGTGCATTGAGGATGATCTTCGGCGGCGACAGGCTGCCATGCTCCTTGGCGGCCCGCATCGCCCCCTTGTAGGCGACATAGGCGGCGTTCGACTTGGGCGCGGTTGCGACATAGAGGCAGGCCTGGGCCAGCGCCAGCTCGCCCTCGGGCGAGCCGAGGAAATCATAGGTGTCCTTGGCGGCCAGCGTCACGGTCAGCGCCTGCGGATCGGCGAGACCAATATCCTCGATCGCCATGCGAACGAGGCGTCGGGCGATGAAGAGCGGGTCCTCGCCGCCGACCAGCATGCGCGCCATCCAGTAGAGCGCCGCATCCGGGTCGGAACCCCGCACCGACTTGTGGAGCGCCGAGATCAGGTTGTAATGACCGTCGCGCGACTTGTCGTAGAGCGGCGCCCGGCGCTGCACGAGCTTCACCAGCCCGTCGCGCGAGAGCGGCGCCGCCTCCCTCGACACGGCGACCAGCACCTCCTCGACGAGATTGAGCAGCGAGCGCCCGTCACCGTCCGCCATGCCGATGAGCGCCTGCCGCGCGTCGGCATCGAGTGGCAACTTGCGCGACTCGAGCGCCTCTGCGCGCCCGATCAACGCCTCGAGCGCGGCCCCGTCGAGCCGCTGGAAGACCAGCACCTGGGCGCGCGAGAGCACGGCGGCATTGAGCTCGAAGGATGGGTTTTCGGTCGTCGCGCCGACCAGGATGATCGTGCCGTCCTCCATGTGCGGCAGGAAGCTGTCCTGTTGCGATCGATTGAAGCGATGGATCTCGTCGATGAAGAGGAGTGTGCCCTTGCCCGTCTCGCGTCTGGCTTTGGCGCGATCGAACGCCTTCCTGAGGTCCTGAACGCCGGAGAAGATCGCCGACAGCTGCTCGAACTCGAGGTCGACGGCGTCGGCGAGCAGCCGCGCGACCGTTGTCTTGCCCGAGCCGGGCGGCCCCCAGAAGATGACGCTCGACAGCCGGCCGGCCTTGATCATCCGTGTCAGCGTGCCGTCCGTTCCGACGAGATGATCCTGGCCCGTCACTTCGGCGAGCGTCTTGGGGCGTAGCCGGTCGGCGAGCGGACGCGGTGCGCCCTCACCCATGCCGGCAGCCTCGAACAAGTTGGTCATGGCCCAAGAGTGGCAGGTTTCCTGGGAACGCTCAATCGGCCGTCAATGGCCTGTGCTTCGGACGAGATCGAGCAACAGCGCGTCGTCGGCGCCGTAGAGCTTCAGGCTCGTATCCGTCACCTCGATCCGGCGCGCCGTCTCGAGTGCCGACACGAATGCCTTCTCACGCTGCATGACGTCTTCCGCGCAGCCCAACTCCGTCATGAGGAGGCCGCCGATCTCGATCGCCGCATCGGCCTGCTCGTAGCTGCCGGCGAAGCGATTGCAGCCACCGTCGCCACTGACGAGGCCGTCGCTGCCGAACAGCACCAGCCGCTGGTGCTGGCCCGTCTCGTCCTTGACGCCCCAGGCGCTCCCCTGAAGGGCCATACCCACGTCGCCTGCGGAGGCCGGACCGGCCACCATCAACATCACGACCACGGCCCCGCGAAGCGCCGGCCGCGCCCAACTCAATCGATTCATCGATGCCCTCTTCGTCCCCGCCCAACGCGCGGGCAGCCGGTCTCTATGGCCGGCTCGCGGCAGAAGAAAGGCAGACCGGGCCTTCCCCCGTCCGACACAAACGACCGACCGACGCACATGGCCAAAGCCAAGGGACATGACTAGAAAGGCGAGGCAGGCGATACGCCGCTGAGCCTCATGTTGGATCCTCCCGATGCCCTACTCCATCTTTCGACCAGACCTCATGGGCACGGCCAGCCTCAATCCAACAGGTGCCGTCGAGGCCGGCTCGATGCAGAGCTTCATGCTGACCTACACGGCCGGACGATTCGGCATCGACGATACGGGCTCGCTCAAGATCGGGTTTCGGTTCGCGACCGATATCGGCCCCGTCCAGCTCACCGACCCGAAGGCGCCGGGCTACACGACCGCGGAGGCCTCGAACGGCGCCAGGCTCGAGCTCAAATGGGAGTTCAAGCGCAACATCCGTCCCTGGAGCCGCGCACTCTACATCGGTGTCGTGAAGGGGTTTCTCGCCCCCGGCGACACGATCACCGTCCGTTTCGGCGATCGCCGCTTTGGCTCGCCCGGCATTCGGCTGCAAACCTACTGCGAGAGCGCGTTCGAGTTCCGCGTCTTCGCCGACCCGATCGCCACCTACGACTATGTCGCGCTGCCGGAAAGTCCCCGGATCGCCATCGTACCCGGACCGGGCGTCCGCTGGTCGGCGATTTTGCCGACGATGGTCCATGCTGGCGCGCCTTTTCGCCTCGCCCTCAAGATCGACGACAGATGGGGCAATCCGTCCGATCGTGTGGACGAGGAAGTGCGCCTCCTCGCCGAAGGCGCGGTCGAAGGCCTGCCGGAGACGGCACGCCTGACGCCCGGCAGGTTCGGCGCCGTGATCGACGGACTGTGCCTCCCCCGGCCGGGCGATGCGCTTATCCGGATCCTTGGTGCGGATGGCGTCGAAAGAGGCGTCTCCAATCCCGTGCGCGCCGTGGCGGCGGATGACCGATGCCTGCACTTCTGGGGCGATACGCACGGGCAATCGAACGAGACACTCGGCACCAACACGGCGCACGAGTATTTCCTGTTTGGCCGCGACAAAGCCCATCTCGACGTGATGGGACACCAGGGCAACGACTTCCAGATCACTCACCAATTCTGGCGCGAGCTCAATCGGCTGACGGCAGAATTCGACCAGCCCGGCCGCTTCGTCTGCATCCCGGGATACGAGTGGTCGGCCAATACAGCCATCGGCGGCGACCGAAACGTCCACTTCCGGCGCGAGGGAGAGACGCTGCATCGCTCCAGCCACGCGCAAATCACCGAGGCCGAGGACATCACCGACGAGTCCGCCGACGCCCATGATGCCCATGCTCTGTTCGCCCGACTCAAGGGCAAGGATTGCGTCGTCGTCGCCCATGTCGGCGGACGCTATGCCGACATTGGCTACGCCCATGATCCCGCCCTCGAGACGGCGGTCGAGGTGCACTCCTCCTGGGGCACCTTCGAATGGTTGCTTCGAGATGCCTTCGAGAACGGCTATCGCGTCGGCATTGTCGCCAACTCCGACGGGCACAAGGGCCGGCCGGGCGCCTGCTATCCGGGCGCCTCGTTCTTCGGCAGCTATGGCGGGCTCACCTGCTTCATCGCCGAGCGGCTCGACCGCGATCAGATCTTCGAGTCGATGCGCCGGCGGCGCCACTATGCGACGACCGGCAATCGCGCCATCGTCGATGTCACCGTCTCCACCTCGGCTGCGGCCGAGGTCTTCGACCGCGATCCCTCACTCGGCCCGACCGACGCCACTCGGACGCACCGGCTTGCGATGGGCGACATCGCGCGAGTCGCGGACGGCGAGGTCGAACTCGCGGTCGAGATCATCGGCACGGCACCGATCGAGCGCGTCGACATTTTCGACGGTCTCGAACGCATTGAGACCATCAGGCCCTACGGCAGAGATGACCTCGGCGCCCGGGTCCGGCTCGTCTACGAGGGTGCGGAATATCGCGGCCGGGCCCGGACCACGACCTGGGATGGTCGTCTGAGGCTTGCGGACAATCGGATCCTCCGCGCGAGCGTCGTCAACAACTGGAACCTCGATCGTGGCATCCAGCGGCAAACGAGCGACGAGATCGCCTGGAAAGCGGTCACGACAGGGAATTTTGGTGCCATCGACCTCTGGCTCGGCGACGCGCTCGGCGGAACCCTGGCCTTCGAGACCCCGCCGGTGTCGGGCGAATGCCGGTTGGCGGACCTCGGCGTCGAACCTGTCGTCTTCACGGCGGGTGGGCTCGATCGCGCGATCTCGCTTCAGCGCCTGCCGGCGCCGATGCAGGAGCGGCACCTCAGAATCAGGCGGCGCATCAAAGTCCGGCCGACCGGCGACACGCGCCTCTACGTCCGCGTGCAGCAGGAGGACGGCCACCGCATGTGGTCGAGCCCGATCTACCTTTTTCGGGACATCACTGCTGGCTCCCAACCCAGCAACGGTCTTCAATCACAAATCAACTGATTTGCGACTCCTCCGAAGACGAATACTCACAGCATGATTGAGGTCCGAAGCGCTCGGCCTCTTCCCTCGCCTCGACAGAGCGCCTCCGGCGCGAGCAGGGATGTAGGTGCCCGAGCAACGGCGATGGTGTTTCCATCTCTGTTGGAGAGACTCTATTCCGCGGCGGCCGCCTTCACCGTCTCGATGCGGAAGGCGCGGTCGTGGGTCAGGGCCGGAATGCGGCTCCGCGACTTGGCGATCTCGGCAAGATCGAGCGTCGCCATGGCGATACCCTCGCCCTCGCCACCATCCGCGAGGACGCGACCCCAGGGATCGATGATGAGCGAATGACCGAACGCCTCGCCGCCGCCGGGGAAGCTGCCATGCTGGCAGGGTGCAATGACAAAGGCCCCGTGCTCGATGGCGCGGGCCCGGTTCAGCACATGCCAATGCGCTTCGCCCGTGAGCTTGGTGAAGGCGGCCGGGATCGCCAGGATGCCGGCCCCGGCCTGAGCGAGCGTTCGGTAGAGTGCGGCGAAGCGCAGGTCATAGCAGATGGAGAGGCCGATGCCGCCCCAGGGCGTCTCGGCGATCACGGCCTCGCCGCCTGGCCGGATGACCTCGCTCTCGCGGTAGACCTTGCCGGGTCCGAGATCGACGTCGAACAGGTGGATCTTGTCGTAGCGTGCCGTAACGCGCCCGGTCGGATCGATCATGAAACCGCGGTTGGCGAGCCGGCCGTCATCGAGTGTCACGGCGATCGAGCCCAGGAGAACCCAGATCTTCTGCGCCCGTGCGGCCTCGCGCGCAGCCGCCAGACCTTCATGTTTTGACTCCGGGAACACGGGAAGGTCGAGCCGGCCGTCCTTCGAGCCAAAGCCCGAATAGTATTCCGGCAGAGCCACCAGCTCGGCACCTTTGGCCGCCGCGGCGGCCACATGCGCCATGGCCTTGGCGATGTTGTCTTGATGCGTCCCGGATGCGTTGTTCTGGACGCAGGCGACGGTGAGGGTCTTGGTCATCGGGTCCTCCTTCGCTTGACCGAAGCCTAGCAGACGGCGGCGCCGTTGACAGCCCCGGAGAAGGCCGCCAAACAAGCCTCACCGCAGCCAAACCCCGCGAGCCCGCCATGCCGAACCGCCAATTGCAGACGATCATCGATGCCGCCTGGGAGGCCAGGGACGGCATCGGGCTCGCCACCAAGGGTGAGATCCGCGACGCCGTCGAGGCAGCCCTCGCACTGCTCGACCGGGGCGAGGCGCGGGTCGCCGAAAAGGGCAGCGACGGCCGCTGGGAGGTGAACCAGTGGCTGAAGAAGGCCGTGCTGCTCTCATTCCGCCTGAACGACATGGCGGTCATCAAGGGCGGCCCGGGTGAGGCCACATGGTGGGACAAGGTTCCTTCCAAATTCGACGGCTGGGGTGAGAACCGGTTCCGCGAGGCCGGCTTTCGGGCCGTGCCGGGTTGCATCGTCCGCCGCTCGGCCTATGTTGCGCCGGGCGTCGTGCTCATGCCCTGCTTCGTCAATCTCGGCGCCTATGTCGACAAGGGGACCATGGTCGACACCTGGGCGACGGTCGGCTCCTGCGCCCAGATCGGCAAGAACGTGCATCTGTCGGGCGGCGTCGGCATTGGCGGCGTGCTCGAGCCGATGCAGGCCGGGCCGACGATCATCGAGGACAACTGCTTCATCGGTGCCCGCTCCGAGGTCGTCGAGGGCGTCGTCGTCGGCGAGGGCTCGGTATTGTCGATGGGCGTCTATATCGGCGCCTCAACGACCATCATCGACCGTGCCACCGGCGAGAAATTCATGGGCCGCGTGCCACCCTATTCCGTCGTCGTCTCCGGCTCGATGCCCGGCAAGGCCCTCCCCGACGGATCACCCGGGCCGTCGCTCTACTGTGCCGTTATCGTCAAGCGGGTGGACGAGAAGACCCGCTCGAAGACCAGCATCAACGAGTTGTTGCGTGACTAGAATGCCGATCTCCGGCAATCTAAACCAGATAAACTAGGGATTACACAGTCGATTTCGACTAATTCCGAGCATTAGATGAAGTCACCCAGAATTCTTCAATGGTTCAACTTTGATTTGATCGGGACCTGCGCGGCATGCAACCTCCGAAACGGTTGATTTCGCAGAGCATCACTGGATTTTTGTCCAAATATGAACGTGTTCCACCACCGTGTTGACACACTTTGTGCAATGCAATAATTTTTTCTCTTGAGGGACGCCAAAAACTTCGTCTAATGGCCGCCGCTGGTGCCAACGGTGCCGGCTCCGTGCAGCCAGCCAAAGGAGGCTGAGATGGAACTCAAGATGCGGCTCCAATTCGCCGCTGCAGTCCTGTCGCTCGCCTTTATCGCTGCAATCGTCTTCGGCATGGTCTGAGGTCCGGGTCGCCGTCGCACACCGTCCCCCGAAGCGACGCGACCTCCATCCACCTCGCCAAACGGCGAAGACCATCACTCACCAGGTTAACGCGGGGCCGTCTCCCGATCCAGTGGCGGCCCCGATGCACGTTCCGCCCCCGTCACGGCTCGGCGGACGCCGCTCCACCACTCGGCTTCCAATCGGCCTGGTAGAGCATCAGCGTGCCGGTCTGGAAGACCCGGTGATCGATCGCCGGCATGATCATCTGGAAGGTGAGAGGCGCCGGTGGTCCGGCCCACAACCGGTCGATGGGCCCCAAGTCCTCGGGTTCGGCCACGGCCGCCGCGAGCTTGAAGTCATAGGCGCCCTTCCCTCCGTCGGCGATCTGCATCACGGTCTCGTCGAGACGCGAATAGAAGATGACGCTATCGGTGACGCTGGATTTGCCCGGAATGGCGAGCGGGGCGAAATGCGTGAAATTGCCGGCTTCGGCATTGGCCATCGTCCAACGGCCGAACTCGGCGGCGTAAAACGTCTTGGACTGCCCGGTCCGGGGATTGGTCACCACGAGATCGAGCGCCAGCACCGCCCCCGACCGGGCGCCCACATTGGTGACCGTGACCGGCACGACGAAGACCTCGAAATTGGAGTTTTGGTAGGGCGAGGCATAGTGAATGGACGGCGGCACGAAGAGCCGGAGGTCGGGCCGCCGGACGCTCGTCTCGTAGACGCTATAGGAGGAGAAGAGGAGCGCGACGGCCGAGGCAATGGCGGTCAAGGCACCGCCCTCCCTCCGTAGCATCGCCTGCCGGCCCGTCTCCGCCGCGGCATCGACGACACGACGGGACCTGAACAAACGCATACCATTGCCTCCCACGAGGAAGCAGCCGGAGGTCGTCCTAGAGCGGTGGCCTCCGAGCGTCAACACCTTGGCTGCCACAGCCGGAGAGGAGCTTCATGTCCGACCCCGCCGATCCTTATGGCATCCGTGATGGCGAGCGGGCCGTGCCGTTCGACCCGGCAACGAGCGCCAACGATGCCGGCCTCGTCTTCATCGGCCGCATCCGCTCACCGTGGCGCGAGCGCCGGGACTGTCCGAAGAACCTCCGACAGGCGCGAGAGCAGGGCCGCTCCGCAACGGTTGAGATCGATCCGACCTGGCGGGACGGGCTCACCGGTCTCGACCGCGCGAGCCATCTCATCCTCCTCTATTGGCTGGACCGCTCCCGTCGCGACCTCGTCATCCAGCGGCCGCGCCATGCGACCCAGTCGTTCGGCGTTTTTTCTCTCCGAAGCCCCGTGCGCCCAAATCCGATCGGGCTTGGCGTCGTGAGGCTTCTCCATCTCGACCAGCCGGCGGGCCGCCTTACCATCGACGCCATCGACTGCCTGGACGGCACGCCGCTCATCGACGTCAAGCCTTACTACGCCTCGACAGACGCCATCCCGGAGGCGACGAACGGCTGAGGCGCCTATCTTCTTGATAGGCTTCTCGGGCCGCGGCCTCTTGCCCGCCGCCGGGTATACATCGGCACCGCCAGACGATATCGGATGACCCTCGCATCCCAGCCACAAGCTTGCCCCCATGCCCCCGCCCCTTCTCTCGCTCCGCAACATCCATCTCTCCTTCGGCGGCACACCGCTCCTGGAAGGAGCCGATCTCGAGATCTTTCCCGCCGACCGGCTGTGCCTCGTCGGGCGGAATGGCTCAGGCAAGTCGACGCTGCTCAAGATTGCAGCAGGCCTCATCGAGCCCGACGGCGGTGAGCGAACCGTGCAGTCGGGACAGGGCATCCGCTATCTCGCCCAGGAGCCGGACCTCTCGGCGTTTGCGACCGTGCTGGACTTTGCGGCCTCCGGCCTCGGCGATCGGGAGACCCACAAGGCGCGAGAGGCCCTGATGGCGCTCGGTCTCGACGGCAGCGAGGCAACCGACCGGCTGTCGGGCGGCGAGGCGAAGCGGGCGGCGCTGGCGCAGGCGCTGGCGGCCGAGCCCGATCTGCTGCTGCTCGACGAACCGACCAACCATCTCGATCTCCCCGCCATCGAATGGCTCGAGACCGCGCTGCAGCGTCATCCGGCTGCCCTCGTCCTCATCAGCCACGACCGGCGGTTCCTCGAGACGCTCTCGCGCCGCACCATCTGGCTCGATCGCGGACAGACCCGCGCGCTCGATCGTGGGTTCTCGGCCTTCGAGGCTTGGCGCGACAAGCTCCTCGAGGAGGAGGACGCCGAGGCCCACAAGCTCGACCGCAGGATCGCCCGCGAGGTCCAGTGGATGCACTACGGCGGCGTCACGGCCCGCCGGCGACGCAACGAAGGCCGCAGGCGCGCACTCGAGGCGATGCGCAAGGAACGTCGCGAGGCGCGCGCGGGGATCGGCCAGGTCAAGCTCACCACCGTCGAGGCCGAGGCTTCCGGCAAGCTCGTCGTCGAGGCAAAGGAGATCGCCAAGAGCTACGGCGACCGCCTGATCGTGGCTCCCTTCTCGATCCGCATCGGCCGCGGAGACCGCGTCGGCATCGTCGGACCGAACGGCGCAGGCAAGACGACGTTGCTCAGGATGCTGACCGGCGCGCTGTCGCCCGACACGGGCACGCTCCGCCAGGGCGCCAATGTGCAGATGGTCGCGCTCGATCAGCATCGCGCTGCCCTCGACCCCGAGGCGACCGTCGCCGAAGTGCTGACGCGCGGCACCGGCGATACGGTGAAACTCGGCAATCGCTCGGTGCACGTCCAGAGCTACCTCAAGGATTTCCTGTTCCAGCCCGAGCAGATCCGCTCGCCGACACGCGTCCTCTCCGGCGGCGAGCGCGGCCGGCTGCTGCTCGCCCGCGCGCTGGCGGAGGCCTCCAACCTGCTTGTGCTCGACGAGCCGACCAATGACCTCGACCTCGAGACGCTCGATCTCCTGCAGGAGCACATCGCCGACTATCCGGGCACCGTCCTGGTCGTCAGCCACGACCGCGATTTCCTCGACCGTGTCGCGACCTCGATCGTCGCCTTCGAGGGTGAGGGGCGTTGGGTCGAGTATGCGGGCGGCTATTCGGACATGGTCGCCCAGCGCGGCCGGGGTGTCGAGGCGCCCGAGGCCGAGCGCGCGGCAAAACCCAAATCGACGGCCGAGAAACGGCAAGCCGGCCAAGCCAAGCGCAAGCTCTCGTTCAAGGAGAAGCATGCGCTGGAGACACTGCCCGGAAAGATCACTGCTGCCGAGGCGGAGATCGCGTCGCTGACGGCGAAGCTCGCCGATCCCGTCATCTTTCGCGACGCGAAAGCCGCCAAGGACATCGCCACTTCCCTATCCGGGGCCCGCGAACGTCTGGCGGCCATGGAGGAGGAATGGTTGACACTGGAGCTGCTCAGGGAGGAGCTGGAGGGGTCTACTTTTGGGTCCGTTTGACGGCAGGATAAGATGGCGGACCGGTCCTCGGGGGAGGGACGAGTGCCCGTGACCGGCCCGCCGTTGGGGACACGTGGGGGACGTGCCCGCTGGGTAGACCCAAGAGGATGCCGACGGCGCCCGGGTCCGAGAGCTTTTGCTTGGACCGGGTTCCCGCTGTAGTGCCGTTCTCTATCCTCCCTGGTGCCGGACGCGCCGGCTCGCAATCGGCTGACACAGCCACCGTGTGAGAAACATCACATGGCGGTCGAGCAGCCGACGGTGCCCACATGTCAGACTGGCGCGGCGGCCCTGTCATCATCCAAATGGGGGACATATTGCGAGACGTCGATCTCGCTCAGGGCATTTCAAGTGAGTTCGCCAGCCGCACGAGGTCGGCCTGGCGGCTGCAGCCGGTTTTCTCGAAGACACGCTTCAGATGCGTATGAACCGTGCTCGGTTTGACCCCCAGCTCGTGGGCAATATCGGCTGGCGGCCTGCCCTCGACGATCATCTCGAAGATGCGGATCTCGGCGGGGGTAAGATCAAAGAGCAGCGCCAGGGCATCGCCCGGCATACGAGGCGCGGCCTCCGTGGAGGCGAAGAACACCGCCGCGACGGCCCTCGGCATCAACCCGGGCCGCACGGCACCCCAGGCGAGCGGCAGGACGTGGGCGACATGAGGCGCGCCGCCCCGGTCGCGTAGCGGCACGCCGAGCCCGCGCCGCCCGAGCGCAGCCTCGGCCCCGGCCGAGAGCCGGACCGCCGATGCGAGAGCCGCCTGCGCCGCCTCGCCGGCGACCACGAGGCAGCCGCCGCGCGCGGCGGCCGGTGTGCCTCGCTCCAGCATCGCTTCGGCAGCGACGTTGGCATGTACGATGCCGAGCCCCTCGTCGACCAGCACCACGGCCGAGGTCATGGTCGACAGCGTCCGCGCGAAGGTCGTGGCTGCGATGGTCTTCATATCGAGCAGTTGGCTGATCGAGATGGCGCGCCGGAAATGCGGGGCGAGAAGACGGAGCGACTCCAACTCACGTTCTCCGATAGGCCCCGCTTTCTCGTGCCGTGACCAGTTGACAGATCCGAGAAGCTTGTGATCACGCGCGAAAAAGACCGTTGCGGAATCGATGATGCCTTGCGGCTTGACCCATAGCTTATAGTGAGGGTTGTCCTGCCAATCCGGACAGACAATGAGAGTCGTAAAGGCGACCGGCTCGTCGAGCGGAACCCCATTCAGGCGCTCGACGCCGCCAAACATTTCCGGCACCGTGGGCCCCGTGACGTCGAGTAGCTTGCGATAGTCGGCAGGGATCCGGGTGGCAATGTCGAATATTCTCTCGTAACTGGGCAGGCTGTTGACGAACAGCAGACCATTCAAGAAGTCGAGCTCTTGGCGGATCTCCTCGATCGTTTGCTCCCAGCGCGCCGGATCGATCGCACAATCATAGATCATGCCGATGATCTCGGAGGCCCGAGCCGTCGAGAAAGCTTCAGTCGCCAAGGTTCCCCTGGGGCCAAACCGGCCCAATGCGATATGCGAATGCGTGAGCGTGCAAATGCGAGACTGCGAGAGTATTGTCCCCGTATATAGTACAAAGCACATTTCCCCGTCAAAACAGTTTGTCGGCGGCGAACGCGGCCGGCCGAAGAGGGACGATCACCCTTGGCAAACCCACCCATCGGGTACCAGGAGGGATGGCCGTCCCTTGTTCTCGGAGAGCACGTGATTGACCAAGCCGATCCGGTAACCGGCGTCACAGATCCCGGAGCCAGATGTCTGTCGCTGAAGGGTCGATGGAGGAGCTCGAGAATAATGCGATGGGAATCGCCTCGAAAGCCGACCCAGCACCGTCCTTGTCACCCCATAGGATGCCGCTGTCCGTATCGAATATGAGCCGTTCGGTGGTTCCGAAAGCAGGTCTGCCGCCGTTAAAATCTGCGGCCGTAAACTCGACACCGTCGATGATCTGCCTGGTTTCGACCGCAAGCGTCAGCCCAAATTCGGCCGCGTCGATGAGAACGTGATCGGCGCCCCCGGTTCGATAGAATTGGACGACGTCCATTCCGCGGCCATATTGAAGAACGAAGTCTTCCTCGTTTGTCCCGCCGATGAGAAGGTCGACTCCATCGTCGCCACGCAGCCGGTCATAAAAGGCCGTATTGTTACCGCGCAGGATGTCGTTCCCTGCTCCTCCGAAAACGAATGAGCCGTCCACTCCCGAGGCCGTCAGATCGTCGGCGAAGCGCGAACCGACCACGTTCTCGACCAAGGCGATGGAGTCTCCAGAGGCATGCCCGGCGAAATTATTGGTTCCCAGATCGACCAAGACGCCGCCGAGGGCATCCCGGTAGTCGACGGTGTCGAAGCCATTGCCGCCATTGATGATGTCGGCCACGCCCGCACCCGCGCCGGGAAGCAGCGTGTCGTTGCCGTCGCCGCCGTTCAGCGTGTCCGCACCGGCTTTGCCGATGAGAACATCGTGGCCGAGGCCGCCGTTCAGATTGTTGGCCTTTGCGTTCCCCGTCAGCGAGTTGCCAACCTCGTTGACCGAGCTGCTGAGTGTTCCATTGATGGCTTTCGTGCCGGTGAGCACCAAATGCTCGACATTGGCGCCGATCGTGAACGAGACGGACGACTTCACGATATCGGTCCCCTGCCCGGCGAGCTCGATCGCCTTGTCGGTCGTCCGGTCGACGACGTAGGTGTCGTTGCCCTTGCCGCCCTTCATGGTGTCGGTGCCCGTGCCACCGTCCAGAAGGTCGTTGCCGTCCTCTCCGAACAGCTTGTCATTGCCAGAGCCGCCGAACAGCTTGTCGTTGCCCTTCCGCCCGAACAAGTCGTCGTTGCCGCCGAGACCGAAGATCTGATCGGCCGCCGCTGTGCCAAACAGCCTGTCCCGCGCATTTGTTCCACGTTTGATTGCCATGTCGTCGCCTCCTTGTGCTTACCACGCTGCCCTTGCATGTCGTCAGGACCAGCGCTGTGAAATTTCCCACAGTGGCCCCGCCGGCACGGCCCGTTCCACCTGGGGCCACGAGCCACTTCGTCCATCAATTGGCGGATCGGCATCGGCGGTGCCGTGCTCCGCTAACCGCATCCCGAACTCGGCCTCAGATCAACCAGATGTCTCCGGCTGCTGGATTCGAAGCGCCTGCAAAATGAGCGATTGCCAAAGGTTGGAATGCGCTTCCTGCGCCGTCCTTGTCGGCATACAGGATATCGGTGAGCTCTGAATAGATGAGCACTGCGGAACCTTGGTAGTCCTGCAGTTTGGCGACAGAGACAAACTCGGTGCCGTCGAGCACGGACCGCGTCCCGCCTGAAAGTGCGAGATTGAATTCGGAATGATTCAGTAGGATATGGTCTTGATCGCTAGGACTGAAGTTGAAGACGACGTCCATGCCCCTGTTGTACTGCAGCACGAAATCCTCGGTGCCAGTATTGCCAATCAGCGTGTCGTAGCCGTCGTCTCCGCGTAGTCGATCGTAGTGCGCGGTTGAGTTTGCCCTGAGCGTATCGTCGCCCGCCCCTCCAAAGGCAAATGAATGATCTGTATCGGACGGCTGCAAGAAATCCGCAAAGCGGGACCCCACAACGTTCTCTATGCTGATGTAGACATCTCCAACGGCGTGCAACTTAGGAGCTTCCGGCGACAAAGTCCGAAGACTGAGCTCAACGGGGCCCAGCGCATCCCGGTAGTCGACCGTATCGAAACCATCGCCGCCGTTGATGATGTCGGCCACGCCCGCACCCGCGCCGGGCAGCAGCGTGTCGTTGCCATCACCGCCGTTCAGAGTATCAGCACCTCGCCCGCCGACCAGGACGTCGTGCCCGAACCCGCCAGTCAGCGTGTTGGCGGCCCCATTGCCGGTGATGCTGTTGCCAATCGCGGTCACGGGGCTGAGAAGCGTGCCGTTGATGGCCGCCGAACCGGTGAGGACAAGGTGCTCGATGTGGGAATTGGTGGAAAGCGACAACGTGATCGACGATCGGATGGTGTCATTGCCTTGGCCGGCAAGCTCGAGCACTTGGTCGGCGAGCGTGTTCACGACATAGGTGTCGTTGCCCTTGCCGCCCTTCATCACATCACCGCCCGGGCCACCGTCCAGAAGGTCGTTGCCGGCCTCGCCGAACAGCCTGTCGTTGCCCGAGCCGCCGAACAGCTTGTCGTTGCCGTTCCGCCCGAACAGGTCGTCGTTGCCGCCGAGACCGAAGATCTGATCGGCCGCCGAGGTGCCGATCAGCTTGTTCCGGGCATTCGTTCCCCGTTTGATCGCCATGGGTCTCGTTCCTCCAAAATCCTACCGTTTGCTGGACGGTGGGCTTGCATCGGGGAACAGTAGTAAAGAGTGCGCTGAACATCTTGGTCCGCAGCGACAAGGGCAAGAGAGAAGTGGCGGCGCAATTCGACAAGAGAACTCTCACCAACGCGCGCTCTCGATCACCGGTGAGAATGACTTGGACGACGGCGACATGCGGCAGCAGGCAATGTCGCAATATCCCGCGACAAATTCCTTTTGCCGTGGCAGTCTCGGCGGCAGGAACTTTGCACACCCCGGCGATCTGCAACGGATGTTCAGATGAGCACTTGCCGCGATCTGAAGCACTGGCGGGAAGAGGTCGGTCGCAGTCTCCTCAACCTCGATTTTCGCGCGGAGATCGATCAGCCGTTCCACTACAAGATGGACTCCGTTCTCGTCAGCAATGGCGTGCGGGTGGTGCGAAGCTCGCATAGCCCGGGCTACACGTTCCGCGATCGGGACCTCCTGCGCGATGGCAACAACTGTCTCGCCCTCGTCTACCCGGTTCGCGGTACCTTGACGTTCTCCCAGAGCGGCGGCGGTACGATCCGCCGGAATGGTGAGGCAAAGCTCCTCGTCTGCGACCAGCCGGGTCATGTCGGCGCGAAGACTGCCTGGGACTGCGTTTCCATCGTGTTCCAACCGGAGGACTTGCCGTCGCAGCTCGACATCGGACGCCTCGCCCGCTCACCTTGGCGGGCGACGGGGCCGGCCCTGCGCCTGCTTCGCTCCTACGTCGAGTCACTGAACAGCCTGCTGATCCGTCCCGATTCGGATCTTGCCGGTATCACCCGCCAGCACATCCTCGATCTCGTTCGGCAAGCTGCGCTCGAGCAGGAGACGTCCCCTGCAGCCGATCCATTGACGTGGTCCACCATCGGCTCCGCACGCTTGCAGGTCGCCTGTGAGGATATCGCCCGGAACCTGCATGATCCTGGTCTGGCCGAGGGGATGATTGCTGCCCAGCAAGGCATCTCGACGCGCCAACTCCAGCGGGTTTTCGAGGCCGCGGGTTTGACGTTCACAGGTCAGGTCCAGGAAATGCGCTTGAACACTGCCTTGAAGATGCTGTCACATCCGGTCGAATCCAGACGGACGATCGCAGAGATCGCTCTCGCCTCTGGATTTTCAGATATTTCCCATTTCAATCGCCTCTTCCGCCGCCGCTTCGGAGCAACGCCAGGCGAGATGCGTCGGAACAAGAACTGATACTCCTGAACAACGAGGCGGCCTTGTTGCCGTTTCGCTCCCTGGATTGCTCAGTCGCTTGATCCGGCGCAGCGATCCCTGTTAGGCATCGCCATCGGCTCGGTATTGAAAGCCCTTTGCATGCGCCTTCTCTTCCTCGGTGATGTTGTCGGTCGGTCGGGCCGCGCGGCGGTGCTCGAGCATCTGCCGCGCCTCATTACGCGCTACCGCCTCGACTTCGTCGCCATCAATGGCGAGAACGCGGCCGGCGGCTTCGGCATCACGGAGGCGATCTGCGGCGACCTGCTGGATGCCGGCGCCGACGTCGTCACACTCGGCAACCACGCGTTCGACCAGAAGGAGGCGCTGGTCTTCATCGAGCGCCAGCCGCGGCTCGTGCGGCCCCTCAACATGGCGCCCGGCACGCCGGGACGGGGCGTGACACTCGTCAAGGCCAGGAACGGGGCCGACGTTCTCGTCATCAACGCCATCGGTCGCGTCTTCATGGGCGAGCAGGACGATCCCTTTCGCGCCGTCGACCGCGAGCTCCAGGCCTGCCCCTTGAAGGAGGCGGCCGACGCCGTCGTCATCGACTTCCACGCCGAGGCCACGAGCGAGAAGCAGGCGATGGGCTATTTCGCCGATGGCCGCGCGAGCCTCGTCGCCGGCACGCACACGCATGTGCCGACGGCCGACGACCGCATCCTGCCCAAGGGCACGGCCTATGTCTCGGACATCGGCATGTGCGGCGACTACGAGAGCGTGCTCGGCATGGACACCGAGGAGCCGCTCAACCGCTTCCTCACCCGCATTCCGCGCAGCCGCTTCGAGCCGGCGCTCGGCCCCGCGACGCTGTCGGGCCTCTGCGTAGAGACCGACGATTCGACCGGTCTGGCAAAGGCCACAATGCCGTTGCGGCTCGGAGGGCTTTTGAAGCCGACCGAGCCGCAAGCTTGGGTCGAGTGAGATTGAGGTCAGTGATGTAAGATGCAGAGCGGGGCAGCCGCTCCCATCTCAATTGGCCGACAGCATACTCGGCTGTGGCTATGAGCCGTTCCAGGGCAGTGGTCGAGCTCAAGGGAGATTAGAGAGTGATTCACTGTCGGAAGCAAGCGGAGCTTTTGTAAGTTGCTGAGCCAAGCGTGGTTTTTCCTTTCGGTCGCGGCGTCACCCTGCTCTGCTGGCGCTTGACAGCACAGCCATGCAGCCCGCGAATCAACGCCCTTTGGCTTCGTCCGGCATGAGCACAACGCTTTCCTGCTCCTTCGGATCGGTGCGGGCGACGACAGCGCGGACCGGCTTGTCCGTCGGGTTGTAGGGCTGGTGCGGAAGGCCCGCTGGGATATACACGAAATCGCCAGCCGACATGCTGTCGATATGCTCGAGCCTCGCTCCATGCCGCATCTCGGCGCGGCCTTCGAGCACGAAGATCGCCGTCTCGTGATGCTCGTGATAGTGCGGCTTGGCGCAGGCACCCGGCGCGAGCTCGACGACATGCATGCACAGTGCCTTGGCACCCGCGCTCTCCGCCGAAACTCCGGCGAAGTAATCCAGCCCCTGCTTACCGCGGAACCCGTCCGCGCGGCGAATGATCCTGCACTCGGCCATGGCCTCTCATCGCGGCACGGGCCGCGCCTCCACAATTGTTTCTACTCTACAGATCGCCCGTCCTCGCTCTCGAGACAAGACCCGTCGCGAAGCGAAGGATGACGGCCACGCGATCCCGGGATCGATTGACGGCCCGCTCCTCCTTGCTCATGCTCTCTCATGCCCGTCGTTGTGGTACCCATCGCCGAGACGCTCATCATGGGTTTCCGTGACGTCGTCGATGCCGTTGCGCGCGAGCGCCGCCACATCGCGCTGACGAAGGCGCCGCCGCTCCGGCTCATGCGGAAATTCGTTCTCGGTAATCTCAAGAAGGACTACCCGCACTATCTTGCGCTCGATGGCGACCGGGTCGTCGGCTGGTCCGATATCACGCCGGTCAGCGATCGCGAAACCTTTGCGCATCGCGGCGTGCTCGGCATGGGTCTACTGGCAGACTACCGCGGCAAGGGCATCGGCACAGCCCTCCTCGGGCGGGCAATAGCGCACGCGCGGCGCATCGGCTTCGTCCGCGTCGAGCTGCAGGTCTATGCCGACAATACACCGGCCATCGGCCTGTACCGCAAGCACGGCTTCGTCGTGGAGGGCCGTCTCAAAGATGCCGCCTATCTCGACGGGCAATTTCGCGACGTGCTGCAGATGGTGAACCTCGATCGGAGCGCGCTCGAGAGCCGGCCTCGGCTCATGCGCCGGACGTCCTGCGATCGGGCATGACGCCCTATTCCATCCGAACGCAATGATAAGCTTCCGTCAGATACGGAAAGGTGATCTCATCCTGGCCGGCGAGCTCCGGCGTGGCCGCCATCAGCCGCACCAGGGACTGCCGGACGCTCTCGCGCTCGGTCACCGGCAGCGATGCGATGAAGCTCACCGACAGCACGCGATCGACGATCACGGCCTCCGGCGGGCCCGTCACATGGTGCGCCAGCTCGGTCTCCCGGAGCGGGCCGAAACCATCGGCCGGAAAGACCGTCCGCCAGGCGCCCCCCGCGACGCGCGGCGTCTCCCCCTCATACGGCTGCATCAGGTCCGATAACGCCCGCACCCAGGGCACGCGCTCATCGCGCCGGTTCCAGACGAGCCCCAGCCGGCCGCCCGGCTTCAGGACGCGCCGGATCTCGGCGAGCGCGCGGGCATTGGCAAACCAGTGGAAGGCCTGACCGCACAGCACGGCATCGCAGGACCGATCGCCGAGCGGGATGGCCTCGGCCGTGCCCGAAAGGGCCGGGACATCCGGATGCGCCGCACGAAACGCGGTGCGCATGGCCTCCACCGGCTCGACGGCCGTCACGGCCGCACCGGTCTCGATGAGCCGTTGGGTCAGCTTGCCCGTGCCGGCGCCGAGATCGACGACGTGGCTGCCGCTGGCAAGGCCAAGCGTGCGACGGGCCCAGCCGGCGATCGCCGGCGGATAGCCCGGCCGACCGCGCGCATAAGCCTCCGCTCCCTCCCCGAACCCTTGCAACGCCGTCGGGTGCATGTGCGGCGCCTCCTGGCCAGAGCGTCTTCAACGCCCTGTCTCTTGTCGTTCTCCGGATGCGGTCATCGGCGTGAGGTCTTTAGGATCAGGCGCAACGTTCTCATGGATCTCAACCGCATTTTACCTGATCTTCCAGAGCATCGACAGGTTCTCCCGCTCGAGCTCCGCACCGAGCTTCTCGTAGAAGCGGATGGCCTCCGGATTTCGCCGCCAGACCTGCCAGAACAGTCGCGTGGCGTTTGCGGCCTCGGCGATGCAGCGCGCCTCCTGCATCAATGCCCGGCCGATGCCCCGACGGCGATGCGCTGCTCGCACGAAGAAGTCGAGAACATGCAGCGCGGGTGCCAGCTCCTCCATATTGGCCATGATGGCATAGGTGAGATAACCGGCAACCTCGCTGCCGTGCTCGGCGATCAGGATGCGGCACAGCGGCTCCGAGCCGAATGCCAGCTCGGCGATCCTCTCCATGGCATTCTCGGTGACGATCTCCGGATCGGCGATGGCGTGGAGATAGTCGGAGAACTCATGGAACATCGCATCGATTTTCAAGAGATCGGCGCGGGTCGCGGGACGGATCAAAATGGACACGGCGCCACTCATGAAAACTTGAGGAGGCGCGCATCGACGCGATGCGTCAGCGTGAAGGTAGGGGGCGCGATGCGTGCGAGAAGCGCCGCGTGTTCGGCATCGAAGGTGCTGACCTCCTCCCGCGTCATCGAGGCGCCGACGCCGCGCGAGGCGCGGATGCGGCCGCGCCAGCTCTCGCGCGTGAAGGGCACGGCGACCTCGAACCAGAGAAAGCCGTCCTGCCGGAAATCGCCCGGCAACCAATCCGGCACGGTCTCGACCTCGCCGACCAGCCCCGCCCCCTGCCAGGCCGGGTTGTGCTTCAGGATCAGCGACTCGGTCTCGCGCACAATATGATCGGTCGTGGTCTGCCAGTTGAAATGGCTGACGACGATTCGGCCCCCCGGGACCAACAGGCGGCGAAGCGCGCCGAACAGCCTCGGCTTGTCGAAATACCAGAAACACTGATTGGCCGTCACGGCATCGAAACTCCGGTCCGGAAAGGGCGGCGCCTCGGCCGGCGCGACGCGGAAGTCGATGCCGAGCTCTGCCTCGGCCGCGCGCCGCCTCGCTTCCGCGACTTGGCCGTCGGAGATGTCGACGCCAACGACACGCGCACCGCGTCGCGCCAGCGCCCGTGCAACGGCGCCGGTGCCAGTCCCGAGATCGAGGATGCGCTGGCCGGGCCCACCGATGCCCAGCGCCCGCAGGCAGTCGTAGAGCGCCTCTGGCGGACCAGGTCGATGGACGCCATAGTCGGCGCTGGTCCTGCCCCAGTCGATCGGCCTGCCGTCATCAATGATGGGCTGCATCGCGGCGTCCTCCGCGAGAGCAATCGGTGCATCGCAGCACCGATCGGATTGGTGCGGTCGAGAGGACTCGAACCTCCACGCCTCGCGGCGCTACCACCTCAAGGTAGTGCGTCTGCCAGTTCCGCCACGACCGCACACGCCTGGTCAAATCCAGGAGACCGGATCTGGCAATCCGGCCGCGGGGTGGTAACAAACCCGGCGGGTGATTGCAAGGCGAAGGACTGCTAGATTGCCCGGCGATGCCTGACGCGCGCCCCGAGATACCACCGCCCGCCCCGATCGAATGGGCCCACACCCCCGGCCTCGTTGCCTACCCGGAGGCGGTCGCCGCCATGGAGGCACGGGTGGCCCGGATCGCCGCCGGGGAGGTTGCCGAGCAGGTCTGGCTCATCGAGCATCCCTCACTCTACACCGCCGGCACCAGCGCCCGCGACGAGGACCTGCTCGAACCCGGCCGCCTCCCCCTCATCCGGACCGGCCGCGGCGGCCAGATCACCTACCACGGGCCGGGCCAGCGAATTGCCTACCTGATGCTGAGCCTCGCCCGCCGCGGGCTCGGCCCCCGCGACTATGTCGAGCGGCTCGAGCGCTGGCTGATCATGGCTCTCGAGGAGCTCGGCGTCGGGGCCGTCTGCCGGCGCGAACGGGTCGGCATCTGGGTGCCCCGAGGGAACGGGCGCGAGGACAAGATCGCGGCCATCGGCGTTCGTGTCAGGCGGGGCGTCGCCTTCCACGGGATCGCCCTCAACGTGGCGCCCGACTTGTCTTACTACAAGGCGATCGTCCCCTGTGGCATCCGCGAGCATGGCGTGACCAGCCTGCGGGACCTCGGCCGGGAGACGGCGATGCCGGTCGTCGACGCCGCTTTGCGCCGTGCCTTCGAGGTGACATTCGGTAACAGAATCGTTGATGCCATGCCGACTGAGCCCCATATCGGCACGACGGCGGCGTTCTGAGGTCACTCCTCTGCAACCCATTCACCGTATACTGTCGCGGCAGGGTTTCACGTCCTTGGGGGATTCGGCATGGGCATCCTGATGGGCCTGTTGGCGGCCATGGCGGCCGTCGGTCTCTTGCTATGGCGGCTCAACGCCGCCTCACAGGCCGCACGCGAGTTGGTCGATACGGCCGACGAGGCCCGCGGATTTTTTCGTCGCCTCGCCTGGAGCCGGAAGGCCAAAAAGCACCCGCTCGACATGGTCGAGGATCCGAGAGAGGCCGCAACGGCCATGATGGTGGCGCTGGCCCAATACAAAGGCCCCCTGACCGAAAGCCAGGAGCGGCTGATCCTGAGCGAGATGGTCTCGAACTTCTCCGTCCCGACCGAGGAGGCCCGCGAGATCCTGGCCAGGGCGCGGTGGATGACGCGCGATGCAACCGACGTGCATCACACCCTCTCACGCCTCGCGCCCGCCATCGACAAGACCTGCACGACAGCGGAAAAGCGCGAGCTGATCGGCATGTTGAAAGTGGTCGCCGACCCAGGAGATGTCCGGCAGGATGTGCTGGCCAATGCCATCAAGAGCCTCGAGGACCGGCTGCTGCCCAAACGGCCGCACTGACGACCGGCAGCTGCGCGGAATGATGCGAGCGCTGTCCTGCCTGCCGCATCGTGCCGAAACTGTGTCTCTCGGTTTGAGCCGGACAACCGTTCGGATCGAAAATGGGGCATGGCGCAAGCAAGCCACCTCACAGCCTTCGGGCTGCGGTTGGGTCGAGACACGGAACTTCCGGCAAACCCGATGCGGTTGAGGGAGTTCCTCGACTGGAAATTCGTCGGAAATACCATTGATCCTGACGTTCCGGGGATCGGTTCAGACGTCCATCGGGCCCGAGACCCGTCGCCCGCCGACCCAGACACACGCCACATTGGCCCTTGTCGCTGTCGAAACGATCTTCTCGAGCACGTCCTCGTGACTGTCGATTTCCTCGAACGCGGAGACGTTGGAGCCCGGCGCCACGAGATCGACCAGAACCGCGTCGAAGGCCGCCCCCGGTTTGAACACGCCCGCATCGAGACCCAGCACCTCGGCACCGCCGCGGGTCGCGAGCCAGAAGGCCTCGCGGAAATCGATGCGCGTGCCCGGCCGGCGACGCACGTCGGGCGGCAAGGCAGCGTCGACCCCCTCCTCGAGATTGCGCGATGCCGCGATCGCCTGCCGGCAATTGTCGAGGATGGATGGCGAATGTCCGCCGGAGATGTCGGTACCGAGACCGACATGCAGACCGCGATCGATCGCCCGCCGGAGCGGGAAGACGGCATTCGAGAAATATATGTTCGACAACGGACAGTGCGCGATGCCGGCCCCCTGGCGCTCGATCGTGGTCATGTCGGATTGGGTGACGAAATTCGCATGCGCCAGCACGGTGTGCCGCTCGACCAGACCGAAACCGGCGAGGGCTTCCGTGTCGCTCCGGCCGCAGCGATCGAGGACGTAGCCGTGTTGCCAGTCGCTCTCCGAGCAGTGGGTCTGCACAAGCGTCCCGGTGTCGGCGGCCATGCGGCCGAGGCCTTCGAGCATGGCGTCCGTGCAGGACGGAATAAAGCGTGGCGTCACGACGGGCTGCACCCGAATGTCGTTGCCGGGTAGCGCCCGAACCTCGGCGATGTGGTCGCGCGTCAACGCCAGGCCGTCGGCGGCCGAGCGATCACGATAGAACTCCGGGCATTGCTCCGGATTGTCCATGGCGACGCGGCCGACATAGGCGCGCTGGCCGCTCTCGAGGCAGATCCTTGCCAAGGCAACAGACGCCGGCAGATGCACGGTCGCGAAGTAGACCGCCGTCGTCGTGCCGTTCGCCAGCAGCGTCCGGACGAGCTGCCGGTAGACGACCTCGGCGAAAGCGAGATCGGCGTAGCGCGCCTCCAGCGGAAAGGTGCACCGCTGCAGCCAATCCTCGAGCGGCAGATGCAAGTTCTTGCCGAGTTGGGGAAACTGCGGTGCATGGACATGCAGGTCGACGAGGCCGGGGATGAGGACCTGGGTGGGCTCCAACCGGATGAGCTGCCCGGCTTGCGCCGCCGCCTTCACGCGCGAGGCGTGCTCAGGCACACCATCCGCCGTCACGCGCGTGACGCATCCATCCGGACCGACTTCGATCAACGCCCCCTCGAGCACCTCGATCCTACAGCGCGAAGGCGCATGATAGGCGGTGCCGAGGATGGCCGTGATTCGCTGCGGGCTCGAGGCCACTCCCAGACTGCCTACATCGCGGCGGCCTTCTCGAGCTCCGGCATCGATGCCTTCAGTCCCTTGGAAAAGCGATCCACCGCTTCCTCCGCCTCCGCGCGGTTCATAGTCAGGGGCGGAGAGAAGCTGGTCGTCTCCAGGAAGGGCAGCGCGCGCGTCATGACACCGGCGGCGAGGCATTTCCCGGCGACGATCCGATGCGCGTTAGCCTTCGGGTTGAAAAATTTCTTCGACTTCCGATCCGCCACATACTCGATGGCGATCATCTGGCCCATGCCGCGCACCTCGCCGACATAAGGGCAATCCGCCGTCGCCTGCGTCAGGAGCTGCTGCAGATAGGGCCCGACCTCGGCCGCGACCTGAGGCAGGTTCTCGCGCTCCATGATGCCGAGGTTCGTCATGCCCAGCGCGCCGCCGACCGGATGGCCCGAATAGGTGAAGCCGTGCATGACGGGGCCGTGCTCCGGCGAGGCATCGCGCAGCACGTTCCAGATCTTCTCCGAAATGACCGAGGCCGAGACCGGGAAATGCGCCGAGGTGATGCCCTTGGCCAGCGTCACGACATCCGGCTCGAGGTTCATGCCGCCGGTCGCGAACCAGTGGCCGGTGCGACCGAAGCCCGTGATCACCTCGTCGGCGATGAAGAGAATGTCGTGCTTCTTGAGGATCGGCTGCAAGGCCTCGAAATAGCCTTTGGGCGGCAAGAGCACGCCACCGGTTCCCATGATCGGCTCGGCGATGAAGGCGGCGATCGTGTCGGCGCCCTCGCGCGCGATCAAGGCCTCGATCTCGGCGATCAGACGCTTGGTGAAGGCCTCCTCGGTCTCGCCCGGCTTGCCGAAGCGGAAGTAGTGCGGGCACTCGACGTGGAAAATGCCCGGCAACGGGATATCCCAGGCCTTGTGATAGGCGGGAATGCCGGTGAGGCTGGCGGCGGCGAAGGTCAGGCCGTGATAGGCGCCCTGCCGCGAGATGAACTTCTTCTTTTCCGGCCGGCCGCGCAAATTGTTGTAGTAGCGCACGAGCTTGTAGTTCGTGTCGTTGGCATCCGAACCGCCCTGGCCGAAGAAAACCTTCGACATCTGCGGGGCGTTCGCCTTGGTATGGAAGAGGTCGAGCACCTTCTCGGCGAGGCGGATGATGGGCTCGTTCGATGAGCCGCCGAAGAGGTGAAAATAGGCCAGGTCCTCGACGGCCTTCTTGGCGGTTTCCGCCATCTCCTTGCGGCCATAGCCGATGTTCACGCACCACAGACCGGCGCCGCAATCGATGATGTCACGACCCTCGCGGTCGCGAACCCTGACGCCCCGAGCGTCCGAGACGATGAGCGGCCCGCGGTTCAAGAGGTCGGCGATGGAGGTGACCGGGTGGAACAGGCACTCGCGGTCGATATCCTCGAGCGGAAAATTGCGGACGGCGGATTTATCCATGGGGGAGCCCTCGTGGGGTGATGAACGGTCGACGTCGGCACTCACCATAGCCTGTCCCAAGCGAACCGGAAACTCACCTCCCCGGCCTCCCGGCCATGCCGCTGGCGCAAGGTACGCCTCCCTTCCCCGTTGCTTCCCTGAGGGCGTCCCCCTAAACAGAGCGAATGTTCCAGAGCTTCGACAATGCGCCGGATCCAGGTGTCGGCGCACCCCGTGTTCGCCTTCTCAGAGAGGAGCTGGCGCGGCTCGGCCTGTCCGGATTCATCGTGCCCCGCGCCGACGAGCACCAGGGCGAATATGTACCCGACTGCGCCGCCCGCCTGCGCTGGGTGAGTGGCTTCTCTGGCTCGGCCGGGACGGCGGTGATCCTCATGGACAGGGCCGCGCTCTTCGTCGATGGCCGCTACACCGTGCAGGCCCGCGAGGAGACCGACGGCGCCGTCTTCGAGCGGCTGAAGGTTCCCGAGGGCAAGATTTCCGATTGGCTCGCCGCCCATGCCGGCGCCGGGGCGAAGATAGGCTATGATCCCCGGCTCATGACCGTCGACGAGGTCGACCGCTTCCACAAGGCCCTCGACGACAAAGGCATCGCGCTCGTCGCCACGGACGGAAACCCGGTCGATGCCGTTTGGGCCGACCGCCCGGCCCCACCCAGGGCCCAGGTCAGCCTTCATCCGATCGAGCACGCCGGCGCATCGCCGGCGGAAAAGCTTGAGGTTGTCCAGGCCGAGCTTGCAATGACCGGCCACGATGCCGCCGTTTTGACGGCACCTGACAGCATCGCCTGGCTCCTCAACATCCGCGGCGGCGACCTGCCGCACACACCCTTCCCACTCTCCTTTGCGATCGTGCCGGCAGACGGAAAGCCTCAGCTCTACATCGATCCCGGGAAGCTCGGCGACAATGTCCGTGGCGCGCTCGCCGCAATCGCCGAATTGGCTCGACCCGACGAGCTGACACAAGGGCTGACCGACCTCGCCTCTCGCAAGTCCAGGGTCCGCCTCGATTTCGAAAGCACGGCCGTTTGGTTCAAATCGACGCTCGAGGCGGCCGGGGCCACGGTCATCAAAGGCACCGATCCCTGCCTTCTGCCGAAGGCGCGCAAGTCCGCCGCGGAGATCAAGGGTGCGCGCGCCGCCCAGAAGCGGGATGCCGTCGCGGTCGCCCGCTTTCTCGCCTGGTTCGACCGCGAGGCGCCCAAGGGGGAGATCGACGAGATCGCGGCGGTCGAGGCCCTCGAGCGCTTCCGCCGCGAGACCCGCAAACTCCTCGATACCTCCTTCGACACCATTGCCGGCGCGGGCCCACACGCCGCCATGCCGCACTATCGCGTCAGCCGCTCGTCCAACATCCGGATCCAGCCCAACTCGATCTTCCTGATCGATTCCGGCGGGCAGTACCTGGACGGCACCACCGACATCACACGCACGATTGCAGTGGGCACCGTCTCCGAGGAAGCACGCCTGAGGAACACGCTCGTGCTCGAAGGCATGATCGCGGTCTCGACCGCGCGCTTCCCGAAGGGCACGCGCGGCTCCGATATCGACCCCTATGCGCGACGTGCGCTCTGGCAGGCCGGACTTGATTTCGATCACGGAACCGGCCACGGCGTCGGCAGCTACCTGTCGGTGCACGAGGGACCGCAGCGCATCTCGCGACTTGCCACCACGCCGCTCGAGCCCGGCATGATCATCTCGAACGAGCCGGGCTACTACAAGGAAGGCCACTACGGCATCCGCATCGAGAACCTGCTCGTCGTCACCGCGCCGGACGTGCCCGAGGGTGGGGAGCGGCCGATGATGGGATTCGAGACGCTGACGCTGGCGCCGATCGACACCCGCCTCGTTCTCATCTCGCATCTTTCAGCGGCGGCGCGCCACTGGCTCAACGCTTATCATGCGCGGGTCAGGGCCGAGATCGGTCCGCTCCTCGACGGCGAAGATCGGCTCTGGCTCGAGAGGGCGACGACAGCGATCTGAAGGGACGGGGCATGGCGGCAGATGTACGACGGCACAAGCGGCCCTCGCGCTGGCGGCGCGCCGGCCTCGTGCTCGGTGTCGGCATCCTCGCCACCGTCCTCAATCCGTTCGTATGGCGGGTGTGCTGCTACAAACCCTACAGCCAACCTTCCGGATCGATGGAGCCGACGTTGCTCGTCGGCGACTACTGGCTCGCCTCGACCTGGGCCTACTGGTGGTCGGCGCCGGAGCGCGGCGACGTTGTCGTTTTCGACAATCCGAGGTCGCCTGCCGTTCAATATGTCAAACGCATCGTCGGCCTGCCGAGTGAGGTGGTGCAAATGCGTGGCGGGCATGTGCTCATCAACGGCAGGGCGCTCGGCTATCGCCGCATCGCGGACTTGGTCGAGAGCGATCGGAACGGCAATCCGCACAGCGTTGCGCAATTCGAGGAGATCCTTCCCGACAGAAGGTCCTACCGCATTCTCGATCGCGCGCCTGACTCTCCCGGCGACGACACGGAGGATTTTCAGGTTCCCGCTGGCCACTACTTCATGCTCGGCGACAACCGGGACAACTCGTCCGACTCCCGCTTCCCTCAGACCATGGGGATGGTCCCGGCGAGCAATATCAGAGGCCGGGCCGCCGTGATCTACTACTCGCTTGCCGACACCGCTCGCGACGGGGACGACGTTCGCTGGTCGCGGGTGCTTCTCCGGGTGCGCTGAGTGACGCTCCAGGCCCGCCCAGGCTCCGCTGCCGAACTCTCAACTGCCGGGGCCGCGGAACACCCAATAGCGCTTCGACGCCTCACCGGCCGGCGTCAGCCACTGCCGCTCGACCGGGCGCTTGCCGTTGTGGATCAGCTCGAACATGTCGGAGATGATCGAGACCGAGTCGCCATAGTAGGCATGGCCGACGAAATCGGTGCCGGCGCCGGTCGCATCGATGGTGTCGATGCCGCGTGCGAGTGCGAGGCCCCGGCTCGAATCTCCGACGCGCGGATAGCCGTGCAGATTGCGGGAGGCGACCATGGCCTTGTCGTTGGCCGAGGCATAGACCGTAACCCCACTTCCCCCTGTTGCGATCCTCGGCGCAATGTCGCGCACGAAGATCTCCGCGTCGATGTCGGGAGCCGCGAGGATCACCTCACGGATCCTGGCGCGGACGTTCGCACGCTCGCGCCCGAGATCCTCAACCGCATCGACCAGCGCTCGTGTCCCGAGCGAGTGGGCGATGACATAGACGTTGTCTGCGCCCGAACGCTCGACGATGCCGCCGAGCACGTCCTTCAGGTGCGTCACTGTCCAGTCCGTGTTGTTGGCATCGATGACATAGCCCGGCACGTTGCCCTGCGAGGGCCAGGAGTAGAAGAGCGGCGCGCCGTCGAAGGCGAGGTCATAGGACAGTTGCGCCGTGCGACGGGCCGCCTCCGCGAAGGTGATGTTGTAGCCATGGATGAAGACGAGCGCGCTTCGCTGCGGCGATGCGGCAATCCTGGCGCCCATCTCGCGGAAGAAGCTCGCCCGGTCGCGCTCGGCGACCGCCAGCAGGACCACGTGGCGCTCCGGATCCTCGCGGAACTCGAGCCTGGAGACGGCCGGGCCCTCCAGCGTCCCCATCCGGTGATCGCGCGGGATCGAGACCTCGGCGACACCGAACAGCAACTTGCCACGACCTGGCCCGTACTTGTCGTTGGGAGCGCTCTCGCCCGTCTTGGCACGATCGGTCGCATAGAAGACCTTGACGGTGGCGTAGGGCGCGTCGTCACTTTGGAAGTCGCGCGTGCGGGCCACCTCCGACGCGCCGGGCGCGACATCGGCCGCCACGGGAGGCGCAATGGAGGGATCTCCAGCTCCCTGGTTGGCGGCACAGCCTCCGAGCAGCGCACCGAAGACGAGGATCGTCACGAACATCCACGTTCGTTTGACCCGTTTGTCCGCTCGCAGCGCTGACCACACGCGGCTCACTCCTCCCCCACGACGCCGGGCGCGAGACAATCGGCCCAGGGACGCCGACGAGCCATCCCCCGGCAGGATGAGAAGGTCAACGCCTCGTCCCTGCGAATCAGTGGAAAGCCGCCGTCATGCTCTCCGGCAGCATTTCGAGCGGCGGACCCGAGAGGGATCTATAGCCGATCTAACTCGCGATCCGGCGTGCCGGCTGGCCACATTCTCGGGATCTTCGGATGCATCCCCTGGGAAGGGGAACCCACACCATGACTCGTTGCCTTCGCCCCCCGACCGGCATAGCCTCCGACCGTGCAATCGCCAATGGGTCACCCCGGTGTGGATCGTCCGGCTCAGGCTGCCAGTCCTGCTCGTGACGCTGGCGGCCACGGCGGTTCCGGTCGCCATTCGTCCGCTGCAACCGGTCGATCTCGGCCTTCTGGGGCACGATCCGGGCGATCTCGTTCAGAACATCATCGGTTTCGTGCCCGCAGGCATCGTGCTTGCGGGTCTCGGCCTCGCACGCGGGATCATGCTGGCGGCGCTTCTGTCTCTCGTCGCCGAGAGCAGTCAGCTCGTCATGCTCTACCGCTGGCCCGCCATAGCTGACGTGCTGATGAATGTGCTCGGCGCCGCGACGGGCCTTGTGCTCGCGAGACGTCTCGACATCTCCTCGAGTATTCGAGTGACCCGAACCGTGGCGATCGCCACCCTCCTCGCTGCCCTCCTCGTCCTCGCCGGAGTCTGGTCCCTCAAGAGCGCGAGCAACCTCTTCACCGGTCGGCGGCCTGGGACGGTCGGAACCGGTGGCCTCGAGGCCCACTGGCGCCTCGACGCGACCGCCGGCGGCCGTGCGGTCGATAGCTCCGGGCACGGGCTCGACGGCGATCTTCGCGGCACACCTACCGCGCTCGTCGCACCGGATCGGGCCGCCATCGCCTTCGACGGATCGGCGGACTACGTCGATTTCGGCAGCCCCGGCGCGCTGCGGCTGACCTCCAGCATGACCATCAGTGCCTGGATCCGGTCGGCGACCTTCCCCCGCGACGACGCTGCTATCGTCTCGAGCCACGACGGCCTGGGCTTCCAGCTGGATACCACGATCGACCGGGGGCCGAGGACAGTCGGATTCAAGCTCGCGAGCCCGTGTGGAACCTTGATGGCGCGTTACGGCAAGACGCCGCTCGCGCCCGGTCGCTGGTACTTCGTCGCCGGGGTCTATGACGCCGCCGCCAGGACCATCGACGTCTATCTCGACGGGCAACGCGACAATGGCGATCTCCTCGGTCCCGTTGCCTCGAGCCAGCGTCCCGCGGCAGTCGCCGTCATGATCGGACGGCGGGCCGAGGCCGGCTACGGCTTCGACGGCGCGATCGGCGACGTGCGCATCTACTCACGGCCGCTCGGCGCATCCGGGATCGCCGCTCTCATGCAGGGCTCGGAGCCGTCCCTGACGCCGATGCCTGCCGCTCGGACCGCAACCGACCTCGGCCATGCCGCCAGTGAATGCGCCGGAACGCCGGACCGCGACGACGCTCGATTTCCGGGTGCCGCCGCGTTGCTCGGCGTGCTTGCCGCGTTGGCGATGGCCGCCGTGACGCGATCACGAGGCGCCGTCTCGCTTGCCGGTCTCCTTGCCGGCCTCGCCATCCTGCCGGTGACGCCCTCGCCGGGAGCGGGCCTGTTGCTGGCGGGTCTGTCGCTCGTCGGAGCCGTATCGGTCGCGCAGAGCCTGCACCAAGATCGTGATCCCTCGGCAGCATCCCACACTTGAGCGAGACAACCTGTGTTCGCAACCGTGGTTAGACCGCCTCGATCGTCACCAGCAGGCTATGCACCGCCGTGCTCTGGCCAAGGTCGGACTTGAGGCCGGGATTGAGCGTATTGATGTTGGCCCCGTCCTTGGCCTTGAGCCAGGGGCTCTTGTAAGCGAGCGCGACGCCATCGGGCACGCGGCCGGAGACCGCAAGCTCCATCACCAGCGACCCGGCCGGCGTGCTGACGCGAACCCGGCCGCCCGGCGCAAGGCCGCGCCGCCCCGCCTCTTCGGCGCTGACATAGATCGTCTCGCCGCGCGCCCGCTCGGCAACGCGCGGGTCGTTACCATAGCTCGAGTTCATCAGCCAGTCGCCGGCGGGTGACAGGAGCCTCAGCGTGTCGCTGCCGGGAGGGTCGTCGTAGACGGCCTCCGGCGCGAAGGTGCCGCCGGCCCGGACAAATCGGTCGGAGGCAATCTCGATCTTTCCGGAGCGCGTCGGGAATTTTCGGTCGGCGAAGGGAATGACGGGCTCGCGGGGGACGGCGCGCGTGCCATCGGCCTTCAGGGACTCGAACGTCAGGCCCGGCTCTGCCGCCTCGAGCGTCCGGGCAATGATCGAGACATCGCTCTCATGGAGCGCTGGCGCATCGAGGCGCATGGCACGAGCCAAACGGCGGAAGATCTCCTGGTTCGGCAGCGCCTCGCCGACCGGCTCCAACGCCTTCGCCTGGGCGGAGATCGAGTAGTTGAAATACGAGGCGACCAGATCGTCGAACTCTAGGAAGCTCGCCGCCGGCAGAACGAAGTCGGCAAAGTCGGCCGTACCAGTCTGGAACAGATCGATGGTCACCTGAAAGAGGTCCTCGCGGGCGAGAGCGTTGAGAAGCGCCTGCTGATCCGGGCTCGAGACGGCGATGTTGTTGTTCCAGGTGAAGAGCGCCCGCGTATCGGTTTTGGCCAGCGTTGCTGCGAGATCCATGTGACTGACGGGCCGCGGGCCGTCGGCCGCGAGATCGCCGCCCGCCAGATCGCCATAATCGACACCCCGGCTCTCGCCGCCGTTGAGATAGAGCAGCCCGGTGCCCGGCCGACCGATCTGGCCGGTCGCTACCGGAAGCAGCGCCGCCGCGCGCATGGCATTGCCGCCGAAGCGTTGGCGCTGGAAGCCCTGCCCGAGCCAGAGCAGGGAGGGTCCCTTCACGTAGGCGGTGGCAGCCGCCCGGATGTCGTCCTCGGCGACGCCTGTGACAGTGGCCGCCCAGGCCGGGGTGGTCCTGTCGAGCTGACTCTCGACCGAGGCAAATCCCTCCGTGCACTCGGTCAGGAACTTGCGATCGAAGCCGCCCAACTCGCGGATCGCATTGAGGAGCCCGAAGGCCAGTGCCGCATCCGTTCCGGGACGCAGCTGCAGATGCAGATCGGCCTTGGCCGCCGTATCGTGCCAGATCGGATCGACGACGATGACCGTCGCCCCGCTCTCGTCGAGCCAATAGCGATCCACATGGGGCGCGGTGGCCGAAGGATTGGCCCCCCAGATCATGATCGTGCCGGCATCGGCGACCGTCCGAGGATCGAAGCCGAGTGTCGAAGTGCCGAACATGCGCGAGAGAGCCGCGTGGCCGGCCTTGTTGCAGACCGTATCGGGATCGACCTCGCGGGCGCCGATGGCATTGAAGAAGCGGCAGGGAAAGTTGCCTGCGATCAGCGAGCAGGTGCCGGTGTAGTGGGTGTGCAGCACGGAGGCGCCGCCATGCTCCTCGATGATGTGTCCGAGGCGGTCCGCGATCTCGGCAAGCGCCGCCTCCCAGCTCACAGGTTGAAAGACACCCTCGCCCTTCCTGCCGACCCGCTTCAGAGGATGGCCAAGCCGCGCCTTCGGGTCCCGCCAGACACCATTGTAGGCAAGCGAGCACTTGGCGCAGAGCGCGCCTCGCGAGACGTCATGCTCGGGATCGCCCGTGACCGTCACGCGACCGTCCGCATCGGTGCGGACCAGCATGCCGCAGGCATCGTAGCAATCCCGGGGACAGGTGGTGCGGATCGCCTGGGTGCCGGACTTCATGTCGCCACATCTCCGCCTCGCGGGCTCAGGGTTCGCCCGTCACGCCCTCGAACTGCCAGTAACGGCCAGCCTGCTCGTCGATCGGCTTCAGGCCCGGCCGCTGATCCGGACGCTGCCGACGATGGATGAGATTGAAGATATCGGCAATGATCGATTTAGACGACGCATAGTAGGCATGGCCGACGAAGTCGGTTACCGCCTTGGACGAATCGATCGTGTCGATGCCATGCACGATGACGAGCCCGCCGCCGGAATCGCCGGCCCGTGCGTAACCGTGCACCTCCTTCGAGGCGATCAAGGCCTTATCGTTGGACGAGGCGTAGAGCGTCACGGTCGGCGTTGCCGTCGTGATGAAGGGGGCGATGTCGCGCTTGAAGATCTCGGCGTCGATGTCCGGCGCGGCAAGGATAATCTCCTTGAAGCGCTTGCGGATGTCGGGATTCTCCTGGACCAGCTCTTTGACCGCGCCTGTCAGCGCCCGGTTCCCCATGCTGTGGGCCACCAAATAGAGATTCTCGGCCTCGGACTGCTCGGCGAACTCCTTGATGAACTTCTTCAAGGTCGGCTGGGTCCATTGAATGTTGTTCTCATCGACCGTATAGCCCAGCGTGGTCCCCTGCGACGGCCATGAATAGAAGACAGGCGCGCCGGGAAAACCCAGATCGTAGGTCATCTGAGCCGTCCGGCGGGCGGCATCCTTGAAGGCCACATTGTAGCCGTGCACGAAGATGAAGGCACTCTTGTCAGGTGCGGCAGCGACCTTGGCCCGCACGCCCTTGTAAAACACCTCCGGGATGACCTCGCTCGCCGACGACAGCACCACGTGCTTCTCGGGGTCCTCGGAGAACTCGAGCCGCCAGATCGACGGCCCCTCCAGCTCGCCCAGCCGGTGATCACGCGGGATCGAGACCTCGGCCTCACCCAAAACCAGAGTGCCACGCTCGCCGCCATATTTCTCGTTCGGCTCCGACTTGCCTGTCGGCTTTCGGTCCGTCGCGTAGAAGACCTTGACGATCGTGTAGGGTGCGTCCTGATCCGAGAAGCTATCTGATCGAGTCGCGGATGCCTCGAGAGATTCGCTCCCACCATTGGCGGCCGCAGGTGCCGCGGTCACCGGCGCGGGCGGCGCCGATTCGGCCAGAACATCAGGCGGTGCGGCCATGTCGAAGGACGTGCCGCTCGCCGGCGGCTCGGCGCCCTCCATTGCCTCGGGCTGCGGCGCCGCCTCACCCGCCGGTGGCTCTGCCATCGACACCTCGCCGTTCTTCTTTGGCATCGAGGAACGGTCGAGCGTTGCGGAAACCAGCACCACCGCCGCAATCAGCACGACAGCCGTCAGCGCCAGCGAAAGAAATCCGATGAGACGCCGCATCCCGCTCCGGGCCGGCCGCGGGCCCTTCTCGTCCGTCATCCTGGCCACTCCCCCTTACTGAGTTCCAGCGCCTTTTGCGGCGCGCACAATGCCGGCTCGAGCCGCCGGAAGGATCGCTTCGATGAGCAAGTCAGCCTTATAGGGTTCCCAGCACGCGTGCAGCAACAGCCATACCGGGCTCATGCCGCCGGATCATGTCCCTCTTGGGACGGTCATGACGGCGCCTAGTTGAGAACGATAGCCCCGTCAACGTAGCGGAACTCGCGCGGGCTCACGAGCCCCTTGTGCGCGACCCGCACGCGATTGAGCGCTCCGTCGAGATTGCTAGACCAGAAGTCGAGGAATTTGCAGAGCCGCGGCAGTCGCGGGAACTGGTCGTAATCCTGCCAGATGTAGGCCTGCAACAGGCTCGGATGGTCGGGCAGGTGGTAGAGGATCTCGGCTGTCGTCAGTCCGTAGCCGAGCATCTGCCGCTCGAAGTCCTGATCTGCCATGCGCATGTCCTCGATCGTCCGCCAAGAGACAGAGAATGCTAGGCCGAGTCTGCGCCATCCTACAAAACAAATATGAATGATCTCATCATGTTAGCAGCCTGCGCCGGAGATTGCTGACAGGTTGCGTCGCGGCAAACCTAGTGCTGCACTGCAAGCTTGGCCGCCGCACGCGCCAACAACGCCTCGCGATCGGTCTTGAAGCCGGCCGCCACCCACTCGGCCTCGATCTCCTTCAGAAGCGCACCGAGAGACGGCCCTGGCAAGGCCCCGAGACCGATGAGATCGCGACCGCGCAGCGGGAAGGCGGGCGGGACCTGATTGCCTGCCTGAGCCGCCTTCTCCGCCCAGGCCGCATCGCTGGCGGAGCTTGCCGCCCGGGCCCAAGCCAGCATCAGCCTGTCACGATAGGCCACGACGCCCATCCTGTAGAGCAGACGCTCGCACGCCTGGCTCGTTTCCGGAAATGGCTGCCCCAGCGTCGACGCCATCGCCTGGAGCCGACCACGCTCGAGACCCGATAGCTTGAGCGTCTGGAACAGTCGTTGCGCGTCCTCGGGGGCGGCGAGGGCAAGGGCACCAAGGCGCAAGGTCGGATCGGGCGTCGCGCCGAGCGATTGCTCCTGGGCCACAACGCGCCCGAGCCGCGTCAGCCACGGCACGCCAACGATATCGACGATGAGACCATGCCCGAGCATGACGTCAAGTATCGCCAGCGCCTTCCGGGCCACGATCAGCCGCTTCACCTCGCTGTGGACGCGCTCGCCCGAGAGCCGTCGCAATCCGGCACGCTCGGCAACTGCTGCGGCGAGCCCCTGCCGGTCGATTTCGCCGTTGCCGTAGGTAGCAGAGAACCGGAAGAATCGGAGGATCCGGAGATAATCCTCGCGAATACGATCGACAGCCTCGCCGATGAAACGGATACGGCGCGCCGCGAGATCGGCAAGGCCGCCGACCGTGTCGATGACGGTCCCGTCGGCCTCGCAGAAGAGAGCGTTGATCGTGAAGTCGCGCCGCTTGGCATCTTCAGCCCAGTCGCGAGTGAAATCGACCCGGGCATGGCGGCCGAAGGTCTCGACATCCCGGCGCAGCGTCGTCACCTCGTAAGGCTGATGGTCCGCGATCACCGTGACGGTGCCGTGCGCGAGCCCTGTCGGCACGGCACGCAACCCGGCGGCTTGCGCCAACGCCATGACCTCCTCGGGACGCGCATCGGTCGCCATGTCGATATCGTTGACGACCTCGCCGATGAGTGCATTGCGGACAGCCCCGCCGACGACCCGGACCCGATGGCCGTCGCGGCCGAGCGCTTTGAGCACGGCGACCGTCGCCGGCCTGATGAGCCAGTCGGCGGTCCTGAGGCGGCCCTCGTCGCGAATCTCCTCAGCCGTCATCGCCTACTCGACATGGCCGGGCTGGATTTGGCCGTCCTTGTAGACGGGCGGGACATACTGGCGACCCGGCTCGTTCCGATTGAGCTGCAGATAGACCAGCAGCACAGCTGCGGTCAGCACAACGCCCACGGCCAGCAGCGGCACGACGGGGGCTCCAGCTACCGCCTCATCGATCGTTCGTCCCGACCTCAGATGCGCGTAAGCCGTATACAGCAGCATCGGCAGAGCCATCAGGAAGACGACGAGTAGTGCGAACCTCAACATGGAGGATCGAGCCTTTCCGAGAGATTGCGGACCATGCCGGCCGTCACGCCCCAGATGCGGCGCGTTCCAAAAGGAATATCATAATAACGGCGCAGACGCCCGCGCCACTCGGTAGCCTCGATCCGGTGATTGCGCCGGTCGATCAGGAAGGCGAGCGGCACCTCGAAACAGTCCGCCACCTCGCTCGGATTGAGGCGTGGCGTGAACTCGGACGCCACGAGCGCCACGACCGGCAGGATTCGGTAGCCGGTACCTGTCTGGTAGACGTCGAGATAGCCCAACGGCTCGGCGAGATGCGGCGCCAGGCCGATCTCCTCCTCCGCCTCGCGCAAGGCGGCCGCCAGCGGCGAGGCGTCGGTCCGATCGATCTTGCCGCCGGGGAAGGCGACCTGCCCGGCATGCGAGGTCATGTGGTCCGGCCGTTGCGTGAGGATGACGGCAAGCACGCCGTCGCGCTCGATCACAGGCACCAGCACGGCGGCGGGCCGCAACACCGGCCCCGGCTCGCCGAATCCTGGAAAGCTGTCATTCAGATCATGATCGCCGCGCAAAGGTTGTATCTGCGAATCAGTTGTGGCGATGCGTGGCTCGGCGGCGAGCCGCACCCGGGCGAGCGCACGAAACTCCGCCACCGTGAGATCGTGATATGCACTCATTCCACGGCCTCCGCCGACGCCATGGCGAAGAATGCGCCGCGGCTCCATACGCCGAACTGGCGATCCTCGCCACGCGTCTCGATGCTGCCATGCTCGACGATCTCGAGATAGACGGAGCGCGTCGCACGCGCCAGAAGGCCGTGCCTCACATGAATATAGGGTCTCGGAGCCGCCGTTTTCGGATCGGGCCTGAACTCGAATGGCTGGTCAGGTCCGGCCAGCACGACGTCGTCGAGATTGGTCCTGAAGCTCAAGTCCAACGCCGAGCCGGCCCCCTGCGCCCAGAGTTCGACGGCCAGCAGCGGCGCATCCGCCACCCTGACGAGGACTTTCTCGGCCGGCGTTACCAAGTAATGCTTGCCGTCGGCCTCCCGCCTCAGAATGCTGGCGAACAGCCTGACGAGTGTTGGCCGGCGGATCGGACTGTCCTGGTAGTGCCAAAGGCCGTCGGCGGTGATCTCGAGGCCGATGTCGGCCAGGCGTGACGGCTGCCATTGCTCGAGCGGACGCGGCCTCTCTGCCGCGGCACTCTCGATCAACCGCGTCAACTCGGCAAGCCGCGCATCGGCCGGACTGCTCGTCATGCGTTTCAACCCATTGACCAAAAGGCAACATCTTAACGTGCGCCGCGGTCCGGCCGGACCATAAACACGATTGTGACGAATTCCCAGGCCTACAGTCTTTGTCGAAACCGCCAAGGAGCCCTATAGTCGCCGCCATGACGAGCTATACCCAAACCCCTGAAGAAGTCGTCGAGCGGATCGAATCTGCCGGCGACAAGATGCGACGCGTCCGCGAGGCCGCCGAGCGGATCATCTTTGGACAGCGCAACGTCGTCGAGCAGACGCTGGTGACGATCCTGTCAGGTGGGCATGCCCTGTTGGTCGGCGTGCCCGGTCTCGGCAAGACGCGACTCGTCGAGACACTCGGCGGCGTGCTCGGCGTCGATGCCAAGCGCATCCAGTTCACGCCCGATCTGATGCCCTCCGACATCATCGGCAGCGAGGTGCTGGAGGAGCAGCCGGGCGGCGGCCGCAGCTTCCGCTTCATCAAGGGGCCGATCTTCGCGCAGCTCTTGATGGCAGACGAGATCAACCGTGCCTCGCCCAAGACTCAGTCGGCGCTGCTGCAGGCGATGCAGGAGCACCACGTGACCGTGGCCGGCCAGCGCCATGACGTGCCGACACCATTCCATGTGCTCGCGACACAGAACCCCCTCGAGCAGGAAGGTACCTATCCACTGCCAGAGGCCCAGCTCGATCGCTTTCTCCTGCAGATCGACGTCGGCTATCCCGACGAGGCCGCCGAGCGTCGCATGCTGCACGCCACAACGGGATTGGAAACCGTCGCCGTGGTTCCGGTCATCCAACCCGAGGAACTGCTGTCGCTGCAACGGCTGGTTCGCCAGATCCCGGTCGGCGACAAGGTCGTCGACGCGATCCTCCGGCTCGTCCGAGCGGCGAGGCCGGGAGCCAGCGCCGAGGCCGACCGGCTGATCAGCTGGGGGCCGGGTCCCCGCGCGAGCCAGGCCCTCATGCTGGCGGTGCGCGCCCGCGCCATGCTCGACGGCCGCCTCGCCCCTTCCGTCGACGATGTCATCGCCCTCGCCGAGCCGGCGCTGAAGCATCGTATGGCGCTGACCTTCGCGGCGCGAACGGAGGGTCTCGGCGTCGGCGACGTCATCGGCAACATCACACGGACGCTCGACTAACCCAGAGGCGGCACGTGGCGATCCTGAAGACCGGCGGCCCGACCCGCCAGATGGTCGATCTGCAGACCGGCGCGCTCGCTCTTGCCGAGCGTTTGCCGTCGCTCGTTCTCGAGGCACGCCGCATCGCCACGACCGTCATGTTCGGCATCCACGGTCGCCGGCGACCAGGACCGGGCGAGACTTTCTGGCAGTTCCGCCAGCTGGAGGCCGGCGACGCCCGCCACATGATCGACTGGCGCCGGTCCGCATCCTCCGACCGACTGTTCGTCCGCGAGAAGGAATGGGAGGCCGCCCACACCGCCTGGCTCTGGGCCGACCAGTCCCCATCTATGGTGTTTCAAAGCGCGCTCGGCAAGGCGACGAAGCAGGATCGGGCCCTGGTGCTCATGCTGGCGATCGCCGAGCTGCTGGTCGAGGGGGGCGAGCGGGTGGGTGTGCTCGGATTGACGTCGCCCTCGGCCCGCCGGCACCCGGCCGAGCACATCGCCGAGCGGATTTTCCAGGAGATCCGGACCGACGCACCGATGGCGAGCCTGCCGCCCGAGGCGACCCTCACCCGGTATTCGGAATGCATCCTGATCGGCGATTTCCTGGAGCCGATCGAGGACATCGCCCAGCGCGTCGGCGCGCTCGCCGGCCAGGGAGTGCGTGGCCATCTCGTCCAGGTCCTCGATCCCGCAGAGGAGACGTTGCCCTACGAAGGCCGCGTCGAATTCCTCGATCTCGAAGATGGTGGCGCCCTGCTTGCTGAATGGACCGAGGGCATTCGCGGACAATACCAGGAACGCCTCGAGGCCCACCGGGCCGCGCTGCGTCATCTGGCGGACCGGCTGCAGTGGTCGCTCCTCGTGCATCGCACCGATCATCCGCCGGAGCAGGCCATGCTGGCGCTGCATCAGCACATCAGCGAAGGTTTGGGCCGCACATCCAGCGTCGATACCCCGTCCCTGCAAGCTGCGGAGGCCCAGCTTTGAGCGGCCTCGCCTTCATGAACCCATGGATCCTGCTGGCGCTGGCAGCGCTGCCGGCGATCTGGTGGCTGCTCAGGACGACGCCACCATCGCCACAGCGCGTGCGCTTTCCGGCCGTGCGGCTCCTCAAGGGTCTGGTGCAACGGCGCCAGACTCCGGCACGAAGCCCCTGGTGGCTGACGCTCATTCGCATGCTGGCGGCGACGCTCGTCATTCTTGCGCTTGCCGAGCCGGTGCTCAACGCCAGCACCCAGTCCGGAACGGGCAGCGGACCGCTGGCGATCGTCGTCGACAATGGCTGGCCGGCGGCGGCGCATTGGTCTGAGCGACAGCAAATGCTGACCGTGCTGATCGACGAAGCCGAGCGCGACGGTCGGCCCGTCATCGTCGTGCCTACGGCGGCGGATGGTACGGCCACGCCCGTTCTCGAGGCGCCGCAAGACGCCCGCGCCCGCATCGTGGCGCTGACTCCGTCGCCGCTCGCTCCGGATCGTATGAAAGCCGCGGCGGCTCTTGCCGCAGCGGGTGCGACGCCCGGCGAGGTCGCCTGGCTGTCCGACGGCATCGACCACGGTTCCGGACGCGACTTCGCCGCCAAGCTCGTCGAGATTGCCGGGGGCGGTGGCGCTGTCACCGTGCTCTTGCCCACCGCCGACGGCGTGCCGATCGCGCTCCGCCACATCCGGGCCGGCTCGGGCGCCCTCAAGGCCGAGGTGCTGAGCCCCGGCGGCCTGTCCCGGGACGGGATCGTCGTGGCACTGTCGAGCCGCGGCGACCGGTTGAGCGAGGCAGCGTTCTCGCTCTCGCCGACCGACACGCTGGAGAGCTTCACGTTCGACCTGCCGCTCGAGCTGCGCAACCAGGTCTCCCGCATGGAGATCCTGGGCGAGCGCTCGGCCGGCGCCATCCAGCTGGCTGATGCCGGCACACGTTGGAATCGCATCGGCCTAGTCTCAGGCGCCTCGCGCGAGAAGGCGCAGCCCCTGCTCTCGCCTCTGCACTATCTCGAGCGCTCGCTCGGTCCCTTCGCTGAGCTCGTCAAGGACGATGCCGCCAGCCAGGAGAGTCCCGTCGACAGCCTCCTGAAGCAGGGCGTGACGGTGCTGATCCTCGCCGATATCGGCAAGCTCGTCGGCGGCACGCTCGAGGCGACGGAGAAGTGGATCGAGGGAGGCGGCGTCCTGGTGCGCTTTGCCGGCCCGCGGCTCGAGCAGGGTGGCGACGAACTCATGCCGGTTGCCCTGCGGGCCGGTGGCCGCTCGCTCGGCGGAGCGCTCTCCTGGAGCGAGCCGCAGCCCTTGGCGCCGTTCGACGAGACGAGCATCTTCGCCGGCCTGACGATCCCGCCCGACGTCCGGGTCAACCGGCAGGTCCTCGCCGATCCGGCCCTGTTGGGGGACGAGACCTTGGTCTGGGCCCGCCTCAGCGACGGCACGCCCCTGGTGACGGCGACCAAGCGCAAGCAGGGCTACCTGATCCTGTTTCACGTCACTGCCAACACGGACTGGTCGAACCTTCCGATCTCCGGCCTGTTCGTCGACATGCTGCAACGCGTAACGGCGTTGACGGGTCTTGCCGAGATCGAGGGCGGCCAGACCGTCAGCGGCGCCAGCAGCGACGGCGAGCGGCTTCTCGCGCCCGTGCAGACGCTGAACGGCTTCGGCGAGCTCGGCCCTCCCCCCGCCACGGTCCGCCCGTTGCCGATCGAGGGCGAAGGCATCAGCGAACCGGATGCGGAGCATCCTCCGGGTTTCTACGGACCGCCTGGCAAGCTTCGCGCCCTCAACGCCGTCGGACCGAAGTTCAAGCTCGAGCCGCTGCCGTCGATGCCTGCCGGGGTCGTCACGGCAGCCTATCGAGGCGCCGAGGCGACGGAGCTGAAACCCGATTTTCTGTCCATCGCCCTGCTCCTGGTCTTCCTCGACGTGGCCGCCGTGCTGCTGCTGCAGCTCGGTCTCGTCCGCCGGTGGGCTCGACGCTCGGCCGCGGCGACACTCTTCGGACTGGCCCTCGCCAGTGCACTGCTGTTGCCTGCTGAGGGCCGGGCGCAGACGACGAGCGCCACCCACAGCTTCGCGCTCGAGGCCGCTCTGCACTCCCGGCTCGCCCATGTCCTGACCGGCGACGCGGAGACCGACGAGGTCGCCCAGCGGGGTCTGCAAGGGCTGACCGCCATCCTGCTCGCGCGCACGGCCTATGAGCCGGCCGAGCCCTTGGGTGTCGATGTCGAGCGCGACGAGCTGACGTTTTTCCCGGTCCTCTACTGGCCGATCCGACCGGACGCGCGCGAACTTTCGGATGCCGCTGTCGCCAAGGTCGACAGCTACCTGAAGAACGGCGGCATGATCGTCTTCGACACGCGCGACGCGCTCGAAGCCTTGCCGCAGATCGGCGGCTTGACGAGCACCGGCACGGAGGCGCTCCGTCGTGTCGTCGGCAGGCTCGACATCCCAGCCCTGGCGCCGGCTCCGCCCGAGCATGTCGTGACCAAGTCATTCTATCTGCTGAAGAGCTTTCCCGGCCGCTACGACACGAGCCCGCTCTGGGTCGAGTCCGATCCTACCGCCGACGAGGATGCCGGCCAGGGGCGGCGCATCGATGGCGTCTCCTCGATCCTGATCACCTCGAACGATCTCGCCGGCGCCTGGGCGATCGACGACAACGCCACACCGCTCTATGCCGTGGTGCCGGGCGGCGAAGAGCAGCGCGAGTATGCCTATCGTGTCGGCGTGAACATCGTCATGTACGCGCTCACCGGCAACTACAAGGCCGACCAGGTGCATGTTCCGGCGCTGCTCGAGCGGCTCGGCCAATAGGGTGAAACAATGAGTTGGTCGATCGAGCTTGCACCTATCGTCTCGATGCATCTGCTGATCGCCGCAACGGCTGTCGCAGCCGTGCTGGCGCTGATCCTGCTCTTTCGCCGGAGCCGCGGCGCGCTCTTGCGCATCCTCAGCCTCGCCGCGCTGCTCGCCGCCCTCGCCAATCCGACGCTCCGTCAGGAGGAACGGCAGGGCCTGTCGAACATCGCCGTCGTCGTCGTCGACAAGAGCCTGAGCCAGACGCTGGCAGCGCGCGGCGAGCGGACCGAGGCCATTCGCTCCCGGTTACAGAGCGAGCTCGGCGCCATCAAGAACCTCGACACGCGCTGGATCGAGGCGACCGATCCCGACGGCACTGGCAAGGACGGCACCCGGCTCTTCGCCGACCTGTCCCGCGCGCTCTCGGGCGTGCCGCCGGAGCGCCTCGCCGGCATCGTCCTGCTCACCGACGGGCAGGTGCACGATGCCCCAGCCTCGATCCGCGAACTCGGCATCGATGCCCCCGTCCACGCTCTCCTTACGGGGGCCGAGAACGAGTTCGATCGCCGCATCGCTGTCATCAAGGCCCCGCGCTTCGGTCTGGTCGGCAGCGAGGCCATGGCGGAGCTGAAGATCGAGGAGCATGGCACACATGCCTCTGCCGCGGCGCCGGCCGAGATCACGATCCGACGGGAGGCCCTGCCCGATATCACACGGACCGTCGCCGTCGGCGAGACCTTCGAAGTTCCGATCGGCTTTCCGCATGCCGGTCCGAACATCGTCGAGATCGAGCTGGCGCCGGTCCCGGGTGAGCTTACCGAGGCGAACAACCGGATGGTGCTCTCGGTGGAGGGTGTCAGGGAGAACCTGCGCGTCCTGCTGGTCTCCGGCGAGCCGCATGCCGGCGAGCGGACCTGGCGCAATCTCCTCAAATCGGATGCCGCCGTCGACCTCGTGCACTTCACCATCCTGCGTCCGCCCCACAAGCAGGATGGCACACCGATCAACGAGCTTTCCCTCATCGCCTTCCCGACGCGCGAGCTCTTCCAGGAGAAGCTCGACGAGTTCGACCTGATCATCTTCGATCGCTACGAGCGCCTCGGCATCCTGCCGCCGATCTACATCGACAACATCGCCCGCTATGTCGAGGAAAAGGGCGGCGCGGTGCTGATCGCCGCCGGCGAGGAATACGCCTCTCCCGGCAGCATCTACAATACGCCGCTCGCCCAGGTGCTTCCCGCCGAGCCGACCGGCGAGGTCGTCGAGGAGCCCTACAAGCCGCGCTTGACCGATGCCGGCGAGCGTCATCCCGTGACCCGAGGGCTCGACGGTGCCAGCAAGACCGATCCCAAATGGGGACGTTGGTTCCGGCTCGTCTCGGTCGGGCCGCCGAGCGGCGAGGTCCTGATGCAGGGCCCGGGCGACCGTCCGCTGCTGATCCTCGGTCGCAAGGGGCAAGGTCGCATCGCCCTGATGCTGTCCGATCACGCCTGGCTCTGGGCCCGCGGCCTCGAAGGCGGGGGACCACATACCGATCTTCTCCGTCGCATGGCCCACTGGCTGATGAAGGAGCCCGAGCTCGAGGAGGAGCAGCTCTCGGCGAAATCGGCCGGGCTCAAGGTGACTCTCGAGCGACGCAGCATGCTCGACAAGGTCGGCCCGGTGACGCTCCAAGCCGCCGACGGCTCGACTGTCGAGGTTCAGCCACAACCCGTCCCGGGTGTGCCCGGTCTCTTCCGCGCCGAGACGGTGGTGAAGGAGCCGGGGTTCTACAAGGTGACGTCAGGTGAACTCGCGGCAGTTGCGCTCGCGGGCGCCTCGAACAATCGCGAGATGGCCGAGGTCGTGACGAGCGCGGAGAAGCTCGGCCCCCTCTCCGAAAGCTCGGGCGGCGGCGTCTACTTCACGGCGGATCGACCCGGGGCATCGCCCACCAGCATCTCGTTGCCCCGCATCTCGATGTTGAAGTCGGCGCGCCTTCTGCATGGCTCGGGCTGGATGGGGCTCAAGGAGCGCGACGCGCACCTGACCACGGGTATCGCGCTTTACCCGCTGTTCACGGGCTTCGCGGCGCTCGCCGCCCTGTTGGGTCTCATGTCGATCGCCTGGTGGCGCGAGGGACGATAGCGCCGGCCTCACGCTCCCAGGCGGTGGGCGATCTCGGCTTTGAGATGCTCCGCTGCCCCGGTCCATGGCGACAGCGACGAGGCGAAGAGGGCCGCCTCGCTTCGCAGGATGATACCGTCGCTCAATACCTTGAGATGGTTGGCGCGCAGCGTCTCACCCGTCGATGTGATGTCGACGACGACCTCCGCATGACCGGCCTGGGGCGCGCCCTCGGTCGCTCCGAGGCTTTCGACGATGCGATAGCTGGAGACCGAGTGATCGGCAAAGAAGCGGCGCGTCAGCTGCCGGTACTTGGTCGCGACGAGCAGGTGCCGGCCGTGCACGCGCCGGAAGACGGGGGCGATCTGCTCGAGGTCCGCCATTCGGTCGACATCGAGCCAGAGCGCCGGGACGGCGACGACGACATCGGCCCGGCCGAAGCCGAAGCGGACGACCTCCTCGATCCGTCCATCGCCGGGGGCGACGGCCTCGCGCACCAGATCCTCTCCCGTGACGCCCAGATGCACCCGGCCGCTCTTCAGGAACGACGCGATCTCGGACGCCGACAGGAACGCCACCGAGACATCGCCGAGACCCGGCATATGTCCCTGGTAGCCGCGCTCGGTGCCGCGGCGAACGATCTCGAGACCGGCCGCGGCAAAGCGCGCCAGCGTCTCCTCCATCAGCCGTCCCTTGGACGGCACCGCCAGGGTCAGCACGCTCATCTGAGCCGCTCCCCGACCATCGCCAGCAGGCGCTCGGAATGCATCGCCGCCCCTACGGCCGGCACCGGGCGCGGCGCGCCGGCGGCCTCGAGCAGATCGTCGTAACGGCCGCCACCGGCAAGATGTCCGAGCTGGCCTTTGCCTTCGACCTCGAACTGGAACACGAAGCCGGTGTAGTAGGCGAAACTCCGGCCGAACCCTGCCGAGAACCGCATCCGCCGCAGACTGAGGCCGGCGCGTTCCAGATCGTCGAGCCGTCTCTCGAAGGCCCCGAGCGGCCCCTCGAGCTCGACGCGCCGGGAGCCGAGCACAGTCCGCATGCGGGTCACCGCATCGGTTGCCGGCACATCGATGGCGACCAAGCTGTCGATCAGGCCTGCCACCTCGCCCGGGAGCCGCGCGGCACGCCGGTCCTCGACGAGTGCGAGCAGGCTCTCGGTCAACTCGCCAACGCTGCGCAGGCCGACCGGCGTGATGCCCTCGGCATCGAGATACTCCTGCACGCGCTCCTCGGACCGCGCCGGATCGTCGGCGATCAGTCGGTCGAGCAGCCGCTCCGGGACCGCCGAGGGCAACGGTGCGGCTCCCGTGCAGAGCTGCTGAAGGAGCCGGCGGAACGCCTCCGGACGCTCGAAGGCGCGAAGCAGCCGCCGCCGCCAGCGAGCAGGCATGTCGATGGACATGATCAGGCCGCGCACGATGCCGAGATCGCCCAGGCGAATGACCGTGCCACCCGCGCCAAGAGAGGCGAGACAGGTATCGACCGTCGACAGAACCTCGACCTCGGCACCGATGGCATCATCGGCGCCGAAACTCTCGAGCCCGATCTGATGGAACTCCCGCGGCCGGTGCGGATCGTCGGCGTCCGTCTGATAGCGAAAGGCCGGACCGTGATAGCTGAGGCGGGCCGGCTGGTCGGCCTCCGGATGCTGATCGAGATAGAGCCGGCACGTCGGCAACGTCAGGTCGGGCCGGAGGCACAGCTCCTCGCCATCGGGATCGGAGAAGACATAGGTGCGGTTTCTCAGATCCTCGCCGAGCTGCTCGAGATAGAGCTCGGCCGGCTGCAGGATCGCCGGCTCGACGCGCTCGAAACCGCGGCTCTCGAGGATGCGGCAGGCGACACCTGTCAGACGATCGAGCGCCCGCGCCTCGGCCGCCGGATCGGGACTAGCTCGCATAACGCTTTAAGACGCGGGTTACGGCCGTCACCAACTCGGTACGTGGCGCCGCGAATTGCGCGGGGCGGCCTTCACGCCAGGCCTCGCGGTCCTCGATCTCGCCCGCGAGCTTTGCTCCCTCGATCAGGTCCTTGATCGTCACCTCGCCGCGCTGGCGCTCGTCGTCGCCCTGGATCACCACGAGCGGCGCACCGCGCTTGTCGGCATAGCGCATCTGCGCCTTCATGCCGGAGCTGCCGAGATAGATCTCAGCCCGGATGCCGGCGGCTCTGAGCTCCTGCGCCATCTGCTGATAGTCGCCGAGCCGTGACTGGTCGAGGATCAGAATGACGGCCGGGCCGAGAGACCGCTCGGCACCCGACCGGCCGAGCGCATTGAGCGCCTGATAGAGACGTGACACACCGATCGAGAAGCCGGTCGCCGGAATGGTCGTGCCCTTGAACCGCGCCACCAGCCCGTCATAGCGACCGCCGCCGCCTACCGAGCCGAAGCGCTGCGTCTCGCCCGTCTCGTCCTTGGCCTCGAAGGTCAGCTCCATCTCGAATACCGGGCCCGTATAGTATTCGAGGCCCCGGACCACTCCCGGATCGATGACGACCCGGTCGGCCTCAAATCCGGAGGCAGCAAGTAGATCATCCATTGCCTGAAGTTCCTCGAACCCCTTCTCGCCGCTTGCGCTTCCGGCGACAAGCGGGCGAAGCGCCATCAGGGTCTCGGTGCGACCGGCGGCCGGCGTGCCGACGTAGTCCAGAATCTGCCTGATCTGCGCCGGCTCGAGCTTGGCACCCTCGGTGAAGTCGCCCGACTCGTCCTTGCGTCCTGCGCCCAGCAGCTGCTCGACACCGGCCGAACCGAGCCGATCGATCTTGTCGATCGCCCGCAGGACGACAAGCCGTCGGGCGAGCGAGGACTCGGCGACGGGATCGATGCCGGCGCGCTCGAGCACGCCGTCGATCAGTTTGCGATTGTTGACGCGCATGCGATAGCTGCCGCGGGGAATGCCGAGCTTCTCCATGACGTCTGCCGCGAGCATGCAGAACTCGGCATCCGCCGCCGGGCTCTCGGCCCCGACCGTATCGGCATCGAACTGGACGAACTCGCGGAAGCGGCCGGGGCCCGGCTTCTCGTTCCGCCAGACTGTGCCAGTCTGATAGCGGCGATAGGGCTTCGCCAGCTGGTCGTAATTCTGGGCGACGTAGCGGGCGAGCGGTGCCGTCAGGTCATACCTGAGGCTCAACCAGGCGTTGTCCTCGTCCAGGAAAGAGAAGACGCCGGCATTGGGCCGATCCTGGTCGGGCAGGAATTTGCCCAGCGCGTCGGTGTACTCGATCGACGACGTTGCCAGCGGCTCGAAGCCGTAGACGTCATAGACCTCGCGGATGGTCTGGAGCATCCTCTCGAGCGCCCGTGCCTCCTCCGGTCCTACGTCCCGGAAACCCTTCGGAAGCCGTGCCTCGGGCCGGTTGCTCTTGCTCTTCTTGCTCATTCTCGGCCAGCAGCTCGCTCGACTGTTTCAGTGTCGCGCGGGTTCTAGCCCATAGGGTAGGGGTGCACAAGGCAAAGCCCCGGCCGCCGGCCGGAGCCGTCGCCGTCGCCATGACCTGAGCAGCACCCCAAGGGCGGCAGAGAGGGTGCTGCTAGGATAACCCCATGACCTCGGCATACTTGCGCTGAAATCCATGCACGGCATTCTCCGACAGACCTGCCGCCTCAGGATCGATGACGAAACGGCCCTGCCTGTAGCCGAGGGACTTGAGGCCCTGATGCACGGATTCGCAAATGCTCTCGTCCTCCGGCCACAGCACATTGCGGACGTAGTCGATCCGCTCCATCGGCAACGGATCGCCGGGCATGGTGAGCAGGATGCCGGACATGCGGGTCGTCTCGGCATCTTTTGGCCAGAACGAGAAGGCCGAGAGCGTTCGCGTTCCAGGGAACAGACCGAACTCGATATTCGGCCAGAGGTGCCAATAGGTATTCACCTTGACCGGCGCATCACCCGGCACGTTGTAGGCTTTGTTCTCGAGCTTGTTGACCTCGCCATGACTCTTGATCCAGTTGCCGTAGACACGGCAATAGTAGCTGCCGATATCGACGAGGTCGGTGAAGGCCTGGTGCGCCGGGCCGCAGTGGTAGCATTCGAGGCAGTTCTCGGCGAGCACCTTCCAGTTGGCACGCAGGTTGCCAAACTCCTCCTCCGGCCGGTCGCAGTCCCGGTTGACCTCGAGATCACCGATCCAGGGCATCGTCTGCCGCATGTCAGAGATCATGTCGGGGACGAGCTCGGAGATCGGCATTGCCTCCGCATCGAGATTGACGAAGAGGAAGCCAAGCATCTCCTCAAGTCGCACCGGCACGAGGCTATAATCGCGTGGATCGAACTCGGGCATCCTGGTTGTCGCACGGGCCTTCCGCAACGAGCCGTCGAACTCGTAGGCCCAGGCGTGATAGGGGCATACGATGGCCGACGTGACGTTGCCCCTGCCCTTGAGGAGCTCGTGGGCGCGATGCGGGCAGACATTGAAGAAGGCGCCGAGCTTGCCGCTCCGCTCGCGAATGACGAAAACCTTCTGCCCGACGATGTCGACGGTGACATAGTCGCCCGGCGCTTTGAGCTCGCTGACATGCCCGGCGAGTTGCCAGCTCCGGTAGAAGATGCGCCGTCGCTCCTCGTCGAGGATGCGGGGTTCGCTGTAGAGATAGCCCGGGAGCGTGCGCGAGCGTGCCGGATCCACCGCGAGCGGCACGAAGCTGCGGCCATCGGTCGAGCGCATCGTGGTCATAGGCGATCCTCCTGCCATTGCATTTCACGGTGAGTCTTGTCGAGCCGGCGGCCCGCGGTCAAGGCATCCCCGGCCCCGCCGGCGCGCCCCGACGACAGCGATTTCCCATGGCCATCGCTCACTTGCCGTCAGCGGGCGGCTCGAGCCGCCCGTCGCGCAAACTGAAGATCCGGTCGAAGCGATCGAAGATCTTCTCATCATGGGTTACGGCGATGATCGCCGCCTGCTGCTCGGCGGCCAGCTTGCGCAACAGATCCATGACGATTCCCGCCCGCTTGGAATCGAGTGCCGCGGTCGGCTCGTCGGCCAGAATGATGCGTGGCCGATTGGCGAGCGCGCGTGCGATGGCGACACGCTGCGCCTCGCCGCCGGATAGCTTGGCCGGCAGGGCATGCTTGCGATTGCCGATCTCCAGATAGTCGAGAAGCTCTCCGGCGCGCCGATGCATCTCCTCGGGTCCGTAGCCCGCCAGCTGCAGCACGATGCCGACATTGTCCGCGGCATCGAGAAAGGGCAGCAGATTGTGGAACTGAAAGATGAAGCCGATCTTGTCGAGTCTCAGCCGCCGGAGATCCGCTTGCAGCCAGCGGTTCTCGTAGACCAGGTCGCCATCCAGATGCATCGCGCCCGACGACGGCTCGAGAATGCAGCCGATGACGTTGAGCAGCGTCGTCTTGCCGGAGCCGGAGGGCCCGAGCAGGGCGACAACCTCGCCCGGGTAGACGTCGAGGGTCACCTCCCGCAGGGCGTCGACGCGGGTCGGCCCGTCGCCGAAATGCTTGGAAATGCGATCGATGCGCACCAGCGGCTCGGAGGCATCGGCGGCGGACATGCTAGCCTCCGAGCGCGGTTGCGGGATCGATTTTCAGAGCCGCACGCACCCCGAGCCCGCTCGAGACGAGGCAAACGACGAAGACGATACCGGCCAGGATCAGCACATTGTCCGGTTCGAGCACCACTCGGCGCGGAAAGTAGTCCTTGATAACGGCAATCAGCGTGGCGCCGAAGCCGAAGCCGATGACGCCGAGCGCCAGCGCCTGCTGAACGATCATGCCGACGATGGTCCGGTCGGGAGCGCCGATGAGCTTCAGAGTCGCGATCTGCTTCAGCTTTTCCATGGTCATCGTATAGATGATGAGGGCGATGATGACGGCCGACACGACGAGCAGGATGGTCGTGAACAGGCCGATCTGCCGCCGAGCGCGGTCGACGAGCGATTGCGTGAGGATCGCCTCCTGCTCGGCCTCGGTCAGGGCGGAGAGATGCTTCCAGCGCTCGACCGCCGCGGCCACGCTCTCGGCCGCCGCGCCCGGCGCCAGGCGTGCGACCACGGCATTGACCGAGTCGGTTCCCGCCCGTGCCGAGCCGCGTGCCAGCTCGACGCGGGCCGCCGGTGGCGCCAGATCGAATTGCAGCTTCTGCGAATCGAGCAGGGTGATGAACGCCACCGGATCTCCGCCGGAGGCAACCTGGTTCTCGGTCAAACCCACCACCGTGAATGTGTTTCGGCCGAGCGTGACGCGATCGCCGGGGACGAGCCCGGTGCGCCGATCGGCAAGCATCTCGTAGTGGCTGCGGCCGATCGCACGACCTTCGACGACGCTGACGGGAGCGCCGGGGCGACCCGGTTCGAAACCGACGACATACAGGCGCAGCTTCCGGCCCTGCACCTCGGCCTCGACCGATTGATAGGTCAGCGAGCCCGCCGCCGCCACACCGGCGAGGCGTGCGATTCCCTCGCGCGTGTCACCGGGGATGCGCGAGGCCTCGGCGAACGGACCACGCGTCTGGGCTTCCACCACCCAGACATCGACCGCATGCGCACGCACCAGCGTCAGCGCCTCGACCACCAGTCCCCGGTAGATGCCGACCATGGCCAGAACAACGGCGAGCAGCAGCCCCAGTCCGAAGCAGGTGAGCAGAAACCGGAACAGGTTGTGGCGGACATCCCGGTAGGCGAGGTTCACGGACTGGCCTCCGTGGCCGCGCTGGCGCGGCGTCCTTCCCGCAGGCCCGCCGCAGGAGCGACAACGACCTCCGCGCCTTGCGTCAGGCCACCCGCGACCTCGAGCCGTGCGTCCTCCGTTCGATGACGGAACGACAGGCGCTGGCGCTCGAGGCGGCCATCGCGGATGGTCCAGACCGTCCCCTGCCGGCCGTCGAACCCCTGCACGGCCGCTTCCGGCACGAGCAGGGCCTTGTCGAGCACCGTCACGGTGATCCAGAACTCGGCCTGCTCGCCCAGATGCACCCTGGGCGGCGGATTCTCGCCCTTGATGTACACTCTCCGCTCCTCGCTGACGCGATCGCTCTCCAGGCCGACACGCGCCACCTGCCCTGTGAACAGATCGAGCGGCCGAGAGCGCAGGCGGGCCTCGACCGTCTGCCCTTCGGCGATATAGCCCGACCGGGCCTCGTCCACATAGGCGAGCCCCCAGTAGGAATCGTTGGCGACCAGGCTGAAGACCGGCTCCCCGGACTTCACGACCGTGCCGAGCTCCTTGTGCCGCTCGATCACGATGCCGTCGAATGGCGCGATCAATGCGTGTTGGTCGAGAACCGCGACCTCGAGCGCAAGCTCGCTGCGCGCGGTCTCGAGATTGGCCCCGGCAACCTCAACCTCGCTTAGGGCGACCGACAGCTCGGCCTTCGCGACATCCTCGTCGCGCTGCGCCTCCTCCGCCGTCTGCTCGGAGACGATATCGCGGCGCACCAGTGCCTTCTTTCGCTTGTTGGCCTCCTCGCGCTGGGCCAGCACGGCCCGCGATTTGGCGACATTGGCCTCGGCTCGCTGCACACCGACCTCGGCGCTGAGCAGGCCGGCCTTCGCCTTCGCGACCCTGGCCTCCTGCTTGGCCGGGCTCAGCCGGGCCAGCACGCTTCCCTGCTTCACCACGTCGCCATGATCCGCCTGGAGATCGACGATCGCCCCCTCGACCTCGAAACCGATCCTCGACAACACCCGCGCCTCGACCGTGCCCAAGCCAAATACGCGCACCGGCACATTCATCTCCACATGGGCGACCGGCAGAGTGACCGGACGATTGGTCAAGAACGCATAGACGGCGACCGCGAGTCCGATGAGACCGACGCTGACAAGGACGGATCGTCGCCACATCTTGCTTCGTCCTCGAGATTCTTGAGCCCTGGGCGCCTTCGCCGGTGCATCGCCCCGATGCGAGTTGCACACCGCATTCCGGACTGCATCCCCAATCGAGGTCAAGGTGCGATTGGGCGGCCGATGGACGCAAGTCCGGGCTCGCGCCGTTTCTCGCCCGGCGGCTCGATTGTTGCCCGGAAGATGACGGCGTAATGTCGGGCGGCCATCCTTCCACCCCGGAGCCCTCCATGTCCGAACTTGCGCCCTGGAGCCAATGTGCCGCCCGTCTGATCGACGTCGCCATGGGCCGAAGCCCGGCTGATCTGGTCATTCGGAATGGCCGCTGGGTCAATGTGCACTCGGGCGAGATCATTGCCGGTACCGACATCGCCATCGCCGCTGGCCGGTTCGCCTATGTGGGGCCGGACGCGTCGCACTGTGTCGGCACCGGCACAACTGTCATCGAGGCGAATAGCCGCTATCTCGTGCCCGGTCTCTGCGATGGCCACATGCATGTCGAGAGCGGCATGGTGACGGTGACGGAGTTCGCGCGTGCGGTCATCCCGCACGGTACGACGTCGATGTTCATAGACCCACACGAAATCGCCAATGTTCTCGGTCTCGACGGCGTCCGTCTCATGCATGACGAGGCGATGGCGCTGCCGGTCAACGTCTTCGTGCAGATGCCGAGCTGCGTGCCGAGCGCGCCCGGCCTCGAGACTGCGGGCGCGCATCTGGGCGAGCGGGAGGTTCAGGACGCCATGGCTTGGCCGAACATCATCGGTCTGGGCGAGATGATGAACTTCCCCGGCGTCGTCTATCAGGACGGGCAGATGCTCGCCGAGATGGCAGCGACCCAGCGCGCCGGCAAGGTGATCGGCGGCCACTATGCCTCGCCCGATCTCGGTCGGCCGTTCCATGGCTATGCGGCGGGCGGCGCGGCGGACGATCACGAGGGTACGCGACTGGAGGATGCCGTTGCGCGCGTGCGCCAGGGCATGCGGGCTATGCTCCGCCTCGGCTCGGCTTGGTATGACGTGGCCGCACAGGTGAAGGCCGTGACCGAGCTGGGCCTTGATCCGCGCAACTTCATCCTCTGCACCGACGACTGTCATTCCGGGACCCTGGTGGGCGAGGGGCACATGGATCGCGTGGTGCGTCATGCGATCGCCTGCGGACTTAAGCCGATCACCGCCATTCAGATGGCGACGTTGAACACCGCACAGCATTTCGGCCTGGAGCGTGAGCTCGGCTCGATCACGCCCGGCCGGCGCGCCGACCTGATCCTGACCTCGTCCCTCCCGACTTTGCCGGTCGAGATGGTGATCGCACGCGGCACCGTGCTGGCCGAGTCGGGCAAGCTCACGGCCGAGATCACGGCACCGCCCTATCCACAGAGTGCGCGCGGCACGGTCAAGATCGCGCGCCCGATCGTCGCCGCAGATTTCGACATCGCAGCGCCGGCCGGCGCGACCTCGGTCGAAGCTCGGGTCATCGGCGTCATCGAGAACCAGGCCCCGACCAAGGCGATGACGCGCAAGCTCGCCGTCGACAACGGGCTCGTGACGATGGATCGCGCGCGCGACGTCTGCCAGATCGCGCTGATCGAGCGGCATCGGGCGAGCGGCACGATCGTCAACGGCTTCGTCTCGGGTTTCGGCTACGATGTCGATTGTTCGGTCGCAAGCACAGTTGCGCACGACAGTCATCACATGCTGGTGGTCGGCACCTCGAAGACAGACATGGCGCAGGCGGCGAACCGGCTCGCAGAGATCGGCGGCGGTGTCGTGGTGGTGAGCGCGGGCCGAGAGCTCGCACTCGTCGAGCTGCCGATTGCCGGACTGATGTCGGACGAGCGCGCCGAGATGGTCGCGGCCAAGGCCAGCCGGATGGTCGAGGCCATGCGCGCCTGCGGCTGCCGGCTCAACAACGCCTACATGCAGCACTCGCTGTTGGCGCTGGTCGTCATCCCGGAGCTGAGGATTTCCGACGTCGGCTTGATCGATGTCACGGCGTTCAAGCGGACGGAGCTGCTCGTCTGACCGTCACCGGTGATGGCGGAGCTTGCCGGTCGGCCTGCGATAAGCTAGCAAACGACCATGCCCGCCCTGCTCGAACCTCGCACCTTCCCGGACTACCTCTCGGCGCTCCGCGTCGGCTACGAGGAGGAGATCTCGGGAGAAGCCTATTTTGCGCGGCTGGCGAGCTTCCACCACGGCCGCGCCAAGGCGGCGCTCTCGCTGCTGGCTGAGGTCGAGCGGGCGACCGAGACGGTTGTCAGGCCACTGATCCAACGGCATCGGCTCGCCACCAAGAGCGCCGACGCCTTGCGTCGGGAAGGAAGGAGCGAGGCCGACCACCGCCGTGACATGAGTTGGCCGGCGCTGCTCGAGGACATGGTGACCAATTTTCCGGTCTTCGTCACCGAGCTCGAGGCCGTCGAGCATCTGGTCCCGCCCGCGGACCGGCCGCAGCTTCGTCTGCTCACCGCCCACGAGGTCGCCGCCGTCCGCTTTGCCACGCGCGAGACGGCCGGCGATCCGGACAGCTTCAAGCCACTCGAGGACTACCTGGCCGCCTGCGCCATGCATGCCGGAGCCTAGCGCGGCCGCCCACCTCAGCGCATCACGAACGGATTGGCGATCGGGGCCGAGCTCGTATTGACCCAGACGGTCTTGGGCCGGGTGTAGTCCCACATCGCCTGAAAGCCACTTTCCCGGCCATAGCCCGACATCTTGTGGCCGCCGAACTCGGCGATCGGCGAGACCATGCGATAGGTGTTCACCCAGACGATGCCGGCCCGCGTCGCCTTGGCGACCCGCATCGCGCGCGCGCTGTCCCTCGTGAAAATGCCGGCGGCGAGCCCATGCCGGGTGTCATTGGCAAGGCCGATCAACTCCTCCTCGGTCTTGAAGCGGAGCACCGTCAGAACCGGACCAAACAGCTCGGTATCGACGATCTTGAGCGATTGCCGCGGCGCCTCGACGATGGTCGGCTCGTAGAACCAGCCGCGATTGAGCTGCGGCGGGCGCTTGCCGCCGGTCAGGAGCTTGCCCCCCTCCTCCTGGGCGTGCGCCACCTCGCGCTCGATGCGCTCGAGCTGGCCTGTGGTGGCGAGCGGGCCCATCTGCGTTGCCTCCTCGAGCGGATCGCCGATGATGATCTTGCCGGCCTGCGCCGTCATCTTGTCGAGGAATTTGTCGGCGATGCTCTCATGCAGATAGGCTCGGGACCCGGCTACGCAGGACTGGCCGCTCGCCCCGAAGATGCCGCTAATCGAACCGTTGACGGCGCTTTCCAAATCGGCGTCCTCGAACACCATGAAGGGCGATTTGCCGCCGAGCTCGAGGGACACCTGGGCGAAATTCTCGGCCGAGTTGCGAACCACCTGACGCGCCGCATTGGGACCGCCCGTAAAGCTGACGCGGGCGACGAGCGGGTGGGAGGTGAGAACTCGCCCGCACGGCTCGCCGCCGCCCGTGACGATGTTGACGACGCCCTGTGGAAATCCTGCCTCCTCGATCAACCGGCCGAAGGCGAGCATTGCGGCCGGTGCGTTGTCCGATGCCTTGAGCACCACCGTGTTGCCGGCAGCGAGCGCAGGGCCGATCTTCACCGCCGTGAGGAAAAGCTGCGAGTTCCAAGGCACCACCGCGGCAATCACGCCGAGCGGCTCGCGCAGCGTGAAGGCCAGCATGTCCGGCTTGTCGATCGGCAACGTCTCGCCGGTGATCTTGTCGGCGGCGCCGGCATAGAAGTGGAAGAACTCGGCGATGTACTTCGCCTGCCAGCGCGTCTCCTTCAGGAGCTTGCCGGTGTCGATGGTCTCGATCCGGCCGAGCTCCTCCGACTTCGCAGCAAGCAGATCGGCGAGCTTGCGAAGGCAGCGCCCACGTTCATGCGGCAACATCCTGGCCCATGGTCCCTCGCGGAAGGCCCGGTCGGCTGCCTTGACGGCGCGATCCACGTCGTCCGCGGTGGCCTCGGGCACGATGGCCCAGGGCTCGCCGGTCGACGGATTGAAACTCTGCGTCGTGCCACCGTCGGAGGCGGCAACCCATTGGCCATCGATCAGCATGTCGTAGCGGGCGAGGTCGGCCATCGGTCAGGCTCCTAATCGGTTGGCGGAGAGGATTGTCGGCCATGGTGGGCCAAGGCAACCAGGCGCTTCGAGGTTTTCCGACAGATTGCCGTCGAAATAACAGAATGCAAGGATGAACCGCGACCTAGTCTGTCTGTCCGAGAGGTGCTCCATGCGCAAAGAGAAGAAGATCATCGGCGGACCGCTCGTGATTGCCGGCCGGACACTGTCGCTGTCGCGGGCCGTGCGCGCTGGCGATTTCGTGTTCCTGACCGGCCAGATTCCGATGCAGGACGGCAAACCCATGACGACCGGCACGATCGAGGCGCAGACCCGCGCCGTTCTCGACGATATCACGGAAACCCTCAGGGAGGCCGGCTGCACGCGGGCGGATGTCGTCAAGGCGATGGTCTGGCTGCGCGAGCGTGCGGACTTTCCCGGCTTCAACAGCGTCTATGCCGAGTATTTCCCCGAGGCGCCACCAGCGCGCTCCGCTGTCGTCAGCGATCTCCTCGTCGATTGCCGTGTCGAGATCGAGGTCGTCGCCTATAGGCCGGAGTAATTGGATGGTAAAGACACGCACGGGCGAGACGGACTACACCATTTCTGGCGAGGGGCCTTGGCTTGTGCTGGTCCACGGCCTCGGCATGCGGCGCGAGATGTGGGCACCGCTGTTGCCGGCACTGGAGAGGCACTACAAGGTCCTGACCTATGATCTCGGCGGCCATGGGCTGAGCCCGCCGCCCGCCGATCCGGTGACGCTCCGGTCCTTCTCGGAGCAGCTGCTTGGCCTCATGGACGACGTCGGCATCGCGCGCGCACCGCTTGTCGGTTTCTCGCTCGGCGGCATGATCGTCCGACGTCTTGCCATGGATCATCCGGAGCACGCGAGCGCTCTCGTGGTGATCGCCTCACCCCACGGCCGCACCGAGGCCGAGACCGCGGCGGTCCAGACGCGCGTCGATCAGGCAACGGCGCACGGTCCTGCGGCGACCATCGATGCCGCCATCGAGCGCTGGTTCAATCCGGCCTACCGCGATGCCCATCCCGAGGCGATCGCCCTGATCCGCCGCGCGATCCTCGCCAACGATCCCAAGGTCTATCCGAAGATCTACCAGGTGCTGGTCGACGGCGAGCCGGAGGTGAGCGCCGGCCTTGCCGCTATCCGGCTGCCGCTCCTCGTGCTGACGGGCGACGCCGACCCCGGCAACACGGTCGCAATGGCGCAGGGGATGGCCGCCTGCGTGCCGGGCGCCGAGCTCAAGGTTTTCGGCGGACTTCGTCACATGGGCATCTGGGAGAATCCGGATACCTTCACCGGCGCCATGCTCGATTTTCTGAAGCGCCGTGTAACTTAGACTGCTGTGCCGCTATCACGAGAGGTACCGACGTGAGCAACGACCTATTCGAGAAGGGCCTCGAAGTCCGCAAGACCGTGGTCGGCAAGGACTATGTCGAGCGCTCGCTCGCCCAGGCCGACGACTTCATGATGGCGTTCCAGGAACTGGTAACCCAGTACTGCTGGGGCCATGTCTGGACCCGAGATGGTCTTTCCCGCCGCGACCGGAGCCTATTGAACCTCGGCATGCTGACGGCCTTGGGCAAGATGGAGGAGCTGAAGCTGCACGTCCGCGGCGCCATCAACAACGGGCTCACGAATGACGAGATCAGGGAGGCGCTGCTGCAGGCGGCCATCTACGCCGGCATTCCGGCCGGGCTCTCTGCGTTCAAGGCGGCGCACGAGGTTCTCAAGGCTGAAGGTCGGCTATGAGGGCCACGGCGGCCACGAATTCATGTTAAATTTGCTATCCTCGAATGCTGTACGTCGGAGGATGGCCAATGGACGCCGACGAGATCAAGGCCCTGCAGGCCCCGCTCAAGACGCGCTACCGCGACGATCCCGACACAGCCCGACTCACCTTGAAGCGCATGGGCCGACTCGGCGAGGGAGTCACCTGCTCGGTCGAGACGGGCCGGGCCATGGTCGAGGCAGGGCTGCATCCGGCAACGGGCGGAACCGGCCTCTCCGCCTGCTCGGGCGACATGCTGCTCGAGGCGCTCGTCGCCTGTGCGGGCGTCACGCTCAATGCAGTGGCGACGGCGCTCGGTCTGCCTGTGACGGGTGCTACGGTTTGCGCCGAGGGCGATCTCGACTTCCGAGGCACGCTCGGCGTCGCCAAGGACGCCGCCGTCGGCTTCACCGAGATACGCCTCGCCTTAGACGTCGTGGGCGAGCTTTCCGACGAGCAGCGGGCGACACTTGAAAAGCTCACCGAACGCTACTGCGTCGTCTTCCAGACGCTCAAGTCGCCGCCCCGCCTTTCGGTTCGCACGTCCTCGGGGTGACGCATGACCGGCCAAGGGCAAGATGGCACCGGCGGCAACGGGAAGCGGGCCCGTCGGCGCGCCACCCGCGCCCCGGTCTCCGATGACGCCGCCTCTGCTCGGCTCCACACATGATCGACACGCTCGTGCAACTCTTTGATTGGCTCGGCGTCGCCGTGTTTGCGGCGACCGGCGCCCTCGCCGCAGCCCGCAAGCAGATGGATATCGTCGGCTTCGCGCTGCTGGCGACCGCAACAGGTGTCGGCGGCGGAACGCTCCGGGACGTGGCACTCGGCATGCTCCCGGTCTTCTGGGTCGGACAGCCGGTGTATCTGGCCATCTGCATCGGCGTCGCGGTCACGACCTTTGCCGCCGCAGGCGCGTTGCAATCGCGGCTCAATGCGCTGCTCTGGCTCGACGCCATGGGGCTCGCGCTGTTCGCCGTCACGGGCGCGAAGGCGGCGCTCGACACGGGCGCCGGCGGCCTCGTCGCCATCGTCATGGGGGTCGTCACCGCGACCTTCGGCGGCATCATCCGCGATCTCTTGGCGGGTGACGTACCTGTGGTGCTCAGCCGCGAGATCTATGTTTCGGCGGCACTCCTCGGGGCGGTCGTCCTGGTCACCGGTACGAGCATCGGCGTGCCGGTGACCGGAGCGCTCGCCGTGGGCTTTCTCGCCGCCCTGCTGCTGCGCGCCGCCGCACTCCACTGGGGCTGGTCGTTGCCGCGATACGGCGACAACCGTCAACAGCCCTGAAATGCGCATGCCAAAGAAGATGCCATCCTGCCGGTCGGGGGGAGGACCGAGGGCAGGATGGCCAGTTGGGACAGGGGAGATGAGCACGTCGTGGAACCCGAATTGCGGCCACGCCCGCGTCGTCCGTCGATAGCCAAGAGATAGGTAACGTCTCTTGGCCGTACCAGACCTGCGGTCGTCACAAAGTTTCACGGTTCGGTCATCGGCTGTGACGGACTGTTGCAATCGGTGAAGCTGACAGTGGGACCTCGCGCCAACCTTGCCGTTGGCATATCGTCTCGCTGATGACCGCAAACCCCAAGTTCCGCTCGCAAGGCCGCCCCGCGTGGCGCCGGTCCCTGCTTGCGATCGCCGTTGCGCTCGGGCTCGGCGCCTTCGCCATGACAGCGCCTGGTGCCCGGCTTCTTGTCTGGCTCGGCCAGACCTTCGCTCCGCGTGCGGCGGTCGGCGGCCCCTTCTCCCTCGTTGACCAGACGGGTGCGCGCCGGACCGACAAGGACTTCGCCGGTCATCCGATGTTGCTATTCTTCGGCTTCACGCACTGCCCGGACATCTGTCCGACCACACTCGCCTCGGTCGGCCGCTGGCTCGATGCGCTCGGACCCGAGGCCGATGGGCTCAGGCCGATCTTCGTCACCGTTGATCCCGAGCGGGACACGCCGGCCGCACTTGCCGAATACATGAGTGCATTCGATTCACGCATCACCGGGCTTACCGGCACGCCGGCCGAGATCGTGTCCATGCTCCGGACATATCGGGCCTATGCCCGGAAAACAGAGGCCGGCGATGTCGAGCACACGGCCGCGCTCTATCTCATTGACGAGACGGGTGCGCTCCGGCGACTCATCTCCTACAATCGCCCGGACGACGAAATCGTCGCCGCGCTAAGAGAGTTGATCGTCCACGATGCTCCCTGACGAGACCCGCCCTGCTGCGAGTTCCCGCTCCTCGAATGCAGAGCGGCGCCTCGCAATTGCGGGCGCCGCGCTGTTCGGTACCTTGCTTCTGGTATCGGCTGGCCTCTGGGTCCGTCACGGCGAGGAGATCTTCTTCTCCCGTATCGTCACCGCCATCGCCAGCTGCCTCTGAGCGACGTCAGCTGCCGCCCGCCTCGGCCTTCTTCAGCGACTCGGCGAGATCCTTGTATTCCTCGCACTCCTGGTTGCCGCAGAGCGTCTCTATCGTAGCAAGCTCCGCCTTCGCCTTCTCGAGGTCCTTGGCCTGAATGTAGGCCTCGCCCAGATACTCGTGCGCCGGCGTGAACTCGGGCGCGATGGTGAGCGCCTTGGTGTAGAAGCCAATGGCCTTCTCGGTCTCGCCCATCTTTCGGTTCGAGAAGCCGAGCCAGTTCAGAACCCGCGGGTCCTCTGGCTTGTTCAAGGCCTCGAGGGCGGCGATGCCCTCGGCATACTTCTCCTGCTCGATCAAGACTTTCGCAGCCTTGTAGTCGTCGCCGAGATCACCCCACTTCTCGGTCCAGGGATCGGCGGGCGCTGCCGCCGCAGGCTCCTCGGTCGTTGCGGGCTCGCTGCCGGCCGCCCAAGCCGTGCTCGAGGCCAGAGCAAGGGCCAGCACGGCCCACAATGCGCGTCTAAACATGGTCATCTCCAGATTGGTTGGTTGGCATCAGATGGTTCCAAAGCCCGCCGGATCAAGATGATGTTACACGGCAATTATGTCCGGCCGTGGAAGACGAGGAAAGCGCCGGCCGCGATCAAGGCAAACCCAGCGGCATGGTTCCAGCCGAGCGGCTCTTTCAGATAGAGGGTAGAGAAGGCCGCGAAGACGACGAGCGTGACGACCTCCTGGATGGTCTTCAGCTCCGCCGCCGAATAGATGCCGTGTCCCCAGCGGTTGGCCGGAACCGCCAGGCAATACTCGACAAAGGCGATGCCCCAGCTGAGGACGATAACCAAAAAGAGCGGCGCCGATTTAAACTTGAGGTGACCGTACCACGCAAACGTCATGAAGACATTGGAGAGCACGAGCATCAGGATC
>JAWKVX010000005.1:0-615240 GCA_041397825.1 Hyphomicrobiaceae bacterium
GCGACCGCCTGGATCAGCCGCGCTTCCTGAGCGAGCTGCGGTTGCTCCGGAAAACTCAATGTTGCCAGAACGTTGTAAGGCGCGCTGGCCAGCGTGTTGGGTGAGAAGATCATGACGAAGTTGATCGCGAGCCGGTCCCAGTCGACGGTCCGGAGATTGGCAATCCGAGCCGTCACATTGCGCCCGAGGACGTTGACGGTGAGGGTATCTCCGACGGCCAGGCCGAGGTTCTTTGCCAGCTCGACGTCGAAGGAGACGAGCGGCTCGCCCGCGTAGTCCTTCGGCCACCACGTGCCGTCGACAATCCGCGACGTGGCGGGTGGAGCCTCGGAGAAGGTCAAGCCGCGGTCGCCGGAGAGCACCCATTCGGCACCAGGCGGCGCCTCGATCTCCTCGACGGGCTTGCCCTTTAGGGCGACGAGGCGGCCGCGCAACATCGGCGCCGTCGACACTTGGCCGCCGCTGGTGTCGAGCAGGGTAGAGAGGGGACCGATCTCACCCTTGCCGATGTCGAGGAAGAAATAGCTCGGGGCCCGCTCCGGCAATCCACCCTCGAGCTCGGCAACGAGCGAGCGGTCGACGAGGGCAATGGCGACGAGAAGGCTGAGGCCGGTGCCGAGCGACAGGGTTGCCGTGCGCGCGAGCGAGCCTGGCCCGGCAAGGTTTCTGACCGCCAGACGGCTCTCAGGCCGGGCGGGGGATGGCCACCGGCCAGCGAGCCACGGCACCAGCCTGCCGACCCAAAGGAAAACGGCGAACAGGGCCGAGAGCCCACCGACGAAGTACAGGGCCAAACGACGATCCTCTGCAGTCAGCACGGCCAGGCTGGCGATGAGCGCGAGCGCGATCGCGGTCGCGAGGAGGAATGGCCAACTGGGACGTTGCCGCGTCGTGTTGATTTCGTCACGGAAGAGAAGTGCTGCGCTGACATGCTCGATCCGGCCGAGCGGCCACATCGCAAAGAGCAGGGCAACGAGCACGCCGTAGGCAGTCGCCAGCAGAAGCCTCAGCGGGGTGACGACGATGTCGATGGGAAACGGCAGCATGTCGCCGAGGAGGCCAACGCCGGCGGCCGGAAGGGACATGCCGGCCACCAGGCCGATGCCGATGCCGATCGAGGCCAGCAGCAGGATCTCGATATGGTAGATGGCCAGAATGCTCGAGCTGGACGCGCCGAGCGCCCTGAGGACGGCAATAGTCCGGCGCTTCCGGTCGAGATACGCGGCCACAGCATTGGCCACGCCTGCCCCACCGATGAGTAGTGTCGTCAACCCGACAAGCGTCAGAAACTGCCCCAGCCGATCGACGGCGCGGCGCACGCCGGGTGCCGGATCACGGCGGTCGGCGATCTGGAACCCGGCCTCCGGGAATGCGGCGCGAGTTTCCTTTCGGAAGCCCTCGAAGTCCTCCGGCGCGGAGACCGCGCCATCCGGAACGGCCAGCCGGTAGGTCCAGCGTGTCAGGCTGCCGGGCTTGGCGAGACCGGTGGCGGCCAGCGTCTCGAGCGAGATCAGCACGCGCGGACCGAAGGAGGCCTGGGCGGCGAGTTTATCGGGCTCGTGGCCGACAAATCCCGCGATCACAACCTCGCTGTCACCGAGCATCAGGCCGTCGCCGATGCCGACACCGAGGCGTTCGGCAAGCAGGCGATCGACGACGGCAGTGAGACCTCGATCGAGCAAGGGCCGGGCGTCGTCACCGGTCTCCAAGGTCAGTTTTCCGGTCAGTGGATATCGGGTATCGACCGCCTTGACCTCGGCGAGGGCGCTCGCTCGGAGCGCCTCGGCACCGGGCCGGCGGGCCATGGCGCGGAGCGTGGCGATCTCGGAGAGCTCGCCCTTGGTCTCGAGCCACGCACGCTCGGGTGCACTCGCTCGCACATGCATCCGGGACAAGGCGAGGTCGCCGCCGAGCAGGACGCGCCCTTTAGTATCGAGACCGGACTTGACGGCATCTGCAATCGTTCCGACGCCGGCGATGGCGGCGACGCCGAGGGCGAGGCAGGCGAGGAATACGGAGAATGACCTGAGATTTCCGCGCAGATCCTGGATGGCGATGCGTAAGAGCCGGCCAAGGCCCGGCCGGGTCGGAGAGATCGAGGCAGCGGCGGTGGCAACGGTGAGGTCTACGGTCATGCCGAGGCGATCCGCTCATCCTTGACGATCCTGCCATCTCCGAGCGTGATCTGGCGTTGGCATCGCCGGGCGAGGGCTGCATCATGCGTGACCAGCACGAGGGTCGTTCCATGCTCGGCGCCGATCCTGAGCAGTAGCTCGATGATCTCCTGGCCGGTCCGTTGATCGAGATTGCCCGTAGGCTCGTCGGCGAACAGGATTCGAGGTTGCCCGACGATCGCCCGGGCGATGGCGACGCGCTGCTGCTCGCCACCCGACAGCTCGGCGGGAAAGTGCTCGCGGCGGTGACCGAGCCCGACCTCGTTCAAAGCCCTGTCGGCGCGCTCCAGACCGTCGCTGGCACCCCTCAGCTCCAACGGCAAGGCGACATTCTCGCGGGCCGTCATGGTCGGCATCAGGTGAAACGACTGGAAGACGATGCCCATGGCCTGGGAGCGGACGATCGCGCGATCGTTCTCGTTCGCTCGGCTGATGTCCCGCCCGGCGACGACGACTTGGCCGCTCGTCGCGGGCTCGAGCCCGGCGGCTACCATCAGCAGCGAACTCTTGCCGGAGCCGGATGGCCCGACGATGCCGACCGTCTCGCCGTCCTCGATGGTGAGGTCGACATCCTGGAGGATCGCGACCGGCCCGGCGCGGCTGGTCAATGTCAATTGAACGTGCTCGAGGCGAATAGACGACATCATTCAGCTCTATCTGGTTGTCATGGACAAATCGACAAGCCCCGCCATCGGCCGGCGGTCAGGGACTTGCATTCGCCATAGCTTCGGGACCAAGGTTGGAACATGACGTGTCTTGCGAGTGGGCCTGTGCGGCAGGCCGGTTGTCTCATAGCCGCTCTGGTCATTTTCATGGTTGCGACCGTTCGCGCGGCCCCGGCATCCGAGTCCATGACCGTGGTTGCGCTCGGCGACAGCCTGACGGCCGGCTACGGGCTTGCCCAAGCAGACAGTTTTCCCGTGCGTCTCGAAGCCGCCCTGCGAGCCCGCGGCTACGACGTGACCGTGGTCAATGCCGGGGTTTCCGGCGATACCATCGAGGATGGGCTCGCCCGGCTGGACTGGTCGGTCCCCGAGGCGGCGGACGCCGTCATCGTCGAGCTCGGGGCCAACAATGCGCTGCGCGGCCTGGACCCGGCCGCCGCGCGCGAGGCGCTCGACCAGATTGTCGGCCGGCTAAAGGGACGCGGCGCGGAGGTATTGGTCACCGGAATGGAGGCCTCGCGATCGTTGGGGCATGCCTATGTGGAGGCGTTCGGAGCCATGTTTCCCGAGATTGCTGAAAAGCATGGTGCGCTGCTCTATGACTTCTTTCTCGATGGTGTCGCCCTCGATCCGGCGCTCAACCAGCCGGATGGGATTCATCCGAACGCCAAGGGTGTCGATGTGGTCGTCGCGCGCATCCTGCCGAAGGTCGAGGAGCTCTTGAAGCGCGTCGCCCAGAAGCGGGGAGGCTAGCCGTGCCGAGGCTCTTCACGGCCATCGAGGTCCCGGAGACGGTCAGACGCCGATTGTCGCTCATCCGCGGCAATCTCCCGGAGGCCCGCTGGATCGATCAGGACAACTATCATCTGACGTTGACGTTCGTCGGCGAGGTCGACGGACATCAAATGCGCGCATTCTCGGATGCCCTCTATGAGATCTCCGCCGAGCCCTTCGAGCTGACGATCGACGGTCTTGGGTGTTTCGGCGGTGACCGCCCGCGGACGATCTACGCGGCGATCAGGCCGGAGGCGCGATTGGATGCGCTGAAGCGCGACCACGATCAGGCCGCGCGACGGGCAGGGCTTGCGCCGGACTCGCGGAAATTCGTTCCGCACGTCACGCTGGCCCGCCTTTCCGGGGCAAGCTCTCGGATGGTCGCGGATTTTCTCGCCGACCAGGGGAGCATCGCCCTGCCGCCATTTCCGGTGTCCCGATTCGCGCTGATGTCGTCGAAACCCGGGGGGGGTGGACCTTATGCCGTCGTGACGGCGTTCGATCTTGGCGGTGTCGACTACAGCGAGGAGGCGGCGGCATGGGCCGAACACGATTGACGGAAAAGGTGCGTGACGAGGCACTTCAGACACTGCCGGGCTGGCACATGGTCGAAGGCCGGGAGGCCATCACGAGACGCTACACATTCCAGGACTTCAGCGCGGCATTCGGCTGGATGACCCGTGTGGCCCTGAAGGCCGAGAAACTCGATCATCACCCGGAATGGACGAATGTGTGGAACCGGGTCGACGTCGTGCTGACCACCCACAGTGCCAAGGGACTGACTGATCTCGATCTCGATCTCGCCAGGCAGTGCGACGCGCTCGCCGCGGAAGCTAGCGGCTTGCTCTCGCGTTGATGTCCCGAGACTTCTTGACAGTCGTCGTTCTCGGCCTTGCCGCGGCATCCGCCGGCGCGAGCACGGGGGCCACGGATTTCGCTTGGCCCTTCTTCACGCCGGTCACCAGAGGCAACCCGAGCGACGTCTGAGGCTTCGGCAATGAAACGCGCCGTATGCCACCCGCCGTCGCGATGGATGGCGTGTTCGCCACACCGGTGGCAGGCGCGATGTCGCCGGCGCTGTCGTCGTCACCTGTGACCAGGGCGACATCGGACTCCGCGTCGTCATTCATCGCCACCGCACTTTCGCCGTCATCGTCCGGGATATTGGACGCCTCGCTTCCAAGCACCTCGCCGGCCTCGGCGGCGCGATACTCCTGGTGGCGCATCAGCTCCGTCTTCGCCCACGGATCGGGCCGGCATTTGCATTCCGGATTGTAGCTCTTGCGGTATTTGAAGGCCGTTTCGAGCTTGCGATAGGGCCGACCGGAGAGATCCCGCATGTCACCGGCATCGGCACCAAGGCTGTATTGGATATAGAGCTTGGTCTCCGATTGGCAGCTGTCCTCGCATATGTTGCGATCCCGGGCGATGCTCGAGGAGCGCGTCCCGCTGTTGACGGGCCAGTAGTAGCCATCGCAGAGCCGGACACATATCGTCCGGTAGCTCGCGTAGCTCCGTGATTTTGCTGCCGCTGCCGGATTCGGGGCCGACGGCGCGTCGGAGCCAATGCTTGAGCTTCCACCCGTCGCCGACTGCTGCGGTTTATAGGGAATCGTCTTGAGTGTTTTCTTCAGCGCTGCGGGGGCCTCGACGTGCTGTGGCTGTCTGGTCCTCGTCTTGGGCTTGAAAATCGAGAAAAGTCCGTCGAGCACTCCACCCTTCGCCTGGGCCAGCCTGATGCGCGGATGGTCGTCCCGGGCATCTGGGAGACCGAGACTGGACTCGTGGATCCGGTGAGCATGGACGCGAGGCTGATGGCCGGGCTCGCCAGCGAGCATGCTGTTGGCCAGGGCGGCCTGGGCCGGCGATGCAGCGACGTTGCCGGCAAGGACGGCGAGAACGACGATCGGTGCGAGTGGTGCCCGCGCACCAAGAAGCAGGGCTTGGGCGGCTCGGGCCGCCGAAAACTGACGCATGACGCAACAACACATTCCGACGCAGAACCAGCCGCCGCAGAGGATCGGATGCGGCGACAGGCCAAGTTATGCGCTCGGAATGGAAAAGAATCGGTTAGCGACCGCCCGGAAGACTGACACTCGGGTCATCATCAAGTGCCGACGGCATGTCTGCCGCGACATGTGCTCCGACACCGATCAGGCAACGGAAGAAAATTCCGTGCCACTCGGGCACCATCTCAACTCCGGGGGCGGGTTCCACCTCGTGCCCCCGGGTCCAAGAACGAAGGCCGGAAGCGTCTATCGGCGGCTGATGAACGCTGACGCCGCCGCCGACTTCTTCTTCGCCGAGTAGCTCTTGCCACTCGCCGACTGGCCGACCTTGGTGATGCCCATTGCTGTGCCGAAGCTCGACTGAACGTTGCCCTTCTTTTTGCGGGCGGACTTGGTCTTTGACTTCGCGCCGCCGAGAGTGGAAACCGTCGTCTTCGGCGATGGCACGGCATCGACGGCGTCGGCGGACTGCGGATTGATCAGCGTCGTCACGGTCGGGCCGTCGAAGCCCACCAGGATCCGCTTCTTGCGGCCCTTCTTCGGCTTGCGATTGTCATAGAGCGCAAGCTTGCCGGACTTGACCAGCTCGGCATATTGGCGATGCCGCTCGAGCGAAGCCGCTTCCCAAGGATCGGGCTGGCACTTGCAGCTGTCGACGTACTCCGAGCGGTAGCGGAAGGCATTGGCGAGATTGGCGTAGCGCTGACCCTTGAGATCGACCGCCTCTTCAGGTGAGCCGTCGGGATTGGAATAGTAGAAAAGCCTCACGGGCACGCCGCAGCTTGCCTCGCAGGCATCCTTGTCGTCTGCAAAACCATCGCGACCGGTCGAGAAGCTGACCGGCCAGTAGTAGCCGTCGCAAAGCCTGACGCAGAGCGTTCGATAGTTGCCGGACGGACTGAGGCGCGCGCGCTCCCGCTTCGTCGTTCCAGGGATGACGGGAAAGACCGAAGCCGTGTCGGCGGCCGAATCCTCCGAAGGAAACAGGGAAAACACCGCCGGCTGCTTTGATTTGGTCAGGCCTGAGCGCCCCGTCGCAATCGAGTCCGACACGGACTTGCTCTTCTGAGCGCGTTGCTTCGATCGCTTGACCGACTGTACGACGAATTCGTTGCTGACCGGGGATTCAGTGAGGAGAACGAATCCTTCGGTCGCGGTGAGGTCGGAGCGTGATGCGCGCGCCGGGATCTCAACTCTTCCAAGCTCGGTGGAGGCGATGACCTTGTGGTCGAGCAGACCACTTTGAGCTGCGCCGGTAAGGAGCGGTATCGCCGTCAGGGCGAGAAGAACCAGAAAGTCAGACGCGCCGGTTCGTCTCCAGACGCGCGTATGCCCCGAACGCCACACTACATATCCTCCCACACGCGGTTAACGGAATATTTCCACCTTAGGCGGGTTACGGAACAAATCCAAGAAGGAAATCACAGAGTTGAGTTGGCCAAGTTGATCATCATTAGCGGCCTTTTCGGCTCGAAATGCGACGACCGACTCGACCCCCCGTCAGCTCGCGGCAAGGCGTGCGGCGCCGTCGAGGCGGATGGAAACGCCGTTCAGCATGGGGTTTTCGCATACCTGACGTACCATCATTGCGTACTCGGAGGGACTGCCCAGCCTGGCCGGAAACGGCACGGAGCGGGCGAGCGCCTTGCGGCCCTCCTCGGGGAGCGTCTGAAACATGGGTGTGTCGAAAAGTCCCGGCAGGATGCTGACGACGCGAATGCCGCTGGCCGCAAGATCGCGCGCGATCGGCAAGGTCATCGCTGCGACACCGCCTTTCGAGGCCGCATATGCGGCCTGCCCGAGCTGGCCATCCTCGGCCGCGATCGAGGAGGTTGAGACGATGACACCTCGCTCGCCATCGGGCGGCAGCGGGTCGAGACCGGCCATGCCGGCGGCGGATTGGGCGGTGACGTTGAACGTGCCGACCAGATTGACGGCGACGACCTTGGCGAAGGAGGCGAGGTCATGGGGCTGCATCTCGCCGGTGTCGCGATTGCGCCGGACGGTGCGCTTGCCGATGACGATACCGGCACAATTGACGAGAAGCCGCTCCTGGCCGTTCTGCCGGCGGGCCTCCTCCAGAGCGGCGCGGACGGACTCCTCGCTCGTGACGTCGGTCCGGATGTAGCGCGCGCCGGTCTCTGTGGCGATGTCGGCGCCTCGACCGTCATCCAGATCGAGCACGGCGACCTTCGCACCGAGCTGGCGGAGGAGCCTGGCCGTTGCAGCGCCAAGCCCCGAGGCACCGCCTGTCACGACCGCGGCCGTATCCTGATCGAGATGCATTTTCATGCCTCCTTCGGCTCCGGCTTGTGAGATGACCGGCGAATTCCTATCTTTGAAGGGTTGTAGCCCGCCTGCTGGCTTGCGCAAGCCGACGGTGGTCGAGATCGGAGGGTGGCCGTTGAATCCGGAAGCGAGTCGTGGCCTGCCGCTCGAAGGCGAGGTTCTAACGCCCGAGGAGATCCGCCATCGCGCCGAGCGGGTCGAGCGCGGTTTCTGGCCGAAGCTGCGCAAGGTGGTCCGGCGGATACCCTTCTCCGAGGATCTGATCGCCGCCTACTATTGCGCCATGGACGCTCAAACGCCGCTCCGTGTCCGGGCGACCCTGCTTGGTGCGCTTGCCTATTTCATCATGCCTGTCGACGGCATTCCGGACGTCATTGCCGGTTTGGGTTTCACCGATGACGCCGCCGTGCTGGCGATCGCCCTTAAGATGGTGGCCTCCCACATCAGCCCGAAGCATCGCGAGCAAGCCCGCTCGGCTCTCGCCGAAAAGCTGCCGATGACCGGAGAGGATGCGAAATCGGTCTGAGGTGTGATTGCCTGCCGGCTCTGCCCGGTCTAGGCAGAGAGATCGGTTCGATCGGGAAAGACAAAAGCCTATGGGCGTCTTGGGAAACGGTCCTTCATTCGTGGCGGTCGCAGCCGTGGCCGTGGTGCTGCTCCTGGGGCTCTGGAACATGATGCGGGGGGGCTCGGCGAATACGAGCCAGCGGCTGATGCGCTGGCGTGTCGGCCTGCAATTCGTTGCCATCATCGTGTTGATGGCGACATTGTACCTCACGAGGGGTTGAGCGAGCCTGTTGGCGCGTAGACCGGCGTCCGGAGGTCCATTCGGTAACCTTCTGTAAATCGGAGACGGCCAGCCTGCCGTCTGGATTCGATTCGCGACGGTGTGATCGTGGCAAAGATCGTCGGCAGGGTTCGGGCCGCGCTGGCGGTTATGCTCGGCACGCTGCTGGTCGCGGCGGGGGCCTCGACGGCGGAAGCCCAGACGGACAGCGGGTTCTTGAGCGAGCTGCGCCTCGGCATCTTCGATCAGAGCATCGATGGTGCGGTCTCCGAGACCGGTGTCTCGGTCAGCGCAGAAGCCCTTTTTCATCCGTTGCCGTGGTCGTCGGGCTTTCCCGCCCTCGATCGGGTGATCCAGCCCCGCCCGCATCTCGGTGCCACCATAAATACCGGAGGCGATACCAGTCTGGCCTATGCCGGGCTCAGCTGGACCATACCGCTCTACGGCAACCGGCTCTTTGCCGAGGCTTCGCTCGGCGCCGCCGTCCACAACGGTCCACGCGATGCGCCGGGCATCGCATCCTATGGCTGCAGTTGGGGATTCCGCGAGACACTGTCGCTCGGCTGGAGCATCAATGAGACTTGGCGCCTGCTGGGCACGTTCGAGCACATGTCGAACGCCGACTATTGCGCGCGCAATCGCGGCTTGACCAATGCGGGCGTCCGGCTAGGCTACAGCCTCGATTGATCGGCGGTCCCTGGAGTCTCCGGGGATCTCCAGGTGAGAGCATGGTCGTCCTCAACAAGATCTATACCCGGACCGGCGACGCCGGCGACACGGCGCTCGGGACCGGCGAGCGTGTGTCCAAATCCGCACTCAGAATCGCCAGCTACGGCACGGTCGACGAGGCCAACTCGGCCGTCGGCGTGGCGCGACTTCACATCGAGACCGGCGAAGGGCTCGTCGACGCCATGCTGGGGCGAGTCCAGAACGACATGTTCGACCTCGGTGCCGATCTCTGCACACCAGATCGCGGCCAAAAGCTCGACTATGAGCCGCTTCGCATCACCGAAGGACAAGTCGATCGACTGGAAGCGGAGATCGACCGGCTCAATGGCGAGCTGTCGCCGCTGCGGTCCTTCATTCTGCCCGGCGGCTCGCCGGCGGCCGCCCATCTGCATGTCGCCCGCACCGTCGCGCGACGAGCCGAGCGGCTGATGGTCGAGCTCGCCCAGGAGCCCGGCGAGGCCGTGAGCGCGCCGGCATTGAAATACATCAACCGGCTTTCCGATTTTCTTTTCGTTGCCGCACGTTACGTCAATGGCAAGGGAGCGCGTGACGTGCTCTGGGTGCCCGGCCAGAACCGGTAGCCTTCCGCGGTCCGAGGGGAGCCGACATGTTTGTTCCGATCCGCGACGAGAACCGGCTCAGAAGTATCCCCTACCAATACGTGACGCTCGGGCTGATCGCCGTCAACTTCGCGGTCTTCATCGGCCTGCAACTGCCCGATCTCCTGCAGGGCGACGTCTGCGGGCAGATGCTCTTCGCCAAGCTGTTCGGTGTCGTCCCGATCGAGCTCACGGGGACCCAGACGACGCTGGACGGCTGTACGCTCGCCGGTGCGCTTTCGATTCCGGAGCCGCTGACGCTGATCAGCTATCAGTTCCTGCACGGCGATGTCCTGCACCTCTTGGGCAATATGCTGTTCCTCTGGGTGTTCGGCGACAATGTCGAGGACGCTCTCGGGCACGTGAGATATCTGGTTTTCTATCTCGCCTGCGGTATTGCCGGGGCGCTCCTGCACGTCGTCATGACGGCCGAGCCGAGCGCGCCCTTGATCGGCGCCAGTGCGGCCATCGCCGGGGTGGTCGGCGCCTATCTCGTCCTCCATCCCAACGTGAATGTCTGGGTCCTCGTCATGCGCTTCTTCCCGTTGAAGCTCAGGGCTGTCTGGGTGCTGGGTGCCTGGGTGCTGATGAATTTGGCCTTTGCTGTGCTGTCGATCGACCCTCTGGTGGCGTGGTGGGCGCATGTCGGTGGGATTATTGCCGGCATCGTGCTGGTGGTGATCTTGCGCCGGCCGGGCGTACCCCTCTTCGATCGCGGCACTACCGCCTGACGTTGACCATGTCGGCGACTGTCGCACTCATGTCGCAGTGCAGCGCGAACCCCGACCATTGACTTGGTAATGACCCGGTCTTACGGTCCACAATCGTATTTTTCGCGAGTGCGAAAGGCCCGTTGCAGTGCATCGAACGAGCGGGATCGACGCGTGCCGGAGCTCACAACAGAAAAGGCCTAGAAGGCGGGCCATAAACCGTCTCGATCGAACGGAGCAGGGAGCCGATGAAGATACTCGTCCCGGTCAAACGGGTTGTCGATTATAACGTTAAGATCCGGGTCAAGTCCGATGGCTCGGGCGTCGAGCTGGCCAATGTCAAGATGAGTATGAATCCGTTCGACGAGATTTCCGTCGAGCAGGCCATTCGTATGAAGGAAGCGGGCCAGGCGACCGAGATCGTCGCCGTCTCGATCGGACCCGACAAGGCCCAGGAGACGATCCGCACTGCGCTCGCCATGGGAGCCGACCGCGGCATCCTCGTGCAGACCGACGAGATCGTCGAGCCGATCAACGTCGCTAAGCTACTCAAGGCCGTGGTCGCGGCGGAGCAGCCGGGCCTCGTCATCGTCGGCAAGCAGGCGATCGATGACGACTGCAACCAGACCGGTCAGATGCTGGCTGCGATGTTGGGCTGGCCGCAGGCGACCTTCGCCTCGAAGATCGAGCTCAAGGGCGGCAAGGCGGAAGTCACGCGCGAGGTCGACGGCGGTTTGCAGACCATCACCATCAACATGCCGGCGGTGGTTACGTCCGATCTTCGGCTGAACGAGCCCCGATACGCCTCCCTGCCGAACATCATGAAGGCCAAGAAGAAGCCGCTCGACATCAAGAAACCGGCCGATCTCGGCGTCGAGATCAAGCCGCGCCTCAAGGTCTTGAAGACCGTCGAGCCACCGTCGCGCAAGGCTGGCGTCAAGGTGGCGAGCGTCGCCGAGCTCGTCCAGAAACTCAAGACCGAGGCGGGAGTGATCTAAGCCATGGCCGTTCTTCTCGTAGCCGAGCACGACAACAAGACACTGAACGGCGTCACAGCCAAGGCGCTGACCGCGGCCAAGGCCATGGGCGGCGAGGTCCACGTCCTCGTTGCTGGCAATGGCTGCCGCGCCGTCGCCGACGCCGCCGCCAAGCTCGACGGCGTCAAGGCCGTGAAGCTCGCGGAGGCTCCGCAGCTCGCGGAGGCCCTCGCCGAGGAGATGGTGGCCCTGTTGCAGCCCATGATGGCGGGCTACGATGCCATCGTGGCGCCCTCGACCGCCGCCTCGAAGAGCTTCATGCCGCGCCTCGCTGCCACGCTCGACGTCGCACAGATCTCCGATATCACCGCGGTCCACTCCGCCGACACGTTCGAGCGGCCGATCTATGCCGGCAACGCCATTCAGACGGTGCAGTCGACTGACCCGAAGAAGGTGGTGACCGTGCGTACGGCCTCGTTTGCGGCGGCTGGCGAGGGTGGTTCGGCGGCCGTCGAGGCTGTCGCGGCGCCGGGCCCTGCCGGTCTCTCGAAATGGGAGCGCAACGAGCTGTCGAAGTCGGACAGGCCCGAGCTCACCTCGGCGAAGATCGTCATCTCCGGAGGTCGCGGCATGCAGGCGGCCGAGAATTTCGGCAAGTACCTCGAGCCGGTGGCCGACAAGCTCAGGGCCGCGGTCGGTGCGAGCCGGGCCGCGGTCGATGCCGGCTACGCGCCGAACGACTATCAAGTCGGTCAGACCGGCAAGGTCGTGGCACCGGACCTCTACATCGCCGTCGGCATCTCAGGCGCCATTCAGCATCTGGCCGGCATGAAGGACTCGAAGGTGATCGTCGCCATCAACAAGGACGAGGAGGCGCCGATCTTCCAGGTCGCCGACTACGGGCTCGTGGCCGATCTTTTCCAGGCCCTGCCGGAGCTGGCGACCGAGCTCGACAAGGTGCGCGGCTAGTGGTGCGATGCTGACGAATGAATCCCCATTCGTCAGCTGAATCGCTCCACCAAACAAAAGGCTCGTAATCCGACGTCGGGATGCAAGTACCAGGGTCGGATACGAGCACGTAGCGCGACGACAACCCGAGGGGTTCCGCGATGGACAAGCAGGTGAAACCGGCCAAGCTCGGCAGCAATGGCTCGGGTGGCGGCCAATCGCACGAGAGCGAAAGCATCCAGACGGCCCGCGCCAAGGTGAGGAAAGTCGGCATTGTCGGAGCCGGCCAGATGGGTTCCGGCATCGCCCACGTCGTCGCGCTGTCGGGCTACAAGGTGGCGATCAACGATCTCGCCAAGGAGCGCTTCGATCAGTCCCTGGGCGTCATCGAGAAGAACATGATGCGGCAGGTGTCGCGCGGCAAGATCAGCGAGGCCGACAAGACGGCCGCCATCAAGCGGATCAGCTTCGCCTCTGGTCTGAATGATTTCGCCGACGCCGACCTGGTGGTCGAGGCGGCGACCGAGGACGAGGACGTCAAGAAGAAGATTTTCGCTGCGCTCTGCCCGCATCTCAAGGCCGATGCGATGCTGGCGACGAACACCTCGTCGATCTCGATCACGCGTCTCGCCGCCTCGACCGACCGGCCGGACCGCTTCATCGGCATGCACTTCATGAACCCGGTGCCGGTGATGGAGCTGGTCGAGCTGATCCGCGGCATCGCCACCGAGGACGAGACCTTCAACACCTCGCGCGGTTTCGTCGAGAGTCTCGGCAAGACGATCGCGGTCTCGGAGGATTTTCCGGCCTTCATCGTCAACCGCATCCTGCTGCCGATGATCAACGAGGCGGTGTACACACTCTACGAGGGTGTCGGCGGCGTCGAGGCCATCGACAAGGCGATGCGGCTCGGCGCCCATCATCCCATGGGCCCGCTCGAGCTCGCCGACTTCATCGGCCTCGATACCTGCCTCTCAGTGATGCAGGTGCTCTACGAGGGGCTGGCGGATTCCAAATATCGCCCCTGCCCGCTGCTCGTGAAATACGTCGAGGCCGGCTGGCTCGGCCGCAAGACCAAGCGCGGCTTCTACGATTACCGCGACGAGATCCCGGTGCCGACAAGGTAGGTTTGGTTAACGATTGTTGATAATCGCCTAGACCATTGGCTAGGGCAGCGTTTGTTGATCACTTTGGCCCCGAAAGTGATCTGCAACGCTCCTTGATGTTAAGCGGTGATCCTCAAGACGCGGTTCGTCCCTCAGCGATGTTCAGTAGGTCGCTGAAAGCCAAAATTGCAGGTCGCCTACCGCTCGCCGGCCTGAGTTCTCGTAACAGACCTTGCTCCTTGAACACTCGCACGACGCGAGTGGCGGTCGGCCTCGGCGTCGTGTCGAGGACGTGCCTCCGGCACCGAATGGTCGACGAAGAAATATCAAACGAAGGAGCCATTGAAGGATCAACAGACGACAGCAGCAACCGTTTTGTTCTGGGCCGGGCATCGCTATGCCGAAATCAAAAGTGGGATAACTTCTGCATACGCCCGATGGACGTTCAAGTCCTACTCCTTGACCATGAGGCTCAACATGCCGGGCATTGATGTGACGTATGACTTCCGCAGAGACGCCTGTCGCAAAGACCCTGACAGGTATAGCCCGACGCTTAGGCGCTACCATCGGCACCTCTGGAGCAAGCCGCTCCCGTGCCGAACGCTCTTCACACTTAGTGATGTAGAGCCTGGCGCCTATCTCTATCACAGGTCCACGCTTGGTAATTTCTCCCTCTCAAGTGACTCGATTGTCCCCACTTACACGCGTTGGAAAAAGCTCAAGCACATCGTCAGCGCCTACCCCGAAGCTGAAAACGAAGCCTTTCGTGCCATTGGCTACACGATCGGCGGGATGATGATCTTCCCTGCCAACCGCGTGGACGGCAAGAACACTATCAACGTCATGCGTGGCCTCACTCGACAAGTTGCTGACAGGTTTGATCTGACGCTCGAGTGTATCCGCCGACACTACATCGGATCGCCCAGTCCGCTCGGGGAGACGCTATCGCGCTATGCGACCTTCTTCTCTCTGTTCAAGGACTTCAGAGGGTATGTCGACTTCTTCCTGCTCAAGGACTTGGTCAGCGACGACTATTCGTCGGTAAACTTCTTTATGTTATTCGACAACTTCACGACACCATCGGTTCCAACAAACAACAAAGAGTACGAGGACTATCGTCGTTGCAGTATCGAATTCGTCCATGCGCGGAATCGGCGGATTGCACATGCCGGCCTGTGTGACGCCTGACTGCGGCCGTCGCATCTAGCAGGCATGACCTCGTCGCCGTCGTATCTGTCGACTGAGTTGATGCGGGCTGGGCAGCTGAAGGTTGCTGTGCGCCAGCGTCCAATGCAGTCGAGTTCCCGCTCCCTCTGCGAACGGCCTCTCGTCATTCACCATCCTGCGGAAGATCGCGGAAATCTTATCCCCGCGGGTTGACGTGCCTGCATATTCAAACCGTCACCCGGCGAGGGGCGCTTCTAGAGAGGCGTCGGACGAAGCGCGGGAGGACACGGCGTCTGCCGGGATCGGATTCGCATCCGGCTGCAAGAGGGAGAACCTTGGTCCGGATAAGGTGAGACGCTCCTCCCGGAAGCAGCTCGGCTTTTGAGGTGATCAAGCCAATGTTCGAAAACGCCGTCGCGGGGTAGTCAGAAGCCGCCCATTGAAAACTTGACTCGCGGCACTCGAACCGCTCCGCGCCCCTCATCGGCCCAGACCCGGCTGCGATGGCGCGCCGGACGACGGCGGAGCATTCTCTTTGACAATCGAAAAACACAAACGCCGGAGCTTTCGCCCCGGCGCCTGCAGGCATTTCGAAGTCACGTGATGGCCGGCACCCCGCCCACGCGGCGAAGCGCCGATCCGATCAGATCGACTCCTTCAGCTCTTTGGCGACGCGGAAGGCCACCTTCTTCGAAGCCTTGATCTTGATCGCCTCGCCGGTTGCCGGATTGCGGCCCATGCGCGCCGGACGATGGCGGACCTGCATGATGCCGAGGCCCGGCATGCGAATCCGCTGGCCCTTCTTCAGATGCTTGCCGATCATGGTGACCATGTCCGTCAGCATCTCCGTGGCCTGCTTCTTGGGAACCTCGTGGGCCTCCGCCAGCGCCGCAGCCAGATGCTTCAGCGTCACCGTCTCGACCTTGCCGGACTTCGCCGATTTGCTCGCCGCTTTCGCCGCTACGACCTTTGTTCTCTTCTTCATGGGATGTCCCGTTCTTTCTGGGTGAGTGAGAGCTTCGGACCGTCGCCCGGCCCGTTGGTCGCCAATAGGTGATTTCGCGCGGGGATAAAACGGGCAATCGCTGGAAAACCCCGAAAACAGGGGATAAGTGGCGGGTCGGCCACGAAATCTGACCGGAAACCCGCTGTTTTCGGGCATTTCCGCGACATTACAACTCAGGAAAGCCGATTTGGCGGGGGTTTCTGACGAGCCACCCGACGCCCGGCCGATTCGTCAGGGTGCGCCCTTGATGGCCGCCTCGACGAGCCGCTGGGCATCGTCCGAATCCCATTCCGCCGGACCCACCAGCCGGCCGAGCTCGCGACCCTCGCGGTCGAGGAGGAGGGTCGTCGGCATGCCGATAACCTTGAGGGCGGATGCGCTCCTCGAGGTCGGATCGACGAGCGGCTCGAGCGCATCGACCTTGATCTCGTCCAGAAAGGCCTTGGCCTTGGCAATGCCATCCCGATCGGTCGACAGCGCGACGACGTCGAACTCGGGCCCCCCTTTGGTCCTTTTGAGCGCGTCGAGCGCGGGCATCTCGCGGCGGCAAGGCGCGCACCAAGTCGCCCAGATGTTGAGGAGCACCACCTTGCCGCGCCACTCGGCGAGGCTCCGCGTCTTGCCCGTCGAATCCTGGAATGTGATCTCCGGAACGGCCTCAGGGGCAGGCTTCGCGACGAAGGTCACCATCTTGCCTTTGGCATAGGCTTTGAGGCCGCCTCCGGACGGTGTCGCTTGCGTTCCGGTCGGGGCGGAGGGCGCCGTGCTAACCGCTTGCGGCGGCTCGTCATGGACAGGGGGGGCGAGGCTCACGTATACCGCGCCGAAACCGGCGATTGCCGCCAGCAGCGCTGCCACGACTATGACGATTGTGCGTGGGGCGACCTTGTCAGATGGATCCGTGCTCATGGCCTCACATACTCCAAAGGATGCCGGCCGGTCGATGCTCCCCACCGGCAGTGGCGCCTCCAACAGCATGTGGGGCGGCCGGTTTGCTGCCGGCCCCGCCGCCATCATGGCCGAGATCAATGCCTCCGTCGGCTTCGACAAGCGACTCGCTCCGCAGGACATCCGCGGCTCGAAGGCGCATGCCCGGATGCTCGCCCGGCAAGGCATCATCTCGGAGGACGATGCCCAGAAGATCGGCGCGGGTCTAGACACGATCCTGTCAGAGATCGCCTCGGGCGCCTTTCAGTGGTCGGCGGCGCTGGAGGACGTCCACATGAACGTCGAGGCGAGGCTCAAGACATTGATCGGCGAACCGGCCGGACGGCTGCACACCGCCCGGTCGCGGAACGATCAGGTGGCGACCGACTTCCGGCTCTATATTCGCGATGAGATCGACGCGATCGATACGGGGCTCGCCCATTTGCAACAGGCGATGGCCACGAAAGCCCTCAGCCATGCCGCGACATTGATGCCGGGCTACACGCATCTGCAGACCGCGCAGCCCGTCACCTTCGGCCATCATCTCCTCGCCTATGTCGAGATGCTTGGCCGTGATCGCGGCCGCTTCGCCGATGCGCGCCGGCGTCTTAACGAATGTCCGCTTGGCGCCGGTGCGCTCGCCGGGACGTCCTATGGGATCGATCGCCAGATGACGGCGGCGGAGCTGGGCTTCGACCGTCCGACGGCGAACTCGCTCGATGCCGTCGCCGACCGCGACTTCGCGCTCGAGACGCTCGCTGCCGCCGCCATCGCGGCCATGCATCTGTCGCGCCTCGCCGAGGAGATTGTGCTCTGGGTGTCGGCCGAGTTCCGGTTCGCCAGACTCTCCGACCGCTTCACGACCGGCTCCTCCATCATGCCGCAGAAGCGCAATCCGGATGCCGCCGAGCTGGCGCGCGCCAAGGTCGGCCGCATTGCCGGGGCCTTCCAGAGCCTGATGCTGGTGATGAAGGGGCTGCCGCTCACCTACTCGAAGGACATGCAGGAGGACAAGGAGGTGACCTTCGATGCCCTCGACGCCTTCGTGCTGGTTGTGGCGGCGATGGCGGGCATGATCGAGGACCTGGAGCCGGACGCGGCGGTGATGGGCGCCGCCGCCGGGCGCGGCTATTCGACGGCCACCGACCTGGCGGACTGGCTCGTGCAGGCGCTCGGCATGCCGTTCCGCGAGGCTCACCATGTCACCGGCCGGGTGGTGGCCCGGGCGGAGGCATTGGGGGTGGGGCTCGACGATCTCCCCCTGGTGGAGCTTCAGGCCATCGAGCCCAGGATCACCGATGCCGCCCGGAAGCGCCTGACCGTGGAGGCTTCGGTCGCCAGTCGCACCGTTTATGGGGGAACCGCGCCACAGAACGTCGAAAAAGCGGCCCGCCTCTGGCTCGAGCGGTTGGCAGGCGGGCCGTCGGCTGGCTAAAGAGGCGAGCGGCCTTTCTGGCGCCGTCATTGTCTCGCCAGATGCGCGGGCTGCGCATCGAACCCGGAGCACGTCCCTCATGGCTATGGCTCGGCCCATCGGTATCCTGATGCTCCTCGTGGCCGTTGCCATCGCGCTCTCGGCCTGTGGCGTGCGCGGGCCCCTCGAGCCGCCGCCGGGCGCATCCGACGAGTCCTCCGGCGCCGTCGAGCCAGGCCAGGGGACGTCGCACAAGGACTTTGTCCTGGACGGGATTCTGTAGCCGGTCGGAGCCTCGTGCGGGCCGACCGCCGATCGTCCGTGCAAATTGACCCACAGCCCTTCGGCACCTGCCCCCGAGCAACCACCGATTAGCCGCTTTGCTCCGCTGCCATTGCCAGGGGCCGCCAAGCCTGTCACATGACGGGCGGATTTGATCTCGCCGCAGGCCGCGCTCCATGCACCACTTCACCTACAAGAAGGGCCTCCTCTACGCCGAGGACGTCGACCTCACAGAGCTTGCAGCCGAGATCGGCACGCCCTTCTATTGCTATTCGGCGTCGACCATCGTCCGCCACTATCAGGTGCTGGCGGAGTCTTTCCGAGGTCTCGATCATGCCATCTGCTATGCGATCAAGGCCAACTCCAATCAGGCGGTCATCAGGACACTGGCCGACCTCGGCGCCGGCATGGACGTGGTGTCGGAAGGCGAGATCAGGCGGGCGCTCGCGGCCGGCGTCGCGCCTGAGAAGATCGTCTTCGCCGGCGTTGGCAAGACGCGCGAGGAGATGGCGTTTGCGTTGCGGGCCGGCGTTCGCCTCTTCAATGTCGAATCCGAGCCGGAGCTCGAGCTGCTGAGCGAGGTCGCCTCGGCGTTGCGGGCAACCGCCGAGATCGCGCTTCGAGTCAACCCGGACGTCGATCCGAGGACGCACCGGAAGATCGCCACCGGCAAGGCCGAGACGAAGTTTGGCGTGCCGTTCGCCGATGCCGGGCGCCTCTACGCCAAGGCTGCACGGCTATCGGGGCTTCGCGTCGCCGGCGTCCATATGCATATCGGTAGCCAGATCACCGAGCTCGAGCCGTTCCGCCGGGCCTTTGCCCTGATGCGGGAGCTGGTGGGCACGCTCCGGGCGGCCGGCCACACCATCGACCACGTCGACCTCGGCGGTGGTCTCGGGGTGCCTTACCGGGGTGGCAACGACGTGCCGCCGCATCCCGACGAATATGCGCGCACGGCGCGAGCGGCGGTCGGCGATCTCGGGGTGAAGCTCTACTTCGAGCCGGGCCGCATGATCGTCGGCAATGCCGGCATTCTGGTCGGCCGTGTGATCTACGTGAAGACGGGCAGCGAGCGCACCTTCGCCATCGTCGACGCGGCCATGAACGATCTGATCCGGCCGACTCTCTACGATGCGCACCACGACATCTGGCCGGTGCGGAAGCCCAGACGGGCCGGCGCCGAGATCCTGACCGATGTCGTCGGCCCAGTCTGCGAGACCGGGGACTACCTGGCCTTGCAGCGGCCGATGCCTCGGCTCGCCGCGGGCGATCTGATCGCCCTTATGACGGCGGGGGCCTATGGTGCGGTCCAGGCCGGCACCTACAACACGCGCCGCTTGGTCCCGGAGGTGCTGGTGTCCGGCGCTCGTTTCTCGGTCGTTCGGCCGCGCCAGACCTATGAGGCCCTGATCGGCCTCGACCGGCTGGCGGATTGGCAGCAGCAGCCGACGGTGGCCAAGTCATCTCGAGCTGGCTCGGGACCGGGCCGCGCCTCGCGGCGACCGGCTCCGAGACGGGATCGAGGACGGGACTGACCGGCGACAGGCGGGCAGCCATGCCCTGCCAGCGCCCAGATTGTCGATCAGGCTGGTCGATCACAACTTCACGAGCGGCCGATGCTCTCGTGGCCCTGCCGTGATAAGGTAGCTGAATGAAAGCTAGACCAGATCCCTGGGCCCGGCGGCAACCGGCCTCCGCGGTCGATCCCGTAGGCGCACGCCTCGCGCAGCGGCGGTTTGAGCAGCGTGTCGGCTACAGCCGGCTCGCCCTGGTGCTCGAGCGCGTCTGGCCACGGCTCTGGTTGCTGCTGGGGCTGGCTGGGCTCTTCCTGCTGATGACCGTCCTAGGCGTTTGGCAGCTCTTGCCGGCGCTTTGGCAGAACATCGTGCAAGCCGGCTTCGGGCTGGCCGCCCTCGCGTCACTGGTCGTGGTGGCGCGTGTGCGCTGGCCGAGTCGTGACGAAGCGATTCATCGCCTTGAGGTCACCTCAGGCATCCCGCATAGGCCGGCCTCCGCCTACGAGGACACGCTGACCGGAGGAGAGGCCGGTAGTCTCGCCCACAAGCTGTTCGACGCGCATCGGCGACGGATGGGGCGGCTGCTCGAGAGTCTACGAGTCAAATGGCCGTCGCCTCGGGTCGAGCGGCACGATCCTTGGGCCCTTCGCGCGCTCCTCGTGTTGTTGATCGGGGCCGGAGCCGTGATGGCGGGTGACAGCCTCGCCGATCGTTTCAGGCAGGCCCTGAGACTAGGCCCGGGAACCACCGGTCAGCCGGTCCGTATCGACGCCTGGTTGTCACCGCCGGCCTATTCGGGACGCCAGCCGATCCTGCTTGCGGACGGCTCGAAGCCGGTGACCGAGGATCAACATGCGGCCCGTGCGTTCGAGGTGCCGGAAGGCAGTGTGCTGGTCATTCGCGCGGCCGGACAAGGTCATGACCGCATCCATGTCGCGGTCGGCGACACGCCCGACACGAGCATCGACCTCGCCGCAGCGAGCGCAACCTCGGCCTCGGCCAGCATCGCCGAGTTCCGCGATGTGCTGACGTCGACCCGCACCCTCAGAGTGAAGGACGGGCGCAACGACCTCTTCACCTGGCAGATCACCGTTCTGGACGATAGGCCGCCCGAGATTGCCCTGACGAAACCGGTCGGAACCTCGTTTCGTGGCGCCATGCAACTGGCCTACAAGGTGACGGATGACTATGGCGTGCTATCCGCCGACGCGACGGTGGCGCTTTCGGACAAGGTCAAGAGCATGCCGCTGAAGCTGTCCGACGGCACGATCATCGGTGCCTTCGGTGATGCCCCCGTCGTCTCCCTGAAGCTGCCACGCTCCGCCAAGGGCAGCCGGACCTCGGTCGAGGGCAAGACCCAGGCGGAGCTGCAGTCGCATCCCTGGGCCGGTCTCAAAGTCGAGTTGACGCTGTCGGCGAAGGATCAGGCTGGTCAGGTCGGGTCGACCATCCCACAGATCATCACGATGCCCGCGCGCAAGTTCCGCGATCCCCTGGCTGCCGCCGTCGTCGAGCAGCGCCGCAAGCTGGCCCTCTCGCCGGGCAGCTACCAGGACGTTGCCCGGGCGCTCGATGCGCTGACGATCGCGCCCGAGCAATTTATACCCGATCTTACCGTCTATCTCGGTCTGCGCACCGCCTATCGCCGATTGGGCAACCCGCCCTCCGTGGACAGTTTCCAGAGTGTCATCGATCAGCTCTGGGAGATCGCACTACGGATCGAGGACGGCGACATGTCGGATGCAGAGCGGGCGCTGAAGGATGCCCAGGACCGGCTGTCGAAGGCGCTCGAGGAAGGCGCCTCGGAGGAGGAGATCGCACGCCTCATGCAGGAGCTGCGCGAAGCCCTGAACAAGTATCTGCAAGAGCTCGTGCAGCAGGCCGGACGACAGCCTCCCGATGCCGGCCAGCAGGCACCCCAGCAGTTCATGTCGCAGCAGGATCTCGAGGAGATGCTGAAGAAGATCGAGGAGATGGCGAAGTCGGGCGCCAAGGATGCGGCCCAGCAGATGCTTTCCGAGCTCCGTGACATGCTCGATCGGCTGCAGGCCGGCAAGATGGCCCAGGGGCAGGGCTCGGGCCAGCAGATGATGCAGATGATGGAGCAGTTCGGCGGCCTCATCACCAAGCAGCGCCGCCTGATGGACGACACCTTCGGCGCACAGCGCGGTAACCAATCAGGCAGCCAATCCGGAGAAGGCCAGGAGGGCAACCAGCAGGGCCAACTTGGCCAGGGCGGTCAGGGGCTCGAGGACAGGCAGTCGCAATTGCGTCAGGAGCTTGGGCGGCTCATGGACCAGCTTCGCGGCATGGGCGATGCTGGCAATCGCGCGCTCGGCGATGCCCGCAACTCGATGGAGGGCGCCGAGGAGGCGCTCCGCAACGGCGATCTCGACGATGCGACCCGCCGGCAGGCCGAGGCGCTCGATAATCTGCGGCGGGGAGCCCAAGCCATGACTGAGCAGATGCTGTCCGGACGCAATGGCCAGTCGTTCTCGAGCCGGACGGGCGGCGACGAGGAACGGGATCCCCTGAACAGGCCTCTAAGCGACGAGGTCGGCGACGGCCGCAGCGTCAAGGTGCCCCGCGACATCGACATGCAGCGCGCGCGCGAGCTCTTGCAAGAGCTTCGCCGGCGGCTCGGCGAGGCCAGCCGGCCCGAGAAGGAGCTCGACTACATCGAGCGGCTTCTCAAACAGAACTAGATCCGGTGACTGACACGACCGGCTCTACTTGATGTCGCGACTCCAGTTGCGCCGGGTCTTGCGTTTCGGCGGCTCATCGCGGAGCGGTACTCGGGCACGCCGATCGGTGTCGTAGAGCTCGCCACCATAGTTGCGGTTGTAGATCTTGGAGGCGTCGATCTTCGGCTCGTAATCCCAAGGGTGGATGCGGCCGGTCACGAGAGCGTCTTGCACGAGCAGGCGGGCCTTCTGTGTGCGAATGACGTCGGCGCGAATGGCATGGCTATCCCAGCGATCCGCAGCCTCTTTGGCGAAAGCCTCGGTGCGCTTGTCCGACGGTGCGAGGTTCTCGAGCTCATTCGGGTCACGTGCGGTGTCGTAGAGTTGCGGCGGGTCACCCTCAGCGGTGACGAATTTGAGATTTCCGCGCTTGATCATGAAAACGGGCTCGAACGTTCCCTCGGCCATGTACTCGCCGTAGACCGTGTCTGACCAGCCCTTGGCATCGCCGCGGGCCAGGGCCATGAGGCTCTGACCGGCAACCGGCGCCGCAGGCTTGAACGGCCTGCCGTCGGTCGCGATGTCGACGAGGGTCGGCAGGATATCGACGAGCGAGGCATTCCCGGTGACCCGATTTGGTTTCAGATGTCCGGGCCAGCTCATGATGAGCGGCACGCGGATCGACCGTTCAAAGTAGACCATCTTGAACCACAAGCCTCGCTCGCCCAGCATGTCGCCGTGATCGGCGGTCACCATCACGACCGTGTTGTCGAGGAGCCCGGTTTTCTGCAGCGGGGCCATGACCTGGCCGATCAACTCGTCGGCGTAGGTGATCATCGCGTAGTAGGCGTGGCGGGCCGCGCGGATGTGCGCGTCGGTTACCTCGTACTCGTCGCGATCGTAGAGCTGCCACATGCGCTGCGAGAAGGGGTCGCGCTGCTTCAAGGGAATGCTCGGCACGTTCGGCATGTCGATGTCGTCGGTGCGGTAGCGGTCCCAGTGATGCTTTGGCGCCATATAGGGGTCATGCGGATGCATCAGCGAGAGGCACATCATGAAGGGGCGTTCGTCGGTGCTCCTGGCATGATCCCAGAGCCAGCGCGAGGCGTGCCAGGCGACCTCCTCGTCGTAGTCGATCTCCAGCGTGCGGTCGTAGGCTCCTGCCTCCGTCACCGACAGCATGTTGTGGAACCACCAATGGATGCGGTCGGGGTCCTCCCAAGTCGGCGTCCAGCCGAAGTCGCCGGGATACATGTCGGTCGTGACGCGATCCTCGAAGCCGTGCAGCTGGTCGGCGCCGACGAAGTGCATCTTGCCGGAGAGGCAGGTGCGGTAGCCGGCGAGCCTCAGATAGTGGGCAAACGTCGGAATGCCGGCCGGAAACTCGGAGGCGTTATCGTATGCGCCGATCCGGTGATTGGGCTGTCCCGTCATGAAGGAGAAGCGTGACGGGCCGCAGAGTGCCGAATTGCAATAGAAGTTGTCGAAGACGACTCCCTTGTCGGCAATGGCCGAGATGTTCGGTGTCTGGACGAGCTTGTGGCCGTAGTCAGCGAGCGACTGTGGTGCCAGCTGATCCAGCATGACCAGAAGGATGTTTGGCTTCTTTGTCGGTGCGGCCATGAGTGAGTGGTCCTGCTCGGAGGGATTGGATGTACCGGCTCACGCACCGGCAGGCACGAGCTTCAACTGCCGGCAGAGGAGAACGAGGCATTCGTAGATGACGTCGACGCAAAGGCTCGCCGCCATGCCGCCGGTGTCTTGCGGGGGGCTGACCGTGTTGACGTCGACGGCAATGATGTCGAGATCGGTGAGGCACCGGAGAAGATCGAGTCCTTCGCGGGCCGTCAATCCGCCCCAGGTCGGTGTCGCAACCCCCGGCGCGACGGACGGATCGAAGACGTCCATGTCGAAGCAGAGATAGACCGGCCGCCCTCGGGCGGCCTGACGGAACTCCTCGATGCGCTGCGCAAAGCCGCTGCGCATCAGGTCGTCCATCGAAACGACGGTATAGCCGAGTTGTTGGGCTTTCGGGATGACACCGTGAAAATAGGTCGTGCCGCGGATGCCGACATGCCAGGACCGCGCCGCATCGACCAAGCCTTCCTCGGCGATATGCGTGAACTGGGTCGAGGCGTTGAACCGGTCGGCCGGATCGACATCATAGGCGTCGGTGTGGGCGTCGATGTGCAGGGCGACCATGCCCGGGTGACGTTTGGCCATGGCTCGGGCCACGGGGACGCTGATGGAGCCGTCGCCGCCGATCGTGACGGGAATCGCCCCGGTCTCGGTGATGCGCGTCACGGCGGCCTCGATGCGGAGAAAGGCATCGTCGATGCGTCCGGGTGTCAGCCGGACATTGCCGCAGTCGACGGCGCCGAGCGCCGAGAGGGCATCGAAATCGGCATGTGTCGGATTGAACCGGCGCTTCAGCTGCGAGGCCTGCCGCACGGCATCGGGTCCACCCCGGGCACCGACCCGGAGCGGATGCACGCCGCAGTCGAAGGGCAGTCCCAGGATTGCGGCCCGGGCGCCCGCACCCGGCCGTCCGGCGGGCGCTCCCATGAAGGTCAACGGTGGCGTGAACAGTTCGGCATCGGTGAATTTCGGCATCATCTCACGACCTTGGCAGGGTAGACAGGCGTTCCTAGCACGCTTCACCGGCCCTCGCACCGCCTGTCACCGTCGCCGGAGGTGCCGCTCCGAGAATCCGCCTTCCCTCGGCCTGCAATCCGGTGTTGCATGCGGTCTCGAACGAACCGGAGGGGGACGATGCTCTGTCGCTTGGCGACCATCTTGGTCTTGTGTCTGGTATCTCCATGGGCAACGGCCATCGAGGCCCGTGCCGAGGTTCGTCGCGTCGCGCTGGTCATCGGCAACGACACCTATGAGAACGTGGCCTCGCTGCAGAAGGCGCGCAACGATGCGCGCGCCATGGCGGAGGCGCTGAAGGGCCTCGGGTTCGATGTCGTGGAGGCTGAGGATCTCGGCCGTCGCGCCATCAGCCGGGCAGTGCTCGAGCTCGAGAAACGCATCAACCCGGGTGACGTCGCGCTCTTCTACTACGCCGGCCATGGTTTCGCGATCGAGGGTCGCAACTATCTGCTGCCTGTCGACATCCCGGCACCGGAGCCGGGGGAGGAGGCGATCGTCCAGGACGAGGCTTTTGTTGCCGACGATCTGGCCGATCGTCTGCGGCAGGCGGGTGCCTCGACCGCGATCCTCGTGCTCGATGCCTGTCGCGACAATCCATTCGCTTCCTCAGGCAAGCGCTCGCTCGCCGGCACGCGCGGCCTTGCGCGCATGTCGCCGTCAGAAGGCGTCTTCGTGCTGTTTTCGGCGGGCCTCAACCAGGCTGCGCTCGACCGGTTGAGCGACAGCGATGCCAACCCGAACTCCGTGTTCACACGTACTTTGTTGGACGAGCTCAAGGCTCCAGGCAAGACCATCGTCGAGATCGCCAAGCAGACCCAGGTCAAAGTGCGGGCACTCGCCGCCAAGGTCGGTCACGAGCAGGCGCCGGCCTATTACGATCAGATCATCGGCAACGTCGTCCTCAACGATGGCGAGGTCGCGGGCGGAAGCGCGGGTACGTTCACGGAGGGGCAGTCCGAGGTTGCGCTCCTGCCGGTTCCCGAGGTGCCGGATGTCGCCGGAAAGCCGCAGCCCATTGCCAGCTTCACGCGCTCGGGCACGAGTTGGATTGTCAGCGTCTCGCTGCCGGAGGCGGCGGTGCAATTCGGCTATCGCATCGGCGAGAGTGGCGCGTTCACGGACAACGGCACGCTCGACGTCCTCGACCAGAGAACCGGCCAGCGCATGCCGAAGACCCACTTCGAGCTCGACGGCGATCAAGCCGCGACCATGCTCTACGTCACCTGGCGCGACAAACGCGGTGAGGAGGCAGGCGTCTTTCCGATCGCTTTCGATCCCGACCGCGAACTCAAGGCGGGACAGAAGTCGATCCTCAAGGACACGTCGAGCGCATGGGTCTCGTTTCGTGAATATAACGGCTTGCTGGTCTATTTCTCGCATCTGGTGAGCTATCGATGCGCCATCAAGTCGGTGCGCTACGGCCTGGACGGCGCCGCGCCCGATACCATTTTCGAGATGCCGCCGTGCGATCCGGCCAATCCGTTCACGATGCCCGATAGCTTCATGCCGTTGAAGGAGCTGCCGAAAAAGACGAAATCGCTCAATCTCGTCATCGAGTTCTTCGACGGCGAGCAGGTGGCGAAGTCCTACAAGGTCAAGCTCTGAGGCCGCATCAATCGTGCCGATCGTTCCTGCTGAGGTCTAGGCTCGGGCGCTGGCTTCGATTTTGTGACAACGGGGCGCGGACGAAGCGGCCGTCGTCGTCGAGGCCATAGGCTGCTCTCGGACCACGGGAGCGGTCGTCGCGACCACGCGGCTATTCGGCCGCCTGCCGGGGCGTCTCGGCACCCGCCGGATTCAACGGCTCCGCGGGACTGCGATCGGGCTCCGGCCAGCTCGCCGAGGACAAGGCGCCGAAGCGGCGGTTGAGCCGGCGCAGCTTGCGGCGGTAGTCGAAGTAGTTCGCTTCGAGATTGTGTCGCTCGGAGCGAACGAAATGACCAACTGGCAGCGCATGGTCGCGCCGTTCCCTGTCGATCGAGGCCGCTGACTGGGGATCCGTCTGCTTGGCCACGATATAGCTTGCAATCAGCTGCGACTGGTAGTCGGCGAGCCGCCAGATGCTGCCGTTCGCCTGGATGAGACCGGCCGCGAAAAGGTTCGCGTGCTCCTGATGGAACACGTTCTCGTAGAAGCGCGCTCGTCCATCCGCGCCGAAGACCATCGCGTGATCGAGGAAGGGCATGCTGGCCTGATAGCCGGTCGCCGCGATGACGATGTCGGCCTCGACACTCGAACCGTCCTCGAAGACGACCCGATTGCCGGAGAAGTTGCGGATCGCCGGACGGACCTTCACGCGGCCGTGCGAGACGAGGCGTGGGATTTCGTCGCTCATGGTCGGATGGGCTGCGTCGATCGGATAGTCGGGCGCAGGCAACCCGTACCGGTAGTTCGGTCCGACATGGATCAGATGCGCAAGGCCGTAGAGGTGCCGTCGGATCGCGCGTGGAATCGGCACCATCTCCAGGAATTGAACGATGTCATAGGTCGGGAAGCCGATGAAGAATTTCGGCACGAACCAGTAGCCGCGACGGAGGCAGAGGTCGACCGCTGCGCCGTTATGGGCGGCGTCCGAGACGATGTCACAGGCAGAGTTGCCGCCGCCGATCACGACGACCCGCTTGTCGCGGAGCTGGCGTGGGCTCTTGTAGGCGCGCGAGTGGATGTATGTTCCCACGAAGTCGCCGGGGATGGCGGGGAGGCGCGGCTCCGACAGATGGCCGTTGGCGACGACGATGCCCTGATAGTGGCGCGGCTTCACCTCGCCTCTGATCTGGACGTGCCAGGTGCCGTCACCTTGAGGCTCGGCGCGTGTCACCTCCGCATTGAACACGATATGGCTGGTGAGATCGAATGTGTCCGCGTAGGCGCGAAAGTAGGCGAGCACGCTCTCGTGTGAGGGGTAGGTCGGCTGGCCGTCGCGGTGATCGGGCAGCGGGAAGTCCTCGAATCCCGTGGAGCGAGCCGACGATACCAGGTGCGTAGTCTCGTAGACGACGCCGGACGGCGTGCCGATGTTCCAGAGCCCGCCGATGTCGCCGGTTTTCTCGAGCACCTCGAACGGAATGCCCCGCTGCCGAAAATTCTTCGCGGCGGCGAGCCCCGAGGCGCCGGCACCGATGATACAGTATTTCAGACTTGCGGGCTTTCGGTGCATCAATAGAACTCCAAACGGCACCGACTTCATTGGTTAACGATGCGACAGCCACCTCTCGGACCGAATAGCACAATTTTGTGACGTGGGAAGAGCCTTTTGCGCCTGCGCGCTCAGAACTGCCCTTATGTCGCCACTTCACTTCGTCTAGCATTAATTTTGTCGTGAGGAGGCGGATTACATGGGCACCCTGATTGGTCTAGGGTTGTCGAAGAGAGTCAACATGGGATGCGTACCGATGCCGATCGTCTTGCGTAGTGCACTTGCCGCCGTCGTTCTCTTCGCCGCCACGGCGGCTTCCGCCCAGACCGTCCGGTGGATCACGCCACAAGACACGAAGAACGGCCGCGGCTGTCTGCAGGCGTGTGCTGCACGCGGGTTGATGCCGGTGATCGTCGGGGTGCGCGATGACTCCAGCAAGGCGCCCTACTTCCTTTGTGTCGGCGATCCGGGCCAGAAGCGCGGCGGCTACCGTCCCGGTTTCAACCTGCTCGCAACCGGCTCCGATCAGGAAGCCACCTGCAATGTCGTGCACATCCCGGACACGGGGGCGAGCGAAGCGATCGCCTCGACGGAGTTCAAGTGTCTATGTGGCGACCAGCAGTTGTTTCCCATCGAAGGCTCGAGCCCCTAGTCCACGCGCACGAGACATGGACGGTCATCCGCCGGCGATCAGCAGATCGACATCGCCGGCACCCGCGAGCATGCGCATACCCGTCGGCTCGAGCACATAGGTCCCCCCCTGTATGACGCCGAGCCCTTCGTCGGGGAGCTCGATGCAGGAGTGGAGCACGAAGGTCATGCCAGGCTCGAGGCGGGTGGAGAATCCGCGGGCGATCGTCAGTGGCTCGAGCCAGATCGGCGGATAGGCGATGCCGATGCCGTAGCCGAAGCGCATCATGGCCGTGTGCGCGAGGCCCTCGCGGCGGAGCGGTGCGAGAGAGGCCTCCTCGACGGCGTCGACGGGTGCGCCGATGCGGATTGCCGAGATCCCCGCCTTCAGGCTCTCGATACCGAGCGCATAGACGTCGCGCGCGCGCCGGCTCGGTGGCCCTATGGCAAGCGTCTGAATTGCGGTTGCATGGTAGCGATGGCTGACGCCCGCGAACTCGACATGGACGAGGTCGCCCGGTTCCAGCACCTTCTCCCTGGCCGTGCCGTGACCACCCGGCGTACGGAAGCCCGATGTGAGTTCGATGGGGATGGACCAGTAGTCGCTGCCCGCGCGCCGCATGGCCGCCTCGATCTCGGCAGAGAGCGCGATCTCGGTAATCCCCGGACGGGCGAAGCGCCGGCAGGCCTCGAGGCCGATCTCGGCATACCGGGCCGCCTGCTCCATCAAGTCGAGCTCGGCGGGCGACTTGAGGATCCGGAGGCGCCCGAGCAGCTCGGTCGAGTCGGCGAGCGTCATGGGGTGGAGAGACTGTCGCAGCACATCACCGAGCAGCATCGGCAGCGCATAGGTTGCCTGCTCGATGCCGACCGAGCCGCTCCGCACGCCCTTCTCGGCGAGGATCTCGCGAACCATGTCGGGGAAGTCGTCGGCATTGAGACGATAGGTCCGGATGTCGGACAGGAAGGTGGTCTCGCGGGCGAGTGTAAGGTCGACATCGCGGACGAGCAGGGTCGGCGCATCGTTGCCGCGAGTGAGGATCATGGCCTGTGGACAGTTGGCCCCGACCCAGCTGTCATAGCCACCGAAATAGTAGAGGTGTTCGAGTGCGATGACGATCAGTGCCTCGTGGCGCGCCTCAGCCATGGCCGCCCGGGCCCGGGCAATGCGCTCCTCGTGCACGAGGCGGGAAAAGTGCGCGAAATGGGTCTGCATGATGGGTCCCCGGTCAAGAGCATCGCAAGATCGGCCCGATGGCTCCGGCAGGCAAGGCCCTCCGCGCAAACCGGCCATACCGAGCCGGCCGTGACGATGGACTTCGCTGCCGTGCACACATTGTCTATGGTTTCGGCGACCTGAAATCCGAGAAAGCAGGAGAGGCCATGCCCGGCACCATCGACCTGATCGTCACCAACGGTCGCGTGATCACCATGGACGACGACAATCCCAGGGCCGAAGCGGTTGCCGTTTCAGGCAACGAGATCGTCGCCGTCGGTCCGAAAGCCGAGATCGAGGGGCTGAAGAGCCCAGCCACGAAAGTGGTCGATGCTGCGGGCAAGACCGTCATGCCCGGGCTTATCGAGAGCCATGTGCACATCTTCATGGGGGCCGCCGAGCTCGAGAACCTGGACCTGGCGCCCGTGCATGGCCTCGACAACCTGACGGCCGCTGTCCGCGGGTTCGCCGCCAAGCGGGCTGCCGACAAGCTCGTCTATGCCAACTCCGTTTCCTACAACGTCATCGGTGACGGGGTCTATGTGACCCGCCAGGATCTCGACAGGGTGCTTCCCGATCGGCCCTTCGCCATGATGGGGGCCGACCACCACACCGTCTGGGCCAATACGAAAGCGCTCGAGCTTGCCGGCATTCTCCACGGCGGGGAGGTGCCGGCCGGTGCCGAGATCGTCATGGCGCCGGACGGAACCGCGACCGGAGAGCTCCGGGAGCCCGGCGCGTTCCGATATGTCCTGGCGCATACGAGAACAGGAGGCCGCGATGCTCTCGGGTTTACGGAGGCGGGCGAGCCCAATCCGGCACCGACCGCGGCCGAGCGGGCGAGCGATCGTGCGATCCTGAAGCGGGGACTCGACTACTGTGCCGCCTATGGTTTCACGTCGCTGCACAATATGGACGGCAATTTCTACACTCTCGAGCTGTTGCAGGAGATCGACGACGCTGGCGAGTTCACGATCCGCTGTCAGAGTCCCTTCCATATGAAGAATTTCTTTCCGATAGCTAAGCTCGAAAGCGATGCTGTGGAGATGCGCCGGCGGTTCGCCTCGGAGCGCGTCTACTCCGGCCGCGTGAAGCTCTTCATGGACGGGGTTGCCGAAAGCTGGACCGCGATGATGCTCGAGGAGTACCCCGACAAGCCGGGTTGCTTCGGCGATCCCAACTACACTGCTGAGCAGTTCAAGGAGATCGCCATCGCCGCCGACCGGTTGGGCTTGCAGATCGATGTGCACGCGATCGCAGACGCCGCGATCCGCCGCACGCTGGACGGTTTCGCCGCAGCCCAGACGGCGAACGGCAAACGCGACAGCCGCCACCGGATCGAGCATGTCGAGGTGATCGATCCGGCAGATATCCCGCGGTTCAAGGAACTCGGCGTCATCGCCTCCATGCAGCCGACGCATCCGCCGGGCGTCGTGTTTCCGCTCTGGCCGGTTATCTCGCGGCTCCGGGATCGCCAGCTTCCCTTCGCCTATCCGTGGTCGACGATGCGCGAGGTCAGTGTCGCCATGCCTTTCTCGAGCGACTGGCCAGTCGCGCCCATCGATCCGATGCTGTCATTCAAGGCCGCAATGACGCGCAAACCCTTCAAACCCGGTTTGCCGGATCATCGCCAGACACTCATGCAGTGCATCGCCGGCTATACACGCGACGGCGCCTTCACGGAGTTCGCGGAGGCGAGGAAAGGCCGGCTGAGTCGGGGGTTGCTCGCGGACATCGTCGTCATGAGCCATGACCTCGAGGCGCTCGACCCCGAGGCGCTGACCGAGGCGAGCGCTGTCACAACCATCGCCGATGGCCGGATTACTCATCAGGCCTGAAACGACACTGCGGGAGGAGCCATGGGCCCCTCCCGCAGGGATGACCGGTCCGGGTAGGGGGAAGCCGACCGGTCCGACGTTGCAGAGCACGAAGGGTGACGCGGTCAGTTCTCAGCGATGACTGTGCGAGCACCGCCATTGGCGACATTCAGCTCGGCACTGATCTCGAGCATCGACCGCTTCACCGTACGAGCCGCGTCAGGCAGCCAGGTGACGAGAGCGATCGCGACCGCGGCGGCAATGATGGCGGACTGCATTGTATTGTTCCTTCCTCGGGTCGTCGTTGGAAGGAGCATGCGGGCAGGATGAGTAATTTGCAATCGAGAGTTGCCTTTAGGCTTGCAGCCATGACAATCTAAAGGGGACAAGTTGTTCCGCATGCGCAGGAAAATGCAGTCAAAAGATGTCGCAATTGAATATTGCGTCGCAAAATGACAGGGCCCGTGCCGGAGGCACGGGCCCTGTTGGTGATCGTCACGTCGCTGGTCAGCGAGCGGCCTAGTTCTGAATGACGATGCGCGTCTTGGCGGCGCCATAGGTCTTGATGAGCGAGAACAGCTTGGCGGCGTTGCTCGGATGCAGGCGGATGCAACCGTGGCTGGCCGGGCGGCCGAGCTGCTTCACGTAGCCTGTCCCATGAATGGCGTAGCCGCCACGGAAGAAGACCGAGTGGGGCATTGGCGAGTTGTCGTATTTCCGCGAGTAGTGCATGCGCCTGAGGACCGTCGGCCGATAGCTGCCACGCGGCGTATGATAGCCCTTCCGGGCCGAGGAAATGGCCCAGCTGTAGGCCAGTTCGCCATCGACGTAGACATTCATCCGCTGGGAAGAGATGTCGACCTTCGCAAGGACCGATGCGCTTGCGGCCACCGGCAGAGCCAGCATGCCGATCGCAGCGATGACGGACAGCACTCTCACAGACCACTTCATGTCACTCACCCCATTCACTTTACTCAGCCCATTCTCAACTTTGCCGCGATCGTCAGCGCGAGGGTATTCCTCGTCGAGCCGAAGCCACACGTTTCTGTGGATAAGCTTCTCATAGATGGCTGAATGTCACGTGAATGCCAGGACTTGGTTACGAAGGAAACACAATCCCGATTCGCATTTCTCCTCTGCGGAGCGCCTGGATTTCTCTCTTCGTGTCATGATCACATGGGATCGAGCGCAACCGGGGTCGACAGCGGAGAGTGAGCACGACATGAAGGCCAGAGCGAGGACATCGGCTGCGGCGGACGTCGGGGGCTCGGACGCGGAGATTGCGCCGATGATCCTGGCGCTCATCTATGATTTCGATGGCACGCTCTCGCCCAGACCGATGCAGGAGTATTCCTTCCTTCCGCAGATCGGGGAGGATCCGAAGGCGTTCTGGGCGGAGGTCGGCGAGGTTGCGCGCCGCGAGGAGGCCGACAGCCTCATCACCTATATGCATCTCATGTACAAAAAGGCGAAGGCCAGAAACGTCCGCATCGATCGGGAATCGCTGGTGCAGCAGGGCCGTGCAGTCGAGCTGTTTGCCGGCGTCGAAGAGTGGTTCGATGCGATCGAGGAGTATATCAGGTTGCGGGCCGAGCTGCCGGTCGAGGTCCGGCACTATCTGGTCTCCTCCGGTCTCAAGGAGATCATCGAGGGGACGTCGATCTACGGCCGATTTCACAACGTCTTCGCCTCCGAGTATTTCTTCGAGGCCTATGAGCTGCCCTATCCAAAGCGGGTCATCACCGACACCGGCAAGACCCAGTATCTGTTCCGCATCAACAAGGGCATCGAGGATCAATCGAAGAGCATCAACCACCATATGCCGGAGGCCGACCGGCCCATTCCCTTCGCCAACATGGTCTATTTCGGCGACGGTGATACCGATGTGCCCTCGATGGCCGTGATGCGCAAAAACGGCGGGCATGCCATCGCTGTCCATGGCGGCGACCGGAGCCCGGCAACCTGCATCGAGCTCTATGAGGCGGGGCGGTGCGACTTCTACGCCGAGGCCGACTACCGGCGGGGCTCGGAGCTCTTCCAGAGAACGGGGCTCGTCATCGACAGCATGCTTGCAGGGATGCGCATCGAGGCGGAGCGGCGGCGGCTTTCGGGAATGATCGCTTCGTCCCGCAGGTAGCCGTTGTCCGGTTTCCGGGTTTTCGAGGCACCGGCGCTCGTGCTAAGGAGGGGCATGTACGCGATTGTCCGATCGGTCCTGCAATCGAGCAGACGCTCGGCACCGGCCGTGGCGGTGCTGATGGCCTTGGCCGGTTCGGCCACCGCGGAGGACGCCGAGCCGATCGCCGCCAAGCATCAGTTCGGCTATGTCCTCGCGCCGGCCAAACTCGAGGCGCGGGCGATCGGCTCCTATGCCAAGGGGTGCATGGCGGGCGGAACCATGCTGCCGATCGATGGGCCTGCCTGGCAGGCGATGCGCCTGTCGCGCAATCGCAATTGGGGACTGCCCGCCCTGGTCGATTTCCTCGAGCGCTTCGCCAGCGACCTCAAGGCCAAGGAGAGCTGGCCCGGGCTGCTCATCGGGGACATGTCGCAGCCGCGCGGCGGCCCGATGCTGACCGGTCACGCCAGCCATCAGACAGGCCTGGATGCCGATATCTGGTACATGTCCATGCCCGATAAGCGGCTGAGCTGGATCGAGCGCGAGTTCAAGGAGCCCGTGCCGCTGGCCAATCTCAACGATACGCGTGTGATCAAGGCCAACTGGAACGAGGGCTACTACCGGGTGCTGAAGCGCGCGGCGGCCTTTCCGGAGGTTGAGCGGATCCTGGTGCATCCCGCGGTCAAGAAAGCGCTCTGTGACATCGCACCGAAGGACGACAAGGCCTGGCTAAGCAAGATCCGGCCGATGTGGGGCCACAACTACCATTTCCACGTCCGTCTCGCCTGTCCCAAGGGCGCGAAAGGCTGCGTGCCGCAGACGCCGCCGCCGGCCGATGACGGCTGCGGCAGGCATCTTGAGGACTGGCTGAAACTCGTGAGCCGTCCGCCCAAGCCCGCGAAGCCCAAACCGCCGCCGGACCTGACCAAGAAACCCGCCAAGCGGAAGGTGACGACGGTCGCCGATCTGCCGAAGGACTGCACTGGCGTTCTGGCCTGGCAGGCGCCCGCGCTTCTGGCGTCGGCGGCACCGGCCCTTTCGGAGATTCCCTTGCCCGAGCGCAGGACGACCCGGATGGCGGCGCAGCCATAGGGCTTTAGCGGACGATGCGGTCGGGCTCGCCGGTCAGCCGGTACGTCTGGCGGCCACGAGACTGATGATGCCCACCGCGGTCGCGCCCCACCAGAGGCTGTCGATCGCCGCCCAATCGGCATGCGAGCCCCGCAGCTTGTCCAGCCAGACGATGTAGACAAGGCCCACCAGCATGAGCACGGCCTGCAGAATGGCGAGCCGTCGTCCGCGGGCCAGGGCCGCCGCGGCAAGGTCGTCGGGCCCGTTGCGATGACGGCGTGCCGCGCCCAGGGCGAGCAGACCCGGAACCGTCGCATAGGCGGCATATTGATAGGCGTGATACCAGCTCAACGCCGTCAGGTAGTAGGACACGAGGATGGCGAGAGCGGCCCAGATGTAGACGGCCGCCATCAAGAGTGCCAGCCGTGTCGCCCTGCGGCGCCGCGAGATGAGATCGTCGCCAGCCGGCTCCGCTTGGCCGAGCCGCACGCCGGCTACCACGGCCAGCATGGCGGTGCCAGCGCCGACCGCAAGGTGCAGGGGCCGGGACGGCAGATCCGCCGTCCACCAGACAAGCGGCAGGCTCGCCGCAAGTGCGGCGATGGCGAATGAGAGGGCTCTGTTGAGCAACGGTTCCGACATTGCCCGCCGGTTTACGAGCCGGCAACGGCCGAGGCAAGCTCGGCCCCGATCGCAAAGCGCGACTATCTCGTGGCGACGAGCCCAACGGACGAGCGGTCCGTGTTGAGCGCCCGGTTGTAGCTTCTGAGGGCCACGGCGCTGATGACGGCGAGCGCGGCGGCGCCGAAGAAGAACACATCGTTGGCCGCCCAGTCCTTGGCCCCTAGGCGATAGTGGCCCTCGATCAGGCTCGGCATTCCAGTGAGAAACGGCAGCTTGCCGTCGATGAACAGACCGACCATGGCCGCAACGGCCCCGACCAGTTGCACGATGGCGAGGAAGCGAGAGATCTTGAGAATGCGCTCCGCCGTCGATTTTTCGATACCTTTGGTCAGGAGATTGGCGAAGCACAGGCAAAGGACCGCCGCCGCGCTGAACGGCAGCACGAAATGCCACCACTCGGGCCAGTGCAGCACGAGCGCGTAGGTCAATGTGAGCGTGACCGCGCCCCAGGCCCAGACGATGCCCATATACCGCGCATTGGTGGCCGAGAGCGCGTAGACGTCCGCGTCACTCCGAGGCGCCGCCTCGTTCTCGCGAACGGCGAGGACGGCAATCACCAAGCAGATCATGGCCGAGATGAGGGCATGCAGCTCGACCGACGGCATTGCCGAGGCGATCGCCTGGACGGACATGCCGATGACGAGCGCCATCGTCCATACGATCATGGTTCTCTTGCGCATTTATGCCCCCTACCGCGCGGATTCTATTAACGAGGCGGAAGCCTCGATTAAGATCAGGTTACCTCACAATCCCCAAGAAAGAGTTATCGTACCTGGGTCGGCACGACGGCGCTAGAGCCGGGCGTCGCTGCTCTCGGGCGGGAGCACGCGCTTGAGATCATAGATCAAACCATTGGCCGCGAGCCTCGAGGCTAGCGCTTGGCGGCCGCCCTCGACGAACGAGTGATGCTTGACCGCCAGCACAATGGCGTCGAATGGCCCGGCGGGGGCTTGGTGGAGGACCTCGATGCCGTAGTGCCGTTGTGCCTCCTCGGCATCGGCTATGGGGTCGTAGACCTCGACCTGGGCTACGAAGGTGCCGAGCTCATCGACGAGATCGGCCACTTTCGTGTTGCGCGTGTCGGGACAGTTCTCCTTGAAGGTGAAGCCCATGACGAGCACGCGGGCGGTGTCGATGCGAAGCTTTCGCGCCAACATGGCCTTGACGATATCTTGCGCCACCCAGGCCGCCATACCGTCGTTGATGCGCCGGCCGGCGAGGATCATCTCCGGATGAAAGCCGATCGATTGGGCCTTGTGCGTCAGGTAGTAGGGATCGACGCCGATGCAATGACCGCCGACGAGGCCGGGCGTATAGCCGTGGAAGTTCCACTTCGTGCCGGCCGCCTCCAGCACCTCGTGGGTATCCAGGCCGAGCTTGCGGAAGAGCTGGGCCAGCTCGTTGACCAGTGCGATGTTGACGTCGCGCTGGATATTCTCGATGACCTTCGCGGCCTCGGCAACGCGGATGGAGCTGGCCTTGTGGGTGCCTGCCGTGATGACCTTGGCGTAGATCTGGTCGACCCGCTCCGCGGCCTCGGCCGTCGACCCGGAGGTCACCTTGCGGATGTCGGGCAGGCGATGGCGGGTGTCGCCCGGGTTGATACGCTCGGGGCTGTAGCCGCAATAGAAGTCCCGATTGAAGCGCAATCCGGATCTTGCCTCGAGGATCGGCACGCAGACCTCCTCGGTCGCGCCTGGATAGACCGTGCTTTCGAAGATCACGATGTCGCCCGCCCCGAGTGCGTCGCCGACGATCTCGCTCGCGCCCTCGAGCGGACTGAGATCCGGCCGATTGGCCGCATCGATCGGAGTCGGCACGGTCACGACGTAGACATTGGCCGATTTGAGCTCGGCCGGGTGGTCCGAGAAGGTCAAACCCTTGGCGGCCCGGAACTCCTCCTCCGTGACCTCGCCGGTGACGTCCTGACCTCGCTTGAGATCGGCGATTCGACGGGCCGAGATGTCGAACCCCAGAACCGGGAAGTGCCGCGCCATGTAGGTCGCGAGAGGCAATCCGACATATCCCAGGCCGATCACGGCGATTCGGGTGTCGGCAAAGGAAGGGAGCGGCGAGCCTGTTCCAGTCACGATGAGATCACCTTGAAAGCTTCAACCAGGATATCGGTGAGCAGGCCGGCACAGCGGCCGTCGGCATCGAGATCGGGATCGTAGATCGTCACGTCGATGCCCGTTACCTTGCCCGTGCCGAGCAGCGTGCGAAGAATGCCGACGAGCTCATCCTTGCTCAAGCCGTCCGGTGCCGGGCTGTCGACAGCCGGCATCACTCGCGGATCAAGAGCATCGACATCGAGATGTATCCAGATTCCATCGAGGTCCGTGCGGTCAAATCGTCTCAACAGGCTGGCGTCGAGCTCCTGGCGCGAGTGCTCGTACAGCCAGAAGATCGGCCAGAGCAGCATCTTCGTCGGTCTGAGCTCGTCAAACGCCGGGTCGTCCCGACGGAAGCCGATGACGGCGATATCCTCGTCGTGCACCAGGGGTTGGCCGGCTCCGAGCGCTGTCAGCCGAGCGTCGCCTCTGCCGGTCGCGAGAGCAAGATCTTCCCCCGCGGCTGCATGCAGGGTGTCCGAATTGCCGGGATGACGGAAATCGGTGTGGCCGTCGATGAAGGCGAGCCCGTACCGGCCGCGTGCGCGAAGGGCCGCCAGCGGTCCGAGAAGGATGCTGCAATCGCCACCGAGGACGATCGGCATCTCGCCCCGATCGAGAAGGGCGCTGACGCGATCCGCCAGTCGTCGCGAATAGGTGGCGATGGCGGCACTGTTCCGGGTCTCGCCGGGAGCGCCCGGCGCCGGGTCGTAGCGCGGCGGGGTGACGACACCGGCGTCACGTGCTCCGAGGCGCTCGAGCAGACGCTGATCCCGCAACGCGCCGGCCAGCTTGTAGACGCCGGGAACGAGTCCGGCATCCGGCGGTCTGAGACCCAGGTTGGACGGTGCGTCCACGACGGCTAGCGGCTTCGGCATGCGCCCTCCGACCCATTGGGGCGCCTCTATAGCATGGGAAACCGCCGCGACGGCAAGGGCCTAGTCGAGCTCGAACTTCGACGTGTAATCCTCGGCAAGTGCCGGATTCTGGGCGGCTTTTCTCAGGAAGCAGTTGCCGACGACCAGCGTCTCCATGTCGGAGCCCATGAAGCACCTGAAGGCATCCTCCGGTGAGCCGACGATCGGCTCGCCGCGAACATTGAAGCTCGTATTGACGAGAACCGGGCAACCGGTCTGCTCTTTGAAGGTCGATAGCAGCCCATGATAGCGCGGATTGGTCTCCTTGTGGACGGTCTGGATCCGCGCCGAGTAGTCGACATGCGTCACCGCCGGGATGTCGGAGCGCGGTATGTTGAGCTTGTCGATGCCGAAGAGCCGCTCCTCGTCCTCGCTCATGTGCCGCCGGCGGTTGCGTTTCACGCCGGCGACGAGGAGCATGTAGGGACTGTCCTCGTCGATCTCGAAATAGTCGGCTATGTCCTCGCGAAGCACGGAGGGGGCGAACGGCCGGAAGCTCTCGCGGTACTTGATCTTGAGGTTGAGTGTTCTCTGCATCCCCGGATTGCGCGGATCGCCCAGGATCGAGCGGGCGCCGAGCGCCCGGGGTCCGAACTCCATGCGGCCTTGAAACCAGCCGACCGCATCGCCGTCGACCAGCCTGTCGACGGTCCGCTGATAGACGGCTTGGTCGCTCTCGAGCACGTCAAAGCGCGCGCCGGCACCGGCCAGGCGGCGCTCGATATCCGTTTGCTCGAAAGACGGCCCGAGATAGGAGCCCTCCATGGCATCGAGCCCGGCAGTGACCTGACGCGGTTTCTCGAGGTGGAGATGGTAGGCTGCCAGCGCGGCGCCGAGTGCACCACCGGCATCGCCGGCGGCGGGCTGGACCCAAAGGCGCTCGAAATTGCCATCCGACAGGATCTTGCCGTTCGCCACGCAATTGAGCGCGACACCACCGGCAAGGCAGAGATTGGGAATGCCGTAGGTCCGGGCCAGCTCGCCCGTGATCCGGAGCAGGATGTCTTCGGTGACCTTCTGCACCGAGGCGGCGAGATCCATCTCCCGTTGCGTCAACGGCGCGTCGGGCCGTCGCGCCGGTCCGCCGAAGAGCGCATCGAACTTCGGCGAGGTCATCGTCAAGCCGGTGGCATAGTCGAAATAGCTCTGATCGAGCCAAAACGAGCCATCCTCGCGGACATCGACGACGTTCTCGGTGATCAGGTCTGCGTAGCGAGGCGTACCATAGGGGGCGAGCCCCATGACCTTGTACTCGCCGGAGTTGACGCGAAAGCCGGTGTAGTAGGTGAAAGCCGAGTAGAGAAGACCGAGCGAATGCGGCCAGCGGATCTCACGCACTGTGTCGAGCCGATTGCCGCGGCCGATGGCGACCGAGGTCGTCGCCCATTCGCCGACGCCGTCCAGCGTCAGGACGATGGCCTCCTCGAAGGGTGATGCGAAGAAGGCCGATGCCGCATGACTCTGGTGATGAGCGGCGAAAAGGAGCTTATCGCCGATCTCACCCGCGCTCGAGAAGCGTTTCAGCGCGGTTTCCAGGACGGATCTCTGAAAGAGTTTCTGCTTGATCCAGACCGGCATGGCGGCCCGGAACGATCGAAAGCCCCTCGGGGCATTGGCGAGGTAGGTCTCGACCAGCCGCTCGAACTTGACGAGGGGCTTCTCGAAGAAGGCGATGTGGTCGACATCGTCGAGCCCGATCCCTGCCGCCTCGAGACAATAGGCAATGGCGTGTTCGGGAAACCGTGCGTCGTGCTTCTTTCGGGTGAAGCGCTCTTCCTGGGCGGCCGCGATGATGCGGCCGTCCTCGATCAGAGCGGCCGCGCTGTCGTGGTAGAAGGCTGAGATGCCAAGAATGCGCATGCAAGACCCAATGCGGCCGGAGCCTGACTAGAACACGGTATAGATGAAGGGGGCGATGGCCGAGCCTTGCGCCAGCATTAGGAGACCGCCGACGATCATGAGCACGGCAAAGACGGGCAGCAGCCACCACTTCTTGCGGGCGCTCATGTAGACGAAGAGCTCTCGAACAAGGCTGACCATGTCATCGCTCCGAGTTGGCCACGTCCGGTGGGACTGAGGCGTAGGGTTCTTGGGGTTCGGCGTGCAAGGAGTGCGCCAAGACGCTCAGAACTGCTGACGCATGGAGGAGCGCGGCTGCGCGCCGCCTGTGATATCGATCCAATAGCTCCGGCCGGGCGGCATGCGGCGTTTGACGAGCGGATCCCGGAAGCGCTGCATGATCAGACCGGCGGGCACGATGGCGAGCGCGAACATCGCCAGCATGACGATAGGATTGACGACCTGGTGCATCAGCATCCCTAGCCGGAACCACAGTAAATTGAGCGACTTCAGGAGAGCCGGCCGGAGCCAGGCGGTGAACCCAATCAGCGTGGCCAGGGCGAGGGCAGCGACAGCGACGGGCAGACGTTCCCGAAAGATGATCGCCCCGATGAGGGCGACTATGGCGAAGACCAGGCCCGTCGATCGCTCCGAGGGTGGGTTGACCTTCTCGTGCTCCAACTGCTCGTGAAAATTTCGGCTCATGGGGCCTCGTTTCTGGAAATGGGCCTGATTCTGCGCGTTGACCCCTGACAGGGCCGGCGATATAGACTGCAAGCACCATGCCGCCCGCAGGCTCCTGCGGGCGGTCGCTTATTTTTGCGGTTCGCGCAGGACGCCGCCAGCCGGCGACGGGCGCCCGATCCGTCCATCACGAAGGAAATGATGCCATGGCCAATACGAAGTCAGCGAAGAAAGCGGCCCGCCAGGCTGAGAAACGCGCTGGGATGAACAAGACCCGCAAGAGCCGGATGCGGACCTTCATCAAAAAGGTCGAGGACGCCATTGCGGCGGGTGACGCGACCGGCGCCGCCGCGGCGCTCAAGTCGGCCGAGCCAGTCATCATGCGCACAGCGCAAAAGGGTCTCGTCCACAAGAACGCCGCATCCCGCAAGGTCTCGCGCCTCGGCGCGCGCGTGAAGGCGATCGGCAGCGCGCCGCGCTGAGCGGCTGGCGCGGCGGTTTCGGTCTTTGTGACGGATTTGCAACGCCAAAGGCAGCCCTGCCGGGTCGGTCGACATGGCGAGCGCCCGTTCCGCACATCCCGAATCGAGTGGGAATCAAAGCTCTATCAAGATCGCGTATTGCCGGATCGGTTTATCCGGCTGTGCGCATAAGGCCGACAGAGTCGCCCTGTCCAGAAAAATCAGGGCCTATTGGGGCGTGGTCTGCCGACCAAACTTTCAGCCGCCGAGCTAGGTCGAGCCAACTGGAATCCGATATCGGACTCAGTGACTTATCCACCGTCGCGCGGGCTCGTCCACAGCCCTGCCGATCTCGCCGAGACGAGGTCGGATCGCGCGTGGGGAGCACGGTGCCCAGATTGCCGACGCCCCGTGCGTATGCTAGAAGGTTAATATGAGGTAACCAATCGGATTACCTCGTTGTGCCCAAGTATTGCGTATCGGGGACGCTGGGCTTCGGGAACATCCATAGGCCTGAGAAGGCTGATGTCGGATGTTTTCGGTTCGATCCAGTCAATAACATAAGTGGCACGGCCCCGGCCGATGTCGCGAGGAGCAGGCGTTTCCGGCATGGGCGTGCTGGTGATGCTTGGCGTTGACAGTAAATGTTTACAGGGAGCCAAGGCAGATGTTCAGCGGGAACACTGCATGCCACCCGCAGCCAATGGGTGGTCGAGCGGCAATTCCGAAATGGGATTGCGAGCGTCAGCTCGAAAGTTCCGGGGCGCATAGCGCCCGGATGGATCAGCTCAAGCGCGGTCATGCCGCCAGCTGGCCCATAGCAAGGCTCCACAACCTTAGGAAGACGGCCGCACAGGCGGCCTGAACAGTGATCAACCGGCTGCGCGTCCCGGCCGCCTCGGTGCGGAACGGGGGTGTCTGGCATGCCGGTCCACGAGGGCAGAGTTAATGACAGCAGGGGTGCAAGTGGTGAGCAGCGATGTGGGGCAATGGGCTTCCGCGGAGGGGCAGATTTCGGCGGTGGTCGGCAATGCAGCAGGGGGCAGCGTGATGGAGGAGATGTCCGACAAGTGGCCGCGTATCCAGGCGCGGATGCGTGCGAAGGTCGGTGATGACGTGTTCTCGAGCTGGTTCGGACGGCTCGAGATGGCCGGGGTTGCCGACGGCGCCGTCAATCTGACGGTCCCGACCCGGTTTCTCAAGAACTGGCTCGAGCTGCACTACATGGAATCGATGCTGGAGGTGTGCAAGATCGAGATCAAAGGCACGCGTCTGGTCACCATCTCGGTACGAGAGGCGGTCGCGAGTGCAGGCCGCAGGCCGGCGGACGTGGCCGAGCAGCCGGAGCCGACCGCCAAGCAGCCGCGCCCCGTCAATCCCATGCCAGCCATCATGAAACGGCCCGTTCTGGAGATCGGCGCCCGACCCGAGGTGGATAGCCTCAACGGCGCCAGTCTCGACCGGCGTTTCACGTTCGATTCCTTCATCGTCGGTGGATCGAACCGCCTGGCCCACGCAGCAGCCAACCAGGTGGCCGAGACCGCCTTGACCGAGCCGATCCGCTTCAACCCGCTCTACATCCATTCCGCGGTCGGCCTCGGAAAATCCCACCTTCTGCAGGCGATTGCCTGGGAGGTGAAGAGCCGTCAGCCGCACGCGCAGATCGTCTACATGACAGCCGATCTCTTTCGCTACCGCCTGGTCGAGGCCATCAAGAAAGAGGATGCCCTGAACTTCAAGGAGTGGCTCAGGAACATCGACCTGCTGCTGATCGACGACATGCAGTACCTGCATGGTGAGCGGACCGAGCAGGAGTTCGAGCACACGTTCAATGCCTTGTTCGACAACGCCCGGCAAATCGTCGTGGCGGCCGACCGTGCGCCGGTCAACCTCCAGTCGCTCGACCAGCGGATGCGCTCGCGGCTTTCGGGCGGCCTCATTACCGAGATCTCGCCGCTCGATTACGACCTCCGCCTCAAGATCCTCGAGCGCCGGCTCGCCGAGCGGCGGAGTGCCGATCCGACCTTCGCCGTCCCGCCCGAGGTGCTCGAGTTCCTGGCCGAGCGCTTGACGGAAAGCGGACGCGAACTCGACGGCGCCATCAACCGTCTCTATGCGGGTTGCCACATGGCCGGTTTGCCGATCACTCTGGAGACGGTCGAGCCGATCATCCGCGATCTCATCCGCAACCAGGAGCACAAGCGGGTCAAGATCGAGGACATCCAGCGGATGATCTGCAAGCACTATGGCGTCAGCCGCACCGACATTCTGTCGCCGCGCCGTCACCGCTCGATCGTCTGGCCGCGTCAGGTCGGTATGTATCTTGCCAAGACGATGACGCAACGATCCCTGCCGGAGATCGGACGGCGCTTCGGTAACCGCGATCACACCACTGTCCTGCACGCCATTCGCAAGATCGAAAGCGAGCTCGAGGGCAACACGCGGCTGAGGGCCGAGTTGGAGGATCTGAAAAAGCTCCTCAACGGCTGACGGGCCAGGGCAGGCCGGAGGCTCCGCCTTGCGGCCTGCCGCCCTCTCCATGCGGCCCTCAAGCTCTTGCAAATCAGGTAACAAAGCGCCACTTTGGCGGCCCGTTGCGCGATTCCCGGCAGCGGGCTGACGACGCCGCACCACCGGACCCAGAAGCGTGAGACCGGCCGGTGCGCGGCAGATGCCGAAACCCACCGGAGGACGCCGGTCCCATGCGACTCCTGATCGAACGCACCGAGCTTCTGCGCGCATTGTCGCATGTGACGAGCGTTGTCGAGCGCCGGACGACCATTCCCATCCTGTCCAACATCCTGATCAGCGCCAAGCCTGGGAGCATGGCGGTCAAGGGCACCGATCTCGAGCGTGAGGTCGTCGAGACGGCGTCTTGCGAGGTGTCTCAGCCGGGCGCGATCACGGTCTCGGCGCATCTCCTGCATGACATCGTCCGCAAGCTTCAAGAGGGCGCGCAGATCTCTTTCGACACCGGCGGCGGCGATGGCAACCGGCTGACGCTCGCCTCGGGCCATTCGCGGTTCTATCTGCCGATCCTGCCGGCTGACGAGTTTCCCGATCTTGCCGCCGGCGAGCTCGCCAACGAGTTCGAGCTCGGAGCGGGCGAGCTCAAGCAGATGATCGACAAGACGCGCTTCGCGATTTCGACCGAGGAGACCCGCTACTACCTGAACGGCATCTTTCTTCATTTGGCGAGGACGGGCGCCGCGGACATGCTTCGGGCGGTCGCCACCGACGGCCATCGCCTGGCGCAGTTCGAGCTGCCCTGTCCCGACGGCGCCAAGGGCATGCCGGGTGTCATCGTGCCGAGGAAGACCGTCAACGAGCTGCACCGGCTGCTCGAGGATACGGGGGCGAGCGTCACCGTCGCCCTGTCGTCGGCGAAGATCCAGTTCCGCATTGGCACCGTCGTCATGACGTCGAAGCTGATCGACGGCACGTTTCCCGACTATCAGCGGGTCATCCCGCAGTCGAACAACAAGGCGATGCATGTTGCCAACGCGGCTTTCGCAACCGCCGTCGACCGGGTCGCGACCGTCTCGACGGATCGCGGTCGCGCGGTCAAGCTCAACATCGAGAGCGAGAAGCTGGTTCTGACGGTCACCAACCCGGATGGCGGTAGCGCCACCGAGGAGATCGCCGTCGACTATGATGCCGAACCGTTGGAGATCGGTTTCAATGCGCGCTATCTCCTCGACATCTCCCAGCAGCTCGAGGGAGACACCGCACATTTCATGCTGGCCGATCCGGGCTCGCCGACGACGGTTCGCGATGGCGGCGACGAGCGCGCGCTCTACGTGCTGATGCCGATGCGCGTGTAGCTCGCGGTGCCGCGCCGGAGTGCCAGAAGGGCCGGGCCGGAGCCGATGCTCACAGGCGCGGCGGCTTCCGTCGAGCGGTTGCGACTGAGCAATTTCCGCAGCTACGCGGACCTATCGCTCGAGCTCACGCCCGAGCCCGTCGTGTTGTTCGGTCCAAACGGTGCCGGCAAGACCAATCTGCTGGAGGCTGTCTCGCTCCTGGCGCCTGGCAGCGGTCTCCGCCGCTCGCCCTATGCCGAGCTGGTTCGCATCGGCGGCGGGAGGCGATGGGCGGTCTCGGCCGTGGTCCGGACGGCGTCGGGAACGGTCACCATCGGTACCGGCCCCTCGGGGCGAAGCGAGGACGGCGAGGGGGGCGGACGGATCGTCCGCATCGACCAGCAACCGCGTGGCAGCCAAGCGCTCGCCGAGATCGTCGAGGTCGTATGGCTGACGCCTGCCATGGATGGCCTGTTCACCGGGCCGGCGAGCGATCGCCGGCGGTTCATCGATCGCCTGATCGTCTGTTTCGATCCGAGCCACCGGACCCGGCTCAACGCCTACGAGCGCGCGGCGCGCCAGCGCAATCGCGCGCTCGAGATCGGGGGCCGCCCGCAAGAGCTCGTGGGGCTGGAGTTGCAGATTGCGGAGACGGGCGTCGCGATCGCCGCTGCCCGGGTCGATGCCATCGAGCGAATCCAGTCCGCCATCGCCGACCGCCTCGAGTTGAAGCCGCGTTCGGCCTTTCCCTGGACCGAGATCGCCGTCGACGGGTGGCTCGAGCAGGCGCTCGGCGAGCGGCCAGCGGTCGAGGTCGAGGATGCGTTCGCCCAAGAGCTGGCCCAGATGCGCGATCGCGACCGCGCGGCCGGGCGCCAGCTCAAGGGACCGCACCTGACAGACCTACTCGTCGGTCACGGTCCGAAAGCGCTACCGGCCAAGGTCTGCTCAACCGGCGAGCAGAAGGCGTTGCTGATCGACCTGATCCTCTCGCATGCCGAGCTGGTGCGCCGCTTGCGCAGCGGCGAGGCGCCGATCCTCTTGATGGATGAGATCGCCGCACATCTGGATGAGTCGCGCCGACGCGAGCTGTTCGCCGAGCTGGTGGCGCTGGGCTCCCAGGCTTGGCTGACCGGCACCGACCGCGAACCCTTCCAGAGTCTTGGCGGCATGGCGCAGTTTCTCGCCGTCGAAGGCGGTCGCGTCGTCACGGCGTGAGCTCGCTCTGCACTTCGGCCGCCCCGAAGACGCGGGATTGCGCGGTGCAGCAGTTTTGACCATTTGGTAAAAATTCATTGCCGCCTGAGCTGAACTGCGGCATGCTCGACCGGTCGCTACCCCCGATCCAGGGGCAGTGCGGGTCGAGGAGACACGTCATGGCGCAATCCAAGTCGGTCGCCGATGTTGCGAAAGGTCGTCTCACTCCGGGTGAGCTCAAGGCGAACTTCACCGACCTGCATCCCCCGCTTTCCGATCACGAGGCGCTGGTCGAGGCCCGGCGCTGCTATTTCTGCTTCGATGCGCCCTGCATGATCGCCTGCCCGACCGCGATCGACATTCCACTCTTCATCCGCGAGATCGCGGCCGGCAATCCCAAGGGTGCGGCAAGGACCATTCTCGACCAGAACATCCTGGGCGGCATGTGCGCGCGCGTCTGTCCGACCGAGACGCTGTGCGAGGAGGTCTGCGTCCGCGAGACAGCCGAAGGCAAGCCGGTCAAGATCGGCGAGCTGCAGCGCTACGCCACCGATGTGCTCTTGCAGTCTGGCGACAAAATCTATGAGCGGCCCAAGGCCACCGGAAAGCGGGTTGCCGTGGTCGGCTCGGGTCCGGCAGGCCTCGCCTGTGCGCACCGCCTCGCCGTCCATGGACATGCGGTGACGATCCTCGAGGCGCGCGACAAGGCTGGCGGGCTCAACGAGTACGGGATTGCGGCCTATAAGGTCGTCGACCAGTTCGCAGCACGCGAGATCGGCTTCGTCTTTTCCATCGGTGGTATCAAGCTCAAGACCGGCGTCACGCTCGGCAGGGATGTGACCCTCGAGGATCTCGCCAGCGACTATGACGCGGTGTTCCTTGGACTCGGACTGGCCGGCGTCAATGCGCTGGGTGCGGCCGGCGAGGAAGCGGAAGGCGTCGCCGACGCCGTGAGCTATATCTCGGGCCTTCGGCAGGCGAAAGACCTTGGCAAACTACCCGTCGGTCGCCGCGTCGTGGTTATCGGCGGCGGCATGACGGCCATCGACATCGCGGTGCAGTCGAAGCTTCTCGGCGCCGAGGATGTGACGATCCTCTACCGTCGCGGCAAGGCGCAGATGAATGCGAGCACATACGAGCAGGATCTCGCCCAGACGAAAGGTGTGAAGATCAAGCATTGGGTGAGACCGCGACGCATCGTGGCGCAGAAGGGGCACGTCGCGGCGGTCGAGTGTGAATACACCGCGGAGAAGGCGGGCAAGCTCGCCGGGACCGGCGAGACCTTCAGCCTGCCGGCGGACATGGTGTTCAAGGCGATCGGCCAGACGTTCGATCCTGCACCCGTCGGCAAGGCGATCAAGCTCGACGGTGGCCGTATCAAGGTCGATGCCGAGGGTCGCACGTCGGTGAAAGGCATCTGGGCCGGCGGCGACTGCACGGCTGGCGGCGAGGATTTGACGGTCACGGCGGTCGCCGACGGCCGCGAGGCGGCGGAAAGCATGCACCGGGCCTTGAGCCGGGCCTGACAGGGGAGCAAGCCATGGTCGATATTCGCAGCGACTTCCTCGGCATCACATCCCCGAACCCCTTTTGGCTGGCCTCGGCGCCGCCGACCGACAAGGCCTACAACGTCGTCCGGGCGTTCGAGGCTGGTTGGGGCGGCGTCGTCTGGAAGACGCTCGGAGAGGATCCGCCGATCGTCAATGTCAGCGGACCGCGGTACGGCGCGGTGCATGGTCCCGACCGGTGGCTCATGGGCCTGAACAACATCGAGCTCATCACCGACCGTCCGCTCGAGGTGAACCTCCAGGAGATCAAGACCGTCAAACGCGCCTGGCCGGATCGGGCCATCGTCGTCTCGCTGATGGTGCCGTGCGAGGAGCGGAACTGGTCGGTCATCCTGAAGCGCGTCGAGGAGACCGGCGCCGACGGCGTGGAGCTCAATTTCGGCTGCCCTCACGGCATGTCGGAGCGCGGCATGGGTTCGGCCGTCGGTCAGGTGCCTGAGTATATCGAGATGGTGGCGCGATGGGCGAAGGCGCACACGCGGATGCCCGTGATCGTCAAGCTGACACCCAACATCACCGACATCCGCTACCCGGCGCGTGCCGCCAGGAAGGGTGGGGCCGACGCCGTCTCCCTCATCAACACCATCAACTCGATTGTCTCCGTCAATCTCGACACCATGTCGCCAGAGCCGTCGGTCGACGGCAAGGGCACGCATGGCGGCTATTGCGGCCCGGCCGTGAAGCCGATCGCGCTCAACATGGTGGCCGAGATCGCGCGTGATCGTGAGACGGCGGGCCTGCCGATCTCCGGCATCGGCGGCATCACGACCTGGCGCGATGCGGTTGAGTTCATGACTCTCGGCGCCGGAAATGTCCAAGTCTGCACCGCGGCGATGACCTATGGCTTCAAGATCGTCAAGGAGCTGATCTCGGGGCTCGAGACATGGATGCGGGAGAGCAACTACGCCCGGCTCGACCAGTTCATCGGACGTGCCGTGCCGAATGTCACCGACTGGCAGTTTCTCAATCTCAACTACGTCGCCAAGGCGAAGATCGATCAGGACTTGTGCATCAAATGCGGCCGCTGCCATATCGTCTGCGAGGACACCTCGCATCAAGCGATCACGGCGAGGAAGAACGGAAATCGGCATTTCGAGGTGATCGATGCCGAGTGTGTCGGCTGCAATCTCTGTGTCAGTGTCTGTCCTGTCGAAAGCTGCATCACCATGCAGCCGATGCTAAAGGGTACCGATCCCCGCACCAAGCAGCGGATCAATCCGAAATATGCCAACTGGACGACGCATCCGAACAATCCCAACCGGAAGGATGCGACGGAGTAGGCCGTCAGGGCGCAAAGAACGCCAGGAAATTCTGCACCTTCGAGCTCGCTCCAAAAGTCACGGCCGGGCCCGAAAGCGTACTCGCAAGAGAGGTCGAAGGGCCGCCATCGAGATTGATGGCGGTGTCGCATCCGAAGCCCGCCGGCGGCGGTTGCCGGAGGAGCGTTGCAAGCTCGTAGAGCGTCAGGGGGCTTGCGACGGCGACGATGATATCGGCAATGGGCGTCACGCACACGGCCGAGCGCGCAGCCTTCGGCCCGGTCTGGCGGTTGATGCCGTTTCGACCACCGGGCTCGACGAGCAATGGGCCGACTTGAAGTGCGGACGCGACCCGTGCCGATGGTACGAAGGCGTTGGCCCAGCGAATGTCGATCCGGCCACCTGAGACGACGAGCACGCCGGAGCAGGCGCGGCAACTCGTAAGCGGATGCAGGTGCTGCCCGCGCGAGATGACGAGCCCGGTCGGCGTCAGCGTGCCGTCGGCGGCGGCGTCGAAATAGCCGCCGTTGATCGCCAGCACGGCGCCCGTCGTCGCGACAATGTCAGCGACCCGCTGGCCCTTCCGGTCATCGGCAACGATGATCCGAGGCTCGAGTGCGCCATGGTCCAGCCGAAAGGCCAATAGCCTGATCCCGGACTGCACCGAGAGCTGCAGTCGCGAGACGCCCGGCCGAAGTGCAACCCATGACGCCGCCTCGAGGGCTGTCGCGAGACCTGGCGTGCGATCGGACTGTTGCGGTCTCGCGGGCCACGTGGACAGAGCCAGCAGGACGAGGAGGATGCCGATACCCGCTAACGCGCGTACGGCTTGTGGCCCGGCCCGCGTCAGATCCATCGCCTGACCCTCTGCCGGTACGCGTCCCAGTCGGCACCGAACACGGCCGCGAGATGTCTCTCCTCGCGCTCTATGGCGAGTTTCTGGACGGCAAATGTCCCGAATGGCAGCAGAGCGACTAGCCACGGTTGGTCGAGCGCCACGGCGACCCCCAGCAAGGCCATTGTGTTGCCGAGGTAGATCGGGTTTCGGGAGATGGCGTAGGGACCGCCGGTCACGAGATGCGCGCTCCCCCGATCGGGACGGAATGTGGTCCGGCTGTGGAGCAGCGTGAAAATCGCCGCGAGGTCCAGGCCGATGCCAGCCGCGAGAAGTCCCGCGCCCGCGGCTCGCCAACCCCACGCTGGATCAATCTGGTACGGAACCGCGGCCTGGAGCACCAGCGTGGCCAGGATCGTCGCCAAATAGATAATGGGTGGCCAGGGCAACCGGTTGGGACGCTCGCCGTAGTCCTGCATCGCCCGGCCTCAGCTCACGAAGCCGATCGAGCCGCGCGCGCCCGGCTTGTTGCGCGCGATATCGGCAATGAGCTCGACGATCCGTTCGGGTTCGCCGAGGATGCCGAGCACCACGGCCTGCTTTCGGGCCTGGGCAAAATCTCCCGGCGTCAGGTTGGTGAAAGCGAGGCCGCCGGGAGGAACGCGCGACATCTTGAAGAAGGTCAGATAGGCGCGCTCGAGGCCCGCTCGCGCCAGATAGTCGAAGCGGATGTGGAAGGTGAAGCGGCGCAGCGACGCCGTGTCGAACCGGTCGACGAGATTGGTCGTGAAGCAGACCGGAAACGTATGCTCCTCCATCCAGGTCAGCATTTCGTTGACCTGCGTGACCTCCCACGAGCGGACGGCGTCGCGCCGGTCCTGCAGGAAGGAATCCGCCTCGTCGAAGACGAGGAAAGCGCCCGCCTCGCGCGCTTCCTCGAAAGCCTCCGCAATCCTCTTCTCGCTCTCACCGACGAAAGCACCGAGGAGATCGGAAGCCCGCTTGTGAATGACCTCGAGGCCAAGTCGCCGGGCAAGATATCGGGCAAAAGCCGACTTGCCGGTGCCGGGCGGCCCTGAAAGACAGAGCGAGAAGGCGAGATTGCCGCTCTTGACCAGTTGGTCGGCGAGCCCGATGAGATCGAGATTGGCGGTCATCAGGTCGGGCACGAAATCGGGGAAGGCCGCAGCACGTCTCGGTGCCATGCCGGTGACGGCACGAACGACGCCGAGCGCGGCCCGCTCCGCATCCTCGGCGCCACCGCCGGCAAGCTTGGCCGCCCGAAGCGCATTTTCGAGCACGGCCGGGGTTGCGGCGACCTTGCGGGCGATGCCGTCGAGCTCCTTGCCGCTCAAACTGAGACCCATGCGCTCCGACTGCCGCGCCAGGATGCGCCGGCGCTGGCTCGCTGGCGGCAGCCGCATCTCGACGGCCAGCGTCATGCGACGGAGCAGCGCTGGATCGATCTCGGTAACATTGTTCGAGGTCCAGAAGATCGGCACCGGATTGGTCTCGAGCAGCCGGTTCAGATAGACCTTCGAGCCACCACGCTTCATGAGCTGCCAGGCGACGTCCTCCATCTCGTCAAAGAGGAGGGCGGTCTGCGCCGATCCGGTCAGCAGTCGGAGCGAGAAGACGAGGTCCGCAAGCCGGGTCGTACGATCTGCCTCGCCGCTGCGGCTGCCATCCTCACCGGCACCGTAGAGCGTGGCGCCGGAGAGCGAGGTCGCGACTTTGGAGAGCTCGGTCTTGCCGGTGCCCGGCGGCCCGTAGAGGAGGATGTTGACGCCTCGCGCGCCAGTGCCGAGCGCACCGGCGAGCACACGCTGGATCAGATCCCGGTCGGCCGCGAGATGATCGTAGTCGGTGGCCTCGATATTCGAGGCGAGCGGGTCTCCGAGCAAGGCATGCCGCATCTCGGCGAAGCTCTCGAAGGTGCGGTCGAGCGTACGGTTGATACGGTGCGGAATGACGATGCGGCCACCCGGGCCGATCATGTCACCGGCATCGAAGACCTGCAGAAGACCCGAGGCGACAGCCTCGCTGTCGTAGGTCAGCATCGCTTCGATGGCGCGGACCGGCTCGCCGACGAGGATCGACAGCGTCCGTGCGTGGTTGCCGATGGTCTCGGCGACGGTCTCGGCGAAATAGCGGACTTGGTCGTAGCGGGTGCCGTAGGCGATGAGGCAGACCAGCTTGGTCGTCGGCATGTCGAGGCCGAGCTCGCGGCAGAGCAGCGTGACGTTGGCGATCAGCGGCGCCGGCGCAGGGGTATCGAGGGCGATCCGCTCGAGGTCGGCAATGAGGCTCTGGCGCGAGCCCGTCAGCGCCTTCTCGAACACGGGCGCCGAGTAGCCGCCCTGATAGGCGTCGGCGATCGCCTTCGAGAGTGGTTTCGGCATCGGCAGGCCGAAGAAGTCGACACGGTCGTTGAGCCAGGTGACGATCTGGCGAAGCGATCTGAGCGGCAGATCCGGCTGGCGCAGCACCCGGGCGGCGTAGGCGGCGACCAATCCTCGCTCGATATCGGTGACAGACATGTCGAAGGGCGCCTCGGGTGTCGATGGTGATCAACACATAGGGCGAAATGCTCAGGATTGCATCCGGAGATCGAGGAGGCTCGTCGCTACTGCCGCGTCGCGCTGGCCTGATCGGACGGTTGCATGGTGATCAGGCGGCGGTTGACGAGCCAGGGGAGCAGGCTCCGCACCCGCTCGGCGACGGTGGCAAGCGCCTCTTTGGCGATCCCGTCGCCGGACATCTGCCGAAGATCGAACTCGGTCTCGTCGATGATCTTGGCAATATCCTCGCGATGGGTCTGGGCGTGATGGGCGAGTGGGCTGCCGCTGTCGATGATGTGCTGGTACTGGTCGAGCTCCGCATCCAGGCCCTGCTCCACCATGACCACCTGACCGGCGTCGAAGTCCAATGCCTTCGCGAACTCGCGCATGAAGTTGCGCTCGAGCGCATCCCGGTCATCGGCGCCTGTGCTTGGTGCGGTCAACTTGAGCTTCGATCTCTCGGCGCCGCTGCCTGGCGAGGGGAGCTCGGCGAGGGGCTTCTGAGCGCTGATCTGCTGGATCGAATGCGTGGCCTCGATTTCCGGCTGCACCATCTCAGGTGCCGGCTTGAAGCCGCGGTCATAAATATGCAGCTTGATGAAGGTCAGCGCCGCCATGAACTCGGGCCGCACGAAATAGATGTCCTTGGAAATGCGATCGCCATTGATGATCCGATAGATGGTCGCGTGCTCGACGGCGCCCTTGGTCGCACCGGCGTTCAAGGCGCTGACGACGACGACGCGCACTGTGGGCTCGAGGCCCTGTGGCTCTGCCTCGGTAACGAAGCCCACCCGCCGATACTCGGACTCGGTCACGGGGCGCAGCGCACTCTCCAGGTGGGCAAGGTTCGCCTGCAGATTGGGGAGAAGGGCGGCGCGGAGGAGCGGCACCAGGCGTTCGGCGCGCTGACGCTGGAGATCGCTCTCGAAGCCTTCGCGCGACGCCTCCAGCCGGTAATGCTTGGCGGCGTGCTGCTCCTCGGCGACGGCATCGCGGGCCGCCTCGTTGGAGCGGAGCTCGCGCTGGCAGACGTCGGACAGGAACTCGAACAGCTCCGAGCGAACGAGGTAGCGCTCGCGATAGACACGGGAGCCGGTGGCGACATCGAAGCCGGCATCGTCCTGGCGTCGGACAGCACTGAGAGTCGACGCCGCATTGAGGACGGTGCGGACACGCGCCGCCGTATCCTCGTCGATGTCCGTTAGCACGACCTCCTGTGTGAACCCTTCGGTTGGCGTGATCGGCCGCATGGCGCCGATGACCGCCCGCGCATTGTGGAAACGATGTGGCTCGAGCGCGCTGATGATGACGGCTTCCAATTGCGAGGCGGAACGCATCTTTCCGTGTGGCACGTCGGTCAACGGCGAGCGGACGGCATTGGCACCGAACAGGCCCGACATGAACACGAGGCTATCGATGGCGATGGCGATGGCGAGCGCCAGATAGGCGAGCTGGTTACCGTCGTTGAAGGCGTTGATGGTGACGACGAAACGATGCGCCTTGTCGTCGCGGGCAAGGCCGATGGCGTTGATCTTGTCACGGAAGACGGCGGTGTCCTCACCTGACAGCGCGGCAACCTGGATGCATTTCTCGCCAAACGTTATGACGGCGTCAGTGCCGGTCTTGGGCAGACTCGACTCCTGCCCGCACAGGCTCTTGAAGGCCGCAATCCCCTCATTCTGGGCAAAGATGCGACCAACCTGATCGGCGACGATGCTCGAATCGCAGCCAAGACCTCGGTTCACCTGCTCAGACTTCAGCGTCTCGACCTTCTGGAAGGCGGAGACCAGCGCATTGCACTGTACCTGGATCGCCTCGAACGACGGCCGGTCGGGCTCGCGTCGGAACGCCGTGAGAGCCGTCTCGAGCGAGCCGAAGACCTTGGTCACGTCGCTCGCAGGCCGCTGCTCGCTCGTGCCGGCCGACGTCCCCTCGGCGATCTGCTGCTCGGCGAGTTGGGCCTCGCCGGTGAGCTTGCCGATCTCGCCGTCGATCTGGGCTAGCTCGGCTTCAGCAGAAGCCACGCCATCACGCTTGGCGCCGAGCTGCGCCTCGCGCGCATCAAGCTGATCCTGGACGATCTTCTTCTTCGTCTCGAGATCGAGTAGCTCTTTTTGCCGTTTGGCGAACTCCGGGCCTTTGCCCGCCTTGAGAGTGCCACCGACACCGCCGGCCTCTGCATCAGCCTCGGCCTTCTTCGCGAGAATGTCGCTCTCCTGCCTGAAAATGTCGGCCTTCAAGCGCTCGACCTCGGCGGATAACGGCGGGATCTCCGACTTGAGACGGTTCACGTCCTCGAGGAGGACGGTCTTGCGCTGAGCCAGGCGAACACGCTGGCTTTCGGCGGTGGCCTTGCGCTCCTGCAGCGAGGCCTGCTTCGAGCGCGCCGCCTCGAGCTCACGATTGCGCAGGGCCTCGATCTCGCCCGGCGCACGCCGGGCCATATCGATGATGCCATCGAGCTGGCCGACATAGGTCTTCCACTCCGGGCTGTCGAACAACGACTCGACGGACTGGGACTGTCGCGTTGCCGCCAGCGCGCCGACGTCGGACACGAGCCCCGCAATCTGGTTCGTTGTTCGGAGCTCGGCGGCCCGAGTGCGCTCCTCGGGCGTGAAGATGGTCGAGAACAGCGAGTCGAACGAGAAGAAGACGCTCGTCGTCATGCAGGCGAGGAACATGAGCCAGACCGGTAGGCTCCTCAGCACGATCTTGAGGCCGCGGACATAGGGCCCGAAAATCTCGCGCTCCGAGATGGCATAGAGCAGTGCCAGCACACCGAAGAAGGCTGCAATGGACCAGAACAGATATTCGTTCTTGCCGCCGGCGAATTTGATGAGCTCCCGGTTCCATTGCTTGATGAGGCTGGGAGCGAAGCCGATCGACTTGAGTACACCGGTGTTGAGGAGAACGAGACCGAGAATGACGAGTGCGCCGGCGAAAATGCCGAGAACGAGCAAGCCGACAAAGGTCCGGTGCGCCCAACTGCGGCGATGGCGCTCGACCAGCTCGACAGCCTGGCCACGATGCATGCCGGCGGCGAAGCTCTCGCCGATCAGCCAGGCGGCGATCAGCATGACACCCTGGATGCCGAAGGTGATCAGGAGCGAGAGGATTTTTGGCGCGAAACAGGCATCGACGCCACCGCGTGCCGGACATGTGAAGTTCGTCATGCCGTCCCAGGTCGTGTAGCCCGAGGCGAGCGATAGCATGATGCCGGTGACGCCGAGCAGCATCAGCCGCCAGTTCGTCAACACATCCTCCGTAAGGGCACGGACGATGCGATGCCAGACCTGGGTCCGCATGAAGCGCCGGAATGCGGCGGTGACGGCCAAGAGCACGGCGACCGTGCCGAGGGCGTTGAGCAAGCCGTGCTCGGCCAGGAAGCGATAGACACCGGAGATGCCGCCTGATTCCTCAGGCAAGGGTGCGGTCTCCTGCCCATATACGGCCGTAGTCCAGGTGAGCATGACCACCCAGACCGGCAAAATGGCGATGGCCGATGGGCCCCTTCCACCGGACGCTCTGATCCGCGACAAGCGCAAATTTACCACGAACTGCCCCGCCGACTGACCTCTCTAGATACGCCTTTGCGAGCACCTGTCCATAGCACGGCTCTCGATGCGATTGAAGTCGGACCGGCCGAAATTGCTCCGTGGTCAGACTCGCTGCAGGGCAATGGCCGCGCCCGAGCCGCCAAGGCTGCCTGAAATGGCAATGCCGGTATCCGCTCGACCCTGCCCGTTCCCGCGCAACAGCCGCGAGCAAAGACGCACAGCCGCCACCGCGCTGCCGGCCCCGAACGGGAATCCGCGAGCGAGTGCCCCGCCGTCGGAATTGAGGTTGTCCTCGGCGACGCCGAGCGCGTCCCGGAAGGCAATGGCCTCTGCCGCGGAAGCCTCATTCAGCTCGACGATAGTGTGCTTGTCGGCGATGGCGCCATTGAGGCGCGTCCGCAGCTTGCGGCAGGCCTCGATCGAGGCCGTCGCCTCCTCGCCGGCGTGGGCCCCGCAGGTCGCGGTGCCGATCACGGCAAGTGCCGGAACCCTGCCGAGCGATTTCAGCACGTCGGCAGAAACCATTATGAGGACGGCCGCCCCATCGTGCATCGTCGCCGCATTGCCCTTGGTGACCGTGCCGTCCGGCTCGCGGAACACGGGCAACTCGCCCAGCTCGTCGAGGTCGAGCACGGTTGCCAGACTCTCGTCACGCGTCTCCCGGCGCTCGATCTCGATCGGGACGATCTCGTTCACGAACGCCTTCGCCTCCTCTGCGGCGAGGGCCCGCTCGCGCGTTGCGGCCGCGTATTCGTCCTGGCGGCGCCGTGTAATCTGAAACCGGAGCGCGATCGTCTCGGCGGCGTCGACGAGGCGCGACTCGCCGAGCCCGTCCGCCTGATCGTGGCCGACGAAATGCGGCATCAGGTAGGGGTTGCGCGGGCGGGCGACCCGCCAAGGCGCGGTCGACAGGCTTTCCATGCCGCCGGCAACGACGATCCTCGCCTCTCCCAGGGCGATCAGGGAATGGGCCAGAGTGATGGCGTCGAGACCGGAGGCGCATTGCCGGTCGATGGTCGTGGCGGCTGCCGCATCGGGCAGGCCGCTGGCCAGTGCCACGAGCCGCGCCGGATTGCCGCCGGCCGTCGCATTACCGAGGATGATCTGATCGACCTCGGACGGCGCGATCCTGGCATCGGCCAAGGCCTTCAAAATGACGGGCGCAGTCAGCTCCTCGACGCGCCGCATGCGGTGTAGGCCACCGATCCGGCCAACCGCAGTCCTGCGGGCGGCGACGATAAACGACTTCGGGCTTGAACGCTGCATCAACGACTGACCTTCACCGCGAGCTGACCACGACACGCCGGCAATGCTCGTGCCTTGCACATGGCGATGCTGTGCAAACTTGGCCAATCTTCGGCCGCATCGGGGCGTGGCGGAAAAGATGCGCGACTGTGGCCCGCTGGCGACAGACAGGATCGGCCGGCCTATCCGGCGAGGCAGTTGAGGGGGCTTGCAAATCTGCTAAGAGGTGGCACATGGGCACGCACGAAACCTCGACCTCGGATCTCGCCGGGCGCCCGGCTGAGCGACGCGCAACGCATGCCGTCGACATCGCCGGCATCGTCGTCGGCGGCGGGCATCCCGTCGTCGTGCAATCGATGACGAACACCGATACCGCCGACGTCGAAGCGACAGCGCGCCAGGTGGCGGCGCTTGCCCGTGCCGGATCGGAGCTGGTGCGGATCACCGTCGATCGGAGCGAGGCGGCGGCGGCCGTGCCGCACATTCGTGACCGGCTCGTTCGGCAAGGCATCGGCGTGCCGCTCGTCGGCGACTTCCACTACATCGGCCATAAGCTGCTCAGCGAGCATCCGGCTGCAGCCGAGGCGCTCGACAAATACCGGATCAACCCCGGCAACGTGGGGTTCAAGGAGAAGCGCGACCGGCAGTTCGGGGCAATCGTCGAGCTCGCGCTCAAATATGGCAAGCCGGTCCGTATTGGCGTCAATTGGGGCTCTCTGGATCAGGAGCTGCTGACACGGCTCATGGACGAGAATGCGCGCGCACCGGCGCCGATCGATGCGCGTCTGGTGTTGCACGAGGCCATCGTGCAGTCGGCGCTCCTGTCGGGCGCCCGCGCCGAGGAGATCGGTCTCGGGCCGGATCGCATCATCCTTTCGGCCAAGGTCAGTGCCGTTCAGGATCTGATCGCGGTCTACCGGGCACTCGCCTCCCGCTGCCGCTATGCTCTCCATCTGGGCTTGACCGAGGCCGGCATGGGCTCGAAGGGGCTCGTCGCCTCGTCGGCGGCGATGGCGATCCTGCTCCAGGAGGGCATCGGCGACACCATTCGTTACTCGCTGACGCCGGAGCCCGGCGGTGATCGCTGCCTCGAGGTCAGGGCCGCCCAGGAGCTTCTGCAGACCATGGGACTTCGCTCGTTCGTGCCGATCGTGGCAGCCTGCCCGGGCTGCGGCCGGACGACCTCGACCGTGTTCCAGGAGCTCGCCAGGGACATCCAGGATCATGTCCGGGCCCGGATGCCGGTGTGGCGAGGCCAGTATCCGGGCGTCGAGAGCCTCAATCTCGCGGTCATGGGCTGCATCGTCAACGGCCCTGGCGAGAGCAAGCACGCCGATATCGGCATCTCGCTCCCCGGCACCGGCGAGACTCCAGCAGCACCCGTCTTCATCGACGGCGAGAAGCGGATGACGTTGCGTGGTCCGAAGATCGCTGACGAGTTCAAGGCGATCGTCGAGGCCTATGTGGCCGACCGCTACGGTCCCAAGGCGTGAAGACCCCGGATAATCTCCAGTTGATGGTCCAACGCAACTTGGCCTAGGCTGCGGCTTGGGCGGGGGAGCGTTCGCATCGGCGGGACATGATTGGGGCACAGTGGGGCCCCAATCGGCGGTAACAGTCGGCGCGTTCGAGTAGCCCGGGGAGTAGTCCGTGGTCGGCCAATACAATGTCACCTTGATCCGCGACGACATGATCATCAAGGGCAGCATCCGCCGCTGCCGGCAGCTCGAGGTACATGGCTACATCGAAGGCGAGGTCGAGGCCGGCTCACTGCTCGTACACGAGAGCGGACGAATCTTCGGCAAGGTCCGGGCCGACAACATCGAGGTTCTCGGCACTGTTCAGGGTGATGTCGTCATCAAGCACCTCTGCCATATCCGTTCGACGGGCACGGTGGCGGGCTCGGTGCTCTATGGCGAGCTGGCGATGGAGAGCGGCGGCGATCTCACGGCAGATGTCCGAAACGTGCCGCCGACGCTCGGCGGCGATTTCGAGCTAGCGGTCGACAAGGGGCGGGCCGTCCGGATCACAACGCGCGATCTGACCGCCTACGATCCGGACGACGCACCGGAGCATCTGACCTACATGATTACCAATCCCCGTCACGGCTATGTGGCGATCGGCGGGGCAAGTCGGCCGGTCGAGACGTTCACACAGGCTGATCTGATGGGCGACCGGGTGCTGTTCGTTCATGACGGCAGCGGCGGCCACGAAGCGACCTTCGACGTCGTCGTCGCCGACAAGCAGGGCGCCACCTCCGGCGAGGCGAGGCGCGTGACGATCTCGGTCAAAGGTTAGTCGGCCACGCTGAGCGCTGTCATGCCGGCGATCTCGTCGTCGGTATCGTGCCCGGTCCCAGGGCGATTTCTATCCGCCCTGTAGTGGCGGCATGATGACGACTTCGGCGTCTTTCGGGATGGGGTGCAACCACGACGCGCGATAGACGAGGCCGTTGATGGCCACCGCGACACCCTTGGAAAGGATCGGCTTCAGCTCGGGATAATCGGCCCCGAGTCGATCGAGGAGCTGGCCGATGTTTACAACCTCGAAATCAAACTCGGTCTTGCCGCCGGCTGCCGTCATCAGCACGCCACCGACCAGCCGGACGTGGACATGCACGGCCGTTGGTGCGGGTGGAGGCGGCGGATCCTTGAGGCCGGTCCCCTTGAAGCGGCGCGGCATCAGCGAACTCCTTCGAATGACGAGGGCCGCCGCCCGGTTGGACGGCGGCCCCCATAGTCTATCCGATCCGGTCAACCCTTGGCTTTGATCGCCTTCAAGACCTTGGGCGGCGACATCGGAATATGCGTCATCGGCTGTCCAGTGGCAGCCGAAACGGCGATGCCGATGGCCGCGAGCGGCGGCACGATCGACGTCTCGCCGACACCGCGAACGCCATAGGGGTGCCCCGGATTCGGCACCTCGAGAATGACGGTGTCGATCATCGGCAGGTCGGAGGCGACCGGGATGCGGTAGTCGAGGAAGCCCGCATTCTGCAGCGTACCGTCCTTGCCGTAGATGTACTCCTCGTTCAAGGCCCAGCCGATGCCCTGGGCGGCGGCGCCCTGGTACTGGCCCTCGACATAGCTCGGATGGATGGCCTTGCCGGCGTCCTGGCAGACCGTATAGCGCGTGATCGTAGTCCGCCCGGTCTCCTTGTCGACCTCGAGATCGACCGTATGCGAGGCGAAGCCGACACCGGCGCCGTCCGCGTTCACCTCATAGTGGCCGGCGATCGGGCCGCCCGTGTTGGGCGAGTTGGCCGCGATCTCGGCCAGCGACAGAGGCTCGAACTTGCCGGCATTGGCGCCGGCCGGCTTCGCATAGCCTTTCTCCCAGACGACCGCGTCCTCCGGAATGCCCCAGGTCTTGGCCGCGCGCTGGCAGAGCTTCTTGATGGCGTCACGGGCGGCGTTGATGGTGGCAAGCCCTGTAGAGAAGGTCGTACGGCTGCCGTCGGTCACGTCGTTGTGGCCGAGCGAGGCCGTGTCGGCGATGATGCAGCGCACCTTCTCGTATGGAATGCCGAGTTCCTCCGCGGCCATCATGCTCATGGACGCGCGCGAACCGCCGATGTCTGGCGTGCCGACGGACAGGCCGATGGTACCGTCGAAATCGACGTTCATCGATACGCAGGTGTTGCCTCCGAAATTGAACCAGAAGCCGCAGGCGACGCCGCGTGTCTGGTTCGGCTTCAAAGGCGACTTGTAGTGCGGGTGGTCTTTCGTCGCCTTGAGGCAATCGATGATGCCGATCGGCCCGTAGGTCGGCCCATAGCAGGACTTCGTGCCTTCCTTGGCCGCGTTCTTGAGTCGGAACTCGATCGGATCGATGCCGAGCTTCGTCGCCAGCTCCGTCATGGCGCTTTCCACGGCGAACGCGGCGATCGGTGCACTCGGCGCCCTGTAGGCGGCGAGCTTGGGACGGTTGCAGAGCACGTCCCAGCCGACGATGCGCACGTTCTCCAGGTCGTAGCAGGCGAAGGAGGTCATGGCGCCGTACTCGACTCCGGAGCCCGGATAGGCGCCGCCCTGGAATCGCATGACGAGGTCGGCGGCTGTGATGCGGCCGTCCTTCTTGGCGCCGATCCTGACGTCCATGGAGCTCGAGGCTGTCGGACCAGTCGCCCGGAACACCTCCTCGCGGCTCATGACGACCTTGACCGGCCGATTAGCCTTGCGGGACAGCGCCAGTGCCACCGGCTCGATGAAAACGGTCGTCTTGCCGCCGAAACCGCCGCCGATCTCGGAGGCGGTGACGCGGACGCGCGACTGGTCCATGCCGAGCAGCTGTGCGCAGACGTTGCGGATCATGTAGTGGCCCTGGGTGCAGACCCACAGATCCGCCTGGCCGTCGGGGCCGACGCTCGCAAGGCAGGCGTGCGGCTCGATGTAGCCCTGATGCGTCGCTTCGGTCTTGAAGGAGCGCTCGACGACGACATCGGCCTCCTTGAAGCCCTTGTCGACGTCACCATGGCCGAACTGATGGCGCGCCGCGACATTCGACGGCTTCGTCGGTGCCGGCTCGACGCCTGACGTGATGAGGTCGTCACGGATCAACGGGGCCCCGGGCTTGAAGCTCTCGTCGACATCCGTGACATGCGGCAGAACCTCGTAGTCCACCTTGATGAGCGACAGGGCCTTGCGGGCGATCGACGCGCTGGTGGCGGCGACAGCGGCAACGGCGTGACCGTCGTAGAGCGCCTTGTCACGGGCCATGACGTTGGTCAGGATGTCGAGCATGCCGGAGTTGCCGTCGGTGACCGGCAGATCGTCCTTCGTCACGATCGCCTTCACGCCCGGCAGTGCGGCCGCCTTCGTCACGTCGATCTTCTTGATCCTGGCATGCGCGTGGGGGCTGCGGAGGATCCTGCCGACCAGCATGCCCGGCGCGTTCATGTCGGCGCCGAAGCGGGCGCGGCCGGTCACCTTGTCGATACCGTCCGGTCGGACGGGCCGTGTGCCGACGATCTCGAATTTCCGGTTCTTCTGAGCGATGTCCTGAGCCATTACGCCCTCCTCATCTCGGCAGCGGCGTCCATAACCGCGCGAACGATCTTGTCGTAACCGGTGCAGCGGCAGAGATTGCCGGCGAGCCAGTAGCGAACCTCGGTCTCGGTCGGATTGGCATTCCGCTCGAGGAGCGCCTTCGAGGCGACCAGGAAGCCCGGTGTGCAGACACCGCATTGCAATGCGGCATGCTCCAGGAACTTGGTCTGTAGTGGATGCAGCTTATCGCCGTCGGCCATGCCTTCGATGGTGGCGACCTTGCGGCCCTCAGCCTCGGCGGCGAGCACCAGGCAGGAGCAGACGAGGCGTCCGTCCAGGGTGACACTGCAGGCGCCGCAGTCTCCGGTGCCGCAACCTTCCTTGGTTCCGGTCATGCCGAGACGGTCGCGAAGCGCGTCGAGCAGCGTCTCGTCGGCCTCGCAGAGAAACTCGGTCGCGTCGCCGTTGACAGTAGTTGTTACGTGGATCTGGCTCATCACTTCCCCTTCGCGCGCTGGAGCGCAATCTTGGCGGCGCGCTTGGCCAGCACGCCCGAGACATCGGTACGGAACTCCTTGGTGCCGCGCTTGTCGTCGATCGGCGTCGCCGCAGCGGAGGCCGCGGCCGCGAGCTTATCGAGCGCGGCATCATCGACCTTCGTGCCGATCAAGGCCTTGGCGCAGGCCTCCGACAGAATGACGCGCGGGCCGACGGCGCCGAGGGCGACGCGGGCGGCAGTGCAGGTGCCGTTGTTGTCGACCGTCAGGCAGACACCGACGCCGACGACGGCGATGTCCATCTCGGTCCGCGGAATGAAGCGGAGATAGGCATCGCCCGTGCCGGCGGGCTTGGCCGGGAGCAGGATCGCCTCGACGATCTCGTCCTTGGCAAGCGAGGTCTTGCCTGGGGCGGTCGGGATGTCGGCGACCGGAACCTCGCGCTTGCCCTTGGTGCCCGCGACGACCGCCATGGCGTTGGCGGCGACGAGAGCCGGGACGCTGTCGGCGGCCGGCGAGGCATTGCACAGATTACCGACCATGCTGGCTCGTCCTTGCACCTGCGTCGAGCCGATGAGACGGGCCGCCTCGACGACGCCAGGCCAGGCCTTTGTCAGATCGGCATGCTCCCCGAGCTCGGCGCCGGCCACCGCCGCGCCTATCTTGAAGCCCCCCTTCTCGGAGGTGATCTTGCGCATCCCGTCGATGCGCTTGATGTCGACGACGAGGTCCGGCTCGAGCCGGCCGGATTTCATCTGGACGAGCAGGTCCGTGCCACCGGCGAGCACCCGGGCATTGCCCTTCTCGCCTTGGAGCAGCTTGACCGCCTCGTCGATAGACTTCGGGGCTTCGTATCGCATGCGTGCTCTCGATGTTCTTAGGGTTTGGATCGGGATTGAGCGTTCCGGGGCTATCTCTAGCGCGGCCGGGCGGGTTCTGCCAGCCCCTGCGTCGGGAATCGACCCACCTGTCATGGCGGCCATGCTCGGAGACGTGCGGCCCGGACGGGCCTCTGGTATAAGCCACGGATGGACATCCAGCCCGATGACCGCTTCGAGTTCCGCCGTGGCAAAGGCTCGGTCCTCATCATCGCCTGCGGGGCGCTGGCCCGCGAGATCGTGACCGTGATCGAGCTCAACCGGCTCGAGCGGCTCGATGTCGTCTGCCTGCCGGCCATCTGGCACAACACGCCGGAGCTCATCCCGCAGGCCGTTCGCGAGAAGATCCGGACGGCGAAAGCGAAATATGCGCGCATTCTCGTCGCCTATGGGGATTGCGGAACGGGTGGCCTGCTCGATCGGGTGCTGGACGAGGAAGGGGTCGAGCGGATCGAGGGGCCGCATTGCTATTCGTTCTTTGCCGGCAACGAGGCCTTCGCCCGGACCGCCGAGGACGAGGATCTGACCGCCTTCTTCCTCACGGATTACCTGGCCCGCCACTTCGACAAGCTCATCTGGGAGCACTACCAGCTCGACCGGCCGGGCATGCGCGAAATGATGTTCGGCAATTACACAAAGGTTGTCTATCTCGCGCAAACGAAGGATCCCGCCCTCGAGCGACTGGCCGAGACGGCGGCCCAGAAACTCGGCCTCGCCTACGAGCTTCGCGTCACGGGCTTTGGCGATTTGAGGCGCTTCCTCGAGTCGGCCGCGCGATGAGCGTCACCTTGCGGCAAGCCGTGCCGGCCGATCGCGACGCCTTCGCGAGCCTCCTCGGACGCGCCACCCGGCTCGAGTCCCACTGGCCGGCGGCGTTGAACCGGCTCGCCAGCTACGTGTTCGGACCGGAGGCCTTTGTGACCGTCGTTCTGGCGGAGGACGGCGGAGACCTGATCGGTGCCATGGCCTATTATCCAGGCTTCAACGATGCGGGCCTCACCATCAATGTCGTCTTCCTGCATGTTATCGAGGAGAGGCGGCTCGGTGCGGCCTTTCCGAAGCTCATCGCCCATGCCCGGCGCCTCGCGGGCGAGAAAGGGGCCGTCTCGCTCAACCTGGCCGGCGCAATTTTCGACAACAGGACCTGCGGCCTGCTGCAATCGGTGAGACGCGAGGCCGGAGCCGATCTGGGAGAGGCGCCATGAGGGTAATCATCCGTCCGGCGACGCCGGCCGATCGACCGGAGCTCGCACGCATGCTCCGCGAGGTCCTCGACTATTTCGAGGCGCTGGCGCCCGACCCGCTGGCAGAGCAGCCGACCGCCGACGATCTGTGGGCCACGTCCGGCCTGTCCTTCACGGACAACCCAGTGTGCGCCACGCTCATCCCCGAGGTCGATGGCCGGATTGCGGGTTATCTCGCCTACCATTTCGGGGTCTGGGAGATCTATGCCGCACTGTTTGTCGCCGGGCTCTATGTGCGGCCCGAGTATCAGCGCGGAGGGGTAGGCCGGGCGCTAATGGATGAAGTACGGGTGCTCGCCCGAGCGCGCGGCGCCACGCGGATGACCTGGGAGGTTTGGCGGCTCAATCCGCGCGCCATCGCCTTCTACGAGTCCCTTGGGGCGGAAGGCTATGACGACAATCTGCGCATGGCCATGAAGATCTGACGGTCGCGGACCGCCTCAGCCCGGACGGGCGCCTTGACCGTTCTCCCGATCCATCCGCTTGCCGTTACGGATGAGCTGGATGTTGCGGATGTAGATGATGAGACCCGCGCCTTGCCCGACGATGAAGACCGGGTCGAGCCGGTAGATCGCATAGGCGAACAGCAGCGCACCACCTGCAATGGAGAAATACCAGAAGGCCTCGGGTACGATCGAGCGTCGGACCCGCTCGCTGGCAATCCACTGGATGATGAAGCGCATCGAGAACATGGTCTGAGCGAGGAACCCGACGACGAGCCAGACAAGCTCCACGGTCGAGATGTTCGCCCACCAGCTGGTGAGTTGCGTCAACCAGTCACTCATTCTCGCGTCCGCCCGCCGTGCTCGGTCACCTTCGGCACCAGCGTCCGTTTCCTGAGCCAGGTCACGCCGAAGAGATCATAGATGCCGACCAAAGCTCGGCCGAGGTTCGTGTATTTCGACTGCCCGGCCAGCCTCGGCCGATCATTCACCGGCTCGTAGGCGACCTCCAGGCCATAGGTCTGGAACAGTGCCGGCAGATAACGATGCATCGAGGAGAAGAACGGCAGCCTCAGGAAGGCTTCCCGGTAATAGGCCTTGATGCCGCAGCCCGTGTCGGGGCAATCGTCCTTGAGCATCCAGTCGCGTAGGCCGTTGGCAAAGCGCGAAGCGAAGCGGCGCGAGCCGGTCGCCTTGCGCGTGGTGCGCACGCCATTGACGAGGGCGGGGCCCGGCGTGCCGGGTGCGGCGAGGCGCTGGACGAGGCGGGGGATGTCGTGCGGGTCGTTCTGGCCGTCGCCGTCCATGGTGGCTATAATTTCTGAACGCGCGGCCGTGATACCGGTTCTGAGCGCCGTGCTCTGGCCGCTGCGCCGGTCGTGCCGCAGGCAGCGCAGCGTCGGCCGTGATACCATCAACGCCTCGATCTCGGCCGCTGTCGCATCCGTGGAGTTGTCGTCCACGACGATGACCTCGGCCAGCATTCCCTCGGGAATGGCCGCGTAGGTCTCTTCCACGAGCCGGCCGATGTTTCCAGCCTCGTTTAGTGCCGGAATGACCACGGAGATGCGCATCGCCGTCCTTTCGTTGCGCGCCGGAAGGCGTCGTCCCCGTTGCCGGTGAGGTTGGTAGGAAGGGCAGCCATATCAGGCTTCCGCTCGGCCTCTCAAGCCTGTTAATGACGCATGAGCCAACAGAGGTCATCCGGCAGCATGGGCGATCGGACGGGGGTAGAACCCGGCAGCAAAGTGACGGCAGATGCAGCGGTCGCCCGAAGGCTCGCTATGATACTGCTGGCCATTCTGGCCGTGCGCATCCTGGCTCTCTGGCTCAACCGCACCGACCTCTTCTTCGACGAGGCGCAGTATTGGAGCTGGGCCAAGGAGCCGGCGCTCGGCTACTATTCGAAGCCTCCGCTGATCGCCTGGGTCATCGGGCTGACGACCGCGGTCTGTGGCGACGGTGAGCCTTGTGTCAGGCTCGCCTCGCCGGTTCTGCACACCGCCACCGCCTGGGTCATCTTCCTCATCGGCGTCCGGCTTTACGACCAGCGCGCGGGATTCTGGTCGGCCATCGTCTATGCGACATTGCCAGGCGTCAGCGTCTCGAGCGGCATCATCTCGACGGATGTGCCCTTTCTGCTCTGCTGGGCGCTGGCGCTCTGGGCTTTCGTACGGCTCCGCCAGTCGGCGGCGCTCGGCGATGCGTTGCTGCTCGGCCTGGCGATCGGCATGGGCTTGCTCGCCCGATACAGCATGGCGTTCTTCGTCGGCTCGATTCTGGTCGCGCTCGTCGTCATGCGTGGGACGGGGGAACGCATCGGGCCGGGGCGCTGGCTTGCCGTCGGACTTGGGGCGTTGCTCGTGGCATCTCCCAATCTCTACTGGAATGCTGCGAACGGCTTCCCGACTTTCGGACACACAGCCGACAACGCAAAGTGGACAGGCTCGCTGTTTCACCCTCTCAAGGCACTCGAGTTCTTCGGGGCGCAGTTTGGGGTGTTTGGCCCGGTGCTGTTCGGGGCGCTGATTGTCATCGTGTGGCGGGCAATGCGAAAGCGCCTACCCGATCCCGATCGCCTGCTGCTCTGCTTCGTGCTGCCGATCCTGCTGATATATGTCGTGCAGGCCTTCCTCTCGCGGGCACACGCCAACTGGGCGGCGGCGGGCTACGTTGCCGCGACCGTGCTGGTGGTGGCGACCATGTTGCGCGAGGGGGCGTGGAGCGCATTCCGGACCTCGCTCGGTCTACATGCCGTTGTGGCGGTCGTCATCGCCCTGGCACCGGCGTTTGCCGGGCGACTGAACCTCCCGTTTGCTCGGGACCCTTTCCAGCGGCTGCTCGGTTGGCAGGAGATGGCCGGCCGTGTGCGAAGCGAGGTCGAGACGGCGGCCCGCAAAGGTCGCCCCTATGCCGTCGTTCTCCTCGACGACCGCGGCACGCTCGCCGAGCACCTCTACTATCTCCGCGATCTCGATAGGCCCATCCTGGCCTGGCCGAGCGGGCCGACGCCCAGGGATCACTACGAGCTGACACGACCGTTCCGCGGCGAGGGCCCGGCGCTGCTCGTGAGCCAGACCGGGGCGCCGGGCGCCTTGCTCAGGCGGTTCACGACGGTCGAGCAGCGGCTCTCGCGCGCTGTCGGACAGGGGCGGGATTGGCGTCCGCTCGTGCTCTATCACCTCGAAGGATTCAAAGGCTTCAAATGAGAAGGGAGAGCGACATGCTTCGCGAAAAAGCCGCCGTCGTCACCGGCTCGACGTCCGGCATCGGACTCGCGATCGCGACGGCACTTGCCGGTGCCGGCGCCAGTGTCATGCTCAACGGCCTCGGCGATCAGGCGGCCATCGACGCGGCCAGGGCCGCGGTAGCGAGCAAGGGTGGCAAGGTCGCCTATTGCCCGGCCAACATGCTGAAGCCGGCTGAGATCGCCGGCATGATCACCGAGGCGGAGAAGGCCTTCGGCCGGGTCGACATCCTCGTCAACAATGCCGGCATTCAGCATGTCGCACCGATCGAGGATTTTCCGATCGACAAATGGGACCAGATCATCGCCATCAATCTCTCGTCGGCCTTCCATGCCATTCGCGCCGCCACGCCGGGAATGAAGAGCCGAGGCTGGGGCCGCATCATCAACATGGCCTCCGCCCATTCGCTCGTCGCTTCGCCGTTCAAGTCGGCGTACGTATCAGCCAAGCACGGTCTCGCCGGCTTGACCAAGACGGTGGCGCTCGAACTCGCCGAATACGGCATCACCTGCAATGCCATCTCGCCTGGCTACGTTTGGACACCACTCGTCGAGAAGCAGATTCCCGACACCATGAAGGCGCGCAACCTGACCGAGGAGGAGGTGAAACGCGACGTGCTGTTGAAGGCCCAGCCGACGAAGCAGTTCGTCAGCGTCGAGCAGGTGGCGGCGCTCGCCCTCTATCTCTCGAGCGATGTCGCGGCGCAGGTCACCGGCGCCAATCTTTCCATCGACGGCGGTTGGACGGCGCAATAGAGGGCCCGAACGCCGCATGACCCAGCCTGTTTTGGACCAGCCGCCGATGCCGTCGATCCGCGCAGGCCGGGAGCGCGCGCTCGCGCATGGCGCCATGCTGCTGTTTGCGCTTCTCGTCTCCACATCTTTCACGGTCGGCGCGGCCATTGCGCCGACGATGGATCCGCTTGCGCTGACCTTCGGCCGTTTCATCGTCGCCGGCGGGCTGTTCCTCGTCTTCATGCTCGCATCGGGCCGATTGCGCATGCCTGGCTGGCGAGACGGTCTCGGCTATCTGCTGCTCGGCGCGCTCGTCAGTCTCTATTTCGTGACCATGTTCGAGGCGCTGCTCCTCACCTCGGCGCTGGTCACGAGCGCACTCTTCGCTCTGGTGCCGCTGATAACCGCGATCATGGCCCGGGCCTGGCTTGGTCAGGGGCTCACTCTACGGTTGCTCGCCGCACTCGGCATTGCCGGAGGTGGTGCGATCTGGGTGACGTTCGGCGGCGATATCGGGCGCATGCTGACCCTCTCGCTCGGGCCGGGCGAGCTCATTTATCTCTTGGGCTGCGTCTCCTACAGCGCCTACTCGCCGGCGATTCGCCATCTCGACAGGGGCGCCTCGACGGCCGAGGTGAGCTTTTGGACGGTACTTGCCGGCCTCGCCATCGTCACGGCTTATGGCTTGCCGTCGATCGTCAGAACGGACTGGACCTCGCTGCCACTCGGCACCTGGGCAGGCATCTTCCATCTCGGCATCTTCACGACGTTGGTGTCGTTCTTTCTCATTCAGTTCGCCTCGACGCGACTGCCCCAGGCCAAGGTCATGGCGTACACGTATCTGATCCCCGTCTTCGTCGTCCTGACCGACGGATTGACGCTCGACCACTGGCCGTCGCCCAGTGTCATGGCGGGGGTCGGCGTCATCGCGCTGGCGATGCTGGTGCTGGAGAGCGGCTGAGCGCCTATCTCGGCCGGAGACCCTCGATCAGCACCGTCGTCACGGTCTGCTCGGCGATATCGAAATGCTTGCGGCCCGTCGCTCCCTCGCCGAGTACGGCCCGAATCTGCGCCTCGAAGTCGGCATAGTGCTGCGTCACCGCCCAGATCATGAAGATCAGGTGGTAGGGATCGACCCGGGCGAGGCGGCCCTGGGCGATCCAGGCGCGGATGGTCTTCGCCTTGCGGTCGACGATCTTCCGCAAGGGACCGGACAAAACGCTCGCCACGCTCGGCGCGCCTTGCAGGATCTCGTTGGCGAAAAGGCGCGAGGCCTTCGGATTGCGCTCGGAGAGGGCGATCTTGGCGGCGATGTATTTCCGGATCTCATCCAGCGGTTCGCCCTCGGCATCGAGATCGGTCAGCGGCGCGAGCCATTCGGCCAGCGTCTTCTCGAGCACCGCCTCATAGATGTCCTCCTTGCTCTTGAAATAATAGAGCAGGTTGGGCTTGGACATCTCCGCCCGTGCCGCAATCTGGTCGACGGTGGTTCCTCGGAACCCATAGCGGGAGAACACATCCAGCGCGGCCTCCAGAATGAGGCCTTCGTTGATCGTCTTGATCCGCGATTTGCGCGATTTGCCGGTGGTGCTCAATTGGGACGCATCTCGTTCCGGAATCGCCGGTCGGACTCCGGCTCATTTTCTTGACCATTTGATCAAACTATGGACAGCTACGCCAACGGAAATCGTTAGAGCCCGGGGGGATAATGCAGGCTGGCACGGCGGGGCAAGCGACGTCCGGCAGGGCACCGGTGATTGCCGCCAACAAGCTGTCGCTCACCTTCGAGACCAATGACGGGCCGGTCTATGCGCTCTCCGACGTCGATGTCTCGATTGATGAAGGCGAATTCGTCTCGCTGATCGGCCCGTCCGGCTGCGGCAAGACCACGCTGCTCCGGATCATCGCCGACCTCGAGCGGCCGACATCGGGCCGGATCAGCGTCAATGGCCTGACGCCCGAGGGGGCCCGGCTTGCCCGCCAGTACGGCTATGTCTTCCAGGCACCGGCGCTCTATCCGTGGCGCACCGTCGAACGCAACGTGCGCCTGCCGCTCGAGGTCATGGGCTATGCCGCATCCGAGCAGGTGGAGCGCGCGCGCCGCAATCTTGCGCTCGTCAATCTCTCAGGCTTCGAGAAGAAGTTTCCCTGGCAACTCTCCGGCGGCATGCAGCAAAGGGTCTCGATTGCCCGCGCGCTCTCCTTCGATCCCAAGCTCCTGCTGATGGACGAGCCTTTCGGCGCGCTCGACGAGATCGTACGCGACACTCTCAACACGCAGCTGCTGAAGCTCTGGCGCGAGACCGGCAAGACGGTCGTCTTCGTCACGCATTCCATTCCCGAGGCTGTGTTCCTGTCGACCCGGATCGTCGTCATGAGTCCCCGGCCCGGCCGCATCATCGACGTCATCGAGACCAGCTTTCCGGCTGATCGCACGCTCGACATCCGGGAGACGCCCGAGTTCCTGAAAGTCGCGCACCGCGTCCGGGAGGGGCTCAGGGCGGGGCACTCCTATGACGAGTGAGGTCGCCACGTCCGCCGGTTTGGAGAAGCGCGCGCCATGGCGGGAGGGGACCGCGTTCGCGGTCGTTAGCCTCGTCGCCTTCCTGCTCGCCGTCTGGTACATTGCCTGCGTGCCGATGAACGACGTCGTGACGGAGACCAGGCTCGGCGGGCGCGATATCGGTTGGGGGGCCTGGCTTCAGGCCTCCTGGTCGCTCGAGCGCGCCGTCCTGCCGGCTCCGCATCAGATCGTCACCGAGCTCTGGAACACCGTCGTCCTCGTCAAGCCGTGGAGCCCGCGCTCGCTGGTCTATCACGGTTGGGTGACCCTTTCCTCGACGCTGGTCGGGTTTCTGATGGGAACCGTGCTCGGCATCGTCCTCGCCATTGCCATCGTGCATGTGAAATCGCTCAACAAGAGCCTGATGCCGTGGATCGTCGCCTCGCAGACCATCCCGATCCTCGCCGTCGCGCCGATGGTGATCGTCGTGCTCGGTTCGATCGGGTTCACGGGCCTGGTGCCGAAATCGATCATCTCGACTTATCTCTGCTTCTTTCCGGTGACCATCGGCATGGTGAAGGGCCTGACCTCGCCCGAGGTGATGCAACTCGACCTGATGAGAACGTACAACGCCACGCGGAACCAGGTGCTGGCGAAGCTCAGATGGCCGGCGGCGGTGCCGTTCCTGTTCGCCTCGCTCAAGGTCGCGATCGCCATTGCGCTCGTCGGGGCCATCGTCGGCGAGCTGCCGACCGGCGCCCAGGCGGGCATCGGGGCGCGGCTTCTCAATGGCAGCTACTACGGGCAGACCACCCAGATCTGGGCCGCGCTCGTCGCCGCGTCGGTGATGGCGGCGTCGCTGGTCGGTCTCGTCGGCCTCATCGAGCGCATGGTGCGACGCGCCATGGGGGGGCGGCCATGACGGCGCCGCCCGCTCCGGTGTTCGCTTCGTGGACAGGCGGGTGGCGGCTCGAGGCCGGTGCCCTGGTGCTGTTGGCCGCGCTGCTGCTGATCGGGCGAGCCATGGCGGTGTCCGGCTGGCTCGAGGCCACTGGCGTCGTTCTCTTCTGGCTCACGGCATGGCGGCTCAACAGCTCGCTCGCCGGGCTGGCTCTCAAGGGGCCGGCTGCGCGATTGCGGGACCTCGTCATCCCGGCCTTGTTCGGTGTGACGCTGCTCCTCCTCTGGGAGCTCGTGGTCAAGACCTTTGCCGTGCCGCTGGTCTTGCTGCCGGCGCCGTCCGATATCGGCCAGAGGTTCGCCGGGGCCCTGCCGATGCTCTGGGCAGACTGGCTGCAGACCTTCGTCCGGGCGGTCATCCCCGGCTGGCTCCTGGGCTCCGGCGCGGGCGTGGCGATGGCGATCCTGTGCGATCGGGTGCCGTTTCTGAAGCGCGGTCTGCTCCCGCTCGGCAATCTCGCAGCGGCGCTGCCGATCGTCGGCATCGCGCCGATCATGGTCATGTGGTTCGGATTCGATTGGCCGTCCAAAGTCGCCGTCGTCGTCATCATGACCTTCTTCCCGGCTCTCGTGAACACCGTCGCCGGCCTCTCCGCGACCGGCCAGCTCGAGCGCGATCTGATGCAGAGCTACGGCGCGAGCCATGGCCAGACGCTCGTGAAACTGCGTCTCCCTGTGGCCATGCCGTTCGTGTTCAACGCCCTGAAGATCAACTCGACGCTGGCTCTGATCGGCGCCATCGTCGCCGAGTTCTTCGGCACGCCGATCGTCGGCATGGGCTTTCGTATCTCGACCGAGGTCGGGCGTTTGGCCCTCGACACCGTCTGGGCCGAGATTACGGTGGCGGCGCTGACCGGCTCGCTCTTCTATGCCGGGCTGGCGCTCCTCGAGCGCTGGGTGACCTTCTGGCATCCGTCCTATCGGACGCGTTAGAGACCGTTCGGCCTCAGACGCCGAAGAGACCGATCACCAGACCTTGAATCAGCAGAACGCCCAGCCAGTGCAGCCCGTCGACCACGGTGAGCGACCGCTTGGCGTCCTGGAAGCCATGATTGGTGACCAGTGTCGTCATGACGAAACCCGCCCAGACGAAGAGCGCGGAGATGATCCCGTTCTGCGGCGTCACCTGATCGACGCCGAGATGGCCGATGGTGCCGGCGAGCACGAAGGCCATGACGAGCTGGGCGATGAAGGCGATGATGAAGGGCAGGGCCGAGGGCTTCCGCGCCTTGAACTCCGCCTCGGTCTTGCCAAGCGCGTTGATCCAGACCTTGCTCAGAGCCATGTACCAGACGGCTCCGAAGACATAGCTCGCGACCGCGGCGACGAGGATGGCGAGATAGTTGATTCCGGCGAATGCCATGGCTGGCCTCCAGGATAAGGATCAGGATGCCGAGCTTACCTCATCGCGCGTGGCGCTCTACCCGCCACTGCTGGCACCACCGCTCGTCCCATCGCTACCGGTGCCGCCGTCGGTCGCGGCGGGTGCGGCCGGCACGGTGACGGGTGCGGGGAAGTCGCTCACCGCGCCGATCACGGTCGCCATGACGAGGAGGACGAGCAGCCAATGCACGCCGTCGATGATCGTCAGGGCGAGCTTGGCGCCGAGATTGGAGTAATTGACGAGGATCGTCGTCATCACGAAGCCGAGCCAGATGACGAAGGCCGTCTCGATGGCGCCGCCGATCGTCGTCTCGCCCAGGCGGCGGATGGTGATCGCCAGCATGATCGTCATGATGATCTGGGCGATGGCGGAGAAGATGTAGCGGCGCGGCGAGTTGATGCCGGTGGCGCTGGCGACCGAGGCCTTCCAGACCTGCCCGGCGATCGCATACCAGACCCAGCCGGTGATGAGACCCGCGATGAACGCGTAGAGCACGGCGTCGCTGTCGAAGTCCGGCAGCCCGTCGATGATGCCGAGAATACGATCCTTGATGAAGTCCATGTCTCCCCCCGTCACCGGTTTGCCCTGGTGAACGGCCGCCTTGGCCGACTCGCGATAGTCGGGGTTCTACACGCCTCGGTGCGCTGATGGCGTTGCAGCCGGGCCACGTCCCCAGGCGAATTGCCGCGTCGCGGCACGGCAACCGATTGTCCGGCTTCAATTTTTGAGCCGCCAGACCGCCGTCCGTTTGATCTCGGCATCCTCCAGCTCGCGCGTGACGGGCACCTCGTAATGGGCAATGGCCTCGAGTGCCTCCTTGGGCAGATAGCTCCGTCCGGGGTCTCCGATCAGCACGTCGCGGCCCGCCAGCCGGCAGCGGCGGAGCCAGGCGAGCGCACGCTCGGCGAGTGGCTTCTCGTAGAAGAGGTCGCCCACCAGAATGAGGTCGGCGGTGGGCACGGCCCCGAGAAGCAGGTCCGCCTCGACGGCCTCGATCGCCATGCCATTGACCTCCGCATTGAGCCGGATGGCCTCGATCGCGAAGGCATCGATCTCGGCGGCAACGGCGGACATTGCGCCCGCGCGCATAGAGGCGATGGCGACGAGTCCGGAGCCGGCGGCGAGATCGAGCACACGGTTGGCCCGGACGATCTCCGGATGATCGAGCACATAGCGCGCCAGCGCCTGCCCTCCCGCCCAGGCGAAGGCCCAGAAGGGCGGCGGCAGCCCCTCCTCGCCAAGCTCTTCCTCGGTCCTCTGCCAGATCGGCAGGCTCTCCTCGGCGAGATGGAGCCTCACCTCGGGGACGAGCGGCGGCGTGAGCAGGCGCGTGTTGGCGCGGATGAAGGCGGCGCGGTCGGTGATGGCCTTGATCGACGTCACCTGCGCGCCTTCGGCTGGAGCCCGCCCATGCGGCAGACCTCGGCCCATTCCTCGGGCTGCACCGGTTGCACGGAGAGCCGCGAGTTGTTGACGAGCACCATCTTCGCGAGCTTCGGATTGGCCTTCACGTCGTCGATCGTCACGGGTTTCGGCATCCGCTCGATGGCGCGCACGTCGACGCAGTCCCAGGTGCCGGTGTCGTCGGTCGGATCGGGATGGGCGAGCTTCACCACCTCGACGATGCCGACGACATCCTTGCCGGCGTTGGAATGATAGAAGAAGCCTTTGTCACCGAGCCGCATGGCCCGCATGTTGTTACGCGCCTGATAGTTCCTGACGCCATCCCAGTACTGGCCCTTGTGTCCGAGCCTGGCGAGATCGTCGTAGGAGAAGACGTCGGGCTCCGACTTGAGGAGCCAGTAGCCGGTCGAGACGGGGAGGGGGACGGGTTTCTTGGTCATGGGACGGCCTATTTCGCAATCCCGCCCAGCACCACCGTCCACGGCCGGATGTCGACGCTCTGGAAGACACCGGCTTTCGCATAGGGATCGGCATCCGCGATCTTCCGCACCTCGGCGAGACTCTCTCCCTCGATGACGAGCAAGCTGCCGCGCGGCTCACTGCCATCCTCGGTGAGGAACGGGCCGGCGAGCTTCAGCCTGCCGCCAAGACCTTTCAGATGCTCGAGATGCTCGCGACGGGTCGCCTTGCGGGTCTCGAGCGCGCCCGGCTTGTCGGTGCAGATGACGGCGTAAAGCAAGATGTCCTCCCCGTTCGGTGGCTCCGGCGAGAGCGCATGCCCTGCCCCACATCCATCAGACCTCAGCCCTGAATGGCCGTGAAAGCAAGCCCTCGATGGCGGCATCGACCGAGAGCGATCCCTCGACGATGCCGGCAACCGCCGCGGCCACCGGCATGTCGATGCCGCGCGATCGAGCAAGCCTGACGACGGCCGCAGCCGTCCAGACGCCCTCGCTGACTCCCTTGCTGCCCGCCGTCGCCTCGCCAAGTGTCGCGCCGCGACCGAGCGCCAGGCCGAGCGCCATGTTGCGCGATTGCGGGCTCGAGGCCGTAAGGATCAGGTCGCCGAGGCCCGACAGCCCGGACAAAGTCTCGGGCCGCGCGCCGAAGGCCGCCCCGAAACGAACGAGCTCGGCAAAGCCGCGGGTGACGAGAGCCGCATGTGCGCTCGCGCCGAGGCCGCGGCCCTGGATGATGCCGGCGGCGATGGCGAGTACGTTCTTGAGGGCGCCGCCGATCTCGACGCCGATGATGTCACTCGTCCAATAGGGTCGGAAGTGCTTGTGGCCGATCGTCTGGGCGAGCTCGGCGCCGATGCCCTCGGGTGCGGCGAGCGTCACGGCGGTCGGCAGGCCGGCAGCGACATCGGCCGCGAAGCTCGGCCCCGACAGCACGGCACCAACAGAAGTCGGGCAGACCTCGGCCAGCACCTCGCTCATGCGCTTGCCGCTCGACTGCTCGAGCCCCTTCGCCGCGATGATGACAGGCTGACCGGTTCTGAGATGCAGCGCGATCAGGCCTCCGACCTGTCGGAGCGCCTGCGCCGGTGCGGCCATGAGCACGATGTCGGCAGCCGCCGCCTCGGCGATATCGGCCGTCGCGACGATCGCCGGATCGATGGCGATGCCAGGCAGACGCCGCTCGTTTCGGTGGGTCGTCGCGATGGCGCGGGCAAGCGCGGCATCGCGTGCCCACAGTTGGGTCTTGAGGCCAGCGCGGTGACAGGAGAGCGCCAGGGCCGTACCCCAGGCGCCGGCGCCGATGACTCCGATCGAGCGACCGCCCGTCATGCTTTGGCCCCGTGCCGGCCACCGCCGAGCGCGGGAGCGGCCGCCGCATCGAGCGGCCAGCGGGCGCGTGGCGGCGCATCGAGCGGATCGGTGAGGCCAAGCGCCAGTCGCTCGGCGCCCGCCCAGGCGATCATTGCGCCGTTGTCGGTGCAGAGGGCGGGCGGCGGCACCGAGAGCCGGTAGCCACGACCGGAGGCCAGCGCTCGTAATGCCGACGCCAGTCTCTGATTCGCCGCGACGCCGCCGGCAACCACCAGCACGCGTGGAGCCGCAGCACCTAGGAACGCCTCGTAGGCCGTCATGGACCGCCCGACGCGATCGACGACGCTTTCCATTACGGCGGCCTCGAAGCTGGCGCACAGATCGGCAACGTCCCGATCGGACAAGGGTGCAGCGGCCTCGGCGCGCTGGCGGACCGCCGTCTTGAGGCCGGCGAAGGAAAAATGCGGCTCCGGCCGTCCGAGCATTGGCCGGGGTAGGGGAAATCGCGCCGGATCGCCGCCCTGAGCCTGTCGCTCGACCTCGGGACCTCCTGGAAAGCCGAGCCCCAGCAGCTTCGCTGTCTTGTCGAAGGCCTCGCCCAACGCATCGTCGATGGTTGTGGCCAAGCGCCGGTAGCGGCCGAGGCCCTCGACGGCTAAGAGCTGGGTGTGGCCGCCGGAGACGAGCAGCAGCAGATAGGGTGGCCGCAAGCCCTCCGTCAGTCCTGGGGTCAGGGCGTGGGCCTCCAGGTGATTGATTGCGACGAGAGGCTTGCCGGCGCCGAGCGCCATGGCCTTGCCCATGGTGAGGCCGACCATCAGGCCGCCGATCAGGCCCGGGCCGGCTGTTGCGGCAACGGCGTCGATGTCGTCGAGCGTCGTGCCGGCTTCCTCGAGCGCTGTGGCGACAATCGGCGGCAGCAACTCGAGGTGCGCCCTGGCGGCAATCTCGGGAACGACGCCGAGATAGGGTCGATGCTGCTCGATCTGGGCGCGCACGATGTTCGACAGAATGGCGCCCGTGCCGTTGGCATGGCGTCGAACGACGGCGGCCGCGGTCTCGTCGCAGCTGGTCTCGAGACCGAGCACGGTCTGCGCCCGCCCGGGGGTCGGCTTGATCTCGTCTTTCGGCTGCCGCATGTATGATCTCTCATAGCATCGGTGGCGGCGAGCAGGCAAAGTCTGTCGCCCGGGCGTCAAGGAGCGGCACGTGCCGAATGGCAGCATCAGGATCGGTACGCGCGGCAGCCCGCTGGCCCTCATTCAGGCGGAGGAAGTGCGTGGCCGCCTTGTCGGCTTGCATGGACTCGACCCGGAGGCGATCGAGATCCGGATTATCAAGACGTCCGGCGACAGGATCCAGGACCGCCCCTTGTCCGAGGTCGGCGGCAAAGGACTCTTCACCAAGGAGATCGAGGAGGCCCTGCTCGACAAGAGCATCGATCTCGCCGTCCATTCCATGAAGGACGTCGCCACGGTGCTTCCCGATGGCCTCGTCATGGCCGCGATCCTCGAGCGCGAGGATGTTCGGGATGCCTTCATCAGCCTGAAGGCGGGCCGGCTCGCCGATCTCGCGCCCGGCTCGGTGGTCGGCACGGCCTCGCTGCGCCGGCAGGCGCAGGTGCGACGGCTGCGGCCCGACCTTCGCGTCGTGACATTCCGTGGCAATGTCGGTACGCGTCTCAAGAAGCTCGAGCAGGGCGAGGCGGATGCCACCATTCTGGCGCTGGCGGGACTGAAGCGGCTCGGACAAACGGAGCGCGCGACCTCTGTCATGGCCACGGACGAGATGCTGCCGGCCGTCGCTCAGGGCGCGCTCGGCCTGGAAATCCGCGCCGACGACGTGCGGACGGCCGCACTCGTCAGTCCGCTCGCACATGCCGAGACGGCCCGTGCCGTGACCGCCGAGCGTGCTTTCCTCCGCCGTCTCGACGGCTCCTGCAAAACTCCCATCGCCGGACTGGCCCAGATCGTCGGCGATCGTCTCCGGTTGCGCGGCATGATCCTGACGCCCGATGGTGGCGAGATGCATGAGACAATGCACGAGGGCGCGGCAAGCGATGCCGAGGCGATCGGCTCGGATGCCGCCGCCGAGCTTCTGACCCGCGCCGGGCTGGACTTTCTCCGCGAGGCCTGAAATGCGTCTTGTCGTGACACGTCCGGAGCCCGAGGCCAGCGTCGCGGCCGAGATGCTCCGGAAGGCCGGTCACGAGGTCGTCGTCGCGCCCATGCTGACGATCGCCTCCCGTCGCGATGTGCACCTGGACGTCGGCGGCATCGACGGGCTGATCGCGACAAGCGCCAATGCAATCCGGGCGATCGCCGATCATGTCGAGCTTCCAGCACTCCTCGCCATGCCGCTCCATGCGGTCGGAGCGGCGACGGCCGACGCCGCGCGTCGTCTCGGATTCCGGACGGTCGCGGAGGGCGGCGGGACGGCGTCCGCGCTGGCGGAGCAACTGGGGTCCAGTCAGACGGCCGGAGCGCATCTCCTGCATCTCGCCGGAGATGTCGTCGCCGTCGATCTGGCCAGGCTGCTGTCGCCTAGAGGCATCGTCGTCGACACGGTGATCGTCTATGAAACCATTCCGTCAGCGGAGCTCGGCAGCCCACTCGCCACCGATTTGCGTCGACAGGCGATCGACGGCATACTCCTTCTATCGCCGCGCACGGCCGAGATCTTTGGAGCGCTGGTCGCAAAGGCGGGCTTGGCGGCGGAGGCACGCCGGCCAACCTATTTCTGCATCTCGGAACGCACTGCGGCCGGTCTCGTCGGGCTTGCCGCCCCCAAGTTACGGATTGCCAAGAAGCCCGATATGCCGTCGCTTCTGGCGCTGATCGGTCAGGAGAACGCACAATTGCCCGGACCGGTCTGAACGCCTATGAACATGCCGGTGAGCTCGCCAACAACGCGGGCCTCGAATTCGCCACCCCCCGGCGAGAGGATAGTACGATGGCTGACGACAAGACCGATCCCTCCGGGCGGAAGCCCGGCTCCGAGGCGCCGGATCCGAAAAAACCCACTGCTACGCTCGATCTGAAGGCGACGGTGATCGAGACGCGCGACATGCCCAAGACCGGCGCGGAAGCCGCTGAGCGCACACAGAACAAGCCTGCCGATCCAAAGCCGGGCGAGAAGAAGCCCGAGGCGGCTTCGGGCGCGAGCGGAGCCAAGGACGCCAAGCCCTCGGATGCGAAATCGGATGCGCCGGGCTCACCCGAGGCCGCGGCTAGATCTGGTCCAGCCAAGCCGCCCTCCGGCCCGGCCGGGCCGACACGACGGTCCGGTGGCTTCGTGAGCCACGCCATTGCCGGGATTGCCGGCGCGCTCATCGCCATGTTCGGTGTCAACGCCCTGTCGGACCGGCTTGGGCTCGGTAGCCAGTCGGTCGAGGAGCTGACCAATCGGATCGCCGCGCTCGAGGCCGAGATCAAGGAGCAGGCGGCCGACTCCAGCGAGAGCACGCTCCGCGACAAGATCGCCCGGGTCGAAGCCGATCTCAGGGCTGCCGGCGGCTGGAAAGAGAAGCTCGCCGCGCTCGAGGCCGAGCAAAAGAAGGTGGCCGATGCCGCCGCTGCGACGAAGGCGGAGCTTGCCGGGCTCGCAGCCAAGCCGGCGGGCGAGGCAACCATGAGCACCGCGGTCGCCGAGCGGCTCGATGTCATGGAGAAGCAGCTCGATACCATGGCCGAGGCGAGCAAGAAGGGCGAAGGCGGCAGCATCGCCGGGCTGGCGGCCCTGACCGGTCGTATCAGCGACTTCGAGGCGGAGCTGCAGAGCCGCGTCGATGGCGTCAAGAAGGGTTTTGAGGAGCGTCTCGTCAAGGAGGTGGCGGGGCTCGACAGCCGGCTCGCCGAGGGGTTGACCGCCGGCAGCGGCGCGACAGTGCAGATCGCGACGCTCAAAGAGGGAAATCTCAGGCTCGGACGCGATATCGAGGGGCTGAAGCTCACGACCGAGCGTCTGCAGCAGGGGATCGACAGTGTGCGTGGCGCGACCGAGGAGATCCGCTCCGAGGTCGTCAAGCTCGCGGATGCCGACAGCCAGGCCGAGAAGAGCTACGCCCAGCTCGTCGCCAATCTCAACACCCAGCTCGGCCAGCGCGTGACGACGGACGACCTCACCAAGTCGCTCGAGCCGATAGGCGCCAAGCTCAGCGCCCTCGAAGGCGATGTCGGCACGCTCAAGACCAACGAAAGCAACCGCGCGGAAGCCGCCAATCGCATCCTGCTGTCGCTGGAGCTGACCAGTCTCCGTCGGGCCATCGAGCGCGGCGGCAGCTTCGCCAAGGAGCTGGCGTCGGTGACGGCCATCGCGCCGAAGGATCTCGATCTCGGACCGCTCGCCGCGCATGCCGAGGCGGGCCTGCCTTCGATCGCGAGCCTCAAGTCGAGCTTTCCTGCGGCAGCCAACGCCGCCCTCGACGTGGAGCGTTCCGGCGATCCGGATGCCTCGGTTCTCGACCAGCTCTGGGACGGTGCACAGTCGATCGTGCGCGTCCGCCGGACCGGCGAGGTGGCCGGCGATACCACCGAGGCCATCGTTGCCCGCATGGAGCAGCGGCTTGAGGCCTCCGATCTCGACGGCGTGTCGCGAGAGGCGGCTTCGCTCGCCGACGGGCCGAAGGCGGCGATGGCCGGCTGGCTCGGCGAGGTCGAGGCGCGTCTCGCTGTCGACCGCTCGCTTGCCGCCATCGAGGATGGCCTGAAGACGTTGATCGGCAGTGCCGCCGGCGACTCCGGCACCAATTGAGGGCCTGTCCATGATCCGTCTGGTTCTGTTCCTTGTCGGCATTGCCGCGCTGACCGCCGGCCTCGCCTGGCTGGCCGATCAGCCGTCGAGCCTCGTCGTCGACTGGCAGGGTTATCGCATGGAGACGACGGTGTTCGTCGCCATCGTCGCCCTGGCGCTCTTGTCGGCCGTTGCCATTCTGGCCTGGTCGCTCGTGCGCACCGTTCTCGGTGGTCCCGGCGCGATCGGCCGGGGGCTAAGGCTCCGCCGTCGCCGGCATGGGCTCGACGCCATCTCGAACGGCCTCATCGCCATTGGCGCTGGCGACAGCCAGCAGGCCATGCGGCATGCCCAGTTGGCGCGTCGGGCGCTGCCGGACGAGCCCCTGACCGAGCTGCTGCGCGCCCAGGCGGCTCAGCTCGCCGGCGATCGGGCGACCGCCCGCCGGATCTACGACACCATGCTGCTGGCGCCGGAGACGGCGCAACTCGGCCTCCGCGGCCTCTATCTCGAGGCGGCCGGACTTGCCGAGACGGAGGCGGCCAAACAGTTCGCCGAGCGCGCGCTGAAGCTCAATCCGAAGCTCGGCTGGGCTGCCGACGGCCTGTTCCAGCAACAATGCAAGACCGGCGATTGGTCTGGCGCGCTCGAGACCCTGGTGATCGCCCGCCGGCAGGGCCATGTCGAGAAACGCCTCGCCGACCGCCGCCGCGCCGTGCTGTTGACGGCACAGGCGCAGAAGCTCGAGGACACCGACATGGACAAGGCCTTCGAGCTCGCCAAGGAGGCGCATGGTCTGGCGCCCGATCTCGTGCCCGCCGCCGCCATCGCCGGCCGCCTCGCCGCTTCGGCCGGCAAGGTCGGCCAGGCTGCCCAGCTCGTCGAGCAGACCTGGAAGCGCACGCCGCATCCGGACCTCGCCTATGTCTATGCCTATGCCCGCCCCGGCGATTCCCCGAAGGACCGGCTGAAGCGCGTGCGTGAGCTCGCCGCCAAGACGCCGAACAACCGCGAGGCGCGGATCGCCGTCGCACGGGCGGCGATCGATGCGCGGGAATGGGAGGAGGCGCGGAACGCCCTCGAGCCCCTGGTTGAGGACGATCTCTCGGAGCGCGTCTGCGTGCTAATGGCGCGGATCGAGAAGGGCGAAAAGGGCGACACCGGGCGGGTCCGCGAGTGGCTGGCCAGGGCCGTCGCCGCGCCACGCGATCCGACCTGGGTCGCCGACAATCAGGCCTCGAACAGCTGGGCGCCGGTCTCGCCGGTCACTGGTGCGCTCGACGCCTATGAATGGCGCGAGGCGCCCGAGCCGCCGCAGCGCACCGCCGATGCCGGCTGGCTCGCCGAGATCGTCTCGGGAGCTGAGACCGGGCCGGTGATCGAATCGCTGCCGGCGAAGGTCGGGGAAGCGTCGGCCGCTCCGGCCGAGCCGGAGCCCGTGGCCCCGTCCCAGGTCGCGGATGCCGAGGTGGCGACATCCAAGACGCTCGAGCTCCGGGCGGGGTACTCGGGCCCGACCCGATCCGAAGGCTCGGCCGAGGCGCGTGCCGGCCAGGCGGAGGTCACCGTGACCGGCACCCCGCCGGAAGGGGCGCCATCGGTCCGTGCGACGAAGGAGGGGCGGCCGGCGGCCGTGCTGGTCCGGCGCGAGCTACAGGCGGAACCGGCGGCGGCGGACAGGCACAAAAGCGAGACGACCCAGTATTGGGCGCCCGACGACCCCGGAACCGAGGAGGAGCCCGGTTTCGGCGAGGTGGCCGCCACGCGGCGCTGACGGGCGGGGCAGGGGCTTGGAGCGCTATTCCGCCTTGCCATCGGCGGGCGGCGCGGTTAAGCATCCTCGGCACGTCGGATCGCCGTTCGAGGCGATCGGAAATCGGCAGGCGGCCCACCTGATTCGCCCGCCCCGGCAGCCGCAGTAGCTCAGTGGTAGAGCATCCGCTTCGTAAGCGGGTGGTCGGGGGTTCAAATCCCTCCTGCGGCACCAATGCTCTTTGGCAGAATTGAAACAATTCGCCCAACGCCTACGGATCAAGTTGATCCAGCCGGATGCCACGCCGGTGCATGCCCGAAAAGCCGCATCCCATTTCGCAGTTAAACAAGTACTGTATCTGAGGCGGCGAGGGGTTCGGGGCCATGGTGGTCCGTGGTGTGACTTGTTCGCCCGAGCGCCGTCTTGCACCTTCTGGCTCGATGGGAGTTCGATATGCGAATTGGTTTTGTGGGCGTAGCCTTGGTTGTTGGCCTGTCGGCACTGGCCGGCGTTGCGGGCGCCACGACGGTTTCCGAGCGTGAATATCAGCGCGGGTATGCGGATTGCCTGGTCGGTCAGTACGACCAGAACCAGCATGGTGCCTCATACAAGCGAGGTTGCCGAGCAGCCGAGGATTCCGGCAAGACAACGGGGCATACCATCCAGCACAAAGCTGATGCGAACCTGATGCGCTCCATCTGCGATGGTGCAGTCACCGGTAAGTTCAACCCGCATGCCCGGATCGTGAAAATCCAAAGTGTGGAGCACCAGAATTTCGGCTGGGGCGTATATGGCATCGTTGCCCTCGATGACGGCAGCACGTCGAACTTCATTTGCATGTTCAGCTCAGCGGGCGTGTTCAAGCGTGTGAACGCCAGCGAGCCGATCGGTGCCATCAATCACGCCGATCACGAGAATTATTGCCCTGCCGATGTGTCGGAAGCGGACCGCTACAAATATCCGGGCTGCAACTGATCGCAGCAGTCCTGCCTAACGATGAAGGCCCGCTTCTGATCACAGCCGATACAGCCGCTTCGCCGTGTCGTGGAACAGCTTGGCTTGGTCGGCAGCGGGCAACGTCGCGGCGATCGTCTTGAACGTCTCGTAGATCTGGTCGTAGGTCATCTGAATGCGGGCGACCGGATAGTCGGTGCCGAACATGGCCCGGTCGGCGCCGAAACAGGCGATGCAGTGCATGGCCACCTCGCCGACGCTCTCGAGCGTCCAGTCATGGTCGTAGGCGCCGGGGTTCGAGATCTTGATGGCGACGTTGGGATGGGCGGCAATCTTGACGAGACCCGCCCGCCACCGCGCCATACCCGCCGCGTCCCGGTCGATCGGGCTGCCGCAATGATTGACGATGATCTGGAGGTTGGGCATGAGGCCGGCGAGCTCGGCGAGGATGTCCGCCTGATAGGGGTAGATCATCACCTCGAGGTTGAGGCCATGCTCGGCGAGCCGGGCGACGTCGCGCCGCCAGGCCGGGTGGCGCCCGATCTCCGGGTCGGCGGCGAATCGCTTCTTGGGATCGGGATGCCAGGAGAGGATCGAGCGGATGCCGGTCATCCGCGGGAAGGCGGCCTGCTCGGCGATCTGGCGGGCGCCGTCGGGCGTTCCGAGACGAGCCGCACCGACATAGCGACCGGCGATGCCATGACCTTTGTCGAGCGTCTCGAGCCAGCGCGTCTCGCCGACGGGATCGCCCGACCAGAGCGCCTCGATATGCACGGTTGCGACGACCGCATGCCGGGCGGAATCGCGACGATAGTCGTCGACGCCATAGTCGTGGGCGATCTCGCCCAGCCCGGCGAGTGCTTGCGCCGAAGGATCGGCTGGCGCCAGCCAGGGATGCATCCCCATCGACAGGTCCCAGAGGTGATGGTGCGGGTCGATAATCGGGCCGGAATACATGTCGTGCCCTCCGCCATGCCGGTCAGGGACCAGGCTGGTCCGGACATCGGCCGTTGCGTGCTCGATTGTGTTCACCATGTCGGGCATGTCAATCGGCCAGTCTTCAGCACACCAGCTTGACCCCCCGCCCCCAATTAAGAGACTGTCGGGTATGCCGGAGCGGCGGTGGTCAATAAGCTCAAGCGCCGGCAGGCTCGTTCACAACAAGCTTCTGCGTCACCCCCACGGGAGGAATGGAATGAGGAAGGCACTACTCGGAACACTGGCTTCGGCGGCCGTGCTCGCATGGGCCTCGGCGGCCTCTGCGGACTCCATCAAGATCGGTTTCATGGCAACGCTCGAGGGCACCTACACCGTCCTCGGCGAGGACGGCCAGCGCGGCTTCCAGGTGGCCATGGGCCAGGCTGGCAACAAGGCTGGCGGCAAGGATCTCGAGGTGGTGATCGGAGCGACCGATGCCTCCCCTGAGAAGGCCCTGCAGGTCGTCTCCAAGCTCGTGGAGCAGGACAAGGTCGACATCATCATCGGACCCTTGTCGGGCTCGGAAGGCATCGCGCTCCGCGACTATTCCAAGCAACACCCCGAGGTGACGATCATCAACGGCATCTCCGGCGCCCAGGAGACGACGTTCGTCGATCCGTCTTCGAACTTCTTCCGCTTCAACATGGACGGCGCCCAATGGGGTGCGGGTCTCGGCGAGTATGTCTTCAACAAGAAGGGCTGGAAGAGAGTCGCCTCGGTCGCCGAGGACTACTCGTTCTCGTACACCAACTTCCTTGGCTTCGCCCTCGGCTACTGCAAGGCTGGCGGCAAGATCACCAACCGCCAATGGGTGCCGCTCGGCACCAAGGACTTCGCCTCGATCATCGCCGCGCTGCCGGATGACGTCGATGCGCTCTATATCGGCCTCGGGGGCGGCGACGCCGTGAACTTCCTCAACCAGTACAAGCAGGCCGGCGGCGGCGACGTCGGCATCATCGGCGGCTCCATCATGGTGGACGGCACGGTCCTGTCATCGAAGGGCGACGCCAAGAAGCTCCTGATCGGCACACCGTCGTCGGGTCCGCAGGCCGACACCTGGGACGATCCCAAGTGGCAGGCCTACGTGAAGGCCTATCAGGACGCCTTCCCGCCGGAGAAGCGCTTCCCGAGCCCGTCGCTGCTGGCGACCGGCTACTACAACGCCGTCAACGCCATGGTGAGCTGCCTCAACACCGTCAACGGCGACCTGTCCGACGGTCATGCGGCCTTCCGCCAGTGCCTCGCCGGCCTCGAGCTTGATGCGCCGAACGGCAAGATCAAGCTCGACGCCAACCGGCAGGCCATCGGCACGAACTTCGTCACCGAAGTCGTCGAGCAGCCGGACGGGACGCTTCTCAGCAACCTCGTGGAGAAGATCGACAACGTCAATCAGACGCTCGGTCTGGACGAGGCCGAGTTCCGCGCCTTGGGTCTGCCGTCGCGTGACATCGTGAAGTGCGACTGAGCTGAGCTCGATGACGGGTGCCCCGGCGGCGAAAGCCATCTTTCCTCGCCGGAGCACATGACGGGACGAGAAGAGGCGGCCGGGCGCCGATCGCATCCGGCCGCTCGCATATCGGCAGGCGGGTGCTTGCAAATCGGCCGGAACTCACGCAAAAATACCTTGTCTCTGTTGTGAGTTAGGAGCCGATGAGTTCGGCTGTTGCGGTCAGGCACGGCAAGTTCGGACGGGCTGCCATCTATCGCATGGACAAGCCCATGGCGGTGCATGCCCACCGCGAGGGACATCTGATCTTCAAGCTTGGCGGACCGGACGGTACCTGCACGGTCGAGGGGCTGCCGTTCTCCGTCAACCAGGCCACGGCCGCCGCCGTCAATCCCTGGCAGCCGCACTGCTTCGCGCCGGACGACGGACTACAGGACACCTGCTGTCTCATCCTCTACGTCGACCCGGCCCGCTTTCTGGAGGCCGGCCGGTCGGCGACCGGTATCTTGCGCTTCGGTTCTCCCTCAGTCGACATCACGACGTCGATCGCGCGCCTGATCGGCACGGTCGCCGACCGGCTGCTGGACGGCGCTGAGGATCTGGGGCTCGCGGAGGATATCTTCACCCTAACGGAGCGCTGTTTCGAGCAATCCTGGCGCTCGAGCCCGGCCAAGGCTGTGGCAGAGGACGGCGGCTGCCGCGGATCCGATTTCCGCATCCGCAACTCCCTCAATCTCATGCGTAGCCGGCTCGGTGACGAGCTGCTGCTGGACCACATCGCCCGCGACGCCGGACTGTCGCGACCGCATTTCTTCAAGCTGTTCCGCAAACAGGTCGGTCTGACGCCAAATCTCTATCTCAACCTGTTGAAGACCGAGCGATCGGTGCAGCTCTTAACCACGACGCGCGAGCCCGTGACGACGATCGGCTTCGACCTTGGCTTCGCCTCGCAGGCGAGCTTCACCCGCTTCTTCACGGCGAATGTCGGCATTCCTCCGACCGACTACCGTCGAGCCTCGCTTGCGCGCGGCTGAGTCTCCGGCCGGCCTTGGCGTGTCCCGAGAGGGCGAGTGTTGCCAAATGGGACAGTGCTAACGACGTTCGTCGAAATTGCGCGCTAGGTGGTCCCCCCGCGCCCCGGAAAGGAGGATACTCAAAGATATGCCCGGGGCGGTGGACCGAAGTATCCTTTGTCTGTGCCGGCTTACGGCACCAGGCTCAGGCGATCGGGGAGGCTCGCGCAAGACTTGGCGGCGGAGCGGCGGCAGGGTGCGTAACGAGAGGTGCGAGGCGACCGAATGCTGGGACGTTTCATCGAGCGACACCCTTTTTGGTCTCTGGTCATCATCGTCGTGGCCGCAGCGCTGATCTGGGCGGTGTTCGCGCCCTGGCCAGAGGGCCTGGAGGAGGCGATCGGCAAGAAGAAGGTGTTTCTCAATGCGTTGATCAACGGCGTCACGCTCGGTGCGCTCTACTTCTTCGTCGCCTCCGGTTTCACGCTGATTTTCGGCCTGATGCGCAACGTCAATCTTGCACATGGCTCGCTCTACATGCTCGGTGGCTACATCGGCTACGAGATCTCGGTCTCGACCGGCTATTGGTTGCTCGCCTTTGTCGTCGCTTTCGCCGTTGTCGCGGTGCTAGGCGTCATCCTCCAGTATGTCGTCTTCCGGCGCATGCAGGGTGACGACCTGAAGCAAACGCTCGTCACAATCGGCATCTCGATCGTGCTCGCGGACATCATGCTTTGGATCTGGGGTGGCGACTACTATCAGATCCTGGCGCCCGGTTGGCTGGATGGCCCGACGACGCTCCCGCTCGTCAGCGCGCTGAAGAGCGACGGATCGCCGGTCTATCTCAAATACCCCATCGTCCGCCTCGTCATCCTGCTCGCCGCGATCGTCGTCGGTGTTCTCATGTGGCTCGTGCTCAACCGGACGAAGATCGGCATGCTGGTGCGGGCCGGTGTCGACGATCGCGAGATGCTGGCGGCCTCGGGCGTGCGCATCCAGCGTATCTTCGTCTTGGTATTCGCGTTCGGCGCCGGTCTTGCGGGCGTCGCCGGCGTGGTCGGCGGGACCTTCCAGTCGATGGCGCCCGGCGAGGACATCCGGTTCCTGCTCGCCTCGCTGGTGGTCGTCATCGTCGGTGGTATGGGCTCGATTCCGGGGGCGGCGCTCGGCGCTGTCATCATCGGTCTCTCGGAGCAGTTCGGCTCCGTCTACTTCCCGACCTATGCGGTCGTCCTGACGTTTCTGATCATGGTCGTCGTGCTGGCCTTCAGGCCGCAGGGCCTCATTGCCTCGGGGCGCTGAGCGATGGCGTTGTGGCAGGCAGGCATGGAGACGATGGAGACCGGCTCGGCGCGCGGCCGTCTCGATCCGACGCGGATTCCCGCCGCCTATTGGGCCGTCGGCGCCGCCTTGATTCTCATTCCGGCGGTCGCCTCCGACTTCGTGATGGTTCAGATCTTCGCCAGAACCTTCATCTTCGGCATGATCGCTTTGTCGCTCATGTTCGTCGGCGGCTATGGCGGCATGGTATCGCTGGCTCAGCTCGCGGTCGCTGGAGTGGCCGCCTACATGACGGCGATCCTCGGCGCGAGCGCCATCGGCACGATCTCGCTCGGCTGGCCATGGTGGCTGCATATTCCGGCGGCCATCCTCATTGCCACGCTGTTCGGCACGTTGACTGGGGCGCTCGCGGTCCGCACGGCCGGCATCTACACGATCATGATTACCCTGGCGATCGCCACCGCCTTCTTCTATTTCGTTCGCCAGAACTACGTCGTCTTCAATGGGTTCCAGGGTTTCAACCAGGTCCTGCCGCCGCATCTCTTCGGCGTCGATTGGCGTGGGTCGATCGCCTTCTACTATTTGTGCCTGTTCTGGGCGGCGTTCGCCTATCTGGCCGTGCTCTACGTTGCGCGTGCGCCCTTCGGCCTTGCGCTTCAAGGGGTACGCGACAATCCCCGCCGCATGGCGGCGCTCGGTTTCAACGTTACCGCGCATCGCGTGGCCGCCTACGCATTCGCCAGTGTCATCGCGGCGGTCGCTGGCATCCTGATGGTCTGGCTCAGCGGCACCATCTCGCCGGGTGCCGTTGCCGTCGGACCCGCCATCGACATTCTCGTCATTGCCGTCGTCGGCGGCCTCCGGCACCCGATCGGGCCCTTCATCGGCGCGCTCATCTACGTGTTGCTGAGAACATTCGCCCTCGACGTCTTGACGGCCTCTGGTCTCGATCCGCACCGCTTCCAGCTGCTGATCGGTCTCGGATTCCTCGCCATCGTCTTCTGGTCGTCGGATGGGGTGCTGGGCCTTTGGGAGCGTTGGCGACATCACAGTCAGCGCACCGATCCACTTACCGGCCGCACGAGGGAGCCGTAGCCGTGGCCGAAAGCGTCGCACAGCGGCTGTCGACCGCCGGCTCAGGCAATGCGCTCGAGCTCAGGGGCGTGTCGCGTCTGTTCGGTGCCCTGGCTGCCCTGTCGGACGTGACCATCACCGTCAAGCCCGGCGAGCGGCGCGCCGTCCTCGGGTCGAACGGCGCCGGCAAGACGACGCTGTTCAATTGCATCACGGGAGACTTCCTGCCGACCTCCGGCACGATCCGGCTGTTCGGCGAGGACGTGACGGTGTTTCCGGCGCACGAGCGAATCCGGCGCGGCCTACGTCGCACCTACCAGATCTCGCTGCTGTTCGCAGGTCTCTCGGTGATCGACAATATCTACCTTGCTTGCCGCGGCGTCTCGCGCGGGCGGTTCTCGCTGATCCGGCCGCGGCGCGACGAGGCCTTGATGCATGCGGCCGAGCAGCTGATGACGGCTGTGCATCTGACGGATGCCCGCGAGACCAAGGTTTCCGCGCTGTCCCATGGACAGCAGCGCCAGCTCGAGATCGCCCTGGCGCTGGCCGGCGCGCCGCGCTTCATCCTGTTCGACGAGCCGGCCGCCGGGCTGTCGCCGGCCGAGCGGCGCGAGCTGATCGAGATCCTGACCAGCCTGCCGGAGCATATCGGCTACATCATCATCGAGCACGACATGGATGTTGCGCTGCGGGTCGCGGAGAGCGTGTCGATGATGCACAACGGCCGGATCTTCAAGGAAGGCAAGCCGGAGGAGATCGAGAGCGATCCCGAGGTGCAGGCGCTCTATCTCGGAGGCGGCCATGAGTGAGCGCCATCGCACAGGCCCGGCTGCGCTCCAGATCAAGGGGCTCAACGTCTATTATGGTGCCTCGCATGCCCTGCAGGGCGTCGACCTCGAGCTCGCGACCGGCGTTTTGTCGGTCGTCGGCCGCAACGGCATGGGCAAGACGACGCTCTGCAATGCCATCATGGGGCTCGTGCCCGTCGCCTCGGGCTCGATCCGGTTCGCGGGCGAGGAGCTCGTCGGCAAGGAGCCCGCGGACATCGTCCAACTCGGCATCGGCTATGTGCCGCAAGGGCGCCGCCTGTGGCGGTCGCTGACCGTCGACGAGCATCTGCGCATGCTGGCGGGCGGCAAGGGCTCATGGTCGATCGACCGGATTTACCAGACCTTTCCGCGTCTCGCCGAGCGGCGCAACAACGGCGGCGGACAGCTGTCGGGTGGTGAGCAGCAGATGCTCGCCATCTCGCGGGCGCTGCTGCTCAATCCGCGTCTGCTCATCATGGACGAGCCGACGGAGGGCTTGGCGCCGGTCATCGTCGCACAGCTCGAGGAGATGCTGCTTCGGCTCGGCGAGGAGGAGGACATCCACGTCCTCGTCATCGAGCAGAATATCGGCGTTGCAACGGCGGTCGCTCCTGAGACGGCGATCATGGTCAACGGTCGGATCAACCGAATCATCGCCTCAGGCACATTGGCCGCGGATCGCGAGTTGCAGCAGAGGCTTCTCGGCGTCGGGCGGCACGGCGACGAGGCGGGCGAGGAGACGGCCCGGCCGCCGGGCGGCGAGAAGCGGGGCGAGGTCGAGCCGCCAAGGCCCGCCGGTCCCGCGAAGATCTACATCTCCAATCCGAAGACGCCGACACGCTGGTCGAAACCGGTTCCGGTGGCCGTCATCGAGCAATCGGCCCGCACGGTTACGCCGATGCGCCTGCCCGGCCCGGTGACGGGTCAGGCGGAACTCCGGCCGCTCGCCGGAGCCGGCGAGAGCGTCGTACTGGTGGCGGGCACCTTCGACACGAAGGGTGCCGAGCTCCGATTCATGCGTGACATCATTCGCGACGCGGGCCTGCCGGTTCGGCTCGTCGATCTCTCGACCTCGGGCAAGCACTCCGGTGCCGAGATCCCGGCGCACCAGATCGCCGCCTTCCATCCCCGCGGTGCCAGCGGCGTATTCACCGGTGATCGCGGGCAGTCCGTCGGCGGCATGACGATAGCCTTCGAGCGCTGGATCGCCCGCCAGTCCGGCGTTGCCGGCATCATCTCGGCTGGCGGATCGGGTGGCACGGCGATCGTGGCGCCAGCGATGCGGGTGCTGCCGGCGGGTGTGCCCAAGCTGATCGTCTCGACCGTCGCCTCGGGCGACGTCTCGGCCTATGTCGGGCCGACCGACATCACCATGATGCATTCGATCGCCGATATCGAAGGGCTCAACGTCATCTCGCGCGAGGTGCTCGGCAATGCCGCCAACGCCATGGTCGGCATGGTCAAGGGCCGCCGGCAGACTGAAAAGCCGTCGCGTGGGGCCCCGACGATGCGGCTCGGCGTCGGACTCACCATGTTCGGGGTCACGACGCCCTGTGTGAAGCAGGTCGTAGCCGGCCTCGGCCCGGATCTCGATTGCATCGTCTTCCATGCCACCGGCATCGGTGGGCGCTCGATGGAGAAGCTCGTCGACAGTGGTGTGCTGAAGGCCATCGTCGACGTGACGACGACCGAGATTGCCGACATGCTGGTCGGCGGCATCTTCCCGGCCACCGGGGACCGGCTCGGCGCCATCATCCGGACGCGGCTTCCCTACATCGGCTCCTGCGGCGCGCTCGACATGGTGAATTTCGGCGCGCCCGAGACTGTGCCCGAGCGTTTCCGCAGTCGCCGGCTCTACCACCACAATCCGCAGATCACGCTGATGCGTACGACAGCCGAGGAGAATGCCGCCATCGGCCGGTGGATCGGCGAGCGGCTGAACCAGATGGATGGGCCCGTCCGTTTTCTGCTACCCGAGGGCGGCGTCTCGGCGCTCGATGCGCCGGGGCAACCCTTCCACGATCCGGCGGCCGACCAGGCACTTTTCCGCGCGCTCGAGCAGACGGTTCGGCAAACCTCGACCCGCCAACTCGTCCGTCTCCCCTGCAACATCAACGATCCGGCCTTCGCCGCCGAGCTGGTGAAGCTCTTCCATCAGCTGCATGGTGGCAGCCTGCCGGGCCGCCGAAGAATGGGCCGCTGAGCATGCCGATGGACCGCAAGAAGATCCTCAAACGCTTCCGCAAGATGATCGCCAAGGGCCAGCCCATCATCGGCGGCGGCGCGGGCACCGGTCTCTCCGCCAAATGCGAGGAGGAGGGCGGCATCGACCTCATCGTCATCTACAATTCCGGCCGCTATCGCATGGCCGGCCGTGGCTCGCTCGCGGGTCTGCTCGCCTATGGCGACGCCAACCAGATCGTGGTCGAGATGGCGGCGGAGGTGCTGCCGGTGGTCAAGCGGACGCCGGTGCTGGCGGGCGTCAACGGCACCGATCCGTTCCGGGTGATGGATGTCTTCCTCGACGAGCTCAAGCGGATCGGCTTCGCCGGCGTGCAGAATTTTCCGACGGTCGGTCTGATCGACGGCACCTTCCGGGCCAATCTCGAGGAGACCGGGATGAGCTACGGACAAGAAGTCGATATGATTGCCAAGGCCCACGACAAGAACATGCTGACGACGCCCTACGTCTTCTCGGAGGACGATGCCAAGGCGATGGCCAAGGCGGGTGCCGACATCGTCGTCTGCCATCTGGGGCTGACGACCGGCGGCTCGATCGGTGCCGAGACGGCGTTGAAGCTCGAGGACTGCCCCAAGCGGGTGGATGACTGGGCGGAAGCCGCCCTCCGGATCAACAAGGACATCATCGTCCTCGTCCACGGCGGCCCCGTCGCCATGCCGGAGGATGCGAAATTCATCATGAACAAGACGCGCCATTGTCATGGCTTCTACGGCGCTTCGTCGATGGAGAGATTGCCGGCGGAGACGGCGCTAACCGAGCAGACGCGAAAGTTCAAGCGCATCGGCAAACGATGATACGAAGACCATGACACGGCAAAGAAACATGTACTGCGTTTGGGAGAAGCGACCATGACCGGCCAGCTCATCGGCCAGATCATCCTGTGGCTGATCATTGCCGTCATTGCCATTGCCATCATCTATTGGGTGATGAACCGGCTCTACCGGCGATCGACGAAGGAGGTGGCCTTCGTCCGGACCGGCTTCCTCGGCGAGAAGGTCGTGATCGACGGCGGCGCCTTCGTCTGGCCGATCGTGCACGACATCACGCCCGTCAACATGAACACGGTGCCACTGCCGGTCATCCGGCAGAAGGAGGAGGCGCTGATCACGCGCGACCGGATGCGCGTCGATGTCGAGGCGCAGTTCTATGTCCGTGTCCGGCCTGACAAGCAGGCCGTCTCGATCGCAGCCGCCACCCTCGGCCGCAGGACGCTCGACACCGACTATCTGAACAATCTGCTGTCGTCGAAGTTCGAATCTGCGCTTCGCGCTGTCGCGGCCGAAATGACCATGGCCGAGATGCACGAGCAGCGCGGCGCCTATGTCGCGCGCGTCCGGGAGGCGGCGCAGGAGGATCTGACGCGCAATGGCCTCGAGCTCGAGTCGGTCGCCATCATGGACATCGACCAGACGAGCCTCGAGTATTTCAATCCCTCCAATCGCTTTGATGCCGAGGGTCTGACGGCCCTCATCAAGGACATCGAGGATCGTCGCAAGCTCAGGAACGACATCGAGCAGGACTCGATGATCCAGATCCGCACGCGCAATCTCGAGGCCGAGAAGCAATCGCTCTCGATCGAGCGCGAGAGTGAGGAGGCGCGTCTAGTGCAAGAGCGCGACGTCGAGTTCCGTCGCGCACAGCAGCGTGCCGAGCTCGCTCGTGAGCGCGCGCAACGGGAGAAGGAAGCCGAGGAGGCGCAGATCCTCGCCCGCGAGGCCATCGAGCGAGCCCGCATCACCAACGACCAGGCGATCGCCGCCACCCGCATCGAGAGCGAGCGCGATGTCCGCCAGCGCGAGATCGAGCGTCAGAAGATCATCGATACGGCCGAGATCGCGCTCCGCGAGGAAACGGAGAAGGCCCGCATCCTGCAGGAGCGGGCAATTCAGGAAGCCCGTATCGCCAACGAGCGTGAGACGCAGGCCCAGGAGATCGAGCGCCAGAAGCTGATCGAGCAGGCGGAGATCAGGGCGCGTGAGGAAACCGAGCGGGCCCGCATCACGCAGGCCCGGGGTATCGAGGAGGTGCGGATCAGCAACGAGCGGGAAACGCAGGCGCAGGAGATCGAGCGCCAGAAGCTGATCCAACAGGCGGAGATTCGGGCGCGGGAGGAGACGGAGCGGGCTCGCATCGAGCAGGAGCGGGCGATCCACGAGGCGAGAATTGCCAACGAGCAGGATACCCAGGCGCGCGAGATCGAGCGCCAGAAGCTGATCCAGCAGGCGGAGATCCGGGCGCGGCAGGAGACGGAGAGGACCCGCATCGAGCAGGAGCGGGCAATCCATGACGTCCGGATCGTCAACGAGCGGGACACCCAGGCGCAGGAGATCGAGCGTCAGAAGCTGATCGAGCAAGCCGAGATTCGGGCGCGCGAGGAGACGGAACGGGCGCGCATCGAGCAGGAGCAGAAGGTCACGGACGCCCGCATCGCCAACGAGGAGCAGATCCGCCGCCGCGAGATCGAGCGAAATCGCGCGCTCGAGGAGGCCGAGATCGCCGCCCGCGAGGCGACCGATCGCTTGCGCATCCTGCGCCTCGCAGTTGTCGACGAGGAGCGCATTGCCACGGACAAGCGCATCCGTGAGCTGGAGATCCAGCGTCAGTTGGCGCTGCAGGAGGCCGAGATCGCCGCCAACCAGGCGACGGAGGCGACTCGGATTGCGCACGAGAAGCGGGTCGCGGCCGAGCGGATCGCCTTCGAGCAGGATGTCCGCGAGCGCGAGATCGCCCGTAACCGGGCCGTGGATGCGGCTGACATCGCTGCCCGCGAGATCGTCGAGACGGCTCGCATTGATCTGGAAGCCCGGATTGATCAGGAGCGGATCGCCAGGCGCGAGTCCGTCATCCTGCAGGAGGCTGAGTCCGACAAGAAGACCGAGGCGGCCCGCATTGCACGGCAGAAGCTGATCGACGCCGAGCGGATCGTCGCCGAGACCGAGATCCGCACGCAGGAGATCGCCCGCAACGAGGTTCTGGAGCGGGAGGAGGTGATCCGCAGGCGGCAGCTCGACGCCTTGAAGATCGAGAAGGAGCTCGAGACACAGCGCGAGCAGATCGCCCGGGACGAGGCGCTCAAGAATCTCGAGATCGAGCGCAACAAGGCCATCGACGCCGCCCAGATCGCCGCCGACGAGGCCGTCGAGGCGGCGCGCATCGCCCAGCAGAAGCTACTCGACGCCGAGCGCATCGCTGCCCAGGAGACCGTCAAGCAGCGCGAGCTTGCCCGCGACGAGCTGGTCGAGAGCATCGACCTCAAGCGCCGTGATGCCGTCGAGCGTCAACGGATTGCCACCGAGCTCAATTTGGAGCGCGAGCGCATCGCCTCGCAAAAGGAGCGGGAGGTGCTCGACATAACGCGGCGTCAGGCCGTCGAGGTCGCCGATCAGACCCGTGTCATCGAGCTGTCCGGCATCAAAAGCGAGCGCGCCGAGGCCGATGCACGCGTGCGCCGCGCCGAGATCGAGGCCATGCGCGAGATCGAGACCTCCGATGTCGCCCGCGAGCAGGCCCTCGAGTCAGCACGACTCGAACGACGTCAGGCCTTGGAGGCGCTGGAGATCGCCCGCGTGCAGGCCATCCGGGCCCTCGAGATCGCCTCGAAGGAGGAGATCGAGCGGGCGCGCATCGCCTCCGAGCGCGGGCTCGACGAGATCCGTATCGATCACGAGACCGTGCGTCGCCGCCTCGAAGTCCAGCGCGAGCAGGATGTCGAGCAGGCCCAACTCGAAAAGGCAATCGTCATCTTCCGGAAGTCTCTGGAGGAGAGCGCCGCCCGCGCCGAGGCCGATGTCGCCCGGGCTCGCGCCGCCGAGATGGAGGAGCGCGTCAAGACGAGCCGCGAGACCGAGATCGCCAGCCGTCGCAAGAGCGTCGACGTCCTGCTCGCCGAGAAGGCGGCCGAAGAAGAGCGGATCGCCGCCGATGCGATGCGCGTCCGCCGGGCGGTTGAGGCCGAGGCGCAGCGGCTCCTCAACGAGGCCGAGAACGTGCTCACCGATCAGGCGCGTTACTCCCTGTTCCGCCGCAAGCTCCTCGAGCATGTGGAAGGTATCGTCGCGGCGTCCGTCAAGCCGATGGAGAAGATCAACGACATCCGAATCGTGCAAATGGATGGTCTTGGACAAGGCGGCAGTGGACCCGGCCAGCAGAGTCCGACGGACGAGGTTATCAACTCGGCGCTGCGCTATCGCGTCCAGGCGCCGCTCGTCGACAGCCTACTCTCGGACATCGGTATCGATGGCTCGAACCTTGCCAAGCAGGGCGGCCTGATCCGCGAGGCGTCTGACATGCAGCGGATTGCCAACGATGCCGCCAAGTCGAAAGGGCAGGCACGTAAGACCGAAGGTGGCGGGTCGGGTGAGAAGACCGACGGTGAGCCGGAGAAGGGGGGCTGAGCGTGGCACGTGTCTATGTTTCGAGCGTGATCAATGCGCCGGCAGCCCGTGTCTGGGAGCGCGTGCGGGATTTCAATGGCTTGCCGCGGTGGCATCCGCGCATCCGAGAGAGCCGAATCGAGAATGGCGAGCCAGCCGACAAAGTCGGTTGCGTCCGTGATTTCCGCCTACAGAACGGCGACCGTATCCGCGAGAAGCTGCTCGGTCTCTCGGATCATGATCTCTTCTGCACCTATACCATTCTCGAAAGCCCCATGCCGCTCGAGAATTATGTGGCGACGCTCCGGCTGACACCGGTGACCGACGGTGACAGGACCTTCGTCGAATGGTCGGCCGACTTCGATTGCGCGCCTGATATGGAGAGCGATCTCGTCAATGGTATCGGCATGAACGTCTTCCAGGGCGGCTTCGATGCCCTGAAGCGACACTTCTCGGGATAAGGTCGGCGATCGGCATGGTCAAAGTCGTCAAGAGCACCGTTCTCGAGGCGCCCGTCGACCGGGTGTGGGAGATCTTGCGCGACTTCAACGGCCACGACCGCTGGCATCCTGCCGTCGCCGACAGCCAGATCGAGCGCGGTCAATCGTCCGATCGGATCGGCTGCGTCCGGCGCTTCCATCTCCAGGACGGCTCCGAGCTGCGAGAGCAGCTCCTCACTCTCTCCGATATCGACTATGCCTTCAGCTACTGCCTGCTCGACACGCCGGTACCGCTGTTCAACTACGTGGCGCATGTGCGGCTCCTGCCCGTGACTGATGGTGATGGGACCTTCTGGCACTGGGAATCTCGCTTCGACACACCGGCCGGACGCGAGGAAGAGCTCAGGAACATGGTCGGTGAGCAAATTTATCAGTCTGGTTTCGACGCCATTCGCGGTGAGCTCGGTCTCGAGCCAGGGAGGGCGACCTGATGCCGATCCGTGTCGAGACGGTACAACGCATCGATGATGCCGCGAGAATCGTGACATCGAGCAGGCTCGCCCGTGTCTTCGGCGGCGGCACGCTGCTGATGCGCGACGTCAACGAGGCCGACCCTTCGATCGAGACACTGATCATTATCAATGATCCGGCCCTCAAGGAAATTCGCTCCGAGGGCGACCGGATCGTGGTCGGCGCCGGCGTGACCATGGCGCAGATCCTGGCGAGCCGCGAGCTGGCGTTTCTCGCCGCAGCGGCTCGGGTGATCGGTGGCCCGGCCGTGCGCTCGGCGGCGACGATCGGCGGCAATCTCTTCGCGCCGCCGCCCTATGGTGAGGTGGCAACGGCACTGCTGGCGCTCGGCGCGACCGTTCAACTGGCCGGTGCCGGTGCGCCCATGCCGATCGAGGACTTCCTGCGTGAGCGCGGTCCGGGCCGCGTCGTCCGGTCGATCTCGGTGCCGCGTCTCGCCGACCCCAATGGCCTCCGCTTCAGGAAGGTCACGCGTGTCAAACCCAAGGGTGCCCCCGTCATGTCGATTGCGATCCTGCTGCCGCAGGCAGGAGGTCGAGAGATCCGGGTCGCCTACGGCAATATGGGGCCGACACCGGTTCGTGCCCGCGCGGTCGAGCGTGCCCTGGAGGGCCAGAAGCTCGATGCGCTGGGTATCGCACGTGCGCTTGCTGTCGCAACCGAAGGATTGTCACCGCCGACAGACAGCCTCGCGAGCACCTGGTACCGCCGCGAGGTGGCACCGGTGCATCTGCGTCGCCTCCTGCTCGGGGAGGCGTGAGGGGGAGTGCATGTCTAGGAAACCGGTCCAGTTCACGCTCAACGGCGTCGAGAAGGCGGCCTTTGTCGACGACGGGCAGAATCTTCTCGACGTGCTGAGACGCGGCGTCGGCGATCTCACGCCGAAATACGGTTGCGGTCAGGGCACCTGTGGGGCTTGCACGGTGATCGTCGACGGCGAGCCCCGGCTGGCGTGCCTGACGCTCGCCGAGCTGGTCAATGGCCGCCGCGTCGAGACGACCGGCGGTCTGGCTCAGGGCGCGGCGCTGCACCCGTTGCAGGATGCCTTCATGCGCAATTTTGCCGCCCAGTGCGGGTATTGCACGCCCGGCATGCTGATGGCGGCAAAGGCGCTCCTCGATCGCAATCCACGGCCGACGCGTGAGGACGTGATCGAGGCGATCGGCGGCAACATCTGTCGCTGCACAGGCTACGAACCGATCATCACGGCTGTTCTCGAGGCGGCCGGAGGGCCGGCGCGTCAGGGCACGGGGCGGGCACCATGACAGTCGAATTCCGCAAGGATCTCTTCGCCAACGAGCGACCGGAAAATCTGAACGAAATCGGCAAGCCGACGCAACGCCAGGACGCGCTGGGGCACGTGACGGGCCGCTCGCCCTTCTACGACGACCACCTGTTCGACGGGCTGCTGCATATCCGCTGCGTGCGGAGCCCCCATCACCATGCCCGTATCCGCTCGATCGACGTCTCGGCCGCCGAGCGGATGCCGGGCGTCAAGCGCATCATTCTCGCCAATGATGTGCCGAGAAACCTCAACACGTTGCTCAGTCTCTTGAACTTCGGCATCGATGACGAGCCGCTGATCTCGGGCAAGAAGGTCGCCTACAAGGGTGAGCCCGTCTGCGCCATCGCCGCCGAGACGGAACGCATCGCCCGCGAGGCCTGTCGGAAGGTGAAGGTCGAATGGGAAGTGCTGCCGCACGTTCTGACTGTGGAGGATGCGCTGCAGCCGGGCGCGGTGTCCGTCAATGACGCCTACCCGCAGAATACCTTCGTCTATCACGACAAATACGATCACCAGAAGCTCAGATACGGCGATGTCGAGGCGGCGTTCCAAACGGCCGACCACATCGTCGAGGGCCGCTATCAGATGTCGCCGATCGAGCAGGCGCCGGTCGAGACCTGTGGTGCGATAGCGGCGCCCGAGACCAATGACCGTTACGTCTGCTATACGTCGACGCAAGCGCTGTTCTTCTCGCTCGGCACCGCGGCGAAGCTTCTGAAGGTCTCCTCGGCTCGCTTGCATTTTGTCGGCGGAACGGTCGGCGGTGGCTTCGGCGGCAAGGTCGACAGCCTGCACGAGCCGCTGGCCATCCTGGGCACCATGCTGACCGGCCGCCCCTGCAAATACATGTTCGACCGCGAGGAGGAGATGCAAGTCGGCGCGCCGCGCGGGGCGGAGGTTTGGCACATCAAGGATGGCGTCATGAAAGACGGGCGCATCGTCGCCCGCAAGTTCACCGGCTATTTCGATGCCGGCGCCTACACGCGCCTGTCGAGCTACGCCATCATCAAGGGGACCGGACATCTGCCGGGCCCCTACACGATCCCAAACATTCGTTCCGACGTCTACTGCGTCTTCACCAATCGGACGCCGGCGACCGCCATGCGAGGTTTCGGCATCACCGGCGTCGATTTCGCCATCGAGTGCCACATGGACAAGGTGGCCCGCACGGTGCGGATGAACCCGATCGAGCTTAGGATTCTCAACGCCTATCGCGACGGGGACATGAAGGCGCATCGCCGGCTCGCCAAGAATTGTGCGCTGATCGAGTGCTGCCAGGTGGCGGCGGAGAAGGCTAAGTGGCCGATCAGCGATTGGGCGCGTCAGCAGTCGTCGTTGACGGGCGGCGGCGGCGAGCGTGGTCGCATCCCAAACCACACGGCGACCGACCAGGACGGTCGCGTCGGTGGTACGGCTCCGCAATCCTCACAGTCGCGGCCGAACGCCGTGCCGCCTCTGCCACGTCCGCCGCAACAAGCGCTTGCTCATCAGCCAGATGCGCCATCTCAGTCTACGCCACCGCCATCAACACAGCCACCGACGCCGGACCAACAAAAACCGGCAGGCAAGAGCCCGATGCGGTTTTCATCCATCTCCGGCCTGAGGAGGCGCTGATATGGCTCGCCATCGTGGACGCGGCTTCTCCTGCATCAACTATCCGATCGGCATGAACCTTGGAGGTGACCCGAGCCAGGCGCTCGTTCACTCCAACCCGGACGGCAAGTTCATGGTGGCCCTATCCTCCATCGATCTTGGTCAGGGCATGAAATCAGTGACGCGTCAGATCGCGGCTGAGACGCTCGGCGTACCGATCGCCGATGTCTACGTCGACACGGCCGATTCCGACACCGGACCTCACTGCATGGGCTCCTTTGCCTCGCGCGGCACGCATCGCGTCGGCAATGCGGTGATCCAGGCGGCACAGGAAGCGCGCGCCGTCATGCTCGAGGTGGCGGCCGAGGAGCTAGAGGTCAACGCCGCCGATCTTGTCACCGACGGCAAGGGTAACATTCATGTCAAGGGCGCGCCGTCGCGCTCCATCACGACGGCGGCAGCTTGTAGCGCCGCCCAGTTCAAACACGGCAAGACGGTGGCCGGACGGGGTATCTTTCTCATTCCGCTGTCGAGCGTCGATCCCGAGACCGGAGAGATGACGCCGGTCTCGACCTACGCGCACGCCGCCCTCGTCGCCGATGTCGAGGTCGACGACGAGACTGGCGAAGTGACAGTGCTGGGCCTGAACAGCGCCTATGAGGTCGGCCGCGCCCTCAATCCGCGACTTGTCGAGCAGCAGCTCGTCGGCGGTGCGTGGATGGGCATGAGCCATGCGCTCTGGGAGACGACCGAGCCGTATTATCCGGATCGCTCGCACGGGCCGGTCGACTACAACACCTATTTGATGCCGGGACCGGGCGACATCGCACCTCACAGCATCGCCATTCTCGAGCGTCCGGCCGAGGACGGTCCCTATGGCGGCAAGGGTCCCGGCGAGATGTGCGCCAATCCGGTGCTGCCGGCAATCGCCAATGCGGTGTTCGACGCGGTCGGCGTCCGGGTGGACGGGCTGCCGATCACACCGGAGAAGATCCTGCGTGGGCTGCGCGCCAATGGTGGCGTCAAGCGGGACGGGATGTAGGAAGCGCCATGCCGATCAAGCGCAAGATCGTCGGCATCGACAGCCCCGCCGTTCTCGACGAGGCGCTCCGGGCCGCACAGTATCTGCCGGGAGACGAACTGGCGACGGCGGCCTATCTGGCGCTCGCCCTCGGCAAACCCCTCCTGCTCGAAGGTGCTCCTGGCGTCGGCAAGACGGAGGCCGCCAAGGCCATCGCATCGGCGCTCGGCCGGCAGCTTGTCAGGCTGCAATGCTATGAAGGTGTCGATTCGGCAGCCGCCCTCTACGAGTGGAACTACCCGCGTCAGATGCTGGCGATCCGCCAGGCCGGCGACACCTATGTCAACATCTACAGCGACGAGTATCTGATCGCCCGGCCGATGCTGGAGACGCTGAAGCATCCGGCCGACACCGTGCTTCTGATTGACGAGATCGATCGCGCCGACCACGAGTTCGAGGCCTTCTTGCTCGAATTCTTGTCGGATTTCACCATCTCGATCCCCGAGCGTGGTACGATCAGCGCAGGCGAGCATCCGGTCGTCATCCTGACCTCCAACCGGACGCGCGAGCTGCACGAGGCGCTCAGGCGGCGCTGCATCTACTGTTACATCAGCTATCCGGACGCCGAGCGCGAGACCGCGATCGTCATGATGCGCGCGAGCGCCGTCGCGCGCGAAACCGCCGACAAGGTGGTCAGGGCCGTGACGGCACTGCGGGCCGAGCCGCTCGCCAAGCCGCCTGGCGTTGCCGAGACCGTCGAGTGGGCGGAAGCCGCGACCTTGCTTCACGAGCAGGGCGCCGCATGGCCGGCCGCATTCCGGCGCGCCATCGGTGTCGCTCTCAAGGACCAGGACGACCTCGCTTACATGGCCGACAAGATCGACGGTCTTCTGACCGAGGTGGCTGCATGACGATCGCGCTCGCCTTGCCCCGGGCCGCCCGGCCGTTCGTGACGTTCGCAAGCCTGCTCCGGGCAAACGGGTTTGCCGTGGCGACGGAGCAGACACAGTCGTTCCTGGCTGCGGTCGACCTGCTTGGCCCGGGGAGCATGCGCGACATCTACCGGGCCGCCGTCGCAACGCTCGGGCCGCAGCCGGATCGGCGCGAACTCTTCGATGCGCTCTACCGCCGGCACTTCCTCGGTCATTCGCTTCCGGACCTCGCCGAGGCGGACGCCAGCGACGACGATATGAAGGTCCTTGATGAGCAGGACGGCCGGATGGAGCCGCCCGAGGCCGACGACGAGGATGACGCCGGCGCCGAGGCGACTGGCACCGAGCGCCTGACGCTGCGCCGCTTTGGCGAAGCCGGGGATCTGGTTGCCTTGCGGCGACTCCGCCGCCGGGCGCCAGAAGACCTACCCCGCCGGCGCTCGCGGCGGTTTCGCTCCAGCCGGCATGGCAAGCGACCGGATATGCGAAGGACGTTGAGGCAGGCCGCCCGGCGCGACGGCGAGGTGGTGGAGCTGCCTGCGCTGCGCCGGCGCTCGCGACAGCGGCGCATTCTTCTGCTGATCGATGTCTCCGGGTCGATGAAAGCCGAGACCGAGAGCGCGATGCGGTTCGCACATGCGTTGGCCCGGAGTGCCGAGCGCCTCGAGGTCTTCACGCTCGGCACGCGCCTGACGCGCGTCACGCGGGCGCTCAGGATGCGCAATGCAGAGCAGGCGCTGGCGATCGCCGGCACGCTTGTCGCCGACTGGGATGGCGGCACGCGGCTCGGCGATGCCCTCCAGGCCTTTCTCGGAGTTCCGCGCTTTGCCGGCTTTGCGCGCGGCGCGCTGGTGATCGTGGTGTCCGACGGCCTGGAGCGCGGCAATCCCTCGGTCATGACCGACTCGGTCGAGAGGATGAGCCGGCTGGCATGGTCGATCCTCTGGTTGACTCCGCTCGCGAGCCGGACGCCGTTCGTGCCAGTCACCGAGGCGCTCAAGTCCGTCGCGCCCTTCGTCGATCACTTTGGCCGCGGCGGCTCGATTTCCGCACTCACGGACGAGGTGCTGTCCTTCGCGAGGCAAGCGGCATGAGGATCGTCGACGCCCATCATCACATCTGGCGGCAGACCGATCTGCCCTGGCTGCTTGGTCCGACCCAGCCGCGCATCTTCGGGCGCTACGATGCCATCAAGCGCGACTATCCCATGACCGAGTACATTCGCGATGTCGAGGCATGCGGCGTGACGGCGTCGGTCTATGTTCAGGCCAACTGGGCGCCCAACTGGTTTGCCGACGAAGTCGCCTGGGTGAGCGCCACGGCCCAGCAGACAGGCTGGCCGCACGGCATCGTCGGCTATTGCGACATGCTGCAGCGCGATGCGCGGCGCGACCTCGACAAGCTCGCGCAGTACCCGCTGATGCGAGGCATCCGCCAGCAGCTGCACTGGCACCGCAAGCCGCTCTACCGCTTTGCCAATTCGCCCGATCTCGCCCGCAGTCCGGCTCTGCACCGCAACGTCGGCTATCTTGCAGACTATGGCTGGAGCTTCGATCTGCAGATCTTTCCGGATCAGGTCCAAAGCGCGCTCACCCTGGTCGACGCCTGCCCGCAGGTGAGCTTCGTGCTTCAGCACGCAGGCATGCTCGAGGATGACAGCGACGCCGGACAGAGCCATTGGCGCCGGCAGATGCTGGCATTGGCCGAGCGGCCGAACGTCTATGCCAAGCTGTCCGCCTTCGGCACCTTCATCCATCGCAACGACCCGGCGCACATCGCCTGGATGATCTCGGAGACGGTCGCGATCTTCGGCGCCAGGCGCTGTCTTTACGGGTCGAACTTCCCGATCGAGAAGCTCTGGACGAGCTACGGCGCACTCATCGGCGCTTTCCGGGAAGGGGCATCCTACCTGCCGGAAAGCGAGCAGGACGCCATCTTTGCCGGTACGGCCCGCAGGGTCTACCGGCTGCAATGAATATGCGCATCGAGTAAGGGAGTAGAGGAATGGCGCTCGAGATCAAGCTTCTGGACTATGGCGACATCGAGCTCGAGAGTAGCTTTCTGGTGCTGGGCCGCGATTGCGGACGGACGCGCCGCGTGCCGGTCTATGGCTTTCTCATCACCGGCGGCAAGTATCCGGTCGTCGTCGACACGGGCTATCGCGATAATGCCATCATGGAAAGCCTCGGCATGCGGGGGCTCCAGTTCCACGAGAACATGATCGAGAACCAGCTTGCACGTCACGGCGTCAAGATGCGTGATGTGCGCTATGTCTGTCATACGCATCTACATATCGACCATGCCGGCAAAGACGATCATTTCCCGATGACGACGACAGTGGTCCTGAACCGCCGAGAGCTCGAGTACTCGGTGTCCGGCCTGATGTTCCCACAATATCCAAAACCCGACATCCAGCATTTGATTGAGCGTCTGCACACGCCTGGCGCGTTGCGGCTCGAGGATACCGAGATCACCGGTGAGATCGAGCTCATCCCCGGCGTGTCTGTGTCATGGGCCGGCGCCCATACCGAAGGCTCGATGAACGTCCATGTCGAGACCGCCGAGGGTCGGGCAACGATCTGCGGCGACGTCATCTACGACTTCAACGATCAGATCGTGAATCCTCTGCACGAAATCGCCGATCATGAGCCGCGTGTGACTGGCAATCATGGTACGACGAAACGTGCCGAGAAGGCGGCCATGAAGAAGATCCTCAATACGTCGAAATTCCTGCTGCCGATCCACGACAAGCCGGCCAAGATCGAGGCCGATATGGTCGTCGGCCGTCTCGGTATGCAGGTGCCCGGGCCGATCACGGAGACATTGCCCCGTCGCGACTGGTTTCCCGCTTAGTCACAAAAGTCGTCGAGGACCTTCTCCATGGCCCACGAAGCCCTCCGCCCCGAGTTCCGAAATCTGATCGACGAACATGCGCCGGTCCGCCAGATCGGCTCGGGCTTCACCTTCACCGAGGGCCCGATCTGGCATCCGAAGGAGCACTATCTCCTGTTCTCGGACATGCCCGCCGATACGCGGCGGCGATGGGACGTCTCGGGTGTCAGAGAGGTGATGAAGCCGTCCAACAAGGGCAACGGCATGACCTATGACCGGGAGCTCAATCTCCTCGTCTGCGAGCATGCCACCTCCTCTGTTGCTCGGTTCGATCGAGATGGCCGTCGGACCGTGCTCGCCTCGCATTTCGAGGGCAAGGAGCTCAACAGCCCGAACGACATCGTGGTGAAGTCCGACGGCTCCATCTATTTCACCGACCCCTGGTACGGGCGCATGCCGCACTATGGCGTCGAGCGGCCGCGCCAGCTCGGCTGGCAGGGTGTGTTCCGCATTCCTCCGGGGCGGATGGGGGGCGAGCCGCAGCTCGTCGTCGACCGCTTCGTCTTCACCCAACCGAACGGGCTCTGCTTCTCGCCGGACGAGAAGAAGCTCTATGTGAACGACACCGAGCAGGCCAATATCCGCGTCTTCGATGTGAAGCCGGATGGATCGCTCGGCTACGGGCGCGTCTTCGCCTCCGGCATCAAGGACACTTTGAAACCCGGTGTTCCCGACGGCATGAAGTGCGACAGTCAGGGCAACATCTGGCTCACCGCACCGGGTGGCCTATGGGTCTACAACCCCGACGGGATCCTGATCGGCAAAGTCTCGATTCCGGAGCAGTCGGCCAATCTGCACTGGGGCGGTGACGACTGGCGGACGTTGTTCGTCTGTGCCTGCACATCGGTCTATGCGGTGACGACGAAGATCGGTCCGCGCAACGAGCCATTCATGCGCTCCGATGCCGGCGCGAGCTCGGTGCCGAGCCGGCCGGCGATGTCCGCAGGCAGCTCGGCAAGCAGGCCGCCGTCGCAGCCATCGGCTCCCGCCTCTGCTTCGTCGATCATGACAGATAGCGGCTTTCGCCTCGATGCTTCCCGCTGTGCGCTGATCATTCAGGACATGCAGAATGATGTTGTCATGGAGGGGGGTGCCTTCGCATCATCCGGCTCTCCGCAGCATTGCCGGGAGCAGAACGCGGTCGAGAACGCACGCCGTCTCGCCGAGCACTGCCGTCGCCTGCAGATCCCAGTCATTCATGTCTGGTTCGTCAGGCCCGCGAGCGGTCTCGGCATGACGCTCAACGCGCCGCTCTTCGAAGGCGTCATCTCGTCGAATGGTCTCGTCGAGGGGACCTGGGGGGCCGCGCCGGTACCGGGGCTCGAGGCACAGCCCGGAGATCATGTCGTCAAGAAGATGCGCATGAGCGCCTGGGAAGGCTCGAGCCTGGAGACCGTCCTCAAGGCAGAAGGTCGCGACATCATCATCGAGACTGGTGCCTGGACGAACATGTCGATCGAGCACACGGCGCGGACCGGCGCCGACAAGGGCTACGTCATGGTCATTCCCGAGGATGCCTGCTCGACGATGAATGCCGATTGGCATCGGGCCTCCATCGATTACGCGCTGCAGAATGTCTCGGTCGTGACGACCACCGATCATGTTATCCGGGCGCTCGGGTAAGAGGCTGAAAAATCTTTCTTATTGAACGGTTTGACATTGGTCCGGCGGCTTTGTCCGTGTCGCATCCACATGCCCATGTTCCCGCTCGCCTGTCACGGTGCACACGGCTATGCTGCCGTTAGAGACAGGCGCGCGCCTTTTCGAGGCGCGCTTTTGCATGTCCGAGACAACCATTGCATGGGAGGTGCGTGTGGCTCAGGTGACAAGACGGGAATTTGCGGCACTGGCGGCTGGCGCCGGCGTCATGGCGCTTACGACCGGCGCGGCAGCGGCTGACAAACTCAAGGTCGGTTTCATCTATGTCGGTCCGATCGGTGATCACGGCTGGTCCTATCAGCATCACCAGGGTCAGGAGGCCGTGAAGGCGGAGCTTGGCGACCAGGTCGAGACCACCTTCGTCGAGAACGTCGCCGAGGGACCTGATGCCGAGCGCGTCATTGCCCAACTCGCCGAGAGCGGGCATGGCCTCATCTTCACGACATCGTTCGGATTCATGAATGCCACGGTGAAGGTCGCGCAGCGCTTTCCTGATGTGAAATTCGAGCACGCCACCGGATTCAAGAAGGCCGACAACCTCGCGATCTACAATGCGCGTTTCTATGAAGGCCGACATGTCGTCGGCCTGATCGCCGGCAAGATGACCAAGTCGAACACGATCGGCTACATCGCGTCCTTTCCGATCCCCGAGGTCGTGATGGGCATCAACGCGACCTATCTGGCGGCGAAGAAGGTCAATCCAGACGTCAAGATCAAAGTCGTCTGGGTCAGTACATGGTTCGACCCGGGCAAGGAGGCGGACGCCGCCAAGGCGCTGATCGATCAGGGTGCCGACATCATCATGCAGCACACCGACAGTCCAGCCGCGATCAAGGTCGCCCAGGAGCGTGGCGTGTGGGCCGTGGGTCAAGCCTCGGACATGGCGCATTTCGGGCCGGACGTCGTGCTGACCTCGATTGTCGACGATTGGGCTCCCTACTATGTCGGCCGGACGAAAGCCGTGCTGGAGGGGACGTGGAAAACCGAGGACACCTGGGGCGGTCTTGCCAGCGGCATGGTCGGCATCCCGGCGATCAACGAGAAAGTTCCCGCCGACGTGCGAGCCATGGCTGAAGCGGCTCTGGCCGACATCAAGGCCGGCAAGCTGCACCCCTTCACCGGGCCGATCAAGAAGCAGGACGGGTCGGACTGGCTCGCAGACGGCCAGGTTGCGCCCGATGGGGATCTCCTTGGCATGAATTTCTATGTCGAAGGCATCGAGGGCGAGTTGCCGAAGTGACGCTCGGACCTTGACATGGCGATCGAGGGGCGGCTTCGGCCGCCCTTCTTGTTTTGGAGCACTCAGTCCCCGTTGGCGAGCGCACGGGCGAGTGTGTTGTGGCGTCTGATGGTGTGCTCGAGGTCGATGGTCGTCAGGTGCCCGTCACGGACGATGATGCGGCCATCGACAATGGTATATCGCGCTCGGGCCGGTGCGCAGAGGACGAGGGCAGCGACGGGATCCCAGCCGGCGCCGGCGAAGCCCACCTCGCCGAAGGAGAAGATGGCCACATCTGCGGCATAGCCGGGTGCAAGCTGTCCAATGGTGTCGGCGCGGCCGAGCACGCGGGCACCGCCCGCCGTGGCGAGCGCCAACGCCTCGCGGGCACGGAGCGCTTTTGGATCTCCACCGACGCGCTGAAGCAGCATTGCCTGGCGCGCTTCGGCGATGAGGTCGCCGCTGTCGTTGGAGGCTGAGCCGTCGACCCCGAGGCCGACGGCGATGCCCTCGTCGATCAGGGCGCGGACCGGTGCGATTCCGGAGGCAAGCCGCATGTTCGACGACGGGCAGTGCGCGATCCCTGAGCGCGTTCGCCGGAACGCGGCTATGCCGGGTGCACCAAGCTCGACGCAATGCGCGTGCCACGTGTCGGCCCCGAGCCAGCCGAGCCGCTCGACATGCTCGACGGGGGTCACGCCGAGTGCCTCGCGGCAGTAGACGACATCCTCGGTGTTCTCGGCCGTGTGGGTGTGCAGCATGACGCCGTAGTGGCGCGCCATTGCCGCAGTATCGCGCATCAGGCCGTCGCTCACCGTGAACGGCGTGCAGGGTGCGAGCGCCACCCTGAGCAGAGCCCTGGGCGAAGAGTCGTGAAATGTCTCGATCACTCGTTGGCAATCGGCGAGGATATCGGCTTCCTTCTCGACCAGAGAGTCGGGCGGAAGGCCGCCCTGGCTCTCGCCCTTGCTCATGGAGCCGCGGCAGGCGTGGAATCGGAGGCCGACTTCGCGCGCGGCCTCGATTTCGTCGTCCAGGCGTGCCCCGTTCGGAAAGAGATAGAGATGATCGCTCGATGTGGTGCAGCCCGACAGCGCGAGCTCGGCAAGGGCGGTTCGGGTGGAGACGCGAATGTGCTCGGGACCCATCCTCGCCCATATCGGATAGAGCGCTCTCAGCCAGCCGAAGAGGCGCTCGTCCTGTCCGGCCGGGACTGCGCGTGTGAGGCTCTGGTACATGTGGTGGTGGGTGTTGACGAGGCCCGGCAGGACGATGCTGTCCGAGGCGTCAATCACCTCGTCGGCCGTCGTGGGCAGCTCCAACGTCGGACCGACCTGCTCGATGACGCCGTCGCGCGCGAACAGGCCGCCATCTGGGACCTCGTCTCGATCCTCGGTCATGGTGACGAGGGTCAGGGCATTCTTGATGAGAAGCGTCGAAATGGCTCAATCTCCCCGGTGCGGGGAGCAAGCTAGTCGAACTCATGCGTACCGAAAAGGCTTGGTCCAGCCTGCTCAGGCCGCCATGGCAAGCTTGTCGATCTGCTGCAACAACTCGTCCCAGGCGATCGGCTTGGCGAAATAGCCGTTCATGCCAGCATCGAAACAGCGTTTTTGATCACGTCGAAGGGCATTGGCCGTCAAGGCAATGATCGGCACACCGGCATTGCGAGTGCCGGTACGGATCATGCGCGCGCACTCCAATCCGTCGATCGACGGCATCTGGATGTCCATGAGGACGAGATCATAGTCATCCGCATAGAACCGGTCGATCGCCTCGAGTCCCGTCGAAGCGGACTCGACCTGATGTCCAGCACGACGCAGGTAGGCGGAGGCGACAAGCTGATTTGCCAGATTGTCCTCGACGAGCAGGATTTTGAGGATCTTCGTCATTTGGCAATCCCGATCATCGTTTCGCTGACGGCGGTCTGGCACGCGCGCTCTTGCCGGTGGCCAGCCTCGTCGATGGGAAGATTGAGTGCAAATGCGCAGGTTGTTCCGGTGCCGAGCTCGCTCAGAATGCGGATCTCACCCCCCATCTTGCGGACGATATCCTGCGCGATGGCGAGGCCCAGTCCGGTGCCGCCATATCGCCGGGTCGTGGTCGCATCGGCTTGAACGAACTTCTGGAAGAGCTTCTTCTGTGCATCCAGAGAAATGCCGATGCCCGTATCGGTGACCGTGAAGGCGACCTCGACATAGCCCGCCGATACGCCGACCCTGTTCACCTCGACGACGACGCTGCCGTGATCGGTGAATTTGACGGCATTGCCGATGAGATTGATGAGAACCTGGCGAAGCCGGAGCTGGTCGACCAGTACGGATGCCGGCAGGCGCGGATCGGTAATGACCTTCAGGTCAAGCTCTTTGCGCCGAGCGACCGGAATGAGAAGGGCGACAACGCCATTGAGGATCGATGCGATGCTCGCCGGCATCGGATCGAGGTCCAGGTGCCCCGCCTCGAACTTGGCGGCATCGAGCACATCGTTGATCATGGTAAGGAGAGTACGGCCGGATTGCTGGATCGTGTCGACGAACAGGCGCTGCTCTGCATCGAGCGTCGTCTCGGCCAGAATACCGGCGAGGCCGAGGATGCTGTTCATCGGCGTTCTGAGCTCGTGGCTCATGTTGGTCAGGAACTCTGTCTTGCTGCGGAGGGCGCGCTCGGCCTCCGTCGCGGCATGACGGGCGACGCGTTCGGCCAGCTCGGCGGTGACCTTTGCCTCCATGAGCGCGCGCTCGGTCTGGCGACGCTGCAGGATCTCGGCCTTCAGCTTGGCCGTCCGCTCCTCGACGCGGAGTTCGAGCTCCTCGTAGCTCCGCTTCAGGGCTATCTCGGTCGCCTTGACCTCGGTGATGTCCTGGAGCGTGCCGGCAAATTTGATGATCTTGCCGAGACTGTCGAACTCCGGCACGCCCTTTTCGACCACGTCGACGGTGCTGCCGTCCGGCCTGACGATCCGATACTCGAGATCGTAGCTCGAGCCGGTCCGGACCGCCTCACGGTAACATTCGCGCATCGCCGCCTGGTTGTCCGGATGAACAAACCGATCAACCCAATCCTCGAAGGGGATCAAAACCTGCTCGGCCGGCGCCCCGTGCAGCTCGTAATAGCCGCTGGAACATTGGACGAGCCGGTCGAGCGCGATGTCCGTTTGCCAGCTGCCGAGGAGGGCAAGCTTGCGCCGCGATGACGGCTCGCGCTTGCCCGGGGCGCTGCTATTCGCCGAGCCATACAATGCCTTGCTCGTCGTGTCGCTCTGCGACTCGCGCGATCCAAGCACAATGATGTTCGACTGCTCACCCATAGCTGCTCCATCGGATATGTCGGACTCCAGTCCGATCTTGGGAGCAGACTATCAGACGTCGTTGAAGTCGCGACTAAGCGCGGCCTGCAAATACACCTCAATTCTCGCCGCTACCATTAGCGATACGTTAACATCCGGCGCCTCTCGCGGCGCCGGATTGAGATGTTCTGTCGCTGGCCCGCTCACACCGGATCAATCCAGATGCCATGTCTCGATGACTCTATGCCGGAAGATCCACCCAGACCTGCCAGAACGGCTCGCTGCGGATCAACATGTCGCGACATGCGCGCGCCTGATCGGCGAGTTTGAACTGCTCGTAGGATTCGGGCATCTCACCGGGGCGCTGTACAAAGACGATCATGGCTGGACTTCCTTGCTTTTGGGGTGGGGCAGGGGGGAAAGCCGACTCACTGGAACGAACGAGAACAAAATAGAACAAAACAGGATCAATGCAAGTGCAAAACGCCCCGTCGGGACCGTCACCGGACCAAGCCGACGCGATCCACTCTTGAGCGCAACCTTGTCTCTTGCGTCTCCGGTTCGTACAGAGACACGCGAGTCGGCGATGGCGTTGCCCGCTTTATCAATCGGCCAGGGGCACAATGGCGAAGATCGTGGATTTGTGGCGTCGGCGCCGGTGGCGACCTCCTCCGTCCGAAGCTCTGACGTCGGATCACCGGCGGCCGGTGGCCGTCGTCACGGGGGCCAGCGAAGGGATCGGACGCGCCTTTGCGTTCGAGCTCGCCAGGCACGGTCACGATCTTCTGCTGATTGCCCGGCATGCCGGTCCCCTCGAAGCGACGGCTGCTGAGGTGGTCCGTGCGACCGGACGGCAGGTCGACACGTTTGCCGTCGACTTGACGTCGCCCGACGCGACGAAGCAGGTGATGGAGGAGCTCAAGGCGCGACACTGCCAAGTGAACATCCTCGTCAACAATGCGGGGGTCGGATTGGCAGGCAAGTTCCAGAAACATGAGGCCGTCGGACTGGCAACTCTGGCTGATCTCAATGTCAGGGCGCTGACGCTGCTGACGCACGCGGTTCTACCCGGCATGCTCGATCGCGGGCGGGGAGGGGTCATCAACGTGGCCTCGCTCGGAGGGCACATTCCCGGCCCCAACCAGGCCGCCTATTATGCCAGCAAGGCCTACGTGATCTCTCTCACCGAGGCGCTGGCGTGGGAGGCCCGCGGCCGGGGAGTGCAAATAACGGCGGTGATGCCTGGACCGGTCAATACCCAATTCCATGCCGATATGGGGGCAGAGCGCTCCTACTACCTGAAGTTCATGGGGGTCGTCTCGCCCGAGCGGGTCGCCCGTGCCGGGTACCGGGGCTATCGTCTGGGACTCACACTCGTCTATCCGCGCCTGATCGACCGGGTCCTGGCCCTGTGCCTCCGGCTGTCGCCACATTTCATTGCTGTGCCGATCGTCAGCTGGCTCCTCAGAAAGAGAAATGGCGCCTGATGGTCGACGCGCGCAACACTGGTCGCGGCAGCGGGCGGGAGATGATCGCGGATCGTCTGCCCGTCCTGATCGTTCTCCATGGGCATCACTCCTGCCCCGGCCGGATCGGCCAGGCGCTGCGTCAGAGGGGGCATGTCCTCGATGTTCGCAAGCCTCGTTTTGGCGACGTGCTGCCGGAGACCATGGCCCATCATGCCGGGGCGGTGATATTCGGCGGCCCGATGAGCGCCAATGATCCGGATGACTACATCAAGACCGAGATCGACTGGATCGGCGTGCCGCTGAAAGAGGAGAAGCCGTTTCTCGGTGTGTGCCTAGGCGCACAGATGCTGGCAAGGCACCTCGGTGCCCGGGTGTCGTTTCATCCCGAGGCCTACGTCGAGATCGGATATTACCCGGTTTGCCCGACCGGTGCAGGACAGGTCTACGGACCGTGGCCCGACCGAGTCTATCATTGGCATCGCGAAGGCTTCGACGTGCCGTCGGGTGGCGTCGTGCTTGCCGAGGGGCCGACCTTTCCGAACCAGGCCATGGCCTACGGCAAGGCGGCGCTTGCCGTGCAATTCCACCCTGAGATTACCTATGCCCTGGTGACGCGATGGACGCATGACGCCTCGCATCGGCTGGGATTGAAGGGGGCGCAGTCCCGTGAGGACCAGCTCAACGGCCATCTCCGGCACAACGCGGCAGTGCTGAGCTGGCTCGATGCGTTCTTGGATCAGTGGCTCAGCCCTGCCGGGGCACAGTCAACGGCTTCAGGGCGATGACGTGACGGGTCCAAAATCGCGGCTTGCGGGGGGCCTTCCGCCAACGCAGACTGTAGGAGCCGTTTCCGTGTCTCGTATGGTGTCTCGGAAAAGGCGACGCCGCGGCTCTGAGCATCAGTCCTATGTCTGACGCTCGGGTCCGCGGCGGATCAGAGGGGTCGGAACCCTATTGAAGCGCCTACTTCGCGGCGCCGGCGACCACCGAAATATAGATGCGCCCTTGGCTCGACGTTTTGAACTCGACGGTACCGTCGCGCCGGGCATAGATCGTATGGTCGGTGCCGATGCCCACGCCGTCGCCGGGATGCCACTTGGTGCCGCGCTGGCGAACGATGATGTTGCCGGCCACGACGTTCTCGCCGCCGAACTTCTTGACGCCGAGGCGGCGACCTGCGGTATCGCGGCCGTTGCGTGACGAGCCGCCTGCTTTCTTATGTGCCATTGTTCGATCCTCGCATTCTCCAGCGCCGCCGCGATCCGGGGCGCCAAGTTCCCGCACTTCGATCAGCTTCAGGCCCGGTCGCGATCCGTCTTGGCCCGAGGTGGCTTGCCGGCCATCAGCTCCTTGGCCTGCTCGATCCACTCCTCGCGCTCGACCCGGCCCTTGAAGCCGAGATCGCTTTCGACCTTCTCGATGTCGGCCTTGGCCATGGCCGCCACCTGCCAGAAGTGGAAGATGCCCATGGCATTCAGCTTCTCGTTGATCTTCTCGCCGACGCCGCCGATCAGCGACAGATCATCAGCGGTGCCCTCTGGTGCATCGAGCAACGCGAAGGCCTTGCCGCCACCCGCCGATGAGCCTCGGCCACGCGATGCCCGCGGTGCGCCGGTGCCGGCCTTACTCTTGTCGGGTGCCTGACCGCCCGTCAGGATCTCCGTGATCCGGACCGTCGTCAGATGCTGGCGGTGACCGTTCTTGCGCCGCGAGTTCTTGCGACGGCGCTTCTTGAAGATGATCACCTTGGCGGCGCGACCCTGTTCGACCACCTCGGCGGCGACAGAGGCGCCGGCAACGGTCGGCTTGCCGACCTCGACCCCGCCATTGCCGCCGAGCATTAGCACCTCGGAGAGCTGCACAATGTCGCCAACGGAAGCGTCGATCTTCTCGATGTCGAGAATGTCTTCGGGGGCCACGCGGTACTGCTTGCCGCCCGTCTTGATGACAGCGTACATGCGATCAGTCCTTTTCTCGTTCCGCATCCTTCGGCGCCACGGCCCGAGCCGTGGTCTTTGATGGTCGCGCTGGGCGACTTGCAGCCTCGGATAGCGAATTCGGCCGGAGTATCCCCGGCCGTTCGGACGCGGACTATAGCCACGGCCACTCGAAAGTCAAACCGAAGCATCGGAGCGATTTCCGTGGAAGATTGTCGAGCGTGGCACAGGGGTAATGGATTTGTTTACCAATCCGGTACAGACTGCAAATCACAGAATTGTCGGAAATCCTGCTTAGTTGCGATAGTGGCTGTGTGAGCGTTCGGGGTTTGAGGGACATGTCGAGTCTTTGGGGCTGGACCCGGTTTATCGTGCGTACCGCAGCGGTGCTGTCGGTGGCTTTTGGCGTTTCCTCACCCGCGCCTGTCGGCGCCGGGGAGAAGGAAGGCTTCCCGGCGCGGGTCGATGCTGTCTACCGGATCGCCTGGAACGGTATGGAACTCGGCAATTTCGCCTTTTCCTCCTCCGTCAAGAACGGCGAGTACACGTTGCGCGGCAACACCAAGCTCAGCGCGGTGCTCGGCGCATTCTATTGGTCGGGCTTCACGCAAAGCCTCGGCAAGGTCAACGCCGGCAAGCCGCAGCCCGCCGCCTATGCCTTCTCCTTCGAGGGCTCGAGCAAATCCGGTCGCATTGATATGCGCTTCAAGAAGAGCGCGGTGACCAAGGTCACCTCGGTGCCGCCGATCGAGCCGTCGCCGGGGCGGGTGCCCGTCACTCAGGCCCAACTCCAGGGCGTGCTCGATCCCTTGAGCGCCGTAATGGCGGTGACCGCACCGATCGGTGGCAAGATCGCCGGTGCGAACCCGTGCAAGCGGCGCATTCCGATCTTCGACGGCAAGCAGCGGTTCGATCTCGTGTTCTCGCATCTGCGCAACGAGAAGCTCGATGGTGCCGATGCCTATGTCTGCCGGGTCAAGTACGTGCCGATTTCGGGGCACAAGATGAACAAGGAGACCAAGTACATGGCCTCCACCGAAGGCATCGAGATCTGGCTCATCCCGGTCGAGGAGGCGAAGATCTTCGTGCCGTATTATGTGACGCTGCCGACCCCGGTTGGCGCTGCCACCATCACGTCGGCGAAGGTCAATATCGACACGCCTGGCGGCGGACGGGTGGCATTCACGAATTGAGCCGCAAGCGCGGGCCTAGAGAATTGCCTGGGTCGACCGGCCGGTCATCTAGCTCGCTCGATATCGACCGCCGGGTCCGTCGAACCCCACGAATTGGGCGCGACATCCCCGTTCGAGCGTCTGACTCCCGCACTCGATCGACATGACAAGACGTCATCTTGAAGATCCGGCCTCAGGCCACGCGTGAGGCTTTCAAAGCTGCGAATTGCAGCTCGAGACCGTCGGTAATGTGATCCTGGAACACGCGGGCGGTGTGCTCGATGTCGCCGGATTCGATCGCCTCGATCAGCCGTATGTGGTCGCCCAAGGACTTGGACAGGTTACGGCTGCCGATGGCCGCGAACAGATGGAACGAGAAGCCGCGGTTCCAGATGTTGTCGAACATCTCGACGAGATAGCGGTTCCGGGTCTGGGCGACGATCGTGCGGTGAATTCCCCTATTGGCCTCGAAGTAGTCGCGCGTGCCCTTCGATTTGATTTTCTCCTTTTCCCGGATGGTCGTGCGAATGATGGCATTGCGCTCGGGATCGTTTGCTTCGGCGAGCAGCCGGGCGGCTTGCACTTCGACAGCGGTGCGGGCCTCGTAGATTTCCTTGACTTCCCCTTCCGTAATCGAGCGAATGACGAAGCCGCCTGTTCCAGCGGCGACGAGAATGCCGTCCTGCTCCAATCGCAGGAGGGCCTCGCGAACGGGCGTGCGCGAGATATTGAGATCCTCGGCCAGGCGCTCCTGGACGATACGCTGCTCGGGAGCGATCGCTCCACGATGCACGGCGTCGAGGACCTGGCTATAGACCTCGTCCGCCAGTCGTGTGCGTTTGCGGCTGATTTCGGTGAACACGCGACATCCTCCTCGTCGGAGCCCGGGATGTTGCAACCACATAGTGGATACTGTATTCAGTATCCATATGTCCAGCGATGGTCCAGGGAGCAGCCCATGTGCGGTATTGCCGGCCGTATCCTGAATTCACCAGGCAAAGTCGGTCAAGACCTTGTCGACCTGATGGACGCGCAGGAGCACCGAGGTGCCGACTCGACCGGCTTTGCCGTCTACGGCCCGCCGCGCGACAAGGGCTATGTTCTCCGTCTCATGGGCTTCGACAAGTCGGCCCTGGATAAGGATCTCGATGACTTCCGTTGCATCTTGAAAGCACATGGCGCCGATTTCCTCGAGGAGCCATCCGTCAGGACCGATGACCATGCCCACTATGGTGTCCGGATGGTCATCAGTGAGCCCAAGGATCTCGGCCGATGGATTAACGAGGCGGATACGATCGCGAAACGCATCGAGGTGCAATCCTGCGGTCGCTCGCTCGAGATCGTGAAGGATGTCGGCGGGTCGCGGCAGGTCGATGAGAAGCATCATGTCCGCGACATGATCGGGACCCACGGTCTGGGACACGCACGGCTGGCGACCGAGAGTTCCGTGCTCCCCAACGCCAGCCATCCCTTCTGGGCCCGGCCGTTCCCGGATGTCGCCATCGTGCACAACGGCCAGATCACAGATTACTATACTTGGCGCGCCAAGCTCGAGCGCCGAGGCTACCGGTTCCTCACCGAGAACGACAGCGAACTCATTGCCGTCTGGGTCTCCGACCAGATGAAGCAGGGGCTGACGCTGGAGCAGGCGTTGAAGAGGTCGATCTCGGCGATCGATGGCGTCTTCACCTACATGATCGCAAACACCGATGGTATCGGCTTTGCCAAGGATCGCTTCGCCATGAAACCGCTCGTCACCATCCAGGAGAATGGCGAGTTCATCGGGGCGACCGAGGAGCAGGCCGTGAGGCGCGTCAATCCGGACGAGCATGCCCGGGTCATCGTCTATGATGGGCCTTCGATCACGGGCCTCTGGGGTGTCGGAAACCGGAGGATCGCGGCGTGAGTGAGATCGTTGTCGAAGTGGGTCGCCGGCCCATTCGCGAGGTTCACAAGGATATTCAGGCAGCCTGCGCGACCGGCAAGACCGTCGTGGTCAGGAATACCTTGTCCCGGCACAATCTGGGCGTCGGTCTGCCGCCGGGAGTAGATATCCGTTTCGAGGGCAGCGTCGGCTACTACTGCGGCGGCCTCAACACCGGCGCCAAGATCACCATCGAGCGGAATTCGGGATGGGGTACGGGCGAGGCGCAGGCCAAGGGCGACATCACGGTCGGCGGCTATGCCGGCATGTCGGTCGGTGCGGCCATGCTCGGTGGCACCATTCATGTGAAGGGCGACTGTGGACCGCGTTGCGGAGTCGCCATGAAGGGCGGCACGATCATCGTCGAGGGCAAGCTCGGCTATCAGTCGGGATTCATGGCCCATTCCGGCAAGATCATTGCGCTCGGTGGTGCCGGTCCATCCTGTGCTGATGCGCTCTGGCGCGGCCAGGTCTGGGTCGCTGGCCCGATCGAAAGCCTAGGAGTGGATGCCAAGGTCGTCGAGCCGAAACCGGAGGAGATTGCCGAGGTCGAGGCCGTCCTGGCCTCCCGCGGCCTCGCCGACAGCCGTCGCGACTGGAAGAAGCTCATCGCTGCCGAACGTCTCTGGTACTTCGAGTCAAGGGATGCCAACGCATGGCTCATGATCTGACCAAGCCCTACGAGTATCCCTTTCCGATGCCGTCGGAGGCCGACGTCGCCTATAGCGATGGCGCCATCCCGGGGCGGCGCGCCGGCTCGCCGGCCGCCTACGCCGAAGGGGGCTCGACGCGCTGGACGCCTGAGGCCATCGCCGAAGTGCATGCGCTCTCCCAGCTCGGCCGCTATCAGGTCCGCGGCTACAACACCTTCAACAAGCGGCTGCCGACCTTCGACGATCTGACCTTCGTCCCGGCTTCGATGACGCGTCTGCCGCTCGAGGGCTATCGCGAGAACTGCGACACGACGACGGTGCTCGGCGCCGGCCGCGGCCTCGTCGAGCGGCCTCTCGAGCTCAAGATCCCGATCTACATCGCCTCGATGTCGTTCGGGGCATTGTCGGCCTCGGCCAAGACGGCACTCGGCCACGGCGCCTCGAAGGTCGGCACCATGACCTGCACGGGCGAGGGCGGCATGCTCGAGGAGGAGCGCGCGGCCTCGCAGCGTCTTCTCTACCAGATCTCACCGGCCCGCTACGGCCTCGATCTCGATCATCTGCGGCGCGCCGATGCCCTCGAGGTGATCATGGGGCAGGGAGCGAAGCCTGGCACCGGCGGGCTCCTGCTCGGCATGAAGGTGTCGCCGCGCGTCTCCAAAATGCGCACCTTGCCCGAAGGCGTCGACCAGCGATCGACGGCGCGCCATCCCGATTTCCTCGGCGCCGATGATCTTTCCGTCAAGATCGAGGAGCTCCGGATCGCGACCAACTATCAGGTGCCGATCTTCGTCAAGATGGGAGCCACCCGACCGCGTTTCGATGTGGCGATCGCGGCCAAAGCCGGCGCCGACGTCGTCGTGGTCGACGGTGCCGAAGGTGGCACGGGGGCATCGCCGGAGCCGCTTCTCAATCATACCGGCATCCCAACCATGTCGGCGGTGCGCGCAGCGCGAGAGGCGCTCGACGAGGCCGGGATGTCGGACAAGGTCAGCCTCGTCATAGCGGGCGGCATCCGCACGGGCGTCGATGCCGCCAAGTGTCTGGCACTCGGCGCGGATGCGGTCATGCTCGGCAACGCAGCGATGATGGCGCTGGGCTGCAACTCACCGCGCTATCTGGGCGACTACCAGAAGCTCGGCACCGAGCCGGGCGCCTGCCATCACTGCCATACGGGCCTCTGTCCCGTCGGCATCGCCACGCAGGATGCCGAGCTCGAGAAGCGGATGTCGGTGCCGGCCGGTGCCGAGCGTCTCGCCCGTTACCTCACCGCCATGACCATGGAGATCACCATGCTGGCGAAGGCCTGCGGGAAGTCCTCGGTGCACAATCTCGAGACCGAGGACCTACGCGCTCTGTCCTTCGAGGCCTCCGCCTTCACCGGCGTGAAGATGGCCGGCATCGACAAGGTCTTCGGGTGGTAGAGGCGGTCCCCTCACACATCTTTCGCTATTCTCAGCGCATCCAGGATTGCCGCGTGCACGTCGCGTGAGGCGGCGGCGTCACCGATGAGAAAGAGGGCGGGGCCATTGGAACTCGCCATGGCGAGCGCCGGCTGCGGGCGGTTCTCGCGCAGCGCGGCGGCGTCGGTGGCGCCCTTGTTGCGCGAGCCGGCCTTGAGCGCGTGATAGATCCCATCGTTTGGTTCGGTTCCAAGCTCGGCAACGATGGTTGCGACGTCACGGGTTTCGATACCGTCGCCATATTCGTGACGGAGCGTCGCCCGGTAGTGATTGCCCTCGCGCGAGATGCCGATCAATCGCCGATCTGTTGTCAGCCGCACGCCGCGCCGCGCAAAATTGCCGAGGTAGACCGGATAAGTCGAGCCGCCAAGCTCGCGGCCGACCATCCGGTCGGGCGTCACGATCTCGACCTCGAGGCCAAGCGTGCAAAGATGATCAGCGAGAGAGATCGCGGCATGGCTGCCGCCTTCGTCAATGATCAGCGCAGGGCTTGCGGGGGGCTCCGATTTTTCAAGCACCTCGGACGTCGAAAGCGCATGCGCGCCACCCGGCACCTCCGCCATGCGCGGTGTGCCGCCCGTAGCAACGAATACTACGTCTGGCGAAAGCGCTCTGACCTCCTCGGCCTCGGCCAGCGTTTCAAATCGGATGTCGACACCCAGATGCTCGACCTCCGCGGAGAGCCAGTCGACGATGCCGATGAGATCGCGTCGCCAGCCGGACCGGGCCGCCAGCAGAACCTGCCCGCCGAGCCTGCCACTCGCCTCGAAAAGTGTCACCGCGTGTCCACGTAAGGCTGTGACGCGGGCCGCCTCGAGCCCTGCCGGTCCGCCACCGACCACGACGACACGCCGTCTGGGACTCGTGCTCTTTTCGACTGTCTGCGGGAGCGTCAGCTCGCGGCCCGTCGCTGGATTGTGCAGACACAAGGCGTCACGGCCCGAATAGATGCGATCGATACAGTAGGCGGCTCCGACGCAAGGTCGGATGCGATCCGCGCCACCCTCCTTGAGCTTGGCCACGATTTGCGGATCGGCGAAATGCGCCCGAGTCATGCCGACGAGGTCGGCGGCGCCGGACTCGATCGCATGGGCTGCCGTCGAGACATCGGCAATGCGTCCCGCATGAATGACCGGTACGCCGACTTCCGCGCGGAAGCGGCGAACGATGTCGAGAAACGGCCCCAACGGCGCGTTCATGCCGGCGATCAGCTCCGAGAGCCCGCGCGTCGAGGCGGCGCCGGTGCCGTTGAGATTGAGAAGATCGTAGAGGCCGGCCGTATAGAGTCGCTTGGCAAGGACGATCGTCTCGGTGAGGTCGGGGCCCCCTTCCCTGGATTCGTCGACCGCGGTTCGCAGCGAGAGCAGGAAGCCCTTGGGCGTCCGCGCCCGCACCTCTTTCAGAATGCGCTCGAGAAAGCGGCAGCGGTTTTCGATGCTGCCGCCGTACTCGTCCTCTCGGCGATTGGCGTCCAGCGAAAGGAACTGTCCGGGCAGATGGGAGGAGATCAGGATCTCGACGCCGTCCAATCCGCCCTCCGCGCAGCGTGCCGCCGCCACACCATAGTCGGTGATGACGCGCTCGATGTCCTCAATCTCCATGGCACGCGGTACGGCATGATGCGCTGGGTCGCGCACCGCAGAGGGGCCAATCGGTGTGATCCAATCGCCCAAATTCCAGCCGGTGCGCCGGCCCATATGCGAAATCTGGCAGGTGAGGTGGGCGCCGTGAGCATGAATGCGCTGGGCGAACCTCTGGAAATGCGGAATGACCGCGTCCCGCGAGACATCGATCTGACCGTAGATCGGCGCGATGTCCGGCGAGACGATGGAGGAGCCGCCGAACATCGTCATGGCGGCGCCACCCTTGGCCTTCTCCTCGTGATAGCGGATGTAGCGCTCGCCCGGCATGCCGGCCTCGGCATAACCCGAGGCATGGCTCGTCGAGACGATGCGGTTGCGAAAGGTGATGCCCGCTGCGGTGAATGGAGTAAGTAGGATATCGAGGTTGCTCATGGCAGCGTGCTGATCCTCCAGGCGCCCAGGCTCTTATCCGCCCACAATCCACCGTCCTCCGTGCAGTTCTCGACGAGGAGATGTTGCGGCGGTCCCCATAGGAACGGGGGACGCTCGAAATTGAGAGGGCGCCAATCGGCGTCCTCGCAGTCATGGTTGTTCTCGAGATCCGTGAACGTGGTCGTGATCAGCCATTGGGCACCGGATGCACGGAAGCTGGCCACCGCGCGGCCAATCGTTTCATAGGAGAAGTGGACCAGACAGTCGCGGCAGAGAATGACATCGGCCTTGGGAAGGGTGTCGTGCGTCAGATCGGCGAGGATATATCGGCGGCCGCGGACGGCTCGGGTTTGCATCGCCGCGATCAGCTCCGGCACGATGTCGATTCCCGTATAGGCGACGTCGAGATCGATGCGGCCGATCCAGCCGCCATCGCCGCACGGGGCATCGAGAAGTGATTGCGCGCCGAGTTTGCAAAGCAGCAAAGGCAGCTCGCTTCGCAACGTTGCCGTCGCGGCGTCCTCTGAGCCCAGACCCGAGACGGACGTCTCGGCGCCCCAGAGATTGGTGCGGTGGATGCGCTCGAATTTCTGGGCGAGGTCGAGTCCGCCGTAGCTCGCCCGATCCGTCGCGTAGCGGAGCTGGGCCAGCGCGCGCGGACGCTCGGCATCCCTGATCGGTATTCTTGGCATCGCTTCCACCGCAGCTTCTGTTTCGGACAGGGGGAGCGTAAAATCGTCCGGATCGGCAGACAACAGGTGCGAGAATGGCTGGAGACAAGCACAAGGGCTTGCTGGGCTCTGTTTACGCGGCCAAGAGCCCGGACGAGATCGCGGCGCTTTACGATGCGTGGGCGGCCACCTACGAGAAAGAGATGGCCGAGATCGGCTATCGCCACCCGAGTGTCGGCCTGGCGCTGCTCACGCGCCATCTTGCTCGAGGAGCGGCGCCCGTGCTCGACGCGGGCGCCGGTACCGGATTGCTTGGCGAGTGGCTCGCCATCTTGGGTTACCCGCATGTCGAGGCGCTCGACATCTCAGAGGGCATGCTGGCCGTCGCTGCGGCGAAGGGCTGCTACCGGAAGCTGCACCGGCTGGCGCTCGGCGGGGCTCTGCCGTTCGCCGACGGACAATTCGCCGGCGTTACGGCGGTTGGCGTGTTCTCGACCGGTCATGTCGGTCCCGAGGGGCTCGGCGAGCTTGTTCGTTGCACGCGCAAGAACGGTGTGATCGTGCTGACGATCAAGCTCGCGCTCTGGGAGAGGAGTTTCCGTGCGGCGGTGGCGGAGCTGGTTGGGGCCGGGTGTGTGTCCATCGCGGAGGAAACTCCGCCCTACGTGTCGATGCCAACCGACAAGGCGACGACACCGAGCAAGGGCATGGTGCTGCGGGTGTCCTAGTCTTCTCCACGATGAGATGACCCCAGCAACCGGCGTCGCGCCTGCTGTCGTGCTTGGCGAATGCGCGTTCGTCTAGCGTCCGCTTGGGCTCTCTGCGGGGGTGAGCTTGCGCCGGCCGGCGATCTTGAAGCGGTCGGCAGTGGCGTAGGCGCGGAACCCAACGCCGGCGACGAAATCGCCGAAGACCGGACCATGTTTGAAAAGGTGTCCCGAGCAGCCGCCCGCAAGCAGTACATTCTGGTGTCTGGGATGCCAGTCGACGATGAAATGTGTGTCAGGCGTCAGGTTGATCTGATTGAATTTCGAATCTACGACGCGCTCGCCGACGAGGCCGGGAAAGCGCTTGGCGATGTAGCGCCGTGTTCGAGCCAGCGTCTCATGCCGGATCAGGCGCTCATCCTTGTCGAGATCGATGTGATCGGGGATGACGACAGCGGCCTTGACGCCCGAGCCCTCGACCGAGGGCAAGCCGAACGAGCGCTCGCCGTGGTCGATCCAGCACGGCATGTTCTCTTGGTCGAACGAGGTGCTGCCATCGGGCGTGGAGGTATAGAGAACGTTGACGCCGACCACGCGCGATATCGGCTTGACCGTGCGTGGGAACATGTCACCCATCCAGGCGCCTGTCGCGATCACGATCAGATCCGCCTCGAGCGGCTTGCCGTCGAGCATCGGACGCTCGTCGCCATCCGTCGTGACCCGGCCGCGCAGCACTCGGCCGCCACCCTTGCGGAACAGGTCGACCGTCGTGATCACTGCGCGATGCGCCATGATCATGCCCGCTTCCGGCTCGTAGAGGGCGTAGGAGATGCTGTCGACGTTGAATTGGGGAAAGCGTGCAGCGACCTCCGCGCGCGTGAAGCGGTAGTAGGGCACCGCCAGCTTGTCGAAGGTCTCGGAGGTGGCGTCCTCCCAGTGGCAATGCCCCTGTGTGGCCAGGATCAGAGCACCGCACTCATAGTAGAGACGTTGTCCGCTCTCCGCCTGCAGCTCGAGCCAGCGCAGTCGCGATTCCCGCGCCCACAGTGTGTACATCTCATCGCGGCCGTGGATGGCGCGAATGACGCGATTGTAGTCGGTCGAGGAGGCCCGGGAATGCCCAGGCTCCCAACGATCGACCAGCGTCACCGCGGCGCCGCGGCGCTGCAGGTGGAGGGCCGTCATGGTGCCGGCAATGCCAGCCCCGACGACAACCGCCTTCAGCTTGGTCATGGGTAACGCAACCTCCTCGTTGACCGGCCTGATTGCATACTGTATTCAGAATACAATCCCTCCTCAAGGCTTGCGGCTGGCCGGCGCCTTGCGAGAGAAAGGGACTGGCCGCACGGTTCCACGCCATGCGGACCGAAAAACATCCTCGGGAGGGAATGCATGTCTGCAGCGTCGACGGTTGATTTCAGCCTGCCGGCAGGGACCCACACAGTCGCCCTTGGTCTCGGCGATCTGAACGGCATCATGCGCGGCAAGCGCATTCCGGCCTCGCACTGGGACTCGATCTGCAAGAGTGGCAATGCGCTTTCCATCGCATTGTTCGCCATCGATATGACCTCGGACGTCTGGGACACGCCTTATGTCAACTTCGACAACGGCTATCCGGACATGCACATGTTCCCGATGACGAAGCCGGTAGCCTCGCCCTGGGAGCCCGGTGTTGCCGTATGCATGGCCCGTGCCGAGGGCATGGATCACAAGCCGGTGCCGATCGATCCGCGCAACTCCCTGATCCGGCAGACCGAACGGGCGGCCGGCCTCGGCTATACGGCACGGGTCGGCACCGAGCTCGAGTTCTATCTCCTCGATCCGGAGACGAAGCGCCCGAAGGACCAGGGTATCCAGGTCTACTCGATGGTTCGCGCTGCCGAGCTCGAGCACGTGCTCGGCCCGATCCGTCAGCAGATCAACGAGATGGGCATTCCGATCGAGCAGTCGAATCCGGAATATGCCGCCGGCCAGGTCGAAGTTAACATTCGTTATGACGATGCGCTGCTCGCCGCCGATCGAGTGGTCATGTTCCGCTCGCTCGTCAGGGAGCTGGCTCTCAAGCATGGTTACCTTGCGACCTTCATGGCCAAGCCCTTCATCGATTCCTCGGGCAACGGCTTTCATACGCATCACTCGCTCTGGAAGGACGGCAGAAATGCCTTCTCGGACGGCGGCAAGCTCAATGCGCTCGGTCGTAACTACCTTGCCGGCATGCAGCTCAGGATGGCCGAAACCGCCATCACGGGCTCGACGACGCCCAATGCCTACCGGCGCCGTCAGCCGTTCACTTTCTGCCCGACCAACACCACTTGGGGCATCGACAACCGGACCGTCGGACTTCGGGTCATCGAGGGGCATGACAATGCGGTTCGCGTCGAGAAGCGGGACGCGGCGGCGGACTGCAATCCCTACTACCTGATCGCTTGCGAGCTGGCGGCGGGCCTGGACGGCATCGAGCAGAAGCTCGAGCCGACGCCGATGACGACCGGCAATGGCTATCTCGTGGAGGATGCCGAGGCCATACCGACCGATCTCGGCACGGCGGTTGCAAGGGCCAGAGCATCCGCGTTCATGAAGGACGTTTGCGGTGCCGATGCGCTGGAGCTGCTGATCCAGCAGTCGGAGCGTGAGCTCGGCTTCGTGGCGCAACAGGTGACGCCGGTCGAAGTGCAACGCTATCTCGGGAATTTCTAGGCAATGAAGATCGGGCGCGTGATCGGTCATGTGACGGCAACCGTCAAGGACACTCAGCTCGCGGGCCTGAAGCTGCTCTTGGTTAACATCGAGGACGGCGACGGCGCGGTCCTCGAGCCGTCGATCGTGGCGGCCGACACATGCTCGGCCGGGCCAGGAGACATGGTCCTGATCCTGACGGGCTCTGCGGCCCGTCTGCCGGCCGCCGTCGCGGGGCTCGCCGTCGACGCCACCATCACCGCCGTCCTCGATGATATCAAGATTGCCGGCGCTCGCGCCGGTCGAGCGAAGAGTTGAGCTTGTCAGTAAAGGGTAGAGTAACATGGCGAAGGCACCAATGGGCCAGGCGGCCCTCGGAATGATCGAAACTCGCGGCATCGTCGCGGCGCTCGAGGCAGCGGATGCGATGGTGAAGGCGGCGAGCGTTACGATCGTCTGCCAGACCAAGGCCGGTGGCGGCCTCATCTCGACGTTGATCCGTGGCGAGGTCGGTGCCGTCAAGGCGGCGACCGATGCGGGCGCTGTCGCAGCGAACAAGATCGGCGAAGTGATCGCGGTGCACGTCATTCCGCGTCCGCACGACGAGCTCGAGGGGCTGATCGCCAGTCTCGGCGGCAAAGGCTCGGCCGACTGATCCACGACGTTTCGTCGGAATTGGCCGTCGCGGATGCTTCGCCTCCGCGATGGCAAGGCGTAACCGCGTCACCGTTGGGCCAGGTTCATGAGTGCCACCGCGTTCGAGAAATTCACCGAGGCTGTCGCGGCCCAAGGGCGGCCTGCAAGTCCGGCAGCGGTCCCCGAGCTCCGGAAAGTGACGGTGCTCGGCGGCGGTCCGGATGCGCGGATGCTCGCGGCTCTCTGCCTCGCCGAAGGTGCCGAGGTCACGCTGTTCTCGGCCTATGGTGCCGAACTCGACGGACTAAAAGCGGCGGGTGGCGTGACGCTGCGCGGGCAGGGACCGGTCGGGACGTTCCAGATCAACCAGCCGTCCGTCCCCTCGATCACGACGACAGCCGAGATCGATCGCGCCGTACAGGGCGCCGACCTGATCTTTCTTACAGGTCCGGTGCATAAGCAGCGCACCTACGCCATGGTGCTGGCCGACCACGTGCGCGACGGGCAGGTACTGGTTGTCGCGCCGGGCCGCTCGCTCGGAGCCGTGGAGGCGGCCTGGCTGCTGCGGGTCGGCGGTGCGAAGGCCGACGTCACGCTGGTCGAGGTGCAGGGATTGCCATACTGGCACTCTGCGAATGGCTCGGTCCTGGGTCTGACAGCTGCCGGTCCGGCCTGGGCCGCAACTCTGCCGAGCAACCGAAGTGGCGTGCTCGAAGCTCTCAAACGCTATCTGCCGAACATCCTGCCGGCGGTCTCGCCGGTGCACAGCGGTTTTGCCGACGGCTCGGGCCTCGTCGAGGTCCCCGCCTTGGTTCTCGGCGGGCCCGCCGTTCCGTCGGGGCGCAAGGCCATTCCGCTCGGTGGCGTCCCGCTGGCAGAAAACGAGAACTTCCGGGTCCTGATCGGCGACGGACACCTTACCGTCATGGCGGAGATGGCCGAGGAGCGGCATCGCGTGGCGCAACGCTTCGGTGTTCGCAATCTCCCCTCTCTCGATGATTGGCTGGACATTCACGCCGGCACGACCGAGCAGGCGCGGGCGCGGCCTATCCCTGCTGCAGCGCAGGCGACCGCCATCGTTCGCTGCGCAACCATAGGATCTCTCGTGCCGCTGGCCTCGGCCGCGCGCGTCGCAGGTGTCGAAGCCAAAGCGACGGAAGCGATGGTCGCACTCGTCTCGTCTCTTCTCGGCAGCGACATCGCCAAGGCCGGTCGCCGGCTGGAAACCATTGGCGTCACCGCCGATCACATCGACGATGCCCGCCAGCTGATCGATGCCATTGCCAACGGGTCCCGCTGATGGACGCTGATCTGAGATCGATTGCCCAAGCCCGCCAATGTGCCGATACGGCCTTCGAGGCCTATCGCAAGTTCCTCGGCACATCGCCCGAGCGGATCGATGAGATCGTGCAGGCGATGGCCCGTGCCATCGTGCCCGAGGCGCAGCGCCTCGGCGAGATGGCGGCCGAGGAGACCGGCTACGGCAACGCACGCGACAAGCGATTGAAGAACATGTTCAATGCGCTGTCCGTGGCGGAGTATCTGCGCGATATCACCACGCTCGGCCTGCTGTGGCAGGACGACAAGACCAAGGTCGCCGCCATCGGCGAGCCGATGGGGGTTGTTGCGGCACTGATCCCGGTCACCAATCCGACCTCGACCGTCATCTATAAGGTGCTCTCGGCGGTGAAGGCCGGCAACGCCATCGTTTGCGCGCCGCATCCACGCGGCGTCCGCTGCGGCATGGCGACAGTGAAAATCATGGCCGATGTCGCCGAGCAGATGGGGGCGCCCAAGGGGCTCATCCAATGCCTGGAGCATGTCACCATCCAAGGTACGGCGGAGCTGATGCGGCACCGCCGCACCTCGGTCGTCATGGCGACCGGCGGACCCGCCATGGTTCGAGCCGCCTACTCCTCCGGCAAGCCGACGCTGGCGGTCGGCGCTGGCAACGTTCCCTGCTACGTGCACAGCTCCAAGTCGCGCGAGCTTGCCGAGGTCTCCGAGCAGGTCATCGTCTCGAAATGCTTCGACTACGGCACGGCCTGTGTCTCCGAGCAGGCGCTCATCGCCGACCGGAGCATCGCCCGCGAGCTGAGGCACGAGATGAAACTCAGAGGCGCCTATTTCTGCTCGGCCGCCGAGGCCGACCGCCTCGCGCATGTCATTTTCCGCGGCGAGCAGGCGATGGATCCGGAGAATGTCGGGCAATCGCCGCAGGTGCTCGCCGCCAAGGCAGGCTTCGACATCCCGCCTCGGACCCGCATCCTAGTCGCCGAGGAGAGCCAGGTCGGCTGGCAGCGCCCGCTTTCGGCGGAGAAACTCAATCCTGTGCTGGCCTTCTACGAGGCACGCGATGCGGCACAAGGTCTGGAGCTGTCGCGGGCCGTCGTCGGATTCGGTGGCTGGGGACATTCCGCGGTCATCCACGCCGACGATCCCCAAGTGGTCGCCGCCTACTCCACCCTTCCCGTCGGCCGTGTGCTCGTCAACACCCCTGCGATCATGGGCGGCATGGGATACTCGACCGATCTCGAGCCGAGCTTCATGCTCGGCACCGGTACCTGGTCGGGCTCGATCACGTCGGATAACGTCACCGCCCTGCACCTCATCAATATCAAGCGCGTCGCATACGAGAAGCGGCCATGGCGGGACATCTACGAGGAATACGGAGAATAACCCTTGTCGACTCAGATCACGATCCGTGCGCTGATGCAGATCGACAATCTGCAGCCCAAATTCGCCGCCTACAACGGTGCGACCGTGCAAGGCTCGATCCCGCTCGCCGGCGATACGATCCTGATCGGCGAACTGGCGCCGGGCAATGGCGTGTTCACGCTCATCGACCGTGCTCTCAAGGCCAGCGCCGTCGAGGCGACATCGCAGATCGTCGAGCGCGAGTTCGGCTTCTTCATTCTCAGATCGCCGTCGAATGCCGAGGTCTCGGCCGCGCGCGATGCCATTCTCTCCGAGCTCGGCGCTAGCATGTCGGATCGGACCAAGCCATCGGTTGCCTCGACGCAGATCATCACCTCCGTCGAGCCCTATCAGGCCCAGCTCCTGAACAAGTGGCGCAAGGGCGCGCTCGTCGTTCCGGGGCAGACGCTCGGTATCGTCGAGTGCGCGCCCGCCGCCTATATCGCCGTCGCCGCCAACGAGGCGGAGAAGGCGGCCGAGATCAATATCGTCGAGGTCCGGGCTGTCGGCCGCTATGGTCGGCTGTTCTTCTCCGGCAGCGAGGACTCGGTGAAGACCGCGGTCGAGGCTGCGATCAACGCCATCAATGCGCTCGATGGGAAGCCAGAAGCATGAGCCGGCGCCGGGTCATCGGCTCGGAGCATGTGCGCGATGCCCAGGCCCGCGGCCGCCAGCGCATCGAGGTGATGCCGGGTGACCTCGTGACGGCCGAGGCGAAAGACACCGCCGACAATCTCGGCATCAAGCTCGTCCAGGGTCCGCTCGAGCGGCCCGCGGTTGTCAAGACCGATGGCGCGACCGCCATGCGCCGCGCGGTCTTGAAGCGCTCGCCGAAATGGGTCGCTCCGAAGCCCTCGGTCGTGTCCTCGGCACGGACGCTGGGAAAGCTGGCTCTCGTTGGCGCCGGTGGCGTCGGACAGTACGTGGCGCTCCTCGCGGCCAGTGCCGGCATCGCCGATCAGATCATTCTCATCGATGTCGTACCAGGGTTGGCGGCGGCGGTTGCTCTCGATCTGACACATGCCTCGGGCATATCGCGCACCAATGCACGGGTGGCTGGCAGCACTCTTCTCGCCGATGTCGCAGGCGCCGATGTCGTGGTCGTAACGGCAGGCCGCCCGCGCACGCCGGGCATGACACGGGCTGATCTGCTCGACATCAATCGGCGGGTCATTCGCGGTGTCGCAGAGGCCATCCGCACGCAGGCCCCCGAGGCGATCGTCATCGTCGTCACCAATCCGCTCGACGAGATGACCTCGGAGATGCTCACGGCGACGGGCTTTCCGCGGGAGCGTGTGCTCGGCATGGCGGGCACGCTGGATTCGAGCCGGTTCCGCAACGCTCTGGCGCTCGCTGCCGGTGTCAGGCCCGGCGATGTCGAGGCGATGACCTTGGGATCGCACGGCGAGGAGATGGTGCCGGTCGTATCGCGTGCGCGCATCAAGGGGCTGCCGGTCGAGACTTTGCTGACACCTCAGAAGATCGAGGCCTGCGTGAAGGATGCGGTGACCGGGGGTGGGCAGGTCGTGGCCTTGCGAAAGACCGGCTCGGCGACCATGGCGCCGGCCCTGTCGACAATCGAGGTGATCGATCATATCCGCGGCGCGCGCTTCGGGGCTGTGCCGGTCTCGGTCAAGCTCGAAGGCGAGTACGGGATCCGCGATGTCGTGCTCGGCGTGCCCTGCCGGCTTGGGACGAGCGGGCTCATCGCCGTCGACGAGATTTCCCTGGCAGAAAGTGAGCTTGCTGCGCTGAAGCGGGCGGCAGATGCGATCGCCGGCCGGCTCAAAGGCTAGACGCGCATGATCGTCAAGACCGTCAAGACGGGCGGGCGCTTCGAGGAGATCGGTGCTTATTCGCGCGTCAAGCGTGTTGGACCGTTCGTCTTTGTCGCCGGCACGACGGCAATTGAACCCTCGGGCCGCCTGCATGCGCCAGGCGACACCTATGCGCAGGCGATCTACATCTTCAAGCGCATCGAGACCGCACTCGCCGAGGTTGGCGCCGAACTGCGCCACGTTGTCCGGACGCGCGCTTTTCTCGTCGATATGGCGAGCGGCGGGCGCGACTTCGTTCGCGCGCATGGCGAAATCTTTCGCGGTATCGATCCGGTGACGAGCGGTGTCGAGGCGGGGCTCACGACACCCGGCATGATGATCGAGATCGAGGCCGATGCCGTGATCCATGCAACCGACGGCACCATCACTTTCGACTGAGCCTGTCGCCTCCAACGCCAATTGACTCTCTCGGACGGCGAATGCTACGCTTTGTCGCGCTGAATACTGAATACAATCCCGGGTGAAGCGCCCTTTCAAAGCCGGGATGATAGCGGTCAGGGAGGTACGGATGAGACGTCGTCACGTCGTGACAGGACTGGCATTGCTGAGTGCAATTGTGCTTGCGCCTGTTGGGCTCGGCACAGCCCAGGCACAAGAGGAGGTCAAGGTCGGCTTCATCGGCTCCTTCGCTTCCGACGTCGGCAAGAGCACGCTCCGAGGCGCCGAGATCGCCATCGAGGAGCTCAACGCCGCGGGTGGCGTGCTTGGCGGCAAGAAGATCAAGCTCGTCACAGCGGATGACCGCGACGACGTGCAGGAAGGCGTAAAGGCCTACGAGTATCTCGCGGAGACCGAGAAGGTCGACTTCATCATCTCCGGCTCAATCGACGACGTGTCGCTCGGCTGGTTACCGCGCATGGTCGAGTACAAGACGCCGACGCTCGATACCTGGGCGTCCTCGATCACGATCATCGACAAGGTGGTCAACGAGTACGACACGTACAAGATGTACTTCATGAACGTCGCCTCCGACGAGGCCCTGGCGACGCTCTATGCCGACTTCGGCAAGGATGTTCTCGCCAAGCAGCTCGGCTGGAAGAAGACGATCATTCTGCAGGAGGACACCTCCTTCGGCGGCGCCATCAATGGTCTCGTGACCCAGCTTCTGGCACCCGAAGCAGGCCTCGAGGTCCTCGGCACTGTCGTCTACGACCCGAACACGGTCGACTTCGCGCCCCTCTTCTCGAAATGCGTCGAGAGCGGCGCGGACTTCATCTACGTGATCTCCTCGGTCAACAGCCAGACGATCTCCTCGCAGTACGTGAAGCTGCAGGTGCAGATGCCGATGACCGGCGTAAATGTCGGCGCGCTGTCGACAGAGTACTGGGAGGACACGGGCGGTGCCGGCGGCGGCATGTCGACTCTGGCTCCCATTCCTTCGGTTGGTCTGGCGTTGGATGATGCGTCTGCCGCGTTCGTTGCAAAGTGGAAGGCGAAGTATGGCGACAGCCGGCCGAAGTATCCGCACTTCAACGGCTTCAATGCCTACTGGGGGCTGAAGGGCGCCTTCAATGCGGCCGAGCGGGCCGGCGGCTTCGCTCCCCTCGACGCGTGGGTCGCCGAGCACGAGAAGGAGGACCTTGTCCTCATGAAGGACGGCAAGCCGTGGCTTCGCTACGGCTATTGGAAGCCGGGTGAAATCGAGCCACGCACGAACCGCCAGTATACCCACAACATCAGGTTCGACTTGACGGATCCCTATGACGACGGCGCACCGTCGATGGTTGTTATTCAGTGGTACGAGGACGGCACCGCGAAAGTCGTCTATCCGCCAAAATATGCGAGCGGAGAGTTCCGGCTTCCGTCCTGGATCAAGAAGTAATTTGACGATCGGCGATCCGGCGGAATGTCTCGTTCCGCCGGATCCATTTTCGCGCATCGTGCTGATGTCGTCGCGATGACCCTATTCTGCAATCTTGCGAGCCCCGGCCGATGAGCCAGATTCTCATTCAAGGTCTGCTGATCAGCGGCCTCTATGCGCTCATTGCTGTCGGCTTCACGATGATCTTTAGCGTCGGGCGCGTGCTCGACCTCTCCTACGGCATCTACATCATGTTCGGTGGCTACGCCTATTACACGGCGGTGCAGCTCTGGGCCTTGCCGAAGGTTGTGGGCGTGGTCTTCGCAATCGTGGTCGGCGTGCTGTTTGCGGTCCTGAAGTACCAGTTGCTCGTCAAGCGGCTCAAGGGCGATCACGTGGCGGTCGAGATCTCGACGCTGATCCTGGCCGTGGTCATGCAAGCCGGGTTGATCCTGATCTTCGATGCCGCCGCCAAGACAATGTGGCCGCTGGTCGACGGCGTCTGGCATTTCGGCAGCGTCTCAGTCACCTTCAACATCGTCACGGCAACGGTCATCAGCTGGATCGTGCTCGCAGGACTTCTGATCTTCATTCAGAGTACCCACATCGGTCGCGCCATCCGGGCGGTCTCCATGGATCGCAAGGGCGCCGTGATCTCCGGTATCGATCCCGACCGCATCAATCTCCTGACCTGGGCGATCTCGGGCGGACTGGGAGCACTCGCTGGCGTGTTTTTCGCGACCTACACGCAGCTGAGCCCGGCCATGTGGGTGGCGCCACTCATCATCGCCGTTGCCGTCGTCATCGTCGGCGGCATCGGCAGCATCATCGGATCGCTCATTGTCGCTCACCTCATCGGCTTCATGGAAACGATCTCCTCGAGCCTCATTGCGCCCGAGCTCAACGGCGTCTTCACAATGCTCCTGATCATCGGTGTACTCGTCATTACGCCGAAGGGTCTTTTCGGCAGGGCGGATCTTTGAGATGAGTGAGAAGCGGAGCTTCAACCCCTATCTGGGTTGGGCGATTTTCGCCGCCCTGCTCGCGCTGTTTCCCCTGGTTGCCTCGTCGGGAACGCTGCGCATCTTCATCATGGCCTTCTACCTCGCCATCTTTGCGATGAGCTGGGATTTCTTGTCCGGCCGCACGGGCTATGTGAGTTTCGGCCATCCGTTCCTCATCGGCATCGGCAGCTATGCATCGGCAATTCTGTCGTATCGCTACGGTGTGCCGCTGGCGGTGAGCATTCCCGCGGCGGTGGTCATCACCTTGGTCGCCGGCACGCTGTTCTTCCTGCCGGCCCTGAGAATCCGGGGCTCATACTTCGCTCTCGTGACGCTCGCCTTCATGGAGATGACCTATCGCCTGACGCAGGTCATCAGGCCGGATCTCACCGGCGGCACACGCGGCATGTCCGGCTTGCCTTCGATCACGACCGGCGCCTTCAACAACTACTATCTCGCGCTCGTCCTGATGCTGGCGATCGCGGTCGGTCTATGGGCCCTCGGCCGGACGCGTCTCGGTCTGGCTTTGAGCGCGATCGGAATGGACGAGGATGCTGTCCGGGGCTCCGGCCTCGATGCGACGAAGCTCAAACTATTCGCTTTCATGACCAGCGCTCTCGTCGCCGGCATCGGCGGCGCATTCTATACGCACTATCTTCAATCGATCGCCCCGCGGGCCCTCTTCGACATCAGCTTCGTCTTCACGATCATCGTCGCGGTGCTGATCGGCGGCGCTGGAACGATCATCGGTCCGATCATCGGCGCCTTCTTCCTGACGTTCCTGCTCGAGTATCTCCGACCCGTCTTCCCTGGCACCGAGCGCTACTTCATCTACGGCACGATCGCGCTCCTCCTCTACGTCTACCGGCCGAAAGGCATCATCTCGATCCTCGAGGAGCTATGGGCGCGCTGGCGCGGATACGAGCCGAAGAAGGCTGCGGTTCATGGCTAAGCTGCTCGAGGTGCAGAACGTCACGAAGCGGTTCGGCGGGCTCGTGGCCGTCAATCATCTGAACTTCCATGTCGAGGAAGGCGAGTCGCTGGCCCTGATCGGTCCCAACGGCGCCGGCAAGACAACGGCGTTTCGTCTCGTCATGGGCGACTATCGGCCTGATACCGGCTCGATCGTCTTCAAGGGCGAGGACATCTCTCGACAGCCGACGCACGCCCGCATCAATCGCGGTCTCGGCAGAACCTATCAGGTGCCGAGACCGTTCCACGGCATGTCGGTCGCCGACAATATTCGCGTCGGCATGATGCCGGATCACCTCTGGACCATGCTCCGGCACGGTCCGGACACCGAGAAGGAAAGGCAGATCGCGGCACGCGTCGGGTTCAAGCCGGGCGAAGAGTTGCGGGGTCCGGGTGAGCTGTCGATGGGGGATCTGAGAAAGCTCGAGCTGGCGCGGGCGCTCGCCGCCGGGCCGTCGGTCATGCTGCTCGACGAGGTATTCGCCGGTCTCACCGTCGGCGAGATCGCGCTCATCTCGGATCTCTTGGCCGAGGAACGCAAGCGCGGCATGACGCTGATCATCGTCAGCCATGATCTACGCTCGCTGGGGCCGCTCGTCGACCGGGCCGTCGTCATGTCGTTCGGTTCCGTGATCGCCGAGGGGCCCTTCGAGGCGGTCATGGCCGACACGTCCGTGCGCGAGGCCTATCTCGGAACCTGAGGAGCCTCTACATGGCGATGCTCGATGTCGCAAATCTTCATGCCTTCCACGGCAAGGCCGAGGCGCTGCACGGCATTTCGTTCTCGGTCGAGAAGGGCAGCATGGTCGGCATCATCGGACCCAACGGCGCCGGCAAGTCGACCTTGCTCGACTCGCTGCTCGGGCTGGTCAAGACGACCGGCTCGGTCGCACTCGACGGCAAGCCGATCGCCGGACTGGCCGCTGCGGAGATTGTGCGCAGCGGTGTCGGCTACGCCCCGGAGCGGGGGCATCTGTTTCCTTATATGGGTGTCAGGGACAATCTGCTGGTGGGAAGCTACAGCTCGCGCCGTGACATCGAGAAGAACCTGCGGCTCATCTATGATCTCTTCCCGGTTCTCGAGCAGCGCGAGGCGCAGGAGACGAGCACGCTGTCAGGTGGCGAGCGGCAAATGGTGTCGCTCGGCCGGGCCTTGATGACAAGTCCTCGTCTGCTGCTGGTCGACGAGCCGACTATCGGCCTCGCGCCCAAAGTCTGTCTGGACATCGCCTCGGCACTTCGCCGGCTCAATGCCGAGACTGGACTGACGATCCTCATCACCGAGCAGAATGTGAACTTCGCGATGAGCCTTGCGAGCACCGTTCACATCATCGAGACCGGTGAGATCCGCATGAGTGGCCCGGTCGACGAGCTCCGTCACCACGACGCGCTGAGAGAGGCTTATTTCGGCACATAAGTGCCAACTCCGTTTACCGGTGCTTTACGCGATCGCAAACTTTCGATGCGACGATGCCATCAGGGCAGGTGCGGGCTCCATCGAGAGCAGGGACCGCATCGTCGTAGAGCGCAAATGGGGCAGTGATGAGCAGCGGGAGCATGCATATTGGCCGGTTCTGGGGTGATTTCAGCCCAGCCGTGGCTCAGTCGTTGACAGCCGAGCAGCGGACCGAGATCGAGCGCGTCCTGGACTTGAGCGCCACACCGCAGCCAAGCCGCATCGGCGATGTCCGCCTGTCGTTCTACTGGTTCTTCGTCAGGATCCTCTGGGGTCGCGAGAAGCGGAGCGCCGACCGGCTGAAGCAGGAGCGGGCGCTCTATCCGGCCATGACAAAGAGGAATGCGCCTGCCATCCTGACCCTCGGCGTGGCCTATACGGCCTTCTGGTACATGGTGATGGGCATCTGCGGCTTCCTTCTCGCGGGTCTGCTCGTCTACTGAGGTCCTCGAAGCGGACGTGGCGCTGGTTACTGGCCGAGCACTCCGCCGATCAGATCCTCGACCTTCGAGCCGCCCTTGCTGCCCGACAGTTTCTCGAGCGCCTGCTTGACCTTGTCCTTGTCGGCGCCCTTGAGCTTGGTTCCAAGCTGCTTCACCGTCTCGGCGACCGCCTCCGGGTTCTTCGCCAATGCCCCGAGATCCGGCGCGATCCGAGGTTTCGACCAGGGGCCCCGGATCTTGACGGGGATGGTGAAGCCGGTGGCATCGCCAGCGCCCTGACCCTCGAGCGAGGCCACGATCTTCGGCATGGCGGCATAGTCCAGGCTCTGGGCCGGCATGTCGATCGTGCCGGCTCCCGCAATCCTGATGAGCGGTCCGACAAGATTGAGGTCCTTGTTGGTGACGATGCCGTTGACGATGCTCAGCGTGCCGCTCAGTTCGCTGAAGTCCGTCTTCATGGCGTCGTTGCGGTCGAGACCGCCGACCTTCCCTTGCCCCAATCCCCGGACCATCTGAGGGATGTTCACGCCGACGATCGCGCCATTGGTGAAGGCAAACCGGCCTTGTCCCTTGAGAGCTTGGACGAGTGCTTTCTCAGTCTGCCCGCGCGAGGTGAAGCCGAGCGAGATAGAGCCCTCGCCTTCGATCCAGTCGAGCGCCATGGCGTCGCTGAGCATCGGCAGAGCCTTGACGCCGTTGATGGTTACGTTGCCGGTGATGGCCGGAACCGGGCGCCGGCCGTCGATCAGGATCGTGCCCAGACCCTTGCCACCGTATGCCAGCAACTCCGGCAGGCGAGCCTTGAGCAGACCATCGGCCAGAGACAGGATGACCCGACTCTTGCCGATCTTGATGTCCTGATAGAAAAGAGCCCCGGCCGAGATCGTCAGATCCGCATCGAGGGCCTTCAAGCCCGCTACGTCGATCCGCTCAGTGCTCCAACCAGGTTTCGACGGCTTGCGTTTCGCGGGTTTGTCGCTCGGCGGCGGGCTCGCGGTCTCGTCGACACCGGCCTGAGCCTCCGGGGCGACGGCTGTCGATTCGTCCTTGGACGTCCCCGTCTGCGATTTCGACCTCTTGGCGATCTGACCTGACGCCGGCGCCTCGGCCAGATAGGTGTTGAGATCGAGCTTATCGATGCTGATCGAGCCCTGCAGGGCCGGTCGCTTGCCCGAACTCTCAAAGGCGAGAATGCCGGTCGCCTTGGCGCCGTCCAGTACGAGCCTAGCGTCGGTCAGGCCGACACGTGGCCCGGCGACCGTCAGATGGGCAGCGAGATCCAGCGGACCCAGCCCTCCGACGGGTGGCAAGCGTGCGCCGGTCCATTCGGCGAGGTCCCTGAGAGAGCCCGTGTTGAGGGCGACCTTGCCATCGAGAAGCGCGACACCGGCGATGTCCAGCTTGCCATCGTAACTCGCGCTCACATGCGCCGCGTCCAGTTTGAGCTCGAGGCGCGCACCGGACTCGTCGAGGAACGACTTCAGCGTCGAGAGGCGGGCGGTCAGCGGCAAGGCACGCTTGTTCCAATTGAGGCTGCCACTCACCTCGAAGGGGGCATCGATGCTCGTCAAGGTCAGCTTGACGTCGACCTCGGTGAAGCGTTCACGGCTGCGGGTCTGGAGGTTGGCGTAACGGACCTCCCCGTGCTCGATGCGGACATCGCCGAGCGACAATCCCGCCAGTGTGTCGGTCAACCGGCTTGCCCGGTCGGAGGTGGCTGGAGCTGCGTCACTGTCGGTGACCTCCAGCGACGGAGCGTCCGACGCCCCAGCGCTGCCCTCCGCGCTCTCGATCGTCGGTGCGACCTCCCGACTGACGGCCCCCTGCGGACGTGTGAAGTCCCAGGTCCGCCGACCCTGCTCGTCGACCGCCAACTGGATGATGGGATGGACGAGAACCAACTCGTCGATGGCGACCTCGCGGCGCATGAGCGGCAGCAGCGGAATGGCCACTCTCAGCCGCTCCATCTTGATGAAGGTCTCGCGTTCCATGCCCGGTGGTCCGGACAAAGAGACGTTCTTGAGGTCGACTCCGAGCCGTGGATAGACGGTGAATGTCGCGCCGCCGGCAACGACAAGGTCGCGACCGGTTCGTTGCTTGACTTCGGCGATCAGCCGATCGCGCACGTAACCCGTCGGGGCAGCAATGAAGATGAAGACGCCGGCGGCCAGGGCTGCACAGACGAGACCGATCAGGCCGTAGACCGCATATCGCATAACCCTGCTCCTCGCCCGAACGCGCTGTGGCGGTGGTTATGGAGTCGATTCGTTCACCGCATGCTGCCGGGGATTGCCGCCAAAGTCACCCTAAGCTTTCGACGCCGAATGCTACGGCCGTGGATAATGTGGACATATCAAGCGGGTAGGAATGTGACGCCTCGGCATAGAGTGCAAATTCGCCGAGCCGATGTGATGATCGCGACGTTTGAGCGCATCGTATCCTGCTTGGTGATCCGAGGCGAAGACAGCTACGGATGCGCCGCCTGGCGTGGAGCATTGCCCCAGGCTCGCTATGAGGGTGGCATGGAACTCGGCTCGCTCGCTGGGCTCACGCAGATCATTTGGCTCGATGTCGTTCTGTCCGGTGACAATGCTCTCGTCATCGGCATCGCGGCGTCGACGCTCGTTCCATCGCTGCGTCGCAAGGCCATCGTCTTTGGCCTGGCGTTGGCAACGGCGATCCGAATCCTCTTCGCAGGGGCTGCGACCTATCTCTTGAACGTCCCAGGCCTGCTGTTCGCGGGCGGTCTGGCGTTGTTGTGGGTGTCGTGGCGGCTGTTCGCGGATCTCTATTGGCATCAGGCCGAGCCCGAGGCGGTCAAGGTCGATGCCGATCATCCGGACGGCGCTCCGGAGAGCCATTCGCTGTTCAAGGCGCTCGTATCGATCACCATCGCCGACATTTCAATGTCGATCGACAACGTGCTTGCGGTGGCGGCGATTGCCAGGCGCGAGGACAGCCTTGGGCTGCTGGTGTTCGGCCTCGCGCTCTCGATCGCGTTGATGGGCGTCGCTGCGACACTGATCGTGCGCGTCCTGCTGAAATATCGGTGGATCTCGTATGTCGGCGTCGCCCTGCTGTTCTACATTGCCGGCGAGATGCTCGTGTACGGATTTCCGGGCCTGCTGCGTCTCGCCCCGTCCGGTCTCGGAGGTTAGGCGGGCTGGCTCAGGCTCGGCTCGTCGGCGCGGAGATGCGACGCCAGACGATGCCAGCAAGCATCCACGCCTGCTGGGCTGCGATCTCGACAACCTGCCTCGCGGTCCCTATGGCCTGGCCTGAAAGCACCTCGAGCCATCCAAGAAAGCGTTGGTAGCCGGGAAGACGGGCGGCTTCGGACCAAGCGAACAGGCCGAGTGCGATCAGTAGCGGCACGAGATAGTAGATGCAGCGGAAGACGAGCAAGCTGGCAAACAGCGCACTCGCCGGCGTCGAGGGCATGGCGAGCAGAATGACTGTTTCAAACACGCCGATTCCGCCCGGCACGTGACTGGCGAGGCCGAGTGTCATGGCAATTGCGAAGACGCCAACGAAAGGTAAGAAGCCAATGTTTGCGCTGTCCGGCAAGAGCATGTACAGCGCGGCCGCGGCCGTGCCCAGATCGGCGAGTCCCACACCGAATTGAGACAATGTCGACCCTGCGCCCGGAAGGGGCAGCGAGCGGAGTCCCCAACGCAGCGATTTAGGGCTCCCTCCGACCCAGACCACGTAGGCTGCGAGCAGGCCAAGCAAGATCATGCCCAGGAGTAGTGTGAGCCACGACGAGATGCCGATGAGCAGCCCGAGAGCCGAGGGCTCGAGGATGAGACAGAGGGCGGCGACGAGCGTCCCGCTCAACGCGAAGGTCAAGCCGCAGATCAGGGTCAGGAGGGCAATGTCCGAGGCCCGGAGACCGGCCGAAGCATAAATTCGATAGCGCGCCGTCCCGCCTGTCAGCAAGGCGAAGCCGAGGTTGTTGGCGAAGGCGTAGCTCAGGAAGGAGCCGAGCGCCACCCGAGAGTAGGGGAGCTCTTTGCCAAGATAGCGGAGGCCCAGCAAATCGTATCCGGTCAAAGCAAGATAGCTGCAGCCGGTGAACAGCAGGCATACCAGAACATGCCAGGTCGGGATGGCGGCCAGCGCCGTCCTCACATCGGTCCAGGCCAGGCTGTCGAGCGTGCGGCTCAGGGTTACTATCGAGAGCACCAACAGGCCGATGGCCACGCCCGCGCCGAGGAGCCTGCCCAGGATCTGTGGTCTGGTTGGTTGGATCGGTGGTGAGGATGTAGCTTCGAGACCATATGGGACCGAATGACCGGTCACCCGCGAGCTGCGACTCGCCTCACTGTTGAGAAAGCCAAACAGACTACGGTCGAGCCGCATGCGTCACCGAATCCGTGTTTTCGGCCATCCCGCACGAGCCGTAGCGTATCACCTGCTCCAAGGGAGCTTGCAGCAGATCGCACGCTAGACCCGCATTGTGTCATTGACCTGACGGGGAACACTACCAATCCGTCCATAGGCCGCGGGGCGATGACTAATCCTCTTCTCGGGATATAGGGTTGATGTGCTGATTCGCAATCGCGTTGCGGTGCTCCAGTTGCGGATCGTCGACAGCGTTACCGCTGTGCACCACCGTGCCGGGCGGGTCATTGCGCGGTCACTTCCTCTTCCCGGAGGCTTAGGCATTGGCACCAGCGCCGGCCTGTTCACTCGCTCTGTGTCATGCGGGTCGAACCGTTGACGCCCCAGGTGTCGGCAACGCGATATCCGTCCGGCCAGGGGTCTTGAGGGTCGAGGAAATAGCTCATCGTGCCGGTGATGAAAGCGCGCCCCTCGATGGTTGGGCGGATGGCTTTCAATCCGCCGACGGTCGTCTCGCCCACGATGCGGCCGGTGAAGTGCGAGCCGATGAGGCTCTCGTGGATCAAGGTATCGCCGACCGTCATCTGGCCCTTGGCATGCAGCACGGCCATGCGGGCTGAGGTGCCGGTGCCGGTGGGGCTCCGATCGGAGCGGCCGGGCGAGACAATGCAGGTGTTGCGCGTCGGCTTGCCGGGGCCCTCATAGGGGCGGTTGAGCTGCACGATCGAGACGCCGCTGATGCCAGGGTTCTCCGGATGCACGGCGGTCAACTGCTCACGCGCGGCGACGCGGACCTTCTCGCCGAGCACGGCGAGATCTCGGGCCTCGTCGGCCGTCACCTGGAAGCCGAGCTTCGTCGCGTCGACGATGGCGTAGATCATGCCGCCATAGGCGACGTCGAGCATGATGGTGCCATGGCCTTCGACCTCGATCCTGGAGTCCAGCGAAAGGGCGAAGCACGGTACGTTGCCGATCTCAACGGAGACGCAGCGGCCGTCGCGGCAGGTGGCGCGCGCGCGCACGGGACCTGCCGGCGTCTCGAGCATCACGATGGTCTCGGGCTCCGTCATCGGCACGATGCCGGTCTCGAGCAGCACGGTGACGGTCGCCATGGTGTTGGAACCCGACATCGGCGGGTACTCGGTCGGCTCCATGATGATGACGCCCGCCTGGCAATCGGCGCGGGTCGGCGGCACGAGTAGATTGACGTGGCGGGCAACGCTGCCGCGCGGCTCGGAGATGAGGAAGCGGCGGATGTGGTCGTGATCGCGCTCGAAGTAGCGCATCTTCTCGTACATCGTCGCGCCCGGCGGCACCGGTACGCCACCGACGATCACGTCGCCGATTTCTCCCTCGGCATGGCAGCCGACGACCTGGATGTTGCGGGTGGTGCGCATGGTGGGGGTCCAAACTTGATGTGCGGAGTCCCTTCCCCCCTTGAGGGGAGGGTTAGGGTGGGGGGTATGCTATAAGATGTGTGTCGGCGTCTATCCCCCATCCCAAACGCCTAAGGACTTAGCCGCTTGCGCGTCCAAGTCCAAGGCTGTTGCTTCTTCGGCAGTGAGCGAACGATCCGACGCGTCGAGGCTTACAAGCCGCATCTCGGGTCGAATGCCGAGGCAATTTGGGATGTCGGCGGTTCCAACGGGCTCGAGTAGGCCAGTTCGCCGGCGCTAACCGCAACGAGTCGCTAACCATGGTTTGAACAACTCGTGCGCGGATCTCAAGGACAAGCACCGCGGAACCGTAAGTTCATCAACATTGCATAGACTGGCCCGGATGTGCGTCCGAGGACCGTCCAATGATCCGGGTAGCGTACCTTTGCCTGCTGGTAGTGGCAGCATCGACAAGCGTGTTGGTTCCCGCAGTGCAGGCCAAAGCGCTTCGCTCGCCGGCAATCGATGCGATGATTGCCATTTCGGAGACAGCATCCAGAAACTTCCAGGATAATGCCTTCGACAAGCTTGAAGCGCAAGCTAAGGCCTATCGAGACAAGAATTACCGCATTCCGAATGGCGACTACGCGCTGACGCTGTTCTACGATTCGATGATCTGGCATTCTGCGCGAGGTGATGAGAAGAACGCCCGACTCGCGCAGACTGAAAAATGGATGCGCCGCTATTCTCGCTCGCCCACGCCCTATGTCGCCCATGTCATCCAACTCATCAACTCGTACCATGGGTTGGGCCAGCTTATTGCGGTCAATGAGCAGGCAGGGCTGGCGGCCAATGCCGGTAGGTACAAGGAGAAGGCGAAGCGCTATCTGGCGGATGCACAACGCTTGTTGACAAATCGCCGCTCAATCGCGGCCAAAGACCCCTACTACTTTGTCGTCAGCATGATGGTGTCATCGTTGAGGGGCGACGATGAGAAAAAGCTCATGAAGACCTTCGAGGCTGGTCTCAGGAGTGCTCCGGGCTACTCTCCCTTCCACAAATCGGCCCTGGTGGCATTCGAGCAATTGCAGCCGGGCAACAAACAGCGCATTGAAGACCTGGTGCGACGGATCGTTGCCGTCCAACCTGAAGATGAGAAAGCGATCACCTATGCCCAAGCCTACTGGCTGCTGGCAGGCCACTATGGTCGCATCGACACCATGTTCCGGACATGGGCCATAGACTGGTCGCTTTTCAAACAGGGCATGGCGGACACGCTCGTAAGATACCCTGACGAGTCGAATGGTAGCTGGTTTGCTCGGTTCGCGTGTCTGGCGGGCGACGAGGCCAAAATTCGCGAGCTCTGGTCAATGGCAGAACGATTCCCGCATCCGGGCATCTGGAACTCTCCGTTCGAGTTTCAAATGTGCCAGGCCGTAGCTGAGAGCAAAGCTGATGAGAGTACAACGCCTGCTGAGTTGCCCGATCTCTAGAGCAGTCAGCTCGGCAGGCTCTGTCAGAGTATCCCCGGCAGCTTGAGCTTGTGCGTCTTCGCGCAGTCCTTGGCGATGTCGTAGCCGGCATCTGCGTGGCGCATGACGCCGGTGGCGGGATCGTTCCACAGCACGCGCTCGATGCGGCGGTCGGCCTCCTTCGTGCCGTCGCAGACGATCACTTGCCCCGAGTGGATCGAATAGCCCATGCCGACGCCGCCGCCATGGTGGATCGACACCCAGGTCGCGCCCGACGCGCAATTGAGCAACGCGTTGAGCAGCGGCCAGTCGGCCACCGCGTCGGAGCCGTCCATCATCGCTTCGGTCTCGCGATTGGGCGAGGCGACCGATCCTGAATCGAGATGGTCGCGGCCGATGACGACGGGAGCTTTCAGCTCGCCCTTCCGCACCATCTCGTTGAAGGCGAGGCCGGCCTTGTGCCGGTCGCCCAAGCCCAGCCAGCAGATGCGCGCCGGCAGGCCCTGGAACTTGATGCGCTCGCGCGCCATGTCGAGCCAGTTGATCAGATGCTTGTTCTTGGGGAACAGCTTTTTCACCTTTTCGTCGGTCCGATAGATGTCCTCGGGATCGCCCGACAGCGCCGCCCAGCGGAATGGGCCGATGCCCTTGCAGAACAGCGGCCGGATATAGGCCGGCACGAAGCCCGGGAAGTCGAAGGCGCGTTTCAAGCCCTCGTCCTTCGCCATCTGGCGGATGTTGTTGCCGTAGTCGAGCACGGGCACACCCTTGTCCCAGAAGGCGAGCATCGCCTCGACTTGTTTCTTCATCGAGAGCTTGGCGGCGTGTACGGTGCCCTCGGGGTCCTTCGCCCGCTGCTTCTCCCATTTGTCGAGCGTCCAGCCTGCCGGGAGATAGCCGTTCAAGGGATCGTGCGCCGAGGTCTGGTCGGTGACAGCGTCTGGCCGGATGCCGCGCTTGACGAGCTCGGGGAAGACTTCGGCGGCATTGCCGAGCAGGCCGACCGAGATTGGCTTGCCCTTCTTGTGCGAGACCTCGATCTTCTCCAGTGCCTCGTCGATGGTGCGGGCTTGATCATCCAGGTAGCGAGTCTTCAACCGGAACTCGATGCGCGAAGGCTGGCATTCGACGGCGAGCATCGAGGCGCCGGCCATCGTCGCGGCCAGCGGCTGCGCGCCACCCATGCCGCCGAGGCCGCCGGTCAGGATCCACTTGCCCGTGAGATCGCCGCCGAAATGCTGCCGGCCCATCTCGACGAAGGTCTCGTAGGTGCCCTGCACGATGCCTTGCGTGCCGATGTAGATCCAGGAGCCGGCCGTCATCTGGCCATACATCATGAGCCCTTTCCTATCGAGCTCGTTGAAGTGCTCCCAGGTCGCCCAGCCGGGCACGAGGTTGGAGTTGGCAATGAGCACGCGTGGCGCGTCGGCATGGGTTCTGAAGACGCCGACCGGCTTGCCGGACTGGACGAGCAGCGTCTCGTCCTCCTCGAGCTTCTTCAAGCTCTTGACGATTCGGTCGAAGCTCTCCCAGTCGCGTGCGGCTCGGCCGATGCCACCATAGACCACGAGCTCCTGTGGGCGCTCGGCGACCTCGGCGTCGAGATTGTTCATGAGCATGCGCATCGGCGCCTCGGTTTGCCAGGATTTGGCGGTGATCTTCGGCCCGCGCGGACTCCTGATCTTGCGCTCGTTGTCGAGGCGTTTGATTTTCATAGCTAAGGTCTCCGATCTCAATCACGACAACTTGTGAACTTTTCTTCCCCCGCGAGGGGGAAGGCCAAGCGCCTTGGACTTGGATGCGCAGCAGCTAGAGTCTTAAGCGCTGGGGACGGGGGGAAACACGACGACAGAGTCACCTGTTCTCGCACGCCACCCCGGCCCTCCCCCTCGGGGCGGGAGGGGGCTATAATGTGCTGATGTGAAATCCTTGGTTCACTGACGGGATCGGCATCGAGCGCGATTTCGCTCCTCAACACTGGATGGAGGCCACCATGCCCCTGGTGTCGGTCACGGACAGCGATCGCCGCTTCCTTGCCGAGGCATTGGCGGAGGCGGAGACGAGTTTCGCGGCTGGTGGCATTCCGGTCGGTGCTGTCTTGGTGCGTGAAGGTGAAGTAATCGCGCGAGGGCACAATCGGTCCCAGCAGACGAATGATCCGACCTCGCATGGCGAAACGGACTGCCTGCGAAACGGCGGTTTGCAAGCGAGCTATGACGCCACGACTCTCTACACGACGTTGAGCCCCTGCATGATGTGCACCGGTGCGGTCCTCTTCCTTGGCGTGCCGCGTATCGTCATCGGCGAGCGCGAGCACTATGCGGGCGACATCGATTTCCTTGTTGCGCGTGGTCTCGAGGTGGTGCTTGCCGACGATCCGGCCTGCATCGCGCTGATGCGGCGCATTACAGTCGAGCGCGCGGCGTTCTGGGCGAAGCTGATCGAACGATAGAGCCATCTCAGGCGCTCTTTGCCGATGCTGCCCATCTCAGCATGCGCATCAGGATGGCGAGCAGCGCCATCCTGATGGCGGGCGCCTTGGTCTCGTCGTAGGCGAACGGCGGCTCCTCCTGCATGTAGGCGCGGCAGGCGAGCTCCATCTGGACGGCGTGAACATGATCAGCCGGGCGGCCATAGTGGCGCGTGATCCAGCCGCCCTTGAAACGGCCATTGACGACATGGCTGAAGGCGGTCGTCTCCTGCAGTGTGCGGACGATTTCGACCTGCAACTCGGGAGCACAGGACGTGCTCGAGTTGGTGCCGAGATTGAGTACCGGCAGTTCGCCGTCGAACAGGCGCGGAATGGCCGAGCGGATCGAGTGGCAGTCGTAGAGCAGCACATGCCCGTGCTTGGCCTTCACGCGCGCGATCTCGGTACCGAGTGCGTCATGGTACGGCATGAAGTAGAGGCGCTTGCGCTCATCCACCTCGGTCGACATCAGCTCATGACCCGGCCGATAGAGCGGCGCGCCGTCGAAGGTCGTTGTCGGAATGAGGTCGGTCGTCGCCTGGCCCGGATAGAGCGAGGCTCCCGATGGGTCGCGATTGAGATCGATGACGTAGCGCGACAGTCGGGCCGAGAGAACCGTCGCATCCAAGGCGGCGCCGAAGTCGTAGAGGCGTTCGAGCCACCAATCGGTATCGACGAGGGAACGGCCTTCGGGTGTCAGTCGCTCGGCGAGCCCAGGCGTCAACCCGCGACCACAATGGGGAATTGACAGGATGAGCGGCGAACCACCCTGCACAAGATCATAGATCGCACTCATCGGACGAACTCGAGCGCAGCGAAGGATTTCAAACCGGCGGCCCCGAGCACGGCCCCGCCTTCGACGAGACCCACAGCCGTCTCGACATCGGACGTCAGCATGCGATCCTCCTCAAGCATCGGCACATGTTCGCGCAAGAGCTTGAGCACACGCTCGAGCTCGGGGCTGGTCTTCAGGTTCCTCGGCTTCGGTCCCTTGAGCTTCGAGAAGCCGCGGCCATCCTTTCTGAGATCGATACCCTGGGCGGCAACCAGGAGCTCGATGCCGATGATCTTCGCCAGATTGGCATTCATCTCGACGAGGCGGCGGGCGGAATGCGCCGCCATCGAGACATGGTCTTCTTGATTGGCGGAGGTCGGCGTCGAGTCGATCGAGCCGGGAGTCGCCCGCTGCTTATTCTCGGCATAGAGCGCGGCGGCCGTGATCTCGGCCACCATGAAGCCTGAGTTGAGTCCCGGATCGGGCGCTAGGAACGCCGGCAGGTCGAAGTTCAAGGCCGGATCGACGAGTGTGGCGATGCGCCGTTCGACGATGGCGCCAATCTCCGAGATGGCCAGCGCGATCTGATCGGCCGCAAAGGCGACGGGCTCGGCATGGAAGTTCCCGCCCGATATGATCTCGGCGGTGTCTGCGAGAACGAGGGGATTGTCGGTGACGGCATTGGCCTCGATCTCGAGCGTGTGGGCGGCGCTGGCGAGAAGATCGAGGCAAGCCCCCATCACCTGTGGCTGGCAGCGGAAGCAATAGGGGTCCTGCACGCGCTCGTCCCCCTCGATGTGTGACCTGCGGATGATGCTGCCGTCCAGGAGTGTCATCAAGGTGTCTGCGGCGGCGCGTTGGCCGGCATGGCCGCGCAGTTTGTGAATTTCCGGCCGGAAGGGTGCGGTCGATGCCATCAGCGCATCGACGGACATGGCGCCGGTCGCCAGCGCCGTCGCTGCCAGGCGCCGCGCTTCGAAAAGGCCGACGATCGCATAGGCGGTGGAGAACTGTGTGCCGTTGATGAGGGCAAGGCCTTCCTTTGGTCCGAGCACGACCGGCTTCAGTCCGGCCTGTGCCAGCGCTTTGGCGGCCCTCATGCGCCTGCCTTCGACGAGGACATCGTCCTCACCAAGCATCGCCGCCGTCATATGCGCGAGCGGAGCGAGATCGCCGGAGGCGCCGACCGAGCCCTGTTGCGGCACGATCGGTGTGATGTTGTTGGCCAGCATGTCCTCGATCAGCTTGACGATGGCAGGCCGGATGCCGGACGCACCGTGGCCGAGAGAATTCAGTTTCAGCGCCATCATCAGACGAACGATCGGCTCGGGTGTCGGCGGTCCGACGCCGCAGCAGGTCGAGATAATCAGATTGCGCTGCAGCAACGCCGTATCCGCGGGTGGGATCTTGAAGGAGGCGTTCTTGCCGAAGCCCGTGTTGACGCCGTAGACCGGCGCCGATCCCGCCGCAGCGTCGGCGACCACCCGCGCCGAAGCTTGAATGGCCTTCAGGCATGACGTGTCGAGCTTGGTCGGAAGCCCCTGGCGGTAGATCGCCTCGAGATCGACCAGCCGGACTTTCCCCGGATGAAGTACGAAGGACTTAGGCATTGCCTCTCCATATGCGGGAGTGGAGCGGATTGAAGCCGATGCGATAGGCGAGCTCGGCCGGTTCGGCGGCGTTCCAGATGGCGAGATCGCACAGTTTGCCAATCTCCAATGTGCCGCACTGGTCACCCAGACCCAAGGCTCGTGCCGCATGGCGCGTGACGCCGGTGAGCGCCTCCTCGGGCGTGAGGCCAAAGAAGGTGCAGGCCATGTTCATGGCGAGTAGGATCGAGGTCATCGGCGAGGAGCCCGGATTGCAGTCGGTCGCCACGGCGATCGGCACACTGGCTCTGCGCAGGAGATCGACAGGCGGCTTCCGCGTCTCTTTGATGAAGTAGAAGGCGCCGGGCAACAGCACGGCGACTGTGCCTGCGTCTTTCAGTGCGGCCACGCCCGCTTCGTCCAGATACTCGATATGGTCCGCCGAGAGCGCACCGAACTCTGCGGCCGCCATTGTTGCACCGCCGAGATTGGAAAGCTGCTCGGCGTGGATCTTGACCGGAAGGCCGAGTGACTTGGCCTTGGCGAAGACGCGGCGCGTCTGTTCGACGGAGAAGGCGATCCCTTCCGTGAAAGCGTCGACAGCGTCGGCCAGACCCTCGGCGAATGCGGCCGGGAGCTGGTGCTCGACGACGTCGGTGATGTAGGCGTCCTTATCCGTCGCGCCGGGCGGCATGGCGTGGGCGCCGAGATGCGTCGTCGCCACCGAGACGGAGCGTTCGCGCCCGAGCCGGCGCGCGGCGCGGAGCATCTTCAATTCGGTCTCGGTGTCGAGCCCGTATCCGGACTTGATCTCGATCGTCGTCACGCCTTCGCCGATGAGCGCATCCAGTCTTGGCAACGATTGGCGGACGAGATCGTCCTCGCTCGCATCGCGCACGTTCTTGACCGTCGAGACGATGCCGCCGCCGGCGCGCGCCACCTCCTCGTAGCTCGCTCCTTCGAGCCGCATGCGCCATTCGTTGGCGCGATTGCCGGCATGAACAATGTGGGTATGGCAATCGATCAATCCGGGAGTGATGAGCCGGCCGCCACAATCGACCTTGTTGCCGGATTCAGGAGCGCTTGCGGCCTCGCCCACATAGACGATGCGCCCACTCTCGGAGGCGATCGCACCACGCTCGATGAGAGCGCCCGTCCCGGTCCAGATCCGGGCCTCCGTCCATACCGTGTCTGCGGTCATGACCGCGCTTCCCTGGTCACTTCTTTTTGTCTATACATAATCTGACATGGGAGACGAGGCATGAGCAAGCTGTTTTTCGAACGCGCATTGTTGCCGGAGGGGTGGGCCGGGAATGTGCTGATCGAGATCGATGCGGATGGGCGCATCGCTTCCTCGAGCGCCGACGCCTCACCGGAGACGGCGGACGAGCGTCACGCGATCGCCGTGCCTGGTCTTGCCAATCTCCACAGTCATGCGTTCCAGCGTGGGATGGCGGGATTGGCCGAGACGGCTGGTCCGACGCGCGACAGCTTCTGGACTTGGCGTCAGGTGATGTACCGGTTCCTCGAGCGCCTGATGCCTGAGGATGTCGAGGTCGTCGCCGCCCAACTCTATGTCGAGATGCTCGAGACAGGCTTTACCTCGGTCGGTGAGTTCCACTATCTCCATCACGCTCCGGATGGGACCTGGTATGACGATCCGGCCGAGATGGCGGGCCGCATTGTGGCGGCCGCAGGACGGACCGGCATTGGCCTCACCCTGATGCCGGTGTTCTACGCCCAAGGCGGTTTCGGCGGCGAGCCTGTCCAGGCCCAGCAGCGCCGCTTCGTCTCGACGGTCGAGAGCTACGCGAGACTTCACGCGGGGGCCGCGCGCCACATTCGCGAACTGCCACATGCGGTAATCGGCCTTGCGCCGCACTCGCTCCGCGCCGTTACGCCCGCGTCCCTCGCCTCGATCACGGATCGTTTCGAGGGCGGTCCGATTCACATCCACATCGCCGAGCAGACGAAGGAGGTCGAGGATTGTCGGGCGTGGTCCGGTACGACGCCGGTCGCCTGGCTGTTGGCAAACCGGCCTGTCGACCGGCGCTGGTGTCTCGTGCATGCAACCCACATGACGGAGGCGGAGACGGTCGCCATGGCCAACTCCGGTGCGGTGGCCGGGCTATGCCCTCAGACCGAGGCCAATCTCGGCGACGGCATCTTCAGCGGCCCAGCATTCTTCGCCGCCGCCGGCCGTTTCGGCATAGGTACCGACAGTCATATCCGCGTCGATGCCGCCGAGGAGATGCGGACTCTCGAATACAGTCAGCGGCTTCGCGATCGGGCCCGCAACGTGCTTGCCGTCGAGGGGCGCTCGACAGGGCGAGCGCTCTACGAGGTCGCGTGCCGCGATGGCGCGCTTGCGATCGGCCGGGGCGCGGGCATTCTCGCCGCCGGCGCGCTCGCTGACATCATCACTCTCGATGCCGAGCATCCGCTACTGGTCGGGCGAAAGGACGACACCATCCTCGACAGCTGGCTTTTCTCGGGCGATCGCAGTCTGGTCCGGGACGTCTGGGTGGCGGGTCGTCCGGTGGTCAGGGCCGGCCGCCATCCGGCGCGGGATGCGATCGCGCGGCGTTTCGCGCTTACCATGCGCCGGCTTGCGGAGTAGCTCATGACCGGGACGTTTGTACTGGACGGGCAGGGCCCGCTCTACGAGCAGATTCGGCGCGCGCTTGCCAAGCCGATCCTCGAAGGGCGCTGGCCTCCCGGCGTGAAACTGCCGTCCGAGCATGAGCTAACCGGTCTCACCGGCGCATCGCGCATGACGGTCAACAAGGCACTGCATCGCATGGCTGAGGACGGCCTGATCGTCCGCCGTCGCAAGGCCGGAACCTTCGTCGCCCGGCCGACGGACGAGCATGCGGTCATGCGGATCGCCGACCTGGCCGACGAGATTCGCGCGGCAGGCCATGTCTATGGCTACCGGCTTCTGACCGAGCGCCAGACCCGCATGCCGGCCCGACTTCGAGAGGCCCTCGATCTCGAGCGCCCCGAAGCTGCCCTCGTGCTGACGTCGCTGCATCTGGCCGATGGCGAGCCCGCCGTCCACGAGGAGCGCTGGATCTCGCTCGTCACGGTTCCGGAGGCACGGGGCGCCGACTTCGCCCGCGAGCCAGCGGGGCGCTTCCTGCTCGCGCATGTGGCCTGGACACGGGCGCGGCACACGATCAGCGCGGTCGAGGCTGGCAAGAGCCTGGCGTCGCAGCTCCGCATCCCGACGGGTGCCGCATGTCTTGTGGTCGAGCGGACAACGTGGCGGGAGCGGCGGCCTGTAACCTTCGTGCGCCTGACCTATCCCGGGCATCGGCATCGGCTCGTCGGCTGGTTCCGGCCGGGCGAGAGCCTCAATGCAGGCGGATGAAGATCGCGCCGAGCGCCACGAGACAGGCCGAGGCGATTCGCACCGCTCGCAGCGGCTCCTTGAGCAACAACCAAGCAAAGAAGGCGCCGAAGACTACGCTCGTTTCGCGTAGTGCGGCGACGAGGCCGATGGGCGCTTGGGTCATGGCCCAGATGGCGATCCAATAGGACGCGATCGACAGGATGCCACCGAGCAGCATGACACGCCAGTTGACGCGAGCAGCCCTCAGGAGTTGGGCGCCCTGCCGCCAGCTGCCGTATATCGCCATGACGATTCCGTCGATCAGGAACAGCCAGGCCGTGTAGGCATGAGGTGAGCCGGAGAGACGGCCACCGAGACCATCCGCCAGCGAATAGGCCGTGATCGACAAGGCGGTCAGCAGGGCGAAGCCAACCGCCCGCCGGTCGGAATCAAGAGCCTGGCCGCCCCTGAGCGAGAGCAGCAGGATGCCGGTCGTGATGATCACGACGCCAAGCCAGCCGCTCAATCCGAGCGTCTCGCCGAGCCATAGGGTCCCGATCAACGCCGTCATGACGGGAGCGGCGCCGCGGGCGATGGGATAGACTTGCCCGAGGTCGCCGGCCCGGTAGGCCTCGCTCAGCGCGGCATTGTAGACGATGTGCAATGCCACGGACGCGGCGAGATAGGGCCAGGATGGGGCGGCCGGGATACCGAACGCAATGACCAGAGGTATTGCGGCGACGCCGGCAGCGGCGGCAAGCCCCGAGATGGCCGTCAGCGGGTCCAGCCTGAGCTTGACGGCGGTGTTCCAGCCGGCATGACAGGCTGCCCCGACGAGCACCGCGGCGAAGACGAAGAGTTCCATGGGATGCGGCTCGGCGCGGCCGATGCCGCATCCTTTCTATGACAGCTTTGCGACAGTCCGCCTAGGGTGCAGACGGCCGCATCGCGCAAGGCCTATTGCTTCAGGACTTTCATCTCTTCCCAGAGCTTGATCTGCTCGGCGAGGATCTCGGAGGGGACCGTCGGGAAGAGGATGGCGCTCGCCATATGCTCCATCGGGTCGGTGATGCCCATCGCCTTGACGGCGGCGGGATCAGCGGCGGCGAAGGACTTGGCGTTGGCGTGGCCGTAGCCGCTGCCCTCGATCAGCGTCTTGCCGGTCTCGGGCGACAGCCAAGCGTCGACGAAGTCGTGCGCGGCGGCCATGTCGCCCTTGCCCGAATTCAGGATCGTCATTCCGCAGTACCATGTGAAGTAGCCTTCCTTCGGCTTGGCATAGGCGACCGGAATGCCCTGGGCCTGCAGGTTCTTCGGTGTATCGTTCCAGGCATAGGCGGCGACGATTTCGCCAGTCGCGAGCGCTTGGGACATGCTCGTCGGGTCGTCCCAGAGGAAGCGGCTGTTCTTGACCATCTTCTCGATCGTCGGTTTCAGGCCCTGCAGTTGCTCACCCTTGATCATGAAAGCGTCATCGGACTTCATGCCGTCCAACATGGCGCTGATGGCAATGGTCACCTCGTTGTTCAACATCGAGACCTTGCCGGCATACTTGTCGTCCGTAAAAATCCCCCACGACTCGTTGCTCTTGAAGTCGTCATCAACGAGATCGGGACGATAGGCGATGGAGGAGTTACCCCAGTCGGCCGGCGCCATGATGACGGCTCCGTCCTTGACGACGCCATCCGCGGTCTGCAGCGAGGGGAAGATATCGTTCCAATTGGAGAGCTTGGAGGTATCGATCGGAGTGACCAGGTTGGCTTCGACGAAGCGGCCGACCGAATAATTGCAGGGGTGCATCATGTCGGCCGCGAAGCCGCCACGCACTTTCTGCAAGGCCTCCTCCTCGCCCGAGAAGATCGAGAACGCCGGCGGACCGCCATGCTTGTCGACGTAGGGCTTGTAGTAGTCCGGTGCATCATAGCCCGCCCATTCGAGCACGGTCAGCTCGCCTTCGGCATTGGCAAAGGCCGGCAGCGTCACCATGCCGACTCCGAAAGCGGCTGCGCCTTTCAGCATCGAGCGCCGAGAGATCTTGCCCTGGGCCATGCGGTCGATGAATTTGATGCGGTTCATAGGGTCCTCCCTGGGGTTCAATGGACACTGCCGGTCCCGGTCGTCCGGTCGATTAGCTGCCGGTTGAATGAGCTTGTCAATCGCCGGAATGACGCTCAAGAACAAGTGCGGTGCCACATGGTTGACAGCCCCTCGCCATGCCGTGCCACAGTGCGCCCAGAGGTGCCCCACAGGACATCCGAGGTCTGACAGGTCGGAGCGGAGAGGATGACGGCAGCTGGCGTCGGAAGGGGGCTTGGTCACGCTGCCGAAATGCGCCGGCTGCCCGTGCTGCAACGGCTGCCCTGGCTCGCCGGCTATCTGTTGATGTCGCCGACGATCGTCGTCGTTCTGGCGATGCTGATCGCGCCCCTCGTCGCCCTGCTCGTCATCAGCTTCTGGACGCAAGCCGGCTTCGAATTCGACAAGACCTGGACGATCGCGCGGTATGTGAGCCTGTTCGCTCCGGGTGACGGCATCACCTGGATGGGCATTCCCTTTCCGCTTGCCAATCCCGTCTACGCCATCCTGATGGTGAAGTCGCTCTTCATGTCGCTGTTCACCACCATCAGCGTCGTGCTGTTCGCCTATCCGATGGCCTACTTCCTCGCCTTCCGTGTCACCCGGTACAAGATCCTCTGGCTGATCCTGATCACGGTGCCGTTCTGGACGAGCTACCTCCTCCGTGTGTTCTCATGGAAGATCATCCTCGGCTTCAACGGCGCCATCAATTCCGCGCTCATGAGCATCGGCATCATCGACCAGCCGCTCGAATTTCTGGTCTACAATATGTGGGCGGTCGTCATCACGCTGACCCATGCCTGGGCGGCCTTCGCCATCCTGCCGATCTATGTGTCGCTCGACAAGATCGACCGATCGCTGCTCGAGGCCGCGACGGATCTGGGCGACCGGCCGTGGCAGCGTTTCCTCAGGGTCACCCTGCCGCTGTCGATGCCAGGAACCATCTCGGCAGCCCTCCTCGTCTTCATCCCGACGGTCGGCGATTACGTCACGCCGACACTCGTCGGCGGCACCGGCGGCAGCATGATCGGCAATGCCATCCAGAACCTGTTCGGCAAGCAGAACGACTGGCCTCTGGGGGCCGCGGTCTCGGTGACAATGATGGTGATCGTCGCCATCGTCGTGCTGACCTTTCTGTGGCTCGTCGGTTACCGCGAGATGCAGCGGAAGCGGGGAGCCTGAGGCATGCGGCGCGGACCAGACCTGCTGACCGGCTACGGCATCGCTTTCATCATCTTCCTCTATGGCCCGCTGCTGCTCATGGCGATGTTCTCGTTCAATGACAGCATCTTCGCCGTTTTCCCGATCAAGGGATTCACCACCAAGGCCTATCATGCCCTGGCCAACACGCCCGCGCTGCACCATGCGTTGTGGAACAGTCTCAAGGTCGCAATCGTCGTCTCGGTGGTCTCGACCTTGTTCGGGCTGCTGGCCGCACTCGCCGTGACGCGGTTCAAATTGCCCGGCAGCGGTCCCGTCATGGGAGCGATCATGGTGCCACTGGTCATTCCCGTCATCATCCTCGGCATCGGCCTCTTGATCGTCATCCGCAAGGTGCTCGGTTTCGAGCTCGGCCTCTGGGCGGTCGGCTCCGGGCATGTCCTGCTATGCATTCCCTATTGCCTCCTCACTCTGGTCTCCCGCCTCGAAGGGTTCGACAAGAGCCTCAACGAGGCTTCCGCCGATCTCGGCGAAAGGCCGATGATGACCTTCTGGCGCGTGACGCTGCCGCTGGCTCTGCCAGGCATCGTCTCGAGCCTGCTGCTCGCCTTCACGGTCTCCTTCGACGAGTTCGTGCTGGCGGTCTTTCTTTCCGGAACGGAATCGACCCTGCCGGTCTACCTGTGGGGCGCGCTCCGCTTTCCCAACCAGCTGCCCGGCCTCTTGGCGCTGGGCACCACCATTCTCGTCGTCTCGACCATCATCGTCGTCACCTCGGAGCTGCTGCGGCGCCGCGGCATGCAGCCGGGCGACAAGGAAGGAATCTGAGAGCTCATGGCCAGCAACGACGCCATCATCCGCTTCCGCGGTGTCTCGAAGCATTTCGGACCGGTGCGCGCGGTCGACGACGTCTCCTTCGACATCGAGCGCGGCGAGTTCTTCTCGCTGCTCGGGCCATCCGGTTGCGGCAAGACCACGCTGCTGCGCATGCTGGCCGGTTTCGAGCAACCGACCTCGGGCGAGGTCGAGATCGATGGTCAGCCGATGGCTGGCGTGCCGGCCTATGACCGGCCGACCAACATGGTCTTCCAGAGCTATGCCATCTTTCCGCATCTGAACGTCGCCGAAAATATCGCCTATGGACTGCGCAAGCTGAAGCTCTCCAAGGACGAGACGGCAGAGCGAGTCGAAGGTGCGCTCGCCATGATCAAGATGGAGGGCTACGGCGGGCGCGCGGCGCATCAGCTTTCCGGTGGCCAGCGGCAGCGCGTGGCGCTGGCACGCGCGCTCGTCTGCCAGCCGAAGGTGCTGCTGCTCGACGAGCCGCTGGGCGCGCTGGACAAGAAGCTTCGCGAGGAGATGCAACTCGAGTTGCGGCAATTGCAGCGCACCGTCGGCATCACCTTCGTCTTCGTCACCCATGACCAGGAGGAGGCGTTGACGCTCTCCGATCGCATCGCGGTCATGTCGCGCGGCAAGGCGCTGCAGATCGACAGTTCGTCGCGACTCTACGAGGCGCCAAACTGCCGCGAGGTCGCCGAGTTCATCGGCTCGATGAACATGTTCGATGGGATCGTCAGCGTCGTCGACGGGGCAAAGGCGACGGTTGATGCCGGCATGCTTGGTCGCCTCGAGGCGCTGGCCGGCGAGGCCCGGGTCGCGCCCGGCCATCAGGTCGCCGTGGCGGTCCGGCCCGAGAAGATCTCGCTGGCCTGGGAGGAGCCGAAATCGGAGGTCAACCGCATTCCCGGCAAAGTCGGCGCCGAGGCCTATTTCGGCGACCGCAGCCACTATTTCGTCGAGGCCGGAGGGCTCGCCAAGCCGGTCGCCGTCGCCTACCAGAACCGCGATCGCGAAATGCGCGACGGCAGCAGCATCGGCAGGCCGGTCTGGCTCACTTTTCCGCCCGAGGCGGCGGTGCTGTTGACCCATTGACGGTCGATCATCCGGCGAAGCCTTTGTCCCGGTGCACCTCGCGGCCGCCGAGCAGCGTCAACAGAACAGATGTCTCGCCGAGCTCGTCCGGGCTGATGGCGAAAACATCCCGGTCGAGAATGATGAGGTCGGCATACTTGCCGCGCTCGAGCGAGCCGGTATCGGCTTCCCGCCAGGCGGTCCGGGCGGCGTTGAGCGTATAGCCCTTCACCACCTCCTCGACCGTCATGCGCTCGGCGGGCAGGAACACGGGTTGATCCACACCCCGCCTCGTCTGCGGCTGGCGCGTGACGGCCGTATGCATGATGGCAAAGGGATTGAGCGTCGAGACACCCCAGTCGCTCGAAACAGCGAACTCGGCGCCCGCATCGATCATCGAGCGAAAGGCGTACATCCACTGGCCCCGCTCCGGTCCCACCATCGGCAGTGCCACGTCGTCGACCGAAGGCTCGTGTCGGGCCCACAGTGGCTGGATATTGGCGACCGTGCCCAATTCGTGGAAGCGAGGAATGTCGGCGGGGTCGAGCACCTGGACGTGGGCAAGCTGATGCCATGCGGGCCAGGCGCCGTTGACCTCGCGAGCCGCCTGGATGCCGTCGAGCGCGGCACGCGCGGCCTTGTCGCCGATGACATGCACGTGGATCTGGAACCGCGCCGCATCGACGGCGATGAACAGCTCGCGGACGTGATTCTCGCCGAACATCACGGGCGCGTTGCCGCCTTTGGCGTCCGAATAGGGGGCGAGCATCGCGGCCGTGCGATTCTCGAAGACGCCGTCGAAGAAGAACTTCGCCGAATGCATCCGAACCATCGGCGAGGCGTAGTCGCGGCGGAGCATCGTCAGCCGGTCGAGCGCGCTCGCCACCGAGTCGTCCGGTGTCACGAGGCCCGTCGCGGCGACCCGGACAGTCAGCTCGCCGGCGCGATCCAGGGCCTGATAGACCCGCATATGCCGCTCCTGCACCAAGGCATCGAGAACGCCGGTGATGCCGTGGCGATTGCAGAGCGCCTGACCGAACTTGACGCCTTTTGCGAAATCGGTGTCGGTCAGAGGCGGCATGCGCTCCTTGGCCCAGAAGATCGCGTGCTCGTAGAGCATGCCGGTCGGCTCGCCCTGCGCGTCCTTGACGAAATAGCCGTTCTCCGGCGCGGGCGTGTCGCGCGTCAGGCCGAGTGCTGCGCAGGCTTTGGTGTTGAGGCAGGCGCTGTGGCCATCCGAGGCATAGGCGAAGACAGGTCGGTCCGGGACGGCGGCGTCCAGCATATGGCGGTCGAGATTGTGCTCGCCGAAGATGCCGGAGTACCAGCCGACGCCGTTGACCCAGGCATTCCGGGGGTTGGCCTTGCCGAACTCGGCAAGCCGGTCCTGGAACTCGACGACGGTGGCGGCGCCTTCGAGGTTGGCCGAGAGGGCCCGGTCGGTGCCGCTATCCTGGAGATGGATGTGAGTGTCTTGGAAGCCCGGCAGCACCAGCCGGCCGCCGGCATCGATGACGCGGGTCCGTTTGCCGGCCAGCGCCCGTATCGCTTCTGTCGAGCCGATCGCTGTCAGCCGTCCCCCGGACACAGCCAGCGCCTCGGCGCGCGGCGCAAGCACGTTCATGGTCCGGATATCGGCGTTGACGACGATGAGATCGGGGGTGGCTCTGTTTGGCATTGGCGGCGTCCTCTGCAAGGCGAGCTGCCAACCTAGAGCACGTTCAGGCAAAGTGGAAACCGGTTTGTCGCAAGAACGTGTTCATGAGTCCGCTCCAGATGAAGCCGCGCCAGACATGAATGTCCCCACCGTCTCCTCCGCGCATGACCTAACCACACCGCGATCCTCGAGGAACCCGAGAGCTTGGGCAGTCCAGGGGGACGGAGCGGCCGGCCCATGTGCAAGTTTCAGTCGGATGCGGCCTCACCGCTCCGCCGTCGCCGATGGATGGTCCGCCGCCCTGAGGAGCTGGGACCGAAGTCCCTTATGGCACCTCCTCGCACGCATCCGGCGCGAGAGCAGTTGCGGTCAGGTTCTCCCCATCCGCAACGGCAGACTAGACGGGGTGTCGCTTATGCACCCCTCCATCGGCGCTCCCCGCCACCGGCCGACCAGCGCGCCTGTCGGTCCCCTGGCAACGGGGTTGAGCGGAGTATGCGGGGACGGGCGGGGGCCGGGGATAACATTGGCGGCACATCTTCGTCCGGATGGTAAACCGCCCGGACTCAGCGGGTACCCGGGGCGAAGGTTGCGAAATAGCGCTCGATCAGGCGGCGGTAGAGCAGCGTCAGCGTGTCGAGGTCGGCGGTCGGGACGCGCTCGTCGACAGCGTGGATGGTCTTGTTGACCAGACCGATCTCGAGCACCGGGCAGTATGTCTTGACGAACCGGGCATCCGACGTGCCGCCGGCCGTCGACAACTCCGGCATCCGGCCGGTCGTCTCCTGAATGACGCTCGACACCATGTCGACGAGCGGCCCGGGTTTCGTCACGAAAGCGTCGGCATTGCCGAAAAAGCTCCACTCGTGTCCGAGGCCCGTGCCGGCAAGCGCGGTCTCGGCCGTCTTTCGGAACCAGACCTCGAGGCTCTGGGGCGTATGGCGGTCGTTGAAGCGGACATTCATCTTCGCTTCGATGCGGGCCGGGATCACATTGTAGACCGGATTGCCGACATCGACCGAGACGATCTCGAGGTTTGAGGGCACGAAATGCTCGGTGCCCCGGTCGAGAGGCTCGGCGTTGAGGGCGGCGGCGACCCTGACGAAGCCGTCGATCGGATTGTTGGCGAGATGCGCATACCCGACGTGTCCCTGTTTGCCCGTCACGACCAGCTTGGCCGAAAGACTGCCACGGCGGCCGATGCGGATCGTATCGCCGATCGCCTCCGAGCAGGACGGCTCGCCGACGATGCAGTGACTCGGCGTCTGGCCGTTCTCGGCCATCCAGTCGAGCACCTTGACGGTGCCGTCGACAGCGTCTGCCTCCTCGTCGCCGGTGATGAGCAGGCTGAGCGTGCCGGGTCGCTGTGAGCCCTCGGTCGCCAGATAGTCGAGGGCTGCCGTCATGAAGCAGGCGATGTTGCCCTTCATATCGACGGCACCACGGCCGTAGAGCCAACCGTCCTCGATCGCGCCGGCGAAAGGCGGATGCGTCCAGCGCGCCAGATCGCCCGCTGGCACGACATCGGTGTGGCCGGCAAAGCAGAGATGCGGCTCGCCCTGGCCGATGCTGGCGTAGAGATTGTCGACCGGATAGGCGCCGCTCTCAAAGATGATGCGGCGGCAGGAGAATCCCGCACGACGCAGGATACCCTCGATCAGGCTCAGGGCACCGCCTTCCGTGGGCGTGACGCTTTCGCAGCGGACGAGCGCCTGTGTCAGGGCGATGGGATCGAGGGACTGGTCGGTCATGTCAGGTGCGCCTGTCTCGCTCTATGTTGGCGGAAGGACCGTTGTCGGCTCTGTGGCGGCTGGCGCCCGCACAGCCCGTTCGGCGAGGCGCTTCTCCTCGACGATCATGATCTTCTGCCAGATCTCGCTCGACAGATTGCTGGTCAGACGCTCGAGATCGCTGACCGCCTCGACGACGACCGAATCCGGCAGCGACTGGGCATAGAGCGCGGCGATCTTCGAGCTCAAGGAGAGCATCTCCGAGCAGTAGTCGAGATAGCGTGTGAGCTCGGCCGGGGTCATGGTGCGGCGCGGCGAGGACTGTGTCGCCTCGCTCGTGTGGGCGCCGTGGCTCGGGTCCTTGGTCAGCTGGTGCATGTCGATGACATGCACGAAGGAGCGCAGCGCGTGCAGATCGGCGAGCGCATGCTTGCGCTTCAACCTCTCCTCGAGCGTCAACAGAAACAGGATCGCCGCGCCGGCGACGATCATGACGTTGATGAACGAATCGATTCCCTGCATCACGCCGAAAAGATTCTCGTTGTCGCGCTTGAACTCGATGATCTGGGCGACGTAGTAGAGAAGCGCCAGGCTGACGGCGATGAAGGCGCCGATCAGGGCGCGCAAGAGCGTGTTCGGGCGTGAGATTCGCGCCACGCGGGCCGTGTTCTCGTCGGCGAAGCGCGTCAGCTCGGCGCACACTCGGCCGAGGCCGCAGCCCGGAAAGCGCTCGTCGATGCGCCGCTCGAGCTGCCGAAGCGTCGAGATGATCTTGCCGGAATCGAGAGTAGCGTACATGCCGGGCTCGCGCGCTCGAGAACAGCTTCATCTAAGCGATCAGGCGCGTGCAATCAAAACATGATTCTCGGATATCGGCGCCACGGCGGTTGTTTGTTCGCTGCCGCCTGTGGCGATGGGCGCGCCGCTACCGAGGGCAGAGCTATCCGTGCCTGCTCGAGAGGTGGCCGGTGGACGGCATCGGATCGGCATGGAACGCGGTCGGGGCTCGGACCAGCAGCCACTCGACCATCACACAGGCCGATACGAGCACGATCAGCGCCAAGGGAACCAAATGCATCATCGGTGACTCGACCGGCATCGAGAAGGGCCGTCCGAATGCGGTGCTCATCAGCAGGAGCGCGGCGACCAGGATCGTCGGCAGCGATAGCCAGCCGGGTGTATGATGGTGGTTGAGGCGTCGGATCGCGAGCCACATGGCCGGCCAGATCAGCACGGCGACGAGCGCCATTTCGGCCATCACCAGCGCCGGATTGCCGGACAGCACCGCTGGGAGGGGCAGACCCGCAACCTCGAAGGTGATCAGAATGGCCATGCCAAGACCGGCGGCAATGCCGAGCAACGTCATCCAATAGCGAAATCCCGCAACCTGCGGCAGGCTGGCAACAGACTGGTTTGGCATGATTGGCATCCGACTGAAAGCAACGAGCGGCGCACCAAAGCTGCCACCGTCATGTTAAGAACTGCTTGCCGGGATTCCCGTTCTGGCACCAGTGAATCCCGGCAACAGAGTGAAATAATCCGATGCCGTGGTAATTTCTTCCCCCGGAAATCACCTAGGTTTTCCAGATGATTACGTAGTGCGGTGACAGGAGAGTGTAAGATCATGCTTCTCTATCTGACGGTCGGCAGCAACGACATCGCCCGCTCCGGGCGGTTCTACGACCCCGTGCTCGGCACGCTGGGGCTGGGCCGGACCAAGACACTCGATCACGAGATCGGCTACGGCCCGATCGAAGGCTCGGACGCGGCGGCGCCCCGGCTCTGGGTGGTCAAGCCATTCGACGAGAAACCGGCAACTGTTGGCAACGGCAGCATGCTCGCCTTCAAGGCACCGAGCCGGGCGACGGTCGACGCGTTCCATCGGCAGGCCCTCGCCAATGGCGGGACCGACGAAGGCGAGCCAGGCCTCCGGCCCTATGGCGACAATTTCTACGCCTGCTATGTCCGCGACCCCGACGGCAACAAGCTCTCGGCGGTCTGCCAGCGCCCCGAATAGTTGCGCAAGGCATCTCCGCTGGATAGTTTGCCACGTTGATTCAATGTGTTGCGGTCGGCCGCCCGACCGCATCCGGGGACTTGGCGAGGGCTATGAGCGACCGTCTCAGGGACGAGGACGCCGGGATCGGTGCGGTGCGGGATGCAAGCCTGTCACATCGTCTTCAGCGCTGGCGGGGGGACTGGCGTAGTGGTGCGGAGGCCCGCGCTGATCTCCGCCGCCGCGTCTACGACGTGCTCGAGGTCGGCCGCGGCGAGAGCCGGCTCTCGACCTGGGTCGAGAATGGCTTGATCGTCCTCATCTTCATCAATGTGTTTGCCTTCGTGCTCGAGACGGTACCGTCGATCCACATCAAGTACCGCGGCCTGCTGTCCTTCATCGAGTGGGCCTCGGTCCTGATGTTCACCTTCGAATATGCGCTGCGGATCTGGAGCTGTGTGGAGGTGCCGTTCCTCAGGCGCCTGTCGCCGATGCGCGCGCGCATTCAATATGCGAAGAGCCCCTACCTGCTGATCGACCTGTTGGCGATCGTGCCGTTCTACCTGAGCTTTCTCGTGCCGATCGACCTTCGCGTGCTGCGAGTGCTCAGACTGTTCCGGTTTCTCAAGCTCGCGCGCTACTCGCCGGCCATGAACACGCTGATGCGCGTGCTCGCCAACGAGCGGCGGACGCTCACGGGCGCGCTGCTGCTCGTCATGACGCTGCTGCTGTTTGCCGCCACCATCATGTACTACCTCGAGAGCGAAGCGCAGCCGGATCGTTTCGGCTCGATTCCGGAGGCGGCCTGGTGGGCGATCGTCACCCTCACCACCGTCGGCTACGGCGATGCCGTTCCGGTGACCGATCTCGGCCGCTTCGTCGGGGGCTTGGTGATGCTGAGCGGCCTCATCGTTCTGGCTCTACCGATCGCCATCATCGCCACCGGCTTTGCCCAGGAGGTCGGCCGGCGGGACTTCGTGCTCACCTGGTCGATGATGTCGCGCATTCCCCTGTTCGCGGACCTGGATGCTCAGGCCATCACCGAGGTCATGCGCTATCTTCACGCGCACAACTATCCGGCCCGCTGGGAGGTGATCGGCCCGGGCAGCCCCGGCGATGCCATGTACTTCGTGGCGTCGGGCCGCATCCGCCGGCAGATCGCCGAGGATGAGCAACTGCTCGGCGCCGGCGAGTTCTTCGGCGAGGTGGCTCTCCTCGATCACGCGGTCAACGAGCATACCTATGTGACGACCACCCGAAGCCGGTTGTTGAAGCTCGACCGCGACGGCTATCAGCGCCTGCACGCGGCCCATCCCGATATCGCCGAGGAGATCCGCAAGGTGGCCGACACGCGCCGCGGCGGTCCGTCGCCGGCCCATGAGGACGGCCCCGAGGTTCCGGTCGCGATCACCGGAGCGGGGCCCGTTCCAGACGACGAGGACGAGGCTTAGGGCAGTCGCTCTCGATCGGCGCCTCTAGAGCCCTGCCGCCTCGTAGCGCCTCAGCAGCTCGGCGGCGTCGATATGATCCAAGGCGCCGCCCGCGGCCTCGACGTTGCGGACGAAGCTTTCGGTGCCGCCCGGACCGTCGCCGCCCTGGCCATCCCAGAAGGCCAGCAGGCGGACCTCCGCGCCGAGCTTGCGTGCAAGCATCAACTCGGCCTCGTTGGCGGCCTCGTAGATGTTCGCTCCCGGGGGCGGCACATGAACGCTCCGCTCGTCCTCGGCATGCGAGCGCCAGACGGCGTCGAAGCGATCGGGCCAGTCGCCGGACGAGGCTCCGGCGACGGAATGCCCGATGAACGCCTCGGGCGGCTCCGGCAGGACCATGCGGGTGTCGAGGCCGAGGTCGTGGCAGGTCTCGAGAAAGAGGATGTCGCCGCCGCGGGCGCCCTGGGTGATGCCGACGAGGGAGCCGGCGGCCAGTTGGCTCAGCGCCCCGACGCGGAGCCGGATCACATCGGCAGCCACCGATTCGAGCTTCGGCGGAAATCGCGGCACCGGCCGGTCCGGCAGGTCGATCATGTGGCCGGTGAAGATCACGGCCAGGCGATAGGGCGGCTTGCCCAGGGGCTCGTTCTTCTTGCGCGGGGCCATGCGATGTCCTGGCGGCTTTGGGTTGGTCCTGCGACACTCTCCGGCCATCCTGTGATCATTGCAAGGCGGGCTGCGGCTTGACGGCCCCGCGTTGCGGACGCCAAACATGGGGTCGCCGCGACGGCATCGCCATGCGTGCCAAAGCGTAGGATCGGGACTTGGACGGACCGGAGCAATCGACAGCCATGCGCCCCCGCACAACCGGTCGCGGCCTGTTCCTGCTGGCGCTCATGCTCGCGGCCGGCCTGCATGGCGGGGCGCTCGCCTATGCGCTCGGATGGCATCGGTCGGGACCGGTCGACATCGAGGAGCCGGAGGTCGTCACGGTCGAGATCGTCGACGCGGCGATGCTCGACGATGAGACCATCCCCGAGCCGCCGGCCGACAAGGCTCCGTCGGCGGCTGCTGCGGCAACGACTGCGACCGTGGTGCCCGACGATGTGGCGCCCAGCCGAGTCTCGGCGGGGGCGGTTTCGCCGGATCAGACGGCCGAGGTCGAATCCGCCGCTCCGGAGTTGGGCGAGGGGCAGCGGGAGACGGCGGTCGAGGTGCGATCCGGGACGTTGCCCGAGCCGGTCGATCCCGCGCCGGCCGCCGAGACGTCTGAGCTGAAGGCGCGAAAGAAGATCGTTGAGACGGCCGAGGCGGCTCCAGCCCCCTCAGTGGCAATGGACGAGCCGCCGGCGGCTTCGACCGCTCCGGCGCTCGCTATGGTTGCGCCGCCCGACGATGCCGCCGCCGTCACCGTGCCGGCACCGGTTGCGGCGGGCGAGGTCGCCACCGAGACACGGCCAGAGACGCTGACGGTGAGGCTCGTCCCCCACCGGACCCGAAAGGTGCTCCTGCCGCTGCGGACGGCCGCACGCGCCGCCCGGCCCGTTGCCGAGGAGACGCTCGAGGCACTGAAGCGCAAGGCGAAGGTCGAGCCGAAGCCTGCCTCCAAGCTCGCGGTCAAAGCCAAGACGCCAACGAAGAAGCCGGCCCAGACAGCCGAGGCAGAGGCGCGAAAGGTCGAGAAGGCGGGCAGGACGTCATTGGCGAAAGCGAAGCGGCTGTCGGCGCTGGCCGTCGAAGGGGAGGGGACGGACACCGGCACATCGAAGCCGGCGAAGGCCAAGGTCAAGGGGAAGGGAAAAGCCGGGGCAAAGGCGGGCAAAGGCGTTTCGGGCGTGACGGCATCGGGTAGCGCCGGGATCGGCAGCTACGGCAGCACGGTGCGCGCCCGCATCTCCCGCAACAAACCCGCCGGGACGGGCGGCAGGGGTACGGCCGTCATCACGCTCGGCGTCTCGCCGACCGGCGGCTTGCGGTTTGTCCGCTTGAGCCGCTCGAGCGGCAATACAACGCTCGATCGGGCGGCAATGGCTGCGGTGCAGAGGTCGGCGCCGTTTCCGAAGCCGCCGGCTGGCGCATCGTCGGGACAGCTCGTCTTCAATGTGCCGATCACGTTTCGCTGATGCCGGAATCGAAACGGGCCCCCAGAGGGGGCCCGTGCCGAGGCACTACGGTGCGAAGCCTACTTCTTCTTCGCGATCTTCTGGTAGCTCATGAGATTGAGGTTCTTCTCGGCGGCCGGAGCAACGAAGGCGGCAAGCTTCGGGGCGGCATTGGCCTTGGCGCTCTTCGTCTTCACGGTCTTCGTCTTCACCGTCTTGGAACTGACGGCGGTGGTATTGACCGCGGCCGACTTCGCCTTCTTCTTGTTCTTCTTCGTCACGGCGTTGGTGGCGTAGCTCTTCTTGCTGGCCTTGCGTGTCTTCGCCTTCTTCGACGATTTCACCGAGCCGACGACCTCGATCCTGACCCGGGCCACGCCGGAGCCCTTGATGCCGAGCACACCCGCCGCACCGCGCGACAGATCAATGATGCGGCCCTTGATGAACGGTCCACGGTCATTGATGCGCACGACGATCGACCGGCCGGTGCCGAGATGCGTCACCTTTACGCGCGTGCCGAAGGGCAGCGTCTTGTGGGCGGCGCTGATGCCGTCCGGTTTGTAGGACTCTCCATTGGCGGTGCGCTTGCCTTGCCAGTAGTAGGAGGCGATGCCGGTCTGGCTATAGGCTTTCGCGTCCGTCGCCCCGAAGATCGGGAAGACGGCGAGCGCAACAAGCATGGCTGCCAAAATGGCTCGCGTCATGTCGATACTCCTTGATTGACTGCTAGGGTCTCGGGATGGAATCTCCCCGCGCCCCCGCGCGGGCTTGCAGTGCGGTTACGCGCTACTCATGGGAATTGCCTCGACGCTCGAAGCATTTGCCGCAGTGCGCTACGATAGGGGTTGAACATTATGGCCAGAATGTGGTTCGTACAACCCCGTATCGTGCGGCCGTAGGACGCTGGTTAACCTATCGTTAACCTTGACATGCGTGGGCATGCGTCGGCGAAAGTTGCGCACTCGTCGCCAACACCTTGCGGGATCGTCGAATTCGCCGGCTGCTCCCGGCGTACAGCAATAGGGACACTAGCGCGCCTCGGCGATCCGTGGCACCAAGCGGCCGACCCACCTCACTTTGGCTTCATCGGCTCATTTCGTGTGCTCTGGAGATACCATGTACGAGACGCTCGAGCTCTATATCGACGGCCAGTTCCGGCAAGGCGGCGACAGCCGAACCCAGGACGTGCTCAATCCCGCCACCGACAAGGTGATCGGCCAGGTGCCCCATGTCTCCAGGGCCGACCTCGATCAGGCGCTGGCTGCTGCCGACAAGGGTTTCAAGGTCTGGCGTAAGGTCAATCCGTTCGAGCGCGCGAAGATCCTCCGCAAGGCCGCCGACCTGCTCCGGGCCCGGGCGGAGCAAATCGCCACCTGCCTCACCCAGGAACAGGGCAAGCCGCTCGCCGAGGCGATGATCGAGGTGACGGTCAGCGCCGATGTCATCGACTGGTTCGCCGACGAGGGACGGCGCGCCTATGGCCGCTTAATTCCGCCGCGGATCGACGGCGTCCGGCAGATGGTGGTGCTCGAGCCGGTTGGCCCGGTCGCCGGCTTCGCGCCCTGGAACTTCCCGGTCTCTCAGATGCTGAAGAAGATCGCGCCGGCACTCGCCGCCGGCTGCTCGATCATCATCAAATGTCCCGAAGAGACGCCCGGCGCGTCCGTCGCCGTCGTTCGCTGTCTGCACGACGCGGGCGTGCCGGCGGGCGTCGTCAATCTCGTCTTCGGCGTTCCGGCCGAAATCTCGAGCCATCTCATCCCCTCGCCCATCATCCGCAAGGTGAGCTTCACGGGTTCGGTGCCGGTCGGCAAACATCTGGCCGAGATGGCTGGCCGCCATATGAAGCGCGTTACCATGGAGCTCGGTGGGCACGGACCGGTGCTGATCTTCGATGATATCGACGTCGACCATGCCGCCAAGCTGACGGCAGCCGCCAAGTACCGCAATGCCGGTCAGGTCTGCATCTCGCCGACCCGTTTCTACGTGCACGACAAGGTCTACGACAAGTTCGTCTCGACCTTCACGGATCACGCCAAGGCGCTGAAGGTCGGCGATGGTCTCGATCCGGCGACGAAGATGGGGCCGCTGGCCAACGCCCGTCGGCGCGATGCCATCGAATCCTTTGTCGCCGATGCCGTCGAGAACGGCGGCAAGATCCAGGCCGGTGGCAAGCGGATCGGCAACCAGGGCAACTTCTACGAGCCGACCGTGCTGACCGACGTGCCGGAGACAGCACGCATCATGAACGAGGAGCCGTTCGGCCCCGTTGCCGTCATGACGCCCTTCAGAACCTTCGATGAGGCGATCGAGAAGGCGAACCGGCTGCCGTTCGGACTTGCGGGCTATGCCTACACGCGCTCAGCCAAGACCGCGACCGCCGTCGCCGACGCGCTCGATACCGGCATGGTCTCGATCAACCATCACGGCCTGGCCCTGCCAGAGACGCCTTTCGGTGGCGTCAAGGATTCGGGCTATGGCCACGAGGGCGGACTCGAAGGCCTGCAACCCTTCATGGTGGCGAAATTCGTTACGCAGACGGGGATATAGGCAACGAGCCGGACGAGCGCGGACCGGTTTCGATCTGCAACCTGCGTTCGCCATAAGCGGGTGAAATCTGGCTATTAGCCATTCTCGCATTGACAAGCAGCCATGCGTCGGCAAACTAGCTGCAACGACAAAAGAGGCTCGGCGCGAGCCTCAGGGATGAACGCACCGGCCGGATGCAGCGTTGAGCTTGACCTCATCCGGCAAGCGACATCGGGAGAGCTTGATTGATGGTTGTTACCGCTGGTGTCGGCGGCGGGGGCGGCAACGACTGCCACGTTCGGTTCAAGGACGTTCAAAAGAGCTATGATGGCGAGATTCTCGTCGTCAAGAACTTGAACCTCGAGATTGCGCGGGGCGAGTTCCTGACGCTGCTCGGGCCATCGGGCTCGGGCAAGACGACCACACTGATGATGCTGGCCGGCTTCGAGCCGGCGACCCACGGCGAGATCTTCCTCAGCGACCGCCCGATCAATCGCGTGCCGCCGAACAAGCGCGGCATCGGCATGGTGTTCCAGAATTACGCGCTCTTTCCGCATATGACGGTCGAGGAGAATCTGGCGTTCCCGCTGCAGGTCCGCAAGCTGTCCAAGGCTGATATCGCCGCCAAGGTGAAGCGGGCGCTCGAGATGGTTGAGCTTCCGGCTTTCGGCAGTCGCCGGCCGGCCCAGCTCTCCGGTGGCCAGCAGCAGCGCGTCGCGGTCGCCCGCGCGCTCGTCTTCGAGCCCGAGCTGGTGTTGATGGACGAGCCGCTGGGTGCGCTCGACAAGCAGCTCCGCGAGCAGATGCAGTACGAGATCAAGCACATTCACGAAAATGTCGGCGTCACCATTGTCTATGTCACGCACGATCAGTCGGAGGCGTTGACGATGTCGAACCGGATTGCCGTCTTCAACGACGGCATCATCCAGCAGCTTTCCACGCCCGACGAGCTCTATGAGCGTCCGCAGAACAGCTTCGTGGCGCAATTCATCGGCGAGAACAACAAGCTCAGCGGCAAGGTCAGGGCGTTGGCCAATGGCCGTTGCGAGGTCGAGCTCGATGGCGGGGCCAAGGTCAGTGCGCTGGCCATCAATGTGGCGCGCGAGAGCGGTGATACGATCCTGTCGCTCCGTCCGGAGCGGGTGTTGATCAATCCGGCCAGCGGCCAGGTCGACAACGTTCTGCCTGGCAAGGTCGAGGAGTTGATCTATCTCGGCGACCACATCAGGACGCGCATGGCCGTCGCCGGCCGGCGTGATTTCATCGTGAAGGTGCCGAACCGGCAGGGACATGCCCCGCTCCGCGAGGGCGACGAGGTCTCGGTCGGCTGGCTCACAGAGGATTGCCGCGCACTCGACGCCGTGTGACCGGACGTGGTGCAGAGCATGCCGCGCTGGGCAGTGCAGCGCAAATAGCCAACAAATAAGGGAGGCTAGAAGAGTAATGAAACGTTCTTCTTGGATTGCCGCCGGCATTCTGCTGGTGGGCGGCGCGACGCCTGTCCTCGCCGACGATCTGACGATCGTCTCGTGGGGCGGCGCCTATTCGGAGAGCCAGCGCAAAGCCTACTACGAGCCCTACATGAAGCAGGGCCACAAGATCACCGAGGAAGAGTACAACGGCGAGATCGCCAAGATCCGCGCCATGGTCGAAGCCAATTCAGTCACCTGGGACGTCGTCGACGTCGACAGCCAGACGGCGATGGCCGGCTGCGCCGAGGGCATCTTCGAGGTGATCGACTGGGCCAAGCTCGGCTATGATCGCGCTAACTTTGTTGGCGAGACCGTGTCCGACTGCTCGGTGCCGACCATCGTCTACTCGACCGTGCTGGCCTACGACGGCTCGAAGATGAATCCCGCGCCGACGACGGTGAATGATCTGTTCGATCTCGCCAAGTTTCCCGGCAAGCGTGGGCTACAGAAGAACCCCTTCGTCAATCTGGAATGGGCCTTGATCGCCGACGGCGTGTCGCGTGAGGACCTCTACAAGGTCATGGCGACGCCCGAGGGTATCGACCGCGCCTTCAAGAAGCTCGACACGATCAAGAGTGAAGTCGTGTGGTGGGAGGCTGGCGCCCAGCCGCCGCAGATGCTGGCCGATGGTCAGGTCGTCATCACTTCGGCCTGGAACGGCCGTATCACCGGCGCGGTCAAGAAGGACAACAAGCCCTTCAAGATCATGTGGGATCATCAGGCTTTCGACTGGGATCTCTGGGGCATTCCGAAGGGCACGCCGAAGCTCGATCAGGCCTACGCCTTCCTGAAATTCGCCTCGAGCCCGCCGGCCCAGGCCGATCAGACCAACTACATCGCCTACGGTCCGGCCAACAAGGATGCCATCCCGAACGTCAACAAGGACGTCCTGCCGGACCTGCCGACCAACCCCGACAACATGTCGACGGCCATCATCGTCGATGTGCAGTTCTGGGCCGACAACGGCGAGCAGCTGCGCGAGCGGTTCAACGCCTGGCTGGCACAGTGAGCTGAGACATAGAGCTGGGAGGGGCCTGCCCCTCCCAGTCACCGAACTGCAGGGCTCTGCCAATGGCCAGCGTTGCCGAAGCGTCCTCACATTCCCCGGGTGGTGGCTATATCGTCAGCGATGCTGCGCGGCTGAAGCGGCAGCTGCGCTCGGCGGAACGACGTGGCAAGCTCAAGGCGCTCGGTCTCGTGGCGCCGTTGTTCCTGTTCATCGTCGTGTCATTCATCATTCCCATCGTCATTCTGCTGAAGAATGCGGTGTACGACCCTGACATTGCCGACAACATGCCGGCGACAGTCGCGGCTCTACAAAACTGGGACGGTAAGGAGATTCCCGACGAGGCGATCTTCGCTGCGCTCGCCGCGGATCTGAAGGCGGCGCATGAGAACCGCAAGGCGCCGCTGATCGGCAAGCGCCTCAACTACGACATCGGCGGCATCCGATCGAAGATCATTTCCAGTGCCCGCAAGGCCGCCGCGCTGACGGCCCCGCCCTACAAAGAACAGATGATCGCAGCCGATCGGATCTGGGACGACCGAACGACGTGGGCATCGATCAAGAAGGCCGGGCAGAAGATCACGCCGTTCTATATCCTGAAGTCGGTCGATCTCGAGCGTGATCCGGACGGCAGCATCGTCAAGGTTCCGGCGAACCAGGCCATCTACATCGACATCCTGATCCGCACCATCGGCATCAGCCTGCTGGTCACCGTGCTGACTCTAATCCTCGGGTTCCCGGTTGCGTATGTGCTGGCGAACCTTCCCCCGCGCACGGCAAATCTGCTGATGATCCTCGTGCTGTTGCCGTTCTGGACCTCGCTGCTGGTGCGCACCACGGCGTGGTTCGTGCTGCTGCAGGACAATGGTCCGGTCAACAATCTGCTTATGGCGACGGGCGTTACCGATGAGCCGTTCCGGCTGATCTTCTCGCGTTTCGGCACCATCGTCGCCATGACGCACATCCAGCTCCCCTTCACACTGTTGCCGATCTACAGCGTCATGAAGGGCATTTCGCCGTCCTATCTCAGGGCAGCCCGCTCGCTCGGCGGCGGACCCATCTACTCCTTCCTCCGGGTCTATCTGCCGTTGACGCTGCCGGGGATCGGCGCCGGTTGCCTGCTGACCTTCATTCTCTGCCTCGGCTACTACATCACGCCGGCGCTTGTCGGCGGGCCGACCGATCAGATGGTGTCCGGCTTCATTGCCAGCGCCATGAACCAGGAAGGAAACTGGGGCAAGGCCTGCGCACTGGGTGCCGTGCTGCTGGTCGCGACCATGATCCTGTTCTTCGTCTACAACCGTCTGGTTGGCATCGACAAAGTGAAACTCGGGTGAGGATGGCACGATGAAGCTTGCGCCCTACGCCTCGTTCACCGAGCGGGTCATGCACTACGGCGTTCTGGTGTTCGTCGGTCTGGTGCTCCTGTTCCTCATCGCGCCGATCCTCGTCATCATGCCGCTGTCCTTCAACTCCGAGAGCTTCTTCAGCTATCCGATGCCGGGATACTCGCTGAAGTGGTATACGGGCGAGGAGGGCTTCCTCACCAACGAGCGCTGGACGAACGCGCTCAAGACCAGTCTCATCGTCGCAATCGCCGTGACGGTGCTGGCCAGCGTGCTCGGGACGATTGCCGCGCTCGGTCTCAGCCGGCGAAACCTGCCCTTCCGCTCCATCATTCTCGGTATGCTGATTTCGCCGATGATCGTGCCGATCATCATCACCGCAGTCGGCGTCTACATCTTCTATTCGCAGGTCGGCCTGGTGAACAGCTACGCCGGCCTGATCCTGGCGCACACCGTGCTGGCGACACCCTTCGTCGTCATCACCGTCACATCGACGTTGACCGGGTTCGACCACAGCCTGACCCGCGCCGCCTCCGGCCTCGGAGCCTCGCCGATCACGGTTTTTTTCAAGATCGTCATGCCTCTTATTCTGCCCGGCATCATCTCCGGCGCTCTGTTTGCCTTCGTCACGTCCTTCGACGAGGTTGTGGTCGCGCTCTTCATCGCCAGCCCTGAGCAGCGCACGCTGCCGAAGCAGATGTTCTCCGGCATTCGTGAGCTGATCAGCCCGACGATCACAGCAGCGGCAACGGTGCTGGTCTTGTTCTCGGCAATGCTCCTGGTCGGCGCCGAGTTGATCCGCCGTCGTGGCGAGAGACTCCGCGGCATCTCAGGCTGAATTCTTCAGGCCGTCTCGTCGGGCTCCGCCATCGCATAGATGTCGATCTCGATCATCATCTGCGGATAGGCAAGCTTCGGCAGCGGCACGCCCGTCGTCGCCGGCCCGGGATCGGGAAAATACGACGAGCGGATCGACAGGTTCTCGTGGAGCTCCCGATAGCCGGCACCACTCTCATAGACCGTCAATACCTTGCAGACATCACCGTAGCCGGCTCCAAGCTCCCTCAAGATCGTGCCGATATGCTGCATCGCCTGATGCGTCTGCTTCGTCATCTGTCCCGGGTTGACGGCCCGGCCCTGTTTGTCGAGAGAGACCTGACCCCCGAGAAAAATCATGTCATGGCACTTGAGACCATGCTTGTAGGGCAAGTGCATGGTCCAATCCCAGAGACTATCCGGCCAGACGTGCCGGCGCGGCAGATGGCGGCCGTCCTCGCCGAGCATGGCGACGACGTCCACTTTGATCTGCATGCCATCCTGGGCATGGCGCGGGATCGGCACGCCGGTGGCCGCCGGGCCGGGCTCCGCATAGTGGGCGGCGCAAGCGAGCGCCGCAGGCTCGAAGTCCTCGACGGTGCCATGGCCGACATACCAGCGGTTCTGTTTCACGACATCGCCAAACCCTGCCCCGAAGTCGCCGAGCACGCGCCCGATCTGGTTCATGACGAGCTTGGTTTGATCGATGATCTTGCCCGGCGCCACGACGGCGCCTTTCGGATCGAGCGGCGCCTGCGCGCTGACGAAAATCATTTTCCCGCAGCGGACGGCATGGGCAAAGGGCGGCGGCAGCGGCGAGGCTCCTTCGCCACTCGCATAGGTCCGCGATAACGGCCGGCCATCCATGCCGCGCATGGCTATCGCCTCGATCTCGGCCACCATGCCCGGATAGGCAAGGTAGGGCACCGGCACGGCGGTAACGGCCGGCCTGGCTCCGCGCGGCAGACCGGCGGCGACATGACCCAGAAAGACATTCTCATCGAGCCGCCCGTCATTGACGTAGAAGCAATTGAGCTTCACGAGATCCTGCGGCTGGGCGTCCAGCTCGGCGAGCACGCGCGTCAGATTGCACATGGCATTGCGAGTCTGAATGGCCAGATTGCCGGGGTTGCAGACCTCGCCCGCGGGATCGAGGTCGACTTGTCCGCCGACCCACAGCATCTGACCGGCGCGGACGCCGTGCTTGTGTGTGACCTTGATCGGCCAGCTCCAATGATCCCTTGGCCAAGCATGGCGCTTCTGCATGCGGACCTCCATGGCGGATCGCCATGTGAAGTGTGCGGCTCGTCATTGTGGCTTGTGAAGTTATAAGATTGCGGGGCGGCTATTCGCTGGGCGGGACGATCAGGCGAGGCCACCGAGGAGGTAGCCGGCGAGGTAGGCAACGCCCGCTGCCACGAGACCGATGGCCGTGCTCTCGAGGCCCGACCACCACCAGGGTGCGAGCGACCACCGGCTCTTGGCCGAGCCGATGGCGAAGAAAACGGCGGTCGTCATGGCGAGCGACCAGGCGAACGGCTCGCTTCCGTCGAACAGGAACGGCAGCAACGGCACCCCACCACAGACCAGAAAGGCCGCGAAGGTCGCCACCGCGGATGTCAGGGGCGAGCGCTGGCTGGTCGCAAGCCCGTACTCGTCGCTGAGCATGGTGTCGACCCAGACCTTCTTGTCACCCGTGATGGCCTCGACAGCGCCCTCGAGCGTGTCGCCCGACAGGCCCTTGCCGGCCATGATCTGCCGGATCTCCTCGCGCTCGCCGTCGGGCTCCAGGCGAATGTGCTTCTCCTCGACAGCGCGCAGACGATTGGCGTCGTCGATCTCCGTCTTCGTGCCGCTGTAGTTGCTGGCGGCCATCGAGAAGCCGTCGGCGAGCAGATTGGCGACGCCGAGGATGATGACGATCCCGTCGGACAACTCCGCCCCCGAGACGCCAGAGACCACGGCGAAGGTCGTCACGGCACCGTCGATGCCGCCATAGACGAAATCGCGGAGATAGTTCGGCCGTTGCCCGGCATTGAGCCGCGCCTCGATGGCCTCCGGCGTATGCTCATGCTCCAACGGCACGGACGGGCTACGCGACCGCTGAGCCGATCAATGGCACTTTCTCGCCCTTTCGCAGCACGGCCGGGTCCCAGGGCGTCCGCGAGAAGACCTGCTGAATGAGCGGCGTAAAGTGCTCGAGCGGATGATAGTCGTAGTCCGGATCGAAGGCCGACTGGTCCCACCGCTCGCAGAAGTCTATTCCTGTCTGGTAATAGGGGTGATCCTTGTAGGCGTCACGAGCGTAGCGGTCGCCGCCGGTGAAATGCGCATAGTAGACCATCTGGAAGACGCCGTGGGTCTTGAGCGCCCAGGTGCATTCCTCGCGTAGATAGGGCGCGGCAATGGCGGCCGCGAGCTGGCTGTGGTTGTGGGGCGACAGCGCGTCGCCGATATCGTGAATCAAGGCGGCGACGACCCAATCGGCATCGGCCTTGTCGCGCTCGGCCATCGTGGCCGAGATGAGCGAGTGCTCGAGACGGGTGACCTGATAGCCGGAGTAGCTGTGCTCGAGATCCTTGAGCTCGCGCAGGATGCGCCCAGGCAGCTGCTTGTGGAACTCGTGCTCCAGCTCCTCGAGCAGCTTGTAGTCAGCCTCGGTGCCGTCGGCCATCCGGCGAAATCTGACGACGCGGCGTTCGTCCATGGGCTTGCCTCTTTGCTGGCGATCAGTGTCCGACAGAGACTAGTGCCAGTTCGTGGGCATGGAAAGCGCGGATGCGCGAGCGTCTTCTGAGCGAGGTATCGTCCCGGGAGATTGCCGAGCTCGCGACGGGCCACGATGTATTTTCGCGCTTGCGAATGCCGTGCTGCGGATCGGCTCGGGTGCCGCCTCACCTCGGGCCGCCGTACAGCCGGACGGCATGGCATTGATCGCCACCAAGCGTATTTGGCTCATCGAGATAAATTTTGGGACCGGCGTGCGAAACCTCACTGCGGCGGCATGGCTGGGGGAGTACTGAATGGTCTTGCTGCCGATCGCGGGGTCGGCGGCCTCGGGGTCAGGCATCGCTCGGAACTCTCTCTCCTGCGCCGCGGACGGCGCAATCCGGGTGACGGCAGGGCCCGGTGCGGGGTTCGGCGACAGGCCGGGCCGGCAGCTCACTCCCCCCAATCGTCCCACTGCCGGTCCGACGCCTGTCGCCGAACACGCTCAGTCCGGCAGGCCGGCCTTGCGCAGGCCCTCGATGAAGTGACGGGCATCCTCTTCATCGCCATCGGGCACGACATCACGCACGTAGCTCTCCACCGAGAATCCCGGCTGAAGTCGGAGCACCGTGTCGGCCCATTGGCGGGCCTGATCGAGATCGTCGAGGTGCGCGAGTGAGGCTGCCATCAACCGGCAGCCGATGGTTGGATTGTTCATGCGTCCTACGGCATCAATGACGTCCTCATGCCGTCGCAAGGAGAAATAGGCGTCGGCCAGATACCAGAGATAGGTGTCCGGGTAATAGGGGTTGAGCCGCATGGCGTCCTGAATGAGTGCCACGGCCTCTGCGGCCTTGCCGGAATATGTCAGAACCTCCGCGAGCTCGATCATGATGTCAGGATCGTTGGGATTGAGCGTCGAGGCGGTCTGCAGGCATTTGAGCGCTTCGGCGTGCTCGCGGCGTGCGAGATAGGCGAAGCCAAGCTCTGCGTGGCCTGCCGGATCGAGAGCATCGAGGTGCACGGCTTGCCTGGCCCATCGAAACGCCTCCTGCAGCGTCTGCTCCGGGTTGGCGTCCCAGCCGAACTGCGATGCATAGTTGAGTGCGCGTGCCATTCCGGCTGCAGCACGCGCATAGTTTGGCTCTACCGCAATCGCCCGCCCGAACAACTCCTGGGCGGCGCTGTTTTCCTCCCGGGTCATGGCAAGCAGGCGGGACCGGCCCTCGAGATAGTTGCGGTAAGCTTGGAAGGAATGTGCGGCGGTTGCAGATTGCTCGACCGTCTGGATCTCGAGACGCCGCACGATGACGGCTGTCAACTGCCTTATCGTGGACGCGAGAGTGCTGGAGAAGATCTCGATCACGCCATTGCGATGGTCTGAGTGGATTTGCCGATTCGTCGTCGTATCCGTCAATCGTGTCGTGACCTCGAAATCCCGGGTGGTGATCGTGAAGCTGCCTTCGATCAGATACCGGACGCCGAGGCAGGTGCCGACCTCTGCCGGTGTCAGAGTCGGATCGCGGAGGGCAAACGACGAGCCTCGCGAGACGACGAAGACGTCTCTGAATCGCGACAGTCCGTCGATGATTTCCTCAGCGATGCCCTCGCCCAGGTAGTCGTGCCCGGCGGCCCCGCTCTTGCCGCGAAAGGGCAGCACCGCCACGGAAGGTCGATCAGGAACGACAGTCGGGGAGGGCAGTGCGCGAGGTGAGGATGCTCGTGCTGAGCGTTGAGCATTGGCCGTCGCCAAGTAGACCGCGATCCTGTCCGGGATGTTCTTCAGCCGGAACTCGCCGAGAAGCTCGAAACCGAACTCGGCCTGGGATTTCACGGCGTCGAAGATGGCGCCGGAGACATAGGTCTGTCCTGGCACGCAAATCGACTCCAGGCGGGACGCTATGTTGACGGCCGACCCGTACAAATCTCCGCCATGGCGTTTGACGTCGCCGAGGTGAATGCCGATTCGCGAGCGGATGGGATCATCGTCCTCCCCGGGCGCTGAAATCTCCCCTAGAAGCCGATGAACTTCGAGCGCGCCATGCACGGCAGCGAGTGCGCTGGAAAAAATCAGGAGTGCGCCGTCGCCCGTCGTTCGTATCAGCTCGCCGTTGTAGCGATCGGAAACATCGCGAAATATGTCGAGACACCGATCGGCGGTTGGAAAGAACTCGCGTTCGTTTGCATAGACCCGACGACTGTACTGCGAGATATCAACAAATACGATAGCCGACAGGCGCGGTGCGAGACCGTCTACCTTACTCGACATACACTGAAACTCCATCGACAGATGGGGCTCACGCTTCGGAGTGATGTGGCCTCAATTCGCCCCAACATCCTCTAAGCCCACCCAGTAAATATAGGGAATCTAATGTGACAATTATCACAGACAACAGAACGGTCAACACGAGATTTGTGTCATGTGAGGAGAAAGTGCGGGTAGCCGTGGCCGAATTGTATGTGGTTGAGCTTGCGCTGGCTGGGCCTCGCGTAACGAGTGGAGGGTGGGCCGATGGCGGATGGGCAGTTCCTGTGGCAGGGCGTACTGATCAGAACCAATGACGATCAGATCTATTGGATCGATGGAAACGCGCTGAAGTTACTCATATTCGACGACCAAGGTCAGGCGGCTCGCAAGGCGCTGGATCAGATTCCCGATGCAGTTTCCTGCCGGAATGTCGTAGTCGTCAACACGCGGCTCGATACGCCGCCTCCGGTAGGTATCGATCTCCCATCTCCTTTCGGTGGCAGTTCCCAGCCCTCTCCGCAAATGAAGATCATGGGACATCGCATTATCGAGGATGTCGTTGTGGAGATTCGCAACGGCATCTCATCGGCAACGGGCGTCAAGAGCTAGGGGCTGGGCACAGGGCATCGAGTTTACATGTCCGACGAGCGTTCAGTCCCTACCGCAAGGACGTGGCGAGCCTGTGCGCCGACCCGGACGCTGAAGGTTTTCCGGCATGCCGCGACCGTGGCAGGCGTGACGCGGCTAATTGACCTCACCGGTCTCGACCGGATCGGGCTGCCGGTTATCGCCGCGGTCAGGCCGAACGCGCGCTCTTACACGATCCAGCAAGGCAAAGGCATGACGCTTGCCGATGCGCAGGCCTCTGCCATGATGGAGGCGATCGAGCTTCATACGGCTGAAACTGCGATGCCGGACATCCGTGTGGAGACCTTTGCCGTGATGCAGCGGGAGGGTTGTTGTGTCGATTGCAGCCTCTTGCTGCGCCCCGAGACCTCGCCCTTCCATGCCGAATTGCCGATCGAATGGGTCGAGGCCAGAGACCTCCGGGACGGCACGTCGGTCTGGGTGCCCTTCGAGATTGTCCACGCGCGCTACGCACCGCCTTATCCGGCGGGCGCAGGCAGCTTCGTCCGTTCGACGACGGGTCTGGCGTCCGGCAACACCTTCCTGGAAGCGGTCATCCACGGTATCTGTGAGGTCGTCGAGCGCGATGCGATGTCGCTTTGGAGTTTGTTGACGCCACCCGCCCGCCAATTGACCCGCATCGACCTCAGTTCGCTCACAGACGACGATTTGAGTGACTGCGTCGACCGCATCGCCGCAAGTGGTCTGAGCCTCGTCTTGTCCGACATGACGAGCAATCTCGGTATTGCTGCGGTGCATGCGGCCATCCTCGATGCCAATTTCGGCAACCGGAGCCTCGAGTTCTCCGGCAACGGCAGCGGCTGCCATTTGCGGCGCGAGCTCGCCGGGCGACGGGCTATCACGGAAGCTGCTCAATCACGTCTGACTTTGATCACAGGTGCGCGCGACAATCTCGATGATGGCGATTTCGAGTTGAACGAGCGTGCCGCATTGACGGCTGTCGCGATGGCTGAGCGGACGTGCCGTTCGTTCGCGGATTTGCCGAGCTACACCGATCCCGCGCATTCGGCCATGCTGGGGCATCTGCTCGATCGGCTGACCGGCTATCGGGTGCTTGTCGTCAATCTGACGATCCCTGAGGTTGGTGTGCCGGTGGTCAGGGTTGTGATACCCGGTCTCGAGGATGGCATCGACACACCCGGCTATGTTCCGGGTCCGCGTGCCCGGCTCCGAGCCTTCGCCGCCATTCTCGACCGGGTGAGTTGATGCGCCTCGCCATCTTCACAGGTCCTTCATTGTCTCACGCCGAGGCCCGGGCCATCCTGCCTGACGCCAATGTTCTGCCTCCTGCCGCCCGCGGTGACGTCTATCGGGCCGCACGAATGGGCGCCGAGGTGATCGCTCTCATCGACGGTGTTTTCGAGATGGTGCCGGCCGTGATGCACAAGGAGGTTCTCTGGGTGTTGAGCGAAGGCATCGACGTCTACGGGGCTTCCAGCATAGGTGCGCTCCGGGCGGCGGAGCTTCACAGTTTCGGAATGATCGGTCACGGCAAGATCTATGAAGCGTACCGGGATGGTCAGATCGATGCCGATGATGAGGTGGCCGTGCTGATGGGGCCGGCCGAGCTCGGTTATCCGGCCTTGACCGAGCCCATGGTCAACATCCGGGCGACGCTCGCCCTGGCGGTCGAACAAGGCGTCATCCCGCAATCGAGCGCCGATGCCCTCATTGCCATCGGTCGATCCATGTTCTTCAAGGAACGGACGTTCTCGGCACTCTTCGACCAATCCCGCAGCGTCGTCGACATCGGCGATCTCGAGACTTGGCTCCCAGACGGCCGGGTCGACCAGAAGCGGGCGGATGCCATCGACCTGCTGCGGAGGATTTCCGGCGACCGCACCAGCGGGGACGGCGGACATCGCCCGACGTTCCAGTTCGTCGCTACGTCCATATGGCTGCAAGTGAAGCAGAGGATCGACCGAGAGCTGAAAATGGAGCAAGATGGCGCACCGGCCGGTTAGAAGACGAGCTCACTGCTCATGCGGTCCTTGCGGAACGTCTCCATCTTTTCGGAAGTCTCCAGTCACGTGCTGACTGCGATCGCAAACAGATGTCGGTGGCACACTTGCGATGCCGGCGAAGTCGTGATCAGCCATTGCGATGCTTCTCGGGACATATTCTTTCTGACCGAGGGACATGCCCGGGTCATTGTCTATGCGGTTGGCGGAAAGACGGTCGCATTCAGGGATATGGCGCCGGGCGATGTCTTCGGCGAGATGTCGGCGATCGACGGCAAGCCGCGCTCGGCCAGCATCGAGGCGCAGACCCGCTGCGTCGTGGCCGCGCTGCCGGCGGATCAGCTCTGGACAATCCTTGAGGAGGAGCCGAGCGTCGTTCGGGCCCTCCTGCTCCACCTGGTGGCCCAGGTACGCGTTCTCACGCGTCGCATCTTGGAGTTCAGCACGTTGACGGCTGCCGACCGGATCCGGGCCGAACTGCTCAGACTTGCCGGCGGCCACGAGCGGCGGGATGGATCGGCCCTGATCGATCCGGCGCCCCATCAGGCGGAGATTGCCGAGAAGATCAGCAGCCAGCGGGAGGCCGTTGCACGAGAGTTCGGCCGACTGAAAGAGCTCGGGCTGATCGAGCGGAAAGGAAGCGGGCTTCTCATCAAGGACGTGGCCCGCCTCAAGCGGATGCTGGACGAAGTGTCGGAGACCTGAGCTACCACCGGAGGGCTGCCGCCCGTGGACACCACCATCCGGCCAGGTGCGGTCCCCACGGCCTGAGCGTCCTCGGTCCCGGTCCGGGCCAAGGGTTGGTGCTGGTCGTGCGTCTCAGGGCTCCGCCTCATCCTGCATCTCGGGGATGCAGCCGGCGGCTGTTCGCCGGCACGAGCCATCGCTATGTTGAGACTCCTCGAGAGCCGGGTCCGCCCGGCTTTTTGTGTGCATCAGCCACTCGGGACGCGAGGCTTGGCCAAGTGACCGCCGGCACGACATCGACGGCTTCCGTCCGATCCCTCGGTATGGCGGTGACGCTGGCCGCCGCATTGGCGCTCGCCATCAACAACGTCACGCTGCCGTTCGTCTATCAGGCGGGGTGGAACGCCCAGTCGGTGGTGCTGGTCCGGTTTGCGTTCTCGACGGTGGCGCTTGGTCTGGTGCTGCTGATGTCCGGACGCCGTTTCCGGCTCTCGGGTGCCGACACCGGACATGCGCTCGGCAGCGGTGTGGCGGTAGCGATCGGCGCGCTCGGGCTGCTCGGGTCCTTCCAGTTCATTCCGGTGAGCCTTGCCATCGTCATCGTCTACACCAATCCGGTGCTGACGGCGGTCATGCTGTCTGTCTGGCACCGGCGTCCACCGGGCTTTGTGCAAGTGGTCTGTCTTGTCGTTGCATTCGTGGGTGTCGCGATCGCAACCGGCATCGACCATCTCTCGCTCGATCCGCGCGGAATTCTACTCGCGCTGATGAGCGCGGTCGGCTTCTCGTTCTCCTTTGCCTGGAACAGCATCAAGCTTCGGGCCGCCGATGCCATGGTGGTCACCTTTACGATGGTGGTCGCTGGCGGCGTGGCAACGGGCCTCTTCGTTCTGCTGTCGAGATCACTCAGCCTGCCGATTGAACTGTCAGGCTGGCTCCTCTTTCTCATTCCGGCCTGCTGTTTCACCTTTGCCATGTTCGGCATGTACGAGGGGGTCAGACGCATCGGCGGCGCCCCGGCGGCCATGCTGATGAACCTCGAGCCGGTGATGACCATCGTGCTGGCACCCTTCGTGCTCGGTGAGACGCTGACGGGTGCACACATCGCCGGCGGCCTCCTGGTGATCGTTGCGGTCTATGTGTCGGAGCGGGTCGGCAGCGGCGGGGGAACAGGGGAATGATCGACGCCGCTCTCCACCCGACACGGCGGCTTGCGCTTGGATTTGGCATCCTGATGACGTCAGGTATCGCCGTCGGCTTGGGCAACGCCTTCATACCCGTCTACTACGCCGCGGGTGGCAATGCGCCGACCATCATGGCGGCGCGTTACGCCTGGTGCATCGCCATCTCGATCGGCGTGCTGATGGTGCTCCGGCGGCCGCTGCGCTTGCCGTTCCGGCAGATCTTGTCCGCGGGAACGTCGGGGGCCCTGTTCGGGGCCGGTGCCATCTCCGTCATCAGCGCCTTCATGTACATCCCTGTCGGCGTCGCGATCCTGATCCTCTTCACCTTCCCGATCCTGACATCGCTGCTCCAGGCCCTTCTCAGTCGGCGCCTGCCCGGCATGACAGAGCTCATCTGCCTCGTCGTCGCGCTCTCTGGTGTGGGACTGACCGTTGGGCTGGACGAGATATCCTACGATCCCCGTGGCATCGCTCTTGCCCTGCTCGGCTCGGCGGCCGTTACGGTCGCGTTCATAGCGGGCGGACGGGCGCTGGATGCGGCAGATCCCATTGTCGTCTCGACGTTCGTGGCGCTTGCGGCACTCGCGACGGCGCTCGCCTTCTCCGCCGTCAGCGAGCGGGGGCTGGTCACGCGGCTCGGTGATGGCGGCTGGCATGCCTTCTTGTTTGTCGTGCTGACCAGCGCCATCGCCTTCTTTGGCCTGATGGCGGGCATGAAGCTCCTGGGTGCGGTCCCGGCGGCGATGATGACCAACCTCGAGGTAGTATTCACCCTGCTGTTCGCCACGATCTTTCTTGGCGAGGCGTTGACGCGTGTGAAGCTCGCGGGCGCAGCGGTCGTCATCGGCGCCGTGCTCGTCGCCCAGTCGCACAGCCTCTGGAGGCGACGCGCCGGCTAATGACCGTCGAAATGCGGCAGGTGTTGCTTGACCTGCCCTTTCGGCGTCTCGATCGGCAAGCCCCATTCGTGGCCGGCTTCTGCAAGCACGCACCAGAGATAGTCGGCCATCGAGATGCGGATCAGTATCTCGAAGGCCGGGCCCTGGCGGCCGACATCGTCACGTGTCTGGCGGAGAACGGCGACCGCACGGCCGAAATTGGACGATACCGCATCACCGATCTTGAAAGCGCGCGGATGCATGTCGATGGTCGTCAGTTTCATCAGCAACTCTCGCGCTTTCGTGCCCTCGAGTGCGATGGTGGTGTAGTAGTCCGTGACGTCGGTGACGAGGCTCGGCGTGCCGAAGAGGGCAATCTCGAGCTTCGACTTGAGGGCCAACTCCTCGCCGGGCGGCACGATGAGCCACCACTCGTCGGGCGCAAGCCAGATGGCGGTGATGCCCCCGGCCGTCGCTGTCCCCTTGACGCTTCGCGGCAGGTCGATGCTGATCGCGGTGTGGACGGCAGCGGAGATCCTGTAGGCGTCGCCGCGCAGCACCAGCTTGCCCTGGAACGGGAGCTCGCGGATCGACACATCCGGCGATGACAGGGCGCGGCGGTTGTGGAGCGCCGATTTCCGGCGGGGATCGCTGGTCATGCGCGGCCTCCGAGTGTCTTCAGGAAATCGGTCTCGGTCACCTTGACCGGGATCGGCGAGCCACCTCGCCGCGAGACGTAAAGCGTCTCACCCATGCGCTCGCCACCACCGGCGACGAGCGCCAGCGCGATCGAGCGACCGAGATTTGGACTCAAATAGCTCGAGGTGACGAAGCCGAGCATGGGCACTGGCGGCGCGGGCTCCGTCGGCGTCGCGATGACGTGGGCGCCTTCCAAGAGCACGTGCTTGGGGTCGTCGGTCAGCAGGCCGACAAGCTGCTTGCGGTTCGTGCGTGCCGTATCCGATCGGCTGAGCGAGCGCTTTCCGATGAAGTCGGCGTCCTTCTTGACGAGGCCGCTCATGCGCAGATCGATCGGCGTCACGGTGCCGTCGGTATCCTGTCCGACGATGATGAAGCCCTTCTCCGCGCGAAGAACGTGCATGGCTTCGGTGCCGTAGGGCGTTACCTCGATGCCGAGCTCCTTCGCCGTCTCGAAGACCTTCTCCCACAGCCAGAGGCCGTAGGAGGCGGCGATGTTGATCTCGTAGGCGTGCTCGCCGGTAAAGGAGATGCGGAAGATGCGGACGGGCAATCCGTCGATGGCGGCCTCCTTGAAGGCCATGAAGGGCAGGGCTGCCTCCGAGATGTCGAGCTCGGGACAGAGCTTGGCGACGATCTTCTCGCAACCCGGCCCGCAGAGGCTGGCGACCGCCCACTGTTCGGTCACCGTATTCATGTAGACGTCGAGATCGGTCCACTCGGTCTGCAGATACTCCTCGAGCCAGCCGAGCACCCGCGCCGCGCCGCCGGTCGTCGTCGTCATATGGAAATGATCGTCGGCGAGACAGGCGGTGACGCCGTCATCGAACACCATGCCGTCCTCTTTCAGCATCAGCCCGTAGCGGCAGCGGCCCGGTGCCAGCTTCTTCCAGGCGTTCGTGTAAACGCGATTGAGGAACTCGCGGGCATCCTTGCCCTTGATGTCGATCTTGCCGAGGGTGGAGGCGTCAAGGATGGCGACGCCGGAGCGGGCGGCCTTGGTCTCGCGCTGCACGGCCTGATGGAAAGTCTCGCCTTTCCTCGGGTAGGTCTGGGCTCTGAGCCAGTCGCCGACCGGCTCGAAGATCGCGCCTTGGTCGACATGCCAATCGTGCATCGGCGTCGTCCGGCGCGGCGCGTAGAGCGGTCCGGTATGCTGGCCAGCGAGCGCACCGAAGGTCACCGGTTTGAACGGTTGGCGGTAGGTTGTGATGCCGGTCTCCGGGATCGTCTGACCGAGCGCATTGGCGATGATGCCGAAGGCGTTGACGTTGACGGTCTTGCCCTGGTCAGTGCCCATGCCGGTCGTCGTGTAGCGTTTGACGTGTTCGATGGACCGGTAACCTTCCTGCACAGCGAGCTTCAGGTCCTTCGACTGCACATCGTTCTGCAGATCGACGAAGGCGCGGGTCCGCGTCTTGTCGATGCCGGAGGGCAGCTCGGTGATCATGTCGACGCGATAGTGGAGGTTGCGCTCGAGCTCGAGCCTCGGCGTGTCGGGCGGGCTCGTCTCGAAGCCGGATCGGCTCGCGGCCTCGGCGCCAGCCTTGGCACCCTCGGCCAATGCGTCGGCAAGCGATGTCTTGCCGTTGGCGCCGCCGGCCGAGCGCTCGCGCTGCCAGGAGACGGCGGGGCGGAAGGCCTGAAGCCCTGCATCCCAGGCGAGCTTGCCGCGCGAGTGCGAGAAGAGCGCCGCGTTGGCCGACCAGCCGCCGGAGACGGCGATGAGGTCGGTCGATATCGTTATCTCGGGGCCAGTGACGCCGCCTTGGCTGTCGAGGGCGCGGACCACACACAGGTTGACCCGCTTGCGCCCGCGCGTGGCGACGACAGCCGCGTGGGCATGCACCGTGATGCCGAGCTCTTTCGCCTCGGCCAGCAGCTGCGGCTCGATCTCCCTGCGGGTATCGACGATCGCCTGCACCTTGGCGCCGGACTTGGCGAGATCGAAGGCGGTCGTCCAGCCGCTCGTGTTGTTCGTCAGAACGACCGGGTGGCGGCCGGGCAGAACGGCGAAGCGGTGGATGTAGGTCGAGACAGCCGAGGCCAGCATGATGCCGGGCCGGTCGTTGCCGTGGAACACGAGCGGCCGCTCGGCGGCACCGGTCGCGAGCACGACCTCGGCGGCGCGAACGCGCCACGACTGCTGCCGCGGCTTTCCTTCCTTGCGGAGCTGCGGGACGATGTGGTCCTGGCAGAGCTGGTGCAGGCCGACGAAGTTGTCGGCGTAGTAGCCGAAGGCCGTGGTGCGGGTCAGTACCGTCACCTCGGGATGCTTGGCGAGCTCCTCCGAGACCGACTTGACCCAGGCCTGAGGCGATAGTCCGCCGATGCGGTTCGTCATCGGATCGAGCGCGAGAAGTCGGCCGCCGAGCTGCGCGGTCTCCTCGCACAGGATGACCCGGGCGCCGGACTTGGCCGCGGCGAGCGCGGCCATCAATCCCGCCGCCCCGCCACCGATAACGAGCACGTCGACATGCCGGTTGACGGATTGATAGTGGGCGGGATCGGGGCCGACGGGCGCCACGCCGAGGCCGGCGGCATCGCGGATGCGGCGCTCGTAGAACATCCAGCCGGGGATGCCCTTGAACGTCTTGTAGTAGAAGCCTGCCGGCAGCCAGCGCCCGAAGAGATCGTTCAAGGCACCGATGTCGAAGTTGAGCGACGGCCAAACGTTCTGCGGTCTCGCCTCGAAACCGTCGAAGATCTCGACCTCGGTGGCGCGCGTGTTCGGATCGGTCGAGATGCCGTCGCGTCCGACCTGGACGAGCGCCGCCGGGTCGTCGGAGCCCGCGCCGACGATGCCGCGCGGCCGGTGGTATTTGAAGCTCCGTGCCAGCATGTGCACGCCATTCGCCAGGAGCGCCGAGGCCAGCGTGTCGCCGGGGTGACCCTGGTAGGTCTTGCCGTCGAAGGTGAACTTGATCGAGCGGTTGCGGTCGACGAGGCCGCCCTTCTGGAGCCGAAACGCACCGCTCATCTGGCTCCTCCATCGCGCACGATCTTGGCCGCATCGTTGCCGGAGCCGGCGGGCGGCTCGCCGGACGGCGTTGCCGGCAAGGACGTATCCGTCACCTCCGGTTTCGGATCGCCCGGCTTGTAGAAAGCCAGGAACTTGTCATTGGCCGTGTTGCGAACGGCATTGAACCACTTTCGGCATCCCGAGGCGTGCATCCATCGCTCGCGGAACAGGCCCTTCGGATTGTTGCGCATGAAGACGAACTCGGCCCATTCGTCGTCCGTCATCTCGTGGCTGTTGGCCGGACGCGGAATGTGCGCCTCGCCGCCGTAGGAGAATTCGCTCTGGTCACGCGGACCGCACCAGGGGCAGGTGATGAGAAGCATGGTGTTTCTAGCCGTTGTTGGCCCGTGCCATGAAATCAGGGGCGTTGTCGTTTTCAGCGGAAAGGAAGTTCATCAATGTGCTGGCGACCAAGGGGGCCGCCTCGAGCTGAACGAGATGGCCTGCACCGTTGAAGACATGGAATTGCGCGCCAGGGATCGCCGCGTGCAAGCGCCGTCCGGTCTCGATCGGGATCCACGGGTCGTCCATTCCCCAGCCGACGAGCACCGGACAGCGTATCTTGCCGTAGCTCGGTTGGACCTCATCGGTGTATCTCTGGTCGGCTTGTGCGATCTGACGATAGAAGGCCGGCTGACCTTCCTCGGTCAGCCAGGGTGAGACTAGGCCGTCGAAGTCACCGGCAGGCAACGGCGCGGCAAGCGCGCCGCGAATATAGGCCTCGACCACGGCCTTGTGGATGTGCGCAGGCAATCCGAGAAAAGCCTCCACGTGCTTGCGCACATGCGCGAAGAAGGGTGAGCCCCAGGGCGCCAGCGCAACAGCGTCGAGAAGGACCAGTCGTTCATAGTCCCGGCCCGCGAGGAGATGCGCCCGCAACGTGATCGCGCCGCCGAAGTCGTGACCGACGACGAGCGGGCAGGTGAGGCCCCAGTGGTCGAGCATCTCACCGAGGACCTCACCCTGTACATCGAGCGAGATGCGCCGATCTTTCGCCATCTGCGAGCGGCCATAGCCCGGCAGATCGTACCAGTGGACACGAAAACGCTCGGAGAGCGTCGGGATCACCTGATGCCAGCAGAAGGACGACCAGGGCGTCCCATGGACCAACACGAGATCCGGACCTGAGCCGGAACGATCGTAGCGGACCGTCCCAGCCCGCGTTGTGGTTTGCTGACTGAGCGACCAGGTCATCGAGGACCTCAATGCGCCACTGCCGCCGCGCCATGCTCGGCGACGAGGGCGCCGGAGGCGAAGCGGGTGAGCGAGAAGGGCGCGGCGATGGCGTTGGGCTCGTCGTTCGCCACGAGGTCGGCGAAGACGTGGCCCGAGCCCGGCGTCGCCTTCCAGCCGCCGGTGCCCCAGCCGGCATTGATGTAGAAGCCTTTGACCTTCGTCTTCGAGATGATGGCCGAGGCGTCCGGGCAGGTGTCGACGATGCCGCCCCATTGGCGCATGAGTCTCAGCCGCGAGAACACCGGGAACAACTCGATGAGCGCCGCGATCGAATGCTCGATGATGTCGAGGCCGCCGCGCTGGGTATAGGAGTTGTGGCTGTCGATGCCGGCGCCGATGACGAGCTCGCCTTTGTCGGACTGGCTCACATAGGCGTGCACCGCGTTCGACATCACGACGCAGGGGATGAGCGGCTTCAGGGGCTCGGAGACGAGTGCCTGCAAGGGATGGCTCTGGATGGGGAGTCGGATGCCGAGCATCGAGGCGAGCACCGAGGTGTGGCCGGCGACGACGCTCGCGACCTTCGGTGTCTTGACCTCGCCCTTGGTCGTGACGACGCCGGTGACTTGCCCCGCCTCCGTCGTGATGCCCGTCACCTCGCAATTCTGGATGATATCGACCCCCATGGCGTCCGCTGCGCGCGCGAAGCCCCAGCAGACCGCGTCGTGACGGTTGACGCCGCCGCGACGCTGCAGCGTCGCACCGAGCACGGGGTATCGCGCCGAGGCCGAGATCGAGATCGCCGGGCAGAACTCTTTCACTTGCTTGGCGTCCAGCCATTCGGCATCGACACCGTTCAGGCGGTTCGCTTCCACGCGGCGCTTGAGCCCGCGTGCCTCGCTCTCGTCGTGGGCGAGGTTCATGACGCCGCGATGGCTCATCATGATGTTGTAGTTGAGCTCTGCGCTCAGATTTTCCCAGAGCTTCAGCGCATGCTCGTAGATGGCGGCGCTGGCGTCCTCGAGGTAGTTCGAGCGGATGATGGTGGTGTTGCGGCCCGAGTTGCCGCCACCGATCCAGCCCTTCTCGATGACGGCGATGTTCGTCATGCCGTGGTTCTTGGCGAGGTAGTAGGCGGTGGCGAGGCCATGACCGCCGCCGCCGATGATGACAGCGTCGTACTTGGCTTTGGGTGCCGCCGGATGCCGCCACACCGGCTCCCAGCCCGTATGGCCCCGGAGGCCCTCGCGAAAGAGAGAGAAGACGTTGTATTTGCTCATCGCAAGCACCTTGTCGGAATGGCGCGTGGCGAAGCCCGGCGCGACCGTCGTCATCGAGAAATCAGATGCGCCGAGCGCGAGCCCCGCCGAATGCGACGGACCCTATATCGCCCGCGTCTGTGCGGCAACGCGGCTCGTCCTTATGTGCGGATAGGCGGGAGTTATGGGAAGTGAGCGGGGTCACAATCGTCAGGGGCGACCGGCGGTCGCCCGTCTGCGCGCGTCTCGCCGTGAGGACCAAGAGGGGCGAGCGTTGCCCGCCCCTGGAAATCGATCCTCAGAACAGCCCCTCGATCTCACCCTTCGCGTTGAAGCGGATGATCTCGGCGGAGGGCGCCTTGGGAAGGCCCGGCATCGTCATGATGTCGCCGGCGATGGCGACGACGAATCCGGCGCCGGCCGAGAGCCGCACCTCGCGGATCGGCACGACATGGCCGGTCGGAGCACCGCGCAGGTTCGGGTCGGTCGAGAAGGAGTACTGGGTCTTCGCCATGCAGACGGGGACGTGGCCGTAGCCATCGGCCTCCCAGGCCTTGAGCTGGTCGCGGATCTTCTTGTCGGCGATGGCGTCGTCGGCGCGATAGATGCGCCTGGCGATGGTGCGGATCTTCTCGAACAGCGGCATGTCGTCGGGATAGATCGGCGAGAACTGTGCCGTTTCCTTGTCGACCATGGCGACGACTTTCTTCGCCAGCTCCTCGGTGCCTTCCGAGCCCTTGGCCCAATGCTCGCAGAGCACCGCCTCGACGCCTTGCGACTGCGCATAGGCCTTGATGGCGGCGATCTCGGCCTCCGAGTCGGTGATGAAGCGGTTGATGGCGACGATCACCGGCACGCCGAAACCTTTCACATTCTCGATGTGGCGGCCGAGGTTCGCGCAACCCTTCTTCAGCGCTTCGACGTTTTCGGCGCCGAGGTTATCCTTGGCGACGCCGCCATTCATCTTCAGCGCGCGGATGGTGGCGACGATGACGGCGGCCGAGGGCTTCAGACCCGCCGCGCGGCATTTGATGTCGAAGAACTTCTCCGCACCCAGGTCGGCGCCGAAGCCGGCCTCCGTCACCACATAGTCGGCGAGCTTCAATGCAGCTTTCGTGGCGATGACCGAGTTGCAGCCGTGAGCGATGTTGGCGAACGGGCCGCCATGGATGAAGGCCGGATTGTTCTCGAGCGTCTGCACGAGGTTCGGCTGGATCGCCTTCTCGAGCAGTACCGTCATGGCACCGTCAGCCTTCAAATCCTTCGCCGTCACGGCCTTCTTGGCCTTGTCGTAGCCGACGACGATCTTGCCCAAACGCGCTTCCAGATCGGCGCGGTCGTTGGCGAGGCAGAGGATCGCCATGACCTCCGAGGCGACCGTGATGTCGAAACCGGTCTGGCGGACAAGACCGTTGTCGCCGAGCGCCACGACGATCTCGCGCAAGGCGCGGTCGTTCATGTCGAGGACGCGGCGCCACTGGATACGGCGCGGATTGATGTCGAGCGGATTCCCCCAGTACATGCTGTTGTCCAGCATCGCCGAAAGCAGGTTGTGCGCCGAGGTGATGGCGTGGAAGTCGCCCGTGAAGTGGAGGTTGATGTCCTCCATGGGCACGACCTGCGCATAGCCGCCGCCGGCCGCGCCGCCTTTGACACCGAAGCAGGGACCGAGCGACGGTTCACGGAGGCAGATCGCCGCCTTCTTGCCGATCCGATTGAGACCGTCGCCGAGACCCACCGTGGTCGTCGTCTTGCCCTCGCCCGCCGGCGTCGGGTTGATGGCGGTGACGAGGATCAGCTTGCCGTCCTTGCGGTCCTTCAGCGAGTTGATGAAATCGAAGGAGAGCTTCGCCTTGTCATGCCCGTAGGGCTCGAGGTGCTCCGGTCCGATGCCGAGCTTGGCGCCAATCTCCATGATCGGCTTCTTTTTGGCGGCGCGGGCAATCTCGATGTCGCTTTTGACGGTCGGCATGGGCGGCGGTCCCCCTGGCGGTCCTGTTGAGCTCGGGTGATGTGGTCGGTCGGCAAGGTGGCGGGAAAGAAAGTTGAACGCCACTCCTGCGGGCGACGCATCATAGTCGGAAAGCGACGGGTCGCAAGCGATGCATCTGATGTCGCAAATGCTTCTCAGGCACTTTGGCTCGTGTTAGGGTTGAGGTCGCATCTGGGCGCTACTGGGACGCAAACGGGCTAAGGTGAGCCGCCAGAGCGATCTTGGATCGAGGAGTGCGTCATGTTGGGTCGCGTTGGGACCACCGGCCAGGCCAATCATCGCTCGCAGCCGCTGCCGCAGCACATCTATTTCCTCCTGGTGCCGAAGTTCTCGATGATCGCCTTCACGATGGCGGTCGAGCCCCTGCGTCTCGCCAATCGCATTCTCGGCAAGCCCTTCTACAAATGGGAGTTGCTGTCGACCGACGGCAAGCCGGTGACGGCCTCCAACGGCATCAGCGTCGCCGTCGACACCTCCATGGCGGCGGTGCAGCGCGCCTGTCTCGGGCCGACGCCGACGCGCATGGTGATTGTCTGCTCCGGCATCGAGGTCGAGGCCTTCGAGGACACCGCCGCGCTCGGATGGCTCCGGCGCATGCATGCCCAGGGCGCGACCATCGGCGGCGTCTGCACGGCCGCCTGGATCCTGGCCGATGCCGGACTGCTCGACGAGCGCCGCTGCGCCATCCACTGGGAGAATCTTCCCGGATTTGCCGAGCGCTTCCCCGACGCCAATGTCCAGTCGGTTCTGTTCGAGGCGGATCAGGGCATCTACACCTGTGCCGGCGGCACGTCCTCGCTCGACATGATGCTGCATCTCATCGGGGCGAGCCACGGCGAGGAGGTCGTGACGCGCATCTGCGAGCAGTGCCTGATCGATCGCATCCGCCGTCCCGACGACCGGCAACGGCTGCCGATCGGCGCCAGGATCGGCGTGCAGAACCCACGTCTCCTCTCGATCATCGAGCTCATGGAGGCCAACATCGCCGAACCGCTGTCGCTGGCAGAGATATCCAGGCATACCGGCATCTCGCGGCGGCACGTCGAACGGCTGTTCGGCCATCACATGGGCCGCTCGCCGGCGCGCTACTATCTCGACGTTCGCCTGGAGCGCGCGCGTCGGCTGCTCCGCCATTCCAATTTGCCGATCGTCGAGGTGGCCATCGCTTCCGGCTTCGTTTCCGCCTCGCATTTCTCGAAACGCTACCGCGAGCGGTACCGCATCTCGCCGCAGGCCGACCGCCGCGAGATCGAGCCGATGGCCGTTGCCGGAGCCGTCGCAGCGGAGTAGGGCGCTATTGCACGTGGCGCCCTCACCCGATCCCCGGCACGTTCACGACCATCACAAACCCATTGAGCATCAGCATCGCGCCCGCCAGCCCAAGCGCGCCACTTCCGAGAAGCAGCAGCGTGCTGCCGGAGATGATGCTGACCGAGGCGAGCACGATGGCGATCTGCAGGAGCGCATTGCCCCAGTCGAAATAGGGGTCCTGTGCGAGGGCCTTGTCGCGCTCGGCCTCGAGCGTCTTGCCCTTGACGAACAGCTCGTCCAACCCCTCCTGCTTCTCGGGCTCGCTGGTAAGCTTCTTCTCTTGAGCACGATAGTCGTCGATCCTGGCCTGGATCGCAGCGCGCGCCTGGGGTTCCATCGCCGGGTTGGTCTTGAGCATGAGGTCGAGCTCGTCGACGGCCAGCCGCACGCTGTTGCGACGGATGTTCTTCGCTTGGAAGAAGGCCCAGGTGTTGGAGGCGTCGATATTGAAGCGCTGGGCATCCTTGTCGACATTGTCGCCGCCCATCGTGCAGATGGCGAGCAGCACGGCGAGGATGCCGATATAGACTCCGATCCACTTCGTCCGCCGATCGGATTTCGCGCCCTCGGCAATCTCGTCAAGCGACATGGCAATCTCCCCTCTTCGAACGGGGCCTCTAATCACGGGATCGTGGAGCTGGCAAGGCCGCTGGGTCGGACGGCCATGCTCGGCCTCTTGCTTTGGCGACGGATATTTTGCCTTCGGACCGTTATGATGCTGGAGAATCAAAGTTTGGGGGACACTACTCATGCAGACCCGAGCCGAGCGGGACGGCTACTCTCATCTCTCCATCGCCTTACATTGGCTCGCGGCAATCGCGGTCATCGCATTGTTCCTCTCCCACGAAGGAGGGCGCGGCAGTGCCACCTATGCATTCCACGTCGGCGGCGGAGCGATTCTCGGTGTCCTGCTATTGTGGCGCGTCGCGCATCGGCTGATGCGCGGCATGGCGACGGAGCCCGACCAGCCGGCCGCCCTCAATCTGCTCTCCCGCCTCGTGCTCTGGGGCTTCCTTGCCGCCATGGTCGTCGCCGTCGTGTCCGGCTATGTCCTGCCGTGGTCGGTCGGCCAGCCGATCGATGTCTTCGGCGTGATCTCGTTGCCACCGCCATTTGCGATGCCGCATGCGGTGCATGAGATTGCAGAGGTGGCGCACAAGGTTTCCGGTGATGCGTTCGTTCCCTTGCTGGCCCTGCATGTCCTCGGTGTCCTGAAGCATGCAGTCATCGATCGGGATGGCGTGGCGCGACGTATCGTCAAAGCTGTGCCGGGCGGTCGATAGTCGGGCGGCTCACGTCCTGATCTGGGCAACGGCAACGCCGGCGAGGATCAAAAGGCCGCCGGCGATCATGGCGGGTGTCAGCGTCTCGCCGAGGAGCGGCACGGCAAGGGCCACGGAGAGAACCGGCAGCGCGTAGATGAAGGCGCCGGCGCTCGCGGCCGAGACATGGCGAACGCCGTAGTTCCATAGAAACATCGACAGGACCGTCGCGAGCACGGCCAGGAACAGAATGTAGCTCCATTGCGGCGGTGTCAGATTGACAGCGGTATTGACCGTCTCGGACCGCAGCAGGAGCAGGATCATCGGCGCACCGACGATGCCGTTGAAGGCCGACGCCTTGGCTGTCCCGTATTTCGTCAACAGAGGTTTGACGACGACCACGAACACGGACCAGGACGTGGCGCTGAGCAGCACGAGCAACGGGCCCATGAGGTCGGTGGCCGGTGGAATGCCGGCTGGAGCGGCGGGGACCGCCAGGCCGAGCCATGCGATCAGATCTTCGCCTGCGAGCAGCACGAGCGTCCCGATGGATGCCAAGATGCAGCCGGCGACGATCGGCCAGCGCAGGGGCTCGCCGAGCACCAGCGTCGCCAGCACGGCGATCATGGCGGGCTCGATGCCGATGATGATGCTGCCCAGGCTGGCACTCGTCGTCTGGTAGCCGTAGATGTTGGCGACGTTGTAGCCGAGAACGCCGGTTGCTGCCGCGGCGAGGAAACGTGGCCAGTCGCGCCGCTCGATGCTCCAGCCGCGCATGGCCGTCAGCAGAAGGGCGAACAGGACGGTCGAAATCGCATAGCGGATGACCAGCGTGTCGCCAGGGTCGAGCGACGTCACCAACAATCTCGTGACGATGGGCACCACGGCCCAGATCAGCATTGTGACCGTGAGCGCAACCAGGGCCTTGGTGGTTGTCGACATGGCAGGAACCCAACATGGCGAGAGGAGCGTCTCGCCGCGGGGCCGGGCGCTGCGCCGAGGTGTCGACACTACGCATGCGATCGCCACATGTCATGGTGAGCCTGTGCAGAGCGGGGCTGCAGGCAGCGCCGCCGTTCCGGTCACAGGTAGGACGCAATCGCCTCCAAGGGACGCTTGACGAGGGCTGCCGCCGGAATGCTCGCGTTCTCGGCCGGATAACCGGTGACCAGAAGGATATAAGGCTTCTCGTTGGCCGGCCGGCGGCAGATCTCGTTGAGAAAGCCCATCGGGCTCGGCGTGTGGGTGAGTGTCGCGAGGCCGGCGGCGTGGAGCGCCGTCAAGAGGATGCCGGTCGCGATGCCGATCGACTCCGGGACATAATAGGTCTTTCGCGGCACACCTTGGACATCGGCCGCCCGACGTGCCCCGAAGATGGCGATGAGCCAGGGTGCCGTCTCAAGGAAGGGCTTGCTTGGATCGGTGCCGAGCGGCTTCAAAGCCTCGAGCCACGCTTCGCCGGCCCGGCCGGCATAGAAAGCGGCTTCCTCCTTCTCTGCCTCGATGCGGATCCGCCGCTTGACCTCGGAGCTACCGATGACCGCGAAATGCCAGGGTTGTAGATTTGCGCCGCTCGGCGCGGTGCCGGCTGCACGGAGGCATGTGTCGATGATGTCCTGCGGCACGGGACGGGGCGAGAATTCGCGAACCGTGTGCCGGTGCCGGATCATCGCATAGAAGGCGCCGGCCCGGGCTCGCATCTCCTCGACGGGAAGCTCCTGATAGCCTGGCAGCGGGATGGGACGGTAGTCGGTCGGCATCGATCGGTCTGGCTCCGCGTTGCCACTGGTCATTCGGGTGTCAGCCGGAAGTCCTTGCCTTCCGGCAGCGTCTGCCCGCCATCGACGTTGATCGTCGTGCCGGTGATGTAGCTCGCCTCGTCGGAAGCGAGAAAGAGCGCCGCGTTGGCGACATCGCGCGGCGTGCCGAGCCGACCGAGCGGAATGGCGTCCTGCATCGTGCGGATGAAGGCTGGCGAGCGCGTTGCCTCCAGTCCCTCGGTCAGAATGTTGCCGGGCTCGATGCCGTTGACCGTGATGCCGTAGTGCGAGAACTCGAGCGCGGCGGCCTTGATGAAGCCGTTGATGCCGGCCTTGCTGGCCGAATAGTGGCCGTGACCGGGGCTGGTGACACGGGGGCCCGTGATCGAGGAGGTGAAGATCATGCGGCCGCGGCCGGCCTTTCGCATCGGCACGAGCGCCGCGCGTGCTGCGAGAAAGCAGCCGCGTAGATTGACGCCAAGCACCTTGTCCCACTCTTCGACCGAAATGTTCTCGATCAACGTCCAGGGAAAGATGCCGGCGTTCTGAACGAGACTATCGAGCCGGCCAAAGCTCGCGACCGCAGTTTCGACAGCCGCCACGACCTCTTCCTGTCGGGACACGTCGGCCCTGATGAACCGGGCGAGGTCGCCGAACCGCTCGGCCGTGGCTTTGCCGGCGACCTCCTCCCGATCGGCGATGACGATGCGTGCGCCTTCCTCGACGAAGCGCTCGGCGATGCCGGCGCCAATGCCGCGCGCCGCGCCGATCACCAATGCAACCTTACCGTCGAGGCGGCCGCTCATGCGGCCCTCATGTCAGGCGAGGTCCCGTTGGCACAGCCGCGCCCCATGGCAGCGGACTGGCAAGGAAAAGAAGCATCACTCATCGTCGGCTCGCCCGGCACATGACACCGGCGACACTATCAACGCCCGCGAATGACCGTCAAATGCCGTCCCGCTGGTTCGGCGCCTCCGGGGATTCCGATCGGCCGGTACGGCGCGAGCGCGATCAATTCATGTACCAACCGTGGCTGACCACGAGCGATTGGCCCGTTAGCGCGTTGCTCGGAAACGAAGCAAAGAGGTGGGCGACCTCGGCGACGTCCTCGATGGTCGTGAACTCCTTGTCGACGGTCTCGCCCAGCATGACCCTCTCGACAACCTCCGTCTCGGAGATGCCCAGATCCTTCGCCTGCTCGGGAATCTGCTTGTCGACGAGTGGCGTCCGAACAAAGCCCGGACAGATCACATTCGCTCGCACACCGTGCTCGGCGCCCTCCTTGGATACGACGCGGGCAAGCCCGAGCAGGCCATGCTTGGCCGTGACATAGGCGGATTTAAGCGGCGACGCGGCCTTCGAATGCACGGATCCCATATAGATGATTGTTCCCGACGCCTGCTGGTACATGTGCGGTAGGACCGCTTGTGTCGTCAGGAAGGCGCCATCGAGATGCACGGCCAGGAGTTTCCTCCATTGCTCGAACGGGAATGTTTCGATCGGGTGGACGATCTGAATGCCGGCGTTCGAGACAAGAACATCGATGCGCCCGAAGGCCTCGAGAGCCGTGTTGACGCCGGCCATGACCTGCTCCGGTCGGGTGACGTCCATCTCGATGCCAATGGCCTTGCCTGGTCCGGCGGCAGTCAGCTTGCCAGCGGTAGACTGGGCCTTGTCGACCTTGAGATCGGCGATGGTTACTCTGGCACCATCGGCCACGAACCGGCGTGCGATGCCAGCTCCTATTCCTTGGGCGGCGCCGGTGACGAGGCAGACTTTGTCCTTGAGGGTCATTTCAGTAACTCCTTTCCTGGGGGCTTACGGGGAAGTGCTCGTCGGCGAGATAGTCGTGAACGACCTCGCCGAGGCCCAGCGTCAGATCGGTCAGGATGTGGACGGCGGAGATAACCTGCCGGACAGGCAGCTCGGCGACCGGCGCCAAGGCATGGTGGTGCAACTCCAGGGCTGCCGGGCCCGACCAGGCGCCCTTCAGACGCACGGACTCGAGGTGGTAGCGAACGAGCTCGCAGATGCGCGGTCGGCAATCCACGTGTGGAATGATCTTCAACAGGAAGCTGGGCTCGGCAAGGCTTTCGAGGACCGTTGCGGGATCGAGCTCGTGATGCTTGTAGCCCATCGTTCCGGTGGCGACGCGGACGGAGCCGCAGGCAAGCTTGCCGACCAGCGTATCCTTCTCGACGGCAAGCGATGGCTCGGCGAGCTTCTTTGGAAATCCCCAGATCTCACGGCCGCCGGAGATCGGTGAATCGTCGTTGAGGTACATTGAGTGTACGAAGCCGCCCCTCTGGCCCCTGAAAACCACCGGGATCACCTGGCCGGATTCGGCGTAGCTGCCGAACCCGGTCGAATCGGGCATTCGTATGAACTCATACTTTACGATCGGCTCCTCGATCGTCAGGGGCTCGGGAACGACAGCCTCGAGGGCATCCCGGTCCGTGCGATATGTGATGACCAGAAATTCGCGGTCGACGAACCGGTATGGCCCTTTGGGGTAGGACGGATTCGTCAACGGCATGGCGAATGCACGTTCAATGACCGTAGAGATGCGCATGATCTACCTCGATGCTCAGTCGTTCGTCAGGTCGAGCACGAGCACGCCGTCGTCGGGACGACCACGGGAGCGCCATGATGGATGGCGCAAGGTGCGCCGCACGTCATTGCGTCCCGCCAGCCAGTGCTCGTCGATGGAAGCTCGCGAGAACTCGTAGTCTTTCGATTGAGTCAGATAGGATGCCGAGCGATGGATGAGGTGCACGATCGTGACCGCGACGTCGCTGCTGAGCGCCTTGAGGCGCGCGACATCGGGATCGGCCGAAAGCTCCGGCGGAAGCTTGCTCACCAGTCTGCGGATCATCTGGCGCAGGGTCTGCAGCTCCCTGAACCGATCCGTGTTCATGCGGGTCCGGCTGGAGTACCGGATATCCTTCTCGCGCTGAGTGACATCCATGATCGTCCGGGGGAGAGCGCCCCTGGCAGGAAACAGATCGAACTGGAAGACGCAGAGGTCCTCCTGCAGCCCACCATCGTCGAGCACGTACTGCAGCGGCGTGTTGGAGACGAGACCTCCGTCCCAGTAGGCCTCGCCGTCGATCTGAACCGGCGGGAAGCCGGGTGGCAGGGCGCCGCTCGCCATGACGTGATCAGGGGTGACGGTCATGTCGTGCGTGTCGAAGTAGGTGAAGTTGCCGGTCCTCACATTGACCGCCCCTAGGCTCAGCCGGGGGCTCGCGTCGTCGTTGAGATGCTCGAAATCGACGAGGTCTCCGAGCGTCGTCCGAAGCGGCGACGTGTCATAGAAGCTCAGCGCGTCCGTGGTACCGGGGGGATGCATGAACGGCATCAGCATGCGCGGCATGAAGAATCCGGGAATGCCGTAGAGGGTGACGAAACCGGCACTGGTCTCGTTGAACAGCATGCGCGCGATCTCGCCACCCGGCAGCGGCTTGGCTTGGAGGCCCGATGAGACCATGTCCCAGAAGGCTTTCAGCTGGGGGACGCGCCGCTCGGGAGGGTTGCCCGCGATCAGCGCAGCGTTCACGGCGCCGATCGAGATGCCGGCGACCCAATCGGGCTCAAGTCCTGCCCGTTGCAGCTCTTCGTAGGCGCCGGCCTGGTAGGCTCCCAACGCGCCGCCGCCTTGAAAGACGAGCACGATCTTCTCGGTGTTCGGCTGCATCGTTCGGAGTTCCGCGTTCGAGTTGCGGATCAGTTGCACCCGGCGGACCGGCATGCACGGGGCCGGCAGTCGGCCGGGCTTTCCGCCTAAACGTCATTTGGGTACGCGACCTTGCCGTTACGTTGCCGCGACATGAATTCGCCGTAAGGTGGCGGGGTGTGCTCGGCGAGACCGGCCCGGACGAACGCTTTCGGGCGCGACGTCAAGTCCTCTCGCGCTGGCGAGAGGGCCCAAGGGGAGGCGAGACTCGGGAAGCCTGATCGCGGCTATTCGGCCGCCTGCTGGAATACGGGCTCCGCGGGGCGCCGATCGGCGACCGCACGCTCGCTCCGCATCGACGGGAACCGCGGTCCACTGCTCTTCGGATGGGGATGCTGTCGCGACCGGCCTTCGAAATAGGCGCCGATATCGAGCACTAGGGAGGTGAAGATCAGCTCGGCCTCGACATGGGCTGTCGGGCGTAACACGATTTCTTTGGCATAAACCTCGCCGACGGCCCGGCCGCTGATCTCGACGCGGTCGGCGACGACGACACCGTCGAGGACGGCGCTTGCGGAAACAATCAGCCTCTCGCAGCGGATATCGGCCTCGTAGCGGCCCTCGACGACAATGGTGCCGGCATATTGGATGATGCCGGTGATCGAGCTTAGAGGGCCGAGAACCAATGGTTTCGAGGCATCGAGGCCCAGCGGGGCCGGGCCGGACAGGTCACTCTCGGACACGACGCGAACTCCCCCATCGTCGGACGCAGCCGTAACTCTACACAACTTGTCAACAGGTTGCCAAGACGGCCGGCAAGCTCCCACCGTGCCGCCCGCCCGGTCATTGGACTGGACAATTGGGACATTCCGATGGTCTTCTTGCCGCATCGTCGCCGGCCACCGGCATTCCGCCATGAGAACGGGTGAGATCATGAAAACGCGCGCCGCCGTTGCATTCGAGAAAGCGAAGCCCCTGGAGATCGTCGAGGTCGATCTCGAAGGCCCGAAGCAAGGCGAGGTCCTGGTCGAGATCAAGGCCACCGGCATCTGCCACACCGATGATTTCACCATCTCCGGCGCCGATCCCGAAGGGCTCTTCCCGGCCATCATGGGCCATGAGGGCGCGGGTGTCGTCGTCGATGTCGGGCCGGGAGTCACGAGCGTCAAGACGGGTGACCATGTGATCCCGCTCTACACGCCCGAGTGCCGGACCTGCCCGTCATGCCTCTCGCGGAAGACCAATCTCTGCACTTCGATCCGCGCGACCCAGGGCCAGGGCGTGATGCCGGACGGGACCAGCCGGTTCTCCTACAAGGGTCAGAAGGTCCACCATTACATGGGCTGCTCGACCTTCTCGAACTACACCGTGCTGCCCGAGATCGCGGTGGCCAAGATTCGCGAGGATGCGCCCTTCGATACCGCCTGCTACATCGGCTGCGGCGTCACCACCGGCGTCGGCGCCGTCATCAACACGGCGAAGGTGACACCGGGCTCGACTGCGATCGTCTTCGGCCTGGGAGGCATCGGCCTCAACGTCATCCAGGGTCTGAGGCTTGCCGCCGCGCGGATGATCATCGGCGTCGACGTCAACGACGACAAGAAGGCCTGGGGCGAAAAGTTCGGCATGACGCATTTCGTCAATCCGAAATCGGTCTCGGGCGACCTCGTGGCCCATCTCGTGAACCTGACGAAGCGCGGCGAGGATCAGATCGGCGGCGCCGACTACACCTTCGACTGCACGGGCAATGTCGACGTCATGCGAGCGGCGCTGGAAGCCTGCCATCGCGGCTGGGGCGAAAGCATCATCATCGGCGTCGCGGGCGCCGGCCAGGAGATCAAGACGCGTCCGTTCCAGCTGGTGACGGGCCGTGTCTGGAAGGGCACGGCTTTCGGCGGCGCCAGGGGCCGCACCGACGTACCCAAGATCGTCGACTGGTACATGGAGGGGACGATCGAGATCGATCCCATGATCACCCATCGCCTCAAGCTGGAAGAGATCAACACCGCCTTCGACCTGATGCACTCGGGCAAGTCGATCCGCTCGGTGGTGGTCTATTGAGACGAGCGGGCGGCTACTTCGCCCGCATCCGATTGTTCTTGGGATTGTGCTCGACCTCGGCGAGGCCGAGCATTTCCATCACCGGCGGGACATAGTTGGCGAAGCGGCCCCTGAGGCCTTTCTTCAGACCATACCAGCCGCCAACTGGGTTTGCGGGATCGCGCGCCCAGGCTTCGACCGTGCCGATGGTGGCAGGCTTCTGCTCGTCGGCACTGCCAAGTGGCATCCAATCGTGGTGCTTCTCCAGCATTGCAGCGAGATCGTCGAGGCAGCACAGGTGATAGCGCAGTTCCGTCTTGCCGACGTTGACGACCAGGGCCGGCGGATCGGCGTCGTCGTCCCGATAGGCGGTGTATTCTGACTGGCCGCTCGGCGTCTTGAGTTGCCAAGGGGATGTCTTCGTGCCCAATCTCGCCGAGACCTTCGCCAAGGCATTTCCTCCTTATCAGGACCTGGCCTCGGCCGCGCGCTTCAGGTCGGCGGCAAAGGCATCGAACGCAGGCTGGAGGTCGGGTATCGATCGTGTGATCAGCGGTGCGAGGAGGCCGCTGAAGACCTCGCGCATGACGAAGGCCGTGCGCCCGCCGGCACGCGCCGTAATCTCATAGGTGCGCTCGCCCTTGAACAGTCCGAGTGGCATGCCGCCGGACCAAACCATCCGGCCTGGCCGCTCAAAGGCCGTCACCGTCAACGGAAAGCCGCGGTCCGGAGCGGCTTTCGTGAAGACCTTCAGCTTGCCACCCGAGGCAATCTCGCCCTCGACACGTTCGACTGTGGAGTTCCAGCGGGGGTAATGCGGAGCATCCGTCAGCAGCTCCCAGATGGTATCGGGCGACGCTGCGATTTCGACTTGGACCGCAAAGCTCTTCATCTCGGCATGGTAACACGAAGGTTACCAATTGCAAGACATCATCCGATGGCGGATTTGACTGCGGCGAGGACACGATCCCACGACAATGCATAGCGTGGCGCGCGCTCTTTCCATAGATGTGCACTTTCGGGCCGGGGTCTATGGCGCACCATGAGGCGGGTGCCACCCTTCTCGGCGGAGAATGTGACCTCGACTTCGGTTGGATAGGCGGGACCGGTGGCAACATAGAAATCCAGGATCAAGCGGCCGGGCGGTGCCGCCTCGCGCACACGGCCCAGCACGACTTCCCGACCATCGCGGGCGCGCTCGGCGAAACGGCCCGTGGCGACGTCGATGCTTATCTCGCTCTCAGGATCGCCTGTGTGTCGGCGATCCTCGGGCCACCAGCTGCCGGCCTTCTCGGTGAACAACCGAAATGCTTCGTCAGGCGGAACGGCGAGCCAGACCGATTTTTCGATCAACGTTTCGCAAGCTCCTCGAGCCGTGCAAGTGCCACGTCCCAAAACTCATCGAGAAACGATCGGACGTTGGCAAATCCCGTCAGCCGGATGGTGTAGATGTTGCGCGTGCCGTCCTCCCGCGCCGACACGAGACCCGCCTCCTGGAGAACACGAAGATGACGGGAGACGGCGGGCCTGCTGACCGGCAGCCGCTCGGCGATCTCGCCGACTGAAAGTGGGCGCCGCCTGAGCTCCTGCAGTATCTGCCGTCGCGTAGGATTGCCGAGGGCATCGAGCGCATGAATCATTTGGTCAATCTAGCGTTACCAAGCCCCCAGTTCCAACGACGAAAAACAGGCGTCCCTTCAGGGGACGCCTGTCGAGTTGACGCACTCAGGGGAAGTCTCAGTTACGCGGCTGACTTATGCTCGATGGTCTTGGCACCATCCGCCGTTGCGATGGCAATGGTCCGGGGCTTCATCTTCTCGGGGATCTCACGCACGAGATCGACGTGCAGCATGCCGTCCTTTACCTCGGCGCCCTTGACCTCGACATAGTCGGCGAGCTGGAAGCGCCGCTCGAAGGAGCGCGCAGCTATGCCGCGATGCAGATAGCTCTTGCCCTTCTCCTCGGCGGTCTTCTCGCCAGTGACGGTCAGGAGGCTCTCCTTGACCTCGATCTTGAGCTCATCGGGCTTGAAGCCGGCGACCGCCATCGAGATGCGATAAGCGTTCTCGGCCGTGCGCTCGATGTCATACGGCGGATAGGCCGAAACCTCGCCATTGCCGTTCGGCAGGCTGTCGAGCAGCTGGAACAGACGATCGAAGCCGACGGTGGTGCGGAAGAAGGGGGAAAAATCGACGTGACGCATAACAGGTCCTCCATAGGAAGCAACATGTTGATCTGCCTGCCACAAGGGCCAGGCGGCGTTCGGGATGCCCCACTAGGGCGGCATCACAGCTGTCACGTAGGAAACAGGGGAGCCGGTTTCAAGGGGGGATTGCAGGTCTTGCCAGATGCCGATCGAGGACCCCGGTCCGGCCACTGCCCCCCGGTTGGACCAAAGCCCCTCATCTCATCCGATCCCGGTGCCCGACCGCAGCTGACTATGCCGCGAGCTCGACCTGCCAGCGCGAGTCACGAGGCGATGGACGCCGGTGCAGGCGGTGATCGAGAAGCGCCCGCGCTTCCCCGGCCTTGCCGCTACGCAGCAGGGCAATGAGCAGCGTATCCTCGATGACCTCGCGTTGGGCATGGCTGCCGCCGATGCGGACGACCTCATGGCGCACTGGCTGCAATAGCTCCACGCACTTGGCATAGTCGCCATCGATGAAGGCGAGCGCGGCGCGGCAAATGGCCGGAACCACTGGGCCCGCCGCCAGCGTGCCCTGCTCGACGAGCCGGGTCAGCGCGTCGATGCGCGCCCCGGCCGACGACGTGTCGCCGGTGGCCGCGGCCAGCAGGCCCATATGGGTATCGATGAACGAATGGCCGGCATTGGGGAAGCAGCGCTCTGCATAGTGCTTGGCCTCCGACCACAAATCCGGCGGCACGTCATAGCCATAGGCGCGAAGGCGCCAGAGGAGCGAGACGCTATCGGTCACGATGTTGATGGGCAGTCCCAGAGAAACGGCGGGTTTCACATGGCGCCCATACACCGCAAGAGCCGCCTCCGGGTCGCCGCGCTCCAGGGCAGAGAGCGCCCGGTGCCAGGCCAGATGCCCGTGCAGTGTTCCGCTTCGATCATAGGAGGGGAGCCAATCGTCGAGCAGGGCTTCGGCGTCTCCGCCCGCGCCGTGCTCGAACAACGCATGCGCGAGGGCGTGAGCACCGGTGGCATTGGCTTTCCGCAGCTCGAAGCCGTGCTCCGTCAGATTGCGGCCGTAGCCGACATTGCCGTTCTCGACATGCGCCCAGCCGCGATAGGTCAGGAACCACCAATCGTCGGCATCGAAGTGCGGCGCCATAGCCTCGCAGAGATCGACGCGGGCCTGATCGTGATCCGCCATGCCCGAGAAGGCGAACAGTCCAAAAGCGCCGAGCGGCAGCGATGAGATGATCACATCGCGGGGCCACGTCTGGACGTGGGCCAGTGTGCATTCCAGCGCCTTCTTGGATTGCCCATGAACGGCCAGCGACAGCGTTGCGATGTGACTTTGCTCTCGCGCGGTCGAGTTGCGCTCCGCCATTTTGGCGGCGGTTGCTATGTGGGCTTTCGCCTCGGCTGGTTCCGCACGGATCGCCTGCAGTCGGGCAAGGGCAGCATGCGCCAATGCGAAGTCGGGATCGGCATCGATCGCCTGCTGGAGGATCTCCTGTGCACCCGGCCAGAAGGACAACAGCAGGTCGACGCCCTCGCGATATCTCTGCGCGGCCTGTTCGCTCCTGGTCGATAGCGGCAGTCCGCGGCTGTCTGCGTACGCCATCTCGATCTCCTTGCGACATGGTCGACGTATCGTTGCGTTGCGACCTTGCGTTTAGCACGGGAGCGGGCGACCTCGCAGGCCGTCGTCATGTCACGCTCGCTGGCTCGACGAGGCGACGCAGCGCCATCAGGCCGAGGATCGGCCCTGGCAGCAGCAGGAGAAACAGGTAGCGCGGCTCGATGATGGCAAGCATGCCTTGCAGAATCTGAATCGCGACGACCGTCAAGGCAAAGCCGATGCAGTTGACGATCGTCAGTGCGGAGCCAACCAACTGTCTCGGTGCATGGCGGGCATTGAGGGCGGAAAACTGAGGCGAATCACCGACGACGACGACGCCCCAGAGGACGAGGAACACGAGGAAACCTTGCGGCGGCAGGAAGACTGCGAAAGGTGACAGCAGGCAACAGAGCCCGGAGGCCGCGAGCTGGGCGAAGGCCACGGGGGCGCTGCCGATCCTGAGCGACACGAACCCGCCACTGACGCAGCCGACGGCGCCAGCGGCGATGGCGGCGAAGCTCCATTCGGAGACCGTTGCTGCCTCCGCAGCACCACCGAGATAGGTGCCGACATAGACGGGTAGAAACGCCCAGAACGCGTAGAGCTCCCACATATGCCCGAAGTAGCCGAAGCTGGACGCGCGAAAGTCAGGCAGGCGGAAGATCGCGGCAACTGACTTCGGGTCGAAGCGCGCACCAGCGCGCAAGTGAGGACCATCCGGCACGAGCAGATACATCAGCACGCCACCGGCTGCGGCAATGCACGACACGGCCAAGATGACCATCTCCCAGGGGAGATTCCGGCCGATCAGGTGCGGAGAGGCGGTTCCGAGCACCAACGCGCCGACGAGAAATCCCAACGCGCGGCCCAGGTCACGATCGAACCAGCCCGAGGCGATCTTCATGCCGACCGGATAGATGCCGGCGAGGAAGAATCCGGTCATGAACCGCAGGGCCAGGAGTGGCCATAGCCAGGCCCCGATGAGCAGTGCGGCGGCGTTGCAACCGGCGCCGAGCAAGGCGCAAACCAGAAAGACCCGGCGCGGCGACCAGCGATCCGAGATGGCGAAAGAGGCGAAGAGGAACGTTCCCGCGATGAAGCCGAGCTGGACCGCCGTCGTGATGTCACCAATCGAGTCCGCCGGGAAACCCGCGCGACGCTGCAGATCGGGAATGACGGCATTGGCGGCAAACCACAGGGATGTTCCCGCGAACTGTGAGATGACGATCACCGGCAGGATGTGGAGAGGGCGCGCGTCTTTGCTCGAAGGCATGATCCTGTGAGCCTCGGTGGTGCCTGACTGGAACAAGACATGTGGCACAGGGAGACTGGCATCTGGCGACTGATTCCGTCGAGGCCTGCGGGATCCATTCAACCGACCCACTCACCGCGAAGGTAGCTCGGATCAGCCGGCCGGCATCGTTCCGACGCTGGTCTGGGGATCCCGGCGCTCCTGGGACCCATCGGCCCGCAGTGGCGCCGTCACCGCAGAGTCTGAACGATGGCTGAACAGAACCTTTCGCCGGCATTCATCTTCGCCGATCCACTCTGTATTTCACGGGGTTAGTGGAAAGGGGCCATTTCATGAAATCGGTGCTTGCAGCTGCAATTGCGATTGGCTTGGCGGCGACGTCGTCCGCCACAGCCGCCGATCTGGGATACGGCGAGAGCGACTATACTTACGGCAGCGACAGCGAGACTTATGCCGGGGACGATTATCCGGTGCCATCGGGCAATGTCGGTGGTGACGATGTCGAACCTGCCCAGCCAGCCTCCGAGGCCTATTTCGACGAGCAGGGCACAGGCTACAGACCGGCCTATCGCCGTCACCGGCCCCGACATGCCGGCACATGCCTGACGCGCCGGGGTCTCCGGGCCAATCTCATCAACCAGGGCTGGCGGGACCTTAGGGGTGTCGCCGCCGACCCGGATGTCGTCGGGGTCACGGCCTCGCGTCCCAACGGGCTGGTCTATCGGCTGAAGATCGACCGCTGCTCGGGCGTCATCCTGGCCGCCTATCTCCTCGACCAGGGCGCAGGCGAGGCTTACGCCTACGGCACCCAGGACGTGCCGAGCTACTGAGGCCGGCCGAGGTCTGCGGCCTTTCCGACACGATTGCGAGCCGCCGCGGCGCTTCGAGCGGCGGCTCGGTTTTTTGCCCGGAGCTGATGCTGTAAGAGGGCCACAGGGAGTGCCCGCCGGCTGGTCGGCGGGCCGTCAGCACGGAGCACCTCGGTCCATGCGCAGCGACCTCGTCGTCCTGGCCAAGAATCCCGTACCGAGCGGGGCACGCGTCGGCGCCATGAAAAGCTTCGACGGCAAGTTGATGCGTTACGCCGTGTGGCAGGAGAGCCGCGGCCCCAAGCGTGGCACGGTCTGCCTGTTCGGCGGTCGCACGGAGTTCATCGAGAAATACTTCGAGGTCGTCGCCGACCTCAGGCGTCGCGGCTTTGCCGTCGCCACGATGGACTGGCGTGGCCAGGGCGGCTCGGTGCGCGAGCTCCGCAACCCGCGCAAGGGCTATGTGCGGGAGTTCGCCGATTTCGATGCCGATCTCAAGCGGTTCATGCGTGACATCGTCATGCCGGACTGCCTGCCACCCTATATCGCGCTGGGGCATTCCATGGGCGGCAATATCCTCCTCAGGGCGGCGGCCATGCCCGGAGTCTGGTTCGAGAAGATCGTGCTCTCGGCGCCCATGGTGCGTCTGCATCCCTCGCAGTCGAAGGTATCGATGCGCACGGCCCGCAACGCCGCACGTGTCGCCTGCGCCGTCGGGCTCGGCAGCAGCTATGTCCCCGGTGGTAGCGACGACTACGGCGAGCACTGGCCCTTCGAGGGCAATAAGGTGACCGGCGACCGGGAGCGTTATGCCCGCAATAACGCCATCGTCGAGGCCGCGCCGGATCTCGGTTTGGGATCGCCGACCTATCGCTGGCTGTGGGAGGCGTTCAAGTCGATGGACCGGCTCTGGCAGCCGGACTATGCGCCGTCCGTCGAGGTGCCGATCCTGTTCGCCATCGCCGGTGAGGATCGCGTGGCACAATCGCGGGCCGTCGAGGACTTTGCGCTGCGCCTGAAGCTGGCCCGCCACATCGTCATCCCCCATGCCCGCCACGAGATCCTGCAGGAGCGCGATGAGCTGAGGCAGCAGTTCTGGGCAGCCTTCGACGCCTATGTCGGGGTCAGCGGTGCGGTTTGATCCGCGAGGCGCTCAGGCGTTGACGAGCCGCAGCGCCGCCTCGTGCATGCGCGGGTCGCCGGCAGCCACGACATTGCCGCCATTCTGGGCGTCGCCGCCGTCCCAGGTACTGATGATGCCGCCCGCCCGCTCGATGATCGGCACCAGTGCGGCGATGTCATAGGCCTGCAGATTGGCCTCGACGACGAGATCAATTTGACCCATGGCGAGCAGGCAGTAGCTGAGGCAGTCGCCGCCGTACCGAGTCATGCGGACCTTGGACTTGACACGCTCGAAGGCCGCCCACTGCCCGGGTTCGCGGAACAGCTCCGGACTGGTCGTGGCGAGGATGGCATGATCGAGCGACTCGCAGCTCCGCGATCTGAGCGTCCGGGCTCCGCCGGGGCCGTCATAGTAGGCAGCGGCGTCGTAGGCCCAGAAGCGCTCGCCGGTGAAAGGCTGGTTCATGACGCCGACGCACATGCGCCCGGCATGGCGCAGGCCGATCAACGTGCCCCAAGTCTGTAGTCCCATCATGAAGGAGCGCGTGCCGTCGATGGGGTCGATCACCCAGGCATAGTCGGAGCCGGAGTCCTGCCGGCCATACTCTTCGCCGATGATGCCGTGATCGGGATAGCGCTCGGCGAGCGCCTTGCGAATGACCTCCTCTGCCGCTCGGTCGGCGGCGGTCACGGGGTCGAAGCCGGTCGGCCCGACTTTGTTGTCGTAGCCGATGGACTGCCGGAAATGAGGAAGTATCGCCTGGGCCGATAGTCGAGCCAGGTGATGGGAGAAGTCGACGAGCTCGGAAAGTGGCGGTTCTGATGCTCTATTCATTGTGTGCATCGGGCCTGTGCGAGCAATTCAACAGTTGACTTGGAACAATACTCTTTCGATGGCACGGATGATCAGCAGTATGGTTTGTGACTTGACGACCAGATTGCCGGTTTGTGTCGCGAGAGCCACAATAAGGCATGAACGCCACGCTGTGCCGCCGACACGCCTTGCTGGATTGGCACTTGATCACCATATTCACCTTTGCGGGATGCGACTGATTCGCAAACCGCATGCCCTCCTTGGGCGTTTCCTCCCTAGACTTGGGCCGCCTTGTGCGGCCCTTCTTTTTTGCGGATCTCGCACCAAGGCGGGGCCGCCCGTATGCGCTCACTGCACAGCTCACGGCCGAGGCGAATGCCTTTGTGTCCGCTTCGTCCTCGCCCGTCCACACGGCGGCACATGGGTGAATTTTCTATTTGAGATCATTGCTCTATCCGTCTCTTGCCACGAGGGTCTGCGAGACCTCCGGATGTCGTCCGACCACATTGGGCGGTCCGCACGGCAGTCACCGAGCTCTGACAGATTGTCACGGATGGGTGTGCGAAGCTTGCATTTTGTGCGTCGCACACATAGATTGTTGCAACGCGGCAGGGCCGTCTTCCCTGGTCTTGCCGCCGCCCTCCTTGGGCGTTTCCTCCCTAGACTTGGGCCGCTCGCAAAACGGGCGGCCTCTTTTCTTTCTGGCCTGTCATTGACGACGGTGGCCGCGACCGTGCCGACCTATTCAGCGGCGGTTCGCGTCGACACCAGGCTCGCCGATTCGACCATGATCCGCTCGATCAGCGACTTGAGATCCCGCACGATCCGATGAAAGCCCGGCGTCGTCTCGAAGGTCTCCTCGTTCATGTAAAGGCTGCGATTGACCTCGATTTGCAGGGCGTGAACGCCGAGGCTCGGATTGCCGTAGTGCTCGGTAATGAAGCCACCGGCATAGGGACGATTGAGCGCCACCTCGTAGCCGAGCTTCAAGAGCTCACGCTGCAGCAGCCGCGTCAGGCTCGGGTGACACGAGGAGCCAAACCGGTCGCCGATCACGAAGTGCGGCCTCTGCCCCGGTTGGCCGGTACCGACCGAGGGCATGGAGTGGCAGTCGATCAGGATGGCGATGCCGAACGTCCGGCGCGCGGTCGCCAGGAGCTTTGCGAGCTCCGCGTGATAGGGCTTATAGAGCCGGTTGATACGCTCGAAGGCCGCCTCGACGGTCAGCCGCCGCCGGTAGATCTCTTCGCTCTCGGCTACCACCCTGGCGATGGTGCCGAGTCCGCCCACCACGCGGAGCGAACGGGTATTGGCAAAATCCGGCAGGCGCTCGACGAATAGGTCCGGATCGAGCTCGTAGGGCTCCCGGTTCACGTCCAGATAGGCGCGCGGAAAGCGCGCGGCAATGAGAGGTGCGCCAAGGCTCGGCACGTCGAGGAACAGCTCCTCGACGAAAGCGTCCTCGGATTTCCTGAGGGTCGCCGCCGGCAGGCGCGAATCCTCCAGGAATGCCTTCGGATACACGCGACCGGAATGCGGCGACGAGAACACGAACGGATGCAGGGCTTCGGCCGGGTGATGGACGATGAAGGGCGGGCTCAGCTCGGCGAGGATGGCAGATCGTTCTCGGGCGCTCATGTCTCTTTGGTCCTGCAGGCAGGGCTCGATCGGGTGCGCGGGGGAGAACACGCCGAATAGGCGCTCACATTGCCAAGTGGTGCGGGCCGTGTCCACGCCTGTTAAGCGGTTGCGAAGCGACTTTTGGGGGAAACTCCTCCTGCGAGCCACGTCTTCATTCCTGCTTTACCAAAGCCCGCCACACTTGCAGTATTGCTGCGACGCTCCAATCACGTTTCCACCGGTTCTCGATCATGTCCCTTTCCGGCCCTATGCCGCGTACGCTTCAGCGCATCTTGCTCGCGGAGGATGACGAGCTATTGCGCCGCTTTCTTGTCCGGGAATTGGAGAAGGCGGGCTATGCGGTGGCTGATTTCGCCAATGGCGCAGAGGCTTATGCGCGTCTCAAAGAAGAACCGTTCACGTTGCTTCTGACGGATATCGTCATGCCGGAGATGGATGGCATCGAGCTGGCGCGGCGTGCCAGTGAGATCGATCCCGACATCAAGATCATGTTTATCACTGGTTTCTCGGCTGTGACCCTCAATACGGACACGATCGCACCGAAAGAGGCCAAGATCCTCTCAAAGCCCTTTCACCTCAAAACGCTCGTCAGCGAGGTCGACCGGCTACTGGCGGCATGAGCCGGACGATCAGGCGGCGAGACCCTGTTTCCGTCGCTTGGCGTGCTCGCGCGCCCCAATGGCGATAATGAACAGCGCAAACACGATCGCCATCGCGTACGGGAAGCCGTTCGGACCAAAACTATTCATGGCATAGCCGGCGATCAGTGAGCCGAGCAGCGCTCCAGTGCCCCAGGTCGTCGACATGGCCGAGGTGCCGGCGACGAGCTCTGACCCTGTGAAGCGCTCGCCGAGCTCCGCCAGGGCAACCGTGTAGATGCCGACGGACGTCGCGCCGATCACCAGGAGCAGCACCCAGAGCCAAGGGGTTCCGACGCTCATCGGGATGAGCGCGGTCAAGGCGCCTGTCAGCACCGCCAGCCAAGTCATGACGGCGCGCTTCGCCAGCTTGTCGGCGAGCCAGCCGACGAGAAACTGGAAGCCGACATTGCCGAAGGCCATGACGGCGAGCGTCATGGCGGCGTCTTCCTGGCTCATGCCCACCTTGACACCGTAGACCGGCAGGAATCCGAGGCATGCCGCATCGAAGATGGCAAAGACTCCGACCGCCAGCAGCAGTACCGGAGCCTTGGGCACGAAGGTCAGGAAGCGCGTGGCGCCGCCCTCATCGCTATCCGGCATCGCCTCGTCTCTGAGGAAGAGAACGGGGAGCGTTGCCAGGATCAACACGCCTGCGCCGACAGCGAAGGGCATCATGCCGTCGATGCCGAGTATGGCCACCGCATAGGAGCCGAGACCGAAGCTCAACGCCAGGACACTCGCGTAGATGCCGACGATGCGGGCCCGGTAAGGCCCCTCTGCGAAACGCACGACCCAGGCCTCGCTGATCGAGAACAGCGTCGAGACGGCGAGGCCCTGCAGGAAGCGCAGGCCGAACCAGGCCCAGTAGATGGGCAGTAGTGGATAGCAGACAACGATGGCGGACGCCGCACAGGCGGCGCAAATGACGACGGTCTTGGCGCCGAAACGATGGACGAGCGGGGGGACGACCAGTCCCGACAACAGGATGCCGACCGGCTGCATCGACGTGTTGAAGCCGATGATGTCGGGGGCCACGCCCTCCCTCTCCATGATGAGGGAAAGGAGGGGGAACATCTGGCCGAGCGCGAAGCCGAACACGGTCACGCAGGAGATGGCGGCGATGAGATTTTGCCAGCGCTGTCGGGGGAGCGCCGTGGCGACCGGTTCGATCATGCCGGCCGAGGTATCAGCGGGCCTCGTCGGCGACAAGTGGCCGCCGGCGGGGAAGCAGTGCAGAAGCGCACCGACACATGGGGTGCTGAGTGTCTAGACCCGAGGTCGGCGCGCCAGCCGCCTGGTCAGGACCTGGCGAGACGCAGCCTGCCCTGGGGCGAAGTGCGGAGCGCCGCCTGGATCCGTCGCCGGGAGGGCGGCGGCGGCAAGGGCTCGCCGTTCTCGTCGAGCCGCTCGACAGCCTCGGGCGCGATCGGCGGACGCGGCGCGGTGATCTTCTGGCGGAGCGCGCTTGTTTGCGGGCGCTGGGGACGCCGTTTGAGCGAGAGTGCCGGCTTCTCGACGAAGCGCCATGAGAGATAGGCCGCGGGAATGAGCAGAGCGAGCGTCAACGCGAAGAGCTGCAACTGGCCGATGCCGGGAAAGAGAAAGAGCATGAGCTGCATGACGGGCCATCCATAGATATAGGTGCCATAGGAGATATCCGTCTCGCGGGTCCAGTCGGCGAGACGGCCGAAGGGGATGCTCGCGACGGCGAGCGATAGGAATGTGGTCAGGACGATGAGGGCGGTGGACTCGAGGCCGGTGCCGCGCGCCAGCACGTAGGCGAGGGCCGCGACGGCGGGTGCCAGCAGGCCGATGCGCAGGCTATTGCGCAGAATGAAGGCCAGCATGCCCGCCGTGAAGCACAGCCCGAGGCGGGACAGGGACCCGAGCGCGCTCGCTGGTCCGGCGGCAGCGTTCGGCCCGGCCAGGTGCGGCACCACATAGGCCACCACGATCACGCCGACGACGAAGGTCGTGGCGGCCCAAGAGCGGAAGACGCCGGCGACGGCTAGCCCCGCCAGAGCCAGGTAGCAGATCAGCTCGTATTTGAGGGTCCAGACCGGGATATTGATCTCACCGGCGACCGGATTAGTGTCGAAGACGCCGGGCAGGGGCGCGTGCCCCGTGGCAAGTCCCACTGTCTTCAGGACGTAGAGGACAGGCTCGGACGAGGTCAGATACGCGGTGATGGGCAAGCTCGTCACGGCCGGCCCGAGAACGAAGGCCGTGAGGATCGTGCAGACCGCAAGCGCGGGGAAAATGCGCAGCACCCGGGCGCTGAGGTAGCCGGTCAGGGTCGGGGTTCTGACCAGGCTGGCGGTCACCAGGAGCCCGGACACCACGAAGAAGACATGCACCGCATGCTGGCCGAGCGTGAAGCCGGTGGCGGTGAACAGCGGCTCGGAGGCCGTCAAATGGGTTCGCAGGTAGAAGCTGTGCGAAAATACGACGGACAGTGCCGCAATGAGACGCAGCATGCCAAAGCCGTTCGTCGGATCAATGAGGGTGTCGCCGAGCCGTCGCCCGTAGATCCAGTGCATGCATTGCCTCACCAAGGACGCGGGCGGATCGTCAAGTGCCCCGCAGCGCCCCTGAAGCAATCCCGATGCCAGGGAAGGCCGGTGGGAGGTGGGGCGAAGGTACCGGTTAAGGATGTGTGAAGGGGCATGCGGTAAACTGGCCTTGCTCGGGTTTGTCGGCTCTGAAATCTGACCAATCACCAGAGCCAAGCTCCGAAGGCGAATGTTCGGTGTTCCAGATGCGTCCAATGTTCGAGATCGGTGGCGAGAGAATCGAGCCTGGTACCCGCCGTCTGGTCGACATCCCCGTCTCGAAGCTTTCGAACCACGTTCCGGTTTCGCTAGCGGTGCATGTCATCCACGGCTCCGAGCCGGGGCCGACACTCTTCGTGTCTGCGGCCGTCCATGGTGACGAGATCAACGGTGTCGAGATCATCCGGCGCCTCCTGCGGATCGAGGAGCTCAGTCGCCTGAAAGGCACGCTGCTCTGCATTCCGGTGGTCAATGCCTACGGTTTCATTGCCCGGTCGCGCTATCTGCCGGATGCGCGCGATCTCAACCGCTCCTTTCCGGGCAATGCCACCGGCCCCCTCGCCTCCCGCCTCGCCCATATTCTCATGCAGGAGGTCGTGTCGCGGTCGAGCCTCGGCATCGATCTACACACCGCCGCTGCCAACCGCACCAACCTGCCGCAGATCCGCTCGGCCCTGAAAACGGATATGGAGCGTGAGATCGCCCAGGCCTTCGGTGCACCGGTCACCCTGACGGCGCCGGAGCGTGACGGGTCCTTGCGCGAGGCGGCCCGCAGGCTCGGCATTCCGGTGGTCGTCTATGAAGGCGGCGAAGGCCTGAGGTTCGACGAGTTTGCCATCCGGGTCGGCGTCCGGGGCATTCTCGGCGTCATGCAGAGGACCGGCATGGTCGAGCTGCCCCACGAGGCCAATGGCACCCAGCCGCCGATCGAGGCGACCTCGTCGAGCTGGCTCCGGGCGCCCGAGGGTGGCGTACTCCTCGCCTACAAGACGACGGGCGACACGGTCGAGCCCGGAGAGGTCATCGGCGCTATCGCCAATCCCTACGAGGACGTCGAGACCGAGATTCGCGCGCCGAAGCATGGCATGATCATCGGCCGGACGCGGCTGCCGGTCGTCAATCTGGGCGATGCGCTGTTCCATGTCGCCTGGGTCAAGGCGACAGAAGCGCTGGGCGCACAGCGTTCCACGCTCAGCGGGGAGGTCGGCACCGATCCGTTGTTTGATGAGGACGAGATCGTCTGAGCTGCTAGCTCCAGCCGCCGGCCAGCAGGAACGCGAGGCAGATCAGGCAGCCGGCCACGGGCACGGCCATCGGTTGAATGACGACGCCCGCTGGCGCCGGATCGCCGCGAAGCTTGATGCGAATGAGCGCGGCGTTGACCAGGGCGAAGACGACCAGCGTGATGCGCGAGGTCCATTCGGCGAGTGCCACGAGAGGCAACAGCAAGGCCAAGGCATAGACGATGGCGACGACCAGGCCGGTCGAGATCAGCGGCGTCGACGTCGTCGGACTGACGCTCGCAAGCACTTTCGGCAGATTGCCGCGATCGGCCAGGCCATAGATGACCCTCGAGGCCATGATCATCTGTACGATGACACCGTTCAGCGTCGCGATGATCGCGATGGCGCTCAGCCACAGTGGCGAGGCGCCGGTCGCGCGCTCGAAGACCAAGGCCAGCGGAGCGTCCGACCGGCTGAGCTCGGCCGGCGGAACGATGACGACCGACACGGCCGCGACCAGAAGATAGAGGATCGTGGAGATCAGCAAGGTCATGTAGATGGCGCGCCTCAGCGTCACCGTGGGCGCCTTGACCTCCTCGGCGACGTTGACGATGCCCTCGAAACCGATGAAGGCGAAGAAGGCGATGAGGCCGGCCGACAGGATGCCGAGCCAGGCGTCGGTCCCGAGTGTGGGGACCAGCGTTCCGGCGACGGCCGGCAGGCTCTCGGGATGCCAGACGAGACTCGCCACCACGACAATCAACAAGCCGCCGATCTCGATGACGGTCATGATGGCGGCGAGCGTCACCGATTCCTCGATGCCCCAGGCAGCGATCAGGCCCATGCCCAGCACCACCAACGTGAGCAGTACTCCAGGGGGCAGGTCGACGAAAACCCGGATATAGCCGACGCTGCCGAGCGAGATGGCCGCTGCCGAGACGATACCGACACCGACCACCAGGCTGCCGACGGTCACCGACAAGGCCGGCCACCGGAATGCCGCGCCGACGAAGGCCGCCTCGCCGGCGCTCACCGGGTGGCGGGTCGCGAGCTCGGCGAGCGACAGCGCCGTCGGTGCCATCACGAGGGCAGCGACCACGAATGCAAACGGTGCATTGGTCCCGGCACTGCCTGCGGCGTCACCGATCAGGACATAGATGCCGGCGCCAATCGTTACGCCGAGGCCATAGAGCACGACGTGCCAAAGGGTGAGGCTACGTCTGAGGCCTGCCTTTCGGCGATTGCCCGCTGCCAAGTCCGGATCCGTAGCCTCGCTCATGCTCTGTTTTCCGTGAACCGGCAGGCCCCAGCTATCGGAACCAGCGCGGCATGATTCCCTTTTCTCGCGCCTCTCGCTCGAGCGGCTCGCGGAAGCTCGGATGGGCAATCGAGATCAGCGCCTGGGCGCGCTCGGGAACCGACTTGCCCTTGAGATTGACCATGCCATGCTCGGTGACGACATACATCGTGTCGGTCCGTGGCGTGGTCACGACCTCGCCCGGCCGGAACTCGCAGACGATGCGGCTTTGCGGCGAGCCCTGCTTGTCGTAGGTCGAGGAGAAACAGACGAAGGACTTGCCGCCCTTCGAGGCATAGGCGCCGCGCACGAACTGCAGCTGGCCGCCGGTGCCGCTCAGGTGCCTGAAGCCGGCCGTCTCCGAAGCGGCCTGGCCCTGCAGGTCCATCTTCGTCGTATTGTTGATCGACACCACCCGATCATGTTTCTGGATGTTGTGCGGTAGGTTCGTGTAATCGACCGGCTGACACTCGATGACAGGATTTCGGTCGATGAACTGATACTGACGCCGCGAGCCGAGAGCGAAGGTGCAGACCATCTTACCGACATCGTAGGCCTTGCGGGCGCCGGTCACGAGTCCGGCCTCGTAGAGGTCGATCATTCCCTCGACCATCATCTCGGTATGGATGCCCAGATCCTTGACTCCGGCCTCCTTGATCATGGAGCAGACCGCATTCGGCATGCCGCCGATGCCAATCTGCAGGCAGGCACCGTCCTCGATCTCTGCCGCGATTAGAGTGGCGATCTTGCGATCGACATCCGTCACGGGCGGGTTGTTGATCTCTGTGATCGGTGCATTGTCGCCTTGGATGACGAAATCGACCCGGCTCTTGTGGATCCCGTTCCGGGGTCCGAAGACATAGGGCAAGGCCGCCGATACCTCGACGATCACCACTTTCGCGCGCTCGAGCATGGCCTCCTGGTAGGTGCAGGCACCGCCGAAATTGAAGATGCCATTCTCGTCCTCCGGGCAGACCTTGATGCAAGCGATGTCGACGTGATCGATGAAGCGACGGTAGTAGTCGGGGACCTCGCCGAAATTGATCGGATTGTATGAGACGCGGCCATTGTCGTGATGCTTTCGGTCATAGCCGCCGAAGTGCCAATTGAGGACGCCGAAGGACTGGCCGTCGGGATCGTCCTCGAGCACGGCCCGCGGACGGATGCTCAGGCAATTGCGGATGCGGACGTCCCTGAGCTCGCCGGTGCGCTGGCCGAGCGCCTTGTCGAAAAGGTCGGGCTGTCCCATGCCGAAGCCGTAGTCGAGCCACATGCCGGACCGGGCCAGCCCAGCGGCCTCCTCGGCGGAGATCACTTTGGCGGCCTTGCTGCCCGACTGCGTGTTGCCCATGTCTTCCTCCTGGAGAGTACCCGGCCAATCTCGCCACGGCCGGCCCCAGGCTATCCCGATTTGACCGTCGATGGCATCCGCATTCGTCGCCTGCTAGCGGGCAACGGTGACCGAGCAATGGGCCTTCGAGACGATGGCGTGCGAGACCGAGCCGAGGACGAGCTTGGCGACCGCGCCCTTCTCGCCGGTTCCCGTGACGATGTGATCAAAGCCCTGCTCGTGGGCATAGTGGATGACGGCGCCTGCCGGATCGCGTGCCCTGACGACGACGATCTCCGGCCGCGAAGCGCCGGCGCCGATGGCGATCGCGCGAGCCTCCTCGGCGATGCGGTCCGCTTCCTCGGCCTCCCATTGATACATGGCCGGTGCGCGTGGCGTGCCGAGGGCCGTGTTGACCACGATGAGAGTGAGCTTCGCATCGCCGGTCTTGGCCATCTGCGACGCCTCTCGAACGGCAAGCTTGCCGTGCTCCGAGCCGTCATAGGCACACAAAATCTTCCGCATGGCCGGTTTCTCCCAAAATCGGGGAAATTCCAGCCTGCTTTGCCTATCGAGGCCTTGATCGGCGTCAACATGAGCCTCGGCCCGATCATCGGCATCGCCGGCTGGCCGGGGGCGTGCCTCGTTCAACGCAGGTGGGTTGGCGCGTCTACAGCCATCCCCGGTTGCGGAACCAGAGCCAGGGAAGCACCGCCGCCAGCACCATCAGGATGAGCGCAGCCGGATAGCCCCAGGGCCAGTCGAGCTCCGGCATGTGGCGGAAATTCAAGCCATAGACTGAAGCCATGAGCGTCGGCGGCATGAGCACGACGGCGACCACCGAGAAGAACTTGATGATGGCGTTCTGCTCGATCGAGATCATGCCGAGGACAGCATCGAGCAGGAAGGTGATCTGGTTGCCGAGCGACATCAGGTGATCGGTCAGTGAGGTGACGTCGCGCTGCGCCGTCTTGATGCGCGCGCGGATCGACTTGTCCTCCTTGGTCGCCGCTTCCTGCATGACGTGGCCGAAATAGGTCAGGAGCCGATTGAGCGACAGCAGTGTATCGCGGGCGCGGGAGGTGATGTCGCCTTCACGCCCGATGCCATGCAGTATCTCATCGAAGCGTCTGGCGGAGCGTCGCGCCTTGCCCTTGGGGTCTTGTGCGAAAACGTGCTGCGAGAGCCGATCCGTTTCCGTTTGGATACGCTCGATGTGATCAGCCTGCCGGTCGATGACGACCTCGAGGAGACCGACCAGGGTGGCTGCCGCGCCTCCGCATTCGACCTGCCCTCGCAAGGCGCGATCCGCGAACATCTTGAAGGAATAGGGCTCCGCATAGCGGATGGTGACAAGTCGCGATGGCGTCAGCACGAATGTGACCGTCGTCGAGACCGGGCGAAGCTCTTTGGGCTGGTAGATGAGCGTCGCCGTCATGAAGTGGGCGCCGTCCTCTTGGTAGAGGCGGCTCGAGGCCTCGATCTCCTGCAACTCCTCCCGTGTCGGGATGTCGATCTTGAGGGCGACCTCGACAAGCTTTTCCTCCTCAGGGGTTGGGTTGAGGAGGTCGAGCCAGACCGTCTCGGGGCCGGGCATCTGCTCGCCAGCGTCCCGGCGTGACAGGGATGCGCCCTTGCGATCGTACATCGTCAGCACGAGACTGCCCCGGATTGATGTCGGCCGGCACTATAGTAATGGCCTCCGCCGCATGGCAAGGACTCGCCATTGGGCTGTCGGCCAAAGGGGGAATTGTGCGTGTTTTCAATCCGCTCGGCAGCAGCTAGAGATGGGATTCGCCGCCAATGGCCGATTCGTGATGATGCCTCAGGAGCCCTGTGATGACCGACACCAAACCCGATGCCGAAATGGGCTATGCGAAGTCGCTCGAGCGGCTGGTCGAGCGGACCATACTCGCCAGTCGCTGGCTCCTGGTCGTCTTCTACGTCGTGCTGGCGGCCGCGCTCGGCATCTACGCCATCTCCTTCATTGCCAAGTTCCTGCACCTCGTGCAGGAGATCTTCCACATGGGAGAGGACGAGATCATACTGGCGATGCTGAGTCTGATCGATGCCTCGCTGGTGGCGAGTCTCATCGTCATGGTCATGATCTCGGGCTACGAGAACTTCGTCAGCCGCTTCGACCAGGCGAATACCGAGCTCACCTGGCTGGGCAAGCTCGATGCGGGGTCGCTCAAGATCAAGGTGGCATCAGCGATCGTCGCCATCTCTTCGATCCACCTGCTGCAGATCTTCCTCAATGCCAGCAAATACGCGAACGACAAGATCATGTGGTCGCTCCTCCTCCACATCACCTTCATCGCCTCGGCTGTTTTCCTGGGTGTGCTCGATCGCATGATGCATACGACGGCCAAGCACCCGCTCAAGGCCGACGGCCCCAAAATGCACGTTGCGGAGAAAAATTAGCTCCACCGGTAGTTCTCGCTTGGCAGGAGGCGCAAAGCATGAGACTCTCCGCCCAGGCTTCAACAACTGAAAGGAGGTGATCCAATGTCGAGTGGGATCAACGCGCTATCGCTCAGAGCTTCGCGCGCCGGATCGACGTTGGAGCAGCCTCCGACGTCCGCCTGACGCGCCGCTCGTCGGCCTGACCTGACGGGTCGGGGCCGGAGCGGCTTCGCGATAGGCCGTGTCTCACGAGAAGGGTCGTCCCGCCGGGGCGACCCTTCTTTTGTTGTCAGCTTACCGATAGAGATCGGCGCGGGTTGGGGGCAAGGTCGAGGGCCGTTTCGCGGACCGGCTGGCGAGTGTCTGATAGATGCGTGCCGAGCCCCGCGAGAAGGCGAGCGAGACGCCGGCCAGATAGGCGATCCAGATGCGATAGGTCTCAGGGCCGACCAGGGCCTCGGCCTCGGCCTTCCGGGCAGCCAGACGCTCGCACCAGAGCTTGGTCGTCTGCGCGTAGTGCCGTCGCCAAGCCTCGACATCCTGCACCTCGAAACCGGCCTGCTCCATGGCCGACACGGTATGGCCGATGTCGTCGAGGGCGCCGCCCGGAAAGATGTATTTGAGAATGGCCTTCTGCTCCGGCCGGCTGCCGAACCGGCGTCCGTCGGCGCTCGCCCGGTGAGAGATGGCGTGGTTGAGGAAGAGGCCGTCCGGGGCAAGCACACGCCGAACGGACCGCATATATTTCGGAATGTTGGCGAGGCCGATGTGCTCGAACATGCCGATCGACGCGATCTTGTCATAGGTGCCGTCGAGGTCGGCGTAGTCCCTGATCTCGACGGTCACGCGATCGGTCAGGCCGGCTTCGGCGATGCGCGCTCTGGCGATCTCGAGCTGCGCGTCGGAGAGCGTGATGCCATGCGCGCGGACGCCATGATGACGGGCGGCGTGCAACAGCAGTCCGCCCCAGCCGGAGCCGATGTCCAGGAAGCGTTCACCCGGCTCGAGGCGGAGCTTCCGGCAGATCATCTCGAGCTTGTCGAACTGGGCCTGGTCGATGCTGTTCGACCAGTCCGTGAAGTAGGCGCAGGAGTAGATCATCTCCTTGTCGAGAAAGAGCCGGTAGAAATCGTTGCCGACATCGTAGTGGAAGCGGATGAAATCGCGGTTCTCGATTTGCTTGCGGGCGTCGCCCCTGGCGTCGCCGGTAAAGGCGCGCGACTGACCTGGGCGCTCCGGCTTGACCCAGAGGAATGGCCAGAGTTTCTTGACCATTCCTAGTTTCGATAGCGATTTCAATCGCTTGTTAGCGCCCTCCGTGGCGAGGCTTTGCCCGAGATCGATCAGGGTGCCACCCTCGAGGCCGATCTCGCCGTGTGCATAATGGCGGATGATGCGATCGAGCGAAGGCCGCTTGAGGAGCGAGGCAAGCACCCCCGGGGAGCGAATCGTGATCCGGAGCGGACCCGTCGGCGCCCGACCGAGTGGCACCTCGCTGCCGTCCCAGAGCCGAATGCGGGCATTGAGATCGAGGTGTCGTGCGACCTCTGCGATCGCCGCTTGTGCGGCCGCGACGAGGCGTCGATCGCGATCAGGGTCCAGGCTCATGGGCGGAACGAAGCACAGGCATCAGCCGATCACAACCGCCCTCTTCGGGCTTTCGACAACGCGTGCCGGGAGGCTACAATGGCGCGTGCCACCGGGGAGACGTGCCGGATGGACAAGAGTTGGATCGGAGACGTCCTTCACTTCTGGTTTGCCGAGCGCACGCCAAAGGACTGGTTCGAGAAGAGCTGGACCGTCGACCTAATGATCCGGGACCGGTTTCGCTGGCTGCATGCGCAGCTGGCCCAGCAGGTGCCGCCGGATGTCCTCGACACGGCCGACGGGGCACTTGCCGCCATTCTCGTTCTCGACCAATTCTCCCGCCACCTCTACCGCGGTGACGGCCGGGCCTTTGCGTCCGACCCCCAGGCCCTGGCGATTGCCAGTCTCGCCGTCGATCGCGGTTACGATCGGCGTCTATCCTCCGAACGGCGCCAGTTCCTCTACCTGCCGTTCGAACACAGCGAGGATCGATCGGTGCAGGCGCGCTCGATGGCTCTTTTCGGTGAGCTCGGCGTGCCGGAGAATTTGCACTATGCGTGGCTGCACAAGGTCATCATCGACCGTTTCGGCCGCTTTCCGCATCGCAATGCCGCACTCGGGCGGGCCTCGACGCCGGAGGAGATCGCCTTCCTGAGCGAGCCAAATAGCTCTTTCTGATCGGGCATTTACCAATCCCGTAACGGCAGCGCTTGCGCGTCGATGCGTGTATCCGGCGGAACTAAGAAAAGCCGCTCGCCGATCTTATCTGTTGCTCATAACCGAGCCCCTTGCCGAAAGGAGGAGCCCATGAGCCCCCTACGCAATTTCTCTCTCATTGCCCTAACTGCAGCCGCGCTGCAGGTCGGGACCGCCCTGACCGCCGAGGCCAAGATCCAATGCGACGGCCCGTATCAGCTCTCGGGCGGCTACTCGATCCGCACCCCCTACTGCGAGGACAACTACCTCGCCTATGTCGCGCGGAGCTACGGGATCTCTGTATCGGGCGCGGAGATACGGCACAACTACAACGCCAAGAAGCACGTCTGCCAGGTGATCGGCCACGATATCCGCGTCTCGCAGATCTGCATCGGTGCGCGACCCGAAGGCCGCAAGAAGGTCTGGGTTCCCTGATCGCTCGAAAGCCCCGATCGGAGGAGCGGACGAGGCGAGGCGTTGCCCGCCTACGCGGCTCTCTTGAACCTGCAGGAGAACTCGTTGCGGATTTGCTCCGCCAGAACGTCGGCGCGGGCGTTCTGGCCTGGCCTTCGGGCGTGAAGATTGATGTAGAAGGTGGGAAGCGCCGGCAGCATGTCGGTCGCCTTGAGGATCTCGAGCGAGCTCGGAACGACCGAGGCCAGCATGGGCGCGATCGCCATGTCGGCCTCGAGCATGGCCTGCATCGGTGTCGTGTCGCCCACCTGGAACATCAGATGCCAACTGCGTCCGGCCTGCCGCAAGGCGTGGAGAGCATGCGCGCGGAAAGCGCAGGTCTCATCGCCCATCGCAACCGGGAGGGGATTGCGACGCCACGCCGTGCCGCCGCGTGCGCCCGTCCAGACCAGCGGGTCGGCCAGCAACATGTCGGGCTCGGTCGCGGGCTGAGGCTCGGTGGTGAGGGTCAGATCGATCTCGCCCTTCTGCATCAGGTCGATCAGCTTCGGCGTTGTCGAGGCGTGCAGCGAAATGCGCACGCGTGGGTGAGCCTGTTGAAATGCCCGAAGCACGGCGGGCATATAGACACCAACGATGTCATGCGGCACGCCGAGCCTGACCTCGCCTTCGAACTCCGGCTTGATCATGGTGGCGAACACCTCGTCGTTCAGTGCGATGAGGCGCTGGGCGGGTGCGAGGAGGCGTTCGCCCGCCGAGGTGAGGCGGAGCTGCTTCTCGGACCGATCGACGAGCTCGACCTGCATCAGCTCCTCGAGGCGCTTGATCTGCTGGCTGATGGCGGCCTGCGTGAGGTTCAGGACCCGGCCAGCCGAGGTCATGCCTCCGGTCTCGGACACGGCCACGAAGGCGCGAAGAAGGGCGATGTCGATATCTCGTCTCATACCGCATGAATAACTGATCGTGATGCAAATGACAACGGTAATTCGTTTCTGTTATGGATGGTCCGATGCCATCTCTCCATCACCACGAAGACGCAAGAAGGAGAGATCATCATGCGCACTCCCATCGCCTCGGATGCCGGTTGGATGGACTCGGGCGCGAATGTCCGCCCGCACACCGTCACAGGTGGCCGGCTGGTCAGCCTGCTGAGACGTCTCGACGCCATGCTGCTTGCGGCCCGTCAGCGTCGCGACCTGCTGGAGCTCGACGACCGGACCCTCATGGACATTGGCGTGACGCGGGCCGACGTCTGGCGGGAGGCCAACCGGAGGTTCTGGGACATCGACTTCTGACGGAGCGCCGAGATCAGGCCGCCTCGCAAGCCCGGCCGGCGTCGGCCCGGGGTAGCAGGCGAGCGGACGGGATCCGTATGCGGGCCGTGGTCCCAGCGCCGACCGTGCTCTCCAGGCCGAAGCTGCCGCCATGCAGCTCGACGAGCTTCTTGACGATCGGCAGACCCAGGCCGCTGCCTTCGACGTTCCGGTTGGCATCGGAGGCGACCCGGACGAAGGGCTCCATCACCTTGTCGAGATACTCGAGCGGAATGCCGGGACCGTCGTCGGCGATCGTGATCTCCAGACCGTGCAGTCGAGAGGGTGTCGCCGAGATGACGATGTGGCCACCCTCGCGTCCGTAGCGAACGGCATTGGCAACGAGGTTGAGCACGACCTGAAAGAGCGCACGCTCGTCCGCCATGACATCCGGCAGGCTGTCGTCGATGTGAGTGTCTATACGTGTCCTCCGGGCATCGGCGGCCGGACCGATGAAGCGCACGCAACGGGCGATGATCTCGTCTACAGCCGCTGGTGCCTCCTGCAGCTGATACTGGCCAGCCTCGATGCGCGACAGGTCGAGGAGCGAGTTGATGAGACTCAGCATGTGCCGGCCGGCGGCGCAGATGTCCTCGGCGTGGGCGATCTGCCGGTGCGGGAGATTCATGCGGCGGCACTCGTTGAGCAGCACCTCGGAGAAGCCGATGATGGCGTTGAGAGGCGTTCTGACCTCGTGGGTGACGTTGCGCAGGAACTCCGACTTGGACTGATTGGCGCACTCGGCCCGCTCGCGCGCATCCGCCTCTTGCGCGCGGGCACTGGCCACGCCTTCGGCCATGGCATTGAAGGCCTGGGCGAGCTCGTCGATCTCGGTCGGTGCCAGCCGCCCCATGCTGCGAATGCGAACCTCGGTGTCGCCTTCCTGCATGCGGCGGGCGGCACGGCTGACGGCCATCAGCGGGCGAACGATGGGAGCAGCGGCGAGCGAGCCGACGAGGGCGGCGATCAGGATGATCAGCACGGCGATCGCCATGGTCGAGGTTTGCGAATGGGCGCTCGAGGCGAGCCGCACGGGCTCGTAGACGATGACGCCCCAGCCGGCTCCGTCGACGATCGCCGTGGCAGCGATCACCGGCTCGTTCAGCCCCGGCAAGCGGGTTTCCACGATGCCTTCCGCGCCCAACGCCGGCACCGGCATCGGCGTTGAGAGGTCCTTCGCGGGCGTCGCCCAGGACTGGGTCGGGCTGGCGATGACCCGGCCCGCCTTGTCGACGATGCTGACCCCGAGCTGCGGATTGGCATTGAGCTTGCGCACGAGATCGTTGATGGCGTCGGTCGAGATGCTCGCGACGACGATGATGCCGCGCTGCTTGCGGGTGAGCAAAAGCTCGGGCAGGCCCGAGGGAGTGACGCGCACCAGCGCGGTGCCGGTCGGACCGGTTTCGAGGTCGGATTTCAGATCGGCCAGCCTCTGGGCTTCGAGCTGACCCGGCACAAGGTCGGCTCTGAGGCCGGCCTTGTCGAGGACGCGACCGCTCTCGGCATCGGCCCAGGCGATGTAGCGAAAGCCCAGGCCCTCGATCAGGTCGTGCTCGTCAAAGCTGTGCTGCTGGTCGAACTCGCTGGCGGCGTGCTCGAAGGTCGATGTGAGCTTCTCGTGGTAAAATTCGAGGGCAAGGCTGACAGATCGCGCGACGAGAAGATTGCGCTCGCCGGCTTCCGCCAGACGTGCCTCGACTTGCGCCGAGTAGGGCCAGGCCCAGAATACGAACAGAGGGATCGCGACGATGGCCGCGAAAGCTACGAGCGTTGTGGTTTTGAGCGACAACATTAGACTACCCGTTCGGCCCCTTGGACCGGCTTCCCCATGGCTCAGTCTGCCGAAGCGCCGCGAAGGAATGCTTAAGAGCGTATGAAGACTGTGGCCGTGGCAAAGTTTGCGTAAGCCCGAGCGGCAAAAACTTTGCGAAAGTCGTTGCAGTTTTTCTGAAAATGCGGGGCCGTCCGCGGACGACCACCGGAATTCGGCGCCTGGTGTGGCGTCGCGCCTTCGATGACCTTTGGCACGACGGGCCACTAGGTGTCCGCAGACAATGCCCCGGCCGGATGCTATCTCCTTCTCGATAACCGGAGGAGTTACATGGCAATCGTTCTCGAGGAGCGTGCCGACATCACCTTGGATGTCGCCCGGCAGGTCGCATTCGGGCAATCCGGCGTTCGGCTTGGCGAGCGCGCCATCGCCAAGATGGCGCATGCGCGGCGGGCCTTCGAGCGGCTGATCGAGGAGCCGGGCATCGTCATCTACGGCGTCACCTCGGGTTATGGTCAGCACGCACATCTGCGTTTTTCTCCCGAGGAGAGACGTCAGCATGCACGGAAGCCGCCGATCGCCGCGCAGGCGCATTGGGGCGAGCCTTTTCCGGAGCGAGCGGTCCGGCTGATGGTGCTGGCACGACTTGCGAACTTCATCGAGGGGCATGCGGCCGTGACGCCGGCGCTGGCTGAGAAGGTCGCGGCCATGCTCGACGGACCGTTGCCACCGGTGCCGCTCGACGGCGCGGTCTGCGCGGGAGAGATTCTGCCGCTCTCCTGGCTGTTTGGACCACTGGCGGCGACGGTCGATCTGAAGGAGAAGGAATCGCTTTCCCTCATCAACGGCGCACCACTCGCTGCCGCTCTCGTCGCGGACGGCGCTCTGATCGCCGAGCGGCGCCTCGCCATTGCGGAGGAAATCTTTGCGCTGGCGGCGGAAGCCTACAAGGTGCCGGTCGCGCACTTCTCGGTGGCAACCGCGAAGCTCCAGGGCGACCCACATGAGATCAGGGCGGCCGAGCGGCTGTCGGCGCTCATCGCGGGCGGCACCGCCGATCGCCGTCCGTATCAGGCACCCGTCACCTTCCGCATACTGCCGAAGATGCTCGGCCGGCTGCGCCGCGACCTCAGCCGGGCGCAAGAGGCTGCGCGCATCTCGCTCTCGCAGGTCTCCGACAACCCGACCTATTTTCCGCCCGATGACGACTCGTCGAATGGCGAGATTCATTCGACCGGCGGCTATCACAATGCCGCCGCCTGGCCCGCGCTCAATGCGCTTGCCATGGCCTACGCCGACCTGACCACGCTCTGCGATCGGATCATCGCGCGTCTTCTCGACGGCAATACCTCCGGCTTGCCGCCGCAACTGATGCCGCCGGGGACGGGCGACGAGCACGCCGTCTATCTCGGCACCCTCGGCTTCGCGGTGGTCGGCTATGGCGAGGCTGCACGGCGGGCGGCGCAGGCGGTGTTCCTGCCCGGCTCCGAGTCCGGCGGCTTCGTGCAGAACGACGTCGCCGTGCCGACGGCGCTCGCCTGGAAGGGGCAGGAGGATGCCGGTCGCATGCTCGATCTTTGCCTCGGTGCCGTCGCCGTGACCGCCGTCAGGGCCTTCGAGGTGACTGATCGGGCGCCGCCACCGGCGCTCAAGTCGGTCTTTGCTCTGGTCGAGACTCTGAGGCGGGAAAGTGCGACGATTCCTGCGCCGGGCAAGATCGCGGGCCAGGTCACCGACGACATCCGGTTGCGAATCAACGGTACGGTGAGCTGAGTGGCTGATAGAACCTCGTTCCCCGAGGGCTTGAATTACGTTAGGAATATCAATGCTGCCGGTGACGCCGGAGACCGTGTTCCGGGCGCCGGATCCGTTCAGTGGGGGTTCATGTGGCGTGCCATAGATTTCAAAACATCGGCTGGTCTCGATCGGCCGACGTGTCGATCTGAGCCACACTTGAAAGACGACACGGCGTCGCTAACTGATACGGGCAGGTGCCGCGGGCCCAGGGCTTGAAAGCGGCGGAAACGATGAGGAAGCCATGCGCCTGATCACAAAAACCGGTATCGCTCTCGCTGCCCTCGCGGGACTTGCGGGGCTCGGCCAGGCGGCGATGGCCCAGGAAGATTGCAGCTGGTACGCCCTTACCTCGGCCAAGCAGCAGCAGGAGAACGAGGCGAAGTCCTGCGGCTTCTCGGGTGACGGTTGGACGACCGACATTCAGGTCCACACGACGTGGTGCGAATCCGTGCCGCCGGACCAGTGGCGTAAGGCGGTGGCCGACCGGCAGAAAGAGCTCGACGGCTGCGGTGGATGACATTTCGGTGGTCGATCCTGGGCGCAACCGGGATCGATCGCCTGACGACCTCTCCTCTACTTCTCCTTCTCTACTCTCCCCTCTCCATCTCTGGCCGTATCGCTCCCCGGCGATACGGCCTTTCTGCTTTTCTAGGCGAACGTCACCCCGGCCAGCCCGTGTAGACCTCTGGCCCGCGCTTCTTGATCTGACCGGCGATGATGACGCGCTGAATCTCCGACGTGCCTTCCCAGATGCGATCGACCCGGATATCGCGGTAGAGTCTCTCGACGGGGTTCTCGCGCATGTAGCCGCGTCCGCCGAGGATCTGCAGCGCCTTGTCGACAACACGACCGGCCATCTCCGAGCAGAATAGCTTGAGTGCGCTGGCACGTGCGTGGATCAGCTTGCGATCGAGGCCATGGTCGATCTCCCAGGCGACGCGATAAAGCATCGACTTCGCGGCGAAGATGTCGACGCCCATGTCAGCGAGCATGAACTCGACGGCCTGGAAATCGCGGATCGGCTGGCCGAACTGTACGCGTGTCGCTGCAAAGTCGTTGGCAATGTCGAAGGCTCGCGTCGCGGCGCCGAGCGTATGGGTCGCGATCTGCAGTCGCGCCTCGACGAACCAGTCCTTCGTCAGCTCGAAACCCTGGCCGACATCGCCGAGGATTCTATCGGCGGGAATCCGCGTGTCCTCGAAGACGAGCTCGGCGTGGTCGAAGGTGTAGTTGTGCATGAATTTGGGACTGCGAACATGTGTCATGCCCTCGACCGGCTTGTCGACGAGAAACAGTGTCGGTTTCTTCGGATCGCCGTCGACATTCGCCTGCACGATGATGAAGTCGGAGGCGTTGTAGGAGGTAACGAACCATTTGGTGCCCGACAGGCTCCACTGGTTGCCGACGAGCCGGGCGGTGGCCTCGCCCGCGCCGGCATCGGAGCCGGCATTGGGCTCGGTGATGGCGACGCACGGACGCCGCTCGCCCTGGTTCGAGGGCTTGAGATAGGTCTCGATCTGCTCCTCCGTGCCGAAGCGCAGGCAGACGGCCGGCCGCCAGACCGCCGTCCAGAGGCCATTCGTGAGGCGACCGAGCTGCTCTTCGATGACCGTCTGCTCGAGCATGGTGAAACCCTGTCCGCCATGTACCTTCGAATGGTTGATGCCGGCGAAGCCCCAGTCCCTGACCGCCTGCCGGACCGCCGCGCGCCGATCCATCGGCAGCTCGCCATGCTCCTCGACGACCGTTTCGAGCGGCTGCAGCACCTCCTCCGTGAACTTGCGGGCTTTGGCCGAAAGCTCCTTCTGCCGCGACGTCAGAGTGAGGTCCATGGAACTATCCTTTCGACTTCGGAATGATGAGACAGTCGACCGCCATCGCGCCTCCGGGCGCCGCGATCACCGGGTTGACGTCGATCTCGGCCACGACGTCGCCAAGCGCAGTGACGAGGATCGAGAAGCGGCTGATCCATTGGGCGAGCTTGTCCGTGTCGGACGGTGGAGCACCGCGCACGCCGGTCAGCAGTCGTGCGACCTTGAGGTCTGAGAGCATGGCACGAGCGGCTGACGGAGTGATGGGCGCCAGAGCGACCGCCGTGTCGTCCATGACCTCGATCAGCGTGCCACCGGCCGACAACATGACGACCGGTCCGAGCTCAGGGTCGATGAAGGCGCCGACGCCGATCTCGACACCTTTTGGTGCCATCTGGGCGACCGAGACGCGAGGACCGAGGCGCGTGCTCAGTTCCTCATAGGCGCCTCTGACTGCGGCTTCGTGATCGAGACCGAGACGGACGCCGCCAACCTCGGTTTTGTGGGCGTGATCCTCGGCGGTCTTGAGCGCGACCACCCCGCCGATGGCGCGCCAGGCGGCGACGGCCTCCTCCACCGTGGCTCCAATCCGTCGCGGTGGCACGTCGAGGCCGAAGTCTGCGAGAAGGTCGAGACTCTCCGTTTCGTCAAGGCGCCCCGTGCGCAAGCGTTGGCGCCACCGAGCAACGATCGTCGCATCCGCCACCTCGTCCGGCCGGTCATAACCAATGCCGTCGCGCTGCGCGAGCAGCATAGCCACCGCCTTGAGCCCGGCCTGCGTCCCCTTGATGAGCGGTATACCGTGTGCGGCGAGCCGTGCAGCGTTGCCGGCGTCGTCGGTCAAATGCGCGTTCGAGAGAACCGCGATGGGCTTCTCTGTTCGAGCGGCGGCGTCGATCACCGCGTCGACGACGCCGGTGTGATACCAGTAGCCGTCACGGACATCGGAGTTGAAGATCGTCAGGGCCACGTCCGGGTCGGCGCTGAGCGCTGAGATGCACCTCTGGAAGCGAGCCGAGAAGTCGCGGGCCGTACCCCAGGCGTCGAGCGGATTTTCCGGTTGCAGGCCGGGATCGAGCTCGGCCGCGAGCTTGATCTTCGTCGCGTCGGAGATTGTCCCGAACGGCACGCCGTGTCGTTCTGCGAGATCGACGATCATCTCGCGCTCGCCACCCGAATCGTGAAGTGTGGCGAGACCGCCCTGGCCCGGCCGGCGCGGCGTGTCACAGAGCTGCAGTGCCGCCGCCATCTCGTCGAGGTCATCAACCTGGTGCACGCCATATGTCCGGAACAGCGCTCGATAGGCCGTATCATTGCCGGCGAGCGCACCGGTATGCGTCTTAGCCATCGCAGCACTCGCCGCGGTCCGCCCGACTTTGAGGACGACGACGGGGATGCTTCGCTCGGCAGCGAGCTCGAGTGCCGTCTTGAACCGATCTGGCGCGCGGATGCTCTCGAGGAACAGGCCGACGACGCGCGCCTCGCCCGAGCAAACCGCCCAGCTCAGATAGTCGGCGACGGTGACGACGCTCTCCGCACCGGTCGACACGCAAAGGGAAAAGCCCAGGCGCCGGTCGTTATGGCAGAGCGCGGAGAAGGCCGATCCCGATTGCGCGAGCCAGGCAATGCCGCCTCGCCGCAGGCCGGGTGGCGAAGGGAACGAGGCGACCCTCAGGCCCAGGGGCGGCACGTAAAAGCCCATGCAGTTGGGGCCGCAGAGTGCGATGCCGGCGCTCATCGCCCTGCTGCGGAGGCGCTCGATGAGGGGCGGCGCAATATCGTCGTCGAGATGGCCGGAGGCAAAAATCGTCACCGCCCTGGCGCCGCTGGCGATGGCCTGCTCGAGACCGGTCTCGAGCTTCGCATTGGCCAGCGACAGCACGGCGTGATCGGGCGGTTCCGGCAGGCTCGCGAGATCGGGAAAGCACCTGAGACCTTCGATCTCGCTGTAGCCCGGGTTGACCGGGTAGACACGACCGGCGAAACCGTCGATCCGCGCCATCTGGACCATCGCCAAGCCGTTCGTATCCGCCTTGGCCGATGCCCCGACGAGGGCGATCGAGCGAGGACGGAGGAGGGCGGTCAGATCGGGCGCTTGGTTCACATGAGGTGTCGGCATGTCACGAAGATAGCCGGATCAGCGGGCTGCTTGGCAAGGGCACTCAGCGACGTGGTCTTGGGCCGCTCGTCAGGACTCCGCTCGGTCGCGCCAGTCCTCGTAGCGGAACTTTACCGCCGCACCGATCTCGAAGAAGGGCGACGGCGGCACCGGTTCCGGTGTGCCGAAAGCCTGCAAATCGGCACCCAGTGAGGTGTTGGCGCCCATCGCCATGTCGGCGGCGGCAATGCCTGAGACGACTGACTTCGTGGCCCCGACGCCATTCTCACAGACCGCCGTGAAGACGTTGTCGGCGACCTGCGCCAGTCCGTGCGCGCGATTGCGGGATGAGCAGACGAAGCCGGCCCAGGTGTACTCGAAATCCACGTTGGGCAGCATCGGAAACCGGTCGCGGAAAAGCCGTTCGTGGTAGCGCCGAGCGGCGGTCTGTCCGGCCAGCTTCGGATCGTGGCCGGTGCCGAGACCGATGCCCGCGCGCATCAGGATGCGATGATCCTCGGTGTAGCGCATGGTCGGGCTCGAGGTATGGACGACGGGCAGGATGCCCCATCCCTTGACGGTGTAGGCGTCGCGCTCGACCTCGTTGAGCGGCCGGGTCAGGCTCGCGAACAGCCGGACCGGAAAGATCCGGCGCTCGAAGAAGCCGAACTCCGGTGTGAAGCCGTTGGTCGCCAGGATGAGCTTCGGGGCCGTGACGCTCCCGCCATCGGTATGGGCAGTGATCTTCGGCCCATAGTCGATGCGCGTGACGCGGCTCTGCTCGTGGAGGGCGACGTTCTGCGGAAGCCGGTCGGCCAGGCCGTGGATCAGCTTGCCCGGCTGCATCAGGATGCAGTTGGGCGAGAACAGCATGGCGCGATAGTGGGCCGTGCCCGTCTCGCGCTCGGCTTCCTTGCGATCGAGGACCCGGCAGGGCTCGCCGATTCTCTCGAACTCACGCTTGAGGATGCCGATGCGGCGCAGTCCCTCCGGCCCACGCGCCGCCATATACATGCCGTCCTTGCGCCAATCGCAGCGGATCTGATGGGTCGTGACGATCTCGTCGAGGAAGCGCGTCGCCGCCTGCGAGATGCGGAGAAGCCTTTTCAGTGGCTCGGGATCGGTGATCTCGCTGCCGTCGGTCGCGTGCTTCAAGCCGAGAACGAAGCCCGAGTTGCGTCCCGACGCCCCCTGGCCGACAACCTGCGCATCGAGCATGGCGATGCGATCGTTCGGCCGCGTGCGGGCATAATGCCAAGCCGCCCCCATGCCGGCATAGCCAGCGCCGATGATCAAGAGGTCGGCGGCGACATCGCCTTTCAGCTGAGGGCGAGGCGTGCGCGCCGGGATGGTGCGCGTCCAGCCGTTGGTCTGGTCTTCCCTTGGAAAGTTCCGGATGGTCGGCACCGAAGGCCTCCTCGACTGAGGTGCAAAGCCTAGCGGCGACAGGGGCCGTTGAACAGGCGTGATTGATCGATGGCCGTCGCAAAGCAGCTGCGCGGCCGGGGCTCTTGCATCGGCCCCCGTGGCGCGCTCAGTCTGGCGCGCCGGCAATAGGGGCCGGTAGGCGTGCCGGGCGGCACCGGCGACGAACGGCGGGGACGACCATGCAGTCCGAGGCTCTGGCTCTGGGCTCTGCCGTTGCGCTCGCGCTCGGCAGCATGTTCATGGGCGAGCTCAGGGGCCGGCTCGATCCGACCTCGGTCACGCGCTGGAGCTTCGTCGTGGCGACGCTGATGACCGGCACCGCTGCCGTGGTGGTCGGCGGTTGGGCGACCATCACGCCGCAGAACGCCCTGTATCTCGCGGTGTCGGGCTTCTTTGCCATGGTGATCGCCGGGCCGAGCTACTATGGCGCCATCTTCTCCATCGGTCCGGGCAATGCGCTGCTGATCTTCTCGCTCAATGCGCCGATCGCGGCCTTCGCGGGCTTTCTCCTGTTCGGTGAGCGATTCTCGGGCAAGGAGCTCGTCGCCGTGGCGCTGATCCTCGCCGGCATCGCGCTCGCCGTGGTATTCGGGGAACGGCGGCCTGCCGAGCAACGCGCGGCGGCCACGAGCGTGCGCCGTCGCGTCCCCTGGATCGGTATCGGCTATGGCATGACGGCGGCGTTGGGTCAGGGCCTCGGCAATGTCGCCGCCAAGGCCGCCATGACCGATTTCGTGGAACCCTTCGCCGCCATGACGGTCCGATCAGCTGCTGGCGCGGTGATCCTCTGGATGCTGCTCGTGCTGCCGTTTCACCGTGCGAAATCGCACGGCCACGCGGATGCCCGGACGCTCATACTCATTCTCATCGGCACCGGCATCGGCATGGGCGTCGGCATGACCATGTTGATGGGGGCGCTGACCGAGGGCGACGTCGGCATCGTCTCGACCTTGGGCGCCATGACGCCGGTGGCCATTCTGCCGATGGTGTGGGCGCGCACGGGCGTTCCGCCACGATGGCAGGCCTGGCTCGGCGCCGTCGTGGCGGTGCTGGGCACGGCGGTTCTGTTCGGGAGTGGTTGTCTCTGGGAGGTGGTGTGCTTTGGGTAAGGTGATCCCGGAACAGCCACCGGCGGGAGTCCCGTTCCGGACGCCGTCATGGAACCGAGTCTCATTCGAAACGACGACTCTGCGGTGCTCGATGCGTTGAAGACCTGAGCCGCGCGCTCGGGCCTTTCGAGGCTTGACGCCGTCAGAGTGATGATCAGCGAGGTTCCTGCTGAGATACGACCTCGATTGAAACGCAAAGCCCCGCGGATCGCTCCGCGGGGCTTCGTTTCGTCAGGCGTCAGGCCGACGTGAGCCTCGGGCTCACATCATGTCGTCCATGCCCATTCCGCCATCCGGAGCCGGGCTTGCCCGGTTTCGGCAGCGTCAAGCATGGGCGGGCATAGATTACATCATGTCGTCCATGCCCATTCCGCCCATGCCGCCTGGGCCGTGGGCGTGGCCACCGGCCTCCTTCTTCTTCGGAGCCTCGGCGACGCCGGCCTCCGTCGTGATGAGAAGGGACGCGATCGAGGCGGCATCCTGCAGCGCGGTGCGCACGACCTTGGCCGGGTCGATGATGCCCTTGTCGATCAGGTCGCCGTACTCGTCGTTCTGCGCGTCGTAGCCGAACGAGCCGCTCTTGTTCTCGACGATCTTGCCGACGACGATCGAGCCCTCGACGCCCGCGTTCTGGGCGATCTGGCGGATCGGCGACTGGAGCGCGCGACGGACGATGTTGATGCCGGCCTCCTGGTCCTCGTTGTCGCCCTTGGCCTTGATGGCCTGGGCGGCCTTGAGCAGGCAGACGCCGCCGCCCGGCACGATGCCTTCTTCCACCGCGGCGCGGGTGGCGTTCAGAGCATCGTCGACGCGGTCCTTCTTCTCCTTCACCTCGACCTCGGTGGCACCGCCGACCTTGATCACTGCCACGCCGCCGGCGAGCTTCGCCAGCCGCTCCTGCAGCTTCTCGCGATCGTAGTCGGAGGTCGTCTCCTCGATCTGGGCCTTGATCTGCGACACGCGGCCCTCGATGTCCTTCTTCTTGCCGGAGCCGTCGACGATCGTCGTGTTGTCCTTGTCGATCGAGACCTTCTTGGCCTTGCCGAGCATGTCGATGGTGACGTTCTCGAGCTTGATGCCGAGGTCTTCGGCGATCATCTCACCGCCGGTCAGGATGGCGATGTCCTGCAGCATGGCCTTGCGGCGGTCGCCGAAGCCCGGAGCCTTGACGGCCGCGACCTTGAGGCCTCCGCGCAGCTTGTTGACGACGAGCGTCGCCAGCGCCTCGCCCTCGACGTCCTCGGCGATGATGAGGAGCGGACGGCCCGTCTGCACGACGGCCTCGAGGAGGGGGAGCATCGGCTGCAGGCCAGAAAGCTTCTTCTCGTGGATGAGGATGTAGGGGTCCTCGAGCTCGCAGAGCATCTTCTCGGCATTGGTGATGAAGTAGGGCGAGAGATAGCCGCGGTCGAACTGCATGCCCTCGACGACGTCGAGCTCGGAGTCGAGGCTCTTCGCCTCCTCGACCGTGATGACGCCCTCGTTGCCGACCTTTTGCATGGCCTCGGCGATCATCTTGCCGATGGCGGCCTCGCCGTTGGCGGAGATGGTGCCGACCTGGGCGATCTCCTCCGACTTGCCGACCTTCTTCGACTGCTTCTTGATGTCGTCGACGACCTGACCGACGGCCTTGTCGATGCCGCGCTTCAGGTCCATCGGGTTCATGCCGGCGGCAACCGCCTTCATGCCCTCGCGGACGATCGCCTGCGTCAGGACGCAAGCCGTCGTGGTGCCGTCGCCGGCGGCGTCGTTGGTCTTCGACGCAGCCTCGCGCACCATCTGGGCGCCCATGTTCTCGAACTTGTCCTCGAGCTCGATCTCCTTGGCGACAGTGACGCCGTCCTTGGTCGTGCGCGGGGCGCCGAACGACTTCTCGATGACGACGTTGCGGCCCTTCGGACCGAGCGTCACCTTCACGGCGTTGGAGAGGATGTCGACGCCACGGAGAATCCTCTCGCGGGCATCGGCGGAAAAGCGGACGTCTTTAGCGGCCATAATTGGCTACTCCGATTGAATTTCGTTGGGGGGACGACAATTGACGATCGAGCGTCTCAGGCGGCCTTCTTCGAGGCGGCCTTGCCACCCTCGACGACGCCCATGATGTCGCTCTCTTTCATGATCAGGTACTCGGTACCGTCAATCTTGACCTCGGTCCCGGACCACTTGCCGAACAGCACGATGTCGCCGGCCTTGACGTCGAGCTCGACACGCTTGCCATCCTCGTCGCGGGCACCGGGGCCGACGGCGACGATCTCGCCCTTCATGGGCTTCTCGGCAGCGCTGTCCGGAATGATGATGCCACCGGCGGTCTTCAGATCCTCTTCGACTCGCTTCACGACCACGCGGTCATGCAACGGACGGAACTTCATGGAGATGACTCCCGTATGTTTGATGTTGCGGCAGGGGCGCTGCCAGGACTTTGGGAAGTCCGTTAGCACTCGTTAACAGCAAGTGCTAACAGATGGCGGGAGGGATACTGAGCAGCCTGTGGATTGTCAAGCAAAATTAGCAGTCGCCCGACGGGAGTGCTAATGACGCCAATGCTAGCAGATATGCACCGATCGGGCCGACTTCAAGCCGCCGGCCGGACGATCGACAAAACGCTGCTGCAGGAGATCGCTGCGACTCAGAATAATGTTTATATTTCAGACTGTTAGAGTTTGACCTGAGAGAAAACGGGCCTGATCGCTGGCGAGTTGCAGCGCGACCTCGGCGATCGCCCGTCCGCGGCCGGTTCGGGCAATCCCGGGCCCGTCCCCCGCGTCCCGCGACCAGGCGTTCGCGATCAAGGGCTCGGCAGCGATGCCGTAGGCTCGAATGCCTGCACTCGCGAACTCCTCGGCCTGACGCTGGACCAGATCCATCAGCCCGGCTCGGAGCAGCATGCGGCCGATGTCTCCCCTGTCGCCCGGGGCCGGCAGCATCGCCACTGTCACCAGGGTCCCGCGAATATTCTTCATGCGCATCCTGTCGGCGATGCGCCCTGCGAGATGGAAGGGTAGTCGGAGGGCATCGATCACCGGACGATCGCTGTCCTCGGCCAGCATCTCGCGCCAACCGGCGGGCAGCGCAGTCACGCCGACGGCGATGTCCAGGCCGGCATGCGCGGTCGAGGCGGCATCGGCCAGACGCTCGATCTCGGCGGGGGATCGCGGCCGACACTGGAAGACTCGGACCGAAGTGCCGCTGATCCCGGGGCCGCCATTGAGCCGGGCGGCCTGCAGGATGAGCCTGGCCTGCTGGCGAGCGAAGGCCCTGGCGATGCTCGAGCCGGCTCGCCTTTCCGCGCCCGTGACGAGCACGCGCTTACCGGCGAGCTCTGGATACTGCTTCAGGGAAACGTCTTGGGCTAGGGCGCGACTTTGCAACATCATCTGACCATACGCTCTCTGGCGGCGGGGATCGCCGCGACACTCGGGCCGAATCGGTAAAGCAAGCCTTAAGTGCCGCCGGGGCAGCTTTGCGGCAGCTTTGCCGCAGACCAAGGGAAAACTTTGGATTTCCCTCTCAGATCAGAATCCTGAGGAAAAGACCTTCGCCGCCATTGCAACATTGCCGGCGACCGGAAAACTCGCCACATCAGTGTCGGATGTGAGTCGCGTTGGCGTAGGTGGGGCACGCAGATCGTAAGATCATGCGCGATGTGGAAGTGGGAACATGCCGAACGCCGGACGTGACACGACTCCTCGGGACGATGCGCCGGACCAGAGCCGCTGGCGCAATCTGGCCATCGTCGCCTCTATGGCGGTGGTGTCCTTGGCGTTCGGTGCCGGACTGCTGGTCAATGGAGGATTTGGCCTAGGTCCCTCGATCATCGGCGGTCTCGGGCTGTTCGTCCTGGCCATGCTCCTGCACACCATCCTGCGGCGGTTGAGGGATCTGTCGCGGTCTCAACGCAGGGCGAGAATGGCCGGCGAGCCTGCAACCGCAGCAGCCGAGGCCTATGCGGTTGACGATCGAGAGCTCGGCTACGACTCCGGGCCCGCAGATTTCGCGACGACCCGTGATGAGGACGCCGGTGCCCACGGCTGGGGCGAGCCCGCGGCGGTCAACGATCTCGTGCGCCAGCTCGCGACGGAGTTGCGGAAAGCCCCGGACGAGCCGGCCTCCGCGCCGAGCAAAGCCCTGGCGTCGCCACCATCAGCCGGCGTCAAGACACCGCCGGTGCGGCCGATGCCGATCCCCGCGCCGCCCCTCGAGTCGACCGCGACTCAGGTGGCGGTCGAACGCGCCGCGCCGCGTCCTGCCCCGCCGCGCGCCCCGATGCCGCCGCAGGCTACGCGCCGCGACGACGTCGCCGAGATCGTTCGTCGAGCCATCGAGGGTCAGGATATGGAGATTCATCTCCAGCCTGTCATGAGCCTTAACGATCGGCGCGTTCATCTCTATGAGGCGTTTCCGCGGCTGCGCGATAGTCGAGGCGGTCTCGTGAAGCCGGAAGCCTATGCTCGAGCCGCGGCGGATCTCGGTCTCGCCACCGATCTCGAGCGCGTGGCGTTCCAGCGGATGGCGCAGATCCTTGCCAGGTTGATCGAGCGCGGCAAGCAGAAGCCGATGTTCGTGCCGCTGTCGGCCGATGCGCTGCGAGACGGCACGTTCCTGAGAGCCTTTCACGAAACTCTCAAGGCCGGACCCTCCTTCGCAGCCAACTTGGTCTTCGAGCTGCCTGAGAGTGACGTCGGGCGGCTTGGCCCGGCGGAGCGCGATGCCATTCGGGCCCTGGCCAATGCCGGATTCCGGTTCTCGCTCCAGGACGTTGTTCAGCTCGACATGGAGCTGATCGGCGATCTGCCGATCGCCTTCGTCAAGTTGCTGCCGATCGCGTTGTCCGGCGCGCCGGGCTCGGCGGCAGGGCTAGTCGCCCGCGTCAGGAGCATGGAGGCGGAGCCGGTGGTCGATGGGGTGCAGTCCGACAATGATGTCGCGGTGGCACGTGCTCTCGGCATCGTGCTTGGCCAAGGGAGCCTGCTCTCGGAGCCGAGGCCGCTGAAAGCCGAGGTGATCGGCACCACACGCACGGGCACCTGAGGCGATTGTGGCGGTCGGCAAATCGCCGACGATGCTCTATGGTGTGTGCCGTCCGTGACTGCGTTGAGCGGTCGTCGTGCTCGCGTAGCTCTTGGCTTGGCTCTTGGTCTCGATGCGCATACTCGAATCCGCCGCACAACTCGCCATCGATTTCGACCTCTGGCTCTCCGACATCTGGGGGGTCGTGCACAATGGCGTGCGCGCCTATCCCGAGGCTGTGGCCGCGTTGCAGAGCTACCGGCGCCAGGGTGGTCACGTCGTTCTCATCACCAACGCGCCGCGGCCGCGCGGCTCGGTGGTCGAGCAACTGACCCGCCTCCATGTTCCGACCGATGCCTATGATGCGATCGTCACCTCGGGCGATGTCACCCGCTCTCTGGTCGCCGGACTCGGCGACAAGGCCGTGTTTCAACTCGGGCCGGAAAAGGATCTCGGGATCTATAGCGGCGCCGGAGTGCGCCTCGGCGGGGCCCGTGAGGCCGAGGCCGTGATCTGCACCGGGCTCCTCGACGATGCGACCGAGACGCCGGAAACCTATCGCGAACTGCTGATCGACTTCGCTGGACGCCGGCTACCGATGATCTGCGCCAACCCCGACCTCGTCGTCGAGTACGGCGACCGCATCCTCTACTGCGCTGGCTCGCTCGCGAAGCTCTACGAGGAGCTCGGGGGCGAAGTCGTCTATGCCGGAAAGCCCCACCGCCCGATCTACGAGCTGGCGGTCGGTGAGGCGGCGAGACGGACCGGGAAGGCACCAGACAAGCACCGCATCCTTGCTATCGGCGATGGCGTCCGCACCGACATTGCCGGTGCCCATGGTTTCGGCATTCCGTCCGTCTTCATTCCCTCGGCGGTCGATGCCGGTCCAGGGCGCACCCTCGATCCGACGATGCTCGATGATCTCTTCGCCGGTCTTCCCCATCGTCCGTCCTGGGCACTGCCTCGGCTGCAGTGGTAGGTAGCGCGGTCGAGGTTGCGGGACGAGGTCCAGCGTGAAGCACGTCAGACGGTCAGTACGATCTTGCCTATGTGGGTGCTGCCTTCCATGCGCCGGTGTGCCTCGCTGGCCTTGGAGAGCGGAAACGTGGCGTCGATCGGCACCTTGACCGTTCCCGACGCGAGCAATGGCCAGACCTTGGCCTCGAGACTTTTCGCAAGCGAGGCCTTGAAAGCATTCGTGCGGATGCGCAAGGTCGAACCGGTGAAGGTGACACGCTTCAACATCAGGCGCGTGAAGTCGATTTCGGCCTTCGAGCCCTGGAGGAAGGCGATCTGAACGATATGGCCGTCGGCAGCGATCGCGTCGAAGTTGCGGTCGATATAGCTGCCCCCACCATGTCGAGAATGACGTCCACTCCCTTCTTCTCCGTGACCGATCTGATCCGCTCGACGAAATCCTCGCACGTGTAGTTGATCGCGAGGTCCGCACCGAGGTCGCGACAGGCCTGGCACTTGGCGTCCGATCCGGCCGTGACGGCGACCGAGGCACCGAACGCCTTGGCGAGTTGGATCGCCGTGGTACCGATGCCGCTCGATCCGCCATGAACCAGGAGCCACTGTCCGGCCTGGAGGGCCCCGCGCTCGAACACGTTGTGCCAGACGGTGAAGTAGGTCTCGGGTACGGCGGCGGCGTGGACCATGTCGAGCCCGGCCGGCAGCGGGAGCGCCGAGCCCTCCTCGGCGATGGCGAACTCGGCATAGCCGCCGCCGTTGAGAAGGGCGGTCACGGCGTCACCGGGCTTGAACCGGGTCACCCCGGCTCCGATGCTTGCGACCGTGCCGGCCATCTCGAGGCCGGGGATGGGCGAGTGGCCCGGAGGAGCCGGGTAGGCGCCGGCGCGCTGCATGACGTCGGGGCGATTGACGCCGGCCGCTGCCACTTTGACCAGGATCTGCCCAGGTCCGGGCTCGGGTGTCGGCACATCGCGCGGCTCCAGCGCCTCCGGTCCGCCCGGCGTCGTGATGACAACCGCCGTCATCGTTCTCGGTACAGTCATGTCTCGCTCCTTCGATCGGTTGGGCGACTTTTGACACGGCTCGCCGCTGGGGCACAATGTTCTGTGCGGCGGCGCAGCCCGAAGAAGGGGAGCGCGGTCGGTCAGAGGACGATGCACAAATCCGGTAGAGCGGACCCGCGGAGGACAGCCATGGATCTCGACGACCTCTTTCCGAAGAAGACCTCCGCCGCCATTACGCTCGGCGAGGACATATCGCGATTTTCCATTCCCGATCTCGAGGAGCGCATTCAGGCTCTGGTCGGCGAGCAACGGCGGGTCGAGGAGGAAATCCACAAGAGACGAGCGTCGAAGGATGCGGCTGAGAGAATCTTCAAGACGTGACGCCAATTCGGACGGCAAAGATCGGTCGCGGCCCGTCATGGCACGACAACCGTTCGAAATCGCTCGACCCGTTAAGCACTTGTTAGCTGTTCCGGTTTAGTGTTTGCGCTATCCAGTTCTCTGGATTCTGAGTGGCTCCTGTCCACTCTGTTTGACGCCTCCCTGTTAACTTTCGAGCCGCTCGAACGAGCGGCTCTTTTTTTGGCCGGGCCCCGCCTAGAAACCGTTGCAATTGGAAGTGAACGTTAACTCGTTGCGGGGATACTTGCGTTTCGGGCCCCGCTGGTCATCATGGCGGCGTGGAGTAGCGGTCGAGTGCGTAGGATCATGAGTGAGAGTTCGAGCGTTCGCGAGTCCGCCGTCGAAGGCATGACCATCAGCTTCGGCGAGCGGTATTTTTCCTCGGCCCGCTTTCAGCTGGTCTATCGCGAGGGCATGGCTCTCGTCGAATCCACCGCCAGCTATCTCGACGGCGAGGGACGCAATGACAGCCGCGGCCTGACCGGCCAGCTGGCGTTGACCTATGCCACCGAGAGCATGCGATTGACGACGCGTCTGATGAATCTGGCGTCGTGGCTCCTCATCCGTCGCTCGGTCAACACCGGCGAGATGAGCCAGCAGAAGGCCCGGAGCGAGCGGCAGCGTCTGAAGCTCGATATCGGTCGCCCGTCGCATGTCCGTGATTTCAACGGACTGCCGTTGAAGCTCAAGGAGCTCATCGAGGCGAGCTTCGAATTCCAGGAGAAGATCGTGAAGCTCGATCGGCTGTTCGAGGATGGCCCGGTTCTGGGGGTGCGGTTGCCAACACCGGTGGCCGTCGGCGGTTTCGCCGATCCGAACCCTGAGGCGGTCCGGCGGGCCTTCGACAACGCTTATCGCGAGCGCAACTGAGCCAGTTCGCGATCGTCGATGAAACAGTCAGGGCCGCAGATGTTGCGGCCCTTGTCTTGTCCGGCCTGCCGTAACGACGGCCTCCGCTCAGGTTTTGAGAAAGCCTTCGAACTTCTTTTTGAAGCGCGTCAGACGACCGCCGCGATCGATCAGGTGCTGACCGCCTCCGGTCCAGGCCGGATGTGTCTTCGGGTCGATGTCGAGGCGCAGCACGTCGTTCGGCTTGCCCATGGTCGAGAAGGTCGTAAACTCCGACCCATCGGTCATCACGACCTTGATCGGGTGATAGCCCGGATGCAGACCCTCGGTCCTCTTCATCGGCGTCGTCCTCGGCTGGTCGACGGCAACGGCTCGCCATAATTGGCGGCATGCACACTGCCTGTCGGAATTGACGGTTGGCGGCCTTATACAGAAGGTGCGCCAGCCCGACAAGGGGCATGGCCATAGCCTTGCCTTGTCAGGCTGCAACAGCTTCGGGCATGGTGGGCAGCGAGCCCGCCCTGATGGCCGCTCGCGACCCCGGAGGCAATCGACATGGCGGATCTCGCAATCGGGCAGACGGCCGCAAATGCTTCCGCGGAGGCCCGGCGCCGGGTCGCCTTGAGGCCGCTCCTGGCGCTCAAGCCCTATCTCGCCCGCTATCCTGTCATGGTCCTCTCGACCATCGTCGCCCTGACACTGGCGGCCATGGCGACGCTCGTGCTGCCGCTCGGCGTCCGGCGCATGATCGACCTCGGTTTCGCTGGCGGCAACGACGCGTTTGTCGACCGGTATTTCGCCGTGATGGTGGCCATCGGCCTTGTTCTGGCGCTGGCCAGCGCCGCCCGCTTCTACACCGTGAGCTGGCTCGGCGAGCGCGTGGTGGCGGATCTCGCCCGCGACGTCTTCCGGAGCCTGACAGCCCAAAGTCCGGGCTTCTTCGAGTCGGAGCATTCCGGCGAGGTCATGTCTCGGCTGACCGCCGACACGACCCAGATCAAATCGGCGATCGGAACCGCCTTCTCGCAGACACTGCGCAATCTCGTTTTGCTCATCGGCGCCCTGATCATGATGTTCGTCACATCAGCCAAGCTTTCGGTGCTTGTTTTGGGGCTCATTCCGCTCGTCGTCATTCCACTGGTGGTCTATGGGCGCGCCGTGAAGCGCCTTTCGCGGACCGCCCAGGATAGTCTTGCCTCGGCGTCGGCCTATGCGGCCGAGAATCTCGCGGCCGTCCGGACCATGCAGGCGGCGGGCGCCGAGCCGGAGGTGACCGGCCGATTTGCCCGTGCGCTGGAGCTCGCTTTCGCGGCGGCTGGCGCGCGCATGCGGGCCAGGGCCGGCCTGACGGCGGTGGCACTGTTCCTCGTCTTCACCGGCATCGTCGGCATCCTTTGGCTCGGGGCGGGCGATGTCCTTGCCGGCAGGATGACGGGCGGCACGCTCGGGCAGTTCGTGCTCTACGCGGTCTTTGCTGCCGGCGCGCTCGGCGGTCTGTCCGAGGTGTGGGGCGAGGCGGCGCAGGCGGCGGGCGCCGCCGAGCGGCTGGGCGAGCTGCTCGTGCGCACACCCGATATTCGCTCACCCGACAACCCGAAACCGTTCCCACATCACGCAAAGGGTGAGATCACGTTCGACGGCGTGACCTTCCGCTATCCCTCCCGGCCGGAGACGGCCGCGATCGAGGGGTTAAGCTTCCGCATCGCCCCGGGCGAGACGGTTGCCATCGTCGGGCCCTCGGGCGCCGGCAAGTCGACGATCTTCAATCTCGTCAACCGTTTCTACGACCCCGCCAAGGGCACGGTGCGCGTCGATGGCGTGGACGTGCGCGAGGCGGACCTTGGCGCGCTTCGCGCCCGTGCTGCACTGGTGCCGCAGGAGGTCGCGCTATTCGCCGATACGATCGCGGAGAACATCCGCTATGGCGCTGCCGAGGCGGGCCGGGCCGATATCGAGCAGGCGGCGCGTACCGCCGAGGCGATGGAGTTCATCCAGCGCCTGCCCAATGGGTTCGACACCAAGGTCGGAGAGCGGGGCGTCACGCTCTCCGGCGGTCAGCGACAGCGCATCGCCATCGCGCGGGCCGTGCTGCGCAATGCGCCCATTCTGCTGCTCGACGAGGCGACGAGCGCGCTCGATGCCGAGAGTGAGGCCAAGGTGCAGGCGGCGCTCGAGCGGCTCATGGGCAGCCGCACGACTCTCGTCATCGCCCATCGGCTGGCAACCGTCCAGAAAGCGGATCGCATTCTGGTTCTCGACCAGGGGCGGCTCGTCGAGGAGGGCAAGCACCCGGAGCTGATTGCCAGGGGCGGTCTCTACAGTCGGCTGGCCGGACTGCAGTTCGCGGCTTAGCGTGCCTCAGGAATAGTGCGAAGCGGTTTTCCGATGAGAAGCACGGCCAAACAAGACGCTAGGGCGTTGGAGGAATTCAACGAGCAACGGAACGCCCTAGCGCTCCGTGAGCTTCAGCTCGATGCGGCGGTTCTTGGCGAAGGCGTCCTCGCTCTCGCCGGGCTCGATCGGCTGGTTCTCGCCGAAGCCTGCGGCGACCAGTCGGTTGGCGGGAATGCCGCGCGAGATCAGGAACTTGACGACGGCGATGGCGCGGGCACTGGATAGCTCCCAGTTGGACCGGAAGATCGGCGTCGAGATCGGGCGGCGGTCGGTATGGCCGTCGACGCGCAGCACCCAGTTGACCTCCTTCGGGATCTTGCCCTCGAGCTCGTTCAGCGCCTGGGCGAGTGAATCGAGCGTGGCCAGCCCTTCCGGGTTGATCACATCCGAGCCGGAGGGAAACAGCACTTCCGCCTGAAAGACAAAGCGGTCGCCGACGACCCGGACATCCTGCCGGTTCGCAAGGGCCTGCCGCAGCTTGCCGAAGAACTCGGAGCGGTATTGCGACAACTCCTGTACCTTCTTCGCCAGGGCCACGTTGAGGCGCTGGCCGAGATCGGCAATCCGGGTCTGGCTCTCCTTGTCCTTGGCCTCGGCGGCGTCGAGTGCCGCCTCGAGCGCGGCGATCTGCCGGCGGAGCGCGAGCAATTGCTGGTTCAGCAGATTGACCCGGGCCAGCGCCTCCTCGGAAATCTCCTTCTGCGTCTCGAGGTCGGTCTCGAGCACGGCGGCGCGCGACTGGGCGGCGCCGGCCTTCTCGTCGCCGAGGGCGATGAGCTCGGAAAGCTTCTTCTTTTCCGCCTCGGTCTGGGCGAGGCTGGCGCTCAAGGCCGCGAGCTCGTCCTCGGAGGCCTGTTTGTTGGTGCGCTCGAGCGCCAGGAGCTCGGTCAACTGAGCGATCTGTGCCGTCAGCCGCTTCAACGCCACGTCCTTGCCGGAGCTCTCCTGGCTGACGAAGAACTGCGTGATCATGAAGAGCGACATCAGGAAGGTGACGACCAGGAGAAGCGTCGAGAGGATGTCGACGTAGCCCGGCCAGAAGTCCTGCACCGATCCGCCGCGGCGTCCGCGCGCCAGCGCCATCGCCTATCTCCTCGGCTGGATCGAGTTCGAGAGATCGCGCAGCACGACCATCAGTTCGTTCTGCTGGGCGGCCTGCTCGTCGACCCATTCGCGAACGACCTTCTGCTCCGCCCGCATTTGTTTGACGAGCTTCTCGATGCCGCCGGCAAGCTCCTTGACGGCCTCCTCGTTGGCGGGCTGGCCGGCATGAGCCTGACCATTGCGGAAATTGGCGCCGAGCTCCGCGATCGAGCGCTGTAGCTCAACGAGCGCAAAGCGGAATTGCGAGGTCTGGTCGCTGCCGCCGGTGCCCGGAGTCAAATCCGTGATTCCGGACAGCCATTCCTCGAGGTCGTTGTAGAACCGGTTCTGCGCCTGGCTCGATTGCAGATCGAGAAAGCCGAGGATCATCGATCCCGACAGGCCGAAGAGCGAGGAGGAGAAGGCCGTGCCCATGCCCTTGAGCGGCGCCTCGAGTCCGGATTTCAGCTCCTGGAAGACATTCAGGCTGTCGGAGGATGAGACGTCCAGCGCGCTGATGGTCTGTCCGACCGAGCGGATCGTCTCCAGCAGGCCGAAGAAAGTGCCGAGCAAGCCGAGGAAGATCAGCAGCCCGACGAGGTAGCGCGACGTGTCGCGACGCTCGTCGAGCCGGGCACCGACACTGTCGACGATCGTGCGCATCGACAGCGGCGAGAGCGACAGCACGCCGCGCCGGTCGCGCAGCATGTTGGCCATTGGCGCCAGCAAGGTCGGCTGCCGCTCGACGGCGAGGCCCGGGTCCGAGATGCGCAGGCTGTTGACCCAGCGGATCTCAGGATAGAGCGCCAGCACCTGGCGAAAGGCATTGACGATGCCGATCGCCAGCACGGCGATGATGACGGAGTTGAGGAAGGTGTTGGCCTTGAGGGCGGTCAGGATCAGGTCGGAGAGAATGGCGACCAGGAACCCCATCAGCGTCAGAAAAATCAGCATCGTCAGGAGATGGAACTGGGGCCGCGAGAACGAGGACTGGAGTGCCGCGTCTGCGTCCTGAGCCTCGCGCTTCGCCATCGTCGTCACTTACCCCTGAAACACTGCCGGCTCGCCGCGATCCCTGATTGGCTCGGCCCGACCACAAAGCTAGCGCAGGTCCCCCGCGAGGACAAACAATGCGTTTCTTGCCCGACTTTCGGGCAAGCCTGTGGCGCTTCAGCGGATCAGGGCCAGAAGCGCTTTGTGGATCGTCGGATTGCCGGCGACGATGTCCCCGGAGTCGAGGAAGTTCTGACCACCCGCCGCGTCGGTGACGTAGCCGCCGGCCTCCCGGACCAGGAGCGCTCCGGCCGCCACGTCCCAGGCTGAAAGTCTGCGCTCCCAGAAGCCGTCGAAGCGTCCAGAAGCCACCCAGGCCAGATCGATGGCGGCAGCGCCGCAGCGCCTGATGCCGGCTGTCCGGGGCATGACGGCGCCGAGCTCCGCGATGAACGTGTCATGCTCGCCGCGATGGTAGGGGATGCCCGTCGCGATAACGCAGTCCTCGAGCTTTCGGCGATTGGCGACCCTGAGGCGACGATCGTTCAAGAAGGCGCCTTTGCCTTTCTCTGCCGTATACAACTCGTCCATGATGGGATTGTAGACGAGCCCGGCAACCAGCTCGCCGTCCCGCTCGAGGCCGATCGAGACAGCGAAGATCGGGATCGAGTGCAGGAAATTGGTCGTGCCGTCGAGGGGGTCGACGATCCAGCGGTGGCTCTTGTCGCCGCCCTGGACCTCGCCCCGCTCCTCCATCAGGAAGCCGTAGCCGGGGCGTGCCTTGCTGAGCTCGTTGAAGACGATCTCCTCGGCCCGGTGGTCGGCCGCCGAGACGAAGTTCGCCGGTCCCTTGATCGAGACCTGCAGATGCTCCACCTCGTTGAAATCGCGGGTGAGGCTCTTGCCGGCCTTGCGGGCGGCAGCGGTCATGACGTTCATCAGCGCGGAGGCGGGCATGTCGGGTTCCGGGGCCGGGGTATCGGGGTCTCCTGTTAGCGGTTCGGAGGCCGTCGAGGCAAGCCGAGCCGCTTAGAGATCGAAGCGATCCCTAATACGCCGAGCGCAGGTTTCCGGTGAGTTCCTCGCGGTATCGACCTCGAGATCGTAGGTGAGGCCGGAGTGAACGCGAGGGAATTGCCAGCGCGCGAGCCCGATCTGGCGGTCACCACGGGCCTTCTCGCGAGCGTCCAGCACCGCGAGCGGGGCATGGACGCCGACCAGCATGAGGTCGTGACCCGCGAGCCGGATCCGATAGTCCGCGACAGATCCGTCGTCGCCGAAGATCACGTCATCGACGATCAGATTGTTGCCTTCGGTGGCGAGACCTGCCACGGCCGCGCGCAGGCCGGCCATCAACCGGCCGCCGATGGGGCCGTGGTGAATGGCAATGGACGGCTTTCCGTCCTCTAGCCGCGCCTCGTATCGGAAGCTCTCCGGATGGTTCTGATAGGCCTCCGGAAGCATCTCCAGAAAGACATCCATGGCTACGTGAAGAAACGGCGATCGGGTCATCGTCTGTAGCGCTTTGGCGATGGACGACTTGCCTGCGCTGCCGACACCGTTGAGAAGGACGATCCGAGACTTGGCGGCCATGGCTTTTCCGCGGTTCCAGTGAAATCCGACGTGTCATGCCCGGATTGCAACGGTCGGGAAAGCCTTCCCCACTCGGCGAGCCACGTCTAGGATCGGCAAGAAGAGCGGCCAGGTCCGCGAGGAGAATTGCATGACAGCCGTCGAGGATACCGGACGCGAGCGCAGGCGAGAAGGCCGTCGGCGAACCGGAGCATCCGAGGCCAGCATCCAGCAGAAGCCATTTCAGCAACCGCGCCTTACACTCGACCCCATCAAATTCGTGTCGGACGATCAGATCGAATCCATCCACGACGCCTCGATGCGGCTGCTCGAGGAGATCGGCATGGAGGTGATCCTCAATCCGGAGGCGCTCGAGATCTATCGGCGGGCTGGTGCCAACGTCGATGGCGAGCGCGTCCGGATTGGCCGCGAGATCGTCGAGGAGGCTCTGAAGCGTGCCCCCTCCGAGTTCGTGCTCAACGCGCGCAACCCCGCCCATTCCGTCCGTTTCGGCGGCAACTGGATCGTCTTCGGGCCGGTCGGCGGACCGCCCAATTGCTCCGATATGGATCGCGGCCGGCGCCCTGGTACGTTCGAGGATTCCTGCAACTTCATCCGGTTGAGTCAGTTCTTCAACATCATTCACATGTCGGGTGGCGGCTCGACAGACGCCCTCGACATCCATGCGTCGGTACGTCATCTCCATGTCGCGCGCGCCAAGGCGAAACTCTCCGACAAGGTGTATTTCGTCTCCTCGACCGGCCGCGAACGGCTGTTCGACGGCATGGAGATCGCGCGCATCGCCTGCGGCGTGCCTAAGGAGAAGCTCGACGACACGCCGGTCGTCATGACCGTCATCAACACGAACTCGCCCCTGAAGCTCGACGGGCCGATGGCCATGGGCATCATCGAGCTCGCACGGCACGGTCAGATCTGTTGCGTCACGCCCTTCACGCTCGCAGGTGCGATGGCGCCCGTGACCATGGCGGGCGCTCTCGTCGAGCAGAATGCCGAGGCACTCGCCGGGCTGGTCCTCAGCCAGTTCACTCGGCCCGGCGCCAAGTTCATCTATGGCGGCTTCACCTCGAACGTCGACATGAAATCGGGAGCGCCAGCCTTCGGCACGCCGGAGTACATGAAGGCGGCCATCGTCGGCGGCCAGCTTGCCCGACGCTACAAGCTGCCTTACCGGACCTCTTCGACCAATGCCGCCAACATGGTCGACGCGCAAGCCGCCTACGAGAGCGTGTTCTCACTCTGGGGGGCGATCATGGGCGGTGGCAACATGATCGTCCACTCCGCCGGCTGGATGGAAGGCGGTCTCGTCGGGTCTTTCGAGAAGTTCGCGCTCGATATCGATCTCATCCAGATGGTCGCCGAGTTCTTGACGCCCCTTGACATGAGCGAGGACGCCCTCGGCGTCGCCACGGTCAAGGAAGTGGGGCCAGGCGGCCATTTCTTCGGTGCCAAGCAAACGCTGGAACGTTACTCCAGCGCCTTCTACCAGCCGCTCATCTCCGACTGGCGGAATTTCCAGCAGTGGCAGGCGGCGGGTTCTCCCCAGGCTTGGCAAAGGGCGAATGCGCTCTGGAAGCAGGCGCTGTCCGAGTACCAGGAGCCGCCGCTCGATCCGGCCATCGCCGAAGAAATCGACGCCTTCGTCGAGCGCCGCGTCCGGGAGGGGGGCCAACCGACGGACTTTTGAGCGGAGCCCCCCGACCCAATTGGGTACGGGGCGCGCCGCCTACTCGGCCGACGGCCGCCTAGCTAGCACGAAGTCTGCCAGTTTCGAGACATGGGCTTCGGGCCTCTGCTGGCCCTTGGTCAGGCGCTCGACCTCGCGGCCGACGAAGGTCGCGAGCTCACCCGTGCGGATGCGATTGTCGGCAGTGAGGTCGGCCTTGCCGGCCAGCCCCTGGAGCATGGCATAGGTGAAGACACCATGCCCGAGATCGCTCCGCTCCTCGGCGAGCGTATCGGCATCGGTCGCCGCGAGCACGACGATCGAGGCGTCGGCGGCATCCTTGACCAGACGCGCATTGAAGGCATTGCCGGCATGGCAGGTGTCGACCAGCATGATCCGCCGGCCGCGCGTCGATTGCAGCATCTCCTGCAGCCGCTGCCATCTGACGACGCTGGACATTCGCCAGGCCGTGCCGTCGAGCGCCGCATCGGTCGGCAGAAACAGATAGTTGGGCCCGTCATTGACACCGTGACCGGCCAGGAAGACGACGACGGTATCGCGGGGTCCGGCGGCCTTGAGAGAGGCGAGAGCGTTGTCGATATTGGCGGCTGTCGGCGACAGGGCCTCGCCTTTGGCCAGTACGGTCGTCACGATCCGGCGATGGAAGGGTCCGGCGGTCTCGGCAATCCGCCGGGCGATCGATTCGGCGTCGGCTCCGGCGAGCGAAAGGTTTTGCCCGAGCTTCGGATAGTCGTCGACGCCGATCGCGACGATGTACAGGGTCTCGCGGCGCTCGAGATCCTCGCTGCCGGCGTAGCTGACGGATAGCGTCCGCTCGGAGCGCCCGACGGCATTCTCCACGACGACCGCGATGCCGTTCGAGCCGGCGGCAAGGGGAACCTCGAGTTCGAGGTCATGAGGACCGGCGCCGTCGAGCGGCGTATCGATGGCGATCACCTGGCGGCCGTTGACGGTCACCGCGTAGCGCTCGACGGGGTCGTCGTTGGCCTCGATGTGCAACATGAGGCGGAGCGGGCTCCGATCGACGGTCTGGCCATCGATCCCGTCGGCCAGTGCCAATTCGGGCGGACGGCGTCGGAGGAGCTCATCCAACGTGAATGTTGTTCCCTTCGCCGACGCGACGGCGCGCCGGGCGCTGCCGAGCGCGACCGCTTGCTGGAGAATGTCGGGACGGTAGAAATGGCGTTTCAGCTGGGCGGCCGTCACGAAGCGCGCCGACTTGTCCGGGCCCTGGTTTATGTGCCAGCCGACGATGCCATCGCCGTTGGGAGACGCCGCGTAGTAGCCCTCGGGAGTCCACATGACCCACTCGCCGTCACGGCCACGGAAGAAGGTTAGGATCGGCTCCAGCGTCTCGGCGTTCCAGAGCCGGATCGTCTGGTCGTCGCCACCCGAGACGAGCCGCCGCCCGTCGGCAGTGCCCGCGACGGACCAGATATTGCTCGTGTGACCGATCAGCTCGCCGATGCGGCGGCTGTCGGTCTCGTAAAGTGTCAGCCAGCCATGGCCGGCGCCGCTCGCGATCTTGTTGGGGCCGAGCAAGGTGAATGAGTCGTGGCCATAGCCGTCGTTCTCGTCACGCTCCATGACAGCGCGCAGCTTCTCGCCGTCGTGGAGCTCGAGAACCGCGAAGTAGCCCCAATCGCCGCCGCCTTTGCGAACGAGCTTGAGAGCCCCATCCTCGGTCTTCGCCGTGAGGAACTTGCTCTTGGACTTGGCCAGCGGGGTCGGGTCGGTGGGCGCGCGCGTGCTGCCGGGCAGGCGCAGGGCAAGCTCGAGCGGGCCATGGCGATTGATGGCGTGGGTTTTGTCGGTATGACCCCAGGCGATACGCTCTCCATCGGCCGAGATGCCGACGGTCCATACGGCCCTACCGGTGCCCGCCAGAATCTTTTGGACCTTTGCGGTCTTCGGCGACCACAAATGGACCTCGTTGTTCGAGCCGCCGGCACTGACGGCACTCTCACCATCGGGGCTGAAGGCGACGGCATGGGTCAGGCCGTCATGGCCGCGATAGGTGAGTAAGCGGCGGCCTTGCACGACGTCGTAGACGTCCTGCTCGAAGGGCGCATGGTCGGCCGCCGCCAGCAAAAGCCGTCCGTCCGGGCTGAAGGCCAGGCTCGTGGCCGAGCTCGGGCGTTGGTCGAAGACCTTGATGGGTGCGCCGGTATCGGGATTCCAAAGCCGGATCGTCTTGTCGAGGGCGCCCGAGGCGATCGTGCCATCGACCGGCGAGATGGCGAGCCCGACCACGACGTCGCTGTGGCCACCGAGCTCGGAGACGAGATGTCCGTCCTTCAGATCCCAGAGACCGAGCACGGTGTCGTCGCTGGCGGTCACCAGACGCTTGCCGTCCAGGGTGAAGCGCACGGCATTGACGTCGCCCTGGTGCCCGGCGACGCGCCGGACCAGGTGATAGTCGGAGACCGACCAGAGAATGGCGGTGTCGTCCATGCTGCCCGAGGCGAGGAGTGTGCCGTCGGGTGAGAAGGCGAGCGAGAGAATCCCCTCGTCGTGACCCTCAAGCAGATGCATGACCTCGCCCGAGGCGAGATCGATGATGCGAATCGCTGCTTCCCCGCCCTGAGCACCACGAAGTCTGCCGCCGACTGCGAGCGTCGTGCCATCGGGTGAGAGCGCCATCGCCAGAATCTTTCCGTCTTCGCCTTCGCCGATCTCGCCGAGGATCGTGCGCTCGGTCTGACCGTCGGCCAGTTTCCAGATGCGTATCGCCTTGTCGTCACCGGCCGAGATCAGCCGCGTGCCGTCGGGTGAGAAGATGACGTTGCGGACGAGTCCCATGTGACCGCCGGTGTCGAGGCGAAGAATGGGTGATGGCTCATCGGCTCGGAGCGTGCCGATCTGTACAGCGAACTGCATCACCAGCAGCACCGTGATCGTCAGCCAAGAAGACCAAGGTCGAGGACAGTGTTGCGTGTTTTCGCGATTAGACATGACGAATCCTCGCGTGAGCACAGGCCTGTCCGATGAAGCCTTCGACACATATGCCGATGGTGCCTTCGTGCTTGTTACCCAGGGAACAGACAAGACGGGGAATGTTTCGCATTGTGACGTCCAGATGCTCTTGCAGCTTCGAGATTGCGGCACATATCAACGCTCATGCAAGCCGACCCAGGCGAGCGGCCCGATCAGAAGAGCAGACATCACACGATGCCGAGGGGCCGGCCGCCTCGTACGGCACGTCAGTTGGAGAGGACGGCCCGGAGTGGCCGATACGAACAGGGGAGATGACGTCATGATCACAACCAAAGGCAGAGCATGCACATTGCTGTCGCGCACCGGTCTCGCCTTGTCGGGCCTGGTGATCCTCGCCGCATCGACTGCGGCGATCGACAGCGCCTCGGCACAATCATTCCTCGGCAAGTCCGACACGGGCGCGATCGAGCTTCGCAACAAGATCAAGAATAAGATCCAGGTTCTTCGTGACAAGAAGGGCCAAACGCCGATCACCATCAAGAGCGTCAGGACCAAGGCGCCGCGCGATGACGAAGGCAATACGAAGACTCAGCAGATCGTCGTGGGCAAGAGCGACCGCAATGACAACGGCGGCGGTGGCGGCAGCGGCTTGGGCAGCACCGGTGGCGTGAAGCGTCAGGTCATTGTCGAGCCCAAGCCGAAGAAGAAGATCGTCGTCGCCGATCCGGTGATCGCGCCGGCGCCGAAGAAGACCAAGGTCGTCGTCAATGCTCCGGCAAAGAAGCTCGTCGTCGCCGACGTGGCGCCCGAGGAAGATGCGCCGGCCGTCGTCGAGCCGGAGGCGCCGGCCGCGGAGACCCCTGCGGACGAGACGGCGACAACCGAGACGCCGGCCGCTCCGGAGCAGAATTTCGAGGTCGGCCAGATCGTGACCGGTGGCGACGGCAAGAGCTACGTCGTCGTCAAGATCGACGAGACGGGCGTCAGCGCGCTGCCGCTCTCCGCCTTCGTCGAGGATCAGCCGATCCAGAAGACCTACAAGAAGAAGCGGAAAAAGCGCCGCTACACCTACGGCTACTCGGGTTCCTACGGTGGATCGAGCTGCCACTAGGACCACTGCCAAGCGACAGGATCGGAGGAGCCGGCGAGACCATCGCCGGCTCTTCTCGTTCGCCCGGCATGGCGGTTGCCTCCGGCGATGGCGATGTGCTGAATGTGATGAGTTGGATCACGGCGAGCAAAGGCAAATTCGACATGGTGCAGCAGAACGCGGCCGTCCCGAGCGTCGTCGCGCCGACACGGGACCGGTTGGGAGAGAGCGTGCTCTGGCATCCGGAGGAGCAGACGCTCTACTGGATCGATTTGCTCGATCCGACGATCCATCGCATGCGGGGCGGTCGTGGCGAGCCCGAGAGCTGGCGCATTCCCGGCACCCGAACGCTCGGCTCTCTGACCTTTGCGGCCGGCGGGCGACTGATGCTCGCCGTCGACCAGGGTCTGGTACTCTTCGACCCCAAGACGGCACGCATGACCCCGTTTGCCGATCCCAACGACCAGCGCGAGGAGGTCGTCTACAACGACTCCAAGATCGACCGCGATGGCCGACTCTGGATTGGCACCTACGAGAAGGACGAGAACGAGCCGAAGGGCGTCCTCTACTCGGTCGAGCGGGATGGCCGCTATCGGCTCGCCGACAGCGGCTTTCCGTGCGCCAATGGTCCGGCGATCAGTCCGGACGGCAACACGCTCTATTTCAGTGACACGGTCGGCAAGCGGGTGCTCGCCTATTCCATCGAGCGCGATACGGGCCGGCTCAGGTCGTGCCGGCGGTTCGCGAGCATCGATCCGGGGCAACCGGACGGGCTTGCGACCGATGCAGCCGGGCGCCTCTGGGTCGCCCACTATCGGGGCAGCCGGGTGACACGTTTCCTCCCGGACGGCACGGTCGATCTCGTCATCCCGCTGCCGACGGCCAACGTCACCAGCTGCTGCCTCGGTGGCCGGGACATGACGACGCTCTTCATCACGACCGCCGAGGCCCCGGCGACACCAACGCCACTGGACGGAGCGCTGTTCGCGGTCGAGGTCGATGGTCCGGGCCTGCCGGAGCCGATCTTCGATCCGATTTTCAGCAAGTGCTAGGTCGCGAGGCCGCCATAGGGGATGATCTCGGGCGATTGCGGCGTGCAAGGGCCGCCCATCCAATCGCCGAGCCAGGCCTCCACGGCGAGGCCGGCGGCAGAGATCAGGTCGGCGAGTCCGTCGCGATCCGTGAACCGCAGCTCCGAGTTGGTCCCGGAGATCGTCCGCCCACTGCCGATGACGCGATAGTGCGTCTCATAGGTGATGTTGCCGGTCACCGGGTCGCGGCGCACGTCATTCCAGGCCTCCAGCGGGCCGAGACGCGGGTGCGAGAGCGTGCGACGGGATCGCTCTGGCGTCCACGCGCGCCATTCCTCGAGGAGCGGATTGCGTGTGTCGACGATGAAGCGACCCTCGGGCGCGAGATGTCCGGCAATCGTCCGGAGCGCCGCAAGCTGGTCGTCTCCTGTCAGCAGGGTCTGAAAGGCGTGCCCGGTCATCACGACGAGGTCGAAAGTCTGGCCGAGGCGGACGGTTCGGGCGTCACCCGTGATCCAGGTGGCGCGGTCGCCGCCGGGCCGCCGCCGCGCAACCGCCAGCATGGCCTCCGCCGGATCGACGCCGACCGCAACGCGATGTCTGGCCAGCTCGGCGATGAGCCGTCCCGTGCCGCAGCCGAGATCGAGCACGGAGCTCACCCGGTCACCGAGCGCGAGACAATAGTCGAGGTCCTCGCCCCAGCCGTTGTCGAGATCGTAGAGCTCGGCAAGTTCCGGATCGTGATAGAGACGGTCGATGGACATGGCGGCCATTTGCCTTGTCGAGAACGGGCCTTCGGCCCTTTATTGCTGATCCGGTCGGTGCTTTGATGCCTCGATGAGCAAACCAAAGCAACCTGTCGTCATCGGCGCCGGCATCATCGGCGCCTCGATCGCCTACGGCCTGGCCAAGGCGGGCACGCCGCCCGTCATCATCGACGCAGGGCCCGACGGCGGTCTCGCCACCCAGGGCTCGCTCGCCTGGATCAATGCGAGCTGGGGCAACCCCGAGCCGTATTTCCGACTTCGCATGCGGTCGATCGAGGAGTGGCGACGCCTCGGCACTCTCTGGCGAGACCTGCCGCTGCGCTGGACCGGAAGCCTGACGTACGACATGCCGTTGCCCGACCTCGACCGATACGTCGCCCAACATCGCGACTGGGGCTACCGCATCCGGCTGATCCGACGCCAGGAGATCGCCACACGGGAGCCGCGCCTCACGGAGATCCCGGAAGAGGCCGCCTTCTGCGAGGATGAAGGCATGGTCGAGCCGGTGCCGGCGGCGCAGATGTTTCGCCAGGCCGCCGTTGAGCTCGGCGCGACCTATCATGCGGCGACGTCCGTCACCGCCATCGACACCAAGGGCCGGAGCGTCTCCGGCGTCGTCACAGGCGAGGGCACGATCCCGGCCGACCACGTGGTCGTTGCATCCGGTGTTGCCGCTCCTGAGCTGCTCGCCCCTCTCGGCATCGGCCTGCCGCTGACGGCACCCGAGGGACTGCTCGTCCACACCGAGCCCATGCCGGCGGCGTTGCGCACCATCATCGTCGCCCCCGACTTCCACGTTCGCCAGACGGTCGAGGGCCGCTTGGTCGCGGGCTTCGACTTCGTCGGCACGGTTATCGGAACGCCTGCAAAGGCGGCGCAGCGTCTGATCCGCCGACTGAACGAGACGCTGGATCTTCCCGAGCCCGCGCGGCTCGCGCATACGACCATGGAGCAGCGGCCGACCCCGGCCGACGGCTTCCCTGCCGTCGGTTTTCTGCCACAGGTGGAGGGCCTCTATGTCGCCGTGACGCATTCGGGCATGACGCTTGCGCCGGCCCTTGGCCTGATGGCGGCGGCGGAGCTGACGGGGGCGCGCCGCGATCCTCTGCTTGCGCCTTACGGGCCGGCCCGGTTTGCGGCATGACGACGGCAGCGCTCACCTTCGAGCCGCTCACCCCTGATCGGTGGGATGACCTGGAGCAGCTCTTCGGACCCGAGCGTGGCGGCAACTCCGGCTGCTGGTGTCTGTGGTGGCGGATCAGGAAGCCGGAGTGGGACAGACTGGGAAAGCCGGGCCGGAAGCGGCAATTTCGGGCTGTCGTCGCGGCAGGCGAGGTGCCGGGACTATTGGCCTATCAGGGCGGGCGACCGGTCGGCTGGTGCGCCATCGCGCCGCGAACCGCAACGCCGCGCCTCAATACCTCTCGCGTCGCGGCGCCGACGGATCCAGTTACGGCCGGCGACTGGGCGATCACCTGCTTCTATATCGCCTCGGAGCATCGGCAAGGCGGACTCATGCGATCGCTCATCGAGGCGGCCGTGACGCACGCGCGGAGGCACGGCGCCAAGCGCGTCGATGCTTGTCCGATCGAACCCAGACGCAAACTCATGTGGGGCGAGGGCTTCGTCGGCATCGCCTCGGCGTTCCGGCGAGCCGGCTTTGTCGAGGTCGAGCGGCGATCGGAAACGCGCATCCTGATGCGCCGGGACTTCGAAACTTAGGGGCCGTCAATGGCCGGAGGCGGCCAGGTGCCATGCGCGAAAGGGCCTTGGCGTCCGGCCGTTGATCGTAGCTAATCTCGTCCTGCAACAAACGAGTCGCTCTCGCACATGAGCACACTGCGCCGGTACCCGCTTTGGCTCTCAGCATCCAACCGGCCGGGCATCGGCGTCTTCGCCATTTTATTCTTCATCGAGGCGATGGCGCGGGCCTCGATCCTCTCCGTCGTTCCGCTCCAGGCCTATCATCTGTTCCAGGACAACCAGACGCTGAGCTTCCTCTACACCGGTGTCGCCGTGTTCGGGCTGTTGACCAGTCTGATGCTTCCGGTCCTGATCCGGCTCCTCACCCGCAAATGGGTCTACACGCTCGGAGCCACGAGCCTCATCGCCTGCTTTCTCTTCCTCTACAGCTACACGATCGCCGGCCAGGCGCTCGGCATGATGGCTCGCACCTTCGCGACGGCCTGCCTCAACATCGCGATCAGCCTCTACATCATGGATTTCATCCGCAAGGAGGACCTGGTCCGCAACGATGCCGTCCGGCTGTCGCTGTCGACGGTGAGCTGGACGCTCGCGCCCTATATCGGCATCTGGCTCTACGAGAATGTTTCTCCGGGCGCGACCTTTCTATGGGCCGGCTCCTGGGTCGTCCTCCTGATCGCGGTGTTCTGGTACTTCCGCATGTCGGATCACGAGGCGATCTCGCCGGCGAGGATGCAGCCGTCGAACCTGCTCGAGAACGTGCCGCGGTTCATCCGTCAGCCACGCTTGCGCCTCGCCTGGCTGATTGCCTTCACCCGCTCTTCCTTCTGGACGACGGTCTTCATCTACGGTCCGGTTCTCATGGTCTCGACCGGGCAACCGGCGACGACCAGTGGTCTGCTCGTTGCGGCACTGAATGTCAGTCTCGTGACGGCCTATCCCTGGGGGCGCCTCGGAGAGCGGATCGGCATCCGACCGGTTGCCGCTCTGTGCTTCCTGCTGATGGGGTTCGCCCTGTTGCTGACGGGCTTCGCCGGCGAGGCTTGGCCGCTGGTTGCGGCGGCTCTGCTTGTAATCGGCTCGATCTTCGCCAGCGGCCTCGATGCGGTCGCCGCCGTCCCCTTCTACCGCGCGGTGAAGCCGCGCGAGCGCCCCGAGATGACGAGTGTCTACCGGACCTTTCTCGATATCGGCGAGCTGCTGCCGACGATGATCTACGGCATTCTGCTCGGCTTTTTCGGGCTCGGCTCGGTGTTCACCGCGCTTGGTCTCTTCGCTCTGATCGTCAGTGCCGTGGCCTGGCGTTTCGTGCCGCGGTCGATGTGAGACGTCACGCGACGTCGATGACGCCGGCGCCGGCGAGCTGGTCGATCTCGGCGTCGCCATAGCCGACGGAGCGCAACACATCACGCGTGTCGGCGGCAAACAACGGAGCGGCGTGGCCGCTGACGGTCGGCGTCTCCGACAGCACAATCGGGGAGCGCAGGCCGGCGACGGTGCCGGAGGCCGCGCCATCGGCCGGCAGGTCGACGCGCAGACCTCGGGCGATCACCTGTGGATCGGCGAAGACCTCGGCAACGGAGTTGATCGGGCCGGCAGGCACATGGCTTCGCTCGAGCGCGGCCAGAAGCTCGGCTTTCGTGTGCTTGATCGATTGCTCGAACAACATCGGCATGAGCTCGTCGCGGTTCCTGACGCGATCCGCATTGCTCTTGTAGCGCGGATTGTCGGCAAGCGCGCCGACGCCCAGAATGCGGCAGACCTCGGCCCATTGCCGGTCATTGCCGGTGGCGATGATGATGTGACTGTCGGCGGTCGGGAACACCTGATAGGGCACGATGTTGGGATGGGCATTGCCCATGCGCGTCGGCGCCTTACCCGAGATGAGGAAATTCGACGCCTGGTTCGCGAGCACGCCGACGAGGCTGTCGAGCAGAGCCATGTCGACATGCTGCCCGCGCCCGGTCGTCTCGCGCACCCGGAGTGCGGCCTGGATGCCGATCACGGCATAGAGCCCGGTGAAGATGTCGGCGAAGGCGACACCGATCTTCATAGGCTCGCCGTCGGCGGTGCCCGTCAGATCCATGATGCCACCCATGCCCTGGATCATGAAATCGTAGCCGGCCCGATGGGCATAGGGGCCGGTCTGGCCGAAGCCCGTGATCGAGCAATAGACGAGCCGCGGATTGAGCTTGGCGAGGCTCTCGTAGTCGAGGCCGTACTTCTTGAGACCGCCGACCTTGAAATTCTCGATGAGGACGTCGGCCTCGCTGGCGAGCTTGCGGACGATCGCCTGGCCTTCCGGCCGCTCGAAGTCGATGGCGACCGAGCGTTTGTTCCGATTGCACGAATGGTAATAGGCGGCATCGAGCTTGCCGCCTTCGGCATCGGTGACGAAGGGCGGTCCCCAGCCGCGAGTATCGTCGCCGCCGCCTGTCCGTTCGACCTTGACGACGTCGGCCCCGAGATCGGCCAGCGTCTGGCCAGCCCACGGACCGGCGAGAATGCGGGCGAGCTCCAGGACTTTCAGACCTTTGAGCGGAGGGGGGGTCATGGAACATGCCTCTCTGGCCGGGGTGAACGCGGCTGAAGCTGTAGCCGTTTCGAGGGAATGGGGACAAGCCGGCCGATGGGTGCCGGTCCGCCGTTCAGGGCGCGGCAGCGACCGTCTTGCGCTTCTTCGAGGTTGCAGCCCGGACGGCCTTCGGCTTGGCACGCTGTCGCAGCGCCACCCACTTCCGGCAGCTGGCGAGCCGCAGGCTGCAACGGACGACGGTACCGCCCTTGATGGTGGCCTTGCCCTTCCGGCGGGCCGACTTGCCGCTCGAAGCGTCGACGAAGAGTGGTGGGAACTTACGGAACTCCTCGAGCTTGGCCCGGAGTGGACCCATACCTTTCGGCGCAGGCTCGGCCGATGCATCCGTGGCGCTCCGACCGGTGGCAAGAGGACGCTGGCAAGCCCGGGCAACCGGCAGGTTCCCATCGTAGCCGGCCGCACCGGTCTCGATCCGGTAGGCGCCATCACAGACCCCGATCACCGGCGGACGGCGGTCGCTTTCGAACAGGTCATAGGCCGGGCGCAGTCCATTCCAGAAGCCGGCCCACGCCTCGCTCTCGTGCCGCGCCATGTTGGCCGCGGTCATGCGGAATGGAAAAACATGCACGGCGATCCGCTGCTGGCCGGCATCGAAGGCTTCCGTTGCCAGCTCGAACAGCTCGTCGATGACGGGATTGGTCATGGCATAGCAGCCGATGGAGCTGCAGCCGCCGTGGATGAGGATCGCCGAGCCGGTCCGGCCCTGGTCGGTGTCGTAGACATTGGGAAAGGCGAGATCGAGTCCGCGATACCAGCGACCGGTCCAGCGGAGCTGCGCGGGGGAGACCGTGTAAAAGCCCTCCGGCGACTGCCGATCGCCCTCGGCGAGCTTCGGCCCGAGCTCTCCGTCGTAGCGGCAGACCGGATAGGTCTCGAACAGCACGAATCTGTCGTTCTGCCGCATCCAGACCTCGAGCGCCGATTCCTCCTTGAAGATCCGGATGTAGATCGGGGCCCCGCGCGCGAGGCCGAGGGCCGCACGACGCTCCGAGAGCTTGCCGACGTTCGGCTTTGATGTGGAGGATAGGCCTGTCCGTGCCGGGGGCACCACGATCTCGACGGCCGCCGCGGGGGCTGCCGATGCGGTGAGGACGAGGAGAACCGCTCCCCAAAGGCCGGTCTGCCAGCCTCCCACGGGGCCCGATCGCTTCGCTCGACTGGGCTGCAGCGCATGCACGGGCGGACGAACTCCTAACATTTGAATAGTCTAGCAGAATTCACCTCTGCCATGAAAGGACGATCTCGTCCGAATCGGCGCTCGCAGGTGCTAGCCTTGCCCCTGTGCGGCGCTTGCGACGGTCGACATGCAGCCCTTCTCGATGGCGGCGCTGCCGTCGCCTCCGGCTTTGCCCGCCGCAAACGTATAGCGGCCATCGCAGACACCGACGGCCGGCGGCACACCGGTCCTCTCGAAGAGGTCATAGCCTGCTTTGAGGTCCTGCCAGAATGCTTGCCAGCGATGGCCCTCGTAGAGCGCGAGGTTGGCCTCGGTCATGCGGAACGGGAAGGACTGGACCTGGAAACGCTTCTGCCCCTTGCCAAGTGCTGCCGTGACGATGCGCCAGATCTCGTCGACGACCTCGTTCGTCACCGCGAAGCAGCCGGCCGACGAGCAGCCGCCGTGCACCATGATGTAGTCGCCCGTTCGCCCATGCTGGCGGTCGAGAAGATTGGGATATCCGATGTTGAACGAGCGGTGCCAGCGGCTCGCCGGATTGAGCTGGTGCTTGGCGACCGTATAAAAGCCCTCTGGCGCCTGCCGGTCGCCACGGCTGATCTTTGGTCCGAGTTCGCCGGCCCAGCGGCAGATCGGATAGGTGGCGAATAATTTGAACCGGTCACCGGTCTTGAGCCACAGCTCGAGCTCCGACTCGCGCTTGAAGATGCGGACCAGGACGGGCGCGCCGAGCGATGCCTTGGCCGAGGCCAGTCGCTCCTTCAGCTTCGTGAGATCAGGCGTGCCGGCGAGAGGCAGGCCCTGCTTGTAGCGAGCACGGAGCGTCGCCCGCTCGGTGCCCATGCGCCAGCCGTCGAGACCCTGCCGGTAGTGCGCGGGCAGATCGATGGCGATAGCGACGGCGCTCGCGACGCCCAAGATCAGCAACAGCGAGGTAAGGGGCAATCGCATAGCCGGCCGCCTCTCCGGTCAATCCTCCAGAACAAGAGCCATGCCGATCGCCGGCATCATGCAAGGCCGCCGTCTCAGTCCCGCGGGCTCGAACCCCGGCGCGGTGGGTCAACCAGCCCGTCCGGCACGCCGAAACCCCAGACGCTCATGCTCTGCTTCGGCGTCTTGGTCAATCCGTAGGGTGGCGGATTTGCGGCGGCCCACTCCGATTGCTCGACGGCCAGGTTTCGCAACTTAGGTCCCGTCGCCACGACATGCGCTGCGGCCAGCGTGCCAGGTTGCGCGTTGTCGACGAAGATCTGCGGCGGTGGTCGGACGAAGGCCGGGCATGGGCCGTCGGCATCGACGTGTGCGAGCTGGTTCGTGAACCTGACGTTGACCAGGTAGTTCCGATTGCAGACCGCGATTTCGGGCGGTTGCCGGGCGGTTTCGAAATAGTCGTAGCCTTCCTTGAGGCGCTTCCAGAAGCGTATCCACTTGTCGTCCTTGTGGCGCTTCATGTTCGCCTCCGTCATGTGGAACGGATAGGCATGGACATAGAAATATTCCTGGCCGCCGGTCAGCGCCTCGCGGGCGAGACCATAGATCTCCTCGATCAGCGCGTCGGTCATGGCGTAGCAACCGGCCGAGCGGCAGTCGCCATGAACCATCAGCGAGTTTCCGGTCCGGCCCAGCGCCTTGTCGTAGGCATTCGGAAAGCCGATGTTGAAGGAAAGATAATACTTCGAGTTCGGATTCATCTGCGCCGAGGTGACCTTGTAGAAGCCCTCCGGCGCTTGCTTGTCGCCCTCGAACTCCTTGGGGCCGAGGTCGCCCGACCAGTTGCAAATCGGGTAGGTCTTGAAGTGATAGTAATGGCCGTCGTCGCGGGCCTTCCAGACCTCGAGCTCCGATTCCTCTTTGAAGATGCGGATGAAGATCGGCGCGGCGGTCGTCATGCCCTTGGCGCCCAAGAGGTGCATGGCCTCCTGGGAGAGCGGCTTCATGGCCGGGGGTGTCTCGACAACCTGACTGCAGCCGGCCACCAGCCATGCCGCGGCCACGGCAAGCCCTACGCGGGACAAATGCTTGCTCATCAAAAGCCGTGCGATGTTTTTCCAACGCGCTCTCACGCGTACTCCCCCAACATCGATTCGCTAACGTTAATATTACGTTAACGATACGGTTGGAAGACCAGCCACCGAACAAAAAACCGTGGGCCGATCCCGCTTCCAATGGTGACGACTAAGCCCCCAATGGGGCGGATCTGGGTCGGTGCACGCCTCAGATCGACCGGCCGATGGACATGAATTTCTCGTGCCGCTGACGGCGGATCTCCTCGGGAGCCTGGCCGTCGAACTCCGCGAGCACCTCGGCGATGGCGTCTCCGGTGGCGGTGATGGCCGCGATGGCGTCACGATGGGCGCCGCCCAACGGCTCCGGGATGATCCGGTCTATGATCTTCAGCCGCTCGAGGTCCTGGGCGGTGATCTTCATGCTGTTGGCCGCATCCTCGGCTTTGTCCGAGTTCCGCCAAAGGATCGACGCGGCGGCCTCCGGCGAGGCCACCGTGTAGATGGCGTGCTCGAGCATGAGCACGCGGTTGGCCGTGGCGATGGCGACGGCACCGCCCGAGCCACCCTCGCCGATGACGACCGCCACGATCGGCACGCCGAGCGCGAGACACTGGTCTGTCGAGCGGGCGATCGCCTCGGCCTGGCCGCGCTCCTCGGCCTCGACGCCGGGATAGGCCCCGGCCGTATCGATGAAAGTCACGAGCGGCAGCGAGAACCGGTCGGCCATCTCCATGAGGCGCTGTGCCTTCCGGTATCCCTCGGGCTTGGCCATGCCGAAATTGTGCCGGACGCGGCCCTCGGTGTCCGAGCCTTTCTCATGGCCGAGCACGACCACGGCCTTGCCGCGGAACCAGCCGGTGCCGCCGATGATGGCCGGGTCCTCGGCGAAATGCCGGTCGCCGGAGAGGGGCGTGAAGTCCGTAACCAGCTTCTCGAGATAGTGGGAGAAGTGCGGACGGTCCTGATGGCGAGCCACCTTGGTTTTCTGCCAGGGGGTGAGCTTGCCGTAGATCTCCTGCAGCGCCGTTCGTGCCTTTTGCTCGAGCTTGCCGATTTCGTCGCCGATCGGCACGCCGCCCTGCTGCCCGATCAGAGAGCGCAGCTCGACGACCTTGTTCTCGAGCTCAGCCACCGGCTTCTCGAAATCCAGATAGGTCCGGAGTTTCATACGTGCTGCTTTCGTTCCGATAGCCGATGCAGCGGCAAGTTCACCATCCGGCTGGCCAAGTCAAGCGAGAGGCCAGTGGTCAATCGTCGCCTGATATGGGTTTTGTCACATGTTTTGCCAGAGGATGGTGGTCGTTCACCAATCGTTTCAAGCGTTCCTCCAGCACATGCGTGTAGATTTCGGTCGTCGAGATGTCGGCATGCCCGAGTAGCTTCTGGACGGCGCGTAGGTCCGCTCCTCGGTCGAGAAGGTGGCTGGCGAAGGCATGCCGCAGAACGTGGGGAGAGACGCGATCCGGGTCCAGGCCGGCCTCGACGGCGAGCTCCTTGAGCTCCTGGCCGACATGCTGGCGCGTGACGTGCCCCAAAGCGCCATGCGAGGGAAACAGCCACTTGGAGGCGGCGGTGCGCCCCGCTTCATGGCCGTCCGCCTCGAGAAAGGCCGCGAGCGCCTCTTTCGCATGCTGCGACAGCGGCACCAAGCGCTCCCGGCCACCCTTGCCTCTGATCGTCAGCATGCGTGCGTCGCCATCGAGTACGCGGCGGGGTAACGATACGAGCTCGCTGACGCGCATGCCGGTCGCATAGAGGAGTTCGATCAATGCTACCAGACGAAGCGCCGTCAATCGGTCGCGACCGATGGCGGCCTCGGCCGTCCGTCGGGCCGCCGCCAGCAGGCGATCGACCTCGGCGATCGACAGGATGCGCGGCAGCGGCCGCTCGCGCTTCGGGCCCGGCAACCGCTCGGCCGGGTTGAAGGCGATGCGCCCCTCGCCTTCCAGGAACTTGAACAGCTGACGGACGGCCGACAGCCGGCGTGCGCGCGAGGTCGCGGCGAGCCCCTCGCGGTCGAGCGCCTGCAGGTAGCGCCGCATGTCGGCGACGGAGGTGGCGGCGAGCTCCAGCCCCTCGTCGTCGAGGAAGGTCGCGAAATGCTCCAGATCGCGGCGATAGGCCTCGAGCGTGTTGGCCGCCGCCCCTCGTTCCGCGCTCATCATCTCGAGGAACTGTCGGGCCTCGCTCAACGCGCTCGCCATCGGCCGTCCCTTCTTGCGTTGCCTCAGCCGCCAGCGCGACGTGGCCAGGCCGGATAGAGAGCTTCGAAGGCGAGCTGGCGCGCCTCACGCTCCATGCCGACCCGCTTCAGGGCCCGGATCGAATCACCGAGCGCGAGCTGATGTGCGCCGCCGGGTCCGCCCTTGGCAAGGGCGAGCACGGTCAGCAACACGACCCGGGGCCGGTCCAGGGCCTTCGTCGCCTCCTGCAACTCGGTCAGCAGCCCCGTCTCCGGCAGCTGGCCCAGATCGGATTGTCCGTCCTTGCCGGCAGCGTCCCAGACGGGGATCGGGATGGCGTATTCGAGGGCGTCGAGCACGGTGACGAGCCGCTGCAGGAGATCGGGTGGAAAGACGCCGGCCCGAACCGCGCGCTCGAGCTCGCCCATGACTCGCGGAATGTCCGTTTCGGTCTTGCTTGAGCCGGCAATCCGGCTCAGCAAGAGCCAGTGACCGAGGCCGAGCCGGTTCCCCAGCGGATCGAGCTCGGCGTCGCGACGGATCCACTCCGCCGCCGCGTCGGTCCGACCCGCCGCCACGAGAATCTCCACGGCGGTCGGGGCGAACCAGCCGATCTCGCCGACCTGTGGCAGCTCGGTTACGGCGTCGGCGAGCAATCCGGCGGCCAGGTGTCCGAGTCCCTCCCGGCTCATCTCGTCGAGCGAGGCGCGGATGTATCGGGCTTTGCGCAACATGGCGCGCTCGTCGAAGGCGGCCTGGAAGAGCACGGCGCGCCTGAGCGTGCCGTCAGCATCCTGGGCCAGCGGGTTCTGCTTGAGCGAGGCGTCGATCTCGATCGCCCGATAGGCGTCGGCCAGCGCCGGGCCCTGCACGAGGTGAGCGGCAAAGGCCTGCTCGATGGCCGCGGCATGATCCTCGGCATCGAGCGTCGCGTCGGCGGCATAGGCAGCGGCGAGATCCGGCTGAGGACGCTCGCCGAGGCCCGACGGGCCGACCGGGCGAATGAGGGAGATGAAGCGCATATCGATGAGATCGGCGCCGCCGGCCGTGGGGAGGCTCGGTGTGCTGCCGCCGCTCAGCTGGTCGAGGACGGCGAGCGCGATCGGCCGGTCTGCTCCCGTCTCGCGCATGATCTCAGCGGCGAGTGCCGCCTGGGTCTGGTCGCGGGAGAGGGCGGCGCAGTAGGCCGCCATGGCGACATAGTCAGCCCGACGGGCCTTGCCGAGCCTGACGGCCTCTGTCGTCGGAATCCGTTTGAGGATCGGGCACGCTCCGGCACCGTCGCCGATCGCCAGATTGGCCTGGGCCTCGAGCAAATCTGTGAGAGGGTCGGCATGCTCTGTCGCGGACAAGAGTTGGGCGGCATCTGCAACCCATCCGGCCTCGATGAGCCGCTGGGCGCGGAATGCGAGTGCCGCCTGGTTGCCGGCCCGGCCGCCTTTGAGGAGCTGGCGCCAGAGGGCTGCCAGCATCGGCGAGTCGAGCGTTCGCGGCATCGTCGCCGTGACGCGCTCGACGGTTGCGAGCGGCAGACCGAGCCAGCTGTCGACGTCGGCCGGTGCCGGCTCTTGGCCGGGTCCCGCATCCGATGATCCGGCCGTGCCGCCGTCGATCGGTGGCAACTCGGTGCTTTCGATGGCAAGGTCATGGCCTGCAGCGGCGGCCAAACTGCTTGGAATGCCGGCTGTCAGAGCCCATGCGATCGCGGGCCAGATCAGAAGACCCGCGCGCGGACGCCAACGGCTATTGGGTGCGAATGCGAACGCCATAGACCGGCTTGCTGATTTCCCTGAGTTCCGGCTCGAGAAACAGCGACGCAGCAAAAAGACTCCCGTAGAGCACACCCACGACCACTCCGAGGACCGCCAGGAATCGAAAGAGGCTTGGCATTCAAAGGCTCTCGCGGATCATTTCGTCGAGGGGCAATTTGGCTCTATTGTGACCGCTCCGTGTTAGCGTCGCGCCCGGACGGGGGCAAGCACCGATGGCTTCATCGGTTGTCAGGCGAGCTCGAATGTGAAACAGACGCCACTATGACCTGTCAGAAAATCGGATTTCCGCCAGTCCATGTCCACTCCGAGCCGTGCCAGCCCAAAGGGTGCCGATAGCGGTGGCCTGGCGAGCGAGGTTCGTTCGCTGCTGGCCGGCCGCGCCGTCGTCCTCATCGGCATGATGGGGGCGGGCAAGTCGTCGATCGGGCGGCGGCTCGCCGACCGCCTCGAATTGCCGTTTGTCGACGCCGACACGGCCATCGAGGAGGCGGCCGGCAAATCGATCACAGAGATTTTCGCCGAGCATGGCGAGGAGTATTTTCGCGATGGCGAGCGCCGGGTGATCGCGCGCTTGCTCGAGGACGGAAACAAGGTCCTCGCGACAGGCGGCGGCGCGTTCATGAGCGAGGGGACACGGACGCTGATCAGGGAGAGGGCCATCTCGATCTGGCTCAGGGCCGAGCTGCCGGTGCTGCTGGAGCGCGTCAAGCGGCGCTCGAACCGTCCGCTTCTGAGGTCCGGCGACCCGGCGGCCGTGCTGCAGAGACTGATGGATGAGCGGTATCCGGTGTATGCTCTGGCGGATATCGCCGTCGAGAGCCGGGATGCCCCGCACGAGGTCATCCTCGACGAGATCATGGACAGGCTCGTGATCCACCTCCAGGGGGAGCCTGTCGCCGAGATGCGGAGCAGAGATGAGCACGATCATGACGATGGCTGAAGCCGGCCCCGCGATCGTGCCGGTGGCGCTCGGCGGCCGGAGCTACGACATCTTGATCGGTCCGGGTCTCATTGGCCGCCTTGGGGACATGATCGCCGAGCGATGGCCGGGTGCGCGGGTGGCCATGGTGACGGATGCGACGGTCGAGGCCTTGCACGGTGCGGCGGTCGCTCGGAGCCTGTCAGCCGACAGTCTGCTCGGGACCGTCGTCGTGCCGCCCGGCGAAGCGTCGAAGAGCTATGCCGAGCTGGCGCGGGTGGTCGACGAGCTGCTCGGGCTGGGCGTCGAGCGGAACGACATCGTCGTGGCGCTCGGTGGTGGTGTCATCGGCGACCTCGCCGGCTTTGCCGCGTCCGTGCTCAGGCGCGGCGTCCGCTTCGTGCAGGTGCCGACCACATTGCTGGCCCAGGTCGATTCGTCCATCGGCGGCAAGACCGGCATCAATTCCAGGCACGGCAAGAATCTGGTCGGGGCCTTCCACCAGCCGATCCTGGTGTCCATTGACACAACCGTCCTGGAAACCCTTCCCATCCGCCAGCTCCGCGCCGGCTATGCCGAGGTGGCGAAATACGGCCTGCTTGGGGACGGAGCCTTTTTCGAATGGCTCGAGCGCCACCAGGAGAGGGTGATGGCACGCGACGCCGGGCCGCTCCGGCAGGCAATCGAGACGAGCTGTCGCGCCAAGGCCAAGATCGTTGCCCGTGACGAGACCGAGACCGGCGAGCGCGCCCTGCTCAACCTCGGTCATACCTTCGGTCACGCGCTCGAGGCCTGGGCCGGCTTCAGTGACCGCTTGCTGCATGGCGAGGCGATCGCCATCGGCATGGTGCTCGCATTCGCGTTCTCGGAGCGTCGCGGACTGGCACCGTCGGGCACGTCGGTGCGGGTAAGAGCGCATTTCGAGCGAGCCGGCCTGCCGACCCGCGTGTCCGAGGTCCCCGGGCAGGTTCGTCCCAGTCCGGAGGCTCTGGTCTCGCTGATGGCCCAGGACAAGAAGGTGATGCGCGGCAAGCCGACGCTCGTGCTGGCACACGGCATCGGCCAAGCCTTCGTCAGCCGCGAGCAGAGCTGGGCCGAGATCGAGGACTTCCTCACGTCATTCTGCAACTAGCGATACCTCCATGGAAACCGACATCACCACCTGGATCACGGGCGGCGCGATCTTTGCCCTGCTCGCCATCTCCGCGTTCTTCTCGGGATCCGAGACGGCACTAACCGCGGCATCGCGGGCCCGCATGCATACCCTCGAGCAGGAAGGCAGCCGGCCGGCCAAGTCCGTGAATGTCCTGCTCGGCGGGCGTGAGCGGCTCATCGGCGCGCTCCTGCTTGGCAACAACTTCGTCAACATCCTCGCCTCGGCACTTGCTACCGGCTTTCTCATCGACCTGTTCGGCGATTCTGGCGTCATCATCGCCACCGCCGCCATGACGGTTTTGATTCTCATCTTCGGCGAGGTGCTGCCGAAGACCTACGCCATCAACTTTCCGAACCGCACCTCGCTCGCTGTCGCGCCGGTGTTGCGTGTGCTCGTCGCCGTGTTGTCGCCGGTGACGGCTGCGGTGCAGTGGATGGTCCAGCGCGTGTTCGCCCTGTTCGGCATCAGAACCGACGGCGTTCCGGACGAGGACTTCGCGCATCAGGAGATCCGCGGCGCCATCGACCTGCACCACAAAGAGGGTACCGTCGTAAAAGGCGACCGCGACATGCTCGGCGGCATCCTCGATCTGAAAGAGCTCGAGGTGGCGGACGTCATGGTGCACCGGCTCAAGATGGAGACGGTGTCGGCCGACGATCCGCCGGAGAAGGTGGTGGAGAGCGCGCTCGCCAGCCCGCATACGCGCCTGCCCGTCTGGAAGAACGACCCGGACAACATCATCGGCATTCTGCATGTGAAGGATTTGCTGCGCGATCTCGGCCGGCGGAGTTGGGATGCCTCGGGTGTCGATATCGAGGCTCTCGCGACGCCCACCTGGTTCGTGCCGGATACCACGCCACTGAAGAGCCAGCTTGGCCAGTTCCTGAAGCGGAACAGCCATTTAGCGCTGGTCGTCGACGAGTATGGCGAGGTCCAGGGGCTGGTGACGCTCGAGGACATCCTCGAGGAGATCGTCGGCCAGATCTCCGACGAGTTCGACCGCTCCGAGGCGTTGATCCGGCCGCAGGCCGATGGTCGTGTCATCGTCGACGGCTCAGTGCCGATCCGCGACCTCAATCGGCATATGGACTGGGCCCTCCCCGACGACGAGGCGACGACGATCGCCGGCCTCGTCATCCACGAGGCCCAGACCATTCCCGATTCTGGCCGTGCCTACACCTTCCACGGTTATCGCTTCGAGGTGCTGCGGAAGAGCCGCAACCGGGTGACCGCGCTGAGGATCGAGCGGCTGCCGAAGCCTGCCGCGGACGGCGACGGCGGGTGACGGAACGGCCCGGTGTGTCGTTGACCTAGGGCGAGATCAGATTGCCGACGAATGGCAGCTCGCGAAAGCGATGGGCGAGATCCATTCCGTAGCCGACGACGAAGACGTTGGGACAATCGAAGGCGCGATGGTCGGCCGCAACACCGACCGCCCTCTCGACCGGCTTATCGAGCAGCACGCAGGTCACCACCTTCCGGGCGCCACGCGCCGCCATCAGATCCTTGGCAAAGGCGAGCGTGCGGCCGGATTCGAGAATGTCGTCGACCAGCAGGACGTTGCGGTCCTTCACGTCCGTCTCGACATCGCGCAGGATCTGCACCTGGCCGGAGGAGCGCATCGCATCCCGGTAGCTCGACAACGAAATGAAGTCGACCTCGGGCGACAGGCCGGCACGGTGCAACCCGCGGATCAGGTCGGCGGCGAAGACGAAACTGCCTTTGAGGATCGCCACCGCGAGCAGGTTGTCGAGCTTCCGCTCGGCGATGTCGCGCGCCAGCTCATCGATCCGCGCGGCGATCTGCTCGGCGCTGAAGATGACCTCGATGTTGGGAGTGGCGTCGGTCTGGGACATGGGTGGGATCGCTCGTGGGGTGAGGGCGTGACGATGACTGGTTTGGCGTCACGCCCATTGATACTTTGATTTTGGCACGACGGGCCACTAGCGGCTGCTCGCGAAGCGAACCTGAATGGCACGGGGCCCCTCGACCGGAACCTTCAGTGTCGCCGAGAACTTGCTCGACTTGCCGGCCTGCAGCGTGCCCGGCAGGGCGTCGACCATGGCCCGATAGAACAGCTCGTCGCCATTGGCATCGCGGAAGGCGATGACGGCGGTCGGAACCTTGACGGCCTGGTCGGTCACATTCTCGACCGCGACCGCGACCGTCAACTCGGCTTGACCGTCCACGGCCTTGCCCCACGTCGCCTTCACATCCTTGATGACGAGGCCGTAGCGGTTCACGGGCAGGCCGAGTTCCGCGTAGTACGGGGCCGCACCCGGCAGCCATGCGACGATCTGGTCGCGGCCCACATAGGCATAGGCGGCCAATGCCCCCATGGCCGCCAGATAGGCGACCCAGCCGACGATCGTGGCGGCCCGGCGGCCGCGCATGGCCCGCGGCTCCCTGTCGAATCCCGGACTTTGCCGTGCAGCGAAACCATCCGCACCGTAGTCGCCCTGATCGTAGTCGCCGTAGACGTCGTCCCGATAGGATTCAGGGGGCGGCTCGCGCCATAGCGGCTCGGGCCTGCGGCGTGGTCGTGGCGGCGCACTCTGCTCACCGAAATACTCGGCATCGGAATGGTGACCTCGGACCGGCCTTTGCGGTGGCTCCTGCGCCGGGTCCGCATAGCTGCGCGGTGCGGGCGGCGGCGCCGCGGCTGTCGCGTAGTTGTCCTCGTCGTCGAGGTCGACGTCGGGTGCCAGGCCGTTCACATGGGCCCGGCCATTGACGTCAGCGTTCGGCCGGCCGAACGGTGCCGCGCTCTCTGCCGTGGCGCCGTTCTGGTAGCTGGCCGCGCCGTTGCTTGCCGAAACCTCTGCGGTTCGAATCGTCGGGGGTGGCCGGGGGGGCGCCGGTTCGGACACCACGGGAGAGGGTGGCGGCGCGCTCGACAGGACAGGCTCCGACGGAATTTTGGGCGGGGCCGGGGTGGCGGGCGCCACGTCGATGGGGTCGGCCTTCCAGACATGCGCGCAGCGCATGCACTTGACCTTGCGGCCGGCCGCCTGGGGCTGTTTGGAGATGTCGTAGGTCGACCCGCAATTGGGGCACCGAATGATCATAGCCCGACCTGGTTCCTCAAAGTCTCGCCCGAATACTAGAGCAAAAAGTGGACTGAGTAAGGCTCAAAAAGCTGGCAAGCCCGATTCGGGATGGTAGACGAGAGGCCGGGTGGAGGGGAGGCCAATCTCCCATCTGCGGCGATTGACGGCACGGCTGCCTCGGGGTGGCGGTTGGGGAGTTTTGTTGGATGATCCGCCTCGAGAATGTCGGGCTGAGATATGGGCGGGGCCCGCAGATCCTGAAGGACGTCTCGTTCCATCTTCGGCCGGGCTCCTTCCACTTTCTGACCGGCCCTTCGGGTGCGGGCAAGACCTCGCTGTTGCGCATGCTCTTCATGTCGCAGCCGCCCTCCAGCGGCTCCGTGCATCTGTTCGAGGTCGACGTCTCGCGGGTCGAGCCCGCGAAGCGCGCCCAGCTCAGGCGCCGCATCGGCATCGTTTTCCAGGACTTCAGACTCCTCGATCACCTGACGACATGGGAGAACGTGGCCTTGCCGCTCCGGGTGATCGGCAAGCGTCTGGTTGACTATCGGGAGGACGTGACGGACCTTCTGCAATGGGTCGGGCTCGGCGACCGCATGTATGCCTACCCCTCGATCTTGTCTGGCGGCGAAAAACAGCGCGCGGCCATTGCCCGGGCTGTCATCGGCAAGCCGGAGCTCCTGCTCGCCGACGAGCCGACCGGCAACGTCGACCCGCAGATGGCGCGACGATTGTTGCGTCTTTTCGTCGAGCTCAACCGGCTCGGCACATCGGTGGTCATCGCCACCCACGACTATCAGTTGATGAGGCAGTTCAAGACGCCTCGATTGGAGCTCCACGAGGGCCATGTCCGCATCGTATGACAATCCCTACCTGACGGGTGGCAGCCGGCCGGCCGATTCCGAGCCGGAGGAGCCCGTCCGTCCGGTCACGGACGATGCCTTCGAGCAGGGCGTGCCGGCGCGGGCCAAGCCGGGGCAGAAGGCGACGACATCGGCTCCGATCGTTCCGGCTGGCTCGGTCACAGGCAACTCGCTGATGCTGGTGATCGCCATCATGTGCTTCCTCGCCTGCCTGACCGCTGGCGTGGTCTATCTGGTCAATCAGACGGCCGCGGCCTGGATGCGGGATGTCGGCACCGAGGTCACGGTGCAGATTCAACCCGAGGATTCCGTCGAGGCCACGGAGAAGCTCGTCAGCCGGGTCGCCTTCTATCTCGGAACGCTACCGGGTTTGAACAGCCGACATATTCTCTCGCTGGACGAATCCGCCAAGCTGCTGGAGCCATGGCTCGGACAGTCGGAGGCTTTGAAACAGCTGCCACTGCCCCGGCTCATTGCCGTCGAGATCGACGCCTCGGCGCCGCCGGACCTCGCCGCCCTCAACCGGGCGCTCGCCGCCGAGTATCCGGACGGCAAGGTCAGCCTCGACGACCATCACCAGTGGCAGTCGCAAATCCGGACAGTGACCCGGTTTCTCGCTATCGCTGGTCTGGGGGTGCTGCTGCTGGTCGGCACGGCGACTGTGCTGCTCATCGTCTCGGCCACGCGAAGCGCAATGGCCTCCAATCGCGAAATCGTCGAGGTGCTGCACTTCGTCGGCGCCACGGACCGGTTCATCGCCCGCGAGTTCGAGCGGCATTTCCTTTCGCTCGGAATCAAGGCCGGGCTGGTCGGCGCCGGGGCGGCGGCCGCATCCTTTTTCCTGATGCCCGTGATTCTCCCACTGCTGGGCGGTAGCCCGGTCACGGATGCCCAGATGGGCTACCTCGTCGGCACGGGGTCGCTCGATCTCTCGGGCTATGCCTTGCTCGGCATCGTCGTCATCGTTGTTGCTGCACTTTGCATGTTGACCTCACGCTACGGGGTCTTTCGCATTCTGAACGCCCGGGACTAGTCTGGCGTCGCGTTTTTGTTGACCAATGATGCGGCGAGGGTGGGGTCAGCATCGGCAGGAGTCCAGGATTCGCATTACGCCGCAAATCGGCTATTCTCTTTGCATATCCGGGGCCTGAGGACCGACCAGAGCGGCTGGAGTGATGAAGCAACTGGCCACATGGCTGACGCGCTTGACGATGGCCGGGCTGGTCGCGTTCGGCCTGGGATTCGCGCTGTTCGCCGAAGGCATCGCCCGTGAGCCGGGCCCCGAGCCGGGGCGGGCCGATGCCATCGTGGCCCTCACCGGCGGCGAGGACCGGATCGATGTCGCCGTCGGCCTGCTCTCGCGGGGGTTCGGCACGCGGCTGCTGATCTCAGGTGTGAACAAGCAGACGTCGAAAGACGCGCTGAGGGCCGAGGCACCGGCGGCTGCCGAGCTCTATGACTGCTGCATCGATATCGGCCGGGAGGCGCAGGACACGATCGGCAATGCCAGCGAGACCGAGGCCTGGGTCGAGACGCACGGCTTCCGCTCGCTGATCATCGTCACCTCGAGCTACCACATGCCGAGATCGATCGCCGAACTGCAACGCGCGATGCCCGAGATCGAGCTGGTTCCGCACGCCGTTGTGAGCGATAGGCTGCATATGGATCGGTGGTGGCGGCATCCGGCGACCGCCCGCTTGCTGTTTCGCGAATACCTGAAGTTCATTCCGGCAGCGGCTCGCCTCATCTGGACGCGGTTGGCGGGCACCGATCCTGCGTCGGGTCTGGGCGGCGATGCCGCCAAGGTCTCGAAGCTCTGAGCCGATGATTGCCCTGCGCTCAACCCTTTTCAATCTCGCCTTCTACATTGTGACGGCCCTGTTCCTGGTGATCGGCAGCCCGCTGCTGTTCGGACCACGGGCTTGGGCCATGGCAGGCCTCAAGGCGCATGCACGGGCATCGCTCTTGCTGCTCCGATGGATCGCCGGTATCCGCATGGAGGTGCGTGGCCGCGAGCGGATACCCAGAGGTGCGGCGCTGGTCGCCTCCAAGCACCAGTCGGCGTGGGACACCTTCGCGCTCGTGCCGCTGTTCGCGGATCCGGCCCTGGTGATGAAGGTCGAGTTGTTGAAGATCCCCTTCTACGGCTGGTTCTCGCGCAAGTTCGAAATGATCTTCGTCGCGCGCGACAAGCGCGGCAGCGCCTTGAAGCAGATGCTGAGGGACGCCAAGGCCCGGCGCGATCAGGGCCGGCAGATCCTGATCTTCCCGGAGGGCAACCGGCGCGCCCCGGGCGCGGAGCCCGACTACAAGCCTGGGGTCATGGCGCTCTATGACGGGCTCGGCCTCCCCTGCGTCCCGATGGCGCTCAACTCCGGCCTCTACTGGCCGCGCCGCTCCTTCTGGCGCTATCCCGGCACCATCGTCGTCGAGGTGCTGGAGCCCATTCCCGCCGGACTGCCGCGGAAGGAATTCCTAGGTCGACTCGAGACCGAGATCGAGACAGCGACGGCAAGGCTGGCGGGAGAGGGGCCGCCATCGCGTCGTCCACGTCCGCCGTCGGCTGAGCCACGCATCTCGGATGCCTCATAGAGTTCTGGTACAAAACAAGAACATTTCTTGACCGAGACATTCTCTTGAGGTATTCTTGCCAAGCTCGGCCCGAGCACAAACGGCGAGGCCATGTCTCAGGAATTCAAGACGTTTTCCGGAATCTCGGAGCAAATCTGGGATCTCAAATACCGTCTCCGCGACGCGGCCGGCCGGCCCGTCGACCGGACGGTCGACGACACCTTCCGGCGGGTGGCGGAAGCAGCCGCCAAGGTCGAGAAGGGCTCATCGAAACGTTGGGCGGACCGTTTCCATGCGGTCATGGCCGATTTCGCCTTCTTGCCGGCAGGTCGGATTCTCGCGGGCGCCGGGACCGGGCGGGACGTGACATTGTTCAATTGCTTCGTCATGGGGCGGATCGACGACGACCTCGCGGCGATCTTCGACGGCGTCAAGGACGGCGCGCTGACGATGCAGCAAGGTGGCGGCATCGGCATGGATTTCTCGACGCTCCGCCCGAAGGGCGCGCCGGTCAGGAGCGTCGCCGCGGAAGCCTCGGGCCCCGTCAGCTTCATGGACGTCTGGGATGCGATGTGCCGGACGATCAAGTCGGCCGGCGCGCGGCGCGGAGCCATGATGGGGACGCTGCGTTGCGACCACCCCGACATCGAGGTCTTCATCGAGGCCAAATCTGATCCGGCGCGTCTCAGGAACTTCAATGTCTCGGTGCTGGTGACGGACGCCTTCGTCGCGGCCGTTCGATCCGATGCCGACTGGCCGCTCGTCTTCGAGGGCAGGGTCTTTCGCACTGTCAAGGCCAGGGCGCTCTGGCAGAAGATCATGCGCGCCACCTACGACTATGCGGAGCCGGGCGTCATTTTCATCGACCGCGTGAACGAGCAGAACAACCTTGCCTACTGCGAGACGATCGCTGCGACGAACCCCTGCGGCGAGCAACCCCTGCCACCCTATGGCGCCTGTCTCCTCGGCTCGATCAATCTCGCGCAGGTGGTGCGTCAGCCGTTCGAGGCGGATGCGAGCCTCGACGAGGCGCGCCTTGCCGAACTGACGGCGGTCGCCGTCCGCTTCCTCGACAATGTCATCGACGTCTCCCGCTATCCGTTGAAGGCCCAGCGAAAGGAGGCGAAGGGGAAGCGGCGCATCGGTCTCGGCATCACCGGCCTTGCCGATGCGCTGATCATGCTCGGAGCCGGCTATGGCAGCGAGCGCGGCCGGGCGTTGGCGCAGAGGTGGATGGCTGCCATCCAGGCCGCCGCCTATGAGGCGAGCGTCGAGCTCGCGCGCGAGAAAGGGGCATTCCCGCTCTTCGAGGCGAAGGGCTATTTGGCGGCACCGGGCATCGTCCGCCTCGAGACCGGTCTGCGGAAAGCGATCGGCAGGCACGGCATCCGCAACGGCCTGCTGACGTCGATTGCTCCGACCGGCACGATCTCGCTGCTCGCAGGCAATGTCTCGAGCGGCATAGAGCCGGTGTTCGATTTCCGCTACGACCGGCGCATCCTCGCCCCCGACGGCACGGCGCAGCATGAAGTGGTCGAGGACTACACCCATCGCCTCTTCCGGCACCTCAAGGGCCGGGAAGCGGCATTGCCGCCGGCCTTCGTCAGGGCGGGCGAGCTGGCGCCATCGGCGCATCTTGCCATGCAGGCCGCCGTCCAGGCCCATGTCGATTCCTCGATCTCGAAGACCATCAATTGCCCGGCCGCGATCAGCTTCGAGGATTTCGAGAGCATCTACCTCGAAGCGTATGCGCTCGGCCTCAAGGGCTGCACGACCTACCGGCCCAACCCGGTGACGGGCGCCGTCCTCGAGGGGATCGACGAGGCGCCAACCTCGGACCAGGTGCCTGCACCGACGTCGGATCGGCCGCCCGGGTCCCCCGGCACGATCACGGCAAGGCCGGCACGGGCGGATGCCGACATCGTGTACATGGCCAAGCCACTTCAACGCGAGCCGGTGCTCGAGGGTTATACCTACAAACTCAAATGGCCGGACTCCGACCATGCCATGTACATCACCATCAACGACATCACTCAGGAGGGCCGGCGGCGGCCCTTCGAGGTCTTCATCAACTCGAAGAACCTCGAGCACTATGCCTGGACGGTGGCGCTGACGCGCATGATCAGTGCGGTGTTCCGGCGCGGTGGCGACGTCTCCTTCGTCGTCGAGGAGTTGAAGGCCGTCTTCGATCCGCGCGGCGGCCAGTGGCTCGGCGGACGCTTTGTGCCGAGTCTTCTGGCCGCGATCGGTGAAATCATCGAGACCCATATGATAAACATTGGATTCCTGGTCCCGGAACCCGGGCTCTCCCCGGAGGTTCTGTCACCTGGTGACCGCCGAAGGGTCGAGATGGTGACACCGGACCCGGCTGACCGGGGTCAGGCCGCGCCTCAGGCATTGCCACGGAAGTTCTGCCCGAAGTGCAACATGCCGTCCCTGATCGTCCAGGAAGGTTGCTGGCTCTGCACCTCTTGCGGGTTCTCGAAATGCAGTTGAGGGCGGGGTCGGCTCGTGTTTTGTCTGCAACAGACGGGGCATATCCGCCACCGTATCGCCATTTATCAAGAGGTTATTGCCTTAGTTCCGCTTGAAACCCTCATTATTTCTCCCACGTGATTGCAGCCGGGTATGCCCCACTTGGTCGTCCCGGCACGGCAGCAGCGACGAATAGGACCACGGACGAGGCCACAGTCATGCGCAGGACCTCTTCGGCTGAAACCACCGCCAAGGCGCGCCGACCGCGCGAGCTGTCCGTCCCGGCCGTACAACGTCTGCACATCTGGCGCGGCGCGTCGGGTCGTCGTTACGTCCATGGCGTCTTCCGCCTCGTAGACTGCCCCGAGGTCGAGAGCGCGGCCTATGTGCTGGTCCGCCGTACGGCCGATGGCCGGCGCAAGGCGTTGAGGATCGACCGGACGAAGTCGGCGGCACCCTCGCTCAATCTGGCCCAGATCCGCCAGGTGGCCGCTCAGCTCGGCGCCAACGAGGTGCACTTGCACAGCTTGGCGCAGAGCGAGACGTTGCGCGCAACCATTGTCTTCGATCTCCGTGCCGGCCTGTTCGGCTCACTCGCTGCCGAGGCCGAGCGCGTCCGGCCGGTTGCCTCGCGGGCCAGTTGACGGCCTCGCGGATTTCCCTGCCCAGATGCGGTCGATCTGTGCGACTTTCGTCTTGAGACGAGTCGGTGGACAAGCCATGCGCTGCGTCTGACCTAAGCCCACCTCCACATCACCCTTGCCGATATTGCGCGTGCGCGGCGGATCGCCGAGATGCCAGTGAGAGACGAGCAAAAAGAGCCTTTACGATATCTGAGATCTCGCTGACGACAGGCTGCATCGGATCACGATCGAGAAGCTCCGATCGAGACCAGCGACCCACCTACAATCCGAGACGCCGACGGTAGCTCTGGCGCATGAGCCGGCCCGGCGGCAGCCGTGGCGGTTTCTTGCAGCGGCCGACCGGCCCCGGCGTCGGCAGCGCGATCAATCTCGTCAGTCGCGCCCGCTCGCGCGGTGCCATCTCGGCAGATGGGAGATGGTAGCAGGTGCCGATCAGGCCGATCAGCCGGTCGAGCGCCCTGTCGCGGATACCGAGCTCGACGAGATGGCGGTGGGTCGACAGCACATAGTCGAGGTCGAGACCGAGCCGGCCCCGGCTGGAACGCACGATCCGCGCCTGATCGGCGAGGCGAAGGCGACCCGCATATTGCGGATGCGTCCGCTCGACGATGCAGCAAACGGCCGATACTTGCCGGCCGCTGCCGTCCTCGAGCGCGACGTTCCGGTGGACCAGGCGATAAATGCCGGTGATGAGCTCGCGCTCGGCGAGATAGGCAAGGGTTGCCGGCCGCGATGGCGCCGGCACGAGAAAGGCGACGCCTTCGCACGAGCCGCCCTGATCGAGCCCGAAGACGAGGCCCGGCCGCTCTGGCGTGCCACGATACTCGCCCGAGTAGACACAGAGTGCACGGTGGTATCCGGTCATCACCGCGTGCTGGGCTTCCTCATAGGGAAAGCCCGGGTTCCACATCAGCGAGCCATAGCCGAACACCCAGAGGTCGGACATGTGGTGCCTGATCAGCCTTTCAGCGGCGGCTCGTGGGCGGTGCGGCTCTGATAAAGCGACCTCCCGGCCGTATCCTGTCCGGCGGCGACGATGCCGCGGCGGATGGCCCTGGTGCGTGTGAAGAAGGCCTCGAGCGCCGGACCGTCGCCCCAACGGATCGCGCGCTGTAGTTGCGCCAAATCCTCGTTGAAGCGCGCGAGCATCTCCAGCACGGCGTCTTTGTTGTTGAGAAAAACGTCGCGCCACATGACTGGATCGGACGCGGCGATGCGGGTGAAGTCGCGGAAGCCGCCCGCCGAAAATTTGATCACCTCGGACTTCGTGACGGCCTCGAGATCGTCGGCCGTGCCGACGATGTTATAGGCGATCAGGTGGGGCACATGGCTGGTGATGGCGAGCACGAGGTCGTGGTGCTCGGGCGTCATGATCTCGACGTTCGAGCCGCATTGCTCCCAAAGTGCCTTGAGCTTCTGGACGGCCACCGGGGCCGCGCCCTCGGGTGGCGTCAGGATGGTCCAGCGCCCGTCGAACAGCTCGGCGAAGCCTGATTCGGGACCGGAATGCTCGGTTCCGGCGATCGGATGACCGGGAACGAAATGCACGCCCGGCGGAATGTGCGGTCCGACGGTGCCGACGATCGCCCCCTTGACCGAGCCGACGTCGGTGACGATGGCATCCTGGGCGAGCCGGGTGCTGATCCGCTCGGCGATGGCACCACAAGCGCCGACCGGCACGCACAGGATGACGAGATCGGCACCTTCGACGGCCTCCTCGGCGGTCTCATAGGCCTGGCTGACCAGCCCTAGCGACAGGGCCTTGGCCCGGGTCTCCGGACTCTTTGCGTGGCCGACGATCTCGCCTGCGAGCCGTCCTCGCCGCATGGCGTGGCTCAGCGACGAGCCAATCAGGCCGATGCCGATCAGTGCGACTCGCTTGAAGAGGGGTGTGCTCATGGGTCTGTCCTGCTGGTGCCGGACATGAAGGCCTTCAGCGTGGCGATGGTGGCTTCGTTCTCGTCGTCCGTGCCGATCGTCAGGCGAAGCGCCGTGTTGAGCCCGTAACCGTCCATGCGGCGAAGGATGATGCCCTTAGACTTGAGATAGGCATCGGCCGCCGCTGCGGTCTTCGGTCCGGACGCGGGGAACTGGATCAGGTGGAAATTGCAGACGCTCGGAGTGAGCTTCAGACCGGAGCCCGAGAGCTCCTCCGCATAGCGCTGGAGCCAGCGATCGTTGTGGGCGAGATTGGCCTCGAAATGCACCCTGTCGGCCAGCGCCGCGACACCGGCCGCCAACGCCCCGCTCGTGACGTTGAAGGGACCGCGCACGCGATTGAGCGCGTCGGCCATCGCCTCGGGGCAGTACGCCCAGCCGAGGCGGGTTCCGGCCAGCCCGTAGATCTTCGAGAAGGTGCGGGTCATGACGACGTTGTCGCTGGTCGCCACGAGCTCGATGCCGGCCTCGTAGTCGTTGCGGCGGACGAACTCGGCGTAGGCCGCGTCGAGCACCAGGACGACATTGCCCGGCAGGCCGCGGTGCAGCCGGCGCACCTCGTCGATCGGGATGTAGGTTCCGGTCGGGTTGTTCGGGTTGGCGAGCCAGACGACCCGAGTCCGGTCATTCACGAGCCCGAGGATCGCATCGACGTCGGTATGGAGATTGGTCTCCGGCGCGACGACCGGCTTGGCGCCCGTCGCCTTGGTGGCGATCGGGTAGACCAAGAAACCGTGCGCCGTGTAGATCGCCTCGGTGCCGGGGCCGAGATAAACCTGGGCGATGAGGCTCAGCAATTCGTCGGAACCCGCCCCGCAGACGATGCGGTCGGCATTGAGGCCGTAATGTTGGGCAAGCGCGCGTCTCAACGACGTCGCTGATCCGTCCGGGTAGCGGTGGAGCCCCTCGGCCTCGCGCCGAAAGGCTTCGATGGCCTTCGGGCTCGGGCCGAGCGCCGACTCGTTCGATGAGAGCTTGATCGGCTTCACCCGGCCGGGAACGGCTGCCTCGCCGGGAATGTAGGGATCGATGTCGAGGATGCCGGGCTGCGGCTCAGGTCGAGACATGGAGGAACTCGGATCGTGCAGGTTTGTTAAGCATATGCGGTCGAGGGTCCGGTGCCGAGAGATAGGGGGGCGGCGGCGCAAAAGCAAAGGAAACATGGTTGACCCAAATTGGTGTTTCGCGTCTAACCGGCCGATCCCTGGTCACTGCCCAAAGGCTGAACCGTGAGCGCCGATCGTGTCGCCGGAACAGATGCGAAGCCCGCCACGCGGAGTGGCGGCGACGTCGTGCTCGAAGGAACGGCGCGCGGGGTGATACGCGATTCCGCGCTGATTGGCCGGCTCAATGAGCAAGTCGGTACGGCCCGCTTCGAGACCGAGCCGCTTCTCCTCGACAGCGGGCAACGGCTCGCGCCATTCGAGATCGCCTATACAACGCTCGGCACGCTCAATGCCGAGCGATCGAATGCCGTTCTCGTCTGCCACGCGCTGACCGGCGACCAGTACTCGGCGACGCCCAATCCGGATACTGGCCGCGAAGGCTGGTGGTCGACCATGATCGGGCCGGGTAAGCCCGTCGACACCGACCGGTACTTTGTCATCACCTCGAATGTGCTGGGCGGCTGCATGGGCTCGTCCGGACCAAGCCGGATCAACCCGGTGACGGGCCGCCGCTACGGTGTCGACTTCCCGGTCATCACCATTGCCGACATGGTGCGTGCCCAGGCGCGGCTCGTCGATCATCTCGGCATCGATACGCTGTTCGCCGTCGTGGGCGGATCGATGGGCGGGATGCAAGTGCTGGAATGGGCGGCAAAGTTCAAGGATCGTGTGTTCGCCGCGCTGCCGATCGCGACGTCGGCGCGCCACTCCTCGCAGAACATCGCCTTTCACGAGGTCGGCCGGCAGGCGATCATGGCCGATCCGGACTGGTTCGGCGGGCGCTACTACGAGCAGAGTGATGCTGCGCTGGCGATCGGCCCGCGCAAGGGCCTGGCGGTTGCGCGCATGGCGGCGCACATCACCTATCTCTCCGAGGAGGCGCTGCACAGGAAGTTCGGGCGCAACCTCCAGGACCGCGAGGCCAAGACCTTCTCCTTCGATGCCGACTTCCAGGTCGAGAGCTACCTGCGCTATCAGGGGCATGGCTTCGTCGACCGGTTCGATGCCAACAGCTATCTCTACATCACGCGCGCCATGGATTATTTCGACCTGCCGGCCGAGCATGGTGGCAAGCTCGCCAATGCTTTTGCCGGGACCCGGACGCGCTTCTGCGTGGTGTCCTTCACCTCAGACTGGCTCTATCCGACGCGGGAGAACCGACAGATCGTCCAGGCGCTCAATGCCGTGGCCGCCAACGTCTCTTTCGTCGAGGTGACGAGCGACAAGGGACATGATGCCTTCCTGCTCGACGAGCCGGAGCTTCTGGCGACGGTGTCGGGCTTCCTGGATAGCAGTGCCCGGCTCAGGGGCCTCAAGGTGCCGCATCGAGGAGCCGCCCGCTAATGGATACCCGGACGCCCGGACCAGGCTCTCGCAAGCATCGCGTCGACCATCTCTTGATCGCCGGCATGGTGACAGCAGGCGCGCGGGTTCTCGACGTCGGCTGCGGCGACGGTGACCTGCTCGAACTACTGGCCGAGACCCGCCAAGTCGACGGGCGCGGCATCGAGAAGGATCGGGCCGAAGTCTCGGAATGCGTGGCGCGCGGTCTGTCGGTCATCCACGGCGATGCCGATACCGACCTCGCCTTCTATCCCGACAAGTCCTTCGACTATGCCGTCCTCTCGCTCACCATTCAGGCGACGAAGGGCCCCAAACCGGTGCTCGAGAATCTGCTGCGCATCGGCCGGCACGCCATCGTCTCGTTTCCGAATTTCGCGCATTGGCGGCCGCGTCTGAAGTTCACGTTGCTCGGCCGCATGCCGGTGACCGACAGCCTGCCCTACCGGTGGTACGACACGCCGAACATCCATCTCTGCTCGATCCGGGATTTTCTCGAGCTCTGCGGCGAGGTCGGCGCGGAGGTCGAGCAGCTGATCGTGCTCGACAGTGCGGGGCGGCCGGTGCCGGGTCGCGTGCCGACCTTCCTGCAGAATTTCGTCGGCACTCAGGCGGTGCTCCTCCTCACGCGGAACGGATGAGGCACAGCCCCTGACGCTGCCGCAAGCGCCCGGGGGCCGGGTGAACCGAGGCACGACCGGCTGCCGCCGGCGCCAACGCCCGGATTCGCACGCGTCGTCCCCGGACGGGGACGGCCAGGCCGCCGACCATGCGCTTCGATGCCTCGACGACCACGACACCCGAGAAGGCCGGCCACAGTCGGATGCCGATCCGCTCGATGCCCGAAGCCGACCTCTGCACGGCCCTTAGGCCGATCGGCGGCACGGCGAGCGCATGACCGATGCTCTCGACCGAAAGCATGGCGCCGTCGAGCAGTCGCTCGAGCTGACCCCGGCTGTAGGGTCGGCCATGGCCGAACGGGGTGCTGTCGCTCTGCGCCCACAGCCCGCGCCGGTTGGGCACGACGATCAGCACTCGGCCCTCCGGTGTGAGCACGCGCCAGATCTCTCGAAGCACAGACCGGATGTCGCTCGCCGCCTCGATGGCGTGCACGGCCAGGACTCGGTCGACGCTGCCATCGGCGAGCGGCAGCTGGTCCTCCTCGACCAGGGCGGTCCGGTTTCGCATGGCGCGCGGCCAGCGGCGGACGCCCTGCTCGGCCGGCATCAGGGCCGCCACCGAGCGTGCCTCCTCGCGAAAGGCGCTGAGATAGGGAACCGCATATCCCAGGCCGATCACCGACTGACCGGCGACCGATGGCCAGCGCGAACGGATCACGCGGCTGACGATGCGCCTCACCATGATGCCGGCGGGGGTATCGTAGAAGTCGGTGATCTCGGTGACGTCCTGCTGCATCGGCACGGGCTCGCATCGTGTCGCGGTTCACGGCATTCTGACATCATCGCGAAGGCTCGGACAGGGCAAAACACCCGCCGATGGCGCCCAAAGGCCGGCCTTCTGGCGCTCGAGCCAGCCCTTCGGAGCGTCTCAAAGCTGGTGCATCCGATCCCGAGCGGCTAGGAATAGAAGACCTTCGATCCCAAAGAATGACGTGCAGGAGCGAGAGCATGGGTACCCGAATTCCGTTTCAACGACCCGATGGCAAGACGGCCGAGGGCTATCTGGCCAAGGCGGGAAGCGCCAACGCTCCCGGGATCGTGGTCATCCAGGAATGGTGGGGCTTGCAGGATCAGATCAAGGGACTGTGCGACCGGCTCGCGCTCGGCGGCTATGATGCCCTGGCGCCCGATCTCTACGGCGGCACGGTGGTTCCCTACCACGACACCGATGCGGCCAATCGCGAGATGAGCTCGCTCAACTTCATCGAGGCGACCGATCAGCTGGTGCGCGGTGCCGCCCAGCATCTCAAGAAATCGAGTCCCAAGATCGGCCTTACAGGTTTCTGCCTCGGCGGCGCGGTGACCATAATCGGCGCCACGCGCATTCCGGAGCTGGCGGCAGCAGTCTGTTTCTACGGCATTCCGCCCGAGGCCGCGGCGAAGCCGTCCGATCTCAAGGTGCCACTCCAGGGACACTTCGCCAATCGGGACGACTGGTGTACGCCGGCGGCCGTCGATGCCTTCGAGACAGCAGCCAAGGCCGCCGGGAAGTCGATCGAGTTCCATCGCTACGAGGCCGACCATGGCTTCGTGAACGAGCAGCGGAGCTATTACGATCGCAAGAATGGCGAGCTCGCGTGGGAACGCATGCTCGCCTTCTGGAAGCGACATCTCTAAGGCCGTCGATCAGATCAACCGGTGGGCCGTGCCGCGATGCGGGCGGCCCTGACCTCGCATCGGTGCCCATCGGCACGGGGCGCCGTCCCGCCAGAATTGCAGGAGCCATTATCATGTCCGTCCTCGAGATTCGCCAATTTCCCTGCCTCAGTGACAACTTCGGCGTGATCGTCCGAGATCCGGCGACAGGTGTTGTTGCGTCAGTCGACGCCCCGGAGGCGAAGGCTGTCGAGGCGGCGCTCGCCAGCGCCGGCTGGAAACTGACCCATATTCTCGTCACCCATCACCACGCCGACCATACCGATGGCATCGCCGAGCTGAAGCAAAAGTTCGGGGCGACGGTGATCGGCCCCAAGGGCGAGGGTGGGAAGATCAAGGGGTTGGATCAGACCGTCGGAGGGGGCGACAGCTTCAAGCTCGGTGCGCTCGAGGTGCGCGTTCTCGATACGCCTGGCCATACGCTGGGCCACATCACCTATTGGCTGCCGGAGGCCAAGGTCGCTTTCGTCGGCGACACGCTGTTCTCTCTCGGCTGCGGCCGGGTCATCGAGGGTGACATGCGGATGATGTGGACATCGCTTGCCAAGCTCGCGGCCCTGCCGCCCGAGACCTCCGTCTATTGCGGCCACGAATATACCCTCGCCAATGCCAATTTCTCGATGACCATCGAGCCGGAGAACGCGGCCCTGCAGGCCCGCGCCAAGGAGGTCGAGACATTGCGTGCGGCCGGCAAGCCGACGCTCCCGACCACGATCGGTCAGGAGCTCGCCACCAATCCGTTCCTGCGGCCCGCCAGCCCCGACATCCGCAAACGGCTCGGCCTGGCCGGCGCCGAGGATTGGCAGGTGTTCTCCGAGGTTCGTGAGCGGAAGAACAAGGCCTGAGCGAGGGGCGCCGTCTCACAAAACGAATCACTCCATGCGGCTCCGCATCGGGGCGATCTCGTGACGGATGCGAATTCCACCTTTCATCCCAAACGAGATTTTCATCTAACCATATGATCCGGTAAGAGGAATTCGGTTGCCTCGCGCCTGAGGCCGACCTGCGCTTGCGGGCCGACCTTCGATCTATACTATCGCCCGAAACAGAAGGCGGCGGGGGCATCGAAGCCATGAAGCGAGAGTCTGGAGGGCCGTGCCTCAGCGCGGTGTTCGTCGACTACGACAACATCTATCTGGCCTTGAAGCGCAAGGACGAGGACGCGGCCAAGCGGTTCGCGAAGGACGCCGCGAGCTGGGTGCGCGCCATCGAGACGGGCAAGCTCATCACGCCGACCAGCGGCGTGGCCATGGACATTCCGCGGCGCATCGTCATGAACCGCTGTTACGGCAATCCGGTTCCGCGTCGCAATCCGCGCGACAACTCGACGGACATGAGCTCGTTCCCGTTCGTCCGGCACCACTTCCTGAGGGCCGGATTCGAGATCATCGACTGCCCGCCGCTGACCGCCCAGCTCAAGAACTCCTCCGATATCCGCATGGTCATGGATGTTCGGGATTTCCTGACGCACGAGACCTATTTCGACGAGTTCATCATCCTGTCGGGCGATGCCGATTTCACGCCGGTGCTGCATCGCCTGCGAGCTCACGCGCGGCGCACCATCATCTATGCCAACGAGCAGACAGCCTCTCCCTACACCGCCATCTGCGACGGTGAGGTCAAGGAAGCCGACCTCATCCGACTGCTCACGCGCTCCGAGGCAGTTGATGCAGGTGCCTCCAGCGGTGCCTCGCCCGACCTGCCGCGCCTGGAGATCCTCGAGCTGATTGCCGAAGCCGTCTACGGCGCCGACAAGCCGGTGCCGCTCGAGGTGCTCGCCGACAGGGCGACTCGCTCGCTCGGCCATGACCGGACGATCGGTACGAATTGGGCGGGCTACGGCTCGTTCCGGTCGTTCCTGGCTGCCAATCTGCCGGACGACATCCGACTGACCGAGCAGGCGCCCTTCCTCGCCTATGAGCCGAAGCGCCATGGCCAGCCGGGCGTTGCGATCGAGCGTCGTGCCGCGCCACCGCAGATCGAATCGCCGGTCGTGCCCGCCGCCAAGGCCATCGCGCCGCCGCCTCCCGCGATCGAGGTACCCGAGCTGCCGATGCCACAGGCGCAGCCGGCCTTCACAGCACCGGCCGTTCCGCCGATGGGGGCACCGCGCTCGCCGGCCGAGCCCGTGCTCTCGTCGCCGACGCCTGCGCGACGGCAGCCGACGATGCCGTCCGCTCCGGCGCCTCAGACGGCCAAAGGTCCCGCCAATCTTCAATCCTCGATCGCCCGCATTCACGAGGCCTGTCAGGCTCCGCCGCTGGCGCCGCAAGACTATCGCCTGCTGTTCGAGGTGATGGCCCAGGAGATCAACGAGAACAATCTGAGTGGCGCGCAGACCATCACCAACATCCAGGAGCGGGCGTCCGCCCGCGGCCTCGAGGTCCGGCGGGACGACGTGCGCTTCGTTCTCGATGTCGTGAGCGAGGCCGATCCCTGGTTCGAGCAGGGCGCCTCGGCCAATCTGTTCGCCGGCCGGTTCCGGAATTTTGCTGTCGCGCGCTGCCGCGGCCAGGGCTTGAACCTGACGTCCGAGGAATTGGACCTGATCGATGCCTGGTTCGCCGGCGGCCCGGTCGGTGCCCAGATGGTCAAGCGTCAACCGAGCTACGCCCAGCAGCAGATCGCCCAGGCGCGCGAACAAGCCGAGCAGGCCGAGACCAGCGATTTGAGCGTCCAGGATGCCCTCAGCATGCCGCGGTTCGTGCGCTCGCGATAAGGCGGCTGACGGCTCGATCGGGCCCATGTGGCGCGACGAGCCCGGGAACTCGATGTCCGCGGCGGCGCCACGGCGGGTTCTGCGTGGTTGGCGGACCCTATCTGCCGCAGGGTTCGTCTCGATCGCAACTCGGGGGAGGAAGTCATGACCGCCCGCAGCAGCGCGCTATGAGGCGCCGTCTGGTCGATCTGGTGAAATGGTGGGCGGTGCAAGGTTCGAACTTGCGACCCCTACGATGTCAACGTAGTGCTCTACCACTGAGCTAACCGCCCGGCATCGCCCGAAGGCGGCTGGACACTTACCGGATCATGCCGGAGGTGTCCAGAGCCGCGGATTGGGCCTCCGGCCTGGCCGTCAGCCCAGGATCTGGTAGTGCACCTCGACCGTCTTGCCCTTGTTGATCGGCAGGATGTCTTGCGGGCAGCAGCTCATCGCTACGATGCAGTCCATCTCGGCCCTGAGGATGACGTAGTCGCCCGGCTTCGACACCGGCTCCTCGAACGTGAGCTTGCCACCCTTGCCGACCGGAATGTTCATGAAGAGGTTGAGCGGGCTCGGTGTTTCGGGCGCGCGGAGGCCGATCTGGCGCATGCCGGCGTGCAGATTGTCGGTGCAGTTGTCGTGGTACTCCTTGCAGCCGAGCAGGCCGTAGCGGTAGTCGTCGCAGGCCGCCATCAGCGTATCGTGGATGCCGGGCGAGGTGTCCTTCTCGAAATACATGATCGGCCGGCGGCGGTTCGAATAGAGGTAGTGACCCTCAGTCGGGAAGATCGTGCCGATGGTGGGCCTCAGATGCTCCATCGACATGAACTCGGTCAGGTCCTCGGCGCTGAAGCTCCAGGTATCGACGACCTGATGACCGTGGGTATTGATGATCTTGATGGCTTGCCCCTTGTTGACCCGGGCCGCCCTGCCGCGCCGCGCCGGCACGATGAAGAGCTCCGATTCGGTCGTCCGTGCCGATGATCCTCTTGCCTTGGCCATGCCGTGTCTCCTCTCCCAAGCCTCGAAAGCGCCCATCCTGCCGGGCCTTGGCACAGGTCTAGCATGTCATGCCGCTGCCGGAACAGCGGGCCCGGTGCCTCGGTCACGCGCGAGCGTTAACCGAGTTTGCGGCCGTGCTGACCACCGCGAAGTGCATCACGCCCGAGAGGTTGCTCATGTGCCGTAGATTGGCTGCAGCGTTCGCCACGCTGGTCGTCCTCAGTGTCCCAGCCGGGGCCATGCCGCAATGCGGTGGGCGCGACCTCACTGCGGCCCTCCAGACGACGGATCAGTCTCTGCATCGGCGGATCCGGGAGGAGGGGCGGAGCCTCGCCAATACAGAGGCCAATCTCTGGCGGATCGAGCGCGAGGGGGCTGAGCCCTCCTATCTGTTCGCCACCGTCCACGTCACGGACTCGCGGCTCGCGAAGCTCTCACCGCAGACGGCTGAGGCCCTGGCGACGGCCCGGAGCGTCGCCGTCGAGGTGACGGGGGTCACCGAGCAGTCGATGTCGGAGGCCCTCGCCGCCCTGGCGGACCGGGTCGTGCTGCCGCCGACCGACGGGCTTGGCCGCCATCTGAGTGCGAACGAGCAGGTGGCACTGTCGCGGGCTGCGCTGGCCGTTGGCGCCGATTCCGTCCTGCTCGACCGGATGCAACCGTGGTTCGTCGGCGTGATGCTGGCACTGCCGCCCTGCGAGCAGCAGAGGCTGGCGGGCGGTCTCGAGCCGCTCGACGGACGCATCGAGGCCGAGGGCATCGAGCGTGGCGCCGAGGTGGTCGGTCTCGAGACCATCGAGGAGCAGCTGACGGCACTGGCGGATATGCCGTTCGAGACCCAGATCGCCAACCTGAAACTGACGCTCGCCCTATCGGATGCGACCGAGGATCTGAACGAGACGCTGATCACCCTCTACCGCGAGCACCGGATCGGCGAGGTGTGGCCGTTGACCGTGGCTCTGGCCGAGGACAAGGCCCTCGCGCGCCGGGTGGTCACGGAGTTTCAGCTGCGGCTGATCGAGGAGCGCAACATCCGCATGCGCGATCGCGCCCTGCCGCTCATCGAAAGAGGCGGCGCTTTCGTCGCCGTCGGCGCCCTGCACCTCCCCGGCGACAAAGGGCTCGTGGCGCTATTCCGGGAAGCGGGCTACACGGTGACACCCGTCGAATAGCGGCGCCGAATCAGCGGCGCCCCCAACTTCCGAGCCCCACATGGCGCCCATACCCGATCCGTTCGAAGGCAGCGAAGGCCTGCCGGAGCAGGCCGATGTCGTCGTCATTGGCGGCGGCATTATTGGCGTCTGCACCGCCTTATCGCTCGCCGAGCGAGGCGTCTCGGTCGCGCTGGTCGAGAAGGGCGAGATCGCCGGCGAGCAATCGAGCCGGAATTGGGGCTGGTGCCGGCAAATGGGTCGCGATCCCCGCGAGATACCACTCATCGTCGAAAGCCTGACGATGTGGCGGAGCCTCAACGAGCACATCGGCGCCGAGACCGGGTACCGCCAGTCGGGCATCCTCTATACGGCGCTGACCGACAAGGAGCTCGAGGAGCGCGCCGCCTGGCTCAAATACGCCCGCGAGTACCAGCTCGACAGCCACATGATCTCGGGCGAGAAGGTGGCCGAGCTGCTGCCGGGCGGAGCGACGACCTGGAAGGGCGCGCTCTACACGCCGACCGACGGCCGGGCCGAGCCGACGCGGGCGACCTCGGCGATCGCCAAGGCCGCTCAGGATCGCGGCGCCTTCATCGCCCGCCGCTGTGCGGCACGCGGCATCGAGACGAGCGCCGGCAGGATTTCCGCCGTCGTCACCGAGCGCGGCACGATCCGGACGGGGAGCGTCGTGCTCGCCGGTGGCGCCTGGTCGGGGCTCTTCGCCGGCAATGCGGGCGTGAGCTTTCCCCAGCTCAAGGTCGTCAACTCGGTGATGCGGACCGTGCCGATGGACGCCGGCTTCGAGACCTCGACGTCGGGCGGCGGCTACGCCGTCCGGAAGCGGCTCGACGGCGGCTATACGATCGCCCAGCAGCATCTGTCGATGGTCGACATCGTTCCCGACAGCTTCCGGCTTCTCTTCAAGTTCCTGCCGGCGCTGATGCACGATCCGGCGAGCCTCAGGTTTCGCGTCGGCAGGACGTTTTTCACGGAGGCCTCATTTCCGAGACGCTGGCAACTCGATCGGGAAACGGTGTTCGAGCGCGTCCGCGTGCTCGATCCTGAGCCGGTCAGATGGGTGCTGGACGATGCCATGCGCAAGCTCGAAAGGACCTTCCCGGTCTTCAAGGGCGCCTCGATCGTCGAGCGCTGGGCGGGCGCCATCGATGTCACGCCGGACGCCGTTCCGGTCATATCCGAGGTCGACGGACATCCGGGGTTCTTCATTGCATCGGGGTTCTCAGGCCATGGCTTCGGTCTTGGCCCGGGCGCAGGTCGCCTGGTCGCCGACCTCGTGACGGGTGCTGCACCGCTCGTCGATCCATCACCTTTTCGATACAAGCGACTGATTGATGGAACGAAGCCTCAACTCATCGGCGGCTTTTGACAGTGCCGCAGCGTGTTCTTGATCCAGGTCAAGTCGTTCGAACCCGTCTCCGTTGATCCTATCTGGGATCAGCACCAAGGAGAGGGACGATGTCCGGGATCAGTGACTTGCCGAAAGGGTATTGCAGGGCCTTTGGCAAGGAGGCGCTGTTTGCCACGACAGCCAGCTATTGCCGTGAGGCCAACGGCTGCACGGCGCCGGATTGCCCGCTCGAGACGAGCGGCCAGCGGCCTGACACCGATCGGGCCGTCAACATGCTCGGCGGCGGCTTGGCGCTCACCTATCTCGTCCATGCGGGCCGGCGCGAGCGCTGAGCTCGCGTGCGGGCAAAGGCAGCACCCGACCGAAGCTCTGCCTGGTGGCATTTGGCCGTGACCGGTCGGTGACGGGAAGCGGGTGGCTGCCGCCACAAACGCATGGTGTGCTCTACTGACGTCCGGCCCGGCTTTCCCGCCAGGCGATGACAATGCCCGATCCGACGATCAAGCTGACACCCGCCCAGACGATCGGTGCCGGGAAATCGCCGAACATCAGATAGCCGAGAACGGTGGCGCCGACGATCTCGACGTAGGTGAACGGGGCGAGTTGCGACGCCGCCGCATAGCTATAGGCGAGCGTCAGCATCCAGTAACCGGCGAAGCCGATGAAGCCGGCTACGGCGATCAACAGCAGCTCCGACAGTGTCGGCGTGAGCCAGACGAACGGTAGCATGCCCCCCGTGACGGCCATGCTGATCAGGGTCGAGATCGACAGCGTTGTCAGAGCCGGATCGCTCGCCGCCAGCCGTCGGGTCAGCAGCATGGACGTCGCGAAGCAGAAGCCGGCGGCGATCGCCAGCAGCATGGCCGGCGAGATCTCGGCGAAGCCTGGCCTGATGATGATGAGCGCACCGATGAAGCCGACGAACACCGCCGACCATCGCCAGGGACCGACGCGCTCTCCGAGGAGCAGCGGCGACAGCGCCGTCGCCAGCATCGGGTGAATGAAGAAGATCGCCAGCGAGTCGGCCAGAGGCAGTGTCGCGATCGCCAGCGTGAAGAAGACGGTTGAGCCGGTGGCGAGCGTGCCACGGAGCACCTGCAGCCAGGGATGCGCCGGAGTGAGCCAGGCGAAGCCGTGCTTGCCGATGAGAAACGGCAGCAGCATCGCGAAGTAGATGAGCGTCCGACCGAACACCACCTCCGACACATGCAGGCGGTCCTGCAGGAGCTTCGAGACCGCATCCATGAGCGGGAAATAGCTCATACAACCGATCATCAGGGCGATGCCGACGAGCGGGCGGCCCGTCCCAGTCGTGGCCGGTCCCGCCGGACGACGGTCGACAGCGGACAACACGAACGGCCTTGCGGATGGCGATGGAACGCGGATCTTCGTTCTGGTCATGGGAAGGGACGTGCGGCCGCCATGTGCGGCACATGCCATGTCCGCCCGGGGTCTGTCGATGGACTATATGTGGATCGCCCGCCCGCCAGCGCCGAGCGCGGCCTCCTTGACGGCCTCGGCCATGGTCGGGTGCGCGTGGCAGGTGCGGGCGAGCTGGTCGGCCGTGCCGCCGAGCTCCATCAGCACTGCCGCCTCGGCGATGAGCTCCCCCGCCCCCGTACCGATGATATGGACGCCCAGCACCCGGTCGGTCGTCTGATCGGCCAACACCTTGACGAAACCCTCGGCGGTCTTGTTGACCTTGGCGCGGCCGTTGGCAGTGAAGGGGAACTTGCCGATCTTGTACGCGATGTTGGCGGCTTTCAGCTCCTCCTCGGTGCGTCCGACGGCGGCGACCTCAGGATTGGTGTAGACGACACCCGGGATGACGCCGTAGTTCACATGCCCTCGCTTGCCGGCGAGGATCTCGGCAACCGCCACACCCTCGTCCTCCGCCTTGTGGGCGAGCATCGGCCCGGCGATGACATCGCCGATGGCAAAAATTCCGCGTACGGTTGTCTGATAGTGCTCGTCGACCGTGATGCGCCCCTTCTTGTCAATGGCGATGCCACTCGTGTCCAGCCCCAGGCCATCCGTATAGGGGACGCGGCCGATGGCGACGAGCACGACATCGGCATCGAGCGACTCCGCTGCGCCGCCCGCCGCTGGCTCGACGGTGACCGTGAGCCGGCCGGCCTGCCGGGTCGCGCCCGTCACCTTCGAGGCGAGCTTGAAGGTGAAGCCCTGCTTCTGGAGGATGCGCTGAAAGTGCTTTGCGACATCGCCATCCATGCCGGGAAGAATGCGGTCGAGATACTCGACGACCGTCACCTCGGCACCGAGGCGCCGCCAGACCGAGCCGAGCTCCAGGCCGATCACGCCCGCACCCACGACGACAAGCTTGCCGGGAATCTTGTTCAGGCAGAGTGCACCGGTCGAGGAGACGATCGACGTTTCGTCGATGTCGAGGCCCTTGAGGCGCGCAACGTCAGAGCCCGTGGCGATGACGATGGCGCTGGCTTCGATCGTCGTCCGGACCCCGCTGTCGGCCGTGACCTCAACCTTGCCAGGCGCGGCGATCGAGCCGGAACCCTGGTGCACGTCGATCTTGTTCTTCTTCATGAGAAAGGCGACGCCCGCCGTGTTCCCTTTGACACCTTCATCCTTGAAGGCCTGCATCTTAGCAAGGTCGAGCGTCGGCGCGACGGCGATCCCCATGCCGGCGAAGGCGTGCTTAGCCTCATGATAGAGTTCGGAGGCATGTAGCAATGCCTTGGAGGGAATGCAGCCGATGTTGAGGCAGGTTCCGCCAAGTGTCGCCCGCTTTTCTACGACGGCAACCTTGAGGCCGAGTTGCGCCGCGCGTATTGCGCAAACATATCCGCCGGGGCCGGTGCCGATGACGATGAGATCGTAGGGAGAGGGCATGGGGTCACTGAGGTTGGAATGGGGGTTGGATCGAGCGTAGCGAAGCTCAGCATGAATGCAATGTGTGAAAGCGCTGGATTTCCGACGGCCTCGCGGTCCTCAGCGCAAGCCGGCAAGCCACAACGTACCTACAGCTCAAGCATCATACGCTTCGGATCCTCGAGCGCCTCCTTGACGCGCACGAGGAATGTGACGGCCTCCTTGCCGTCGACGATGCGGTGATCGTAGCTCAACGCCAGATACATCATCGGCCGCGCGACGATCTGGCCGGCGCGGACGACCGCGCGCTCCTCGATCCTGTGCATGCCGAGGATGCCGGACTGTGGCGCATTGAGGATCGGCGTCGACAGCATCGATCCGTAGACGCCGCCATTCGAGATCGTGAAGGTGCCGCCCTGCATCTCCTCGATGGCGAGCTTGCCGGCGCGGGCGCGGGCACCGAAATCGGCAATCGTCCTTTCGATGTCGGCCAGCGACATGTGGTCGGCCTCGCGGACGACCGGCACGACGAGCCCGCGATCGGTGCCGACGGCGACGCCGATATGGTAGTAGTTCTTATAGATGATGTCGGTGCCGTCGATCTCGGCATTGACCGCCGGGATCTCCTTCAGCGCCATCACGCAGGCCTTTACGAAAAAGCCCATGAAGCCGAGCTTGACGCCGTGCTTCTGCTCGAACAGCTCCTTGTAGCTCTTCCTGAGATCCATGATTGCGCCCATGTCGACGTCGTTGAACGTCGTCAGCATGGCGGCCGTCGACTGCGCCTCCTTGAGGCGCCGGGCGATGGTCTGCCGGAGGCGGCTCATCCTCACCCGTTCCTCGCGCTTGGCATCGGCCTCGGGTGAAGGCGCGCGCGGCGCCGCTGGCGTCGGCGCCTGCGCTGCGGCGGCCCCGGCAGGTGGCGCCTCGTGAGCAGTGCGCATTAACTCCTCGAGCGTTCGGGACGATGGCGCGGGAATCGTCACCGGGCCCTTTTGGGTCGGCGGAGAGGCGGGCTGTGCGGTTGGTACCGGTCTCGGTGTGGACGGCGGGGCCGCAGGCGTTGGCGCTGGGGCCTGTGTTTCGACAGGCGCTGGAGCCGCGGCAGGCTTGGACGACGGCGCCGCTGTGGGCTTGGCCGGTGCTCCCGTGCCCTCGACGACGCTGCCGAGTACGGCGCCGACCGCCACGGTCGCACCTTCAGCCGCCACGATCGGCCCGAGCACGCCGGCCATCGGCGCCACCACCTCGACCGCCACTTTGTCGGTCTCGAGCTCGACCAGCGGCTCGTCGGCGGCGACGGCATCGCCGGCCGCCTTCATCCATTTGCCGACGGTCGCCTCGCGAACCGATTCGCCAAGCGTCGGAACCTTGATCTCGACTGCCATGTCCGCCTGTCCTCTATGCGCCGAGTGCGTCGTCGATGAGCGCCTTCTGCTCGGCCAGATGCTTCTTAAGGAGTCCCGTCGCCGTCGCCGCCGAAGCGGGCCGGCCGGCGTAGCGTGGTCGGGTGACGCGCCCGTTCACGTGCTCGAGGACCCATTCGATATTGGGCTCGACGAATGTCCAGGCACCCATGTTGCGCGGCTCCTCCTGGCACCAGACGATATCGGCATTCGGGAAACGGCTGAGCTCCTGGACCAGTGTCCGCGCGGGGAAGGGATAGATCTGCTCCAGGCGCAGGAGATAGACGTCATCCGCGCCACGGCCATCCCGCTCTTCGAGAAGATCGTAATAGACCTTGCCGGAGCAGATGACGACACGCCGGATGGCCTGGTCCGCCCTGAGCTTGCCGGTACCGCCGCCCTTCGTGTCGGCGTGATCCCAGAGCAGGCGGTGAAAGGTGGAGCTCGGGCCGAATTCGGAGAGCCTCGAGGCGACGAGCTTGTGACGCAGCAGCGACTTCGGCGTCATCAGCACGAGCGGCTTGCGGAAATTCCTGTGCAACTGCCGCCTCAAGACGTGGAAATAGTTGGCCGGGCTCGTACAGTTGCAGATCTGTACGTTGTCTTCGGCAACCAGCTGGAGGAACCGTTCGAGGCGCGCCGAGGAATGCTCCGGTCCCTGGCCTTCGTAACCGTGCGGAAGCAGCATGACGAGGCCGGACATGCGCAGCCATTTGCGCTCGGCGGAGACGATGAACTGATCGATGACGACTTGGGCGCCGTTGACGAAATCGCCGAACTGCGCCTCCCAGAGCACTAGGGCCTTGGGCTCCGTCAGGCTGTAGCCATACTCGTAGCCGAGCACGGCCTCCTCCGACAGCATCGAGTTGATGACCTCGAATTGCCCTTGATTTGACTGCAGGTGCTTCAGAGGCGTGAAGCGGCGCTCGTTTTCCTGGTCGAAGAACACGGCATGGCGCTGCGAGAAGGTGCCGCGCTCGCAGTCCTGGCCCGAGAGGCGGACCGAGTAGCCTTCCTGGACCAGGGTGCCGAAGGCGAGCTGCTCGGCCATGGCCCAATCAATGCCTTCGCCGGTCTCGATCATCTCGCTGCGGCGCTTGAGGAGCCGCTCGAGAGTCCGGTGCAGGTTGAAGTCGGCGGGAACCGTGGCGAGGCGGCGGCCGACCTCCTTCAAACGCTCCTCGGGAACGCCGGTGTCACCCCGCCGGTCGCCCTCCTCGGCGACGGTCATGCCGGCCCATTTGCCATCGAGCCAATCGGCCTTGTTCGGCTTGAAGCTGTCGGAGATGGCGAGCTCGTTCTCAAGGTGTTGCAGCACCTGACCCTGCATGCCGGTGACCTCGGCCTCGGTCATCAGCCCTTCGGCGACGAGCTGCTTCGCATACACCTCGGTGACCGTCGGATGCTTGCGGATGACCTGGTACATCTTCGGCTGGGTGAAGCTCGGCTCGTCGCCCTCGTTGTGGCCGTGCCGGCGATAGCAGAACATGTCGATGACCACGGGGCGGCGGAAGCGCTGGCGAAACTCGATTGCGACCTTGGCGACGTAGGTCACTGCCTCCGGATCGTCGCCGTTGACGTGGAAGATCGGCGCCTGAACCATGCGGGCGACATCGGAAGGATAGGGCGAGGAGCGGGCGAAACGCGGCGCGGTCGTGAAGCCGATCTGGTTGTTGACGATGAAATGGATCGAGCCGCCGACCCGGTGTCCCTTGAGACCCGAGAGTCCGAAGCACTCGGCAACCACACCCTGGCCGGCAAAGGCCGCATCACCGTGCAGCAGCAGCGGCAGCACCTCGCCGCGCGCCGGCCGGCCGCCCCGTTGGTCCTGCTTGGCCCTGACCTTGCCGAGCACGACCGGGTCGACGATCTCGAGATGGGAGGGATTTGCGGTCAGCGAAAGATGCACGCTGTCGCCGCCGAGCGCCCGGTCGGACGAGGCGCCCAGATGATATTTCACATCGCCCGAGCCCTCGACGTCATCGGGATTCGACGAGCCGCCCTTGAACTCGTTGAAGATGGCGCGATGCGGCTTGCCCATGACGCTCGCCAGGACGTTGAGCCGGCCGCGATGCGACATGCCGATGACGATTTCGCGGACGCCGAGCTGGCTGCCCCGCTTGATGATCTGCTCGAGCGCGGGGATCATCGCTTCGCCGCCCTCGAGGCCGAAGCGCTTGGTGCCGGTGTATTTTACCTGCAGGAAGCGTTCGAAGCTCTCTGACTCGATCAGTTTGTTGAGGATGGCCTTCTTGCCCTGCGCCGTGAACTTGATCCACTTCTCACGGCTCTCGATACGGCGCTGGATCCAGCGCCGCTGATCGATGTCGGCGATATGCATGTACTCCACGCCGACTTTGGCGCAGTAGGTCTGGCGCATGATGCCGACGATCTGGCGCATGCTCAGCACCGGATGCTCGGCGCCGAGCGTGTCGTGAATGTAGATGGGTCGATCGAGATCGGACTCATCGAAGCCGTAGGTTTGGGCGAGAAGCTCGGGATGCGAGCCGCGTTCGGTGATGCCCAAGGGATCGAGGTCGGCGGCGAGATGGCCGCGTACGCGGTAGGAGCGAATGAGAGTCAGCGCCGCGATCGTGTCGTTGGTCGCACGGAGTGCGGCGGCGGAGGACAGCTCGGCACCCTGGGCGCGGGCCTCGGTACGAATGGCGGCCTCGATCGTCGCCGGCGGGGGAACGTCCTTGATCACGGTCAGGTCGTCGAAGCCGTTGCTGGGAGCCGGCGGCCAGTTCGGGTTGGCCCAGGAGGGTCCCGTGGCCTCTTTGGCAATGCTGGACGACTCGTCGCGGAGGCTTTCGAAGAAGGCCTTCCAATCGGCGGATACGTTCGCCGGATCACGCATGTAGCGCTCATGCATCTCGGCGAGATAGGGTGCGCTGGTCCCTTCAGGGACCGAGGCTTCAAGGGGAGATTGGCTCCCGGCCGGTCGTGACATCCGCTGTCTATCCTCTTGCACGCCGGCGCCATCGGCTACGACCGGCGGGACCTTCCGACTGTCCAGAGCACCTCAGATGCCGCCCGTCCGACGAAGGTCCGACAATCCCGGAGCGGCTCTTGATTCACGCGACGGTTGACCTCCTTAGGCTGCCAGCACCTTGGCGAGCGTCGTGCCCAGAGACGCCGGGCTGTCGGCCACCGTGATGCCCGCGGCCCGCATGGCCTCGATCTTGCTCTCCGCCCCGCCTTTGCCGCCGGAGATGATGGCTCCGGCATGACCCATGCGGCGACCCGGTGGGGCGGTGACGCCGGCGATGAAGCCCACGGTCGGCTTCTTGCGTCCTTTCTTCGCCTCGTCGGCCAGGAACTGGGCGGCCTCCTCTTCAGCCGTGCCGCCGATCTCGCCGATCATGATGATCGAGGCCGTTGCGGCATCGGCGAGAAACAACTCCAGCACATCGATATGCTCGGTGCCCTTGACCGGATCACCGCCGATGCCGACGCAGGTCGACTGGCCGAGCCCGGCATCCGTCGTCTGCTTGACAGCCTCGTAGGTGAGCGTTCCCGACCGCGAGACGATGCCGACCGAGCCCTTGCGATGAATGTGGCCTGGCATGATGCCGATCTTGCACGCCTCGGGTGTGATGACGCCCGGGCAGTTCGGTCCGATCAGTCGCGATCTCGAGCCGGCCAGGGCCCGCTTGACGCGGATCATATCGACGACCGGAATCCCCTCGGTGATGCAGACGATGAGCGGGATTTCCGCGTCGATCGCCTCGAGGATGGCGTCGGCCGCAAACGGCGGGGGGACATAGATGACCGAGGCATCGGCATCCGTCGCCGCGCGGGCGTCCAATACGGTGTCGAAAACCGGCAGGTTGAGATGGGTCGTGCCGCCCTTGCCAGGTGTCACGCCACCGACCATCCGGGTGCCGTAGGCGATGGCCTGCTCGGAATGAAATGTGCCCTGCGCCCCCGTGAAACCTTGACAAATGACCTTGGTGGAGGTGTCGACGAGAATAGGCATGGCCGGCGCGGACTCCCTTTCGCAGGTGCGAAAGACTTTTGGGCCACAATTCATCCGAGATCAAGCCCGGCGGCAATCGCAGCTTGCTCGAGGTGACGTGACCATCCAGGTGCCGGATCGCATTCCCAGGAGTGGCGGTCTGACCATGCGTGTCGCTGTTGTCGCGACGGGGTGAGCCGTCGTCCTACGACGCTACGGCGAATCGGGCCACGTCCAACGCTGCAGACCGCAGAGGTCGCGTGCGGACGACTCGGACGCACTTCGGCGTCAGAATTGGCATCGAGCAGACTGTGGTCTACGCACAGAATCGCGCCCCCTGCTCTGACGGGACCGTGTCGACCAGGCCCATTCGGGCACCATCCCTTAGTCCTGCGTTAGCCGCACACCTTGCCCGAGGTCTGGCGCTCATGGTGTGGGCGGGATCTGAGCCGAAGAGCAAACGCGCTCTCGCGGCATGACGAGCTGGCCGGCGATCAGATCAACGCATCGGGTATAGATCAAATAAAGATAATCCGAATACGTCCAAAAAAACGCACTGATCGACGGTGTAAGCTGTGGAATTCCCGCCCGCAGGCCACGAAGATGTGCGACACTGTCATTTGGGTCACAGTCGCCAGAACTTGCATCGCGATGGCGTTACAATTCTTGTGTTGCTGCGCCCAGAGAATTAACACTAGCTATCTCCGAGGCTTGCGGAGGCGGTCCGTGGTCCTCAAATGGATCGAAGCTTGAAGCGAGGTCGGACCGCGGTCGAGTCCGGTTAAGAGGCGCCACGATGCGGGTGGCGCGAGGTCGATGCACACCAGAGTGTGGGTAACCCGTGCACGAGATGTCGATTGCGTGCCATTGGCTCGGCAACGACCGGTGCGCGAGATCGCGGTGCAGGCGTTCGGCCCCGGGCATGGCGGGACTCAGGCGTCCAAGGCGCGGTCCGGGCCGCCACTTGCCGATACTGGTTTCAGCGCAGTTGGACTGATGTCGATCGACGGAATTGCGGGGCTTACCGCAGCCGCTGGGGGGTGGTTGCGGTTCTAGGGGCGTGTCGATTTGGGGGAGGGTGAGGAAGCCAGGGCTGGTGTCGAGGCTAAACCAGCCAAATTGAGCGGAGGCGGCGCAAATGGGCCGGCGGAGCGGGCACATTGCCATCGCGGTGGTCTACGGAAAACCGAGCGTTCGGAAGGACGTTGCAGAATCGCTGAGCGAGTATGGTCGGTTCGACCTCGTCGCCGGGGCCAGGAGTTTCGACGCCGCATGGAAGGTCGCCAGCCGGCGCCGGCCGGATGTCATGCTTATCGACATGACGCTCGTCGGCGCAATGGCGATTGCCGGGGCGATCAAGTCGAAGCAGCCGGCTGTCAAGGTCTTGATGCTGGCCGGCTCGGCGGGGACAGGCGACCTCGCCGCAGCGCTCGAGGTTGGCGCGAGCGGCATCGTCCTCACGAAGGAGCTGGGCTTGGGCATGGCCGCGATCCTTGCTGATGTCGTTGCCGGCAAGGTCTATGTGACGCCGGAGCTGGAGAACAAGATATCTGCGGATATCGGATCCGGTCGGTCGCCGGTGACCCCGGCGCGGGAATCGCTGAACGGTCTGACCAAGCGCGAGTGCGATATCCTGGGCTCGGTCGCCGAAGGCCTTTCCACCAAGCAGATCGCCAGCCGGCTCGACCTGACCGAGAGAGCAGTCCAGCACGGTATGTCGAGCGTCCTGGACAAGCTCGGCATGCGCAGCCGGGTCGAGGCCGCTTCGGCCTTCAAGCGTCTGGGGCTGAATGAGCGCAGGCACTAGGACACGTTGCCGGTCAGTCGGGATCGCTGGCCGGGTCGGACATCTGTTGGTCGCCCATCCAGCCGGGTGCACCCATTCGCCGTCGGATTGATTCTATGCGGACCGTTTCACGGCTTCGACGATCTTCTTCGCCGCATCATTCAGATCATCCGCAGCGATCACATTCAATCCGCTCTCCTTCAGAATGCGCTTGCCGAGCTCGACATTCGTGCCCTCGAGCCGGACGACCAGCGGCACTTTGATCGCCATCTCGCGGGCGGCCGCGATGACGCCCTCGGCAATGATGTCGCAACGCATGATGCCGCCGAAGATGTTGACGAGAATGCCCTTCACATTGGCGTCCGAGAGAATGATCTTGAAGGCGGCCGTCACCTTCTCCTTCGTTGCGCCGCCGCCGACGTCGAGAAAGTTCGCAGGCTCCGCCCCGTAGAGCTTGATGATGTCCATGGTCGCCATGGCGAGGCCGGCGCCGTTCACCATGCAGCCGATGGTGCCGTCGAGCTTTACGTAGGAGAGATCGTAGCGAGAGGCCTCGACCTCGGTCGGCTCCTCCTCCTCGAGGTCCCGAAGATTGACGATCTCGGGGTGGCGGAACAGCGCGTTATCGTCGAAGTTCATCTTGGCATCGAGGCAAACGAGCTTGCCGTCGCCGGTGACGATCAGCGGGTTGATCTCGAGCAGGCTCATATCCTTGTCGAGGAAGGCCCGGTAGAGATCGCCGACGAGCTTCACGCACTGTTTCACCTGGTCGCCCTGGAGCTTCAGAGCGAAGGCGATCTTGCGGCCGTGAAAGGGCTGATAGCCGGCCGCCGGATCGATCGAGACCGTCAGGATCTTCTCGGGCGTGTCGTGGGCCACCTTCTCGATATCCATGCCGCCCTCGGTCGAGGCGATGAAAGAGATGCGGGAGGTCTTGCGATCGACGAGGACGGAGAGATAGAGCTCCCGGGCAATCTGTGTGCCGGCCTCGATCAAGAGTCGCTTGACGGCCTTGCCGGTCGGCCCCGTCTGCACGGTGACGAGGGTCGAGCCGAGCATCTGATCGGCGTTGGCTCGCACCTCATCGATCGACTTGGCGATCCTGACGCCGCCCTTGTCGCCGGCCTTCGCCTCCTTGAACTTGCCCTTGCCGCGCCCGCCGGCGTGGATCTGCGACTTCACCGCCCACACCGAGCCGCCGAGATCCTTGGCGACCTTGACGGCCTCGTCCGGTGAGAAGGCGACGGCCCCGCCGACGAGCGGCACGCCATAGTCGCGAAGGACGGCCTTGGCCTGATATTCGTGGATGTTCATGGCTTGCTCCGCTTCAGGGCGTAGAAAACGAGGGATTTGCGGCAGGGAAAGTCTTTCGGTGAGCCCGGTCACCTGCTCCCCATCCGCTGCTCCTTGATCTCACGGCGTCAAGGGCCCGTTCTCGCAGACGATCTCGATCTCGACCTTGGCGCCCAGGGGGAGAGCCGCAACGCCGATCGTCGTTCGCGCCGGATAGGGTTCCTCGAACACCTCGGCCATCACGGCGTTCATTCCGGCGAAGTCGTTCATGTCGGCGAGGAAGACATTGACCTTGATGACGTCGTCGAAATCGCAATCGGCCTCTTTCAACGCTACGGCGATATTCTTGAAGGTCTGCTTCGTCTGGCTCGTGATATCGGGTCCAACGAGCTTGCCGGTCTTGGGGTCGAGCCCGACCTGACCCGAGAAATAGACGAGGCCCTTCACCGCCACGGCATGCGAGTAGGGGCCTGCCTTTGGCAGCTTCTTCGAATTGATGGCGTAACGGGACATCGCGATCTCCTGATGCGAGGAAGGCTAAGCTCCAAGATTGGGCGCCATCTTCTGGCAAGCCTCGACGAGCGTCTTCACCGCCTCGACCGACTGCATGAAGGCCGAGCGCTCGCGCATGTTGAGATCGATCTCGACGATGCGCTCGACACCCTCGGCGCCGATGACGACCGGTACGCCGACATAGAGTCCCTTCACGCCGTATTCGCCGTTCAAATAGGCCGCGCACGGCAGCACGCGCTTCTTATCGCGGAGATAGCTCTCCGCCATCTGAATCGCCGAGGCCGCTGGCGCGTAGTAGGCCGAGCCCGACTTCAGGAGATTGACGACCTCGATGCCGCCTTCGCGTGTGCGCTTGACGATCTGCTCGAGCCGGTCCTCGGTCAGCCAGCGCATCTTGATGAGATCGGGGAGCGGAATGCCAGCCACCGTCGAGTAGCGGACGAGCGGCACCATGGTGTCACCGTGACCACCGAGCACGAAAGCCGTCACGTCCTCGACCGAGACGCCGAGCTCCTGAGCGATGAAGGTGCGGAAGCGCGAGGAATCGAGCACGCCCGCCATGCCGACGACGCGGTGATGCGGCAGGCCGGAGGCTTTCTGCAGCGCCCAGACCATGGCATCGAGCGGATTGGTGATGCAGATGACGAAGGCATTGGGCGCGTATTTCTTCAACCCGGCGCCGACCTGGTCCATGACCTTGAGGTTGATGCCGAGCAGGTCGTCACGACTCATGCCGGGTTTGCGCGGCACGCCGGCGGTGACGATGGCGACATCCGCGCCCTCGATATCTGAGTACGCGTTGGCCCCCCGGAGCGCCACGTCCGTGCCCTCGATCGGCGTGCTCTGTGAGATGTCGAGCGACTTGCCCTGGGGCGTGCCTTCGGCGATGTCGAAGAGCACGACGTCACCGAGCTCCTTCAAGCTGGCGAGATGCGCCAGCGTTCCGCCGATCATGCCTGCGCCGATGAGCGCTATCCGGTTGCGCGCCATGTCCCTGTCTCCCTGGGGCCTCGAGGTCCGTCGCATCCGGACGGACCTCTTCATGCTGCTCTGCAGCACGGGATAGCGCGGCGGGCGGGAGAGGGCAAGGCGGCCCAGACGCAAGGCCGCCGCACTCTGACGGTCGGTCTCGCTTGTCTTCTACCGCCTTTTCAGCGCCAATGTCCCCTCGCCCGCCTCGCTGGTGAAGGTCACGTTCTGGTTGTTGCCTTGGACGATGACGCGGACGCGACCGAAAATCTTGTACTGGAGATTGGCGAGGTCACCGATATAGCGGCCCTCGCGCACCGTCGACAGCTCGCCGGTCTGAATGATCTTCATGGACGCGGTCGCGCAGGTCGCTTTGACGCTGTGCACGGTCGGATTGAGCTGTCGGTAGACGACCTTGCAGGTGACGCGCTCGCGCTGGCCATCACGGGGCTGCACATAGCCCGTCCCGGACCACGTGCCTTCGAGGATGGATGCCGCCCCGACCGGCGCCGCCGACAGCGCGAGCGTGAACAGGGCAGCGACAATGAGGAACGTACGGGCCATGCCCGGCCTCCACCAGCAACCAGCTATGCCCCGCCTCGATCAATATGGGCACTTCGGGTAGCGGATTCCAGGACGAAGCGGCGCCGAGCCGCCGGATCGGCCGTGTTGCTTAACCGCAAGCGTCGGCCCGGCACGATCCTTAGCCGGAACATGCCGAGCCGCAAAGCGTCGCAGGGGCTCTCTATGCCCTTCCGAGACTGTCGCGGACTTTCTGCAGGATCGCCAACCGCTCGTGGCGGGCGGCCAGAGCCTGGTCGACGTCGACCTTGACGAACTTCATGGCCTGGTGCGGCTGCATTTGACCGATCAGGTCCATGTCGGCGGAGATGACCGTGCCAACCATGAAGTAGCCACCGCCCGACACGGCATCCCGGTGCAGCACGATCGGCTCGGTGCCGCCGGGCACCTGAATCGAGCCATAGGGATAGCAGGCGTCGACGATGTTGGAAGGGTCTGAGCCGGCACCGAAGGGCTGCTCGCGGGGCACGAAGGCGAGCGGCTGGCCTCCCTTGAAGCGGTAGCCGATGCGGTCTGCCTCGGGCGCCACTTTCCAGGTGTCGGCAAAGAAGCCGCTTTGCGCCGCCTCGGTGATGCGGTGCCAGTAGAGACCAGGTACGGCCCGGACCTCGGGCGAGGAGCCGGGGTTGCGGCGGAGATTAACCGGCACCGTGCGGCCCTCCGCGGCGGCGCGGCCTTCCGCAACGGCAAGCTCGTCGCCAGCCTCGAGCTTGCGCCCCTTGAAGCCGCCAAGTGCGCCAAGCGTGTATGTCGATCGTGATCCCAGCACCACTGGAACATCGATGCCGCCGGCGACTGCAATGTAGGCGCGGGCGCCCGACTTCAGGAAGTCGAAGGCCAGCCGGTCGCCCGCCTTCACCTTGAACGACGTCCAAGCCTCGCGCGCACTGCCGTTGACCTTGGGCGGCATGTCGGCGCCGGTGACGGCAACCGTCGCGTCGGCCGTGAACTCGAGTTCGGGCCCCATGAAGACAGCCTCGAGAACGGCTGCGCCTTCGTCGTTGCCGACGAGCAGGTTGGCTGCGTGGGTGGCGAAGCGGTCCATGCCGCCCGAGAGCGGAATGCCGATGTGGTAATAGCCGGGACGGCCGAGGTCCTGGACAGTGGTCGAAAGCCCGGGGGTGATGACCTTAATTGCCATTGAGGGCGCCCTCCAGCTTGCGGTTGTAGCCGTCGATATCGCGATTGAACTCGGCGAGCGAGAAGGTGATGTTGGCGATCCGGGGTGCGAAGCGGCCGGCATCCACGTCGGCGACCGCCTGATCATAGGCTTCGCGCGTGATCGGTTTCCACCGGACGATGTCGCCCGGCTTGAACAGACACATGAAGTCACGCAGATAGCTGATCTTCTGGCTGGGATCATAGATCGGCATCGGCGTGACGCCGAACATCTGATAGCCGCCCGCTCCCCTCACCGAGTAGATGCAGCCGAAGCAGCCGCCATGGCCGACCGTCAGCTTTGGGGTATCCGTGCGCGGTCTCAGGTATTTGGGCACCTCGAGCTGTCGCTTGCGCTCCACCATCTGGTAGAGGAAGGGCAAGCCGGCGACGAACCCGACCATGGAGACGAACCACGGCGCCCCCGAATGCGCCTTGATGAAGGCTGCCGGGTCGGCAAGGTTGTTGACGCGGGCGGCATACTCGATGTCGGTGCCCTTGGGGTCCTGATGGCGCTCGCGGAAACGCATCAGCGTCTCGTGCGTCCAGGGATCCTGGTAGTAGACGGGTACCTCGATGATGCGGGTCTTGATGACCGGCTCGGCTTTCTCGGCCGCGCTCTCGAGTTTCTTCACCTCGGCCAGCATGTCGTTCGGCTTGATCTGGTCCGGGTCGTATTTGATCTGGAACGACGCGTTCGCCGGGCAGATCTCGGTTACGCCCTTGATCTTGGCTTCGCGCACCGCGTTGGTGATGAAGAGGCTCTTGAAGAAGGCTTCGAGCGACATGGCTTCGTCGACCTCGACGAAGATGTGCTCGTCGCCACCGAAGGAGTATCGAGTGGTCATGGGGCGTTGGCCTCCTGTTGCGGTTGCGGCGGGCGTTGCGGGCGCGGTTGCCACGGCCGGCGCGGCAGCGCTCGACGCGCCGAGCGAGGTGGCGCGGCGTTCGAGCCACGGCTCGAGCCAGCTCGTGTGGAAACGGCCAGCCTGGACATCGGCGTCGCGGGCCAGAGCCTGATGCAGGGGCTTGGTCGTCTGGACGCCGCCGATCTCGAGCTCGGCGAGCGCCCGGTCGAGCCGGCGGATGGCGGCCGGTCGGTCTTCGTCCCAGACGATCAACTTGCCGAGGAGGGAATCGTAGAAGGGCGGGATCGTGTAGCCGGGATAGAGCAGGCTGTCGAAACGGACGCCGTAGCCACCGGGCACGCCGAGTGCGGCGACCGTGCCGGGATGCGGCATGAAGTTCTTCGACGGATCCTCGGCGTTGATCCTGACCTCGATGGCATGGCCCTTGCGCTTGATGTCATGCTGGCGAAGCCGCAGCGGCTCACCACCGGCGATCAAGATCATCTCCCGCACGAGGTCGATGCCGGTGATCATTTCGGTCACCGGATGCTCGACCTGGATGCGCGTGTTCATCTCGAGGAAGTAGAACTCTTGCGTCAGGTCGTCGAACAGGAATTCGAGCGTGCCGGCGCCGCGATAATTGACCGCCTTCGCGAGTGCGACGGCGGATTGGCAGATGCGCTCCCGTGCCTCCTGGCGGAGCGACGGTGACGGCGCCTCCTCCCAGACCTTCTGCCGGCGCCGCTGCAGCGAGCACTCGCGCTCGAAACAATGCACGACGTCGCGGCCGTCGCCCAGCACCTGCACCTCGATGTGGCGCGCGCCCTCGACGAGCTTTTCGACATAGAGCCCACCGTCACCGAACGCCGCCTTCGCCTCGGCTTGGGCCTGTGGCATCAGCTGCGCAAAATCGTCGGCCGAACGGGCGACGCGAATACCCCGTCCGCCTCCCCCGGCGGCAGCCTTGATCATGACCGGAAAGCCGGTCTTCTCGACGATGGCGAAGGCCGCCTCGGCGGTCTCGAGCCGGCCCTGGCTGCCGGGCACGGTCGGCACACCGGCTTTCTGGGCGGCTTCGCGCGCCGCCACTTTGTCACCCATGAGGCGGATCGAGTCCGCCGTAGGGCCGACGAAGACCAGCCCGGCCGCCTCGACGGCGGCTGCGAACTCGGCGTTCTCGGCTAGGAAGCCGTAGCCCGGATGAATGGCGTCGGCGCCGGTGGCTTTCGCCGCCGACAGTATGGCGTCCTTGTTCAGGTAGGACTTCGCGGCGTGTGGCGGACCGATGTCGACGGCTTCGTCGGCCAGCTTGACGGCGAGCGAGTCGGCGTCCGCCTTGGAGTGCACCTGGACGGTGGCGATGCCGAGCTCTCTGGCCGCACGAATGATCCGGACGGCGATCTCGCCGCGGTTGGCGATGAGAAGCTTCTGAATGGCCATGGATCGATGCGGTGCTGTCAGGCCTCGATCTCGGCGAGCGGCTGACCGGCCATCACCGGCTCCTCGTTCTCGGCGATGAAGCGGACGATCTTACCGGCGGCGTCGGCTTTGACCTCATTGAAGGACTTCATCACCTCGATGAGGCCGATCACATCACCGGCTGCGACCGTGTCACCGTCATTCTTATAGACGGGCTTGTCGGGTGCCGGTTTCCGATAAAAGGTGCCGGGGAGCGGCGAGACGATTTGCTTAGTGGCCATTATCATTCCTCGTGAGCGAACGGTTGTTCTTTGTGTTCAGCGCGGCGCCAGATGCGGCCGCACGGCGTTCCTGACGGCGACGGCGATGTCGACGGCATTGGGCGTGTCGGAATGGACGCAGATCGCGTCGGCGCCGACCGGGACATCGTTGCCGGCGATCGTCTTGGTCTTGCCCTCGACGACGGCCCTGAGACAGCGGGCGGCCGCCTCGGCCGGATCCTTCGCCTCATGCTCGCGCGTGATGATGAGGCCGCCATCGGCATTGTAGTCGAGGTCGGCATAGTATTCGGCGACGAAACGGTGGCCGCGTGCGGCATAGACCTTCTCATGCAGCGTGCCTTTCATGCCGTAGAGAGGCACCTTGTAGACGTCGGCGGCATCGCAGACGGCGTGCGCGATCTCCTCCATGCGCGCCGCCATGCCGTAAAGCGAGCCATGCGGCTTGATGTGATTGAGCGGTATGCCGGCGGCATCGAGGAAGGCCTTGAGCGCACCGATCTGGTAGAGAATGCAGTTCGTCATCTCCTCGCGACCGATCTTCATCTCGCGCCGGCCGAAGCCCTGGAGGTCGGGAAGCGAGGGATGTGCGCCCACTTTCACGCCATGCTGTTTCGCCAGCTCGACGGTCTTGCGCATGTGATTGAAGTCGGAGGCGTGGAAGCCGCAGGCGACGTTGGCGACGTCGATGTGCGGCATCAGCCCTTCGTCGTCACCCATCTTGTAGAGACCGAAGGCCTCGCCCATGTCGCAATTGACGACAACGGCCATGATTGTACCCTTGCCCAAGCAAAACGGTTGCGGTGATGGCGTAGGGCTGCGGCCGGACCCTGCCGGCTGCAGCCCTTGATCGCGAAGTCGAGGTGCCTACCTCGAGACGAGATAGTCGACCGGAATCTTCTCCGAGATCGTCCACTCGTCGACGACCTTCGGCTTGCCAGCCGTCGTCTCGACGATGAGATAACGACCGCGGTTCTGGTGGTGGATCTCGTTGGTGAAGGTGCGGGGTCCGAACAGTGTCGGCTCCTCGTTCATCTTCTCGAGCTCGGCGACGACCGCGGCAGCGTCCGTGGTGCCCGCCCGCTCGACCGCCTTCGACCAGACGTCGATCAGCACGTAACCGGGATAGACATACTGGCTCGACGGATCGGTGCCCGTGAACTCCTTGTACTTGGCGTTGAACTCATTCACCTTCGGGTTCGGGTCATCGCCATAGATCGAGCCCTGCACGGGCACGAAGAAGTTCGAGAGATCCGGCACGGCATTGAGCCAGTAGCTGCCGTCGACGCCGGAGCCGTTGAGGATCATCGAGTTGATGCCAGCGGCGCGGATCTGCTTGATGGCCGAAACAGCGCCCGGCATCATCGTGCAGAGCATGATGGCATCCGGCTCCTGCGGCAGCGCCTTGATGCGGCTGATCTGCGCGGCGATCGAGGCGTCGTCGTTCTTGAACGTGTCCTCGCCGACGAGCTTGGCATCGGCGAGCCGGGGCAGCATCCAGTCGAAGCCGTCACAAATGCCTTTGTTGTAGACCGTCCAACTGTCGAGCAGCCGGTAGAATGTGCGGGCATTCTTCTTGTTGTAGGCCCACTCGGACATGGTCGCGCCCTGCACGGCGGCCAGCACTGACGACGAGAACGAGAACGGACCAACGCCCTGGATGCCGGCCTTGATGCTCTCGGCGCAGAGGAAGAAGGAGACCTTGCCGGCCGCCTGGGCCTGCAGCGCCGCCGGCGAGCCGAAGTCGTAGTCGCAGGAGACGACCACCAGCTCAGCGCCCTGATCGAGGACGGCGAGGCCAGCCTTGGCGCCTTCCGCCTGATCGGTCTTGGTGTCGGCGTTGACGACCTTGATCTGCTTGCCGAGCAATCCACCCGCGTCGTTGATCTCCTTGATGCGGATCATCGCCGCGTCCTGGGCCGGCTTGTCATAGGCCTGCATGAAGCCCGACTCGGCCGTGGCGAAACCAACGACGATCTCGTCGGCCAAAGCCGGAGCGGACCAGAGAGCGGCAACAGCCGTCAAGGTCCCGAACGTCTTAACGAAGCGCATACTGCTTCCTCCCAATTGTTGGTCGTTGCAACAAACAACCAAGGGGCCAATGTGGTCAAGCCTCACGAGCCCTTGGATCCTCCTCCGAACGGCCAGCCGGTCCAGGTCCACTCCTGATTGCGGGTGAGGCCGGTCGGCAAGAACATCAGAATTCCGATCATGATGAGGCCGATGGCGATCTCCTGAACACCGTTCGGGATCGCCAATGTGCCGATGCCCAGGTCGATCCCTTTCTCCAGCCGCTTCAAGACGTCGATGAGCCCCGAGATCACCACCACACCGACGACGGCGCCCGTCAGGCTGTACATGCCGCCGACAACCAGCATGGCGAGGGCGATGAAGGTCATCTTCAGGAAGAAGGCGCTCGGGCTGACGACGCTCAGGAAATGGGCATAGAGCGCACCTGCCAGCCCGATGATGAAGGCGGAGACGATGAAGGCGATCCAGCGCTCGCGGACAATGTCGATGCCGGAGGCCTGGGCGGCGATCTCCTCGTCGCGGGTGGCGCGGAGCGCCAGGCCGGAGCGGGAGATGGAGTAGAGATAGGCGATGGCGATGGCGATCGCCGCGCCGAGCCAGCCGATCCAGATCGTCATGATGGGCGGGATGCCGACCACCGAGCCCTGGCCGCCCGTCACCGAGTCCCAGTTCGAGTAGACGTTGTTGACGAGCCCCAGGAGTCCGAAGGTTGCGATCGAGGCGGCAATGCCGGAGAGCCGCATGATGATGCGCCCGACGAGCAACGCGAATAGAGCCGCAAAAAGCGCCGAGATCGGTGCCACGATCCAAAAGCTCAGCTCAGTCTGCAGCACCCAGTCCGGCAGGCCGCGCAGCGTCACCGATTTCATGAACGGAGGGATCGTGAGCCAGGCCGTCATGTAGGCGCCGAGATACATGAAGGAGACGTGACCGAAGGAGATGACACCCGAGTTGCCGACGAAGACGTAGAAGCCGACCACCATCATCACCTGGATGAACATTTCGGTGACGGTGCGGTTGAACGGCCGCGAGCCGAATTGCCAGGTGAGATAGGCGATGACGAGCAGACCGACGACCAGGATGATCGGCGTTGCCACCGTGCGCCAGAGAACCGAGGAGCGGTCCGTCATCGCTCAAACCCTCTGCTTGGCGGATTTCGATGCGAACAGCCCTTGCGGGCGGATCAGCAGCACGAGAATGACGGAGCCGTAGACGAAGGCGTCACGGAAGACGCGGGCATCGTGCGGCAGCCAGGCCTGGAAGACGGTGCTCAGAGCGCCGATCATGAAACCGGCGGCGACAGCTCCGGTCAGATTGCCGAGGCCGCCGATGACGGTCGCGATGAAGGCGATCAACATGATGTTGGCGCCCATCTGGATGTCGGCCGTGCCGGAGAACGTCGCGAGGATGAGGCCGATGGCGGCCGCCAGCATGCCGGAGATCGCAAAGGCGAGCAGGATGACCCGGTTGGCTTGGACGCCAAGCATCCGCGCCATGGTGAAGTTCTCGGCTGCGGCGCGCATCTCGAGCCCGAAGCGCGTCCGCTTAAGGAATGCGGTCAGCGCCAGCAGGATGGCGATCGTGACGATGATGGTGATGACCTGCAGCAGCGGAATGCGGGCGCCCAGTATCTCGACCGGCAGCGACAGCTCGGACCACAGGCTGATGGACTTCGGCCGGCTCGAGTAGAGCATCAATAGGAAATGCCGGATGACGAAGCCCAGTGCGAAGGAGGCGATCATCATGGTTGCCGGATTGGCATTGCGGAATCGCCGGAAGATGAGGATCTCGGAAAGCACCGACAACAAGGCGCCGATCGCCAGCACCAGGGGGATCAGCACGTAGAACGGCAGGTTGCCGAGAAAGACGATGGCGCCGGCGTCGATCGACGGCCAGAGCAGGGCGAATACGCAGAAGGCCATGTAGTCGCCATGTGCGAAGTTGACGAGCCGCATGACGCCGAAGATCAGAGCGATGCCGAGAGCTCCGAGCGCGTAGAGGCTGCCGAGCGCCAAGGCGTCGAAGATGAGCTGTAGAAACGCCTGCATCGCTAGTGATCCCCGAAGCCGAAATAGGCCTGCCGCATGCTCTCGTCCTTGGCGAGGACGCGCGCGTCGCCTTCCAAGACCACCTCGCCGCCGCGAAGTAGGATCATCCGGCCACCGGTCATCTCAGCTCGGGTCGAGCTTTGCTCGACGATCAGCAGCGTCAGACTGCGCTTCTCCCTGAGCCGGAGAAGAATCTCGTAGACTTGGTCGATGATCTTTGGCGCCAGCCCGAGCGACGGCTCGTCGATCGCCATCAGCTCCGGCGCGGCCATGAGGGCCCGGCCGATGACCAACATCTGCTGCTGGCCGCCCGAGAGCATGCCGGCCGCCATGTGCCGGCGCTCGGCCAGCATCGGGAACTCCTCGTAGACGCTCTCGAGGTCGCGTGCCGCCTCGGCCTTGTCGGTGCGCATGCCGGCGCCGACGCGCAGATTCTCCTCGATCGAGAGCGAGGCGAAGACGTTGCGCCCCTCCGGCACCATCGAGAAGCCGCGCCGGGCGATGACCTCGGGGCCATCCGCGCCATTGGTCTTGCCGGCAAACGTGATCTTGCCTTCGACGGGCGGGACGACGCCGGCAATCGCCTTGAGCAGTGTCGACTTACCGGCGCCGTTCGGACCGGTGACGAACAGAATCTCGCCCGGCGCCATCGTCAGCGACACGCCGCGGAGCGCCGACAGGCGGCCGTAGCGGACCGTGATGCCGTCGACGGCTAGAAGCGACATCAGCGGGCGCCTCCGCCAACGACCCTGAAATTGCGCTGCGGTCCGCTGACGTCGTCGCTCTGCGTGCCCATATAGGCATGCCGGACGATGTCGCTGGTGCGGATCTGCTCCGGTGTACCGACATCGACGATCTCGCCTGAATCGAGGACGAAGATGCGCTCGCAGACCTCGAGGACGAGGCCGATATTGTGCTCGATCAGCAGGACGCCGATGCCCATCTCGCTGGCGATCAGGCGGATGATGCGGGCGAGATCGCGACTTTCCTCCGCCGACATGCCCGCCGCCGGCTCGTCGAGCAGCACATAACGGGGCTTCATCATGATGGCCCGGCCGATGGCGACCCGGCGCTCGTCGGTATATGGCAGCGCGCCCGCGATCGTGTCGGCGAGGTGGGCGATGCCCAGCCACGCCAGCACCCGCTCGGCCTCCTTGATGGCCTCAGGCCGCGACAGGCCGAGGCCCACCCCGGTCACCTCAAGATTGTCGACGACCGGAAGCTCGCGAAACAGGCGGCCGGATTGAAAGGTGCGGGCGATGCCGAGGCGGCGCAGCATGTGGGCGGGGTTGCCGGCGACCGCCTCGCCGTCGATGCGGACCTGTCCCCGGTCGGGGGCCTGAAAGCCCGTCAGCACGTTGACGAGGGTGGTCTTGCCGGCCCCATTCGGACCGATCAGGCCGGTGATGCGGCCGGAGGGGATTTCGAGGCTGACCTCGCTCAGGGCCTTGAGGCCCTCGAACTGCACGGAGACTCCTTCCGAGATGAGCGACTTCCCCGGCGAGAAGGCAAAGGCACCGGCGCCCGACGTTGGATGTGTCGCCGTCGCGCCGTCAGTGGTCGCAATCGGGGTGACCGAGGCGGAAACAGGCATGGCGGCTATGGCCGGTCGCGGGGCGGCCATGGCGCGGGCCTGCGCCGGCGCGGCCCCGGCTTGAGCCGGCTCGCCGACGGCAGCCGACGTGTTGCGCACGGCAGCGCCGCCTCCGATCGATCTCACCGCACCACCTCCCGAGCGGGTCATGATGTAGCTGCCGCTCTCGTGCAGCTCGACCTGCCAGTCCGGCTCGACGACGATGGTGGTGGTGTCCTCCTCGATGACGGCGGGTCCGGCGAGCTTATCGCCGGCGCCGAGCTTGGCGCCGTCGTAAATGGGCGTCGAGGTCGATGTGCCATCGGCGGAGAAGATCACGGGGCGTTCGCTCTTGATCGCAGCCTGTGCATTGCCGCCCTTGGCGATCCTGGGCGCCTTTGGGTGCTCGATCCGGCCGTAGAGGGTCGATTCGATGTTCACGACTTCCACCGCGTTATGGCGCTCGGAATATGTATAAAGCTGCTCGTGCCTCTTATGGAAGGCTTCTTTGACCTGGTCGATGGTCGAAGCATTGATCGGGAAGTTGCCGATCTCGACCGTGCACTCGTGGACCTGGCCGATGTAGCGCATCTCGAGCGAGCGCTGGATGTCGATCTGGCCAGGCTCGAAGCCGTCGGCTTCCAGATGCTTGCGGCCTTCCGCCTCGATCTGCTTGAAGAGGCTGTCGACGCGCTGGTAGGCGTCGTCGTTGTCGAGCCGGACCGGCGCTGTCGCCATGTAGTTGTATTTCACGTCGGAGATGATCTGCCCGAACGCACACAGGCCCGAGGCGAGCTTGGGCACGACGACCGTGTCGATCCCCATCTCCCGGGCGATGGCCGCGATATGTGCCGCCGTTGCTCCGCCGGCGCAAACCAGCACGAAGTCGCGCGGGTCGTAGCCGCGCTCGACCGAGACGCGGCGGATACCGTTCACCATGTTGTTGTTGACGATGGTGTACATGCCGTAGGCGGTGCGCTCGACGCTGAGGCCGAGCGGATCGGCGACACCTTTGACCGCCGCCGTGGCCTTGCCCCTATCGAGCGGCAGCTTGCCGCCCAACAGGCCGTCGGGATTGAGATAGCCGAGCAGGAGGTTGGCGTCCGAGACGGTCGGCTCGGTACCTCCCTGTCCGTAGCAGGCCGGTCCCGGTAAGGCACCGGCACTCTGCGGACCGACCTGGAGCAGGCCCATGGAATCGATCCAGCCGATCGAGCCACCGCCGGCACCGAGCGTCTCCACCTGAATCATCGGCACGCCGATGCGATAGCGCAGGAAATCGATGTTCTTGTTGAGGTTCGTCGTGCCGTCCTTGACGAGGGTGATGTCGAAGGAAGTGCCGCCCATGTCTACGGTGATGACGTTCTTGGCACCGAACGGGCTGGTCACATAGAGGCCGGCGGCCGGACCGGACGCAGGGCCCGAATTGATCGCATAGACCGAGCGATCCGTCATGGCTTGGCCGATGGCGAGGCCGCCGTTGGACTGGAAGTACCGCACTGGATACCTGGCCCCGAGCGAGCGGAAATAGGCGTCGACGGCATCAACATAGCGGCGCAGCACCGGCGAGAGATAGGCGTTCGTCACGGCGGTGGACGTGCGGGTGTATTCGCGCACCTGCGGGTAGAGCTCGCTGCCAACGGTCAGGTTCACATTCGGCAGTATCTCGCGGACGATCTCGGCCGCGCGCCGCTCATGCGTTGGATTGATTACAGACCAGACGAATGAAATGGCCACGGCCTCGACACCCTCGCGACGGAACACTTCGCAGGCGGCGCGCACATCCTCCTCGACCATCGGCGTCCGTATCGAGCCGTCCGAAATGACGCGCTCGCGCACGCCCTTCCTCAAGTACCGAGGCACCAACATTTTGGCGGGCGGATACTCCGGGTCATAGCGGTAGCCGTCCTCCTTGTGACCCAGGCGGATCTCGATACTGTCCTCGTGGCCAGCGGTGGCGATGAGACCGACTTTGGCGCCCTTGTGCTGGATGAGCGCGTTGAGACCGACAGTGGTGCCGTTGATGCAGAGATCACAATTAGAGACGATCTCGGATGGCGTCGTCTGGAGCGCGTCGGCCATCAGCTTCAGGCCGTTCTCGATGGCCTTCGTCGGATCGCTCGGCGTGGAGAGAGCCTTGTAGAGCCGGATCTGGCCGGTCTCGTCGGCAATGACGAAGTCGGTGAAGGTGCCGCCGGCGTCGATCCCGAGGCGATATTTGGTGCGCATGATGATGACCTGCCTGAGGTGAGTGCTTCGCGTTACGCGGCCCGGCTGGCGCGCAACGCCTGCGTCGCCCCCTTGTCGATCTCGCCGTTGGCGATGACGACGCCGTAATCCTCCTTGGCGCCCTCGACCGAAACGAGACCATTGCGAAAATCCTCGGCGACGAGCTCGAGCGGACGCTCGAAGGGATTGCCGTAGCCACCGCCGCCCGGGTTCATGTTGGTGACGCTCTCACCCGGCTTGATGGTCTCGATGACGTTCTTGCGCACCACCTCGGTCTTACCGCCGCGCTTGATCTCGAGCCGGCCGACCTTCGTGTCGACCTGGCTCGATTTGGCGCCGGCTGCCCCGACCGCCGGAATGCGGCGGCCTTCGCCGAAGGTGATGATGGTCATGTCCTTGTCCAGCGGCTCGACCTCCCAGGCCGTGCCGGAGCCGCCGCGGAACTTGCCGGCGCCGCCCGAGTCCGTCATCAGCGAGTAGCGGTGAATGATGATGGGATAGGAATATTCGAGCAGCTCGATGTCACCGGAAGTCAGTGCGCCGAAGCAGCACTCCGGGCCGCACGCATGCCAGCCGTCCTGCTGCGGCGTCGCGCCAGCGCCGGATATGATGGTGGCGAGAACCATCGTCACGTATTCCTCGTCGTGTCGCGTATCCCAGCCCGCCATGTTGAGCCCGTTGGCATGGCCCCAGGAGGCCGCGACCTTCGAGGGCGCCGCCTTCTCGAAGGCCAGACGGACCGCATCCGTCAGCGTCTCCATCGGCGTTGTCGTGCAGTTCATGTGCGGGGCTGGCTCGACGGCGTTGCAGAGCGTGCCCTTGGGACCGAAGTCGACGCTGACGCAGCGATAGAGGCCCTCGTTGTAGGGCGGTGGCAGCTGCGCGAACATCATCAGACCGAGATAAACGCCCGAATGCGAGTTCCCCTCGTAAGAGTTGATGAAGTAGGGGATCTGCGGAGGGCTATCGATCTTGATATGACACGTGTCGTCCTTGATCGTGACCGTCGCCTTGATCTCGAAATCGCCGAAGCCGTGGCCGGCGTCCTCAAGTATGGCGACACCCTCGTAGGTGCCGTCCGGCACGGTCTTGATGAGCGAGCGCATATGCTTGTCGGCCATGTCGAGGAGCTCGTCGATGCAGGCCGTAACTTGTTCGGGGCCGTATTTGTCGAGGGTGGCGATGAGATTGCGCTCCCCCACCTGGCAGGCGCCGATCAAGGCATTGAAATCGCCTTCCTGATCGCGGCGCGCACGCATGTTCGTCAGGATCATGTTGAGGACATCCTTGCGGGGCTTGCCCTTGTCCCAGATCTTGACGGGAGGAATGCGCAGACACTCCGCGAAGATCTCCTTCGCATTGGGGTTGTAGCCCGCCGGCACCGGACCGCCGATGTCGGTCAGGTGCCCCTTGCACACTGTCCAGTACATGAGCCTGCCCTTGTAGAAGACGGGCTTGTACATGCAGGTGTCGATGGCGTGGCTGCCGCCGTAGGCCGGGTCGTTGTGGAGGATGAGATCGCCCTCATGGATGTCGTCGCCGAAATACTCGGCGACCGCTTTCATGGCCGGGATGAGCGATCCCAGATGGATCGGGATGTCCTGGCCCTGGAGGATCATCTCCGGGGTCGCGTTGAAGAGGGCGGTCGAATAGTCGTGCGCCAGATTGAAGACGGAGGAGCGGGCCGTCTTCTCGAGCGACAGCGTCATCTCGCGCTGCGTGGTCTCGAGCACGCCGCGAACGACGGAGAGTGTGATCGGATCGACTTTGCCGGAGCTTGCCATGCCTGCCTCGCCGGTGTTGACGGCGAAAGCGAGACACGTGTCGTGCCGAAGCTGTCGGCACAACCGTTTCCACCCTAGCCGCCGTCTCTGAAGGACGTTTTGCTGCAGTGCACTCTAGGCGGCTCATTGGAGCATGTCTTGCCGAGGAGCGCGTCATGGTTTGACGTGGGGTGCACAATCTGATGGGCGTCGCTGCTGCAACCATCTCTCCGCCATTGCGGCAGGCTGCTCGCTTGCATATTCTGAGACGTGAGTGGAGGTCGCATGCCGACGCGTTACAGCACCATCGATGTCGCGCCCGAGCATCGGAGCCGGACTTGGCACGAGGTGATCGCCGCGACTTACTTCCCACTCAACTTGCGCTTTCGCGAGCCGCAAAGCTTCAACGGCGAGCTCGCTCTCTGGACCCTCGGCAGTCTCTCGCTGTCGCGACTGAAGTCGGATGCGCTCGCCTACGAGCGGTTGCCTCATCACCTTCGCAACGAACGAGAGGAGCAGTATCTCGTCACGATCCCCGCCGCGGCTGATGTCACCTTCAGTCAGTGCAAGGTCGACATTCGCTGCAAGCCCGGCGGTTTCATTCTCGAGCGCGGGCACGAGCCCTATATCTTCGGCCATCAGGAAGCGAACGACTTATGGGTCCTGAAGGTCCCTGGTGAGGCGCTGCGCGGCCGCATCCGGGCGCCGGATCGCTTCTCGACCTTGCAGTTCGATGCGACGCAAGGCGTGGGGGCGCTGTTCGTCGACATGCTGCATCTGATCCCGGGTCATTTCGAAACCATGTCGCGCGAGGCACACGGATATCTGGGGCTTCAACTCGTCGATCTTCTGGTGTTGGCGCTCAAGAGCGACGAGCGGGCGCTGTACTCGAACGCCTCCGCGGTGCGCGAGGCGCATCTGGCTCGCATCGAGCAGTTCGTGCGCGCCAATCTCCGCGACCAGGACTTAGGCCCCGAGCGCGTCGCCGGCGCTTGCGGCATCTCAGTCCGCTATCTCCACGAGCTGTTTCGCGACACGAACCAGACATTCGGCCAGTGGGTCCGCGAGCAACGCCTCTCTGCCGCCCGCCAGGTGATCGAGGAGCCTCACCACAATGGCACCATCGCCGAGATCGCCTATCGTTGGGGTTTCACCGACCAAGCGCAGTTCTCGCGGCTCTTCCGCGCGGCCTTTGGGGAGACTCCTACGGAGTGCCGGGCGAGAGGTCGGCGTTCCTAGGCGGCAATTGCTCAGGTCTCGAAACTCATCGGCGGATCGAAATACACGCCATCGCGCGCCACGACGCGCCCTCCTTTGATGACGATGCGCTCGCATGGTCGCCTCAGCAGCGCATCCTGCGTGTTGATCGCCTTGACGAGCACGAGATTGGCGGGAGCGCCGGGCTCGACCTTGGGCACGTCCCGCCCGATCGCCCGCGCCGCACTCCCCGTCACCGCATCGAGCGCCGCCAAGAGTTGGTCGTCCTTGCTCCAGTCGAAACGGTAGGCCATGAGCCAAGCGCGCTCCAAGGCATCGCCGTTGCCCATCGGCGACCAGGCATCGCGGATGCCGTCGGAGCCGGCGCACACTGTGACACCCATCTCGCGCAGATAGGCGACCGGCGGCACGGCAATGTCGGCAGGGGCAGAGGACATCAGAGATATGCGCAGCTCGGCCAAGCGGTGCGCCAGTTTCTCGATGCGGCTCCTCGCTACCATCCCCAGGCAATAGGCGTGGCTGATCATGACGCGACCCTCGAGACCTGAGGCGGCCGCAAAATCGGCAATGCGCTCGATCTGCCAGACACCCAATTCACCTGGATCGTGCAGGTGGATATCGACACCGCGATCGTACTTCTCTGCCAACCCGAACACCACGCGAAGCTGTCCGATAGGATCGTTGTCGATCCCCGCTGGGTCGATGCCGCCTACCGTCTCGACGCCGAGCTTCAGCGACTCCTCCATAAGCTCCGCGGTGCCAGGGCGGATCAACAGTCCCATCTGCGGAAAGGCCACGAGCTGCAGATCCACGACGTCGCGGTAGCGCTCGCGCAGAGCAAGCATCGCCTCGACGTGATCGAGCCCAGCATCAACCGCCACATCGACATGGCTGCGGATCGTCAGCGAGCCCATCGCGATCATCTGCTCGAGCAACCGCGCGCTCCGCTCGATGATGGGCGTTTTCACCTCCGCAAGCACCCGCCGTTCGTTGACGATGTAGTCGGGGATCGTCGGTCCCGCGGTGTTCGCCCGCCACGGCTCGCCCCAAAGCGTCTTGTCGAGATGGACGTGGGGCTCGACCAGCGCCGGCAGCACGACATAGCCTGTCGCATTCAGGCTGACGTCGTGTGCCGCTGGCTCGATCCGAGCTGCGATGCGGGCGATGTGACCGGCCCGACAGGAGATGTCCGCGATCGTGCCATCGCCGCATCGGACGCCTTGGATGCACAGCTGTCCTTCGCTCATCGAAGCCTCACTTGATGTGGGTCACGCGGGCCAGAGTTCGGCGATCTCCCGCCGGAAGGGCAGATCGTCGCCTCGATCGGGCTCGTCCAGCTCACGGGCGTAGCGATGCCCGGCAAAAGTCGCCCAGGCGATGGGACCGGGTGCGGCGGCGTCACCGATGAGGGTCACGGACTTGATTCCGGCGTCGGCCCAGTCAGCGGTGCGGGCCTGCAAGGCCCGATAGACTGCATCCTCGCCGACCCTTGAGGCGACGGATACAACCGCATCGCAGGCAAGCAGTCCTCGCCTATCGGTATAGACGCAGCTCGTCTCGATGCTGTCGCCACGGATCGCGGCGCAGCCGGTGTTGAGCACGATCGTCACGCCTTTCTCGGCGAGCCGGCGGTGAATGGCGCCCTGCTCCAAAGTGTTCCGCGTCCATTCGGAGACGAAGGCCGAAGGCGTCACCAAGGTGACCTCGGCGCCGTGCTCGGCCAACAGCTCGGCGATGACACCACCCATGTAGTAGTGATCGTCGTCGAGGACGATGACCCGGCCCGCGGGTCGCTTGCCATCCATGATGTCGTCGGGGGTGAAAAGCGGCATCTGAGCGTCGATCGGCGGTGGCACGACGTGCTGGCGGGCCACGCCGTCCCGCCGCCAGGAGGATCCGGTGGCGATGGCGACATGCTCGAAGCCGAAGCCGAGGATGTCGTCGGCGGAGAGCCTGCTCTCGCGATAGATCTCGACATTGGCCCGCTGGCTGAGCTGGTAGGCGCGGTAGTCGGCGACGCGGCCCCAGGCGGAGAGTCCCGGCAACCGCCGCTCGCGGGCGACCCGGCCACCGATCTCCACTTCGGCTTCGGCCAGCGCAACATCATAGCCACGCAGCGACAGGGCGCGCGCGGCCTCGAGTCCGGCCGGCCCGGCACCGACGATCAGAACCTTGTCGCTCCGACCCTTCGGATTCATATGTTCCGGATGCCACTCGCGCCGCCACTCCTCCATGAAGGTTGGATTCTGCGTACAGCGGGAGATCGACATGGTCATGTCGCCGGTGATGCAGATGTTGCAGCCGATGCATTCCCGGATATCCTCGGGCCGTCCGTCCTCGATCTTCTTGGGCAGGAACGGATCGGCGATCGAGGGCCGGGCACAGCCGATGAGGTCGAGCACGCCCTGCTTGACCATGCGGACCATGACGTCCGGGCTCGTGAAACGGCCGACGCCGACAACGGGCTTCGTCGTCAGCTCCCGAATACCTTTGACGAGCAGCTCCTGGGCGGCCTCGTCCTTGAAACGGGACGGTCCCGAGCAGTCCTCCCAGGTGCCGTGCGCGAGATCCCAGCAGTCGGGAAGATCGCGGTTCATGTCGACGAACTCGCGGACCTCCGCGTTGGAGAAGCCGAGATCACCGATCGTCTCGTCGAGCGAGACGCGGAGCGTCAGGGCGATGCGGTCGCCGACGGCGTCACGCAGATCTGCGACGACCTCGCGTACGAAGCGGCAGCGGTTCTCGAGCGAGCCGCCGTACTCGTCGCTGCGCTGGTTGGTCGCCCGGCTCAGGAAATGCTGGAAGACGCCGAAGCCGTGGGCACCGTAGAGGCAGATGAGATCGAAGCCGGCCTTCTCAGAGCGGCGGGCAGCGTTGACGAACCAGCGCCTGAGATTGCGGATGTCGGAGAGGTCCATGGCGCGCGCCTGGACCGGATCATTCGTGAAGGTGCGGATAGGGAGCGCGGTCGGCGCGAGCGGCACTTCCTTGGTGTAGAAGTTTGGGCCATTGATTCCGGAATAGGCCAGCTGGATTCCCGGTAGCGCCCCATGAGCGCGGATGCCGTCCGCCATACGGCGGAGTGCCGGAATATCCTGGTCCTCCCAGAGCCTCAGCTCGATGAAGGGCGTGATCTCCGAGCTATGGTGCATCTCGGTCTGCTCGGTGAAGACGACCGCCCAGCCACCTTCGGCCTTGATGGCACGCATGCGCGCCGCCGCGCTCGGATCGCGATATCCGCCACCGTTGCAGTGTGGCACCTGATAGAACCTGTTCTTGGCGACATGCGGCCCGATCCGCACCGGCTCGAACAACACGTCGTAGCGAGACTCGCGCGTCATCATCGATCTGGCCAGGATTGCCCGGCAGCCTCCTTGCTGGGGAATGACGTTCATCGCCATTCCGATTATCTCCGAGCAGGTATGAGGGTTGGATTGGATCAGGTAAAGGATGAGTTTTCGCACCGACTCGTCGGAATTACCGAAGCGAGGCTAAAGCGCTCACGCTTCACGGTCATCCGTTGAGCCGTCCGGGCATCGCGATCGCGGCGGCATATGATCAGTCGTAGTCGGCCAAGATATTGAGTCGCTCGCGGTACTGCTTGGCGATACAGGCCCGGTCGCCCCCGCAGGAATTCCGGCTCCTGATCCAGGCGGCCTGCTCGGCCCTGAGATTGGGCTCGTCATCACCAGAGATCGACAGGGCGATCCGGTACTGGCGCGTCATGCGAGCATCGAGATGGCGCAGCTTGCTGCTGGTGCAAATGGCGTCTTCCGTGGGCGTCAGTGTCAGACCACAGTCGACGGTCGCAACATCGGTGCTGCAGCCTGCGGCTAGAACGGCAACAGCGACGTAGACGTGGGGTACTTTCACGAAACTCTCCCCTTACTCGGCAAGGCTTCAGATGATAGTGGCGAGCTGGCAGATCGGGTGTCACATCGTGGCCACATCAACGCCTGGAGCGACATGGGCCCAAGCTGGCGTCAGGCCTTGCGGTCGTGCCATGCTGCGCGCGCTCAACTGACGCAAAGGGATCGGGGGCAGGCCCGTGACGAGGTGCAGATGATGTCGTCCGGCAGGCAGATGGCACTCGGCCTCTCCGTCTACAAGCTCGGCTATCATCGGGGTGCCTGGCGTATGCCCGGGTTTCCTGAGGATGCCTTCATGAATCTGAGGCCCTATGCCGAGGCCGCCCGTGTCGCCGAGCAGGCCAAGCTGGATTTCGTCTTCTTTGCCGACATCATGGGCGTGGAGAATTTCGAGAACCCGAACCGCGAGATGGCCTACGAGCATTTTGCCGTGAAGCTCGACCCGATCGTCGTACTTTCCGCGCTCGCCGCCTTGACTCGGAACATCGGGCTCATCGGCACGATCTCGACGACCTATGCGCATCCCTATCGGATCGCCCGCACCATGGCCTCGCTCGATGTCATCAGCGGTGGCAGGGCCGGCTGGAACGTCGTCACCTCATACAGTCCGGACGAGATGCGCAACTACGGCCTCGAGACCCGGCCCGACCACGATACCCGCTATGACCGGGCCTTCGAGGCGATCGAGGTCGTCAGTGGACTTTGGGCAAGCTGGCAGGACGGCGCATTCGTGCGCGACAAGGCGAGCGGCGTCTATGTAGATCGGAACAAGATCAACGTTCTCAGCCACAAGGGAAGGCATTTCTCTTCGAAAGGCCCCCTCGACGTCGCCCCCTCGCCGCAGGGGGCGCCGGTCATCGTGACGGCGGGTGATTCTCCGGCGGCGAGCGAGATGGCCGCGCGTTTCGCCGCCATCCAGTACGCGGCAACGGATGGCGATATCGGGAAAGCGCGTTTCGCCTATCAAGCCACGAAGAGCCGGGTCGTCGAGCTCGGACGCCATCCTGACGAGCTCTGGATCTTGCCCGGTCTGATGCCGATCGTCGGCGAAACCGAGCGAGAGGCCATCGCCAAGCGCGACCAAATTCGCAAGCTCGTGCATCCGAGGAATGGGCTCGGCATGCTTGAGCCCCTCTTCGGCGACCTCTCGGAATGCGATCTCGACGGGCCATTGCCGCGATCGGTCGCGCCGCCTCCGGATAGGCTGGGCGGCACCGCCAAGGCGCTGTTCGACAGAGCCATCGCCGAAGGCTTCACCATTCGCCAGACCTACGAGGACTATTCGGTCGGCGAGTGGTGGTTCATGACCCGCGTCGGTACGCCGAAGACCATCGCCGACGAGATGGAAGAGTGGTTTGCGACCGGCGCCGCCGACGGATTCAACATCCTGCCGCATTGCATGCCGGACGGCGTCGATGACTTTGCAGCTCTGATCGTACCCGAGCTTCAGAGGCGGGGGCTGTTCAAGCGCGAGTACCGGGGGAGCACGCTGCGCGAGTTGCTCGGGCTGGCGCATCCGGGCCGAGGGCGGCATTGACATCTTAGGCAATCGGACGATCTCGTCAGACGTTCAGAGGCCGGCCACCGGCCGGGCAGGGATCAGGTGCACGAGGGGCCATGAGAACGAGGCGGCAATTGTCGCTCACGGGAGATCTGGTCTCGCTCGTCGATCGCCGCGAGCCCGACCCGGGTCCCGGCGAGGGCGAGGTCGAGCTCGATGACGATGGCTACGAGCGCGCGGCATGGGACGTTCTCGCTCGGCATGCCGACCGGCCACTCTGGGTCTTCGCCTACGGCTCCTTGATCTGGAAGCCCGACTTCGAGCATGTCGAGCACCGCATCGGCCGGGCCTATGGCTGGCGGCGGTCCTTTTGCCTGGACATCACGCGCTGGCGCGGTACGCCCGACCAACCCGGCTTGATGCTGGCGCTCGAGGCGGGGGGCAGTTGCCGGGGCGTTGCCTACCGGTTACCGGATGGGAGCGACCACGCGCAGATGGTACGACTCTTGAAGCGCGAGGTCAGTCATCAGGACAACCTGACGACCGTCCGCTGGATCGACGTTCACACGCCGTCGGGACCGGTTCGCGCCCTCACCTTTTGGGCGGTTCCGCGATCGCTCGCCTACTATATCGACCTCCCGGTCGGGGAGCAGGCGCGCCGGCTGGCGCGTGCGGCCGGTCATGTCGGGAGCTGCGCCGAGTACCTACACAACACAGTCGTCAAGCTCGGCGAACTCGGCATTCACGATGCTTATCTCTGGCAGCTGCAGCACCTGGTTGCCGAGGAGATCAAGATGTTGCATTCCATCGACGACAACGGAGTAACCTCATGACCAACACGCCAACGAAGATGAACTGGAGCTACCCGACCCGCATCCTGTTCGGGCCGGGACGGATTGCCGAGCTCGGCGAGGCCGCCAAGGGCGCCGGTTTCAAGAACCCGCTTATCGTCACCGATCCGGGGCTCGCCAAGCTCCCGGTCATCGCCAAGGCCAAAGAGAGCCTCGAGAAGGCCGGAATCGCGTGCGCGGTCTGGTCCGAGGTGGTGCCGAACCCGACCGAGAGCAACATGAAAGAGGGGATTGCGGTCTTCAAGAAGGGCGGACATGACAGCGTCATCGCCATCGGTGGCGGCTCGGGTCTCGATCAGGGAAAGCTCGTCGCCTTCATGGCCGGCCAGACACGCTCGGTGTTCGACTTCGAGGACGTCGGCGACTGGTGGACGCGCGCCAATGCCGACGCGATCGCGCCCATCATCGCCGTCCCGACGACTGCCGGCACCGGCTCCGAGGTCGGCCGGGCCGCCGTCGTCACCAACGAGGCGACGCATGAGAAGAAGATCATCTTCCATCCGAAGATGCTGCCGGTCGTCACCATTCTCGATCCCGAACTGACCGTGCCGCTGCCCGCCAAGCTCACGGCCGGCACCGGCATGGACGCGCTGGCCCATTGCCTCGAGGCCTATTGCGCGCCGACCTATCATCCGATGGGCGCCGGCATCGCCATGGAGGGCATCTACCTCGTCAAGGAGTACCTCGTCAGGGTCGTGAAGAACCCGAGCGATCTCGAAGCGCGCGGTAATATGATGACGGCAGCCGCCATGGGCGCCACGGCCTTTCAGAAGGGCCTGGGCGCCATTCATTCGCTGTCGCATCCTGTCGGCGGTTTCTACAATACCCATCATGGCCTGACGAATGCCGTCTACATGCCCTACGTGCTGGCCTTCAATCGCAAGGCGATCGAGGAGAAGATCGAGCGTCTGGCGCGGTCGCTCGGTATCTCCGGCGGCTTCGATGGTTTCCAGAAATGGATCCTCGAGCTGAGGAAGGAGGTTGGTGTCCCGCACACGCTGAAGGAGCTTGGCGTGCCGGATACTTCGAAGATCGACGAGATCGCCAAGATGGCGGTTGCCGACCCGTCGACGGGAACCAACCCGGTGCCGCTCGACGAGGCGGGCGCCAAGGCGATCTTCCTCGCGGCTTTCGAAGGAAAACTGTAGGCGGAGTTGGGATGGCGGGGCCCTGAATCAGGGTCCCGCCTGCATCACAACGGCACCAGGCCGTCGCTGAACTGCAGGTATTCCACGCCGGTCAGCGTGTCGACCTCGCCGGTCGTGAAGTCCGTCACCGTCGTGGTGTCGAGTGTCGTCACGACGTCGAAGTTGGCGACTGGCGCGTCATAGATGGCCGTGTCGAAATCTCCGGATCCTCCATTTATCGTGTCGTTGCCGGGGCCGCCGACCAACTCGTCGTCGCCACCACCGCCGATGAGCCTGTCGGCGCCATGACCGCCGTTCAAATAGTCGTTGCCGGCACCTTCGCTCGCTCTGAAATCGCCGAACAGAGTGTCGTTGCCGTCAGAGCCAAACAGCTGATCGTCATCACCACCCCCTTCGAGGGTGTCGGAGCCCGTGCCTCCGTGCAGGTAGTCATTGCCGGATCCGCCCAGCAACTCGTCACGTTCGGTGCCGCCGAGCAGTCGGTCGTCGCCATTGCCCCCCACGATGCGGTCATTGCCGGCGCCACCGCGTAGAACATCATTGCCCTCCAGCCCGAACAGGCTATCGCCGGCGCCGTTTCCATCGAGATGATTGTCGGCACTGTTTCCGCGGATGGAGTCCTTGCCCTTGCCGCCGCGCACGTTCTCGATGAGAGATCTCTCGTCATTCTTGTAGAGGAGCGCGTTGAAGAGATTCCCCCGCGCAAGGTGGCTGTTACCGAGGTCGGCGAGCTGGGATTTGGCGAAACTGGACCAGCGGCCGGGGGCGAGATCAATGCTCATGTTGGTCGAATAAGACCTCAGATCGAGCGTATCTTCCCCACCGCCGTCCCAAATTGTCCGGAAGATGGTGTCACCGGCAGGATCGCCGGTGCTTGCGCCGTTGACGGTCATGACGCCGGTCTTCGGGTTGAACTTGTAGACCGTATCACCGGATCGATGGCGGAAGTCCGCCCCATACAGCTGCTGCAGGGCCGCGATATCGAGCATCATATAGGACTGCGGCGCGCCGTCGACCGCGTAGGTCAGATAGCTCGTCGGGCCGCCGACATAGCTGTGATAGGACATGAGGGAGAATTCGAGGCTGTCCTGGCTGCGGGGAACCCGGCCACGGTAGTCGGCCTCATGTGGATGCTTCAGGCCCATCGTGTGACCGATCTCGTGAAAGATCGAGTGACAGGCGTAGTCGCCGAGTTTCGGACTGTTGTAGTCGTATGGATTGAACCAGGCGTCGCCACCGCTCCTCAAGCCGGGGTATTCGGCGTAGGCGGTGTCGGGAGCGCGCGACTCCGCGAGCCGGATATCACCGTGGACGTTGCGCGACTCGGTGACCTTCGAATATTTCGCATCCGTGAAGGAGGAAATCTCGCGCAGAGCGAGCGTTGCGACCTTCGCCTGTGCGGAGTTGAATGCACTGAAGCTATACCGCTCTGGTCCGTACTCGTAGTATTGGCCGAGTTTCGGGAAGCTATAGGTCAGGCTCAACACGTTCCAGTGCCAGCCCGATTGCATGCCGTCGATGCGCTGATCGCCCGTCCGCGGCACGCCCTTGGATGCAGTTGCGGCCATTGCCGAGCCCCCACTCGGGTTGCAGTCAGAGAACTATCACTCCGACAACGCCGCATATCAACGGCATGTTTTTGGCAGAACGAGATTTTGAGACGTCTTGTAGCGGCGGTTTCCGCGCAGGGGATATCGAGCCCGGCCGTTTGCCGGCTTGTGCTCCTTTGTTGATCAATGCGGATGTCCGCAGCCACAGCCGTCGCCGTGCTGGTGACTGTGATCGTCGTCACTATGGCGATGACCTGGCATCAGGAGGGCGCGCGAAAGCACACGCTCGGTCTGCCGGGCATCCGTCTCGAGCACCATGGCAGCGATCTCGGCCCCCAGGACGAGGTCATCGGGACGGCCGAAGTAGTGGCGTCTGAGACGTCCCTCGCGATCGAAGATCAGCAGGGTCGGCGTGCCGCGCATTTCATAGGCGAGCATTGTCTCCGGCAGGCCCGCATCCTGAGGCCTGTCGATGCCGATGGGAAACGAGAATCGGTACTCGTGCACGAACGCCTCGAGCGCCTTGGGCGTCATGACCTCGTGATGCTCGAACACGGTGTGCAGACCCAGCACCGCAACGTCCTCCTCGCCGAAGCGCTCGCGGAGACGCTGCAGTTGCGGCAAGGCCTGGCTGACACAGCCGGGACAGAGCATCTGGAACGCCAGCACGACCACGACCTTGCCTTTCAGCCCGTTGAGGGTCGGCGCCTCGTCGGCATTGAGCCAGCCCGCCACGGTGAACTCGGGCGGTGCCTCCAGGTTGATCATGCGTGTCCCCCGTCGCATTATAATAGCGAGTCGATACGGATTGCCGGACCATCTGTCAACCGGCGCCCAGAGAGGCTATGCATCATTCGCAAGGCCGGCGAAAGGAGGGGTGACATGCCAAACCGTCGGGATCGCGAGGCGGCGCGCCGCCGCCTGATCGAGATTGTGCGCTCGAAATCCTTTCGCTCGGGCGAGGTCTTCAAGCTGGCCTCGGGCAAGACCTCGACGCTCTACTTCAACATGAAACCCACGCTGCTCGATCCGGAAGGCGCCATGCTGTCGGCGTCGCTCATTTTGGATCTCATTGCGGATGATCGGGCGGTTCTGGTCGGTGGTCTCGAGCTCGGCGCCGTGCCGATCGCAGCGTCTGTTGCGGCCGTGTCTGCCGTCGAGGGCCGGCCCATCGCGGGCTTTCTGATCCGCAAGCAAGCAAAGGAGCATGGGACACAGAGCCTCGTCGAAGGCCTCGTCAAGGGTGAGACGCTCGCCGGGAGGCGTGTGGTGATCGTCGAGGACGTGACGACCACGGGCGGCTCGGCCCTCAAGGCCGCGGAGGTCGTCAGGGCCGAAGGCGGGGAGGTCGCCAGGGTCGTGTCGGTGCTCGATCGGCAGGAAGGTGCAGAGGAGACCTTTGCTGCCAAGAGGCTCGTGTTCTCCTCCGTACTCAAGGCGGAAGAGTTCACCCGACGCTGAGGCACCATGACCGAGGACCTCACCGAGACGCAACGCTCAATCCTTGCGCTGACGGAGAAGGTTTGCGCGGCCTTTGGCGATGACTATTGGCTGGTGCGCGACCGGGACGGCATCTTCCCGCACGACTTCCACCGGGCGATCGCCGATTCCGGGCTTCTGGGCGTCGCCATGCCCGAGGCCTATGGCGGCTCGGGGCTCGGCATCGTCGAGGCCGGGCTGATGATGCGGGCGATTGCGGAATCCGGTGCTGGCATGGCTGGCGCCTCCTCGGTGCATATGAACATCTTCGGCCTGCAACCGGTCGTTGCCTTCGGCACGGAGGCCCAGAAAGCGCGCATGCTGCCGCCCTTGATCCGAGGCGCGGAGAAGGCGTGTTTCGCGGTCACGGAACCCGATGCCGGTCTCGATACGGCTGCCATTGCGACGAAGGCGGACAGGCACGGTGATTGTTACGTCGTCCGTGGCCAGAAGATCTGGATCTCGACCGCTCAGGTCGCCGATCGCGTGCTGCTGCTGGCGAGGACCGCACCCATCGAACAGGGCCAGAAACGGACGCGTGGGCTAAGCCTCTTCTACACGGCACTCGATCGCAGCAAGGTCGACATCCGGCCGATCGACAAGATGGGCCGGCACGCGGTCGATTCCAACGTCCTGTACTTCGACGATCTGATCGTTCCCGTCGAGGATCGGATCGGACCGGAGGGCGAAGGTTTCCGGGTCGTCCTCGCCGGCATGAATCCCGAGCGCATCCTGATCGCCTGCGAGGCCGTCGGGCTCGGGATGGCCGCCATCCGCCGGGCCTCGAACTATGCACGTGAGCGTGTGGTGTTCGGACGGCCGATCGGCCAGAACCAAGGCATCGCTCATCCGCTCGCCCGCTCCTGGATGGAGTTGGAGGCCGCCGGAGGCATGGCGATGCGGGCCGCAGCTCTGTTCGATGCCGGCAGGGAGTGTGGAACCGAGGCGAATGCGGCGAAGTTCCTTGCCGCCGAAGCGGCCTTCACCGCCTGCGACACCGCCGTCCGCGTTCATGGTGGCATGGGTTACGCCGCCGACTATCACGTCGAGCGTTACTTGCGCGAAAGCTACATTCCGCGCCTCGCTCCCGTCAGCGCAGAGATGATCGCCAATTTCATTGCCGAGAAGGTGCTCGGCCTGCCGCGATCCTACTAGCCCGTACGACTGCCAGTCCCGCCGGGTGATCGGCCCCTTGATCCCACGTTGCTATTGGTGTTGTGCTAGCCGCACCAGCATCGCTCGGAGAAGGATCGAGATGAGCCGCTACCACGAGATCTACCAGTCCTGGCAGCAGGATCCCGAACGGTTCTGGGCGGAGGCAGCGACCGGGGTCGAATGGTATAAGCCCTACGACAAGGTCTTCGATGCCTATGCCGGGCAGTATGGCCGATGGTTCACGGGCGGCATCTGCAATACGGTTCACAACTGTCTGGATCGGCACGTTTCCGCTGGGCGCGGCGGTCAGAAGGCCCTGATCTACGACAGTCCGATGACCGGCGCCACGCGGAGCTTCACCTACGGGGAGCTTCTCGACGAGGTCGCGACCTTCGCAGCAGTGCTGTCGCAACGGGGCGTGAGCAAGGGCGATCGGGTCATCGTCTACATGCCGATGGTGCCGGAGGCGGTCATCGCCATGCTGGCGGTGGCCAGGATCGGAGCCGTGCATTCGGTCGTGTTCGGCGGCTTTGCCGCCAGCGAGCTTGCGACCCGCATCGAGGATGCCAAGCCGACGGCGATCGTCACGGCCTCCTGTGGCTTGGAGCCCGGCCGCGTCGTGAAATACAAGCCATTGCTCGACAAGGCGATCGAGCTGTCGAGCCATAAGCCGCAGTGCTGCATCTTGCTCCAGCGTCCCGAGGAAAAGTCCGAGCTTCTGCCCGGGCGCGACTTCGACTGGACACAGCTCGTTGCCAAGGCGCGCTCCGCCAATCTCAAGGCGCCCTGCGTTCCGGTCGCTGCCACCGATCCGCTCTATATCCTCTACACGTCCGGCACGACGGGCCAGCCCAAGGGTGTGGTTCGCGATCACGGCGGGCACATGGTTGCGCTCGCCTGGTCGATGCCGAACATCTATGGCTGCTCGGAGGGCGATGTGTTCTGGGCCGCCTCGGATGTCGGCTGGGTCGTCGGCCATTCCTACATCGTTTATGCGCCACTTCTCGCCGGCTGCACGACCGTGCTCTACGAGGGCAAGCCCGTCGGCACACCGGATGCCGGCGCCTTCTGGCGCGTTAGCGCCGAGCATAAGGTCAAGGCGCTGTTCACCGCCCCGACGGCATTCCGGGCCATCAAGAAGGAGGATCCGAAGGGCGAGCACATCGGCAGATACGATCTGTCCGCGTTCACCACCTTGTTTCTCGCCGGAGAGCGAGCGGATCCGGATACCATTCAGTGGGCGGAGAGCCAACTGAAGGTGCCGGTGATCGATCACTGGTGGCAGACGGAGACGGGCTGGGCGATTGCCGCCAATCCCGTTGGTCTCGGTGCGCTTCCGGTGAAGTACGGCTCGCCAACGGTGGCGATGCCTGGCTATGACGTCCAGGTGATCGACGACGCCGGCCACCCGGTCGAGACCGGAAAGCTCGGCAATATCGTCGTTCGATTGCCGTTGCCACCCTCCTGTCTGCCGACGCTCTGGAACGCCGACGAGCGCTTCCGAGCGAGCTACCTCGAGGAGTTTCCCGGCTACTACAAGACTGCGGACGCCGGCTTCAAGGACGAGGACGGCTATCTCTTCATCATGGGACGGACCGACGACATCATTAATGTCGCTGGGCATCGGCTGTCGACCGGCGCCATGGAGGAGGTTCTCTCATCCCACAAGGATGTCGCCGAATGCGCCGTGATCGGAGCGGCCGACAGCATGAAAGGCGAGGTTCCGGTCGGCTTCATCGTCCTCAAGGCCGGTGTGAACCGGCCGGCTTCAGAGGTCGAAGCGGAGGTGGTGGCGCTGGTTCGAGAGCGGATTGGTCCGGTCGCCGCCTTCAAGACGGCCATGACGGTGGTCAGGCTGCCGAAGACGCGGTCTGGCAAGATCCTGCGCGGGACGATGAAGAAGATCGCCGATGGCGAGGACTACAAGATGCCGGCGACCATCGACGATTCGGCCATCCTGACGGAGATCGCTCAGGTGATATCGGCGCGGCGACGGGGCTGACGGCTGTCATGACCAGCGCGATGCATTGGCGCACCTCGCCTACCGCGACCCCGAGGTGATTGCCTAGTGGTCGAGGATGGGCCGCAGTGCGCGCACAGAGCTATCAACCATTGTCGCCAGTTTCTGCCAGAAATGCGCCGCTCCCCGGGTGCTTTGCCATTGCCCATCTGCAGGGAGGATGGTCATATGCCGAAGTTGGGGTCGCCCGTTGGTCTGATCAACCAATGCGTCACGCGAATTGCAATTTGAGGAGGCGAACGATGATCGATTTTGCGTTAACCAGGCGAGCCATGCTCGGGTGCGCCGCGGCACTGCTGAGTGCCGCATTCGCCGCTCCAGCCCTTGCCGCCGATCCGATCAAGATCGGCTCGCCTATTCCGCAGACAGGTCCGTTCGCCAGCGACGGCTCCGTGATGCAGAAGGCCATTCAACTTGCAGTCGATGATCTCCATAAGAACGGGGGCGTGCTCGATCGTCCGGTCGAGGTCAGCTTCTTCGATGTCGGTGATCTCACTCCGGACAAGCTGATGGCCGCCGCGGCCAACCTTATCGACAGCGGCAAGTCGGACTACATCGTCACCGGCTACGGCGGCTTCGGCCCCGACATACCGGCCTTCTGTCCGCATGGCGTCCCCTTCGTTCACAACGATGCCTTCACCAGTGTCGTCGACATGATGAACAGCATGGGCTGCACGGCGATCTTCAACGCCTCCGATGTCGAGGCGGCCTATGGCAAGGTGATGTGGGGCCAGCTGATGGCGCTCGGCCGCGAGTTCCCGAACAAGAAGCTGGCGATCGTGCACGGTCCGTACGAATGGGAGTACGGGTCGATGAATGCGATGGCGGAAGCGGCCAAGGCTGATGGCTGGGAGGTCGTTCTCAAGGAGGAGGTGCCCTACGAGAATGCCCAGTGGCCTGGCATCCTGTCGAAGATCCGCGAGGCCGGCCCCTCTCTCGTGCACATCGAGGTCCTGGATACCGGTCTGACCAACACCTTCATCCAGGAGTACCGGCAAAACCCGATCAAGGGCGCCTTGGTGAACGCGGGCTACGCTGCGAGCATTCCGGCCTTCGGCGAGGTGATCAGTGGCGGCTCGGTCGATGGAGTTCTCGGTATGACACTCTCGGCTCAGCTCCCGGGCGCGGATGCAGACGCCTTCGCCGCCAAGTGGAAAGCCGCCTACAACGAGGATCCGCCGTGGAGTCTTGCGGCTCAGCTTTATGACGAGGTCAATCTGTGGGCAGCGGCCGTCACCAAGGTCGGCGACCCCTCGGACCATGCCGGTGTCGCCAAGGCGATGAAGGAGCTCAACTACAGGGGCCTGACGGGAGTCCTGGCGTTCAATGATCGCTACATGATTCCGACCAGCGACGAGACCCAGCCGGCCTTTCTGTTCCAAGTTCAGGACAAGAAGCTGGTGCCGATTATGATCGGTACAAAGAAGGTTGCGGACTTCATCGAGCCGGATTGGTCGAAGTAGTCGCGCAGTCGAAGCCTGGGAAGCCGGTCGCCATCGGTGCGGGCCGGCTTCAAAATGGGAGTTGGGTTGGTCATGACGAGCATGGCTCCTCTTGCGCGCCACTTTGCCGAGCACGAGCCTAGCGGCACGCTGCGGATCGCCAAGCAAGACGTCTACACCGACCCAGCCCTCTTCGGGAAAGAGCTGGTTCACATCTTCGATCGCGACTGGGTGGCGATAGGCCGGCAGGGCACCATTCCCAACCCTGGCGACTACATGACGGCGAAGTTGGGCAAGCGGCCGGTCGTCTGCATCCGACAAAACGACGGTTCCATCCGCGCCTTTGGCAATTTCTGCCGGCATCGTTACGCCAAGCTGCTCGATGGCCGTGGAAGGACAGGTCGCATCGTCTGCCCTTACCACGCCTGGACCTATGATATCACGGGACAACTCATCGGCATCACCGATCCGCAGGGATTTGGCGAAACCTGCAAGTCCGACATTCGCATGGTGGAGCTCGGATGCGAGGTCTGGCTCGGTTTCGTATTCGTATCGATGCAGCGTAACCTGCCATCGATGACATCGCGACTCGAGCCGCTGGCACGGCATCTGAGCCACTACGGCCTCGGCAGCTATGAAGACCGATACACGATCGACGAGGAACGGTGGGTAGGCAACTGGAAGCTCGTCTTCGAGAATTTCGTCGAGTGCTATCACGTCACCTATGCGCACAAGGGATCGATAGGTCCGACCAATCCGACGAAGCTCACCGAGTTGGGTCCGGCCGGGCATCGTCAATTCTCGGTTCACTACAATCCCTATCGTCCCGAAGATCTGCCCGAGGTTTACAACCTTGCGCTCGACGATGACGAGCGGCGCCGGCTGCATGTAATCGGTATCTATCCCAATCTGCTCGTCGCCATCGATGCGAATTTTGTCTGGTGGATGATGCTGGAGCCCGAGGCTGTCGATCGTACAAATGGCCGTTGGGGCTTGTCATTCTCACCGCTCGCCATGCAGGGCATGGCTGATCCGGGGGCATATGCCGCCAGGATCCGCGACGTCATCGGCACCGCCACGAATGAGGACAAGGAGGTTGTCGCACGCGTCCAGGAGGGTGTCGCGTTCGGCACCCCGGAGCAGGGCTACCTGCACGGCTCCTTGGAGATCTATGTCGACGAGTTTCGAAAATATCTCGATCGGATGCTGACGGCGGTACCGGATTGAGACCGTAATCGTAGAGGGCGCACCACCAGTCGCTAGTCAAGGAAACAGTCAATGCAGGATATGGTCGGCACCTTCGACGAGAACGCCTTCAACGGCTTGCTTCATGCCGGAGGCCGCGGCACGTTCATGCGGACGCCCTATATCGCGCCCGCTGCCAAGGAGCTCAAGGGCGCCAAGGTCACCGCGGCCTTTCTCGGCTTTCCCTGGGACGCCATGTGCATCAGCCGCACGGGCACGAACTACGGGCCCCGCGCCATCCGCGAGGCGGGCGATCAATTCTCTTTCTACAATGCCTCGACCGGCATGGATCTGAACAGCCACTACAGGATGGCCGATTGTGGCGACGTCCCGGTGGTGCCCGGTAGTGGCACTACGACCATGGACCGCGCCGAGGCGATCGTCTCCGAAATCCTCGCCTCAGGTGCCATGCCGATCACATTCGGAGGGGATCATTCGATCACCATCGCATGTGTGAGGGCGTTTGCGAAAAAGTACAAGAAGCCGGGCCTCGTGCTCGTCGACACGCATTTCGACACCGCACTCGATGTCGGCGGCGAGATGCTCTCGCATTGCTGTCCGATCACGCGCGCCGTCGACGCCGGCTTCGATCCCAAGCGCATTGCCATCGTCGGCACGGGCGGCTGGATGAATCCGAAATCCGAGCTTGCCTATATCAAGAAGCGGGGGATCACGCTGTTTACGATCGAGGACATCTGGGAGCAGGGAGCCAAGGCAATTGCCAAGAAGGCCGCTGCCGTGGCCTCCAAGGGCGCCGATGGCGTCTACCTCACCTATGACATCGATGCGATCGATGCCGCCTATGCACCAGGAACCGGCGTACCGACACCGGGCGGCATGAGCTCGCGCGAAGCACTCACCATGGCCTATGAGCTCGGTCGCATGGGCATTGCCGGCCTCGATCTGGTCGAGGTATCGCCCTCCTGGGATCACGACGGCATTACGAGCCGGCTCGCCGTTCGCCTCATTCTGGAGGCTATGGCCGGCAATGCCGCTGCGAAGGGACGACGCAAGAAGAAGAGTTAGCGGAATGGTGAAGCTTTCGCGGGAGAAGATGGAGCACCTTCGGAAGCTCGCCGAGGGCGAGTTCCTGTCGAGCCGCGATCCGGCCATCGATGCCTTTCTGAAGCGCATGGAGGAGGAGAAGGCGCCCGTCTTCTCGGACGTTTATGCGGGCGACATGACGTTCTTCAATGCGCCCAGACAGGTCAATCTCGATGAGGTCGACTTGGCTGTCATCGGCGTTCCCTTCGAGGCGAGCGCGCCGGTTCGCGCCGGCACCCGGCTCGGACCGCGCTCGTTCCGGGAATGGTCGAAGGTGCGCGGTCCCGTCCATGACGTCTGGAAGACCATTCCATTCGACATGCTGAGTGTCGCCGATGTGGGCGATGTCACCTTCGAGAGCCCGCACAATGTCGGTCACTGCGTCGAGACCATCCGGACGAGGTTCGCCGAGTTCCGAAAGCGCGGGATCGCCCCTTATGCCGTCGGCGGCGTCCACACCATGACGCATCCCATTCTCTCGGGCCTGGCGGCCGGCGAGCCGATCGGCCTCGTGCAGATCGATGCTCATGCCGACACCGCGCGGGGCAACTTCCAGGGCGATCGTCTCAACGATTGCAAGGTGTTTCTGAACGCCATTCTCGACGAGGCCATCGATCCGGAGCGTTGTATCCAGATCGGTATGCGCGGCTCGCTCAGTCCCTATTGGGATTTCTCCAAGGAAGCCGGCATGCGCTACATTCCGATGCACGAGGTCTACGATCTCGGCGTCGAGGGAGTGCTCGCCGAAATCCGGCGCGTGATCGGCGATGGTCCCTTCTATTTCACGCTCGACACCGACGGGATCGATGCGACCTACCTGCCGGGGACGCAGTTGCCCGAGCCCTTCGGCTTCACGTCTCGTGAGGTGGTCCAGATCATCCGGGGCATGCGCGGTCTCGACCTCGTGGGAGCCGATCTGGTCGAGCTGTGTCCGCCCTACGATCCACACGGAATTTCTGCCAATATCGGCGCGGCTCTCGGCTTCGAGGTGGTCTGCCTGTTGGCCGAGGCGCACGTTCGCCGGCACGGGTCGCGACGCAAGACGCATTGGCAGTAGACGGGACACGGGCGATCGCGCATCGTGCGCCGGGGGCGCTAGGGGGGATCATGCGTGGCATCTGGGGGCTGACGGCTGCGATCGCCGCCATGGGGCTCACCGCCTGCACATCTGAAGCACCATCGACCGGAGCCCTGGCGACACCCGATGCGGTGGCAATAACCGATCCAGCCTCGCCGGATTTGGCATCGTATATCTCGGGTAGAAGCTTCGCTTTCTCCTCCGGCGGGACGGTGACGGAAACGTTTCTCGCCGACGGCACGGGTGAGTGGCGGAGGCCCAGCGGGCGGAGTGGCAAGTTTCGCTGGACGCTCGAGAGTGGGCTGACGTTCTGCCGTGTCTATGAGCCGAGCCCAGCAGCACAGGGGCAGCGAGCCTGGGAAGGCGGAACCTGGTGTGGAACCATCAGACGCGCCCCCGAGGGGCTGAGCTACACCGATCTGAAGACCCAGACGACCGGTCTTCTCCAGGAGGTCACCGCCGGGTCGATGTGATCGCCACCGGTGACGGCTACATGTAGTCCTTGAGATTGACGGCGGGGTCGGCGGCGGCTCCTCTCGGCAGCGTCTTTCCCCCCTCGATGATCCGCTTTCCGGCGGCATAGGCGGCGGCATCGTTCATGGCGTCGACAGCGATAAGTCTGTCACCTGAATAATACCAGACGGACTGGCTGCCGTCGCGCTTGCCGGGCCGGACGACCGTCGAATCGTAGCCACGATTGAGGCCGGCGATCTGCAATTTGACGTCATACTGATCCGACCAGAACCAGGGCTTGGCCCTGTAGTCCACGCTTTGGCCCAGCATGTTGGCGGCGGCGGTCTCGCCCTGGTCGATGGCATTGCCGACCGATTCGAGCCGGATGCGCGTGCCCTCATGGGGAAAGCTCGCACAATCGCCGGCAGCATAGATGTCGGGATCGGAACTGCGGCACTGCGGATCGACGGCGATACCGTTGTCGATTGTAAGGCCCGCCTCTCGCGCGAGCCGATCATCGGGTACGATGCCGATGCCGACAATGGCAAAATCGACATCGAGCATCGAGCCGTCGGTGAGCTCGGCCCTGGCCAGACGGCCATCCTCACCGATCAGACGTTTGAGCCCCGTGTGCTCCTTGATGTCGACGCCGTGCGAGCGGTGCAACGTGCGGAAGTAGGTGGAGGTCTCAGGTGCGGCGACACGCTGGAGAATGCGGTCGGCAAGCTCGATAACCGTGACTTGTAGTCCCTTCGAGGCGCAGACGGCAGCCCCTTCGAGCCCGATGTAACCGCCGCCGATGACGAGGGCCCGCCGTCCCGGCATCAGCTCGCTCGACATACGATTGGCATCGTCGAGCGTGCGCATGGCATAAACGCCGTGGAGGGTGCCGCCGATCGCCTCGGGAAGAAGGCGCGGCAGCGATCCGGTGGTGAGCGCGAGCTTGTCATAGGCCAGGCTTTCGCCGGTCGACAGGCTGATGTGCTTGGCGGCGCGATCGATCGACACGGCGCGGGTGGCAATGCGCAGATCAACACGTTGCTCGGCGTACCAGCTCTGCGGCCTCAGATACAACCGATCCAGCGTCATCTCGCCGGTCAGGTACTTTTTCGACAGCGGCGGACGTTGATAGGGAATCACAGGCTCCTCGGCGACGAGCGTCAGCGGGCCCGCGTAGCCGAGCTGCCGCAGTTTGGCGATGAGCGCTTGCGCGGCCTGTCCGCCGCCGATGATGACGATGCCGTCGGTCATGCTCACATCTCTATTCGGCAGGGACGATCAGGACGAGGCCATCGAGCTCGGCGGAAGCCGTGATCTGGCAGCTAAGGCGACTGTTGGACCGGCGCGGTGCTGGCGTCGCCTCCAGCATCCCGTCCTCGATTTCGTTTGCGGCCCCCGTCTTCCCGACCCAGGCCTCATCGACATAGACATGGCAGGTCGCACAGGACAGGCAGCCACCGCACTCGCCGACGACATTCGGGACGTTGTTGGCGACGGCGGCCTCCATCATGTTGAGACCGTTGGCGACATCGGCCACGATCGTGCGTCCGTCGGCGAGCTTCCAGGTAACTTGTGGCATGGGATGTTCTGGCCTGCGGCAATCAGTTGAGCGTCACGCGTACGGGCAGCCGCTTGATGCCGCCGACGAAATTCGAGCGCAGATGCGCGTGCGGTCCGGCCTGCTCGACCGTTTTGACACGCTTGACGAACTCTTGCAGCAGCAGCCGCACCTCGAGCCGGGCCAGCCACATTCCGAGGCAGACATGCGGGCCACCCTGGCCGAACGCAAAGTGTCGATTGGGCGATCGGCGCAGGTCGGCCACCAGGGGATCGGCGAAGACCGTCTCATCATGATTGGCCGAGACGAACCAAAGCAGCACCTTGTCGCCAGCCTTGACGGACTTACCATGGATCTCGACGTCGCGGGTCGCCGTCCGCCTGAAGTAGAGGGCCGGCGAGGTCATGCGGATGAACTCGTCCGGCGCTGTCTCCCAGATGTCGCCGTCGCCCTGGCGCAGAGCGTCGAGCAGATCCGGCCGGTTGGCCAGCACGTGGAAGGCTTTGACAATGGAGTAGCGCGTGGTGTCGTTGCCGGCAGCGACGAGGAGGCAGAAGAAGTTCTTGAACTCGCGGTCGGAGAGCACATTGCCGGCCGAGTCGGGCTGCAGGATGAGGTTCAAGACGCCTGACGTGTCGCCTGCGGCGCGCTTCCTTGCCATCAGCTTCTCGGCATAGTCATAGAGCTCGGCGCCGGCGGGCGAGCGGAACGGCATCATCCGATAGGCATCCGAGTCGAGCTTGTCGAGCACGTGCTGGGTGAAGTCGGGATCGGTGTTGGCAATGAGGGAGTCACCTTTCTGAACGAGCCAGGGCAAGTCCTCGTCCGGCGTGCCGATGATGCGACCCAGCATGCGCATCGGGAGCTGCCGGGCGATCGCCTGGACGGCGTCGAACTCCCTGGCCTCGAAGGTCTTGTCCAGGATGTCGTCACACAGCTCGCGAATGGTGCTCTCAAACTGCGCCACGACGGGTTTGGAGAACGCCTTTGCGACGAGCACCCTGACGCGCGTGTGATCGGGCGGATCGGTCTCCTGGAACGTGCGCCGTGCCAGATACTCCTCGTAGGTCTGGTCCTCCATGCGTATGCCACGTGCCGAGCTCAAGAGCTGGTAGTTGCGGTTGAGCTCGCCGATGTCATGGTGGCGGGTGATCGACCAATAGCCGAGGCCATCTTTCATGTCCGACCAGGCACAAGGGTCCTCCCGCCGGAGACGCGTGAAGGTCTCGTGCGGCGGCCCATTCACGAAGGCATCGTGGTCCGAGAGATCGGCATGGCCGTCGTCGATGGGCAGATCGGTTTGCATGATCTTTGGCTCCCCGGAGCGTCGTTGAATGAGTGCATAGATTAGTCCCATTTGCAACAATCGAGGCCCGGCCTGTATGGTACGGTGTTGGCCCGGGAGCACGCATGACTCGACGTATCGGCATCCTGATGACAGCGACGGATACGCCGCCGTTCGCCGCCGAGTTTCCAGACGACGGCGAGGCCTTCCGCACTCTGCTGTCCCCGCTGCGGCCGGATTGGCAATTCTCGATCGTCTATGTGAAAGATGGCGAGTTCCCTGGTCACGCCGCCGATTTCGACGGCTACGTCATCACCGGAAGTCCGGCGACGGTCACGGACGACCGGCCATGGATCAAACGGCTCTTGGGTCTAATCCGTGAGGTCGAGGCCGTGCGTATTCCCGTGGCCGGGATCTGCTTTGGTCATCAGGCGATCGCTTTGGCGCTCGGCGGCAAGGTCGAGCGCGCCGCACAGGGCTGGGGCTACGGTGTCTCGGAGACGCGCCATGAGCGCTTTGCGCCCTGGATGACCCCCGCGAAAGAGACCATCCGCCTCTATACGGCGCACCGCGATCAGGTCACCGTTCTCCCAATTGGAGCCGAGCTGCTCGGCGGCAGCGATCACTGCCCGATCGGCTCCTACCGGGTGGGTGAGCACGTCTTCACGACCGAGCATCATCCGGAGATGACGGCTGCTTTCATGCGCCGCCTCACCGATCATCTCGAGGACTATCTCGAGCCTTCGATCATCGCCAGGGCGCGCCTGGACATCGAGACGCCGCAGGACGGTGGTCTCATGGCGCGCTGGATCGTGCAATTCCTCGAGCGGACGCCCCTCCGCGGGTGAGCGGTCCCGGCACTATCCCCCGGCCAGCTTCTGGGCGAAGTAGGCCAGCGCCCGCTGGTATTTGTCGGACTTGTTCCATTGGGCGAGCGCCGCCTGGTTGAAGCCGCCGCCGGTCTGCCAGCCATGGCCCTTCAGGTAGTTCGCCGTCGAGGCCAGAACGTCGGCCGTCGAGCCTACGAGATTACGCCGGCCGTCACCATCGTAGTCGACCGCGAAGTGAAGATACTTCGAGGCAAGGAACTGGGTCTGCCCGATCTCACCGGCCCAGGCGCCGCGCATCGACGCGGGTGACATCCAGCCCTTCTGCACGATCTTCAGGGCGCTCATCAGCTCATTGGTGAAGAAGGCCGAGCGCCGGCAGTCATAGGCGAGTGTCGCCAGGGACCGGAAGACATTCATGTTGCCGCGATTGACGCCGAAATCTGTCTCCATGGCCCAGATGGCGACGACGATCTCCTTGGGCACACCATAGCGCTTCTCGATGCCGCTGAGCAGCTTGGCATGCTGCTTGAGCTTGGCACGAGCCTTGCCGAGGCGCGGCGTCACGCGCTGGGCGACGAACTTCTCGTAGCTGATCTTGAAGGCCTTCTGATTGCGATCGAGCCGGATGACCTGAGTGTCGTAGGTGAGGCCATCGAGGGTGGCGAGCGCCTTTCCGGACATGCCGGCCGCCGCTGCTTCCTTGCGGAAATCCGCGAGCCAGGCTGCGAAGCCGCCTGCGTTGCTGCCGCATTTGGCGGCGAACGCCGGCGTCGCAAGGCTCACAAACATCAGACCCGCGAGGGCAAGGCGGCGAAAGGTCATTGGGGGTCCCCCGATCCTGGTTCCAAGGAAGTCTCTATCCGACGTTCTATCCCATTGGCGCATAAGGCTCAATCGGGGAGCAATGGCGATGCCTCGAGCCCGGCCCAGATGGCCTCGACGCGTCTACGGATCATCAGGGCTTCCGCCCAGCGGTCGGAGAGCTCGTAGCCGTCCGGTCCGGTCATGGCGTATTCCATCGGCCCCAACTCGCAGCAGAAATTGAGCACGGCGTCGGGGGTCGACCGGGCCCGCCAGCCTCGGATGCCCTTCTCCCACCAGCCGGCAAACAAATCGAACCACTTCTGGTGCTGCGGGAAACTGATCTGCACCTGAATCTGCTCACGCGAGGCGACGCGCCCTTGAAAGGCATCCGAGCGGTCGAGCACGCGGCGGATCAGTCCGTGATTCTCCTCTGAGATCGGGTACCAGAACTCGCGATCGACGAGAAAGTGCGAGAGATCGGCACAAAGCGACATCTCTGGAATCGCATCGATGAGTTGCAGTGTCGTGAAGAGGTCGTTGGTGATGCAGTTGCGGTGCGTCTCGAAGAGGATCGGCACCTGTTCTGCATCGGCCATGGCGATCCAGGCGCGAACGACCGGAACCATCTCCGCAACGGTGATCGGCATCACCTGGCCGATGACGTTGACGAAGCGGGCGTCGAAATCGCGCGCCATGCGGAGCACGGGGCGCAAGTCCTCGATGGTCCTCGGGAAGGCATTGATGAGGCAGCCCAGGTCGTAACGCCTGAAAAGCGGCTGGGTTCGCCGCATCTTGTCGTCATCCGCGACGCCCATGTCGATGGCCATGCCATGATATCCGGCGGCGGCCACCATCTCAAAAGCTTCCTCGTGAGTCCGCTCGACTCCGTCCGGACGGCGCAGCTCCATGGCCCACAGCGACTGGAAGATTTCGAGGCGTTGGGACATGCCGCTACGCCACTAGCCGATCAACCTCTTCGCCGCCTCTGCGATCTTCGCTGCCGTGATGCCGAAATGCTCGTAGAGCTTCTCGATCGGTGCCGAGGCGCCGAAGCCCGGCATGCCGATGAAATCACCATCGGGCCCGAGCCAGCGATCCCAGCCGAACGATACGGCCGCCTCGACGCCGACGCGCGGTGCCTTGCCCAGAACCTCTTCGCGATAGAACTCGGGCTGTTTGGCGAACAGCTCGAAGCTCGGCATGGAGACGACGGCGGCCGTGATCTTGTCAGTCGCAAGCAGCTTTGCCGCCTCCATGGCAATGGCGACCTCGGAGCCGGTCGCGATCAGCGTGACGTCGCGAGTCTTGCCGCCCGAGAGCACGTAGCCGCCCTTGGCCGAAAGATTGTCGTCGCCCGCGTCGCGAAGCGTCGGCAGGTTCTGCCGGGTCAATGCGAGCACGGATGGCGTCTTAGTGGTGCCGAGCGCGATCTCCCAGCACTCCGCGGTCTCGATCGCATCCGCCGGCCGCAGCACGAGTAGATTGGGCATTGCCCTGAGCGCAGCCAGATGCTCGACCGGCTGGTGCGTCGGCCCGTCTTCGCCCAGGCCGATCGAGTCGTGCGTCATGACGTAGATGACCCGCTGCTCCATCAGAGCCGAGAGACGAATCGAGGGACGGCAATAGTCGGTGAAGACGAGGAAGGTGCCACCGTAGGGCACGATGCCGCCGTGCAGCGCCATGCCGTTCATGGCTGCCGCCATGCCGTGCTCGCGCACGCCGTAGTGGATGTAGTTGTTCTCGAAGGCGCCGGGCTTCACCGGCTTGTGCAGCGCCGTCTTCGTGCCGTTCGAGCCGGTCAGGTCCGCCGAGCCGCCGATCAGGCCCGGCGTTGCGGGCAGCAGCTGCTCGAGAACCTGCTGCGAGGAGACGCGCGTCGCGAGCTTCGGCTTCTCGGCAGCATACTTCGTCTTGATCTCATGAGTCGCCTTGGCGATGGCGGCCTTCGCGTCAGAATCGATCGGATCGCCGAGCCGGCCGCGCGTCGCCTTGTCGAGTTTTGCCGCGCGCTTCTCCCAGGCGCCGCGAGCCTCGGCGCCACGTGCACCGGCTGCGCGCCAGGACAACAGGATGGCCTCCGGCACCACGAAGGGCGGATGCTCCCAGCCGAGCTCTTTCCGCGCCGCCGCGATCTCGTCGGGCCCGAGCGGCGAGCCATGCGTCGCCGCCGTCCCCTGCTTGTTGGGCGCGCCGTAGCCGATGATCGTGCGGCAGGCGACCATCACCGGCTTGTCGGAAGTCTGTGCATCGGTAAGCGCCTTGCGGATCGATACCGGATCATGCCCGTCCGCCGTCATCGTGCGCCAGCCGGAGGCCTCGAAGCGCTTCAGCTGATCGTCGGAGACGGCCATGCTCGTCGGCCCGTCGATCGAGATCTTATTGTCGTCGAACAGCACGATCAGCTTGCCGAGCTTCAAATGCCCGGCGAGCGAGATCGCCTCGTGGCTGACGCCCTCCATGAGGCAGCCGTCACCCGCGATCACATAGGTCTTGTGGTCGACGATTCCGTCGCCGTGCCGGGCATTGAGGAGGCGCTCGGCGAGTGCCATACCGACACCGTTGGCGATACCCTGTCCGAGCGGACCGGTCGTCGTCTCGATGCCGGGGGCATGCCCGTACTCAGGGTGACCTGCCGTCTTCGAGCCGAGTTGGCGGAAGTTCTCTATCTCAGTGATGTCCATCCCCGGATAGCCGGTCAGATAGAGCAGGGAGTAGAGCAGCATCGAGCCATGACCGGCCGAGAGCACGAAGCGGTCTCGATCCGGCCAATCGGGAGTGCTCGCGTCATATTTGAGGAACTCGGCGAAGAGCACGGTTGCCACGTCCGCCATGCCCATAGGCATCCCCGGATGGCCGGAGTTGGCTCTCTGAACGGCATCCATCGAGAGCGCGCGGATGGCATTCGCCATGTCCTTGTGACCTGCCGCCGCCGTTGCCTTAGCCATAGGCCATCTCTCCCTGTCGCCCGATCACCCAAAAAGGGCCGATGGCGGGGAGGTTTAGCGGCTGTGCGCTAGCGCGTCCACCGCGCCTTGCAAGGCAACGGGTCGCAATCCCGGCGCATGTCGCCGCATGGGCGGCTCAGAGCAGGAAATCGCCCTTGGCCAGGCTTGCGACGCCAATGACCATGATTTGGAAATCCGCTTTGCCGTCGCCGTTAACATCGCCCTCGACACGGATGTTGGCGCCAGTATCGACGAGGTGCAGCTCACCTTTCACATGGTGGAAGCTTTGCATTCCGATGTATTTGAAGGCCTGATTGCCCGCGACGCCCGATTTGGCATCGATGCCCCGGAGGTCGATGTCGTCGATGCCGCGCTGGAAACCGCGAATGATGTCCCGCGTGCCTGAGCTCAGGCCGGAGTCCTTGAGGGAGTTGAAGTCGAAATCATCCGCTCCCGGACCGCCGTTGAGCGTGTCTGCACCGCGGCCGCCGGTCAGGATGTCCTTGCCGTCACCGCCGAACAGCTTGTTCTTCCCGTCGTTTCCGGTGATGTGATTGGCCGAGGCATTGCCGGTGCCATTGATGGCGGCGATACCGAGAAGCTTCAAATGAAGTGCGCCGGATTTGAGCGTCGTCGAGGCGGAGCTCTCGATGCTGCGAGAATTGACGAGATCGATCTTCACATTGAGGCTGCCGAGCGTCACGCCAACCGTCACGGGAGTCGCAAGCCCGCCACCCGAGAACGTGACATCCGCCGCGCCAGCGCTGGCGGTCGCCGCGTAGCCTCCCGCCGCCGCTGTCGTCGTCACGACGTCGACCGTCTGGTCTATGGTCACGGTGATGCCAGATCGACCTTCGCCGACCGAGTAGAAGTTGTCGTTGATGGTCGTGTCGTTGTACGCGACGCCGGTGACGATCGGTTGATTGCTGTGCGTTGCGAAGTTTTGCGTCGTCAGAACCGAGTTGAAGGTTCCTTGGCTGGTCGTGAACTGGCCGGTCAACGCGCCGATGCCGATCTCACGAAAGTTAGGATTGAGAATGTTCTCGCGATGGCCCGATGTGGATTTGAACAGGTCGTTATGCTCGAGAATGACGAAGTTCGTGAAAGGCACGCTGCCTGTCGTGCCGCGGAAAGCGATATTCTCTCCCGCGGTGAGGAGCGGGCCGTAGCCAGCGGCGGTCATGCGATTGAAGGGCGTACTGCCGCCAGCCCCAATGTGATCGAATATGTCGTTGTCGATCATCCACTGGCTGTGCGCGCGAGCCGAATCGACCAACAGCTCGTTAGGCGCCAATGGCTGCTTGGCAGCCCCCGAGATCGTCCCGGCGCCGATGCCCTGGTTGAGCGTGATACCCTGACGCGCGGCCTCCGCGTTCGGATTGAGCCGGGCTCGGTTGATGAGCTCGAGCATCAGTTGCTCTCGGGCACTGAAGGCGGCCATGCAGATTTCCCTCTGTCTTCCGGTGGAACCGAAGTGGCAATGTGCCGACTACCGTGGAAACATCAGTGAGTTCGGAGGATTACCCTACACAAGAGGCGAAAACACTTTGTTAGCGACCCGTCAAACCTGCAGTCGTCGTTAACGCGAGTGAACCTTCGTCATGAAACGGGGCCGAAGCATGGCCCCGGCCCGCGTCAGATCGCTGCGTCGCCAAGTGCTAGGCTGCTTTAGAACCTGCTGCAGCCGACTTCCGGAACCCCTCGCGGCGCGCCCTGATCTGCTCCTTGCGATGCGACTTCATTTTCGTCTTGTAGGTTTTTTCCGCCGCTTTGCAGTCGTCGAGGAAATGCGTCATGCGCTCATCCATGATGCCGCGCCGCTCGGCCATCTGCACGAGCTTGAAGTCGGGAGCGAAATTACCCTCGATGATGACACCGCCTTCGTCCGTGGGCACGATATCCCAGCCGATGAGATTGACCTCGCCGAAAATGCGATGCGCGTGCTTGGCGAGTTCGACCACTTTATGGAAGCCGGGGATCTCGGCGCCCACCAGCTTGAAGCCGGAATCCGGATGATGCTCGACCTCGACCTGGTCGAGCGCAAATCCGGTCACGGCCCTCGTGATCTTGCCCGTCTCGTAGTCGAGTGCGGCGAGAATGTTTCCTTTCCGCCAGAAGTTGTCGGCGGCATTCTTTCCGCCCGGCACCTTCCAGACCATGCGGAAGACCTCGGGTCCATCCTTGCCCATGATCGAGTAGATGCGGAGTGTCGCCGCTCGGTCGCCGCAGATCTTGCGCACACCCTCGTGGGGAACGACACGCTCCTGGAAGAGATAGCCCTCGGAGAAATGCTCGAGAATATCGTCGACGAAGGATTTGAGCTTCACCGACTTGCCCGACAGCATGCGAAGCGAATCCGTGTCTTTATCATAGGCGACGGCGGAGGCCGAGCCGAGCGAAAGCGATGAGGTCCGGGGCTTCGAGAAGAACGGGTAGCTATCCGGATTGGTCAGATAGGCTTCGAGGTCGGCGCGCGTCCGCAGTACATTGAGCGCGGGAACGTCGTAGCCCGTGGTGAAATAGGCCTTCGTCTTGCAGACCGGCAGTCCGAAGCCACCGAGAATCGTGTCGAAGACGAGCTTGTCGCTCATCGGCCCGAACCAGTTCTCCTTGTAGTTGGCCGTCATCCAGACCTTGCGAATGCCGTTCTTGCCGGCGAAGGTCGTCTTGGGGCTCTGCAGGTTTTTCTCGTCGAAGAGTCGCAGCGTGAAATACTCGTCTGTCAGCAGCCCTGTCCTTCCGAAGGAGAGGCGCGCGATATCGGCGACGACCGATTGCAGTGGCTTGCCGTAGTCGCTTGCGATCGCCTTCAACATCAGCGGGAGCGGTAGCACCTTCTCTGCCTCGGCAATATCAAGCACCTGGGCGGTGGGCTTCGCGGGCGCGGTTGTGTGAGTGGCAGCGTGTTCGGCGGTGGCGGGAGCAGACATCGAAACCTCGGCTGGGCTTACAACTTTGCGCTCATGATCGAGGTGATTGGTAAAAGCGTTCCTAAGATAAACGGAATAACTGTATGAATTTACGCAATTAAAGTCCTTCTAAATTCTCTCCGGTCCAGGCTCCTGCGCTCCGATCATGACAGGCGAGTGAGCGTTCCCGATTGTGCCATCTGGCGCAATTCGACTTTGCGGATTTTTCCCGAGGGGGTCACAGGAAAGGTCTCGACACGGTAGAACCGGGCAGGGACCTTGAACCGCGCAATGCGATCCGCCGCGAAAGCAACGAGCTCCGTCGCGGCGACGTCCGTTCGTAGCCTGACGGCCGCCGCGACAGTCTCACCATAGTACTCGTCCGGCTCGCCGAAGACAGCGATCTCGGCGATCGCCGGATGCTGGGCGTAGAGTGTCTCGATCTCGACAGGATAGATGTTCTCACCGCCACGGATGATCATGTCGCGGAGCCGGCCGCCGGCGATGACGAGATGGCCCGAGGGCTCCAGATAGCCGAGGTCGCCGGTCCTGAGCCAGCCGTCGGAGGTGATCGTCTCGGCAGTGGCCGACGGGTTGGCGTGATAGCCGAGCATCACCATCGGGCCCCGGCCCTGCACCTCGCCGATGGAATCTGCCGGCAGGACAGTTCCGGACTGCGGGTCGACGATACGCAACTCATATCCCGGAAGGGCGCGGCCGGCTGTCCGGAAGCGGGTGGGTTCGTCATGGCTCGAGGCTGTGATCAGCGTCGAGCTCTCCGTCTGTCCGTATACCTGCGACAGTCCGGGCATGGGAAACTCGATCGCGCATCGCTCGAGCACATCGGCATTGGCATCCGCGCCGCCGCACGTGCCCGTCCGAAGCGAGGAGAGGTCATAGCGGGCGCGGGAAGGGTGCTGCAGCATGGCGAGATAGGACGTCGGCACACCGGAAAGTGCGGTGCATCGTTCCGACTGAATGAGCGCAAACAGGTTCTCGGGGTCGAACGCCGACTGGCCGACATAGGTGCCGCCGACCTGCAGAGCGCCCTGGATGTTGAGGATGCAGCCGGCACAATGGAACAGCGGAATAATGGAGGTCCACCGATCTCCCGCCCTGAGGCCGAGGCGGGTGGCGGTCTCCCTCGCACACATCATCATTCCCAGATGCGTCAGCAAGGCGCCTTTGGGTTTGCCGGTCGTGCCTGAGGTGAAGAGCAGCATGCCGGCCGTGCCCGGCGGATCAGTCGTGACGGGATCGGCAAGCGGTGTGGCCTCCGCAAGGTCGTCGATGCCGATGACCTTGCGCTGCCGATCCGCGCCGTCGAGCGAGACGATGTGCGTCAACACGGTGAGATCGGATCGGGCCGCGAGCACGTTCTCCAAGTAGGGATTGGAGCGAAATCGCTCCGAGAGGAAGATGGCTTTCGCGCCGGACGCCTTCAGTGCGAAGGCGAGATCGTCGGCGCGGTAGTGTGTGTTGAGCGGGACGAGAACCGCGCCAAGTGCCGCCGTCGCCATCTGCACGACCGGCCAGTCGAGCCGGTTCTCGGCGAGCAGCGCTATTGGCTCGCCTCGCGTCACACCGAGCTGACGCAGCCCACCCGCCAGTCTCAGCGACCGGTCGTGCCAGCCGGCAAAGGTCAGCCGACCGCCCGCAGACGGAAATGCGAGCGCCTCGGCGCTGCCGCGCACCCTGGCCTGGTGGGCGAGGGCCGCGACTGGATGGTGGAAGACGGGCTCGCTCATCAGGCCGCCAGGCTTACGCTATCCTCAGGTCGTTGCCGCTCCGCCACCCCGCCGGGCCTCGCGGCCGCCACGGCGCCGGCCGCCGCCGCCCTCCGCGCCTGGTGCGGCACTTGTCAGAGTCCCGGCGGCCGACGGAACGTGATCGCGATAGGTCATGATCCACTCGCCGCAGTTCTGATCGGTTCCCATCAGCACGTTGGCGGCGCGGATCGCCTCCATCTCCTGCGGCCGGCACGGATTCATGATGGCGCTCGTCATACCCGAGGCGATCGCCATCGGCAGGAAGGCGGCGTTGATGCCGTGCCGGTGCGGCAGGCCGAAAGAGATGTTCGAGGCGCCACACGACGTGTTGACCTTCAACTCCTCGCGGAGCCGGCGCACGAGGCGGAACACTTGCAGGCCCGCCGTTCCCATGGCGCCGATCGGCATGACGAGCGGATCGACGACGATGTCGTGGGCAGGAATGCCATGGTCGGCCGCGCGCTCGACGATCTTCTTCGCCACCGCGAAGCGTACGTCGGGGTCCTCAGAGATACCGGTCTCGTCGTTCGAGATGGCGATCACTGGCACGTTGTACTTCTTGATGAGCGGCAGGATGAGCTCGAGCCGGTCCTCTTCTCCCGTCACCGAGTTGACGAGCGGGCGGCCCTTGGCGACCTCGAGGCCGGCCTTCAGGGCGGCCGGCACGGAAGAATCGATGCATAACGGGACGCTGACGAGCGACTGCACGAGCTCGATGGTTTGCTTGAGTAGCGGCGGCTCGGTCTCGTTCGGGTTGACCGCCGTGACGCCCGCGTTGACGTCGAGCACGAGCGCACCGGCTGCCACCTGCTCGACCGCGTCCTTCTTGACCGTCTCGAAATTGCCCTCGACCATCTCGGCGGCGAGCTTCTTGCGCCCCGTCGGATTGATGCGCTCGCCGATGACGCAGAACGGCTGGTCGAAACCGATGAAGACGTCTTTCGTCTGTGAGGCCACGAGAGTGCGGGTCATTGTTCCATCCTTGCGGTGAGTTCCAGATGTCGGTGCGGAGTTGCGCCCGCTGGGGGCGCCAAATCCTGTTGATGCGGTCGCCGGCCGGTCACGGCGCCACCTTGCAGCCGAGCTTTTGCAGCCGTGCGATGATCTTCCGCGCGTTCACGCCCGAGATGATGTCGATATGGTCGGCGTGGCTGATCTTCAGCAAGGTCCTGCCCGGCCGCACCATGAGGTGCGCATCGCAGGCCAGCATGATGGCATATGTGATCGCCTCGGCGAGGAGTTTGCCTTCCTTACCATCGACCACGCAGCCCGGAGCTTCCATCACGCGGCGGTCGTCACCATGGAGGCCGCGCCAATGGTAGTAATCCCGCCAGAGTGGGTTCTCGATCTCACCTTCATGATAGGAGTCACCGAAGACCGCATTCTCGATCCAGAGCATGGCCTCATCGAAGTTGCCGAACTCCTCGACGATGGGGCCGGCGAGGCGCCGGTAGGAGTGCGGGCCGGTCTCGTAGGTCATGCGCGCTTTGCGCGGCGCGTCGACATCCCGCGACTTGAAATGCCGCCGGACATGCAAGGCATCCTCCTCGGTCAGGAACCGCATGTCCTCAACCCTGGTCCGCCGCCGCCAGCTGCGGGATGGCCGCTGGCGCCACCGCTAGCCGCTCCTTCAGGATGCCGCTCTCGGCGACGATCTCCTCGACCAGATGCTCGCGGCGATAGGCCATGACGTGGACGCCGGCCACGCCCTTGATCTCACGAATCTGTTGGATGATCTCGATTGTCATCTTCTTGCTTTCATCCCCTGGTTTCGCCGCCTTCTCCAGCCGGTCGATGACGCCATCTGGGACATGGATGCCGGGCACATTCGCGCGCATCCAGCGCGCCGTCTTGGCCGAGGCGACGGGTCCGACGCCCGCGAGAATGTAGGCCTTCTTGTCGAGTCCCATGTCGCGTGCGCGATCCATGAAGCGGCGGAACAGCTCGACGTCGAAAATGTAGTTCGTCTGTACGAAATCGGCGCCGGCGCGAATCTTCTTCTCCAAGCGATTGGCGCGCCACTCATAGGGTGGGATGCACGGGTTCTCGGCGGCACCGAGGAAAATTCCCGGACGAGTCGTCAACTTGCGTCCCGAAAGAAATGTGCCCTCGTCGCGCATCGTCTTCAGCGTGCGCAACAAACTCATGCAGTCGAAGTCGAACACTGGCTTGGCGCCCGGCTGATCGCCGACGCCGACGCCGTCGCCGGTCAGGCACAGGATGTTGCCGACACCCATGGCGGCGGCACCCAGGACATCACCCTGGATGGCGATGCGGTTGCGGTCACGGCAGGAGATTTGCAGCACGATGCCGACACCGGCGCGCGACAGGATCGAGCAGATGCCCATCGACGACATGTGGCAATTGGCGCCGGAGGCGTCCGTCGCATTGATGGCGTCGCAGACATTGGCGAGCGGCTCGGCGGCCTTCAGCACGTCGCGCGGATCGGCGCTGTCGGGCGGGTTGAGCTCGGCCGTCACGGCGAACAGCCCCTTTCGCAGCGTGCGCTCCAGCATGGAGGCCGACTTGTGCCCTTCGGGCGGCACGAGTGGGGGATCGCGGACAGGATCGTAGGGCTCGGGGGTGTGAAGTCGCATCATGAGCCGCCCCCTTTCGGTGTGCCAGACTCAAACACGCTCGTTCGTTCGCCGACCGCCTGATCGGCCAACGCCTTCGTCGGCTCCTTGGCGAGGGGGGCTGCGGCTGGCTCGAAGATGCGCGCCCGCTTGAAGGCGCTGGCAATGGTCGAGCGGCCCGGATCAGCGGCGTCCGCCGTCGCGCGGCGGGTGGCCGCCTTCTCGCGTGCCACGCGTAGCCAGCTCGACGAGCCCTCGAGCGTCCGGTCGACGGGGGGCTGCACGACGGCGATGCGCTCCAGTCCCTGGCGCATCCTCTGCGCACCCTCCCAGCCCTCGACCCAGACGCAACGCATTTCAGGCTTGACCTCGCAGAACCCCCCCGGTCGGACGCCGCCGCACGGGCCGTTGCGCAGGGTCTTCGGGCAGTTCATAGGACAGGACATGCCGGTCGAGGACAGCACGCACTGGCCGCACATCTGGCAATCGAAGAGCAGGCTCTTCGTGAGCTTCTCGAGGACCGCGACCGGCCTCTCCACCCGGTTGTAGCCGATGGCGGAGAAGACGGGGTCGAGCGCCACCATCAGGCCTTCGAAGCCCTTGTAGAAGCTCTCGAAAAACCGCGCATGGCGAACGGCAAAGCGCCGGACGGCATACATCCTGGGGCTCCTGGGTCAGCGCCCGCGGTCTCGGGTGGGCGCGAAGACATTCTCTATCGGCGGGACGGGCATTTGAAGTCGGCCCGCCTGCGACATGAGACCCGCTGGATTCCGACGCGTCGCATTGGGGACACCGGATGCGACATCGGCGCCGCCCTAATTCTCATCCATCTTCAGGGCGGCGATGAAGGCCTGCTGCGGGATCTCGACCTTGCCGAACTCGCGCATCTTCTTCTTGCCGGCCTTCTGCTTCTCGAGCAGCTTGCGCTTGCGCGTAATGTCGCCGCCGTAGCATTTGGCGAGCACGTCCTTCCTGAGCGCACGGATGGTCTCGCGGGCGATGATCTTGGCGCCGATGGCGGCCTGGATCGGGATCTGGAAGAGGTGAGGCGGGATCAGCTCCTTCAGCTTCTCGCACATGACGCGGCCGCGCTGCTCGGCGCGCGTGCGATGGACGATGATCGACAGGGCGTCGACCGGCTCGGCGTTGACGAGAATCGAGAGCTTGACGAGATCGCCTTCCTCGTAGCCCGTGATCTGATAATCGAAGCTCGCATAGCCGCGGCTGACGCTCTTCAGGCGATCGTAGAAGTCGAACACGACCTCGTTCAACGGCAACTCGTAGACGACCATGGCGCGCGAGCCCGCGTAGGTCAGCTCCTTCTGCCGGCCGCGCCGGTCCTGGCATAGCTTCAGGACCGCGCCCAGATACTCGTCCGGCACCAGGATCGTCGCCTTGATCCAGGGCTCCTGCATGTGATCGATATGGACCTGGTCCGGCATGTCGGCCGGGTTGTGCATCTCGATATGCGTGCCGTCGTTCTTGTAGACGTGATAGATGACCGACGGCGCCGTGGTGATGAGATCGAGATTGAACTCGCGCTCGAGCCGCTCGGTGATGATTTCCAGATGCAGGAGGCCGAGGAAGCCGCAGCGGAAGCCGAAGCCGAGCGCCGCCGAGGTCTCCATCTCGTAGGTGAAGCTCGCGTCGTTGAGCCGAAGCTTGCCCACGGCATCGCGCAGGTCCTCGAAGTCGGCGGCATCCACGGGGAAGAGGCCGCAGAAGACGACCGGCTGCACCGGCTTGAAGCCGGGGAGCGGCTCGGCCGTCGGAGTCTTCTCGTCGGTCACCGTGTCGCCGACGCGGGTGTCGGCCACCTGCTTGATGGCGGCGGTGAAGAAGCCGACCTCGCCGGGACGAAGCTCGCCGAGCATCTGCTGCTTCGGTCGGAAGATGCCGACGCGCTCGATGCCGTAAGCCGCATCCGACGACATCAGCTTGATTCGCTGGCCCTTCTTGAGCACGCCATCGATGATCCGGACGAGCACGACGACGCCGAGATAGGCATCGTACCAGCTGTCGATCAGCAGCGCCTTCAGCGGTTTCTTGGGATCGCCCTTGGGTGCGGGCAGTCGCTCGACGATGGCCTCGAGAACAGCCGCGACGTTGAGCCCGGTCTTCGCCGAAATCTCGACGGCGTTCGAGGCGTCGAGGCCGATCACGTCCTCGATCTGCTGCTTGACGCGCTCGGGCTCGGCGGCGGGGAGATCGATCTTGTTGAGCACGGGCACGATCTCGAGGTCGTGCTCGAGGGCGGTGTAGACATTGGCGAGCGTCTGGGCCTCGACCCCCTGGGAAGCGTCGACGACCAGGATCGCCCCCTCGCAGGCGGCGAGCGAGCGCGACACCTCGTAGGCGAAGTCGACATGGCCGGGGGTATCCATCAGGTTGAGCTGATAGATGTTGCCGTCCTTGGCCTGGTAGTCGAGGCGGACGGTCTGCGCCTTGATGGTGATGCCGCGCTCGCGCTCGATCTCCATGGAATCGAGGATCTGGTCCTTCATCTCGCGGTCCGAGACGTTGCCGCAAAGCTGGATCAGACGGTCGGCGAGCGTCGACTTGCCGTGGTCGATGTGGGCGATGATCGAGAAATTGCGGATGCGCTCGATCGGAACGGCGCCGGCCGTGCCCGTCTTGGTGGAGGTGTCGGTCATGGGCGCGTGATTAGCATTTGGCGGGGAGGGCGGCAAATCGGAGGCATCGTCCCGGTCCGATCGGGTTAATCCGCGTCGTTCACCCGCCAGATGGTGAGCCGGCCGGCGGGTCCGAAGCCGAGACTGGAGAGGGCGGCCACCTCCTCCTCGGCTCCGTAGCCGACCAGGGTCCAGCCAGGATTGGCCGCCGCAAGCGAGGCGAGGCAGCGGTCGCGGATGCCGGTCGGGCCGAACAGGTTCGATATGCCGAGAATTTCGGGCGCGCTCGGACCGTGATAGGCAGCAAGCCCGCCGCGGTAGAGACCATCATGCAGAAAGGTCACACCTGGGTCGTCGAGGATCTGAGGGAGGAAGATCGGGGCATCCGGTGGGGTGGCACCCCACGCATCGACCCACCGCGTCAATTGCAGGGCGTCCCTTGCCGCCGTTAACTGGCCGCGATCGTTCGGACCGTTCCGTGGGTGACGGACATACCACTGCGCATCAAACAGCCGGCTTAGGCCCGGACGCTCTCTCAGCTCGCCGAAGCTGTCCTTGACGGCCCATGCACCCGAGCCATCCCGGCGGTCATCGATGGCCTTCTCCAAATGCGCGGCGCCGGGCGCGAGGGAGATCAGACGAGGATAGTAAGGTGGCGGCTCGCCATCGCAGGTCCACACGTTGTCGAGGATCCGTGACCTGAGACCATGGCTGCGGCAGACGGCGGCGCACCAGTCGGCATTGTTGCGGGCGGCGGCTCGGACGACATCCTCGAGCATCACGTTCGGCCGCTTTGGCGAGGCCCGCGTCTCGGCCCGTTGACGAGCACGATGCCCATCGCATTCAGCGCGAGCGCGGCGAGGAGAGTCGGCGTCAGGCTCTCGCCGAGCAGGAGGGTGGCGATGACGACACCGAAGATCGGCGACAGGAAGACGAAGGAGGCCAGTCCCGCCGCCTGGTAGCGGCGAAGCATCCAGATGAAGATCAGGTAGCTCGCGAAGGAGACGAGGACGAAGGCGTAGGCGAAGGCGAGCAGGACGCGGGCGCTCGGATTGAAGATGCCGGGCTCGCCGATGAGGACCGCGCCGCCCGTCAGCAGCACCGACGAGATCGCGAGATTGTAGAACAGCACCCGCTCCGGCTCGACGCGGCCCAGCCGGGAGACCTTGATGATCACATTCTCCGTGCCCCAGGTGATGCCCATGCCGAGGCAGAGGAGATCGCCGATGATCTGCTCGCGTCTCGGCACCGTGAGCCCGCTCGAGAAGACGAGCACGACGGCGGAGAAGGCGAGGAGCAGCCCCAGCCATTTGAGGGGCGTCAGTCGCTCCGAGGGAACGAGGAAATGGGCGCCGAGCGCCGTCACGAAAGGTGAAGTGTAGATGTACAGGACGGCCCGCGACACGTCCGTCATGGCGAGACCGGCGTAGAGCAGCGCAAACTCGAGCGTGAAGAGAATGCCGATGACCAGACCGAGCGGCCAGGTGTCGTCGAGCCGAAAGAGTCGGATGCCGCGATAACCGCACCAGAGGATCATGAGCAGGGCGCTGGCGATGGACCGCAGTCCTGCTTGAAAGACGGGCGAGATGCCCTCATTCGCGATCTTGATTGCGGCCGAGCTGCCACCCCAAATGGCGCAGATGACAACCAGCAGCAATGCCACCGGGACATCGAGCCGGCGTGCAGTCGTCGGGGCGCCGGCCTCCGTCGCGCTCATGGACGATTGTCCCGGAGGTCGAGAAGGCGCCGCAAGGTTGCGAAGGTCGAGGCGTCGCCGCGGCCGTCGACGCGAGCAGGTCGCCAATGCATCTGGAAGGCCTTGAGGATGGTGTTGGTGGACTGGTCGAAGACGGCGCTCTCGGTGATCTCATAGCCTAGCGCGGCGAGCAGCCGGGTGAGCTCGGCAACCGCCGGTCCGGTGGAGCCGACTCCGAGCGCCGACTCGTGGCCCGGTGGGGGCGGATCGATCCACAGACCGACACCGGCCCGGGCCAGCCGGGCCCAGTCGAACTTCTCGCCAGGATCGACCTTGCGGAAGGGAGCCACATCGGAATGCGCGAGCACGTTCTCGCGGGGGATGCGATGGCGCTCGACGACATCCTGACACAGACGGACGACGGCACGCATCTGAAGCTCGGGGAACTGTGGATAGCCGCCGGACGGGCCGACATTCTGGATCTCGATGCCGATCGAGCGCGAGTTGATGTCGCGCTCGCCGCGCCAATAGGAGATGCCGGCGTGCCAGGCCCGCTCCGTTTCGGCAACCATGCGGGTGATGGTGCCATCGTCGTCGACGACATAGTGGCACGACACTTTCGAGGCGGGGTCGGCCAGCCAACGGATCGCCGCCTCGGCCGTATCCGTTGCCGTATAGTGCAGGATCAGCATGTCGAGCGGGGCGCTCGGGGCGCGCGGCTCGCAGTTGGCCGACGGATGGTCGCGGCACTCGATCATGCGGCGACGCGCCTCCGCGCCTCTCGGAGTGTGATGATCAGGACGCCCGACAGCGTCAGCGCGCCGCCGGCGACAAGACGCCAGCTCCAGCTGTCACCGAGAAAGATGACGCCCGACACCGATGCGATCACCGGCGCAAGGAGCAGGAACGGCGCGAGGCGGGGAATTGGATGCCGGTGCACCAACCAATTGAAGCCGACATGAGCGATCAGGGTTCCACCGATGACGACATAGGCGAGGCAGGCCCAGGCCTGCATGCTGGCACTGCGGATGCTATCGATCGCCTGCGGCTCGATGATGACTGCGGCGATACCGACCGGCAACCACGTGCCGAGCGCGATCCAGCCCTGCATGTCGATCGGATGAACGGCAGTTGTCTGCCGCATGAAAATCGCACCGGTTGCCCAGGCAAAGGCGGCCGCCATGTTGACGAGCATGGCCTCCCAATAGCTGAAGATGCGAGGATCGAAGCTCATGAAGGCGACGCCGAGAAAGGCGACGACGAGCGCACTGCCGCGCCAGATGCCAATTCGGTCGCCGAGAAAGAGTGCCGAGAGGATGGTCGCGAACGGGATCGCCAGGTTGCCGGAGAGGGCGAGCGGGGCAATATCGTGTGCCATGGTGAGCGCCATGAATCCAAGGCCGAAGTTCAAGGCGCCAGAAGTCATCGTGACGAGACCGATCCGCAACATCATGCCCCGATGCCATCGCATCCAAGGCAGGAACAGCACGAAGACGGTGAGGAATCGCAGCACGATGAGGGTGAGTGGGGGTATCTCCAAGAGCGCGGTCTTCGAGAAGATCCAGTTGACGCCCCAGAGCGCCTGCACGGCGATGAGCAGAAGCAGGTCCACGCCCAGCCCATCGTCGGATTTGGCGGTCGGGCCGGCGGACACCGTCAAAGACCACGCTCCCGTCGAATCTCGTCATAGGCCTCGTTGATGGCGGCGATCTTGTCGGTGGCGATCTTGATGAATTCCTCCGGCATGCCGCGGGCGATCGCCTTGTCAGGATGGTTCTCGATCATCAGCTTGCGGTAGTGGGACTTGAGCGCTTCGTCGCTGATGTCGGAGGGCACGCCCAGCACGCGATAGGGGCTGCGCTGGTCCTCCGGCAGGAAGCGGGAGCGGATGATCTTGTACTCGTCCTTGGTGAAGCCGAAGCGCTTCGCCACCTGCTTCAGATAGTGCTCCTCGTCCTCGTGCAGCAGGCCATCGGCGGTGGCGATGTGGAAGAGGCCCTCGAGGACGTCCTCGAGCAGCTCGCGATTGTCCTTGAACATGTTGGCGAGCTGCTCGGCATAGGACTCGTAGCCGGCCACATCCTGCTTGGCGAGGTTGAAGATGCGGGCGACATTCTGCTCCTCTCCGGGCGGCACCTTGAAGACGTCCTTGAAGGCGGCGACCTCGTCGGTCGTCACCTGACCGTCGGCCTTGGCCATCTTGGCGCCGAGCGCGATGACTCCGACGGTGAAGGCCACGTCGTTGGCCGCGCTCGAGCCGCCGCCCAGGGTGCGGTCGACCGCGAAATGCCCCGCGAGGCCGCCCAAGAGCGCCCCGATCGGCCCACCGACGGCGAAGCCGGCCGCGGCCCCACCCAGTTTTCCCCAAATCGACATGGGGGGACCATAGCCGAGTTCAAATGAACTTGCATGCGGGCAATCCGCGGAGCATTGAGGCGGGGCTCGCCAGCCCGCTCACGTTTCCGCACGGACCTGCACATGCCCGCCGCCGACGCCAAGCCCGTGGAGCTGCATGGCTTCATGTTCGGCGTGCTGGGTGTGATCGTGTTCGGGCTGACGCTGCCGATGACGCGGCTCGCCGTCGCCGAGCTGGATCCCATCTTTGTCGGGCTGGGCCGGTCGCTGGTGGCGGGCGTGCTGGCCGCTGGTGCGCTCACCCTTACGCGTCAGCCCTGGCCTGTCCGGCGCGATCTGCCACTGCTGGCGATCACGGCCGCCGGCGTCATCTTCGGCTTTCCGGCCTTCTCGGCCCTGGCGCTCGTCCACGCACCGGCGGGTCATGGTGGCATCATCCTGGCCATACTGCCGCTGGCGACGGCCATCGCCGGCGTTGCCCTCGCCCGCGAGCGGCCATCGATCGGATTCTGGCTCTGCGGTCTCACCGGCAGCCTGGCCGTGTTGCTCTTTGCGTGGCTGGACGGGGCGTTCGCGGAAACTGCGCTCGGCGCGGCCGATCTCCTGTTCCTGGCCGCAATCGCGTCGGCCGCCATCGGCTACACGTCGGGTGCGATGCTGGCGCAACGGCTTGGCGGCTGGCAGACGATCTCGTGGACCCTGCTCGTCGCGGCGCCGGTGCTGGTAGTGGTCGTGCCGCTGTTGGCGGGTCCGGTGGCGTGGTCTGCCTCGCCACGGGCCTGGGCCGGCTTCGCCTATGTCGCGCTGATGAGCCAATTCGTCGGATTCTTCTTCTGGTACAAGGGTCTGGCGCTCGGTGGCGTGGCCAAGGTGGGGCAGGCGCAACTCCTGCAGACCTTCGTGACGCTGGCCGGCGCCTGGGTTCTTCTCGGCGAGACGATCGGCGCGCTCGAAATTGGCTTCGCACTGGTGGTCGTCATCATCGTCGCGATCGGCCGCCGGATGCGCGTGGCCCGGTAGGAGGTGCGCCCCTGTGGACAGACCGGCCTCAGGCCGGCCTCAATGGCAGCGTACCGGTCCGGGCATCGACCTGATGAGAGGGAGTGGTCCGATGCTTTCGCTTGCCCGTCTGATGATACCCGCGCTCGCCGTGCTCACCGTCGCCGTGCCCGCCTTCGCCGCCGATCCTTACGGTACGTTCAAGCGCCCCTCGACCGGCACCGAGGTCGAGTTCTACGACTGTGGTGGCAAGCTCTGCGCCAAGATCGTCAAGGTGACCGACGCCGCCAAGCAGTCGACCGTCGGCACCGTCATCATGGGCGGTGCTGAGCAGGACGCGGCCCAGGTCTGGAAAGGCGATCTCCTCAACACCGAGGACGGCAAGACCTACTCGGGTATCGTCACGCTCGTCGACGACAGCCATGTGAAGCTCGAGGGCTGCGGTCTCTGGGGCATGATCTGCAAGGGCGAGACCTGGGAAAAGGTGACGACGGATGCCACCGCCTCGACCACAGCGCCAGCGACCGAGACGCAGCAGTAGAGCCGCCAGGCTCAGTGGGCTCCACCCCAAGCAAGGCCGAGGGCCACCGTGCCGGCGATGACGAGGCTCGCCGCCCAGACGCGATCGAGATTGAACCAGCTCCGGGACACGAAGGCGAGGCCGAGATAGCGATAGACGAGCCAGGCGATAGCGCCGCCGGCCGCAATCATGGCGATCGTGTGGACGAGCGACACCATGAGAGCCATGCTCAGCGCCGTGCCGATGAGCGCGCCTGCCGCCTCATGGCCAGCGTCCCCGTCCGCCGGCCGGCACAGTCCGAGATAGATCGGGAGAAGCATCAGGCCCGCTCCATGAGCGATGGCGACGGCAAAGGACCACAAACCGAGCTCGGTCGGTCGGATGCGAGCGAGGAAGCGCGGATGCCGCGGTTGCAGCAGAAGGTAGACGCCGAAACCGGTCACCAATAGACCGGCACCGATCTGGATCGCGCGCTGCCAGACGATCAACGAGGCGAGCAGTCCAAACGGCAATGTCGCCGCCAGCATGGCGAGCAAATGCCCTCCGGCAAGCATAGCGAGCGCGGTCAGCACGGCGCTTGCGCGCTGCTCCATCAAGCCGGCGGAGACAGCGAGCGGCCAGCCCATGCCCGGATTTAAGCCATGGTAGAGACCGCTCGCGATGACCGCCAGCCAAAGGCCGGCGGTGGTCGTCTCGATCTCGCCCAAGCCTAGACCGACGGATAGCAGAACGAATCCGTCGAGCAGTCGCCGCCCTCGAGCCGGATCTGATGGGCACGATAGCCTTCGGGGAACTCCACCCAATAGTCTTTGGCGAGTTCCAGTCCACCGTTCGGTCCGGCCTTGGCCAGCACCTGTGCGGCCGGCACCCCGGCCGGATAGAACTGGTCGTCCCAGGTCGAATAGAGTGAGTTGGTCCAGTAGACCCGTTTGCCGTCACGGCTGATCTCGACCATCTGCGGTCCGCCGGTATAGGCCTTGCCGTTGGGATGCGGCGTGCGGCGGGCGATGCCGCCGATGTGCACGGAGCCGGTGAGCTTGGGCTTGCGCGGCTCGGAGACGTCGTACTGGCGCATTTCGCCAGTGCCCCAGCAGGACACGTAGAGGAACCGGTCGTCCATCGACAGGTCGATATCGGTGACGAGAGGCGGCACGGCGCCGAAGCCTTGCAGCAGCGGCGGCAGCTTGTCCTTGTCGGCCGGCTCTGGCGGAATGACCGCCGTCTTTTCGATGTGGAACTTGCCGCCCTCGCGCCACCAGGTCCAGATCGATCCCTCGAGATTGGTCGTGTCGACGACGACGCCGAGAAAACCATGCTCGCGCGCCGGATTGTGGGCGGGCCTGACCTCGAGCGCCATCTGGTGATTGGCGCCAAGATCGATGGTCTGGACGTTGCGGCGCTGTCTGAGGTCCCAGAAATGCACCCGGTGCCCGTATTTGTTGGCAAGCAGGTCCTCCGGCACGATGCCGTTCTCGAACTGCGGTGGCAGGCCCCATTCGCTCGAAACCATGTAGTCGCGCGGCAGGTTCCACCAGAAATCGTAGTGCTTGTCCTGCGGCCCGCGATCGATCTCCCAGCGCCCCAGCACCTCGAAAGTCTGGCAATCCATGATGAAGATGCCGGGAGGCCCATCGGTGCCGTTCTTGCCGCCGCCGCCGAGCGTGCTGACGTAGATCCCTTCCGGCCCGCAGTGGATGGTATGCGGCCGTGAATAGCCTGTCTTCTTGAACACCTCCTCGGGCTCGATGATCTTGTGGATCTTGGCCTTCGTCGGATCCGGTTTCGTATCGATCACATAGATGCGTGACGACCTGAGGCCCGGGATGATCAAGTAGCGCCGCTCGAGGAAGGCATGACCGGTCAGCGGCGACAGCGAGGAGGAGCAGGCGTTCCAGCCGAAGTGGTGGAACTCGTCTCCCTTGTTCGGCATCGTGACCGTGTGCACGACCTTGCCGTAGGTCTTCGATTTGGGTTTCACGTCGATGACGGCGAGCGCGTCGGGCTTCGAGAAATCGGGGCTGAGCAGGAGCGTGTAGGCGAAGTTCTCGACCGGAGCCTCCATGGCGAGCTTCGGCGAGGCATGGAACGTCGGGTCGGGGCGCAAGTTCATGGCTAGGGTTCCCTTCACTGTACGAGCGTATCGGGCAGACCGCCGTCGTGGGCGGCGGTAACCATGTTCGAAGCCGAACACTAGACCCGGCGAATGCCGGTGCGCAATGAGCTCATCGAGCGGTGCGGTCGATCGAGGCGCAATGCGCGTGACCACAAGCCGGCTCGCGGCCACCGGTCCGGTTCAGCGCGTTACAAACAATTTTCATAGTACAGGGTCCAAAGTTACGCGGACCTGGGCTAGATTGTCAGGGTCAAACGTCCGCAAGGACCGCCGGCTGGTGCGATAGCACTTGCAGCGACGCACGGTTGCGGTCCGGCGAGTCCATGCCAAGCTGCAAACCCAGGAGAGGCCCTCACATGCGTCGTCTGCTCTCTTCCTTCGCCGTTCTCTCGCTCATGACCGTCCCTGCACTCGCCGACGATCAGGCCGACTGCAAGAGCAACAACTACGACCTCGTGGTGCTTTCTTGCACGAAGCTGATCGATTCCGGCAGCCTCAGCCCGGTGGACAAGGCCTCGGCCCTGGGCAGCCGCGCCTGGGGTTACAAGGGACGCGGCGAGTACGACAAGGCGTTGGCTGACTGGCAGGCCTGCGAGGCAGAGACGCCCAATGATGCCTATTGCCCGGCCGGGCTGGCGGACCTCGCCTATGCGCAGGCGAACTACGACGAAGCCGTCAAGCAGGCGGATCTCGCGATCGGCAAGAGCCCCAAATACACATGGCCGATGGCGGTCAAAGGCGCCTCGCTGCGCCTCAAGGGCCTCTACAGCCAATCCATCGAGACACTGAATCAAGCGCTGAAGCTCGATCCGCGCTACACCTACGCCCTCTACCAGCGAGGACTGTCCTATTCGAACAACGAGGACTACGAGAAGGCGGTCTCGGACTTCTCGAAGGTTCTCCTCATCGACAACACCTACAACGACGCCCGGTCCTCCCGCGCTTACTCGCACTTTGCAGCCGGCAATCTCGATAAGGCCATTGCCGACATCGACAAGTCGATCGAGAGCAACCCGAGCGATCACTACTCCTGGGCCCTCAGGGGCTACATGGTCGTTCTGCAGGAGACGGGCGATGCGGCGAAGGCCTCGGCCGATCTCGAGAAGGCGATAGCGCTCAATGCGGGCGTCGACTGGTACTATACCTACCGGGCGTTCGCCTACATCAAGGCCGGCAAGCTCGATCAGGCTAAGGCCGATCTCGACAGGGTCATCGCCAAGTATCCGAAGTCGATCGAGGACAACACCTATCTCGGCATGCTGAAGGAGAAGCAGGGCGACACGGCAGGGGCCATTGCCGCCTATCGCATCGCCCTCGAGAGCGCGGCGACCGGCGTCGATGGCCGGCGGGCGCAGGAGCAGGCCCTCGACCGACTGGCGGCATTGGATAGCCAGTAGGTCACCGAGCTCAATCGCTCCTGGGCTGGCGGCGTGCCTGCCTGGCATCGCCAGCCCCACGACGGGGTGTCCTGGTCAGGACCCTGGACGCCGTGCGCCGTATGAGATTTGGAGAGACCGCCGATGCCTGACGGCCAGCGCCGGATCGATATCACCGCCCATCCAGCCCGAGTTCGCGTGACCGTCGGTGATGTGGTCGTCGCAGATACACGTCGCGCCCTTGCCCTCATGGAGGAAGGCTACCCCGTCCGCCTGTACATCCCCCGGCAGGACGTCGACATGCGCCGCCTCGAGCGGTCCCGTCATGTCACCCAGTGCCCCTGGAAGGGCGAGGCGAGCTACTACTCGGCCGGCGCGGCCGAGAACGTGGCTTGGTCCTACGAGCTGCCTTTCGCCGGCGTCGCCGCGATCCGTGGACATCTCAGCTTCTATCCCGATAAAGCTCGAATCGAGGATAATCTCCAAGATCTCTGATACCCTGACATGAGAATAACCCGGCCGACCATTCGTTCTAGGCTGTGAGTGACTACGGGGCGGCGGAGTGTCCGAAAATGTCAGGGAGCGAATGATCGCTTTCCTGCCGCGTTTGCGGCGGTTCGCCTATGCGTTGACGGGTGATGCGGCCCAGGGTGACGACTTGGCTCAGGATACGTGTGTCCGGGCCTTGCAGAGTCTGCATCTCTGGGAGCCGGGAACGCGCTTGGAAAGCTGGATGTTTCGCATCGCCAACAATCTCTGGATCGACCGCATGCGACAGCAGCGTTTCCGTGGTGTGCATGCCTCGATCGACGAAATCGCGCCGGGGCAAGAGCCGGTTGGATCGGATGGGCGAGACGTGGCTGAAAGCCGATTGGCACTGGCGCAGGTGATGCAGGCCATCGGCAAGCTGCCGGAGGAGCAGCGGGCGCTGGTCGCCATGGTTTGTATCAATGGCTCCTCCTACAAGGAGGCGGCTGAGATCCTGTCGGTGCCGATCGGGACGGTCATGAGCCGGCTGGCGCGGGCGCGCAAGACGCTGTTTGAGACTCTGGCCGAGGCTGAAGGGTGACGGGTATGGCGAAGACCTTGAGCGATATGGACGGCCTCTCGGACGAGCAGCTGGACCAGCTGCTGATGGCCTATGTCGACGGCGAGGCGGAGGCCGGACAGGTCGAATTGATCGAGCGTGCCTTGAAGGCAAATCCTGAGCTGGCTGGTCGGCTCGACGTCTATCGGATCACGGGTCGGTCGCTGGCTCCGCATTTCGACGAGGTGCTGCAGGCGCAGCCGCCAGCACGGATGTTGCAGACGATCCGCAGTGTCGAGATCAGGCCGGTGGTCAAATCTGCGTCGCTGTCGATTGGCGACACTGTCGGCCGGCTCCTGAGCTCGATTGGTCTCGGAGCCGCGCCGAGGGCGGCGCTTGCAGGTGTCGCTATCGGCATGACGATCGCCGCACTGGTCGTCCAGTGGTCCAACAGCTCGCCACAGTCCGACGACGGCGCCTTGATCGCCAACCGGGGACACGCGATGTTCGCCGCTGGTCAGCTCTCGGCGACGCTCGAGGATGCGACCATGGCGGCGAGCGCCGGCACACCGGTCAAGATCGTCAACACCTTCCAGGAGCATTCCGGTCGCTACTGCCGCACTTATTGGGCCGAGACCCAGTACGGGCTCGCGTGCCGCGACGGTGCCAAGGTGTGGCGTGTCATCGCGCTGCTTGAGACCGGAATCGAGAATGAGGGATACGGGCCGTCTGGGGGGGACACCAGCGGAGTCGATACGACCGCCGCCAATATGATGGCGTCATCGGCTCCGCTGGACCCGGAGGCGGAGGAGCGTCTCGTCAAGTCCGGCTGGGCGAGCCCGTGATGGAAGATTGAGTATTATTGCGTCTGGCCGTTGCCAGACCTAACCAAACTCAGCCGGTGATCCCGCAACTCCGGCTGACAGGAACCGGCTCTCGATCGTGCGATATGACCACACCCCGCTGTCCGATTGCACCGAGAGCCGGTTCCACTTTTCTCAGTCCGCCATGCCACTCAGACGAAGCTCGGGAATAGACGAGCTTTAGGGCGTTCGAGCGTGCGGATCCGACACGCCTTGCCACTGCCTCACGAGAGTCCCCGACAGGCCGGGTGGCCGATCGATACGGCCGCGTCACGCTGCATCGTCATTCAATCTCATTCATGAGCAATCGGTCGCAGACCTCGCCTTTGGCGCAATGTGACGCTCAGAGGTACCTGCCGTGATCTGGCCGGCTGCTCACCCTGCGACCAACCGGTACAGCGGGAACAGAACGACGTCGAGAAGCATTAGGTTCTCATCGAAACATACCGGCGACCTGCTCGTCGTCAGAGTGAAAGGATTTTCGCAATGAAGAACCCGCTTCTCACCAGCATATCGCTTGCCGCGCTGCTGGCGGCTTCGCAGGCAATGGCCGATTCCAACGCCACCACCTCGAGCGATGCCATGCCATCGAGCGACCAGACGCAATCGTTGGAGACCGCTCCTGCAGCACCGGCCGACCCGGGTGCAGCGAATGTGCAGCCGGGCTCGACCGACGGAATGACCGCGGCTCCGAGCGATCCGACCGCCGACAGCGGGGCGCCAGCCGTCGATACGAATGCCGCAGCCTCGGCACCGACGGCAACCGACACAGGCACGACGGCAGATATCGCTCGCGACGCACAGGCGGGCGACTGGATGGCGAGTACACTGATCGGTCGCGCGGTCTACAACACCGAGGGCCAGAACGTCGGAGATGTGAACGATATCGTCCTCTCTTCGTCGGGAGAGGTGTCGTCGATCGTGATTGGCGTCGGCGGTTTTCTCGGACTCGGCGAGAAGAATGTTGCGCTGCCGTTCGAGGCTCTCCGTGTCTCGAGCGTCGACGGCTCGGACCGAATCACGATCGATTCGACCAAGGAGGCTCTGGAGAAGGCGCCAGAGTTCGTGCGATCGGATGATCAGTTCGGTGCCGATCCGGCGACCGGCAACGCACAGTAGGCGACGGTAAGCCGAGCATTCTACGAAAGGGGAAGCTGATCTCGCGTCAGCTTCCCCTACTTTCATTCATAGACTATCTGCGGCAGCCTGTTAGGTTGACGTCACCCCCAGCCGTCTCTAACCCGAAGATCATCGAGGAGAGCCGGCGCGTGAAGCACTTTGCGACCCAGCACGGTCTGGGTGATCTGTGGCAAGTGCTCATGCATAGGACCAGGAGCGGCGCTCTCGATCGGAAAGATGGAGCGCTGGCCCAGTTCGCATGGGGGAATGATGTCGTTGGCTCGAGCCATTCTGCTCGCGGTTGCACTCGGATTGTCGCCCATGGCCATGCTGCCAGCGCGATCGGCGGACTACGCGCTGATCCAGCTGGATGGCAAGTATCTGAAATGGGGAGCGCCGCAGTTTGGCGCGCCGGGGTTGGCGACCTATGGTTTCGTGACGCGTCCCACCCGTTTCCCCGCGACGCGTAATTGCTCGTCGATGACCCGCATCGAGCCTGAGGCCTTGGGACCTGGTATCACCGAGACCCGCTGGTCCGAGACCGTCCGTTCGGCCTTCGCAGCCTGGTCCGCGATTGCCGGCATTCAGTTTCGGCCGGCGCGTGCGAACGAGCGCGCCAACATACTCATTGGCATCCAGGCTGAGCCCCAAGGGTGGGCCTTTACGGATGTTTCGCCCTCACGAGTTCCCGGTGCTACGGGCAGCATCGCAACGAGGGGGCTGAACCCGCAGGTCCCGCCCTTCCCGCCGAGCGGAACCGCGAGCAGCGTCGCGACATTGCGCCAAGCGTTGATCTGTCTCAATCCGCGGCGGAGTTGGAAAATTGGATTGGACGGCAACGTCCGGGTTTATGACCTCGGCTTCACACTCATGCATGAGATCGGGCATGCGATCGGCCTCGATCATCCGTCCAACGGCGATGCTCTCATGCATTTCCGCTATCGCGACATGCCCGCGAGCCTTCATCAGGGCGACATCCTCGGTGCAAGGTTCCTGTACGGCCCGCCCGGTTAGGCGCGATGGTTGCGCCGATGTGAACGCACTTGGTCTGGCCATTCATGCGCGGACTGTGGCGAGCGTGTAGTCCAGGCGGCGTTTGCCGAAGGGGAAGGTGTGTCCATTGGCAGGCCCGCCGGATGAGGACCGTGGCCCTCGCCGCCGTCACCGCTCGGCTGAGATGATGGACATGCGCTGCTGCGCTTTGTTGGTGGCGTCGCCTGAGAAGATGTTCGACAGCAGTCCCGATAGTTGCGCAAAGCCGCCGCAGCCGCTCGGAGCCTTCAGCAGTCCCCGGCCAAACACTGGGTCGACACCCGGCTCGCCGATATCGTCGATGCCTTCGGTGCCGAGCCACGATCTAACGTCTCCGGGCTCACCATAGGCCGAGCTGGCAGCAAGCGAGGCGGTCACGAAGGGCACGGCGAACGACGTGCCGCTCTGATAGCCTGCCTTGTCGCCGGCCAACGCTGTCCAGATCTTCACGCCCGGTGCGGCGACATCGATATAATCGCCGTGATTGGCCTTGACATAGCTCTTCATGCGGCTGTCGACGGCGGTGACGGCGATCACGCTGTCGTATGCGGCAGGATAGGCGGCCGCGGCGGCCGGTCCGTTGTTGCCGGCCGCGGCGACGAAGACAACGCCCTTTTTGCTCATGCGTTCGATCGATTGGGCAACCAGCGGATCCTCCGGGCCCGAGAAGCTCATGTTGACGATCCGCACTCCGGCAGCATCGAGCCAGTCCAGCGCTCGCAGCAGCGAGGCGGTATCTGTGACGACACGCTTGTCATTGTCGACGTAGAAGACATCGGCGACAACCAGCTTCGAGTTAGGCAGCAGGCCGATCGCGGCTTCCGTGCCATTGCCGATGAGCAGGGCGGCGACACCGGTGGCGTGCGAGTACACCTCCTCCTCGGCATCGGGCGGGGAGAACCGCTGCACCACCAGCGAGCGCCCTGCGAAGACGGGATGCGCGATGTCGATCCCCGTGTCGATCATGCCAATGCTGACGCCGGAGCTGCAGGCCTCGAGGTTGGACTGCCAGCCGATCATGACGCGGCCATAGCACTGGTCGCCAGAGCAGCGTGGGTCGGCGCCGGCCCGACCACCATCCGGGGTGCCTGACCTGGAGGCACCGGAGTTTGCCGTGCCATAGCCGGAGTACACCCTGTTGAGGCCGAAACGGCGGCCGGGCAGAGCAGCGGCGAGCAGCTGCCGCGCAGCTTCCTCCTCCATGCCCCTTGGCACGAGCAACTCGACGACGTCCTCGGTTGCGGCCGGCTGGGCGGCTGCCGGTGCGACCGTGAAGCCCATCGCCGAGACGGCCGCCACGTCTGCCGTGGACATGCCGACGCCCACGACCTCGCCGGACCGGTGGTCGCCAGTGATCGAGAGGCCGCTCGCGCCTTGTGGCGCGGCGACTGTCACGACAGGCGCCGGCACGGTCGGCTTGGCCGCCTTCTTGCCCTTCTTGGAGCTCGTTTTGCCGGTCGAGCTATCGGTGTCCGAGGTGCTGGCGTTGGCCTGGGTGCTACTCTTCTTACCGGATTTGCCACCTTTGCCGGCGGATTTGCCGCCCTTGCCAGACTGGCCCCCGTCGGCGTCGCCCTGTCCATTGTCGCCGGCCTGGCCCTTTGCCTTGCCGTCGCCCTTGCCCTTGGCGCTGCCGCTATCGCCATCACCGCTATCGCCATCGCCGCTGTCGACATCACCATTGTCGCCATCGGACGAGTCATCGCCGTCCGACTTGTCGTCGCCCTTGCCGCTCCAGCCTCCCCAGCCATCCTTGTGACCATGCTTGCCGTCACGGTCGCCACGGCGTCCGTTGCGACCGCCCCTGCCGGCCAGCGCAGTCGGATGGGAGAGGCTCAGGACATGTCCAGATGTGCCGGTCTGCGTCGTGACGGGAGAGGAGACGAAGAGCGCAGCGAGGATGAGACAGAGCGCGCTCTTGCAGACGATCGGTCCAGACGAGCAAGACTGATATGTGGCACGAGCCGTCACGATCGCCTCAGCCCCCCCTGACAGAGCCCGTCCGGGCCTGCCGCTCCCCATTCGCCCATTAAACATCGCTGATTGTGCAAATTTTGTGAAGCGGATTGTCAGCTTCGGACCTCTTGCACACCCGATTGTGGCCCGGCGTCCATGAGCCGGTAGTCTGTGGTCCGAGCATAACCGCCAGATCAATGCGGCATCGGCAAGGCCTCGTGCTCCTTCAGTGTCTTGCCCGTCTCACCATCGACTTCCAGCAGCCGCACGCGGAATCCCCAGAGTTGGGCGAGATGAGGCAGAGTCGCATCGGCCGCCTCCTTGTCCAGAAGCACACCGTTGCGCACCTTGTGGTGGACGACCAGCTGCCGGCTGCCGGCCAGATCCGCATCGGCGATCTGCAGATCCGGGTCCTGCGCGGCAGCCTCGTAGTGGCGGGCGAGTGCCCGTCGGAGACGCCGGTACCCGGTCTCGTCGTGAACAGCCGTGACGTTGACGAAGGGCGCGGCGGACTTGTCGTGAACCTCGAACAGGCGGAAGTCGCGCATGACCTTCGGCGAGAGGAACTGCAAGATGAAGCTGTCGTCGCGGTAGTCGGACCAGGCCTCCTTGATGACGGCGAGCGCGTCCCCGCTGCCGGCGATTTCGGGGAACCACTCGCGATCCTCCGCCGTCGGCTCCTCGACGATGCGCTGGATGTCGCGGGTGATGGCAAACCCGAGCGCATAGGGGTTGAAACCGGAAAAATGCGGTTCCTCGAACCGCGGCTGGAAGACGACCGAGGCGTGGCTGTGCAAAAACTCGAGCATGGCGCCTTCGCCGATCAACCCCTGATCGTACATGCGGTTGAGGATCTCGTAGTGAACGAAGGTGGCGCAGCCCTCATTCATCATCTTGGTCTGCCGCTGCGGGTAGAAATACTGCGCCATCATGCGGACGATGCGGATGATCTCGCGTTGCCAGCTCTCGAGCTTCGGCGCAGACTTCTCGAGGAAATAGAGGATGTTCTCCTCGGGCAGCGCCAGCTTGCCGGCACTCTCCCCGGCCTTGTTCTCGACTTCCCTCGGCTCCGCCGAACGCGGCAGCGTTCGCCAGATGTCGGAGTAGGTCTCCGCCTCGTATTCGCGCCGTTGCAGCTCGCGCTGGCGTTCCTTGGCGAGCGTTCGCGCCTTGCGCCGCGTCGGATGCCGGCTGATACCCTGGTTCATGAGGGCATGGGCGGAATCGAGAACCCGCTCCACCGCCTCGATGCCATAGCGTTCCTCGCACTCGGCGACATAGCGCTTGGCGAAGGACAGATAGTCGAGGATCGAATCCGCGTCGGTCCACTGCTTGAAAAGATAGTTGTTCTTGAAGAAGTGATTGTGTCCCATGGCCGCGTGCGCCATCACCAGCACCTGCATGGTCATGGAGTTCTCTTCCATGATGTAGTTGATGCAGGGGTCGGAGTTGATGACGAGCTCGTAGGCGAGCGCACGATGACCACGCCGGTAGAGCGCCTCTTCGCGAGCGAAGTGCTTGCCGAACGACCAGTGCCGGTACATCTGCGGCATGCCGACCGAGGCATAGGCGTCGAGCATCTGCTCGGCGGTGATCACCTCGATCTGGTTCGGGTAGATGTCGAGGCCCATCTCGCCGACACCGATGCGCTCGATCTCGTCATAGGCCTCTTTGACGAGGTCGAAGGTCCAGTCGGCCCCCTCGTAGAGCGGTCGCCGGGGCACGCGGGGTTTCAGCTTCTTGGCCATGACCGGTCTACGCCGCCTTCTCCGCACCTGAGAACAGCTCACGGAAAACAGGATAGATATCGGCTGGCGAGGAGGCCCGCTGCATGGCGAAGTTCGCCACCTCCTCGGCGATCTCCGAGTAGGCCGACCAGACGATACTCTCGCGTGGTGTGCCCGTGGTGGGCTCGTTGACTTCGATATAGGCGAAATACTGGGTCAGCGGCAGGATCGATGAGGTGAGAAGCTCGCAGCACCGGTCCATGTCGTCGTCGAAGTTGTGCCCGTCCGAGGCTTCGGCGGCATAAATATTCCAGTCGGCGACCGGATACCGCTCCGCAACGATGCGCTGCATCTCCTGGAGCGCCGAGGAGATGACGGTGCCGCCCGTCTCCGTGTCCTTGAAGAAGCTCTCCTCATCGACTTCCTTGGCCTCGGTCGTGTGGCGGATGAAGACGACGTCGACCTCTCGGTAGTGCCGCGTCAGGAAGAGATGGAGCAGCATGAAGAAGCGTTTTGCCAGGTCCTTCAACTCCTCCGTCATCGACGCCGATACATCCATCAGGCAGAACATGACGGCCTGGGTCGAAGGCTTCGGCACACGGTCGTAGCGGTTGAACTGAAGGTCGATCGGATCGATGTAGGCGACCGAGCGGCGCAGGTGCAGGATGTGCCGGATCCGCTTCTCCAGCTCCGCGATCCGCTCGGGTTCGGGCGGAGACCGCTCGAGCTCCTCGCCAAGGAGCCGCTCGAGTTCCTGCAGCTCCGCCTCGGAAGGCCGCCGGAGCGCCACGCGCCGGGCCAGTGAATTCCGCATCGTCCGGACGAGGTTGAGGCGCGCGGGTGGACCGTCCGTGACGAAGCCGGCCCTGACCGGCTTTGGAGATTTCATGTCCTTGAGCCGCGCCTTGACGAGGTTGGGCAGCTTCAGGTCCTCGAAGATGAGATCGAGGAATTCCTCTCGGGACAGCGAGAAGACGAAATCGTCCTCGCCCTCGCCGTCGGGGCTACCCTTGTTGCCGCGTCCGCCGGCGCCGCCGTCCGGCTTGCGGATCGAATCCCCGACCATGTACTCGCGGTTGCCAGGCAGGACGAAATCCCGTTCGCCCGTTGCGCGACCGGACCGGAACGACGGCTCCTTGAGACTCTTGGTCCGGATCCTGACCTTTTCGCCGCCATCCACCTCGGCGACCTTCCGGCCCTTCAGAGCCTCGCGCACGGCCTCGCGCACCTCACCGCGCGCCCGTCTCAGGAATCGCTGTCGATTGCCGAGACTTTTCGCCTTTGGGTTGAGTCTGCGATCGACGATGTGCATCGCGGTCAGCTCGACTTGCGAATGCGCATGTACCATTCGACCAGCCGGCGCACTTGCCGCTGGGTGTAGCCGCGAGCCACCATCCGCTCGACGAACTCCTCGTGCTTCTTGCCGGTCTCGGTGTCCTTCTTGGCGCCGAAGGAGATGACGGGAAGAAGGTCCTCGACCTGGGAGAACATGCGCCGCTCGATGACGTCGCGAATTTTCTCGAACGACGTCCAGCTCGGATTGCGGCCGCCGTTCTTGGCCCGGGCGCGGAGCGCAAACTTCACGACCTCGTAGCGGAAGTCCTTCGGATTGGCGATGCCAGCCGGCTTCTCGATCTTGGAAAGCTCCTGGTCGAGCAGACCCCTGTTCATGAGTTGGCCGGTGTCGGGATCCTTGTAGTCGTGATCCTCGATCCAGGCATCGGCGTAGGCGACGTAGCGGTCGAACAGGTTCTGGCCGAAGTCGTTGTAGGATTCGAGATAGGCCTTCTGGATCTCGTTGCCGATGAACTCGCCGTAGCGCGGCGCCAGCTCCTCCTTGATGAACTCGATGAGCCGGTCCTCGGTCTCCGCCGGCAGCTGCTCACGCTTGATCGACTGCTCGAGCACGTACATCAGGTGCACGGGATCGGCGGCGACCTCCTGCGTGTCGTAGTTGAAGGTCTCCGACAGCACCTTGTAGGCGAAGCGCGTCGAGATGCCGTCCATGCCCTCGGCCACGCCGGCCGCGTCCCTGTATTCCTGGATGGTCTTGGCCTGGACATCGGAATCCTTGAGACTCTCGCCGTCGTAGACCCGCATCTTCGAGAACAGATTCGAGTTCTCGTGCTCCTTCAAGCGTGTCAGGACGGAGAACTGGGAGAGCATCTTCAAGGTACCGGGTGCGCAAGGAGCGCTTGCCAACTCGCTGGATGCGAGCAGTTTCTGATAGATGCGCTCCTCGTCGCCCACCCTGAGGCAATAGGGCACCTGCACGACCGAGATACGGTCGAGGAAGGCCTCGTTGTTCTTGTTCGACTTGAAGCTCTGCCACTCGCTCTCGTTCGAATGTGCGACGATGATGCCCTGGTAGGGGAGCGCGCCGACATTCTCGGTGCCGACATAGGTACCGTCCTGGGTGGCCGTCAGAAGCGGATGCAGCATCTTGAGCGGCGCCTTGAACATCTCGACGAACTCGAGCAGGCCCTGGGTCGTGCGGTTGAGGCCGCCGGAATAGGAATAAGCATCGGCGTCATTCTGGCCGTGGAACTCGAGTTTGCGAATGTCGACCTTGCCGACGAGGGAGGAGATGTCCTGATTGTTCTCGTCACCCGGCTCGGTCTTGGCGACGCAGACCTGGCGGAGCCGCGATGGAAAGAGCTTCACCACGGCGAACTTCGAGACGTCGCCGCCGAACTCGTCGAGGCGCTTGACCGCCCAGGGCGACATGGTGGCCGAGACCTTGCGGCGGGGGATGCCGTATTTCTCCTCGAGCATTCCGGCCATGCTTTCCGACTGGAACAGGCCGAGCGGACTCTCGAAGATCGGCGACAGCTGGCCATTGGCCGCGAGCACGTAAACCGGGTGCCGCTCCATCAGCTCCTTGAGCCGCTCGGCGAGCGACGACTTGCCACCGCCGACCGGCCCGAGCAGATATAGGATCTGCTTTCTCTCCTCGAGACCCTGCGCGGCGTGGCGGAAGAAGCCGACGATCCGCTCGATCGTTTCCTCGAGGCCATAGAAATCCTGGAACGGCTCGTAGATCTTCAGCGTGCGGTTGAGAAAGACCCGGCCGAGACGGTTATCCTTGGAGGTGTCGATGAGCTTCGGTTCGCCGATCGCAGCCAGCATACGCTCGGCCGCCGACGCATAGAACATCGGATCGGCGCGGCAGCCGTCCAGATACTGTTTCAGTGTCAGCTCGCTCTGGCGCTTCTGGTCGTAGCTCTGCGAGTAGAGCTCGAAAAGATCGTCATGCGTGGTCATGCCCGCTCTCTATCTGCTCACTGTTGGCGACCTGTTGGCCGCGTTCCCCGCGGCGGGGCCAGTGCTCCGGCCGATTGCGAAGTCAGAGAGGTCGCGGTCTCTGCTCGCTTGGTCCGGCCCGAAGAGGCCGAGAATGGCAATGCCGACGCGCATTCTACTGCCGTTTCCGACACTCGGCCAAACGCAAACGACCGGGGTTCGGATCCCATCATCGACTACAACTGAGAATATAGTTCCCGACTATGGAGATTTGAGGGTCCTGAGATGAAGAATTGTCCATGTCCGTCAGAGGTTTTTGATGTCATGAGAGATTGCTGCGGCGCACCGGCGCTTGGCGGCGTCGTGTCGCCTGTGCCACAGTCCGAGCTGTTTTGCACCGGGCGGCTCGATGTCCGGCTTCTGGGAGGACTGACATGAAGCTTCTTCGTCACGGCGCGGCTGGTCGCGAGAGACCCGGTGTGCTCGATAAATCAGGCCAGATCAGGGATTTGTCGGGTGTGATTGACGACCTTTCGGGATCGACGCTCGGTCGCGCCACGCTCGACCGGATCGCCAGGATCGACCTGGAGACCCTGCCGAGAGTCGCCGCCGGAACGCGGCTCGGCCCCTGCATCGCGCGCGTCGGCCATTTCATCGCCGTCGGCCTCAATTATGCCGATCACGCCAAGGAGACGGGGGCGCCTATTCCGGCCGAGCCCATCCTGTTCTCCAAGGCCCCCTCATCGCTCCACGGTCCCGATGACGATGTCGTGATCCCGAAGGGGTCCGAGAAATCGGACTGGGAAGTGGAGCTTGCCGTCATCATCGGCGAGCCGGCCTCCTATGTCAGCGAGGCGAACGCCTTGAAGCATGTCGCGGGCTACGCGGTCTGCAATGACCTGTCCGAGCGCGCCTGGCAGATGGAGCGCGGCGGCCAATGGATCAAGGGCAAGAGCGCACCGACCTTCGGACCCCTCGGTCCCTGGCTCGTCACGCCTGACGAGATCGCCGACGTCCAGAAGCTGAAGATGTGGCTCGAGCTCAATGGCGAGAAGGTGCAGAACGGCTCGACCGAAACGATGATCTTCGGGGTCGCGCACCTTGTTTCCTACATCTCGCAGTTCTGGCGGTTGGAGCCCGGCGACGTCATTACGACCGGCACGCCGCCCGGCGTCGGCCTCGGCATGAAGCCGCCCAAGTTCCTGAAGGCCGGCGATCACATGCGGCTCTCGATCGAAGGCTTGGGCGTACAGACGCAGAAGGTCGTGGCTTACCAGGGGTGACATCGATGGCTGCTCGGCCGCCGGAGCTGCAGGCGTTTCTCGACGCGTTCCGGGATGCGATACGGGCGAAGGCCGCGCCGGGATCACCGGAGGCGGGTGCGTGCGAGCGCATCTTCGGGGCGCTCGAGACGCCCGCTGCGATGCAAGCCTTTCCGCCGTCGCGGCTGCCGGTCTGCCGCCATCTCGCCCCAGCCTTCGAGACGGCCGAGCAGGCCGACGCTCCGGTGGCGCGACTGTCGCGGGCCCTGCGTGCTATCGAGCCCAAGCTCGCCTGGCGCGTGCGCAATACGGCGGCGCAGATCGGCGAGCCCTACCTCTCGGGGCACGCCAATGCCGGAATCGTTGCGCCGGATGCGCTCGAGTCGCGGACGGATGTGTGGGTCGGCGTCAGCCTGATGGCGCCCAACATCACCTATCCCTATCACGACCATCCGCCGGAGGAGGTGTACGTCTCGCTGTCACCCGGGGATTGGCAGCAGAACGCCGACCCGTGGGTCACGCCCGGCATCGGCGGCCTCATCTACAATCCGCCGGGCATCCGCCATGCGATGCGGGCAGCGAACGCGCCGTTCCTCGCGGCGTGGTGTTTGTGGGTGGGGTGAGGGGGGGAAGGTAACTTCAGCTCCTGACCCGGAGCGGACCATGTTCCAGGCAATCGCTGCGCTGAAGCGTCGAGCCCAACCTAGCGACCAATGCGTGAGTTCTATTGCTGAGCGGTCTGAGGTAGTGCATCCGCAAGAGTTCAGAAAGCGGACACTTCAGGCAGGTTGGAACGGCTGACAAGCCGTGCGCGGCGCGCCTTCAATACGTGCACATGAACCCGCCGTCCACCACGACTACCTGCCCGGTGATGTAGCGGCTCCCGTCGCCAGCGAGGAAGGCAATCGGGCCAGCAATATCTTCTGCCAAACCGGCACGGCGCAACGGCAGACGGCCATGCCTTATGTAAACGTCCTGAAACCAGTCTGAACTGTGCTCGTGACTGCCATCGGACTGGATCGCCATGCGCGTGTCGACAAAACCGGGAGCGACCGCGTTGACGCGTATGCCGGCGGGACCGAGGTCGACGGCCAAGCAGCGTGTGAGGTTGACGACGCCGCCTTTGGCGGTTGCGTAAGCGAGAGCGTTCGGCTGGCCACGCAGTCCCTGAGTGGAGGCCACATTGACTATGCTTGCTGACTTGCTGCGGCGCAGATGCGGCTCGGCCGCAGCCACGCAATGCAAGACGCTGTCGAGATTGACGGCCATCACCGAACGCCAGCGCTCCGGTGTAAGCGCATGCAAGGGCGTGTCATCCGTAATGGCAGCATTGTTGACTAGGATGTCCAATCCGCCCCACATGTCGGCAGCGCGCTTGATCATCTGCATGACAGACTCACGCTGGGAGACATCGCACACATGTCCATCCACAATCAGGCCCTTGTCCGAAAGCCGTGTCGTGGCAGCGCGCAAAGCGCCATCATCGATGTCGACGAGAAGAGCGCGGGCACCGGCGCGCGCCAATGCTTCTGCCGTGGCAAGACCAATGCCTCGTGCTGCTCCGGTCACAATGGCAGTTCGACCCGATAATGTTGTCATGCCTTGGGCTTCTCTGCGGCAGTTGTTACGCGGGCCAATCCTGAAGCGCTGCAATCGCGCGCTTGCGCCGGTCCGACAGTGACTCGCACAATCCTTCGCCGTTCTGCCTGGCAGCCTCGACTGTTGCGCGAATTGCGTCGGCCACAGTCTTCTCCTCTCCCGGTCGCAAATTGCAGGGGTCAAGATAGATCGCGCCTTGCTCCACCAGATCGTCGCGCACGAAAACGGCTGGATCACACGCCGCGAGCCGGTCGGCAAGCTCCCAGGCATAAAGGCCCGCACCCCTGCCAACGGTCAACTTCAAGCGCTCTACCGGATTGCCGGTCCAGTCAGCGTGGCGCGAGAGCGAAATGCCGGGGAAATTTGCGAGCGCGCGCTCCCAGTACGCGACAATGGCGTCTTCCTTCGCGCGCAGTGCTGCATGATCGCGCCGAGACCAGGCTTCCAGTGCGGCAATGGTACCAAGCACGCCCTCCTTGCCGACCTTCATTGTACGCCCGATGCCGCGATTCTGCAGGTAGCAAGCACGAACGAGCTCGCGGCTGCCGGCAATGATACCTGCAGTAGGGCCGCCAAGGAACTTGTGTGCGCTATAGATTGCAAGTGCTGCGCCCAGGGCGATCGGCCCGCGCAGATCGTACTCGCTCGCCATGTCGACGATGACCGGTATGCCCTGCGCCTTGCCGATCGCGATCACATCGGCGAGCGGAGTCTGCCCTTCCTGGACCGTGTGATGCGAAACGACATGCAGGATTGCGGCGGTCGCTGGCGTGATTGCGGCTTCGATATTGTAGGTTTCCACCAGCGCGGCACTACCGGCCTGGACCACCTTTGCGCCGGCAATCCTGATCGCCTGCTCGACGGGTGCGCCATAGTTGATGCAGTGGCCGGCCTGGATTACCACCTCGTTCCTGAGGCCTGCCGTATCAGGAAGCCGCTCGATGGCCGCAAGATCGCTCCCGGTCATCGCCGCAGCAACGCCTAGGGTCATGCCCGCCGCGCTGCAGGCTGTCACAACGCCCGCTTCCGCACCCGTTGCTGAGGCAATGGCCTCGCTGGCGCGCGACTGCAGCTGGTTCATCGAGACGAAGTGCCGCTGGATTGCCGCGCCTGCAGCGATCGCGTCCGGTACCACCATCGATGCGCCGATCGTGGTCATGGTACCCGACGCATTGATGATACGGCTCAGCCGGTAACGGGAATGAATGTCGATGTCCGTCATGAGCCATGCTATGGAACGCAACGAAGCACATCGTCAAGCCGGTAGCAGGAACCCGCCCGAATGGCGTCTGACCAGACTATCGAGAGAATGTCAGGTTTTCGCATCGTGCCGGTGATCCGGGCCGCAAGCGCTGAACTCTCGGCCACGGCGGCGGATTGGCTTGCCGCTGCCGGACTGCGCATTATCGAGTTCACGATGACGACGCCGGATGCACTCGCACGTGTTCAGTCGCATCGCGGGCGCGACAACATGCTGGTGGCATGCGGGTCCATACTTTCTGTGGCCGAAGCAAACGCCGCGCTCAAGTCGAGGGCCTGGTTCATTTTCACACCCTGCTGGGTCCATGGCGTGGTCGAGCGTTGCCGGGAGGCCGGCGTTGCGGCACTGACCGGGGCAGTCAGTACCAGTCAAGTGTGGCGGGCGCACCGTGCCGGAGCGAGCGCAGTCAAACTGTTCCCTGCCACGTCGCTCGGTGGTCCAGGATTTCTCAAGCAGATCAGGGCCGTATTCCCCCAAGCGCTGTTCATGCCGATCGGCGGCGCAAAGCCTGAGTCCGTTGCGGATTGTCTCGCGGCTTGCGCATTCTGTATCGGGCTGGAAAGCAAGGTTGCCCCCAGCAGCAGATTGCCGCCGGCAACCGCGATGGTGTGATGGCGGCAGCCAATCGGCTGCTTCATAGTGCAGGCGTGACAGCATCATGACACTCGATGTCGTTGCCATCGGCGAGCCCATGTACGAGCTCGCGCAAGAGGCTGATGGCCGGTTTGCACCTGGATTCGGTGGCGACACATCCAATGCGGTGATCGCAGCAAGCCGGCTCGGTGCGCGCGCAGGCTACCTGACCCGGCTCGGCACCGACGTGTTCGGCGATGCTCTCATGGCGCTTTGGCAGCGCGAGGGCATCAATGCGCGGCATGTGATGCGCGACAGCGCCGCCGCGACCGGAGTCTATCTTGTCACGCCCAGCGAGCGTGGCCACGTCTTCACCTATCTTCGCACCGGGTCTGCCGCCAGCCGGATGAAGCCCGGCGACTTCCCGCGCGAGTCCTTTGCGGACGCGCGCTACATTCTGGCCTCCGGCATTAGCCTGGCGATCAGCACGAGTGCAGCCGACACAGTGCTGGCGCTGCTCGAAGATGCGAGGAAATCTGGCAGAACCATCGCGTTCGACACAAATCTAAGGCTGAAGCTCTGGCCGATCGCGCGCGCTCGCGCGATGATTGATGCCGTTGCGTGCATCGCCGGGATCGTGAAGACCTCAATCGAGGATGCCGAGGCCCTGATGGGGCTGACCGACCCGGAACTTATCGCGCGGCGCTACCTGGACATGGGAGCCCGGAGTGTCGTGGTTACGCTTGGCCGCGACGGCGCGCTTGCGGCCGATGCCAACACTAGGCTTCGGCTGCCGGCCCACAAGGTCGAGCCGGTCGATGCAACAGGCGCAGGCGATGCCTTCATGGGGGCGCTGTTGGCGGAGTTGTCCCGGGGTCAGCTGCTTGGCGATGCCGCACGTTTCGCCAATGTTGCCGCCGCACTATCCACGCTCGGACGGGGAGCAGTGGCCTCGCTGCCCCGCCGGAGTGACGTGGCTGAAGCATTGCACGGCGCCCGCTGATTGGAGGAACCCTGCATGGAACTGGGGCCCCTACTCGAAACACATCGCGATGTGCTCGGCGAAGCTCCGTTCTGGGATGCGGAGACCGAGACGCTCTACTGGGTGGACATCAATCCGGGCATCGTCCGCGCGCTGCATCCGGCAACTGGACGGCTGCGGCACTGGCAGTTTGCGGAACCGGTGGGTGCGGCGGTGCCGCGCGTCGGGGGCGGTATGATCGTGGCCATGGTGAGCGGCCTCTACACATTCGATCTCGAGACGAAAGCGCTTGCTAAAGCCGTGGTGCTGGAACCACCCGGGCTCGGCAATCGTCCCAACGAAGCCCGCGTGGATCCGCAGGGGCGATTGTGGGTTGGGACCATGCAGAACGACGTAGGACCGGATCGCGAGGAAATACCTGTGACGCGGTCCTCTGGTGTGCTCTACCGAATAGATGCGGACATGACGGTGACACGCCACGAAACAGGCGTCGGTGTCTCCAATACGCTGTGCTGGGACGAGGCCCGTGGCCGGCTCTATTTCGGCGATAGCCTAGCTGAAGTGATTTGGGTTTACGATTGGGATGCAGCCGCAGGGCAGATCGCCAATCGCCGAGTCTTTGCCGCAACGAAGGGCCATGGCGTTCTCGACGGCTCGGCGCTCGATGCCGAGGGCTATCTGTGGAATGCCCGCTGGGGCGGCGCCTGCCTCATCCGCTACGCACCCGATGGCAGCATTGACCGCATCCAGCCGACGCCGGCCCGTCAGCTTACGTCCTGCGTGTTTGGCGGTGCCGACCGCCGGACCCTCTATGTCACCACCGCCGGCATCGGGTCGACCGGCGCACTGGACGGGGCGCTCCTGGTCGCCGAGGCGCCGGTCGCCGGTGAGATCTGCACACGATTTGCCGGCTGATCCTTCTGGTCTGACCTCCCTGCCCCAACTGAGGTGCCGGGTTGACAGGGGGTACCAATCGTGGGATTTATTTGTTAGGTAATTTAACTAACCAATGGCCACCGGCAGGTCTGGGATGGTTTCGAAGTCGCCAGAGCGTCCCGCCACGAGCCGTACGATCCTGACGTCAATCGTCGAGCATGGTCCCGTATCGCGTGCCCGGCTATCGCGGCTGACCGGCATTTCTAAGCCAACGACCTCCGAAATCGTGGGAGATCTGGAGCGGTCGGGTCTCGTGCAACAATCCGGCCGTACGAACGGCGGCATCGGTAGAACCGCTGTGACCTACGAGTTGTGCCGCGACGCGGCCTACTTCGTGGCGTGCGATCTCGGTGCCTCGAAGATCCACATGGCCATCGCGGACCTTGGCACGACAGTGCTGGGCGAAGTGAGCGCACCGACTGAGCGGAACGACCGGCCGCGATTGAAGAAGCAGTTGCAGTCGATGCTCAACGAACTGCTGGCCGAGAACCGGATTGATCGTCGCCGTGTGCGAATGGCTGTCGTCGGTACACCTGGCGTCGTCGACAGGAGAACCGGCTCTGTCGCACTGGTGCCGAATATTCCTGCGTTTGAAGGCGTCAATCTTCCGAAGTTCATGCAGGCCGTCTTCGGCAGCGCGGTCATGATCGAGAATGACGTCAATCTCGGCGTGATCGGCGAGCACGCAGCCGGCCACGGTTCAGATAACGACAACCTCGTCTACCTCGCCTTGGGCACAGGCATCGGCATGGGACTTCTGGTTGACGGCAGGCTGGTGCGCGGCCACAGCGGCGCCGCGGGCGAGATCGCCTATCTTCCGATCGGTGGCGACCCATTCGAGCCGGTCAATGTCTCGAATGGCACACTCGAAAGCAGCGTCGGAGCTGCAGCCATCGTAGCGTCCTACCAGAAAGCTGGCGGCGAGCGCGGAATGTCCGTCCGCTCGATTTTCGAGCGCCTCGGTAGCGGCGACACGATTGCCGAGACCGTAGTCCGCGACCTCGGGCGACACGTTGCACTCGGCATCGCGGCGGTTGCGGCAGTGCTCGATCCGAATCTCGTGGTGCTTGGCGGCAGTATCGGCGCGCGGCCGGAGCTTGCCAAACATGTCAGGCTCAACTTGTCGGCGCTGATGCTGACACCGCCAGCGGTGGAGGTATCGTCGCTGGGCAATCGAGGACCAATCGAGGGCGCCCTGATCGTCGGCGGTGAGCGACTGCAACGCGAGGTGCTCGGGCTCGATGCCACGGAACCTTTGCGTGCGATTACCGCGGCAGGAATCCGCAAGCGCATGGAGGCCGCAGAATGATTGCTGCGGAGCACCAGGCAATCCGGCCGGAAATGACCCGGTCCGCGGGTGCTGTGCGAATTCTGGTTGCGCAGACTGCCGAGGCTGCAACTCGCATCGCGGCGCAGATGGTTGTGGCTGCGATCAACCGCAGTCCGCGGATTGCGCTTGGACTTGCAGCCGGCCGCACGATGCAACCCGTCTATGCCGCACTTGCATCGGCGTGGCGGCACGGCAAGGTTGCATTCTCTCAGGCACGGTTCTTCGCACTCGACGAAATTCTCGACCTGCCGGAGGGCGATCGGCGAACCTTCGCATCGGTGCTCGGTTCCGAGTTGCTCGAGCCGATCGGTGTCGCAGCCGGAAGCGTGATGCTGCTGAACGGCCATGTGGCGGACCCGGCAGAGGAGGCCGCACGCCACGAACGGTCGATCAAGCATGCCGGGGGCATCGGATTGCAGCTGCTTGGCATCGGCGCGAATGGGCACCTCGCATTCAACGAGCCGGGCTCCAGCCTGCAATCACGCACCCGCGTCGTCACGCTTGCGGATGATACGGCGACCTCGCTCAAGTCGTGGTTGGGGCTCGACCACGCGCCACGCCGGGCCATCTCACTTGGGCTGGCCAACATTCTCGAGGCCGAATCGCTTCTGCTGGTGGCAACGGGCCATTCGAAGTCGACAGCACTTTGCGAGGCCTTGACCGGGCCGATCGGCCCGCACTGTCCGGCATCGGCCATCCGGCTGCATGGCGCCGCAACCATCATCGCCGATCTCGCCGCTGCTGCGGAGTTGCTGCGCAGACGCGAGGACGTGCAGAAGCAAGGCATCACAATTGAACAGGTATCATGAGCGTGGAGACCGGCCGCACGAGCCGGCAATTGGAGCAACAGAGGAGAAACCAATGTTTGATTTGCGCTCGACGTCGATAAGCCGTCGCCAGGTACTGAAGTCCGGCGCGGCCGCCGCCGTAATCGCAGCTGGCGCGGGCTCGTGGTCCCGCCAGGCTCGCGCCGAAGAATCCCTGTCTGTGTTCGGTCCCTTGCCGCCCGATCCGGCTCCGCCCGGCGCTGCGGAGTTTTCCAAGGAAGCCTTCGCTGCCTGGCAATCTTCTAACGCTGCAAAGGTCAGCTATGACCTCGTCGCCTGGCCGCAACTCCACGACAAGATGGCAACCACCTTCGCATCCGGCACCCATACGTGGGATGTCGTCTACATGTCGGGCTGGGTGCCGGAATTTGGCAACTTCGTCGTCCCGTTCAAGGACAAGCTCTCGAAGGAGCTCGTCGACGACATGCCGGCGTCCTCGTTCTCGACGGTGACGTGGAACGGCCAAACCATGGGCGCAGTGTTCACGCTGTCGTTGCTGACGCTGTTCTACAACACGGAGATGTTCGAGCAGGCCGGCATCAAGGAGCCGCCCAAGACCTGGGACGACCTGAAGCGCGTCGCCAAGGAGCTCACGAAGGACGGCAAGTACGGCTGGGTCCTCAACTACGGTGCACCCGAAGGCATCGGCGGCACCGCATCCTACTGGATGTGCTTTCTCCAGCAGGCCGGCGGCAAGCTCTACAACGAGGACGGGTCACCGGCGTTCAACAGCGAGGCCGGCATTTCCGGTCTGCAGTGCATGATGGATCTGATGCCATCGACCGATCCGGGCTCGATCTCCTATGTCGGTATCAACGACGCCACCAACGTCATGACCGCAGGCAATGCGGCTATGATGATGAACTGGCCGTTCATGTGGAAGCCTGCGCAGGATCCGGCATCTTCGAAAGTTGCCGGGAAGATTGCTGGCGCGCTGCTGCCTGCAGGCCCGGCCGGCACAGCCTCCATCGACGGCACCGACGCCTGGACCATCACCAAGACGAGCAAGAACCCCGATCTCGCAGCCAAGTTGATCGAGTTCTACCTCGACAAGGAGGTGCAGAAGCGCCAGGCGATCGACACCGGCTGGCTGCCGATCCGCCTGTCGGTGCTTGGCGATCCGGAGGTGCAGGCCGCACTGCCGAACGCCGCGGTGGTGCTCGAGCAGGCCAAGCATCCCTACGACAGCTACGTCACGCCGGACTACAACCAGGTGACGCAGGCGATCGGCACTGAAGTCTCCAAGGCTCTGGCTGGCCAGCAATCCGCCAAGGAGGCGATGGCGGCCGCGCATGATCTCGTCACCGCAATCGTGAAAAACAGGGGCTGAGGGGAGAGGGCGGCCACTTCGGGGGGGGGCCGCCCTTGCCTGTTCCACTTGCCTCTCGACATGTGACCACACTGCCGCTGAAACTGCAGCATGGCAATCCAAGGCATGTCCGTACGTTCGACAGCGATCCTGTTCGTCGCGCCGGCATTGGCTGCGCTGATGCTGGTTCTTGCCTACCCCATTGTCTACTCGATCTGGCTCTCTTTCACCAATGCAAGCCTTTCGGCCGGCGAGCTGCAAACCCCTTTCGCGGGTCTCGACAACTACATGGCACTGGCGGGAAACCGGACCGCGCGCGGTGCGCTTGCCAATACGATCTACTTCACCGTCGTCGAGGTCGTGTCGGTCGTCGTGCTGGGGCTGGCGATGGCGATGCTGCTCAACCATCCGATGGCGCGCTCACCCATCCTGCGCGTGCTGTTGATCCTGCCATGGGCCATAGCGCCGGTTGCCAATGCCGTGCTGTGGAAATGGATCCTGCACTCGAATTACGGAATTGCGAACGCCATACTGCTTTCCACCGGCGCCATCGAGCGCAATGTGACTTGGCTCGGTAGCCCGCTGCTCGCGCTCAACACCATGCTGCTGGTCGACATCTGGAAGTCGACGCCGTTCATTACCATCCTGCTGCTCGCCGCGCTGCAGGGCATCCCTTCGGCGCTCTATCGTGCGGCGACCATTGACGGCGCCACGGCATGGCAGAAATTTCGTCATGTCACCCTGCCACAGCTGAAGACGGCCTTGGCGATTGCCATCGTCCTGCAGACGATCTGGTCGCTCCGGGTGTTCGACCTGATCTTCGTGCTGACCAAGGGCGGCCCGTTCGATTCGACGATTGTGCTCAATTTCCTCGCCTACCGCGAGACGTTCAATTTCCTGAAATTCGGCTTCGGCGCGGCCATTGCCAATCTGATCTTCCTGGTCTCGCTGGTGCTCGCCATCATCTACCTGCGTCTACTCAGGCTGCGCGCTGTGGAGGCTCGATGATGGTCCGTTACGTGACATCAGGCGCTACCAGCGTCACCGAGCGCAGTTTGGTCGGAGTGGGCATCGTTCTGTTCGTTCTCTGGAACACGGCGCCACTGGCCTGGCTCGTGACATCGAGCCTCATGCACCAGCAGGCGCTCACGACGACACCCCCGGACTTCTCGCCGGCAAGTTTCACGTTGTCCAACTACACGGAAGTTTTCAACTCGGCCGCACAGCTCGGTCGCGGGCTTCTCAACTCGATCATCATCGCAGTCGGCACGACGGCACTCTCGATCGTGCTTGGTGCGCCGGCGGCCTATGCGCTGGCGCGACTGCCATTGCCGGGGCGTGACCACCTGCTGCTGATGGTGCTGGCGGCCCAGATGTTTCCAGCCGTCGTCGTGGTCATTCCGCTGTTCATCGCGGCCAGCAAGCTGGGGCTGATCGACACCAGGATCAGCCTGATCTTGGTCTATCTGACTTTCAACCTGCCGGTCGTGATCTGGGTTCTGCGTGGCTTCTTTCTGGGCGTTCCCAAGGGACTTGAGCGTGCTGCCGAGGTCGATGGCGCAAGCACCTGGCAGACGTTCCGACTGATCGTTCTGCCGATCTCTTTGCCAGCGTTGTTCGCCGCATCCGTCTTTGCCTTCATCGAGGCCTGGAACGAGTTTTTCTTTGCCCTGATCATGACACGCCAGGAGAGCCAGACAGTTCCCCTCGTCATCTCCGCATTCGCCGGCCAGTATCAGACCCTGTTCGGCCAAATGATGGCTGCAGCGGCGATCTCCATCGCTCCGGTCGTGTTCCTGGCCATCCTGTTGCGCAAGACGATCTTATCCGGCTTTGCCGACGGAATGCTGAAAGGCTGACGGACCATGAGCGCGATCTCCCTACAGGGCATCGTCAAGCGTTTCGGCGAGACCGAGGTCTGCCGCGATATCTCTCTGGACATTGCCAAGGGCGAGTTCATGACGCTGCTCGGCTCGTCCGGCTGCGGCAAGACCACGACGCTGAACATGATCGCAGGCCTGGAGCACCCGACATCCGGTGACATCCTGATGGATGGCGCACGTGTCAACGATCTGGCGCCAATCGCGCGCGGCATTGCGATGGTGTTCCAGAATTACGCGCTCTATCCCCACATGACGGTCGCCGACAATATCGGCTTTTCGCTCAGGTTGAAGGGCATGCCGCGCGACGAGATTGCCCGCAAGGTGCAGCCCGTGGCCGCCGCCTTGGAACTGTCTCACGTGCTCGGCCGCTTTCCGGCCCAATTGTCGGGTGGCCAGCAGCAGCGCGTGGCGATCGGCCGGGCGATCGTGCGCGAGCCGAAAGTGTTCCTGTTTGACGAACCCTTTTCCAATCTGGACGCCGCTTTGCGGCTGCGCATGCGGGGCGAAGTGAAGGAGCTGCACGGCCGGCTCGGCGTGACATCGGTCTTCGTCACGCACGACCAGGAAGAGGCGATGTCGATCTCCGACCGGATCGCGGTCATGCGCCAGGGCGTGATCGAGCAGGTCGGAACGCCGGAAGAAATCTACGCACGCCCCGCGACGACCTATGTCGCGACCTTTATCGGCAGCCCGCAGGTGGACGTTCTGGCTGTCGAGAGAGGATCTGAGGGAGTTCGGCTCGGGCAAGTAGACATCCCGCTCGGTGAGGCAGCACGCGCTGCCTTGCGCAGGCATGACGGCGCCGTCGACCTCGCGATCCGGCCGGAACATGTCCGGCTTGGCGATACCGGCATCGCATCGACCGTCCGGTTGTCGCAACCGATCGGCTACGCGACGATTGTCACGGTCGATGCTCCGGGCGGCGGGATGATCAGTGTCCGCGTACCGGGCCTCGTGAAGCTCGTTCCGGGCGAAGCCGTTCACATGCACTTGGATCCCGAGCAGATCATGCTGTTCGATCGCGCAAGCGGACGCCGCCTCGCAACCGACCCACTCGTTCCAGAAGGATGATGACAATGAAGTTCGCACACAATTTCCAGACCGTCTTTGGCCGCAATCTGGTCGGCGAGCTGAAGAATTTCGTGCATCGCCCGTTCCTCCTGGTGACCATGGAGGACATGTGGGAGAAGTTCGAGCCGCTGCTCGAAGGGGCCGAATACATCCGCTATTTCGTGCATTCAGTCGATGAGGAAGTGCTCAACGCCGATCTCGCACGGCTGCCGTCATTCGAAGCCGTTGTCGGCCTCGGCGGCGGCATGGCGGTCGACACGGCGAAGTATTTCACCTGGAGGAAGCGTGTGCCGCTGTTCCAGATCCAGACCGCGCTCAGCATGAACGCGTCGTGGGGCCAGCGCGCCGGCATCCGCCAGCAGGGCATGGTGCGCTACATCGGCTGGGCGGTGCCGGAGGCCGTCTACATCGACTACGACATCCTGCGCGGTGCGCCGCCGCACTTCAACTGGTCCGGCATCGGCGACATCCTGTGCAATCATACCGGCGTGCTCGATTGGCGCTACGCAACCGAGCGCGGCTACTGCGAGGCGAAGTGGCCCTATGACGAGGAGATGGCCGCAGCCTCGCTTGCCAAGGCCGAAGCCGTGCTCAAGCACACGAAGGACATTCACGAGCTCAACCAGAAGGGCTTCGAGGTGTTGATCGATGGTCTGCGGTGGGGCACGTCCTATCATGGCAATGGCTGGAACCCGCGCCACATCGAGGGGATCGATCACTTCTTCTTCTACTCGCTCGAGTATGAGACTGGCCGTAAGTTCATCCACGGTCAGCCGGTCTCGCTCGGAGTCTACATCGGCTCGTTGTTGCACAAGTCCCGCGCCGAGGAGATGCTCGCGGCCATGCATGAGATCGGATTGGACATCCGGCCAGAAGCCATGCACGTGACCTGGAAGGATGTCGAGAAGGCGTTGCAGAACCTGAACGCCTTTGTGCGTGAGAAGAAGCTCTGGCACTCCATCGCCCACGACACGACCTTTACGTCGGACTTCGTCGCTGACCTCAAGGACCGGATCGAGGCACGCTATGGCAAGTGGAAGGGCTGATATGGTGATTGGCCAAATCAAAGCCATCGGCATGGCTTCGCTGCCGATGGGCATTACCGTGGAGATTACGGCGGTCCTTGCCGTCACTTCAAGCACTTGACCCAAACCGCGTCCAGTTTCAACACAGCTCTGAACGCACCACGCTACGAGTACGGTTCTCGACGTCTGCGTTTCATCCGCGGATGCAGCAATGGTAAGGCAAACTCTGCTGGCCGTGCACAGCCGCAGTAACAGTTGGAATGCAGGTATCAGAGGAATGTCCGCTCCAATTCTCTCTGCAGAAATTCGCGATATCACAGACCCGATCTCCGATAACACTCGGTCCTGTTTCTCACAGATCGAGATGACCCCGGAGCATGCTGCACTACCGTCCGGTCGCTCCTGGCCCTGAACAGACCTAAGCAGGCGCAGCAATTCGATGCGAAGACTCACCGCTTCTGCATCAAATACTCGGCTACTGCCTGATATGCCGGAAGCGAGGTGGGATCGATCGATGCATTCTTGGGGTAGTAGTGCGACGCGAGCCTGACCAGCACCATCTCCGGCTTCACTATGACACCTAAACCTCGTGTCCGTGAAACCGGCAGCAGGCCAAACTGTATCCTGTCCATGTCCGGGCCTTCTCGAGTCTTCTGATCGCGCTGCGCCGCGATTTCTCGGGAGACCTCGACATGCTGCTGCTCCTGGCAGTCATCGGCGAGAGGCGGCTTTCTCGTCGTGCATCCCCGGACGCATTAACTTATGAGGAGACTGGTCAAACACCCGTGCGCGAGGAGGAAACGGCGGCCATCAACGCATCGTCGATCGCCGAATACACTGGGATCCCCCGCGAGACTGTTCGCCGGAAGGTCAACGAGCTCATCCACAAAGGTTGGGTTTCGCGGGACGATAACGGCGATCTTGTACCAACGGAGAAAGCCGCTCACGACCTGGCGGGCTCCACCGATGCTACGCTCGATTACCTCGGGACGATCCTCGAAGCCGGTGAGAAGCTGAGCAAGAAATAGGGTTCGCGTCGGGAGGCAAGCGCTTGCGTCAGGGCCCAAGCAGAATTGCGGTCTGTCGCAGCGCACCATCGAAGGAGCACCGATTGCCCGCAAATCGCCCGAAGCGGCCACCGCCCCCTTCACTCCACCCAAGTCGCATCCCAGAACCGCTCGGGTTCCGTGGTTAGCGTTCGCCATGCACCGACCATGGGAGCCGTGATGTGGAGACCTTCTGTGCGGCGGGAAAGCTCCGTCTTGGCCTCGGCGACGAGTAAGGGGTTCGCCAGGAGTGCCAGTCCACCGAGCGCCAGCGCTTGTGTCGCCATCAATGCGCCCTTGCCGCTGCCGGGATGCCCCGACCAGGCCGTCCAGGCCCAGTGATGGATGGTGACATCCTCGGGATAGGCCCAGTTCACGCGGCCGAGCGGCACGCGCCACGACACCTCGCCGTCGTCCTGGCCGTAGTAGTCCTCGCCGGTGTCGTAGAGCTTCAAGCCGCGGTCGAGGCGTAGCCCGGCGTTCGGATTAACGGCGCGCGAGAGCTCGGCCATGAAGGCCGTCTCCTCCGAAGTCCATTCCGGCAATCCAACGGTCTCGAGCGCGGCAAAGAGCGTGCGCCCCAGCACATCGTTGGCAAGATAGCCGCGCGTGCCCGCGATCGGCTGATGGCGCTGGGAGACATGCGAGCGCCTTGCGACATCGGCGGCCAACGCAACGAGCCGGTCGTAGAAGTCTCGAGCCCGCTCGAAGCTCACATTGCGCGAGGTGAGCCACACCCGCGCCTCGTCCGGCGTGATCGAGGGCATGATGCCGCCGACACGGATGACATGCCGGAGCGCCACATCCGGGAACTCGGCCTCACGTAGCGTCGTCGCCTCGCCGACGAAGGCTTCGGCGGCTTCCAGCGCATTCCTGACGCCCGGCTTGCCGCCGTGCCCGGCCTCGCCGGAGAACACGATCTCGCCCGATAGCACCGACTGGCAGGGCCTCGATATCGCGCCGTTCTGGTAATCGCCATGCGAGGTCAGGATCACGTCGAGACCGTCGAACACGCCCTGCGTCAGCAGTGCGACCTTGCCCCAGACGATCTCCTCGGCCGGCGTGCCGACGACGACGATCTCGCCGGCAAGTCCAAGTTGGCCAGCCGCCTCAGCCAGCAGGATCGCCGCGCCGCAGTTCGCTGGCCCGATATGGTTGTGGCCGCAGGCGTGGCCGGCCCGGAGTCGAGAGACAGGCGCGCGCCGCGCCACCGCCTCGTTGGCGAGACCGGGAAGGGCGTCGTATTCGGCGAGGATGCCGATGCACGGCCCGTCGCTCAGCCGCTTCCTTGCGATGAAGGCGGTCGGAATCCCGCCCGGAGCGCGACTGACTGTGAATCCGTGCCCCGTCAGCCAGGTGGCGAGCACGCCCGCCGTCCGGAACTCCATGGCCGGCAGCTCCGGGTGCTGCCAGAGATCGGCGAACAGGGCCTCGATCTCGGGGCGAAGACGGGCGAGTTCAGCCGCGACAGCGGCCTTGTGGGCGGGCTCGATCATGGGTCGAGCTTAGCCGAGAACGCAGCGGCTTGTCTTCGGTCCTGTCCCCGCTCGTGACGTAGGCGCGAGGACACAGACAGTAGCGGCTACTCGCGTCTCAACGGTTGCGCCATGCAATGAACGCCGCCGCCGGCCCAGGTGAACATCGTCATGTCCGGGTCATAGACTTTGAATCCGGCGGCCTTCAGCTTCTTGTTCAGGTCCTTGGCTCCTGCGGTCGAAAGGATCCGGTCCTGGCCGAGGGCGACGACGTTACATCCGAGCGCCATCGTCTCTTTGAATGTCGCCGGGATGATTTCGATCTTCTTTTCTTTCAGCCAGTCGACCACGTCATCTTCCGTGGTGTCGAGGCAGACCGCGGCGCAGCGCTCGTTCAACATGCACACCATCAGGTCGATGTGGACGTAGAACTGATCGATCGGCGCCCACTTGATCTCCCAGCCCTCGGCCTCCATCCAGCCGGCAATCTGCTTGGCCGCGACGTGCTCCGAGCGATGATCGGTGTAGGCGAGCAGCACGGCCTTCTCGGCCACGGGATTGAAGTCGCCGCCCTCGAAATTGCCTGACGACACCATGTCGTAAATGGGTATGCCTTTCTCCAGATAGAAGCGGATGCAGGCGGCGTATTCGCCGCGCCGGCGCGGGTTGGCCATCTGGCAGATGACGGCGCCATAGGGTGTCATGAAGGACGAGTCGCGCGCGTAGACCTGATAGGGATTGTGATCGTCCAGCGGCAGGAAATGCGTCGTGACACCCGCCTCATGATAGGCCTCGACCATCTCGCGGTGTTGGCGCATCGCCACCTGCTTGTCGAACTGGTAGCCGCGCCGGAGCGTGTCGCGGACCAGTGCCGACCAGGCCGCGTTCTCCTCGCCCATCCAGCGGAAGCCTTCGGGTGGCCCGAGGAGAACATCGGTCAGCGTGCCCGCCTCCGACCGCATCCCCCAATTCTCCATCAGCGGTGTACCGCCGCTCTCGACGCGGGCTCTGAGAGGGACCGCAGCGGAAGTGCCGTCACCGGTCCGACCGCCGTTGGCGCCTCGGGCGCTGTTCTTCGCTGTTCCTGCCATTGGCATGTTCCTAGTGATTGCGGCCGAGTTGCCGTCTTTGGAGATTTCCGCTGATGCTGTCCGAACGCACGACGCCAATCAAGAGGCTAGTGTGGAAGCGGACATGCTTCGGTGTCGCGGCGATGACCGGGCGCCGGGCCGATCAGTTCCCAGCGCTCGCCATGCGGCGGGTCGAGAGCACCCCCTCCAGCCAGCCGATCTGCATCTTCGGCACCGATTTGAGAAGGAGGTCCGTGTAGTCGTCGAAGGGCGGCGACAGCACCTCCTGCTTGCCGCCAAATCGCACCACCTTGCCTTTGTAGAGGACACAGACCATGTCGGCGATGGCCCGCACGGTGGCGATGTCGTGGGTGATGAAGAGGTAGGAGACCTTGGTTTCGGCCTGCAGCTTGAGCAGGAGCTTCAGGATGCCGTCGGCGACCAGCGGATCGAGGGCCGATGTCGGCTCGTCGCAGATGATGAGACGCGGCTCGGCCGCTAGCGCGCGGGCGATGCAGACGCGCTGCTTCTGCCCGCCCGACAGCTCGCCCGGATAGCGCTCGATGTACTCGCCGCCCATCTCGATCTGGTCGAGGAGCTCGAGGGTGCGCTTTTCCTTCTCCCGACCCGCCAGGCCGAAATAGAACTCGAGCGGCCGGCCGATGATCTCACGCACGCGGTGACGGGGGTTAATCGCCACATCCGGCATCTGATAGATCATCTGCAGGACACGGAGCTGCTCCTTGGTCCGGTCGGCGAGCCTCGGCGGCATCGCCTGGCCGTCGAAGCGGATGGCGCCGGACTTGGGTGGCAGCAACCCGGTGATCACGCGGGCCATGGTGGACTTGCCGGAGCCGGACTCGCCCACCACGGCCAGCGTCTGGCCCGGCGGCAGATGCACCGAGACATCGTGCAGCACAGTGAAGCTGTTGCCGTAGGCGGCGGTCACGCCCTCGACGGTGAGGAGGGGTGCATGCGGCAAAGCCTCGCCGTTCTTGCTGATCTGCCGGATCGCGACGAGGCGCTTCGTGTAGTCCTCTCTCGGCCGGTTGATGATCTCGTCGGCGGTGCCGAGCTCGACTTGCTTGCCATGGCGGAGCACCATGATCTCGTCCGAGACCTGAGCGACCACGGCAAGGTCGTGTGTGATGTAGAGGGCCGCCGCCCCCTCGTCCCGGATTGCATCCTTGATGGCGGCGAGCACGTCGATCTGCGTCGTCACGTCGAGGGCCGTCGTCGGCTCGTCGAAGACGACGAGATCGGGGCTGGGAACCAGCGCCATCGCGGTCATGGCACGCTGCAGCTGGCCGCCCGACACCTGGTGCGGATAGCGATTGCCAAAGGTCTCCGGGTTAGGGAGGCCGAGCTTCGCGAAGAGCGCGACGGCACGCTTGGTCGCATCGGCCTTGCTCATGATGGCATGCGTGAGCGGGCTCTCGATGATCTGATCGATGAGCCGATGTGCCGGGTTGAAGGCGGCGGCGGCCGACTGTGCCACATAGGCGACGCGACGGCCGCGAATGCCCCGTTGCTCCGCGTCCGAGAGGGTGCGGAGATCGATGCCGTCGAAGAAGATCTGACCGCCGGTGATGCGGCAGCCCGGTCGCGCGAATCCCATTGCGGCGAGGCCGATCGTCGATTTGCCGGCGCCGGACTCGCCGATCAGTCCCAGCACCTTGCCGCGTTCGAGCTCGAGATCGACGCCCTTGACGATCTCGTTCCAGACATCGTCGCTCTGGCCCTCGATCCTGAGCCCGCGGATGTCGAGGAGCAACCCACGACCGTCGGCACGTCCGTTAGTGCTCATCGCGTAGCCCGCTCGTCTTATGCAGGAACCAGTCGACGACAAAATTGACGCCGACGGTCAGGACGGCGATCGCGCCGGCCGGCAGCAGCGGCGTGATATTGCCATAGGTGATCAGGGTCGAGTTCTCCCTGACCATCGAGCCCCAGTCGGCCGTTGGCGGCTGAATGCCGACGCCGAGGAAGGAAAGTGCCGAGATGGTGAGAAACACGAAGCAGAAGCGTAGGCCGAACTCGGCGACGAGGATCGGCATGACGTTGGGCAGGATCTCGCGCCGCATGATCCAGCCGAGGCCCTCGCCCCTGAGGCGCGCCGCCTCGACATAGTCCATGACCACGACGTTCATCGCAGCGGCGCGCGAGAGCCGGAACACACGCGTCGAATCGAGAAGGGCGATGATCAGGATAATGTTCGTGACATTGGAGCCGAAGATCGACAGCAGCATCAGCGCAGAGATCAACAGCGGGATGGCGAGGATGACATCGACGATTCGACTGACGATCTGATCGACCCAACCGCCCCGGATGGCCGCGAGGATGCCGAGCCCACCGCCGACGATGAATGCAAGCAGGGTCGTCGCAACGGCGATGCCGATCGTATTGCGTGCGCCGTAGATTAGCCGGGTCAGGAGATCGCGGCCGAGTTGATCGGTGCCGAGCAGGAAATCCCCGCCCCAGGGGGCATAGGGCTGCTCGAAGACCTGGCTCTCGCGGTAGGGGGCGATCCAGGGCGCGAAAATGGCAACGACCAGATATGTGATGATGATGACGAGGCCCAGCCAGGCCGTGAATGGCGCCTTGCCGAGCTCCTTCAGCGCGGTTCCCAGTCTGGTCTTCCGGCGCGGCAGCACGGCCTCCCGCGGAATCGAGTGGAGATCGGTGGTCATCGCGGGTGCAGGATCCTCGGATTAGTGACGATCGAGATGATGTCGGCGATGAGATTGAGAAGAATGTAGGTTGCCGCGAAGATCAGTGCGCAGGCTTGTACGACCGGAATGTCGCGCGATGTGACGGCGTCCACCAGCAACTGGCCGACGCCCGGATAGACGAACACGACCTCGACGACGACGACGCCGACGATCAGATAGGCGAGATTGAAGGCGATGACGTTGACGATCGGCGCCCAGGCGTTGGGCAGCGCATGCCGCAGGATGACTTTCATCGGCGGTATGCCCTTCAGTCGTGCCATCTCGATAAACGGACTCGCCATCAGATTGATGATTGCCGCCCGGGTCATGCGCATCATGTGGGCGACGATGACGAGGGTCAGCGTGAGCGACGGCAGCAGACAGCGGTAGAGGCGCTCGCCGAGCTCCATCTCGGGCGTGACGTTCGAGAGCGATGGCAGCAGATGCCACTTCACCGCGAAGAAGAGCATCAGCATGTAGGCGACGAAGAACTCGGGGAAGGAGATCGTCGTCAGCGTCAGTGCGTTGACGATGCGGTCGAACCAGCCGTTGCGGTAGAGAGCGGCCAGGATGCCGAGGAATAGCGCGAGCGGCACGGCGATGATGGCTGTCAGGACGGCAAGGAACAGCGTGTTCCAGAGACGAGGGCCGATGATATCCGTGACGGTGCGCCGGTAGTTGTCGCGGCTCGTGAAGCTCTCGCCGAAATCGCCGACGGCAACCTTCTGGATCCACTCCACATAGCGTGTGACGGGCGGCTTATCGAGGCCGATCTCTTTCTGGAAGGCGGCCACCGTCTCCGGAGTCGCGGCCTGGCCGAGGATGGCTTTCGCAAAATCGCCCGGGAGCAGGGTGACGGCCGAGAAAATGACAATGGAGACGACAAAAAGCGTCACCAAGCTGAGCGCTAACCGCTGAACCACCGTGCGGATGATCGGATGCATGTCTGACCCGGCCTTTTTTTTGCTCGGGGCTTCCCCAATCCGAGTATTGTTAGCGCATTCGCCGGTCGACGCCACCCCAAAAATGCCACAAAGAGAACGGGCCACCCGAAGGTGGCCCGCAAACGTGTCGATAGGGCTAACTCAGTCCGATCAGGCCGACCACCACCGCTGGGCGATCTTCATGCCGTCCAGATCCCAGTTGGCGCCGATCTCTCCATGGGCGAGCTGGGTCTTGTTGTTGGCGTTCACGTAGGTGGAGAAGACGATGTTGATCAACCCGCCATCGTCGTGGACCAGTTGCTGCATCTCGGCATACATGCCAGCACGCTTGGCATCGTCCGTCTCCGAGCGAGCGGCCACGAGCAGCTCGTTGAAGCGGGGGTTCTTCCAGAACGTGTCGTTCCAGGCAGCGTCGGCGGCATAGGCCGTGGTCATCATGTAGTCGACGGTCGGGCGGCCGTTCCAGTAGGAGGCGACGAACGGCTTCTTCAGCCAGACGGCATCCCAGTAAGAATCATTCGCCTCGCGAACGACGTTGATGGTGATGCCGGCGGCCTTGGCGCTCTCGGCGAACAGCTGGCCGGCATCGACCGCCCCGCCGAAGGCTGCGTCCGCGACGGACAGATCGACGGTCAGATTCTCGATGCCGGCGGCCTTCAACAGCTCCTTCGCCTTCTCCGGATTGTAGGTGTGGAGCGGCTCCGGATTGGTCGCGAACTTAATCGAAGGCGCGATCGGGTTGTCGTTGCCGACGGCGGCGAAGCCGAGGAATACCTTGTTCTTGATGGCTTCGCGATCGATGGCATACTTCAGGGCGTTGCGAACATCGGGGTTGTCGAACGGCGCCTGGGTCACGTTCATCACGAAGATGTAGTGACCGAAGCCGGTGACCTCGGTCACCTCGATGTTGGGATCCTGCTTCAGCAGGTTCACCGTCTTGAGATCGCAGCGATCGATGTAGTTGACCTCGCCCGAGGTCAGCGCATTCGTGCGCGCCGCCACGTCCGAGATGACCGTGAAGCTCACGTCGTCGAAGCCGGCATCACGGTAGTAGTTCGGATTCTTTTTCAGGGTCGCGCGAACGCCCGGCTCCCACTTCTCGAGCGTGTAGGGACCGGTGCGGACGCCCGATTGCCAGTCGGCCTTGCCGTCGGCGACGGGCATGATCGGCAAGTGATAGTCGCTCATCAGATAGGGGAAGTCGGCATTGCCGCCCTTGAGAGAGATGACGACGTTGTCGCCGTCGGCCTTGATCTCCGTGATGTCGGCGATCACGGACTTGGCGGCCGACTTCGAGCCCTCGCCCATGTGATGCTGGATCGAGCCGACGACATCGTCTGTGGTGACGGTCTTGCCGTTGTGGAAGGTCACGCCCTTGCGGAGCTTGAACGCCCACTTCTTGGCGCCGTCGGAGGGTTCGAAGCTCTCGGCGAGATCGCCTGTGATGTTGCCCTTGATGTCGACCTCCGTCAGCGAGTTCGACATCGTGCCCCAGCAGCAGGTGCCGGTCATCTGGTCGGGATAGGTTGCCGGATCGAGGCTGTCCGTTGTGGCGCCATGGCCCAGGCCGATCTTGAGCGAGCCGCCCTTCTTCATCTCGGCGCGGGCGATGGTGGTGAACATGCTGGATGCGGCGGAGACCGTCGCGCCGGCGGCAATGGCGCCGACCATGAATTCGCGTCGCGACAGCTTGCCAGCTTTCGCCATTGCTTTCAGCCGATCGATATCAGTCATCAGTGACACCCTCCCATGGGCTTGGATTGCGCCGGATCCAACCGGCGAGAAGACTTGTTATGCTCTCTCGGTGACGAAAGAGAGGCCTAGCCATTCCTTAGGCGGAGGCGGGGCTGGCGGGGAGGACTATAGCCACTTGAACGCGGCGGCCGATGGTCCAGATACGACATCTCCGTTGGGTCCACGACCACTACTTCGAGGTTGCCTTGGGCGCGGAGAGTCCCAGTAGCGCCGCGTCGATTCCCCTGGCGAGCAGCTCCGCCTCCCGAAGGCCGAAGCAGATCGGGGGCTTGATCTTCAGGACGTTGTCGAAGGGACCATCGGTGGATACGAGAATGCCATTGTTTTTCAGGTCGTTGATGACCTGATTTGCCTCGTTCGTCGCGGGCTCGAGCGTTGTCCGGTCCCTGACCATCTCGACGCCGACGAACAGACCCTTGCCGCGGACATCGCCGATCAAGGGGTGACGGTGCTGGAGCTCGCGGAGGCGGCTCAACAGATCGGTCCCGGCAGCAAGCGCTTTGGCCTGCAGCCCCTCCCGCTCGATCACATCGAGGACGGCGTTGCCGACCGCGGCCGACACCGGATTGCCGCCGAAGGAGGAGAAGAACTCCATGCCGTTCGCGAAGGCCTGAGCGATCTCGGGCGTCGTCACCACGGCCGCCATCGGATGGCCGTTGCCGATCGGCTTTCCGAGGGTGACGATATCGGGAACGACGCCTTGGGTCTCGTGCGCCCAGAAATGGCTGCCGACCCTGCCGAAGCCGGTCTGCACCTCGTCGACGATACAGAGCCCGCCGGCCCGGCGGACGGCGGCGAAGGCGGCGCTGAGGTAACCATCGGGATAGACCACCTGGCCGCCGCAGCCCGAGATCGTCTCGGCGATGAAGGCGGCGGGGCCCTGGCCGGCGCGCTGACGGATGGTGTCGATGCAGGCCTCGACCGATTGCGCATAGGCAAGTCCGGTCTCGGTGCTCATGCCCTTGTGGGTCCCGCGATAGGGATCGGGCAGGGCGGCGATCTCGACGTGGTCGGGTTTCCCCTTTCCGCCCTTGCGATTGAATTTGTAGGGGCTGACGTCGATGAGACCTTGTGTGTTGCCGTGATAGCCCCAGTCGACGACGATCGTGTCGCGCCGGCCGGTCACGGTGCGTGCCATGCGCAGCGCCAGCTCATTCGCCTCCGAGCCCGAGCAGACCATGTAGACGACGGACAGTGGCTTTGGAAACTTTGCGGCGAGGCGCTCGGCATAGTCGACGATGTTGTCGTGCAGGTAGCGGGTGTTGGTGTTCAGGATCTCGGCTTGCTTCGCCAGTGCCTCGACGACATGGGGGTGCGCGTGTCCGACATGGCAGATATTGTTGACGCAATCGAGATAGCCGCGTCCGGTGTGATCGTAGAGATAGGCCCCCTTTCCACGCACGATCTTAAGTTTCTTCTGATAGCTGATCGAGAGCGAGGGGCCGAGCACCTTGCGGCGGCGCTCGAGCAACGCAGCGGGTGGCGTCGCATCCTCATGGAAGCTTTCCGGAGCCAGCTTCAGGATGAGATTGGGATCGGGTGAGATTTTGCTCCAGACCGGCCAGAGGCTCGGCTGGCCCACGCCGGGGAACTCGCCCTCTTGTCCGAGCCGGTCGGTGATGACCTGGAAATGCAGATGAGGCAGCCAGCCGCCGTTCTCGTCTGCCGTGCCGATCGAGCCGATACGCTCGCCTGCGGCAACCGCCTGGCCCGGACGAACGCGCGTCAGCGTCTCTCGGGCGAGGTGGCCGTACAGCGTCCAGAATCTCAGGCCCCCGGCGCCGCACTCGTGCTCGAGCATGACGGTCGGGCCGTAGTCGTAGGGCAGGTCGTTGTCGGAGACGCTCAAGACGGTGCCGGCCAGCGGCGCCAGGACCGGCGTGCCGGCTGGAACGAAGAGATCGAGCCCCAGATGCTGCGATCGCCATTCGGGCGAAGCGGATGAGCGGAACTGGTCGCCTTTGTAGACGGTCCGGTTCTCGCCCCAGAGGCCGATGGCGTAGCGGGCGCCGGCCTCGGCCATGCGACGGTCGAGCCAGGCCCCGAAAGCCTGACGGTCTGCCGCGTGCTCCATGCCGGGTGCGCCGTCCTCCAGGCGGAGCAGCATGCGGGGCGCGGCATCGAGATCGAAATCGAGAAGCGGCGCGCGGTCGGGCATGCTTCCGTTGAGCCAGCCGACGACCGCATCGTGGGAGGGGACCGGATCGAGGCCCGCCGCTTCGCGGGCGATGGCCGCGAGGAATGCCGGATTGGTCTTGTCGAGGCGCTCGAGGAGCGCGAAGGCGGGTCTTTGGGAGACGAGCAGATAGTCGTTCTCCGGGAACTTTTTCGCGCGGTGGGAGGAGACCGAGACACTGACGGCGAGACGGGCCGCAACCAGATCGAACAGGCTTTCCGCCTCGCTGCCGGAGATCGGCATCTCGCGCGCGTAGGCCGATATCAGGGGCCGGGCATGCGCATAGAGATCGTCCTTGTCGAGCAGCGCATAGGCGAGCGTGACAGCGAGCTCGTTGACCTGACGGCCGAAGCACATGTCGCCGAAGTCGATCAGCCCGGTGACCGTGGTGCCGTCGTCGGCGATGAGGATGTTGTTGTCGTTGGCGTCCTGATGCACGACGGCCGCTCGCAACCGTTCGAGGTTGGGCAAGGAGCGGGCCTCGTATCGGGCGAAGATGCGTTCCACCAGGGCTCGATTCTCTGGGTCGGCGATGTCGGCGAGCCAGGGCTTGACGGCCGTCGCCTCGTCGAGGCTCCACAGGAATTCCGGCCGGTGCGCGGCCGGATGACCGAAGCCCGCGAGGGCCCGGGAAAGGCGGCCCATGAAGCTGCCGAGGCTCGCGCCGAGAGCTGGTGTCTGCTCGACCTCCGAATAGAGGCGTCCCGGCAGATACGTCAGCAACCGGATGGCGTGACGCGCCGAACCTTCGACATGCTCGACGGTGTCCACGCCGCTCCTCGCCGCGATCAGCCGCGGCACGCCGAGCGTGGGGTCGACCTTCGCGATGTGACGCAACACTGCGTTCTGCAGTTCGAGCACCGAGCGGTCCTCGGCGGCGTTGGCGATTTTCAGGACGAAATCGCCCTTTGCCGTCCGCAGCCGCGCGTTCTGGTCACGCTCGCTGACGAGCGGGGTGACGTCACCTGACAGCCCGTAGTGATCGCGGAGCAGCGCGGCGATCGTCCCAGGCGACAGCTCGGGTTTCGGACGCTCGAAGACGGTCATCGGGATATTCCGTTCGCCAATATGTCGCGCGCGATGATGGTGCGCTGAATCTCGGAGGCCCCTTCGTAGATGCGCAGGATGCGCGCGTCGCGCGCGAGCCGCTCGAGGGCCAGGTCGCGAGTATAGCCGTAGCCGCCATGGATCTGCAGGGCCTGGTCGGTCACGCGCCCAGCCATCTCCGATGCGACGAGCTTGGCAATGGCGCTCTCCCGCGAGAAGCGGCTGTCGGTGGCGCGCCGGGCGGTGGCCTCGCGGGAGAGGGCTTCCGCCGCGGCGAGGTCGGCGACCATATTGGCGAGCATCCACTGAATGCCCTGATTATCCGCGAGCGGTCGTCCGCCCACCTGACGTGCCTTGGCCCAGTGAGTGGCCAGCGCGAGCGCGCGCCGGGCGATGCCGATCGCCATGGCCGCGACCTCGAGACGCCCGTTGTCGAGCACGCGCATCGCCGTCTTGAAACCGCTGCCCTCGTCGCCGAGGCGTGAGGCCGACGGTACCTCCATGTCGAAGGCGAGAGGGAACACATGCGCGCCCTTGAGACCCATCGTGCGCTCCGGCGGGCCGATATCGAGACCGGGCGTGGCACGCGGCACAGCGAAGGCGGAGATGCCGCGGCTGCCGGCCTCGGGGTCAGTCTTGGCGAACAGGACGATGATCTCGGCACGGCCGGCATTCGAGATGAACTGCTTGGCGCCCTTCAGGCGGTAGGCGGCGCCCTTTCGCTCGGCGCGGGACGTCATGTCCTGCGGGTTCGAGCCCGCTTCCGGCTCGGTCAGCGCAAAGGCCCCGAGCGCGCCCGCAGCCATCCGCGGGAGGAGATCCTCGCGTTGCTCGGGCGTGCCGCCGAGGAGGATGGCATCGGTCGCCAGATAGTGGGCGGTCAGCATCGACGCCGTGGCCGGGCAGGCGCTTGCGACGGCGGCGACCACCTCGGCGAGGAGGTGCGGTCCGATGCCGGCGCCGCCGAAATCGGCTGGGAGATTGGCCCCCATCAGTCCGAGCGCGGACAACGTCGGTAGATGAGCCCCGACCCAGAGACCTTCCTCGTCGTGGCGGGTGGCGGCCGGCCAAAGCGTATTCTCGGCGAAGCGGCGCACCTCGGCGATGATGGGATCAAGCTCGGTGCTCATGTCGGCTATTCAGAGACCTCGTAGCGTTCCTTGAGCTCCTTGATGCGCGTCTCGGTCTTCTGGGTGAAGCAGCCGTAGCTGGCGGGGCCGGCACCGGTTCCGCCGTACCACTCGTAGCCGATGAGCTCGCCGCAATCCTTCTCCTTGAAATCGACCCAGGCGCGCTGGGCCGCTTTGAGCGCTTCCTTCCAGGCCTTCATGCGGTCGGGCTCGAGATCGTCATGTCCGTCGATTCCGGCCAGGATCTCTTGATAGACTCGATTGAGCTCGGCATCGGCACGAAGATAGGCCTGCTCGCCGCAATAGTTCATCTCCACCGTCGACGAGGCGTTCTCGCAATCGACCTCTTCGGCCGACGGCTCGGCTATGGATAGAAACCCGAGGCCCAACGCGAGGCTCAAAGTCCATCGCCCTGCCGTCCTTGCTCCACGCATGCTTCCCTCTCCTCCGCCGCACTTGCGCCCAAGGGGCGTTCGGCGGCACTCTACCGGCGGAACGAATTCTCCGAAAGGATGGGTGACGTATGAAACGCCTGGAAGGCAAGACGATCTTCATCACGGCTGCGGGACAGGGTATCGGCCGGGCCGGGGCGCTCGCCTGTGCCGCCGAGGGCGCCAAGGTGTTCGCCAGCGATGTCGATCCGGGCCTGGTCGACAAGCTGAAGAAGGATGCGCCCGGCCTCGAGTGCTTCGTCGCCGATGCGATGTCCAATGCCGCCATCGAGGCGGCTGCCAAGCGGACGGGCCCCGTCGATGTGCTCTTCAACTGCGCCGGCTGGGTGCATCATGGTACGATCCTCGACGTCACAGAATCGGACTGGGATCGCTCCTTCGATCTCAACGTCAAATCGATGTGGCGAACGCTGAAGGCCTACCTACCGGGCATGGTCGCCAAGGGCGGCGGCTCGATCATCAACATCTCCTCGGCCGCCTCCTCGATCAAGGGCGCGCCGAACCGGGCCGTCTACAGCGCCACCAAGGCAGCCGTGATCGGCCTCACCAAGTCGGTGGCGACTGATTTCGCCGACAAGAATATCCGCTGCAATGCGATCTGCCCCGGCACCGTCGACACGCCGTCCTTGCGCGAGCGCATCAAGGCGCTGCCGGGCGACTACGACAAGAACTATCAGGCCTTCGTCGCCCGCCAGAAGCTCGGCCGGCTCGCCACGGCCGAGGAGATTGCTCATCTCGTGGTCTATCTCGCGTCCGACGAGAGTGCCTTCGTCACCGGCTCGGCGTCGATGATCGACGGCGGCTGGTCGGTCTGAGGCAAGGGGAGGAGCACATGGCCAAGCTCGGTTTCGTCGGCGCCGGCCTCATGGGACACGGCATGGTGAGCAACCTGATGGCCAAGGGCCACGAGGTGACCGTCATCGCCCATCGCAATCGCAAACCGATCGACGATCTCGTGTCGAAGGGTGCCAAAGAGGCGAAGACCCTTGCCGAGCTTGCGCGCAGCCAGGACGGAGTCTTTCTCTGCGTCGCGACGTCCGAGCAGGTTCGTCGGGTGGTCGACGACCTGATGCCCGGTCTGTCCCAAACGGCGATCGTCATCGACACCGGCACCTCCGATCCCAACGTGACGCTCGAGGTTGCCGCCAAGCTCAGGGCCGCAGGTATCGCCTTCGTCGACGCCCCGATCGGGGGTGGCGCCCAGCACGCAGCTCGCGGCGAGCTTGCAACCATGGCCGGCGGCTCCCAAACTGATTTCGAGCGCGTGGCGCCGTGGTGCCAGGCCTACTCGAAGACGGTCCTGCGCATGGGCGAGGTCGGAGCGGGACATCGCGCCAAGCTGCTCAACAACCTGTTGGCGCTCGGCCAGGCGGCCCTGGTGGTCGAAGCGTACCGCATTGCCCGCGACGAGGGGCTCGACTGGGCCAAGCTCTTCGAGGTGAACATGGGGGGGGCGGCCAAATCCGGCTCGCTCGAGCGCATCATTCCGCCGGCGATCGATGGTAACTACGGGGGTTACATCTTCACGCTCGAGAACACGGTCAAGGACCTCTCTTATTTTCAGGCCCTGGCGACCAAGAACGGACAAAGCCAGGTTATCGGCGAGGCACTGGTCCGCTATTTCCAGGAAGCCGTCAGGTCCCGAGGCGGCGATCTTCTCTTGAGCGAGCTGCTGAAGGTCGGCTAACGTTTTGCCTTCGGATTCTCCTGCCTGCCGGCACGCCTATCATGTGCCGCGTCCACCGACATCGAGACGACTTGAGAGGGATCATCGCCCGTGACGGTACCGTCCCAGAGAGCCCCGCCAACGCGCGCGAGGATGGCAGGCTGGCATGCCTGAGGTCATCCGGCGCTTTGTCCATACGGTGGACTGGTTCAACCGCACTATCGGTCGCGCGGCCATGCTGCTCATCCTCATGCTGTTGGGGATTCTGCTCTATGCCGCCTTCTCGAAGGCCGCCTTCGACATCTCGCCGATCTGGACCGTCGAGATGGCGCAATTCACGCTAACGGCCTACTACATGCTGGGCGGCGCCTATAGCATGCAGAATGGGGCGCATGTCCGGATGGATCTCTTCTATAGCCACTGGAAGCCGCGGACCCAAGCCGCGGTTGATTCGGTCACGATCCTCTGCCTGATCGTCTATCTTTCCATTCTGCTCTGGGGCGGCATCGACAGTGCAGTCTACGTCTATAAAACAGGCCAGACGCGACCGAGCGCCTGGTCGCCGGAGCTCTGGCCGATCCGGCTCATCATGGCCATCGGCATCCTCATGATGCTGCTGCAGGCGATCGCCACGTTCTTCAAGAATGTCGCGGCAGCGCGCGGGGAGCCGATCGAATGAGCTACGAAGCCATTGCACTCATGATGTTCTTGTCGATGATGCTGCTGCTCGCAACCGGGCAGCGGGTCTTCGGCGCCATCGGTTTCGTCGCTGCCGTCTCGGCCATGATGCTCTGGGGGGATGGCGCCTCGAACATGCCGATCGCCGGCGCCGGCAAGCTGCAGGACTGGTACGCCCTCGTCACCGTGCCGCTCTTCGTGATCATGGGATATGTGCTCGCCGAATCTGGGATCGCCAGCGATCTCTACCGCATGTTCCACGTCTGGATGGGAGGGTTGAGAGGTGGGCTCGCCATCGGCACCATCGGCCTCATGGTGCTGATCTCCGTCATCAATGGGCTTTCCATCGCCGGCATGGCGATCGGCGCCTCGATTGCCTTGCCGGAGCTTTTGAAGCGCGGCTACGACAAGCGCATGGTGACCGGCGTCATCCAGGCCGGCAGCACGCTCGGCATCCTCATACCTCCGTCCGTGGTGCTCGTGCTCTACGCCATGATCGCTCGCCAGCCGGTGGATCAGCTCTGGCTCGCAGGCATTCTGCCGGGGCTGCTGCTGGCGGCGATGTTCATGCTCTACATCGCCATTCGCTGCTGGTGGAATCCGTCGCTCGGGCCAATTCTGCCGCTCGAGGAGCGGCAGATCCCGTTCAACGAGAAGATCCGACTGCTATGGATCGGCCTCGTGCCGCTCATCGTCTTCGGTCTCATGATCGGGCTGTTCGTGACCGGCATCACCAGTCTGGTCGAGAGTTCCGCCGTGGGTGCGGCAGCCGCCATACTTGCGACCGCCGCCAAGGGACGACTGACGTGGCCGCTGATGGAAACCACCATGCGGAAGACGCTCGACGTCACCGCCATGTTCATGTGGATCATCCTGGCAGCGTTGTGCTTCGGCGCGGTGTTCGACGGTCTCGGCGCCGTCAACGCCGTGAAATCGCTGTTCCTCGAAAAGCTCGGCCTGTCGCCCTGGGAGGTGCTGGTGCTCATGCAGGTGTCGTTCCTGATCATGGGCATGTTCCTCGACGACACGGCCATGCTCGTCATCGTCGCGCCGCTCTACATTCCGCTCGTGCGGGCGCTCGGCTTCGACCTCATCTGGTACGGCGTCCTCTATACGATCACCTGCCAGATCGCCTACATCACGCCGCCCTTCGGCTACAACCTGTTCCTGATGCGGACGATGGCACCGCCCGAGATCGGCATGATGGATATCTATCGTTCCATCGTACCGTTCGTGCTCGTGATGGTGCTCGCCCTGGTGCTGATCATGGCCGTGCCCGAGATCGCCACCTACCTGCCGGATCTCTATCGCGGACGCTGAGGCTCATCGGTCCCCGTCCTGGCCGAGGCGGTCGGGTCCCCCGCGGGCTCGCCGACGTGCCCCTTGTCAGCCTTCCGGGCTTTGGTCCATGATCGGCGCCCAACCACCCTGCTGGTCCGGAAGACAACCCATGTCGGCGGCAGGGCCAATGCTGAATACGCATACGACAAGGCAGGGAGGTTCAGCCGAAATGACCAACAAGACAGATAGCAGGCGTGGCTTTCTGAAGAAGGCGAGTCTCACGACGGCCGCCGCGGCCACGACCGTGGCCGCGCCCTACGTGGCACGGGCCCAGGCCCCCATCAAATGGCGTCTGCAGACCTATGCCGGCCCGGCACTGGCCGAGCATGTCATCAAACCGTCGATCGACGCCTTCAACAAGGTGGCGAACGGTGAAATGACCATCGAGCTTTACACGGCTGATCAGCTCGTGCCGACCTCGGAGCTGTTCCGTGCGCTGCAGGCCGGAACGGTCGATGCCATTCAGCACGACGACGATTCCGTCGGCGCGCCGGTGGACGTCGCCGTGTTCTCCGCCTACTTCCCGCTCGGCACGCGCTACTCGCTCGACGTGCCGGTGCTGTGGAACGACTATGGCCTGAAGGAGATCTGGGAGGAGGCCTACAAGGACGTCGAGAACGTCACGTGGCTGTCGACGGGCTCGTGGGATCCATGCAACTTCGCAACCAACAAGCCGATCCGTTCGCTGGCCGACCTGAAAGGCCTCCGCGTCTTCTCGCCGCCGACGGCCGGTCAGTTCCTCACCCGCTTCGGCGTCGTTCCTGTGACGCTGCCCTGGGAGGACGTGCAGGTCTCCATCCAGACCGGTGAGCTCGACGGCATCGCCTGGTGCGGCATCACCGAGTGCTACACCGTCGGCTGGGCGGACGTCACGAAGTACTATCTCACCAATAACATCTCGGGCGCATGGGCCGGCTCCTACTTCGTCAATACGGAGAAGTGGAACCAGGTGCCCGATCACCTGAAGGCGCTGTTCCAGATGTCCATCGACCAGTCCCACTACTATCGCCAGCACTGGTACTGGTGGGGCGAGGCGCACTATCGCGTCAACGGCGGCAAGCTTGAGCTCACGACCATTCCGGAAACGGAATGGAAGACCCTCGAGGACGAGGCCTATAAGTTCTGGGACGAGGTCGCGGCCAAGAGCGAGCGCAGCAAGAAGATCGTCGAAATCCTGCGGAAGTACGTCGACACCATGCGGAAGGCCGGACCGCCCTACCGCTACATCTGATCGAGCGGAGAGCGTCTCGACCTGAGACCTATCTCGGTGACCGCCCCGGCTGCCCATCCGGCCGGGGCGGTTTCATGTGACAATGGGGCTCGCCGGCGCGGCCCAAGGACCATCTGCCATGCCAGGAATGCTGACTCTCGACGAGCTCAAGGCCCTGACCAAATCGGGCGAGATCGACACTGTGCTCGTCTGCTTCACGGATCTTCAGGGCCGGCTCGCCGGCAAGCGGTTCCACGCACCCTTCTTCTGTGATGGTGCCCATGAAGAGACGCATGCCTGCAACTACCTGCTCGCCCTCGATATCGATATGGAGACGGTGCCCGGCTACAAGGCGGCGAGCTGGGAGCGCGGCTACGGCGACTTCACGCTGAAGCCGGATCTTCGGACTCTCCGGCGCGTGCCCTGGCTCGAGGCGACGGCGCTGGTTCTCGCCGACGTGCTCGATCACCATACGCACGCTCCCGTGCCGCACTCGCCCCGGTCCATTCTGTCCCGGCAAGTCGAGCGCATCGCCGCCAAGGGCATGAAGGCGCTGGCCGCCTCCGAGCTCGAGTTCTTTCTGTTCGACGAGCCTTATGACACCATCATCGATCGCGGCTTCAAGGCGCCCAAGACCGCCGCTCGCTACATCGAGGACTACTCCATCCTGCTCTCGACCAAGGAGGAGCCTTATATGCGGGCGCTCCGCAACGGGCTGGCCGGAGCCGGCATCACGGTCGAGAACTCGAAGGGCGAGTACGGGCCGGGACAGGAGGAGATCAACGTCAAATACTCCGACGTGCTCGACATGGCCGACCAGCACGTCATCATCAAGAACGGCGCCAAGGAGATCGCCCACGCCATGGGCAAGGCCGTCACCTTCATGGCGAAGTGGCACTATGGGCTGTCCGGCAACTCCTCCCATATCCACATGTCGCTCTGGCACAAGGATGGGCACTCGCTCTTCTACGACAAGTCGGCCGAGCACGGCATGTCGGCGATGATGCGCCAGTTCCTCGCCGGCCAGCTCAAATATTCGCGTGAGATCACCTGGTTCCTGGCGCCCTACGTCAATTCCTACAAGCGATTCATGGTCGGGACCTTCGCGCCGACGCGCTCCATCTGGTCGTTCGACAATCGCACCGCCGGCTTCCGCCTCTGCGGTGCGGACACCAAAGCGGTCCGCGTCGAGTGCCGGATCGGCGGTGCCGACCTCAATCCCTACCTCGCCTATGCGGCGCTGCTCGCCGCCGGCCTGCGCGGTATCGAGGAGAAGCTCGAGCTCGAGCCGGCCTTCTCGGGCGATGCCTACCACGCCAAGAACCTGCGCGAGATTCCGAAGACCTTGCGCGAGGCGATCCAGCTCATGAAGGAGTCGGCCATGCTGCACGAGGCCTTCGGCCAGGAGGTCATGGACCACATGATTCACACGGCCGAATGGGAGCAGTTCGAGTATGACCGCCGCATCACCGACTGGGAGCTGAACCGCGGTTTTGAACGCTATTGATCGATTGGATCGCGTTCCGATGGATTGATCTTCCGTTAATTCTCGGTTGAAGCATATCTATACGGGCGCGACCGGCCGGCACTCCTCGCGCAATTTGACACCTGACATTGTAATGCCCATGCGAGCGGTTTAGATTTTCATGTACGGGAGTAGTCTGGCCACAACAGGAGCAAGACCCATGAGCTCGAGTGCCCGGAATATCGTGATTGCCGTCATCGCCGTCATCATCGCGGTTGGCGCCTATTACTATTGGTCCGGCTCCGCTACACCGCCGCCGACCGAGCCCGCTGCGTCCACGACGACGGAACCTTCGAGCACGACGACCACGACCAATCAGTAGCGCTGTCAGAGCCGCTGACTTGCGGCGGCTCAGTCGAGACGCGTGCCGCGTGAGATCGGATAGCCGCGGAGCAGCTCCGCCGCGGACATGGCTGCCTTGCCGGCGCGCTGCAGCATCAGCAATCGAACGGCACCGCTGCTGCAGGCGACCGTCAACTGGTCGTCGAGAATCGTGCCCGGGGCGGCGCTTCCGCTGGCAACCTCGCACTGCAACACCTTGATCCTCTCGCGCTTGCTCGGTGGGCCGACCTCGAGCCAGGCGCCCGGATGGGGAGAGAGGCCGCGAATTCGGTCGTGCACCTCGCTGGCCGGCCGAGACCAGTCGATGCGCGCCTCGGACTTTTCGATCTTGGCCGCGTAGGTGGCGCCATCGGCGGCCTGCGGCCGGCAGTCCAGTGTCCCGCGAGCGAGAGCACCCAATGCTCGCAACATCAGATCGGCGCCACGCCGTGCGGCCAGATCATGCAGCGCGCCGGCCGTCATGTCAGGCGGCACAATGATCGGCTCGGACATGCAGACTGGCCCGGTATCGAGCCCCTGGTCCATGCGCATGACCATGACGGCCGTCTCACGATCGCCGGCCATGATCGTGCGTTGGATCGGCGCGGCGCCTCGCCAGCGCGGCAGCTTCGAGGGATGCAGGTTGAGACAGCCATGCACCGGCGCCTCGAGGATCGGTTTCGGCAGCAGCAATCCGTAAGCCACGACAACGGCGACGTCGGCGGCATGGGCCGCGAACTCGGCCTGCTCTCTCTCGCCCTTCAAGCTTCTCGGGGTGACGACCGGCAGACGGGCCGCTTCGGCGAAGCTGTGCACCGCTGATTTCCGTTCGGCCTGGCCCCGACCGGCCGGCCTCGGCGGCTGACAGTACACCGCCCTGATCTCGTGACCGGCCCCGACGATCTCGGCGAGTGTCGGCACGGCGAACTCGGGCGTGCCCATGAAGACGACTCGCAACATTGCTCAGACAGCGGCCTCCGCGTCGCGCTTCGCCTTGATCATCTTCTTGACGATCCGGTCGCGTTTCAGCCGCGAGAGGTAGTCGATGAACAGCTTACCGTTCAGATGGTCGATCTCGTGCTGGACGACGGTCGCCATCAGATCCTCGGCCAGCATCTCGTGACGTGCGCCGGTGGTGTCCTGGTAGGACACACGAACCCTCGCCGGCCGCTCGATCTCGGCATAGACGTCCGGAATGGACAGGCAACCTTCCTCATGCGATCGCAGCTCGTCGCCGACAATCTCGACGATCTGGGGATTGACCATCGCCACAGGCCGCGGTGCCTCCTCGTTCGGCTTGGCCGTATCGATCACGAGGAGGCGCAGCGGAACGGCAATCTGCACGGCGGCGAGACCGATGCCAGGGGCGTCGTACATGGTTTCGAGCATGTCGGCGACGAGCCGGCCTAGCCGCTCGTCGAAGGCCTCGACGGGCTTGCTGGTCTCCCGCAGCAACGGGTCGGGAACCTTGATGATCTCTCGTCTCGCCATCGCCGCTTAGGTAATGAGCGGTCGCTCTTCGGTCAACGGCAATCCCGGTGCGGTCTGGCGAATCGGGGTAAACACCGGCCATGGAACAGCTTTCAGCTCGACTGCAGCTTTGGCTCGAGGGCTTGCATGCGGACCCGACGCCGCTCCTCACGGGACTGGCCGGCCTCGTCCTGCTCGGCGTTCTCTGGTCGGTCGTGGCCACGTTGCTGCGGCGAGCGGCTGCCGAGCGGCTGGAGGCGCGCATCGACACCGCCAACCGCCAGACGGAAGCCATGCTCGCCGAGCTCAAGGGGCGGATGGCGGCCATGGGCGAGCTCAATCAGGCGCGACAGGCCGAGCTTGCAAGCCTGCTCGATCGCCGCCTCGATCACGTCAGCGAGCGGCTGGGGCAGGGGCTCAGCGAGACCAGCCTTAAGCTCGGTGCCAGCCTCGTCGAGGCGGAGGGGCGGACCGCCGAGAGCCTGACGCGGCTCTACGAGCGGCTCGCCCGCATCGATGCTGCCGGGCAAAGCCTGGACGACCTGTCGAAGGAGGTCGTGACGCTGCAGCAGGTGCTCGCCGACAAGCAGATGCGCGGCGCCTTCGGACAGATGCGCATGGAGGCGATCCTCGAGGATGGGCTGCCGAGGAACGCTTTCGAGCTGCAGGCCACCCTCTCGAACGGACGGCGGCCTGATGCGCTGATCCGCCTGCCGTCGGCGCCGGCCCCGTTGGCGGTCGATGCCAAGTTTCCACTCGAGGGGTTCGAGGCGCTGCGCGCCGCCACGACGCCCGAACAGCGGACGCAGGCGCTGGCTCGCTTTCGCGACACGGTGTCCAAGCATGTCGACGACGTCTCGTCGAAGTACCTCATTCCAGGCGAGACCCAGGACACGGCCCTGTTGTTCGTGCCTTCCGAAGCCGTCTATGCCGAGTTGCACGAACGTCTACCGGAGGTCATACAACGCGCCTATCGCGCGCGTGTCGTCATCGTCTCGCCGAACATGCTGATGCTGGCCGTTCAGACCATGCAGGCCATCTTCAAGGATGTTCGCATGCGCGAGCAGGCCGGTCTCATCCAGCGTGAGGTCGGGCATTTGATGGGGGACGTGGCTCGGCTCGTCGAAAGGGTCAGGGATCTCGATAAGCACTTTACGCTGGCGACGAAGGACGTCGAGAAGATACTGACGTCGACCGAGCGGATCGGCCAGCGCGCCAAGCGCATCGATGCAGTCGAGCTAGAGGAGAGTGGTGCCCCCACGCAAACCGTCCAGGCGCGGCTGGCGGCCGGCGAGTAGTGTCTTGCAAAGGGCCTATATCGGCCGGAACGGCCCGTTGCTGACCTCTTGCGACTTGCCGCGCCTGTCGCGCTTTTTGCGGCCCTTGCGCGACGGCTTTTTGTTCGCGCTGGCCGAGGTCCGCTCCGCGCCTGCCTTGGCGCTGCGCAAGTTCCTCGGCGGCTTGATCGAGCCCGTGATCTCGACTTGGGCGGTCGCCTTCGCCTGCTTGGCGGCCAGCTTGGCGTTGCGCTTGGCGATGACGGCCGCGACCTCGGCCGAGAATGCAGCATTCGGCTCGAATTTCGCTTTCGGCACCAGATGGACGAGGCGATATCCCTTGGTGCTCAGGGCATCCAGCAGCTCCGGGAGCGCAGCGGCCGTGCTGTCCTTGAGGTCATGCAGCAGAATGATGCCCTTCCCGACCTTCTCCAGACCCGCCAGCGTGCGATCGACGATCCGCTTCGGAGAGACCTTCTGGCCATGCGAATCCGTCGAATCGACGTCGATGCCGAACGTGGCGATGTTGCGTTGTGCGAGGCGTTCGAGCTCGCTGGCCGGAGCGTCGAGATAGGGGAAGCGGAAAAACGGTGCAACAGGCCCCCCGAGCACCTCGGTCAGCGCGCTGAACCCTTTCTCGACCTCGGCTGCGCGGCGGCTCTCCGCCAGCCGCGCGACATTGGCATGGGCCCAGGTATGACCCGCGATCGTGTGGCCGCGACGAGCCACCTCCCTGAGCGTCTCGGGTTGCACGATGGCCATGCGGCCAACGGCAAAGAAGGTGGCCTTCGCACAGTAGCGATCGAGCGTATCGAGAATGGGGCCGGTGCTCACGGAGAACGGACCGTCGTCGAATGTCAGGACAACCTCGCCGGGTGCAAGGAAGCTCGAGCCCTCGCCCTGGAACTGGCGGCCGAAGCGTGGGCCACCGGTCGTATCGACGACCTCGACCCGCGAGACGCCGAGCGGGTGCGCCGCGAGGCAAATTCGTTCCGGTGGGCGCGCGTCAACAGGTGTCGCAGCCGCCCCCAAAACTGCCAAGCAGGCGGCCAAGATCCTGAAATACCGACACATACGCCAAGCCCCCCCACGCATGGCCCGCACCCTGGACGATAGGCTTGCAGCTGACAAGCGAATATGTGCACAAGCGTGGGCGTCGTGGTGAGGCTGTGCCTCCCAGGTCGCAGGTTCTGTGAACAAAACCTGATTGGGTGTCGGCAAGGTTAACATCGAGCCGCATGGGGCCGCTGAGGTCATTCCGACGATGTCCGATCCTTCAGAGCCGCACGTCCATCCGGCAGCACCGTCCGGGGTTTCAGAGGAGGCCGTCAGCGCCGTTGCTGTCGCCGAGGTCGAGGCCGCCATCGAGGCCCGCGACAGTGCGCGCCTGAAGGCCCTGGTCTCACCGCTCGACGATCCTGACATGGCCGATCTGATCGGCCTCCTGGCTGCGGACAGCCGTGTCGCCTTCGTCGAGCTCCTCGGTCGGGATTTTCGGCCGGAGGTGCTCTCGGAGCTGGCGTGGGGAGTCAAGGAGCAGATCGTCGAGGATCTGCCCAACGCGACCCTCGCGGACGCCGTTCAACATCTCGACACGGACGATGCCGTCTACCTCATCGAGGATCTGGAGGAGGCCGACCAGGCCGAGATCCTGGCCAGGCTGCCCGCCGACGAACGCGCGACGATCGAGCGCAGCCTCGACTACCCCGAGGAGTCGGCCGGCCGGCTGATGCAGTCGGAATTCATTGCCGTTCCACCCTTCTGGACCGTCGGCCAGGTGATTGATCACATGCGCGAGACGGACGACCTGCCGGATGACTTCGCCGAGATCTATATCGTCGATCCGGCCTTTCATCTTCTCGGCGCCGTGCATCTCGACCGTCTGCTACGGACCAAGCGGCCCGTGCCCGTCAAGGAGATCATGGATGCCGATCCGATGTCGGTCTCGGTGGTCGAGGATCAGGAGGACGTGGCGCGGACTTTCGAGCGGCACAATCTGATCGCAGCCCCGGTCATCGACGCCGATGGGCGGCTGGTGGGCGTCGTGACGGCCGACGATATCGTCGAGGTCGTGCAGGATGAGGCGGAGGAGGACATCTACCGTCTGGCCGGCGTCGGCGACGAAAGCATGACCGACACGGTCTGGAGCATCACGAGAAGCCGGTTTCTTTGGCTGCTCATCAATCTCGGAACCGCAATTCTCGCGTCCTGGGTGATCTCCTTCTTCGAGGCGACCATCACCGAGATGGTTGCGCTTGCCGTGCTGATGCCGATCGTCGCCTCGATGGGGGGCAATGCCGGAACGCAGACGATGACCGTCACCGTTCGCGCGCTGGCGACTCACGACCTGACCGCTGCCAACGTCCTGCGGGTCGTCTGGCGCGAGGCTGCGGTCGGATTGTTGAACGGGCTGATGTTCGCCCTGATCGTCGGTGGCGTAGCCTTGTTGTGGTTCGGCTCGGACCAACTCGGGCTGGTGATTGGTGCTGCAATGGTTGTCAACCTCTGCGCAGCGGCCTTGAGCGGGATTCTCGTGCCCATCGTGCTCGACAAGGCGGGCCTCGATCCGGCTGTCTCCTCGGGCGTATTTGTCACGACGGTGACCGATGTCGTCGGATTCTTCGCCTTTCTCGGACTGGCGGCCTTGATCCTGGTGTGACCGATCGCGGTCATTTGAGGGGGCGGCTCGGCATCGAGGCTTTCCCTCGAGAGGTGAAACCGGTATCCCTTCGGCCGGTGGTTCACAGTCGGCTATGGGGTGATATGAGCGAGATCACCATACATCTCGGCGTAGCACTGGCGGGGCTTCTGAGCTTCCTCTCGCCCTGTGTCCTGCCGCTCGTTCCGGCCTATCTGGGCTTCATTGGCGGCACGACGCTCGACATATTGTCAGAGGAGGGGGAGGAGGCGCGCGCCGTCTATCGGCGGGTGCTGCTCGCCGCGCTGTTCTTCGTGCTCGGCTTCACGACCGTCTTCGTCGCATTGGGGGCCAGTGCCTCGCTCATCAGCCAGTGGCTCAGTCAATACAAGAGCGAGCTGGCCTTCGGGGCGGGTGCGATCATCGTGCTGTTCGGCCTGCATTTCCTCGGTGTGCTGCCGATCGGGTTCCTGTACCGCGAGGTCCGCTATCATGGTGCCGGTCGGCCCGCGAGCGCCGTTGGCGCCTATGTCATCGGTTTGGCCTTCGCATTCGGATGGACGCCGTGCATCGGACCGGTGCTGGCGGCCGTGCTCGCTGCGGCGGCGAGCGAAGCGAGCCTCGGGCGGGGTGTTGGCCTGCTCCTCGTCTACTCACTCGGCCTCGGTATCCCCTTTCTGCTCGCGGCCATGGCCATCCGGCCGTTCCTCGGCCTCTTCGCCATGTTCAAGAGGCATCTCGGGACCGTCGAGAAGGTGATGGGGGCGGCCTTGGTCATCACCGGCATCCTGTTCATGACGGGCTCGATCAATCTCTTCGGCAACTGGATGCTCGAGACGTTTCCGGCGCTGGGCGAGATCGAAGCCTGGTTCACGCCGGAGAGCTTGCAGCAGGAGATCGCCAATCCCGGTGGCGGCTGAGCGATGGGAGGGGCGTCGAGGCGGGAGGCGGCGCCGGGCGGAAACGTGCGCCCGATCGGCAGAGGAGCGGAGGGGCAATGACGGGACACTCGATACGGATTTGCGTGCTTGCGGCGGTGACGGCCATCGGCAGTGGTTGGTTCGCGGTCGCGGGTGCCGACGAGACCTGGTCCATGCTCGAGGGCCGGTGGACCGGCATGGGCACACTACGATTGGACGGTGGTGGGACGGAGCGGCTCAAATGTGTGGTCGTCTATCGGGCCGAGGGCGAGGGCCACGTCGCCCAGCATCTGACCTGCGTCGGGTCGCAGTACCGGATCGACGGCGGCGCTGACCTGATCTTCGAAGGAAAACGCGTCTCCGGCACCTGGGCGGAGCGCTCCTATGCCGTCGGCGGCGGCCTCGCGGGATCGGCAAGCAATGGCCGGATGCAGCTCAATCTCGATGGACCAACGTTCTCCGGCACGGCACGGATCGAGACCGAGCGATGCCGCCAGACCATCACCGTCGAATTGACGAACACGATCTTCGACGCGATCTCGGCCGGCTTTCGCCGCTGTTGAGGAACGTGACTCAAGCGCCACAATCGACACGGCCCCTGAGCAACGCCAAGCCCTGTCGCCAACGGGACATGCGTGATCAGTTGTCGGTTCACTCATTAAGCATAGGAAATTCTTGCCACCAATACAGTAGTGTAGATCACAGATCGAAGGGATTGGCTGTCGGTTCTGGGCGCAACCTGTGCTTGTTGCGATTTGGCAACGGTTGCCCGGCAACCGGGACGGAAGTGGTTGCACGCTGGACCATCATCGGTAATATCGGGAGTTGCAACGGCGACGACTCGTTCGGGGGGATGAGGCTCGGCGCCGAACAAACTGACCAAGTTGGGGCTACTTGGGGGGAAGCTGGAGCGCCAAAAAGCGGCTTCAGTTTCGATTAGATGACCGGTCCGGGTGCTCCGGACCGGTCTTTTTTTCCCATGTGCCATCTGGCAAAACCCTTCATGCCGGCATCGCACTCTTCGGCTACCATGAGCCGAGCCGACACCGCACGACAGAATGCAAGGTCGAGCCAGGGTCAGGATCTTCCATGCGTCCTCATGCCTCCAACCGACACTAGCGCACCATTTCGAATTCTTGTTGCGACGGACGCCTGGCATCCGCAGGTCAATGGCGTCGTCAGGACCTATGAGCGCCTCGCCGACGAGGTCGGGGCCCTGGGCGCGGAGCTGGTCTTTCTCACGCCCGAAGACCGCTTCACCTTACCGTTGCCGAGCTATCCGGAGATCAGGCTGGCGCCGATCGGCCGGCGGACGGTGGCCGAGACGTTCGACGGAGCCGGCGCGAGCTACCTCCATATTGCCACCGAAGGCCCGATCGGGCTTGCCGCCCGGCGCTTTGCCCGGGATCGCCTGATGCCGTTCACGACGAGCTTTCATACGCGCTTTGCCGACTACCTCTCTGAGCGCCTGCCCGTACCGCTCGGCTGGGGCTATGCGGCGCAGCGCTGGTTCCACAACGCCGGGGCCGGCATGCTGGTCTCGACCCCATCGCTCGCCGAGGAGCTCGCGCAGCGCGGCTTCAAGAACATTCTCGCCTGGACACGCGGCGTCGACACGGATCTCTACCGCCCGAGGGCCGACCGTCAGTTCGGCGACGGCCCGGTCTTCCTCTATGTTGGTCGCGTCGCGGTTGAGAAGAACCTCGATGCCTTCCTCTCGCTCGACCTGCCGGGCAAGAAGGTGATCGTCGGAGCGGGGCCAGCGCATGATGAGCTCATGCGGCGCTATCCTTCCGCGGTCTTCACCGGCCCTCGGTTCGGCGAGGCACTGGCGCGCTGCTATGCATCCGCCGACGTCTTCGTCTTTCCGAGCCGCACCGACACGTTCGGCATCGTCTTGCTGGAAGCGATGGCCTCAGGCGTGCCTGTCGCGGCCTTTCCCGTCACCGGGCCGCGCGATGTCGTGGCGCCCGGTCTCGGCGGCATCCTGTCCGACGACCTCGGAGCCGCCGCCCTGCAGGCGATGGCGCTCGATCGCGGCGCGGTCCGCGGGCATGCGCTCGGTTTCAGCTGGCGGCAGGCCGCGCGCATGTTCCTCGACAATGTCATTCGGGCCAATGCGGCCCGGGGCTGGTGCCCGGGCGGCGCGCTGCCGACTCTGATCGGGCCGTGCGAGGATTGAGCTCGGCAGCGGCCCGTGCAAATCTGCCGCGCCACGGCCGGCCACCCGCGGCGACCTCATTAGGATCTGCAATATGCGACATCCGACAATCTCTGACGTCCTCTCCGCGCGCGATCGCCTTGCGGGGGTCGCCCGGGTCACGCCGCTGATTGGCTCGGAAGCCCTCGACGCACGGCTCGGCGGGCGCGTGCTGTTCAAATGCGAAACGATGCAGCGCATCGGCGCCTTCAAATTTCGCGGCGCCTACAATGCCATCTCCCGGCTCACTCGGACCGAGGTGCCCGGCGGCGTCGTCGCCTGCTCCTCCGGCAATCATGCGCAGGGCGTTGCCGAGGCCGCACGGCTGCTCGGCTATCCAGCAGCCATCGTCATGCCGCGCGATGCCCCGGCCATCAAGATCGCCGGCACCCGGGCCGCTGGTGCCGAGGTCGTGCTCTACGACCGGGCGACGGAGGACAGGGAGGCGATCGCCCTCAAATTGCAGCGCGAGCGCTCGGCCGCCTTCATCCCGCCCTTCGATCATCCGGACGTCATCGCCGGCCAGGGTACGGCTGGTCTCGAGCTGATGGAGCAGGCGAAGGCGACCGGCCTGACGCCGGAACTGGTTCTGGCACCGTGCAGCGGGGCGGGTCTGGCGACCGGCATTGCGACCGCGGTCAAAGGCATGACGTCCGCCTGCGAAGTCTACGCGGTCGAGCCTGAAGCCTTCGACGACTTGGCCCGCTCGTTCGAGTCTGGTCGGCGCGAGACGAACCGACTTGCGACGGGATCAATCTGCGATGCCCTGATGGCCAGCTCGACCAGCGAGCTGACCTATGCTCTCGCCAAGGAGAGGCTGACCGGAAGCCTTCGCGTCAGCGATGCCGAGGTCAAGGAGGCCATGCGCGTTGCTTTTGCGGAGTTGAAGCTCGTCGTCGAGCCGGGTGGGGCTGCGGCTCTGGCTGCCCTCCTGGCCGGCCGGATCGCCCTCGATGGGCGGGTCGCGGTCGTCGTGCTCTCGGGCGGCAATGTCGACCCGATTGCCTATGCCCAGATTCTCGCGGGCGGCTGACGCAGCGTCGAAGCTGGAACGGCAATCGGCAAGGCCGGCAGGGACCTCTTCAGCCCCACAGGTCGCGACTGGCCGGTGTGATCCAGGCACCTTCATAGACGAGATGCGGACTGCGATCTCGAGCCAGCAGGAGTGGGCCGTCGAGGTCGACCCAGCGCGCCACGCCGGCAAGATGCAGTGCCGGTGCCATGGCGAGCGAGGTTGCGACCATCGAGCCGACCATGATGTCGAGTCCGGCCGAGATGGCGGCGTGGGCCGCCTCGACGGCGGCGGTGAGCCCACCGGCCTTGTCCAGCTTGAGGTTGACGCCGTCATAGCGGTCGCGGAGGGCTTCGAGGTCATCGGCGACATGCACCGATTCGTCGGCCGTGACGGCGAGCGGCCGGACGATGCGGCCGAGCCGGCCGTCGGCACCGGCCGGTAGCGGCTGCTCGATGGTTTCGAAACCGCATTCGGCGGCGACGGCGAGCAGGTGCTCCAACTCGGTCTCCGACCATCCCTCATTCGCGTCGGCGACCAGACGCGCCTCGGGCCGAGCCTTGCGGACCTCGCGCATGCGGTCGGCGTCGCCCGGGGCGCCAAGCTTCAGCTTTAGCAGGGGTAGCCGCCATTGCGCCTCGGCCTGCCGGGCCATATCGGCCGGCTCGGCGAGGCTCAGCGTGTAGCAGGTAAGGACACGCTCGGGCACCGGCATGCCGAGCAGGGCGGAGACGGATCGCCCCGTCTGCCTGGCCTCGAGATCGAGAAGGGCGCAGTCGATGGCATTGCGGGCGGCCCCTGCTGGGAGCCGGTCAAGCAGGTCTTGGCGATCTAGTCCAGACGCAATGTCCGGCTGCACCGATAGGATGGCCTCGAGAACGCCGTCGACGGTCTCGCCGTAGCGGGCGTAGGGCGTGCACTCGCCGCGCCCGGCGTTTGAGCCATCCCGAATGGTGGCGACGACGACCACCGCCTCGCGCTTGGCGCCGCGGGAAATCCGGAACTCCCCGGCAATCGGCCAATGCTCCATGACCACTTCGAGCCGGCGCATCGTCCATCTCCCTGAACGACAACGCCCCGGCCAGGCCGGGGCGTTGCAGGCCTTCGCGCTTGCCTCGGGCCTATTGCTGCTGATCGCCTTCGGCCGGGGCGTCGCCGCCATCGGTCGCCTTCTTTTTCTTCTTCTCGGCATCCGCGGCCTTGGCTCGCTGGATGAGCTTCTCGCGATAGTCGAGGAGATACTTGCGGCGAATGTTGGCGAACTGTGCGGTGTCGACCGGCTTGCCTTCGTAGGACTCCTTGAAGCCCGACAACGGCAACTTGAACACGACCTGCTCACCGACGACGCTGATGGCCGAGACCAACAGCATCTTGCCGCCGATCATCGCCTTCAGGAGCTCGTCCGAGGCCTCCATCTCGGCCGTACAGCCGTTCGGGAAGCAGTAGGTGTAGGTGAGCTTCAAAGGCTCTTTCTGTTCATCGATCTTCGCTTGCGCGCCGGCCGGTAGCGCCATGCCGAGCGGTACAGTCACAAGAAATCGCTTCTTGTCCTGGCCCTCGACGCTGCGCACGGCGGCCGAAACCATCGGGCCGCCCGTGTTGCGGTCGAGCTGCTCCTGGTGAGTGATGCAGATCTCGTGCTTCTCCTTGTCGTCCTTCTTGAGCTGGGCCTCCTCGCAGAGCTTGACCCACAAGCTGACCTTCTCCTTGTCCTTCTTGGTCGTCTCCTGCGCGACCGCGGGCGTCATGGACGCGACGGACAGGGCCAACCCGGCCACGAGGCCACTCGATAGGACCAGCCTGCCCCACGACCGCACACGATTGAACGAATGTCCTGCCATATTCTGACGACCCCTTCTGTCTAGGGCGCGGAGGCGCGCCCGGTCCCCTTCTGCCGTACCGCGTTGCCGGCATCAAAGCTCAGACACGCCTGAACCCTGGAAATGAGGCAATCCCGTGGCCTTGCTGCCAAGATAACCTGCTATGCAGGGGGCGCCCTCGGCTTTCGTGTCGCGGGGGCAACGGGCAATTGGCAGGTCGGGAGGATAGCATGTGGCGAATTGGCCGGTTGCTCGGCAGCGCAGTGGCGGCGGTGGCATTCCTCGCGCCGGCCTCGGTCGACGCCGAGCCGGCACATGGCATCGCCATGCATGGAAAACTCAAATACGCGCCAGGTTTCAGCCACTTCGACTACGTCAATCCGGACGCACCGAAGGGCGGGACGCTCAACATGACCACCGGCGAGGCGTTCGACAGCCTCAATCCGCTGATCGTCAATGGGGCGCCGGCACCCGGGTTGCGGGGCTACGTCTACGAAACGCTGCTCGAGCGTGCGACCGACGAGCCCTTCTCGCTCTACGGTCTGATCGCCGAGACCGTCGAAATTCCCGAGGATCGAAGCTGGGTCGAGTTCCGCCTCAACCCGAAGGCGCATTTTTCCGACGGCACGCCCATTCTCGCCGAGGACGTCATCTTCTCGATGGAGCTGTTGCGGGATCACGGCCGCCCCAACCACAACACCTACTACAAGAAGGTAGCGAAGGCCGAGGCCAGGGACGATCGCACCGTCCGGTTCACCTTCGATGTGACCGGTGACCGCGAGATGCCGCTGATCATGGGGCTGATGCCCGTCCTGCCGAAGCATGCGATCGATCCGCAGACATTCGAGAGGACCACGCTCGAGCCACCGGTCGGCAGCGGACCCTATCTGGTGTCGGAGATCGTTCCGGGTCGAAGCGTGACCTACACACGCGATCCGGCCTATTGGGCGAAGGACCTCAACGTCATGCGCGGCAGGTACAATCCCGCCGTCGTGAAATTCGAGGTGGTCCGCGACGTCAACTCGCGCTTCGAGAGCTTCAAGACGGGGAATGTGCTGGTCTGGCCGGAGACCGATCCCTCGAGCTGGTCGAGCGCGTTCAACTTTCCTGCGGTCACCCAGGGCAAGGTCGAGAGGCTCGAGCTCGACGTCGCCGTACCGGCCGGCATGTCGGCCTTCGTGATGAACACTCGTCGTCCGCTGCTCAAGGACCCGCGCGTCCGCCAGGCGCTGATTCAACTCTTCGACTTCGAATGGGTGAACCGCAATCTCTACCATGGCCTCTACAGCCGGACCGAAAGCTACTTCGAGCGCTCGGAGCTTTCATCGTCCGGCCGGCCTGCGGATGAGCGGGAGCGCAAGCTGCTGGCGCCGTTTCCCGATGCCGTGAAGCCCGAGGTGCTCGAGGGGACATTCCGCTTTCCAGAGAGCGATGGCAGCGGCAGGGACCGCAAGCCGTTGCGGGAGGCGCTCGGTCTCCTGAAGCAGGCCGGCTACGAGCTGAAGGACGGCAAGCTCCTCGACAAGACCTCCGGCCGCCCGCTGGTACTCGAGGTCTTGACGCTGACCGCCGATCAGGAGCGCCTTGTCCTCACCTTCGCGGCCAGCCTGAAGCGAGCGGGCATCTCACTCACGGTCCGTCAGATGGAGAAGGTCCAGTATCAGCAGAGGCTCAACGACTTCGACTATGACTTGGTCCAGTTCGACTATCCGGCATCTCTGTCGCCCGGCAACGAGCAGAATTTTCGCTGGAGCTCGGCGAGCGCTGCTGCGCGAGGCTCCTTCAACTATGCCGGAGTGAGGAGTGCGGCGGTCGACGCCATGATCGCCGCCGTCCTCGCCGCCGACGACCGCGAGAGTTTTGTCTCGGCCGTCCGGGCGCTCGACCGGGTCTTGATTTCCGGCGACTACGTTGTGCCTTTGTTCCATCTGAAGACACAGTGGGTGGCCGTGTGGAAACAGCTGATGAGGCCTGCCGTGACTCCGCTTTCCGGCTATCAGCTGGACACCTGGTGGCTCGAGCCGGGGCGTTGACGGGGCCTCGGCCGGGTCAATCGGCCGTTAACCCTCACACCATCAGACATCATGACCGATTGCACAGGCCGAGCGTGTATAGTATCTGAACTCTTGTCCGCATTGGATTGATAGTATTCGGATTTCGCGAGGTGCGTAACGCGGGGTCGCGGCATGGGGGCTGCGTGATCGCGCGTTCGATGGAAGTCGATGGCCCTGATACAAAACTTGCCCTCCGTGGCGGCGATGCAGTCTCGGCCCGCCGTATGGAGCGTTCGCTACCTGTTTGCACCGTTCATGATCCTGGTGCCGAACGCCGTTGCCGTTGCGATCGTCGGTAATGGGCTCGGATACTTCTGGCTCGTGCCGGTGGCGCTCGCGGCGCTCGGCCTCTCCTATCTCGCCGAGCGCATCGCCCCCTACGAGCCGACGTGGAATGCCGATCACGACGATACGCCGCGCGATATCGCGCATGGCATCATCTACGAGATTTGCTCCTTCAACTCGATGGTGATCCTGCCGTTTCTGACGATGTGGGTGCCTTGGGCAGGCGTGGTGTGGCCATCGGACTGGCCGCTGGCCTTGCAACTCGTCTTCGCCATCGTGCTCGCCGATGTCGGGGTGACGCTCATCCACTATTGGAGTCACAAGCTGCCGCTCCTGTGGAGGTTCCACGAAATCCACCACAGCTCGCGTCGGCTCTATGGCCTGAACGGACTCGTCCGGCACCCGGCTCACCAGACGCTCGACCTCGCCATTGGCTTCATGCCGCTCGTGCTGCTCGGCCTGCCGCTCGACATCGCCGTTCTGCTCGGCTTTGCGATCACGATCCAGCTTCTCCTGCAGCACTCGAATGCCGACGTCAGGGTCGGGCCATTCTCGCGGGTTCTCGCGATTGGTCCCGTTCACCGGCTGCATCACGTCAAGTGGCATGGAGAGGGGGACGTGAACTTCGGCCTCTTCTTCAACATCTGGGATCGGATGCTCGGCACGTTCACGCTCGCCAAGCAGGAGCTGGTGCGCGAGGGCGAGGTGGGCGTCGACGACGGCGCCGAGCATCGGACGCACTACCTCGACGAGATGATCAGGCCGTTCCTGCGGAACAGAACCTGAGCGACCGGCGCGCCGCGCTCAACCCGGGTCCGACCTCAGGGCGTCCACTTGCCCTCCTTGACCAGATCCTCCGCCGTACGGTCGAGGGCTTGGCGCAGGATCGACACCATCCTGTCGATCTCCTCCCTGGTGATGACGAGCGGCGGCGACATCACGCACATGTTGGCGATCGGCCTGACGATGAGGCCGAGATCGAAGCAGTGGCGGTCGACCCGCTTGGCGATCTCGCTGTCGAGCTCGGTGCTTTCGGCGCCGACATTCTCCCGGTCGGCGACGCATTCGACGCATGCCATCAGCCCGAGCCCCCGGACGTCGCCGACGAGGGGTGAGCTCTGAAGGGAGCGCAGCGAGGACTGGAAGTGCGGCGCGATCCGCTGCACGTGCTCGAGAATGCGCTCCTTCTCGATGATGTCGAAGTTGGCGAGCGCCGCGGCGCAGGACACCGGATGGCCGGAATAGGTGAAGCCGTTCGAGAACCAGGCGCCATGGGCGTTCGCGCCGGAGATGCGGGCCAGCACCTTGTCGGAGATCGCCAATCCGCCGAGCGGTACGTAGCCCGATGTCACGCCCTTGGCGAAGGTGATGATGTCCGGCTCGATGCCGAACACGTCCTTCGAGGCGAACCAGTGGCCGAGGCGGCCGAAAGCGGTCACGACCTCATCGGATATGTAGAGAATATCGTGCTTCCGGCAGATCTCGGCGGTGCGCTTATGATAGCCCTCGGGCGGGATGATGACGCCTCCCGAGGCAAGGATGGGCTCACCGAGGAAGGCCGCGATCCGGTCGGGTCCGATGAGGGCGATTCGCTCCTCGAGCTCCTTCACGAGGACATCCAGGAACTGCGCCTCGGTCAAGCCCTTGGGCCGGCGATAAGGCAGCGGCGAAGAGAGGAACGAGATCCGGTCGCTGTCGAGATCGAAGTTCCGGCGGTTGAAGGCGCGGCCGGAGCAGGCGGCCGTCAGGTCGGTCGAGCCGTGATAGCCGTTGATGCGAACGAGGATCGTCTTCTTGTCCGGACGCCCGAGCACGTTGTTGAAGAACTCGACGAAGCGGAGTGCCGTATCGACCGCCGTCGAGCCGCCAGTCGTGAAGAAAACATGCTTCAGATCGCCAGGCGCCACCGCCGCTATGCGCTTGGCGGCATCGGCCGCCGCGCCGTTGGTCGAGTACCAGGGCGAATTGTAGGCGAGCCGCATCGCCTGACTGGCCATCGCGTCGGCGATCTCGCGCCGGCCATAGCCGACCTGGGTGCACCACATGCCGCCCGGACCGTCGATCAGCCGGCGGCCGCGCGTGTCTGTGACATAGATCCCCTCGGCCGTGCCGAGGACGGTTCGCGCCTGCTGGCCGAGCTTCTCCAGCTCCTCCCACGGCTGCAGGAGATGACGCCGGGCGCTGTCCTCGATCTCGGCGGCGCTCCACTGGGCGCCCGTTTGCTCATTGGTCATGCGATGATTTCCTGGGGTTAGGCTGGCAGAATGTTGATCCAGTCGTTGGGGATGCTGAGCCAGAGCTCGGCGCCGTCGCGCGGCATGCTCGCCTCGTCGTCGAGGCTGGTGACCGCGACGATCGGACGGGCGAGCCCGGCGACGTCGAAGATGAACTGGCTGCGATCGCCAAGAAAGGCATGACCGCGGACTCGAGCCTTGGCCTTCAGGGCATGGTCGGTGGCCGGCGCGGTGGAGAATGTGATGAGCTCCGGGCGTGCCGCGACCTTGACTTGGACGCCGTCGGGCACGTCCCTGGCCGGAACGTCGATCCTGCCCAGGGGGCCGACGTCGAGCGTCACCGTGTCTCCCTGCCGGCCGATCTCCTGGGCATCGAAGAAGTTCATCTGGCCGATGAAGCCGGCGATACGCGTCGAAATGGGATAGTCGTACAGCCGCCGGGGCGTGTCGGCCTGCTCGACGCGGCCATCGAACATGACGGCGACGCGATCGGACAGGGCCAGCGCCTCCTCCTGGTCGTGCGTGACGAAGACGAAGGTGATGCCGACCGAGCGCTGCAGGGCCCTGAGCTCGACCTGCATCTCCTCGCGGAGCTTCTTGTCGAGGGCGGCGAGAGGCTCGTCGAGGAGCAGCACTTTCGGCCGCTTGATGAGGGCGCGGGCGAGCGCCACGCGCTGGCGCTGGCCGCCGGAAAGCTGGTTGGGCTTTCTCGTGTCGAAGCCGGTCAGATGCACGAGGTCCAGAGCCTCATCGACCCGCCGGGTCTCCTCTTTTGCCTCCAGGCGCTCCTTGCGGAGCCCGTAGCCTACATTCTGCCGGACATTGAGGTGGGGGAAGACCGCATAGCTCTGGAACACCATGTTGGTCGGCCGGTGGTTTGGCGGGACATCCGCCATCGGTTGGCCGTCGATGTGGATCTCGCCATAGGTCGGCGTGTCGAAGCCGGCGATCATTCTCAGCAGCGTGGTCTTGCCGCAGCCGGACGGACCCAGGAGCGCGAAGAACTCGCCGCGACGGATGTCGAGCGTCACGTTGTCGACGGCGCGGACATCGCCAAAGTGCTTCGAGACGCGGTCTATCCTGATGAAGGCATCGTCGCTCATGACGTCCTCACATGGTCCTCAAGGCGCCTTCGCCGCGACGCCGGAGCCATTCGACGATGACCAGCAGCACGGTGGAAGCGACGATGATGAGGGAGCCGAGTGCGAGCACGCCGGGCAGGCGATCGGCGAAGCGTAGCTGGCTCCAGATGAAGATCGGCAGGGTCTGCTCGGTGCCGGTGACGAAAAACGTCACGACGAAATCGTCGAACGAGATGAGGAAGGTCAGGAGCAGGCTCGAGGCGACGCCGGGCCAAACGAGCGGCAACGTCACACGCCAGAAGGTCGAGAGTGCACCCTCGCCGAGATCGAGCGAGGCTTCCTCGTAGGACGGGTCGTAGCCCTGGAAGCGCGAGATCATGATGACGAGCGCATAGGGCGTGCAGACGATGATGTGACCGAGAATGATGGTTGCGAGCGAGAGTGTCACGCCGAGCGAGAACAGGAGAACCAGGAGCGCGATGCCGAGGATGATCTCGGGCATCACCATCGGCAACGAGACGAGCGACACCATGGCGTGCCGTCCGGGCATGCCGTGACGGGTCACGGCCTTGGCCGCTAGTGTCGCGATCATGGTGGCGACGACGGAGGCGATGGCGCCGACGACGATGCTGTTCCAAAGCGCCTTGTGAAGCTGCGTATTGGCCGCCATCGCCTCGTACCACTTGAGCGTCAGGCCCTTGAAGGGAAAGGCGATGAAGATCGAGTTGTTGAAAGAGAAAGCGAGCAGGATGACGATCGGAGCATAGAGGTAGATGACGGCCATGATCGCGTAGGCCTTGAGCGTCCGGTTCTCGACCATGAAGCCCGTGGCGCTCGTCATCCAATCCGCTCCGAGATGCGACGGGTGAAAAACATGTACGTAAGCGAGATGGCCGTCACGATGAGGATCGAGACGATGGCGAGCGCCGATCCGAGCGGCTTGTCGTTCACGCGGCCGAACAGCTCGACGATCGAGCTCGCGACCATCTGCCCGTCCGGACCGCCGACCAGCTGCGGCGTGACGTAATCGCCGACCGTCGGAATGAAAATCATCAGGCTGGCGGCCATGACGCCCGGCACCGACAGCGGAAAAACGATGCGCCAGAGCCGGTCGCGCGGGCTGTCGCCCAAGTCCGTCGCCGCCTCGAGATAGCTGCGGTCGATCTTCTCCAGGCTGACGAAGAGCGGCAGGATCGCGAACGGCAGCCAAGCGTGCACCAGGGTCAGGATCACGGCGATGGGATTGTAGACGAGGAAGTCGAGCGGCTCCGAGATGAGGCCGACGATCTTGAGGCCCGAGTTGATGACGCCGTTGTAGCCGAGGATCACCTTCCAGGAGAACACGCGCAGCAGATAGCTGGTCCAGAACGGCGTAGTGATGAGGATCAGCCAGAGCGTCCGGCGCGAGCCGGCGTAGAAGGCGAGGAAGTAGGCGATCGGATAGGCGAGCAGGATGGTCAGCGCCGTCGTCGAGATTGAGATGACGAGCGAGCGCATCATGGTCAGCTGATAGAGCGGATTGGTGACCGCCTCGGCGTAGTTTCGCAAGGTGAAGCCGGGGATGATCCTGACGCCCTCCTGGGTCCAGAAGCTCGTCAGGACGGTCGACGCCATGGCAAAGGCCAGGGCGACACCGCAAATGATCAAGACCGGCAGCATCAAGCCGTAGCCGGTCACCCAGTCCTTGGGGATGAGAGGTTCCTTGCGACGCGGCGGGGACGCCGAGAGTCGGCTTCGGCTGCCGGTCTCGCGCAGGTCGGCCGCCGTCACGGCACGTCCGCTTTGGAGAGAGTTGGATCAGGGTGATTGAGCATAACCGCGTCAGTCTGCCTCAGCTCCTGGTAAATGGCAAACCGGGGAAGCCGACGACGACGGCGGGTCCGGGCATCAGCACTCGACGACGGTCACCGCCAGACCGCCCTGCGAGGTTTCCTTGTACTTCGACTGCATGTCGATGCCGGTTTGCCGCATCGTCTCGACGACCGTATCGAAGAACACGATGTGCTTGCCGTCGCCGGCCAGGGAAAGCGACGCCGCGTTGATGGCCTTCACGGCCCCCATGGCATTGCGCTCGATACAGGGCACCTGCACGAGGCCGCCGACCGGATCACAGGTCATGCCCAGATGGTGCTCGAGGGCGATCTCGGCCGCATTCTCCACCTGCTCGTTGCTGCCACCGAGCGCCGCACAGAATCCCGCTGCCGCCATGGCGCTCGCCGAGCCGACCTCCCCCTGGCAGCCGACCTCGGCGCCGGACAGCGAGGCGTTGTACTTGATGATTGCGCCGAAGGTGGCGGCGGTGAGGAGGAAGCGGTGCATGCCGCCCCGATCCGCGCCCGGGCACATGTCACGATAGTAGCGGATGACGGCCGGTGTCACGCCTGCCGCCCCATTGGTGGGAGAGGTGACCACCCGGCCGCCGCCGGCATTCTCCTCGTTGACCGCAATCGCGAAGGCACTGACGCGATCGAGGCATTGATGCGGATACTTCAGGTTCCTCTCCTCGTCGGCGACCGCCTTCTCGTAGACCGCCTTGGCGCGCCGGCGAACCTTGAGACCGCCCGGCAGCAGGCCTTCGCTGGCGAGGCCCCGGTCGATGCAACTCATCATCGCGGAGAGAATGCGGTCGAGACCGTCGTCGACCTCTTCGGCGCTGCGGAGCGAGCGCTCGTTGGCCAATGCGATCTCGGCGATGGTCTTGTTCTCCGCCTTGCAGATGTCGAGCAGCTGGCGGGCGGTCTGGAAGGGATGCTTGACGACGCGTCCATCGAGCCCGCCGCCTGCCGGCTGGCCCGACTGATACTGATCCTCGGAAACGACGAAGCCGCCGCCGACCGAGAAATAGACCCGATTGGCGAGCTCGTTGCCATCCTTGTCGAACGCCATGAGCCTGAGGCCGTTCGGGTGGCCGGGCGATGGCGTCTTGAAGTCGAAGACCAGGTCGTCGGCGGGCGAGAAGCTGATGACGCGGCGTCCACCGAGGCTCAGCTGTCGGTCGGAGTGGATCGCCGCGATGAGCTGCGGGATGGCGTTCGGATCGATGTCCGCCGGCCGCGCGCCCGTCAGGCCGAGCAGCACGGCGGTGTCCGTCCCGTGCCCCTTGCCGGTGAAAGCCAGCGAGCCGTAGAGCACCGAGCGGATGCGAGCGACATCGCCGAATTTGCCCAGGCGATCGAGCCGTGTGAGGAAGCGTGTCGCCGCCACCATCGGGCCGACCGTGTGCGAGCTCGATGGACCGATGCCGATCTTGAAGATATCGAAGACGCTGACCATTGTCCCCTCGTCGGGCACGTTAAGCTGAGCGCTCCTATCACTCTGCGCGCGGCTGGCAGCCGACCGAATGCGCCAGAGAGCGTCGCAACCGGGCCTCAGCGGATTTGCTGGGTGGCAAGCCAGGTCTGGAAGCGGGCATCGATGCGGTCGCGATTCTGAGCCCACCAGTCGTAGTTGTAGATGAGGACGTTCTTGGCATTCTCGGGCGCCGTCGGCAGGTAGGGCGCCATGTCGATGCCGAGCTCGGCATGCTTGCCGACAAGTGCGCTCGATGAGCGGCGGGCCGGCCCGTAGGAGATATAGCTCGCCTGGGCCGCCAAGCGCTCGGTCGATGTCGCAAAGCGGACGAAGCGGAGGACCTCGTTGAGGTTCTGGGTGGTTTTCGGAACGATCCAGCCGTCGAAGTCGAAGGCTTGCCAGTCCCACAACATCGCGACCGGCGTCTTCTTGCCCTTGCGCGTCATGATGTTGAACAGCCGGCCGTTGTAGGCCGAGGCGATGACGACCTCGCCCTTGGCGAGCCACTCGGCCGGCTCGGCGCCATCCTTCCACCAGCGGATATGGCCGTCGAGAGTGGCGAGCTTCGCCAGCGCCCGGTCGAGGCCGTCCGGTGTTTCGAGCTCGGCATAGACGGACTCGGCGGCCACGCCGTCGCAGATGAGGGCCCATTCGAGGTTGTTGATCGGCCGCTCCTCGAGGGCACGCATGCCGGGAAACTTCTCGAGATCGAAGACGTCGCAGAGCTTGGTCGGCGCTTCCTTGAACCGGTCCGTCCGATACCCGAAAGTTGTCGAGTAGACGATCTCGGGAATGAAGCATTCCGAGATGATCGTCTGGCCGAAATCCTGGGTTGGCGGCGTGCCGTCGGGAGCCGGGCTCAGGAGAATGTCGTGCGGCACCGGCATGGCGATGCCCTCCTGGCACAGCCGGATGGCATCCGCCGCCGATACGTCGACGAGATCCCAGCTCGCACTGCCGATCGCGGTCTGTGACCGAAGCTGGGCGACTTGCTCGCCGCCGGCATTGATCAGCTCGATCGTCGTCGAGGGCGAGACCGACTTGTAAGGATCGATGTAGGATTTCTTCTGGCTGTCGGCATAGGCGCCGCCCCAAGAGACCACCGTCAGCTTGTGTACGGCCTGGGAGAGGACCGGTGTCGCAAGCAGCGATAGGCCGACGGCCGCGCTGGCCGCCAGCCGGCGCCACCAGCCTATCCACGTCCGGTTCTCATCGTCTGCCATCATGAGATGGCTCATAGCACGACAGCGGCCCGAGTGGCAGGGCCAGCTTGCCGTCATCGTCAACCGGCCGACTGGAATATCCGTGCCGATCGTGGTTCTCTGGCGCGTCGCAGGCGGCCCGGAGGCGGTCGCAAACCGGCCAGCCCGTTCAACGCCGCCTGAGGCATTGAATTCGCAAGCCGCCGGCACCGCCGGACGAGGTTCTGGACCAGGGAAGATTGCCATGAAATCGCAAGCGCGAGCCGTCGTCATCGGAGGCGGCGTCGTCGGTGTCGCCACACTCTATCATCTCGCCAAGAAGGGCTGGTCGGATGTCGTCCTTTGCGAGCGGAAGGAGCTGACCTCGGGCTCGACCTGGCACGCGGCCGGCCTGCTGCCGTTGTTCAACCTCTCCTATTCGGTCGGGCAGATCCACAAATACTCTGTCAAGCTCTACAAGGAGCTCGAGGCCGAGACCGGCCAGAATGTCGGCTTCTCCGTCTGCTCCAACATCCGTCTCGCCCGGACGAAGGATCGCTGGGACGAGTTCATGTATTATGCCGGCGTCGCCGAGACGATCGGTGTCAAGGTCAACAAACTGACGCCGGCGCAGGTGAAGGACATCTGGCCGCTCTGCAACACGGACGGCATCATTGGCGCCATCCAGCACCCTGAGGACGGGTATATCCAGCCGGCCGATCTGACCCAGGCACTCGCTATCGGTGCCCGCAAGCTCGGTGCCGAGATCTATCGCAACACGACCGTCACCGCGATTGAGCAGACACCGGCAGGCGAATGGCTCGTCAAGACGGACAAGGGCGACATCGTTTGCGAGCATGTCGTGTCCTGCACCGGCAACTTCGCTCGCAAGACCGGCGAGATGGTCGGCCTGGACGTGCCGGTCATCCCGGTCCAGCATCAATACATCGTCACCGAGGATCATCCGGAGATCGTCAAGCGCCGCGAGCAGGGACTGCCCGAGCTCGGCGTTCTGCGCGAGGCGGATTCCTCCTGGTACATGCGCGCGGAGAAGGGCGGCCTCCTGCTCGGCCCTTACGAGAAGGGTGCTCCCGCCTGCTATGTCGATGGCCCCTCGGAGCAATCCGAGTACGAGCTGTTCCAGGAAGATCTCGACCGACTGATGCCGCATGTCGAGACGGCGATCGCACGGGTTCCGGCCTTCGGCGAGGTCGGCATCAAGAAGATCTACAATGGTGCCATCGCCTATACGCCCGACGGCTCGCCGATCATCGGTCCGGCCTGGGACCTTAAGAACTTCTGGCTCAACGAGGGCCATTCCTTCGGCGTGACGGCGGCGGGCGGCGCCGGCTGGCAGCTCGCGGAGTGGATCGTGGAAGGAGAACCCTCGCTCGACATGATGGGCGTTGATCCGCGGCGCTTCGGTCCCTACGCGACGCGCGGCTATCTCATCAAGAAGAACGAGGAGGCCTATGCCAACGTCTTCACGCCGCACTATCCGGACGAGGAGCGCGCCGCCTGCCGGCCATTGAAGACGGCACCCTGCTACGACCGCATGAAGGCGCTCGGGGCGGTCTTTGGATCGGTCTACGGCTGGGAGCGCCCAGGCTGGTTCGCGCCGAAAGAAGTCGCCCTGAGCGATGCAGATATCGCTCAGCCGGACGTGCTGCTCAACCACAACCATGCGCCGCCGACGGAGGATGGCCGCATCGTCGAGAAGTGGGGGTTCCGCCGCTCGAACTATTTTGAGCACGTCGGCAACGAGTGCCGCAACGTCATGGAGAATGTCGGGCTCCAGGACATGAGTGCGTTCGCCAAGATGGAGATTTCCGGGCCGGGCGCACGGGAGTGGCTCGAAAGCATCCTCGCCAACAAGATTCCGAAGACGCGCGGCCGCATCGCACTCTGCCACATGCTGACGAAGAACGGCGGTGTCAGGGCCGAATTCACGGTCTACGAGCACGCGCCCGGACGATTCTATCTCGTTTCGGCCGGCGCCTACGAGCGGCACGACCACGACTATCTGCGGAAGCTCGCGCCCAAGGACGGCTCCGTCACGCTCAACTACCTGACCACGCGCATGGGCGTGCTCGTCATTGCCGGCCCGAACAGCCGGAAGCTTTTGCAGAAGCTGACCGATACCGATCTATCGAATGCTGCTTTCCCCTGGCTCACCGGCAAGCCGATCTCGGTCGGCCATGCCTCGGCGCATGTGCTCCGCGTCAATTTCGTCGGCGAGCTCGGGTACGAGTTCCATCACGCAATCGAGCAGCAGAACGCGCTGTTCGATCTGTTGATGGACGCAGGCAAGGAGTTCGGCATCAAGCCGTACGGCATCAAGGCCATGGGGTCGCTCTCGATCGAGAAGAGCTACCGTCTCGTGCCGCGCGAGCTGTCGATCGAGTACTCGGCTTACGAGTCGGGCCTCGACCGCTTCGTGCATCCGAACAAGGGCCAATTCATCGGCCGCGACGCGCTGGTGGCATCCCGCGCCAACGGCCTCAACTGGCAGTTCGTGACGCTCGAGGTCGACGGCGTGACGATGGCCGACTCGGACGCCCGCGGCTCGGAGCCAATCTACAAGCAGGGCACTCTCGTCGGCCGTGCCACGAACGGCGGCTACGGTTGGCGTTGCCAGAAGTCCCTTGCCCTCGCCATGGTAAAGCCGGAGCAGGCGGCCTTGGGCACCGAGCTTGAGATCAAAATCCTAGGCAAGATCCACGGTGCCAAGGTGATCGCCGAGAGCCCGTGGGACCCGGAGAATGCTCGGTTGAGGGGGTAGTAGGTCGTCACTGCAGCAGCGTCATCGGATGGGGGAATCCGTGTAGGATGGCTTTGCGGCCAACGTCCTCGCGAGAACCGACCTGGCATACCTGATAGAAGCCATTCGGCCGCGGGAACCTGAGATTTGCGCGCTCGGCGTGACCACGCTCTACATCTACAGCTCCCGTGCGCGCGGCGATCATCATCCGGGTCGCGACCATCGATGTGATGGTCGACCATGTCGACAGGCGGTTCACTCTGTTCGGCTTGGCAGGCGTGCAGCACATCATCGGGGACGATGCCGGACTGGAGGTAAGCGCGATCACCAGCGACTGCTTCAGGCCGGAAAAGATGAAACGGATCAAGCCGATCTCATTCGGTTTTTTCGATGGGCAAGGCGCCCAAACTCCGCAAATCGAGGCTGCTTGCCGACGGGGTGGAGCACATCTCGGAGGCAATCCGCTAAGCAGATCAATTCGTTGTTGGTATCGACCTGCGAGGTTCGCTTGCCGATGCAAAGACCCAACGCGCCATCGATCGTTGCTTGGAGATCATCTCCGAGGCTTCGCGTGACATTCCGCAGGTGGTGACGGACGAGCGATCGGCAGACCGAGTGGCGTCAGATGGCGGATGCCGGCACCTTCTATCGGCATGCCTGCGACCATATGAGTCCAAAGATCTTATGGCAGACCGTCGAGACCGACTTGCCGGTCTTGAAGACCGTTGACGAAAGCAGCCGCAAGAGGCACGTCAAGTCCGGTCCGTAGCCCGTGCATTCCGCCGATGACCTGCCGGATTTGACGGGCGGCAAGTGGTCGTGATTGTGTCGGCGCCCCGAGAGCCGCAATCGAGGGCCGAGCAGATGGTTCAGTCCGACGCCTCCACCGCCGCCCACGAACTCCTTTATCGCACCTGGCTCGAGGGCGGCGTCATCGACGAGCTGCCCGAGACGATGCGGCCGGAGACCCGCGCCGAGGGCTATGCGATCCAGGCACTCGTCGAGAGCAAGAGCGCCAAGCCCCTCTACGGCTGGAAGATCGCGGCGACGAGCACGGCCGGCCAGAAGCACATCAATGTCGACGGGCCGCTGGCGGGGCGCATCCTCGCCGAGCGCGCTTTTGTGTCCGGCGCGACCCTCCTTTTCGGCGCCAACCGCATGCGTGTCGCCGAGCCCGAGTTCGCCTTCAAGATGGCCCGCGATCTGAAGCCGCGGAGAGATGCCTACACGGTGGAAGAGGTGCTGGCGGCCGTCGCGAGCCTGCATCCGGCCATCGAGATTCCGGACTCACGCTACGCCGTGTTCACGAAGGTCGGCGCCGCCCAGCTCATCGCCGACAACGCCTGCGCGCACGAATTCGTTCTGGGTCCGGCGACGACAGCGGATTGGCGGAGCCTCGACCTCACTCAGCACCGCGTCGTCGGCCGCGTCGGGACACGGATCGAGCGCGAGGGCAAGGGCGCCAACGTGCTCGACGATCCGCGTTTGGCTTTGACCTGGCTCGCCAACGAGCTTTCCGGTCTCGGCATCACGCTCGCCAAAGGGCAGGTGGTGACGACCGGGACCTGCATGATCCCGCTCGAGATCGAGCCGGGCGATCATGTGAGCACGGATTTCGGTGCCATCGGATGGGTTGAGCTGACCGTCGGGTGACCTTTGCTGGCGGGCATTGGGGGCGCAGGCCCCAAGCCTTGCAGCCGCGAGATCTTGCTTCACTTCTTGCGAAGCAGACCCTCGAAAAGTAATACTTCTCGGAACCAAATCGGGCGGGCATGGTCGCTCCCGCGCGCGCCCGCGCGATCTCGCCACCTGAGGAAACGCCCATGGCCCACAAGCGCATCCGCAAATTCAACACCAAGGACACCTACCCCGAGCAGAAGCTCGACAATGACCTCTGCCAGGCGGTGGTCGCCAAGGGCAGCATGGTGTTCCTCAGAGGCCAAGTCTCGCAGGACCTCGAGACGCGCGCGAGCTTGCATGTCGGCGATGCCGGCAAGCAGACCGAGAAGGCCATGCAGAACATCCGAATGCTCATGGAGGAGGCGGGGGGTAAGATGGAGCACATCTGCCGGATCGTCGTCTATCTGACCGACATCCGCTATCGCGAGGCGGTCTATCGCGAGATGGGCAAGCATCTCAAAGGCGTCTTCCCGGTTTCGACAGGCCTCGTAGTGCCGGCCTTGGCGCGGCCGGAATGGGTGGTCGAGATCGAGGCGACAGCCGTCATCCCCGACTAGGTGCCCCTTCATGCCGAAGTACGCGCCCGAGACCGACGCACTGCTCGAGACACTCGCCCGGACCGCCCGGCTCGAGCCCAGGCAGGCCATGACGCTGCCGCCGGCCTTCTATCGCTCCGAGGCGATCGCCGAGATCGAGACGGAGCGCATCTTCAAGCGCGATTGGCTCTGCGCTGGCCTGGCCGCCGAGATCCCCAAGGCCGGCGACTACATCACCTTCTCGATCGCCGCGCAGCCGATCTTCGTCGTCCGCGACGAGGCTGGGACCGTCCGCAGCTTCTCGAACGTCTGCCTGCACAGGCTGATGCAACTCGTCGAGGGACGCGGCAATGCCCGCCGCATCAGTTGCCCCTATCATGCCTGGACCTATGATCTTACGGGCAGGGTCATCGGCGCCGGGCATATGGGCCGGCCGCCGCACTTCGACAAGCGCGACTATTGCCTGCCGGAGATCCGGACCGAGGTCTGGGAGGGTTGGATCTACGTGACCCTCAATCCGGACGCGCCGCGGGTCGCCGACATGCTGGCGCCGCTCCTGAAGGACGTCGCACGTTACCAGATGGCCGGGTATGTCCCGGTCGCACAGCAGGAGCATGTCTGGGCGACCAACTGGAAGATGCTGTGCGAGAATTTCATGGAGGGTTACCACCTGCCGGTCGCACACAAAGCGACGGTCGGGGCCTGGTTTCCGGTCGAGGACACGGAATTCTCGCCCGAAGTCCACGAGCACTTCACAGTGCAGACCTTCACCAAGGACGAGACCGCCTCATATGGGCGCGCCCACGAAGACAACACCCGGCTCGAGGGCCGCTGGCGGTATACCTCGGTGATGCCGACGATCTTCCCCTCGCACATGTATGTTCTGGCGCCGGATCACTTCTGGTATCTGTCGCTCCGGCCGCATGGCACCGGCGAGGTCAAGCTCAAATTCGGCGTAGCGCTGGCGCCGGAGGTGGTCGCAAGCCTCACCGATCTTCCATCCTATGTCGAGACGCTGGTCGGCTTCTTCGACCGGGTGAACGAGGAGGACCGCGCCGTCGTCGAGAGCATCTACAAAGGGGCAGCCAGCCCGCTCGCCGAGGCAGGCCCCTTGAGCTGGCTCGAGCGGGAGATCCAGGATTTCCAGATCTATCTGGCCAACCGGCTGGCAGACGCGCGGATCGACGTTTCGGCGTTGCGCCGGACCGTCAAGGAGGCCGCCGAGTAGACAAGGGAGCAGGTCATGACGTTCTCCATCGCCGGGCGCTGCGCACGGACAGGTATGTTCGGCGTTGCCATCACCACGAGCTCGATCTGTGTCGCCGCTCGGTGCCCGCATGCCCGGGCCGGCGCCGGGGCTGTGGCCACGCAGAACATCACCGATCCGGCCTATGGGCCCCGCATCCTCGATCTCCTCGCCCAAGGCCATGATGCGGATGACGCCCTCGCTCGAGCGCTCGAGGGCCAGCCCTACACCGAGTACCGGCAGATCACCGTCGTCGACAAGGCTGGCGCCACGGCCGTGCATTCCGGTGCCAAGGTGCTGGGCACACACGGTGTCGCCACGAACGAGGACTGCGTCGCCGCCGGCAACCTCTTGAAGACCCCCGATGTTCCGGCCGCCATGGCGGATGCTTTCGCGGCCAATGCCGACCGGCATCTGGCCGAGCGGCTGCTCCGGGCGCTCGAGGCCGGTCTCGCTGCCGGCGGCGAGGCGGGCCCTGTCCACTCGGCGGGCCTCCTGGTCGTCGACAAGCTCCCTTTCCCGCTCGTCGACCTCCGGTGCGACTGGGACGAGGTCAACCCCGTCGCCGTGCTGCGCAAGCTCTGGACCGACTATGCGCCGCAGATGCAGGCCTATGTCGACCGGGCCGTCAATCCGAGCGCGGCGCCGAGCTATGGTGTTCCGGGCGATCTTTGATGGCCAACCGAACGGTCTCGCGCCCTCCGCGTCTCTCACCACGATTGACGCTCCGTCAGCTCGAATACTTCGTCGCCGCCGGAGAGGCCGGGTCGATCAAGCTCGCCTCGGCGACCATCAACGTCTCGCAGCCCTCGATTTCGACGGCGATCAGCGACCTCGAGGCGACGCTCGGCGTGACGCTGTTCATCCGTCATCACGCCCAGGGCGTCGCCTTGACCACCGAGGGCCGTCGCCTCATGGCGGAAGCCAGGAGCCTGCTGCAGCAGGCGGCGGGACTGCATCAGATCGCCAACGAGCTCGCCACCGAGATGCGCGGGCTGATGACGGTCGGCGCGCTTGTCACGATCGCGCCGGTGGTCCTGCCGTCGCTCGTCCGGAGTTTCCAGGCCGAGTATCCGAAGGCCACGATCTCGCCCGCCGAGGTACATCAGGAATCGCTGCGTGACCGGCTCCGCCAGGGCGAGATCGACATCGCCCTCACCTACGATCTCGATCTGCCCGCCGACATCGCCTTCGAGCCGATCGCCAAGCTGCCGCCCTATGCGTATGTCGCCGACGGCCACAAACTCGCCAGGCGCGCCAAGGTGCGCCTCGAGGAGCTGGCCGGGGATGGGCTCGTCCTGCTCGATCTGCCGCTGACGCGCGAGTATTTCCTCTCGCATTTCATCAATGCCGGCCTGACGCCCCGGATCGCCTTCCGCTCGTCCTATCCGGAGGTTGTGCGCGGCATGGTGGCGAACGGCTTGGGTTACGGCCTCGCCAATCTGCCGTTGCAGACCGATCGCTCGCTCGATGGCAAGCGCTTCAGGGTGCTCGAGCTCGCCGGCAACTACCGCCCGATGGTGCTGGGCCTCGCCCGCCGCAAGGATGCCTCGTCGCGCCGCATCGTCGAGGCCTTCGCCGCGCATGCGAAGGCGGCACTGGGGGCGATGGGGTAGGGGGAGGCAAGGGCCAGGAGAAGAACTTCGTCGCGCCCAGAGGTCAGGGCCTAGGCCATTCTACTCCAACAATGATATGAGCGACCGAAAGCATTACAGAGCAAGCCATGCGCTGTGTCGCAAACTATGAGGTAGGCTCTGAAGTCTCGGTAGTGGCCGATGAGATTGTGCTGACGATAAATGACCCGCGTGGGGCTTCTAAAGCGCGGATAAAAAACATTCCACGTTCAGATTTCACCACACCCTTCTTGCTCTCCGTTCAGATTTATTTTGAGGCACCAAATTTGAAAGAGGCCAAAGAGGTGGCTGAGGAGTTGCTGGCGAACTGCCTGAATATGCTGGCATTCACCACAGGTTCCGGTTATCCCCTTGAACGTTGTAATTTGATCGCCGTCAGCCGCTACATGCAGCCACGTCGACAGCTCATGTGACAGATCCGGTAACGGAAGCGCCATCAACCGAGCCAAACTCGAAATTGTCACTCTCGCGGCAAGTGCTGCCGCTTTCAGCGCCCACCTAACGCTGGTCAAGGTCAAATGGCTGAAGCAGCGGTAATGATGGCTCAGTTTGTGGAATTCTCTCAACACGCCGGTATCCACGAATACCAAGACTGATCGCAGGAGAAGTCCGTTCTCTGCTAAGACGTCTCGATCCTCGCTTCGTAGCCGGCTACCTTCACGTCAACATGCATCAAGGTGTATGCATCAGCGTGAGCGACAAATGCCGTACATCTCTTCAAGCGTCGCGAGAGGCGAAATAGCAGCATGCGGTCCGCATCTCACCAAGCTCAGTTGATCGACAAAGCGACGCTCTCCGCTGGTTTCCCGGCTAACACACGGAAGGTCGTGATAGGCAACAAGTGCTCCGTCACGCGATATCCGGTCGAACTCACGTGATGTACTTGTGCTTCAAGCGCATGCGTCATTCCTTGCGGTGCTTGCGCACGATCAGATCCGCGCAATCGATGGAAAGAAGCCTGGGATCGGGGCGGCGGCTGGTCATTTGTGCTGTCAATCTACCTGCTCGTGGACCGGTGCGATCGAGAACCTGTTGCCGCCACCCTCACGAACAAGAACTGACCAATGTGCAAGACAAAGCTGCCCTGCCAGAGGAAGAATGGACTATTGAGAAGGTCCCAACTCCATGCCGACACGGTCCAATTCCGAATCTCATTGATTGCGAACAGTGCGAGAAACACTCTGGCCGGAGGTTCACAGATGGGGTGGCAATGCCATAGTCAGGCTCTCGCGTGGCAAAACAATAGCGGCGTCATCGCGAGAACAAGCGCCAAATAGATGATGAAGAGCTGCATCAGCGGTACTCGAGGCAAGTTCCAGTGCAAATAGACGCCTGCGATGACAAACAGCCCAAACAACGGTGATGCTCATGAGGAACTTCATTCCGCCCACTCCGTCTGGAGAAAAATAGACGATCTTCAGCTGATCAGTGGAAACAAGCCTGATAAGCAACAAGCGCGATGGCGGCAACTTTCAATACGCTTAGGAAGATACCAAGAAATGTGTCAATGCCCACCATCCCCATCCGAACAGTCCACTCCGGCTTACTGACTACGACGATCCGCACCAGTAGAAAGTCACATCACCACAATCCGTTTGTTCTGGATACCATGTTTGGGGCATAAAGATCACGGCGGTAATAGCGGCCTAAACCCACAATGTCGCTCGATAAGATCATTCGAAGCGCTCGACCGCGGTGCTGGCGCTAGCAAGGTCCGGCATGTTCGTCGAAACCAACGCTCGAAATGTTCGATGGGACGTTCCGACCAAACAAGCGCTGCAGCTTTCGGCAGACCTTCGTACTGAGACATCAATGCGAGCGCGATACCGAAGTGCGCATACAAATGAAGATTGAAAGAACCAATCCCGAGCGAATGGCATGATTTCGCCTGCCTTGATCTGTGCCAGATGGCGATGAATGTCGTCCCTACGCTTTGCTTCGAAGAATGCAAACCCATGTCAGCAGATGGCCAGCTGATTAGAGCCGCCCCAAGCCAATTGTCCGCAAATTGCTTGCTGGACAGCGGAAACTGAAGCGTGTCGCGCAGCATCCAGCCGAGGAGCAGAGCAGCCGATGTGCTGATGCCTAGCCATAACAGGTGTCGTTTTGCGGTGTTGAGGCTGCCGTCCGTGCGGTAACAGTGTCTGAAATCCGCCATGCCGTGCGCAAAATCATGGCATGGGGCCTGCCCGACATGTGGGCGCAATCCAGGATCGATGGCGCCATTTTCCGGTGCGATTGACTGCAATGACGTGTGAATCGCCCCTCTCTATGAAGATTGTACTGCAATTTCATGCGGGCGTTTGTCGTCCAGTCGTTGGCTTGCCGGCCCGTAATTCCTAAGGAGGCTCAGCTATGGAGAAGGCGAGCATCAAGAGATGCTAAAGCGCGTCTGCGATCATGTTCAAGAGATCATCAGAGAGCTGTGCCGAGCTCTGCCATTGGCGCCATCTCGGCTTCGCCTGCCCAGAACACGAAACGTGTCTCCTTGCTGAAGTAGCAAGGCCCGGCAACACCTTCTGAAATCCTCGACAGAAGATATCTCGTTCAATCGCCGGAAAAGGCGGTGGTAAGAATCGGCAGATTTGGCAGGATCGCTCGCCCCCTCAATCTTGTTGCTCATGATATCTCCCCTCAAGTCAGTATGCTCCCCGCGGCACGGTAGCGAATGCCGTGCAGCTTGTCAGCATGTTGCATTGGTCGGTAACTTGCGGCCGCGTCAGAGTCTTTTGATACTGAACCGATAGGTCCGCCTCGGGTCAAATACCCCATATCCCGCCATGACCATCCCACCACCCCCCACGTGCACACCCGCCCGCCTTGCGATACCCTCGCCGCATGACAGTCTCCACGATCACCGCGCCGGCCACGCCGGTCACACGCTCCCACTGCCTCGCCCTCGATCGCGACGATCCTCTTGCGTCGAAGCGCGCAGAGTTCGAGCTGCCAGATGGCATCATCTATCTCGACGGCAACTCGCTCGGGTGCCTGCCCAAGGGCGTGGCCGAGCGCGTCGGGGCGGCGGTCCGGGAGCAATGGGGAGCGGACCTCATCACCTCCTGGAACAAGCACGACTGGTTCACCCTTCCGGGCCGGATCGGCGATCGTATCGGCACGCTGATCGGCGCCCCGGCCGGGACGGTCGTCACCGCCGACACCATCTCGGTCAACCTCTTCAAGCTCGTCGCGGCGGCGCTGCGGCTCAGGCCCGGCCGGCGGATCATCCTGTCGGACACCGGCAACTTCCCGACCGACCTCTACATCGCCGAGGGCGTCCTCGGCATGACCGGCCAGCACGAGCTGAAGCTCGTCGCCCCGGAAGCCGTGGCTTCGGCCATCGACGAGTCGGTGGCGCTGGTCATGCTGACCGAGGTGGACTACGCGACCGGCCGCCGCCACGACATGCGCGACATCACCCGGCGCGCGCACGAGGCCGGCGCCCTTGTGCTCTGGGACCTCGCCCACAGCGCCGGCGCCATCCCGGTCGATCTCGAGGCGGCCGGCGCCGATCTCGCGGTCGGCTGTACCTACAAATATCTGAACGGCGGGCCGGGTGCTCCGGCGTTCCTCTATGTCCGGCGTGATCTGCAGGAGGCGCTCGCATCGCCGCTCTCGGGCTGGTGGGGCCATGCCGAGCCGTTCGCCTTCACGACGCGCTACCGTCCGGCCGCTGGCATCACCCGCCAGCAGTGCGGCACCCAGCCGATGCTCTCCATGATCGCACTCGACGCCGCGCTCGATGCCTATGACCGTGTCGACATGGGGGCACTCTATGCCAAGGCGCAGAGGCTCGCCGGGATCTTCATCGGCGAGATCGAGTGGCGCTGCGGCGGCTTCGGCCTGACGCTCGCCGGGCCGCGCGATCTCGATCGGCGGGGCTCGCAGGTATCCTTCCATTGCCCCGAGGGCTACGCCGTCATGCAGGCGCTGATCGCCCATGGCGTCGTCGGCGACTTCCGGGCGCCGGACAAGATCCGGTTCGGCCTGACACCGCTCTATACCCGCTTCGTCGACGTCTTCGATGCGGCCGTCATCCTCGAGAAGGTGATGGCCGGGAGACTTTGGGAAAGGCCGGAATTCCGGTTGAGATCGGCCGTGACATGAGCCGGCTGATCGACATCTCGCAGCCGGTCCGGCCGGGTGTCGCCGGCTTTCCGGGCGACACGGTCTACGCAGAGTCCCGGCACTTTGCCATCGGGCCCGGCTGTCCGGTCAACGTCGCGCGCGTCACCATGTCGACCCACTCCGGCACGCATGCCGACGCGCCGCTGCACTATGCCGAGGACGGAGAGGCGATCGGCGGGCTCGAGCTCGATGCCTTCATCGGCCCGTGCCGGGTGATCGATGCCAGAGGCGGGGGCGCACTCTGCCTGCCGGATGACATCGACGCCGAGCTCGACGGCGTGCCGCCGCGCGTGTTGCTGCGTCTCGCCGAGGCGTCCGATCCGAATGTCTGGCCATCGGGATTTCGCGCGCTCTCGGCGACGCTGATCGGGCATCTCGCCCACAAGGGAGTCGTGCTCGTCGGCATCGACATGCCCTCGATCGATCCGGAGACGTCGAAGGACCTGCCGGCACACCGGGCCGCGCTCGAGGCCGGCATGCGGATCCTCGAGAACCTGGTGCTGGCTCACGTGGCCCCCGGCGACTACGAGCTGATCGCCCTGCCAATACGGCTCGCCGATCTCGACGCCGCACCCGTCCGGGCCGTTCTGAGGCCGCTTTAGGCCGCCCCATGCCATAGATTGCGTTCGGCCCTTTGCGGAAACGCGCGGCTCGGCAGGCCGCTGGTGAGTGGACGACCACAATCGGTCCCGGTAACATCCGGGCTTTCCCAAGGGAGGAACCACATGAAAAAATCGATCGTGTCGCTCGCCACGGCGGTGCTGCTGGCATCGACGGCACTGGCGAGTGCAGCCGATACCAAGGTCGGCATTCTGATGGACATCACCGGGCCGATCGCCAGCTTCATCCCGCCGCTGCAGAACGCCGTGAACCTCGCCGTCAAGCAGGTGAACGAGCAGGGCGGCCTGCTCGACGGTCAGGCTGTGCCGGTGTTCGGCGATACGACCGGCAACGCGCAGACCGCCGTCGATGCGGCGAGCAAGCTCGTCAACGTCGAAGGCGTACCGATCATCATGGGCTCGCTCATGTCCGGCACGACGATCTCCGCCGCCAACGCCGTCGCCATTCCGGCTGGCGTCGTCATGATCTCGCCGACGGCAACCTCTCCCGCCATCACTGATCTCGCCGACAATGACCTGTTCTACCGGATCGTGCCGTCGGACAACTATCAGGGCGCCGTGCTCGCCAAGATCGTGCTGGAGGAAGGCATCAAGAAAGTGGCGGTGACCTACGTCAACAACGATTACGGCGTCGGCATCGGCAGCACCTTCATCGAGGCCTACAAGGCGGCGGGGGGCGAGGTGGTCGCCGCCGAGAAGCACGAGGAGAAGAAGAATTCCTACCGCTCCGAGCTCGCCACGCTCTCGAAGGGCGGAGCCGAGGCGCTCGTCGTCGTCGCCTACGCGGGCGATTCCGGCTCGACCATCGTCAAGCAGGCGATCGAGGGCGGTCTCTTCACGCGCTTCATCGGCACCGACGGTCTGCGCGACGAGGCGCTGATCAAGGAGGTCGGCGCGGATGCACTGAAGACCTCGTTCTTCTCCTCTCCCTCCTCGCCTGCCGACAACCCGGCCCAGAAGACGCTGCACGATGCCTTCAACGCCGAGTTCAAGGAAGGCGCCGACAAAGCCTTCGTCGATCAGACCTACGACGCGACCTTCCTGACGATGCTCGCCATCGAGAAGGCCGGCTCCGCCGACAAGGCCAAGATGGCGGCCGCGCTCCGCGACGTCGCCTCCGCACCCGGCGAGAAGGTCGGACCCGGCGACTGGGCCAAGGCCAAGGAGCTGATCAAGGCCGGCAAGGACATCGATTACGACGGCGCCGGCGGGGCCTACGACTTCGACGCCAAGGGCGATGTTCTGGGCTACATCGGCAAGTTCGTCGTCGACGGCGACAAGTACAAGCAGGTCGGCATCTATCAGTAGCTCGCGGCAAGGCCCCGCCGGAGGTCCGGTCCAGGACCCGAGCGGGGCCTTGCTCTGTCCGCATTCCCTTTGCCGAGGCTTGCTGGCATAGTCATCCAGAGGTTCCGGGAAAGGTTCGACAAGCCAGGCGCATGATCAGGCTCGATCACGTCAGCATGCGCTTTGGTGGCGTCATCGCCGTCGATGACGTGAGCTTCGAGATCCCGACCGGTCGGATCACCGGCCTGATCGGGCCAAACGGCGCCGGCAAGACGACGCTGTTCAACGTCATCGCCGGCAGGCTCAAGACCTCGAGCGGTCGCGTGCTGCTCGAGGGCCGGGACATCACCCGCCTGCCGCCGCATGAGCGCAGTCGCCTGGGACTCGCCCGCACATTCCAAATTCCGCACGAGTTCGCCCGGCTGACGGTACTCGAGAACCTGATGGCTTCAGCGAGCTCGGAGAAGGGGGAAAATGTTCTCAACGTCGTCTTCCGTCGGCAGGCGTTCCGCGACGAGGAGCGAATGACCTTCGAGCGCGCCAGGGAGACGATCGATCTGCTCGAGCTCACCCAGGTCGCCGGAGAGAAGGCCGGCAATCTCTCTGGCGGCCAGAAGAAGCTCCTGGAGCTCGGCCGCGCGCTGATGCGCCAGCCCCGGATCGTACTGCTGGACGAGATCGGCGCTGGAATAAACCGGACGCTCCTCGGCAAGCTTGCCGACAAGATCAAGGCGCTCAATACGCGGGACAAGCTGACCTTTTGCCTGATCGAGCACGACCTCGACTATGTCTCGCGTCTCTGCGACGTGGTTTTCGTCATGGCCGAGGGCCGGCTCCTGACGCACGGCACGGTCGATCAGGTCCGTCGCGACGAGCGCGTCGTCGAGGCCTATTTCGGCGGCGGCAAATACGAGGGTCGCGCATGAGCCCGTTGCTGTCCATTGCCGGCTTGACCGCCGGCTATGGCGGCGCGCCGGTCATCGAGGACGTCTCGATCGACGTCGAGGCGAGGTCGATCGCCGTCGTCATCGGTCCCAACGGCGCCGGCAAGTCGACACTGCTCAAGAGCGTGTTTGCGCTGACCCGGATCCTGGCGGGTCACATCCGCTTCGACGGTCGGGACATGATCGGCCTGTCGACGGAGGCGCTGGTGCCACTCGGCATCGCCGCCGTGCCGCAAAGCCGCAACGTCTTTCCGTCGCTGTCGGTTGCCGAGAATCTCGATATCGGTACCTATGCCGCCGAGCCGAAGGACCGGGCGGCGACGGAGGCACGCGTGCTCTCCCTCTTCCCCGATCTCAAGGCCAAGCTCCGCCAGCCGGCCGGCGAGCTCTCCGGCGGCCAGAGGCAAATGGTGGCCATGGGGCGGGCGTTGATGAGCGAGCCAAAGCTGCTCCTGCTCGACGAGCCGACCGCCGGTCTGTCGCCCGCCTATCTCGAGCGCATCTTCGATCTCATCGTCGAGATCAAGGCCTCGGGAGTCACCGTGTTGATGGTCGAGCAGAATGCACGACAGGCACTGAGAATTGCCGACCGGGGGCATGTCCTCGTGTCGGGGCGGAACTTCGTCTCGGGATCGGGCGCGGAGCTGCTTGTCGACGAGACGGTGCGCCGGAGCTTCCTCGGGGGAGGTCCGGCCGCATGATCGAGTTCGTGAACCTCTACCTCTTGCCGGCGCTGGCGCTCGGCAGCATCTATGCCCTCGGTGCGGTCGGCATCTCGATGCTGTTCGGTATCCTGCGCTTTGCGCATTTCGCACATGGCGACGTCATGACCATCGGCGCCTATGGGACGCTGACGGCCGTCTGGGTGACAGGGCTGCATCCGCTCTTGGCGCTGCCGGCCGGCATCGCGCTCGCCGTCGCCGCCGTGCTCGCCGCCGATCGCTGGTGCTATCAGCCGCTCCGTTCGTTGCCGACGATCTACACCGTGATCTCATCCTTCGGCGTCGCGTTGATGATGCGCTCGCTCGCGCAGATCGTCTGGGGCTCCGACAATCAGGTCTACATTCGTGGCGTGACGCCGCCGCTCGTGCTCTTCGACACGATCCGCGTCTCGCTGCTGCACGCCGAGGCGATCGTCATCGTCGCCGCCATCGCGGTCGCACTGCATATCTTCCTGACCCGCTCGCGCACCGGCCGCGCCATGCGGGCGGTGGCCGACGAGCCGGAGCTCGCCGCCGTCGCGGGTCTCGATACGAAGCGCGTCGTCCGCTGGACCTGGATCATTGGCGCCAGTCTCGCGACCATCGCGGGCGTCATCTCCGGCCTCGACACCGATGTCCACCCGAACATGGGCTGGAATCTGCTCCTGCCGATGTTCGCGGCAACCATCCTCGGCGGCATCGGCAAGCCGATGGGTGCGCTGGCCGGCGGCATGCTGATCGGCCTCGCCGAGGAGCTGTCGACCTACAACTGGGTGGGCGAGCAGGCGTTCATCTCGCCGTCCTACAAGACGGCCGTGGCCTTCGTCGTCATGGTCGTGCTGCTGATCTTCCGCCCTCAGGGCCTGTTCAAGGGGAGGTTGTTGTGAGGCGTCGCAAAGGATGGTGGTGTCCGAGGATGGCGTCGCGGGATCCGGTCGATGCGAGCGGGTACGGCAAAGGTAGACTGTCATGAAGAGCCCGAAGGGCGTTCTCATCTACGGCGTCGGCGTGGTGGGGTCGGGTGCGACCCGGCTCTGTGCCGAACTGGGGTTCCCCGTCACCGCGGCGGTCAACCGGCCTGGCGCCAAGATCGGCCGGCGGCTCTCTGAGCTTGCCGGCTGCGCCCTTTCCCCTGACCCTGTCGTGCGTCCCACCCTCGACGAGGCGCTCGAGGGGAGCGAGGCCGACGTCGTGCTATTCTCGGTCAGCGACGGCCTCGCCGAGAACATGCCGTTGTATCGCGCGCTTCTGGAGCGCGGAATCCACGTCATCTCCAGTGGTCTCCAGGCCTCCTATCCCCGAGCCGTCTCCCCTGAACTGGCCGACGAGCTCGACCGGCTGGCTCGGAAGAGCGGCGCGGTCTTCCTGGGAACTGGCTTTCAGGACGCCTTCCGGATGTGGCTCCCGGCTGTGCTCGCGGCTGCCTGCAACCGCATCGAGACGGTCACCAATCGGAGCCTCGTCGACGTCTCGCCGCATGGCCCGGGTGTAGCCGAGCTCGCCGGCGCCGGCATGAGCGCGGAGGAGTTCCGTAGCGCCATGAGCCGGTTCGGCGGCATCACGCCTTACCAGGTGCTGATGCATCAGGCGGTCGAGACGATCGGTCTGCCCGTCCACAGCGTCACGTCGACCATCGAGCCCGTCCTCGCGGAGCAACCCTATCGCCGGGGCGCTTTCGATCTCGTCGTCGGCATGACGCTCGGCTCGCGCACCGTCACGCGGATCGTCGCGGGGAGGGGTGTGGAAGTGACGGCCGTCAACGACCTCCGCCTCGCCCGCGAGAACGAGGAGGACTTCGTCGAATGGGAGATCGACGGCCCCTCGCCGCTCAAGTGCCGCCTTGCCGGTTACGATGCGGGCCTCGTGACCGTCGCCCAGATGGTGAACCGGATTCCCGATGTCCTTGACGCCGCGCCGGGTTTGAGGTCCGCCGCCGATCTCGGACCGGGGCGCTTCCGGAGCGGAGGCTGACCCGATGTCGATCCCTGGACGGGACAAGACGTCTGTTCTGGCCTCGCCGGCCGGCCATCGGCGGGTCGCCTTCGGATGGAGGCGACCCTGATGCATTGGACGGGGCTCCTCTTCTATCTCGTCGGCTTCCTGATCGCCGGTGGCATCTATGCAATCCTGTGCCTGGCTCTCAATGTGCAGTGGGGCATGGGCGGGCTGTTCAACGCCGGAATTGCCGGGTTCTTCGCCGTCGGTGCCTATGCGGGGGCCATTCTGACGGCGGCCGAGGCGCCGAGCCATGTGGGTGGCTTCGTATTGCCGACACCGGTGGGCCTTCTGGGCGCCGCGCTGGCCGCCGGCCTCACAGGTTATCTCGTCGCCAAGGTCTGCATCCGCCTGAAGAGCGACTATCTCGCCATGGCCTCGATCGGTATCGCCGAGACGCTCAGGCTCATCATCGTCAACGAGTCCTGGCTGACGAACGGGAGTCTCGGCATTTCGCGAATTCCGAGACCGCTCGACGGCGTCGTCACGGGGCAGAGCAGCGACTTCGTGCTGCTCGGGTCGATCTGGCTCGTGGTCTTCGCGGTCTATTGGGTGGCTGAGCGACTTCACGACAGCCCCTGGGGCCGGGCACTCAGGGCCATCCGCGACAACGAGGATGCGGCGCGCGCCGTCGGCAAGGACGTCGAGTGGTTCCGGCTACAGACATTCGTCATCGGCGCGGCGATCATGGGCATGGCAGGGGCGCTGACCGCCTACCAGTTCCGCTTCCTGTCGCCATCGGCGACCGAGCCGCTGGTCGTCACGTTTCTCGTCTGGGTGATGCTGATGGCCGGCGGTAGCGGCAACAACCGCGGTGCCATCGTCGGCGCCCTCGGCATCTGGGCGATCTGGTCGCTCACGGAGATACTCACCAATCGCCTGCCGCCGGATTGGACCACCCGGTCGTCCTATCTGAGGATGTTGCTGGTCGGCCTCTTGCTGCAGGTCGTGCTGCAGCGCTATCGATCGGGTCTGTTGCCGGAGCGGTCGCCGGCGAGCGTAGCCGATGCGTCGCGTGAGGCCGATTTAGCCAGTCCCAGGGAGCACCGGGGATGACGACCGCCAGCGATGCCGGAGTTGCCTTGAGCCCGATCCGGCCGCAGCGGCCGCTTCGTGGCATCCTGTATCTCTGTATCGGCGTTGTCCTATTCTCGCTGCACGACGTCGGCGTGAAGTGGGTGAGCGGCAGCTACCCGCTCGCCGAGGTGCTGACGATCAGAAGCGCCACCGCACTGCCCTTCTTCCTTCTGCTCGTCCATCTCGACCCCGGCTTGACGGCACTCGCGCCGCCGAAGATCGGCCTCATCATGCTCAGGGCCGTGCTCCTGCTGATCGGCTACCTTTCCTATTATCTGGGCTTCGCGGCCATGCCGTTCACCGACGCGGTGGCGCTCTACATGAGCGTGCCTCTCATCATTGTGGTGCTGTCGGGACCGTTTCTTGGCGAGCGCATCGGCTGGCTCTCCTGGTTGGCGGTGATCGTCGGATTCCTGGGCGTCATCGTCATGCTTCGGCCGGGTTCCGGGGTGTTCGAGCCAGCGGCGCTGCTGATCCTGTTCTGCGCGCTGCTCTACAGTATCGGCATGGTCATGACGCGCGGCCTCAGCGGCTCGGCGCCAGCCTCCGTGATGGCCTTCTACAATACGGTGTTCTTCCTCGGCGCGGCGATCGGCATCGGCATCGTCCAAACCGTCTGGGGTTTCGCCGAGGCGACGCACCCGAGCATCGCCTTTCTGACCCGGCCCTGGGTCTGGCCGAGCGCCCTCGACCTCGCGACGATGATCGGCTGTGGCGTCGTGGCGTTCGGCGGCATTGCCGGGCTCACCTACGGCTATCGTGAGGCCGACGCCAATCTGGTCGCAAGCTTCGAGTATACGGCGCTCGTCTGGGCCCCGATCTGGGGTTTTCTCATCTGGGCGGAGGTGCCGGGTCCGGCGACGATCGCTGGGGCCGGGCTGATCGTCGGGGCAGGACTTGCCGCGTTGTTCGCCGGTCGGGCCGGGCGGGCCGTCTGACGGCCGGTAGGGCGCGGAGCGATTGTGGAGATGGGTGGATCAGCGTGGGTCGCTCCTTCGGTTTTGGCTGGACGAGCGTTCAGCGAGTTGCCTTCGATCGAGGGCGCGTATAGCCTGCTTTCAGCTGCGGGGCGCTCCAGCCATGGAAACTCCGCCACAATCGAGTGCTGCTGTGGAGGCAACGGGCCCGAGACACAGGTCCCAATGAACGGAGGAAACGGCCATGCATACACGTTCGCGCATCCCTCTCCTGCGCAAGGGAGTAGACCGGCGTGAGTTCCTGAAGGCAGCAGGGGCGCTCGGCCTCGGCTTTACGATGATGCCCATGATGCACCGGCCGGCCCGGGCCGAGGGCGAGGCCACCTATTTCACTTGGGGCGGCTACGACATCCCCGAGCTGCAGACGAAGTACAAGGCGAAGTACGGCGCCGACCCGCAGTTTGCGACCTACGGCGACACCGAGGAAGGTTTGCAGAAGATGCTGGCCGGCTTTGTGCCGGACGTGATGCATCCCTGCTCGGGCGAAGTGCCGCGCTGGAAAAATGCCGGTGTGCTGCAGCCGATCGACACCTCCAAACTCAGCAACTACGAGAAGCTGTTGCCGGAGCTCAAGAACCTCCCCGCTGCCAATATCGACGGCCAGGTCTGGATGGTGCCGTGGGAGTGGGGCTTCACCTCCATCACCTATCGCACCGATCTCGTGAAGCTGCCGAACGGCGAGGAGTCGTGGGAGATCCTCTGGGACGAGGCCAACAAGGGCAAGATCGCGGTGATCGGCTCGGCCGACGACAGCTGGTGGGTCGGCGCGATCTATGCAGGCGTGCCTTTCGACACGGTGGCGACGGACGATGCCGCCTATCAGAAGGTCAACGACCTCCTGAAGAAGCAGCGCCCGCTCATTCGCCTCTACACCTCGAACAATACCGAGCAACAGCAGGCATTGGCCTCGGGCGAGATCGTCGCGGCCATGACCTGGGCCGATGCGGCCACCAACCTGTTGAAGGAAGGCGTGCCCGTCAAATTCGCGCAGCCGAAAGAGGGAACGCTGACCTGGGTGTGTGGCCTGGTTCTGAACAAGAGCGCCCCCAATCTCGACAAGGCCTATGCCCTGATCGACGGCATGCTCGATCCGGAGATCGGCAAGTACTGCATTGACAATTTCGGCTATGGCCACTCGAACCCTGCCTCCTATGAGGGTGTGGATCAGGCGCAACTCGCCGCGCTCGGCATGGACAAGGGGCCCGAGGAGACGCTGAAGGGCGGGCACTTCTACATTCCGCAGCCCGACAGCTTCTCCGAGAAGCTCTACAAGGACTGGGAGCAGATCAAAGGCGGTCTTTGACCAGGTACCCGGATCGATCCTGCCGTCGAGCATCGAGGGGCCTGCGTGTGCCTGTCAGGGCCCGAAGCGCGTCCAGGCAGAGAAAGTGCGCCGGCGCCGGACCCGTGGCGGCGCGCCGCCGGTCCGGCAGTTGAAGCCGTGACCGAATGCTGAGAAGCTTGCAACGGAGCCCGATGGGCTCCGTTGCCGTAACCAGCCGGAGCGTTCCGCGATGCCGACCTATATCTCGCTCATGCGGCTGACGACCAAGGGGCTGGCGGAGCTCGGCGACAGCCCGAGACGCCGCGAGGTCTCCGAAGCGCGCGTGGCCGCGCTCGGTGGACGGTCGATCGCCTTCTACGCCACCATGGGGACCTATGACTTCGTCCAGGTGTTCGAGATGCCGTCGAACGAGGCGATGCAGCAATACGTCCTGACCGCCCGTCGCGACGGGTTCGTCGAGCCGTTGATCCTGCCGGCGTTCACGGCGGCGGAGCATGCGGCGATCGTTGCCCGGGTCGCAGACTGCGCATCGGCGGACTGACGGGGCTCGCCGGACGCGCCCGTCACGTGCAACAGCTCTTCTGATCCTTCGACATCGGCACGTCGAGCGCCGGGTTCTTGTCGAAGAATCCCGACGGCATCCAGTGGAAGTTCGCATAGACCACCGGCTGCACGGGGAAGTCCTCCGGCCGCGGCAGATGGTGATAGTTGAGCGTGTACCAGGCAACGATCCTTTCGCCCTCGAGTTTCGCGTCGCGCTTGGTCCACTTGGGAAGGCCATCGCCGCCGGCATGTTGGTTCGGATATTTGCCTGCCGCGAACAGCTCGTTCGGATGATACTTCGTCGCCCAGAAATGATTGAACATGAAGGCCGCGCGCTTGCCGACCGGTGACTCCGGCCTGAGGAACGGGAACGAGTTGACACCGGGCACGAGCTTGTAGCCGACCGGCGTGCCGAGCGCATTGTTGACGGAGGGATTGATCACCTTCCAATAGCGCGAGCGGGCCAGATCCATCGGCCGCTGCGCCTGGAGCTCGCTCTCGAGCGGGCGGACGATCACCTTGCCGGCATTGCCATACGGGTTTCCTGATCCTGCCGGCGCCATCTCGCAGTCGACCTCGCGGACCGCGTTGCGCTCGCCGTCGATCGCCATGTCAAAGCGGAACGAGAAGCAGTGCTGATGCACGTGCGAGGTGATGCCGGGTGCGACTGTCTCGCCGTAGGGGCTGCGATCTCCCGGGGCGATGCCCGTCGGGAATGGGATGCCGGTGGCCTTGAGCTCGATTCCGATCGAGCCGTCCTGATAGAAATACCAGAAGAAGCCGTAGACGTAGTTGCCGATGGTGGCGATCGAGGAGACGACGAGGCGTCGCGAGCGCGCACTCGTCACCTCGCCATTGAGCCAGTTCGTGTACTTCCAGAGGAGGCCATAGTCCTCCTCGTGCATGCAAATCGCATTCTTGACCACCTTGGACGCACCTGACCAATCGTGCGTCGCCATGTCGAAATAGTGGATATGGCCGAGGCAGTCGCAGCCAAGCGTCAGGCTGTCGAGCAACTGACCGATGCCGTACTCGCCGGTGTCGAAGGCATTGCGGCGGAAATTGCCGCCGGTTGGATCGCCGTAGGGGACGACCATCTCCGACATCGAGGCGCGATGCATGATGGAGCGGAGCCGGCCGCCATCCTCGTAGCCGATCTGGTGCAGCACCAGGCCTTCGCGGACATTGAAGCCGACGCGGAAGCGCCACTTCTGCCAGCGGACCTCGTGACCATCGACAGTGAAGCTCGGTCCTTCGGGCTGCGTGATGTGCAATGGCTTCAGATCGGTACGGAATGTCGTCCGGCGGGAGATTTTGGCAGGAGCCGGCGGCACCGGCACGATGCCGAAATCATCGACGCGCAGCACCTTCCGGGCGCGGAGATCGATGACCGGATGCAGATTGGCGATCGGGTGCGCGTAGGGGTTGTCGCCCTCCTCGTCGGCGAGCCAGCAATGGCCATAGGCGATGCGCTGACCTTCCTCGCCCGGGATGTCGAAGTTACCGGCGGCCCAGGGCTCGATGACGACGCGGTCGAAGTTTGTGATGCCGCGCTTGCGCAGAGCGGCCTGCACCTCGGGATCGGCGGCGGCGATGGTCATACCGTCGTTGAACTCGTCGATGACGATGCGGGCGTGGGCACCGGGGACGTAGGACCACGATTCGAGCGTTCCCTCGGCCAGATCGACGATGCCTTCGAAGGTCTTGCCACTCGAGCGCTCGTAGAAGCAGATCTCGGCCTTGCGCCAGCGTCGGCTTTTGTCCTCGAGGACCGCCTTCTCGGGCTCGGCGACGGCGACTGTCTCCACCCAGGCGGTCCCATCGAGACCGCCGTCGCGCCGGACGATGGTGACTGCCGCTGCGATCTCCTCGGCGCTCAGGGGGTCCAGCGGATAAGGGAGGGACTTCACATCGGGCATGGCAAGGTTCCGGTGTCTAGATCAGTTCCGCTGACAGGGCGTCGAAGGCGGCGAGGTTCAGGTGGTCCATCGCATCGCCCGAGGGCTCCGGCTGCGAGGATTGCTTTGCGATCACGAGGTCGGCCTTGGGATCGATGACGAGCCATTGGCCGTGGATGCCGGCGGCGAGCAGCGTACCGTTGTCGAGGTGGTTGTACCATTTGCTGCGATAGCGGCAGTGGGCGATGAAGCCGGTGAGATCGCCCTTCGTCCAATGCTCTATGTTGCCACCGCTCGTGATATCGTCGATCCAACTGCCGGGAATGACTTGGCGCCCGTTCACAAATCCTCGGCATCGCACCATCTCGCCGACGCGCGCCAGATCCTCGACGGTGACGCAGATGCCGCCGGCCGTCCGTGGCGCTCCGGCCGGATCGACCGTGACATAGGCGTCCGAGGCCGCACCCATCGGCTGCCAGATCCGATCCGAGAACATTTGAGCGAACGAGGCCCGCCCGGCGCGCTCGAGTACCCAGCCGAGCAGGTCCGAGTTCGGCGACTTGTAGCGGAAGCGATCGCCGTGCGGATAGGCATCCTTCTGGAGCGTGGCGAGGAAGTCATGCAAGGTCTCGACGCTGCCGGCGGTGCGAAAATTCCATCCGGTTGCCGCTCGGTATCGGAGGAACGTCTGGTCCGGATTGAGATAGTCCTCGGTGAAATTGATCGAGACCGTCATGTCGAGGAGATGGCGCACCGTCGCATCGGCATAGGCCGAGTCTCCGACTTCAGGCACGTATCTGGTGATGGGGGCATCGGCATCGAGCACGCCGTCAGCGACCAGAATGCCAGCGAGCAGCGCCGTCAAAGACTTCGACACCGAGAAGACGACGTGCGGCTGTGTCCCAGTCTCCGCTGTCCGGTACCAGTCGTAGACGATCTTGCCGCGCTGAAGCACGACGAGGGCGTCGGCCGCGGATGTCTCCAGATAGTGCGCCAGTGCGAGCTCCGGGCCGCCGGGCGCCTGGAACGACAGGCTCGAGAAGTCACGATAGCGTCGGGGGAGCGGCGAGGCGAACAGAGGGGCTGCGGCGATATTGGCCGTCGGGATCAGCTCCCGGACGCGCGTGAAGCTCTGCCGGTTGAAGGGGGGCGTGCGCCAGTTGGCAAGCGTGCCGATGCTATCAGTCATCGTACTTCATGCCTTCCGCATGCGATCGGCGATCAGCCCGATCATCTCGAACATGATCGCGGCCGCCACCATGGCCGTGATGTTGTTGCGCTGATCCTTGGTCGGCATCAGGCAGACGACATCGCCGCCGACCACATTGAGGCCGCGCGCGGCGCGGAGCAGCCGGATAGCCTCGTTCATCCGGAAGCCCTCGACGCCCGCCTCGAGATTGGAGACGGCCGGCGCAATCGTCGGGTCGAGGCAGTCGAGGTCGAAGGTGATGTAGACGGGGCTATCGCCCAAACGCTTCTGGATGATGTCGATAGAGCGCTCGGGCCCGAGTTCACGATAGCGGTCGATGTCGATCACCTCGTAGCCGTGCCGGCGCGAACCTTCGAGCCAGTCGAGTGTGCGCGTGTTGCCGCGCATGCCGATCTGCACGCTCTTGGAGGCGTCGATCCGACCCTCGTGGACGAGGTAGCTCGCCCAATGCGCGGCCGATCGCTTGGCGCCGAGCCAGTGATCGAGGTTGTCGAAGCAGTCGGTGTGTGCATCGAGATGCAGCAGTGCAACCGGCTTCCCGTTCGTGAGCTTCGAGCCCTTGCCGGCAAGGCCGAGCAGAATGCCGCCGGTCACGGCATGATCACCGCCGATCGACACGGCCGGCGTACCGGCCGCGGCGAGCGCGGCGTAGAAGCTCTGCATGCGATCGATACAGGCCTCGTTGTCCATGGCCTCGGGAAAGGGCACGTCGCCCAGATCATTGATGCGCGCCGTCGTCCAGGGATCGAAGCCAAAATGATTGTGCATGCGCCGGTTGTGCGCCGACACGTTCCGGACGGCGCGGGGCCCCAGATGCTGATCGCGCTCGGTCGTGCCGTTGCCGGAGGAATGCGGGACGCCGACGAGGGCGATATCACAATTCCTCGGGTCCGGATCGAGTGGAGCGCGGAACAGTGTCGGCACGCCCCACCAGTAGAGCGTATCCATCATCCGCTCGGGCGGAAACTTGTCGGGCGTGTTTGCCATGAGATGTGCTCCGGTCACGAGTGTCAGGCGCAGTCTAGCGCGGCTATGGCGTCGATGGGCAGGGCCTCATGCGGCGTCGAGCCGCGCCCGCCGGGCGACCAGCAGGAGGCAGAGGATCGAGGCGAGCCAGCAGACCGTGAGAGCAGTCAGCATCGGCAGGCTGGTCGTCGACAGGAAGGCGCCGATCACCGTTGTGGTCAGGGCGGCGACGATCATCTGCAGCATGCCGCCGACACCCGAGGCGGTGCCCGAGAGTGTAGGCCGGAGCGCCATCGCGCCGACGGTGGCACTCGGCAGAACGAGGCCGTTCGAGCAGGTGACGAACATCATCGGCAGGAACAGCGCGATCGGCTGGTTGATGCCCGACATCAGCCAGAAGAGCACGATGCCGATGCCCGCCAGCACGCTGCCGAGGCCGATCATGCGAACCGGTCCGAGCCGGGCGGCGAGCCGCGCCGAAAGGAAGTTGCCCGCCATGTAGCCCGCCGACATCAGCACGAAGTAGTTGACGAAGCTCGATGGCGGCTCGCCCATGATCTTTTCGAAGATGAATGGCGCGACGCCCAGAAAGGCGAAGAACATGCCGGAGGCGAAGGCCGCTGCCCCCGAGTAGCCCCAGAACTCGGGAAGTGTCAGCAGCTCTCGGGCCTCGAGCAGAATCCGTCCGAGCGTTCGGGGCGTGCCGAGATAGGCGTTCGTCTCGGCGAGCTTGATGCTGGCGAGGAGCGCCAGGGCCGTGCCAAAGGCGGCGATGAGCCAGAAGATGGAGCGCCAGCCGGCATAGTCGACGAGATAACCCCCGGCCAACGTGCCCACGAGCGGCGCCAGGATCATCGCCATCACCATGTAGCTGATCTTCGCCGTCGCCGCGTCGCGCTCGTGCGTGTCGTAGACGATCGTTCGCGTCAGCACGAAGGCCGTGGCGCCGCCGCCGGCCTGCAACGCCCGGCCGATGATGAGCACGGTCGCCGAGGTCGAGAGGGCAGAGACGAGGCTGCCGCCGGCGAACACGGTGAGACCGGCGATGACGAGCGACCGGCGACCGAACCGGTCGGAGAGCGGACCGGCGACGAGCTGGGCCAGTCCGAACGCCAGGAGTGCCACAGTCAGCACGAGCTGGATGACGGCAAACGGCACGGCCAGAGCGTCCGCCATCCTCGGCAATGCCGGCGTCATGGCGTTGAGCGCGAACGGGCTGGCGGAGGTGAGTGCAACCAGCAGCAGGAAGGGCGGCGAAGCGGCCCTTGGCCGCCCGCGGGCTGCATCATTCGGCATCACGGCCGGGCCGCTGTCTTGGGAGTGCGCCTGCTGGGACATGGTTGCGAGATCATTGCCACGGCTGGGTATGGCCGCGCCACCCCGCACCCCTCATGGCAGCTCCGCGGCTCCCAGCTTTCACACTTGATTTACGCTCGCGTCGGGATTTCGCGCCGAGGCACGAAAGTGCAGGCCGTCCGGAGAGCCAGTTACGAACTCTTTGCAACCTTGGCTCTATCATCGTGGCGAGTTTGGCACCTAGGGTGGTCTGCCGGATGACCGGAGGGCGTTGCGTCCCATGACTGAGCATTCCAGTGTCCTCTCGGCGCCCAGGGAGATTTTCTTCCGGGCCGGGAGCTATGCCGCGGTATTGGTTGACGCGGACCGCCTGAGGCCGACCGAGCTCGTGCACGACAGTCGCGTCGACAAACTGATCGGCAAAATCCTTGCGGACGGGTTCTGGCGCGTGCCGATCCTCGTCGAGGCAACGGTCGGCGCCATCATGGATGGGCATCACCGCTGGACGGTGGCGCAACGTCTGGGCCTGAAGCGACTGCCCGCCGTCGTGCTGACCTACAACGATCCGCGTCTCACGCTGACATCTTGGAATGGCGAAACATACACGCCCGACGACGTCATCGCCGCAGCGCGCTCGGGTCGGGCCATGCCGCAGAAGTCGACGCGGCACATTCTGGAGCCCGGCGTCGGCACGGTCAGCGTGGCGCTCGCCTCGCTGATGTAGCGCCGGTCGTGGCGCACCGCTCGAGCGTCAACCGCCCTGCCATTTCGTCCTGAGCGTCACCAGCTCCTCGGCGGCGCTCGGATGCAGCGCCATCGTCCGGTCGAAGTCCGCCTTGGTCGCCCCCATGCCGATCGGGATCCCGAGAATCTGCGCCATCTCGGCGGCGTCGGGACCGAGGATATGGGCACCCAGAACCTTGTCCGTCGCCGGATCGACCACCAGTTTCATCAGCATTTTCTCGGTTTTGTCGGTCAACGTCAGCTTCATCGCCCGGAAGCTCGTCTTGTAGATGTCGACGGCGCCGAGGTGGCGACGCGCCTGGTCCTCCGTCAAACCGACGGTTCCGATTTCCGGTGTCGAGAAGACTCCGGTCGGAATGAGCGAATGGTCGACCGCTGTCGGCTTGCCGCCGAACACGGTGTCGGCGAAGGCATGCCCCTCGCGGATGGCGACCGGCGTCAGGTTGGCCCGGTTCGTGACATCGCCGACGGCGTAGACGGACGGGGTGCTCGTCTGCGAGTAGGTGTCGACGACGACAGCCCCTTCGGCATCCACGGCGACGCCAGCCGCCTCGAGCCCGAGACCTCGAATGTTGGGGTTGCGGCCGATGGCGAAGAGGATCTGATCGGCTTCGAGGCGGTGACCGCCCGTCGTCATGCCGACGAGGCCGTTCGCCGTTTTTTCGACGCTGCGGAAGACCTCGCCACACAGCACGCGAATACCGCGCGCTTCGTAGGCCTGGTGCAGACCGGTGCGCAGATCGTCGTCGAAGCCGCGGAGGATCTCCTCGCCGCGGTAGAGAATCGTCACCTTGGAGCCGAGGCCGTTGAGGATGCCGGCAAGCTCGACGGCGATGTAGCCTCCGCCCGCGACGACAACCCGCTCGGGCAGGCGCGGGAGATGAAAGAACTCGTTCGACGTGATGACATGCTGCACGCCGGGGAGCGTGGTGTCGACGTTCGGATGGGCGCCGGTGGCGATGAGAATGTGCCGGGCCGTGATGCGCCGGCCGTCGGAGGTGAGCTCGATCGTATTCGGTCCGAGCAGCGTGGCGCGGCATTCGTAGATGGCGACGCCGGCATTGACCAGGTTCCTCGTGTAGATGGCCTCGAGCCGGGCGATCTCCCGGTCCTTGTTGGCGATGAGCGTCGCCCAGTCGAAGCGGCCCTCGCCGATCGTCCAGCCATAGCCCGCTGCCTCTTCGATCTCGTCAGGAACCCGGCTCGCATAGACCAGAAGTTTCTTCGGCACGCAGCCACGAATGACGCAGGTGCCACCGACCCTGTACTCCTCGGCAACGGCGACCTTGGCGCCGTATCCGGCCGCAATGCGAGCTGCCCGGACGCCGCCCGATCCGGCGCCGATGACGAACAGGTCGTAGTCGAACTCAGCCATGCGTGCCTCTCGGTGGGGTGCTTAGAGGTCGATCTCGGATTCGAGGCGCTCGACACCGTCCGGGCCGGCGAGAAAGGCAAGGTCGCAATAGCCGAGAAAGAGCCCGTGCTCGACGACGCCCGGCACCAGGCTCAGGGCATCGGCAAGCTCCTCCGGATCGTCGATCTCGTCGAAGCTGCAATCGACGATGCGGTTGCCGTTGTCGGTGACGAAGGGCGAGCCGTCATCCTGCTTGCGAATGAGAACCGGGCCCTTGCAGCCGGCTTCTGCGGCCAGGGCCTCGATCATCGAGATGGTCGAGACGAGGCCGAACGTCACGATCTCCACCGGCAAGGGAAACTTGCCGAGCGTCTTAACCCGCTTGGATGTGTCGGCGATGACCACCATGCGCTCGGAGGCGGCGGCCACGATCTTCTCGCGGAGCAGGGCACCGCCACCGCCCTTGATGAGGCGGAGCTCACCGTCGATCTCGTCGGCGCCGTCGACGGTGAGGTCCAGATAGGGCTCCTCGTCGAGCGTGACCACGCGGATGCCGAGCCCCTTGGCCTGCGTTTCCGTCCGCCGGGAGGTGGCGACGCAGACGACGTCGAGCCCGTCCTTGACGCGGGCACCGAGGAGATCGACGAAGTGCTTGGCCGTCGAGCCGGTGCCGAGACCGAGCTTCATGCCGCTTTCGACGAGCGCGATGGCCTCGGCGGCGGCCGCGGCCTTGAGAGCGTCGCTGGTCATGGTGGATGTCCTTTCAAGATCGATCGGGGCTTGCCCCGTGTCGGAGCGACCGGCGATCGCCCCACTTGCCCCGGAAACTCAATGAGGAGGGCGACGACCGGTCAGCCCTTCAGCTCGCCACTCTCCGCGCCAGTCTACGCTGCCCGGCAGCGCAAGGCTAATGCGACTCTGGCCGGTCGTAGTCGCCGATCTGGCCGGTTCGCGGGCTCTCGGTCTTGCGCAACGTCCGGCCTATGGCATCGACCTTGCGGAAGACCCGTAGGAAATTTCCGCTCGCCAGCTTGGAGAGATCCTTGTCGCTCCAGCCGCGGCCGATGAGCTCGGCGAAGAGGTTCGGGAAGCAGGACACGTTCTCCAGCCCCTCCGGCACATCCTGGCCCGATCCGAAATAGTCCGAGCCGATCCCGACATGGTCGACACCGATCCGATTGGCGATGTACTCGATGTGATCGGCGACGTCGGCAACCGTCGCTCGTGGTGCGGGCGAGCGGGCCGCCGCCTGATGGGCGAGCGTCATGGCGTGGAAATCCAGGAGCCCATTCTTCTGGAATTGCTGTTCCCACTCGAGCCGCGCCGGCTTGAGGAAGGAGGGAATGAAGGTCGCCATGACGAGGCCGCCATTCTTGGGCACGCGGTCGAGCACGTCGTCGGGAACATTGCGCCGGTGGGCGCAGAGGGCCATGGCATTTCCATGCGACCAGACGATCGGCGCGCGGGTCGCATCGAGCACGTGATGCATGGCGTGGGGCGCGACATGTGCGCAATCGACGATCATGCCGAGCCGGTTCAGCTCCTCGACGATGGCGCGGCCGAACTTCGTCAGGCCGCCGTTTCGGGCCGTATCGGTCGCCGAGTCGATCCAGTCGAGCGAGTCATTGTGGCAGAGCGTCATCAGGCGAGCGCCCGCGGCGTGCCAGACCCGCAATGGCGCAAGCGCGTTCTCGAGGCCGACGCCGCCTTCGATCGCAAGAAAGATCGCGATCTTACCGAGGCGCCGCGCCTTGGCGACGTCGCCGGGTGCCTGCGCCGCAAGGACGAGTTCGCTGTGCTGGTCCCAGATCTGGTGCACGATGTCGATCTGCTCGAGCACGGTGCGTCCGGGATGGGCGATGTCGCTCGGAATGTAGGCCGCGAGCCACTGCGCGGCGACCTTGCCATCCTTGAGACGAACCAGATCCGTATCGGTCTCCTGGTGGACCCGGTCGGCGCCATAGCGCGCGACGTCACCCTTGGCGCTCCGATCCTCGCGGATCACCCAGGGCATGTCGTTGTGCCCGTCGACCAGCGGCACGGCGTCGAGGAAGGCGAGTGCGCGCTCGAAGGCCGGGCGGCGGGACGGCGAAGGGCGAGCGGCGGGCATTCTGGGTCGCTTGCTGGTTTTCCCCATTCGCCGCTCCCCACTCGCCATTGGCGCTCTGTCAGATGCCTCCCATCAGCATGTACTTCATCTCGAGGAACTCCTCGACGCCGTGATGCGAGCCCTCGCGGCCGAGGCCGGATTCCTTTACGCCGCCGAAGGGGACGATCTCGGAGGAGATGATGCCCTCGTTGATGCCGACGATGCCGTATTCTAGCGCCTCGGCAATCCGCCAGACGCGGCCGATGTCGCGCGAGTAGAAATAGGAGGCGAGGCCGAACTCGGTGGCGTTGGCGAGCCCGATCACCTCCTCGTCGGTCTTGAAGCGGAAGAGGGGGGCGACGGGTCCGAAGGTCTCCTCGACGGAGATCTTCATCTTCGGCGTCACGTTGGCGAGCACCGTCGGCTGGAAGAAGTTGCCGCCGAGCTCATGGGCCTTGCCGCCGGACACGACCTTGGCTCCCTTGGCGAGAGCGTCCTGAATGTGCTCCTCGACCTTGTCGACGGCCGCCTTGTTGATGAGCGGGCCCGTCGTGATGCCGGCGGCCGAACCATCGCCGACCTTGAGCTTGGCCGTCTCGGCGGCGAGCATCTCGGCGAACTTGTCGTAGACCTTGTCCTGAACGTAGATGCGATTGGCGCAAACACAGGTCTGGCCGGCATTGCGGAACTTCGACATCATTGCGCCCTGCACGGCCTTCTCGAGGTCGGCGTCGTCGAAGACGATGAAGGGCGCGTTGCCGCCGAGCTCCATGCCGACCTTCTTGACGGTCTTGGCGCACTGCTCGATCAGAATCTTGCCGATCTCCGTCGAGCCGGTGAAGGTGAGCATCTTGACGATCGGGCTCGAGGTGAGCTCCCCGCCGACGACCGAGGCCTTGCCGGTGATGACGTTGAAGACGCCTTTCGGAATGCCGGCCTGATGGGCGAGCTCGGCGAGGGCCAAAGCCGTCAACGGAGTCTCGGACGCCGGCTTGCAGACGACCGTGCAGCCGACGGCGAGCGCTGGACCGGCCTTGCGGGTGATCATCGCCGCCGGAAAGTTCCAGGGGGTGATCGCGGCGACGACGCCGATCGGCTGCTTGATGACGACGACACGGGCGTCCGCCTTGAAGGTCGGGATGGTCTCGCCGTAGATCCGCTTTGCCTCCTCGGCGAAGAACTCGATGAAGTTCGCCGCATAGACGACCTCGCCCTTGGCCTCGGCAAGAGGCTTGCCCTGCTCCGCAGTCATGATGGCGGCGATCTTGTCGGCGTTGTCGATGATCAGGTTGTACCACTTGCGGAGCAGGTTCGAGCGCTCCTTGGCGGTGGTCTTGCTCCAGGACTTGAAGGCTGCCTCGGCGGCCTCGATGGCCTTCCGCGTGCCGGCGGCATCGGTCAGCGGCACCTTGGCGATTTCGGCGCCTGTCGCCGGGTTCGTGACGGAGAGCTTCGGCTCGCCGACCCATTGGCCGTCGACGTAGCACCGCTCGCGAATGAGATTGTCGACGCGCTGGTCCATGGGTCGTGCTCCTTCTCGGGGATCGTTCGGGTGAGGAATTGGCGCCATCATAGTGACCCCGGCGGCAATCTCAAGGGAGCCGGCAAGCGGCTCCGGGCGCTCCAGCCATGCGGGCTCCGCCGGACGCACTTCCGGACCTGACAGTCAGCGATCGAGCCGCTATATTCCTCGCCTCCCTTGGGTCCCGGAACGAACTGATGAAGAACTTCACCTTGGTGCTCGACCTCGACGGGACGCTCGTCGACACGGCTCCGGACCTCATCCGGGCGACCAATCACGTCATGCGCTCGATCGGCGCCTCCGAGGCTCCGGGCGAGCATATCCGCGCAACCGTCAGCCACGGCGCGCGGGCCATGATCGTGCACGCTCTGGCGCTGGCCGGCCGGAGCCTCGACGACGCTGCGATCGACGGCCTGCTAGCCCAGTTCCTGGACTATTATGCGGCGAATATCGCCGTCGAGAGCCGGCCGTTTCCCGATGTGGTCGACGTCCTGACCGGTCTCGCCCGGCGCGGCACCAAGCTCGCCGTATGCACGAACAAGCGTGAGGCGCTCTCCCGCAAGCTCCTGAAGGAGCTCAGGATGGACCGCCTGTTCTCGGCCATCGTCGGCCGCGATACGCTGCCCGTCTACAAGCCCGATCCCGGCCATCTCATCGGCACCATCATTCTGGCCGACGGCAACCTCGATCGCGCCTTCATGGTGGGAGATAGCGAGGTCGATGTCATGACGGCCAAGCGGGCCGGCATCCCCTGCATCGGCGTCACCTTCGGCTATACCCCGTCGCCGATCGCCAGCTTCGGGCCGGAGGGGCTGATTGACCACTACCGCGATCTCGAGGCGCGCATGCGCGAGATCCTCGCCGCCCAGGATGCGATGCCGACATGAACATGCCCGACAGCGCCGCCGTCATCACCGGGACCGTCTACGAGAGCCCGCTCGAGCGGCATCTGGCCTATCAGCCAGGCGATCGCAAGCGCATCCTGACCCTCGACGGCGGCGGCGTGCGCGGCATGATCACGCTCGGGCTTCTGGAACGGCTCGAAGAGGTACTGGCGCCGCTTGCCCCCGAGCCGGTGCGGTTCCGCCTCTCGCACTATTTCGACCTCATCGCCGGCACCTCGACCGGTGCTATCATCGCCTCGGGCCTCGCCATGGGCATGTCGGTCAACGAGGTCAAGAACCACTATTTCCGGATGGCACCGGACGTCTTCAGGACGCCGAAGGGGCTGGGCATTCTTCGCGCCCGCTTCGATGCGACCGCGCTCGAGCGGCATCTCAAATCCGTCTTCGGCACGATGACGCTCGGTTCCGACAGACTCGAGACCGGCCTCATGATCTGTTGCAAGCGGATCGACACAGGCAGTCCCTGGATCCTCACCAACAACCCCCAATCCAAATATTGGGTGAGCGAGGACGACAGCTTCAAAGCCAATCGCGATTACGAGCTCAGGACCGTGATCCGCGCCTCGACGGCCGCGCCCTACTATTTCGATCCGGCGCTGATCGTCGTCAATGAGGGCGGCAAGTTCCCGCGTCAGGTCGGGTTGTTCGTCGACGGCGCCATGGGCGGCCACAACACGCCCACGGTCCAGGCCATTCTGACGGCGACACTGCCGGCCTATGGGTTCTGCTGGGCGCTCGAGCGGGACAAGATGCTGATGATCTCGCTCGGCACGGGCTGGTGGCGCATGCGGCACGATCCGGCGGCCTTCATGCGGAAGTCGAATCTGATGAAGGCGCGTGACGTCGCCGCAAGCATGGTGCAGGATTCCTCGCTCAGCGCCCTCATGGTCATGCAGGCGCTGTCGGAGCCGAGAAAGCCCTGGACCATCAACTCCGAGCTCGGCGATCAGGCGGGCGAGAGCCTAACCATGGGCGAGAGCCTGGTGTTCCAGCGCTTCGATGCGAGCCTCGAAGCGGACGATGTGACCCGCGCCCTGAACCTCGGCCTGTTGGATGGCATGCGTCTGCCTCTGATCCTCGAGCGTCTGAGACAGCTCGACAATGGCTCGGCGAAGAACCTCCGCGATCTCTATGCCATCGGCCTCGAGGCGGGGCGCACCAAGACGCCGGGCAAGGACGGAATCGAGACCGATGACTTTCCGGCCGCGTTCGATCCGGAGGGCTGGAAGCGGCCGGTGGCACCGAGGTCGGCTTGAACTACCGCCATGCCTACCATGCCGGCAACTTCGGCGACGTGCTGAAGCACGCCGTCCTGGCCTCGATCCTGACCTATCTCAAGCGCAAGCCACAGCCCTTTCGCGTCATCGATGTCCATGCCGGCATCGGCCGCTATGATCTGACGGGGGTCGAGGCCGGCAAGACCGGTGAATGGCAGGGCGGCATCGGCCGGCTGATCGGGTCGGACGCGGCGCCATTGCCTGATGGCATCGAAGCCATTCTTGCGCCCTATCTCGACGGCGTCCGTGCGTTGAATGGGCCGGGCCGCATCGATGTCTATCCGGGCTCGCCGCTGGTCGCGCGCCTGCTGATGCGGCCGGACGATCGCCTCGTTGTCAACGAGCTGCATCCGGCGGATCGTGCAGCGCTGGAGGCGGAGCTCGGTCGCGACAGGGCCGTCAAGGTGATGAGTCTCGATGCCTGGATCGCGGTCAAGGCGCTCTTGCCGCCGCCCGAACGACGCGGCGTCGTGCTGATCGACCCGCCCTATGAGCAGCCGGACGAGTTGGCGAAGGCGATCACCGCAATCGACGAGGCGATGGCGCGCTTTGCGACCGGCATCGTGCTGCTCTGGTATCCGATCAAGGCCTCGAGCGAGCACAGGGCCGTCCATCAGGCCATCGGCGCGCGAAAGTCCCTCAAGGCTCTCGTTGCCGAGGTGACGGTTCGCCCGGACGTCGAGGCGCGTGGCCTCAACGGCTCCGGCCTCGCCGTCATCAATCCGCCATGGACGCTGCGGACGGAGCTCGAGGCCCTGCTGCCGTTCCTTGCTCAGCGGCTGGCTCAGCGTCCGGGTGGCGGCTATAGCCTGACCGCCACCGGAGGTGCCTGAGGGCTCTCCCCGCCGCGCAGACGCGCGGCCGGGAGAGGATGCGGCCTGCGGGGAACCGACTACTGCCGTGTCGAGCCGTAGACGACCCAAGCCGGCTGTTTGCCGGCGCCCGCGTTATTGGCCAGGAATCCGCTGAGCGTTGTCGTCGAGGCGCTGGCGGGCATCACTGCCTGGGCCACAGGGGCTGGGCGCAGACGTGCCTCCTTCGTCGCGTTCTCGGCGGCTGCCGAAAGGGCGAATGTGCCGAGGCCAGCGGCGATAGTCATGATCATCGCGATGGTTCTCATGGTCTTTTCCTTTCTTGATTGTGGGCGCCGGGAAACCGCCGCCGTTGCTCAAGAAATGGGACGTACCGCGTAACCGCCAAGGCCGCCTCGCCGGGACGTGATCCGAGTTCAGAAGCGCGTGATCTTTCTTACCTCCACCCGCGCCCTCGTCGTGCCGAGGACCTGTCCTCGGCCTGATTGGCAAGCCAGATCGCGATGGATTCAATCGCTATTGGAGGGGCCTAGAACAGCTTCAGGCCGGGTGGCAGCGGCAACCCGCCGGTCACTTCCTGCATCCTCTCCTGCATGGCCCGCTCGGCTTTGCCCTTGGCATCCTGATGGGCGGCGAGAATGAGATCCTCGAGGATTTCGCCTTCTTCCGGCTTGAGCAGGCTCGGGTCGATCTTGATGGACTTCAGAGTCATCTTGCCGGACAGCGTCACGCGGACGAGGCCACCGCCGGACTGGCCCTCGACCTCGAGGCTCTCGAGCTCGGCCTGCATCGCCTCCATCTTGGACTGGAGCTGCTGCGCCTGTTTCATCATTTGCATGATGTTCATGTCGGTCTGATCCTCGTTGCTTGGTCGCTGCCCGTGCTCGTGTGGTGTCGCGCCTTTGTTGACCTATGGTGCGGCAAGTGTTGGGTCAACAAAGGTGCGATCAACGCCACACCACGCCGATGATTGTCCGAGTGACCCTCATGTCGCGCCATAGTCGCCAGCGGCCGTCTCCGTCCCTCGATTTTGGCGCGACGGGCCACTAGCCCGCGGCACTCTCGTCATCGTTTTGCGAGATCGGCCGGACATCGACGATCTCAGCATCAGGAAATGCGGCAAGGGTCGCCTGCAGCATCGCCGTCTTCTTGACGCGCTCGATCTCGGCCTCGATGGCCTCGCGCCTCACCTCGCCGAGCGGCCTCTCGCCCTGTTCGCGTGAGACCGCGACCATCCACCGCTCGCCGGTCCAGCGCTGAAGCTTCTGCGACAGGTCGCCGACGAGGTTGGGGCTCGCGCCCTCGACGAGCGCGATCTCGATCTTCGGAGGCTCGAAGCGGACGAGCCTGACCCGCTCCTCGAGCTCGATCTTGAGTAGAGCGTCGCGCTTCGAGCCGACAAAGTCGACGAGCTCCTGGAAGCTCTGGAACTTCGGGGCGCTGGGGACGGTTGTGGGCCGGTCAGAGATCGGAGCCAGCGGCATCTCGTCCTCGTGCGTTGGCACAGATTCGAGATCGAGAAACTCGGCATCGGCCGCACCGTAGTCGTCCGGAGAGGCGACGTCAGGCGCCCCCTCGTCCGAGGCCAACATGTCCTCCGTCTCGAAACTGGCCTCCGCCTCTCTCTGCGGGGGTGACTCCGCGGGCCGGGCGGCCGAGCCGCGCTGGGCGCCGAGTCGCCGGATCACCTCGTCGGGCCCTGGCAGCGAGGCCATGTGGCACATTCGGACGACCAGCATCTCGAGCGCCATGCCGGCCTGGGCGGCCCGGGCGATCTCCTCGTGACCGGCGAGCAGCATTTGCCAGGCGCGCGACAGCAGCGCCACGCCGAGCCGGCCAGCAAGATCGGCCGAGCGTTTGCGCTCTTCGTTGGACAGCCCCTCGCTGGCCGCCTCCGCACCTCCGACGCGCACCCGCGTCACGGCATTGACGCACTCGGCGAGATCGCCCGCCAGCTCCAAGGGATCCGCGCCGTCGGCGATCAGTCCGTCGACCTGCTGCAGCGCCTCCTTCGTCTTGCCGCCGAGCACGAGCTCGAGGAGATCGAAGATGCGACCGCGATCGGCGAGACCGAGCATGTCGCGCACCGCCTGGTCCTCGACCTTCCCTTCGGTCGAGGCGAAAGCTTGATCGAGAATCGACAGGCCGTCGCGGACCGAGCCTTCGGCGGCCCGGGCGATGAGCCGCAGCGCCTCCTCCTCGACTTCGAACCCCTCGGCCGCGGCGATGCGCTCGAAATGAGCGATGAGCTGGCTCGCCTCGACCCGGCGCAGATCGAAACGCTGGCAGCGCGAGAGCACCGTCACCGGCACCTTGCGGATCTCGGTCGTGGCGAAGATGAACTTCACATGCGGTGGCGGCTCCTCGAGCGTCTTCAGGAGGGCGTTGAACGCCCCCTTCGACAGCATGTGGACCTCATCGATGATGTAGACCTTCATGCGGGCCGCCAGCGGCTTGTAGCGCACGCTCTCGATCATCTCGCGGATGTTGTCGACGCCGGTGTTCGAGGCGGCGTCCATCTCGAGCACGTCAGGGTGCCGGCTCTCCATGATCGCCTGGCAGTGCGTGCCGGGCTCCGGCATGTCGACGGACGGGCTATCGATGCCCGGCCGCTCGTAGTTGAAGGCGCGCGCCATGATGCGGGCGGTCGTCGTCTTGCCGACGCCGCGCACGCCGGTCAGCATGAAGGCCTGAGCGATGCGGCCGGTCCGGAAGGCATTCCGGATCGTCGTCACCATCGCCTCCTGGCCGATCAGATCCTCGAAGGTTTGCGGCCGGTACTTTCGGGCGAGCACCAGATACGGGGTGGGTTCCCCCGCGACCGGACCTGGCGAGGCTCCGGCCTCACCGGATTTGGCTGCTTCGGAGCTGGATTTGCGCTTCGCCATGGTTGAGGCATAGCCCCGGGGCAGGGTCGAGTTCAAGCCGCAGCCGGCCGGGGGCGTCAGTCCGGCGGCTCGCCGGGATGGCTCTTGCAGCCCGCCGGCAGCTGAAGCCCTTCGAGCTTGCGCGCCGTCCAGATGTGATAAAGCTGGTCGAAATCAACCGGCTCGTCCAGCGAGCCGCCCTTGATGGACAGGGTCTCGGCGTTGGGCTCCGTCTCGTGCCAGAGCCGGGAGCCGCAGGTCGGGCAGAACCAGCAGTCCAGCGTGCCGCCACTGTCGGTCGGCCGGGACCAGCGCCTTGGCGCCCCCGCCGTCAGCGCGAAGCCGGACCGTGGCACAATCACCGAAATGCCGAAGGCCGAGGCCGACTGCTTCTGGCACTCCCGGCAATGACAGGCATAGCAACGGACGGGCTCCCGGTCGATCCGGTAGCGGACGGCGCCGCACTGGCAGCCGCCGGTCCTCGTCTGGCGCGCGTCATGAGATATGGGTCGATCTCCCGACGAGGCCCTGGGCTGAGGTCACAGACGACACTCGACTTGGCGTAAGAAGGAGGCTGGCAGCAACCCGGCTCTGACTCGTTGGGGCTGCTTCCTTCCGGACCTGACCCGGTTGGCGAGGGATCCGTCCACCACCAACCTCCCTCCCGCATTATGCGGATCGGCCGCGTCCCGTGCAACCCTGCCCGCCGGGTCCCGTTTCAAGTCCCCGCTACAATTGTAACGAGGGGTTGCCGGATACATTCGGCAACCCAGCTTAGTCAGCAGACGTGCCGATGGTCTCGCTCGCGAGGGGGCGGCGCCAGCTCAAGACAAAAGAACCAAGAAATGGTCGGCGGGAGGGCCTCCTGCTGGGGAGGATCCGTCATGCCTGGAATCGGAGCGACACTCTTCGCGCTCGGCAGTGCCTGCGCCTACGGCGCCGGCGACTTTGTTGGTGGACGGGCCGCGACGCGGCTGCCGACGCTGACCGTGCTCTTGATCGCCCAGCTCGGCGCGAGCGCCTTGGCCGTGGCGGTGGCGTGGCGGGTCGGCAATGGTCCGGTTCTGCCCTCGGCGGCGCTGCTTGGTGCCATTGGCGGCCTTTGCCATGTCGCCGCGGTCGGGTGCCTCTATCATGGCCTGGCGCACGGGCGGATCACCATCGTCGCGCCGGTCTCCGGTGTACTCAACATCGCGCTGCCGGCGCTGGTCGATGGCCTGGCGGTCCATGGGCTGGGCATGCTGCAGGCCGCCGGTATTCTGTTGGCCGGAGTGGCGGTCTGCATGATCACGAAAGGTGTTGCCGAGGCGGACCGGCGGTCGGCGACGCCGGTGCTGAGCATCGGTCTCGGCGTGGCGAGCGGCCTGCTGTTCGGCGCTTCCGACCTCGCCGTCGGATCGGTCGCGGTCGATCAGACGAGCGGTGCTGTCATGGCGGCTCGCCTGATCGGCACCATGGGTGTGGCAGTGACGGTGTTGATCGTCTTTGCGCGTCGGCTCACGGTCATCTGTCTGCGCCGTCTCCTGCCGGCCCAGGCGCTGGTCGCTGCACATCGTCGACCGGCTCTTGATCGGAGCCAGCTCACAGCCGGTATCGCCATGGCGCTGTCTGCCGGTCTCCTCGATTGCGGCGGCCATCTCGCCTATGCCGAATCGGCTGCGCTGGGCGAGCTCAGCAGTGCCGTTGCCGTCACGGCGATGTTCCCCGCCGTCTCGGTGCTGCTGGCCATCGTCGTACTCAAGGAGCGTATCGGTCGGCTTCAGTCGCTCGGCCTCGGCGTCTCGGCCGGTGCCGTCGTGATGCTTGCCGGAGCCTGAGGCATCGCTCTAAGCTCCCCCGTCACCCACGGAGGAGCCGATGCCCACAATAGGGCCGATGCGGACACTCGACCGGATGAGCCCGCGACGCGCCGACGATGCCTGGATCGAGGCGCGGCGCCTCGCACCCGGGACCCGCTACCTCATCACCGTCGAGCACAAACCCTGCATCCTGGCCGCCGAGCCCGGTACGCGGACCGGTCTCCGTTTCTTCTCGCATGCGGAGATCGCCGCCTTCGGCCTCGAGCGCCATCCCGCCATCTTCCTCGGACTCGAAGGCGGCGAGCGCGCGCATTTTGCGCTCGACATCACCGAGCACCGGGCCAGGGCTGTGCCCGGCGGGCCGTTCATCCTGAAACCGTTCGTCGATTTGCGGAGCCTCGCCGTGCAGGGGGCGCTGTCGCCGGAGGAGCTCTCGCTTGCCGGCGAGGCCCGTGCGCTTGCCGAATGGCACAACACGCATCGCTGCTGCGGTCATTGCGGCTCGACCACCGACATCAAGGACGCCGGCTGGCGGCGCAAGTGCTGGAGCTGCGGCCGCGATCATTTCCCGCGCACCGATCCCGTCGTCATCATGCTCGTGACCTATGGCAACAAGTGCCTGCTCGGCCACGAAGAGCGGTTCCATCCGAAGATGTTCTCGACGCTCGCCGGGTTCCTCGAGCCGGGCGAGGATATCGAGCATGCGGTCGGGCGCGAGGTGAAGGAGGAGGTCGGCCTCGACATCGGCCGGGTCATCTATCAGGAGAGCCAGCCCTGGCCATTTCCGCATTCGCTGATGATCGGTTGCCGGGCCGAGGCGCTGCACGACCGCGTCGTCGTCGATCCGAACGAGCTGACCTCGGCGCGCTGGTTCGACCGAGGGGAGATTCGCGCCATGGACGAGGGGCGACATCCGGAGGAGCTGATCATCCCTGGCCGGCATGCGATTGCCCGCAAGCTCATTCTCGCCTGGTTGGACGATGGCGCCGCGGGATGAGTGAAGATGTGGCGAAGCGGGCAGGACGGGGTGCCGCGAGCCCGACGCGCGTGCGCCTCGGCTTCCTCTATCCGCCGACTGGCGCCGAGCACGAGCTCTACCTGGCCGGCGAGGCGCTCGATCCCCGGGTCAGCGTCGCCGTCGTCGGCGTCCGAATCTCCGGCGGCGACGATGAGCATGCGTCACACCATCTCCGAGCCACGGCGGCCATAGCCAATCTCGCCTTGTCGGCGCGCGTGCTGGCGCATCTCAGGCCGGCGTCGGTGATGTGGGCCTGCACCAGCGGTAGTTTCATCGATGGCCTGGCCTTTGCCCGGACCCAGGCGGCGGCCCTGTCGGAGATCGCTGGAGCGCCCGCCTCGTCGACTTCACTCGCTTTTGTTTCGGCACTCCAGTGCCTCGGCATCGGCAAGGTCGCGGTGCTGGCGACCTATCCCGAGACAACGAGCCAGGCCTTTGCGGAGTTCCTTTCCGAAGCCGGCGTCACCATCGATCGTCTCGACTGGCTCGACGCACCGTCTGGTCCGGCCGCAGCCGCCTTCGCCAAGGAGCGATTCCTCGACGGGGCAAGCCGGCTCGGCGTCCCTGCCGGCGGCGCGCTGCTGCTTCCCGACACTGCCGTGCCGTCGCTCGATCTGGTCGGCCCGCTCGAGGCGCAGCTCGGGTGCCCGGTGCTGACCGCCAATCAGGTGACGGTCTGGGAGGCCGCGCGTCTCGCCGGTATCCGGGGTCCTGGCCCTGGCCGGCTCTTCACGGAAGGAACGACATGACACTCCGCATCGGCAAGGAGCTGCTCTACCTCTCTCGCCAGACCGTGCTTGATCTCGCCATCACGCCGGCCCAGGTGACGGATGCCGTCGAGGCCTCGTTCCGCGCCAAGGCGGAAGGCCGGGGCTTCACGCGGCCGAAGATCCTGATCGCCCGTCCCGACGGCAAGATGTTCATGGCCAAGGCCGGTGCGACGCTTGGGCCGGCCTATGCCGCCATCAAGTGGCTGGGCTTCTTTCCGGGCAATATCGACAAAGGGATGCCCGACTATATTCCGCTCATTCTCCTGAACGACGGCGAGACGGGCTATCCGATCGCGTTGATGGACGGCACATGGCTCACCGAGCGTCGCACGGGCTCCATGTCGGCCCTGGCGGCACGCTACATGGCGCGTCCAGAGTCCTCGCGCGTCGGCTTCATCGCCGCCGGCAGCCAGGCCCGCGGTCACCTCGATGCGCTGATACCCCTCTTCAAGCTCAGCGAGGTCGTGGTTTACAGCCGAACACTCAGATCGGCCGAGGCCTTTGCGGCCTACGCGGCGACACTCGGTCTGGCGGCGCGGGCGACTGCCAAGCCGCGCGAGGCCGTCGAGGGCATGGACATCGTCGTCTCGAGCGTGCCGCACAAGTCGGTCGGATCTCTCGAGCTCGACGGCGCCTGGGTGGCGCCCGGGACCTATGCGGCGATGGTCGATCTCGGCTACTCTTGGCGGACGCCGTCACTCGAGGTCTTCACGCGCATCGTCACCGACGATGTCGAGCAGAGCGGGCCCAATGGCAGCGAGAAGCTCAACTATCAGGGGGCGTTCGCGGGCGAGCTCGCCGATCTCGTCGGCGGATCGGTGAGAGGCCGGGAGAGTCCGGCGGAGCGCAATGCCTTCATTTTCTCGGGCGTCGGTCTCGCCGACACGCTGCCGGCTGCCCTCGTCTATGAGCGGGCGATGGCCGCCGGCAAAGGCACCATCCTGCCCCTGTGAATCCGACGGGTCGCCCCGCCCCGTCCGTCATCCTCGGTCGAGCTGCAGGCGCGCGACGGTTAGGGATCCAGCGTCCGGGCCTTCGCCGAAGGCGCAATCGTGACGGCCTCTGGCCGAAGCCTCTCCTCAATCTCCGTCGGGAGTTCACCGTTACGAATCCCCCGCAAGCTCAGTGTTCCCGTTTTCCATGCGCCGGAGAGCCTGCGCGAAAGTTGTCCCCGGTCGCGAAACCTCGCGAATACTCACTCCGTCACCCGGCGAGGGGCGTTTCTGCAGTGGAGTCTCGTCGAAGCGCGGCGTGACCGGCGGCTGCCCGAAGGCCAATGCAGGTCCGGAGGCAGGGTATGCACCTGGTCCCGGGCAGGGTGAGATTCCTGTCCCCGTGTGGCCGCTCGCAAGCTCACCCCGTAGTCCACGCTCGCTCAGCGGTGAGCTTGTGAGCATGAGGCCACACGGGGACAGGAGTCTTGATGCACCGGACCGGATCGTATGGATGACGGTCCGTCGACCCTCACTCGAGGTTCGTGTGCCGGGCCCGCATCGTCTCTGCCGTCTCGCCGAGTCTGTCGCGCAACGTCAGCACCAGCGCCTCGAAAACGAGCATCATGGCGCATTCGTAGGCCGAGCCCATGGGCAGCAGCGACGGGGTGGCCCCTCGATCGCGCGCCATCGTCTGGGCTGGAATGAGGAGGACGATATCGGCGCCTTTCGCGAGACGGCTTTGGGGCTCGGCGGTGACTACGCGGTCCGGGCGCCGGCGGCCCGGACGCGGCCCATCAGGGCCGCGATGCTCTCGAACTCGCCCGGTCCGGCCGAGACGATGAGGAGGTCGCCAGCGCTCAGGGGCGGTGTTGTCATCTCGCCCGCCACATGCGCGTCAAGCCCAAGGTGATAGAGCCGCATGGCGAGGCCTTTCATCTGCAACCCTTCCCGTCCGAGGCCATGCAGTCCGAGGCGCGAGGCCTTGCAAATGGCCTCGATCAGCGGCTCGGCGGCATCCGGGGCCATCTGATCCAGGACGGAGCCGAGCTCGGTGTGGATGCGGCGGGAGAGCAGATTGATCGGCTCCGTCATGGGATACCTGGTCGTGGTTGCAAGGGAGCTCACTGTGTCGGCCGGGCCGCCCGCTTTCAAGGGGCCCAGGGCCGGTGCTAGGCTTTGAGCATCACAAGCGGGACGAGGGTGGCATGGCGGCAGCAAAGGTACAGGATGGCGCGCTCGAGGAACGGCTGATCGCCCTGACGGCGAAGCTCATGCTGGTGCCGGGCCTCGCCGGCCACGAGGATCGTGTGCGCAGAGCCATCGCCGCCGAGATCGCGGGGCTTGGGCGAACGGCGACCGACCGGCTCGGCAATCTGATGCTGACGCTCGAGGGCGACACGGGGCTGCCGAGCGTCATGCTGTTCGCGCACATGGATCAGCTCGGCCTGATCGTCAGGAAGATCGAGCCGAGCGGACTGCTTCGTGTCGAGCGCGTCGGCGGTGTTCCCGAGCGGGCGCTCGCGGCCCAGGAGGTATTGCTGCAGATCGGCGAGGGGCGGGACCTCCCTGCCGTCATCGCCAACAAGAGCCATCATGCCACGTCGCCGGACGAGAAGTACCGTGTCGTCCCCTACCAGGAACTCTACATCGACGCAGGATTTGCCGATGCCGGTGAAGCGCTCGCTGCCGGCGTCGATGTCGGCACGCCCATCGTCTACGCGCCACGCGCGGTTGAGCTGGCCGGTGGCCGGCTGGCCGGCACCTCCGTCGACGATCGTGCCGGCTGCGCCGTGGTCATCGAGGCGGCACAGGCCCTCGCCAGGCTCAAGCGGCGGCCGACCGTCCACATCGTCTTCTCCGTGCAGGAGGAGTTCAACCTCAGGGGCGTGGTGCCTGCGGTCGAAGCCCTGAAGCCGGACATTGCCATCCAGATCGATCTCGTGCTCGCAACCGACACACCGGACATGGCGGCCCGCGGCGACATCAAGCTCGGGGGCGGGCCGGCCATGAGCCTCTATAGCTTCCACGGCCGCGGAACGCTGAACGGTCTGATCCCGCATCCGGCCCTGGTCCGGCTGTTCTCGGAGACCGCCAAGATCGAGCGCATGGCGCTGCAGCGGAGCGCGCATGTCGGTGCCCTGACCGAAACCTCCTACGTACAGCTCATGCACCATGGCATCGCATCGATCGATTTGGGATTTCCGGCACGTTACACGCACTCGGCGCTCGAGGTCTGTGATGCTGGCGACTTGGCTGCGCTGACGCGTCTGCTTGTTGCCGCCATTGGCCGGATCGACAGCGCCTTCACGCTCGATCGCGACGGGTAAGTGCCATGCGTTGCTATCTCGGGATCGATATCGGGACCTTCGAGTCGAAGGGGGTTCTCGTCGCCGAGGACGGCAGCATCCTCGCCTCCGCCGCACGACCGCATAAGATGCTGGTGCCGGAGCCGGGATGGGCCGAGCACCGTCCGGTCGAGCATTGGTGGAACGGCTTCACGGAGCTGTCGCAGCGCCTGATCGCTGAAGCCAGGGTGGCGCCGAAGGACATCCGCGCGGTCGGAGCGAGCGCCATCGGACCCTGCATGCTGCCCGTCGACGCTGATGGCGCACCGTTGATGAACGGTGTGCTCTATGGTGTCGACACGCGCGCGGCGAAGGAGATCGAGGAGCTGACGACGCAGATCGGTGCGGATCGCATCCTGGAAGTGTCCGGTAATGCGTTGACCTCGCAGTCGGTCGGCCCGAAGATTCTCTGGCTCAAGCGCGCCCGGCCCGATCTCTACGCCAAGGCCCGCCAATTCCTGACGTCGACCTCCTATCTCGTTCACCGCTTGACCGGTGCCTATGTGATCGACCACTACACTGCGAGCGGCACGAGCCCGCTCTACGATCCAGCGGCGCTCGCCTACACCGATGCTTTCGCCGCCGGTATCACGCCGCTTGATCGCTTGCCCGAACCGAGATGGACGACGGATGTGGTCGGGGGTGTCACGGCAGCGGCCGCCGTCGAGACGGGGCTCCTTGCTGGGACACCTGTCATCGCCGGCACGGTCGATGCGGCGGCGGAGGCGCTGAGCGTCGGCGTGCTGGCGCCCGGCGACATGATGCTGATGTACGGATCGACCATCTTCATCATCGAGATCACGGCCGAGCGTGTTCAGGATGCGCGACTGTGGTATGCGCCCTGGCTGTTTCCCGGCCAGCACGCGGCCATGTCGGGGTTGGCGACGAGCGGCACCCTCACGCATTGGTTTCGCGAGCACTTTGCTCGCGATCTCGAGCCATCGGTCGCGGTGGGCGAGTTGCTCGCCGAGGCGGCGGCCTCGCCGCCCGGCGCACGCGGGCTGGTGCTGCTGCCCTATTTCTCCGGCGAGCGGACGCCGATCCACGATCCCCATGCCAGGGGCGTTCTGTTCGGACTCGATCTGACGCATGGGCGCGGCGATGTCTATCGCGCCCTGCTCGAAGGGAATGGGCATGCGACGCGGCACATCCTCGACACCTATGCCGAGATCGGCGTGCCGCCGACGACGATCTACGCGGTTGGCGGAGGGACCAAGAACGCCGTCTGGTCGGGGGCGACCTCGGACATCTCGGGGCGGCCCCAGGTGGTGCGCGAGAAGACGATCGGCGCCGCCTATGGCGACGCATTTCTTGCCGCGCTTGGGGTCGGCGATGTCCACCGCGAAGCGATCACGGATTGGAACCCGGTGGCTCGGACGATCCACCCCGATCCCTCACATGTCGACGTCTACGGGCGCGCCCATGGAATCTTCCGCGCCCTCTACCCGAGAACGAGGGATCTGATGCGTGCGGTAAGTACGGAGGGGCAGTGACGTTACGCGGGATGGCGAGCGGCTTGGTGCTCTTGCTACGCAATGCCGGATTTTGTTGGCTGGGGGACTAGGATTCGAACCTAGACAGGCAGAGTCAGAGTCTGCAGTCCTACCATTAGACGATCCCCCAAGGCCGGGCCGTCATGGGCGCGGGCGGTTTGTAGCAGCCCTTCCGGAGCGCATCAAGCTTGGATCGGGCCTTGGGCTCAAACCCAGCGAAAGACGATGAAGGCATAGACCAGAGACATGGCGATGGCGCCCCAGAGCGGGGGACCCATCAGCGCCAGCCAGCCGAGATGAATGAAGGCGCTGCCGAGCAGCGAGATGAACAACCGGTCCCCCCGGGTGGTGTCGAGGGCGAGGATGCCACGGCGCGGTCCGCCCCCGGGCGAGCGCCACTCCCAGATCACCATCGAGACGAGGCAAAGGGCGATGAAGCCGAAAAAGGTCGCCGTCTGCCAGGTCCAGGCCATCCAGCCAAGATCGAAGATGCCGCCGCTACCTCCCATCGACCACCTCCTCAGACGCGTCCAAGGGCGAAGCCCTTGGCGATGTAGTTGCGGACGAAATAGATGACGAGCGCGCCCGGCACGATGGTGAGAACGCCCGCCGCGGCCAAGAGCCCCAGCTCGTAGCCCGACGTGCTCGCCGTCTTCGTCATGACGGCGGCGATCGGCTTGGCCGCGACCGTCGTCAACGTCTTGGCAAGCAACATCTCGACCCAGGAGAACATGAAGCAGAAGAAGCAGGCGACGCCGATTCCGGCGGCGATCGTTGGAATGAAGATCTTCAGAAAGAAGCCCCAGAAGGAGTAGCCGTCGACATAGGCTGTTTCGTCCAGCTCCTTCGGCACGCCCGACATGAACCCCTCGAGAATCCAGACCGCCAGCGGAATGTTGAAGAGGCAATGCGCCAGCGCCACCGCGATATGCGTGTCGAACAGTCCGACAGCCGAATAGAGTTGGAGGAAGGGCAGGGCGAACACCGCCGGCGGCGCCATGCGGTTGGTCAGCAGCCAGAAGAAGAGATGCTTGTCACCGAGAAAACGGAAACGCGAGAAGGCATAGGCGGCGGGCAAGGCGACCGCCACCGAAACGATGGTGTTGATGACGACGTAGGAGATGGAATTGATGTAGCCACTATACCAGGTCGGATCCGTCAGAATGGTGACGTAGCTCTCGACTGTGAACTCCTCCGGCCAGAGCGAGAAGCCGCCCAGGATCTCGTTGGTCGTCTTGAACGACATGTTCAACAGCCAGTAGATCGGCAGCAGTAGGAAGACAATGTAGGTCGCCGGGACGAGCCATCTCAAGCGCATGTCACTTCGCCTCGTTGCGCATCATCAGCGTGTAGAAGAGCCAGCTCAGCAGCAGAATGATGAGGAAGTAGATGATCGACATGGCCGCCGCCGGCCCGAGATCGAACTGGCCGAGCGCCATCTTGTCGAGGTCGATCGAGAGGAAGGTTGTGGCGTTGCCCGGGCCGCCGCCGGTCAGCACCTTCACCTCGGTGTAGATCATGAAGGAGTCCATGAAGCGCAAGAGCACGGCGATTGTCAGCACATGCTTCAGCTTCGGCAGCTGGATGTAACGGAAGACGGCCCAGGCGCCGGCACCGTCGACCTTGGCGGCCTGGTAGTAGGCATCGGGGATGGAAACGAGACCCGCATAGCACAGCAACACGACGAGCGAGGTCCAGTGCCAGACGTCCATCAGTATGGTCGTGAACCAGGCGGAGATCGGCTGGCGCGTGTAGTTGAAATCGATGCCGAGCGTATTGAGACCCTTGCCGAGCAATCCGATCTCCGGCAACGCGAAAATGTTCCACATCGCGCCGACGACATTCCACGGAATGAGCAGCGGCAGGGCCATCAACACGAGGCACACGGAGACCCACGGCCCCTTGCGTGGCATCGAGAGCGCGATGGCGAGGCCGAGCGGAATCTCGATGGCAAGAATGAGGGCCGAGAAGAGGATCTGCCGCAGCAAGGCCGAATGGAAGCGCTCCGAGTGCAGGACCTGCTCGAACCAGGTCGTGCCCGACCAGAAGAAGGCGTTGTCTCCGAAGGTTTCCTGGACGGAGAAGTTGACGACCGTCATCAGTGGAATGACGGCGTTGAAGGCGACGAGCAGGACGACCGGAAGAACGAACAGCCAGCCTCGTTGATTGACGGTCTTGTTCATGCCAGGGACCTCATTCGATCATCCAGCCGCCGGCATAGACCTGCGTGTGCCCGGCATCGAACTCGAGAAAGCCCGCACCAGTGGGGATCGCCTCGTCCTCGCCGACCAAGAGCTTGACCATGCCGCCGGGTGTCGAGGTCTCGACCACGCGATAACGGCCGGCATCGGCAACTTTGACGATCTGCGCCGGAAGGCCCGAAGCGGCGAAACCAACGAATTCGGGTCGAACACCGAGCTCGATGGTCTCGCTCCCGCCCTGGTACAATGCCGCGTTGACGGTTCCAATAGGATGGCCGCCGACGACGGCGCGGCCTCCCTCGATCCGGCAGGGCAGGACATTCATGCCCGGAGAGCCGATGAAATGGCCGACGAATGTATGCCGCGGGCGCTCGAAAAGCTCGACCGGTGTTCCGACCTGCACGACGGTGCCATTGTTCATGACGACGACCTGGTCGGCGAAGGTCAGCGCCTCCGTCTGGTCGTGAGTGACGTAGATCATCGTCCGCCGCGTCTGGCTGTGCAACTCTTTGAGCTTGGATCGGAGCTGCCATTTGAGATGCGGGTCGATGACCGTCAGCGGTTCGTCGAACATCACCACATTGACGTCGGAGCGCACCAGACCGCGTCCGAGCGAGATCTTCTGCTTGCCGTCGGCGGTCAATCCAGCGGCTCGCCGTTTGAGCATCTGGCCGAGGTCCAGCATATCGGCGATGGCCCTGACGGTCTTGTCGACCTCTGGCTCGGGCACGCGCCGGTTTCGCAATGGGAACGCCAGATTGTCGTAGACCGTCATGGTGTCGTAGATGACGGGGAACTGGAACACCTGGGCGATGTTGCGGGTTTCCGGCGTGGCGCCCGTCATGTCCCGACCGTCGAACAGGATCCTGCCCTCGCTCGGATGCAGCAGGCCGGAGATGAGATTGAGCAGGGTGGTCTTTCCGCATCCGGAGGGGCCGAGCAGGGCATAGGCGCCACCGTCCGACCAGGTGAGGTCGAGCCGCTTCAGTGCCCAGTCGTCATCGGTCTGCGGGTCGGGCCGGTAGCTGTGGCGGAGCGCCTGGAGCTCGATCCTGGCCATCAGGCGACGAGCTCCCCGCTGGCGTCGAAGTAGAAGGCCCGCTCGACATCGACATAAAGCTGCGCGGGTGAGCCGACATCAAAACCGTGGATGCCGTGCGACTGCGAGACCCAGGTCAGGCCGTTGAGATCAAAGTGAATGACACTTTCTGACCCGGAGAGCTCGGTGACCAGCACGCGACCTTCGACCGGGACCGCATCGCCCCGGGATTCTGGGGTGACGTGGTAGGGGCGTATGGCGAACGTGTAGGCACCGTCCGCGAGGGCCCGGCCGCGCCTGCCGGCAGGCAGGCTGATCTTGCCGGCGAGCAGCATGTGATCGCCGCGCTTGACGACCTCGGCGACGTTGATAGGAGGGTCGGAGAATACCTTGGCGGTGGTCAGATCACGGGGTCGGCGATAGATTTCCGAGGTCGGACCGAACTGTGTCACATACCCCTCATGCAGCGCGGCTGTGTTTCCGCCGAACAACAACGCCTCTGTCGGCTCCGTCGTCGCATAGACGACGATGCAATTCCGATCGGCGAAGATTCTCGGGAGCTCGTCGCGGAGCTCCTCGCGCAGCTTGTAGTCCAGGTTGGCAAGCGGCTCGTCGAGCAGGATGAGGTCGCTGTCCTTCACCAGTGCCCGGGCGATCGCCGTTCGCTGCTGCTGACCGCCGGATAGCTCCGACGGCCGTCGCTTCAGCATCGGCGTCAGCCGCAGCAGCTCGGCCACCTTGCCGACGCGGCTTTCGATCTCGGCCTTCGACAGTCTGGCGACACGCAGCGGCGAGGCGATGTTCTCGTAGACCGTGAAATTCGGATAGTTGATGAACTGCTGGTAGACCATGGACACGTTGCGCTTCTGGACCGGCACGCCGGTGACGTCCTGCCCATTGACGTGAACGGTGCCTGAGGTCGGCCGCTCCAATCCAGCCAGCAGCTGCATCAGCGTCGTCTTGCCCGACAGCGTGGTCCCGAGCAGCACGTTGAACGTGCCGGGAGCCAGAGTCAGCGAGATCGGGTGGATATGCGTGTCGGGGCCGACCCGCTTGGTCACGTTTCTGAGCTCGAGAGTCATTGCGTGACGATCTGCTCCCTCGCTGCGGCCCGTTGGTAAGGAAGCTTAGCTCGAAAAGTGCCGGGGTGCATCAGGCACCCCGGCCGGCAGTCTCGTTGGATCGACAGGCAGGCCTATTGCTGCCAGCGCTTGACGATCTCCTCGTAAGCCATGGTCTGGCCCGGCTCCTTTTCGTTATCGAGCTTGGCCTTCGGGCCATCCTCCTTGCCGAGCCATTCGGCAGGATCTTTCTCCGCATTGAGCCTCGGTCCACAACCACCGTAGGTGTTGTTGGCCTCGTCGGCTGCCTGCATGCGGCCCATGATCTGGTCCATCTCGGCGGCGAGGCGGTCCATCGCCTGCTGCGGGGTGAAAGCGCCCGAGTTCACGTCACCGATCTGCTGCCACCAGAGCTGGGCGAGCTTCGGATAGTCGGGGACGTTGATGCCAGTCGGCGACCAGCGGACACGGTCAGGCGAGCGATAGAACTCGACCAACCCACCGAGCTTCGGCGCGCGCTCGGTGAAAGACTCGTGCCGGACGGTCGAGTCGCGGATGAAAGTCAATCCGACATGGCTCTTCTTCGTGTCGACCGTCTTTGAGACGACGAACTGGGCATAGAGCCAGGCGGCCTTGGCACGATCGGTCGGCGTCGACTTCAGAATCGTCCAGGAGCCGGCATCCTGATAACCGACCTTCTGACCATCCTTCCAGTAGGGACCGTGCGGTGACGGTGCCATGCGCCAGAGCGGCGTGCCGCTGTCGTCGACGGTGTTGTTGCCGTCCGACTTGGGCGCCACCATCGAGGCGGTGAAGGCGGTGTACCAGAAGATCTGCTGGGCGACGTTGCCCTGCGAGAGTGCCGGCAGCGACTGATAGAAGTCGTAGTCGGCCGCACCCGGAGGCGCATATTTGCGGAGCCACTCGTCCCACTTGGCGATGGCATAGACAGACGCGGGACCGTTGGTCTCGCCGCCACGGGAGACCGAGGCGCCCTGCGGATTGCAGGAACCCTTCTCCATACGGATGCCCCACTCGTCGATGGGGATGCCGTTGGGTTCACCCTTCGAGCCTGCACCGGCCATCGACAGCCAGGCGTCGGTCATACGCCAGCCGAGGTCCGGAGCGCGCTTGCCGTAGTCCATGTGGCCGTAGACCTTGACGCCGTCGATCTCCTTCACATCATTGGTGAAGAAGTCGGCGATGTCCTCGTAGGCCGACCAGTTGACCGGCACGCCGAGTTCGTAGCCGTACTTGGCCTTGAACTTCTCTTTCAAGTCCGCGCGGTCGAACCAGTCCTTGCGGAACCAGTAGAGATTGGCGAACTGCTGGTCGGGCAGCTGGTAGAGCTTGCCGTCTGGACCGGTCGTGAACGACTTGCCGATGAAGTCGTCAACGTCGAGCATCGGATTTGTTACGTCCTTGCCGTCGCCGGCCATGAAGTCCGTGAGATTGACGGCGAGCTGCAGACGGGAGTGGGTGCCGATCAGATCCGAGTCATTGATGTAAGCGTCATACAGATTGCGGTTGGTCTGCATCTGCGTCTGAACCGCCTGCACCACCTCACCTTCGCCGAGGAGTTGGTGATTGACCTTGATGCCGGTGATCTCCTCGAAGGCCTTGGTCAGGGTTTTGGATTCATACTCGTGCGTCGGGATGGTCTCCGACAACACGTTGATCTCCATGCCCTTGAAAGGCTCGGCAGCCTTGACGAACCAGTCCATCTCTTTGAGTTGGTCCTCCTGGCTCAGGGCCGAGGGCTGGAACTCGGACTCGATCCATTTCTTTGCCTCGTCCATGCCGGCATAGGTCGTGGTGGAGAAGACCGTGGCCGTGAGCAGGGCAGCGAGGGCGACTGTGTGACGTCTCCTCATATTCTTTCCTCCCATTTTTGGCGGGTCTTGCGGTTATCAAGCGAAGATAAACGAATGTCAATCGAAATGAGATGAGCCGAAAACCACGCGCGCATTTCGCCAGAGCGCCAAGCCTAGAAAGCGGGCTTGCCGCAATCGCCAGGTGGAGCATATCAGTCTTGTGCAGGGAGACCGGGCCAGCTAAAGGGGCTGCCGATGGAGCCAATTTCGCCACGCCAATCCGATATCGTCTCGATTGCCCGGCAAAATGGCCGTGTGAATGTCGAGCAGCTCGCGGCGCGGTTTGCGGTCACCCCGCAGACCATTCGGAAGGACCTGAACGAGCTCTGCGAACGCGGTGTCCTGCAGCGATTTCATGGCGGAGCGGCTTTCGCTTCGGGGCTCGTCAATTTCGGTTACGAGGCGCGTCGCCAGCTGGCGACGGAAGAGAAGCGTCGCATCGGCGTCCATGCAGCCTCGCTCATTCCCGACAATTGCTCGATCCTCATCAATATCGGCACCACCACCGAGCAGGTCGCCATGGCGCTCAGGGGCCGCAAGGGGCTGATGGTCATCACCAACAACGTGAATGTCGTCAGCATTCTCCTCGGCTCTCCGGAGATCGAGGTGATCGTCGCCGGAGGAGTCGTGCGGCACGCCGACGGCGGCGTTGTCGGTGAGGTCGCGGTCGACTTCATCCGCCAGTTCAAGGTCGACTACGCGATCGTGGGGGCCTCGGCCATCGACGAGGATGGCTCTCTCCTGGATTTCGACCTGCGCGAGGTCAAGGTTGCGAAAGCCATCATGGAGAGCGCCCGTCGGTCCATCCTCGTCGCCGACAGCATGAAGTACGAGCGGACGGCACCGGTCAGGATCGGTCACATCTCGGACCTCGATCATTTCGTGACCGATCGGCCGCCGCCAGAGCGCATTGTCGCCATATGTCGCGAGCATGAGGTTGCGGTCGACGTGGCAGCCAGCGCTTGATATTTCGATTATTTTCGATATTCTTCGTTTTGAGTGACCGAAGAAACCTTGCCTTGGGGATTAGGGTCCGGCGCGTGTTCGACTTGGCAGTCATCGGTGGGGGTGTGAACGGCTGTGGCGTTGCCCGTGATGCAGCGGGCCGCGGCTGCTCCGTGCTGCTGGCAGAGCAGAACGATCTCGCCAGCGGGACGTCGTCGGCATCGACCAAGCTCGTTCACGGCGGATTGCGCTATCTCGAGCATTACGAGTTTCGTCTCGTTCGGGAGGCCCTTTCCGAGCGCGAGGTGCTGCTCCGAGCCGCCCCGCACATCATCTGGCCGTTGCGCTTCGTGCTTCCGCATCACCGGGGTCTCCGGCCTGCTGCCCTCATCCGCCTCGGCCTCTGGCTCTACGACCATCTCGGAGGGCGAGAGATCCTGCCGGGCTCGCGCGGCATCGATTTGACAAGCGAGCCGTCCGGGGTGCCGCTCCGGAGTGAGTTCTCGCGCGGTTTCGAGTATTCTGACTGTTGGGTGGATGACGCCCGACTGGTCGTCCTCAATGCGCGCGATGCCGCCGATCGGGGTGCCGACATCCGTGTTCGCACCGAGGTCGTGGCCGCGACCCGATCGGGCGACCACTGGAGTCTGGTGCTCGAGGACAAGGCGACCGGACAGCGTGTTGCCGAGAAAGCAAGACTGGTCGTCAACGCCGGAGGACCTTGGGTCGGCGAGGTGCTGAAGCGTCTCACCAGAAGCAGCGCAGCATCGTCTCGCGTTCGCCTCGTCAAAGGCAGCCATATCGTCGTGCCGAGGCTCTACGAGCACGAAAGGGCCTATATTTTTCAGAATGCCGATCGTCGGATCGTTTTTTCCATTCCGTATGAGGCCGACTTTACGCTGATCGGCACGACCGACGTGGACTACGCTGGCGATCCTGCCGATGCGGCGATCAGCGCTGACGAGGTCGCCTACCTGTGCAATGCGGTCAGCGCCTACTTCAAGACGTCCATCCGTCCGGCCGATGTCGTCTGGACGTATTCCGGCGTCAGGCCGCTCTACAACGAGGGGGGCGGTGCGGCGCAGGAAGCGACCCGCGACTATGTTCTCGAGCTCGATGGTCGGCCGGGCGAGCCCGTCCTGCTCAACATCTTCGGCGGCAAGATCACGACCTATCGTCATCTGGCCGAGGAGGTGATGAAGCGGATCGGCCCTTGGCTCCCCAGTGCTAGCCCGCCCTGGACGGCCCGTGCGCCCTTGCCCGGGGGCGAGTTCCCCGTCCGGGGGTTCGATGACCTCGTCGCCAGACTCTCACAACGCCACCCGGCCGTGCCGGCCGGTGTCGTCCGACGTCTTGCACGGTGCTACGGCACGGTCGCGGGTGAGATTCTCTCTGGAACCACGGCGATCGAGGATCTCGGACAGCATTTCGGGGCTGGCCTCTACGAGCGCGAGGTGGTTCACCTCGTCGAGCGTGAATGGGCAAGGACGGTCGAGGATATTCTGTGGCGGCGGACGAAGCTCGGCCTGCGGCTTGACGCCGGCGAGCGGCAGCGGCTTGCGGATTGGCTGGCCGCACAGGACCGACAGCTCACCTCGCCGGCGGCCTGATTGAGCCGCGATTCCGCCGGCCCGCTTCTGACTTCGGCGTGACCGTGGTAAGCAGGGGGTCAATCGATGGAATTGGGCCGATGCCGAACATGCCAAACTCAGAGCGCAAGACGCTCATACTGACGGGCGCTTCGCGCGGTATCGGCCACGCGACGGTGAAACGCTTCTCGTCTGCGGGCTGGCGGGTCATCTCCTGCTCGCGCCATCCATTTCCGGAGAACTGTCCCTGGGAGATGGGGCCTGAGGACCACATTCAGGTCGACCTCGCCGACCCGCATGCGACGGAGCGCGCAGTCGAGGAGATGAGGCAGCGCCTGGAGGCACAAGGCTCGAGACTGCATGCCCTGGTCAACAATGCGGCCATCTCGCCCAAGAGCCCGGATGGCGCTCGCCTCGGCTCGATCGACACCTCGCACGCCGACTGGTTGCGGGTGTTCCAAGTCAATTTCTTCGCCTCGATCATGCTGGCGCGCGGCCTCCTGGAGGAGCTCGAGCGGGCCAAGGGCGCGGTGGTCAATGTGACGTCAATTGCCGGCAGCCGCGTCCATCCTTTTGCCGGTGCCGCCTACGCGACCTCAAAGGCGGCGCTCGCCGCGTTGACCCGCGAGATGGCTTACGACTTCGGCCGTCGCGGCATCCGCGTCAATGCCATCTCGCCCGGAGAGATCGACACATCGATCCTCTCGCCAGGCACCGAGAAGATCGTCGAGCAACAAATACCAATGCGCCGACTCGGCGAGCCGGAGGAGGTCGCGAAAGCCATCTACTTCCTGTGCACTGATGCCTCGAGCTATGTGAACGGGGCGGAGATTCACATCAACGGCGGCCAGCACGTTTGATGCGAGGACTGTGCCGAACGGCCTTGATCGGCTTCGCATTGACCATGCCAGCCAGCGCCGAGGAACCCGCGTCCGAGCCGGGCCCCATCGTCCTGCAGACCGTGCCGTTGCTCGCAACGCCCGACGAGGCCGATTTCGGCGATTCGCCGCTCGCTCTGAGGCGACTGAAGATCCGGCTGGTCGACGGCCGATGGATGCGTCTCGTCGATTGCGCAGACGGTCTTTGCGCGGAGGTGACAGCGCGGGGACCTGGACAGGCGCGGCTGCCCGCCGACGGCGTTGCCGGCACGAGACGGGTCAAAGGCTCGCAGTCAATCATCGAGGCTTGGCTCTCGGATGCGGTCGAGCGCGAAGGCACGGGTATTCTGCCAGGATCTCTCGCTGGTGCCCTGTCGGCACGGGATCGGGTGGGGCGTGTCCACCGCTGGGAGCTGCCGCTCGATCGCGCAATCGAGGATGTCGTGCCACGCCTCGCCGATCTGGATGGTGATGGCCAGGACGAGATCGTCGTGGCGATGACCAGGGCAGGGGAGGGCGCGAGGCTGGCCGTTGTGGGTCTCCGGCAGGACGGACTGGCGTTGATGGCCGAGAGCGAGCCGGCGCCGGGCGGAGTCTGGCGCGATCCGGTCGCGATAGCCGATCTGGATGGCGATGGCCACCTCGAGATCGCCACCGTCGCGTCCGGCGATCGCGCGGGACGTCTCGAGGTCTGGCGCTATTCTGGCGGGCATCTCGAGGTTGGCTGGGGTCTCAAGGGGTTTCGCAGTCATATCCAGGGAACCCGGACGACGGGCATTGCAGCGATCGCCGATATGGATGGCGACGGCCTCGCCGACTTGATCGTTCCAGGTCTCGACAGCCCCAGCCTCCGTATCGTCTCCTTCGCCAATGGCGAGGTGGCCGAACCCTATCGGATCGAGCTGCCCGCCGAGCCCGTGACCGCGATCGGTGCATTTTCGGTCGAAGGTCGAGCCCGGCCGATCGTGGCGGTCGGGCTTGCCGACGCGACGCTGGTGTTGGCTCGCTAATCGTCTTTCAGAATAAAGAAAAGCCGGACAAAATGTCCGGCTCTAGTATTGGTTTGCACCTGTTGGGGGCAGGTGCGCGTCCTTGTTCAGTCGATGACCAAGGACAGGGAAGGCGCAAAGGGAGGGTACGAGCCTTCACTGCTCTCGCGAACAGTAGAGTAACTATGCCCTAGCGTTCGGCTTCGGAGCAACTGGCGCCCCCGCATGCCCGTTATGCATGACCGAACGAGCTACGTGCGTTCTGCGCTCGCCGGGCGACGGAAAATGCATCGGTCGCGGCGTCGCTAGCCTTTCCACTCGCGGGCTTTGGCCACGAGATAGTCCCTGAAAACCTGGACGCGTTTCGAGTTCCTCAGCTCCTCCGGATAGACGAAATAACTCTGGAACTCGGGCAGTTCGATGCCCTGCATGATTTGCACGAGGTCGGCATCGTCGCTGACCAGATAGTCGGGCAGTACCGCAATGCCGACGCCGCGCCGCGCCGCGTGCTTCAAGCCATAGATGTTGTCGATCCGCATCACGGGCCGCCGTGGCGCCTGGCCCTCGCGACCAACCGTCTCCATCCAGTTCATCTCCCGTGCCGAGGCGGGCGTCGAGCCACCGAATCCGAGGAGCCTGTGCTTGTCGAGATCCTCGATGCTGCGCGGCTGGCCATAGCGCTTGATGTAGCCGGTCGAGGCGTAGGCGAAGAGATGGACGGCAAAGAGCGGTCGGCGGATGAGGTCGCTCCGGCTCGGCTCGCGCAACCAGATCGCGACGTCGGCCTCCCGCATGGACAGATCCAGCTCCTGGTCTGTCAGAACGAAGTAAAGCTGGATCTCGGGATAGAGCTCGATGAACTCGCCAATGCGCGGCGTGAGCCATGCGGAGCCCAGTCCGACCGGAGTGGTGACCTTGAGCTCGCCCGAGGGTTTCGCCTTCGTGTCGGCCAACTGTGTGGCGGCCGTCTGCAGCTTCGTGAATACGTCATGCGCCGCGCGGAAGAGGAGCTCGCCCTGTTCGGTCAAGACCAAGCCACGGGCATGGCGGTGGAAGAGCGAGACCTTGAGCTCCTTCTCCAGCGCGCTCACCTGCCGGCTCACCGCCGACTGGCTCATATTGAGCTGATCGCCGGCATGCGTGAATGAGCCGGCTTCCGCCGCGGCATGAAAGATCCGCAGCTTGTCCCAGTCCATCCCGATGGGGCCTGTCCCTTCTCTCATGTGTTCTGCGCGCCTCGGACTTTCGGAAATGCTTGGCTATTCGGCAGCCTTGGCGGTTGAAGCCATGTCGGCAAGAAAGCGCTCCGCTTCGAGAGCCGCCATGCACCCCATACCGGCGGCCGTGATGGCCTGTCGGTAGGTCTCGTCGGTGACATCGCCGGCGGCGAACACCCCGGAGGCGCTGGTCACTGTCGAATCCGGCGCCGTGATAATGTAGCCGTTGGGCCGCATCTCGACGTGTCCCTTGAACAGCTCGGTCGCCGGTTGGTGGCCTATCGCAACGAAAACACCGTCTATGGGCCGTTCGGTGACGGCTCCGGTCTGCACGTTCTTGAGCTTGACGGCCGATACCTTCTTCGGCTCGTGGCTCCCGATGATCGCTTCGAGTGTCGTGTTCCAAAGCACCTCGATCTTCGGATTCTTGAACAGTCGATCCTGCAGAATCCGCTCGGCGCGAAAGGTGTCACGGCGATGAACGACGGTGACGGTCTTGGCGAAGCGCGTGAGGAAGAGCGCCTCCTCGACGGCCGAGTTGCCGCCGCCGACGACGAGCACAGTCTTGTCACGGAAGAAGAAGCCGTCGCACGTCGCGCAAGCCGAGACGCCAAAGCCTTGGAACTCCTGCTCTGAAGCGAGCCCGAGCCACCGCGCCTGGGCGCCGGTGGCAATGATCAGCGCCTCGCAGGTATAGGTGCGTCCCGAATCGCCCTTGAGCACGAAAGGCCGACGCTTCAAGGAAACGTCGACGATGTGATCGTTGACGATCTCGGTGCCGACATGGACGGCCTGCGCCTTCATCTGCTCCATCAGCCATGGGCCTTGGATGACATCCGCAAAGCCGGGATAGTTCTCCACGTCGGTTGTGATGGTGAGCTGTCCGCCGGGCTGAATGCCTTCGATCATCATTGGTTTTAGAAGCGCCCGGGCCGCATAGATTGCGGCGGTGCAACCGGCCGGTCCCGAGCCGATGATGATCACCTTGGCATGCTTTTTCTCAGACATGTCTGAGAGGCTCCTCTGAGTGTCGGCCGCACCATAGTCATGGGCAAGCTATGCAGTCAATGCATAGGTGAGGTCAGGGCGGGCATTGGACGGGGATAGTCGGCCGCGCGAGGCTTGTCGATGGTGCGCATTGTAGCGCAAGGACGCCGCAGCGGGCGCAATCTCCGTGGGTTTGACCTTTGTCAATTGCGGCGACAGGGTGGCACGCTAGAGACGCTGCGAGTCTACGAACGACCGGCCGACAGTGTGTCGCGCGGGGGGAGAAAACAAATGGGCCTTTCAGAACGACGGACAGAGCACGTCGCCTTTGGCGATGCGCTGATGCTCTTGGTGCTGGCTGCAGGGGGTGTTCTAGGAATTTTCATAGCCTTGCGGACGAGCGATGTGAACATGACCATTCACGGGCTCATCTTCGCACTGTTCGCGGCGGGCGGGATGCTCGCGATCTTCTCCTCGTTCACCCGCCGAAAGGGTGGGGCGGTCGCCGAGACCTACAATGACGGGGTCGTGCGGGCCGGTGTCATCGCCACGGTCTTCTGGGGCGTCGCGGGATTCCTCGCCGGCGCCGTCATCGCATGGCAGCTCGCCTTTCCGGCACTGAACCTCGATCTTCCGTGGACGAGCTTCGGCCGCCTCCGGCCGTTACATACGTCAGCGGTGATTTTCGCTTTCGGCGGCAACGCGCTCCTGGCGACCTCGTTCTATGTGGTCCAGCGGACGTGCCATGCGCGGCTTGCCGGGCGGTGGGCGCCCTGGTTCGTCTTCTGGGGTTATCAACTCGTCATCGTGATGGCCGCCACTGGCTATCTGCTCGGCGTGACGCAGGGCAAGGAATACGCAGAGCCGGAATGGTATGTGGACCTCTGGCTGACGATCGTCTGGGTCGTCTATCTACTGGTCTTTCTGGGGACGATCTGGCGCCGGAAGAGCCGCATATCTACGTGGCCAACTGGTTTTATCTGGCCTTCATCGTGACCGTGGCGATGCTTCACATCGTCAATAACCTGTCTGTGCCGGTCTCACTGACCAGCTCGAAGAGCTACGTCGTCTACTCCGGCGTGCAGGATGCGATGACGCAATGGTGGTACGGCCATAATGCGGTCGGCTTCTTCCTTACCGCCGGCTTCCTGGCCATGATGTACTACTTCGTGCCGAAGCGGGTCGAGCGGCCGGTCTATTCCTACCGGCTCTCCATCGTGCATTTCTGGTCGCTAATCTTCCTCTATATCTGGGCTGGTCCGCATCACTTGCACTACACGGCGCTGCCCGATTGGGCCCAGACGCTCGGCATGACCTTCTCGGTGATGCTGTGGATGCCGTCCTGGGGCGGGATGATCAACGGTCTGATGACGCTTTCCGGGGCATGGGACAAGCTGCGCACCGACGCGGTGGTGCGCATGCTCGTCGTCTCGGTCGCGTTCTACGGCATGTCGACATTCGAGGGGCCGCTGATGTCCATCAAGGCCGTGAACTCGCTCTCCCATTACACGGATTGGACCATCGGCCACGTTCATTCCGGGGCGCTCGGCTGGGTCGGCATGGTTTCGTTCGGCGCCATGTATTGCCTAGTCCCATGGCTGTGGAAGCGTCGCGGTCTCTATTCGATCCGCCTTGTCGAATGGCACTTCTGGCTCTCGACGATCGGCATCCTGCTCTACATCACCTCGATGTGGGTGTCGGGCATCATGCAGGGCCTGATGTGGCGGGCGTACGATAACCTGGGCTTCCTGCAGTACTCTTTCGTCGAGACGGTGGAGGCGATGCACTGGCCCTACATCATCCGTGCGACGGGCGGCTCGCTGTTCGTCCTGGGGGCGCTGATCATGGTCTACAACCTGTGGCGTACGGCGCGAGGTGACGAGTCGGTGGATCTGGCCGAGCAGCCAGCCATCGCCGCGGCGCCCGAGCTCCGCGATATGGCACCGGCAGAATAGGAGGCTGCGTCATGGGTTTGAAACACGCCATACTCGAAAAGCACTCGCTGCTCCTTCTGGTCGGCATCCTGGTTACGGTCGCCGTCGGCGGACTGGTCGAGCTAACGCCGCTCTACTATCTCAGAATCGACCATCGAGAAGGTGAAGGGCATGCGGCCCTACTCGCCCCTCGAGCTGGCCGGGCGCGACATCTACGTTCGTGAAGGTGTTACGTCTGTCACAGCCAGATGGTCCGCTCTCTTCGCGACGAGGTCGAGCGATACGGTCACTACAGCCTGGCGGCCGAGAGCATGTACGACCATCCATTCCAATGGGGCTCGAAGCGAACGGGTCCGGATCTGGCTCGGGTCGGCAACAAGTATTCCGACGACTGGCACATGGCACATATGAAGGATCCCCGCGCCGTCGTGCCGGAGAGCATCATGCCCGCCTATCCGTGGCTCGCTGAGCGTCGTCTCGACTACGCGGAGATCACGGACAAGCTGCGGACGCAGGCGATGCTGGGCGTGCCCTACACGCAGGAGATGATCGACAACGCGGCGGCCGATGTCGAGCGCCAGGCCAACCCGGATGCCGACGGGGCGGACGGTGTCACCGCACGCTATCCGAAGGCCCAAGTCAGGGTGTTCGATGGTGATGCTGCGACCGTGACAGAGCTCGATGCGGTGGTCGCCTATCTCCAAATGCTCGGAACGCTCGTCGAGTTCGCGGACTACGACGAGAGCGGACCGAACCTCCGATAGGCACGATGTCATGACCTACGAGACCGTCGTTCAACTCTCGCAAACAACGACTCTTATCTTCTTCATCCTCCTGTTCCTGGCGGTGCTTGTCTACGCTTTCTGGCCTTCCAACAAGGCCAAGTTCGAGCGCGCAGCGCACGTACCGCTGGAGCAGGATCCGGATTACGATCAAGGCCGGGGGCCCGCATGACCAACAAGCAAGATATTGATCACGTCACCGGTATCGCAACCACCGGGCACGTCTGGGACGGTATTCAGGAGCTGAACAAGCCGTTGCCCCGTTGGTGGATCTGGGTCTTCTGGATCTGCGTCATCTGGTCGATCGGCTACTGGGTGGCCTATCCGGCGTGGCCCACGATGTCGGGCTACACCCAAGGCATGCTTGGCTACAGCCAGCGGCAGCGGCACCGGTCATGGACGAGGTCGCGGCCGGCAAGGCGGCCCAGGCCGAGTTCGTCGAGAAGATCAAGGTCGCGGCGCTCGGCGACATCCAGAAGGATCCCGAGCTCCTGAGCTTTGCAGTTGCAGGCGGACGGGCCGCGTTTGGCGACAATTGCGCGGGCTGCCATGGCCGTGGTGCTCAGGGTGCTGCCGGCTATCCCAACCTCAACGACGACGACTGGCTATGGGGCGGCACGATCGATGATATCCAGAAGACGATCGAGGTCGGCATCCGCAGCACGAACCCCGAGACGCGTGATAATCAAATGCCGAAATTCGGCATCGATCAGATCCTCGAGCCGGCGCAGATCGATGATGTGGCAGAGTATGTGCTGTCGCTCTCAGGCACGTCGGGGATGCGGCTGCGGTCGAGCGCGGGAAAGCCATTTTTGCTGAGCAATGCGTCGCCTGTCACGGTGAGGATGCCAAGGGCAACAAAGATCTAGGCTCTCCGATCTGACGGACGGCATCTGGCTCTACGGTGGCTCGAAGAACGATGTTCTCACCTCCATCAGGACCGGCCGGGGCGGCGTGATGCCGACGTGGGCAGGCCGGCTCGATCCGACGACGATCAAGGAGCTCGCCGTCTACGTGCACAGCCTCGGTGGCGGCCAGTAGCGGTCTGGTATCGGCATGACAGAGCTCGAAGCTCTTGCCGCGCGGGCGGCGTCGGAGGCTGCAGGCACGTCCGATGCCGCTCCTGGCATTCAGAAGGTCGATGCCGAAGCGGTCAACGCCAAGGCGACGCGCGAGCTCTATGCGGCCCGCAAGAAGATTTATCCCAAACTCGCCTTTGGCACGTTTCGCAACATCAAATGGCTGCTGATGGCAGTGGCACTGGGCGTCTACTATCTGCTGCCGTGGCTTCGCTGGCCGCGAAGCGAGGCGCTCCCGGACCAGGCAGTGCTTCTCGACTTCGCGCATCAGCGCCTCTTCCTGGGGCCGATCGAGATCTGGCCACAGGAGTTCTACATCATCACCGGCATACTGGTGGTCTCGGCTTTGTCGCTGTTCCTGGTCACCGCGCTCGCCGGGAGGGTCTGGTGCGGCTACGCCTGCCCGCAGACCGTATGGACCGACTTGATGGTCGCCGTTGAGCGCTTCTGGCAAGGCGATCGCAATGCCCGGATGAAGCTCGACAAGGCGCCATGGGGGGTCAAGAAGATCCTGCTCAAGGGCGTCACGCATTTGAGCTGGATCCTGATCGGGTTGATGACCGGCGGTGCGCTGGTGTTCTATTTCCGAGACGCGCCCACATTGGCACACGAGCTCGTCACGGGTACCGCACCGTTCATCGCCTATCTCTTTCTCGGACTGTTTGCCGGAACGACCTATGTGCTCGGCGGTATCGCCCGCGAGCAGGTCTGCACCTACATGTGTCCCTGGCCGCGCATCCAGGGGGCGATGTTCGACGGCGATTCGCTCCTGGTGACCTATCATACTCTTCGGGGCGAGCCGCGTGGTCCGCACAAGAAGGGGGAAAGCTGGGAAGGACGCGGGGATTGCATCGATTGCAAGCTCTGTGTTGCGGTTTGCCCGGCCGGGATCGACATTAGAGACGGACCGCAACTCGAGTGCATTCAATGTGCTCTCTGCATTGATGCGTGCAACGAGGTCATGCGCAAGCTCGGTCGGCCCAAGAATCTCGTCGGATACGACACGTTCCACAAGCTCGAAGCCTTGGCGAGGGGAGAGAAAGCCTCGTTGCGGCTCATTCGGCCGCGCACAATCATGTATAGTAGCCTCATTGTGATCGTCAGTGCTTTGACGCTCTGGGCGGTCTTCAGCCGATCGACACTCGAGGTCAATGTGCTCCGCGATCGCAACCCGCTGTATGTTCAGCTCTCGGATGGCGAGATTCGCAATGGCTACACGGTCAAGATTCTGAACAAGCGTCCGGAGGCCCACAGGTTCCGGGTCTCTACGCGAGGACTGGATGGTGCCAAGCTCAGCATCGTCGGGTTCGAGAGCATGCCTGAGACCATCGAGGTGCCAAGCGACGGTTTGCGCCAGCTCAAGATCTACATCACGGCGCCGGGCTCCGCGTCCGTACAAGGCGAAGCCCAGCCCTTCGACATCCTCGTCACCAACGCTGGTGACGGAGCGGTGAGTGTCAATGCAACGAACTTCCGGAGGCCGCAGAGATGAGTGCTGAAGCCACCGCACGAATCGATGGACGTCACGTGCTCGCGGCGCTTCTGGCGTTCTTCGCCATCATGCTGATCGCGAATTCGATTTTCGTGTATTTCGCCATCACGACGTTCGGTGGGATCGACACGGAGGACGCGTACCGCAAAGGGCTCGCCTACAACGCGACGCTCGCGGAGGCCGAGAGCCAGTCGGGCCTCGGCTGGCGAACCGCGCTCAGCTACGATGAGACCGGAAGGGCGATTCAGGTCAGGATTGCGGATTCTCAGGACGCGCCCGTCGTCGGTTTGCGGCTGTCGGGCCGCTTGCTACATCCGGCCTCGAGCCGGCTCGACCAGGCCATCGATCGGTTCGAGGAGCGTGCGGGTGGACTGTATGTGCTGCCCGCAGAGCCTTCATCGCGTGGTGCGTGGATCGTCGAGCTGGTTGCTCAATCGTCCACCTCGGCTCCCTTTCGAATGAGGCACCGGCTATGGCTGCCGCCCAAGTCCTGAGTACACCGCAGCCGACGGGAGCGGCCTGCTGCGCATCCAGTGCGCCCACGCCGTCTGCTGTCGTGCTGACCATCGAGAACATGCATTGCGGGAGCTGCATGGCGAAGGTCGAGCGCGCCCTCACCGCGGTCGAGGGGGTGGCCTCGGCCCGCGCCAACCTGTCGGCAAAGCGCGTCAGCGTTGCGATCGACCCCACCCGTGTCTCGCCTGTCGGACTCATCGACGCACTGTCCGCCGCCGGCTTCAAGGCCGCCGAGCTCGTCAGGCCGATGCAGGACACGAGCATCGCCTTCGAGCGCGATCTGCTCAAGCGCATCGGCGTGGCCGGATTCGCCGCCGCCAACATCATGCTCCTGTCGGTTTCCGTCTGGGCCGGACTCGCCAGCGACATGGGGCCGGAGCTGCAATCACTCTTTCATTGGATCTCGGCCCTGATCGCCATGCCGGCCGTGGCCTACGCCGGGCAACCCTTTTTTCAATCCGCAGCCAGCGCTCTTCGGGCCCGTCGCCTCAACATGGATGTGCCGATCTCAGTGGCGATCACACTTGCCACGGCGATGAGCCTCTTCCAGACTACGCGAGGATCCAGCGAGGTTTATTTCGATGCCGCCGTTACGCTGCTGTTCTTTCTTCTGATCGGCCGCTTTCTCGACAATCGAGTGCGGTCACGGGCTGTAGGGGCGGCGCAGAATCTCCTCGCCCTGCGTGCGACCCGCGCGCAAGTCATCATGCCGGACGGAACGACGACGGACAGGCCCTCGGCCGAACTTAGCCCCGGAATGCGCGTGCTCGTCGTCGCTGGCGAGCGGATTCCCGCCGATGGCAGGCTTCGCACGGAGACGGCAGAGATCGACGAGAGCCTGGTCACGGGTGAGACGTTGCCGCGAGCCGTCGCCACCGGTGATGCGGTCTACGCCGGCTCGCTGAATCTCGGACGGCCGTTGGAGATCGAGGTCACCGCCGCCGACGATCGCACACTTATCGCCGAGATCGCGCGATTGATGGAGGCTGCCGAGCAGGGCCGGGGCCGTTATGTTCGTTTGGCGGACCGGGCGGCTCGCCTCTATGCTCCGCTGGTTCATCTCTTGGGGCTGACCACGCTGATCGGCTGGCTGACACTCGGAAACGGTTGGGAGGCAAGCCTAACCGCGGCGATCGCCGTACTGATCATCACCTGCCCCTGTGCTCTGGCTCTGGCCGTTCCAGCGGTCCAAGTGGCGGCGGCACAGCGCTTGTTCCGGCTCGGGATTCTCGTCAAGGCGTCGGATGGCCTGGAGCGCCTTGCCGAGATCGATACTGTCGTCTTCGACAAAACGGGCACATTGACACTTGGCCGGCCCACCCTTGTCGGCCGGGAACGCTACGATCGGAGCATGCTGCGCCGTGCGGCAGGTCTCGCGGCAGCAAGCCGGCACCCCTACGCGCGGGCGCTGACGGACGCGGTGTCGCGAGAACCCGATCCCCCGTCGATTGCGAAGAACGTCGAAGAGGTCCCAGGCGAAGGGCTGCGGTGTTCGACGCCCGACGGCGAGGAGCGGCTTGGCTCGCATGCGTTCGCCGGTGGCCAGGCGGCGGTCGCCGATCATGTCCTTTGGTACACCGCCCCAGGCGAGGAGCCGGTCGGCTTCTCATTCACGGATGATCTGCGTCAGGATGCCCGAGAGACGGTCGAGGCTCTGAGACAGGCCGGATTTGCGGTCGAGCTTCTTTCGGGCGATCGGAGGGAGCGTGCCTCGGCAGCGGCCGAGGTGGCCGGTATCGATCGGTGGCATGGTGGCTGCAGGCCAGCGGATAAGATTGCCCGCCTGCGGGAACTGACCGGCGAGGGACATCGCGTGCTCATGGTCGGCGATGGCTTGAATGATGCGCCCGCTCTTGCGGCGGGGCATGCCTCGCTGTCGCCATCCACCGCGGTCGACATCAGCCAGACGGCTTCAGATGCCGTCTTTCAAGGCGAGGCGCTCGGGCCTGTTGTCGAGCTTCTGGGCGTTGCCCGCATGCAGCGTCGGATGGCCCTGCAGAATTTCGCGATTGCGCTGGCCTACAATGCGGTGTCGGTGCCGCTGGCGATGGCCGGGCTCGTCAGTCCACTGATTGCTGCCATCGCCATGTCGACCTCGTCGATTGCCGTGACCTTGAATGCACTCCGGCTTGGCCGCATGACGTGTCCGGCAAAGGCATCCAGCAGATGACAGCGCTCATCTACCTCGTGCCGATCGCACTTCTTCTCGGGGGCCTTGCCCTGGTTGCCTTTATGTGGGCCCTCAAGTCTGGGCAATTTGAGGACCTCGAGGGCGCAGGCTGGCGCGTGCTCGAGGACGATCCGATCTTGGAGGGATCCGGCAGGGGCGAGGATCAGCGCAGCCAGTAGCGATGCGGCAGCAAGGAGGTACGGATGACTCTGATCTTGCACGAGAACGCTGCCAAGGCCGGGCGACGGCAGGCTGCGCCGGGCTCCATCCTGATCCGCACCGACGTTCCCTTCGATGCGCCGTGGGCCTGGCTCGGGGCCGGCTGGCGAGACCTCTGGAGGACACCGGTCCTCAGCCTCGGCTATGGAGCGACATTCTCGATCGCGGCCCTCGTTCTGATCGTGGGTCTGTTTTCCATTGGATGGCAGTCACTCATGTTGGTCCTGGCCGGCGGATTCTTGCTCGTCGGGCCCATGCTGGCCGTCGGGCTCTACGAGATCAGCCGAAGGCTCGAGGCCGGACAGCCCATCGATGCGAGAGATGCGCTGTTCGTCGGGGTGCGATCGCCGGGACAGTTGGCGATCATGGGCGTCGTGCTTCTGATTGCTTATCTGGCCTGGGTCGAAATCGCCCTTGTGCTGTTCGTTCTCTTCCTGGGGGGCGGTGGGTTGCCACCTCCGGAAGAGTTCGTCACGACCCTGTTGTTCACCCCGCGCGGCCTCGGCCTGCTGGTGACCGGGACCGTCGTCGGAGGGCTTCTTGCGGCAACTGTCTATTCCCTGAGCGCACTTTCTATTCCATTGCTGATGTCGCGTGACATCGATGTCGTCACGGCTGTGTCCACGAGTGTGCAGGCCGTCATAGCCAACCCCAAACCGATGCTGCTTTGGGCGGCGCTCGTCGCCGCCATGTGCGCAGTCGGGATCGCGAGTCTACTCGTGGGCTTCATCGTCGCGTTCCCGCTCATCGGTCATGCGACATGGCACGCATTTCGTGCTGTGGTACACGTGGAGGAGGAGCCGGAGATCGTTCCGGACGTCACGACGCGTTGACCTCAGGCGCGCGGCTGGCCCGAGAGCGCCAGCTCGCAACGCAACCTGCCTCAGCGCCTAGCTCGTCAGTTGGCGCCCTGCCGGCGGAGCTGCTCTTCGAAGAGCGGAATGCTTTGCTGCTCCAGTCGCAACTCTTGTACTTCTCCTGAGGCCAATTGAATTGTCACCGACCTCGTCACTGACGATCCATCGGACATCAGAGCCGTGATCCTCAGGTCGAGCGTCGTCCGATCCAGCGGAGCATCCACCAGCAGCAAGCCATTGTCGGCGACGTCCACCCACCTGGGCAGCGGGCGTCCGTCGGCCAGGCGGACTGCGAGGCTTCTGACCTGAACCTCCGCCTCCGGCGGGATTGTGTCGCTGATCTCGATGAAGATCACGCGGTCGCGCATGAGTGTGTCGACGACGATCTTGTCGGTGCTGCTGAGACCGGCGGAGACGTCGATGCCCATGCGAATGGAGAAGCCAGTCAAGGATTGGACATCCCAGAAACCGCGGCTCAATGGGAATGCGGCTGCTGCCCGAGTTGAGAGACGCTCGATCTCGGCGGTGCTCTCGATCGGGCCGGCATCGGCATCGTGCCCGACAGCGACATGGCGCTCCAATTGGTCGATGCCATTGACGGTGTCGAGGATGATGCCGGAGCCCGAGAACTCCAGGCCCACATCGCCGAGCGGACCGAATGTGTTGATGGTATCGAGGACGATGCCGTCGACGACGGTGGGCGATGTCCCATTGGTCAGCGATGCGAGCGGCGGAAGCCGGGTGTCGGTGACCTCGAACTGTCGGATGAGGTCCGCCAGCACCTCGATATCAACCGTGACGAAAGTGTGCCCGCCGTGACCGTCGTCTATGGCAACAACAAAGCGATCTGTTCCGGAGAACCCCGGCTGTGGCACATACCTGAACGTGCCGTCCTTGTTGACCACTACGAGACCGTGCTCAGGACCTGATCTGGGGCCTGAGAAGCTCAAGCGGTCGCCGTCGGCATCCGCGGCGTCAATTCGGCCCGATACCGGCTTGTCTTGCCCTGTCGTGTAGCTCACATCGGGCGCCGTTGGTCGATCGTTCTGACCGATGACGGTGACGGAAATCGTTGCCGTGTCGGTGCCGCCGTGCCCATCGCTGATCGTGTAGGTGATCGACGTCACGCGTGTCTCGCCACGACCGAGAGATTCGAAGTCGCCATTCGGATTGAAGGTGACTGTGCCGGTCGCGCTGATCGAGAAGAGACCACCGCTCGAGCCGGCGACATTCGATCTTGGAACGACAGTCAGTGTGTCGCCGTCCGGATCGTTGTCGGTTCCTGCCGGACCTGCATCCGTCAGCGCATTGCCAACTACGGCCCGACCAGCGTCCTCTGTGGCGGTATACGCGTTGTTGAAGGCGACAGGGTCGTCGTCGACCGGAGTGACGTCGATCGAAACCGTTGCAATGCCCGTTGCACCCGACGGGTCGGCAACCGTGTAGGTGAAGGTCGCCAGACCGAAATAGTTCGGGTTCGGTGTGAAGATCGGATTGCCCGTGGGATCGAGGGTGACGACGCCTCCCGTCACTGGAACTCCTGGACCGCCGATGGCAATGGGCGATCCGTCGATCTCGGTGACATGCAACGGGTCGCCGTCGACATCACTGTCGTTGTTCAGAACATCGATCGTGACGGGCGTGTCTTCGGGGGTCGCCACAGTGTCGTTGCCAGCGATCGGTGCGTCATTGGCGCCGACGATCTGGATCGTGACCGTTGCTGTGTCAAATCCGCCATGCCCGTCCGAGATTTGATAGTCGAAGCCATCAGAGCCGAGGTCACCCGCGGCAAGGGCATCGAAGGCGCCATTCGGGTCATATGTGTAGGACCCATCAGCTCCAATTGTCAGCAATGCGCCCGACGGCAACGCAATGGTGTCACCCGAGGTGAAGAGCGCACCATTCACGCGTGTGACCGTGAGCGGATCGCCATCATTGTCACTGTCAGCGCCATGTCCGTTGTCCAGAAGCAGGTTCTGCCCGAAGAGGGTGCTGTCCTCATTGACGGATTCGTCGTCATTCTGCGCGACGGGCACGTCATTGATGGGATTGACGGTGATGGTGGCGGTGCCGGTCACCGGCGGCGCCGTGCCGTCGTCGACGGTGTAGGTGAAGCTGGTGACGGTGGTGGATGCCAGCTCGGCCGGGGCGTCGAACTGCAGGCCGGTGAGCTGGGCCGAGGTCAGCACCATGCCGTTGGTGACGGGCGTGCCGTCGGCCAAGGTCACCGTGCCGATGGAGGGGAGACCCGTGACGGTGATGGTGAGCGGATCGCCGTCGTTGTCGGTCGGTGCCGTCAGGCCCAGAGGCGTGTCGGCGGACTCCTCGTCGACGGTGATGGCCGCATCGTCGGCGACGGGCGGGCTGTTGACCGCCATGACGGTGATGGTCACCGTGGCCGTGTTCGAATCGCCATTGGCATCAGTGAAACGATAGGTGAAGGTATCCGTGCCGGTGAAATTGGCATTGGGCATGTACGAAAAGGCGCCCGTCGACAGGTCGAACGAGGTCAAGGAGCCATTCGACGGTCCGGAAACAAGCGTCAATGGGCTTGCCGGTGTCGGGGTCGTGCCGACATCCGTGTCGTTGCTGAGGACATTGCCGGAGATCGACTGATTCTCGTTGCCCGAGAAGGAGTCGTCACTGGGATCGGGCGCGAGGTTGATGGAGATCGTCGCGATCGCCGTATTTGAATCGCTGTCTCCGTCATTGACCACGACTGCGATGGTTCGGTTGACAGCATGCGCGACGGTCGACATGTCACCGGTGTTCTCGAACTGAACTTGCTCGAGTGCGGCAGCATAGTTGGCCTTTGTATCCGAACCCGAGAACGTCACGGTGGTGTCGGTTCTCGTCCAGGAAATCGAGCCGATCGTGCCGCTGGATGCGCTCGATCCACCAACGAGAAGCCGATCGCCCGATTGCGGGTTTGTCAGCGTGACCGACGCCGACTCCATGTGGGTGTCGCTGGCATCAGTGATGAAGCTGTCGAAATCGGTGATGGCGACCGGCGAACCGTTCTCTGTGTAGGTGGTAGCGTAGGACGTCGACTGCGCCGTGACGGTGAGTACGCCGTTGATCGACTCGGGGCCAGATCCGTTGACATTGGTGATGACGATCGTGTTCGTGCCCAGCACGAAATCGGGAAGGGTGAGAGTTCCGGCATACGTCAACTGCTCGAGCGCGGTCGAGGTCGTGGTCTTCGTGCCCCAGAATTCTATTCCCGCCTCGGTCAAGCGAACCTCGAGCCGCGGCAGTCCGTTGCTGTTGGCGACCCATCCCGTCACGACAGTCGAGTTGTCGGCAAATCGCAGCTGCGGGCCGATGCCACCGCTGTCGACGGCAATGTTTCCGGATGAAATCGATACGCCGTTGACGGAGATCCGGATCGTATCGTCCACGGTCGTCATCTGAGCGACAGCGAAGGTGCTCTCCGGCAGCATGTCGCTCGCCAGGTCGAAGGTGAGTGTGTTGGTCCGGTCGACGCCGGCATCCACACTCGGCTGCGAGAACAGCCCGCCGCCCGAAACAGCGATGCTGACAGCCGGGAAGCCGTCCAGGTCGAGTGTCGGGGGCGTGTTCACGACTGTGATATAGGCATGCGCCGTGTTGGATGTATTCGCGCCGTCGCTTACGGTGACGGTGATATCGCGAACGATGGCGGGTTGCGCATTTCCGCTGGTGTTTTCGAACGAGATGGCCTCGATGGTATCGGCATAGACGGCCTTCGTGGCCGAGCCCGACAGCGCAACGGTGATCTGGCCGGCGGCTTCGGTGACCGTATAGCTCAGGCCGTTGATCGTGCCGGTCGACCCATTGGCAACGGGCGTGCCGCCGATCAGCAACCGGTCGCCGACTTGGGCATTGGTCAGCACGACCGTTGCCGAGGCCATGTTGGCGCTGTCGACGTCGAACACGGAGGAATCCGTATCGGCGATCGAAACGGCCGATCCGCCTTGCGTATAGGTCGTGTTCCAGTCGACGTCCGTCAGATCGGTCGTGTAGGTCGTGACAGTCGTCGTCACCGTGTTGTTGACGACGATGTTGTCGATGGCGAGGTCATCGCTGCCGGCCCCTGACGGGCCATTGGTGTAGTGGAAGACGAGATTGCCGGACGTTGTGATCGCCGACGGCAAATTGATCGTCACCGCCGTCAGAGTGCCCGTAACCTCGTTCGCAACGGCCGCTATGCTGCCGACGGAGACCGAACCACCGACGGGTCCGATATAGGTCCAGGTGCCGTTGTTGTTGCCGTTGTTCGTTCCTGTCTTGAAGCGTGCGTAATCGACCCCGCCGTAGGAAACGACCAGATAATCGTCGTTAGCGCCCGTCGTATCGGCATTCTGCCAGGCCATGTCGAAGGAGATGGCGGTGATGCCGCTGCTCGCGACGACGGTCTCGACGGTCGTCAGGACACTACCCGACACCGATTCTGAAGAGGTCGTTGAGCCCACCGGGATGGTTAGGGACTGCGTGATACTGTCTGTCGGCCCTATCCAAACATAGCGGCCGCTGGCACCTGTGCCGATCGTACCGCTCTCGCTCCAGTTGGCAGGCGTCGCCGAGTTGTCAGCAAATGTGCCATTCTGCACGAGATTTGTGGTCACCGCTGTCGAGGACGACGTTGACGTCCATGTCGAGTTGAGATCGACAAGCGTCTCAGGTTGAGGGAGCACGTCGATGGTGGCAACCGCGGTGTTCGAGGTGTTGACCCCATCGCTGACGGTGACGTTGACGGTACGTGCCACCGTCGACGGATAGTCGGACGAGTTGGCGAAGGTGATGGCCTGAAGCGTGCTCTGGTAGACGGCCTTGGATGCCGATCCCGTCAGAGTGATGGTGATCTGGCTGCCATTGTCGACGACCGAATAGCTCAACCCATTGATTGTGCCGGTCGATCCGTTCGCAACGGCAGTTCCGCCGATCGAGAAGAAATCCGAGGTCTGCTTGTTCGTCAGAACGACTGTGGCCGAAGCCTCGTTGGCATCGTCATCAGTGATGGTGACATCGGTGTCGGCAATGGCGACGCCGGCGCCACCTTCGGTAAAGGTGGTCGTGTAGCCTGTGCCGCTGCCCGATAGATCAAGGTCGAGGGTCGGCGGGCTGTCATAGGTGACCGTGATGTCGCTGAGGCCAAGTGCACCGGTCGGGGTGCTGGATGTGCCCGAGACGTAGAGTATCGTTACTCGGCCGAGCGCTGCGCCGGTCGTCGAGCTGATGCTCAAACCGACACTGTCGATCGGTGAGTCGTCGCTGGCACCGTCGATGTTGCCGTCGAATTGCTTGCCATTCGCCAGATTCGTGATCGAGTAGGTTTGACCCGAGACTTGCCTCGGAGTCGCGGTGATGTTGGTGCCTGCCAGCAGGACACCGTTGATGTCATAGGCCTGGACGATCACGCGGTCATCCCAGGTTCCGGCGTCGATGTTGCGAAGATCGAAAGCCGCGGTCGTGACGCCGTTTGGAAAGGCACTCGAATTGAACGTAATGTCGACGGTCTGACCAACTGTCGTGCTCGTCGTTGACGCGCGAATGGTCATGGTCGGGTCGCCAGTGCCACCGGTATTCCAGGTGGCATTGCCATCGATGTAACCTGTGCCCGAGACGCTGATGCTGACGGCATTCGTCAGCCCGCCGATCGTGTAGTTGACGGTGCTCCCTTGGACCAGTGACGGTTGGGTGGCCCAGTCGAGCGTCGCCGTGCTGGTGCCGAGGAGGTCGTGCCAGTCCGGAGCACTGATTGCGGCGGATTCGACCAATCCGATGTCCGTCTCGAGCTCCCAGTCGCCGCCCAGATCGGCGTGGCCCGTGGCGTCGGTGGAGGCGGCAATGTCGGCACCGGTGATGCCGCCGAGAATCATCGCGGCCTCGAGACCGGCCTCGCCGCCCGTGAAATCGCAGCCGTAGATCAGGATGTCGCCGTCGGCGGAGAGCGCCTTGCCGATAGCCGTCAGCTCGTCGAGATGCTCGCTCTGCATCGAGGCGGCGTTCAGAACGGCGTTGCCGAGAGTGAGCTGGCCCTCGGAGCCGTGGCTCAAGACATGAATCGCATCGATGCCGGTTCGCCCATCGAGCGCCGCTGCGATCTGCTCGACGCCGTCTTGTGTCGGATCGAGGATGACGACCTCGATCGAAGGATCGAGCCTGGCGAGAAGCGAGCCGATATCGGCGATCGAGCTGTCCACGAAGGCGATCTCGTGGCTGGCGGTGCCGGTAGGCTCTGCGAGCGCGATGGCGTCGCCGCCATCGGGGAGCATGTCGGCGGAGCCGCCCGGGTCGAATCCTGTGAGTGCCGCATCAGCCTGCTGCTGCGCGAGCTGGTCGACGGCCTGCTCGGTGGTGGCGGCGACGGCCGCGTCGAAGACGACACGGGGCTCGAGGGCGAGGAATGTATGAGACATCGCGCTCGCGCGTGGCCTCGCCTGCCGGCCGCGGGGCGGTGGGAGCGTGCTGCCAGCGGGGCCGGGCCGCCGGCCGGCCAGAGCCATGCGGCGCAATCGGCGCTGCGATTTGTACGCAACCCTGAGCGACATATGTCCGAGCGAGCGGTGCGACCGCCGCGCGATGCCTTGCAGGCGCCGCCAAAGCGACCGGCGAACGCGGTAGCCTTGCAGAGCCGTGCGAGATACCTCCGCGGTGGCGGATGCCGATGCAAGCAGCGACACCCGAAGCGACGGCAGACTCGAGATGCGGGCCAGGACAAGGCTCTTGAGGTCTCGGAGCATGAGCAATCCACATCGAAACAGTGACAGTTCCGACAAAAGAATATCTGTCCCGTGTTAAAGGTCTATTGAATGTTGTCCCAAAAAACTATGTATAAATGTCGGAAAATAATAGAATAATCTCCGCAGAATTGACGCTGAGATTGTCATTTGGACCGCCCAATTCTTGCGGAAAATCCGGCACACATCGACGTGTGACGGGTCGGTGCACGGCCTGCAACGAGAGCGGAATCACGGGTTCAGGATATCTCCGACTCCCTGCAGATTGTCAGCCGTCGCCCAATTGGCGCGCGACATTCCTTACGGGTTGGTGCAGCTTCGCATCACGCGACCTCCGCGAATCAGCTAAGTGCTAGGCAAGGCTGTGGATAAACAGTGGGAAAGCGCGACTCGCGGGTTGCGCCTTCAACTTAACGGGCGGGTGGCAATGAGATTCGGGGCGGCGTCGGCGGCTGCATTATGCCTGTGTCTTGCAGGCTGCGCGGTCGTTCCCGAGCCGCTGACCGAAAGCCAGATCTCGGATTACGCCGAGGACAAGCAATCGCGGGTGGTGGCCGATCAGGAGCCTCTGGCCGGTCCTCTCAGCCTTTCGGAGGCCATGGCGCGTGCTTTGAAGTACAACCTCGACAAAGAGGTCGAGGTGATGCAGGTCATGCTGAGCGACAGGCAATTGCGGGTCGCGCACTATTCCAAGCTGCCTCAGGTCGTCTCCGATTGGGGGTATGCCGATCGCAACAATTATTCCGGGGGGTCGAGCGTTCGACTGCTGGGGCCAACGTCGATCGGCGAGGAATCGCTGACGTCGTCGACCTCGTCGGAGCGTGACGTCCAGTCAGCCGACATCCGCTTCAGCTGGAACATTCTCGATTTTGGATTGTCGTGGGTCCGTGCCAAGCAGGCCGCCGATCGCGTCCTCATCGCCGAGGAGAGCCGGCGGCGTGTCATCAACCGAATTCTCGAGAATGTGCGCACGGCCTACTGGCGTGCCGTCTCGGCGACCCGGTTGACGATTCGCATGCAGGCCTTGGAATCTCGCGTCCGCCGCGCGCTCGATGATACCGAGGCGCTGATTGCGAAGGGTGACTCCTCGCCGCTCACGGCACTGACCTATGAGCGCGAGCTGGTCGAGATCCAGCGGGAGTTGCGCAAGCTCGATGGTGAGCTCAGCTCCGCGAAAGGGCAGCTGGCCGCCCTCATCAATGTCGATCCCGGCAGCGCCTACGAGGTCGCAGTTCCACGCAGTCTGGTGATGCTGGGGAGCCCTGGCCTGTCGCCGGAGGAGATGGTCTCGACCGCCCTTCGAAACCGGTCGGAGCTGCGTGAGGTCGCCTATCAACAGCGCATCAATGCCCATGAGGCAGAGGCGGCGCTGCTCGAGATGCTACCCGGTGTCTCCCTTGACGCGGCACCCAACTGGAACAGCAACCAGTTCCTGTTCAACAATCATTGGGTCGCCTGGGGTGCCCAGGCCAGCTGGAATCTCATCAAGGTCTTCTCCTATCCGGACCGGGTGGCCGAGATCGATGCCGAGGACGATCTGCTCGACACTCGGGCGCTCGCCGTGACGATGGCCATCATGACGCAAGTCCACCTCAGCCGGGCGAGGCTCTATCACGCTCGTCGCGACTACGAGAGCGCCGCCCACTACTACGATGTTCAGGCGAGGATCCTGGAGCAGATTCGCAGCGCACTCGCCGCAGGCAAAGTGAGCGAGCAGACGGCCATTCGCGAGGAGATGAACACGCTCGTAGCGACGGTCAAACGGGATATGGCCTACGCGGAGATGCAGAGTGCCGCCGCTGCACTGATCGCGTCGATGGGGCGCACGCCGTATGATGATCTCGACTATCACAGCCTGTCCGTCGCCGAACTCAAGGGCAGCATCTCGTCCGGTGGCGTCGTCGCCCTGCAGTGACGAAAACGGCCGGGCGACGCTCCGAGGGTGGCCACTGGCTCCGGTCTGCCTCGCGCTTCTTGTATCGGTCTGCTCCGCCGTCGATGTTACCGCCTCGGATTCGGCGGCTTCGGCCATGGTTCGCGGAGTCGTAAGACCAGAAGCCCGAACCACGGTCTCGAGCGAATTGGTGGCGCGCATCATGACAATGCCGTTCAAGACAGGCCAACCCTTCAAGGCCGGCGACACGCTCGTGACGTTCGACTGCCGGCGATACGATGCCGACCTGCGCGCGGCCGAGGCCGAGGTGAAAACGCAGGCGATCCTGGTCGAGACCAGCCGACAGCTGCTCCTTCACAAGGCTGCGGGAACAAGTGAGCTCGCGCTCGCCGAGGCCAAGCATGCGCAGGCCGTCGCGACAGCCGACTCGCTGCGCATCCGCACGAGCCAGTGCCTCATTCGAGCGCCCTACGACGGGCGCGTGGTCGAGCGCACCGCCGATATCTTCGAGATGCCCCAATCGAATGCGCCGCTGCTGACGATCATCAAGGAGGGGCAGCTCGAGGTCGACCTGATCATTCCATCGTCCTGGTCGGTCTGGTTGCGACCCGGCTATGAGTTCGATTTCAGAATCGAGGAAACGGGCACGACGCACAAGGCGCGGCTTCTCAATCTCGGTGCTGTCGTCGATCCCATCAGCCAGACCATGAAGGTAACGTCGGTCCTCGTCGATCCAAGTCCCCTGGTCAGGCCGGGAATGAGCGGAGCTGCGAGGCTCAGCAGGGCCGATGCCGAGGCGAACTGATGGCGGGTGCGGAGGACATCTCAGGCGCCTCGGCACGGCCGAGGACACCCGTTGCCGGCATGGGCGAGGGCGCTGGCGAACAGGCGGCGCAAATCGGCGCCGCGGCGCTTCTCGCCATGGAAAGCAAGGTGCGTGCTGCGAGGAACGAGACGGAGCTCGCGCATCTGATCGTCAACGAGCTCCGCAAGCTCGTCGGTGGGCGCCAGGCCATCCTGTTTCGGCAAAGGGCCGGGGGTGTATTCAAGGTTGTTTGTGTGTCGAGCCTTGTGCTGGCAGACAAGGATACGCCGTTTCTGCGCTGGCTCGAAGGCATGGCCGCAGAGATCGTTCGTGAGCGAGGTAACCGGGAGTCGATCGCCTTCGAGCTCCCCGCATTCGTCGACAAAGATGCGGCGGAGACACGTGGTTATCCTTTCACGCACGTCATCTGGCAACCGCTGGAGCTCGTGTCAGGAGGGACGTTCGCGGCCTTGCTGATCGCGCGTGAGCGGCCTTGGACCGAGCAGGATCGCAGGGTCATCATCCGGGAAGCCGGCGTGCTTGGAAGCTTCTGGCAGGCGATGTCCGGCCAAGCGGCGTTGCTGCCCAAGCGGAGGTTTCCGCCCTGGGTGCGCTTGGCGGCCGGCGCCACGCTCATCGCCTTGTCGCTCGTCCCCGTGCCGATGACGACACTCGCGCCGGTGGAGATTGTGGCGCGGTCGCCGCAGCGCGTCACAGCCCCCATTGACGGTATCATCGAGGACATTCTCGTCGACCCGAACCGACCGGTCGTCGCCGGTCAGCCACTGTTGCGCTTCGACCAGACGTCCCTGCGCAACAAGGCCAAAATCGCCGAGCAGGAACGGCTGTTGGCGCAGGCCCGTGTGGATCGTGCAAGTCATGCGGCTTTTGTCGACGAAACCGCCCGCCACGACATGGCTCTGGCCCAGGCCGAGTTGGACCTCAGACAGGCCGAAAGCGACTATGCCGCCGATCTATTGGCCAGATCCGTGATCGTAGCGGATCGCGACGGCGTGCTCATCTACGCCGACAAGGATCGCTGGATCGGCCGGCCCGTCCGTACGGGCGAGCGCATTATGGAGATCGTCGATCCTACCGAGATCGCCGCCAAGATCGAGGTGCCGGTCGCAGATGCGATCGTGCTCGCGAAGGGGGCCCACGTCCGATTGTTTCTCGACGCGAACCCTCTGACGGTCATTCCCGCACATCTGGTGAGCGAAGGCTATCATGCCGAGCCGAGCAGCACGCAGCAATTGGTCTACCGGCTGCTCGCCCTGGTCGATGCAGAGAGCGCCGAGCTGAGGATCGGTGCGCGCGGCACCGCGCAGCTGCAAGGCGATACCGTCCCGCTGATCTTCTACCTGTTGAGGCGCCCGATCAGCTGGCTCCGGCAGCGCGTCGGTCTCTAGTGGCATGCTGGGTCATCATCGATCTATGGAGACGCGCGCTGACCGGTTTGGCGCGACATCAGGGTCACTCGGATCGTCATCGGCTTTGTGTTGCGGTTCAGACGTTTGCCCTCTCATCTCGGCAACCACCAGAGGCGAACGTCTGAACATGGCTCTATGCAACGCAATCGAAAAGCATCGTGTCCTGGGCGAACCCAAAGCTCGCCGAGAGCTCTGAGCTTGGTCTGACGAACTTCGCGGGTTCGGGACACGAGAATGGAGGCTGGCAGATGCAGCAGGGTGCAATCGAGCTCCCGGCCTTGCGACAAGAGCTTCGTCTGCTGCCCGGACCGGCCGGTAGGGGCGAGCCGGGCCGCCTGATCTATGATCCGATCAGGCATCGCTATTTCCAGATCTCCGTCAGTGTCTTCGAGCTGCTCAAGTGCTGGAAGGCCGGCCCGGCGGGAGCCCTGATCGATCGGGCCGAAGCTTCGCTCCAGCGACCGGTCACCGAAGGTGAGGTGATGGAGATCGCAAAGTTCCTCATTGTCAATCAGTTGACGGAGGAGCCGCCAAAGGGAGATGCCGTATCACTCGCAAAGCAGGAGCAACGCCTGCGCCGGTCGCTGCTCTCGCGCATCGTGCACGGCTACTTGTTCTTCAGGATTCCGCTCGTCCGCCCGGCACGCTTCTTCAAGGCGACCTTGCCCTTGGTCGATCCCTTGTTCAGCAAGGCCACGTTGGTGGTGGTGCTGGTCCTGACCGCTGCGGGTCTTTATTTCGCGTCCAGACAATGGGACGCCTTCGTCGGAGACTTCCTCGACCTCCTCTCGATCGAGGGGGCGCTCTACTACGGAAGCGCACTGGTTCTCGTCAAAGCGTGCCATGAGCTGGCACACGGTTACACCGCGACCCGGTTGGGGGTGCGCGTCAATACGATGGGCATCGCGTTCATGGTCATGATGCCGCTGCTCTACACGGATGTGACCGACGCCTGGCGTTTGCGGTCGCGGCGCGAGAAGCTGGCGATCGATGCGGCAGGCATCATCGTCGAGCTGGCAATTGCCGGGATTGCAACCTTGCTCTGGGTCTTCCTGCCAGAGGGACCCATGCGAACCGCGGTATTCGTCCTGGCGACGACGAGCTGGATCATGAGCCTCGCCGTCAACTTGAACCCACTGATGCGCTTCGATGGCTATTTCCTGCTCGCCGACGCCTGGCAGATTCCAAATTTGTGGCCGCGCAGCAACGCCATGGCGCAGTGGTGGCTCAGGGAGACTCTGTTCTCGCTGGGCGAGGCTGCACCTGAGGCCATGCCGCCCCGGCGGCGGCGATTGATGATCGGATTTGCAATCAGTGTATGGGTGTATCGTTTCTTCCTCTTCCTGGGCATCGCCCTGCTCGTCTATGCCATGTTCTTCAAGTTGCTCGGGATCGTGCTGTTCGTCATCGAGATCACCTGGTTCATCCTTCTGCCGGTCGGGCGGGAGTTTCAGCAATGGTGGCGCATGCGAAAGAGAATCATTGGCTCACGCCGCAGTCTCGTGACTGCCGGCGTGCTGGTGGCTGTGGCCACGATGCTGATCATCCCCTGGAGCGGTACGATCTCGCTGCAGGCTGTTGCATTTTCCAGTCAGGAGGCTGTCATCTATGGCCCGCGACCTGCCGAGGTCGTCGCCGTCGGCATGATCGATGGCGCCGAGGTGGACGAGGGCGACATGCTCGTTACGCTCAGGGCGCCTGATCTCGCGCACGAGATGGCGCAGACCCGAAAGCAGATCGATTTGGTGCGGCTGCGGCTCGACCGCATTGCCGGAGACGTCGCGGATCGATCCAACCGCATCGTCCTCGAGGGCGAGCTCAGTCGGCATCGTACCCATCTGACCGGTTTGGAGACCGAGGCGAGCAAGTTGATCGTGCGATCGCCGCAGAGCGGCGTTGCCCGTGACGTCGACTGGAATCTGCAACCGGGGCAGTGGATCGACCAGGCAACGCCGATCGGCCGCGTGATCGGATCGGGAGCGGTCGAAATCCAGGGTTATCTCGGCGAGGACGAGTTCTGGAGGATCTCCGAGGGAGCCGACGCGACGTTCGTTCCCGAGGATCCGGCGCTAAGCATGGTCTCGGGCCAGGTCTTCGAGGTCGTCCAGACCGGTGCGAGATCGATCACACTGGCCTATCTGTCATCGGTCTATGGCGGGGCCATTGCCTCCGACCGTGATGCCGACAATGAGATACGTCCGCGGTCGGGTCGCCATCTCGTTCGCGTACGAAGCGATGGGGAGCTACCGGCCAGGGCGGTGCGCGGGACGCTCCGACTGTCTGGCCAACCCGAGAGTTTTGCTGCCGCCATCTGGCGGAGGGTCCTGCAAGTCCTCGTCCGCGAAAGTGGCGCCTGAAGCTGCCGCATGTGGGGCCAACAGCATTGGGCTCGTCCGACGACGGTGGGGCGGTGCCGGTCGTTTCCCAAGCCCGAGCCTACGGGCATGTTCTGATCACGTGTCCGGATCGTCGATGGTGGCGGTCGGTCGCGCAAGCTTTGTCAGGGCGTCGACATCGCCGATCTCAATGATGGCGCCCTTCACCTTGACCTTGTAAGGCGTGAGCGCGGCGAAGGTGCGCGACAGTACCTCGGGAGCCATGCCGAGCCGGGACGCCAGAACCTTCTTTTCGAACGGGAGCTCGAAGCGATTGGCATTACCTCGCTCGATCCGGTGCGCAAGCAGCCAGTTTGCCAGTCGCTCGAGGCCGGTTCTGAGCTTCTGGTTCTTCAACTCCTTGACCACCATCCGGTAGGATTGAGCGAGGTCGGTTGCCAGGCAGCGCGCGAAAGCCGCATCCTCGCCGAAGGCACGCCTGACTGCGTCCGCCGGCAGCAGGAGGACTCGTGCTGCCGTGAGGGAGCGCGCGGATTTGAGGTAGACCCGGTCGAGCACGACGGCCGCCATGATAAAGCACTGGCCGGGGCCAAGCACGGATACGGTCGTCTCCCGGTCGCGATAGGCTGAGAAGACCTCCACCTGTCCCTCCACAACAACATGCAGAAAGTCTGCAGGATCGCCCTCGCGCACCAGTTCCACGCCGGCAGGAAACCGCTGCAGAAATGCTGGACGAAGCATCTCGAGGATACGCTCAGGGGCGACGTCCTCGAATATGCGCAACCTGCGCATCTCGGCGATCTCGTCAGCACGCATGGGCAGGCCTTCGCGCATTTTGAACGGGAAACAAACTACAGGATCAACCTTGACATTGGTCAAGTCAAGAATTGCGTCATCGGTGCTGCCGATTGACTTTCAGCTTTGATCAGACTGACCGAGCAAGTGCGGGCCCTTGAAAATGGGCTGTTTCGCTTCGTGGTTGACGTAGGTCAAGCGGCCATTGCGGCCCCTGCTCAAGCGTGAGCGCCGCAACGCGAAACATCTCATGCATGGGGGCGAACATGGCGATCGGCACGCCAAGTCCATCAGAACAGAGCCGGGCACTCTGGCTCTCGACCATCGCATTCACGGTCTGCTTCGCCGTCTGGACGATCTTCTCCATCATCGGCGTGAGGATCAAAGAGGAGCTCTTCCTCACTGATACTCAGTTCGGCCTGCTGGTCGCCACGCCGATCCTGACCGGCTCCTTGAGCCGGATCTTCCTAGGCATCTGGACCGACCAGTACGGTGGCCGCATCGTCTATACGGCAACCATGGTGCTGGCCGCCATTGCGACCTACCTTCTCTCCTTCGCGACGACCTACGAGACCTTCCTCCTCGCCGCCTTGGGTGTTGGCCTTGCTGGCGGGTCGTTCGCGGTCGGCATCGCCTATGTGTCGCGCTGGTATCCGAAAGAGAAGCAAGGCATTGCCCTGGGCATTTTCGGCGCTGGCAATGTCGGAGCCGCTGTCACCAAGTTCATTGCTCCGTTCGTGATGGTTGCCTTCGGCTGGACGGCTGTGGCGCTCACCTGGGCGACAGTGCTTCTCCTCATGGCTGTCATCTTCTGGTTCATGACGGAGGACGACCCGGTCATCAAAGAGCGGCGTGCGCGCGGCGAGACGGTGCGCTCTTCGCTAATGGAGCTAGAGCCTCTCAAGAACATCCAAGTCTGGCGCTTCTCGCTCTACTACTTCTTCGTCTTCGGGGCATTCGTCGCGCTTTCACTCTGGCTGCCGCGCTATCTGATTGGCGTCTATCAGCTCGATATCAAGACCGCCGGCATGCTGGCCGCATTCTACTCCGTGCCGGCTTCGCTCTTTCGCGCCTATGGCGGGCACTTGTCCGACCGTATCGGCGCGCGAAACGTCATGTACTGGACGTTCGGCGTGTCTGTGCTCGTCTGCTTCATGCTCTCCTATCCAAACACCGACTATGTCATCCACGGAACTCAAGGTCCGATCGCCTTCACCACCCGCGTGGGTCTCGTGCCCTTTGTCGTTCTGGTGTTCGTGCTGGGCTTCTTCATGAGCCTCGGCAAGGCAGCGGTCTACAAGCACATTCCGGTCTATTATCCGGACCATGTCGGCTCCGTGGGTGGAATCGTCGGCCTCGTCGGTGGCCTCGGCGGTTTCATTCTGCCGATTTCCTTCGGTGTGCTCCTCGACCTTACGGGAGTTTGGACGAGCTGCTTCATGCTGCTGTTCGGCATCGTCCTGGCCTCGCTCCTGTGGATGCACTTCGCGATCATCAGGATGGAGCGGAAGGCACTCGGGACCGAGGCCGCAACCGAGGCCGAGGCCCTGCCGCAATTACCCGAGATGGCCCCTTTGCATACACCGGCTCACAAGGGTGCGTTGGCAGGTGCAATCCAGGAATGGCGGCCCGATGACAAGGAGTTTTGGGGGACGACGGGACGCGCCATCGCTCGGCGGAATCTCTGGATCTCCATACCCGCCCTGCTGCTCGCATTCTCCGTCTGGATGGTCTGGTCTGTCGTCGTCGCCAAGCTGCCGTCAATTGGCTTCAACTATTCGACCGATCAGCTCTTCTGGCTGGCGGCCCTACCTGGTCTGTCGGGTGCAACACTTCGGATTTTCTATTCCTTCATGGTGCCGATTTTCGGCGGCCGGCTCTGGACGGCGGCGTCTACCGCCTCGTTGCTGATCCCGGCTTTCGGCATCGGCTACGCGGTGCAGAATCCGGAGACACCGTACCTGATCTTCTTGGTCCTGGCCCTATTGTGCGGTTTCGGCGGCGGCAACTTCGCCTCGTCGATGGCCAACATCTCGTTCTTCTTCCCGAAATCCGAGAAAGGCAACGCACTTGCACTCAACGCGGATCTCGGCAATGCCGGCGTCAGCGTCATGCAGTTCGTCGTGCCGATGGTCATCACGGCCGGCGTGTTCGGCACCATCGGCGGCGAGCCACAGACACTCTCGGACGGCGCCACTCTGTGGCTGCAGAACGCCGGCTTCATCTGGGTGCCCTTCATCATGGCCTCGGCGGTGGCTGCCTGGTTCGGCATGAACGACTTGGCGACAGCGCGAGCCACTTTTGCCGATCAGGCGGTGATCTTCTCGCGCAAGCACAACTGGATCATGTGCTGGCTCTACACGGGGACCTTCGGCTCGTTCATCGGCTATGCTGCGGGTTTCCCACTGCTGGCCAAGACCCAGTTCCCGGACGTCGACAGCCTGAAGTTCGTCTTCCTCGGGCCGCTGGTCGGAGCCCTCTCCCGAGCGGCCACGGGTTGGATCTCTGACAGGTTTGGCGGCGGGCGCGTGACCTTCTGGGTCTTCATCGTAATGATCGCGGCGGTCGCCGGTGTGCTCTACTTCCTCGGCATCAAGGATCAGCCGGGCGCGTTCTGGGGCTTCTTCGCGATGTTCATGATCCTGTTCTTCGCGACAGGGGTGGGCAATGCTTCGACCTTCCAGATGATCCCCGTGATCATGCGCTCCGAGGTCGACCGGCTGATGCCGGGCAAGGAACCACAAAAGCGGCTTCGGCAGGCCGAGATGGAGAGCGCGGCCATCATTGCCTTCACGTCGGCGATCGCGGCTTATGGCGCCTTCTTCATCCCGAAGGCGTACGGCTCCTCGATCTCGCTGACGGGCGGGCCGGCGGCGGCGCTCTGGGGTTTCCTCATCTTCTACGCAACCTGCGTCGTCGTCACCTGGTGGTTCTACACCCGGCCGGGTGGCCTGCTCCACGACATCGAGCGAGGTGGTGCCGCCACCTCTCCGCTTCGTCCCGCTGCGTGATCCTGACACTCGACGCCGGCTTCGGCGAGCCGGCGTCGACCCAGGCGAGGAACAGATTATGAGCCATTTCATCGATCGCTTGACCTACTTCCGGAAGGCCAAGGAGCCGTTCTCTGGCGGCCACGGTCTCACCACCAACGAGGATCGGCGCTGGGAAGATGGATACCGGCAGCGATGGCAGCACGACAAGGTCGTCCGCTCGACGCATGGCGCCAACTGCACGGGCTCGTGCTCGTGGAAGATCTATGTGAAAGGCGGCATCGTCACCTGGGAGACGCAGCAAACGGACTATCCGAGAACGCGCCCCGATCTGCCGAACCACGAGCCGCGCGGCTGCTCACGGGGGGCCAGCTACAGTTGGTACCTCTATTCCGGCAACCGCGTGAAACATCCCTTGATCCGTTCAAGGCTGCTGAGGCACTGGCGCGAGGCCCGCAAGACGCTGGCACCCGTCGCCGCCTGGAAGTCGATTGTCGAGGATCCCGTCAAGCGCGACGACTATATCCAGGTGCGCGGCCATGGCGGCTTCGTGCGCGCCAAATGGGACGAAGTGACCGAGATCATTGCCGCGGCGAACGCCTATACGGCAAAGACCTATGGTCCCGACCGCGTCATCGGCTTCTCCCCCATTCCGGCGATGTCGATGGTCTCCTATGCCGCCGGCTCGCGCTACCTGTCGTTGCTGGGCGGCGTGTGCATGTCCTTCTATGACTGGTATTGCGACCTGCCGCCGGCCTCGCCGCAGACATGGGGCGAGCAGACCGACGTGCCGGAATCCGCCGACTGGTACAATGCGGGCTTCCTTATTCTGTGGGGCTCGAATGTTCCACAGACACGCACGCCGGATGCCCATTTCTATACCGAGGCGCGCTATCGCGGCACGAAGTCAGCGGTCATTTGCCCCGACTACTCGGAGGCTTCGAAGTTCGCCGATATCTGGCTGTCGGTGAAGCAAGGTACCGATGCGGCACTCGCCATGGCCATGGGCCATGTGATCCTGACGGAGTACCACGTCAGGCGAGAGGCCAAGTATTTCCGCGACTATGTCCGCCAGTACACCGACATGCCGATGCTGGTGAAGCTCGTGCGTCAGGACGGTAAGCTGGTTCCCGATCGCCTCCTGAGAGCCTCGGATTTCGACGCTGCGCTCGGCGAAAAGAACAACCCGGACTGGAAGACGGTCGGCTTCGACGAGTTGTCCGGCAACGTCGTGGTGCCGACGGGTTCGATCGGTTTCCGCTGGGGCGAGCAGGGTAAGTGGAACATCGAGGAGAAGGAATCAGGCGGTCGTGCGACGCGCCTCAGGCTCTCGCTAGCGGATATCAAAGACGACGTCGCCGAGGTCGCATTCCCCTATTTCGGCAATATCGCCAACGAGCACTTCACTCATACCACGCATGCGAGCATCCTCGAGCGGCGCGTTCCCGTCAAACGCCTCAAGCTGGCCGGTGGCGAAACTCTCGTCGCGACCGTGCATGATCTCTTCATGGCGAATTACGGCGTCGAGCGCGGCTTCGGCGGCGCCAACGTGGCCGCCTCCTATGATGAAGATGTGCCTTATACGCCCGCCTGGGCCGAGAAGATCACCGGCGTCTCGCGCGACAAGATCATTCAGGTGGCGCGCGAGTTCGCGACCAACGCCGAGAAGACCAACGGCCGTTCGATGGTGATCATCGGTGCTGCCATGAACCACTGGTACCACGCGGACATGAACTACCGCGGCGTCATCAATATGCTCGTCATGTGTGGTTGCGTCGGGCAATCGGGCGGCGGCTGGTCGCACTATGTCGGGCAGGAGAAGCTCAGACCACAGGCCGGATGGGCGCCACTGGCCTTCGCGCTCGACTGGGGCCGTCCGCCACGACAGCAGAACTCAACGTCCTTCTTCTACACGCACACCGATCAGTGGCGCTACGAGACGATCGACGTGAAAGAGATCCTGTCGCCAACGGCGCCGGCAGGCCTCTGGGACGGTGCGATCATCGACTACAACATCCGCTCGCTTCGGATGGGGTGGCTGCCAGCTTATCCAACGCTGAAAGAGAACTCTCTGTCGATCGCGGCGGACGCGGCAAGTGCCGGTATGGAGCCGGGTCCCTATGTCGCCAACGCCCTCAAGGACGGCAAGCTGTCCTTCGCCTGGGAAGACCCTGACAGCCCGGAGAATTTCCCGCGCAATCTGTTTGTCTGGCGATCGAACCTGCTCGGCTCGTCCGGCAAGGGCCATGAGTACTTCCTGAAGCATCTGCTGGGCACCTCGCATGGTGTCCTCGGCAAGGACCTGGGCGAGGAGGGCCGTGCGAAACCCAAGGAGGTGCGCTGGCATGACGAGGCGCCGCGCGGCAAGCTGGATCTCCTTGTGACGCTCGACTTCCGCATGTCGACGACCTGCGTCTACTCCGACATCGTCTTGCCGACGGCCACCTGGTACGAGAAGAACGATCTCAATACCTCCGACATGCATCCTTTCATTCATCCGCTCACCAATGCGGTGGACCCCGTGTGGGAAGCGAAGTCGGACTGGGAAATCTACAAGGCTATCGCCAAGGCTTTCTCGGAGGTGGCGCCGGAGGTACTGGGCGTCGAGAAGGACGTCGTGCTGACGCCGATCATGCACGATGCGCCGGTCGAAATTGCACAGCCGTTCGAGCCGAAGGATTGGAAGGCGGGTGATTGTGAAGCTGTGCCGGGCAAGACCATGCCGGGCGTCGCCGTGGTCGAACGGGACTACCCGAACCTCTACAAGCGCTTCACGGCACTCGGCCCGCTTATGGAGAAGGTCGGCAACGGCATCAAGGGCATCGCCTGGAAGACCGAGCACGAGGTCGAAAGCCTAAAGGCGCTCAACGGGGTCGTCACCAGCGACGGGCCGACCAAGGGTATGGCGCGCATCGACAGCGACATCGACGCTGCCGAGGTTCTGCTCATGCTGGCGCCTGAGACCAATGGCGAGGTTGCCGTCCGGTCGTGGAGAGCTCTGTCGAAGACGACAGGACGCGATCATATCCATCTCGCTGCCGTCAAGGAGGACGAGAAGATTCGGTTCCGCGATGTCGTGGCCCAGCCGCGGAAGATCATCTCGGCGCCGACCTGGTCGGGACTCGAGAGCGAGAAGGTCTGCTACAACGCCGGCTATACGAACGTGCACGAGCTCATTCCGTGGCGCACCTTGAGTGGACGGCAGCAGCTCTACCAGGATCATCTATGGATGCGGGCCTTCGGCGAGGGCTTCTGCGTCTATCGCCCGCCCGTCGATCTGAAAACCATCAAGGGGGTTCAGGGAATCAAGCCCAACGGCGAGAAGGAGATCGTCCTCAATTTCATCACGCCGCACCAAAAGTGGGGCATCCATTCGACCTACACCGACAACCTGCTGATGCTGACGTTGTCGCGCGGTGGGCCGATCGTCTGGTTGTCGGAGAACGATGCCCGCAAGGTCGGCATTGCCGACAACGACTGGGTCGAGGCCTACAACGCCAACGGCGCTCTGGTCGCACGCGCGGTAGTCTCCCAGCGGATGAAGGATGGCACGATCTTCATGTATCACGCGCAGGAGAAGATCGTGAACGTGCCGGGCTCCGAGATGACGGGCCAGCGTGGCGGCATCCACAACTCGGTGACGCGCGCCGTTCTCAAACCGACGCACATGATCGGTGGCTATGCCCAGCTCGCCTACGGCTTCAACTATTACGGGACCATCGGCACCAATCGCGACGAGTTCGTGGTGGTCCGGAAGGTGAAGACGGTCGACTGGCTCGAGGGTGCTTACAGCCGCCGGCGCGAGCCTACCGCATCCCGGGCCAAGGCCGACGCGGCCGAGTGATCAGGAGAAGAGATATGAAGGTTCGTGCTCAGATCGCCATGGTCCTCAACCTCGACAAGTGCATCGGCTGCCATACCTGCTCGGTTACTTGCAAGAACGTCTGGACCAATCGGGAAGGCATGGAATACGCCTGGTTCAACAACGTCGAGACGAAGCCCGGCATCGGCTACCCGAAGGAGTGGGAGAACCAGGACCGCTGGAATGGCGGCTGGCGGCGTACGGCCGGCGGCCGCATCGAGCCACGGATCGGCAGCAAGTGGCGGGTGCTCGCCAAGATCTTCGCCAATCCGGACATGCCCGAGATCGACGACTACTACGAGCCATTCACGTTCGACTACGAGCACCTGCAGAAGGCGCCGGAGACCGAGGCCTTCCCGACGGCGCGTCCCCGCTCGCTCATTACCGGCGAGCGCATGGAGAAGATCAAGTGGGGTCCGAACTGGGAGGAGATCCTGGGCGGGGAGTTTGCGAAACGGTCGGCGGACAAGAACTTCGACGGCGTAGAGAAGGAGATCTACGGCCAGTTCGAGAATACCTTCATGATGTATCTGCCGAGGCTTTGCGAGCACTGTCTCAATCCCGCCTGTGTCGCCTCCTGCCCGTCGGGGGCGATCTACAAGCGCGAGGAGGATGGCATCGTCCTCATCGACCAGGAAAAGTGCCGCGGATGGCGGATGTGCGTCTCCGGCTGCCCTTACAAGAAGATCTACTTCAACTGGTCAAGCGGCAAGAGCGAGAAGTGCATCCTCTGCTACCCGCGCATCGAGGCGGGCCAACCGACCGTCTGCTCGGAGACCTGCGTCGGTCGTATCCGCTATCTCGGCGTCGTGCTCTATGACGCCGACCGAATCGAGGCGGCCGCGAGTGCGACGGATGATAAGGCGCTCTACGAGGCCCAGCTCTCCATCTTTCTCGATCCGAGCAATCCGCTGGTGATCGAGCGCGCGCGAGCCGAGGGCATATCCGACGCGTGGCTCGAAGCCGCGAAGAGATCACCGGTTTGGAAAATGGCGATGGATTGGCGGGTCGCCTTCCCGCTCCATCCGGAGTATCGGACGCTGCCGATGGTCTGGTATGTCCCGCCGCTCTCGCCGATCACGGCGGCCGCCGAGGCCGGCAAGATGGGCGTCGACGGCGGCATGCCGGATGTCCGCTCGCTGCGCATTCCGCTTAAATATCTCGCCAACCTGCTCACGGCGGGCGACGAGCGCCCGATCGCGACAGGCCTCGAGCGCATGCTGGCAATGCGAGCCTACATGCGGGCAAAGACCGTGGATGGCATCATCGACGAGACGATTGCAAAACGCGTCGGCCTGACGTCAGGCCAGATCGAGGACATGTATCATATCATGGCAATCGCCAACTACGAGGACCGGTTCGTCATCCCGACGAGTCACCGCGAGGTGACGCAGGATGCCTACGAGCTCAGAGGTGAATGCGGCTTCACCTTCGGTGACGGCTGCATGCCGAGCGACGATCGGGTCAACCTGTTCGGCGGTATCAAGGTGAAGAACGCCAAGCCCCGCATGGGAGCCTACTGATGAAAACGCTGAAGGTTCTATCCGCGCTCCTCGACTATCCGACGAAAGAGCTTCAGGAGGCTTCCAGCGAGCTGAAGGCGGTGCTCCGGAGCGAGGCTCTGCTTGGTAGATCTGACCTCGAGGCTCTTTGCGCTCTCATCGACGATATCGCATCGCGCGATATTCTCGACGTTCAGGAGCGCTATGTGCTGCTCTTCGACCGGACCCGCTCGCTGTCGCTGCATCTCTTCGAGCACGTGCACGGCGAGAGCCGTGATCGCGGCCAGGCGATGGTCGACCTTCTCCAGGTCTATGAGAAAGCGGGGTGGCAGGCGACGGCCTCCGAGCTGCCGGACTACCTGCCGATGTTCCTCGAATACGCCTCGACACGACCGCCTGTGGAGGCGATGGAGCTTGTCGGTCAGCCCGGTCATGTGCTGGCCGCACTCCGCGAGCGGCTCGCCCGGCGCCAGTCGCCATACGAGTCGGTCTTTGCGGCTCTGGTCTCGCTGGCGGATGCGAAGCTTGATGCGGCCGAGCTCAACGCGCTGCGGGCCGAGCCCGATCCGGAGCCCGATGACCTGAAGGCGCTCGACGAGCTGTGGCAGGAGGAGGAGGTCACCTTCGGACCCGGAGCAGCATCCGATTGCGGCGTCGATTCACTTGCCGCCAAGATCCGGCAGGCCGCACGACCGGCTCCGGGACTCGACCCGCCACGCCGCGGGGGCCCGGCCACCATCATCACGGCATCGTCAGCTGAACGTTCTTGAGGGGCTTGTCATGCAAGACGCAGTCTTTCACATCCTGTTCGTTTGGTATCCCTATGTCTGCATTTCGGCCTTCGTGTTCGGCAGCCTGATCCGCTATGATCGCGAGCAGTACACGTGGAAGGCCGGTTCCAGCCAACTGCTGCGCAAGCGGCAACTCCTTTGGGGTTCCAACCTCTTCCATTTCGGCATCCTATTCCTCTTCCTCGGCCATACGATCGGCTTGCTGACACCGCACGCGGTCTACTCGCTGGTCATCACCGCGGAGCACAAGCAGCTGCTTGCCGTCATCGCCGGAGGCATCGCAGGCACCGTCTGCTTCGTGGGCCTGACATTGCTGCTCCATCGGCGGCTTTTCGATGCACGGGTCCGTCAGACCTCGACCTACATGGATCTTGCCATTCTGATCATCCTGTGGGTGCAGCTCGTACTGGGGATCGTGACCTTGCCGTTCTCAGTCGGACACGAGGACGCCTCGGTGATGCTCAGGCTGTCTCATTGGGCGCAGGGCATCGTCACGGTGCAGCCCGTCGATGCGAAGACACTACAGGGGCTCGACTGGCCCTATCTTGTTCATCTCGTGCTGGGCATGACGATCTTCCTGCTGTTCCCGTTCTCGCGCCTCGTGCACATCTGGTCGGCACCCGTGAAATACGTGATCGCTCGCCGCGGCTACCAGGTGGTTCGCACACGGCGGCCGCTCGGTGACACGGCTAGGGCTCGCAGCACATACAGCCAACCAGCGGAGTGAGTCTGGTGACCGCAGCGAATGAAACATCGGCAGTTCGAATCTGTCCGGCAAGACCGAGCCTCACTCAGCATCGGCGACCGATCAGCGTCAACGGCGTCACCGTTCCTCACGCGGCTATCGCGCGGGAGGCACAGAACCACCCGGCATCGAAGCCTGTGGATGCGTGGCTCATGGCGGCACGGGCACTGGTCGTGCGCGAGCTGCTGCTGCAGGAGGCACGCCGGATCGGATTGAACCCGGAGCCGATCACCGACGGGGACGGCTGCCGTGAGAGCGATGACGAGGCTCTGGTACGGGCACTCGTGGCGCGCGAGATCGTGACGCCCGAGGCAGATGAGGAGACCTGCCGGCGCTATTTCGACCGGAACCGGCAGATGTTTCGCTCATCTCCCCTCTATGCCGTTCGCCACATTCTGCTTGCCGCCGACCCGAAGGATGCGGCGGCACGCGGTAGGGCCAGAGACCTCGCCACGTCGATCGTTCGTGAGCTCGACCGTGATGCGTCCAGATTCTCCGACCTGGCAGTCGCGCATTCGGCCTGTCCTTCGCGCACGGTCGGCGGCAGCCTCGGTCAGATCAGCCGGGGCGAGACGGTTCCCGAGTTCGAGCGTGCGCTCGACGCAATGACACCTGGCGCACTTGCACACGAGCCCGTCGAGACCCGCTTCGGGCTTCATGTCGTCTTCCTGGATCAACGGATCGACGGCGAAGCCTTGCCGTACGAGGCGGTGAAAGCTCGCATCGCGCATTGGCTCGTCGAGCGGGCGCGGCTCACTGCAATCCGGCGTTACATCGCCCTGCTCGCAGGACGAGCCGAGATCGTCGGCATCGATCTCGATCCGAGAGAAGGGCCGATGCCCCAATAGGAGCGTGCTTCGTGGACATTGGTGCTCTCATCGGCCGGCTATCCGTCGAGCAGAACGCGGAAGATGCTTTCACTGCCCTCGGCGACATCATCCTCTATGCCGAGGTGCTGAGAGTCGGCGCGCACTTCGATGAGAGTCCGGCCATCTATGTCGCGGGTGCCGTCGCTCGTTTCGCCGACGGCGCCGGGGACTCGGAGTGGACCAGCGCTTTTGCCGCCATGGAAAGGGCAGAGCAGCCGGGTCAGGCGTTCCTGGTCCAGGCGATCAGATGGGCGCTCGCCCGCGACGCCGCCGTCGACCATGATGAAGAATTTGGCGGTAGAGGTGCCGACGACGCAAGCTCCTGGCCGCGCCATGGCAACAGCTCGTAGCTCTGCCAAAGCGATCAACGCCACCGATCTGGAGGCATTTGAGCCGTTGGCGCCCGGCCTCATTGAGCGGCCCCTGGAATTCATCCTGGCCGAACATTTCCGTGAGCGCATGCTCCTTGCCGCAATGCGCCGCGTCTCTGAGACGCTTGAGCTGACGCGTGAGGCGGCGCAAGCCACGATTAGATTTCTGACGATCGAACTGCCGGTTCATCATCGGGACGAGGATGAGGACGTCTATCCGCTCTTGAGCGTCCGGGCTCATCCGGAGGACGCACTCGAGAGCTTACTCGAGCGGCTGGCCGACGATCATCGACGGAGCGAGGGGCTTGCCCGCGAGATCGTCGAGGCCTTGGCCGCCTCGATGTCTGGAGCGGCTCCGATCGTGAGCCAGCGGGCGGCCCACCTGATGCACATCTTTGCGGCCTCGGAGAATCGCCACCTTGCCATCGAGAACGGCATTGTTCTTGTGCTTGCACGAAAGCGGCTCAAGGGGACGGATCTCGAGGTGCTGTCGAGAGCCTTCAAGGCGAGACGGGGATTGGACGGCTGAAGGTGTAGCTATCGGGCGTCAGTGCCACCCCGAGCGATTCCGTGCCTGGCCGGACGCATCCGATGCCTTGGCGCCTAGCCGGATCTCACATCGACGAAGGGCGGGTCAGCCGCCCGGAAGCATCCTAAGCGTCGAGGAGATTGAGGTTTGAATCCTGCCAACTCACGCGAACGTCCGACCGCTCCGGAAATGTGGTCGCCGCCGAAGCGTTGTCTTGTCGGGCCATCGTGGCCACCACGGGCCTGCCGCCCTCCTTGGTCACGATGTGGACGAGGGTCCGGTCGCCAAGATAGGCAAGCTTGTCGATCGTGCCGACGATGGCGCGAGCGCCGGCCGGCGAGCCCAGGGGTTGCAGGTGAACGCATTCCGGCCGCAAGGCCAAGGCCACCTTCTGGCCGGCTTCGAAGCGGCGTCCTCGGGCCTCGACCTCGACGCGGCCAAGAGGAGAGGCGTCGACGATGATACGGTCGCCGGTCTGCGTCTCGATGCGTCCCTCAAAGAAATTCATCAGGCCGATGAAGTCGGCGACGAACCGCGTGCGGGGGCGTGCATAGAGCTCGACAGGCGGACCCTCCTCGATCACTCGACCGTCCGCCATGACGGCAATGCGATCCGACATCGTCAGCGCTTCCTCCTGGTCGTGCGTGACGAGGATGAATGTGATGCCGAGGGAGCGCTGCAAATCCCGGAGCTCGATCTGCATGTGCTCTCGGAGCTTCTTGTCGAGCGCGCCAAGCGGCTCGTCGAGCAGGAGGACCTTTGGTCGGCGAACGAGGGCACGGGCCAGTGCCACACGTTGCCTCTGACCGCCGGAGAGCTCATGAGCGGCTCGTTGGCCGTAGCCCCCGAGGCGGATCATGGCCAGCGCCTCGTCAACTCTTCGGGTCAGCTCCGGCTTGTCCAATCGTTCCTTTCTGAGGCCGAAGGCGATGTTCTGAAACACATTGAGGTGGGGAAAGATAGCGTAGTTCTGAAACACCATGTTCACTGGGCGCCGGTGGGGCGGGACACGGCTCATCGCCTGTCCGTCGATGTAGATTTCGCCGGAGGTCGCTGTCTCGAAGCCGCCGAGCATCCGAAGCAAGGTGGTCTTGCCGCAACCGGACGGTCCCAGCAGCCCGTAGAATTCGCCTCTTGCAATATCGAGTGTGACGGAGTCGACGGCCCGGACGCTGCCGAACGATTTCGAGACCGATTGGATCGAGATGAAACTTGGGTCGATCATTGGTCCTCAGTCCGTGTTCCCGGTCGAGCCGAGCCCCCGTCGGCGCAGCCGCTCTGCGACGATGACAATTGCGAATGTGGCCAGGAGTATAGCGGAGCCGAGTGCCAGAACGGCCGGTAGCTTCGCTGGAAAGCGGAGTTGACTGAAGATGTAGAGCGGCAAGGTCGAATCATTGCCTGTCAGGAAGAAGGCGAGCAGAAACTCGTCGAACGATATCGTGAAGGTCAGCAGAAGGCTCGCCATGACGCCCGGCAGAACAATGGGAAACGTCACGCGCCAGAACGCCATCCAGGGCGTCTCGCCGAGGTCGAGAGCGGCCTCGGCGAGACTCGGGTCGAGGCCCTCGAAACGCGACATCAACACGAAGAGCGCAAACGGCGTGCAGATCAGTGTGTGCCCAAAGCCGACCGAGAACAGCGAGAGCCCGATGCCGCTCCGATTGAAAAGGATGAGCAGGGCGATGCCGAGGATGATATAGGGGACGACCAGCGGCAGCGTGAAGAGGCCCGTCACGAGCGGGGCCCCCGGCAGGCGCTCGCGCCCGAAGAGAGCCAGCACCGCGACCAGGCCCAGAGATGTGCTGGCAAAAGCCACGGGAACGGCGACGACGAGGCTATTGGCCAGTGCGGTATGCATCCCGGTCTGGGCCGCCATCTCGGACCACCATTGCAGCGTCAGTCCCTTGATCGGCAGTGCGACGTAGATGGAGTCGTTGAAGGAGAAGATGGGGAGCAGCAGCACCGGCAGATAGAGGAACGCCAGATAGAGAGTCGTGTAGAGCCTGAGACCTCGGTTGCCGTGCCTGGTCATGCCACGAGCCTCCTTGCACGGCTTGCAGTCCACAGGAATAGGCAAACCAGGGCTGTCACTACCAGCATGGCCAGGACGGCGATGGCCGAGCCGAGCGGCCAGTTCTCCAATTGCCCGAATGAGAATTGGATGAGGCTGCCGATCATGATGCCGTTGGGCCCGCCGACCAGCTTCGGCGTCACATAGTCACCGACGGTGGGAATGAAGACCAGAAGGAAGGCAGAGATCACGCCGGGCATCGACAGGGGCAAGGTCACCCGCAGAAACGTCATGGCCGGACCCTCGCCGAGATCTTGCGCGGCTTCCAGGAGCGAACGGTCGATTTTCTGCAGCGAGACGAAGATGGGAAGGATCGCGAAGGCCGCCCAAGCATGGGCCAGCGTGACGATGACCGCGAACGTGTTGTGCAACAGGAACTCGAGCGGCGCATCGATGAGACCCATGTAGACCAGCGCGGAGTTGATGACGCCATTGAAGCCAAGGATGAGCTTCCACGCGAACACCCTGAGAAGATAGCTCGTCCAGAACGGCAGCGTGATCAGGATGAGCCACGTCATCTTGTTCCCGCTGACTTCGAAGGCAATGAAGTAGGCCGCCGGATAGGCCAGCAGAACCGTCAGAGTGGCCACCAGCGCCGCGACTGCGATCGAGCGGGCGAGCACGCGCTGATATTGCGGCCCTTCGAGCACGGCCGCGTAGTTCGCGAGGCCCGCATGCCAGCCTTCGGGCGATTCGACCACGAAGCTCTGCCCGACGAGGAGCAGAACCGGCATGAGAAGCCCGGCGAGCATCAACAGCAACGCCGGCGAGAGCAGCGCATAGCGACCGATGACCGGATGTTGCGGCCAGTGTCGGGTGAGGAGGCCTGTTGCCGGGCCAGTCGCCGTCGATGCCACGATGCGGTTCCCTTCCTGTAAGATAGTCGTATTATATGTTTGTATGACAATCAATCGTCGTGCTATGGATGAGTCCAGACCTTGCTCACCGCTCTTCGGCGGCGACTGGTCGAGGCGGAGCGAGGTCTCTGAGTGACAGGTGTCCGGATGAAGACGCGTACCGCCCATGCTCCCGCAGGCTCGCGCGACATGCTTTCGATGCGGGTCGAACGGACGTCGCTGACGCTTCGCGAGCGTGCAGCCGATGTCATCCGGCAGGCCATCATCGATCATCGATTGCCACCCGGGACACACCTCAAAGAGCGCGAGCTGTGCGAAATGCTCGGCGTCAGCCGAACATCGGTCCGCGAGGCCTTGCGTCACCTCGAGACCGAGCAGCTGATCACGACAGTGCCGCACCGCGGCCCGGTCGTCGTCTCACTCTCCGTCGAAGACGCGCAACAACTCTACCAGGTCCGGGCCGTGCTCGAGGGACTGGTCGGCGAGCAGTTCGCGCTCAAGGCGTCCGACAGCCAGATTGCCGAGCTGAAGCGCCTGGCCGTTGGAATGGCGGCATCTGTCCGTCGTGACCAGCCCGATGCGACGCTGGCGATCATCGCCGACTTCTACGCGGTGCTGTTCGAAGGCGCTGGTAATCGGGTCTGCGCCCAGTTCCTGCAGTCTCTCAACACACGGATCTCGATCCTGAGGCGCCTGTCTCTGTCGAGCAAGGGGCGCCCGAAGGCCATGCTCAAGGAGGTCGAGGAAATCATTGCCGCCGCCGCTGCTCGCGATCCCAAGGCAATGAAGCAGGCCTGCATTCGCCACGTCGAGGGCGCGTGTCAGGCGGTTGTCACTCAGCTTGTTCCGCGAAGCGCGCCGGCCAGAGAGCGAAAGCGGAGTCTTGTCGACCAGAACGGCTAGAAAGGGAGAACGCTATGCTAGGGAAACTGGAAATGCCGATCAATCGTCGAAAAATATTGAAGGGGCTCGCAGCACTCGGCGTCACCTATGCGGTAGTGCCGGGCGCTAGCCGGAGCGCCCTGGCTGCCAACGAGGTGCATTATCACACCTGGTCGGGCTATGACGCCAAGGAGCTGTTCGGTCCCTACATCGAGAAGTACGGCGGCATGCCGGAGGTGAGTCACATCGCCACCGAGGAAGAGTCTTTCACGAAACTCAAGACAGGCTGGGCGCCCGATCTCATCCATCCCGGCAACTACAACGTCCGCCGCTTCAAGGATGCCGGGCTGCTTCAGCCTTTCGATACCGCCCGGGTCAAGAACTGGGCCGGCATCATCGACAGCGTCAAGCAGGATGATTCCTGCGTCATCGACGGCGCGCAGTACATGATCCCGAGCGAGTACGGCAACAGCTCGATCGTCTACCGGAAGGACCTGGTCGATGCATCGTTTGCCGAGTCTCCGAGCTGGGGCATCCTCTATGACGAGAAGTACAAGGGGCGGCTGTCCAACTACGGAACGGCCGCCGCGGTGGTGCAATGCGCTGCTCTCGTGCTGGGGTACGACAATATCTACACACTGTCCGACGAGCAGCTTGCGGAGGTGAAGAAGCTCGCCTCGAAGCAGCGTGATCTGCTGCGCATGTACTGGAACGATGCGACCGAGCTAGAGGGGGCCCTAGCCTCCGGTGAGGTTGTCGCTGCCTATGCCTGGAACGCCTCGCTCGCCAATCTCAAAAAGCAAGGCATCGCTGTCGAGATGGCGATCCCGAAGGAGCGCATGTTCACCTGGGTCGCCGGCTTCGTCATGCACAAGGACTGCAAGAATCTGGATGCCGCCTATGACCTGATTGACGCCTGGACATCGCCGCAGTCGGGCGCCTGGCTGATGGAGAACTACGGCTACGGCTCGACCAACCGCGAGGCCTACAAGGTGGCCAATGCCGAAAAACTGGCGAGTCTCGGCCTATCTGATCCTGAGGCGGTGCTCAACGGCAGCTTGTTCTTCAAGTCGCTCGATCCCGAGATCGAGAAGAAGTACCAGACCGTGTTCACCGAGGTTCAGTCGGGCGGCTGAGCCGATCGATCGGAGAGGTCGGGCGCTCGCGCGCGCTCCCCTCTCCGATCATTTCGCGACTGTCATCAGAGCATCGATGGCCATAACGCCGTCGGTCAGCACGAACAGCGGATTGATCTCGATCTCGATCAGGTCGTCGGCAGCCATGAAGTGCTGGGCGAGGCGCTCGAGCGAGTCGATCAGGGCGCCTTTGTCACCGGACGTCTGGCCACGATAGCCGCCCAGCAGTCTTGCGAGCTTCAGCCGGTCGATTGCCCTGGCGAGCGCGGACCGATCGGCCGGCAGGAGAATCGTGACGGCATCCTCCAGCAACTCCGCCAGGATCCCGCCGCTGGCAAGCGTCATCGATGGCCCGAATAGAGGGTCATTCCGCAGCCCCACGAGCATTTCCACCACTGGAGTCGGCGCCATGCGCTCCACGAGCAGGAGAGGATTGCGCCAATCAAGCTCCGGATACCGGGCTGCGACGTGGGCCAGCATGGCCGACACCTCGGCTTCCACGTGCGCCGAAGCGGCAAGTCCAAGCTTGACCGCACCGGCCTCGGTCTTGTGGGCGAGGAATGGCTGAGCGAGCTTCAATGCCACAGGGTAGCCGAGTGCCGACGCTGCCGCGCCCGCCTCGGCAACGGCCACGAGCTGGCCGTCCGGCACGGCAATGCCCATCTGCCGCAGCCGGACCTTCCCGTCCCACTCGCTGACCGGCCGCGCAAGACCAGCACCGCGAGCGCCACGGCCGGACAGACGCAGGCCTTCGACGGCACCCGGCGCGCTCGCAAGTCGATCCATAAGCTGGCCGGCTCGCACCAGTCCGCCGAGTGCCTCGACGGTCTCGCCGATCCCCTGCATTGGCGCCACGCCGAGGGGAACGAGAAAGTCGCGGGTCTCCTGATCGAGGTTTTCTGGGAGCGTGCTGCAGACGGCGGCGGGGATTCCGGCCTGCTTGGCCGCTGTGGCAAACGACAAGGTGTCGTTGCGGTAGTAGGGTTTGCTCTCGTCGATTCCCGGCAGCGGATAGTCCTGAATGATCACCGCGCTGTCATAGCCGTCGGTCAGGAACGTCGAGAGGACCGGCGGAAGGCGCTCGGGATCGCCCCAGATCGGTGTCGTGTAGTCGAGTGGATTGGACACGGTCGCAATCGGTGGCAGCAGCTTGCGTAGGGCTGCTCGTGTCGCCTCTTTCGGAGCGGGGAACTGCAGGTCATGAAACTCCGCCAGGTCGGCGAGCATGGTTGCTCCGCCGCCGGAACAGGTAAAACCGCCAACTCGGGGACCGCGCGGAACGCCGGCGACGACCGCGAACTTGAGAGTCTCGATGAGTTGCGATGGTGTCGCCACACGAACCACGCCAAGACGGTCGAACAAGGCATCATAGAGCGCGTCGGAGCCGGCGAGCGAGCCCGTGTGGCTTTCCGTCAGTCTGGCGCCGATGCTCGAGGTGCCGGTCTTGAGCGCGACCACCGGCTTGCCGGCGCGCAGCGCTTTCAGTGCGGCGTCGGCGAAGACCGAGACGTCCTTGAGACCTTCGATGTGCAGACCGATGGCGCGCACCTCGTCCTGATCGACCAGCGCGTCCAGATAGTCCTCGAGATGCAGCGAGGCCTGGTTGCCGGCCGAGATCATGTAGGCAAAGGGTAGCGAGCGCTGGCTCATCGTAAGATCGGACGAGAGCATGCCACTCTGAGTGACGATGGCCGCCCCATAGCCTGGGCAACTGCCGCCGCGCGCGAACGGCCAGAGGGCAACCCGGTCGACGAAATTGATGATCCCGTAGCAGTTGGGCCCGACGAGAGCCATGTCACCCGCCGCGGCAACGAGGCGTTCCTCTGCCTCGCGGCCCTCGCCAGGACCGAGCTCGCCGAAGCCGGCCGCATAGCAGACAATGCCGCCCGCACCCATCGCCCGTAGCTTGTCCGTCGCCTCGATGGCCGCCTCGCGCGGCACGGCGAGAAAGACCGCGTCAGGCGCCTCCGGCAGATCCTCGATCGTGGCAAAGCAGCGATGCCCGCCGATCTCCTCCCGCTTTGGATTGACCGGCCAGACAGGTCCCGAGAAGCCGATGCGCTGGCATTCTCCGGCGACGACAACAGCATCCCGACCGCCGATGAGCGCGATATGCCTTGGCCGCAGCAGCCGGTCGAGATTGCGGCGGCGGGACGGGGTCATGCGCCGAGCGGCCTCAGAATGGATCGCGTGATGATATGGCGCTGGATCTCGGAGGTGCCATCCCAGATGCGCTCGAGTCTTGCATCACGCCAGAGCCGCTGAATGGGCATTTCCTCCATCAGGCCCATGCCACCATAGATCTGCACCGTCGAGTCGGCGACGCGGCCCAGCATCTCCGAGCAATAGAGCTTCACCATCGCGGCATCGACAGGACTCATCTCCTTCCGGTCGGCCTTGGCTACGGCATCAGCGACCAGAAGATCGGCCGCGCGGAGTTCGACCGCCATGTCCGCCAGCTTGAAGCCGGTCGCCTGGAACTGACCGATCGGCTGGCCGAACTGCCTGCGTGTCGCGGCCCAATCGCTGGCGAGCGCGAAGAGGCGCTCGGCCTTGCCGCAACAGGTGGCGCCAACCCAGATGCGACCCATGCCCAGCCATTTGTCGGCCAGCTCGAGGCCTCGCCCTTCCTCGCCGAGAATCTGCTCGGGCCCGAGACGCACGTCGTCAAACATGAGCTGGAAGGTCTTGTAGCCGCGATAACTGACACAGCGGTTGCCTTCGCGGATCGTAAACCCTCTCATGCCCACGTCGACGAGAAAGGCCGTGATACGCTTGCGGAGACCTCGCTTCGTCTCGTCGTGGCCGGTCGCCGCGAAGACGATGGCGAAGTCGGGCATGATGGGTCCGGAGACGAAGTGCTTCGACCCGTTGAGAATCCAATCGCGTCCGTCGGAGCGGGCATTCGATTTCATAGACATGATGTCGGAGCCCGCCTCGGGCTCGGTCAGGGCGAACAGCTCGCGCTTCTCACCGGTCACGCATGGCGCGAGATACTTGTCCCGCTGTTCGCCCTCGCAGGCGAGCAAAAGCTCCGTCGGACGCGCGATCCAGGAGTGGAGTGCATGGCTCGTCTTGCCGTACTCCCGCTCGGTCAGCGCCATGCCACTGTAGTCGAGCCCGCCACCGCCGACCTCGATCGGCAGGTTCGCCGCGAACAGGCCCACCTCCTTGGAGCGCTTCTCGATCTGTCGACCGAGATCGATCGGCACCTCGCCCAGCCTGTCCACCCGTTCCTCGTGCGGGAAGATCTCCTTCTCCATGAAGCTCTTGACGGTCGCGAGAAGAAGTTCGCGCTCGTGGACTCGATCCTCGGTCATCGGCCTGGCCTCACGCGCCACGGAGCTTCAGCTTCTTGCGCGCGTCTGCGGGTTTGAGAATGCGTGCGCCCATGCGCGTCACGATCTCGGCAGCCCGCGCGACCAGCTGGCCGTTGGAGGCAAGCACTCCCCGGTCGAGATAGAGGTTATCCTCGAGGCCGACCCGCACATTGCCACCCATCAGCACGGAGCAGGCCGCCATGGCCATCTGCATCCGGCCGATGCCGAAGCCGGCCCAGTTGCAGCCGGGCGGCAGTTGATCCTTCATGGCTTTCATGGTGTCGGCGGTGTGGTCTGCGCCCCACGGGATGCCGAGGCAGATCTGGATCATCGGCGGATCCTCGACGAGGCCTTCGGCGATGAGCTGCTTGGCGAAGCGGAGCTGCCCAAGCTCGAATACCTCGAGCTCGGGTTTTACGCCCCATTCCTTTGTCAGTGCGGCCATCTTGCGGAGATAGGGCGGCGTCGAGACGTAGATGGTATTGCCGTCGCCGAAATTCATGGTGCCGCAATCGAGCGTGCAGATCTCTGGATTTGCCGCCTTCACATGGGCTAGCCGCTCGACAGGGCCGATCATGTCGGTCGGCCGACCCGGCATCGCCGGATTCGCGTCATCGGGAGTCCAGTCGCCACCCATGCCCGAAGTGAGATTGAGGATCACATCAGTCTTGCTTTGCCGGATCAGCTCGACAGTCTCCTGGAAGAGCGCGGGATCACGCGAGCCCTTGCCGGTCTTCGGATCGCGGACGTGTATATGGGCGATGGCGGCACCGGCCTCGGCGGCCTCGATGGCCGCGTCTGCGATCTGCTTGGGGGTTACGGGCACGCCCGCGTGCTTTCCAACCGTATCGCCCGCTCCCGTGACGGCACAGGTAATGATCACGTCAGAGTTCATGAGTGGGTGCTCCCGATGCAGCCTGGGCCAACGGCCAACCAAGGGCCAGGAGACGATCCTGTTCGCCCCAGGCGGATGCGGATACGAGTTTTCCGTCACTTGATTTGAGTTTTTCGCCCGTATCATATGGCATCAGCGGTAGCGAGGCACAGCATGCCGGCACGAGAGCAACGGCGAAGAGGGCGACCACTCGAAGTGGCGTTCGCGGTCATTCCCCGCTTCAATATGATGGCTCTGACGGCGGCCTTGGAGCCCCTCAGGATTGCCAACGACCTTGATCCAGAGGCTTTGTACACTTGGTGCCTCGTCTCGGAGCGGGGTGGGAGAATTGCCGCAAGCAACGGCTTCGATGTCGATACCGAGCCTTTGGCCAGTCGTCGTCGGCCGCTGGATCTTGTCGTCGCCTGTGGGAGCTGGGGAGCGGAGCATCATCGGTCGCGCGAGCTGTCGCGGTGGCTCAGACAGCAACGCCGGTCGGGAGCGCGAATCGCATCTTTGGATCTTGGCGCCTACCTGCTGGCGGAAGCGGGGCTGCTCTCGGATCACTTGGCGACGACGCACTGGTCTTGTCTCGCCGGCTTCACCGAGCGTTATCCTGAGGTCGATACGCGCGAGCAACTCTTCACGCTCGATGACACCGTGATGACCGCGGCCGGTGGAACGGCTGGAATTGACCTGATGCTGCACCTTGTCGGCGAGATCCATGGCGCGCAGTTCGCCAACGAGGTCGCCGATCGGATCCTGCACCATCCGATAAGGGACGCCGCGACACCTCAGCGGCGGACGCTTGGTGGCCTCATGGGCGAGGTCCATCCGCACGTTCGCGCGGCCATTCGCCTGATGGAGACAAACCTTGCCGAGCCGTTGAGTGTGCCAGAGCTCGCCCGCGCAATAGGTACCTCGCAGCGTCGTCTCGAGCGGCTGTTCCGCAGTTTCATGGGATGCTCCGTGGTGCGGCTCAATCTGCTGCTGAGGCTGCAGCATGCGCGCGTGCTCCTGACAAGTACCCGATTGTCGGTTCGCGAGGTTTCGGCTGCTTGCGGATTCAACACGCTCTCCTATTTCTCACATGTCTTTCTTCGCTCGTTCGGGAGGCGGCCGAGCGAATATCGTCAGGCGTGGCCGGCAGGAGAGCCTGAGCCCAAATGGAGAGGAACCGTGTTCGACTTTCTGGAGCGCAGCCGGGCGGCTCCAGGGGTCGAGATGCCGGCGTCAGTGCCGGTCGGAAAGGAACGGCGAGCAAGGCCGGAGAGGGGGGGCGAGCCCCGGCGGAAAGCAAGAAACGGTTTGTCCGCGGTATGAAAACGGTCCCTTCAGAAGAGCGGTATCGTACGTCTGTGTGATCTTGGGACTGTCAATGGCCTGCCGTCCGGACCGCTGAGATTGCCTTCAATATGGCGACGATTGCGCGGTCGCGCTCGGCGGCCATGTCTTCGAAATGCCGTCCGGCCGCCATGGCGTTGCAGCCATCCACCATCCGGTCGCGCAGCTCCTTCGTCAGCTCCGGCGCCTCGAGCCTCGTCCATGGCAGCTTCAGCGCTGGGCCGAACTGGTCGAGATTGGTTGCCATCCCCCCTTCACCACACGCCACATGGAAGGCCATGCACTGGCCCATGAACGCAAGGCGCGGTCCTGGCCCATTGATGAGAGCAAGGTCGATTTGCGCCGGCGTGGCCTCACCATTGGCAACCATGTGCAAGGCCTCGCGCCAGAGCGCCTCCTGAAGGCGGGTGGCGATGAAGCCAGGAATCTCCTTCGGCAGCACGAGTGGAACCTTGCCCGCGTGCCTGTAGAAGGCCTCGGCCCAGGTGACGGCCGCTGCTGCCGTTCGATTGCCACCGACGATCTCGACGAGAGGCAAAAGGTAGGGCGGATTGAACGGGTGGCCGACGACCGTGCGCTCCGGAGTGGAGCACTGGGCCTGGATGTCCGTCATCGTCAGGCCAGAGGTCGAGGAGGCAATCACGACGTCGGGGGATAGGATCTTGCCCATCTCCGCATAGAGCGCCTGCTTGATCGGCAAACGCTCAGGCGCACTTTCCTGGACGAAGCCGGCACCGTCGAGGGCATCCCCGAGCGTGGTCGTGACCTTGAGCCGGTCGAGCGATGCGCCGGGAGCCAGACCCAGCTCGCTCAGGCTTCGCCAACCGGTCTGGATGTAGCTCCGGTAGGCTGGCTCCTCGGCGGCATCGTGAATGTAGCCGGTGACGTCGTAGCCGCGGGCGAGAAAATGCGCTGCCCAGCCGCCGCCGATCGGACCACCGCCGATGCTTGCCACGCGTGTCACGCTTTCTGGTGCTCTGTAGTTCATGAGTTCCTCAACGCCCCTTGAAGTCAGGCTTGCGTTTCTCGACGAAGGCCTTGACGCCTTCAGCGGCATCCTCGGACTTCAGCATCGCGCGATAGACCGGGAGGTCGGCGGTCCGCATCTTCTGGAACGCGGCCTCGAGCGGGTCGCACTCAATGGCCCTGAGGACCTCCTTCACCGTTTGCATGGCGAGTGGTGCGGCCTCGGCCAGTTGATCGGCCCAGGCGCGCGCCGTGCTCATCAGTTCGGTTTTCGGCACGACCTTGTTGATCAACCCGTAGCGAGCCGCTTCATGTGCCGTCATGCGGCGGCCGAGGAGCAGCATCTCGACCGCGATGGCGTAGGGCAGGCGTCGCGGAAGCCGCTGCAGCGCACCGGCATCGGGTACAATGCCAAGCGGCATCTCTGGCAGGCCGAACTCGACATGCTCGGCAGCGATGATGAGATCGCAGGCGAGAGCGATCTCGAAGCCGCCGCCGATCGCCAGCCCATTGAGGGCGGCGATCACGGGTTTGTTGAGTTTCCAGTTCTCGGTCAGGCCGGCAAAGCCGCCTTCGCCGTAGTCGGCCTCCCACCAATTGTCGAGCTTCGTGTCGCCGCTGTCGAGCGCCTTCAAGTCCCAGCCCGCCGAGAACACCCGCTCACCGCCACCGGTGATGATGCCGACGCGTAGCTCCGGATCGTCGTTGAGCTCGGCGAAGGCCTTGGCGAGCGCCTGACTCGTCGGAATGTCGATGGCATTCACCTTCGGCCGATCGAGGGTGACCTCGAGGACGTGACCCCGCCGGGTCGCTTGCACCGATTGAGACATGTCTTGCTCCTACCTGAACGCCGGGATGACCTCGTTGCAGAACAGCTCGAGCGAGCGCTTCTGCTCTTTCAGGCCGAGGCCGAGGCTCGCATAGTAGGTGAACTGGTCGACGCCCAGCGCCTCGTAGCGCTTGAGCTTGGCGATCACCTCCTCGGGCGTGCCGAACATCAGGTTCTCCGACAGCATCCTCGGCTCGTACTCGGCCCGGTTGCCCAGCTCCTCGAAGGGTATGGCCTTCGCGAAACCATTGTCGACGTCACCCAGATTCTTGAACAGGTTCTCGAACTGCGAGAGCTGGCGCTGCGCCGCCCGGACCGGCACCTCCCACTCCTCCTTCCGGTCGTAGACCGCGGTATGCCGCATCATGGCGAAGATCGGACGCCGGGCGCCCGGATGCTTTTGCATCGCCTCGTCGAGCCGGCTCTTGTAGAGCTCGGCCTCCGACATCGGCCGGGTCAGCGGCCAGGACAGGATGTTGCAGCCGTTGGCGACGGCGAAGTCATAGGTGATCGGCGCGCGCGCCGCGATCCAGATCGGCGGATGCGGCTGCTGCACCGGCTTCGGCACCGAGGTGGCGCGCGGAAAACGACCAGAACTCGCCCTTGTGCTCGACGTCGCCCTGCCACAGCGCCTGGACGAGCGGCAGCATCTCCTGCATGTAGCGCCAGCCCTCGGTCTGCTTGAGACCGGGCATCATGCGGTCGAACTCGCGCTGGTAGGCGCCGGAGCCGATGCCGAACTCGGAGCGGCCGCCCGAGACGAGATCGAACAGCGCGGCGGCGCCGGCAAGCTTGATCGGATGCCAGTAGGCGGCGACGGCAACCGCGACGCCGATGCGGATGCGCTCGGTATGCGCGGCCCACCAGGCGCAGATCTGAACGGGTCTGGCGCGATCGTCATCTCGAGCGCGTGATGCTCGGCCGCCCAGGCGATATGAAAGCCGCCCCGGTCCGCCATCTGCACCATCTCGAGCGTGTGACGGGCGACCGTCTGCATGTCGATGTCGGGCGCAATGCGCTCCATGTTGATCGCGAGCTGGAATTTCATGGGTGGCGGGCTCCTCCGAGGGCGGGATCTGGGTTGCCGAGCTGCCGAGATCAGCGGATTGGCAGGCGCAATATTGTCGGAGTTTCGACGGCGTTGCTCGTTTTTCGCCATTGATCACGGGGCCGCAGGCTCTCACGATGACCGGCTGTCCGGATCCCATGCTGGCAGCAGACGACGGGGCGTGGCTCACCGAGGTCGCAGGATCGGGTCCCGTCAAAGAAGTTCGGGCAGAGCCGAGTGGATGTCATACGCCGAGATAGGCCGGCCAAGGTGTGCTATTTTACGAGCGCCACGGGCATGTTCGTGCCGCGGATGCCATCGGGAACAGGAACGTCGGTGTCGTCATAGTTGGTGTGCAGGACGACCCGAGGACCCTCGGTCAACGTCAGCTGGCGCGCGACGATGGCCGTATAGGCGGACTCGGTCCCCATCTCGCTCGATCCACCAATCTGAAGCTCGCCGCGCGGCAAATAGATCGTGCCGACCATGGTCTGGGCATTGTCGGAGAGCAGGACGTGCTTTCCACTTTTCGATTGCGATCGGCTCTCGAACATGAGGAGGCCGGCCATCGGCCCGTCGACCGCCGCCGCGAGCGAGACGGTGGTGTCGCCGGCAAGGTCGAGCACGGCTCCCGAGCCTGTGAAATAGAATCCGACGCCATCGCCCTTGAGCTCCGCGCCACCGCTGACGACGAGGGGTCCGTCCTTGATCGTGTAGATGCCGCGCTCGAGTGCGACCGTGGCACCATCCTCGATGCGAAGCCCGCCGCAATAGGTTCCGGGCGCAAGCGTCACTTTCTCCGCCGAGACGACAAGGCTGGTCTCGCGGCACGCGACATCGACCGCCGGCTCCGGTCGCTCGGCCAACGGATCGTCGAATTGAGGGCAGCCCGTCAGGGGTTCGGGCAGGAAATTGCCTTTGCCCCCCTCCTTACCGCCGGCTGTGCAGATCAGGCTCGCCATCAACTTCGAGCTGTTCTTGGACCTGATTCCATTCGGATGGTCGGAGTTCGAGAACACCGCGCAACGCTCGCCCAGAACGTCGGCGTTCCTCTCGAGAGATATTGTGCCGCTCGCCGCCGGGTCCAATCCGAGGATGCATATGTTGGGCGAGCCGATGACCTGTGCCTCGCTTGCCACCTCGACGCCCCAAGAGGTTTGGCCGGCGAGCATTCCCAGGACGATCGGCACACTGCTCTCGAGTGTCACGTGAACCTTGAGCGTGCCTTCATCGACTTTCGTCGTCGTTCTCAGGTCGGTGCCCCAGACCTTGCCAGGAGCGATTCCACTGACGAAGCTGTCGACGACGGCGGCGACGATGCTCGACATGTTGGTCTGCCGAGCGTTGGCCAGTCCGAGTTCGCGCGCCGCCGCGAGCGCCGCGGCGTCGGCCGCGGCCTGCATCTGATCGCGGGCACGGACGGACTGGCTGTAGTCGACGGCAAGGCTGACGGCGGCGACCAAGATCGGCAGGCTTACCGCAAATGCAACCAGAATGCCGCCAGCTTCATCATGACGGAAGCGATCGAGGTAGCGAGCAGCGCCTAGCCGGGTCCGATCCATCATCGATTGGTCACGCCGCGTGAGTGGCCGCATCGTTGTCGGAGGATGCCGCTTCCCCGAGTCGATGCTGGAGCTTGTCGATGACCCTGGCGATCTCTTCGTGCAGCGGCTTGAGAACGGAGTCATCGGTCGGACTGCCGTGCCGCCGCGCGGCGCGTTGCACCGCCGACAGTGCCTCGGCACGGCAATCGGTGACCAGCGCCATTGCCTGCCTGCGCAGCTCGGCAAGCTCGGCGGCTGCCTTGCGGCTGTCGCGGGAGGTTCTCAGGAGCTGGCCGACATAGTCGCCGAACATGGTCCACTGCAACGGTTTCGTCAGGTAGGCCGTGCAGCCTGCAGCCAAGGCAGCGCGGATCGTCTCGCCCCGGCTGATCGACGTCACCATGACGGCCGGGAGGTGCTTGGTCCCCGGATAGCCCCGGATGCATTGAATGAGCTCGACCCCGGTCATGCCCGGCATCTCTATGTCGATGAGCGCCAAGTCCACCGGCTCCCGCATCAGGATTTGCCAGGCTTCAGCGCCATCCGTGGCTTCGATCGGACGAGCGCCGAGCATCTCGATGCGCTTTGCTGCAAGCGAGCGGAATAAGGGGTCATCGTCCGCGATGAGCACGACGCCGTCGAGCATTTTGTTTACCATCTTGTCCCCGATCCCAGCCGGACCTTTGGTCTGTGTTCACTCCTTCCTACCAACTGCGTCTGAAGACAATCTCTGCAAGACTGCTAAAATTTGAACGATTAACCGTGGTCCGTTGTTAACGGCCTGCTGCTAGCCTGACTTGCGATCATTGAGAGGACCCGGCCAGCCGGGGTGGCAGGCAAGTAATGCTCCGCGTCATCCGGCGCTCGGTCAGCAACAAGATTGCGGCGATCGTCGTGGCGGCGACGTCGGTGTCGCTCCTCGTTGCCTCTCTCGCCTTCGGCTGGCGCGATCTGGAGCGTCGCTTCGACGCCAAGTCGCGAGAGCTCGACGCCGTCGCAGCCACGCTCGCGGCCAGTCTCGAGCCGGCCTTGGCGCTCGACCGGGAGCAAGAGGTCTACAAGACCCTCCGCGCCGTACGGCACATGCCGGCGGTCACCTATGTCGAGGTCAGGGACCTGGCGGGACGCAGGGTCGCAGCCTTCGGCAATGGCATTCTGGTGAGCCATGTCGGCGGTCAGACGGTCGCCGAGCGGCGGTTGAGCCCGTCGGCAGCCCTCAGTCTCACGACCTTTCCCGTGGAAACCGCCATCCTGAGCGAGGGCAAGAAGATCGGCAGACTGCTGCTGGTCGTCGACCTGAGCGAGCTTCGCACCGCCTTCAGGGACAGTATCCTGACGGCACTTCTGGCGGCCGTTCTGGCGGCCTTGATCGGCCTCGCACTCACCTGGCGGCTGCAGCGCATCGTAACCCGTCCGATCTCTGCACTCACCGCGGCCATGCGGGATGTCCGGGTCACGGGCGACTTTACGGGCCGAGTGGAGCGGCGAAGCGAGGACGAGACGGGCGAGCTGGTCGAATCCTTCAATGCCATGCTCGACGAGATCTCGCTCCGCGATCGCGCACTCCGCCGGCATCGCGATCATCTCGAGGAGACGGTCGCGGAACGCACGCACGAACTCAGCGAGGCCAAGGATGCGGCGGTCGCCGCCAATCAGGCGAAGTCGGAATTCTTGGCGACCATGAGCCACGAGATCCGCACACCCATGAACGGTATGCTGGTCATGGCCGAGCTCCTGTCGGCGGCCGGTCTCGCACCGCGCCTGCAGCGCTATGCTGACGTCATCGTCCGCTCCGGCCAGGGTTTGCTCGCCATCATCAACGACATTCTCGACCTATCGAAGATCGAGGCCGGCAAGCTGGAGCTCGAATGTATCGCGGTCGATCCGACCCAGATCGCCGACGATGTGGTTCGGCTGTTCGGCGAGCGGGCGGCGGAGAAGGGGCTCGATCTGGCGGTGGCCGTGACCGGCAGCCTGCCGCAGCGGATCGGGGCCGATCCAGTTCGCCTCACTCAGGTACTCTCGAATCTGGTCAACAACGCGCTGAAATTCACCGAGCAAGGTGGCGTGACCTTGTGCATTTCCGCGGAGCCTCGGCGTCATGACGGACAGATCGTCAACCTCGATCTGTCGGTCGTGGATACCGGCATCGGCATGAGGCCGGATCAGGCAGCGAGGATCTTCGAGGCATTCTCACAGGCCGATCAGTCGACGACGCGGCGATTTGGCGGCACAGGCATCGGCCTCGCCATCACCGAGCGTTTGGTCAAGGCGATGGGTGGACGCATCACCGTGGCCAGCGCCGAGGGCCAGGGCTCGACCTTCACGGTGACCATACCTTGCCCGGTGATCGAGCCGGCGGCCGAGCGCTCTCCGTCGTTGCGCCGCCGGATCCTCGTGTTGCCTGTAGCAGCGCCCACCGCCGCAGCACTCAGTGGTGTCGCGGACCGCCTTGGGTGCGAGTGCCATCCGGTCGCGGCCGCCGACTTCCTCAAGGCCGGGATCTCGTACTCCAGCGTTCTCATCGGAACTGCTCGCGATCTCACGTCGCTCGCCGGACGATGGCCAGAGGTGCCGTCCATGATCGCCATTGCTCCGCTCGGCGATCCGGCCATGTCCCGGCTCGAGAGGTCCGGCTCTCCGGTGCATCAGATCACTTGGCCCGTGACTTCCGGGGAGGCTCTGGCGGCCTTGACGGCAGCGCTCATGGGAGAGGCCCCCGTCGACCGGCAGGCCATCGGTCAAGTGGCGGGTCGTTGCGACCGGCCGAGGTTTGCCGGCCTCAGCGTCCTCACCGCCGACGACAATGCCATTAACCGCGAGGTCCTCAGCGAGGCGCTCGGCCGGCTCGGCGTCGAGGTGCAGGCCGTCGAGGATGGCGCCGAGGCCATCTCTGCGGCGGCCAGCGAGCGCTTCGATCTCATCTTCATGGACGTCAGCATGCCCGGGATGGACGGCTACGAGGCGACGCGCCACATCCGTGACGAGGAACGCACGCATGGTCGCCCGCCCGTCCCGATTATCGCACTGACGGCGCATGTCGTCGGCAGCCAGGCCGGAGAATGGCGTCGCGCAGGCATGTCCGATTGCCTGACGAAACCCTTCACGCTGCAATCCATTGCCGGATGCCTCGCCCAGTGGGCGGGTGAGCGAGCTGGGGCCCTAGGCACGAGGGAGGACGGTGCGGCCAGCGAGACGCCCAAGTCGTGGGTCGAGGTGCCGGACGAGGCTGCGGTCGCGGGCGATGGGCCGGCGCTCGATACCGCCGTGCTCGATTCGATCGCCGAGATGAGTGATACTGGCGACGATCTCGCCGGTCGCGCAATTGCGCTCTTCCTCGAGTATGCGCCACCGGCCCTCGAAAGGCTGGAGGCCGTAAGCGGAGGGACGGACGTCAAGGCTGTGGCTTCGGCCGCTCATGCGTTGAACTCGATGTGTCGGAACATCGGCGCCGTGGCCGCAAGCGACCTGCTCAGCCATATCGAGGACGCGGCGCGGGATCGTGACGCACGTCCCGATGCCGCGCAACGCTCGGAGGTGCGGCGCCGGCTCGAACTCACCATGGATGCGTTGACGACCTGGATGGCAAGCCGCGAGCCACCTTACGCCGGGCGGGCCGCATCGGGACCCGTCGCGGCCCTGCCGCACTAAGCTGCTCTCTCACCATGAGAGCGGCAAACATGCGTCCGACCGCCGTCAGGTTTTCTGGACCGTCAGGAATTTTGTCTAGACGGATCGGTCAAAATCCATTAGCTCAATCGGTGCTCGTCATTGTTAGGATCTCCTGCCCGCCGCAATCGTGCTCGGATTGAGGTCCGACCCCCGCGACGCCCCCACGAGAAGGACCGGCCCATGCGACAGAAGAAGAACACCTCCGCCCGGGCCGATATCGCCTCCCGCAAGCAGGCATTTGTGAGAGAGGAGATCCTGACCTCGGCGACGCATCTTTTCGCCGAGCGCGGCTACCGGGCGGTCACCATCGACGATATCGCCTCGAACCTCGGCTACACGAAATCGGTCGTGTACTACTACTTCAAGAGCAAGAACGAGATTCTCTGGCAGATCGTCTCGCGTATCTTCGAGGGCTACCTGCAGAAGATCGTCGCTCTTCGAGACGACCAACTGGCCCCCGACCAGTTGCTGGCCGCAATGGTCCGCCAGCACGCCCTCAATGTCATGGAATATCCCGAGTGGACCTCGATCTTCAATCGCGAGGAGACCGAACTTGAGCCTAACCAGAGGCGTCAGGTGCGCAAGATGAAGCGTGACTACGACGCACTTTTCGAGCAGGTCTACGAGGCGGGTGTCGCGAAGGGACTGTTTCGCAAGATCCCGCCGCACGTCGCCATTGGCGGTGCCATGGGCATGTGCAACTGGCTCTATGTTTGGTATAATCCAAAGGGTCCGCTCTCCGCCGAGGAGATCGCCGACCACTACGCCGGCATCCTGTCCGGAGGCTGGTGCACGCGGGCGTCCTGATCGGCGACCCGTTGGCCGGCACCGCTATTGGTCGGTCAGCGACCTCCTAATCCCTGTTCATCAGGTCGAGATAAGTGTCGAGCGTTGGGCGGATTGCGCCCTCGCGGCGCGGATGCAGCGGGCCCGGCACGAAGCGCTCCGAGCAGACACCGCGATAGGTACTTTCGCAGAGCGCGATGTCCTCGGCGTTCGTCAGACGCCAGACCTCGGTGACCGTCGCGGGCGTATAGTCGGTCCCCTCGACGGCGTCCGCCGAGACGTACCAGCGCGTCTCCCAGCCGACATGGGCGGCATCGATGGGGCGCAGCGCGTGCATCACGGCATGATCGACGTGGAAGATGATCCGCGTCAGCGACGGCAGCACGCCAGCGCCGCCGCCGTAGCCGGCCGGTGGCTCGGGCATGCGAGCGAGCTCTCCGAGCGGCTTGGAGACGAGCGCGCCCGTCATCGAGGCGGTGATCTTGCCCGGATAGAGTTGGACGGGGCCGGCAAAGTACTCGCCCTTCCAGTCCACGTCGGTGTTCCTGTAAGTCGCCTCGACGTCCATGGTCACGCAGAGCTCCGGGTGCGAGCCGTGGCAATGGTAGCATTCGAGATAGTTCTCGAGCAGCACCTTCCAGTTGGAGTTGATTTGATAGCGCTCGCGGCCGATCTCCTTCATGTGCTCAGGGGCGAGCCGCGCCAGAGCCGTGTTGTCGAACGCGAAGCATTCGGCGATGGGTTTGGCCTTCTGCTTGCCGAGCCATACGAAGATGAAGCCGTTCCAGATCCCGAGCTCGACCTCGTGCAGACCCCAGGACTTGAGATCGATGTCCTCACCGTCGGCGAATCCCGGCGCGCGCTTCAAGCGACCGTCGAGGGTGTAGGTCCACTGGTGATAGGGGCAGGTGAAGACCTTCGTTTTGCCACGCCGCTCGCTGCAGACGTGATGCCCGCGGTGACGACAGACGTTGAAGAACGCCTGGATGCTGCTCTCGGACGAACGCACGACGATGATCCGCTCACCGACCAGATCATCGGAGAAATAGTCTCCGACGCCGGGGATGTCGGACACGTGCCCGACGCAAAGCCACTGCCGGCGGAATATACGCTCGAGCTCGACAGAATAGATCGCCGGATCGATGTAGTGCTCTCGGGTCAACACGGTGGCGTGACCAAAGGGATGGATGTTCATTGCTTCCCTCCCAGCTCGCTCAGACACGATTCGCTCAAGCGTCGGGCGTGACTCTCAATCGGAAGTGCGTTGGGGCCGGGACGGTGGTAGCGCGAGGCGACGCCCATCGCGTTCTCTCCGACAATGCGCTTGTCGGCGGCCGTCGTGACGCGCCACATCCAGGTCGGTCGAGCCTTGTCGAGGTCGGTACCCTCCGTCGCATCACCCCAGACGAAGCCGGTAATGTGTAGCTCGGTCTGGTCGACCGCCCGCGGCTTATAGCAGAAGATGGCGCCGTCATCAGCGTAGGCCAAAAAGTGATTGAGGGGATCTAAGTAGAAGATCGTGAAGTCGCCATCGCCGTCCTTGAAGCGGCGCATCAGCGGCGCCACCGGCTTGCCATCCTCGCTTGCAGTGACGGCGCCGCCGAACATCGAGAGGCGCGTGCAGCAGTCGGCTTTCTGACCGGGGACGGCTTTCAGGGCCCACTGATCGCGGGGGCGGATGTCGAAGAGGAAACAGTCGCCGGTTCTTGGAACCTGGCGGACGTGTCCGGCGCAGTGCCAGTGCCGGTAGACGAACCGTTCGAGGTCGAGACGATCGAGGTCGGGCGACTGTTGGAATGGCTGGAGCAGGCTATGATCGGCCGGCTGGCGGTCAATGAGCTCCTGCAAATGGGTGCCAGATACGGCGGCGGCTGCAATTGCGGCCATGGGCTCAGCTCCCCGCCTTTGCGCCTGTCTGCCGCGCATGCGCAACGGCGCTCGCAAAGGCCTGCCGCGCCTCCCTCGCCTCGTCTGCATAGAAGCCGCTCGGCTGCTCGTAGAATCCGGCCCGCGAAATACGATAGCCACCCTTCTGCTTCAGGTTGGCCAGGCTTTCCGCCATTTTCAGCGCCATGAGGTTGGGATTCATGATGGCGAATTTCGGTGGCATGTTGCCCTTCATCAGCCACTGCTGAAAGCACGCAGCGACGATCGTGCAGCCCATGATGATTGTGTCGACATGCGTCTCGGTCACGACCTCCTCACAGCGTTGGATGGTGTCGAGCGCAACCGCGTCCGGGTTGTCGATCATATCGCGGATGTACCATTCGATGGTGCGGATGCCCCGATAGTTGCCGCTCAGTCCCGACAGCTTGATCACGTCCTCGATCCAGGGCGCTGCCTTATGGTGGTCGGTGACGACAGTGTAGTTGTAGCCGTGATAGCCCGCCATCTGCATCGAGGCTTCCATCGGGCCGATGACGGGAATGTCGACCAGCTCACGGGCGACGCGCACGCCCGGATCGTAGCAGCAGCCGACGATGACCGCGTCATAGCCTTTCTCCTCCGCCTGCATGACGTGCTCGAACAGCACGGCCTCCATCAGGTGCTTGGCGTAGAAGTAGTCGATTTCGGTCGAGAAGCCGTCGAGGTGGCTGATGGTGAGCTCGGTGCCCTCGCCGGCATAATGCGACAGCGTCTTGTGGATGAGGTCGTCATAGAGTCGCGACCCGAACGGGTTGACGAAGTCTATTCTGCACGACATTGGGCTCTCCAAAGCGGTCCGGGCGTTCGGTGCGCCGTTTTGAGACCGGGCAGTTGGCAAGTTTGAACCATTGGTACAAAATAGCAAGAGCCTGAGTGCCGGTAGGGAAGTGGACGGTGGAATGTCGTGACGGCGCCAATGGGCGGGCCGGCTCGAGACCCACTACGCACCGGATCGATGTCATCGGATTGGCTGTTGGAATCAGGAGGCTCAGTTGGCGCGGCGCATCAACTTCATAAATCCATTCGGAACACGACTCTATGACGAGATCATCGTCAAGACCTTGGGTCACTATGCAGCCGAAGGCACCGATCTCGTCGTGACGCATCTCGAGAATTGTCCGCCGGATATCGATTTCTTCTATTCCAAGCATATGATCGAGCAATCTCTCTATGAGGCGGTCATGCGCTCGGAGGAGGAGGGCTTCGACGCGGTTGTCGTCGGCTGCCTCTATGATCCAGGCGTCCGGGTTGCCCGAGAGCTGGTCGACATTCCGGTCATCGGCCCGTTGGAGGCCGCATTCCAGATGGCAGCTTACTACGGCCATTCGACCATGGTCCTGACCGACCACCGGAAAGCGGTTCCCTATATCCGCGAGGCGGCGCAGGTCAACGGCCAGGGTCAGACGGTTCGCGGTGTCGACGCCATCGACTGGTTCGTCAAGGACATGATCGGCGACCGTGCCGCCGTCGTGCGCGACGTCGTGCGTGTGTCGAAGGAGGCCGCCCGGCGCTTCGACGCCGAGACGGTCATCATGGGCTGCACGATCATTGCGGCGATCTATCAGGAGCACCTGATGGAGGGGGGGCATCCCTCCGAAGTGCCAATCATCAATCCCAATCTGGTGGCGCTCAAGGTCGCCGAGGGCTTGGCCGATCTCAAGCAGAAGGGCAGCTATTTTGTCGCCAGGAGCGGTTTCTACATGAAGCCGACAGGACATTTTGCCGAGGAGTTCAAGCGGGCCCGCCGTATCTGGAATGCCGCCAAGCCGGACTTCAAGGGTTGAGATCACGCCGACTTCAAGACTGCCTGTTGAAATTAATAGACCGATTGGTCTATAGTCTGTTCCAGCGGCGGTAGGCCGCTGTCCCGATCGACGGCACAAGGAGATGCGATGTCCGAGCTCGATGGTCAGGTGGGTGTCGTTACAGGCGGCGAGACAGGAATTGGCCTTGGCATTGTCGAGGCCCTGACGGCCGCCGGCATGCACGTCGTCATCGGCGGGCTGCTGGCGGACGAAGGCGCTCTGGCGGTCGCCAAAGTCAGCAAGACTGGCGGCAAGGTCGAGTTCAAGCCGACCGATGTCAGGCATCTGGCCGAGGTGAACGATCTCGTCGACAGCACCGTCGCCAGGCACGGCCGCCTGGACGTCATGGTCAACAACGCAGCGATCTTCGATGGCTTTGCGAGTTGTCTCGATACTAGCGATGCGCTCTGGGAGTCGGTCATCAACATCAATCTCAGAGGCTGCTTCTACGGGTGCCGGGCGGCGCTACGGCATATGGTGCCGAAAGAGAAGGGCAAGATCATCAATGTCGCCTCGGTTGGCGGTCTGCGTGGCGCCGCCGACGGCACCTCTTATACCGCCTCGAAATTCGCCATCGTCGGCATGACCCGGCAGATCGCTTGCGACTACGCGGAAAAGGGCATTTCCGCAAACGCCATCTGCCCCGGTGTCATCCAGACCAACATCCGGGCCAACTCGATGAAGATCCTCGGCCCTGATGCGCCGCCCATGCGCGGCGTCGGCGCCGATCCGGACGGCTTTAAGCGACTCGTTCCCGAGCGACGCCGCGGTCAGCCCGGCGAGATCGGCAATCTCGCGGTCTACCTCGCCTCCGACAAATCAAGCTACATCCAGGGTCAGGCTATCGCCATCGACGGCGGCTGGACCGCCACCTGACTTCCGTTCCACCCTGCCGAAGCAAGCAACGAGGCCGCCCCGCATGGACAGCAAAGCCATTGACGAGATCCCGATCGGACCGAATGCGCTCTTCTATGAGGACTTCGATGTCGGCAAGTGCTGGGTAACGCCGGCCCGCACCATCACCGAAGCCGACATCGTCATGTTCGCTGCCATGACCGGCGACTACAACCCCGTCCACACCGATGCGGAGTATGCGAAGACCACACCGTTCGGAGTCCGCCTCCTGCACGGGCCGGCCGGTTTTGCGATCGCAACAGGCCTGGAGTTCCGTCTGGGCATCAAGGAAGGTACCGCGAGCGCCATGCTCGGCATGACATGGGACTTCCGTGGGCCGATTCTGATCGGCGACACGATCCGCGTCCGCGAGGAGGTCACGAGCAAGCGGGAGACGAAGAAGCCTCATCTCGGCATCGTCAACTTTCACGTAGCCATCCTCAACCAGCGCAACGAGGTGGTGCAGGACGGGGAGTGGAAGATCATGTTCCGGCGCCGGCCTGTATGAAGCGCGCCATGGGCGACGTCGCGGAACAGGGTACGGTCTATCGCCTGATCTCGGCCGTGGCCGGCCGACTTCCGGGCAAGACAGCGCTCATCCACGACGGGCGCTCGCTGACCTATGCCGAGCTGAAGGAGAGGATCGACCACACGGCATGGAATCTCCATGCGGCCGGCGTCGGCTATGGTGACCGTTTCGCCGTGTTCGCCGAAAGCTGCCCGGACATCTTGATCAGCTACTATGCAGCCTCGAAGATTGGTGCCGTGATGGTACCGATCAATCCAAACATGACGGCTGCCGAGGTCGGGCATGCGGCCACCCATTGCGAGGCGAATCTGCTCTATCACGACGATGCCGTCGCGAGCACTGCGGCACAGGCCCTGCCCGGGACCAAGCTTCGGCCGCTCGCCGATCTGTCGAAGCCAGGCCATGCTGCGGATGTGGGGGAGGATCCGCGGATCGATGCCGACGACGATTGCGTCATCGTCTATACTTCCGGCTCCACCGGTACGCCCAAGGCGATCGTGCTGAGCCATCGTTCGCAGACCGGCGTACTCGCGTCACTCGCCGAGATGTGGGGCATCACCGAGAGCGACACGACCCTTGTCGGCCTGCCGCTCGGCTACCTTTACGGACTTTCGACAGCGGCCACGACCCAACTCGCCTGCGGTGGCACCGTCGCGCTGATGCGTCGCTTCCATCCCGGGAAGGCACTTGAGGCCTTCGTCGCCTCGAGGGCGACCGTCTATCAAGGCGTGCCGACCATGTTCTCCATGATGCTCGACTATGCCGAGCAGCAGAGGCTTGACATCGACCTTTCGGGTGTACGCGTCCTGATCTGCGCCGGCGCACCGCTGCCTGAGGAGCTGAAGAGCCGTTTTGCCACTCGCTTCGGCAAGGAGATCCAGAACTACTACGCGCTCTCCGAATGCACGCCTGTCTTCGGTTTCTATGCCTCCGACCCGGTGCCACCTCCGCCGGGCGCAGCAGGCAAGCTCGCGCCCGGTTCCTCTGCACGCATTCTCGATGCCGATGGCCGTGAATGTCCCGCAGGCACCCCCGGCGAGTTGCTCGTCAGAGCCGCAGCGACGATGAAACGCTATCACAAGGATCCCGACAACACCCGTGCCGTTCTGGTCGATGGCTGGATCAGAACCGGCGACATCGCGACCAAGGATCAGAACGGTTTCTACGCCATCACAGGCCGGCTCAAGGACATCATCATCCGTGGCGGTGCCAACATATCTCCGGCCGAGGTGGAGGGCGTGCTCGCCCGTCATCCGGCCGTTCAGGAGGTTGCAGTCATTGGCATGCCCGACAGGATCTTCGGAGAGGTTCCAGTCGCCTTTGTTGTCAGCCGCGCCGGACGGACCGTGACGGTCGACGAGTTGGTGACCTTTGCCGCCGAGGTGCTTGCCGATTTCAAGATCCCCCGGCAGATGCGCTTTGTCGATGAGCTTCCGTTAGGTCAAACCGGCAAGGTTGACCGAAAGGCTCTCAGGTCGCGTTGGACTTCGGAGGCGCACCCATGAATTCAAGCGTGAGGCATGTCGTCGTGGTCGGAGGCGGCCCTGCCGGCTCTGCCGCCGCGATCGAGGTGGCTCGGCTCGGCTGCCGCGTGACTCTCGTCGACGAGCACCCCCAGTCCGCGGCGGCCATGAGCCTCGACGCTCCGTATTTCTACGGCGCGCGCTTTTCGCCGCTGCTGTCGAACGTCCGCGCCGTCGCCGAGCGCGTGCTCGGTGCCAATGAGGCGCTTATGGCCTGCGTCGAGGCGGGGGTCGAGGTGCTGACGAGCACTGTCGCCTGGGGCGTCTTCCTGGAGGGACCGACCAGCCGGCATCTGGGTGCGCCGAAAGTCGCGCTGGCCGATGACCAGCGGAGCTGGTGCCTCGACTTCGACGCGCTGATCCTCGCCCCGGGTGCCCGCGATCTGGTTCTGTCCTTCCCCGGCTGGCAGCTTCCCGGTGTCCTCGGCGTGAAGGGTGCTTCGACACTGCTCGAGAGCTATCATGCCTTCGAGGGGCGCAGGGTCTTGATCCTCGGCAGCGGAACCGCCGGACTCGCATTCGCACGGAGCGCACGCGCCTCGGGCATCAATGTCGCCGGCGTGGTCGATCCCGCAGGCGAGATCGCGGGCGATGCCGCCCTCGCCCAGGCTCTGCAACTAGCCGGCGTCACGTTTCTCCTCGACCACGCGATCGAGCGCGCGATCGGGACCCAGGAGGTCGAGGCGGCCCGGCTGGTGCACCGAAAGAACGGGTCGCGCCAGGACATCGCCTGCGACACCATCGTCATGGCGTTTGGTCCGGTGCCCAATGTCGAGCTCGCCGCCATCGCTGGTTGCGCGCTCACCTACGACGAGATGCGCGGCGGCTGGTGCCCGGTGCTCGGCCCTGACATGCAGAGCAGCGTCGAAGGAGTTTTCGTGGTCGGCGATGGGGCCGGCATCGATGCGGTTGGGCTCCTCGACCCCGAGATCGCGATCCGAGAGGCACGCGCGGCCGCCCGGGCTGCGGCCTGCGGTGAGACAGCACCCTGCGTCCCGCCTCGGATTGCTCCTGTGACTTCCGATCGCCGCGGCGCCGCCGAGGTCTGGCTCGAGGCTCTGGTCGATGCCGCAGGTCTCGACGTCGTCGTCTGTCAGTGCGAGGAGGTGACGCGACGCGAGCTTCTCGACCTCGCGCCGCCGCGCTACCTCGGGACCAGAGGCCGGCCACCAGGAGAGGCACTCGAGACGGCGATTGCCGGCGGGCGCCTCAGCCAGGATTTGGTCAAGCGGATGACGCGCGCCGGCATGGGGCATTGCCAGGGCAAACGGTGTCGCGACCACGTCGCCATGCTGCTGGCGCGGGCGTTGGGGCTACCGCTGGCGAACGTCGCTCCGGGCACCTACCGGGCTCCCGTCCGGCCAGTGTCACTCGCGGTCATGCAGGCCGACGACGAGTCTGCAGAGTTGCGGGAGCGATGGGCCTATTGGCTGCACCCGGTCGAGGGCCCGCCTGCTGGCTTGTGAGGAGCACCCATGCCGAGAGCGGACGTCGTCGTCATCGGAGCCGGTATCATCGGTCTGTCGACCGGCTATCGGCTCGCCAAGGCTGGCGCCAGGGTCATCGTGCTGGAGAAGGGACGAGTGGCCTACGAAGCCTCGTCACGAGCCACGGGCTTCCTTAGTCTCAGGGCGGATACACCGGGGGAATCTCCGCTCGCGCAAGCGGCCGAGCGGCTCTGGGATGGGCTCGACGACGAGCTCGGATATCCGACGGAGTGGACGCAGAAGGGCCGGCTCTGGGTCGCGGCAAGCGACCGTCAGTGGAGGGACCTTCAAAGCGACCACAAGCTGTATGCCCGGAGCGGCATTGCGTTCGACCTGATCGATCCGGCTCGCTGCCGCGAGCTTGTTCCCGCGCTGGCTCCCACGGTCAGAGGCGGCATCTTCACGCCTCGGTCCGGTCATGCCAATCCGCAGCGCGCCTCGCAGGCCTTCGCCTGGGCCATGCGGGACCGCGGCGGAGAGCTCCGGGAGCTGACGGCCGTCACGGGTATTCGTTCGCATAACGGTCGCGTGACAGGCGTCGATACCACCGCCGGTCCCATCGATGCCGGCGCGGTCGTCAGCTGTGCCGGACCGCAGACAACGCTGATCGGCCGAATGGTTGGCGTCAGCATTCCCGTCGCCTCCGTCCGGCTCGAGGCGATGATCACAACACCCCTCCCGCCGCTCTTCGAGGTCGCCATAGTCGCCAATGGCATCTCGGTGCGCCAGACGCGGCGCGGCAACATACACATCAACGGCGGGCCGCACGAGTGGATCGGCGTCGACATCGATCGCGAGCCAGAGAAGCCGAATACGCCCCTGTTGCGCAATATCGCGCGCCGGGCCGTCGAGCTCATGCCGTCGCTGTCGCATGCCCAGGTGCTGCGAAGCTGGGCCGGAATCGTCGAGATCACCCCGGATCAGACGACGCTTATCGAGCGGCTCAGGGAGCCGGACGGCATGATCATCGCCACATGCTCGGGTCACGGTTTCGGCATGGCACCCAGCATGGGTGTGGCACTCGCCGAGCTGGCGCTCGAAGGCCGGACCTCGATGCCGGTCGGTTCGCTGGGGTTGGAGCGCTTCGGCGATCTGCCGGCAGACTGGCGCGAGCGGCGACGGTGGCAGCCGGGTCAGTACAACACCTGAGCCGGCGTCGGGCCGGAGCGCCTAGTCAGCTGCCGCTCGTCACCGTAGTCAACTCCTCGAGGGCCTCGACATACTCGGTGAGCAACCGCTGCATGACCTGCCGCACCGACGCCTCCTCCCGCATGTCGCCGACGATCTGTCCGACCGAATAGGTCCAATAGTCGAGGCGCCTGGCTCGCTCCGCCCGGCGGAACGGATCGCCCGCAAGGATCGACTGCAATGGGAATGTCAGAGGCTTCGGCGCCCCCGGTGCATCCCAGGCCTCGTTGTAGCGCGAGCGCAGCATGCGGCCCTGCTTGCCAGTCATGGCCTTGCTGATGACGGCATCCTCGGAAGCAGCGTCGAACAGGCGTTGCTTCATTTCGGGCGAAAGCTCGCTTTCCGATGTCCCGAGCCAGATCGAGCCCATCCAGACGCCGGCCGCGCCCATGGCGAGCGCCGCGAGGATCTGAGAGCCGCGGCCGATGCCGCCGGCCGCCAGCACCGGCATGCCCCCAGCCGCCTCGACCACCTGCGGCCAGAGCACCATCGAGGAGATCGAGCCGACACTGCCGCCGGCCTCCGTGCCCTGCGCGACGACGACATCGACGCCGGCGTTCTTCTGCCGCTCCGTATGCTTGGCGCTCCCGACGAGCGCGCCGATCTTCACGTTCTTGGCATGCGCTGCCTCGACGATGTGCTTCGGCGGCACGCCGAGCGCGCCGACGATGAAGCGCACCGGATGGCGCAGAGCGATCTCGAACTGCCGCTCGCTTTTCCTCGGTGTCATCGCCATCTTGGCGGCGTAGTCGCGCATGAAGGCGATGCGCTGGTCCTCCGGAATGCGGGGAATCCCGGCGTCGTCGAGTAGCCTGTCGGCAAAGGCGCGATGCGTCTCAGGCAGCAATGCGACGAGATCCTCGCTGCCGTCCACGTCCTCGAAGGTTCCCGGGAAGACGAGATCGACGCCATAGGGTTTGCCGCCGACCCGTTCATCGATCCAAGCGAGCGACATCTCGAACTCCTCCGGCGTCATCCAAGCCGCGCCAAGGATGCCCATGCCGCCCGCGTTCGTCACCGCCGCGACGACGTCCCGGCAGTGTGAGAAGGCGAAGATGGGGAGGTCGATGCCAAAGTCGGCTGCAAGTCTCGTGTGCATGTTGATTAAGCCTTTCGAAGCGTTCTGAGAATACCGACGACGTCGCCAATGGTCGCGGCGACGTGCACGCCCGCATCTCTGAGGGCTTTGGTCTTGGTCTCGTAGTCGCCGCGCCCCGCTTCGGCGATGGCACCGGCATGGCCCATGCTCTGTCCGAGCGGCACGGAACGGCCGGAGATGAAGGCAACGACCGGTTTGGACATTCGTCCCGGAATGATCCGGGCAGCGCGCTCCTCGTCGTCGCCACCGATCTCCCCGAGCATGACGATGGCATCGGTCTCGGGATCATCCTCGTAGAGTGGGAGCAGCTCCGCGAAGGACGCCCCTCGAACGGCGTCGCCGCCAATCCCGGAGATGGTGCTGACGCCGATCCCGAAGCTCATCATCTCCGACATCACCGCATAGGCGAGCGAGCCACTTTTGGAAATGACGCCGACGCGTCCCGGCATGCAGACGTCCTCGCTGTAGTAGCCGGCCTTGCCGGTGCCCGGCGACAGCAGCCCCGTGGAGTTCGGCCCGAGCAGGATCACTTTCGCCCTCTCGGCTCTTTGCCGGAGTTCGACGGCATCGTGTAACGGCACGTCGTCGGTCAAACAGACCACCGTACTTACTCCGGCATAGATCGCCTCGATGACGACCGCTTTGACCTGCAATTGCGGTGTGAAAACGAGCAGCAGGTCGGCACCCGTCTGCTTCACGGCCTCGGCGACGCTCTCGTAAACAGGCACTGGCACAGGGAGCGGCGGTTCGATCGCCCCGGGACGCGAGGGCACGGCGCCGGCGAGTTGACGCCCGTAGCGGGTCATCTCGCCGAGCTGAAACCGGCCGCTGCGCGACTCTGCCCCATGCACGACGATACGTGTGTCTCGATCGAGGAGGATGGTCATGGCGCTTTCTCGCTTCGTGCCGCCATGACGAGTGCGTTCACAGCGTCCGACAGCGAGCGAGAGTTGCGCAGTCCGGCTTCGTCGAGCAGCGGACGAGCCTCGCTCATGCGATTGCCGCGAAGATACAGAGTGATGGGCTTTGCGACCGCCCGACGTCTGCGGCAGGCCGCAACGAGCTGCTGCACCACATCGTCCATCCGGTTGCCGCAACTGATGATGCAGACGAGCACCGCCCGAATGGCCGGATCGTCATCCATTCGGGCAAAGGCCGCGGCGAAGCCGGCCTCACCACGGCCACCTGTCACCATGGCGTCGATATCGACCAGCGTGCCGACCTGGCCGCCGGCAAGGGCGATCCAGTCCATGAGAGTGATGTTCAACCCCGAGCCGAAGCCGATGAGGCCGATCGAGCCACCCGCCGGGTTGTCCTTGAAGCGTGGAGCATCGGCCGCGGCGTCGCCCCCGACCTGGTCCGCAGACTGCAGCACATCGAACTCGGGATGCCGGGCGAGTGCCGTCTCGTCGACAAAGATGCGCGCGTCGAGGGCGACGAGCCGGCCATCGCGCGTCTCGACCAACGGATTGATCTCGGCCGTCACGGCATCCGATTCGCGCGAGAGCCGGAACAGCCTGTCGATGACCTCGCTGTAGGCTGGCCAGAGGGCCCGCTCGAGACCTAGGCCGGCAAATGCCTCCAGCAACTCCGCAGACTGGGGCCCATCGAGAACGTTGAGCTCGATGGTTCGAAGGTTCTGGGCGTCCTGCCGCGTGACCGCCTCGACGTCGATGCCGCCGCGGGCGGCCAAGAGAAGCCAGAGACGGCCATTGTCGATCTGGATGCCCAGATAGCGCTCACAAGCGAAGGCGATCCGCTCCTCGATCAGGACCTGCCTGACCTCGTGACCCGCGATCGTCATGCCTTGGAGCCTGGCCAGAGCGCGCCGGGCCTCCTCGCCCCCGGTCGCGACCATGATCCCGCCAGCCTTGCCGCGACCACCGGCCGCCACCTGCGCCTTCAGAATGACAACCTCACCCTCGCCGACGGCTTCGAGGAGACCTGTCTCGTCCTCGACGACCGAGCCGATCGGCGTGGCGATCCCATAGCGGCGCAGCAGTGCTTTTCCCTGATGCTCGAGCAACAGCATGTCTCACCAGATGGATCGCCGGTGTCGCCGGCCGTGTTCGGCCGGGCGTCGCATCGGCGTACCGGCCAGACCCTGCCAATTCAGAACTATTATGTCAATTATTCGACCAGAGAGTCAATTCAAGTGTCGGGAGCGTCCATGGTGAGTGGCTCGCCTTTCTCCAGCCGGTCGAGCAGCCGCGCTATCATGCGCTGGCACGCCTCGAGCTCTGAGATTGCCAGGAACTCGTCCGCCTTGTGAGCCTCGCCGATCGAGCCAGGGCCGCAGACGACGGAAGCGACGCCCGCACGGCCCTGAAACAGACCGGCCTCCGTGCCGTAGGCCACCTTGGCATGGTCGTTTCGGCCCACGAGCTGCTTGACGAATGTCACCGCGGGGTGCTCGGGCGCGATGTCGAGGCCCGGATACTCATAGAGCGGTTCGAAAACGATATCGGCCTCCGGGGCAATTGCTCGCATGGCGGGGAGGAGCGTCTCGGTCGCGAAAGCCTTGATCCGCCGGGTGACGTCCTCGGCATCGACGCTCGCCAGATGCCGGAACTCGAAGGTGACACGGCAGTGCTCCGGCACGATGTTGATGGCGGTGCCGCCATCGATCAGTCCGGTCGACAGTGTCGAATGGGAAACGTCGAACGCGCCGTCGAAAGGACCTTCGGCCGCCCAGCCACGCGCGATGTCCCGGAGGAACAGGACGAGCTCGGCGCCCGCCTCGATGGCGTTGACGGCATGCGGTGCGAGGCTCGAATGCGCCGGCCGGCCGGTCAGGTGGACGCGATAGCTCCGCCCGCCCTTATGAGCGATGATGACCTGCATCAGCGTCGGCTCCCCGACAATGCAGAGTGCGGGTTTGAGCGGCATGGCAGCGAGTCGCTCGACGAGGCTGCGCACGCCAAGGCAACCGAGCTCTTCGTCGTAGGAGATGGCGATGTGCACCGGCGCCCTGAGAGGCCGGCGCAGCATCTCCGGCACCGCGGCGAGGACGATGCCGAGAAAGCCCTTCATGTCCGCGGTCCCGCGACCATAAAGTTTGCCATCAGCCTCCCTGAGCGTGAACGGATCGCTCGACCACGCCTGCCCATCGACCGGCACGACGTCGCTGTGCCCCGACAGGATGACGCCTCGTGCGTTTGCGGGGCCGATCGTTGCCCAGAGATTGCCCTTCTCGCCACCGGGCGCCCAGAGAATGTCGGAGGTCACGCCGTGGCTGGCGAGATAACGCTCGACATAGAGCAGGAGATCGCGATTGGGGTCGCGCGACACCGTCGGGAAGCCGACGAGGTCACGGATCAGGGCGATGCTGGTCGACAAATCGAGAGCCATGGTCGTGCTTTCCTCCTCGCCGGCTGCCGCGCGCCTGGCTTGAGACGGTTTGAGCACGGGCGGCGGCGGCCGTCCATGGATGAGTGATCGAGATCATCCGTTGCGCGCTGTCTGCCTCACTCATAAGATTGCCGGTAACCGGCTTGCCGACCGTGTCAAGTCGGAGAAGATTGTACCGTCAGGGTTCATCGAGGAGGAAATCATGTCCAAGTGGATCAGGCCATCGGTTCTCGCGATCGTAGCCAGTCTGACCCTCGCAGCGCCGCCGGCGTTCGCGGCGACACCCGCCGATACGCTTGTTGTCGCCAAGCTGATCGATGACACGATCACGCTCGATCCCGCAGAGGTCTACGAGTTCACCGGGGGTGAGGTGATCACGAACGTCTACGAGCGGATCATGCGTTTCGAGGCCGAGGACCTGAGCACCTTGGTGGGCGGCGCCGTCGAAAGCTGGACCATCAGCGACGATCAGAAGACCTTTACCTTCAAACTGCGTCCAGGCCAGAAGTTCCATTCCGGCAATCCGGTCACTGCAGAGGACGTGGCCTTCTCGCTGCAACGGACGATCATTCTCAACAAGACTCCCGCATTCCTCATCGGCCAGTTCGGCTGGACCGCAGAAAACGTCAAGGATTTGGTCAAGGCCACCGACGAATCGACCGTCCAGCTGACAATCGTCGAAGATTTTGCGCCGTCGCTGGTACTGAACCTGCTCTCCTCGGGCGTTGCTTCGGTCGTCGAGAAGAAGTTGGTGATGGAGCATGATGTCGAGGGCGATCTCGGCAACGCCTGGCTCAAGGATCATTCGGCGGGCTCGGGCGCGTTCGTGCTCAAGTCGTGGAAGCCCAACGAGGTCATCGTTATGGAGGCGAACCCCGACTATCGCCTCGGCGCACCCAAGGTGAAGCGTGTGATCTTCAGGCATACGCCAGAGCCTTCCGCCCAACGTCTCCTGGTCGAGAAGGGCGACGCCGACATGGCGCGTGACTTGACCGCCGATCAGATCAAGGGCCTCGAGGGTAATGCCGATGTGGTCATCTCACAGTATCCGTCGGCGGACACATATTATCTGGCGCTCAGCCAGAAGTATGAGCCTCTCGCCAATCCAAAGGTGCGCGAGGCGATCCGCTATCTGGTCGACTACGATGGCATGGTGAACTCTTTCCTCAAGGGGCAGTTCATCGTCCATCAATCCTTCTGGCCGCAAGGGTTCTTCGCCTCCTATGACGAGAACCCTTTTCATCTCGACGTCGAGAAGGCCAAGGGACTTCTGAAGGAAGCCGGTTATCCGGACGGCTTCAACGTCCGGATCGATTCCTTCAACACCTCGCCGATGGTCGAGATCTACCAGTCGATCCAACAGACCATGGCACAAGCTGGCATCAAGGCGGAGATCGTGCAGCACGACGCCAAGGACGTGTTCACGCTCTATCGTGCCCGTCAGCACCAGATCGTCGGCCTCTATTGGTCACCGGACTACATGGACCCACACTCGAATGCCGATAGCTTCGCGCGCAATCCGGACAACTCCGACGATGCAAAATCGAAGCCGTTGGCCTGGCGCAACAGCTGGGACATTCCCGAGCTGACGAAGATGACCGATGCAGCTGTGCGCGAGAAGGATACCGAGAAGCGCAAGCAGATGTATATCGAGATCCAGAAAGAGGTGCAGCGCGACGGAGCCTTCGTCATCATGTTCCAGCCGACGAAGCAGGTGGCCATGCGCAAGGGTGTGCAGGGCTTCGTGCACGGACCGACCTTCGACGTGGTCTACTACCGGCTGGTCAGCAAGTGAAGCGGCTCACACTGGGAGCGTCTGACACATGACCGACGCCGCCGCGACAGAACTGGTGACAATGCCGTCGCGGCGGTCACGACTTCCCGGGCTCCTGACGGCCATCGGTCGTCAGGCGCTTTCGGTGGCACTGACGTTTCTCGGCCTTACCTGCGTCACTTTCGTGATAGGCCGGATGATCCCGACCGATCCCGTCATCGCCATCGTCGGCCAAAAGGCGCCGGAGGATGTCTATCAGCGGGTTTTCCATGAGCTTGGACTCGATCAGCCGATCTACGTCCAGTACTGGCGCTATCTTATGAAAGTGCTGCACGGTGATTTCGGCGTCTCGCTGTTCTCCTCCAAGCCCGTGTTGCACGACCTGATGAATGTCTTTCCGGCGACCATCGAGCTGTCTACCGTTGCCATCTTGATCGGCGTGCTGCTTGGCGTGCCGCTCGGTGTCGCTGCTGCAGCACGACAGGGAAAGCTCACCGACCACGTCATTCGCGTGCTTGGCCTGATCGGCTACTCGATGCCGGTATTCTGGCTGGGCATGGTCGGCCTGCTCCTGTTCTACGGCAAGCTCGATTGGCTGCCGGGTCCGGGGCGCTTCGACGTCATGTATGAAGGTTGGATGGAGCCGACGACCGGTTTCATGCTGATCGACAGCCTGATTGCCGGCGAGCCGGACATCTTCTGGGACTCGTTGAGGCATCTGATCCTGCCGGCAACCCTGTTGGGCTACCTCTCGCTCGCCTACATTGCGCGCATGACGCGAAGCTTCATGCTGAAGGAGCTGCGTCAGGAGTACGTGCTGACGGCACAGGTCAAGGGCCTGTCGCGGACTGCCGTGATCTGGGGGCATGCCTTTCGAAACATCCTGGTCTCCCTCATCACCGTCATCGCGCTGTCCTATGGCTATCTCCTCGAAGGTGCCGTGCTGACGGAGACGGTGTTCTCGTGGCCCGGCCTCGGGCTCTACATGAAGAATGGTCTCTTCAATGCGGACATGAATGCTGTGCTCGGCGGCACGATGGTGGTCGGCATCGTCTTCATCGGTCTCAATCTTCTCTCCGACCTCGCCTACTGGATCGTGGATCCGCGCGCCCGATGACCGTGAACGCCGCTCCTCAAACCTGGCGGGCTTGGCTCACGGCGGAAGCGCCCCAAAGCCGGTTGCAGGCCCAGCTGGGTCGCGCCTATGCGAGTTGGCGGTCATTGGCCCAGAACCCGCTGGCGCTCGTCGGGCTCGTCATCATTCTTCTCCTGGCACTACTCGCCCTGCTGGCCCCGGTGATCGCTCCCTATTCTCCGGTCGAGCAGGATCTCACCAATCGGCTGCAGCCCGCAACCGCGGCTCACCCGTTCGGCACCGACGAACTTGGCCGCGATATCTTTAGTCGCCTCCTCTACGGCTCGCGCATCACCTTGCTCATCATCTTTCTCGTCTCGATCATCGTGCTTCCCCTGGGTCTCGCGATAGGAACGGCCTCGGGCTATTTCGGAGGTCTCATCGATACGGTTTTGATGCGCGTGACGGACATCTTCCTCGCGTTCCCGCGCCTGATCTTGGCGCTCGCCTTCGCGGCTGCCTTGGGGCCTGGCATCGAGAATGCCGTGATTGCCATCTCGCTCACCGCCTGGCCGCCCTATGCGCGGCTGGCGCGCGCGGAGACGCTGACCATCCGCAAGAGCGAGTTCATCGATGCCGCGCGCATGCAAGGCGCAACGTCAGCGCATATTCTCGCCAATCACGTCGTACCGATCTGCCTGCCCTCTGTCCTCGTGCGTCTCACCCTCGACATGGCCGGCATCGTGCTGACGGCGGCCGGACTCGGATTTCTCGGCCTGGGCGCGCAGCCACCGATGCCGGAGTGGGGACTGATGATCGCCAATGGCCGGCAATACCTGCTCGATCAATGGTGGGTGTCCACCGTTCCCGGTCTTGCCATTTTTGTGATCAGTCTTGCATTCAACCTCTTGGGCGATGGGCTCCGTGATGCCCTGGACTCGAGGTCATCTTGAGCCAGACGCCCATTATCGATATCGAGGGCCTGACCGTCACCTATCGCGGTCAGGCGCGCGTGGTGACGGCCGTCAAGGACATCACCTTGGCGCTGGGTCGCGAGCGTCTCGGCATCGTGGGAGAGTCCGGCTCGGGCAAGTCGACGATCGGCCGGGCCATCCTGAAGCTTTTGCCCGAGACCGCCCGGATCGAGGCCCGCCGCCTCAGACTGGGCGGGACCGACCTGTTGCAAGCGAGCGAGCGACAGATGCGCGCCATTCGCGGCCGGCGTATTTCCATGGTGTTGCAGGACCCGAAATACTCACTCAATCCTGTCATCACGGTCGGCGAGCAGATCGCCGAGAGCTATCGCGTGCACACGTCGTCGCGGCGCGCCGAAGCCAGGCAGCGTGCGCTCGACATGCTCGCGGCCGTGCATATCCGCGATCCCGCACGCGTCTACGATCTCTATCCGCACGAGGTGTCGGGCGGCATGGGCCAGCGCATCATGATCGCGATGATGCTGATTCCCGAGCCCGAGGTGCTGATCGCCGACGAGCCGACCTCGGCGCTCGATGTCACGGTCCAAGCGCGACTGCTCGAGCTCATCGACGAGATCATCCAGCGTCGCGGCATGGCGCTGATCCTGATCAGTCACAATCTCAATCTCGTCGCCTCGTTCTGCGACCGGGTGGTGGTCATGTATGCCGGCCGCATCATGGAAGTTTGCAAGGCGTCCGAGCTCAGCGCCGCGCGGCATCCCTATACTCGAGGTCTCATCGCCTGCCGGCCGGTGATCGGCCAGCCGGTCGCTGAGCTTCCGACGTTGACGCGCGATTCTGCATGGCTGGATGCTCCTGCAACCTTGGGGGCGGAGTCGTGATCGAGGTCGAGGACCTCAGCGTCGCCTTCGGCGCAGGCGCGCGGCGCGTCGAGGTGGTCCGCCGTGTCGGTTGGACGGTGGATCGCGGAGAGGTCTTCGGCCTCGTCGGGGAATCGGGGTGCGGCAAGACGACGGCGCTCCGCGCGATTGCGGGACTCATTCCTCTCTCGGGAGGAGCCATCAGGATCGACGGCCGTGGCATGCTCATGCGCCGGAGCAAGGCGGACCGGCGGCTCGTGCAGATGGTCTACCAGGACCCCTACGGCTCACTCAATCCGACCCACACCGTCGACCGCGTTCTGAACGAGCCGCTCGCCATTCACCGCTTGGGCAACCGGGGAAGCCGGATCGAGCAGGCCTTGAGTGAGGTCGGCCTCGGCCCCGAGCATCGGTTCCGCTTTCCGCATCAGTTGTCGGGCGGCCAGCGCCAGCGCGTCGCGATCGCGCGCGCGCTGATTGCCGATCCGGGCATCTTGCTGCTCGACGAGCCTACCTCGGCGCTCGATCTCTCGGTTCAGGCCGAGATTCTCAACCTGCTGAAGCGGATCGGCAGGGAGCGGGCGCTCACCATGCTGCTCGTCAGCCACGACCTTGCCGTCATTGCGCACATGTGCGACCGGATCGCCGTGATGCTCAAGGGCGAAATCGTCGAAGTGATGGATGTCGATCAATTGCGCCGGGGCGACTGCCGCCACGACTATACGCGCAACCTGATTGCCTCGACCTATCTGACCGGTGAGCAGCGCGCACCGGGCTAGAGTATGCTGATGGCGGCCCAGATGGCGCCGCCGGATCGACAAGGGAGACTCACCATGAAGATGCTCCTCGAAGGTCGCCATGCCCTCGTGACGGGTGCAGCCGGCGGCATCGGCCGGGCCGTCGTCTCGGCCTTCACGGCGCATGGCGCCCGTTGCTCCGCTTTCGATCAAGTGTCTGGGGACGGCGTTGCCGCCTGCGATGTCACCAGCGAAAGTTCCGTCAAGGACGCCTTCGACCAGGCCGAGCGGACCGGCAGGGTGACGGACATCGTTCACCTCGCCGGCGTTCTCTCCGTCGGTACGATCGCCGAACTGGAAATTGCCGAGCTCCGCCGTGTCCTCGACATCAATTTGATCGGCAGTTTTGTCGTCGCGCGCGAGGCGGCGCGTCGTCTCGAGCCAGGCTCGACGATCACGCTGATGTCCTCGCAGGCCGGCCTCAAGAGTGGCGCGAACTGGTCTGTCTATTGCGCGAGCAAGGCCGGGGTCAACCGCCTGATGGAGGCACTGACCGAGGAGCTCGGACCACGGCGCATCCGCGTCAACTGCGTCTGTCCGGGCAACGTCGCAACGCGCATGATGGCCGACGCCGAGGCGCGCGCCAGCCGCCTCAGATCGATGAGCATCGAGGCAGTGCAGGAGGGTTACCGGGCCGAGATTCCGCTCGGGCGCTATGCGGAGCCTTCCGAGATCGCCTCGGTTTGTGTCTTCCTGGCCTCCGACCTCGCAAGCTATGTCAACGGCACGTCGATCGTCGCCGATGGCGGCGAGCTGTCGAGGTGAGGAGCACAGGCGGTCGATTGCCGGGAATTGGCTTGAAGCACGGTGCCGGCATCTGGCGCGCCTCCCGGCGCGCTACCGAATGTCCGCCGGGCCTATTTGAAAAGCGCCGTTTGGCCTGTCTGGCGCTCGGCTCCGGCACGACCTGTCGTGAGCTCATCCCACTTCGAGATGAAACGGAGCATTCGAGAGCGGTTCGTTTCCCGTTTCCGTAACCACATAGGTCCTGGCCGGAGCGACGGCCAGTCCGGCATCCGAGTTGAAGATGTTGGCAATTACGAAAAAGACCATGCCCGGCTCAAGCAGCACGGGATTTTTCGCATACAGCATCGGCCAATCCATCCAGTTGGGTCCGAACGTTGCGCCGAGGCAGTACCCGCAGGCGTTGAGACGATGTCGTGTCATCCCGGCTCTGTCGCAAGTCCGCGCATAAGCATCGAAGACTTGGCCGACCATATTGCCAGGTCGCAAGGCCTCCTCACATTCCGCGATCGCCTCGAGCGCGACAGCCTGCATGTCTCTCTGGACCTGGGGCGCTCTGCCGGCAACGAGCGTACGCATCATTGCCGCGTGATAGTGACGATAGACGCCCGCCCATTCGAGCGTGATCTGATCGTCTGGCTCGAGGATGCGGCGGTAGGACTGATAGCGGCCGAGCAGCGCGCCCGGACCGGAGCCGATGCAAAACTCATTCGCGGGATCATCGCCACCGCCCTTGTAGATGGTTGCGTGCAGGGTGGCCAGAATATCGCTTTCGCTGACGCCCGGCCTGATCAACGGGAGTACGGCGGCATACGCCAAGTCCGCCAGCTCAGCCGCCTTTCTGACGAAAGCGATCTCAGCCGTGCTCTTTGTCAGGCGAAGGCGACTTACCAGATAGGATGAGTCCTCGAGCTCGCAGAAGCCGTCGAGGGCAGCCTCCAGGCGCTTGCAGTTTTGGCCGGTCAGGCCATAGGCGTCATATTCAACACCCAGCCTCTTCCCACGACAGCCCTGCTCTTCAAGGATTTCCTTAAGCTCTAGAGCGGGATTCGCACCATCGCGATCGCGCCAAATGCGGATGTCGTCGATGATTGAGGTATAGCGGGCTTGTCGCAAATCAGGCGCTCGTGTCAAGAGCGTGATCGTCGATCCGTCCGCTGACATGTAGAGGCATTGAAAGAAGACGTACCCGAACGTGTCATAGCCCGTCAGGTAGTACATGCTCTCCTGTCGAAACATCAGCAGTCCGTCCAGCCCTTGCTCCTGCAATGCTGCGCACACCCGTCGGCGCCGCAACGCAAGCTCGTCCTTTCCAAAATGTAGGGGCATGGCACGTCCTCTGCGATCGTCGATTTGAGGTTCCTTGGCGGCGAGAAAGATTTGTCCGGAGACCCTTCTTTTCTTGCCTCAGAGGGAGAGTCCAGAGCGGAAGGTTTGACCCGAGCCTATCGTCGCGGCAAGGGCCAGGTCGTGATCTCGAAACGCCTGCGACATTTTTTGTCGAGCGCCGGAGGTGACCTCAATCGGCTGTCGTCGCGCCGGGCAGAAAGCACGGTGCGGGCCTCGGGCGGCGACGAAGACAGCGTTTCACTCAGTTCCGTGCCGCGCGGCCTGTCGGTGGCGGACGCCACAACGGTTCTTTCTGTGACTTGCCGGGCTGGGCGACATGCCAATCGACGCCCCGTCCCGTCCGACACCAGGCGGATCGAGGCGAGCCGGTTTGGAGACAGTGCCATTTCGGCCAGACCGAGAGAGGTTCGCGATGCAGCCAGCTGGTCACGGCCCGCGCCGACCCCGCCCGCCACAATCCCGCCTTGCTGTTGCCGCCCTCTCGGGGCACGCGGGATCAAGGTCGGGACAGCGGAAGACAACCAGAATGACAAGATGCACGAGGGTGTTGGCGCGGCGCATGGCAGCCGCCGGCTGGCTCATGGCGGCACTTCTCGCCGGGCCGGCCATCGGCGCCGCTCAAACCTGCTCGGAGGAGGAGATCGGCCACGTCATCGACGGGACTGGTCAGATGCTTCGCGAGATCAACGACGAGTACGCACCGCAGCTCTCCTCCAAGCTCGAGATCGTCGCTGCGACGCGCGATCTCTCCGACGACGAGGTCGCCGACTACGCCCGCAAGCTCATGCGGGCGCCTAAGGTGAAAGCGGCAGAATCCCGGGCCAGTGAGCTGCTCGGGCGCATCGAGGCGATCGGCGACGAGGCCACGGGTGATGCGGCCGATTGCGTTAAGCTCAAGGCGATCCAGGCCAGCTCGGCGGAGCTGCGCGAGGCGCTGGCCGGCAAGTATCAGGTGTTATTCGCGCGCATCGATGCCGACCTCGCCGGCAAGTCCGAGGAAATGGCCGATTTGGCCGCTGCAGCGCCGGCGCCGGAACCGCAGACGGCCAAGGCGGCGTCCGAGCCTGAGGCGCCGGCGTCCACGCCTGCCCCTCAGGTCGAGGAGCCAGCCCTCGCTCCGCTCCCCGAGCAGGAGGTGGCGACTCTCCCCAGCACCGACTGGTCGGCAGAGCAGGACGCCGACAGCGGTCAGGACGGCATCGTCGCCTTCGAGCCGTCGATCCCGCAAACCGGCCCGCGCCTCTCTGCCCTCGACGAGGAACTCACGACCTATTCCTCCGACGAGATCCTTTCCGCCGGCAAGGGCTTCTTTGGCTCGGTTACGACCGGCCTCGCCGGCGTCGTCGCCTATGCGTTCGAGCAGGCCGGCCGGCCTTCCGGATACATCTTCGGCAACGAGGGCAGCGTCGCCTTCATTGCCGGCCTGCGCTATGGCAAGGGCCGCCTCCACACCAAGCGCGGTGGTAGCCGCACCGTCTATTGGCAGGGGCCCTCGATCGGTACGGACGCGGGTGCCGAAGGCGCGCGCACGATGATTCTCGTCTACAACCTGAAGGAGCCGATCGACATCTTTGCGCATTTCGGCGGTGTCGATGGCTCGGCTTATGTCGTCGGCGGTGTCGGCATCACCTTCCTGACTGACGGCGATCTTGTGTTGGCGCCGATCCGCTCGGGGCTGGGGCTTCGTCTCGGCGCCAATATCGGCTATCTGAAGTTCACGCCGGAGCGCTCGATCATCCCGTTCTGAGGGTTTGGGCGCGTCCTTCCTCGCCCGAGGCCCTGTCTCCCATGAGCGCCATCTTTGCGACCGTCGCGCCCGTCTTCAGTCTGATCCTGATCGGCTACCTGGCGATGCGGATGCGTATCGTTACGGATGCCGCAGCCAAGGGCCTGGCAGAGTTCGCCTTCATGATCGCCATGCCGGCTCTGTTGTTTCGGACTATGGTGACAGCCGAGGCGACATCGAGCTCATCGGTCGCGATCCTGGCGTCCTTCTTTCTCGCCGCTCTTGTCGCCTGGATCACGGCGACCGTCGCAGCCCGCACCCTCATCCGGCGTACTGGCGTCGAGGCGACCGCGCTTGCCATGGCGACGACTTTTGGCAATACGGTGATGCTCGGCCTGCCGCTCGGCATCGCGCAGTATGGCAATGCGGCGACACCGGCGCTCGCACTCATCATCGCTGTGCACTCGCCCGCACTCTGGCTCATCGCTTCCGTGCAGGCCGAATGGCTGAGCGGCAAGGGCACCGTGGATCTCGGTGGCCGGCTGCGGGATCTCGTCAGGGACCTCGCCGTCAACCCGATCGTCTTTGGCGTGGTCTTGGGCAGCCTGTGGCGGGCGACAGGCCTCGGGCTCAATGAGGTCGCCGACCGATTGCTCCTGCTGCTCGGCAGCGCAGCCGTTCCGGCAGCCCTGTTCGCGTTGGGCGCGAGCCTCAGCCGCTACAGCTTTCGCGGCGATCTCGATGCGATGGGCCTCGTGCTGGTGGTGAAGCTGCTGTTGTTTCCACTCGCCGCCTATGTGCTCGCGGTGCATGTCTTTGCACTTCCGACGATGTCGGCAAGCGCTGTCGTGCTGCTTGCCGCCTGCCCGACGGGTGCCAACGCCTTCCTGTTTGCTCAACGCTACGATAGCGCTGTCGGACCGGTGTCGGCATCGGTCGCGGCCGGTACCGTCATTGCGGCGGTGACGATCTCGATCGTTTTCGCGGTGATGGGGTGATTGGTCGAGGTGGCATTCGGCCCGGCTGCCCCCTTTCGGCATGCTAGGGCGGGTCATCACGATCTCGGCAGCACCAGCCGGCTTGGCTCGACCCTGTTCCCGCTACCTTCGTGAGTGTGTCGTTGCGGCGGTTGCGTGCCTCTTCATAGACAGCGTCTCGGTAGTGCCGATGGGTGAGGGTGCTCTCACGAGCTCGAGGTCGTGCGCGAGCGGAAAATTCCGATGCAGGTGGTCTCGCCGCGGCAGGTGCCGATGTTGGACAAAGGGGGAGGGACCAGCGAGCCGCGAGTGCTCTTGGCGCCCACACGGCCAACGCGCATACCGACGCGGGACTTCACGGTAGATCTGGCCGAATACCTGATTGACGCCATCCACCAGCGGGCGGAGCAGTCAAAACCCCGGTGCACGGAACGCTATGTGGTCATGCAGGGGCTGCGAGCCATCGGGTTCGAGATCGAGGACGCCGACATGGTGGCCGATGCGCGGCGCAGGAGGCTCTAATTTCCAGTCGTCTGGAGGTCCATACTTCCAGACTTGCAGGTGTCCATATCTTTCGATCGTCAAGGCGTTGCGCTGATTAGGGTGATCGCCCGGCGTACCAGTATGTCGGCCAGTGCCATCGATTCTTCCTCGTGGCATCGATGCCAGAAGAAGATAGAAGCGGCTCCCCAGTTTCGGACGGTAGGATAGGTGGATTGGTTGCCTGACAAGGGGCACGAGTGTGCCCTCGAATCAGCAGCTATCGATGACCAGGCGCGCGAGACGGAATCGCTCACCGGCCTTCGAGGCCAAGGTGGCGATTTCGGCGATCAAGGCCGATCGGACGATTTCGTAGATCGCGGAGGAGTTCGACGTTGACCCGAACCAGGTGACGATTTGGAAGACGCAGCTCGAGGGCGGGGCAGCCGATGTGCTCGGCAGCGGCAACGGGTCGACACCAACAACGGGAGCCGGGGACGTGAAGGCGCTGCATGCAAAGATCGGTCAGCTGACGCTGGTGAAGGACCTTTCTTTTGGGAGTAGCGCTCACCAAGGCGGGATTGCTGAGCGCAAAGCGATGATCGACCGCGATCACGAGTTGAGCGTCACGAGGCAGGCGGAGCTTGTCGGCATTGCGTGGAGCACGGTCTACCATCCGCCGCGCCGGTGACGGACGCCGATCTGGCACTGATGCGGCGCATGGGGATCGCAGCTTTGTACCGCAGGTCCCGAACGACGAAGCCGGAGCTGGGGCACAAGATCTTTCCGTACTTGCTATGCGGTGTCGAGGTCACGCATGCGCACCAAGTTTGGGCGATGGACATCACGTATATCCCGTTGTCCAAGGGCTTCATCGATCTCACCGTCGCACTCGACGGGTTCTCGCGGCATGTTCTGTCGTGGCGATTGTCGATCACGATGGGACCTCGTTCTGCATCGAGGCGTTGGAGGCGCTGACCTGCTCGCCATGGGAGCCCTGAGAGCTGCAACACGGATCAGGGCTCGCAGTTCAACTGTACAGGCCTTCGTCGGCGTGCTTGGGAAGCACGGCGTGCGGATCCGCATGGACGGCAAGGGAGCCCGTAGAGACAGCGTGTTCGTCGAGCGGCGCTGGCGGACGGTCAAATGCGAGGAGGTCTATCTGCAGGCTGACGCAAGCGTCAGCGCGGCACGCGCCGGGATCGGGCGCTATCTCGATCACTACGATCGGCGGCGGCCGCATTCGAGCCTTGACGGCGTGACGCCCGATCACGCCCACTACGGACACGCGAACCTGCCGCCGATCCGCCTGGCGGCCTAGCCCCGGCAGACGATCCACCTAGCGAAGCGGAACTTCTGTCCCAACACCCGGGACCATCTCAATCCGACGTCCGTGAGCCTTATCGAGACCGGCTGAGGGCAACGAGTCTGGACCTGCCCTGCCTCGGTCCAATGTCAGTTATTTTGAGGCGATGACGTCCTGCGAAAGCATATCGACAACTTCGAGTGAGAGATCAGCCTGATCGCGAATCCAATCCCGGAAAATCTCCATGGGCTTCGACTGGGACCGCCGCATGGAGCGCAGCACGTACCAGCCGTTGCGATTGGGCTGCAGCACGGTAAAGGGCGCAACCAGACGGCCATAAACAATGTCCTCGGCCACATAGGCGCGGTTGGCGCAGGCAAAGCCGAGCCCGTTACGCGCCGCCTCGAAGGTCAGCATGCAACTATCAAAATACATGGGCCGCGCTTCTTCGATCACCTGTGGCTCTCCGGCGTGTTCCAGCCAGGCCGCCCAGTTGAGTGTGCAGGTCGCGGAGTGCAGCAGAGTGAAGTGGCGGAGATCGCGCACCTTGAGGCTGAGCAGGTCTTTGCCGATCTCTGTGATGGCCGAGGGGCGGCAGACCGGCGTCAGGTCCTCCTTGAAGAGCAACTCGGCCTCAAGTCGGCCGAAATCGCCGTCGCCATAGAAAATGCCAAGATCGAAGTCGGCGCGATCAAGATCCGGTGTCGCGTAGGATTGTGAGATGTTGAGTGTGATTTCTGGATGGCGCCTCTGGAAATCGGGCAGCCTCTGAATCAGCCACCGCATGATGAACGTCGGCAGCGCGCAGAGATACAGCGTGGTCTCGCGCTTGGGGTCCTTCACCATCATCCGCGCCTCGGTAATCTTGCTAAGGCCTTCCCGGACCCGGGCGATGAAGGCCTCGCCCTCATGCGTCAGAACGATGGCGTTGTTCTTGCGCTTGAATAGGGGGAAGCGGAGCTGGGCTTCGAGCGCCTTGATGCGCTGGCTCACGGCCGACGGCGTCAGGCGCTGCTCCTCGGCCGCTCTGACGAAGCTTCGATTGCGGGCCGCACTCTCAGCGACGCGGAGTGCGTTCAGGTTCAGCTGGATCAGGTCGCGCATGTGAATCAGCCTATCTAATTCAGCCGCATAGGATTTCTGGCTTTACCCGGCAGGTACGCAGACTACGTTTCAAACTGACGTGGGGCAAATCTGGTTCAACAGGTGAGGCGTAGTCATGAACCACTCGTCGGTCCTCGACATCAAGCAATCCATCTCCCGCGACGCCATTATCGGCCATGACACGGCCTGGAGCGTCTCCAACCTCGGCGCCGTACAATACCGACACAGCTATGATCGCAGCTTGCTCGATACCATACGTCGCAAAGCACTCGAGCTGAAAGCAGAGCACGCCCACCGCAAGCACCTGGATCTGACGTATATTAGCGGCCCCGACCGATATATTCCAGAAATCAAAGAGTTAATCAACGACAAGCGACGGCTGGACACAGTTTCCGAGCTGGCGGGCACACGATTGGAGCCTTATCCGCTTTCCATTGTGAGCTCCACTGTGACATTCATGTCACCACAAGACGGGGCGGTCGACTGGCACTGCGACGGCGTTCCCATTACGGAGCTTATACCGCTTGAAATCAGCGAGCCCATCATCGGCGGCGAGCTCGAAATCTATCTCGGCAATCCTGACATCGGTCGCGCCATGGTTAACAAGGGAGAGATGCCACCGGCTCACCAGATCATGCGTGTGCCTCATCGGTTGGGCTATGCAACGCTTGGGCATTTCCTCGGCATCCTGCATCGCACGGCGCCGATCAAGTTCGGCAACCGCATCACCCTCGTGCTCAATCTGCGGTCGGTCGAGCGGCCCTTCGTCGACGACAACCGGGTGTTCTATCTGGCGGCCGACAACGACGCCGAGCAAGGTTGGCTTGCCGAGATCGAGAAGGATGTGCGCGAGCGCCAGCTACCCGCCTACCGGGCCTTCGAGGCAAAGCGCACAGGCATGCCGGCACAAACAGCGATCACGGTCGACACACGGACGACCTGGTGAACGCCCCCCTCTTGGCCTTGGCCGCCATCGCGTTCTGGGCAACCAATGCAATGACGGCTCGGTTGGCGCTCGGTACGCTCAACGTGGCGCAGATTCAGCTCTTGCAGTTTGCGGGTGCCGCGCTGGTCTTTGCGGTGGCGTTGGCGGGCCGCCGCAGACCGCAACAGGCGAGGTCGGTCGGCGCAAGCCTCGTTCTCGGCTTGATTGGTCTCACCGGCACGATGGTGTTCCAGTACATCGCCTTCGCAACGGGTCCGATCGGTGAGGTCAATATCGTGGCCTATGCCTGGCCGCTGTTGGCGGCGCTCGCCTTGCTGGTGCGTGGACGCGTGCCCCGGCCACTCGTCTTCCTGCTCCTGACGGCGCTGGGTTTCATCGGTGCCGCCCTGATTGTGGTTCGGCCGGGAGAAGAAGTGATGTTTGCAAGCCTGTCACTTGGCCATCTCGCCGCCATAGCCTCGGCGCTGTGCATGGCCACCTACACGGTTGTGGTCGGCAGTGTCGCCATCGACCAGCATCTTGCCCATCTCGGCGGCGGAGTTGCGGGGTTTGTCATCGCCATGGGCTGGTGTATGTCCGTCGGTGTCGATTGGCCAACACCGACCGCACCCGCATTCTGGATCGGACTGTATCTGGGAATAGGGCCTATTGGTGTCGGCTATCTGCTGTGGGCCATGGCCATGTCACGAGACACAACGCGGCGGGTCTCGATGTTGGGATATCTCACTCCGGTAGCATCGACAGGATTGCTACTGGTAAGCGGGGAGAGCATCCATATGCTGGCTTTGGTCGGGGCCGTCATCGTTGTGGGCGCTTGCGCGGCGATTGGCTTTGAAAGTCGTTCGCATGCCTCGGCCTGAGGCCGGTACAGTCGAGGCAACGGCTGCCCTACTTGTCGAGACTTTCGGGACAAGTGCGCTCTTGCAGGCCTGTGTCTGCGGCCATCAAGCCCTTCAGGACAACGATATCGAGCGCTGTCTGTTCTGGAAGGATGTGATCGCACATCTGGAGAAGGCCAAAAGCGCGGGCTGAAAGCGGCCAGCTCTTTCAGAGTTAGAGAAACTTACTGTCGCTACCAGTGCGAAACACCTTAAGTTTGCACTTCGATGCTGCATCTGGACCGACCAAGCAAAGCCAAACTTCAGGACGGTTGCGCGAAGGTCGGGTCCCCCGTTGGCCCGTTCGGATCAGGCGCAGCTGATAGGGACGTTTCGAAGCGCAATGGCAGGTGATCTCGGCAGCACGCTGGCGCTACTGAAGTCACGCGGAGCGCAATCCAGGGGCGCCGACCCAAACTTGCTATTGACGCTCGAGCGCGACGTCATCGGCTTCGCCAAGCGTCAGGCATTGATCCGCTGGCGCGAGCGCAAACGGTATTTTCGTGCAGGGGCAAGGCAGACACTCGGCCACCCTGCTTCCAAGGAGCACAGCATGACCAAGCGCGACGACAGCTTGCAGGCGCAGATGGAGAATATCCATAGGCTGCAGGAGGAAATCAAAGACCTGCAGCAGACGGCGAAGGAGCAACTCGTCGCCAAGGCCAACGAGGTGATTGCGGACCTGAATCGGATGGGCCACGACTATCGCCTGGTTCAAGGTTCGGGGCGTGGCGCCGGGCGAAGCGCACCCCGGCAGTCCGACCCCAGCCGCCCCTGCCCGGTCTGCCGGTTCCGCACGGTACCCTTCCATGATGGCCGGACACATCGTAGTCAGGGTAAGAACAAGAAGGCCTTTAGCGCCGAAGAGCTCCGAAGTCTGGGCCTTAAGCGCGCCTAAGGTATCTCGATCCGATCTCAGATTCAGCATGGCCGTAGCCTAGCGGGGCATCGGATGAGGCCGATGTGGCGCCGGGGCTCGTCGTGACAACACAACGACCGGCGGACGCGTGCGGGACGTTGAACCCGTTAGGGCATCGCTCACGGCCACTTCGACCTGACGATGAATGCCCATCAAATCCAAGCGCTCCCGGCGTCTGTTGGCGGCTTCATCGAGCGCAGAGCGCGCAATTGATCCTCGCTGCCGATGGCGCGCAGGATATCGATGCCATCCACGGTGAACACGTTGCGCGACGGGGATGACCGATTACGGAAAGAATGAAAGTGAGTGTCGAAATCTTGCCCAGTCCGCCGATTCTGAGCGCTGAACAGAGGTCGCGCAGGATGTGGTGGTGTCCACAAAATCGATCATGGACACGAATCGGGAGAGCCGGAACAGGCGCTGGCCTACGGCGCTGAAGCGGGAGATCGTGGCCATACCGATGCGGCCAGGCGCGTCGGTTTCGATCGTGGCGCGACAGTAAGACGTCAACGCGAACCAGGTGTTCAGTTGGCGTCGCCGGTATGGCGACACGGGAGATCCGTCGCCATCGTCCTCAACGGGTTCAGGGCATGTGCCGGTGACGGTGACGACGGAGCCAGAGGCGGAGATCACTCGGTCGCCCGTCCTCCAATGCCGGAGCGCAAATGTCTCTTTTTGGCACCGAGCGTCACGTGCGGCCAAACGCTGCTCATACCAATCGAAACACCGGAAGCGGCGGCAAACCTGGGCGTTCTCGCCAAGCGACGCGCACCGTGTCGCCGATCGATGCCTTCTGCGCGTCGATGCTCGTCAGCAGTCGGGGGCCTTCGTCGAGATCGACGAGCGCCACCAGATAGGGCGGCGGAAGTTCCTCGGTGACCGGCAGCCGCACAGTCGTCAGCGAATAGATTGTGCCCGTGCCCCTCGCCTCGATCCAGTCGAGCGTGGCCGCCTCGCAAGAGAGGCAGAAGGGGCGCGGATAGAACTGGTGATGGCCACAGCTCGCGCACTTCTGGATCATTAGCCGGCGCTCTAGGCAGGCCTGCCAGAACGGCTCTGTCGTCGGGTCGGCGATGCCCTGATCGCTGAGGTTCGGCTGTGCTAACTTACTCACGGGCGAGCACCACGGTTGAGGCCGTCGAGAAGGCGAGACCACCGGTGCCGTGCGCGACAGCGATCTCGGCATCCTCGACCTGCCGCGCTCCGGCCTCGTGACGCAACTGGCGCACGGCCTCGATCAACAGGAGTATGCCGAGCGCGCCAGGGTGATTGTAGGAGAGGCCACCTCCCGAGGTGAGCGCGGGAAGCGATCCACCGGGTGCTAGCCGACCTTCGGCGATGAAGTCGCCAGCCTCGCCCTTCTTGCAGAATCCGAGATCCTCGAGATAGAGCAGCACCGCGTGGGTGAAGTTGTCGTAGGGCTCGAGCACATCGACATCGGCCGGCGTGACGCCAGCCATGCCAAACGCCTCGCGGCCGGAAACGACACCGGGCGTCACTGTCAAGTCGGGACATTGGGCGACGTGCCACTGGCAATGGCTCTCGCCGGCGCCGAGAACCCGCACGGGCCGCTTGCGCGCATCTCGGGCCCGCTCCTTGCTCGTGACGATGACCACACCGCCGCCATCGGTGACGAGGCAGCAATCGACCTTGCGCAACGGATCGCACAGCATTGGCGAAGCCATGGCATCGTCGAGCGTCAACGGTTCGCGCGACCAAGCCTTGGGATTGAGCTGAGCCCACTTCCGCGCCGTCACCGCAACATGCGCCAAGTGCTCCAGCGTGGTGCCGTGCTCGTACATGTGCCGCGCGGCGCTCAGCGCGTAGTGTCCGATCGGGAAGTGGATGCCGAAAGGGGCCTCGAACTGCGCCGCGAGTGTGCCGTCAGTCGGTGCAATCGCACGCTTGCGATTGCGACGGCTGCGCTGCCGCGAGGCGTAGCCGACGAGCGCCACCTCGCAGCGGCCCGCTGCAATGGCCAGCATCGCGTGGTGGATGAAAAACTCGAAAGACGCGCCGCCCATGTCGGAAGATTCTGCGTAGCGCGGATGGATCCCCATGTACTCGCCGACCTGGACCGACCCTTCCTCGCCCATGTAGTTCGTAAAGACCGCGTCGACGTCCTTGACGCGCAGCCCTGCCTCGCCGAGCGCCTCCTTGGCAGCCAGCGCCACCATCGACAGCTCGCTTTGATCCGTGACCTTGCCGAGCGGCGTCTCGGCTGCGCCGCTGATATAGATCGGACTCGCGCCGAGGCTTTTGGACATCGAAACCATTCCGGATTGCGGGAGCAGTGTCAGGTTACTGAAAAAGTATGATAAGCTGACACTCGGCCAAGTCAATTGACAGTTGGGCCGAGGCTGCTACTCAGGCGCGTCGCGCGACATCAACCTGCGCGGTGCGGTAGACGAGAGTTGTGATGAAGAAGGTCAAGCAGCGACAGGGCCGTAGCGCTCCGCGCAAGGCCGCAGACAAGGCCGCCGGCCAGTCCCTGCCGCACATCTGCCTGTTGCATCCCGATCAGCTGGGGGGGGTCGCACAGAACAGTGCCAGTTCACGTCATCGCCAGATCCCGCCCGATATCGGCAGGCGCCTGCGCGAGATCCGCCTACGCAAGAACATGACGTTGAGCGAGATTGAGGTCCTCTCGGGGGTTTCGAAATCGATGCTTTCCCAAATCGAGCGGGGCAAGGTGAACCCGACTTTCGCGAGAGTCTGGCATTTGACGCGCTCGCTCGGCGTGGGTGTCGGCGAGTTGCTCGGCGAGGTTTCCTCGCGCTTCGAGGAGATCACGCAATTCGAGCATGTGAAAGTCTACCGCACGCCGACCATCACGTCCTCCGACGGTCTATGCACGACGAAGATTCTGAATCCCATCCGCTTTCAGCTGCCCTTCGAATGGTACGAGCTCACATTGCAGCGGGGCGGGGCGCTCAGGGCCAATGCGCACGGGAATGGAGCGTGGGAGCACATGACGGTCGTCAATGGCCGGGTCGTCGTCGAGATCGGCGATGACGAGGTGACGCTCGAAGCCGGAGAGACCGTCCGCTATTCCGCCGAGCAGCCGCACGGCGTCCGGAACAACCATACGGGCATCTCGAAAGTAATGCTGGTGCTGGTTGCGGTGAAGGAGCTGGCGGCCAAGAGCATTCCGTTTGGGCCGGATGAGGGTGCTTGACCGGCCTATTGGTTGGAATGTCGAGCCTGAGTGGAATGCCGCCCAAGCGCGAATGGCGTGAGATCATAGGCTGGCCGATCGCCACTCATGTCGGATGCGAGCAAGCTGCCGGCGTAGGCCCCCACGAGATTGCCGAAGAAATGGCCGGAATTGATCGACAGACCGTCGATGCCGGGCCTGGGATCGATGACCGGAAGACCGTCCTTTGGCTGACATACAAGTCCAGCCCAGCTGCGCTCGAGGGAGAGGCCGGCCAGGGCAGGAATCGTCTCGGGCAGTATCGACGACGCCATCGCTTGGCCCTTGACGGTCGGCTGATCGTTGGCCGGCGACGTCGTGAAGGCGCAGCCAAATCGAATTCGCCCATCGGCGCTTCGGACGATCTGCTCGGTGAACCTCAGTGGAGGATCACTCTCATCGAGGTGATGGCGGGTGAGTGCCTCCACGGCGGCTCGGTCGACGCCAACCGGCGTGAAAAAGCGGAATAGGGCCTGGCCGCAGATAACCGGCTCGATCTCGAGTTCGGTGGCGGCTGTTGCCGCAGCCTCGAACCGGTAGATGTCCCACGGAGCCATCCGTAATCCGGCCGCTTCCAGAATTCGGACCGTGTCCAATCCGGATGCGAGGACGACGTGCGCCGCACCAATCTCCTCCGCAGAATCGAGAACGACACCACGGCAAGTGCCACCCGACATCAGCAGACTGGAGACATTCGCCGGAGCGCGCAGCACGGCCCCGCGGGCGAGGGAAAGCGCGACGAAGCGGGCGACCAGCGCGGCGGTATCCTGGTAGGCATCCAGCGGGTTGTAAACTCCGCCCACAACCTTCGGGCCGAAGGCGGCACAGAGCGACAGCAACTGCGCGCGGTCCACATGCTCGACGGCGAGCCCGCCGGCGCACCGGTCCGCAACGAAGGCCTCGGCTATGGGCGCCAGCCGCTCGTCGCGATAGACAATCAAGCCGCCACAGGCACGGAAGCCAAATTCACCAAGGTCGTCGGCGATCGATGCGGCGAACTGGCGTCCGGCGAGCGCGAACTCCATCTGCAGGCCGGCGGATTTCGTCTGAAGCCAGAGAAACCCCGGATTGCGGCCGGAAGCTCCGTGGGCTGGTCGCACAGAATCGAGTATCAGCACCCGGTGGCCCCGCTCACTGAGATAGTGGGCCGTGGCTGCTCCGGCGATACCGGCGCCCACGACAATGATGTCGTGGCGATGGGTCGTCACGGGCCCGCTCCCCGTACGACGATTTCCGCCGATCCCGAGATGACAGTGCCACCGCCGTCGCGCACGAGCGTGAGTTCGAGCGAGGCGCTCTCTGACCCGTCGGGGCTCGCGAATGTTCGGACGACCTGCCCTTGCGGTATCAACACGTCGCCCGGCCAAACGCGATCGGAAAAACGCACCTTGTAGCGGCGGACAGAGCCGGGCCCGAACCAGGTGCTCAAGAACGAGCCGAGCAGCCCCGCCGACAACATGCCATGTGCCATGACGCTCGGGAGACCGGCGGCCTGCGCGAAATCCGGATCGTGATGGAGCGGGTTGAAATCGCCAGAGGCCCCCGCATAGCGGACGAAGTCGGTGATCGTCAGCGGTCCAAAGCGCATTTCGGGAGGAGGAGGAAGTGTCATGTCGCCGCCGCCGTCTCGATCGCTGTCGAGCGCTCGTAGCCGATGATTTCGCCAGTCGCCGCGTCGCTCATCTCGATCTCGGAGACGACGATGCGCATGGATCCGCCACGCTTGCCCTGCTTCACCGTGTCGGAGGCGATCCGCGCGCGGCAGCGAACGACATCTCCGGGCACGAGCGGCCGCAGATATTCATACTCCTGCTCGCCATGCACGGTGCGCGCGCGGTCGAGCTTCAGAATATCGAGGACCATCCGCTCGATGAAGCTTGCATTGAGGACGACGGGGAACGTCGGCGGAGGAACGGGAGGCTCCTGCGTGGCGCCTGGATCATGCACGGCCCGCGCAAGCTCTCGCACCTTGCCCCATTCGACGGGATGAACCCACTCGGCAAGAATGTCGCTCATGGCCTATGCCAAGCTTTTCGTAACCGCACCACGGCGCGTCAACAGGTAGAGCAGCGCCAGCGCCACGAGGTTGAAGGCAATGAGTAGTGTCGCGACCGCCGTAATCGTTGGATTGATTTGCATGATGAGCTCGTTGAACATCCGCTTCGGGATGGTCATGTACGTGCCGCCGACGAACAATGTCACAACCACCTCGTCGAAGGAGATCACGAACGCGAAAATCCAGGCGGCGATCGCGCTCGGCATCAGGTTAGGCAACACGATTTGCAACAGCACCCGCGCTTTCGATGCGCCGAGCGTCATCGCCACCTGCTCGATTCGCTCGTCGAAGCTCTTGATCGCCACCTGCATGATCAGAACGATATAGGGTACGACGAGGATCGTGTGCGCGAGCACGAGTCCGAGGAATGTGCCGAGCAGCTTGGTCTTGGCGAACACAATGAAGAGTGCCACGGCCGCGATGATGGTCGGGAAGATCATCGGTGCCATGAAGTTGCCTTCGATCAGTCTACGCCCGGGCAGCCTGCCGCGCGTCAGGCCATAGGCAGCCAGCGTACCGAGCACGAGCGCGATGCTGCTTGAAAGGGTCGCCAGGATCACAGAGTTGACGCCAGCCCGCTGCCAGACCTCGGTGGTGAAGAAGGATTCGTACCATCTGAGCGACAGACCCGGCGGTGGGAACTGCAGCGATTGCGCGCTCGAGAAGGACATCGGCACGACGATCAGGATCGGCAGGCAGAGGAACACCAGAACGGCACCGGCAACCACGCCGAGCCAGACCGGGACTGTTCGCACCGGCGTCGCCGAAGTGTGGGTCGCCGCACTCATGTGCGCTCTCTGAGCCGCTGGTAGACGCCATAGAGCAGCAGCGTCAGGAGAAGTAGCACTACGGCATTGACCGCCGCCATCTCCCATCGCGCGAACTTATTGATGAGTAGGTCCATCATATTGGCAATCATCGGTACCTTGCCGCCGCCCAAGATGGCTGGCGTAATGTAGAATCCGAGCGAAAGGATGAAGACAAGCACCATGGCCGCCGACAATGCCGGAATGGTCAGCGGAAAGAACACGCGCCAGAAAATGGCCATGCGCGATGCGCCGAGCGTCTCCGCTACCTGCAGCAGGCGCGGATCGATGCGCCGCATGGCGGTTGCCAGTGGCAGGATCAGAAACGGCAGCAACACGTTCACCATGCCAAGTAGCACGCCGTTCTCGTTATAGAGGAACTCGACGGGCTTCGTAGTCATGCCCATCGCCTGCAGCCAGCGATTGACGATGCCGCCATTGCCGAGGATGACAATCCAGGCATAGGTGCGGACGAGGATGGAAACCCAGAAGGTCATGACGACGATTCCGAGCATCAGCATCTGCCGGTCCGGCGGTAGTTTCGAAATCCAGTAGGCGAGCGGATAGCCCAGGAGCGCTGCGATCAGCGTGACCTCGATGGCGATCAGGGCAGTTCGCCAGATGATCTTGAGGAAGTAACCCGCCTCGACGAACTCGGTATAGTTGCCGGTCGTCAGCTCACCTGTTTCGGGGTGCGAGAAGCTCCAGAGCGCTGTCGTGAACAGGGGTAGATCGAAGGCCAACAGGACGAGCAGGAGCAGAGGCGCGACAAAAATGAAATAGCTCCAACGGTTCTCGCCGCGGCCCGAATTTGCAGCCGGGGCAGTTCTGGTCGGAGCTTCGGCACCGGCTGCAATGGTCATGCGTTCGATCCGTGAAGCCGCAGGAAGCCCTGACCTCCCTGCGGCATCTCTTGCGTTACATTTTCAGCATGAACTCGTTCCAGCGCTTCTCGATCTCGGCGGCGTTCTTCAACGCCCATTCGCCGTTCGGAATCCACTGGACCTTCTTGTTCTCGCTGTAAGTCGGGAACTCCGAGAGCTTGTCCTTCGGCAGCAGCGCCTCGAGGTCCGGGCTCGGGCCGGGATAGGATATGTATTGAGCGATGCAGGCCTGGTTCTCGGGGATCGTCTGCTCGTAGAACCAGGTGGCGAGCGCCTTCTTCTGCTCTGGTGTCGCGCCCTTGGTAACGACGAACCAGGAGATGTCGAGCATGCCGTCGGTCCAGTTGACTTTGATTCCCGGTTTGCCGACGACACGGCCCGACCAGGAGATCGCATATTGCACTTCGTTGTCGGCGAGGAGCTGCGGCGGCTGGGCGCCGGCTTCCCACCAGATCGTGTCGCCCTTGATCTTCTCGAGCATGGCGAAGGCCTTGTCGAGATCGACGCCGTCCTTGGCAACGCTTGCCGCCGTCTGGCCGCCGGCGATCGCAGCGAAAGGCAGCACGTAGTCCGGGTACTTCGGCAGTCCGCGCTTGCCTGGGAAGGCGGCCGTGTCGAAGAATTCGGCCCAGTTGGCCGGCGCCTTGGCATCCTCGCGATGAGCCATGACGGTCGAGTAGTAAGAGGCGCCGAAGCCGTACTTGTTCTTGGCTTCCTCGAACATCGGCTTCGGATTGACGGCCGCCCAGTCGATCTCCTCGACGAGGCCTTCCGAAATCATCCGGTAGAGCTCGGTGGTACCCGCGTCCGCTGCCACGTTCGTGATCGTGCCCGACTTCACCTGCGCCGCGAGCTTGGCATAGCCGCCGGGCGTTTCGATGATGACGTTGATGCCGTGCTTGCCCTTCATGATGGGCTCGTCGATGCATTTGACGATGGCATCGCCCCATTCACCGCCGGCATGCATCACATGCAGGTCCTCGGCGATTGCCGGCCACGACAGCGCGGCGAGCGCCACGCCTGAGACCAGTCCGATCGCCGTCCGCTTCAATCCAGACATCGGCTTCTCCTCCAACCGTTTGGCCCCGCACGATGCGAGGCCTTCGACCCGTTCGAGCAGGTCAATACGTCACTCTTCGCCCACGCCTCGCGCATGTGATCAGGTCTCTCCCGGCAGGAGCCAGACCTGCTCCGGCTCCCAGTCGAGATTGACGTGGGCACCTTCCGGAAGCTTTGAGCGCGATCCCGGAACATGCGCGATGATTTCGAACCCACTGTCGAGGGCGACCGAATAGCGGACGCTCTCTCCGAAGAAGACCGATTGCGTTACCTTCCCCGACAACCGGCCACCGCTGCCATTGGAGACGCGGATGTCCTCGGGGCGAAGTAGCCCGCAGACCATTCCGTTGGCGGCTCGTGCCGAGCCGCACGCGATGCGCTCCCCACTCGGCAAGCGGATCATGGCGCTTGTGCCATTGGCCTGCAGCTCGCCTTCGATGAAGTTGGCGAGGCCGAGGAAACCGGCAACGAACCGATTGCGGGGCTGATGGTAGGCCGTAAAGGGCGTGTCGATCTGCTGTACGCGGCCCTGGTCGAGCACGACGATCCGGTCGGACAGCGAGAGCGCTTCGTCCTGGTCGTGAGTGACCATCAGGGTCGTAATGCCGAGCCGGCGCTGCAGGCCATGAATTTCCGCCCGCACTTCCTCTCGAAGCTTGCGATCGAGAGCGGCGAGCGGCTCGTCGAGTAGAAGAATGTCCGGCTTGAAGACGATGGCTCGGGCGAGCGCCACGCGCTGCTGCTGGCCACCGGAGAGCTGGCTCGGTTTGCGGGCGCCGTAGTCCTCGAGGCGCACGAGGGCCAGAGCCTCTTTTACGCGGCTCGCGATTTCGGACTTTGCTACACGCCGCACTTTCAGCGGAAACGCCACATTGTCGGTGACGCTCATGTGCGGAAACAGCGCGTAGCTCTGAAATACGAGGCCGACATTGCGGTCGGCGGCCTTCAGGTTCGTCACGTCGCGTCCGCCGATCAGGATCGCGCCCGATGTTGGCGCCGCAATGCCCGCGATAAGCGAGAGCATCGTCGTCTTGCCGGAGCCGGAGGGGCCGAGAATGGTCGCGAACTCGCCCGCCTCGACGCGCAACGACACGCCGTCCACCGCGCGGACGTCGCCATAGTGCTTCGAGACCTCTGCGAACTCGACCGTGGTCATGGATTCTATGCCGCCCGTGCCGGTGCCAAGCGAATTCCAGCGCGCTCGGCCATGCGGCGCGCGGAGGTCTGGGCCGTTGCGTAGACCGCCGCCTCGTCGAGCCGTGTCAGATGGCCATGCCGGACCACAACCTCGCCATTACAAATGACGGTATCGACCGACTTTGTGCGACTCACCAGCATCATCTGGCGCACGACATCCACGTTCGGCTGCGCGTCCGGCAGAGCGTTGGTGCGAATGACGATGTCGGCGCGTTTGCCCGCCTCCAGGCTGCCGAGGTCGTCGGAGACGCCCATGGCGCAGGCGCCACCCAAAGTGAACATCTCGAGCAGCGACTCGGAGGGAACGAAATCGCCCCACTCACGGCTCAAGAGATAGGCGATAAAGCCAAGTTCGCCGAAGGCCCAGACCTTGGCGACATCGGTGCCGAACGCTATCGGCGTACCACGTCGCGCGAGCTCTGGGAACCGGCCTTTCGATTGCTGGGAAATGCCATAGTACATGACGTTGCCGGGATGCCAGACGAGGCCCATGCCACTCTTGGCGATGGCCTCGACCTCGGAATCATCGAGCACGTTCATGTGGGTGAAGATGGTGTTGGGGCCAAGAATGCCTTCCTCTGCGAAGCGCACGAGCGCGGGCTTGCCGAAGCGCATGGCATCGAACGTGGCATCCGCCGGCATGAAACTCTGGTGCTGGTGGAAGACGGTGCCGGCCTCGTCGGCGAGGCGCTTCGCCTCCCGCGTCAACTCGAGGCTCGCCGTGCCAGTGCCATAGAGCGCGACATGGCCGCGAACGAGCCCCTCGCCGCCGCCATGCCGTTTCAGTGCGGCCCCCAGCAGCTTGCGGGCGCGTTTGGCATCGCATGGCGCCCGCGGAATGAGATCGGCCATCGGCTCGCCGCCGCTCAGGTCCCAGAGCATGCAATCTGTCAGCGAGACACGGATGCCGACGGCCTCGGCTGCTTCCGCGACGGCGTCCGTCGAGAATGCGGTGGACGCCTCGACATAGCCGGTGAAGCCGTTCTTCACCATTTCGACTGAGGCCATCAGCGCGCTCGCGTGCTCGTCCTCATCCGTCAACGCATTGATCCAGCGGATGAAGACGCCGGGTCCACCGCCACCTTCCGACTTCGGCGGATTGGGATCGTCGGTGATCGAGCCGCGCGAGAGATGCAATCCGGCGTGATAGTGGCCATCGATCAGGCCGGGATGCACCGGCGCGCCCTGGGCATCAATGGTGCGAGTGGCCCGATAGCGGCTTTCGATCTCGCGCGTCGAGCCGACGGCGAGGATGCGCGTGCCACGAACCGCGATGGCGCCATTGGGATGGACACGCCGCTTGGCATCGAGCGTCAGCACATAGCCGTTACGCACGATGAGATCGCAGATCTCGGGGCCGCCACCCTTGCCGTTGTCTCCCGTTTTCTTGCGCGTCATGGCCTCACCCTACCTTTCCGGTTTCGCGGTCCCAGGCACCCAGGCGCAAATCTTTCTTCGCCTCGATGAGCGTCTTCTTCTGCACACGCATGGAGGGCGTCCGGTCGAAGTCCGTCATATGATACTCGATGTAGCGCGGAATTTTGAAGGCCGCGAGGTTCGCCTTGCAGAAGGCAATGATCTCCTCGGGTGGGATAGTTTTCTCGCTCTCTCCGGACTTTGGCTGGATGTAGACCTTCACTTCCTCGCCGCGCAGCTCGTCGGGCACCGGCACAACGGCGACCTCCAATACCTTCGGATGAGAGCGCAATACCGCTTCGACCTCGGCGGCCGAAATGTTCTCGCCCGACCGGCGGATGATCTCCTTCTTGCGGCCGACGAAGTAGAGGAGCCCCCGCTCGTCGCGCCTGACCACGTCGCCCGAGTGATACCAGCCGCCTTTGTTGGCTTCCGCCGTGACCTCGGGACGGTTGAGGTAGCCTTTGTAGAGATCGGGCCCGCCGATCAGCGCCTCGCCGGATTTTCCGATCTCGACATCCTGGTCCTCGTCGTCGACGACGCGCACGAAGACGCCGGGTGGCTCGACACCCATGCTCCCGGAGCCGACGAGTTCATCAGCCAAATGATGCGGGATCCGGCTCATGACGCCACCTTCCGTCGAGCCATACTGGTTGTGCCAGTGGAAGCCGTACCGTTCGACCATCTCCGCGTGCAGTTCTTTCGGCACCCCGGCGTGGATGGCGAGACGGATTCGATGGTCGCGCTCGTTGGGGCCAGGCTCACCTTTCAGAAGCAGCGCCGGGATCGATGCAATGGAGAGGATTTCAGTTGCATCGTATTTGTTGACGACCTCCCAGAAGCGGCTGACGGAAAATCGCCGCATGGCGACCATTGTGCCACGCGAGGCAAGTGACGTCAGAAGCTGGATCGCGGGATCGGCATAGTAGAACGGTAGACAGCAAAGTTGCCGGTCCTGCCAGCCGCGCCGGAACATGCGCATGTCCAGATCGACGACGCGCAGCCACCAGCCGTGGTGCAGCATACATCCCTTCGGGGTGCCACTGGTGCCCGATGTGTAGAAGACCGTGATCGGGTCCTCGCGCTCGCATTCGACGGTGCCGAAGTCGAGCGGCTCGGCATCTCGCGCGTAGGCCTCGAGGCCATCGGGCTCCTCGCCATCGACGATGATGACGTACTTAAGCTTTTTGGATTTTTCCCGTGCGCCCTCGACGATCGGCTCTTGCGGCTTGCCGCAGATGACAGCGACCGGCTGGGCGTCCGAGATGATATGTCCGGCGTCGAAAGCCTGGGCGCTCGGCGCGATCGAGACGAGCATGCCGCGATTGGCGACGATGCCGAATAGCGCGATCATGAACTCGACGCGGTTGTCGAGCATGACGCAGACATTGTCCCCCGCCTTGACCTTACCCTTGAGATAGCCGGCGAAGCGCTGGCAGCGATCGAGGAAGTCCTTGCGGGTGATGGTGAGACCATCCTCGATGATGATCGCGGGGCGGTAGGGATCCTCCAGGCAGCCCTTGTGGACGATCTCGATGGTCGTCTGGTTGGGTACTGCGCTCCACGGAGGCGGCACGTTCTCGTGCTTGACCCAATGGGCGGGCCGCTTGGCGGACTTGTAGCCGTCGAGAGCCGCCGGAGTGGTCTTGGATTTGGTCGCCTTGCTGCTCTTGGCCATCAGGACGTCACCTCCGCAAAGCCGTTCTTGACTACGACAGTGCCGTCGCGATCCAGCGTTTCGAACGATAGGGTCTGTCGCCCCTTTGCCGCCGGCCCCACCGAGAGACGTGTCGTGAGGCACTGGCCCTTGACCATCAGCAACGGTTGGGAGAAGCGGCCACCGAGGCGCAGGAGCCGGGCAGAGTCACCCTTGCAGGCCTCGTCGACGATAGCGCGGGCCGCAAACCCCAACGTGCACATGCCATGCACGATCGGCGCCTTGAAGCCGAGCTTGGCCGCGGCTTCGGCATCCAGTGTGTAGGGCGAGTAGTCGCGCGCGGCGTCGGCATATCGGAAGGTCTGATCGTCGGTGAGGGCGTGCGTCACTACCGTGGGCGTCTCGCTCTCGACCCGGGTCGGCGGCTTCGGCGCGACATCTCCAGCGATCTTCGCGGTCTTCTCCCCAGTCAGCAGCACCGTCGAGAATTGTGTCGAGATCTCCCGGCCCTCATGCGTCTTGATTTCGGAGCGGATGATGAGAGTCGCCCCGGCCTTCGTTGCGCCGATACCGATCAGCGTCGATAGACTTAGCAGCCGCAGTCCCGGCACGATCGGGCGATGGAAGTGGATGTCGTGCTCGCCGTGCAGCCCGAACTCGCCCGAGACTGACCTCAACACCTCGACCATGCTCTGCATGACGGGCACGTGATGGAAGATGGGCGAGGCGATCTTGCCTGCGAGGTGCGCCGTGTTCGTATCGTTCAGGGCTCTGGCGAACTGGGCGAGCCGCGCGGTGTTGACGCGGAACTCCTCGCTGTCGCGGCTGAAGCCGATCTTCTTGCTATCGACGCTCAAGCAAACGAACTCCCTACAAATTCAACCCCTCGACGAAATCCCCGAGCCCAACCGGTTTCGGAAGCTTGTCCTTGAGCGCGGCATCGAGCGCGTCCGTGGTCCACTGCCCGCTGGTGCGCACATCGACGGCAATGCTCGACGGACCGATCACCTCGACCCGGTCGCCATAGGCCTGGAACACTTGGTTGGTCGCCGGACAATCGGCGCGCGCGAGCCAGGCAATCAGCGGGGAAACATTGGCTGGGTCGAAGACGTCGAACACGCCGGGCGGCGGCGGCTTCAAGCTCGCCTCGATGCGCGTACGCGCCGAGGGCGACACCGCATTGGACCGCACACCGTATTTCGCGCCCTCGATGGCCATGGTTCGCGACAGCCCGACGATGCCGAGTTTGGCCGCCGCATAGTTTGCCTGCCCGAAATTTCCGACGAGACCGGCGAGAGATGTCGTGTGGATGACCGAAGCGGCAACCGGCTTGCCGGCCTTGCTCTGCTCCCGCCAATAGGCCATTGCGTGCCGCGAGGGTGCCGCATGCCCCTTGAGATGCACGCGGATGACGGCATCCCATTCCGCCTCGCTCATGTTGGCGAGCAAGCGGTCACGCAAGATTCCGGCATTGTTGACGAGGATATGCAGGTCGCCGAAGGTCTCGACTGCCTGGGCAACCATCGCGGCCGCTTGAGCCCAGTCGCCGACATCGTGGCCGCTGACGGCGGCCGTGCCGCCCGTGGCCTCGATCTCGCGCACGACGTCTTGGGCGGGTGTCGGATCCTGTCCCGCACCGTGCAGGTCGCCGCCGAGATCATTGACGACGACGGCCGCGCCTTCGCGCGCCAGCATCAGACAGTGCGCGCGCCCCAATCCCCGGCCGCCTCCGGTGACAATCGCGACCCGTCCGACGAGACTTCGGGCGCCCATAGCGGCTTCCCTACCCTTGAGCTGTGCTTGTTTCGGCTTGCATAAATTGTTTCGTTATCTTGTACATTGGGGACGACGATCGTCAAGACAATTGCAGGAGGCCACGGATCAGCCATGACGCAACCCATCGGGAATCTCGTTGTCCGCCCGGCGATTGCGAGCGATGCTGCAGCTTGGCGGCAGATGTGGGCGGATTTTGTCGCCCTCGACACCGAGAAGTGCCCGCAATCGGCGACGGATTTCATCTGGCGGAATGCGCTCGACGCATCTCACCCGATGAAGCTGCTGATGGCGGTCGAGGGCGAAGAGCGTCTCGGCTTCCTCCTCTACACGACGCATGATTTCTCGCGCTCGGTCCGGCCCGTCGCCTATCTTCTGGATTTTTATGTGATCGACGTGGCGCGCGGACGCGGTGTCGGCAAGGCGTTGATCGCGCACCTGGCCGAACTCGGTCGCGCCACCGGTTGGCTCAAGATCTACTGGATGACGCAGGTCGACAACGTCGACGCGCGCCGGCTCTACGACAAGTTCGGCCAGACCTCGCCACTCGTGCGTTATGATATGCAGCTGAACAGCTATGAAGCGTAGTCCCTATGGCTCTTCAATACCCTGTCGCTTGGCCCAATCGACGGGATGCAGCGCGTAGAAATAAGCGCAGCGGCCCGTGGATGCATCGTAAGACAGAGTCGTGCCCTTCGGCAGCCAGACGATGTCGCCGGGTGTGCACTGCCACTGCTGGCCCTCTGTGGCGATCGTCATCTCGCCCTCATGAACGAAGAGCACCTCGTCGTAGGTGACGGTCCATTCGATGGAGACGTTCTCGAGGACCTCGATACCGGCGCCGAGGTGCTCGCTGTTGGTGCGATTGATGACGCGCGCAATGCGGGTGTCGCCGGTGGTGGTCTTGGTGGACGTCCACGGCAGTTCTGCGGCTTTGAAGACGGACGCTTTCGTCGTTGACCTCATAGCAATCTCCCTACTCAATACTAGCTACTCCCTACACCCTTCTCACGTCGTCGAAATACCCCCGGGCGCCATGCGCGCGAAGGCGCGCGTGATCAGGCCGGGCCGCTTGCCGCGATAACCCAGCCCATCCGCGCGCCGCACTGCCGCGCGCACAGCAAGCGAGCCCGCCGTCCGGAATGGCTCCGGCGGCAGCCAGCTTTCGGGCGGGCGCACGAGCGGGCAGGCCGACCATTCGTCCTTCGCTTCCAACACGAGCGAGGCAAGGATGCGCGCGGCCAAGGGCGAGGTCGCAATGCCGTTGCCCGAGAAGCCGTAGCCGTAGAACACATCCGGCATGCCGGGCAGCGCGCCGAACAGCGGTAGGCCGCTCCGCGTCCGATCGATCGGGCCGTACCAGCTGTCGGCAAACCGAGCCGCGCCGAGTTTCGGATTGGCTCGCGCGTAGAACGCATGCATCGCGGTCTCGCGCGGTGAACGCCCCTCGAAGCGCGCGCCGTCGAGTGAGCCGACACCCAGTCGGCCGCCAGTGACACCGCCACTCAACCGGCCGTCAGGTGTCGTGCGAAAACCGGTTACGAACGTCTGGGAATCGGTGATCTGAAAGGTCTCCCGCCGCCATAGCCCCTCGATCAACTCCGGAACCGGCTCGCTGATCTGGTCGTCGCTGGTGATGACGAGAATGGCCGAGCGCAGTGAAGGAATGCGCATCGACCAGGCATTGAGCGCGAGGACGACGCGGCTGGCCGCGAGATTTCCCGTGCGGGTCCGGACAATCGGCCGGCCATGCCGCTCCAGCCGTGTCATCGGGCTGTTCTCGTAGATGCGCACGCCCAGGGAAAGGGCGACGCGGCGCAATCCCCGCACGAGCTTCGCCGGCTGCAGCGTCGCGGTGCCGGACATGATGGCACCGCCGAGCAGGCCCGGCATGTCCATGCGTGCCATGATCTCGTCGCGCGACACCGCGCGCATCATCGAGAGGCCGCGTGCTTCGAGCATGTCGAGGGTCGCCGACCAGCTGCCGAGTTGCTGCGCATTCGTCGCCGACCAGAGCCAGTCGGCGTAGCGGAACTCGGCATCGATACCATGTTCGCTGCAGAACCGCTCGATCTCGCCGACGACGTCTTGCGACGCCTGGCAGAAGGCGAGTGCCGCCTCCTTGCCGCCCATCGCCTCCAGCGCCGCAATTTTCAGCCACTGCGGTAGCACCTGTCCTGTCGCGCGCCCGGACGAACCACCGCCGCAAATGTCGGCTTCGACGATGGCGACATCGAGCGATGGTTGCCGCCGCTTCAGCTCGAGTGCGATCCATATCCCGCAGAATCCGCCGCCGACGATGGCGACATCGGCCCTTGTATCGCCCGCGAGCGTTGGCGCATCCATCTCGCTTTCGTCGATCGCCTGGCGGAGCCAGAAGCAGCGCCCCTCCCGCCGTGTCAGTCGCTCGCTCACGCCGCGCCCAACTCCCGGCAGCGCGCTCGGATGGCATCGCTCAGAGGCAAGCCCTTGCACGCCTCGAGATCGAACAGCACCGTGATGTTCTCGCTGGTCGCATGCAGAACACCGGACTCCGAGTTGAGCATGCTGTGACGGAATTCGACTGACTTGTTGCCGGTTCTGATCAGCACGCGCGTCACGGGTACGAGCGCATCGGCCCGCGCTTCGCGCTTGTCCTCGATCGTCTGCTTCACATCCGCCCAGCCCTGATCGAGCGGTTCGATCTCAGCGCAAGGTCCGAACCCTGAGAGCATATGAAAGCTCGCCGCGTCGAAGACGCCGCAATAGAACTGGGTGGTTATGTGTCCCAAGCTGTCGCACGGCCAGGGATAGACGGCATCGCGACAGGTATCCATCCCGATGGCCATTCTCTAGAATCCGACCTGATCGCCACCCTTCAGCTTCAGCATTTGCCGCGCCTCGGTGGGTGTTGCGACCTCCAGCGACAGCTCCTCGATGATGCGGCGGATTTTCGCAACTTGCTCGGCGTTCGACTTGGCGAGTCGGCCGGGCCCCAGATAGATCGAGTCTTCCAGGCCAACGCGCACATTCGATCCCATCGTCAATCCGACAGTCGCGAGATTGATCTGGTGTTTGCCCGCTGCCAGGATCGACCATTGATAGTCACTGCCGAAGAGGTGATCGGCGGTCCGGCGCATGTGCATGAGGTCTTCGTGGCGCGCGCCGATGCCGCCATGGATGCCGAAGATCGTCTGCACGAACAGCGGCGGTTCGAGCAGCCCCTCGTCGAGGAATTTCGCTAGTACATAGAGATGGCCGATGTCGTAACACTCGCACTCGAAGCGGGTGCCGTGGCCGTGGCCGAGCTCTTTGATGAAGCGCTCGATTTGCGCGAACGTGTTGGAAACGATCAGGTCTTTGGTATTGGCGATGTAGGCCTTTTCCCAGTCGTGCTTCCATTCCGTGATCTTTTCGGTCACGTGATACAGGCCGAAATTCATCGAGCCCATATTGAGAGAGCAGAGCTCGGGCTTGGCGCGTAGGGGGGCCGCGAGGCGATCTTCCATGCTCATGCCTAGCGAACCGCCTGTCGTGATGTTAACGACAGCGTCGGTGTTCTGCTTGATGCGTGGCAGGAACTGCATGAACACGTCGGCAGACGGCGTCGGCCGCCCATCCTTGGGGTCGCGCGCGTGGAGATGGATGACGGAGGCGCCAGCCTCGGCGGCGGCGATGCTCTCGGCGGCGATTTGATCGGGTGTGATCGGCAGATAGGGCGTCATGGTCGGCGTGTGCACGGAGCCCGTCACCGCGCACGTGATGATGACCTTGCGCGGGCCCTTCGAGCCGCTCGGTTTCGAGCTTTCGTCCTTTTTGGCGGACTTCCTTGCCATCGCCTTTGCTCCCTTGCCTTTTTGTTCAACATCTTGGAACTTTTGTCGGGATCAAAACACATCGCCCGATCTCTGGATAGACGGGGCCGGTGACGAGCGCCCATGCAAGACGGGAGGAGCGAAAATGGAGCTGAGCGCCAAGGACCAGCGCGTCGTCGTCACTGCTGGTGGCTCCGGGATCGGACGTGCCATCGCCGAGGTGTTTTACGCCGCTGGCGCCCGCGTGCACATTTGTGACGTCGACGACGTGTTCCTCGCCGATGCGCGTGCCAAGCTGCCGGGGCTTGGCGCTACGCTTGCCGATGTCGGCATAGCCAGCGATGTGGACCGGCTGTTCGACGAGGCGCTGGCTGCAATGGGTGGCCTCGACGTGCTCGTCAACAATGCCGGAATTGCCGGCCCAACAGCCCGCGCCGAGGATACCTCGCCCGCCGACTGGGACCGCGTCATCGCCGTCAACCTGTCAGGCATGTTCTACGGCTGCCGCCGCGCGATTCCTCAGATGAAGAGCGCGGGTGGCGGTCTCATCGTCAATATCTCCTCGACCAGCGGCAAGACCGGCTTGCCGCTGCGCGTTGCCTACGCGGTATCCAAGCACGCCGTGATGGGGCTGACGGAGACGCTCGCTCGTGAGGTTGGCCCCGACAATATCCGCGTCAATACGATCCTTCCCGGCTGGATGAACAACGAGCGCGGCCGGCGCGTCGCCACGGCCAAGTCGGCGGCGCTTGGCATTCCGCTCGAGGAGTTCGTCAAGCGCGAATCCGAGTTCATCTCGCTACGCACCATGATTGAGCCCGATGAGATCGGCCACATGGCGCTCTTCCTCGCCTCAGGCCTCGGCCGTCACATTTCAGGTCAGCACATCGGTGTTTGCGGAAACGTAGAGTACGAGCGTTGAAGTTCACGCATTTCCCGGCGCCGATGACCGTTTCGCAAGTTTTCAAATTGCGAGACTTGCTTTCAACTGACAAATGGGGTGGGCGGTGGAGTCTCGGGGGTGGCAATGGCAACCGATGCAGAAGTGCAATCGCGTCTCGAATTCGATCCGGTCCTGCTCGCCGGGCTTTCGAACCGGTTCGCGTCGATCATACGTGAAATGTCCAACAGGGTCATGAAGGCGAGCCGGTCGCCCGTACTGACCTGCTCTCCCGATCCAAGACCAGCCGCTGGGCCTGGGCGTCCACGGGCGGTGAGAAAGTAGGCCACGGAAGCGGCGGCGTCGTGCTGTCGCGGGGCGCCCTGAAAGGGAGCCAGTGGCGAGCCTGACCTTGAGTGAAAAGGCTCGGGGGAAGGCGGGGGGATGTTTGGCTTAGCCAACGACGCGGCGACGCGCCGGTCTGTTTTCGTCGAGGGTCACAGCGAGCGCGAGGCGACCCGGGTTTTCGGGCTGGCGCGCAAGACGGTTGCGAAGATGTGCCGAGCGCGAGAACCGGGAGCACAACGGCCCGCCAAGCGGCTCAACCGGGGCGGCGCCGTCGTGCTCAAAGCCGAGACCTACGAGCTCGCCCGCCGTTATGTGCCGGGAATCGATATTTACACGGTGGAGGCCGAGTACAAGGCATGGTGCCAAGGCAAGCCGCGACCGACCAATCCAGATGGGGCGTTTATCTGTGAACCGGCATGCTCGTCGATACCACTATCGTGGCTGCGACGTTGGCTCACCTGACGATCACGCCCGCAAAGCTCTCCAGCGCCCGATATCATCGAGGCCGTGAAGCTCAATCGTGAGATGCGCGTGCTCGGCGAAAAAGTCGAAGCCTATTCTCCACCGGTTGCTGCTTAAACTGAGGTCTCGCACGGATTCGGCCAACCTACCAGCGCGCCGCTCCCGAAGAGTGCCAAGGCATCCTCGCCTCCGCTTCGAGACCATCATTCACGAGGAGCTCCGTTCGCGGAAGTATTCGCCGGGGAGACACCCCATTTCGCGGATCGGTCCCGAGAGCCCATCGTCAAGGCTATCGCTGATCGATGCCTGACAGAGGAGGTGCCGGATCCCCTTCAGGTCGACGAGATGAAGAGAGGCTGCTTAATGAGCCACCTAGAGTTCCCCCTATCGACTTCACGAAAGTGAGGCGCCGCCGACGAGTTCGTGCGTGAGCGGAAGATTCCGACGCAGGTGGTGCGCGCCGCTGCAGCGCCGATGCAGGACAAGGGAGGGTTAGCGAGCTGCGAGTGCCTGTAGCCGTTTCACGACCATCGCGCACCCCAACTCGAAATTTTACCGTCGTGCCGAGTATCTGATCGATGCCATCCATCAGCGAGCGGCGCTATACAAGCCCCGGTGCACCGAGCAGATCGTGGTCATGCAGGGGCTGTGCGCCATTGAGGTTCGAGATTGAGGATGCCGACATGGTGCCGGACGCTAGGCGTCGGAAGGCCCTGACCTCAGTCCCCCCCAGAGAGGTCCAGGGTCCAGACGATACGGATGCCACGCGGCAATCGTCAGGGCGGCTCGCTGAGCAAGGCGATCCACGTCGGAGCAGCGCATCGGCGAATCTGTTGATCCTCTTGATCTCGCCGGTACCAGAAGAAGACGACATGCCGAAGAGGAAGGACCCAGTTTGCGAGGTGAGATGTCCATCCTCCCCGAACGTGACATTGAACTTGGCGGGGTCGGTCGCGTCATACCGCGATTTCGTCAGTGCCTGATCGATGCCAACCAGAGCAATCGCGATAGGGCTTGTCAGTGAGGCCGCGGTCGCATGATTCCTGGAGATGCTTGGAAAGGTCCTCGTTGTACAGGATGGGCCAATCTGGAAACCGAAACCTTCTCGGTAAACAGGCTGCCCTTACTGCGCTGCTCCTCGAGCGTTGACGTTCGCGAACGAGATCATAGTCGCGTTCTTGTGGCTGTCGAGAACCCGCAGCCAACGGTCATTCGCTCTGTCCCCTGATCATCTCGTACCACGAGCGATTCACGAGCAAGAATTCTGCGAAAGCTCTGAGGTCCGATTTGACGTCCGTCGGCAGCGCGCGAACTCGCTCTAAGACCTTAGCCACTCGTTGAATTCGCTCGCAGGGGCCAGAATGCCCAAAGCATCTGCCGGCTTGATAAGGTCAGGGCAGGGTACCCGCTCGATAATCCAATGTCAGATTTTCAGCATCCTGCTTGGCCATGCGACCTGGCGATCCATCGACAGCCGTGACCTCCATCGTGTTCACGAAAGGCCTTGAAAGCGCCGAGCGCCAGAACGTGCTCCACGAAGGACCGAGAGGGTTTCCTCCTTCCGACACTCATCGCGGACGTTTGCCAACTCGAAGTCGTACTTTGTGGTCGCCACCAGATCGATGGTTCGACCGACGGCATCCAACACCTTATCGGTATCCGTGTAGACCTTGAGGTGCCGGAACTACAGGCCCGGAAGCTCTCGCCCGTCGCATTCAGGGTGCGGCCGATGTCAGGAAAAGAAGGCTGGCCACAATCAGGCGAATTGTTTTCCACGCGATACACATGGTTTTGGCCTCGTCACTCGCGCCCAATCGGGAAGACCCCGGTCACCAACAACAAAGGACGAGGTCTTAGCAGACGCTCGTCCCTGGATAATTGCCATCACCGACGCAGTCCTGGCTTCCAGCTGGTGCCGCAGAGGAAGTGTAAGGCACGTGGGACCGCCGCTCAAGCGGTCGGCCTATCGTTTGCACAGTGATGGAGCAGCGGAGAGAGGGGGCGTGTGCCGCCAACGACACAAATACTGGAGTACCCCGGCAGCAGCAGTGCTACCTTGCCCTAGGCTTTCCCTTGCCCGTGGTAGCTATATGGTAGCTACGGTTTGGGCGAGTACGGAGGAAATCCGCTAAGTCCTTGATTTTGTGGTACCGCCTCCCCGGATCGAACGGGGGACCCCCAGATCCACAATCTGGTGCTCTAACCAGCTGAGCTAAGGCGGCAACCTCAAAGCGCACGCAGCGCCGATAGCGCCAACTTGATAGCCACCCGGCCCCGGCTTGGCAAGGCGTTGCTGGCGTGACGCCGGAAGCGTGGTGGCTGGCCCGGCGGGCTTGCAATGCGCGTAGGTCTCGCCGGATCGGGCTGCATGGATCAGCGTCGTTTTCGGTTGCTCGCCGTGGCGAACGCGTGGAACATGCCGACATCCAAGGCGCAGGCGATGAGCGCGCGCTCGGTGACGACGGGCGGCCTATGGCGCAGAACCTCCCACTCAATCGATCGATCTGGGCTTCGACGGCCAAAGCCGGTCCTGAGACACGACCGCTCCAGGGCGACGTCACGGCCGAGGTCGCCGTTATCGGCGGCGGCTTCTCCGGCCTGTCGACGGCTCTGCATCTGGCAGAGCGCGGCACGGACGTCCGGCTGCTGGAGGCCGACGAGGTCGGCTGGGGCGGCTCCGGGCGTAACGCCGGCCTCGTCAATGCAGGTCTGTTCGTCGACCCGAGCGTCATCGTCGGTCACTATGGCGAGCGGCACGGGCCCGGCTTCGCTCGGTTGCTCGGCAACGCTCCGCTGCTGGTCCGCGAATTGATCGAAAGGCACCGGATCGATTGTGATGCCGGCGACCGTGGGATCGTCAAAGCCGCGCATTCCAACGCGGCGCTCCGCACCGTGCAGGAGACGGTACGGCAATGGCAAGACCTGGGTGAGCCCGTCGAGCTTCTCAGCGCCGCGGACGTCGCGCGTCGCACGGGTTCGTCCTTCTACAAGGGCGGACTTATCGACCACCGCAGCTTCACCATCGAGCCCCTCGCCTATGCGCGAGGCTTGGCGGATGCGGCGGTCGAGGCCGGAGCGAAACTGCACGCCCGCTCCCGAGCCCGGCGGATCGAGGCGGTGGCCGGCGGCGTCCGCATCGAGACCGATCAGGGCACGCTTGCGGCCAAGCGGGCGGTCATTGCGACCGGGGCCTACGATCAGGCGCTCTTGCCGAGTCTCACCCGTGCGTTCGTGCCGGTCGGCTACTTTCTGGTGGCAACAGAGCCCCTGTCGCACAATATGCGGGCCCAGGTGCTGCCCGAGAAACAGGCCGTCTACGACACGCAACCCTCGCTGCTATCCGTCCGCTACAACCGTGAGCACCGGCTGGTGGTCGGCAATCTCGGCTGGCTGCCGCCCGAAAGGAGTGGGCGGACCTGGGCCGGCCATGTGCTCCGCGAGTTGTTTCCCATGCTCGGCGATATCCGCTTCACGCACGGCTGGAGCGGTGTGCTCGACATGACCGATGATCACATGCCGTGGCTGGCGGAGCCGATGCCGAATGTCCTCATGGTCGGAGGTTTCAACGGCCGCGGCATTGGTCCGGGAACCGCATGGGGAAAGGTCCTCGCGGACTGGGCCGCGAGCGGCGATGCCTCCAGCCTGCCCATCCGCCCGCAGGCGGTGCCGAACATCCGCTCGCGCTGGATCAAGGGGCACGCCTACCAGGCCGCCTTCAAGGGTTATCGTTTGCGCATGCGGCTGAGACGCCCGCGGCGCGCGAAGGAGCCCGCATGACCCGGCCGCGCCCGCCCGCCTTCAAGCCCGGTGATGTGCCGGAGAGCAATGCGACCGCGATCCCGCCACCGTTCCAGCAGGCAAACCAGCGCCGCTACAACCGACGCCTTGGCGATCATGCGGGGTTGACGAATTTCGGCGTGATGCTCACCCGGATCATTCCGGGTGGGCAGTCCTCCTATCGGCACGCGCATTCCAGGCAGGACGAGTTCGTCTACGTGCTGGATGGCCCGGTGACGCTCGAGACGGACGGCGGCGGGCAAGTGCTGGAGACCGGCATGTGCGCCGGCTTTCCGGCCGGGGCTGGCGACGCCCACCGGTTCGTCAATCACACGGGCAAGGACGCACTCCTGCTCGTCGTCGGCGACCGGACGTCAGGCGACACGGTCAGCTATCCCGATGTCGACCTCTCCGGCGCATTCGGGCCGGACGGCACATTCCATTTCACCCGAAAGGACGGAACGGCGCTTTGATCGACCTACTTGCCGCTGCCGCGCGGCCAGTACAGCGTCGCAACCGTGACGAGTGCCGTCAGGATCATCGTGCCGAGGATGTCCGAGCGCCGGATGAAGGCCGTCCAGGCCGTCACGCCTTGCATCCAGCCGCCCTTTGCCGTCAGCACGTTGTTGAGCATGATGATGACCAGCGAGATGGCCGCCGTGATGAGCACGGCATAGCCCACTTGCAGTGCCCTCTTGGTCACCTTCGGCACGGAGATGGTGTTGCGGCCGATGGCCAGCTGGGTTCTGTCGGACATAAGATAAGTCCTTGGCTGAGGCTCCGGATTCGGACTGTATAGCTGATTCGGGGAAATGATGCCGCCCTGGACCTTCGGCCGGTGCCTCCGCTTTACAATCTGGGGCGCCGCCATAGACTGGCTGGGAGCGAAGCAGATCTCGCCGGCAAGACAAACCGGTCTCGTGCCGGCTCATGGATCGAAAGGGCGGGCTCACGTGCCGTTGCTGGATGTCAAGAATCTGACGGTCGAGTTCGCGACAGCGGGCGGCGCTTTCCGTGCCGTCGACCAGTGCGATTTCGCGATCGATGCCGGCGAGGTGCTGGCGATCGTCGGCGAGAGCGGCTCGGGCAAATCGGTGGCGATGCTGGCCGTCATGGGGCTGCTGCCCTGGACCGCAACGGTCACGGCCGACCGTATGACCTTTGACGGCCGAAGCCTGATCGGCATCTCGTCGACGGAACGGCGCAAGATCATCGGCAAGGACATCGCCATGATCTTTCAGGAGCCGATCGCCAGTCTCAATCCCTGTTTCACCGTCGGCTTCCAGATCGAGGAGAGCCTCCGGGAGCATCTGGGTCTGAGCAAGCGGGACCGACGGTCCCGCGCCGTCGAGCTTCTGAAGGCCGTCGGCATTCCGGAGCCGGAGCGGCGCCTCAAGCAGTTTCCGCATCAGCTGTCGGGCGGCATGTGCCAGCGCGTAATGATTGCGATCGCCATCGCCTGCAAGCCGAAGCTGCTGATCGCCGACGAGCCGACGACCGCGCTCGACGTGACGATCCAGGCGCAAATCCTGGATTTGCTGGTCGCATTGCAGAACGAGACCGGAATGGCGCTCATCCTGGTGACGCACGACATGGGGGTCGTCGCCGAGACCGCCGAGCGCGTCGTCGTGCAGTATGCCGGCCAGCAGGTCGAGCGGCAGCCGGTCGCCCAATTGTTCGAGACGCCGCGTCATCCCTATACGGCCGCTTTGCTGGCAGCGCTTCCTGAGCACAGCTCCGGTGGCCGTCTCGCCTCGATCCCCGGCGTGGTCCCTGGACTTTTCGACCGTCCGACCGGTTGCCTGTTTCACCCGCGTTGCCGGTTTGCGAGCGAGGCGTGCCGGTCGATCGAGCCACCGCGGATGGGCGCTGATCTCGGCGAGGCGCTCTGTCACTATCCACTACACGATGCATTGGCAGAGAGCGCCCCATGAGCGAGATCGTCATCGAGGCCAGCGACCTGTCGCAGCACTATCAGGTGTCGCGGGGCATGTTCGCGGCTCCGGCGGTGCTCAAGGCCGTTCAGGACGTCACCTTTCACGTGGCCACTGGTCGCACGCTCGCCATCGTTGGTGAGAGCGGCTGTGGAAAGTCGACCCTTGCCCGAATGCTGACGATGATCGAGACGCCGACCGTTGGTCGGCTCGTCATCGACGGCGCGGATGTGACTGCGGGGGAGGGGGATGCGCTGAGGCGGCTCCGCAAGACCGTGCAGATCGTCTTCCAGAACCCCTACGGCTCGCTCAATCCCCGGCAGAAAATCGGAGCAGCGCTCGAGGAACCGCTCGCGATAAATACCGACCTGCCCCGCGAAGAGCGCCAGGCCAAAGCCCGCGAGATGCTCGCCAAGGTCGGCCTCAGGCCCGAGCACTACGATCGCTATCCGCACATGTTTTCGGGCGGTCAGCGCCAGCGCATCGCCATTGCGCGCGCGCTGATGCTGGAGCCGAAGGTGCTCGTGCTGGACGAGCCGGTCTCGGCGCTCGACGTGTCGATCCGCGCCCAGATCCTCAATCTCCTGGCCGACCTGCGCGAGACCTTTGGCCTGACCTATGTGTTCATCAGTCATGATCTTTCAGTCGTCCGGCACGTCGCCGACGACGTTTTGGTCATGTATCTCGGGCGCGTGGTGGAGATGGGGCCGGTGAAGCACATCTTCACGAAGCCACGTCATCCCTATACGCAGGCGCTGCTGTCGGCGACCCCGGTCGCAGATCCAAAGGCACGGCGCAACCGCATCCGCCTCGAAGGCGAGTTGCCGTCACCGTTCGATCCGCCGGCCGGCTGCGCCTTCAATCCACGCTGTGCCCACGCCTTCGATCGTTGCCGGCATGAGGTGCCCGAGCTAAGGCAGCAGGGTGCGAACGTCGTCGCGTGCCATGCGGTGGAGGAGGGGAAAATCTGAGACGGGCCATGCATCGCAGGGTCGCCAACGGGCCAGCGCGTGAGCCGGCTATGTTCCGATCCGCTCCGGCGGCGGGAAGTTGAAGATCTCGACCGTCGTCTTGCCGGCGCGGATCTGGGTCTTGACCTCGGCCTCCTTGGCGATCCGCTTCAGGCAGCGCTCGTACAAGCCGGAGATCTGGTCGGGCCGGATGACAGCGATGCCGTCCGCGTCGCCAACGATGAGGTCGCCCGACGTCACGGGAACGCCGCCGCACTGGATCGGCGCGTGGACCGATCCGCCCCAGCCCTTGTGCGGGCCGCGCGGCACGATTCCCCTTGCATAGGCTGGTAGACCGGAAGCCGCGATCTCGGCCCTGTCGCGGATGGCCCCGTCGATGACGACCGCGACAGCGCCGCGCGCCTTGGCGGCCCCATGCATGATGTCGCCCCACAGCGCCGTCTCGACGTGGCCGCGCCCGTCGGCGACGATCACCTGGCCGGGTTTCAACTCCGTCAGGGCATAGTGCAGCGCGCTGTTGTCACCGACCATGCAGTCCACGGTCAGCGCCAGGCCGGCGAAGGGCGCGCCGTCGCCGAGCGGCTTGAGGCCTCCCGCCATCACGGACGATCGGTTGAGCTCGTCGCCGATGATTGAGACCGGGATCTCGCGCCATGGGGCGATCCCGCCGACTTCGATCCAGGCTTGCGGTGCAGGCTTGATGAGAACGGGCATGGTCGATCCTTCCAGGATTAGAAGCAAGCGGGCTCGGGCAAGGCCTCGCCGCGGAGGACGCGCTCGTAGCCGAAACGCGTGAGATCGATCGTCGTGAAGCGGCCGTCGAGAATGAGCTCGGCGATGGCGCAGCCCGTGGCGGGCGATTGCATGACCCCGTGGCCGGAGAAGCCGGTCGCGATCATGAAGTTGTCAAGATCGGGAGGTGGCCCGAGGATCGCGTTCTCGTCCAGCGGGTTGAAGTCGTAGAGGCAGGCGTAGGTCGAGGCGATCCTGAGGCTCTCGAACACGGGAGCGATCTCCGCCATGGTTGGCCAGATGATCTCCTGAAAGAGCGCGTCGTCAACGGTCAGATCGTCGGTGGCAGGGTCGTTCCCGGGTTTGGGCGCCACGCCGCAGATGAGGCCCATTCCCTCGGGACGAAACCAGACGCCTGATTCCACGTGCACCGTCATAGGCAGTCCGCGCACATCCTCACGTGTCGCGACGACGAAGACGCAGCGCTTCCTGGGCTCTATGCGGAGCGGCACGTCCGCGAGTGCGGCGATCGTCGCCGCACCGAGCGCACCTGCCGCATTAACGACGTGCCCGCACGACAAGGTGCGGCCGGATGCCGTCGTGACCGTCACGATCCGTCGGCCGCTTCTGTTCAATCTCGTCACCCGATCGGTGATGTAGCTGGTGCCCTGCGAGATGGCCTTGCGCTTCACCGCCTGCAGCAGGGCCCAGGGATCGAGCCAGCCCGCGCCGCGGGCGCCGGCGAAGCCGCCGCCAAGAGCCTCGACTGCGAACTGGGGCCAACGGGATTTCAGTGTCGCGGGATCGAGGAGGTCGACGGCGGCACCATTGGCGATCTGGATCTGCCTCAGGCTCTCGACGGTTGCGACGAGCTCTGGCGGCACGAGCCAGACATAGCCACGCTCGGCCCAGCCGATGTCAGCCTTCTCGTCGCCGACCGCAAGCAGCTCCGGCGCTGCATCGAAGAACGTGCTGCTCGCAACGCACATGCGGATGTTCTCCGGCACGCCGAACTGGTGGCGGACGATACCGGTGGCCTTCGGTGTCGAGGCCAGCCTATAGGTCGGGTCGGCCTCGATGACGGCGATGCGCAAGCCGGGCTCGCGCCGGCCAAGAACGTATGCCGACATCGAGCCGACGATGCCGCCGCCGGCGATGACGATGTCGAAGTGATCGTTCACGCGGTGCTCGTCACGCCATGACCTCGCCACGGTCGACATTGATCGCCTGGCCCGTGATATTGGCGGCCATGGGTGACGCGAGATAGAGGTACAGACTCGCGACGTCATCCGGCTGCATCAACCCCTGCAATGCCTGACCGCCGACGATGTCCGACAGAATGGCATCCTCGGTCCGGCCTTCGGCGACGGCGATCCGCTTCATGGAGCGCATCGCCGCACGTGTCTCGACCCAACCGGGGCAAATGGCGTTGACGCGGATGCCCCGGGGTCCGAGCTCCCTGGCAAGGGTCCGCATAAAGCCGATATTTGCGTGCTTGGAGGTCGCGTAGGCCGAGAAACCCGGCGCTGGAGATTTGCCCCAGACGGACGAGGTGATGATGATGCGCCCGCCGTCCTGCATCACCGTCAAGGCGTCGCGAGTGACGTAGTAGGTGCCCTTCACATTGATGTCGATGATGCGGTCGAAGGTCTTCTCGACCTCTTCGCCCGGCTCGTCGATCGGCGTCATGAGTTCGAGACCGGCATTGTTGACGAGCACGTCGATGCGCGGCAGCTGTCCGATGGCGCGCCGGACGGCTTCCCGGTCGGCGATGTCGCAGACGAGCGGTCGAGGCCGGCGTCCCGTTTCTCTTTCGATCTCCGCCGCGGCCCGATCGATGTCCGACGTCGATGAAAGCATGGCGACCTCGGCACCCGCCCGCGCAAAGGCCATGGCCACGGCCAGGCCGATGCCATGGCTTGCGCCTGTCACCAGAGCATGCTCGCCCGAAAAGTCGAATGTGCCCGCCATGCAAAGCTCCCTTGCCGAGGCCTGGAGAGTGCCGTGCGGCGCCGGAACGCTCAACCCCCTCCCAGCCGAATCGGCGAGGGCTCGCCCCGGCGGCCGGCCCGGGCGAGCCCTCGAGATGCATGCGGCGCCAAGCGCTCAGTTGGCGAGGAAACAGTAGAAGAGGCCCGCACCGCCGGTGCTCTTCAGGCCGTCCTGGCTGCAGCCGCGCGTGCCGTGCGACGAGTTCCAGGAGGTCATGTGGCGTGTGTCGGCGAGTCCCTTGCGATCGTGATGCCCGACGATGGCCGAGCCTTCGCCGTTGCTCGTCCAGTTGGCGCAGGTCGTGTCGCCGCCAGCCGTCGAGTACATGCCCTCGGGGTCGGAACCGGTCAGGATATCGTGCATGTTGACCTCGTCGCCACGGCCCATGACGGCCTCGCCCCGCTCGGTCAGCGCCGTGTCCTTCGTGAGATTTGTGGCGTCGGAGTGCAGTTCGTCGACGCTACTCGCGACGACAACGCCTTTGACGTTCTTCCAGGGTCCTTTGCCGATCCGGTCACGGGCATTCACGCCGGCCTCGCCCTTGGGCAGGGTCGTCGAAAGATAGGCGCGCCAGCCGGTCGCGGCCGAGCCCGCCGCCTTTGCGAGCGTCTCGCAATGCGCATCGGCTCCGTCGAGGCCTCCGAGATTGGCTCCGTCGCCCTTGCCGACGCTGGTGACGAAAAAGCTCATCTCGGCCGCCGTCTGGGCCGATGCCGGTGCAATGATCGCCAGTGTCAGGATCGACGCAAGAGTAGGTATGAATGTCCGTATCGCGACGTGCATGGGGTTACTCCTCGGGCATGTTTCTTGCGCTGACCACCGAGCCTTCCTAACATCGTCGGATGGCACGGCAAAATCACGAACGGGAGATCACGGGCCTGTGAGGCATGTGGCCGGTGAGGTGTCGGCCGGGCCCGCGCGAACCAGGATGCATCCGCCGCGCGCTTGGACTAGCTTGGCTGGAGACGCAATCAGGTGACCCTGCTTTCCATGACGTCGCGATCCCGAATGAGCGTGAATGCTCCGATCGTCGGCAGTTTGATCGCCGAACAGCAGACGGAGTTCGCCGAGCGGCATCCGCGCTCGCGCAACCTGTTCGAGGCAGGCCGCCAGAGCTACCTCTATGGCGGCCCCTCGCACTGGATGCGGCGCTGGGCCGGCGGCTTTCCCATCTATGTCGCTCACGCCGACGGCAGCCGGATTGTCGACGTCGATGGTCACGACTATGTCGATTTCTGCCTCGGCGATACCGGCGGCATGTGCGGTCACGGTCACCCGGCCATCGCCGATGCGGTCAACCGGCAGATGCGCGATGGCGCGACGACGATGCTGCCGACGGAGGCGAGCCTCTGGCTGGGGGACGAGCTCAAGCGACGCTTCGGGCTCGCCTACTGGGGCCTGACGACCTCGGCCTCTGATGCCAATCGCGCGGCCATCCGGATCGCCCGCATGCTGACGGAGCGGCCGAGAGTACTGGTGTTCAACGGCTGCTATCATGGTTCGGTCGAGGAGGCGCATGTGGCGCTCCGCGACGGCCAGCGGGTGCTGAGGAACGACATCCATCCGAACGGTCTCGATCACGCGGCAATCGCGAAGGTCATCGAGTTCAACGACGTCGAGGCCTTGCGGCGGGCGCTTGCACCCGGCGACGTCGCCGCCGTGCTCGCCGAGCCTGTCATGACCAACTACGGCATGATTCCACCGGTTGCCGGGTTCCACGATAGACTGAGGGAGTTGACGCGAGAGACCGGGACGATCCTCATCATCGACGAGACGCACACCTTCTCCTCCGGACCGGGTGGGTATGCGCGCGCACATGGCCTTGAGCCCGACATGCTGACGCTCGGCAAGGCGATCGCCGGTGGTGTGCCGGCGGCGGTCTATGGACTGTCGACGGAGCTGGCGAGCCGCATGTGGGAGAAGGTTCCCGCCGTCAATCCCGCCATCAGGCAAAGCGCCCATCTGGGGTTCGGCGGTACGCTCGCCGGTGGGGCGCTTGCGGTTGCCGCGATGCAGGCGGTGCTTCACTCCGTTCTGACGGAGGCAGCCTTCGCCCGCATGCACGATCTTGCGGCCAGGCTCGCCGAGGGCGTCCGCCAGAGGATTGCAGCTTGTGGGCTTCCCTGGCATGCCACGCAAATCGGCGGGCGGGTCGAGTACATGTTCTCGCCCAAGCCGCCGCGCGATGCCACCGAGGCCGCGGCTGCGCGCCATGGAGAGCTGGAGACGCTGCTGCACGTGTTCTTCCTCAATCGGGGCGTGTTGCTCACCCCGTTTCACAATATGGTTCTGATGTGTCCAGCCTCCTCTGTCGATGACGTCGCCAGGCACACGGAGGCTTTCGATGCGTTCGTGGCTTACATTCGCGAACGTGGCGCCCTGGGCGAGGATTAGACCGATGACAGGCAGACTTGCGAGCAAGATCGCACTTGTCGTGGGTGGCGGCCGGGGCATGGGTGCTGCGACGTGCCAGCGTTTCGCCGAGGCCGGTGCGGCCGTGGCCGTGGCCAATCGCACGCTCGCCTCGGCCGAGGCTGTCGCCGCGCAGATAGAAACCTCCGGCGGCCGGGCCATCGCCCTGCCGATTGATGCATCGACCGCCGAGGCGTGCCGGGACGTCGTGGCCCAGACGGTGGGCGCATTGGGGGGGCTCGACATTCTCGTTCACAACGCCGCCCACATCGCCCATGAAACCCTCGAGCAACTCAGCGAGGCGACCCTCGACGCGACCCTCCAGGTCAATCTGCAGGCCTGCTTCTGGCTCACCCAGGCCGCGGTTCCCCACATGCGCCGGCGGGGTGGCGGGCGGATCATCATCACATCCTCGGTGACGGGGCCAAGGGTGGCCTTTCCGGGATTGTCCCACTATGCCGCTTCGAAGGGTGGGGTCAGCGCCTTCGTGCGTTCCGCCGCGCTCGAGCTCGCGCCGGACAAGATCACGGTCAATGCCGTCGAGCCTGGTTTCATTGCCAAGCCGGATCGCGGTCTGATGTCGAGCTCAGAGGCCCGCACGCGGATCGAAAGCTACATTCCGCTCGGCGAGATGGGCGCGCCGGACGATATCGCCTGGGCCATGGTCTATCTGGCCTCCGACGAGGCCCGCTATGTGACCGGACATGGCCTCGTCATCGATGGCGGTGCGGGATTGCCGGAGAGTGGCTACGCCATGGAGAAGCTGAGGCAGCTGCGCAAAAGCTGAGCCCTTGATGCTATTGACGCTTTCGCCGGTCTGTTGTCACTTGCAGCGAAAGAATCGTCCGTTCCGAACCCGCGAGCCTCCGATCGACATGAGTGTCGCCAGCACGCCGAGACCGCCGCTGATCGCCCGGCTGGACGAGCTCTACAATGGCTTCGGCCGACAGGCTCGGATGTTTCGGATCGCGCTCCTCATCTTCGATATCTTCTCGCTCGCCTTCTTCGCCGCAACCTCGATCGTGCGGCACGAGTACTGGGTGGTAATCGTCGATGTCGCCATTGCCGCGGTCATCGTCGCCGATCTTCTCGCGCGCTATTTGATCTCCACCGACACGCGGAGTTGGCTCACCTCATTCGAATCCTGGACCGACATCGCCGTCATCCTGTCGCTCCTGGGTGCCGCAGTCTACGAGAACCTGCTGTTCCTGAGAGCGCTTCGACTGCTGAGGTCCTATCGCGTCCTGGCGGAGTTGAGGTCGAGCTACTCTATCATCCGCCGCAACTACGAGCAGATCAAGGCGGTGGTGAACGTCGTCGTGTTCGTGTTCGTCATGGCCTCCATCGTGTTCATAATGCAGGTTGGGGTCAACCAGCACATCAATCACTACCTCGACGCGCTCTACTTCACCATCACGGCGCTGACGACGACGGGTTTCGGCGACGTCGTCCTCGTCGGCAGCGGTGGTAAGCTTCTCTCGATCGTCATCATGCTGGTCGGCGTGTCACTGTTCATACGCATGCTGCAGGCCATCCTGCGTCCAACGAAAGTCCGCTTCACCTGCCCCGACTGCGGACTGCGTCGCCACGATTTCGATGCGAGCCATTGCAAGGCCTGCGGCCGTGTCCTGGCCATCGAGGACGACGGCGCAGTCTGAGACCTTTTGTCCTGGAGCTCCCATGAAGATCGCCAAGCTCGAGACCTTCGCAACCACCTTTGTCGGTTTCGTCAGAGTGACGACCGACAGTGGTGAGACGGGATGGGGGCAAGTCTCGACCTATAACGCGGACATCACCGCCGAGGTGTTTCACCGCCAGGTGGCGCCACATGTGCTGGGCGGAGACGCTTTCGATATCGGCGGTCACCTCGAGCGGATCTTCGATCGCGAGCTGAAGTTTCCGGGCTCCTACCTTCGTCGTGCCATGAGCGGGCTGGATACGGCGCTGTGGGATCTGCGTGGCAAGCTCGAGGGCAAGCCGGTCGTGTCGCTGATCGGCGGCACACCGGGAAGGCTCCGCGCCTATGCCTCATCGATGAAGCGCGACATCACCCCGAAGGACGAGGTGGCGCGCTTTCTCAGGCTTCGCGACGAGAAGGGCTTCGATGCCTTCAAGTTCCGGGTCGGCGCCGAGGCCGGACACGACCGTGACGAATGGCCGGGGCGGACGGAGGAGATCGTGCCGGCGGTCTCGCGGGCCTTGGGCGACGACGTCGCCAAGCTGGTCGATGCGAACTCCTGCTATTCGCCCGCACGCGCCATCGAGATCGGAAAAATGCTCGAGGCTGAAGGCATCAGTCATTTCGAGGAGCCCTGCCCCTACTGGGAGTTCGGGCAGACGAAGCAGGTGGCGGATGCCCTGGCGATCGATGTGACGGGCGGTGAGCAGGATTGCGAGCTGGTCAGCTGGGAGTACATGATCGCCCTTCGGGCCGTCGATGTCGTGCAGCCCGATATCATGTACATGGGAGGGCTGCTCCGGACGCTCAAGGTCGCGGAGATGGCAGCTGGGGCCGGCCTGCCCTGCACACCGCACGCCGCCAATCTCTCGCTCGTGACCATGTGCACCATGCATTTCCTGAAGGCGATTCCGAACGCCGGAAAGTATCTCGAACTGTCGATCGAGGGGCCGGACTATTATCCCTGGCAGGAGGGGCTGTTCCTCGGCGATCCGTATCGGGTCGAGGGTGGCAAGGTGACCATCACGGATCAGCCGGGATGGGGCATCGAGATCAATCCCCAGTGGCTCGAGCGCTCGACGCACCGCATCAGCACGATCACTTAGGAGAGGGCGATGACGGCACCGCGCTACTACGCACCCGAAGGTGGTCTGCCGCCGCAGACCCGGCTGATGACCGGCCGGGCGGTCTTCACCGAGGCCTATGCCGTCATTCCACGCGGTACGAACTCTGATATCGTTGTGAGCTATTTCCCACATTGGGAGAGGACACGGGCCTGGATCCTGGCCCGTCCGCTCTCGGGCTTCGCCGAGACATTCTCGCAATACGTCATGGAGGTGGCCCCTGGTGGAGGCAGCGACAAGCCCGAGTCGGACCCCTCCGCCCAAGCGGCCTTGTTCGTCGTCGAGGGCGCTCTGACGCTGTCCATCGCGGGCACGGTGCATCAGCTCGGGCCGGGTGGCTTCGCCTATGTGCCGGCGGGTACGGCCTGGCAGCTCAGGAACACCGGGACGACAAAGGCGGTGTTCCACTGGTTCCGGAAGGCCTATGAGCCCGTGCCCGGACTGGACAAGCCGGATGTCGTCGTCGCAAACGAAGGGACGATCGCTCCGATCTCCATGCCGGATACGGATGGCCGGTGGGCGACCACTCGCTTCGTCGATCCGGTCGACATGCGCCACGACATGCACATCACCATCGTCACCTTGCAGCCGGGCGGCGTCATCCCGTTCGAGGAGACTCACGTCATGGAGCACGGGCTTTATGTGCTCGAGGGCAAGGCCGTCTACAAGCTCAACACCGACTGGGTCGAGGTCGAGGCGGGCGATTTCATGTGGCTGCGCGCCTTCTGCCCGCAGGCCTGCTATGCCGGCGGACCCGGGCCGTTCCGCTATCTGCTCTACAAGGACGTCAACCGGCACCCACGACTCAGACCGAGTGCCTAGTCGGCTGCCGGATGGGCTCGAATGGCCTTGTCGAGCTCGACATAGGCCACGCAGCCGGTGCCACAGCGCCGGGCGATCTCCTCGAGCTCATACCGCGCCTCGGCGAGCTTGCCGAGCTGCAGATAGCCTTCACCCAGATACTCGCGCGTCTCGACGAGGTTCGGATCGAGCGCCAGCGCCTTGTGATAGAGGGCCAGACCTTCCTCGACGCGACCGAGCTTGCGCGTCGCATAGCCCGTCATGGTCAGGATGCGCGGGTCCTGTCGGTTGTGAGCCAGGGCCAGAATCTCCAGTGCACCCTCGTAGTCCTCGGCGATGGCAAGCACGGTTCCCGCCCAGTATAGGTCGTCATCCTTCAGTTGGGCTGAGTGCTTCTTGATGCATGTCTTCCACTTCCGCGTGCCCTCCGCATACTGCTTGCACTTCTCCTTGACCGCATCCGAGGGGCCTGACGGCATGACGATGGCAAAGGCGGGCGTGGCGAGACCTAAGAGTGCCAGCACGCAAAGCGCTGGGAGACCGCTGCGAAATGCACCCATCACGAAATTCTCCTCGATGTCGCGAAGACGCTCGGGCCATGATCCATGCAAAAGCATACGCTTGTCGGGTTCCCAAGTCCACGCACGGCCTCAACCAGGTCACCGGAACGTGAACAGCCGATCTCGACGTCCACCATACCCTCTGGCCATGACCGGCCGTGCGGGCTATCCAAGTGGCGAACGAAAGCCTCGCAGGATCACTCATGATTCCCCGCTATTCCCGCCTCGAGATGACCCGGATCTGGACGCCCGAGGTTCGCTTCCGGATCTGGTTCGAGATCGAGGCGCATGCCCTGACGGCCATGGCGGAGCGGGGCATCGTGCCGAGGTCGGCTGCCGAGGCCGTCTGGGCCAAGGGTCGGACTGCGGTGTTCGACGTCGCCCGGATCGACGCCATCGAGCGTGAGACCAAGCATGACGTCATCGCCTTCCTGACGCACCTCGCCGAGATCGTCGGGCCGGAGGCGCGCTTCGTGCACCAGGGCATGACCTCGTCGGACGTGCTCGATACGTGCCTCGCCGTGCAACTCGTCCGGGCCGCCGATCTGCTGATCGCGGATGTCGATGTACTGCTCTCCGCCCTTGGCCGCCGCGCCGTCGAGCACAAGCTGACACCGACCATCGGACGGAGCCATGGCATCCATGCCGAGCCGACGACGTTCGGATTGAAGCTCCTGACCTTCCACGCCGAGTTCCAGCGGGCCCGGTCGCGGCTCGTGGCGGCGCGCGCGGAGGTCGCAACGGCGGCACTCTCCGGCGCCGTCGGGACATTCGCCCACCTCGACCCGTCGATCGAGGCCTATGTCGCGCGTCAGCTCGGCCTCGTACCCGAGCCGATCTCGACCCAGGTGATCCCGCGCGACCGGCATGCGATGTATTTTGCGACCCTCGCCGTGGTCGCCTCCTCGCTCGAACGGCTGGCCACCGAGATCCGCCATCTGCAGCGGACCGAGGTGCTGGAAGCAGAGGAGTATTTTTCGCCGGGCCAGAAGGGCTCGTCCGCCATGCCGCACAAGCGCAATCCCGTGCTGTCGGAGAATGTGACCGGTCTCGCACGGATGGTGCGGAGCTACTGCATGCCGGCCATGGAGAATGTCGCGCTCTGGCACGAGCGGGACATCTCGCACTCCTCGGTCGAGCGCATGATCGGGCCGGATGCGACGGTGACGCTCGACTTCGCACTCAACCGGATGGCGGGGATCGTCGACAAGCTCGTCGTCTATCCGGATCGCATGCAGGCCAACCTCGATAAGCTTGGCGGCCTCGTGCATTCACAACGCGTCCTGCTGGCCCTGACGCAAGCCGGCGTCAGCCGCGAGGACGCCTATCGCCTCGTTCAGCGCAACGCCATGAAGGTATGGGATGCCTTCCAGTCCGGCGCGGCCGAGGTGCCGGACTTCCAGGGTCTGCTCGGCGCTGATGCCGAGGTTCGCAAGGTTCTCTCCGAGAAGGCCATCGCCGACGAGTTCGACCTTGGGCATCATCTCAAGGCGGTGGACGAGATCTTCGGCAGAGTGCTGGGCAACAGCGGCGTGTCGTAAGGCGCCACGGGCGGGGATTTGACCATGACACGCATAGCGGTGAAGGATCCCGATCAACTGCCTCCGGAGCAACGCCGCGTCTGGGATCTCATTGCGCAGGGCCCCCGTGGGCGGGTCGAGGGTCCGCTCAAGGTCTGGGTGAAGCGTCCTGAGTTTGCCGAGCGGGCGCAAGCCGTTGGTGCGTATTGCCGCTTCGGATCGAGCCTG
>JAWKVX010000006.1:0-20000 GCA_041397825.1 Hyphomicrobiaceae bacterium
ACGCTGGCCAGCGCGCCTTACAACGTTCTGGCAACATTGAGTTTTCCGGAGCAACCGCAGCTCGCTCAGGAAGCGCGGCTGATCCAGGCGGTCGCCGAGCGCTTTCCCAGCGTGACCGCCATTCGGGTGAAGGATGCCATCGAGGCGGTGGCAGGGGTGTTGGGGCAGGTCATGACCGCCATCAGGGCGACGGCCGCACTGACCCTGCTCGCGGGTGCCGTCGTGCTCGCCGGCGCGATGGCGGCGGCCGAGCGGCGACGGATCTACGAGGCGGTGCTGCTCAAGACGTTGGGCGCCCGGCGGCGTCAAATCCTGACCACGCATCTGATCGAGTATGCGGTGCTCGCGGGGGTCTCAAGCAGCCTTGCCATCGGCATCGGCACACTCGCCGCCTGGATCGTCGTCACCCAGGTCATGGAGATCGGGTTCACTTTTTCCCTCTGGGCGGTATTGGCGACTCTCGGCCTGGCGGGGGCCGTCGTTCTCGGTTTGGGCCTGATCGGCAGCTGGCGCGTGCTCGGCGAACGCCCTGTGCCCTATCTCAGAACGGAATGATGAACGGTTCTTGGAGTCCGGTTGAGCCTTGAATCCCGACCAGCCCAGTCACATATTATGGGCAAACTGATTTACACCGCATCCGCCCGGGACATCGGCGGCCTATCAGAGAGGAAGAAAGACGAGATGGCACAATACGATAGACGGTATGGCAGCCAGGTCGGCACGCGCACCGAGACGCACGAGGTCGACGAGGGGCTGCGCTCATACATGCTGGGCGTCTATAACTACATGGCGAGTGGCATCGCTCTGACGGGCATAGTTGCGTATGCGACCTATCTCCTGTCGGTCAGCAATCCTGCCATCCAACAGCTGCTGTTCTTCAGCCCACTGAGATTTGTCGTCTGGTTGGCGCCGCTCGGTCTGGTCTTTTTCCTGGCGGCCCGCATCAACCGCATGAGCGTCGGCGCCGCGCAGGCGACGTTCTGGATCTATGCCGGCCTTGTCGGCCTCTCCCTGGCGAGCCTGTTCTATGTCTATACGGGACAGAGCCTGGCCCGCGTCTTCTTCATCACCGCGGCCATGTTCGGCGCCATCTCCATCTGGGGCTACACGACGAAGAAGGACCTCTCCGGCTGGGGCTCGTTCTTGATCATGGGCCTGATCGGCGTGATCATCGCGGCCGTCGTCAACATCTTCCTGCAGTCGACGGCGATGCAGTTCGCTCTGTCGGTCCTGACGGTGGTGATCTTCTCGGGTCTCACCGCCTATGATACCCAGAAGCTCAAGGCGATCTACTACAGCGTCCAGGGCGATGCGCTGGCCATGGGGCGAAGCGCCATCATGGGTGCACTCAATCTCTACCTCGACTTCTTGAACATCTTCCTGGCGCTGCTCAGCCTGTTCGGAAACCGCGAATAGGCCGTCGCGCCGAAGAACTGGGTCGGCTCGTTCGGGGGCCGCGGGTGTCAAGCCCGCGGCCCTCGTCGTGCAGGCCCGCCGGTCGGTGACCGGATTCGTCACAATTTGCGGCTACTCGATGCGCTAGGGATGCCGTGCCTGGCCCGTCCAGCTCGAGCAATCGGACTTCCCAGTTGCCACCGATCGCCGTATGACGCATTTTTCGCTTGCCGCATGGCGCGCCGACCACCTCGACCGGCCCGTCGCGGTATCCGAGGAACGATCCCCATGAGCTCCCAAACGTCGTCGCCAGCGCTTCATCCCTCGCGGTCACGCCATGTGACGGCCGTGCTTGGGCCGACGAACACGGGCAAGACCCACTTGGCGATCGAGCGCATGCTCGGTCACCAGACCGGCATGATCGGCCTGCCGCTCCGGCTGCTCGCGCGCGAGATCTACGACAAGGTCGTCGCCCGGGTCGGCGCCGACAACGTCGCGCTGATCACCGGCGAGGAGAAGATCAAGCCGGCCCGGCCGCGCTATTACGTGTCGACGGTCGAGGCCATGCCGCGCGATGTCGAGGTCGATTTCCTGGCCATCGACGAGGTGCAGCTCGCGGCCGATCCGGAGCGGGGCCATGTCTTCACCGACCGCGTGCTACATGCCCGTGGCGCCCAGGAGACGCTCCTGCTCGGTGCCGGCACGATGCGCGAGGCGATCAGGGAGTTGATGCCCGGCGCGAATTTTGTCTCGCGGCCACGTCTCTCCAAGCTCACCTACTCGGGGCAGAAGAAGATCTCCCGGCTACCTCGCCGGTCAGCCATCGTCGCCTTCTCGAGCGCCGAAGTGTACGAGATCGCCGAGCTCATCCGCCGCCAGCGTGGCGGAGCCGCGGTCGTCCTCGGCGCGCTGTCGCCGCGAACGCGCAATGCCCAGGTTGCGCTCTATCAGTCCGGTGACGTCGAGTACATGGTCGCCACCGATGCTATCGGCATGGGACTCAATCTCGACCTGGATCATGTCGCCTTCTCGGCCACGCGCAAGTTCGACGGCCGCGTGCACCGCAATCTGACGCCGGCCGAGATCGGCCAGATCGCTGGCCGAGCCGGCCGACATATGAACGACGGCTCGTTCGGTGTCACTGGCGACGCCGAGCCGTTCGATTCAGAGATCATCGACCGCCTCGAGAAACACGAGTTCGAGCCGGTAAAGTCCCTGCAATGGCGGAACAGCGCGCTCGACTTCTCGTCGGTCGCGGCATTGAAAGAGAGCCTCAAGACGTCGCCATCGAATCCGAGGCTCTCGCGCGCTCGCACGGCCGACGACCTGCTTTCTCTCGAGACGGTGACCGAGGAACCCGGCATCGCGGGCCTCGCCCGGTCGCGCGATGCCGTCTCCCGCCTCTGGGACGTCTGCCAGCTCCCCGACTACCGCAAGATCTCGGCCTCCAGTCATGCCGAGCTGGTCGGCACGCTCTATCAGCACCTGATGCAGCAAGGGCGACTGCCGGAGGACTGGTTCGCCGAGCAGGTCTCCCGCTCGGACCGCACCGACGGCGATCTCGACACGCTGGCCACACGGATTGCGCACATCCGCACCTGGACCTTCGTCGCCAACCGGTCGGACTGGCTCGCCGATCCCGAACACTGGCGCGAACGGACGCGGGCCATCGAGGATCAGCTCTCCGATGCGCTGCACGAGCAGCTGACACTCCGCTTCGTCGACAAGCGCACGAGCGTACTGATGCGCCGGCTGCGCGACGACGAGGAACTCGACGCCATCATTGCCGATGACGGCAAGATCACCGTCGAGGATCACTTTGTCGGTCGCATCACGGGCTTCATCTATCAGCCGGATCTGGCGGCAGAAGGTGTGCATGGCAAGGCCGCGCGCAACGCCGCTCAGCCGGCCGTCGCCAAGGAGATGGCGATGCGGACCCGGCGGGTTGTCTCAGCGAGAAGCGACGCCTTCAAGATCGGCCGGAATGCCCGCGTTCTCTGGCGTGGCGAGGAGATCGCGCGCCTCGAGAAGAGCGACGAGCCGCTGCGGCCGAACCTCATCCTGATCGCCGACGAAAGCCTTCAGGCCGGCGACCGCGAGCGCATCAAGGAGCGGCTCGAGACGTGGCTCGACGAGCACTTGCGAGAGAAGCTGAAGCCGCTTGTCGAGCTCAGCAAAGCCGAGGATGTCTCCGGTCTGGCGCGCGGCATCGCCTTCCGGCTCAAGGAGAGCTTCGGCATTTTGAAGCGCGAGTCGGTGGCGGAGGAGGTGAAGCAGCTCGATCAGGAGGCGCGCGCCCAGCTACGCAAGTACGGCGTTCGCTTCGGCGCCTTCAATATTCACTTTCCGCTGCTCCTGAAGCCAGCGAGCTCCGAGCTGCTGCTGCAGCTGTGGGCCATCTGGCAAGGAGATCGCGCGAGCAACGGTCTCGAAGGCCAGCCCGAGCCTCCGCGCCCCGGCCTGACCTCGGTCCCGGCCCAACCCGACGTACCGGAGACCTTCTATCGCGTAGCCGGCTTCCACCTGTGTGGTCCGCGCGCCGTGCGCATCGACATGCTCGAGCGGCTCGCCGATATGATCCGGCCGCTGATCGCCTGGCGGGCGAGCGAGACCTCGCCGACCTCGCCGCCGAAGGGCGCGAGCGGCGACGGTGGGTTCACGATCCTTCCCGAGATGATGTCGATCCTCGGCTGCAACTCGGCCGAGCTCGGCGAGGTGCTGAAGACGCTCGGATTCAGGCTCGACCGGAAACTCCTGCCTCAGAAAACCGCAGCCGAGCCTGTCCTCTCGCCGGACGCGACGGCGGAGGGCGATGCCGCGTCGGCCCCGCCCACTGCCGATGCAGCCGCGAGCGCCGGGACCGAGCCAGCCGAGGCCACGGATCAACCCGGGGGCGCAGTCTCGGATGCCGCTCCATCGACCGCTACCGAGCCGGATGCCGCGCCCGCAGACGCGGCGGCGGAACCTCCGGCCGAACCACAATTCATCGAAATCTGGCGGCCACGGCGTCGCTACGACGAGAACCGGGCCGTACCCAACCGCCGGCGCAGGCAGGAGCCTCGCCGTGGCGAACGCACCGCGACCGCCACGGTAGACTCCACCGCCGCGACCACGGCCGAAGCCACCGACAAACCCGGGCACGAACGGAATGATGGGGCTCAACGCCACCGGAACCGTCGGCCGCGCCGACGCCCTCACGAAGGCGCTCAACGCGACCGGTCGGGCCCGTCGCGGCACGAGCAGCGCGCTCCTGCGGCAAACGCACGGCCCGAGCGTCACGATGGCGGCGCCAAGAGGCACGATCGCCCGCGCGAGGAGCGTCGTCAGGCTTTCGATCCGAGCTCGCCTTTCGCTGCGCTCAGCGCTCTCAAGGAGAAGCTCGAGGCCGGCAACCCGAAACCCGACTCATCCAATTGATGGCGGACTCTTGAGCGTGGACGAGCGCGAGGATCTCCCGGCGACGAGCAGCGGTAGCCAGCGTATCGACAAATGGCTCTGGTATGCGCGTGTCGCCAAGTCCCGCAGCCTGGCGGCGAAGCTTGTGACCGACGGCGCCGTGCGGATCAATCGCGTCAAATCCAGCAAGGCCAGTGATTCCGTCAAGCCAGGCGACGTCGTCACCGTCGCGGTGCATCATCGCGTCCGAATTCTCGAGGTGAGGCTCATCGGCGCACGTCGTGGCCCGGCCACGGAGGCTGCAACCCTCTACCAGGACCTGACACCGCCACCGCCACCCAAATCCGATGCATCGCCGGCCGATTCCGCGGCCCTACGGGAGCCCGGCGCCGGCCGGCCGACGAAGCGCGAGCGCCGGCAGATCGACAAGCTTCGCGACCGGAGCTGAAAGGCCGGTGCAAGCTCAGGAGAGCTTGCCGTGGCAGTGCTTGAACTTCTTGCCTGAACCGCATGGACAGGGCGCATTGCGCGAGACCTTGCCCCAGGTCGAGGGATCGCGCGCGTTCTGGGACCCGGCCGATTTCCGGTTCCTGACGGGCTCGTCCTTCGGAACGGCCGACAAGGCCGAGGCCTGAGCGCCGCGCGAGCCGCGACCCGCCGGAGCAATCGCGCCTTGCGACTCGGCTTGCTCGAACTCGTCCTCGCCGGTGAAGGGGTCGATCTTGTGACCCTCCAGCGGCGGCAAGGGCTCCGGCTCGAGCTCCGGCGGCGCCTGATCGCGCCTGAGCACGAGATGCATGAGTTGGCCGGTGACGGCCGTCCTCAGGTGATTGAGCAGGCTCTGGAAGAGCTCGAAGCCCTCGCTCTTGTACTCGTTCAAGGGATCGCGCTGCGCATATCCGCGAAGGCCGATCACCTCGCGCAGATGCTCCAGATTGACGATGTGCTCGCGCCAAAGATGATCGAGCGTGTGCAGGAGCACCATCTTCTCGAGATGGCGCATGGGCTCCGAGCCGATCTCGGTGACCTTCCGCGCGTAGGCCGCATCGGTCGCACTCGTCAGCCGCTCGCGGATCTCGTCGTCGGCGATCCCCTCCTCGGCAGCCCAGTCGGCAACCGGCACGTCGATATCGAATATGTCGTAGACCTCCTTCTTCAGGCCCTCGACGTCCCACTGCTCGGCGTAGGCGTTCTCCGGAATGTGCTTGGCGACCAGATCGTCGACGACCTGGCGACGCATCTCGGCAACGGTCTCGGCGACGTCGTCCTCGCTCATCAGCTCGATACGCTGCTCGAAGATCACCTTGCGCTGATCGTTCATGACGTCGTCGTACTTCAGCACATACTTGCGAGCCTCGTAGTTGCGAGCCTCGACCTTCTGCTGCGCACGCTCCAGCGCCTTGTTGATCCAGCGGTGTGTGATCGCCTCGTTCTCTTCCATGCCGAGCTTTTGCAGCACGCCGTCGATGCGATCGGAGGCGAAGATCTTCATCAGGTCGTCATCGAGCGAAAGAAAGAATTTCGAGTGCCCCGGATCACCCTGGCGACCAGAGCGGCCGCGAAGCTGGTTGTCGATCCGGCGGCTCTCATGTCGCTCGGTGCCGACGACATAGAGGCCGCCGGCCTCGAGCGCCTTTCGCTTCTTTTCGGCGACATCGGCTGCGATCCGCTCGCGCTCCCGCCGGACGACGCTCTCGGTGAGTTCGCCGTTCGCGCCTGCCTTCTCCTGCTCGGCAATCCAATCCTTGATGCGAAATTCGATATTGCCGCCCAGCTGGATGTCGGTGCCGCGACCGGCCATGTTGGTGGCGATCGTCACCGCTCCCGGCACGCCGGCCTGGGCGACGATCAGGGCCTCCTGCTCGTGATAGCGGGCATTCAGCACATGGTGCGGGATCGGCGCCTCGTTGGCACCGCGTCCCTTGGTGCTCAGGTCTTCGAGGAACCGCCCGACATCCTCGAGATAGGTCTTCATCTCGGCATCGCGCTTGTCTTTGAGGCCGCTCGCCTGGCTCTTGAGCGTCTGGCCAAGCTCCTTGATGAACGCCTTGTCCTTGAGGAAACCCGACAGCAGTTCGGATTTCTCGATCGACGTCGTGCCGACGAGAACCGGCTGGCCACGCCGGTGGCAATCGGCGATGAGCGCGACGATGGCGCGGTATTTCTCCTTCGCCGTCCGGTAGACCTCGTCGTCCTCGTCGACCCGGGCCACGGCGACGTTCGTCGGCACCTCGACCACGTCGAGCCCGTAGATGTCGATGAACTCCTGAGCCTCGGTGGCGGCCGTGCCGGTCATGCCGGCGAGCTTCTCGTAGAGGCGGAAATAGTTCTGGAAGGTGATCGAGGCGAGCGTCCGGTTCTCCGGCTGGATCTTCACATGCTCCTTCGCCTCGAGCGCCTGGTGCAGGCCGTCCGAGTAGCGCCGGCCCTGCATCATGCGGCCGGTGAACTCGTCGATGATCACGACCTCGTTGTTGCGGACGATGTAGTCCTTGTCGCGCTGGAAGAGCGTATGCGCCCGAAGCGCCTGATTGACGTGGTGGACGACGCGGACATTGTCGAGATCGTAGAGCGAGCCGCCCTTGAGCATGCCGGCCGCCTTCAGCAGGTCCTCGATGTGCTCATTGCCGACCTCGGTCAACGCCACCTGGCGCATCTTGAGGTCGACCTCGAAATCCTCGGGACGGAGCTTCGGGATGAGGGTATCGATGGCGTTGTAGAGATCGGAGCGGTCCTCGACGGGACCGGAGATGATGAGAGGCGTGCGTGCCTCGTCGATCAGGATCGAGTCAACCTCGTCGACGATGGCATAGGCATGGCCCCGCTGGACCATGGCATCGACCGAGTGCTCCATGTTGTCGCGCAGATAGTCGAAGCCGTACTCGTTGTTCGTGCCATAGGTCACGTCCGCGGCGTACTCGTTGCGGCGCTGGTCCTGATTGAGCTCGTGGACGATGCAACCGACGGACAGCCCGAGGAATTTGTAAATCTGTCCCATCCACTCGGCGTCGCGACGCGCCAGATAGTCGTTCACCGTGACGACGTGAACACCGCGCCCGGTCAGCGCGTTGAGGTAGACCGGCAGAGTAGCGACGAGGGTCTTGCCTTCGCCGGTCTTCATCTCCGAGATCTTGCCGTCGTGCAGCACCATGCCGCCAATCAGCTGGACGTCGAAGTGCCGCTGGCCGAGGGTTCGCTTGGCGGCTTCCCGGACGGTGGCGAAGGCGGGGACCAGCAGGTCGTCCAAGGACTTTCCGCCGGCGACCTCGGTCTTGAACTGCTCGGTTCGCGCCTTAAGAGCCGCATCGGTGAGCTTCTCGAGCTCCGGCTCCAGCGCGTTGATGGCCGCGACCAGCGAGGGGTATTTCTTCAGCTTCCGCTCGTTCGAGGTGCCAAAGATCTTGCTGGCGATGGAGCCAAGGGACAGCATGGGAGATTGATCCTTAGGATGGCCGGCGGCGGATGGAGCGCCGGCGTCTTGTTGTCTTTCGGTCCCGGTCCGCCTGAAGGCAAGATAAGGACGGTCTGCCGATCCGGACGCCTGGCTGAGTGGGTGGAGGCGGCCCGGCTCAAGCCGAAACGCCCGTCTCGGGAACGCCCGGACAGGCTGCTACGAGAGATAGGATCGGGGCCCCGGCCTGTCAACGCAACGGCGACGGCCCCACACTCCGGAACGACTGGAATTCGTCCCTTTCTGGGGCTATGTGTCTGACCCGAGAATTGGGCTCCGGCCAGGAAAAAGGAACAAACCCTTGATTTTGTCGCGATCGCTGAGGACGGCAGCCCTGCTGGCCGTCGCCGTTGGTGTGCTTGCCGGTCCCGCGGCCGCGGACGACCCGGTGCTCGTCACCGTCGACGGTGTCAATATCACCGAGAGCCAGATCAAGCTCGCGGAGGACGAGATCGGGCCGGAGCTGGCCGGCATGCCCGAGGCCCAGCGCCGCCGCGTGCTGGTCGAGTATCTGGTCGATAACCAATTGATGGCAGCCGCCGGAACCAAGGACAATCTCGGAGAGGGCGAGGCGTTCGAAGCGCGCTTGGCTTACTACCGCGGCCGGGCTCTCAGGGATGCCTTCTTCGAGAAGAACGTCACATCGCTGGTCACCGAAGCCGAGGCGAAGAAGATCTACGACGATCAGGTCGCCAAGGTACCGCCGCAGGACGAGGTCCGTGCCCGCCACATCCTCGTCAAGACCGAGGAGGAGGCCAAGGAGGTTCTCGAGATGGTCCGGCGCGGCGATGACTTCGGCGAAGTTGCCAAGGAGAAGTCGCTCGACAAGGGGTCCGGCGCCAATGGCGGCGATCTCGGATATTTCTCGCGCGGCCAGATGGTGAAGCCGTTCGAGGACGCGGCCTTCGCGCTCAAGGCCGGCGATGTCTCCGAGCCCGTCGAAAGCCAGTTCGGCTGGCATGTCATCAAGGTCGAGGACGCGCGTCAGAAACCGCTACCGAGCTTCGAGACTGTCAAAGAGCGGATCATCGCGTCGATGCTGCAGCGCAAGGCCCAGGAGGTCGTCCTCGGCCTCAGAGGCCAGGCGAAGATCGAGATCGTCGACAAGACGTTCGAAGGCGTGGGCAAGGTGCCGGATCAAGGTAGCGGCGAGACCCAGTCACAACCTTGAGACCTGTCGCCTCGAACGGGAGCTCGAAATGCATATCTCGCCATTCGCACCGAAAACATTGCCGGACCTGCCGGCCGTAGCTGGCGTCCGCTTCGCGACAGCCGCGGCCGGCATCAAATACAAGAACCGGACGGATCTTCTCCTCGGTCTCTTCGCTCCAGGCACAACGGTCGCTGGTGTCCTGACCCAGTCGAAGACACGCTCGGCTCCCGTCGATTGGTGCCGGGACGCCCTTAAAGGCGGGTCCGGCCGGGCTCTCGTCGTCAACTCCGGCAATGCCAACGCCTTTACGGGGCGGCGGGGCGTGGAGACGGTCACGGCGACGGCCGAGGCGGCGGCCCGGATCGCCGGCTGTAGGGCCGACGAGGTGTTCATCGCCTCGACCGGCGTCATTGGTCAGCCGTTCGACCCGAAGCCGATCGTCACGGCGCTCCCCGGTCTCGCCGAGGAGGCAAAGGACGGTCAATGGGAGGCGGCGGCCCGCGCGATCATGACCACGGACACGTTCCCGAAACTTGCCAGCCGCAGGGTCAGGCTGGGAAAATCCGAGGTGACGATCAACGGCATTGCCAAGGGAGCCGGCATGATCGCGCCCGATATGGCGACCATGCTCTCCTTCGTTGCGACCGATGCGCCGATCGCTGCCGAGGTCTTGCAGGCGATGCTCGCCGACGGCGCCCGGACCACTTTCAACTGCATCTCGATCGACGGCGACACCTCGACCAGTGATACGCTGCTCGCCTTCGCGACCGGCGCGGCGGCGGCGCGCGGGGCCCCGCGGATCACGGATCCGTCTGGCGCCGACGCGGTCTCCTTCAAGAACGCCCTGGGCGGCGTGCTGCACGATCTCGCCCTGATGGTCGCAAAGGACGGCGAAGGCCTGAAGAAGTTCGTCACCATCCACGTACACGGCGCCGAAAGCCCGGCGGCCGCCCGGAGGATTGGACTTGCCGTCGCCAACTCGCCACTCGTCAAAACAGCGATCGCCGGCAACGATCCCAACTGGGGCCGGATCGTCATGGCGGTCGGCAAGTCGGGCGAGGCGGCTGACCGGGACAGACTGGCGATCCGCTTCGGGGACATCCCCGTGGCGTACGACGGCGAGGTCCATCCCGACTATCGGGAGACGCAGGGAGCTGACTATTTCCGTCAGGCCGAGCTCGAGGTCACGGTGGATGTCGGCGTCGGCTCAGGCCAGGCGACGGTGTGGACCTGCGATCTCACCTCCGACTATGTGGCGATCAATGCCGACTACCGGAGCTAGTCTGGCGTCGCGCCTATGTTGGCGAATGGTGCGGCAAGGGCGTGGTCAACAAAGCTGCGGCGGGCCACGAGACGAGACTTCATAGGCAAACGTTAGGATTTAGAGAAATTAATGCTTCGTTGGCGATCTCTCGTTAACCAATCTCTGTAAGACTTCCTCGCGAGCACGACGATGAACGTGGTTCTGGTAGCTGCCTGTGCGCTCATCGACCCTGACGGACGCGTGTTGCTTGCAAGACGGCCACCTGGAAAGCCGATGGCGGGACTTTGGGAGTTCCCCGGCGGCAAGGTGGAGAAAGGAGAGAGGCCCGAGGTCGCCTTGATCCGCGAGCTCCGCGAGGAGTTGGGGATCGAGGTTTCCGAGAAATGCCTCGCACCGTTCACCTTTGCGAGCCACACCTACGACGCCTTCCATCTGCTGATGCCCCTCTATGTTTGCAGGAGGTGGCAAGGCGAGATCGAGGCCAGGGAAGGTCAAGAGCTGACATGGGCGCGGCCGCATCGCATGCGGGACTATGCGATGCCGCCGGCCGACGAGCCGCTCTGCGCCATGCTCGCAGACCTCCTGTGATCGCGGGAGGACAACAGGAACGGAGAGGTGAGATGGCTTGGTTCGGCACGCTGGGAGCTTCGGAAGTGAGGCCGCGGAAACGCGAGCTTCTCCGGGATTTCTCCGAGGATGACAGCGCCGCCATGTCCGTCGAGTACGCCCTCATCGCGGTCGTCCTCTGCGGCTGCCTGTTCCTCGCCCTGCCGCTGGTCAGCACCGAGCTGGCGGAGACGTTCACGATCGTCGCTGGCCACTTTGCCACAATCCTCGGCGGCTGATCAGGCCTGAGCGCGGTTCAGGCCGGCATCAGGTCCCCTCAGGTCCGATCGCGGCGTCCGAGCGCATCGCCAAGACGCACCTGGGCACTGCCGGGTTTGAGCGGCTGCGGCTGGCCGGGTCCGGGGGACCAGGCTGTGACCGTCAGGATCTCGATCGTCGCCGTCACCCGGCCGTCCTGAGCCGGAACCTCGCGCTCGTAGGCGCTGGCTACGGCGGCGAGCAGCCTCTTCGTCAAGTGGCGGCGGCTTCTTGCGTTGAGGGCATTGGCGCACCCCAATTGGCGCAGCTCCCGCATCAGCGCCCCGACCGAGGCATAAGTCAGGTTGAGCGGATCGACATCGACCACCGGCAGCGCAAAGCCAGCGCGCTGCACGAGGCCGCCGAGATCGCGGACGTCGACCATCGGCGCAACACGTGGGCTGGCTCCCCCCCTCAGCTCGCTTTCACCGGCCGCGAACGCGCGCGCCAACTCCTGCAGACTCTGTCCGCCGATCATGGTCGCCAACAGCAGGCCGTCCGGCTTGAGCACCCGTCGCAGCTCAACGAGGGCGCCCGGAAGATCGTTGATCTGATGCAGCTCGAGCAGAGACACCGCCAAATTGAAGCTGTGCTCGGCGAAAGGCAGGGCCTCGCTGTCCCCCACGACCAGTCGTCCTGCCGGCACTGCCGCCGGGGCAACCGGCTCGCATAGAACGGCCTCGAGAATCTTGCCCGTCGATACGAGCGCCGGTGCAATGGCGCGGGCGCCAGCACCGATCACCAGGGCACACCCGAGCTGGCGATGGACCAGCAGCAACCGGCTTGCGAGATCGTCGGCCACCCAGGCCCGCAGAAAGTCGCCCTTGTCGATCGATGCCTGGTGACGGTGGAGCCACTGCCGCTGCAAGCGCCGGTCAAACAGCAATTCCGGACCCTTCATTGATCTGGGGCCTCCATCAGAGCGTCCTGAGGCTCGCTGTGGCCTCAGGTCGTGCTAGCATGGCACAAGACCGGCTCGACCTATCCCGTTGGCAAGCGAGCTTACGGGCGGTGTGCCACACGAAGCCAGGGGCCCAGGACATGTGTGTTTCGATCCCGGTGCGGGCTCGAGGCCAGCCACTCGATCCGACAAGCCTCGACATCGTGCCAGGCGTAGGCCCTTCTCACTCACGCCGATGCGATCGACCATGACCCTGATGCGGTCCGCCATGAAGCCCTTGGCCCCAGTCCTCGATGCCGGCCGCGCGGGCGGTCTCGCCGTTGCCGATCTTCTCGTCCCAGCTGTCTGCATCTCCTGCTTCACTACCGTCTGGGAGCACGACACACTTTGTCCGGGCTGCTGGCGGTCGATCGACTTCATCCGTCCTCCGCTCTGTGACGTCCTCGGCATTCCGCTACCCTACGATTCCGGTGGTCGCCTCGTCTCGGCCGCCGCACTGGCGGCTCCTCCAGCCTACCGTCGCGCCCGAGCCGTCGCTCACTACGGTGACAGGCTACGCGAGCTTGTGCACGGCCTCAAATATGGTGATCAGCATCACGGCGGCCGGCTGTTCGGACGCTGGCTCGCCAGTGCCGGCGCGGACCTCCTGACAGATGCCAACCTCATCGTTCCTGTGCCGTTGGCCCGGCTCAGGCTCTGGCGCCGCCGCTTCAATCAGGCCGCCGTCCTCGCCCGGGCCGTGGCGGTGGAGAGCGGCACGCCGGTCTCGCCTTTGGTGCTCAAGCGGACCAAATCGACCCGAAGCCAAGTCGGCCTGACATCCGACCAGCGCCGGCGCAATGTCCAGGGCGCCTTCTCGGTGCCAGCATGGGCCAAACCTCTTGTTGCCGGCCGTCAGGTCCTGCTGATCGACGACGTCATCACGACCGGATCGACCATCGACGCCGCTGCCAGGGCACTCCTCGGCGGCGGCGCCGCAGCGGTCGATGTGTTGGCCCTTGCCATCGTCACCGGAGAAATCCCCCAATCTGCATGACCATTGCCGAACACCCTGGCACGCCATACATTTCGCCTGCCCATCGAGTGGGGAACGAGCCAGCAGATGCCAAAAATCACGATCTATACGACCGCGACCTGCCCCTATTGCCATGCCGCCAAGGCGCTTCTCCGCCGCAAGGGCGCCCAGTTCGAGGAGATCGACGTGAACAGTGCGCCGGGTCTCAGGGCCCGGATGCGGGAGATGGCGGGAGGGCGCAACACGGTCCCCCAAATCTGGATCGGCGAGACACATGTCGGCGGCTGCGACGACCTGCATGACCTCGATGGGCTCGGCAAGCTCGACGAGCTGTTGGCGGGTTAACGGATCGTTAACGACTCGGAGAGCGTCCTCGGAGCATGGACAAGACCGGAACAGCCTTCCGCGCAGCGCTCGTCACGCTCACCTCGGGTAGCGTGGTGGAGAGGAATATCTGTGCGGCCTCGGGACTGATCCGCGAGGCTGCCGCGCAGGGGGCGTCCTATGTCCAGACCCCTGAGAACACCGGCCTGATGGAGCCGGATCGCGACCAGCTGCGGGCGCTTGCCGCCCCTGAGCGCGATCACCAGGTTTTGCGCCGATTGTCGGAGCTCGCGGCGACGCTCGGCATCTGGTTGCATATCGGCTCGCTCGCGGTCGCCCGACCGGACGGGCAACTCGCCAACCGCTCTTATCTGGTCACGCCCAAGGGCGACATTGCCTGTCGCTACGACAAGATCCACATGTTCGACGTTGATCTCCCCAGCGGCGACAGTTTCCGGGAATCGGAGCGCTTCGTTGCCGGCGACCAAGCTGTCGTGGCCAGCCTACCTTGGGGTCGGCTCGGCATGACCATTTGCTATGACCTCCGGTTTCCCGGGCTCTACAGAGCCCTGGCGCAGTCTGGTGCGCATATTCTGGCTGTGCCTTCGGCGTTCACCCGGCAGACAGGCGAGGCACACTGGCATGTGCTGTTGCGAGCGCGCGCCATCGAGACCGGAAGCTTCGTCCTCGCCGCGGCGCAGGCCGGTCGGCATGACAGTGGACGAACCACCTACGGCCACAGCATCGCGATCTCACCATGGGGCGAGGTTCTCGCCGAAGGCGGAATCGATCCGGGAGTCATCATCACGGACCTCGATCTTGCATCCGTGGCTGTCGCGCGCCAGCGCATTCCTGCGCTGGATGGCGACAGACCGTTTCGGCTGGCTCGAGCGCCGGCCACTGACCTGAGGGAAGCGTCATGATCCGCTACCGGCTGAGCTGCCCCGACAAGCACGAGTTCGATGCGTGGTTTCAATCGAGCGCGGCCTTCGATACGCAGTCGGATGCCGGACAGGTGGCCTGTCCCCAGTGCGGCTCCCATGACGTCGAAAAGGCCCTGATGGCGCCGAGCGTCAAGACAGGCCGGTCACAGGACGAGAAGACCGCTAAGCCCAAGCGCCCGGTAGCCTCGTTGATGCCGCCCGAGCTTCAAGAGATGATGCGCAAGATCCGCGATCACGTCCGCGAGAACGCGGACTATGTCGGCGACAAGTTCGCCGAGGAGGCGCGCAAGATTCACTATGAGGAATCGGAGCCGCGCGGCATCTATGGCGAGGCGACCCTCGACGAGGCACAGTCGCTGCACGAGGAAGGCATTCCGTTCCAGCCGCTGCCGGTGCTGCCCGAGGAGAAGAACTGACCGGCCAACCTCTCAGCGAATCTCGTCCTCGATGCCGTACCAGAGATACGCGCCCTTGAGGTAGACGGGTCTGAGGCCGGCCAACGGATACGGGTCGAGCCCGCTCGTCAGGGCGCGAGGGACGCTGGCGCGAACTCCCTCTCCGGCGATCAGATCGGCAACCGCACGGCCGCACCAGCTTCCCATGGCCACGCCCGAGCCATGATAGGCAATGGCGGACCATACACGCCGGTCCGCATCGAGCGGACCCACATAGGGAAGGAGATTGCGCGAGAAACAAACGAAGCCGCGCCAGAAATGCGTATGCTCGACATGCGCCCAGGCAGGAAACAGGCGCTCGAAATTGCGGCGCAGACGCATCTCCAGTGCGCCCAAAGCCCCATCGGAGGCATCGGTGCCGCCTCGTCCGCCGAACATCATGCGGCCGTCTGGAAGCAGCCTGAAATAGTGCAGCAACCGGCGCGTGTCATAGGCCATCTGTCGTGACGTCCAGCCTTGCGCCAGGCGCTCGGCCTCGCTCATCGGCCGCGTAACGAGGATCGCTGACAGTGCCGGCATGACGCGCCTGGCAACTGGTGTCGGCACGCGTTCATCGGTGAAACCGTTGGTGGCGACCAGAACATCGCGAGCCTCGAGGCGGCCGCCGCGCTCGGTGGTGAGGATATGCCGGCCGGCCCGCTCCTCCCATCGCACGACCCGTGACCGGCCGTGAATGCGAGCGCCGTTCCCAGCAACCGCGCGCGCAAGTCCGCGCACATAGTCGAGCGGATGCAGCGACAGCCCGATCTCGCCCCAGAGCGCGCCGTGGAAAGACGGGCTGTCGCAGCCCCGCTCCTTCATCTCCGCTTTGGAGAGGAGATGCATATCCTTACCGATGACCGTGCGCAGGAATTCGGCCTCCGCCTTGAGCTCGGCGATCCGGCTCGGCTTGTGGGCAACGCACAGCTCGCCCATCTCGCACAGCGAGGCGTCGATCGAGAAGCGGCGGCAGGTGTCCTTGACGAGCTCGATGGCCTCCTTCTGCACGTCGAAGAACCGAAGCACATCGTCCTTGCCATAGCGGCGGATCAATTCGGGATAGGAGAGCTTGGTGCCTCCGAGACCGCAGAATCCGCCGTTCCGACCCGATGCGCCCCAGCCTGGCTCGGCGGCATCGAGTACAGTGACATCGAAGTCATAAGCCTCACGCAGGCGCAGTGCGGCATTGAGCCCCGTGAAGCCCGCGCCAACGATCGCGACGTCGGTTTTGGCGGGGCCTTCGAGCGGCCGGGTGTCGAAACCGAGTGGATCGGCCGTCGCCTCCCAATAGCTCTTGACCGGTCGACTAAAATGAAAGGCGTCGGCATGGGCAGTGGATGACATGAGCGGTCACACTCGTGATCTGCGTTGGACCCGACTCAGCAGCTCAACTGAGCGAGTCGGCTCGGTTCGATGCCTCCAGCGATCACGACCGCACAGCCCGGTCAAGTTGGTCCGTCCGTCGGGTTCCGTGCTGATTTGAGCTCGCCCAGCTCCTGCCGAAGGGCCCGGATCTCATCGAGCAAAAGCTTCATCTCGGCAGGATCGGGCCGTTCGGGACCCGCGTCCATCCTGGTCACGACGGGCGCCGCCGCCAGCATGGACAGTCCGGATTCCTCGATCGGAGGAGGTGGAGGTGTCCTGCTCAGGTCTCCGACAGTCGGCCGAAGCGGCTGCGCCTTGTCGCCCGGGCCCTTCGGCAGGGACACCGAGAACTGCGTCTTCAACTTTCCGAAGCGGCTGGCCTTCACCAGATCGTTGGCCTCCTTGGCCTCGATGTGCTGCTGCTGCATGCCATCGACGATAATGCCGATGAAGAGATTGAGCACGGTGAAGCTGGTGATCAGGATGAACACCAGAAAGAAGATCCACGACCAGGGATGCGCGTCCATGACGGGGCGTGCCACCTCGCTCGTCCAGCCGTCGAGCGACATGACCTGGAAGAGCGTGAGGAGCGAATCGCCAATCGTGCCGAACCGTTCCGGCAGCGTGTCGGCATACATGTTCGTCGCCATGACGGAGAAGACATAGAAGATCAGGAGCAGCAGCACGACGATCGAGGACATGCCGGGAATGGCGATCAGCAGTCCGTTGACGACGCGGCGCATAGCCGGGATCGCGGAGACGAGCCGGAGCGCACGAATGACCCGGAGCGCCCGCAGCACCGAGAGATTGTCGGTTGCCGGCATCAAGGTCACTGCCACGACCAGAAAATCGAATACACTCCAGGGATCGCGCCAGAAGCGTGTTCCGAACACCAGCATGCGGGCCGCCAACTCAAATACGAAGACGGCGATGATGATATGGTCGAGCGTCGTCAACAATCCGCCCAGGCTGGCGCGGAGTGTGCCGCTGGTCTCCATCCCGAGCGTCACGGCATTGACAAGAATGAGCCCCGTGACAAACCGCTCGAACGTCGGATTGCGGACGAGCGGCTTCAGAACAGCGACCAACCAGATGCGCAACCTGTGGAGGGCGGCCTGGGCACGAGAAATCCACGGTCGCACAGCGTCGAAACGCTCGGTTATCTCGGCCAGAAGGCCCTGCAGCGACCGGAGCCGGTTGCTCCAGGTCGGGCCGGTCTCACTGTCGCTTACCATCCCCCGACGCTCCACCCCCCGGATCGCCATCCGCGTGGACGGCTCCGCTCTCCAGGAGTTCTAACGCAGGCGAAGTTGCATCGCCAGCGCTAGGATTATTGAAGTGTCTTGCGCCATCGAACGATGGTGCGACGCCCAGGTCGGTACGCCTCCGGCGAGGCTCGACTTATGGGCAACTGAAAGTCTCTCCGAGCGCCTGCAGAGGAAAGGGAACACCTTGGACTCAAGGGCAGGTCGCTGAAAAACACGAAGGGCCTCGCGCCGGAAGGCGGAGGCCCTTGTTTGTGTTTCACCCATGAAGGGGAGACGTCTCGAAGAACGCGACTGTCCGCCACCTCTTTGTAGACCTGGCAACGACCTACTCTCCCGCATCCATTGATGCAGTACCATCGGCGCTGGAGCGTTTCACGGCCGAGTTCGGGATGGGATCGGGTGCAGCCACTCCGCCAATATCACCAGGTCAACAAAGAGGTGCCGGACGAATATCTGGTCGTTCCTTCGCTTTCGCAGCGTCCCGGATGGCGAAGCCATCACATGGGCATTGCTAATGAGAGCGATCAAGCCAATCGAGCTATTAGTACTGGTTAGCTTCACGCGTCACCGCGCTTCCACATCCAGCCTATCAACGTGGTGGTCTTCCACGACTCTCAAGGGAGAACTTGTTTCGAGGGGGGTTTCCCGCTTAGATGCCTTCAGCGGTTATCCCGTCCGCACATAGCTACCCTGCTATGCCGCTGGCGCGACAACAGGTCCACCAGAGGTGCGTCCATCCCGGTCCTCTCGTACTAGGGACAGCTCCTCTCAATTCTCCAACACCCACGGCAGATAGGGACCGAACTGTCTCACGACGTTCTGAACCCAGCTCACGTACCGCTTTAATCGGCGAACAGCCGAACCCTTGGGACCTGCTCCAGCCCCAGGATGCGATGAGCCGACATCGAGGTGCCAAACAACGCCGTCGATATGGACTCTTGGGCGTCATCAGCCTGTTATCCCCGGCGTACCTTTTATCCGTTGAGCGATGGCCCTTCCACACGGGACCACCGGATCACTATGACCGACTTTCGTCTCTGCTCGACTTGTCAGTCTCGCAGTCAGGCAGGCTTATGCCATTGCACTCGACAGCTGATTTCCGACCAGCTTGAGCCTACCATCGCGCGCCTCCGTTACTCTTTGGGAGGCGACCGCCCCAGTCAAACTACCCGCCATGCAGGGTCCCGGCCCCGGATCACGGGGCGCGGTTAGACATCAAAGAACAAAAGGGTGGTATTTCAACGGTGGCTCCACACCGGCTGGCGCCGGCGCTTCATAGCCTCCCACCTATCCTACACATCCATCCTCTAATGCCACTGCAAAGCTATAGTAAAGGTGCACGGGGTCTTTCCGTCTAACCGCGGGTACTCCGCATCTTCACGGAGAATTCAATTTCGCTGAGTTGGTGCTGGAGACAGCGGGGAAGTCGTTACGCCATTCGTGCAGGTCGGAACTTACCCGACAAGGAATTTCGCTACCTTAGGACCGTTATAGTTACGGCCGCCGTTTACCGGGGCTTCGATTCAAGGCTTGCACCTCTCCTCTTAACCTTCCGGCACCGGGCAGGCGTCAGACCCTATACGTCGCCTTGCGGCTTCGCAGAGCCCTGTGTTTTTGGTAAACAGTCGCTACCCCCTGGTCTGTGCCCGTCCCGCATGGTTGCCCATACGGAACGCCCCCTTCTCCCGAAGTTACGGGGGCAATTTGCCGAGTTCCTTCAACGCAGTTCTCTCAAGCGCCTTGGTATGCTCTACCAGTCCACCTGTGTCGGTTTCGGGTACGGTCTCACGCGGGGGCTATTTCCTGGGACCGCTTCACTGCCCGGGGCAATCCGATAAGCCCGAACAGCTTGCACGATCCGTCACCACCCGCTGGCCCACGAATATTAACGTGGTTCCCATCGACTACGCATTTCTGCCTCGCCTTAGGGGCCGGCTAACCCTGCGCTGATTAGCATTGCGCAGGAACCCTTGGACTTTCGGCGGGAGTGTCTCTCACACTCCTGTCGTTACTCATGTCAGCATTCGCACTTCCGATACCTCCAGGAGCCCTCACGGGTCTCCCTTCACTGGCTTACGGAACGCTCCGCTACCGCGTGCTTGCGCACACCCACAGCTTCGGTACATGGCTTTAGCCCCGTTACATTTTCGGCGCAAGAACCCTTGTTTAGACCAGTGAGCTGTTACGCTTTCTTTAAATGATGGCTGCTTCTAAGCCAACATCCTG
>JAWKVX010000006.1:25000-517257 GCA_041397825.1 Hyphomicrobiaceae bacterium
CCGTGTTCTCTGCCGGACAGGGCCACATCGTGACGGTCGCGCGGAGCGAGGCCGGCGACTATTTCGCCAGCGACACGCCGATAGCTGCGACCATGCTGGCCGCCCAGCCGTCATCGCGGCGGCGAGCCTCGCTCTACACCAGCCTCTACAGCGCTGCCATCATGCAGGGTATGGCACCGGATATGGTCCGGCGCCTCATCAAGACCTACGCCTATGACGTGGATTTTCAGCGTCGCGTGGGACCCGGCGATACGTTCGAGGCCTTCTTCGATGTCGACGACGACGAGCTGTCGCTGGCGCGCCCGGGCGAGCTCCTCTACTCGTCCCTGACCGTCGGCGGCGAGACCAGGCGTTTCTACCGCTTCCGCACCCCCGACGGCCTGATCGACTACTATGACGAGCAGGGCAACAACGCCAAGAAGTTCCTCAATCGGAAGCCGATCCGCGGTGCCGAGGTGCGATTTACGTCAGGCTTTGGCATGCGCATGCACCCTCTGCTCAAGCAGCGCCGCATGCACACGGGCGCCGACTGGGCGGCAGCGACCGGCACGCCTATTCTCGCCGCCGGCTCCGGCACCATCGAGGAGTTCGGGCGCAAGGGTGGCAACGGGAACTACATCCGTATCAAGCACGCGAACGGCTATCAGACCGCCTACTCGCACCTTTCGCGCTATGCGGCGGGCCTCGCGGTCGGGCAGAAGGTCAGCCAGGGTGACGTTATCGGTTATGTCGGCACGACAGGTCTGTCATCGGGGCCGCACCTGCATTTCGAAGTGCTGGTCAACAACAAGTTCGTCGATCCCATGACCATCCAGGTTCCGCGCGAGCGGCAGCTGACCGGCAAGCTTCTCGCCGACTTCCAGAAGGAGCGCCTGAAGATTGACGAGCTGATGGCGCGCTCCCCCGTCTCCACTCAGGTCGCCGGGAACACCGACGGCAACGGCGGCTGACAGGATCCACGGCCACCTCAACGTACGCGCCGCCACGGCCGGAGTTCCGGCCGTCATCGGGGTCCGCATCCGGCCCAGGGGCGTGCAGGCCGCCCCGCGTATTGCACTTGTCGTCTCCATGCCGTTGGGCGAAAGGTGAACGAACCGGATCATCGACGAACGGGGACGCCCCTTGGCACAGTTCGCGGCCTTTCTTCTGGCCTATACGCTCAGCCAGTTCTTCCGCTCGTTCCTCGCTGTCATTGCGCCAGAGCTCAGCACCGAGCTGGCCATCGACGCTACCGGACTAGGCACGCTGTCCATGGCGTGGTTTCTCGCCTTTGCCCTGGCGCAGTTCGCGGTCGGAGCGTCGCTCGATCGGTTCGGGCCGAGACGAACCATGCCGGGGTTCATGTGCCTGGCCGTTGCCGGCGCCGTGCTGTTCGCGGTGGCGACGAGCTTCGATCTGAGCATCGTCGCCATGGCCCTGATCGGCACCGGCAGCGCCGCCATCTACATGGGCGCCGTCTATACGTTTGCGCGAACGGCGCCGCCGGAGCGCTTTGCCCAGCTCTGCTCCTGGCTGCTCGGTATCGGCAGCATCGGCAATCTGCTGTCGGCGACGCCACTCGCCTATGCGGTCGAGACCGTCGGCTGGCGCTTCGCCTTCGCGGCCATTGCCGTCGCGACGGCGGTGGCGGCCCTGCTTGTCCTCGTCGTCGTTCGGGATCCGCCTCGTGCCGCGGAGGCGTCCGGATCGCGCACCTCGTTCGCCGGCGCTTTGCTCGAGCTCGCCTCGATCCGGGCCATCTGGCCGATGTTCCCGATCGTCCTCGTCAGCTACGCCGTGATGCTGGCTGAACGCGGCCTTTGGGTCGGGCCGTTTCTCAGCGAGGTGCACGGTCTCGGCCCGATCGAGCGCGGCAACGCCATCCTCGCGATGGCTGCGGCGATGTCGATCGGGGCGTTGCTCTACGGTCCTGCCGACCGGATTTTCGGGACGCAGAAGTGGGTGGTCGTCGCCGGAACGGCGTTGACCACACTCTTGTTCCTCGGACTCGGCCTGATGCCGGAGCTGCCCCGGCTGTCAGCGGTCACAGCCCTCGTCCTGATCGGCGGGGTCGGCATGACCTATGTCGTGCTTCTGGCCCATATCAGGACCTATCTGCCGGAGCATCTGCTCGGCCGTGGGATAACGTTGGTCAATTTCCTGTTCTTCTTCGGAGCGGTGCTCCTGCAGCCGCTCTCCGGTCTCCTCGTCGATCGCCTGCGCGCCCTCGGCCATGCCGCAGCCGACATCTACGCCCTTTTGCATCTGTCGTTTGCCGGCCTGCTGTTCGCCGGTCTGGTCATCTATCTCGCGTCGCGGGAAACGAACCGCGGCCAATCGGCAACGGCACCCGCCAGACGATGATGCCGGATGGGCCCTGGCAATTGAGCGCATAGGTCAAATATGCGCTAATGCAGGCGTCAGCACCGCTGGCCGCGACCGATCCCGATCGGACGTCCAGGGCGCTGCAGCATTGCGTTGGGGAGATCGGCTGTATGCGTTTTCTGAATCTGATCGCGGCCGCCCTGACCCCCATCGTCACGCCCATCTACGTCCTCCGGGCCATGATCATCGCCGTCGTGCTGGCGTCCATCATGCTGGCGGTCCCCGATCAGACAATCGAGATGTACCGCTCGCTTGCGCTCGATCGGGACGCCCGCCTGCCGCAGATCGTGCTGGCATTCGTCTCGCTGACGCTGATGGGTGCATTGATCTGGTACATCGGCCGGAATCTGACGCTTCGCTGGCAGCAGGACGCCCTGTCGGCCGCCGATACGACGGGCTTCATGTTGCGCTGGCTGCCGCGCATCCTCGGCGCGGCGCCGCTGTTTGCGGCCGCCGCCGGGCTGGCCAAGGCAGCTCAGGCACTGCGACCGATCGACATGCCCGCCTGGGTCCAGGCGCAAATGCCATCTGTCGCACAGACCGTCCAAGCGGCCGCCGACGCTCATGCGGAGACGCGAGAGCTGCTGTGGACCGGCGCGGCGATTGCGATCGGGATCGGCCTTCTACTGATCCTCGCAACCTTTCTCCGCTCTTACCGGAAGCAATGGAAATACGCCCTGCCGAGTCCCTGGCTTTTCGGCCTGCCCATTCGCCTTTTCTTCTACGCTTTGACGTTTTCGCTGGTGATCCTCTTCTCGGCGACCTTCCTCGGCTCGCCCGGCCGCTACGGCATCATCGCCGACCAGCTCGGCGCCTTCGCAATCTTCAATACGTTCGTGATCTGCCTCGCCTTCTTCCTCAGCTTCACGACCAATCTCTACGATCGGACGAAATTCCCGGCCCTCTCGCTGCTGGTCCTCATTGCGATCTTCTCGACCGCCTTCGATCTCAATGACAATCACGAGATCCGGACCATCAAGCGCGCCTTCCTGCCTCTGCCCAGCTCGACCTCCGCCTTCGAGACCTGGCTCCAGAGTCGGCCGGACCGGGACTATTTCAAGTCGCGTGGCGTGCCCTATCCGGTCTACATCGTCGCCGCCGAGGGTGGCGGCCTCTATGCCGCGCAGCACGCCGCCCTGACGCTCGGTCGCATGCAAGACCGTTGTCCGGCTTTTGCCCAGCACGTCTTCGCCATCTCGGGCGTCTCGGGAGGTAGCCTCGGCTCTTCCGTCTTTGCCGCCCTGGCCGGCGAAAAGGCAGCGCCGGTCACGCAGCCGACCTGCAATTTCGGCGAGCAGAAGGCCGGTTGGTACGAGGAGCGCGCGCAAGCGTTCCTCGGCCGCGATTTCATCTCTCCACTCGCCGCCGCGGGACTGTTCCCCGATTTCCTGCAGCGCTTCGTGCCATGGCCGTTTCCTCAGTTTGATCGCGCGCGCGCCCTCGAGGCGGCCTTCGAGCGCGCCTGGCACGAGACACTGCCGGAATCACAGCAGAACCCGTTCGCCGAAAGCTACTACGGTCATTGGCGCCAGGACGGCGTCGTGCCGGCCCTGGTCCTCAATGCCACCCATGTGCAGACCGGGTCGCGGGTGGTCGTCGCACCTTTCCGGTTCTACCGCCAGTCGACGGCACGACTGGGAACGTTGAACACCATCATGCGCGCCGACATCCCGCTGTCGACGGCCGTCGGCATCTCGGCGCGATTCCCGTGGATCCTGCCGCCCGCATCCTGGAGCCGCGGCGCCAACGAGCAGTACCGGTTCGTCGACGGCGGCTACTTCGAGAGCTCAGGCATTGATACCGCCGACGATCTGGTCGATTTGCTCGAGGATCTGAAGGCCCAGACCAGGGACGACAAGGGCCAAGATCTCGACTTCGAGATCAACCTCATCGTGCTGACGACTGACGACATCCTCGAGGATCCAATCAACACCGCCAACGCCGATCTCCTGCGGCAGTCGCGTGTCGCTCGCACCGGCTTCGACGAGATCCTGTCCCCGGTCTCGACCCTCCTCAACGCCCGTTGGGAACGCGGAGTCGTCTCCGTCGCAAGGGCCCACAACAAGTTCTGCAAGGACTGCTTCCGTGACCGGGTCGATCGCCGGCTCTATGCGGGAATCGACGGTGATGTCCGACTGATGCGCTTGAACTTCACCGATTTCGAGCTGACCCTCGGCTGGCAGCTCTCGACCGTTTCGCAAACGCTCGTATCGGCCCATAGCGGCTATCCCGACCGCTGTCTCGCAGCGCGACCCAGTCTCAGAAACCGTTGGCCGTGGGCTGCACGTGTCCTCAACGAGAACAACTGCGCTGCCTGTCAGATAATGTATGTTTTGACCGGCCGGACCAAGGAGCTCGACAGCATCACGCCGTCGATCACCAAGGGATTCGCCCCGGAGGAGAGCAGCCTGCCGACCTGGGTGCAGCTTTGCCGCGCCTCGGCCGGCAGCAGCGCGACCCCGAGCTATCGAAGCGCCCCGCAATAGTCCTAGAACGGACCGCCGAAGCCACCGGGAAACTCGCCGCGCGGACGTCTGGGCTTGGGAACCGGCCGCGGGCCGGTTTCAACCGTCGCGCGAGCCAGACGTGCAGCCTCAAAGTCGACAACGTCGGCGGAGCCCGATTGCGACCGCGCGGGACGTGCCGCACCGGCGCGCACGAAATCGACCCGGATGATGATGCTCTCTCGGATGGTCTCGGTCGTGGTCATGGCACACCTCCATGGGGGATGCGGCGGTTGATCCGTACCCATGGATATGGTGGCGAATTGCGGCATTGCTGTTACACCGGTAACGCCATCCCGAGAATCTTCTCGCGTCTGGATTGGAGAGGAGCGCCTCACCGAGGCATCGCAGGGGGCCTGCCGCGGCCCACCCGGCATACGCGCCGGGCGGGCCACGACCGATCCGACCTCGATCAAGCCGCCGCTTTGACGGCCTCGCCATTGATCACGAGTTGGCCGCCCGCGACCGTCACCTTGACGCGATCGCCATCCTTGACGCGGCCGGCGAGGATCTGCTCGGCGAGCGGATCCTGGACCTGACGCTGAATGACGCGCTTCAGGGGCCTGGCACCGTAAGCCGGATCATAGCCCTGGTTGGCAAGCCACGTCTTGGCAGCGGCATCCAGATCGAGCGTGATCTTGCGGTCCGCCAGGAGCTTCTCGAGGCGGGCCAGTTGAATGTCGACGATTGCCCCCATCTCGTCCTTCTTGAGACGCGAGAATAGCACGATCTCGTCGATGCGATTGAGGAACTCGGGCCGGAAACTGGCCTTGACCGCGCCCATGACGAGGTCCCGGACTTTCGCGACATCCTGTGAGGGATCGATCAGATACTCTGAGCCGAGGTTAGACGTCATGATGATGAGCGTGTTCTTGAAATCGACGGTGCGGCCCTGGCCATCGGTCAGACGTCCATCGTCAAGCACCTGCAAGAGCACGTTGAACACATCCGGATGCGCCTTCTCGATCTCGTCGAAGAGCACGACCTGATACGGCCGCCGGCGCACGGCCTCGGTCAGGGCGCCCCCCTCCTCGTAGCCGACATAGCCGGGAGGTGCGCCGATCAGCCGGGAGACCGAGTGCTTCTCCATGTACTCGGACATGTCGATCCGGACCATCGCATGCTCGTCGTCAAACAGGAACTGCGCCAGGGCCTTCGTGAGCTCGGTCTTGCCCACACCCGTCGGCCCCAGGAACATGAACGAGCCGATCGGCCGGTTCGGATCCTGCAGGCCGGCGCGCGACCGGCGGACCGCCGTCGAGACTGCCCTGACCGCCTCCGCCTGACCGATGACGCGCTTGCCGATGGCCTCCTCCATGCGGAGCAGCTTCTCGCGCTCACCCTCGAGCATCCGGTCGACGGGGATGCCGGTCCAGCGCGAGACGACGCCGGCGATATGGTCGGGCGTGACGGCCTCCTCGACCATCAGGGCGCCCTTCTGCTCGGCCTGCTCCAACTCTGCCAACTTCGCTTCAAGGTCGCGAATGACGCCGTATTTCAGCTCACCGGCCTTGTTGAAGTCGCCGCGGCGCTCGGCTTTGGCAAGCTCGATGCGGGAAGTGTCGAGCTCCTCCTTCAGCTTCTGCGCCTCGCCGAGCTTCGACTTCTCGGCCTGCCAGCGCTGTGTCAGCGACGCCGACCGCTCCTCGAGGTCGGCAAGCTCGCGTTCGAGCCGTTGCAGGCGCTCTTTCGAGGCCGTGTCGTCCTCTTTGCGGAGCGCCTCGCGCTCGATCTTCAGCTGGATCACCCGGCGATCGAGCTCGTCGAGCTCCTCGGGTTTGGAATCAACCTGCATCCTGAGCCGCGAGGCTGCCTCGTCGACGAGATCGATGGCCTTGTCCGGCAGGAATCGGTCGGTGATGTAGCGGTTCGACAGCGTGGCGGCGGCCACCAGCGACGAATCCGTGATGCGCACGCCATGGTGCAGCTCGTACTTCTCCTTGAGACCCCGGAGGATCGAAATCGTGTCCTCGACCGTCGGCTCCTCGACGAATACCGGCTGGAAGCGCCGCGCCAGAGCGGCGTCCTTTTCGACGTGCTTGCGATACTCGTCGAGCGTGGTCGCCCCCACGCAGTGCAGCTCGCCGCGCGCCAGTGCCGGTTTCAACAGGTTGGAGGCATCCATCGCCCCGTCGGCCTTGCCGGCGCCGACGATGGTGTGCATCTCGTCGATGAACAGGATGATCCGTCCGCCCTCCGCCTGGATCTCGGACAGCACGGACTTGAGGCGCTCCTCGAACTCGCCCCGGTACTTGGCGCCGGCAATGAGTGCACCCATGTCGAGCGCCAGAAGCTTCTTGTTCTTGAGACTTTCGGGGACATCGCCCTTGACGATGCGTTGCGCCAAGCCTTCGGCGATGGCCGTCTTGCCGACGCCAGGCTCGCCGATCAGGACGGGGTTGTTTTTGGTACGGCGCGAAAGCACCTGGATCGTGCGACGGATCTCTTCGTCACGGCCAATGACGGGATCGACCTTGCCTGATGCAGCCGCCTCGGTCAGATCGCGCGCATAGCGCTTCAGCGCATCATAGGATTGCTCGGCCGAGGCGGAATCCGCCACCCGGCCCTTGCGCAGGTCATTGATCGCCTGGTTGAGCGAGGCGGGCGTGACACCAGCTTCGGCGATCGCCTTGGCGGCCTCGGTGTCCTTCTCCATCGCCACGCCGAGAAGCAGCCGCTCGGCGGTGACGAAGCTGTCACCCGCCTTGTCGGCGATCTTCTGCGCATTGTCGAAAAGCCGCGCCGTCGCCGGGGCGAGATAGAGTTGCCCTGCCCCGCCGCCCGATACCTTGGGCATCCGCGCGAGCACGCGCTCGACGCTGGCCAGCGCATCCTGCGGCCTGCCTCCGGCACGCTGCAGCAAGCCGGCGGCCAAGCCCTCCTCGTCGTCGAGGAGAACTTTCAGGATGTGCTCTGGAGTGAATTGCTGGTGCCCCTCGCGAAGGGCAAGACTCTGTGCCGCCTGCACAAATCCACGTGCGCGGTCGGTATATTTCTCGAAATTCATGCCTGTCTCCTCAGCGCATGACCGCCGCCCGGAAGGCACGGCCGTCACACCGTCGACGATAAAAATTCGATCGGTCGCGCGTCGGGCCCCATCGGCACCCTCGGCGCTCTCCTTCCCTCATATAGTGCCGGTAGCGCGGGTCAAAAAGGGGCCGCCGGGCTTGATTGCTCGTCGCATGTGGCCGTGCGGAGAGGACGCGCACCTCCGACCAGTGCTATGGTAAATACTGGCCCGTGTGGCCGGTTCAATTGGTAGGGGGTTTTGTGATGAGAACGTTCGCCTATTCGATGGTTGCTGCAACCGCTCTCGTGTTAATGGGTGCACTCCCAGCAGCGGCCGGGTGCGTGACGAAGGCCGCCATCGCCACGTCGGGCTCCGAGGATTCGGCCAAATGGTATGCGAAGGAGACGATGGTGCAGTCGGTCAGCTGGTCGCTGTGGCCGGCTTACCTGTCCGACGGAAGCGTTCCGGGCTATACGGTCAAGAATGAGCGCTACAAATGCACGAAGGACGGCGGCAGCGTCACCTGCCACGGCCAGGCGACATTCTGCAAGATCGGCGGTTGAGCCGCACCGGAGTGCCGGGCATGGCCGATGAGTGAGACAGCGAGCTCGTCGGCCGAGCCGGGCTCGCCCGCGGTCACGGCACTCTATCGCTATCCGCTGAAAGGCTTCTCGCCCGAGCGTCTCGAGGCGGTCGACCTCAGCCCCGGCGAGACCTTTCCGGGCGACCGTGCCTATGCGATCGAGAACGGGCCGGGTCGTTTCGACCCGGACAACCCGAAGCATCTGCCCAAGATCAATTTTCTGATGCTGATGCGCAACGAGCGGCTGGCATCGCTCGAGACGCGCTATGCGGATGCGACCGACACGCTGACGGTCCTCCGCGACGGCAAGCAGGTCGCCCGCGGGCAGCTCGCGACGAAGCTCGGCCGGCAGATGATCGAGCAGTTTCTGGCCGCCTATCTGAAGGGCGACCTGCGCGGCCCGCCCCGCATCGTCGCAGCGCCCGGACATAGCTTCTCCGACATGGACGAGAAATGCGTCCACCTCGTCAATCTGGCGACGGTCAGGGAGATCGAGCGGTCGCTCGGCAAGCCGATCGATCCACTGCGCTTTCGTGCGAACATCTATTTCGATGGCGCGCCGGCCTTCGCGGAGACCCACTGGATCGACCGGGCGCTGTCGATCGGTCCCGTTCGCCTCGACGTCTTCGCCATGACGGAGCGCTGTGCCGCAACGAATGTCGATCCGGTCTCGGCCGCCCGCGATCTGGCCATCCCGCAGCATCTCATGCGAACCTACAATCATTCCGATGTCGGCATCTATGCACGGGTCGTGGCTGGTGGACGTATTCAGGATGGCGACAGGCTGATGATGCCCTCATAGGGATGACCGCCGGTCGCGCCTGAAAGAACTCCCGCCCTGAGAGGATTCCCAACTCGTCAACGATCGGAGGCCACCGTGATGCTCAAGACAGTCAAGACTGGCGGACGCTTCGAGGAGATCGGCGCCTATGCGCGGGTGCGCCGCGTTGGCCCGTTCGTGTTCGTCGCCGGCACGACCGCCGTGCAGCCCGACGGCAAGATCCACGCGCCGGGCGACACCTATGCGCAGTCCATGTACGTCTTCAAACGCATAGAGAAGGCGATGCAGGAGGCGGGCGCGGAGATGCGGCACGTGGTGCGCACGCGCGCCTTCCTCACCGACATGTCGAAAGTCGGCGATTTCGTGCGGGCCCATGGCGAGGTCTTCAAGGGTATCGATCCCGTATCGAGTGGCGTCGGCGCCGGACTGACACAGCCGGGCATGATGGTCGAGATCGAGGTCGATGCACTCATCCATTCCGAGAGCGGCGAGATCGACATGAGTTGAACAGAGCCTTCCCTGGTCCTACGCTCGACCGTGAAATGACTTGGAGGGGATCATGCGAAATGCGTCGAGCTACGACTACGTGATCGTCGGCGCGGGCTCGGCTGGCTGCGTGCTCGCCTCGAAGCTCAGCGCCGATCCCAAGAACCGCGTGCTCGTGATCGAGGCCGGGCCGATGGATCGCAAGCTGATGATCCACATCCCAGCGGGCGTCTATCGCGCACACAAGGACCCGAGCATCAACTGGAACTATATGACAGAGGCAGAGCCCGACCTCTATGACCGGCCCGTACCGATGCCGCGCGGGAAAGTGGTCGGCGGCTCCTCGTCGATCAACTCCATGGTCTACATGCGCGGCCATCCGCTCGACTACGACCGCTGGGCGGACGAGCTCGGGCTCACCGAATGGCGCTATGCCAACTGCCTCCCCTATTTCAAGGCCGGTGAATCGAGCGACCGCGGCGCCAGCGACTGGCGCGGCGGATCGGGGCCCCTCGGCGTCACCAAGGGAAGTTTCGAATGCCCGCTGTTCGATGCCTTCCTGCTGGCTGGGGAGCAAGCGGGCCAGGGCCGCTCCGAAGATCTGAATGGCTTCCAGCCCGAGGGGGTTGCGCGCTACGACGCGACCAAGCGGGACGGGCGCCGCTGCAGCGCGGCCGTCGCGCATCTGAAACCGGCGCTGTCCCGACCGAACCTCACTCTCGTCACGGAAGCACTGGTCGAGCGGCTCGACGTCAACGGCAATCGTGCGACCGGCCTCACCTACCTGCATCGCGGCCGGCGACATCGGATCGAGGCGGAACGGGAGGTGATCCTGTCGGGCGGCGCGATCAACTCGCCACAACTGCTTATGCTCTCCGGCATCGGACCGGCCGATCACTTGAGACAACACGGCATCACCATCCGCCACGACCTTCCCGGCGTCGGACGCAACCTGACGGACCATGGCAGCATCGTCGTGCAATGCCGCTCGACGAAGGCGTTCCCGATCCACACCGTCGACCGGCCGTTCAACAAGGCGATGGCCGGCGCGCAATGGCTGTTGAGCCGCACCGGCATCGCCGCGTCAAACATCTGGGAGGCGGGCGGCCTCATCCGCGGCAACGACGAGACGCCCTATCCGAACCTGCAATACCATTTCGGCCCGGTCGGCTTCGAGTACGAGGGCGAGACGATCAAGCTGCGTCAGGCTTTCGCGCTCCACATTGATCAGCTCAGGCCAAAGAGCCGCGGCCACATCACGCTCCGATCGGCCGACCCAGCCCAGAAACCCATCATGCATTTCAACTATCTCTCCGATCCGCATGACGTGAAGGAGATGGTGGAGGGCATTCACAAGGCTCGCGAGCTGATCGCGCAACGTGCCTTCGACGAATTCCGCGGCGTCGAAATCGACCCTGGCCCCGACGTCAAGACGAACAAGGACATCGAGCGGGCCGTGCGCACCATGACGTCTACCGATTTCCATCCATGCAGCACGTGCCGGATGGGCAATGACGCCGACTCGGTCGTTGACGCGGAGCTCAGGGTGCACGGCATCGCGGGGCTGCGCGTCGTCGATGCCTCGGTAATGCCGCAGATCATCAGCGCCAACTTGAACGCGCCGACCCAGATGATCGCCTCCCGCGCCGCCGACTACATTCTGGGACAGCCTCAGCTGCCGCCGTTCCAGGCAAGGTTCTCGTTTCAACGGGAATCGCGTGATCGAGACGATGCCGCGCTTGCTCAGTGAGCCCCTGCTTTGGGATCTTCCGACAGCGGCACGCGCCATACGAGCGCGACAATCATGATGACTGAGAACACCCAGATCGACGCTCCGGCGACGCCGGCCAATAGGGCTGCTGCGGACATGACAGGAAGCGCCGGTTGTCGCCATCCGAGGCTGTGATATCGGTCGCGCGTCACCCACAGCGCGAGCAGAACGATCGTCATCGGCAAGCCGAGCCAGAGTGAAACTCCGCCGGAACCGAGACTGCCGTGGCCGCCGACGATGTCAATCTCAGCGGCAAGCGCAGCGCCAAGCGCTGCGATCCCGCCGAAGACAAAGACGTGTCCGTAGCCCCAGATGAAGGCCGTCCAGAATCTTGAGCTCGCAAGATGCTCGCGCTCCGTGAAATAGACCCAGAACAGCGCGAAGACGATAAGGAAGGCGGCGAGTGCGCTGCCGCCTGGTGCGAGATCGGGATGCTCACCATACATTCGGCCGAACCCGGCGCTGATCGACAGCATGATCTCGCCCATCGATATGATGGCCAGAAGGCCGTAGCGCTCGACGATGTGATGGCGGTGGAATGGTGTGACACGCGCGCTTTCGGCGAGCGGCGGCACAGCAAACTCGATCAGAAAGCAGAGCATGCCGGCCGCATAGAATGTGACCGATGCCGGCTCCACGAGAAAATACAGGGCGATCCAGCACAGTTGCGCAAAAACGATGCCCGCCGCATAGCGCCGGCAAGTTGTCTTGAACTCGGGATTGGCACTGGCTCTCAGCCACAGCGCCGCCATGCCGACGCGCATCAGGCACCAGCCGCCGAGCGCCCACTGGAAATCGAGCGTTTCGAAAATATGTGCCGTGCCGCCGGCGAAGATCAACTCGCCGAGCATGATCAGCATGACGAGAAGCCGGTATACCGGGCCGTCATTGTCGAAAGCGCTGGCAAACCACGTGAAGTTGATCCAGGCCCACCAAATCGCGGTGAACAAAAACAGGAAGCGCGGCAGGCCCTCGAGGCCGTGCCCTTCGCTGATCGCATGATGCAGAGCAGCCGTGACACTGGCGATGGCAATGACTGTGACCAGGTCGAAGAAGAGCTCAAGCTGGGTCGCGGTACGATGGGATTCGTTGGGGTCACGAGCCGGCAGATGGAACCTTTCGACAACCGCGCGCATCGAGTCTTGCCCTCATTCACAGAGTATGGATTACGACGCTCCACTTGTCGCACTCTGCATCGCCTGTTCCTTTGCCTTGAGCCGCCGCTCGCGGTGGAAGGTGTAGAGGCCAGCCGTCGCCACGATGGTGACTCCGGCCACTGCCCAGATGTCCGGCACCTCGCCCCAGATCAGGTAGCCCGTGATGATGGCATAGACGACGACCGAGTAGCGGAAGGGCGCCACAGCGGCGATCTCGCCGGATCGCAAGGCCATGGTGATCGTGAAGTAGCCCATGACCAGAAACACCGCGGCGCCCATAAGATACAGAATGTCCTTCGACGTTGCCGGCTGCCACGGCTGGAGCACCGACAGGAAGAGGCCAAACACCGTCACCGAGGCGGCCGATACCACCGTGATCAGGAGTGTCGGAATGCCGAGATCGATACGACGGGTCGCCAGGTCGCGAACGACGACGCACAGGACGGAGCCGAGCAAGGGTACCGAGTACCAGTTGAAGGCGCTGCTGCCCGGCTTGATGATCATCAGGACGCCGGCAAGGCCGGCGGCCGCCGCCAGCCAGCGCCGCCAGCCGACCCGCTCGCCGAGGACGAGCGCCGAGGCCGCGGTCACGGCGAGCGGCGTGAATTGCAGCACCGCATTTGCCTCGGCGAACGGCATGTTGACGAGGCCGAGCAGAAACAGGCCCGTCGCCGATACCTCGCCCAGGACGCGCAGCGCGACGGTCGGCTGCAGCAACCGGTGAGCCGCCCGCAAAGCGTCGAAGCGCCAGGCGATCGGCAGAACGATCGCAAAGGCGAACAGGCCGCGAATGCTGATGATCTGGGCAATCGGCAGCTTCAATCCGACGAGCTTCACGAAGGCGTCGTTGAGAACGAAGCACGCCATCGCCGCCAGCATGCCCAGCATGCCGAGGACATTGCCGGACAGCGGCCGACCCGCTCGGGCGCTCCTAGGCACGGTCACGTGGTCGGTCCCGTCGAGACGTCGCGTTGATCACCCGCCCGTGACCGACATGTGCCGCGCCACGGCCGGGCGCTTGCTCTTACGATCGATGACGAAGTCGTGGCCTTTGGGCTTGCGCGCAATTGCCTCGGCAATAGCGGCATGCAATGCCCGATCATCGTCGGGATGGGCACGCAGGGGGTGCCTCAGATCCGCCGCGTCCTCCTGACCCAGGCACATATAGAGAGTGCCGGTGCAGGTCAGGCGGACACGATTGCAGCTTTCGCAGAAATTGTGCGTCATCGGCGTTATGAAGCCAAGACGCCCGCCAGTCTCGGCGACGCGGACATAGCGCGCCGGGCCGCCGGTCCTGTAGGGAATGTCCTCGAGCGTGAAGCGGTCCATGAGCCGCGCCCGGACGATCGAGAGCGGCAGATACTGGTCGGTCCGGTCATCCTCGATCTCGCCCAAGGGCATGGTCTCGATCAGCGTCAGGTCCATGCCCTCGCCATGCGCCCAGCGCAGCATGGACTCGATCTCGTCCTCGTTGACGCCCTTGAGCGCCACGGCATTGATCTTGATGGCGAGGCCCGCCTGCTGCGCGGCCTTCAGCCCGGCCTGAACCTTGGCGAGATCGCCCCAGCGCGTGATCGTGCGGAACTTATTCGCATCGAGGGTGTCAATCGAGATATTGATGCGCCGGACGCCGATGTCGGCGAGCTCCGCCGCAAAGCGCGCGAGTTGGCTGCCGTTGGTGGTGAGCGTCAGCTCGTCGAGCGCGCCCGTTCCGAGGTGGCGCGCCAGCCGCCGCATCAGCCACATGATGTTCTTGCGCACGAGCGGCTCGCCGCCCGTGATCCGCAGCTTTCGCACCCCTCTGGCGACGAAGGCCGTGCACAACCGGTCGAGCTCCTCGAGGGTCAGCAGCTCGGCCTTCGGCAGGAAACTCATATGCTCCGACATGCAATAGACGCAGCGGAAATCGCAGCGGTCGGTGACCGAGACGCGGAGATAGGTGACGTGCCGGCCAAAGGGGTCGATCATCGGGCCGGGTTCTGTGGCAATCATGGTCGAGGCTCACATTCAAACACTTCGAACAGTCTAGCAAATGCCGACCGGCCCGCCTAGCAACGGCGGATCGGACCGTCCAGGCGCCGTCAACGGCCGCCTATGCCCTTGATGACGCTCAGCAGCAATGCAATATCCTCCGGTCGCGACAGTCGGTGATCGCCATCCTTGACGAGCGTGAGTCGCACGTCACCCCCCGATAGGAGGTCGACGAGGGCCAGCGAGCCCCGCCAGGGGACATCGGCATCCCGCATGCCCTGGAGGATATGGACTGGAGCCTCGAGCCGCAGACCCGTGCCGCCAATCGCATGATCGCGACCCTCCTCGATGAGTCGCCGGGTGATGGGGTAGCCTTGGTCGGAATAGACCGACGGCTCGTACCAGATGCCTTTGTCAATGACCTCCCGGCGCTGATCCGCGCTCATCTCGTCCCACATCAGCCTCTCTGTCATGTCCCAGGCCGGCGCGATCAGGACCAGTCCGGCCAGCCGGTCTTCGAGTTGCAGCTCCCTGGCCAGCAGCAGACCGATCCAGCCCCCCATGCTCGAGCCGACGAGCAAGAGCGGCCCCTCCGTCAGGCGGGCGACGGCCTGCCGCGCATCCTCGAGCCAAAGACCGATACATCCCTCCTCGATCCGGCCGCTCGACCGGCCATGTCCCGAATAATCGAGCCGGAGCAGACCCTGACCGGTCCGGCCGGCCCACTCCGCCAGCGCACTCGCCTTGGTGGAGGCCATGTCCGACATGAACCCTTGCAGCCAGACGACGGTCGGCCCGCGACCGGCCTGCTTCAGGGTGGCAATCCGGCGGCGGCCATGGACCGCATCGTCAAGCTCGAGGATGTATGGTTGCTCGTCCGCCATTGCCATCCCTTACCTGTCAAAGTCCGAGGAGCGCCCGTGCCGGGCCCGACCATACTCCAGATCATCCCGGAGCTCGACACCGGCGGCGCCGAGATCTCGACCCTCGAGATCGTCGAGGCGCTGACGGCGGCCGGCGCCAAGGCGCTCGTCGCAACCGAGGGCGGCAGGCTCGCCGGCGAAGTCGAGCGGCTCGGGGGCGAGCTCGTTCCGTTCCCGGCGGCAACGAAGAACCCTGTCAAGATGTGGGCGAACGCCGGCAAACTCGCCCGGCTCGTTCGGCAGCGCGGGATCGCGCTCCTGCACGCCCGGAGCCGTGCCCCCGCCTGGAGCGCGCTCGTTGCGGCGCGGCGCACGAACGTCCCGTTCGTCACCACCTACCATGGCGCCTATGGTGGCCAGAGCCGACTCAAGAACGCCTACAACGGCGTCATGGCGCGGGCCGATCTCGTGATCGCCAATTCCGGTTTCACCGCCCGCCTCGTCATGGGCCGGCACGGCACACCGGCAAGCTGCATCCGCATCATTCACCGGGGCGTCGATCTGCGAAAATTCGACCCCGCCGAGGTCGCGCCGGACCGGGTGGCGGAGTTGCGTCGCGCCTGGGGCGTCGGCCCGGATCAGCCCGTCTTCCTTCAGGCGGCGCGCCTTGCCGGATGGAAAGGCCATCGAACGGTCATCGATGCGTTCGGCCAATTGAACCGCAATAGCGAGCTCCGGAATGCCGTCGTCGTCATGGCCGGCGATCCGCAGGGCCGGGACGGCTATCGCGATGAGCTTCTGGCCCGAATCCGTACGTTCGACCTCGGTGAGCGGATCAGGCTCACCGGCCATTGCGCCGACATGCCGGCCGCATTCGCCGCCGCGCGCCTCGCCATCGTCGCCTCGACCGAGCCCGAAGCCTTCGGGCGAGCCGTCACGGAGGCCTCGTCGATGGGGGTCCCCGTCATTGCGACGGACATCGGCGCGCCGCCGGAGACCGTCGTGACCGAGCCCGAGACCGACCGCACCGGCTGGCTGGTTTCGCCGGGCGATGCGGGCGCCCTCGCCGATGCCTTGCGGAAGGCTACGGCGCTGACCGACCCGGAGCGGGCGGCATTTGCCCACCGGGCCCGCCGGCACGTCGCGAGACGCTTCTCGGTCGGCGCGATGCAGCACGCGACACTGGCCGTTTACGATGAATTGCTCGGCACCGATCTGGCGCAATCGTTCGGCGCGCACAACAGTTCACCTCAATTCGCCGTCCAGCCGCCCCCAGGACCTTGACTTGACCGGTTTTCTTCTTGATTTTCGGCAAGCTGGGTGATGGTCGCCCGGCAGACTTCGACACCTGACCGGCGGGCATTTGCCAAACGGGTGACCGTCACCCGAGCGAAGCGGCCTCGAAGGCAAGAGAGGAGATCGACCCCATACCCCGACGTCCGATGACGAGCACGCCCGAGCGTGCAGCCGACGGCCCGCGCGTCAACAGCGCCATCCGGGCCCGCGTTGTCCAGCTGATCAATGAAGCCGGCACCAATCTCGGGCCGACGGATCGCGACGAGGCGATCCGGATGGCCACGGAGGCCGGGCTCGACCTGGTCGAGATCGCGCCCAACAGCGATCCGCCGGTCTGCAAGATTCTCGATTTCGGCAAGTATAAGTACCAGGCCCAGAAGAAGGCCGCCGAGGCCAGGAAGAAGCAGAAGATCGTCGAGATCAAAGAGATCAAGATGCGGCCAAACATCGACGATCACGACTACGGCGTGAAGGTGCGGTCGATCAAGCGCTTCTTCGAGGAAGGCGACAAGGTCAAGATCACACTCCGGTTCCGGGGGCGAGAGATGGCCCACCAAGAGCTCGGAATGGAGCTCATGCGGCGCGTGAAGTCCGACTTCGAGGCCCTGGCGAAGATCGAATCCGAGCCTCGGTTCGAGGGTCGGCAGATCGTCATGGTGATGGCGCCGCGCTAGAACGGCGCCCTTCTCCCCCGGCTCAATGCCGACGTGGCTTGCGCATGGCGGGTCTGTGTCGCATGTGCTTGCGCCACGATGCCGCCCGGCTACCACTGAGCAGGTAACGGCAGAAGCTGCACCCCCATGAGCACCACCCCGGTCGTCGCCCCCGGCATGAACCGGAACCTTGCCGGCATCATCTATGTCGTGATCGGTATCCTGTCCTTCTCGGTGCAGGACGTCATCATCAAGTTCCTGAGCGGCGACTATGCGATCCATCAGATCGTGCTCATTCGCAGCTTCGTCTCGCTCCCTGTCCTGCTGGTCCTCGCGAGCTGGCAGGGGGGCCGTCGCGCCTTCGTCGGCAACAGACTCGGCGTTCTCACGGTCCGTAGCGTGCTGCTCTACGTCGCCTATACCTGTTACTATCTGGCGATTGCGGCCATGCCGATCGCCGATGCGATGGCCATCGCCTTCATCGCTCCCCTCATCGTCACCGCACTCTCGAAACCCCTACTCGGCATTCAGGTGGACACCCGCCGCTGGCTGGCGATCGCGGCGGGCTTTACCGGAACGCTGGTGATGCTTCGACCCGGGTTCGGCGTCTTCGAGCCGGCCGGGTTATTTGCGATTGGCTCCGCCAGCTGTTACGCGCTTTCGTCCATTCTGACCCGGAAGCTCGCGGCAACCGAATCGAGCGCGACCATGTCGCTGCATGCGATGGTCATCTACGTCGTCTTCAGTGGGTTGACCGGCATCCTCATCGGTGATGGCCACCTCGCCGCCAGCACGCACCCGAGCATGGCGTTTCTGCTCAGGGCCTGGAGCTGGCCATCGCTCAACGACTGGGTTCTTGTGCTCACGACCGGTTGCGTCGCGACGGTCGGAATGCTGTGCCTTGCCCAGGCCTATCGGCTCGGCGATCCGCCGATCGTCGCCCCCTTCGAGTATTCGGGCATGATATGGGCGCTGACTTCGGGTTTCATCTTCTGGCACCGTGTCCCCGATGCCATTGCCCTGATCGGCATGTCGATCATCGTCGCTGCCGGCCTCTACATTGCCAGCCTGGAAGGCCTCCGCAGGCCGGTTGCCGAGGGCGGTGGTCAGCCATGAACCCCGGGACGTGGCCTGCGGAGGAACGGCTTCAGGCATGCGGTGGCTGAAGCACGTCCGGACGGGTGCTGATCGGAGCAACTCGCCCGAGCAAGAACCATAGGAGACGGTTGCTGACATCCGAATGATGGCCATTGTCAGCATTTCTTCAGCATCCAATCGTGATAGTGTCCAATTGGACCCTCGCCGGGCCTTCGAAAGTCGTTAACATGAATGAGCACATGAGCCGCCGGGCTCTCCTGCTTCGGTTCGCCCTTGTCCTCGCAGCCGGTGCCGCGGGCGCGGCTTCGGCACGCGCGGACGGCGGCGAAGGCGGGGGAGGCAGCAGCGGTAAAGGCGGCGGCGACAATAGTGGCCACGGCGGCGGCGATGACGGAGGCGGGGACAAAAGCGGTAAGGGAGACGACGGCGACGGCGATAAGGGCCGTGGCCGTGGTCGTGGCAGAACCCGGGACTACAAGCGTGCTCAAAAGGCCGTCAAGAGTGGCAAGAGCCGACCTTTGCCCGAGATCCTGGGCAGTGTCGCCAGCCAATACCCGGGGAAGGTCGTCGACGTCCGGGTGAGCCGGTACACGAGCGCCCTTATGTACGACGTGAAGGTGATCACGCCAGCTGGCAAGCTGATCCGAGTCCGGGTCGCGGCTGAAACCGGGGCGATCGTCAACGTCAAGGGATTCTGACAATGCGCATCCTGCTTGTCGAGGACGAGCCGCTGATCGCTAGCGACCTGTCCCAGGCCATCGAGGCGGCCGGCTACGTTCCCGAGATCTCGCGGGATGGCGAGGACGCTTGGTTTCGCGGCGACACAGAGGACTTCGCGCTTGTCGTACTGGATCTCGGCCTGCCGAAAATGGATGGTCTGAGCGTTCTCAAGCGCTGGCGCGGCAATGGCAACAAGACGCCAGTGCTCATCCTGACGGCCCGGGGAAGCTGGACCGAGCGGGTCGAAGGTATCGATGCGGGGGCCGACGACTATCTGCCAAAACCCTTCCAGATGGAGGAGCTGATCGCCCGGGTGCGCGCCCTGCTCCGCCGCACCTCCGGCCACGCGACCTCGACGATCCGGGTCGGCTGTGTCGCCCTCGATGCGCGGCAGAAACGCGTGACCGTCGACGGTGTCCCGCTCAATCTGTCCCCGCTCGAGTACCGGCTGATCAACGTCCTCATGCACAATCGCGGCCGGGTCGTCTCTCAGCACGAGTTGACCGAACAATTATACAGCCAGGATTTCGAGCGCGAGAGCAACTCGATCGAGGTGCTCGTCGGCCGCCTGAGGCGCAAGCTCAAAGTTGACCTGATCGAGACGCGCCGAGGCCACGGCTACCTCGTGCCAGATGACGTCGCATGAGCGGCCCCTCTCTCAAGCTCCGCTTCCTTATCGCCGCAACTCTGACGATCGCACTGGCTCTCGGCGTTGCGGGCGTGGCGCTATCGGAAATGTTCGAGCACTATGTCGAGAAACGGGTCGTTGCCGAACTCGAGACCTATCTGGAGCAACTCGCCGCCGGTCTGGAGATCGCCGATGACGGCACGCCGACGATCGATGCCGACCTGCCCGAACCCCGTTTCGAGCAGCCTCTGAGCGGCCTCTACTGGCAGGTCACAGAGAATGGCAGCGCGATCGAGTCGTCCCGCTCGCTTTGGGATCAATCGTTTGACTTGCCTGACCTTACCGAGCTGCAGACCGGCGCGAGTAAGCACGTCGAAATATCGGGCCCTTCAGGCACCCTGCTCTACGTCCTCGTGAAGAAACTCGCCATCGATTGGAACGGAAAAACCCGAATCCTCACTCTGGCCTCGGGAATTGATGTATCTGAAATCCAGCTCATTGAGAGATCCTTCAATACCGAGATCGGCGTCATGCTCGGGTTGCTCGGCATCATCCTGCTGGCGGCCGCCTGGTTGCAGGTGACGCTCGGATTGCGGCCGCTTTCCGTGCTTCGCGAGCGATTGACGGCCGTCATTTCTGGCAGCGAAAAACGGCTCAAAGGCCAGTATCCCAACGAGGTTCTGCCACTCGTCAATGAGCTGAACCAGCTGCTTGCCTCGCAGGAGGATTCGATCGCTCGCGCCAGGGCGAGGGCTGCGGATCTGGCGCATGGCCTGAAAACGCCACTCACAGTGCTGGGTGGCAAGGCTCGGGAACTTGCGGCAAAGGGTGCCGGCGAGGCCGCTCGCGACATCGACGAGCAGGTCGAAGCGATGCGCCGGCACATCGAACGCGAGCTTGCCCGCGCCCGCGTCTCGCACGCGCGCGCGCCGGAACCTCTGGAGCTCGCGCCGCTGGTCGGCAAGGTCGTCAATACCATGCGGCGCATGCCGCGCGGTGAAGAGATTCTCTGGCACACGCAAATTGAAACAGGCTTGACCGCTCGCATCGATGCCGTCGACGGCGCCGAGCTGATCGGCAACCTGATCGACAATGCCCGGAAATGGACTCGCTCGGAAATCCGTATCAGCGGTCACCGCAATGGCAGGGGCGTCGAGCTGTCGCTCGAGGATGACGGGCCAGGCGTGCCTGACGACGAGATGGCGGCCGTTCTGAAGCGCGGTCACCGGCTCGACTCTTCGGTTCAAGGGACCGGGCTTGGCCTGGCGATCGCCAGCGACATCGTCGAGGCCTATGGTGCCGATATGGCGCTTTACCGGTCGCCGCTCGGCGGCCTGGGGATCAAGCTGACATTGCCGCCGGCCTCGCGCACGCGCAGTTGAGCGGTCAGGAAATCATCCAGGGCCCGGTCTCGATCAAGAGCGGGATTTCGGCTTTTGCCCCGTGCTTCTGAAGCACCTTCTCGAACTCGCCAAGTGACTTGGGCCGCGCATAGCCGACGCCGGCGGCCTCTGCTGTCTTGGCGAAATCCGGCGGCCCGATGTCCACCGCAACCGGCTTGATCTCCTTCGACACCATGTAGTCGCGGATCTCGCGGTATCCGTTGTTGTTCCAGACGATGACGATGATGCCGGCCTTGGCCTCCCGGGCCGACATCAGCTCGGGCAGCGTGAACTGAATTCCCCCGTCGCCCGTCAACACGACGACCGGCCGGTCCGGATTGGCGATCTTCGCACCGATGCCGGCCGGCAGCGCGTAGCCGAGCGTGCCGAACCCGGTCGCGGCTCCGAAGAAGCTCCTGGGGCTCGAGCCGCGATAGGTCAGGGTCGCGCGATAGGCGATCTTGGTCGAATCGCCCACCAGGATCGGATCGCCGAGCGTCGAGCGGATGGCGCTGAGGAAAGCGTCGTAGAAGGGATCCTCAGGCTCTCGCGCCGTCCGCGCGATCTCGGCCATCCTGGTGACCGTCCGCTCTGTCCAGGCGGCGTCATGCTTGCCCTTATCGGTACCAAGTCGGGCGAGCAGACCCTCGACGGCGAGCCTTGCATCGGCCACGACGGCCTCCGCCAGCCTCGGCCCGATCGCAATCTGGCGCGGATCGACGTCGATGCGGGCCATTGGCGGCTTTGGATCGAAGGGACCCACGGCGTAGAACTCGTAGTCGGTCTCGCCAAACTCGGTGCCGATCGCCAGAACAAAGTCGGCTTCGTCGACCAAGCGGCGGCCGGCATCCTTGGCAACGGCGAAATCGGTGCAGAGCGGATGGTCGGGCGGCACGATGCCCCGTGCGTTGGTGGTCATCACCACGGGGGCCTCCAGACGCTCGGCCAGGGCCCGAATTCCGTCGGCCGCACCCGAGGCGCCGCCGCCGCAGACGATGACAACGCGGCTTGCGGTGGCGAGTCGCTGGCTCAATCGATCCAGTGCCGCTGGATCTGCCGCCGGACGCGACGGCAGATCGCCGACACCATCGATCGACCAGTCCTGCCGGGCAACGCCGACGTCGATCGGGATCTCGATGTGGACCGGCCGCGGCCTGGCCGAGTGAAATACGGCGAAGGCTGCCCGCAACACCTCCGGCAGCTCGTCGGGGCGCATCAGTGTGTGGGAGAAGGCCGTCAGCCCCGCCGACAGATTCCGTTGATTGGGCATCTCGTGCAGGTAGCCCTTGCCGAGGCCGAGCTCATGGCGCTGGTTGACGCTCGAGAGCACGAGCAGCGGGATCGAATCGCCATAGGCCTGCCCCATGGCCGTGGCGATGTTTGTCAGCCCCGGTCCCGTGATGACCATGGCGACGCCGGGCTTGCCGGTCGCCCGCGCGTAGCCGTCGGCCATGAACCCCGCGCCCTGCTCGTGGCGCGGGCTGACATGTCGGATCTTGGTGTCCCAAAGGCCGCGATAGAACTCGACATTGTGCACGCCCGGAATGCCGAAGACGTGACGGACACCGTGAGCTTCGAGCAGATGAGCGAGGGCGACGCCGGTGGCCATGGTCGGCATGGGGGGCTCCGTGCTGGGCTATTCGGAAAAAGCCTAGCAGCAGAACCGGCGGCGCGATAGGCCGCCGGAAGCTGCGCATGTCCGAGATGCGATCGCCTCAGCCCTTGGCGAGCTTGGTGGCAATCTCGGCCACGTGTTTGCCCTGGAAACGGGCGCCGGCCAGCTCATTTGCCGAAGGCATGCGCGAGCCGTCGCCGTCCGCGATCGTCGAGGCGCCATAAGGCGAGCCGCCGGTCACCTCTTTCACACCCATCTGGCCCTGCCAGGAATAGGGGAGGCCGACGATCACCATGCCGTGGTGGAGCAGCACCGTGTGGGTCGACAGGATCGTGCTCTCCTGGCCACCATGCTGGGTTGCCGTCGAGGTGAAGACGCTGGCGACCTTGCCGATCAGCTTGCCGCCGAACCAGAGACCGCCGGTCTGGTCGAGGAAATTCTTCATCTGCGCCGCCATGTTGCCGAAGCGGGTCGGCACGCCAATGATGATCGCGTCGTAGCTGGGCAGTTCGTCGACGGTTGCAATCGGCGCTTTCTGGTCAACCTTGAAGCCCGACGACTTGGCGACTTCGGCCGGCACCAGCTCTGGCACTCGCTTGATCACCGCCTCGGCACCGGCCTCCCGGACGCCTTCGGCGATGGCGCCGGCCATGGTCTCGATATGGCCGTAGCTTGAATAGTAAAGAACGAGGACTTTGGTCATGGAGGGCTCCAGTTGCATGCAGTCGCATTGGTTTGCATGCAACCGCATATAACGCGGCCCCGATCGACGGTCAATTGCGGGCCGCCGACAAGCGAGGCGACCGGCCCTATCCCACCGTCAGCGACTGCAGATTGATCAACTCCCCGATGCCCTTTTTCGCCAGCAGCATCAGCTGATCGAAGCTTTCCTGGCTGAAAGGGTGGGCTTCTGCGGTGCCCTGGACCTCGACGATGCCGCCTTTGCCAGTCATGACGAAATTGGCGTCTGCCTCGGCGTTGGAGTCCTCGGCATAATCGAGGTCGAGCACCGCCTCGCCCTGGTAGATGCCGCAGGAGACGGCCGCCACCTGATCGCGGAGCACGTCGGCGCCGATCATGTTCCTCGCCCGCATCCAGGCGAGGCAGTCGCTCAAGGCGACCCAGGCGCCGGTAATGGAGGCCGTTCGCGTGCCGCCATCGGCTTGAATGACATCGCAATCGACCGTGATCTGGCGCTCGCCGAGCTTTTGCAGGTCGACCACGGCCCGGAGCGAGCGGCCGATCAGCCGCTGGATCTCCTGGGTCCGGCCAGAGGGGTGGCCCTGGGTGACCTCTCGCCGGGTCCGCTCGGTGGTGGCCCGCGGCAGCATGGCATATTCGGCGGTTACCCAGCCGCGCCCCTGGCCCTTGAGCCAGGGCGGTAGCCGTTCCTCGAGGCTGGCGGTGCAGAGCACATGCGTGTTGCCGAAGCGGATCAGGCAGGAGCCTTCAGCATGCATCGAGACGGCGCGCTCGATCTGCACGGGCCGGAGTTCGTCGGGTTGACGCTTCGACGGTCGCATTCTTTTTTCTCATTGTGGATCAACGACGGGAGGTAGGAGCAGATTTGCCCTCAGCACCTAGCCTCTTACCATCCACGTGGCAACTCGTGTATGGAAAAAGCGGCAAAAACGACCCATATGACGAGACGGCCATGACGATGTTGCGACACACGGGAACCGGCGCCACGACGACCGGCAAGGACGGACCGAGCGAGCTTTCCGATCTCAATCAGCGTTCCCGCGAGATCTTCCGGCATATCGTCGAGACCTATCTCTCGACGGGTGAACCCGTAGGCTCCCGGAACCTGGCGCGTGGCCTGCCGATGACGCTCTCTCCGGCCTCTGTTCGCAATGTGATGGCGGACCTCGAATCCCTCGGTCTCATCTACGCGCCTCATACCTCTGCCGGACGCCTGCCGACGGAAACTGGCCTGCGGCTCTTTGTCGACGCCCTGCTCGAGGTCGGCGATCTCTCGATCGACGAGCGCAAGCAGATCGAGGCGCAGGTTGGCGCCAAGCAGCGGAAGGGCTCGCTCGAGGCCGTGCTCGCGGAAGCCAGCGAGATGATCTCGGGCCTCTCGCAATGTGCAGGTGTCGTACTCACGGAGAAGCAGACGACCAAGCTCAAGCAGGTCGAGTTCGTTCGCATCGAGCCGGAGCGTGCGCTGGTCGTGCTCGTCGCCGAGGATGGCCGGGTCGAGAACCGCATCATCGACGTGCCGAAGGATCTCCCGACCTCGGCGCTCGTCGAGGCCGCGAATTTCTTCAACGCCAAGATCCGAGGCTTGACCCTCTCTGAGGCACGGACGCGGATCGAGCGCGAGATCACGGCTCGCCGGGCAGAGATCGACAAGCTCACCGCCAAGGTCATCGAAGCCGGTCTTGCGATCTGGTCGGGCGGCGAGACCCGTAGCCTCATCGTTCGCGGCCAATCGCGGCTCTTGTCGGACGTGACGGCGCTCGAGGACCTGGAGCGCGTCAAGAAACTGTTCGACGACCTTGAAACCCAGCAGGAGCTTCTGGATCTGCTCGCCGCTGCCGAGAGTGCCGAGGGAGTCCGCATCTTCATCGGCTCGGAAAACCGCCTGTTCTCGCTCTCCGGCTCATCGACGATCGTCGCGCCCTTCCGCGACAGCGACAATAACATCGTTGGCGTTCTAGGGGTTATCGGCCCCACGCGCCTCAATTATGCTCGCATCATTCCGATGGTCGACTTCACGGCGAAGCTGATCGGCAAGTTCGTCACTTGAACGAGGCGCGCCGAGCGAGTAGGCCTCACCCGAGACAATCCTCTCTCGAACCGGGCCGTCGGCGGCCCCGGAGAACAACAACAGCCTCGCGACGGGATAGCCCATGAGCAACGATCCAAAACAGCCGGGTCAGGCACCGGCGGGCGATGAGCCAGCGAACAACAACGAGCCTCTGGACCAGACCTCCAACGACCCGGAGGAAAGCGGCGACCCGGCCACCGAGGCCGCTGACGATGGCAACCTCTCGCCTGAGACATTGGAGGCCGCGTTCCAGGCGCTCGCTGACGAGCGGGACAGCTACAAGGATCGCTATATGCGGACGTTCGCCGAGATGGAGAACATCCGCAAGCGTGCCGAGCGCGAGAAGGCCGATCTGCGGAAATATGCGATCACCGACTTCGCGCGCGACGTCCTCGGACTTGGCGACAACATCCAGCGCGCGATCGCCGCCGTGCCAGCCGAGGCGGCCGAGCAGGACTCGCACCTGAAGAGCTTTCGCGAGGGCATCGAGCTTCTCGAGCGCGAGCTGCTGCAGATGCTCGAGCGGCATGGCGTGCAGCGCCTCGATCCGCAGGGCCATCGCTTCGACCCGAACCAGCACCAGGCCGTCATGGAGATGGAGCGACCGGATCTCCCGGCCGGCTCCGTCGCCGAGGTCTTCCAGGCCGGCTACACGATCGGCGACCGCGTGTTGAGACCCGCGATGGTGGCGGTCGCCAAGGGCGGTGCCAAGATGGCCAAGGAGACCGAGGCTGCGGCTGAGGAGGCCGTGCCGGCAGGAGTAACTGCCGAGACAGGGCCACCCGACGGAGAAGACTCCTCGAACAATTAGGGCCTCCGCGGAGAGCGGCTCATTGCGGCTGCAGTGCTGGCTGCGACGCATTGCTCGGGCGCATCGCATTGCCGAGGATAGCGGCCGCCCCTTCGAGACCGCTGCCGCCGCCACTCGTCACGACCGTGTTCGGCACGAGGCGCGAGATGAGGGTCACCAGCTCAGGCTTGCGCTCCAAGGTCGAGAGCGTCTTCTCCAACGCCTGCAACAGCGCGACCCGATCCTGCCCCAGAACATTGGCCTGGGCGAGCTGGCCGCGGGCCAACTCCTCCAGATACTGCCGCTCGGCGCGTCCGAGGGCCGCCCGCTCAGCCTCGCGCTGCTTGGCCACCTGCACGGCGATTTGGCTTTCGACGAGGCGGGGCTGCTCATTCGCCGTGGCGCGCGCCTGCTCGGTCTCGATGCGCTTGGCCTGGCTTTCCGTCTCGCGCTGGTAGGCGATGGCCAGCTGCTGTGCCAGCTGCTCACGCTGGCGGGAGATCAACAGCTCCGGAGGGATCGCCGGCTCACCGAGCCGGATCTGCTGGATGTCGACACCGGCCTTGAGGCCCTCGCGCTTCACCAACTCCTCGATCGTGCGCTCGAGGGCATCGCGGTTCTCGATCAGGTCCATGGCGTGGGTCTTGCGCCGGATGGTCTTGGACGGATCGGCCACATCGGCGACAACGATATCGGAGCCCGCGACGTTGCGGACGATCGACCGGATGACCGGGACGAGGATCTTGTCGCGGACCTCGTCGAGACCGCCGACGGCGCCAACGACGACCGGAGCGTTCTTCGGCGAGACCTGGACGAGCACACGCAGTTCCTGCGGGATGTCCCAGCCCTCGACCTTCAGATAGACGGCCCGGTCGGCGGCATTCTTGATCTCGGGATGCGGCTCGGTGCGCTCGGTCTGGCGGATGTTGCCTTGCTGGTCGACGGAAAGATCGATGAGGCGCTTGATGAAGCCGCCCTTGAAATCCCAGGTCTGCACGCGGGTTTCGACGAGCGTCACCTCGTAGGCCCGGCGATTGAGATAGTAGGCGCCCGGCAGCAGGGCCTCGCGCCAGATGCCGACACAGCCGGTCGGAACCAGTGGCACGGAGAGAGCGCCTTCGAGCCCTCGCGCCTCTGCCGCCTTCACCTCCTCCTCCACACAGTGCGCGCCGGGCTGGGAGACGTTGGATTTGACGACGCCGACGCTGCCGGCCGGGATGACGGTTGCCGGAGTCGTCTCCGGTGTCGAGTTGACGCGAAACAGATAGCGATTGAGACGGTAGCTACCCGGCTTCAGGACCGTCTCCTGGGGACCCCGGTAGCCGCCCTTGGTGAGGAAGCTCTCCGCCTCGAGCATATCGGCGACCCGGTCGTCGGCGATGGCGGGCGCAATGTACATGCCGTCAGGCATCGGCTTGCCGTCCAGCGCGGTGATCTCGCCGTACTGGCCCTGCGGGATGACGATGACGTCGAATTCCTCCACCTGGTAGAGCACCCGCACGAGCGGAATGAAATGGAAGCCGGGCCCAAGGATCTTGGCCTGCGGGCCCTTCTCGCCCGAGAGCGCGATGATCCGGCCGGGCGGCAGTTCGCTGAAGGCATAGATGCGCTTCAAATGCCCGACCCGATCGGCGTCGATGAACACGTAGGACGTCTGCGCCACGAGGAAGATACCGATGAGGATGAGAGCCGCCGGGCCTGCCCGGCCGCCGAAAAGCGCGACGAGCGGACCGAGCCGGCTTGCGCCAGGAGCTCCCGCCGGCGCCGAGCCGCCTTTCCTGAAAACCAGCAGCACGACGCCGACGATGAGTGCCAATATGCCTGCGGCCGCGCCCAGCATGCCTCTCTCCCAATCCACGATTCGCCAAATGTTGGCCAAGTCTTAACGGCCAAGGTTCACGAAAAATAAACTCCTGAATCGGGGAGCCTGGAAACGGCCGAAGCGGCTCCGATCGGTGCCATCATCGAGCCCATATTTCGGGCTCAGCTGACCGACGGTCGCAGCATGTCGCAAGTCGTCGTAAACGGTTGAAGCACTTCACGGGCATGCCTATATACAGCCAGGTATCCTGATTCATTGTCGTCTCAGGGGACCGGGCTCGTGCCGGCAGGACGGCAGGGGCGGCAACGGACGCCATCATGGGTCCGGACGGTCCGCCGCAGCTAAGGAACTGACATATCATGTCGAAAGTGATCGGAATCGATCTCGGCACCACGAACTCGTGCGTCGCCGTGATGGAAGGAAACTCGCCGAAAGTCATCATCAACGCCGAGGGCATCAACACCACCCCCTCCATCGTCGCGTTCAGCGACGACGGAGAGCGTCTGGTCGGCCTTCCCGCCAAGCGTCAGGCGGTCACGAACCCCATCAACACCTTCTTCGCCATCAAGCGCCTGATCGGGCGGCGCTACGATGACCCGATGGTCGAGAAGGACAAGAACCTCGTTCCCTACCAGATCGTCAAGGCCGACAACGGCGATGCCTGGGTCGAGGCGAACGGCGTCAAATATTCCCCGTCGCAGATCTCCGCCTTCATTCTGCAGAAGATGAAGGAGACGGCAGAGGCCTATCTCGGCCACACGGTCACCCAGGCGGTGATCACGGTCCCGGCCTACTTCAACGATGCCCAACGCCAGGCCACCAAGGACGCCGGAAAGATTGCCGGCCTCGAGGTGCTGCGCATTATCAACGAGCCGACGGCCGCTGCCCTTGCCTACGGTCTCGACAAGAAGAAGGAATCCAAGACGATCGCCGTCTATGACCTCGGCGGCGGCACCTTCGACATCTCGATACTCGAGATCGGCGACGGCGTGTTCGAGGTGAAGTCGACGAATGGCGACACGTTCCTCGGCGGCGAGGACTTCGACATGCGACTTGTCGAGTACCTCGTGGCTGAGTTCAAGAAGGAGAGTGGCATCGATCTCAAGGCCGACAAGATGGCCCTGCAGCGTCTCAAGGAGGCGGCCGAGAAGGCGAAGATCGAGCTTTCTTCCTCGCAGCAGACCGAGATCAACCTGCCATTCATCACGGCCGACAAATCCGGCCCGAAGCATCTGACCATGAAGCTCACGCGCGCCAAGCTCGAGAGCCTGGTCGACGACCTGATCCAGAAGACGATCGGCCCGTGCAAATCGGCCCTCAAGGACGCCGGTCTGCAGGCGGCCGAAATAAACGAGGTGGTGCTGGTCGGCGGCATGACCCGCATGCCGAAAGTCCAGGAGGTCGTGAAGCAACTATTCGGCCGCGAGCCGCACAAGGGCGTCAACCCGGACGAGGTGGTCGCCGTCGGCGCTGCCATCCAAGCGGGCGTGCTCCAGGGCGATGTCAAGGATGTGTTGCTTCTGGATGTAACGCCACTGTCGCTCGGCATCGAGACGCTGGGCGGTGTGTTCACGCGCCTCATCGATCGCAACACGACGATCCCGACCAAGAAGAGCCAGATCTTCTCGACCGCCGAGGATGGGCAGAACGCGGTGACGATCCGCGTCTTCCAGGGCGAGCGCGAGATGGCGGCCGACAACAAGCTGCTCGGCCAATTCGACCTGGTCGGTATCCCTCCGGCGCCTCGTGGCGTGCCGCAGATCGAGGTGACCTTCGACATCGACGCCAATGGCATCGTCAACGTCTCGGCGCAGGACAAGGCGACCCAAAAGCTCCAGACCATCAAGATCCAGGCTTCGGGTGGTCTTTCCGACGCCGAGATCCAGCGCATGGTCAAGGACGCGGAAAGCCACGCCGAGGACGACAAGAAGCGCCGCGAGCTCGTCGAGGCCCGCAATCAGGGCGAGGCCCTGATCCATGCGACAGAGAAGAGCATCACCGACCTCGGTGACAAGGTCGCCGACGCCGACAAGACGGCCATCCAGGCCGCCATCGACGAGTTGAAGTCCGCGCTCAGCGGCGACGACAAGGCGGCCATCCAAGCGAAGACGAACGCGTTGGCGCAGACGGCAATGAAGCTCGGCGAGGCGATGTACAAGGAGAGCCAGGCCAGCTCCGGAGCCGGATCGGGCGCCGATAGCGGCGATCAGACGAGCGATGGCGTTGTCGACGCCGACTTCGAGGAGGTCGACGACGACAAGAAGAAGTCAGCCTGATCCGTCATCGACTTGATGAGACGTGAGGCCCTCGCCAGTCTTGGACATCACCAAAGTCCGGTTGGCGAGGGCCGCTGCAATTCGGGTGCTGCATGACCTCTCTCGGAGGCTGTGGCTCCCGCCATCTGGGCGGCACACATGGCCAAGCGTGACTACTACGAGGTGCTCGGCCTGTCGCGGGGCGCGACCGAGCAAGATCTGAAGAATGCCTTCCGCAAACTCGCGAAAGAGCACCATCCGGATCGCAATGCCGGCAATGCCGAGGCCGAGCGCCGGTTCAAAGAGATCAACGAGGCGTATCAGGTTCTCTCCGACGGCCAGAAGCGCGCGGCCTATGACCAGTTCGGCCACGCCGCGTTCGAGCCAGGCATGGGCGGAGGCGGGGCCGGAGGTTTCGGCGCCGACTTCGGCTCGTCCATGTCCGACATTTTCGACGATATCTTCGGCGAGTTCATGGGCGGGCGGCGCGGCGGCAATCGGGCACGCTCGTCGCGCGAGCGTGGCGATGATCTCCGCTACAATATGGAGATTTCCCTCAAGGAGGCCTACGAAGGCAAGACGGCGCAAATCCGTGTGCCGACGAGCGTCACCTGCGAGACCTGCTCGGGCAGCGGCGCCAAGTCGGGCACGCGGGCGACAACCTGCTCGACGTGCGGCGGCATCGGCAAGGTGCGGGCGAGCCAGGGTTTCTTCACCATCGAGCGGACCTGCCCAAGCTGTCATGGCCGGGGCCAGGTGATCGAGAACCCCTGCAACACGTGCAGCGGCACCGGCCGTACGACCAAGGAGCGAACTCTATCGGTCAACATCCCGGCCGGCGTCGAGGACGGTACCCGCATACGTCTCGCAGGCGAAGGCGAGGCCGGTCTTCGAGGCGGGCCGGCGGGCGATCTCTACATCTTCCTGTCCGTCAAGACGCACGAGTTCTTCCAGCGCGACGGGGCGGACATCTTCTGCAAGGTGCCGATCTCGATGGTGACCGCCGCACTCGGCGGACAGATCGAGGTTCCAACGGTCGATGGCGGGCGGACGCGCGTCAAGATCCCGGAAGGAACCGAGACCGGGAAACAGTTTAGGCTCAAGGGCAAGGGTATGCCGGTGCTTCGCTCGAAGTCGTCCGGCGACATGTATATTCAGGTCGACGTCGAGACGCCGAAGAGCCTTTCCCGCCGCCAGCGCGAGTTGCTCGAGGAGTTCGAGAAGGCTTCCAGCAAGGACACGAGCCCGGAAAGTGCCGGCTTCTTCGCCAGGGTGGCGGCCTTCTTCGATGGCAAGGCGAGTTGAGGGCGGAATTGCCTAGAACAGTGCCAGACAAACGCCTGATCGTCGCCCTCGATGTGCCGACGATCGCTGATGCTCGCAACCTGGTCGAGACGACTGAGGCCGCCGTCTCGTTCTATAAGATCGGACACGAGCTGCTATTCGGCGGTGGCGTCGAACTGGCACGCGTGCTGACGGGCGAGGGCAAGAGCGTGTTCCTCGACATGAAGTTCCTCGACATCTCGAACACGGTCGAGAAGGCCACCGCCAATGTCGCTCGGCTCGGCGTCGATCTGCTCACCGTGCACGGTCATGATCGCAAGACCTTGACGGCGGCGGTTGCCGGACGCGGAAGCTCCAATCTGAAGCTCCTCTCGGTCACGGTCATGACGCATCTGACGGCCGCCGATCTCGCCGAGCAGGGCATTGGCGAAAGCCCGGCCGACCTCGTGGTGCGTCGCGCACGCATGGCTCGGGACGCCGGCTTCGACGGTGTCATCGCCTCCGGCGAGGAGGCGGCCCGGATTCGGGCGGCTACGGATCCCGACTTCCTGATCGTGACACCTGGCATCCGGCCGTCAGGCGATGCCAAAGGCGATCAGGCCCGGGTCATGACGCCGGCAGCCGCCATTGCGGCAGGCGCCAGCCATCTCGTCGTCGGCCGGCCGATCACGGCTGCGGCCGATCCGCTCGCTGCCGCGCGGGCCATCCAGGCAGAGATCGCCGGCATCAGTGGTGGGTCAGGATGAAATAAAGCGGAGCGGCTGCGAACGACGCCGCTGCGCCGCCGAGTACGAGCCTGCTCCGTCGCGATCGGTATCGTCGCCACAGCACCACGAGCGTGCCGATGACGATGATGGCCTCGACGGGCAGCATGATCAGGCCATAGTGGTGCGGATCCCAATAGGACACCGGCGAGATGAATTTCCAATCGCTCAGCGGCCAGAAGTGGGCGTGCCCATCCTCGCGGTGCACCGGGAGATCGAAGGCAATATGCAGCAATGCGGCCCAGGCGAAGATCCTCAGCCCATCGAGACGGGCGGCATAGGCGATAGCCAGGACCGATAGATAGATGGGCAGCGCGTGCGAGGCATTGGTCCAGGCTTGCCACGTCGCATCCCAGTAGAGTCCATCGGGCATCGGCCAGATGTCACCGTCGCCCAGCCCGGACAGCTTCGCCGACGCGAGCATCACGAACATCGGTACGTCCGGCAGCAGCGAGCCGGCGATGGCCGCTCCAAGGCTCCACTTCCGGTCCGGTCGCGCGAGGACCGCGGTTCCAATCAGGAGATGCGTTGGTGTATGAATGGCTGACTCCTGTCTCTCGCCGGTTTTGAGAGCGTAGCTCTCGCACAAATGAGGCCCCGATGCCAAAAGCCTATTGGATCGCTCGCGTCACCGTCACCAACCCGGATCAATACAAGGGCTACGCCGATATGGCGCCCATCGCCTTCAAGAAATACGGCGCCAGGATCCTCGCGCGGGGCGGACGGTTCGACAATCTCGAAGGGGAGGGCCGCCCGCGCAATGTCGTCATCGAGTTCCCGAGCTTCGATGAGGCCATCGCCTGCTACAAGTCTGCCGAGTATCAGGCGGCAAAGGCCAAGCGCGCCGGGGCCGGCGAAGCCGAGATCGTCATCGTCGAGGGCGTGGAGTAGCGGGTAAAGATGCAACCGGCCGGCATTCTCGAGACCGTCCTCTACGCCAGCGATCTCGCGGCGGTGGAGGCGTTCTACTCGAATGTGCTCGGTCTCGAGCTCTATAGCCGTGCTCCGCCGCGCCAGCTCTTCTACCGTTGCGGCGAGTCCATGCTGCTCATCTTCAATCCGGAGGTCACGCGCCTGACGGCTGCGGAAGGCAAGCTGCCGGTCCCGCCGCATGGTGCGGTCGGTCCAGGGCATGTCTGCTTCCGCGCAACGGCCGCCGAGATCGCCGCATGGCGGCAACGATTGCAGGCCAAAGGCGTTGCGATCGAATCGGACTTCGCTTGGCCTGGTGGCGGTCGCTCCCTTTACGTTCGGGATCCCGCCGGCAACTCGATCGAGTTCGCGCAACCGGAAATCTGGGGACTGGCGTGACCGTCATCCGGAAAAGTTCATCTCCTTCTCCGTCAGGCCGGCGGGAGCAGGCAATCGTCCAGCAATTCCCCCGCACATTCGGTGCTCCTGGAGAGAGAGGCTCATGACGCGCTCTTTGCAACCCGGCACGCGGCTCGTCATCGCGAGCCATAACGAGGGCAAGCTCCGCGAAATCTCCGAGCTGCTTCTGCCCTTTGACATTCAGGTCGTTTCAGCGGGCGATCTCGGACTACCAGAGCCTGACGAGACCGAGACGACGTTCGCCGGCAATGCCCGCCTGAAATCGGTTGCAGCAGCGACGGCGTCGGGGTTCCCCGCGCTCGCCGATGACTCCGGGTTGGAGGTCGCCGCACTGGATGGCGCACCCGGCATCTATTCCGCACGGTGGGCGGGACCAGCGAAAGACTTCGGTGTCGCCATGGCCAAGGTTGAGGAAGCGCTCGGCGCGAAGGGCGCGAGGACGGCCGGGGCCCGCCGCGCCAACTTCACGGCGGTGCTCTCGCTCGCCTGGCCCGATGGCCATTCCGATGAGTTCGAGGGCAAGGTATTCGGGACTCTGGTATGGCCGCCGCGGGGCGGCAACGGTTTCGGCTACGATCCGATGTTCCGGCCCGACGGCCACGACCAGACGTTCGGCGAGATGCAGCCGGCCGCCAAGCACGCCATCTCGCACCGCGCCGTGGCGTTCGCGAAATTTCTCGGAGCTTGCCTTGGCTGAAGCCGGACATGCTGTCTATGTGCATTGGCCCTTTTGTCTGGCGAAGTGCCCGTATTGCGACTTCAACAGCCACGTGCGGCATGGCGGGCCCGACGAGGCGCAGTTCGTCGCCGCGATGCTTCGAGAGCTCGCCCACCAGCGGGAGATCTCGCGCGGCGATCCGGTCGATAGCATCTTTTTCGGTGGTGGCACGCCCTCGTTGATGTCGGCCGACGCTGTCGGCACGATCCTCGATGGCATCGCTGGTCTCTGGCCGGTCTCCCAGACGGCCGAGGTCACGCTCGAGGCCAATCCTTCGAGCGTCGAGGCGGAACGCTTCTCGGGCTACCGTGCCGCCGGCATCAACCGGGTCTCGCTCGGCATTCAGGCCCTCAACGATCCGGATTTGCGGGCCCTCGGACGGCTCCATAGCCTCGCCGAGGCCAAGACGGCGCTCGCCATCGCGTTCAACACCTTCGATCGCGTCTCTTTCGATCTGATCTACGCCAGACCGGGTCAGACGTGCGGGCAATGGCGCGCCGAGCTCTCAGAGGCACTCCGCCTCGGCGCCTCGCACATGTCGCTCTATCAGCTGACCATCGAGGAGGGAACGCCGTTCGCGGCGCTGCATGCCGCGGGCAAGCTGATCACGCCGGCCGAAGCGGACGCCGCCGACCTCTTCGAGATCACGCAAGAGCTGACCGAGACCGCCGGCCTGCCGGCCTACGAGATTTCGAACCACGCCCGCCCCGGCGAGGAGTGCCGACACAATCTCGTCTATTGGCGCTATGGCACCTATGCGGGCATTGGACCCGGCGCGCATGGGCGATTGCTGACCGCTGACGGCCGTCGCCTCGCCCTCGCCAATGAGCGATCACCCGAGCGCTGGCGCGACCTCGCAATGCGGCAAGGGCACGGTAGTGTCGAGTGCACAGCGCTCCGCCCACACCAGCAGATCGACGAGATGCTGCTCATGGGCCTGAGAACGCGGGATGGCGTGGCGACGGCGCACTTGGCATCGCTCTTGGCCCAGCCGCCCGACCTCGCGGCGCTTGCCCCCCTGGTCGGCGCCGGCCTGATCGAACAAGACGATCACGTCATTCGTGCGACGGCAGCAGGACGCCCCGTCCTCAATCGTCTCGTGCTCGAGGTAGCCGCTCTTCTCGTGCCTTCCACTTCGAGCGGCTCTCCGGCGGACGGCGTCAAGGCGAGGTCAATCGATCCGGATCGCCAACAGCGGGCTGCGACGGTGCTCGGCACTGCACCGAACCCTGATCGAGCCTAAGGCTCAAGCAACCTCGGACAAGCCCGCCGTCGTCGCGCCCGTTGTCTTGGCATCCGTCGCACAGGCACTCGTCACACCCGCCAGCGCGCCAATGGCCCTCTGAAAGCTTCCCGGGCAAACCGGCTTGGCCAGCGCCACGTCGTAGCCTGCCGAGCCAAGCGCCTCGGGCGTGATCTGCTTGGCTCCGAACGAGGCGAGCATGCAAAACGGCATCTTGGCAAGCGGCAGCGCCTTGACCGACAGCGCCAGGCTCGAGGTGTCGCTCGTCCAGGAGGTTTTGTCCGAGATGACGAGGCAGGGCTCGATCCACCCGAGCAAATCGATCGCCTGCCGATCGTCGCCGGCGAATGCCACATTGGCGCCGTAGGCTTCACAATACCTCGCCATGGTTTCGCGACTGACCGAAGCCTCGCCGACGATGAGGACCTTCTTGCCCGTGAAGCAGGCTTGGAGATCGATCTCACCGGCCTTCCTGCCGCGCTCGCCCGGTGCGTGCTTGAACGGCAGCTCGACAGTGAAGCAGCTCCCTTCTCCGACCGCACTCGACACCGAGATGCGCCCGCCCATGAGCCTGACGATGTCGTTCGTGATCGCCAGCCCGAGGCCAGTCCCCTCGTGCTTGCGTGTCGGCGAATGATCCGCCTGACTGAACCGCTCGAATATGACCTTCAGGAAATCGGGGGGCATACCCACTCCCGTGTCGGTCACGCGGATCTCGAGTCGTGCTTCATCGCTCGACTGACCCATGACCGAGATCTCCAGCCCGACTCCGCCGCTCTCGGTGAACTTGATGGCGTTGCCGAGCAGGTTGAGAAGCACCTGCCGCAGTCGCCACGGGTCGCCCAGGAGTCCGTCGGGCACGCTGGGATCAACGAAGCTGGCGACATCGATCCCTTTCCTGAAGGCAAGCTGCGCAACGAGGTTGACGACGCCTTCGGTCAGGTCTCGAAACTGGAACTCCGTCGTCTCAAGCTGGAACTTGCCCGCTTCGATGCGCGATAGGTCGAGCAAATCGTTGATCATGTGCAGTAGAGATCGGCCGGCATCCTGAATGACCGTTGCGAACGTCCGGTGCTCTTCGGAGCCCGCCTCCTTCTCCAGCAGTCCGGACAATCCAAGAATGCCGTTGAGCGGGGTTCTCAACTCATGACTCATCAGCGCCAGAAAATCCGATTTAGCCCGGCTCGCCGCCTCTGCCTGCCGGGCCGCCAGCTCCGCCGCGGCCCGAGCCGATTCCAGAGCGATGGCGGTCTGGCGATGCTGTTCGGTCTCGATCTTGAGCTGCCGAGCCTGATCGGCCGCGCGCTTCGTCTCGGCATCGATCCGGTCCTGCATCTGCGAGAAGGCCGTCATGACTTGGCCGAGCTCGTCGCGTCGTCCAATGGATGTCAGCCGCTTGAACTCAGTGGTCGAGGTTCCACGGATGGCATCGAGCAACAGGCCGAGGGGCCTGCCGACCACCCGATGAAAGCCGAACCCGCTCGCGAGCAGTGCAAGACCGAATGCAAGCAGGATGGCGAGCGCGAAGAACTCACGCCGGGATCGGAGCAGCTCGGTAATCTCGGCGTCGGAGATCCGAACCGCTATCCGATTGCCGCCGATTGCCCGGATCGGAAGCGAAACCTGCTCGAGGTCATCCTGCCCCTTGCAGCCGATCACCTGTGGCGCCGTGAGAGCAACGGCATGCGTCTCCTCGCGCCAATACTCGGCACAGGCGATGGCAGGGTCGGTCAATAGCGTGGTGATGAGAACTTGCGCTGTCTGCGCGTTGCCGAGCTCGTGCTCGTGCTCGATCACCGCCGCGATACTGGCAATCTGCCCGCCGACACGTGCTGTCAACCGCTCTCTTGCGGCCTGCACGTCGAAACTCCAGACAAAGGCCAGGGATGCCACCGTCGCCGCCAGGAAGACCGGCGCGAAGACGGCCGTGAACCGCAGGAACAGCCGGCCACGCCATGCCTGCTCGGCAGCGGCCATGGGCCTGCACATGACACCAACTCACGATCTAGTTGACGAGCTTTGGCGCATGATCGGCGACACGTGCCTCCAGCGCCTCGTCCTGTCCAACCAAGGTGTGGAAGACCACATAGCCGTTGTGGCCCTTCGTCATGAAGAAGTTGATCATCACCTCTTGGCCATCGCCATCGCGGAAACTGGCGCACATGTAGTAGTAGGCGCCGAGTCTCATGATCTTCGGATGAGCTTTCGCCGGATAGTAGGACCGGACGATGCCACTCCTCTCATCGAGTCGGAGCAACGCGCCATCGACGAGATTCTGATCGATGTGCCGCTGCATGGCGACCTGCAGGCTGATGGCCTCTGCCGAAGATATCGCCGTCTCGGCCCGAGCAGGGGTAACCACCAATGCAAATGCGCAAAGCAACAAGCCGAGACGCAACATACCTTCCCTCCGACTCGAATGGCGACGCGCCACCACACGCGTCTCCAGTGCCCGGCTCAACCCTACAGAGACGCCGACACGACCGAGTTAACAAAGAGGAAAATGCGCCAGCATGGCTTCGATATTCGAAACCTCGCGGGACAAGTTTTCATCAATTCCGCAATGGCGAGATCGAGTGGCAGACTTGGCGAGCCGCCTCGGCCCTACTTGACGATGCTGCGGCGGACGGGAAGCGTCTTCACGTTGGCCGCCGGCGCGTCGGACCTTCGGGGCTGCGCCACGGGCCCCAGACCATCGAGGTAGCTCGTATCGGAATCATGCTCGTAGACCGGAAAGCTCGCCGGCCGATCACGGAAGCTCTTCATCATCTGCCCAAGACCGCGCAGCCCGTTCGTGCGCGAGCGACGCACCTGCTCAAGATCGATCTCGACGGGAATGATCTGCTCGGTCGTATCGGCTTTGTGGAGAAGCCGGCCAGATGGATCGTAGACCGCCGACTGGCCGTTGCCGCCCGCGCCGAGACCGTTCACGTCGAAAACATAGCACTGCATCATCGCCGAGGTCGCATGAGCGATCGCAAGGTCGACATCGCGATCGATGGTATGAGTCATGACCGGGTGCAGGATCACCTCGACACCGGAGGCCGCGAGTTGCCGCGAGGTCTCCGGAAACCAGATGTCATAGCAGTTGAGGACACCGAACCGGCCAACGTCCTTGATGTCGAACCAGAAGAACTCGTTGCCCGGCTCCACACCCTGCTCGAGCGGCGTGAACGGGAACATCTTGCGATAACGCCCGACGATCTCCCCCTCGGGATCGATGATCGAAGTGGTGTTGTAGACGGCGCCGTCACGCCGCTCATACATCGAACCGTTCAATAGCCAGATGCGGTGCTTCCGGGCCATCTCCTGGAACGCCTCCTCGGCGGTGCCCGGAAGCGGCTGCGCATTCTGCAGGAGCGGACCGAAACAGGCGAGTTCCGAGAACATCACCATCTGCACCCAGGGATAGAGGTGCATCGTGAGATCCAACCGATGCCGCATGGCCTCGACATTGCTCGAGGTTGTCAGCCACATCTGAATGCCGGCGATGGCGAAAGGCGTCATGCAGAAGGCTCCACTGCCTGTGCGTCCGTTCGCGGGAGGCTCGGCCGATGGCCCCCCACTGTCAAGGCGGCATCCTTGACCGAGGCATTGACTCTACCAGCCTGTGGCTGACGAGCCCGTCATGCCTGTTGCCTCCGATAGAGTCAGGGTTAACATGGACTTAGTTCGCGTCAGGCGAAGCTGGCGCGCCCCCGCATGGCGACGAGGCCTCGGTCATCCTCGGCCCAAACCTCGACGCTGTCCGCGGTCGCGGCGCCTTTCAGGGCCAAAGCCCGCCCGCAGATCAGGGGGCGCATCGCCCGATACTCGAAAGCCGCGAGCGGGCGATCCGGCAAGGACCGTCGGATGAGATCGAGCAATAGTACGCAGGTGAGAGGCCCCTGCACCAGCAGGCCCGGATAGCCCTCGGCCTCGGTTGCATAGCGCAAGTCGTAGTGAATGCGATGCGGGTTGTAGGTCAGGGCCGAGAAACAGAACAGCAGGACCTCGTCCGGGATAATCTCGCGGCTCCAGGACGGCTGTGTGGTCGCGCGCTCACCATCGGCTGCACCGGAATACCCGGTCGGTTGGCGAAGCACAATCTCCTGGCGCTCGCGAACGCATGACCCGGTTGGACCAGCATAGTCATGCTCGATGCGCGTCACGACGAGCGGACCACTGCGTCCTGACTTCTCGGTAATCGAGGCCAGTTGCGAGCGTCGTTCGATCGTCTCGCCAATGCGCAAGGGTGCCAGGAAGGTGAAGGAGCCGCCAGCCCACATACGGGCCAGTCCCGGAAACGGTGGCATCAAGCCTCCGGACGCGCCACGACCATCGGCCGACAGTAGCGAGGCGCGCGGCATCGCATGGAAGTAGAGCCAGTGCCAGGCGTGCGGGAGCACGTCGCCGTCCGAGAAAGCGGGATCGGCATAGTCGAGGGCCGCGGTCAGTCGGTCCGCCGGTCCCGCATCGAGTGATGCCCGGGTGCATTCCGTGCGGCCGATCGCCGATGCGTAGCGCTCGTCACTGGTCAAGGGCGTCACCCTCGACCACGATAGGAAGCGACCCCCTGCTCTGGCAGCCAGACGCCCTCCGGCGGTGCCGCGGTCTGCCAGAAGATGTCGATCGGAATGCCGCCGCGCGGAAACCAGTAGCCGCCGATCCTCAGCCAGCGTGGGGCGACCTCACGAACCAGGCGACGGCCGATGCCGACCGTGCAATCCTCGTGAAAGATGCCCTGATTTCGGAACGAGCCCATGAACAGCTTCAGCGATTTCGACTCGATGAGCCACTTGTCCGGCACATAGTCTATGACGAAATGCGCGAAATCCGGCTGCCGCGTCACCGGGCACATGGCTGTGAATTCGGGCACTGTGAAACGTACGACGCAGGTCGTATCGGCCTGGCTGTTCTCGACCTTTTCGATGACGGCCTCGTCCGGCGAGGCGGGAAGGGCCGTCGCATGGCCGAGCTGGGACAGGATGGGAATGGAAGGAGGCATATCTTACTCGGCCGGGCCCGCCGGTCTCCCAAGCGGGGTCCGGATGGGCGAGCCCGACTCACCGGGCCCGCCTCACCGCCACTGTCTACTTCGACATCTCGTCGACGAGGTTGATGGGAATCATGACGATTCCCTCGGCCGCCTTCACGATGTCGCCGACCGGGTCAGGCTCGGCCGCAAGAACAGGGCTGGAGAAGGCCACGAGAACGGCGGCAATCGTCAGTCGCTTCAACATGGAAGTCCCCCCATTGAGTTGCAACCCGTCCCGTATAGCACAGTTCATTCGGCTGCGGCATAAGCTTGGTTGGCTCGGCAGGTCTTCCGCTTGCCCGGCCGGAGAGCGCGTGTCAGAGTTGCCGCCGTCAAGCCTTGGAGTGTCGCGTGTCGGATGGCCCGATGAGGACTGGGCAGCTCGGCTTAGAGGGTTGCGGTGAGCCACTGGTTCTGGCCGCCGCCGCAGCCGGCATCGTGCCCTTTATCGAGCAGCAAGGCGGTGATATCGACCGGATATTCGGCCATGCCGGATTGGCCCCTGAAATGGCCGGCGCACCGACGCTCCGCATGAGTCTCGCCGGTTTCTGCCGCCTGTTCGAGGAATCGGCCCGGCAGACGCAGAATGACAATTTCGGGCTCTGGTTCGGCCAGCAATTCCAACCCCGCGACCTCGGTCTCTGGGGTTATGCGGCCCTGACGTCGCCGACATTGGGCGATGCCCTGAGAACCCTGGTCGAGCTCTTCCCGCTGCATCAGGAGAGAAGCACCATGCGCCTCGCCGAGGCGGAAGGCGGACTGATCCGGCTCGAATACCGCATCGAAGCGGCCGACATCCGGACGCGGCGGCAGGATGCCGAGTTGTCTCTCGGCATGTTTCAGAACGTCATGCGCGAGGGCCTCGGCACTTGGACCGCCATCGAGGAGGTGCATTTCGAGCATCCGAAGCCGGAGGACTGGCACGCGCATCGCCGGGCCTTTGGCGCACCGGTCTATTTCTCGCAGCCGATCAATGCCTTGATATTCCGGAGGGACGGTCTCTCGAAGCCGATGCCGGCTCGCGACCCGCGGCTCCGTGAGCTGATGCGCTCCTGTCTCGAGCGTCTGGCCCGCCGCGCCGACTTGAAGCAGACGCTGCTCGATCGCGTCAGAATGGCGGTCCGTTCGGCATTGCCGGAAGGCGGGCTGGCATTGGAGGAGGTCTCGACGGCGCTGCGCGTGACGCCTGGTGCGATTCACCGTGATCTCGCCAGCGCCGGGACGACCTACAAGGAGCTCATTGAGACGACACGGCGTGAGCTTGCGCTCGACTACCTCGAGCGCGGGGATCTGCCGCTGACCGAGATTGCCGCGCTCGTCGGCTACTCGGAGCTCTCGGCGCTGAGCCGGGCGGTCCGCCGCTGGACCGGCCAGTCCCCCCGAGCCTATCGGCGACGGATATCCGGCTGATGTCGTATGCGTCTCCCATCTGGCGTCAGGCCGGCGAGCACAGGCGCATGCCGTGGAAGAACGGCCAGGGCGAGACGCTCGAGGTGGCACGCTCACCGGACGGGCAATCGCTCGATGCCTTCGATTGGCGTGTCAGCGTCGCGCCCGTCATCGCGGATGGGGCGTTCTCGCTGTTTCCCGCAATCGAGCGGACGATTGCCGTCGTCGAGGGTGACGGCATGGACCTGGCGCTCGCGGACGGTCGGCAGCATCGGCTGCGCCCCGGCATTCCTTTCACCTACGACGGAGGCATGGCCGTCCACGGCCGTCTGATCCGGGGCCCGGTCCGGGATTTCAACGTCATGTCCCGGCGCGGAAAGTTCACCGGCGACCTCGTGCTGTCGGATGGCCCTTTGGCCTGGAGCGGAGGCATGGCGACGATCGTCGCCTATGCCCTTCTGGGTGCCTGGATGGTGACGGTCGGTGACACCGACGGGCGCCTGGAGACCGGAAGCTCTCTGACCGCGACGGCGAACACGCTCCGACTCTCACCCGTCGCGGCAGGCAGTCGGGTGGCCATCGCCGTGCTGCGGCGCTATCCGGATCTCACGCCGCCGGAACAGTGACGGCCCGACCACCTTCGATGATCTCGAAGCGGCGCGGCCGCGTCGAAGGGGTCGCGCCCGACAGGGCGTGTGCCAACAGCCGTCGAACCCTCAGAATCGCGCCGACCTCGTCAAGGAACCGATCCGATCCGGGATGCGCCAAGCCGCGCGCCAGGGCGTCGATCATCTGCTTGGCGCCCGCCTCGCTGCCTTCCAAGGCGACCGCGACCCTGATCAGTTGCTGATCCAAATTAGCGGCGGCAGCTTTGAGCAAATCGTCCATGGCTTATCCCTAACGAGGGACAACCCTTGCCGATTCCCGGTTAACGAAAGGTTGCCGGAGCACGGAATGAATTGCTCAAGGATAGGAGAAGCCGAAGAGAAGGTGCACGAGCTTGCCCTGCTTGAAAACGTACTCGGCGCGGTAGAGCGGCATGTTGTGGGATTTCAACAAGTCCGATGTGGCGATGTCCGAGACCTCATAGCGAACGACCTCGGTGCCGTCGTCGCCCTGCTCCACGGGTGCGCAGGTTCCGAACAGATCGAACACCTCCTGGCGACCCATGCTAAGCCGAACGCCTCTGCCGGTTCGGAACTGAGCCGTCTCGAGAACGGTGGCATCCTCATCGTTCTCGAGCTCGTCTGTCGTCAGGAGCTCGGCCTCCTGGTAAGCGCCTGAAGTATCACCGAAGGTCCGGTAGAGCTTCAGGACCTCGGTCTCGTCCGCATTCGTGAGCACCGCATAGGCCTGGCCGTTCTCGTCCTCGGCAAGCTCGACGTCGCCGATCTGTAGCGCAGCGCTCAGCGGGTCTCCAAGCTCGATGCCGTGGACGGAGAGGTCGGGATTGGTGGGGAGGCAGGTAGCGCGAGCGGAGGCGGGGGTCAGGCAGGCCATCGCGAAGAGGACAAGCGCGGTACTGCGGACTGGAAGGATCGGCATTCCCTGGGCCGACACAGGCCCGCGTCGTGAAATTGCGCTCGTCTTCACCCCGGAGGCCTTCTGCTAGAGGTGGACCAACGTCCGTCCCTGCCGGGAGTTCGTTCGGGGACGACGCACTCGGGACCCGATACCCGCAGCCCCACCCGAATTCCGATCGCCCGGGATGGGCGAGACCCTAGCTGATCGCGTCAACCCAGGCTATCTCCTGTTGCGACCGGCAAGAAGCGATCGCTCCAGCTCAATGCGCCGCCTCCCAGTTGTCGGCGGCCTTGGCGTCGACCTTCAACGGCACCGAGAGCTTCAGCGCCGGCTCCGGGCTCTGCTCCATGACCTTGGCAACGAGCGGCAGCGTCCCCTGAACCTCGCCCTCCGGCACCTCGAAGACGAGCTCGTCGTGGACCTGAAGCAGCATCCTCGCCTTGAGACACTTTTCCTCCAGCGCCCCCGGCATCCTCACCATCGCCCGTCGGATGATGTCGGCGGCCGAGCCCTGGATCGGCGCGTTTATGGACGCGCGCTCGAGGAAACCGCGCATCGACGGATTCTTCGTATTGATCTCGGGGAAGTGAATCTTCCGCCCGAACAGCGTCGACACGAAACCTTGCTCGTGTGCGAGCTTCTTCGTTGCCTCCATGTAGTCGCGGATGCCCGGAAAGCGCTTGAAGTAGGTAGTGATGTAGTCGCTGGCTTCCTGCTTGGAGATGCCGAGCTGGTTGGCGAGGCCAAAGGCAGAGATGCCGTAGATGATGCCGAAGTTGATCGCCTTTGCCCGCCTCCTGACCTCGGCCGGCATACCCTCGATCGGCACGCCGAACATCTCCGACGCCGTCATGGCATGAATGTCGAGGCCATCGTCGAAGGCTTTGCGCAACTGCGGAATGTCGGCCATGTGCGCCAGCACGCGGAGCTCGATCTGCGAATAGTCCGCAGAGATGATCTTGCTCCCTGTCTCGGCGATGAAAGCGGTCCGGATCTCGCGCCCTTCCTTGGTGCGGATGGGGATGTTCTGCAGATTGGGATCGGTCGAGGCCAAACGCCCGGTCGAGGTTGCGGCCATGGCGTAGGAGGTGTGAATACGTCCCGTCTCCGGATGGATGTAGCCCGGAAGGGCATCCGTGTAGGTCGATCTGAGCTTCGTCAACTGCCGCCACTCGAGCATGGTATTGACGAGGCGGCGGGCGTCATCCGGAACCTCCTCGTTGTTGGCGAGATCGTCGAGGAGACCCGCTCGCGTCTCCCACTGGCCCGTCTTCGTCTTCTTGCCGCCGGGAAGTTTCAGCTTGTCGAACAGGAGCTCGCCCAGTTGCTTCGGCGAGCCGAGATTGAATCCCTGATCGCCGATCAGGTCCTTCACCTCGGCCTCGAGTGCGGCGCTGCGCTGTGCGAACGAGCCGGAGAGGCGGGAGAGAATGTTGCGGTCGACCTTGATGCCGGCCGCCTCCATATCGACGAGCACAGGCACGAGCGGCCGCTCCAGAGTCTCGTAGACAGTCGTCATGCGCTCGGCGACGAGGCGCGGCTTTAGGACCTGCCAGAGCCGGTAGGTCACGTCCGCATCCTCGGCGGAATACTCGGTCGCGGCATCGACCGGCACCTCGGCGAACGTCTTGCTGGCCTTCTTGGTAGCCCCCGGCGCCTTGGCGATGACCTCCTTGAAGGAGATCGGCACATGCCCCAGATGTCGTTCGGACAGCTCGTCCATGCCGTTGCCGCCTTTGCCGGCATCGAGCACGTAGGACAGCAGCATGGTATCATCGATCGGCGTGATGCCCATGCCGTACCGACGCATGACGAGCGCATCGTATTTGAGGTTCTGCCCGATCTTGAGCGTCGCCGGGTTCTCCAGCATGGGCTTCAGGAGCGCCAGGGCCTCCTTGAGCGGGACTTGTGTCAGCTCCGAAGCTGCGCCGCCGAAGTCGAAGCCGTCTCCGGCGCGATGGGCGAGCGGCACGTAGCAGGCACGGCCTGGCTCCAAGGCGAGGGCCACGCCGACGAGGTTCGCCTGCATGGCGTCGAGGCTGTCCGTTTCGGTGTCGAAGGCGACGCGGCCCTGCGCTTCGGCCTCCGAGATCCATTCGGCAAGGCGTTTGGCGGTTGTGACCGTCTCGTACCTGGTCCGATCGATAGGGACGGACTTCGCCTGCTTAAGGCCATAGGCGACCGCGGCATCGGGCGTTCCGGCGCCGCCATTCAAGGCCTTTGCCGGGACCGACGAGCCCGCTTTCCTCGCCGCGACGCTGTCGCCGACCGACGTCTCCAACGGCGGCGGCACGTCGGCTCCGAGCGCCTCGGCCACGCGCCGGGTCAGCGTATTGAACTCCATCTCCCGCATGAAGCCGACGAGCTTTGCGGGATCGGGGTCCTGGACAGCAATCTCGCCCAAGCCCACCTCGACCGGCACGTCGTCCTTCAGGCGCACGAGCTCACGGCTCATCCGCGCCTGATCGGCGAACTCTATGAGCTTCTCGCGCCGCTTGGGCTGCTTGATTTCAGAAGCGCGCGCCAGGAGCGTATCGAGATCACCATACTCCTTGATGAGCTCGGCCGCCGTCTTGACGCCGATGCCGGGAACACCCGGAACGTTGTCGGTCGAATCGCCGGCCAGCGACTGCACATCGACCACCTTGTCCGGCCCGACGCCGAACTTCTCGACGACCTCGTCCGTTCCGATCCGCCGGTTCTTCATGGTGTCGAGCATGCCGATGCCAGGTTTCACCAGCTGCATCAGATCCTTGTCGGAGGAGACGATGGTCACGTCACCGCCAGCGGCGAGCGTCTGCTTCGCATAGGTCGCGATCAAGTCGTCGGCCTCATAGCCGTCCTGCTCGATGCAGGCGACGTTGAAGGCCTTGACGGCATCACGGATCAACGGGAATTGCGGGATCAGCTCCTCCGGCGCCGGCGGCCGGTGCGCCTTGTAGTCCTTGAAGATCTCGTTGCGGAAGTTCTCGCGCGCGGCGTCGAAGATGACGGCGACGTGGGTCGGCTTGTCGGCCTCGCGGCTGTCCTTCAAGAGCTTCCAGAGCATCTGACAGAAACCGTGCACCGCCCCGACCGGCAAGCCGTCCGAGGGCCTGGACAGCGGTGGTAGTGCATGAAACGCCCGGAAGATGTAACCCGAGCCATCGATGAGAAAGACGTGACTGCCCTTGCCGACCGGATCGTCGGTGGAGGATTTGTGATTGGTGATCGGGCGCTTGCGGGACTTGGCGGCAGTCTTGTCGGTCTCGGTCATGAATGAAGTATAAGGGGGCCTCCGCCCGGCTCCAAGCGGCGCGGACCAACCGAGGGCCGAGCGGGTATCTCGACCTCTGCTCCCCTCCCGGCCCCTCGCGACGTTTGCGAAGCCGGCAGAGGTAGGCTAGAAACGCCTTCGGCCATGCACCCATAGCTCAGCTGGATAGAGCGCTGCCCTCCGAAGGCAGAGGTCAGAGGTTCGAATCCTCTTGGGTGCGCCACGCCTCTTTACCCTGTGCCCGCCATTGACCTATGGTCCGCCCCAAAGTGAAGGGGGCTGGTGGCGCATGGCATCCGTGGCAGCGGCGATCGAGGAAAAGGCGGGACCATCGCCGGCTGCCAGCGGTGATGCCGCCGCCATCATGCGCCTCAAGGGCCTCAGCCGCCGGTTTGGCAGCCTGATGGCACTCTCGGATGTGACGTTCGACATCAAGAAGGGCGAGATATTGGGCATCGCCGGCCCCAACGGCGCCGGCAAGACCACCTTGCTCAATCTCTGTACCGGCGCATTGGCGCCCAGCTCAGGCCAGGTGATCGTCGATGGTGAGGACTTGGCCGGGTCACGGCCGCACGTCTTCTGCCGGGCAGGCGTGGCGCGCACCTTCCAGGTTCCCCAGGTGTTCAGCTCCATGACCATTCGGGACAATGTCTGGACAGGAGCCCGCTTCGGTTTGGCCGGCAAACGCGGCGGGGCCGATCCCAGCGATGCCGCCGATGCCGCACTCGGCGAGACGGGGCTCACTCGCATCGCCGATGAGCCGGTCGCCCGGGCCGATCTCCTGACCCGCAAGCGCGCCATGCTGGCAGCCGCCCTCGCCACCGGTCCCAAGCTCGTCTTCATGGACGAGCCATTTGGCGGGCTCAATGCGGCAGAGGTCGACGACTTCGCCGGCCTCATCCGCAAGCTGTTTCAGCAGCTTCGCATCACCTTCGTGGTCGTCGAGCACAAGATCCGGGCTCTCTCGCAACTCTCCGACCGCATGCTCATCCTCAACTTCGGTCGCGTGCTCTCGCTCGATACGCCCGAGCGGGTTCTCAATGACGAGGAGGTCATCCGCATCTATCTCGGGAAGCGAAACCTTGCTTAGCGTCAGGGAGATCGACGTCTTCTACGGCGATTTCCACGTCCTGCATGGCGTGTCGCTGGAGATCGCCAAGGGCGAGCTGGTGGCCGTGGTCGGCGCCAACGGCCACGGCAAGAGCACACTGCTCAAGGCCATTTGCGGGCTCGTTCCCGTCTCGCGAGGTGACATCGCCTTCGAGGGCCGGAGCCTACGAGGGCGGAAGGCGGCGCATCTGGTGGCGGATGGTCTTGCCTATGTCGCGGAGGATCGCCGGCTCTTTCCTGACATGACCGTCCGGGAGAATCTTTTGCTCGGCGCCTATACCTCGCGCGCCCGGGCCCGCAGGAGCGAAAACCTAGCGCTCGTGCTCGATCTCTACCCCCGTCTCGCCGAGCGCCAGTCCCAACTCGCCCGCACGTTAAGCGGTGGCGAGGCGCAAATGCTTGCCCTCGGACGCGGACTGATGTCGGCTCCGCACTTCCTGGCCATCGACGAGCCGTCGCTCGGATTGGCACCCAATCTGGTCGAGAGCATGCTCGAGACGATTGCCGAGCTCAACCGGCAAGGCCTCACCATTCTGATGGTCGAACAGAGCCTGGCGCTGATGGAGGGTCTCGTCAGCCGCATCTATACGCTCGAGGAAGGCGTCATCTCCGAGACGACGGCACGAGCCGCGGCCGGATAGTCGGAGAAAGCAAGAGACGTGCACCAGATCGTCGAGGTCATTTTCGGAGGTATTGCCCAGGGCGCGGTCTACTGCGTCATCGCTGTCGGGCTGTCGATGGTCTACGGCACCGCACGCGTACTGAACTTCGCTCACGGTTCTCTCTACACGACCGGCGGCTACATCGCCTGGATGCTGACCGCAGGGTACCTCGGATTGCCGCTCTGGGCCGGGATCGCCCTGCTCGTCCCGATCCTCTTCCTGATCGGCGCCGGTCTCGAGCGCGTCGTCGTCCGCCCCTTGCGCGCCGGTGCCAACTGGAAAACCACCATAATGATGGCAACGCTCGGCCTCGCCTTCCTGCTCGACAATCTGTTCCAGGTCCTGTTCGGGCCGATTCCCAAGGTCATACCTCCGTTCACCGACGGGACGATCGAGCTCATGGGCACGACGGTCTCGCTCTATCGGGTCTGGATGCTGGCCATTGCCGTCGCCATCGTCGTCGCGCTCGAGGTGTTCCTGTCGGCGACGATCTTCGGACAGGCCGTCCGCGCCGTCGCTCAGGACATGCAGGGCGCGACACAGGTTGGCATCGATGTCAATCAGATCTTCGCCTTCACCTTCGGTCTTTCGGTCGTGCTGACGGGGCTCGCCGGCGTGCTGCTGGCGCCGATCTATCTCGTCTCACCGCTCGGCGGTTGGGCGCCCTTTCTGAAGGCTTTCGTCATCGTCGTATTCGGAGGGCTCGGCTCGACACGCGGAGCCTTCATCGCGGCATTCGTCCTCGCCCTGATCGAGGCGCTGGTCGTCTACTACGTGGGCGCGTCCTGGACGTTGCCCATCTGGTTGATCACCCTACTGGTGGTCCTGATGATCCGGCCCCGGGGCCTGCTGGGAAAATGGGAAGCCTGAGGGAATGATCGTGGCGAGGAGACGAGCACACGCGGCTGCGCTGGGGGGAACAGGCATGCCGCCGGCCTGGGCTGAGCGCGGGTTCTGGATCGTGGTTGCTGCCCTGGCGCTGGCAGGCTTCCTCATCGACAGCAGCTACATCCGGCACGTGCTGATCCTCTGCTTCCTGTGGTGCATCGTGGCCGCGTCCTGGGATCTGGTGATCGGCTATGCCGGCATCCTCAACTACGGCCAGCTGGTCTTCTTCGCTTTCGGGGCCTACGTCTCCGGGTTCCTGGCGGCCAAGCTCGGCGTCACGCCACTCTTGGCGATGGCGATCGCGGCCGGTGTGACCGGCCTTGTCGGTTTGCTGATCGGCCTGCCATGCCTAAGATTGCGCGGCGAGTATGTGGCGCTCTTCACCTTCGCCGTGCATCTGGCGATGCCGCCGGTCATTCAGCAAGGCCGCGATCTCGGGCTTGGCGGCAATACCGGGCTGCTCGGCATACCACCCGTCAATTTCTTCGGCTACGTCGTCGGACCGCTCGACAAGCTCGGCTGGTTCTATGTGACCCTCGCTGCCGCGGCGGCGTCGGTGTATCTGATCTACTTCGTCGTGCTTCGAAGCCGTCTCGGACACGCCTTCATCGCGCTCCGTGATTCAGAAGGTTTCGCGCGCGCACTCGGCGTCGACGACCTCAGATACAAGCTGCTCGCCTTCTCGATCTCCGCCCTGTTCGCCGGCTTTGCCGGCGCCCTCTACGCTCACTACACGACCGTGGTGACACCGAAAATCCTCGGCAACGAGTTCTTCCTGATGGCCATGGTCATGCTGGCCATCGGCGGTATGGGGCGGTTCCCCGGCGCCATCGTCGGCGCCTTCCTGGTCATCATCGGCAACGAGCTGCTCCGGAGCTTCGACACGTACCGGCTGCTGATCCTCGGCATCGTCGTCGTGCTGACCGTGCTGCTGCTGCCGAACGGCCTGGTCTCGCTCGCCGAGCGGATGGGATGGCGGAAGCCAGGATCGCGAACGATCAGCGCGTCGGCCGAGGGCTGACGGCGGAAGAGCGGGGGCCGATCGACATTCGGATATCGGGATCTGGCGTGTAGCCCTCAGGCGGCGGAGCTCGCCGGTTTCATCGCCTTGATGGCCTCCAGAGCCAGCGGCTCGAGTCCAGCGCCACCCTTCGCGACGTGCTCCGTGATCTGGCGACGCATCCTCGGATCCCAGAACTTCTCGAGATGATCCGTCACTTGCGGCAGCGCGCGATCATGCCCCTGTGCCGCGAAGAACTTGGCGATCTGATTGGCCATCGTGACGAGCTTCTCAGGCTGCATGATCGGATACCTTCACTGTGATGCGGCGCCCTTTGTGATCCAGGCCAAGCCGCTCAGGATGGGTGAACACCTCAAAACCGTCCGCACGAGCGACGGCAACGAGCGTGATGCCTGCGGCATCCGCTGTTCGGATGGCAAGATCGGTGGGCGCGGACACGGCCACGATAACCGGGGCACCGGCCATTGCCGTCTTCTGGACCATCTCGACAGATACCCGGCTGGTCAGCAGCACGATACCGATGGTGGCATCGGCGCCCCGGATCGCCAGCGTGCCGACGAGCTTGTCGAGCGCGTTGTGGCGACCGACATCCTCGGCGAGGGCGACAAGGCCGCCGGATGGCGACCAGAAGCCGGCCCCGTGCACGGCGTGTGTCGATCGGTTGAGCTCCTGGGCAGGGGCGAGTGTCGTCAGCGCTTGGAATATCTCGTCGGCCGTGAAGCGGGCATCGCTCGTGATCGGACGCAACGCGGGCACCGCCTCGGCGAGGCTCTCAATGCCACAAAGCCCGCATCCCGTCGGGCCGGCGACGTGACGACGTCGCTCGGCAAGTCGTCTCGCGCGTCCCTCGTCGAGCCACATGCGGAGCTCGATCCCCTGCTCATGGGAGACGACCTCGAGCGATTGGATCTCCACCCCGGACGAGACAATCCCTTCGCTGAGGCTGAACCCCATGGCGATGGCCTCGAGATCATGGGGGGTTGCCATCATCACGGCGTAGGTCGTGCCGTTGTAGACGAAGGCTACCGGCGTCTCGACCGGAACAGTTCGCTCGCGGGGGTCGACGGCGCCACCGCCGACCCTGAGCGTCGCCATCCTGATGGAGGCCTCCAACATGCGTTACTCGGCGGCCTCGACCCGGATACGGCGCGCCGACTTGGAGAACTCCTCGTACTCCTCCTGATAGTCGGTCGGGCCGTTCGAGCGCGAGATCTGCACGGCCGTCACCTTGTACTCGGGGCAATTGGTGGCCCAATCCGAGTACTCGGTCGTAACGACGTTCGCCTGCGTCAGCGGGTGGTGGAAGGTCGTGTAGACGACGCCCGGCGCCACACGGTCGGTCAAGGTCGCGCGCAACGCCGTTTCGCCGGCGCGGCTTGCAAGCTTCACCCAGTCGCCCTCCTTGATGCCGCGCTGCTCGGCATCGTGCGGATTGATCTCGAGCCGATCCTCGGTGTGCCACATCGAGTTGGCGGTTCTCCGCGTCTGCGCCCCGACATTGTATTGCGACAGGATGCGGCCGGTCGTCAGCAGGAGCGGGAAGCGTGGGCCGGTCCGCTCATCGGTCGGGACATATTCCGTCAGCATCATCTTGCCGAGCCCGCGGGCGAACGACACCTCGTGCATGATCGGCGAGCCTTGCGGATTGGCGTCGTTGCAGGGCCACTGCACGGAGCCCATAACCTCGAGCTTGCCGTAAGTGACACCGGCAAAGCCGGGAGTCAGCCGCGCGATCTCGGCCATGATCTCGGAAGGATGCCCGTAGTTCCAGTTGAGGCCAACGGCCTGGGCGAGCTTTTGAGTGATCTCCCAGTCGGCGAGGCCACCGTTCTTCGGCGTCATCACCTTGCGCACGAGCTGGATGCGTCGCTCGGCATTCGTAAAGGTGCCGTCCTTCTCGAGGAAGGTTGAGCCCGGCAGGAAGACATGCGCGTAGTTCGCCGTCTCGTTGAGGAACAGATCCTGTACGACGACGCATTCCATGGCGGCAAGGCCATCGGCGACATGCTGGGTGTTGGGATCAGACTGAAGAATGTCCTCACCCTGGATGTAGATCGCCTTGAACGAACCCTCGACAGCCGCGTCCAGCATGTTGGGGATGCGAAGGCCCGGCTCCGGTGAAAGCTTAGCGCCCCACAGCGCCTCGAACATCGTGCGGGTCGCGTCGTCCGAGATGTGGCGGTAGCCCGAAAGCTCGTGCGGGAACGAGCCCATGTCGCAAGCGCCCTGCACGTTGTTCTGACCGCGCAATGGGTTAACACCCACACCACGGCGGCCGAGATTGCCCGTCGCCAAGGCGAGGTTGGCGATCGCCATGACGGTCGTCGATCCCTGGCTGTGCTCCGTGACGCCGAGACCGTAGTAGATGGCGCCGTTGCCGCCGGTGGCGTAGAGACGCGCGGCAGCGCGGACAATGGCAGGGTCAACGCCCGTATATTTGGCGGTGGCCTCCGGCGAGTTCCGCTCCTCTGACACAAACGCCGCCCACTCGGCGAAGTCGTCGGGCTCGCAGCGCTCGCGCACGAACGCCTCATTGATCAGGCCCTCGGTGACGATGACGTGGGCAAGCGCATTGAGCACGGCGACATTGGTCCCGGGTGTCAGCGCTAGATGATAGGCCGCCTCGATATGAGCCGAGCGCACCATGTCGATCCGGCGCGGATCGATGACGATGAGCTTCGCGCCGTGCCGCAACCGCTTCTTCATGCGGCTGGCAAAGACCGGGTGGCCGTCGGTCGGATTGGCGCCGATGACGACGATCACGTCGGAGTCCTCGACCGAATCGAAGTCTTGCGTTCCGGCGGACGTACCGAAGGCCGTCTTCAGGCCGTAGCCGGTCGGCGAATGGCAGACCCGGGCACAGGTGTCGACATTGTTCACGCCAAAGCCGGCGCGGATGAATTTCTGGACGAGAAAAGTCTCCTCGTTCGTGCAGCGCGAGGAGGTGATGCCGCCGATCGCGGCCGAGCCGTGCTTCGCCTGGATGCGCTTGAACTCGGAGGCGGCGCGCCCAATCGCCTCCTCCCAGCTCGTCTCGCGCCAGGGGTCCGTGATCTTGTCGCGCACCATCGGCTTCAGAATGCGCTCGCGATGGGTGGCATAGCCCCAGGCGAAGCGGCCTTTGACGCAGGAATGGCCGCGATTGGCCTTACCGTCCTTGTAGGGCTCCATGCGCACGACCTCCTCGCCGCGCATCTCCGCCTTGAAGGAACAGCCGACACCGCAATAGGCACAGGTCGTGACCACCGAGTGCTCCGGCTGGCCGATCTCGATCAGTGATTTCTCGGAGAGAGTCGCCGTTGGACACGCCTGCACACAGGCGCCGCAGGAGACGCATTCGGACTCGAAGAAGCTCTCCGACATTCCGGGCGAGACGCGGCTCTCGAAGCCGCGGCCCGAGATCGTCAGCGCAAAGGTGCCTTGAACCTCCTCGCAGGCGCGGACACAGCGGTTGCAGACGATGCACTTCGAGGGATCGTAGGTGAAATAGGGATTGCTCTCGTCCTTCGGCATCCAGCGGAAATTCTCGGAGCCGTTGCTCTTGGCGAAGACGTGGTTGTCGCCGTCATAACCATAGCGGACGTCGCGCAAGCCTACGGCGCCGGCCATGTCCTGGAGCTCGCAGTCGCCATTGGCGGCGCAGGTCAGGCAATCCAGCGGATGGTCGGAGATGTAGAGCTCCATGACTCCCTTGCGCAGCGCCTTGAGACGGGGCGTTTGGGTGTGGACGACAATACCCTCGGCAACGGGCGTCGGCAGGATGCGGCGTGCCGGCACGCCCGTCGATCTCGCAGAGACAGAGCCGTAGGACCCGAAAGCCTCGACAGAATCCGTCGCGCAGAGCTTCGGGATTTTCGTCCCGAGCTCCATGGCCGCCCGCATGATTGAGGTTCCTTCGGGCACAGTGATCTGGCTGCCGTCGATGGTCAGAGTGACCGTCTTGGCCGCCTTCGATAGCGGCGTGCCATAGTCGATCTCGTCGATCAGCGTCGTCGGGCGTGGGTTGCCATCAGCAGACATGGGCGTCACTCCGCAGCTTGCAGCCGCTTGACGCGGCGGAAGTCTTCCGGGAAATGCTGGATCGCGCTCCGGACCGGATACGGCGTGAAGCCGCCCAGCGCACAGAGCGATCCGAACTTCATGGTGTTGCAGAGATCGTCGACGAGGGCGAGATTGGTCTCCAAGCCGTCGCCGTCCATGATCTTCTGCACGGTCTCGGCACCGCGAATGGCGCCGATCCGGCAGGGCGTGCACTTACCGCAGCTCTCGATGGCGCAGAACTCGAACGCGAATCGGGCTTGGCGCGCCATATCGACGGTATCGTCGAAGACGACGATGCCACCATGGCCGACGAGCCCGTCCCTGGCCGCGAAGGCCTCGTAGTCGAAGGGCGTATCGAACAAGGCGCGCGGGAAATAGGCACCGAGCGGGCCGCCGACCTGCACGGCTTTGACCGGCCGGCCCGAGGCCGTGCCGCCGCCGATGTCGTCGACAAGCTCGCCCAGCGTCACGCCGAAGGCCGTCTCGTAGAGGCCACCGTGCTTGATGTTGCCGGCGAGCTGGATCGGCATCGTGCCCCTTGAGCGACCCATGCCGAGATCGGCATAGGTCTTGGCGCCGTCGGCCAGAATGTGCGGCACGGCGGCAAGCGAGAGCACGTTGTTGATGACGGTCGGCTTGCCGAAGAGACCCTTGTGGGCCGGTAGCGGTGGTTTGGCGCGGACGATGCCGCGCTTGCCCTCGAGGCTGTCGAGCAGCGCCGTCTCCTCGCCGCAGACATAGGCACCTGCGCCGACTCGAACTTCCAGATCGAAGCCCTGCTTGCTGTCGGCGACGTCCGGTCCGAGCAGCCTGGCCTTGCGCGCCATGCCGATGGCCGCGTTCAGCGCAGCGATGGCATGGGGATACTCCGAGCGGACGTAAATGTAGCCCTTGGTGGCGCCGACGGCGAGACCGGCAATTGTCATGCCTTCGATCAGAGCGAAGGGATCGCCCTCCATCAGCATGCGGTCGGCGAAGGTGCCGCTGTCGCCTTCGTCCGCGTTGCAGACGATGTATTTCTGCGGTGCCGGGCTGTCCGCCACTGTCCGCCACTTGATGCCGGTCGGAAAACCGGCACCACCGCGTCCGCGGAGTCCCGAAGCGATCACCTCGGCCACCGTCCCGGCGGGACCGAGCGACAGCGCCTTGGCGAGACCGCGCGTGCCGCCGGTGGCGCGATACTCTTCGAGCGATACGGGGTCGGTGAGGCCTGCACGCGCAAAGGTCAAGCGCGTCTGACGCGCCAGGTAGGGAAGTTTCTCGACCTCGCCGATGGCGAGCGGGTGCTTGATGGAGGCGACCTTAGCCTGATCGAGCAGGCCCAATTGCACGAGCCCGGCGATGTCACCAGGCGCAACCGGTCCGAAACCGTAGCGCTTTCCGCCCGCCTCGATTTCGACGAGCGGCTCGAGCCAGAGCAGGCCCCTGGACGAAGTGCGCTTGATTGCGATCGTCGCGTTGGCCGTCCTGGCTGCGGCGGCGATCGTCTGAGCGACATCCTCGGCACCGACGGCAATGGCCGCAGCATCCCGGGACACATGGATCTTGACGGTCATTGCTGCGCCTCATCGAGAAGGGCGTCGAGCTTCTCGGCGTTCAACCGGCCGACGACGCGCCCATCAACCAGAGCAGAGGGCGCCGTCGCGCAAAGCCCCAGGCAGTACACCGGCTCGAGCGTTACACGCCCATCGGCGCTGGTCGAGCCGCATTTGACGTTCAGCCTCGCCTCGGCCCGCTCGACCAACGACTCGCAGCCCATCGATTGGCACGCTTCCGCCCGGCAGAGTTTGATCACATGCCTGCCAGGAGGTGCGCTCCGATAGTCGTGATAGAACGTCACGACCCCGTGCACCTCCGCACGTGACAGGTTGAGGGCCTCGGCAACCAGCGGCACGACCTCCTTCGGCACATGGCCAAAGGTCTCCTGCAAGGCGTGCAGCATCGGCAGTAGCGGGCCCTCGCCCTCGGCATGGACGGCGATCACCTCACGCGCCCGGCTCTCACTCCACGGCTCTGTGCGTCCCATCAGCTCCTCGAGGCAGCAGAACTCCAGCCCTCAGGATCGTCAAAATCACCTCCGAATTCAAGCGCCTGGACTCGTCAATCGATAGGAATTTCAAATCGAAACATTGCCGGTCAGTCGGGAAATCCCTATCGATTGCGGGCACCCACTCGCCTATCTTCTATTTGATTTTACTGACTTTTTTGCTGTTGCGACAAACGCCCCCAGGAGCGGAGGCAGCGGTTCGCGCCCCGGGTAGATCAAGCCGATCACATGCGTCACGTCCGGCTCGACGAGCGGGATCGCCTTCAATGCCCCCGGGCTGTCGAGGCTCTCGGCAAGGCGGGAGGGGATGATCGAGACCCAGGCGCCGCTGCGGACATGAGTGTAGAGCGTGAGCATCGAGTTGCTTTCAAAGGTCGGCGCGGGCACGCCGCCTGCTTCCCGCAATTGCCGGTCGATGATGCGGCGGTTCTGCATGTCGGGTGTGAGGAGGCAGAGCGGGAGCCCTGCCGCCTCCGCCCAACTCAGGGACGGTCGCCCGGCCAAGGGGCTCCCCGGCGCCACCAGCAGCGCATAGCGCTCGACATACAGGGGGAGCGTCTGGAAACGGCCGACTGGCTCGTTGTCGATGTAGGACAGGCCAAGGTCGAGCTCGAGATTCTCCATCTCGGAGAGAATGCCGATCGACGTCATCGACATGACGGTGACTCGCGTCTCGGGGTAGCCGGCATGGAACGGAACGGTCAGCTCGGTGACGAAGGGAAGCGCCGTCGGCACGACTCCGATCCGTAAATGTCCGGCGACGCCCCGCCGGAGCGCATCGACCTCTGCCCGCATGGCACGCGCATCCGCCACCATGCGCCGCGCCCATTCGAGCACGCGCTCGCCCTCGGGCGTAAAGCCACGGAAACGCGAGCCGCGCTCGACGAGCACCACGCCCAGGCTTTCCTCGAGGCTCTTGACGGCGGACGACAGCGTCGGCTGTGAGATGCCCGCCGCCCCGGCCGCCTTGCCGAAGTGACGTTCCTTGGCGAGCGCCAGCAGCAGTTCGAGCTTGTCGATCATGTCGCTCACCGTATCAGGCTGCCATCCTCAATCCACCTCCAACACGATCTCGCTCGGGACGGGCGGCTTGTCTTGGACGGTCCAGCCGTCGAGCCAGACGTCGAAAGGGCACGCGCAGGCGACGGCGATGACGTCACTCAGCGCTTCCAGCTCGACGAAGGCGCCCGGCGGGATATCGATCGACGGGGAGACGATGCGCCCGTCCGGCTCGATCCGTGAGCTCGTGAAGAAATTGATCGGATGCGGAACGAGCGGAGCGGCGAGCCCCAGTCGCCGCAATGCCGTCCCGAGATTGTCGGCACAGTTGGCATGTGGTGCGTGATGCCCGAATTGCTCGTAGCGGAATTGATCGCAAGCCGAGAAGGTCAAGTCGTGCAACCCGTTTGCGCCGTCTTCGGCAAAGCGCAGCAGCGGCCGGCGGAAACAGGAGAGCAGGTCGTCGCCCTCGCTCAGTCGCATCCGGAACGTTCCGGACCACGTATGCGGCACCGACAGCCACTCGCTCATGTTGCCCGCGGCGAATGCGAAGAAGTCTACCGCCTGATTGCCTTGGGGTGTGATGACGCGAAGTCGCTGTCCCCTCGAAAGCTCGACAGCACGTCCTTGCCGCGCGGGTACGATGATGCGTGTCATGAGTTTAATCCCCTGCCTGACGAATGTCATACTCGCCAGCTCGGGTGACGTAGCGTAGAAGGAGCGGCCGCAACAAGCCAGAGCCGCTCATGACCGTCCGACCCGGACCGCCACCCCGCCGTACGGCCGCACTGATCTTCGTCTGGATCACGGTGCTTCTCGACATGATGGCGCTCGGGCTGATCATCCCGGTGCTGCCGCCGCTCGTCGTCGCCTTCATGGGGGGCGATGATGCCAAGGGAGCCGAGATCTATGCCCTCTTCGGCTTCGCCTGGGCGCTGATGCAGTTCCTGTTCGCGCCCGTGCTCGGCTCGCTTTCCGACAGGTACGGCCGCCGGCCGGTGATCCTCCTCTCCAACCTCGGCATGGGCCTCGACTATGTGCTGATGGCACTCGCACCCAATCTGATTTGGCTGTTCATCGGCCGGCTGCTCTCCGGCATCACCTCTGCGAGCTTCTCAGCGGCGTTTGCTTATATCGCCGACGTGACGGAACCCGCCAAGCGCGCCAAGGCCTTCGGCATGATCGGCGCGGCTTTCGGTGTCGGTTTCGTGCTCGGTCCGGCGATCGGTGGGCTGCTTGGCGACCAGGACCCCCGATTGCCGTTCTGGGTAGCGGCGGGCCTCAGTCTCGCCAATTTCTTTTATGGTCTGCTTGTTTTGCCCGAATCGCTATCGCCCGCGAAGCGTAGCCCCTTCAAACTGAAAGCGGCCAACCCGATCGGTGCCATCGGCCTCATTCACAATGCTGGCCTGGCGCGCTACGCGGCCATCAAATTCCTCGGCGATCTCGCCCATGTCGTGCTGCCGTCGACTTTCGTTCTCTATGCCGGCTATCGCTTCGGCTGGGGGACGCGCGAGGTCGGGCTGACGCTCGCCGCCGTCGGCATCTCCTCGATGATCGTGCAAGGCGGGCTCGTCGGGCCAATCGTCAAAGCGCTCGGCGAGGCGAAGGCCCTGATCTTGGGCACGATCTGCGGCATGGTCGGCTTCGCAATCTATGGCCTGGCGCCGACGGGCACCCTGGCGCTCGCCGGCATTCCGATCATGGGCTTCTGGGGCATTGCCAATCCGGCGCTGCAGGCGCTCATGACCCGCGAGGTCGGCGAGACCGAGCAGGGCAAGCTGCAAGGCGCGACCTCCTCGCTGACGGGCGTCGCCAATCTGATCGGCCCGGCGATGTTTCCTCTGTTCTTCTCCTGGGCCATCAGCGGCACCGGCGGACTGCATCTGCCCGGTGCACCCTTCCTGCTGGCGAGCTTGCTGATGGTGGGAGCGGTGGCGCTGGCCGTCAGTCAACGCAGGCCACCGGGCGGACAACAGCTTTAGGTCTGCTTGGCTGTGCGCCGATCCGGACGACGAACACCCTCGCAGATCGCAATGTAGAGACCGGCGCCGATGATGAAAATGGTGCCGGCAATCGAGAGGACGTCGGGCACGGCGCTCCAGAACACATAGCCGGCCAGAAGAGCCCAGATCATCGCCGTGTATTCGAAAGGCGCGATCACCGCGGGCAGGCTGATGCGATAAGCTTGGGCCACTGCAATCATGCCAGCGCCTGCGGCAACCCCGGCCGACAGCATCAACGCGGCGTCCGTTGCTTCCGGCCACTTCCATGCCCGGAACATCAGCTGCAGGCTCGGATGGCTACCGTCCTCGAGTGGAATGCCGTTGGCGAACCATCCGGCAAGCCCACTGAGCAGCATGGCAAGCATGAGCGAATGCAGCGACATCGCCGCGCTCGACACCGTCGCTCCGAGCCTGCGCGTCAGGATCGCGCTCACCGCGTAGCAGACCGCGGAAGCCAGCACGAGCAGCGCCGCCGGCTCGAACACGCCGAAGCCAGGACGCAGCATGACGATGGCGCCGGCAAAGCCTGCAACGATCGCGAGCCAGCGGCCAAGGCCGATCCGCGCGCCGAGGACGAGCGCCGACAGGGCCGTGATGATGAGCGGCGAGACGAAGCCGATAGCGAGTGCATCGGCGATCGACATGGCGCCGAGAGATAGAAACCAGAGCATGTAGGAGAGGTATTGGATGACGCTTCGCAGCGTGACACGACCGAGCGGCAGAACCCGAAGCGCTCGAATTCCACCCTCGTAGAGGAAAAGTGCCGAGACGAAGGGCAGCGCACCCAGGCAGCGGAACAGCACGATCTGATGAATGGAGTAGTCGCCGCTCAGGAACTTGACGATGACATCCTGGACCGTGAAAGCAATCACCCCTAGCAGGACAAAGATGATGCCGGACCTGCTGCGGTCGGCAATGCTGAAACTGGCTTGGGCTTGGTGCATCCGTTCCGACGTATCGCGACGGCGATCTCCTTGCTTACCGCCGCGGCGGGCCGGTGCCTATCTCGGGCGGGCAAGGCGGCCATGCACGGCATGTCGCCCGGCAGGGCCAGGACAAATCTCCGCCCACTCATCCGAGCAGGGCGCGTACAAACGCCGCCATGGCGAGGACGATGAGGAATCCCAGCGTGTAGCGCCGGAACTGCTCGGGCGACGCCGACAGGAAATGACGGCCACCGAGCCAGATGCCAACCAAGAGGATCGGAACGGCGATTGCGACGGCCGTCAGGCCGTCGGCGTCGTAGGCGCCTTCGCGCATGAAGAGGAGCACGGCGAAGCCGTCCAGCGGCAGGAAGTAGGCGATCAGTGTCGCGCGCAGCGCCGCCGGCTTCGTGCCGTCCGCGGTCAGGAAGGTGACGACGACCATGCCACCCATGGCTATGAGACCGGTGACGAAACCGCAGAGAAAGCCGAGCACGAGCATGCCGGCATCACCCACCAGACGCGTCAGCCGCCAACCCCAGAGCAAGGCCACCGAGATCGTGACGACGTAGACTGCGACGACGACGCGCGCCGCATCGGGATCGAAGTGCCTGAGCGCCTGTACGCCGAGCGGCGTCCCGACTGCAGAGCTCAAGAGCAACAGCCACAGACGCCGCCACGCGATGTCCGAGAGGACTCCGCGCAGCTGCACGACGCTCGCGATCACATCAAGCAACAGAACGAGCGGTACGAGCTTCTGAGGTGCCGCAACGAGTGAGCCGCCTGTGACGAGCAGAGCCGGCGCACCAAATCCTGAATAGCCGCGAGCAAACGCCGCGACGGCCATCAACGCGAGAAGATACAGTGCTGCGGCCGGTCCGAGGGAGAGGATCGAGGTGGTGTCCACCGCGCCGATCCTCCCTCAGCTCACGAGGCGACGTTCGTGTGTGCGTATTTCTTTAGGAGACGCTGCGGGTATTTGAGCGCGTCGCGCCGGAAGGGATCGCCGAGCTCTTGTGTAACCATCATCTCGATGACTGTGGTCTTGCCCTTCTTTTGCGCGTCGCACGCCTTGTCGAGCGCCTCGCCGACATCGCCGAGCTTGTCGACAACGACGCCCTGGGCACCCATCGAGCGGGCGACTTCCGCGAAGCTCGGATTGGTGAGGTTCACGCCGAGAAAGCGCGTGTCGTAGAAGTCGACCTGGTTTTTCTTCTCCGCCCCCCACTGCTTGTTGTGGAAGACGACGGCGGTGACGGGAATGTCCTCGCGCACGCAGGTCAGGATCTCGCCGAAGCTCATGCCCCAGGCGCCGTCACCGACATAAGCGACCGCCGGCCGCTTCGGATTGGCGACCTTGGTGCCGATGATGGTGGGAAGCGCATAGCCGCAATTGCCGAAGCTCATGGCGGCAAACATCGACGGCGCCTTCTTGAAGCGAAGATAGGAGTTCGAGACCGAGCAGATGTTGCCGATATCGGTCGAGACCATGGCGTTGTCCGGCATCGCCTTCTCGAGCTCGCGCAGCATCTGGCGCGGATGCATGTAGGGCGACCCCTTGGAGACCTCTTTCGACCAGTCATCCTTTTCCGCTGTCCAAGCCGAGAGCTCCTTTTCCCAGGCATCCTTCTGTTTCTTGACCTCCTTCATGCGGGTGTCCGCATTTGCCGAGGCCGCGAGCTTGCGGTTGGCGAGGCGGTAGGTCAGCGACTTGGCCGCCGCCTTCGCATCGCCGACGATGCCGACGGAGATCTGCTTCACGAGGCCGAGCATGCGATGGTCGCTGTCGACCTGGATGATCTTGGCGTTCTTCGGCCAGTAGTCGAGGCCGTGCTGGGGCAGCGTACCGAACGGACCAAGCCGCGTGCCGAGCGCCAGCACCACGTCCGCCTGGGCGATCAGCTTCATCGCCGCCTTCGAGCCCTGATAGCCGAGGGAGCCGGTCCACAAAGGATGGTCGGAGGGGAACGAGTCGTTGTGGAGGTAAGAGTTGACGACTGGCGCGTTCAGCGTCTCGGCAAGATCGACGCATTCCTTCATGCCATCCGACATGATGACGCCGCCGCCGGACACGATGACCGGGAACTTCGCCTTGGCGAGAAGGTCCGCGGCCTCGTCCAGGCTCTCGTCGTCGCCGGGCCCGCGACGGATCTGCTTGGGCTGCGGAATGTCGTACTCGGCCTCGCCATAGAAATTGTCGCGGGGGATGTTGAGCTGGGTCGGTCCGCGCTCGCTCATCGCCATGTCGAAGCAGCGGGCGGTCAGCTCCGCCATGCGCGGGTGCTTCGACACATGCGCCTGATATTTCGTGATCTTGGAGAAGATTGGCAGCTGCTCGGTCTCCTGGAAGCCGCCGAGACCCATGGTACCCGAGCCGGTCTCGGGCGTGATGACGACGACGGGCGAATGCGCCCAGAAGGCTGCTGCGGTGGAGGTCACGAAATTCGTGATGCCCGGCCCGTTCTGAGCGATGCAGACGCCGTGCTTGCCGGAGACGCGCGAATAGCCGTCCGCCATGTGGCCGGCACCCTGCTCGTGCACGGTCGGGATGAAGCGGATGCCGGCCGTCGGGAAGAGGTCGAGCGCGTCCATGTAGGCGGAGCCGACGATGCCGAAGACGTCCTTGACGCCGTGGGCGACGAGTGTCTCGACGAAGGCCTCGGAAGCGGACATTTTGGGCATTGGGGGTCCTCGGGGTGGGAGCGGGGGAATTGCCGTCACTGCTAAGCCGCGCGCTGGCCTCATGAAAGGACCAGTTGATTGAATTGGCGTGCACCAGTGAGCACTCGCCGGCGGAGACTGGCTCGCGCGGCGTCTGCCTGAGGACATCTTCTGAATCGAGGGCGACGCAGACCACGGGCAGGCTATCAGGTCGGGGGAGACTGACTCGAATACGGCAGGATCAGGAAGGCGCGCAGCGGATTTGCAGGCGTACGCCTGAGCCACTCTGGGACTTGATTGGCCCGTTGCGCGGAACCATGTTCGCCTGATTTCGGAACGGAGCTCGTCATGCAGGTCGACTTCTATTTCTCGCCGACGAGTCGCTATTCCTATCTGGCTTCGACCCAGCTCGACGCGATCGCCGAACGGACCGGCTGCACCTTCGTCTGGAAGCCCCTCAACAATCACGCCATTCTCGCCCGCAACGGCTCCGACCCGTTCCTGTCGGAACAGTTGCTCTCAGGTCAATATGCCTGGTCCTACCGCGAGTACGACGCCAAGTGCTGGGCGGACTACTATGGTGTCCCGTTCGTGGAGCCCGTGCATTTCCGATGTGACCCGCCCTACATCACTCACGGGTGCTTTGCGGCGGAGGCGTGCGGCAGGCTCGTGCCGTTCAGCAAGCGGCTCTTCCAGGCGATCTTCATCGAGAGCCGTCCGATCGAGGCAACGGATCTTGCCGACCTAGCCTTGGCTGCAGGACTCTCGGAGACCGCCTTTGAGCAAGCGCGCGCCGATCCTCACACGCGAGAGCGCGAGGCGAGCGTGCTCGATGAAGCTGTTGCCAACGGGGTGTTCGGCGTGCCGACTTTCAGGTTGGACGGTCGGCCCTACTGGGGCAACGATCGCTTGATACTTCTCGAGCATGCGCTGAAGAAACGGCCGGCGGGCGCCGTGACGCAAATGGCAGATACCGGAGTCACCGCCTCACCGCCAAGAGCTCGATCGTGATCGCGCTCGCTGGATCGACGAAGCCATAGACCGCAAGACCTGTCGAAGCCGGGCCGGGCTTTGCGTAGTAGCCGTTGCGGATGCGCATGTTGGCGTAGAGGTCCTCGGCCGCCGAGGAGCCGACATAGTGAGTCTGCTGCTTGACGACATCGGAGAAATCGAGGCCGGCCGCGTGCAAGAAGCTCTTGTGGGCCTCCATGATTGCGCGCGTCTGCTCCGGCACCGGCCGTCCGGGAACCGTCGAGCGCCCGAGAACCGACAGAAAACGTCCGGCCTCGCGGCGGACTTGCCGGATGCCATCGGGCCTATCGACGATCTCGACGCTGGCCTTCGTGCCCGGAACCTCCACGACATCGGCGAGCACATCGGCGGCAGCCGGCAGGCCGACGCGGATCGCTGCGCCGACATCATGGCCGAACGCGTTCGCAGCCGAGGTGGCGGCCGGATTGGGATCGTCATCCGCAGACACGTAGAGTCGCGTCGACAACACCGAGGCGGGGTCGACGGTCGCAAAATCGGAGGCCTCGCGGTGCGCAAGCCCGCGCTTGGCGCCCTCAGTTGTACCGTAAACATCGATCTCGACGCGCATACCGGCATAGTAGAAATGCGGCACCCCTACCGCCAGGATAAGCGGAGACGCACCAAGCGCTTCGGACAGCACGCGCTTCGTCATCTCGAGATCGGTAGCGTCACCGACGATGTAGGCGACAAGCTTGGCGATGCGTGCCGGTGGCAGGCCATAGGGCGTGAACTGATCGCGAATGTAGCCGGCCACGATCTTGAGCTGCGTCTCGAGATCGCCGGGCGCGCGAACGTTCACGTCGAGATCCAGCGGGCATTGCCCACAGCTCCAGAATTCGCCGTGATCGATGACGCCGAAGGAATAGGGCAACTCGATGCCCATCGCCCAGTGCGTGCCGAAGGGAACGAAGCGGCGCATCGAGAATCCTACTTCTTGAGCTCGATCTCGATGAAGGCGTATGCGCCCGCGCTCGCATTGATGACGTCGTGCTCGACACCTTCCTGACGGAAATAGGGGGCCCCGGCCTTCATATCGGCGAAGCTCTCGCCCTGCTCGGTGACGATCTTCAGACGCCCATCCATGGTCGGGACTACGACATAGTCGTGGCCATGCCGGTGCCAGCCGGTGTTGTCGCCGGGCTTCGGAAAGCTCCACTCCCAGACGGTGACGCGGTCGTTGTCGATGAGCTTGGTGCCCTTGGCGGTGCCGGTCGTCGTGGTCATGTGATCCTCCCGGAGAGTTGGCTGGGTGAGAACCCTACAATAGGCCGGCCTTGCTGTCGCGGCGAAGCATGTAGAGCCCTGCGGCAATGACGATCGCAGCGCCGGCCCAGGTCGTCCAGACGGGCACATCTGCGAAGAAGATGAAGCCGAGCACGGCCGCCCAGAGAATGCCCGTATACTCGAACGAGGTGACGAAGCTTGCTGGCGCGACCTTGTAGCCATGCACGTAGAGCGACATGGCAATGGCCGATAGTGGAGCTGCCGCCAGCATGATGAGGAAGTCGTTTGCGGACGGCGTCACCCAGCCTCTTGTCAGGAAGGCGAGGCTCGGATGCAGACCGCTTTCGAAGCCTCCTCCCGCGAAGATCAGCGTCAGGAGCAGCGATCCCAACACAAAGACAGCGCCCTGATAGAAGGCGATGGCCGAGGTGCGGACCGTCGGCACCAGCCGCGCGATGAGTTGCGCGAAACCTTCGACGCAGGCCGCCGACAGCGCCAGCAATGCGGCCGGCTCGAACACTCCCGAGCCTGGCTGCACGATGACGAGAACGCCCAGGAAACCCACCAGCATCACCGCCCAGCGATAGAGCGGAACGGCCTCGCCAAGCACGGGCCCCGCGGCGGCCGCCACGATCAGCGGCATGATGAAATAGATCGACACGACATCGGCAATGACCATTGCCGCAAGACTGAGACCGAAAAAGATGCTGCCGGCGAACAGCAGCACGCTGCGGAGAAGGATCAGTCCCAGATCGCGTCGCTGCATGCCGAGCGCCGTCAATCCGCCGTCTCGCGCCAGGTAGAGCCCGAGCAGCGGCAAGGTCGCCGCCGCGCGAATGAGCGCGAACTCATAGAGCGGATAGCCGGCGCTCAAAAGCTTGATGATGACGTCGACGACGTTGAAGAGCGTGACACCGCCACAAATACAGAGCGCGCCGGTCACATAGGCCGGCGCGCCTCGCATATCTGATGCCGCAGTGGTCGTGGCAGCCTCCTAGGCAGCCAGCGCCTTCTCGGCCTCGACATAGCTGTAGCCGAGATCGTCGGCGACGGCCTTGTAGGTGACTTTGCCCTTATAGACGTTCAGGCCCGCGCGCAGATGCGGATTGTCGATCAGGGCCTGCTTGTAGCCCTTGCCGGCAATCTGCAGGGCGAGCGGTAAGGTCACGTTGTTCAACGCGTAGGTCGAGGTGCGAGCGACGCCGCCCGGCATGTTGGCGACGCAGTAATGGATGACACCGTCGACCACATAGGTCGGCTCGGCGTGGGTCGTCGCCTTCGAGGTTTCCGCGCAGCCCCCCTGATCGATGGCCACGTCGACGAGCACCGAGCCCGGCTTCCAGTCTTTCAGCATCTTCTTGGTCACGAGCTTCGGCGCGGCGGCACCCGGGATGAGCACTCCGCCAATCACGAGGTCGGCCTCCGCACACTCGTCCTCGACCGCGCCCTGGGTCGAGTAGAGCGTCTTCAGGCCCGTGCCGAAGCGGGCGACGAGCTCCTCCATCCGGTCCGGGCTCTTCTCGATGACGACGACGTCGGCGCCGAGGCCCAGCGCCATCGCCGCGGCATTGGTGCCGACGACGCCACCGCCCAGCACGACCACTTTTGCCGGAGCAACGCCCGGCACGCCGCCGAGCAACACGCCGCGGCCGCCCTGCGCCTTCTCGAGGCAGTGTGCACCGGACTGGATCGACATGCGCCCGGCCACCTGGCTCATCGGCGCGAGCAAGGGCAGCGAGCCCGGACGCGGACCCGTCACCGTCTCATAGGCAATGCACACGGCGCCCGACTTGACGAGATCCTTGGTCTGCTCCGGATCGGGCGCCAGATGCAGATAGGTATAGAGAATCTGGCCCTCGCGCAGCATGGCGCGCTCGACCGCCTGCGGCTCCTTCACTTTCACGATCATGTCGGCCTTGGCGAAAATCTCGGCCGGCGTGTCGATGATGGCCGCACCGGCCTTCTCATAGTCGGCGTCGGCGGCACCGATCCCACCGCCGGCATTCTTCTCCACCATCACCTTGTGGCCCTGATGGACCGCCTCCCGCACCGAGACCGGCGTCATGCCGACGCGATACTCGTGATTCTTGATCTCCTTCGGCACGCCGATCAGCATGATGTCATCGTCTCCCTTGAGGCCGCGCCAGCGATACGGCGCGCGCGATCTGTCTCGGCCATACCGGCCGCGCGACGGGACCGGGTAGGTCCAGTTGCCGAGCCGTCTCGGAGCCACGTATTGCAGGTTCTGAAGGCCGCCTTGCACCCATATACCGGTCCATGACGAGCATGAACAGCCCCGCCCCGACGATCATCGCCATGCCGATGAAGGACATCAGGTCAGCGAACTCACCCAGGATAACGTAGCTCGTGACCACCGCCCAGAACATGGCCGAGTACTCGAACGGCGCCACGAAGCTCGAGTCGGCCAGCCGGTAGGCCAGCGTGAAGAGCACCATGAGCAGGCCGGTCGAGGCGCCCAGGAACATGATGAACAGCGCGTCCTCCAGGCTCGGCCAGACCCAGGGCCGCGACACGTAGGCGAGACTGGGATGGCTCGTCATCTCGAACCCGCCCCAGCCGAAGACCAAAGATATGAGGATCGCACTTGCCAGATACATGACGTTCTGGTGCACCGCGAGGACCGAGGTCGAGACCTGAAGCCCCATGCGGCGCGTCAACAAATGACCGACGGCATAGAGCAGCGCGCACAGCAGGCCGACGAGCGCCGCCGGCTCGAAGACGCGGAAGCCCGGCCGGAGCATGACGAGAATCCCGGCGAAGCCGAGCACCACGGCGACCCAGCGGTGGACCGGCACCCATTCGCCGAGAACGCGGCCGGCGAGTGCCGCGACGAGGAGCGGCATCGTGAAATAGATCGCGACGGCCTCGGCAAACGGCATCGCCGTCGCCGTCAGGTAGAAGCATACGCTGGCGATGGCATAGATCAGCCCGCGACCGAGGCTCTGCCGCCAGCCTTCGGCCCAGAGGCGCTGGATCGGCTCGTTCCACAACAGCGCGAAGACGACGATCGGCATGGCCGCGAGGCAGCGAATGGCCTGCATCTGGTGGAACGGATAGTCGCCGCTGATCCATTTGATGAGGACGTCCTGGACCGAGGTAATGGCCGCCGCCGACAGAATGGTGAGGACGGCCACGACCGATCGGTCCGGACGACTCATGGGCGTCGCCTCTGCCGTCTTCTGCGATCGAGGGCGAGCATCAACAAGCCGGCCCCGATGACGGTCGCCGAGCCGATCCAGGTGGCGAGGCTCGGCACGTCGCCGAACAGCAGGAGTCCATAAAGCACGGCCCAGAACATTCCCGAATACTCGAAGGAGGCGACGAAGCTCGCCTCGCCGTATCGGTAGGCGGTCGAGAACAGGGGCATCGCCAGGGAGCCGAGCACAGCGATGCCGAGAAGAATGTGCAGATCGCCCACCGGCGGCACCAGCCAGGGATGAGCCAGGAAAGCGAGGCTCTTGTCGGCGACGCCATCGATCGGAGCCAGCGCAAAGCCGAGAGCCATGGCCAGGCTCGCACCCAGATAGATGAGGTTCTGGTAGAAGGAGCTGACGGCCGGCGCGACATCACGAGCGAGTGAGCGGCTCATCAGCTGGCCGATCGCGTAGCAGGTCGCGGAAAGCAGGGCGAGCAGCGCCGACGGTCGGCCAAATGCCGCGAGGATCGAGCTCGGCTCGGCCAGGCTCGCATCCTTCTGCAGCATGACGACGACGCCGAGAAAGCCGAGCCCAATCATCAGCCAGCGCTCTAGGCCGACCGTCTCGCCGAGCACCAGAGGCGAGAGTGCCGCGACGATGAAGGGCATCGTGAAGTAGATGGTCACCACGTCGGCGAGCGGCATGGCGGCATAGGCGAGCGAGAACGACATGAAGCCGACGAACAGAACCGCACCGCGCAGCAGCACGCGGAGGAGATGCCGCGTCGGGATCGACCGCAGCCCAGTCGTCGAGGAGATGATCGCCAGGATGATCGGGATCGCCGCGACGGAGCGGATCGTCAACAGCTGGTGGAACGGATAGCCGCCACTCAGATACTTCATCAAGCTGTCCTGCGAGGTGGCGCAGAAGCAGGCTCCGCAAACGAGCAGGACCGCGAGCAACCGGTTGTCACGGAGACCGATCGAGCCGGCTGCGGCGGATGAGGTGCTCATTGCGACCGGAAGCCGCCTCCGGGTCTCGCCGAGACCAGCTCGGCAACGATCTTGATCCCTGGCTCGATCCGGCGCTCCTCGATCGAGGAGAAGCCCAGCCGGAAATAGGAGCGCGGCGCCGGCTCGGCCCCGAAGTGGACCCGGCCCGGCTCGATCAGCACCGATCTCTCCTTTGCGCGCACGGCCAACTCCTCGCTGTCGAGACCGTCCGGCCCCCTGACCCAGTAGCACGTGCCGCCGAAGCTCGGTGTGCGGGTGGAGCCCGGCATGTAGCGCTTCAGGGCCTCGCCCATGATCTCCCAGCGCGTCCGGTAGGCCCGGTGCAGACGCCGGATCAGGGTATCGTGATGGCCGAGCGACAGAAAGAGCGCAGCCGTGCGCTGGTTGTTGTTCGGCGCATGCCTGACCATGAGCCGCCGCAAGGCTCTGGCCTCCTCGATGAACGGCTTGGGTCCAACCAGGAAGCCGAGACGCAGTCCCGGGAACAGCGTCTTGGAGAACGAGCCGACATAGATCACGCGGCCGTCGTCATCGAGCGACTTCAGCGCCGGACAGGGTTCGTTGACGTAGTTGGTCTCGAACTCGTAGTCGTCCTCGATCACGACGATGTCCCGCTGGCTGGCAAGCTTCAGCAATGCCAGCCGGCGATCGAGCGGCATCGTCGCCGTCGTCGGCGACTGATGACTGGGCGTCACGAACACCACTTGCGCCGCATTCAGCGTCGGCGAAACGACGAGCCCGCCATCGTCGACGGGCTGCAGCGTCACCTGGTCCGACTGCAAGCGGAAGATGTTGCGAACGTCGGCGAAGCCGGGCTCCTCCATGACGACGCGGGTGGAGCGGCCGACCAGCAGACTAGCTGCCAGAAAGAGCCCGTTCTGGCCGCCGAGCGTCACCAGGATCTCGTCCTCCGACGCCATGATGCCACGGCGCGGCAGGATGCGCCGTCGGATCTGCTCCACCAGCAGCGGATCGTCGTGGGCCCAGGTATCGTTGGTCCAGGTTCCGAGCCAGCGCTTGCCGAGCGCCTCGCGCGCGCACTCGCGCCACTCGTTGATCGGAAAGAGGTTGTGGTCGACCTGGCCGTAGATGAAGGGATAGCTGTAGCTCTGCCAGTCGAGTGGCTTCGAGATGTTGGCCTGCCGGCTCGGCCGGGCCGTCAGGCGGCTCGCCCAGTCGATGCCCGCGCCCGTCGGATGTTTGGCGTCAGGCGGCTTGAAATCGACCGCCTCGGCGTTGACATAGTAGCCGCTGCGCTCCTTGCCGATCAGGAAGCCGTCATCCATCAGTCCCTGATAGGCGAGTGTCACGGTGTTGCGCGAGACGCCGAGCGCCTTGGCGAGATGCCGGCTCGATGGCAACCGCTCCTCGGCGGAAAGCTGGCCGCCGAGGATAGCCGAGACAAGCTTCTCGCGGATCTGCGACTGCAGGCTGGTCTGCGCCGACGGCTGCAGGTGGAGGAGCAAATCCCGCATCTCTGGTCCCACTCGGCCGAGGGTCTTGGCGCTAGGTTAGGTCCAAACGGCACGCTATCGTCAACAGATGACCGAGGCAAGCTCCGGCGACCTCGCCTTGCATAGCAAACGCCGTTGAGGCATGCCGGTCTCAGGCCACGCCCGACAATCGGAGGACACCCCATGGAGCTCGGCGGATCACAATTCACGGCAAACTCGCTCGAAGAGCATTGGATGCCGTTCACGGCCAACCGGGACTTCAAGTCCGAGCCGCGCCTCATCGTCAAGAGCGAGGGTGTCTATCACTGGGACCACAAAGGCGGGAAGATCCTCGATGCATCCTCGGCTCTCTTCAATGTCGCCTGCGGCCATGGCCGCAAGGAGATCGCCGACGCCGTCCACAAGCAGCTCCTGACCAACGACTACTCGGCGCCCTTCCAAATGAGCCATCCGGGCACCTTCGCGCTCGCCAAGGAGGTCGCGAAGCTGACGCCCGATCCGATCAACCACGTCTTCTTCACCAACTCGGGATCGGAATCGATCGACACGGCCGTCAAGATGGTGATGGCCTATCACGGCGCCCGCGGCGACCATAAGCGACATCGTTTCGTCTCGAGGGAGCGCGCCTACCACGGTGTGAACATCGGCGGCGTCTCCCTCTCCGGCATGGTCCGCAACCGCGAGAGCTTCCCCGGCGTCATGCCCTATGTGACGCTGATGCGGCACACGCATGTGCCCGAGAACAAGTTCCAGCGCGGCCAGGGCGAGCACATGGGCGTCGAGCTCGCCGACGACCTCGAGCGCATCGCCATGACCTATGGTCCCGGCACGATCGCCGCGGTGTTCGTCGAGCCGGTCGCAGGCTCGACCGGCTGTCTCGTGCCGCCCAAGGGCTATCTCGAGCGTCTACGGGAGATCTGCGACAAGCACGGCATCCTGCTCGTCTTCGACGAGGTGATCTGCGGCTTCGGCCGGCTCGGCCATGCCTTCGCCGCCCAGGCCTTCGGTGTCACCCCCGACATCATGACCATGGCCAAGGCCCTGACCAACGGTGCTCAGCCGATGGGCGCCGTCGCCGTCAGGGACGAGATCTACGAGACGGTGGTCGAGAAGGCCGCCCCCGGCATGATCGAGTTCTTCCACGGCTACACCTACTCGGGTCATCCGGCGGCCTGCGCTGCAGGACTCGCAACGATGGAGATCTATCGCAAGGAAAAGCTCTTCGAGAATGCGGCTAAGCTTTCTCCCTACTTCCTCGATCAGCTCTGGAGCCTCAAGGACATCCCACTCGTCACCGACATCCGGGGCTACGGCCTGTTCGGCGCCATCGATGTCAAGGCAGCCAAGGCGCCGGGCTTGCGGGGCAACGAGCTCCAGAAGAAGATGTTCTGGAACGGGCTCCACATCAAATGGACCGGGGATACGGCCTGCATCGCCCCGCCGCTGGTGGCAGAGAAGAGCCATATCGACGAGATGATCGAGAAAATCCGCAAGACTCTCGAGGCCGAGTCGGCCTGATCCAGGATATCCACACAGTGTCGTGACGGCGGTCAAACCGCCGTCACGAAGCTTCGATAGAGGGGTCTTGAGCAAGCAACCGCCCGTTGACGGCGGACGAGCCGCCGGGCGATAACTCCGGTAGTCAGAAGAGCGGGCGAACAAAACCGCCAAGCGCATTGGGTCAAGTGTCACGCTGTATCGCCCTCCGGCCGTTCCGGGGCTCGAGGGCCCAACAAAAGTTCCCTTGGGAGAAACTGATGTCGAAAAACGAAACGCCGAAGCAAAAGGCCACGCGCGAGATCCTGCTCGCAACCCGCCCCTTCCACCGCCGCGCCTTCCTGAAGGGCACGGCCGCCGCCGGCGCGCTGGCGATTGCCGGCCCTGCCTATATCAAGAACGCCCGCTCCTCTTCGGGCGAGCTCAACCTCCTGATGTGGTCGGACGAGTTTCCGGATCCCGTGATCCCGAATTTCGAGAAGGCGACGGGCATCAAGGTCAACCAGACCCCGTTCTCGCAGAACGAGGAGCAGATCAACAAGCTGCAGGCCACCGGTGGCGAGGGCTTCGACCTCTGCCAGCCCACGGTCAACCGCGCGCCGCAGTACAAGGACCTGAACGTCCTCGGGGCCTATGATATGGGCAAGCTCAAGAACACCGGCAACATCCTGCCGGCGATGATGAAGAGCTCCTCCGATCTGTGGACCTGGGACGGTGGCCTTTATCACTTGCCGCACTGCTGGGGCACCGAGGCGATCTCCTACCGCACCGATCTGTGGAAGGGCGATCCCAAGGAGCTGAGCTTCGGCTCGCTCTGGGACGAGGGCGTCAAGGGCCATACGCAGGGCCGTGGCCACTCTTTCCTGCTCGGCATCGGTTTGTGGTGGGACGCGAGCGGCAAGCAGCCTTCGAACCGCATGCTCGACGGCTACAAGGACGAGGACAGCTTCAAGAAGGTGTGGGACCCGATCCTGGCCTTCGCCATTGAGAACAAGGGCTTCGTCAAGCAGTTCTGGGATTCCGCCGACAACACCAAGTCCGGTCTCATGGAGAACGACGTCTGGATCGGCCAGACCTGGGACGGACCGGCGCTCTCCCTGAAGAAGGATGGCAAGCCGGTGAACTACCAGGCCCCGAAAGAGGGTGCGATTGCCTGGGTCGACGGCATCTCCATGATGAAGGCGGCCAAGAACGTCGATCAGATCTACGAGTTCCTGAACTTCCTGCACACGCCGGAGGCCTCGGGTGCCGTGGCTGACGGCTCGGGTTACAACCCGGTCATCAATGGCGCCGACGCCTTCACCTCGGATGTGTTCAAGAAGAACTTCCAGGATGCCTTCCCGGGCGACGCGCTGGCCAACCTCTGGCCGTGGCCGGCGGAGCCGGGCTGGTACGCGGAGATCCGCAGCCAGTATGTCGACAAGTTCAAAGCTGCCTGAGACAAATCGACGGCATGGACGACGTGGTCCGGCGAGGTCAGCCTCGCCGGATTTTTTTTCGACATCGCTCAGCTTCGCCAGGCGTGCGGCCGATATGGCTCCTCCAGACGCGCGACCTCCGCGTCATTGAGCTCCAGACTCATTGCCGAGATCGCCTCGTCCAACTGCTCCATGCGGCTGGTACCGACGATCGGGGCTGCGACGCCGGGCTGCCGCAACACCCAGGCGAGCGCCACCTGGGAATTTGAAGCGCCCCGCTCGCGGGCGATCTCGCTCACGCGATCGACGATCGCGAAGTCATTCTCGGCGAAATAGTACTTGTCCGCGAACTGGTCGGTCCTGGCTCGCGCCGTATCCCCCTGCTCACCGAGCCGGCCCTGCCGCCGATTGCCGGCGAGGAAGCCGCGCGCCAAAGGGCTGTAGGGGATGAGGCCCACCCCCTCCTCGCGACAGAGCGGCATCATTTCCCGCTCCTCCTCGCGATAGACGAGATTGAGATGGTTCTGCATCGACACGAAGCGCGCCAGCCCCATCCGGTCGGCCGTATGCAGCATCTTGGCGAGCTCATAGGCCCGCATGGTCGAGGCGCCGATATAGAGCGCCTTGCCGGACCGGACGACCTCGTCCAGTGCCTCGAGCGTCTCCTCGATCGGCGTCAGCGGATCCGGACGGTGGATCTGGTAGAGATCGACATAGTCGGTGCCGAGCCGTCGCAGCGAGTTGTCGATGGCGGCCCGGATGTGCTTGCGGGACAGCCCCGTCTGATTGGGCCCTTCGGACGTCCCGAAACGGACCTTGGTGGCAATGACGACATCCTCGCGACGGGCAAAATCCCTGAGCGCACGGCCCGTCACCTCCTCGCTCAGGCCGTTCGAGTACATATCGGCGGTATCGAAGAACGTGATACCGAGATCGAGCGCGCGGCGGATCATTGCCCGGCTGGCCGCCTCGTCGAGCACCCACGGCCGCCAGGCCGGCGAGCCGAAGGTCATGCAGCCGAGGCAGAGGCGCGAGACCTCGAGGCCGGTACGTCCGAGCTTGGTGAACTGCATCCGCGTGCTCCATTCGACGGGTCCATTTGCGAGCCTATCTGGCTCCGCCGTCCGATCCCATATCGATTTGGCGGTTTCGCACCCAGACCGCGGATTAGCACTTGAGTCGGCTCCGCAGCCCATGCCAATGTGGCTTCAATTGGGGCACGGACTGCGGCAAACTGGCCGGCAAACCGGTCGTGCCTGCGGTCAATGGGGAAACGCCAGCGACATGAGCGCCGATGTCGAGCTCGAGAACGTCACCATCCGGTTCGGCGATTTCACTGCCGTCGACCGGGCGACTCTGAAGATCAACAACGGCGAGTTCTTCTCCTTCCTCGGACCCTCGGGGTGCGGCAAGACCACCATCCTCCGAACCGTGTCCGGCTTCCTCGAGCCGACCGAGGGTACCGTCCGCATCGGTGGTGTCGATATGGCCGGGACCGGGCCGAACAAGCGTCCGACCGCGCTCATCTTCCAAAACTTGGCCCTGTTCCCGTTGATGAGCGTGGCCGACAACATCACCTATGGCCTCAGGGTCCGCGGCATTCCGAAGACGGAGCGCATGCGCAAGGCCGACGAGCTACTCGAGCTGATCGCGCTCCCCGGCCAGGGGAGGAAGCTCGTCTCCGAGCTGTCAGGCGGCCAGAAGCAGCGCGTCGCCATTGCCCGTGCGCTCGCCGTGCAGCCCGAGGTCCTTTTGCTCGACGAGCCGCTCTCGGCTCTCGATCTGAAGCTCCGCCAGCACATGCGCAACGAGCTGCGCGCCATCCAGCATCAAGTCGGCATCACCTTCATCTATATCACCCACGACCAGGGCGAGGCGCTGACGATGTCCGATCGCATCGCCGTCATGAGCGACGGTGTGATCGAGCAGATCGCCGACGGCCAGACGATCTACGATCATCCGAATTCCGCCTTCGTGGCGTCGTTCGTGGGTGAGAACAACGCCTTTCCCGGCAAGGTCGTCTCGGCCAGCGATGGCTCCGCCGCCGTCGAGACGAGCATCGGCTCGCTCAGTGGCACCAATCCGCGAGGTCTCAAGGTCGGCGATGCCGCCATTCTCTTCGTCCGGCCTGAATCGTTGCGCCCCGGGTCCGGAGCCCAGGATGCGACGATACGGACAGAGACCCTGTCCGTCGCCTTCGAAGGCAACATGAGTCACATCTTCCTGCGTGGCCCGTCGAACAAGCCGATCGCCATGACGGTTGGCCGGGTCGGCACCTCGATCCCTGAGGAGGGCCAGTCGCTCACGGTCTCCTACGAGCCCAATCTCGGCACGGTGCTGCCGGAAGGGAAGATGGCCCGTGAGTAGCCGCCTCCTCGTCTTCGCTCTGCCGCTCGTCGTCATCGCAATCTTCTGGCTGATGTCGATACTCGAGTCGCGCGTCCGGCGCGACCCGACGCACAAGAGCTATTTCGAGCGCAACGGCCTGCTGCTCGGCGGCATCTTCATCGGCCTCGTGGCCTTCTGGACGCTGTTCCTGGTCACGCTGCCCTACCTCTACATGGTGGTCGAGAGCTTCCACCCGACTTTGACACCGAACAAGCGGGGCGGGCCGGACGATGTGCTGACCATCGCCCAGTACCAGTCGTTCTTCATCAATCCGGTCGACGACGCCCTCAATACCACGCATATCGGCGCGCTGATCTTCACGATCATCGCCTCAGCCGCCGTCACGCTTCTGAACTTCGCGATCTGCTATCCGCTCGCCTTCTACATGGCGCAGACCGGGACCGCTCAGAAGGTCCGCCTGCTCATGCTGGCGTTGATCGTGCCTTATTGGGTGAACGAGATCCTGCGTGCCTTCTCGCTCCGCCTGCTGCTGGCCTCACGGGGCCTCATCAACCAGACGCTGATGTGGCTCGGCATCACCGATGCCCCGATCGACTTCCTCGGCAACAACACGGGCCTCTACGTCGGCTTGAGCTACGCCTATCTCCTGGTGATGATCTTCCCACTCTACAACGCCGTCCAAAGTCTCGACCGCAACCAGATCGAGGCGGCACGAGACCTTGGTGCGCCTTGGTGGCGGATCCACAAGGACGTCGTCATCCCCTATGCCAAGCCCGGCATCGCCTCTGGCTGCACGATGGTCTTCATGCTCTCGGCGGGCTCGCTCGCCGCGCCCCAGTTCCTGGGCGGTCCGCGGACGCTCTGGTTCACCTCTATCGTCTACGACTTCTTCTTCCAGAGCTTCAATTGGGCGCGCGGCGCGGCCTACGCCTTCATTCTGCTGACGGTCTGTATCTTCATCGTCATGGCGATGCTTCGGGTCTTCAAGATCTCGCTCGGAGAGACCATCAAATGACCTCCAAGCTGGTCCTGAAGCTCGCCATCGGCTTCTACATCCTGCTGTTCTTCCTATATCTGTTCGGTCCGCTCGCCGTCATGAGCGTCACGGCCTTCAACACGCCGAACTATCCTCAGGCCATCCCCTTCGAGTCCTTCACGCTCGACTGGTTCGTCAAGCTCTGGAACCACCGGGCGATGATGGCCGGCCTGCAGAACTCCGTTATCATCGGCATTGGCGTCGTCGCCGTGGCGGTTCCCGTCGGCCTCGCCGCCTCGATCATCATGAATCAGATCTATTCCCGTGCCCGTGGCCTCTTCTATCTCGTCACCGTCTCTCCGGTGCTGACACCGGGGGTGATCATCGGCATCTCGACGGTGATCTTCTGGAAGGATGTGCTGTCGACGACCGATGTGACGAAGGCCTGGTTCTACAAGGGCATCATCCTGGCCATCCTCGGCCAGGCCAGCTTCATCGCCGCCTACTGCCTGCTGATCATCTCGGCCCGCCTGCAACGCTTCGACCGGGCCCAGGAGGAGGCTGCGCTCGATCTCGGCGCGAGCTATCCGCAGGTCTTCTGGCACGTGCTACTGCCGTTCCTGAAGCCGGCTCTGTTCTCGGCCGCGGTCATTGCCTTCCTGTCCTCGTTCGAGAACTACAACACGACGACTTTTGCCATTCTGGCCGACAAGACGCTGGTCACGGTGCTCGCCGGCGAGGTGAGGCAGGGCACGACGCCGGCTCTCTCGGCGCTTGCCGTCATCATCATCGGCCTGTCGCTCGTCGGCGCGATCGTCTACGAGGTGCTGAAGCGGCGGGAGGAGCGGCAGGCGGCCGAGGTGGCCCGGCGCGCGCGGCTCGCCGAGAGCGGCCAGGAGCCTGCGCTCGCGCCAACCTGACACTCCCCTCTCCACTTGCGTCTGGGACCCGCCGGCGGCATCGTCGGACCCTACGTTTGCCGGCTTCCGCTTCGTCTTGCCAAGAGGATCGCTCTGCCATGGCCTCCCCCCTGCCTTCCCATGCCCGCGTCGTCATCATCGGCGGTGGAGTCGCCGGTTGCTCCGTCGCCTATCATCTGGCCAAGCTCGGCTGGAAGGACGTGGTGCTGCTGGAACGCAAACAACTGACCTCCGGCACCACCTGGCACGCGGCCGGCCTGCTCGGGCAGGGGCGCGCGAGCCCGGTCCAACAGAAGCTCACCATGTACTCGACCAAGCTCTACGACGGGCTCGAGGCCGAGACCGGGGTGTCGACCGGCATCAAGCGCAACGGCTCGCTCTACGTCGCCATCTCCGAGGAACGCGGCGAGGAGTATCGGCGCCTTGCCTCGTCGATCCGCATGAATGGCCTCGACTGCGAGGTGCTGTCGCCAGAGGGGACAAAGAAGCGGTACCCGCTCCTGAATGTCTCCGACGTCACCATGGGCCTGTTCGTGCCGAGCGATGGACAGGCCGACCCGGCGAACGTGGCGCTGGCGCTCGCCAAAGGCGCCCGCCAGCAGGGCGCCAAGATCTTCGAGAATGTGAAAGTGACCGGCATTGCGGTGACGGGCGGGACGGTCCGGAGCGTCACGACCGATCAGGGCGCCATCCAGGCCGACTATGTCGTCAATGCCGCCGGCATGTGGGGTCGCGACATCGGGCTGATGGCAGGCGTCAATGTACCGTTGCAGGCCTGCGAACATTTCTACATCGTCACGGAGCCGATCCCGGACCTGCCGCGCGATCTCCCTGTCATGCGCTGCCAGGAGGAGAGTGCCTATTACAAGGAGGACGCCGGCAAGATCCTGCTCGGCGCTTTCGAGCCGGGCGCCAAGCCATGGGCCATCGAGGGCATTCCGGATGATTTCTCCTTCGGCACGCTGCCGGAAGATTTCGAGCATTTCCAGCCCGTGCTCGAGGCCGCGACCAACCGCGTGCCGCTCTTGCAGACAGCCGGCATCAAGATCTTCTTCAACGGCCCCGAAAGCTTCACGCCCGATGATCGCTGGTACATGGGCGAGGCGCCGAACGTCCGGAACTTCTATGTCCTCTGCGGCTTCAACTCGGTCGGCATCGTCACCTCCGGCGGGGCCGGCATGGCGCTCGCCGAATGGATGGACAAGGGCTACCCACCCTTCGACCTTGGCGATGTCGACATCCGTCGCGCCATGGGCTTCCAGAACACGAAGAGCTATCTCGTGCCGCGCGTCTCGGAGACGCTCGGCCTGCTTTACGACCATCACTGGCCCTATCGGCAGTTCGCGACCTCGCGCAACGTCCGCCACTCTCCACTGCACGAGCGGCTGGAGGCACTTGGCGCCTGCTTCGGCGAGGCAGCCGGCTGGGAACGTGCCAACTGGTTCCTGCCGGCCGAAGCCAAGGCCAGGGGCGAGACAGCCGACTACAACTACTCCTGGAAGCGCCAGAACTGGTTCGCCTACGCCCGCGACGAGCACATGGCGATCCGCAACGGAGTCGGCTTCTTCGACATGACGTCGTTCGGCAAGATCCGGGTCGAGGGCCGGGATGCCGAGGCCGTGTTGCAACTCGTCTCGGCGAACGACGTGGCGATGGCACCCGGCAAGACCGTCTACACGCAATGGCTCAATGATCGAGGTGGCGTCGAAGCCGACGTGACGGTGTCACGGCTGTCAGAGACGCTCTACATGGTCGTCACGCCCTCGACGGCGCTGGTTCGTGACCTCGCTTGGTTGAAACGGCACATTCCGGACGATGCCATCTGCGTCGCGACCGACGTGACCGCCATGGAGGCCGTCATCCCGGTCATGGGACCGAGGTCGCGCGAATTGCTCTCGAAAATCGTGCGGACCGATCTCTCGAATGCGGCCTTCCCGTTCGGCACCGTCAAGGAGGTCGAACTCGGCATGGCGATGGTCAGGGCGCACCGCATCACCTATGTGGGCGAGCTCGGCTGGGAGATCTACGTCACGGCCGATCTGGCGCGGCATGTCTTCGATACGATCTGGGAGGCCGGCGAGCCGATGGGGCTCAAGCCGTGCGGCCTGCACGTGCTCGATTCCTGCCGCATCGAGAAGGCATACCGGCATATGGGCCACGACATGTCGGATGAGGAGCATGTGCTGGAGGCTGGCCTCGGCTTCGCCGTGAAGACCGGCAAGAAACCCTCACGCCTCGGTGACTTCATCGGCCGCGAGAGCGTGCTCCGCGTCAAGCAGCAGGGCCTCAAAAAGCGGATGTTGCAGTTCAAGCTCGAGGACCCGGAGCCGCTGCTCTACCACCACGAGCCGATCTACCGCGACGGCAAGCTCGCCGGCTACGTCACGAGCGCCAACTACGGCCACTTCCTCGGCGGCGCCATGGCCATGGGCTATGTCAAGTGCGACCCGGCGATCACGAATGCCGAGCTGCTCGGCTCGAAATTCGAGATCGAGATCGGCGAAAAGCGCTTTGCCGCGGCGGCGAGCTTCAAACCAATGCACGACCCCGAGGCCCAGCGCATCAAGGCCTGACGGCCAGGTCGCGTCAGATTAGCGCCTCAAGCGCCTGTGCGAGGCGCGCGGCCCAGGCCGCCTCGCCCATCTCATCGCCGACGAGGTCCTGCCGGACCTCGATCAGAACGGCGTCGAGCCCGCGCTTCTCGCCATGCACCGGCACGGTCTGGTCGTGATCGTCCTCGATCTTGTAGGGCTCGTTGGCGGCGAGCGTCAGTCCCGGCTCCGCGAGCTCAGCCAGCAGCCGCTCTCCGAACACCGCCGAGCGTCGGTAGAGCACACCCGCATGCCAGGGCCGGACGTAGCCCTTGTAGATCGGTGTGAAGGTGTGCACGCCGAAGATGATGGTCGGCCGGCCGATCTCGATCCGCTGATCGATATGCGCCCTGACCGCCCGCTGGAACGGCCAGTAGAACGCGTCGGCGCGATACTTGCGCTCGGCATCGTCCAGGCCGACATTGCCCGGAATCAGCGTCGACTCGCTGATCTCCGGGATCGAAGAAGGCACGCCGAGCGGCCGGTTGCAGTCGATCAGCAGCCGCGAGTAGCCGGACATAAAGAGTGGGGCGTCGAGCGCCTTCGAAAGACCCTGGCCGATGCCCGCCGCTCCGATGTCCCAGGCGATGTGGCGCGTCAGCTCCTTGTCGGGCAAGCCGAGTTTGGCATAGCGCGCGGGAATGTAGCGTGAGGCGTGCTCGCAGAGCAGCACATAGGGCGAGCTGCCCGTCTCGTTGACGACGGTCACCGCAGGCGGGTCGGCCTCCTCGATTTCGGTCATCAGTAGACCTCCGCGTAGCGCTGACACTGCAGGTCGGGATCGAGCCCCTCGACGAGCTTGATCTCCATCCGTTTGGTGGCGAGATAGGCTTGATGGAAAGTGGCGTCGAACCACCCCGAGACGGTCTTGTCGGCCTCGAAGGCCTGAAGCGCCGCCTCGAGCGAGGTCGGCAGGCGCCGGAGGCCATGCCGCTCCAGCTCGTTTTCCGACAGCAAGGTCGGATCGCCGCTGTAGATCGCCGGTGTCGGCAGGTTCTCGCGAATGCCCTCAAGGCCGGCACGGACGATCGCGCCCATGGCGAGGTGCGGAGAGGCGCAGCCGTCGGCGGCCCGGTACTCGAGATTGAACTGCCGCGAGGGATCCTTGCCGCCCGCGTCGTAGGTCGAGCAGATGCGGATCGTGCTCTCCCGGTCGCGCTCGCCGAGCCAGGTGTAGCTCGAGCTCCAATTGTGCGGCTTCAAGCGGAGATATGAGATCGGGCTCGGCGCCGTCAGCGCGCAGAGCGCCGGCAGGTGCCGAATGACACCGGCGGTGAAAGCGCCGGCGATCTTCGAGATCCGGCCCGGCTGGCTCGCGTCGAAGGTCATGGGGTGGCCGTGGCGGTCCCTCAGGCTGTAGTGGATGTGCACGCCGTTGCCGACGCCTGCGACGGCGGTCTTCGGAGAGAAGCTTGCGCGAAAGCCCATGAGCCGAGCCACCTCGCGGATGATCTCGCGGAGCGCGACGGCACGGTCGGCCGCGATCAGCGCTGGCGCCGGAACATGCGTGATCTCGAATTGGTTCCGCCCGTACTCCGGAATGAACACCTCGGGCTCGACGCCGGCCGCCGAAAGTGCGGCCATGACCGCGGGGCCGAACGGATCGGTCCGCCGCATGGCGGCGAGAGAGAAGGCCGGTGCGTGGTGCCAGCTCGTCTCTAACGCGGAGAACTCGACCTCGAAGGCGCCGGTGACCATCAGCCCGGCCTCGCGCTCGAGATCGGCCAAGGCCGTCTTCAGGAACGATCTTGGACAGCAGCTCCACGGCCGACCATCGAGCTCGACGACGTCGCTCATGATCATGTCCAGCGGCGTATACGCGCCGTGCGGCGTCGTCCGGTAACGGGCCTTGCGATCCGGAATCAGCCTGAGATCGCCCTCGGAGCCGAAGGGCGAGCCGTCGGCGATCAGATCGAAGGGCGTGATGGTCGTGTTGGCCGGGCACCAGCCGCAGTTGGTGGCGCCACCGCTCTCCCATTCCCGCGTGTCGATCGAGCGGCCGCGCGTGATGCCGAGATAATCCGTGGTGACGAAGGCGGCGAGGTCGGCAAGGCCTGCCCCTGGACGCAGGGTCTCGACTCTCATGCCGCAGTCCTCTTGCCTTTCCCCGACGCCAGCGCCTCGAAGCGTCCGACGACCTCGGCCGTGTCCGTGACCCAGCAATAGCCGCCGAAGGCCTTCAGAGCATTGTCGTGTCTTGATTGCGAATAGGTGGTGCATGCGTCGCTGACACAGGTCACGAGATAGCCGCGATCGGCCGCATCCCTAACGGCCATGTCGACACACTGATCGGTGACCACGCCGGCAACGACCAGATAGCGGATGCCGAGATTCTTCAGCACGTAGTCGATATTCGTCGAGTTGAAGACGCCTGACGAGGTCTTCGGCAACATGATCTCGTTGTCGATCGGCGTCAGCTCGTCGATCGGCTGGCCTTCGGGGAGCCCCTTCGGGATCATCAGATTGGAGAGCTTGTGATCCAGCGAGCAGTCGCGGCAATCTTTCGTCAGGGCCTCGATGATCGTATGCAGAACCTGGACGCCCGAGGCCCGCGCGGCGGCGATCAACTTCGACTGGTTCGGGATCACGGTGCTCTTGAGCATACGGTGATAGTAGTGCTCCGCATCGAGCTCAGGCGCATGCGGGTCGGCTCCGGGTGTGCAGAAGATCTTCTGCATGTCGACGAAGAGAATGGCGGTCTCGCCGGGCGTGTAAGGTTCGTCGCGCCGTACAGTGACTTTTGTACTCATGGCTTCCTCCGGGATGTTTTACGGGTCTTTCTGAGGCGGCCGAGCGACCTCTCGGCACCGTCGACGGTGATACGGTTGGCGGTCCTCACCCGCTCGATGACCTCAGCACGCTCCCGCCAACTGCTGCCGAGCGCAGCGGTCAAGCCGGCGACCACGGCCTCCGTCTGGGCCAGCGGCGTCACCATCGTATCGAACGGTGACGTGGTCTCGGTCGGCACCGTCAATGTCACCCTCGCATGGCGCGCAAGGGGCGACTTCCAACGGTCCGTGAACAGGACGAGGCGAGCGCCACGCCCCGCCGACTGCTCGGCAAAGCGAACGACATCGGCCTGATAGCGTCGATAGTCGTAGACGACGAGCACGTCGCGCGGACCGATATCGGCGAGCCGATCGATCAGGTCGGCAGCCGTACCATCGATCAGCTCGGTGCCGGGGCGCAGGTGTTGCAGGCAGCGGTGCAGGACGCCGGCGAGATACCGGCTGAACCGCCCCCCGAGACAGAGAATTCGAGCGCGCGGATCGGCAAGAAGCGCGACGGCGGCATCGAGATCCTCCGGCGGCGTCTCGTTGCGCGCGGCCTCCAGTTGCGATTGCAGCGAGGCGAAGAACCCTTCATAGACGTTGGCCGGACGGCGCTCGCGCAGTTTGGCGGCGGCCATGGTCAGGGGCGAGCGCATATGCGCCTCGACCTCCGCGAGCAGCGATTCCTGCATCTCTCCGAAACCGCCGAAGCCGAGCCGTCCGGCGAACCGCAGCACGGTCGGGTCGCTGACGCCCGCCAAGTCGGCGAGCCGCGAGATGGTCGAGAGCCCCGCGGCCGGATAGTTGGCGAGAAGCTCGCGCGCCACTTTCACCTCAGCCTTCGAGAGATCCAGCCCACCATCCAGCAGGCGCTCGCGGATACTGCGGGGCGGACCATGACGGACGGCAGCTGGATGAGCCAGTAAGTTGGCCTGGGAAGGTGCTTTGTGAGGTCTCGATCGCATGTAATGCACATTACAACAGATGGCGACCGGCAGGCAATTGTAAGAACCGTTTGACGTCAGGTCTCGATTTGATATCGTCCACGGCGTGTTCAGAGACGGGGTTTCCCGAATTGTGATGGGTCGATTGAGTGCTGAGTTCTGGGTCGGTACCGAGGCGCGTTCGAGCGCCCTCCTGCTCGCCCTCATCGTGGGCCTCGGCACGCTCATCCTGCACTACGTCTTCGGTGTCTGGGGCGACCGCATCGCGACGCTGCTCCTGATGTCGCTGATGGGCGTGCTGGCGCTGTCGGTCTTCACGGGCAATTCCGGCATCGTCTCGTTCGGACATACCGCTTTCATGGGCATCGGGGCCTATGTCTCCGGCATCCTCACGATGCCGGCGGCGGTGCAGAAGGGGGCCCTGCCGTCGCTCCCCGATTTTCTTGCAGGCCACGAGCTCGGCCTCGCCCCGGCTCTGGCCTTCGTCCTCCTGGCCGGCCTCGTCGCCGGTCTCGTGACCGGATTGCCGATCGCCCGCCTGTCGGGCTCGGGCGCCTCGATTGCGACGCTGGCACTGCTCATCATCATCCATGTCATCCTCGTCGGCGCGCGCGAGATCACGCGCGGCAGCCAGACCTTCTATGGCGTTCCCAATCTGACGACGGTCTGGGTCGCCCTGCCATTGGCGCTGGCCTTCATCGTCGTCGCCCGCCTTTTCAAGGACATGCCCGCGGGCCTGCGATTGCGCGCAGCGCGTGAGAATGAGGTCGCGGCGGCGGCGAGCGGCGTCAACATCTTCACCGCGCGCTACGTCGGCTGGGTTCTGAGCGCGGCGCTCGCCGCCGTCGCCGGAGCCATCTACGGCCACTTCCTCAGCGCTTTCTCGCCCAAGGACTTCTATTTCGATCTGATGTTCACGATGATTGCCATGTTGATCGTCGGCGGCATGCTGACCGTCACGGGCGCAATCGTCGGCACGGCGCTCATCACGGCTGTGATCCAGATCCTGCGTCAGGTCGAGAGCGGCTTCGACCTCGGCTTCGTGCACATCCCCATCATCTTCGGCCTGACACTCGTGGGTCTCGGCTTGGCCTTGCTGCTCGCCATCTGGCGTCGACCGCTGGGCGTCGCCGGCCTCTACGAACTGGCCTGGCCGGCCTCGGCCGGCCCAACGGCCGAGCTCGCCGCCGCGCCGCCGGCCCCACCGGCCCAAGGTGCAGCCCTGGAGATTGCCGGCCTGACGAAGCGGTTCGGCGGGCTCGTGGCAGCAGAGGACGTCTCGTTCCGCGTGGCGCCGGGCGAGATCGTCGGTCTCATCGGCCCGAACGGCGCCGGCAAGACCACCATTGTCAACATGATCTGTGGTCAGCTCCAGCCGGATGCGGGAGATGCCGTGCTCGATGGTGCCTCGCTCGCCGGACAAGGTCCGAGCGCCATCGCACGTCTGGGCCTTGGGCGGACGTTCCAGGCCATCCGCCTGTTCGACCGACTGACGGTCACCGAGAATATCATGGTGGCGGCGCTGTCGGTCGAGGAGAGCCCCGGATCAGCCCGGCAGGCCGTGGCGAGGTTGTTGACGAGGCTCGAGCTTCGTTCCGTGGCAGACCAGCGCGCCGGCACGCTCGCCTATGGCCCTCGCCGCCGGCTGGAGATCGCCCGCGCCCTCGCCCTTCGCCCACGCTATCTGCTGCTCGACGAGCCCGCCGCCGGCATGAACCCGGCCGAGACCGATGCACTCGTCGCCACGCTCTCGAGGATCCGTGACGATTTCGGCGTCGGCTTGCTCGTCATCGAGCACGACATGCGTCTCATCATGCGATTGTGCGACCGCATCGTCGTCGTCAACAAGGGTCAGAAGATCGCCGAAGGCACACCCGAGGCGGTGCGCGGCGATGAGAAGGTCATCGAAGCCTACATCGGGCGGCGTCGGGAGCGCGCCGCCGCATGAGACGCAAGCTTCCAAGACACCCAGGGAGGTTCAGAATGACTCTACGCACATCCATCCTCGCGGCCACGACGCTGGCGACGGCACTCGCCGCCGGCGCACCCGCGCTCGCGGAGGACTTCACCATCGGTCTCGCAACGGCGCAGACCGGCGGCCTCGCTTTCGTCGATCAACCCTCGCTCCAGGGCTTCCAGCTCGCTGTCGAGGAGATCAATGCCAACGGTGGTCTTGCCGGCAAGCACAAGATCGTGCTGGACATCAAGGACACGCGCTCCGATACGGCTGCAACCGTGCAGGCGGCCCAGGAGCTGGTCGCGGCCGGCGTGAAAGTGCTGATCACGCCCTGCGATGCCGATCCCTCGATCGCCGCCGGCCAGATCAGCCAGCCGGCGCAGATCCCGAGCTTCACCTTCTGCGGCACCACACCCACGATCCCGAGCGCCGTCGGCGATTACATGTTCGGCACCTATCCGGCCGATAACGCCCAGGCCGCCTTGCTCGCTGACTATGCCGTCGAGAAGGGCTACAAAACGGCCTACGTCCTCAAGTCGCCGGACACGGCCTATACCCTGAAGCTCCCCGAGTACTTTGCCGAGGTGTTCCAGAAGAAGGGCGGCACGATCGCCGGCGAAGGCACCTACGCGCTCGGTCAGCAGGACTTCTCCGCCGAGGTGACGAAGATCAAGGGCCTCGATCCACAGCCCGACGTCGTCATGACGGCCGCCTACGAGCCCGACTTCCCGGCCTTCATCAAGCAGCTTCGCTCGGCGGGCATCACCTCCGCCGTCCTCGGCTCGGACGGCGTCGACAGCCCGACCACGCTCGGCCTCGGCAGCGATGTCGACGGTCTGGTCCATACCACCGCCGGCTTCCCGTCCGAGGGCAGCGGGGTCGCCGCCTTCTTCGAGAAGTGGAAGGCCAAGACCGGCGCGGCGCCGGAGACGATCTACATCGCCACCGGCTACGAGATCCCCTTCATCATCGACGCCGCCGTCACTGCCGCCGGCGGCGCAACCGACGGCCCAACGCTGCGCGACGCCATCGCCAATCTGAAGGACGTGCCGCTGGTGACCGGCAAGGTCACCTATGCCGGCACGAACCGCATGCCCTCGCGCGACATCACGCTCGTCGAGGTCAGAGGCGGAGCGCGGACGCTCGTCAAGACGGCGACCCCCGATCCGGCCGACGTTCCGGCACCCTGAACCAGGAGCCCGTGCGGTAATGCTGACCGTCCGTCAGCTCGGCGTCCGCTACGGCCAGATCGAAGCCGTCAAAGGCATCGATCTGGCGGTCGCCAAGGGTACGATCGTGGCGCTTCTCGGCGCCAACGGCGCCGGCAAGTCGTCGACGCTGCTCGGACTGGTCGGCCTCGTCGCGGCATCGGGCGAGATCGAGCTCGACGGAGTCTCGATCGCCAAGGCGCCTCCGGAGGAGATCTCCCGGCGTGGCCTGGCGCTCGTGCCGGAGGGCCGGCGTGTCTTCCCGAGCCTGACGGTCGCCGAGAACCTGCTGCTCGGTGGCGCCGTGCATGGCGATCGTCATGACACGAAAGCGGCCGAGGAGAAGTTGCTCGACCGCTTTCCCATTCTTCGCGAGCGCTATCGGCAACGGGCGGGGCTTCTCTCCGGCGGCGAGCAGCAGATGCTGGCGATCGCCCGGGCGCTGATGTCCGGCCCGAAGCTGCTGCTGCTCGACGAGCCGTCGCTCGGCCTCGCGCCGCAGGTGGTGGACAGCGTGTTCGATCTGATCGCCGAGCTGCGCGAGCAAGGGCTGACGATCCTGCTCGTCGAGCAGAACGCGGCCCAGGCCCTCGAGATCGCCGATCGGGGCTATGTGCTCGTCAACGGACAGATCGAGATCGAGGGAACGGGCGCCGAACTCGCCAGCTCCGAGCGCGTGAAGGAAGCCTATCTGGCGGCTTGAGGACCCATGGACTACCTCGTTCAACAGATCGTCAACGCCGTCAGTCTCGGCGGCATCTATGCCCTCCTGGCGCTCGGGCTGGCGGTGGTCTTCTCGATCGTCGCGCTGATCAATTTCGCGCATGGCGAGCTGATGACGGTCGCGGGCTATGTCATCTTTTTCATGCTTGCCCTGGCGTCGCCACTCGCCGCCGCGGTGGTCGTCGCCATCGCGGCCTCCGCCGCGGTCGCACTGCTGACCGAGCGCCTCGCCTTTCGCCCGATGCGGAGAGCCGACGTGACCGGGCTCCTCATCACCAGCTTCGCCGTGTCGGTCATCCTGCGCGTATTGTTCCAGAACGGCATCTCTGCCCGGCCGAAGCCCATTGCCATGCCGCAGAGCCTCAGTGGCGCCATCGATCTCGGCTTCGCAACCGTCGGTATCATCCCGCTGATCTCGATCGCCGTGTCGACGCTTGCGCTGCTCGCGCTGACGCGCTTCCTGAAGCTCACCGTACTCGGCACCGCCATGCGGGCCGCGGCGGAGGATTTCGCCGTGGTCCGGCTGATGGGCATCCGGGCCAACCATGTGGTGGCCGTGGCTTTCGCGGTGTCCGGCGCACTCGCCGGCATCGCCGCATTCCTGTGGATCGCGCAGCGCGGTTCGGTCGACCCGCTCATGGGCTTCGTCCCGGTGCTCAAGGCCTTCGTCGCAGCCATCATCGGCGGGCTGGGCAGTCTGCCGGGAGCGGTCGTCGGCGGCCTGGTGCTCGGCATCCTCGAGGTGCTGTTCCAGGCCTATCTGCCGAACCTCCTTCTTCCGTACCGCGACGCCTTCGTACTCGGGCTGGTCATCCTGATCCTGATCGTTCGCCCCGAGGGGCTCATCCCGGCACCAAGCGCGCGGAGGTCGTGACGATGGCGCGGAACGACCTCTACGGCCGCGACGCCGCTGTCATGGCCGGCATCCAGAAGCTTCGCTTCTTTCCGCTGGCACTGACCGGCGGAAGAGGCTCACGCGTCCTCGACGAAAGCGGCCGCGCGCTCCTCGACCTCTCGGCTGCCTGGGGCTCCGCCAGCCTCGGCTACGGCCACCCGGCGCTCGTCGAGGCCGTGACAACCGCAGCCTCCAACCCGGCCGGCGCCAGCACTCTTTCGGCCGCAAATCTGCCCGCCGTGACCCTCGCCGAGACGATCCTCAAGACGCTGCCGCATATGCGCGATCACAAGGTTTGGCTCGGGCATTCCGGATCGGATGCCAACGAGGCCGCCTTTCGCGCCGTCACGGCAGCGACCGGCCGCTCGCGCATCCTGGCCTTCATCGGCGCCTATCATGGCGGCTCGGCCGGCTCGATGGCAATCTCCGGCCATAGTGTACAGGCGCATGCGGCGCGCGCGCCCGGTCTGACGCTGATCCCCTATCCGAATCCCTATCGGCCCTATATGGGCGATTCGACCGGGGCCAAAGTGCTCGAGCTCGTCGCCCATCTTTTCGCGACCACCTGCCCGCCAGACGAGGTTGCGGCGCTCTGGATCGAGCCGATCCAATCCGACGGCGGTCTGATCGTGCCACCACCGGGCTTCATGCGGCAACTCTCCGACCTCTGCCGCAAGCATGGCATCCTCATCGTCTCCGACGAGGTGAAAGTCGGTCTGGCGCGCAGCGGCCAGCTGCATGCCTTCGCACATGAGGGGATCACGCCCGACATCGTCTGCCTCGGCAAGGGCCTGGGTGGCGGCCTGCCGCTCTCCGCGATGATCGGTCCGGCGGACATTCTCGATATCTCGACCGCCTTTGCCATGCAGACACTCCACGGCAATCCCATCTCGGCGGCCGCTGGCGCGGCCGTGCTCAGGGCCATCGAGCGCGAAGGTCTGGTCGAGAATGCGCGCGACGTCGGTGCCCATCTGATGGCCGGCCTCGAAGGGCTCAAGAGCAAGCACCCGGAGATCGGCAGCGTGCGCGGGCGAGGTCTCGCCCTCGGTGTGGAGCTGGTGGCGGACCGTCAGTCCCTGACACCGGCCAAGGCACTGGCCGCAAAGACCGTCTATCGTGCCTTCGAGCTCGGCCTCGTGGTCTACTATGTCGGCCTCGACTCGAATGTGCTCGAGCTGACGCCACCGCTCATCCTGACGACGGAGGAGGCCGACGAGGCCGTCAACATCCTCGACCAGGCGATCGCCGACGCACGTGACGGACGCGTCGACGACGACTCCGTCGCCGCCTTCGCGGGCTGGTAGACAGCGTCAACCCCAAGACGAACGCTTCACGCTGCAGGAGGCGACTTGAGCTTGCCGACGTCGAGCAGGCGCATGATGGCCTTCTCGTAGTAGGGCTCGCTGACTCCCGATCGGACCTTGTGCAGGAAGTATTTCTCGAACGCGACCTTGGCGACGTGCACCCACATGCCTTCGCTCGCCCAATTGACGTTGCGCGGCGGGTTCTGCGGCTTGGCCAGGAAGGCGACGCCGCGGTCGCCGAAGTCGGCCAGGCAGAACGCATTCCAGCTGGGCTCGCTCTTCGCCTCCTTGCCGGCGAGCAGGCTCGCGATGTTTTCGCGCACGGCGGCCACCATGCTCTCGATCATGTAGCCGGTTTTCGGCACCCCGGTCGGCACCGGCGTCTGCTCGAGCGGCGGGATGGCGATCGCGACGCCGACGGAGAAGATCTCGGGGTATTTGGGGTTCCGCTGATGCTTGTCGACGATGATGAAGCCACGTGGATTTGCCAGGCCCTCGATGCCGCGGAATGCTCCGATGCCGCGGAAGGCCGGCAGCATCATCGAGTACTTGAAGGCCAGCTCGTGCGACTTCTTTTCGGCACCGTCCTCGCCGAGCTCGCTCACCTGCATCTTGCCGGGTTCGATGCGCGAGACCTTGGCGCTCGTGATCCAACGGATGCTGCGCTGCCGGAGCTCGTGCTCGAGCATTCCCTTGGTATCGCCGACGCCGCCGAGACCCAGATGGCCGATGTATGGCTCCGCCGTCACAAAGGTCATCGGCACACGATCGCGCAGCCGGCGCGAGCGCAGCTCCTTGTCCATGATCATCGCGTACTCGTAGGCGGGCCCGTAGCAGGATGCACCCTGTACGGCACCGACGACGATCGGCCCCGGATCCTTGCAGAAGGTCTCCCAGGCCTCATGAGCCTTGACGGCATGGTCGGTGGTGCAGATCGACTGCGTATACCCGTTCGGTCCGAGACCCTCGACCTCGTCGAAGGCAAGCTCCGGTCCGGTCGCGATGACCAGATAGTCGTAGGCGATCGATCGGCCGTCCGCCATATCCAGGCGCTTCTCCTCGGGATGGAGCTTCTGGATGGAGCCGACCTGAAGATCGATGCCACGTTTTTTCGAGATCGCCTCCAGATCCACGACGATGTCCGACTTTTTCCGCCAGCCGACGCCGACCCAGGGGTTCGACGGCGTGAACTGGAAGTAAGGAGCGCTGTTGACCAGCACGACGTCGTGCTTGCGCTCGATCGCCTCACGTATCTCGAATGCCATCGAGACGCCGCCGATGCCGGCTCCGGCTATGACGATACGGGCCATTTCTGCCTCCTCTCAGGAAAACACCCCTCCGGCTCGGATCATGACGCAACCGCATTTTGGGCGGCTGACGCCTTCTCGATCCGTCCGGCCGCCGGGGCAATCAACAGGGCATGCTGGACGCGCGACCTCACCATGGCCCCTTCGGGCTTCAGTGTGGTCAGTTGAACGCCTCGCCCGGCCGGGCGCCGAAAGCCTTCAGAATCTTCGCCAGCGGGCAGAAACCTGTGAACGCCGACTGCAGGAGGTTCAGCCCGACAAAGGCTGTCAGCAGCAACCAGTACACGCTGTGCGCCTGACTCAGCGCCAGGCTCACGAGAATCATTGTGCCGGCGAAGGCGAGGACGATGCGATCGATGCTCATTTCGAAGCTCCTTTCGAGGGTTTCTTGCTGTCCCGAGCGCAAAACAGGTCGTACATCACTTTCAACAGACGATCCGCACGCCGGTCGGCAACGCTGTAGTAGATCGTCTGCGCGTCGCGCCGGGTCCGGACGATGCCGGCCTCCCGCAGCTTCGCAAGATGCTGTGAGAGCGCGGACTGTCGCAATCCCACCGACTTCTCGAGTGCTCCGACCGACTGCTCCCCCAACTGAAGCTCGCAGAGGATTCTGAGCCGGTGCGGATTGGAGAGAGCCTTCATCAGCGATGCGGCTTCCTTGCTCTTGACGCTCAGGTCTTGTATATTCATAAAAGCTAAATTAGATATCTCTAATCCAATTGTCAAGGAGGGAGCCGCTCCATGCTCGGATCAAGCCGCCGGATCTCGTCAGCCCTGCTCAGCCTGGCCCTGGCTCCGATCTTGATGCTGACGCCCGTGGCCGATGCTGCAGAGACACCTTCGGGCGAGCCCTACGTGGTCCAGGACGCGACGATTGACGATCTCAAGGCCGTCTATGCCACGGTCCGCAGCCGCGACCGGATCGAGGCACGGGTTCGCACGCCGGGCACGATCGCGCGCCTCAAGGTCGCCGTCGGCGACGAGGTGAAGGCGGGCGACGTGCTTGCGGAGGTCAGCGACCCCAAGATCGCGCTGTCGATCGAGGCGCTCGATGCGCGCATGGTCGGACTGGAGTCGCGCGTCAAGACGACCAAGACCGAGTACGACCGTGCCCGCAAGCTCGCCAGCCAGGGCATCACGCCGAAGGCGCGGCTCGACGAGGCGAAGACCGCCTACGACATCTCCGTCAACGAAGCGAAAGCCGCCGAAGCCGAGCGATCGGTGCTCGTCAAGCAGATCGAGGAAGGCGCCGTTCTCGCCCCCGCGACAGGCCGGGCGCTCGTCGTGCCGGTGACGACAGGAAGTGTCGTGATGCCCGGCGAGAGCATCGCCACCATCGCCGCCAACGGCTTCCTGCTCCGGTTGGAGCTTCCCGAGCGTCACGCGCTCTCGATGCAGGTCGGCGATCCTGTGACGCTCGCCAAGCGGGAGGGGAGCGGCGATGACCTGCCGGCCGGCGAAGGTCGCATCGTCCGGGTCTACCCCGAGCTGCAGGGTGGTCGCGTCATCGCCGATGCCGAGGTCGACGGCCTTGGCGACTACTATGTCGGCGAACGCGCACGGGTCTGGATCTCTGCCGGCAAGCGCACAACCGTCGTCATACCGTCGTCCTTCATCACCCATCGCTTCGGCCTGGACCTGGTCACACTCGTCATGCCGGACGGATCGACGGGCGAGATCGTCGTGCAGAAGGGGCAGCCGGCACCCATTCAGGGCAACGAGAGCGGCGTCGAGATCCTCGCCGGCTTGAACGCGGGCGACAAGATCATTCAGACAGGTGCCGACAATGACTGAGCGGTCCAAATCCAGCGAACCGGCGCTTGGCCTGTCGGGAAATCTGACGAAGAGCTTCATCGCCTCGCCGTTGACGCCGCTCTTTCTGCTGGCGGCCCTGGCGCTCGGACTGGTGGCGCTGCTCGCCTTGCCGCGCGAGGAGGAACCGCAGATCTCCGTGCCGATGGTCGACATCTCGGTTCGCACCGACGGCCTCAAAGCGGAGGACGGAGTCCGCCTGGTGACCGAGCCGCTCGAGACGATCGTCAAGGCGATCAACGGGGTCGAGCATGTCTATTCGAGCACGAATGACGATCAGGTCCTGGTCACGGCGCGGTTCCTCGTCGGCACCAGCGCGGACGAGGCCATCCTCCGGGTGCACGAGAAGATTCGCGCCAACATGGATCGGATTCCGATCGGCATTCCCGAGCCGCTCATCGTCGGACGCGGTATCGACGATGTCGCTATCGTCACGCTGACATTGGCACCGAAGCCGGAGGCGGCGGCACGCTATACTTCGAGCACGCTCTATCATTTGGCGGAGAATCTCGTCATCGAGCTCGCCAAGCTCGATGATGTCGGCCTGTCCTACATCGTCGGCGGCCGGCCGGACCAGATTCGCGTCGAGCCGGATCCCGAGCGACTGGCGATGTACGGCGTGACGCTGAGCCAGCTCATCGATAAGGTCCGTCAGGCGAACCGGTCCTTCCCGGCAGGGCGCATCCGCGATCGCAACGAGAGCATCGGCATCACCGCCGGCGGCACGCTACATGGCGTGCCCGACATCGGCCTCCTGCTGATCGCGACACGCGACGGCCGTCCGATCTATGTTCGCGATGTCGCCACGGTCGTGATCGGCGAGAAGCCGATCGACCGGCAGGCTTGGCATTTCCGCAAGGCAGCCAGCAGCACGCTCGAGCGTGTGCCGGCCGTCACCATCGCGCTCGCCAAGCGCTCCGGCGCCAATGCAGTCGTGATCTCTGAGCGCATTCGGCATCGATTGGCCGAGCTGCAGGAGACGATGCTTCCCAAGGACGTCGAGGCCGTCGTCACCCGCGACTACGGCGAGACGGCGAACGAGAAGGCGAACGAACTGCTGTTCCACTTGGGCCTGGCGACGGTGTCGATCGTTCTCCTCGTCAGCTTCGTGATCGGCTGGCGCGAGGGGCTCGTGGTCCTCGTGGTCATCCCGACGACCATCCTCGTCACGCTGTTTGCCTCCTATCTGATGGGCTACACGATCAACCGCGTCAGCCTCTTCGCCCTGATCTTCTCGATCGGCATACTGGTCGACGATGCCATCGTCGTGATCGAGAACATCTCGCGGCACTGGGCCATGCAGGACGGCAGGAGCCGTGTCAGAGGCGCAATCGAGGCCGTCGCGGAGGTCGGTAATCCGACCATCGTCGCCACCTTGACCGTCGTTGCCGCGCTGTTACCGATGCTGTTCGTATCGGGCCTGATGGGACCCTATATGGCGCCCATCCCCGCCAACGCCTCCGCTGCGATGATCCTCTCGTTCTTCGTCGCCGTGGTCGTGACCCCCTGGCTGATGCTGAAGGTCGCGGGCGGCGCCCATGCCGGCGACGCGGGACATGGGCACGACTCGAGCGGCGGACGGCTCGGCCGTGCCTATGTCGCCGTCGCGGAACCCATTCTCAGATCGCGCTGGCGCTCGTGGCTGTTTCTGCTCTTGGTCGGCGCCGCGACTCTTGCCTCGCTCACGCTGTTCGCCACCAAGGACGTCACGGTCAAATTGCTCCCCTTCGACAACAAGTCGGAGCTGCAGGTGGTTGTCGACCTGCCTCGCGGCACTTCGCTCGAGGAGACCGACCGGGTGATGGCCGCCGCCGCAGGCCGCCTGTCGGGCCTCGAGGAGCTGCAGTCCATCCAGTCCTATGCCGGCACGTCCGCCCCCTTCAACTTCAACGGCCTCGTTCGTCATACCTACTTCCGTGCCGAGCCGAATCAGGGCGATCTGCAGATCAATCTTGCGCCGAAGTCCGAGCGGGACAGGACCAGCCACGAGATCGCGCTCGACGTCCGCGAGCGGCTGAAGACGCTGTCGCTGCCTCAAGGCGCCGTCGTCAAGGTTGTGGAAGTGCCGCCGGGCCCGCCCGTGCTCGCGACTCTGCTGGCGGAGATCTATGGCCCCGATCCGGAGACGCGACGCGCCGTTGCGACGAAGGTTCGCGATATCTTCAAGTCCGTTCCCTTCATCGTCGATGACGACGACAGCTTCGGCGTGCCGGCGCCGCGCCTCAGGGTCTCGATCAACCAGGAGAACCTCGAATTCTACAAGGTCGAGGAGCGCGACGTCTACGATACGATCGCGGCCTATATGACGGGTGTTCCGGTCGGCTACTCGCATCGTGGCGGCGGCCGGCATCCGATCGAGATCGCCGTCCAGCTGCCGAAGTCGAAGCTCGCAGTCACCGCCGCCACGCTGTCGACGCCGGTGCCCGCCAACGCGCTGCCGGGCGAGCGGTCGATCGTCGAGCTCGGTGATGTCGTGCACATGGCGAGAGAGCAGGCCTCGTTCCCGATCTTCCGTCACAACGGCAGAACCGCGGAGATGGTGCTCGGCGAGCTCGCCGGCGATTTCGAAGCGCCCCTCTACGGTATGCTCGCGGTCGCCGAACAAATCGAGGCGATGGATTGGGGCGATCTACCCAAGCCGGAGATCAGCCTGCACGGCCAGCCTCAGGACGAGCAAAGACCCGTGCTGCTGTGGGACGGCGAATGGGAAGTCACTTGGGTCACGTTTCGTGACATGGGTGCGGCCTTTGGCGTGGCGCTGCTCGCCATCTACATCCTCGTCGTAGCTCAGTTCGGGTCGTTCAAGCTGCCGCTGGTCATCCTGACGCCCGTGCCATTGACGCTCATCGGCATCATGATCGGCCATTGGTTGTTCGGCGCCCCGTTCTCCGCCACCTCGATGATCGGCTTCATCGCCCTTGCCGGCATCATCGTCCGCAACTCCATCCTGCTGGTCGACTTCGTCCGCCAGAGACGTTCGGCGGAGATGCCCTTACGGCATGTGCTGCTCGAGGCCGGCGCCATCCGGTTCAAGCCAATCCTTTTGACGGCGGTTGCCGCCATGATCGGCGCGGCGGTGATCCTGTTCGATCCGATCTTCCAGGGTCTCGCCATCTCGCTACTCTTCGGCCTCGCCTCCTCGACGCTGCTGACCGTCCTCGTCATTCCAGCGATCTACATCGCCTTGCGGGACGATCGCCGGCCCTGGCCGCCGACGCCGCCATCCGATGAGGCCGAGGTGGCTCCAGCGTGAGTGGAGGTGGCGGAGAATGGCTGAACCTCCGGCCTCGCAATGCAAGACCTCGTGCCGACAGGCCCGAGATCTTGGAGGAGCTCAGTTCCGTGACTTGTCATGCACCCTGGCGCCTCGATCGCGGCCACACGTCGACCAGGGCAGACGCGCTCGAGAACAGCGTATCGGATGATGCTCGCTCTTGCGGCATCGGGGTGGAGAGACATGTCCGGTCTCACACGAACGGAATAGCGACCAGCTTGCCACGGCAATCGCCGCCTGCCCGCGCAACCGTCACCTCCGTGCCGATCGGAACCGAGCTTTCGATCAGCACAAAGCCGATATTGGCCTTCATCCGATAGGACCAGACACAGTTCGTGAGCATGCCGATGCGCCGTCCGTCGGAGTTCACGTCCTCCCGGCGCACGCCCAAGGGTGCGGGCGCATCGCCCTCCAGCACGATGCCCACCTGATGACGCTTGATACCCGCCGCCATGATCCGCCGCAGGGCCTGGATACCGATCGTGTCGTCGGGGACATGCAGGTCGACGAACCTCTCGAGCCGAATCTCGAATGGGTTGGTTTGATCGTCGGTGTCACCTCCGACCGAGACCAGGCCGCTCTCCACACGCTCCGGCGTGGCGGGGGCACCCGGGCCTATACCCCAGGGCCGACCCGCCTCCTTGAAGATGTTCCACAAGCGGGTGCCCTGACGGCCATCCTTCAAGTAGATCTCGTAGCCTCCCTGCTTGGACCACCCGGAGCGCTGCACGGCCACCGGGATGCCTTCGATCTCGGTCTCGCGAAACCAGAAATACTTGAGCCCCCGTACCCAATCGCCCAGAACATGCGCGACCACGTCCACGGCCTTCGGACCCTGTAGCGCCATCGGCGAGACGTCGGGCTCGCAGATCTCCACCTGCAGGCGGCGCTCGGCGGCGATGGCCTTGGCCCAGAGCTCCATGTCGCTGTCGGCAATCGACAGCCAGTAGCGGTCCTCTGCCAGCTTCAGCAGGATCGGGTCGTTGAGGATGGTGCCGGCATGATCGCAAATGGCCACATACTTGCCCTGGCCGACCTGGCATGACGAGAGATCGCGCGTTGCCAGGATCTGCGCCAACCGGCCAGCATCCCGTCCCTTGATTTCGACCTGCCGCTCGACGCCGACATCCCATTGCGAGACGCCGTCGATCAGCCGCCAGTACTCCCCCTCGGGGTCGCCGTAGGAAGTCGGCATGATCATGCGATTGTAGACATTGGCCATCTGCAAGCCGTCGGCGACGGCAGCCTCGAAGAAGGGAGAGGGCCTGATGCGGGTATTCGGCTGGAATGAGAACATGGGCTGTTAGCTCTAGAGATCGCTACCCCAGATTGCCGGACATCGCGCCGACGACCTGGCCGGCATCTTTGATCGCAACACCCGTCATGGCAAGGTCGACCAAGCAAACGCCTCGGGACCTTGCTCCCACCTTTGGCCAAGGGCCTAGGGTCGGCCGACCGCGTCAGGGGGCTTGGAGTTGCGACGTGCTGCTGGCGGAGAGGGAGGGATTCGAACCCCCGGTACCCTTGCGAGTACTCCGCATTTCGAGTGCGGTGCGATCGACCACTCTGCCACCTCTCCGCTAAGCGCGGCACGCTATGTAGCTGCGATGGCGCGAGCTGGCAAGCAATCTGACCCTCGCATGCCCGGAAGGGAAGCCGTCAACCGAGCCGGAGTTCCTCGGTCGCTGGTCCCTCCCGCTCGTAGCCTTGCGCGACGATCCAGCCCTCACGGGCATCGGCCAGCATGACAAGCCGGGTGGTCTCGTTCAGCACCGGCGCGTCGAGCCAAGAGAGGTCCCGGCCAACCTCGCCGCGGATGCCTCTGAGCATCGCCAGGCGCTCGGCGTTGGCCTTGCCGCGCGGCCGGCCCGACCAATCCGGCGCCTGCCATGTGTTGGCCGCGCAATTGCCGCCGGCATGCACCCGGGCTTCCGTCTCACGGCGCTCGACGATCACGCCCTGGCCGGCGTCGAGGCCGGCCAAGGTGAAGATCGCCGGTGCCGACACGGGGGTCGAGACGAGCATCTCGAGGGCCGCATTGTAGCTCGTTGCCTGCTCGAAGACCCGCCGCAGCAGATGGGCCGGCGGCAAATGCCCGTTCCGCCAGATCCTCGTCCGATTGACCGCCCAGTCGGCCGGCATGAGGCCGGTCGGCATGTGCATCGGCGCCTGATTGAGGGCCGCCGAGAAGCGTCCCGGGGCCATCGCCTGCAGGACACCCGCGAAGCCCGGCCAGGTCATGGTCGTCCAGGGGCCGGCATCGCCGACGAGCCGCGCCGCCATGATGTGCCGGCCAAGCCCCGGCGTCCGCCAGTCAAGCACCCGGACCAGACGGGCGCTCCGCCCGCCCGATGCGGGCTTCACGCCCGTCGTGCATCCCCATTCATAGTGTACGTTGAAGAAGTACCCGCCCGCGCGGCCAAGGCGCCGGGCGACGGCATCGATCTCGTCGAGATAGGGATTGGCGCTCCGAGCCAGCCATTGCCGCGAGATTCGGTCCGCCAAAGTGAGGAGGAGCTCCGGCGTGTGACCAGCGGCCTCGTCGAGCAGAGCCGCGGCATGCGCATGAGCGTGGGCGAGCGTCGACAGCCCCAGCTCAGACCCGACATCGTGGACGGGGATCGGCGGAAGGCCGGACTCGACCGGCGGTCTCGGGTTCGCCTTTGCCATAGCTGCCGACCTCGGTGGCCCTCTCCTCAACCACCATGGCCAGAGGCGAGGTATTCATGAACAGTGTTCAATATGGTTTCTCGCCGCCTCGGCTTCAAGAGTCGGCATGGCTGCCGGCTGGCCGATTGACTAGCTTGCTCACGTCGGCAGCACGCTCCGTCACCCGTCGCGCGGGCGAGGAAGCGGCTTGACGCGACGCCCGGGGTTTCACTATAGAGAACGCCTGCGCGCGAGATTGATGGCCATTCGGCTCCTTTATCGGCGTGCGGGATCGAGATACCCACAAGATCCTCGGATTCTTTCAGGCGGGAGCCCATTGCCATGTCGCGCCGTTGCGAGCTGACCGGACGAGATGCCCAGTACGGCAACTTGGTGAGTCATGCCAATAACAGGACCCGCCGCCGCTGGAATCCCAATCTTTGCAACGTGACGCTGATGTCCGAGGTGCTGGGCCGGTCGGTCTCGCTGAGGATCTGCGCCAATGCCTTGCGCACCGTCGAGCATCGTGGCGGCCTGGACGCCTTCCTTGCCAAGGCGAAGGCCGACGACCTTTCGGCGCGGGCCCTGAAGCTGAAGCGCGAGATCGCCAAGAAGGCGGCCACTGCCAGCGTCTGACATCCACCTATGACCGGTGGCTGCGGGCCTGTGCTCTCAGGCGCGAGCGAACCTAGACGATCGCACCGGGCAGCCGGCGGTTGCGCGTCGCCAGTAGGCGAGGGCTATGACCCAGATCGTAGCTGATGTCCTGCCATTCCACCTGCACCCTGACCTCCTGAATGCCGGACAGAGCACCTGATGTCGGCATCTCCGTCGGTGGCGGAGAGGCCTTTCCATCCTGCGTCTGACCTTTCGCCGGCGGCGTGGTCTCGCACGACGTGGCGTCGGCACAGCTCGAGTCACCGTTCCTGGCCCGACTCCTCTTGCGAGGCTTCGGGCTGTCGACGAGCTCCCAGTCGGGCGCGAGAACATTGGGCACGACGAAACTTGCCGCCTCGATCTTCGGGTTCATGAGATGGCGGCATTCATCCGCGATGCGGACCTCGGCGAGGCCATAGGAGACGCTCACGGCGTAGCCCCGGCCGTCGTCACAGCTGAAAGGCTTCACCGCGTGGGCGACGCGGGTGCGCCCACAGACGGCCGGATCACTACAGGAAACGGCACGCTTGCTGGCGGACCGGCGGCGGACAGACAGCACATCGGCATCGGGAAGCGTCGGCAGCAGGGACGACTTCTCTTGCCGCTCGACGTCGAACGTCGTCGCAGCCGCCAGAACGACCTCCTCCGGCTTCTTGCCCGTGCGCCTGGCGACCGCCGCGCGCTGCATCGCCTCACACTCGGGCTTGACCCGCACGATTGTCTCGAAGTCGCTGACCTGCACGATCTCGCCGTAGGGCTCGACGCACTCCTTCGCCATCGCCGGCGCCGCCGACGCAAGCGCAGCCGATAGCCCGACTGCAATTCCCATCCCCACACGCATGCCACACCCTGAATATTATTCTTCGGGTCTTGTACAACGCATGAGAATAGCAGAAACATCCTCAAGGAAAATTAGCTTCCTTGACTGCAATCTATGACAACGTCGGAGTGTATATTTCAGAATTGGAAACGTGCATCGCGCTGGCAGCCCCGAGAGCCGGTCAGTTGTCGTCGTAAAGCCGGAACGCCTTGCGGACCTGGTTGTTCACCAGGTCGATGCCTTTCTCCTGAGCGGTGGGGGAGCTACCCGGTTCCAGTCAAGTCAGGCTATCGGGCAACATCGCCTTCTTCTTGGCGATGAACGCCCCGAGCGCCTCGTCGATGCCGGGATCCAGCGCCGGCGCCTCATATTCCTTGAGCCACTTCTCCGCGACGCCGTGCGCCTTCTGGTCGGTTCTGAGGCCACCCTCCGCCGTCCACTGCTCGAAGGAGTTATTGTCCGCGACGATCGAGCGGTAGAACGCCGTCTCGAAATTGTCCTGGGTGTGCTTCGAGCCGAGGAAATGCGTCTGTCCGTTGCCGCGCACCTCGCGGATCGCCGAGAGCGCCTGACCGTTCTCGGAGAGATCAATGCCGGCGGCGAACCGCTGCATCATGGCGCACTGGTCGACGTCCATGATGAACTTGTCGAAAGAGGAGACGAGGCCGCCCTCGAGCCAGCCGGCAGCGTGCAGCACGAAGTGTGTGCCGGCCATCAGCGTCGGAATGAGCGTCTGCGCGCTCTCGTAGGCCGCCTGGGCATCGCACAGCTTCGAGCCGCAGAGCGAGCCGCCGGAGCGGAACGGAATGCCGAGGCGCCGTGCGAGCTGTGCCGCGCCGTAGATCACCAGCGCCGGCTCCGGAGTGCCGAAGGTCGGGGCTCCGGATTGCATCGACATGGACGAGGCAAAGACGCCGAAGACGACCGGTGCCCCCTTGCGGATCAACTGCGTCGTCGCCGCTCCGACGAGTACCTCGGCAAGAACCTGCGTCAGCGTCCCGGCTTGCGAGACCGGGCTCATGGCCCCCGACAGGATGAAGGGCGTGGTGATGCAGGCCTGTCCGGCTCGGGCGTAGGTCTTAAGCGCCCCGAGCATGGTGCCATCGTAGATCATCGGCGAGTTGACGTTGATGAGGTTGATCATCACGCAATTCTCGTCGACGAACTTCTCGCCGAACACGATTTTGGCCATCGCCACACTGTCCTCCGCCCGCAGCGGATGCGTGACAGAGCCCATGAAGGGCTTATCCGAATAGCGGATATGGCTGTAGACCATGTCCAGATGACGCTTGTGCACCGGCACGTCGACCGGCTCGCAGACGGTCCCGCCCGAATGGTGGAGCGAGGGTGCCATGTAGGCGAGCTTCACGAGGTTCTGGAAGTCCTCGATCGTCCCATAGCGGCGCTCGCCGTCGAGACCGCGGACAAATGGCGGACCATAGACGGGTGCGAATACCGTCGTATCACCGCCGATCTCGACCGACCGTTCGGGATTGCGGGCATGCTGGGTAAAGCTTCGCGGAGCCGATGCCTGAATGATCGACCGGCAGAGCCCCTTCGGAAATCTAACCCTGGTGCCGTCGACGCTCGCTCCCTGCTGTTTCCAGAGCGCGATGACCTCGTCATCATCGCGGATCTCGATGCCGATCTCCTGCAGGATCAGCTCGGCATTGGCCTCGATCAGCTGCAGCCCGTCCTCGGTCAGGATGTCATAGGGCTTGATCTTGCGAACGATCGCCGGAAGTTGGACCGGACCCTGGCCGCGACGGGCCTGGCGACGGGCTTCGGCACCACCGCTCGAGCGGCGGCGGCGACCTTCGGCGGGAGTGGCAGGTGTCTCGTCGGCCATGGCTGAACCTCGGTCGATGAAAAGGACGGCCCGCTTCCGGGCGGTTCTTGGATCTGACCTCTCAATGCGCTCTGGGCCTGCCCATTCGACCGTCCTGGCGCGGCCATTCGGCTATCCGATTGCGACATCATGCAAGTGATCTGTGGTGTCAGTTTGGCGAGCCCGCCTTCGCGTCCCAATGCCGCCGCGACGAGTCGCTTTCGGCATTGCATTGGGCGGGTCAGGGCAAGTATGAAGACCCGTCCGCATCTGCGAGCCCCGGAGCAGTTTCATGGCCGACGACGACATCGACCTCAAAGCCCTGAGCGACGACGATCTCGTCGCACAGATGCACGACGATCTCTACGACGGTCTCAAGGAGGAGATCGAGGAGGGGGTCAACATTCTGCTCGAGCGTGGCTGGGCACCCTACAAGGTCCTGACCGACGCCCTGGTCGAGGGCATGCGCATCGTCGGCGTCGACTTCCGCGACGGCATCCTGTTCGTTCCCGAGGTGCTGCTATCGGCCAACGCCATGAAGGCGGGCATGTTCATCCTCCGCCCCCTCCTGGCGGCTACCGGCGCACCAAAGCAGGGCAAGATGGTGATCGGAACCGTCAAGGGCGACATCCACGACATCGGTAAGAATCTCGTCGGCATGATGATGGAAGGTGCCGGCTTCGAGGTGATCGACCTGGGCATCAACAATCCGGTCGAGAAGTACCTTGAGGCGATCGATCAGCACCAACCGGACATCATCGGCATGTCGGCCCTGCTGACCACCACCATGCCCTACATGAAGGTCGTCATCGACCAGCTCAAGGAGAAGGGGCTGCGCGACAAGCTCATCGTCATGGTCGGTGGCGCTCCACTCAACGAGGAGTTCGGCAAGGCGGTGGGCGCGGACGCCTACTGCCGCGACGCGGCGGTCGCTGTCGAGACGGCGAAGGACCTCGTCAAGCGCAAGCACAACGTGCTCGGAGCGCGGGCCTAGCCGGACGCTCGATCCACTCGCACAGATCGATCCAACAATTTGACATGCCGACCAGATTTGGTCGGCATGCTGCCGTTCTGGCGCCCATATTTTCGACCAAGAGTAGCGTGGCTGCCTTGTTCGTGGAGCGTCTCATGTTTCGTCCTCTCGTTCTGGCTCTGGCCACTCTCTCGATCGCCACGCCTCTCTCCGCCGGCGGCTCTCCGCTCGAAGGCACCTGGCTCGGCGAAGGCATCGTCCTGCCCCGCCTGGGTGAGCCCGAGGCAGTGACCTGCAAGGTCTTCTACTGGCAGACATCGGCGACCGTGCACGAGGTGGCGGCGAACTGCACGTCGGCCTCCTTCGAGTTCCAACAGGTCGGCGAGCTGACGACCGTTCGCGACGGCCGCTATATCGGCGAGTTCGAGAACGCCCAATATCAGATCCGAGGCAAATTGCGCGTCTTGATCGATGGCGATGATCCGAACGGACAGGCCGTGACCTTCACCAGCGATCAGGCAACCGGCGAGTTCAAACTAACGCGGTTGTAGCTGACCGTCTCAGGCCACGGCTTTCAGGATCAGAGCGAAACCCATCGCCACGAGCGCGCCCAGCACGAGCGTGCGAATGGTCTCGGCCGCAAGCCGCCGGCGAAGCACATTGCCGACGGCGACACCCAACAGGGCGGGCAGAATGCCGGCCAAGGACAAGCCCAGCTCCCACCATCCGAGCAATCCGATCCTCGCCAGGCCCACCAGCATCACCAGCGACGACATCGTGAATGAGATGTTCGAGGCCTGAATGAAGAGGGCCGGTGTCAGGCCAGCCGACAGGAGATAGGGGACGAGTGGCATCACCTGCGAGCCGGTCAGCCCGTTGAAGAACCCGGTCGCCAGGCCGACGGGACCCTTGGCGAGGCTCGCCATGCGCTCCGGCATGGTCCATGGCCCACGCACCAGCATGAAACCCGCATAGGCGGCAAGCACACCTCCGAGCACGGCAGCGGCCAGATGGTCGTCGACCTCCGGCAGAACGAGAAGGCCGAGCATCAGTCCGGGCAGCACCGCGACATAGATCGGCCAGAACCGGCCCGCGGCCTCACGGAACCCACCGGCATCCCGCATGACGAGGATGTTGCTCGAGATCGACGGCAGCAGCACCAGCGGCATGCCGGTCTTGAGACCGATGCTGAGCGCCAGGAGCGGCAGCGCCGTTGTCGAGTATCCGATGCCGGTGACGCCCTTGACGATGCCGGCTGCCAAGAGAGCAAGCGCCGCCAGTGCGATCTCCCCGATGGTCATTCATCTCCTCCGGATGCCCGATCGAGCACGCTTCCTCCGTCACCCATCATAACTGAAGGCTGCACGCGCCATTCAGGTCCGGTTCAAGTCGACCGTTACATTGTACGCCCCATGGGTGGGGCGGCGATACGAGCCGTGTAGCCGGGTTCCACCCCGGTCCAAAGCACGGCGCTACATCGCCGGAAGTCCGAAAGGGGACGAAAATCATGCAGACCTGGACATCCATCGGCGCCGTGGCCGCCGTCGTCGTCGCGGCGCTCGCGACACCAGCCAGCGCCGGCGGTACTCATCGGGACTGCCGCTACAGCGAGTGGCAGGGCTTTCATCGACATGTCGGCAGCTACAATCGCGCCGTGAGCTGCGACGAGGAGATTCAGCACCGTCGTACGAGCCGTCACCGCCCCTGGGGCCAGCGCCGGCTTCACGTCGAGGTACCTTTAGGCTACCGGACGCACTCGTACAGCGGCTATGGCGGCAACTCGTCGTCCTGCGTCCGCGACTGGCATTGCGAGCGGACCGGGCTCTTCGGGCTCGACAAGTATTGCTACTGGCGTCAGGTCTGCGACTGATCGGACATGGCGGCTGCACCGCGCGGGACGCCCCCCGGCCCGCCCGGATGCCATGCTCGTGAACCGGTAGACCTCGGCCCTGCCTGCCCGACAAACGGCAGGCGGGGCCACCTCATATTCGCACCCCACCACCGGGCTTCCACCTGCCAAACAACAGTCCGGGAAGATCCGGGATCGGTGGCCGGGCGCCGGCCGGACCGCGATCGAGGGCGCCTGAAATCGCCAGATGTGCGTAGCCGTGCACACTGCTCCAGACCATGAGGGCGAGCTCGCGAATATCCTCTTCGCCGCTTGCACCCAGCCGCTCGGCAGCCGGACGGACGATGTCCGTCAGCTGGCGATAGGCGCGATCCGAGGCAGCGCAGAGATCGGGGTCGCTCCAGTCGAGGCGCGAACCTGAGAACATCAGTTGTATGAGCGCGGGATTGTCGACTGCGAAGCCGACATAGGCTCTCCCCGCCGCGCGCAGCCGCTCGAGCGGCGAGGTCGGGGCAGCGTCCATGGCCGTCTCGAGACTTGCATGGAAGTGCACGAATCCCTGGGCCGCAACGGCCGTCAGAAGACCCTGCAGGCTGCCGACATGATGGGCGGGTGCCGCATGCGAGACGCCAGCGCGCTGCGCCGCCGCCCGCAGCGTCAACGCGTCGAGGCCTTCGTCCTTCAAGATGCAATTGGCGGCCGCCACAAGCGCCTGGCGAAGATCGCCATGGTGGTAGGTCCGGCGGGTCGGCTTGGGTGGGACGCTCTTGCTCATGGCACCTCGATTCGGATGTCAGCGATATCGCAAGAATATTTTTATCTTGACATTGTCAAGATAGCACGGCATGGTGATTTTGACAATGTCAAGATGGAGGTTTGCGTGACCTGGGAGACGGCATTCTCGATTGCCAATCTGATGGCTGGCCTCTGTTGGATGGTCCTCATCGTTCTGCCGCGCGGCTGGCCGGTGCTGCCAGCCATCATCCGCCTCGCCGTGCCGCTGCTGCTGGCCATCGCCTATTCGGCGCTGGTGCTCGCATTCTTCTTCACCGTCGACGGCGGCTTCGACAGCATCGCCCACGTCAGGACGCTGTTTCAGAGCGATCCGGTGCTGCTCGCAGGCTGGCTTCATTATCTCGCCTTCGATCTGCTCATCGGTGCCTGGATCGCCGACAAGGCTGATCAGGACCGCATCTCACGGCTCATCCAGGCCCCGATCCTCTTCGCCACCTTCATGTTCGGGCCCCTGGGCTGGCTGCTGTTCCAGGCCGTGAGCCTTGGTCAGCACCTGCTTGTCGCGCCCGCTGCACAAGGAGTCCGGTCATGACGACTGTCACACTTCCCCTCCCGCCTGCGCACCTCGCCACGGCGGCCGACCCGATGGCTCCGGCGCGTCAGGCCCTCGCCGTCATGGCTGTCCTCGCCGTGCCGACCATGCTGGCCGCCGGTCTCGACGACCGCCTCCTCAATGGCGTGAGCGTCTGGTCGAAGCCGCTCAAATTCCAGGCGGCGCTTCTCCTGCATTTCGCAACGCTGCTCTGGCTCGCCCCGCTCCTTGCGGCCGAACGGATGAGCACGCGTCTCTTTCGGATCAGCCTGTCGACGGCCGCCCTCATGGCGATCCTGGAGATCGCCTATATCACGCTGCAGGCGGCGCGCGGCCGCACCTCGCATTTCAACACCGACACGCCCCTCGAGCAGGCGCTGTACAGCCTGATGGGCGTCGGCGCGACGGCGATCGTCGCGGCCTCCTTCCTGTTCGGCTGGCTCATCTGGCGGAGTCCCTCACCCGGCGACGGACGGCGGGCCAACTTCAAGACTGCAGCGGCGCTCGGCCTGATGGCCGGCTCGGTGCTGACGCTGGTGATCGGCGGCTATTTGGGCTCCCAGGCGAGCCACTGGATCGGCGGGGATCCGACGGATGCGACCGGCCTACCTATTACGGGCTGGTCGACGACCGGCGGCGATCTCCGGCCCGCGCATTTCCTCGCGACGCACATGATGCAGGTGGTGCCGGTGATCGCCCTTGTCCTCGACCGGCTCAGGATACCCGTCGCGGCGACCTGGCTTGCCGCCGCCACTTACCTCGCGATTACGGTGGCTGTCGCACTTCAGGCCGTAATGGGATCGCCGTTGATTGCCGGCGGCTGACGGTGGCGTTGACAGATGCCGCGCTGGGGCAGACAGTCGCACATGGCCAAGACCTCGAAGACAGCGCCGAAACCGGATCCCTCACCCACAGACACGGTGCATCTCCACCGCGTGCTCGCTGCGCCGCCAGAGAAGGTCTATCGTGCCTTCCTCGACGCCGATGCCGTTGCGCGCTGGTTGCCGCCGAACGGATTTACCGCCCATGTCGACCATATGGATGCCAAGGTCGGCGGCACTTTCCGGATGTCCTTCATGAATTTCACGACCGGCAAGAGCCACGCGTTCGGCGGCAGCTACCTCGAACTGGTGCCGCACCAGTTGATCCACTACACGGACAAATTCGATGACCCCAATCTTCCTGGCGAGATGCGCGTGACCGTCACGCTCGAGAAGGTCTCCGTCGGCACCGACGTCAAGATTGAACAGCGTGGGATTCCCACCGTCATTCCTCTCGAAGCCTGCTATCTCGGCTGGCAGCAGTCACTCAATCAGCTTGCCCTGTTGGTGGAGCCGCATATTCCGGGCTGAGCGTGCGGCGGCGCCCGCATTGACTTGCCTCCGCTCCCCCGGCGAGACTGGCTCCGGCTCCTCACACCGCACGCGCTCAGATGTCCCGCTACTCCGCCTTCGCGATCCTGAAGAACGCGCTCACCGGCAACACCGGCTGGGACCGCGCGTGGCGAAGCCCCGAGCCGCGCAAAACTTACGACGTCGTCATCATCGGTGGCGGCGGGCATGGGCTGGCCACCGCCTACTACCTCGCCAAGAACCACGACATCACCAACGTCGCCGTCGTCGAAAAGGGCTACATCGGTTCGGGAAACGTCGGGCGGAACACGACGATCGTCCGCTCGAACTACATGATCGACGGCAACACGCAGTTCTTCGAGCATTCGATGAAGCTGTGGGAGGGCCTGTCGCACGAGCTCAACTTCAATGTGATGATGTCGCATCGGGGGCAGATCGTGCTCGCCCACTCGCCGGGCGCACTCGATGTGCTCGGCCGGCGCGGCAACACGATGCGGCTCAACGGCATCGATGCCGAGCTGCTCGAGCGCGAGGATGTGATGAAGCTCGCGCCCTATCTCGATTTTTCCAAGAATGCGCGCTTTCCGATCTGGGGCGGCCTCATTCAGAGGCGCGCTGGCACCGCTCGGCACGACGCGGTTGCCTGGGGCTATGCGCGAGGCGCCGACCTACAGGGCGTCGACATCCTCGAGCATTGCGAGGTGACGGGGATCGCCAAGGACGGCAATAGGGCCGTGGGCATCGAAACGACGCGCGGGCGGATCAACGCCGGCAAGGTCGCGATCGCGGTAGCCGGACATTCGTCGCATGTCGCGGCGATGGCGGGACTGAAGCTTCCGGTCGAGAGCCACGTGCTACAGGCCTTCGTCTCCGAGCCGCTGAAGCCGATTGTCCACCACGTCATCTCGTTCGGTGCCGAGCTGTTCTATCTCTCGCAGTCGGACAAAGGCGGCCTCGTCTTCGGTGGACATATCGACGGCTTCAACACCTATGCGCAGAGGGGCACGCTGCCGAGGGTACAGACGGTCGCCGAGTGCGCTGTGTCCCTGATGCCGTTCATCGCGCGGCTGAGGCTGCTCCGGTCTTGGGGCGGCATCCAGGATATGACGCCCGACGGCTCGCCCTTCATCGGCCGCACGCCGGTCGACAATCTCTATCTTAATGGCGGCTGGTGCTATCAGGGCTTCAAGGCGACCCCCGCCTCCGGCTGGACCTTCGCCCACACCATCGCCAACGACAACGAGCACGAGTTGAACCGCTGCTTTCGCCTCGACCGCTTCAAGACCGGCCACGAGCTCGACGAGTTCGGTATCGGCAATTGGACCTATAAGCAGTAGCCATGCTCAGGATCACCTGTCCCCATTGCGGCGAGCGCGACCACACCGAGTTCCGCTACGGCGGTGACGCCACCAAGCGGCGGCCACTGCATGGCTCGACCGATGCCGCCGAATGGCACGATTTCGTCTTCGTGTTCGACAATCCGAAAGGCTGGCATTCGGAATACTGGCAGCATGTACTCGGCTGCCGGCGCTGGTTCGTCGCCGAACGCCATACGGTGACGAACGAGATCCGAACAACCTACGCCGCACGTGAGCGGGGGGCCCGCTCATGAGCACGCCTTGGAATCGCCTGCCGCATGGCGGCCGGATCGACCGACAGAAACCGATCAGCTTCACCTTCGACTATCAGCGCCATTTCGGCTTTGCGGGCGACACGATCGCCTCGGCACTGCTGGCAAACGGCGAGCGTCTCGTCGGACGGAGCTTCAAGTATCACCGGCCGCGCGGCGTCTATTCCGCCGGTATCGAGGAGCCGAATGCGCTCGTCACCGTCGGCACCGGCAATCGCCGCGAGCCGAATGTGCCGGCGACGATGCGCGAGATTTCGGAAGGCATGGTCGTCGAAAGCCAGAACAATTGGCCGTCGCGCACGCTCGATCTCATGTCGTTCAATCAGCTCGCGGGCAAGCTCATCTCGGCCGGCTTCTACTACAAGACCTTCATGGGTCCGGCGCAGAAGAGCTGGATGACCTATGAACCATTCATCAGGCGCGCGGCAGGTCTCGGCAAGGCATCGACCGAACCAGATCCCGATCGCTACGAGACACGCCATGCCTTCACCGATGTGCTGGTGATCGGCGCGGGACCGGCGGGACTGGCGGCGGCGCATGCAGCAGCGACGAGCGGCGCGCGCGTGGTACTCGTGGAACAGGATCGGGAGCTGGGTGGCAGCCTGTTGAGCGAGCCTGTCGATAGCGCGCTCGATCAATGGCGCGCCGAGGTCGAGAGCGATCTCCGGCGGCGCGACAGTCTGACGATTCTCACTCGCACCACCGCCTTCGGGCTCTACGATCACAATACCGTCGGCCTGCTGGAAACCCGCGATCACGAGACGCCGAAACCCGAAAGCGGCCGTGCCCGCCATGTCGTCGTCACCGTCCGCGCGAAGGCGATCGTGTTCGCGACGGGGGCCATCGAGCGTCCACTCGTCTTCAACAACAACGACCGGCCGGGTGTGATGCTGGCCTCCGCCGCGCGCACGTATGTCAGTCGCTATGCAGTCAAGCCCGGCACGCGCGCCATCATCGTGACGAACAACGACACGGCCTATCGCGCTGCGGGTGATCTGGCACGAGCTGGTGTGCAGGTCGTCGTCGCCGACATGCGCGCGGAAATCGGCAGCGAGGTGCGCGCGGAGACGTCCGCGCATGGCATCGAGATTCGCACGCGCACCGCCGTTGTCGACGTCGCCGGCCGGCACGGCGTCCATGCCGCACGACTTGCGGAGATCGACGATGTCGAAAGCAAGCCGAAATACAGCATCGAAGCGAGATCAGCCGATCTCGTCGCCGTATCGGGCGGCTGGTCGCCCGCCGTGCATTTGACCTCGCATCTGGGCGTCAAGCCCGTCTGGCGCGCGGACATTGCGGCATTCGTGCCGGGCGCGCTCCCTGAGACACAAATACCGGCCGGTGCGGTGACCGGGGTTTTCTCGCTGAACGAATGCATCGTCGGCGGGTCCGAAGCCGGTGTTCGGGCGGCGACGATGGCCGGGCGTTCGGGCGCGGACCCGGGCCGATTGCCGGCAATCCCGGATGAGCGAAGCGAGACGCTCAACCTGAAGCCCGTCTGGGAAGTCTCCGGCATCCGCCACGGCAAGGCCTTCGTCGATATCCAGAACGATGTCACCTCCGACGATGTCCGGCTTGCCCATCGGGAAGGTTATCGATCGGTCGAGCATCTGAAGCGCTACACGACGCTCGGCATGGGCACCGACCAGGGCAAGACCTCCAATGTCAACGCGCTGGCGTTGATGGCCGAGCTCACAGGACAGAGTATCGAGGAGACCGGCACGACCACCTTCCGCCCGCCATATGCGCCGGTGACCATAGGTGCGCTCGCCGGCCGCGCGGTCGGCGCCCATTTCCGCCCCGTGCGCCGCTCGCCGCTCGATGACTGGCATCGCAAGAATGGCGCGGAACTGATCGAGGCCGGACCCTGGATGCGCGCCTGGTACTATCGTTGGGCCGGCAAGACACCGGCGGAAGCCTACATCAAGGAAATGCAGCTGGTTCGATCAGCTGTCGGCATCTCGGACGTGTCGACGCTCGGCAAGATTGCGGTGGAAGGACCGGATGCGGCGGTCTTCCTCGACCGCGTATATGTCAACAACTACGCCAAGCTCGCCGTCGGCAAGGCACGCTATGGTGTCATGCTCAACGACGACGGCATCGCCATCGACGATGGAACGACGACCCGGCTCGGCGAACATCGCTACTTCATGACCACGACCACCGCGCAGGCGGGCGAGGTCATGAGCTGGCTCGAGTTCCTACTGGAAGCCGCATGGACCGATCTCGACGTGCATCTGGCCTCCCTCACCGATCAGTGGGGCGCCATGGCGGTGTCCGGACCGAAGGCACGCGAGGCCCTTGCGCTGGCGTTCCCAGCCGAGGATCTTGCGACGGAACGGTTGCCCTATATGGGCGCGCTCGAAACCGAGCTTGAGGGTGTGCCCGTCAAAATCCTGCGACTGAGTTTCTCGGGCGAGCTCGCTTATGAGGTCTATGCGCCCGCCGAATGCACGGAAGCGCTGTGGTGCCGCATCCTGGAGAAAGCCGCGCCTCTCGGCATCAAGCCCTACGGCCTCGAGGCGCTGGCGTCGCTGCGCATCGAGAAGGGGCACGTCGCCGGCCTCGATCTCGATCATCGCAACACGCTCTATGACTTGGGCCTCGGCAAGATGGCGTCGAAAACGAAACCCTTCATCGGCCGCGAGCTGCTCGCGCGCGAGGCCCACATCGCCAAGGATCGCTGGAGCCTTGTCGGCCTTGAAAGCCGCGAGGAGGACAAGCCGTTGCGCGGCGGCTCGATCCTGTTCGCTCGGGGCGACGAGATCGAGGGGCATGGACGGGGCTACATCACCTCGGTCACCTGGTCGACGGAGCTCAACAAGTTCATCGCGCTCGGCCTTTACAAAGGCGGCCTGACGCACGAGGGCGACGATGTCATCGCTGCCTTTCCCCTGAAAGACGAGACCCATCGGCTTCGCATCGTCTCGCCCCACTTCATCGATCGCGACGGGAAACGCCTCCATGCTTGATCTGCGATCGGCATTGGCGGGATTTGATGGGCCGGCCGAGCAATCGGGTGCCGATGGCGCGATCGGCCTCGAGATCGGCGAGGTCACGGGCTGGTCGCTGGTCGAGATCGGGGTCTATCCCTCGAAGCAGGCCGAAGGCGAGCGGGCGATCGAGAGCTGGCTCGGAACCATTCCCGAACGCATCGCGACGCCGACCGCGTCGGCAAACGGCTTGCTGATCCGCACCGGCCCGTTGAGCTTCTGGCTGGTCAATAGCACGAGAGAGGCAACGGCCGGTCGCACCTATGAAGCGGCACGTGCGGCACTGCCCGAGGCCGTCACCTCGGTCATCGATCTCACCTCCAGCCGCACCCGACTTTTCATTGATGGCACACACGCGGCAGATGTACTCCTCAAAGGTATCCCGATCGATCTTGCCATCGAGAGCTTTCCTATGGGCGCCATCGCCCTCACCGGCGTCCACCACACACCGATCCTGCTCTTCCGCACCGCTCCCGACCGCTTCGAGATTTTCGCTATGCGCACGTTTGCGCTGACGGTGCTCGATTGGCTGACGGACGCCGCGCTGGAGTTCGGATATCGCCTGCGGAATGTGCATCCGTAGGGGCGACCGGATGTCGTCCAAGGTATGGCGGTTCGCGAATCGCTGCGGCGGTCGCTGAGACGTCTAGACACCAACCGATCATTGCTAGAGACTCAACCGAACCAAGAAAAACGAGCGAGCACCCCTATGCCCGTCCAGCCGACACCTCCCGCCCGAACGCGCGGTGGCCGCGAAGCCCGTAAGGCCGAGCGCGCCAAGATCGCGACAGGCCCCGCCTACATCACCCGCAAGATTCCGACCTATCAGATGCTCTCCGAGGAGGGGCTCGCCCAAATCGACATCCACGCCGACCGTATTCTCAAAGAGATCGGCATCGAGTTCCGCGGCGATGCCGAAGCGCTCGATCTGTTCAAGAAGGCGGGTGCCGACGTCATGGGCGAGCGAGTTCGCTTCGAGCCGGGGCATGTTCGTGCGCTTTGCAAGACGGCGCCCGAGGTCTTCACGCAGCACGCTCGCAATCCGCACCGCTCTGTACAGATCGGCGGCAATGCGACCGTCTTCTCGCCCTCCTACGGCTCGCCCTTCGTCGCCGATCTGGAGGGCGGCCGGCGCTACGGCTCCCTCACCGACTTCGAGAACTTCATCAAGCTCGCCTACATGTCGCCCTGGCTGCATCATTCCGGCGGCACGGTCTGCGAGCCAGTCGAGATCCCGGTCAACAAGCGGCATCTCGACATGGTTTATGCGCATATGCGCTGGAGCGACAAGGCGTTCATGGGCTCGGTGACGGCGCCTGAGCGTGCGCGGGATTCGGTGGAGATGTGCCGCATCCTGTTCGGCGCCGATTTCGTCGACCGAAACTGCGTCGTCCTCGGCAATGTCAACGTCAACTCGCCCCTCGTCTGGGACGGCACCATGACCGGCGCCATCCGTGCCTATGCGGAAGCCAACCAGTGCTCGGTGATCGTGCCATTTATTCTCGGTGGCGCCATGGGACCGGTAACGACGGCGGGGGCGCTTGCGCAGGCCTATGCCGAAGCCATGGTCGGCATCGCGCTCACACAGCTTGTCCGCCCCGGCGCGCCAGCGATCTTCGGCAACTTCCTTTCCTCGATGTCGCTCAGATCCGGTGCGCCGACCTTCGGCATGCCGGAGCCTTCGCTCGCCTACTTTGCCTTTGGAGCCTTGGCCCGGCGCTCGAAACTTCCCTTCCGACTGGGCGGGCATCTCACGGCGTCCAAAGCAGTCGATGTGCAAGCGGCACAGGAATCCGTCGACACCATGATGGCGACGATGCTGTGCGGCGCCAATTTCGTGCTGCACTCGGCCGGCTGGCTCGAGGGCGGCCTGGTCATGAGCTACGAAAAGTTTGTCCTCGATGCCGATCATTGCGGCATGATGCATCGCCTGGCCGAGGGCATCGCCCTCGACGAGAACGGTTTTGCCATGAGTGCCTTCCACGAGGTCGGACCCGGCAATCATTTCTTTGGCTCACAGCACACCTTCGCCAACTACGAGACCGCCTTCCACGAACCCGAGCTCTCCGACAATGCGAGCTTCGAGCAGTGGCGCGACATGGGGGCTGAGGACGCGACACAGCGCGCCAATCGCCGCTGGAAGGAGATGCTGAAGGCCTACGTGGCACCGCCGATGGATGAGAGCAAGGACGAGGCCCTGAAAACCTACATTGCCAAGCGCAAGGAGAGCATGCCCGACGCCTGGCATTAGGCGACAGCGTGGTCCAACCCGGCGCCGGTCAACTATGCGCCGACGGACTTGCGCAGTCTGGCGAATGGGCGTTCAAAGTGTAGGGTTCTCTGGTGGCTTGAGTAGCTTGTAGTATGACCTCGACTGTCCTTTCCGATCGCGACACCTCCGGCATCCGGACCATTACGCTCAATCGGCCGGAGCGGCTCAATGCCATGTCGGTGGCGCTGATCGGGGATTTGACGGCGGCGCTCACCGAGGCTGGATGCGATGCCGCCACCCGCGTCATCATTCTGACCGGCGCGGGCCGGGCGTTCTGCGCGGGTGACGACCTCAAGGATCACGCGCACCCGAAGGACGAGGCCGCCGCCCGCGTCGTCGTCGAACGCATTCAGCAGGCGACGCGCGCGCTCTCCGGCAATCCCAAGCTCGTCATCGGAGCGATCAACGGATGGGCGGTCGGCGGCGGTTTCGAATGGGCGATCAATTGCGATCTCTCGATCTGGTCGGAGACGGCCAAGGCCTTCTTCCCCGAGCTCGAATGGGGGCTCTTCGTCACCGGCGGCGTGACGGCCCTGCTGCCCGCGATGGTCGGGCTCACAAAAGCTCGGGAGATGCTGTATCTGGGAGAGAAGTACACGGCGGCCGAGTTGCACGAGCTTGGCCTCGCCTGGAAGGTCGTTTCACCCGACGATCTCATGCCGGCTGCACGTAGCGTTGCCGCCCGGATCGCTACACTACCGCCTCAGGCGGTTGCCGACATGAAGCGCGCGCTCGACCGCAGCGCGCACCTCAACCTCGAATCGGCGCTCCAAGCCGAGACGGAGGCCACCATTCGTGGCTTCCTCGATCCCGAGACGACGAAGCGCATCGCCGAGTTTGCAAAGTCCTGAAGGAGCCTTTCGTGGCCAACAACGACCCGCTTCTGCAGCCCTATCACCTCAAGCATCTGACGCTGAAGAACCGCATCATGTCGACGGCGCATGAGCCGAACTACCACGAAGGTGGCATGCCGGCGGAGCGCTATCGCCTCTATCACATCGAGAAGGCCAAGGGTGGCATTGCCATGACGATGACGGCGGGCTCCGCCGTCGTTTCTCAAGACAGTCCACCCGCCTTCGGCAACCTCCTTGCCTACAAGGACGAGATCGTTCCACATCTGAAAAAGCTTGCGGACGGCTGCCACGACTACGGCTGTGCGGTGATGATGCAGATCACGCATCTCGGCCGCCGCACCAACTGGAACAAGGGCGATTGGCTGCCCGTGGTCTCGGCCTCCATGGTCCGTGAGCCGGCGCACCGTGCCTTCCCGAAGGTGATGGAGGACTTCGATTTCGAGCGCATCGTCAAGGACTACGCCGATGCGGCCGAACGCATGAAGGAAGGTGGCCTCGATGGCATCGAGTACGAGTGCTATGGCCATCTGATGGATGCGTTTTGGTCGCCCGCCACGAACAAGCGCGACGACGAATGGGGTGGCTCACTCGACAACCGCCTGCGCTTCCCCCTCATGGTCATCGATGCGGTCAGGAAGCGTGTCGGCCCCAAATTCATCGTCGGCGTGCGCATGTCGATGGACGAGGATTGGGACAAGGGCTTGACGCGCGCGGAAGGCTTCGAGATCGCCCGACGCCTCGTCGCTACGGGGAACATCGACTTCCTCAACGTCATCAAGGGTTACATCGAGCACGATGCGCCGCTGCAGAAGATCATCCCGATCGGCGGCATGCCGTCGGCGCCGGCGCTCGACTTCGCCGGCGAGGTAAAGGCCGAGACGAAGTTTCCCGTCTTCCACGCCGCCCGCATCCCCGACGTCGCGACTGCCCGGCATGCGATCGCCTCGGGCAAGCTCGACATGGTCGGCATGACGCGCGCGCATCTGGCCGACCCCTACATCGTCAAGAAAATCTCGGAAGGTCGCGAGACCGAGATCAGGCCGTGCGTCGGCGCCACCTACTGCCTCGACAGGCTCTACGAGGGCCACGAGGCCTTGTGCCTGCACAATCCGGCAACTGGTCGTGAGGCCAGCATCCCCCAGGAGATCCCGAAGGCCAAAGGCAAGAAAAAGAAGGTCGTGATCGTCGGAGCCGGACCTGCCGGCATCGAGGCGGCGCGGGTGGCCGGCGAGCGCGGTCACAAGGTGAGCCTCTTCGAGGCCGCGGACGAGGCAGGTGGGCAGCTCCTGCTCGCCACGCGCCTCAATCGCCGCAAGGAGCTGAAAGGTGTCGTCGACTGGCGAATTGCTCAATGCGAGCGCCTTGGCGTCGATCTCAGATTCAACACCTATGCCGAGGCGGCCGATGTGCTCGCAGAGGAGCCCGACGTCGTCATCATCGCCACCGGCGGCATACCCCATGAGCTGCCACTCGAGCACGGCCAGGATCTCGTCACGACGAGCTGGGAGATCATCTCCGGTGAGACCAAGCCGGCCAGGGACGTGCTGATGTTCGACGATAATGGCGGAAACCACGCGGGCATGACGGCCTCCGAGATGATTGCCGAGAGCGGTGCCAGGCTCGAGCTGGTGACACCCGAGCGGTTCTTCGCGCCCGATCTAGGTGGCCTCAACCACGTCACCTACATGCGCGGCTTTCAAAACCACGATGTAAAGATCACCATCGCGACCAAGCTCAAGGCCGTCGCTCGCAAGGGCAACCGGCTGATCGCAACCTTGTCCTCCGAGTTCACTGAAAAGACCTGGACCCGCGAGGTTGATCAGGTGGTCGCCGAGTTTGCGACGAGGCCAGTTGACGATCTCTACTTCCAGCTCAAGCCGAACTCGTCCAACAACGGCGAGGTCGACAACCAGGCTCTGATCTTCGGCCAGCCACAGAAGCTCGTCCGCAACAAGAAAGGCACCTTCCAGCTCTTCCGGATCGGCGATGCGGTGGCGGCGCGCAATGTCCATGCGGCGATGTATGATGCGGTGAGGCTGGTGAAGGACTTGTGAGCGCTATGACGCGGCTTCGGCTCGGTGCAATTCTCGGCGCGGTGTTGCCCCTTGCCGGTTGTTCGGAGAGCGGGACGCCGTCCGCGCTCGAGCGGAGCGCCTGCCAGAATGTCATGATCGGCGGCAAGCCCTACCATATGCAGGTGCCTGTCGGGGCAGATATCGAGGAGGATACCGACAGAGGCAGCGTTCTCATCCGACCCAAACCCAAAGGCCGCCTCCTGCGATTCGTGTCGCTGGCTCCATTGGCCGGCTTGACCTTGTCGCCTCCGGATCGCTCCACGACTCTCGCCAACGGTCTCACGTTCTCCTACAGCGTCGACGAGAATATCGGCGGTGGCAGCGCCGGGCCGGAGGCCGAGCTGATGGGCGAACTGCTGCTCGGCCCGGACGCGCCCGTCGTCGTCGTCTGCCACGACCAGGCGGAGATGGGCCTCGATGCCGAGTGGTGCCTCGACTCTCTCGGCACGATCCAGCCGGCGGCTTCGCCCCAGGCCTGCAAATGACCATGTTCCGCGTGACGCTCGTCCTGGTTGGCAAGCTCATCCATGTGGCCGGCGCCTCGGCAGGCTCATGCCACGCCGACCCGGACCGAATAGCCGCCGCCATGGCGGTGGTCGTCGCCTCCTACAAGTGCTCAGGATTCGAGCATGCCCTGTTCGGTAAGCCGCTCGACATCTTCATTGGCAAATCCGGCATCATTGATCAGTCGACCGGTGCGTGTGAGCGCGAGCGGGCACTGGCCACGAGTGCCGCAACCGACCAGATGCTCGCCGGCCGCGAGGCATTCTGCACGGAGATCGCGGCGAGGCTTGCCTCCGATCCCATCCTCGCGCAGGCTCTGGCCGCTTCGGGCGCCCGCTACACGCCCTGACCAATCGACGAGGAGACGTGTCATGGATCTAGGAATTAGAGGCCGCAAAGCCATTGTCTGCGCCGCCTCGAAAGGGCTCGGCAAGGGGACCGCCATGGCCCTTGCCGCCGACGGCGTCGACCTCGTCATCACGGCGCGCGGTGCCGAGCTGCTGGAGGCCACGGCCGAGGAAATTCGCAAGCGCCATGGCGTTCAGGTGATCGCGGTCACCGGCGACATCACCACCGAGGAGGGGCGGCGTGCCGCGCTCGCCGCTCAACCCGCCCCCGACATTCTGGTTACCAATGCCGGCGGTCCGCCGCCTGGCGATTTCAAGGGCTTCAGCCTCGACGATTGGCGGAAGGCCGTCGAGGCCAACATGCTGACGCCCATCGCACTCATCCAGGCGACGGTCTACGGCATGATGGATCGGGGTTTCGGCCGGATCGTCAATATCACCTCATCCTCGGTCAAGTCGCCGATCGGCAATCTCGAGCTGTCGAACGGCGCACGGGCCGGCCTGACGGGGGCCGTCGCCGTTCTCGCCCGCCGCGCCGTGCGGCGCAACGTCACGATCAACAACGTACTTCCGGGCTGGCACGACACGGACCGCATCCGGGGCACCATGGCGGCACGCGCCGAGCGCGCCGGCGTTTCTTATGACAAGTTTGTCGCCGATGCCGTCGGCGAGACGGCGGCGGGGCGCATGGGCACGATTACGGAGTTCGGAGCGGCCTGCGCCTTCCTCTGCTCGGCCCAGGCCGGCTATATCTCGGGCCAGAATCTGCTCGTTGATGGCGGTGACTTCTCCGGCCTCCTGTAGGGCACCAGACACGAGTACGGGACGGCCGATCGGCCGTCCCGCTGAGTCTTTGAACTGGTCGCGCGCTCAGTCGTGACCGTCGCCGTGACCCTTGCCGCCGTGACCTTCGCCGCTGTGACCCTCGCTGCCGTGGCTCTCGCCCTTAGAGTCGCTGCCGCTCTTGCCACTGTGATCCTCGCTTCTCGAGTCGCTGCCGTGGTCGTCGCCGGCGTGATCGTCGCTGCCGTGACCCTTGCGCCCACTGTGGTCGTCATTGGCGTCATGGCCCGCACCGTCGTCGGAGCCATTGCTGTTGGAAATTCCGACGAGGGAGATGACGTCGTCACTGCCGGACTGGTCGGCGACGACGATCGCGCCGGAACGGCTCTCGTGAGCACTGGCGCTCTCAGGCGCGACCGACATGCTGGCGCGAGCCTGCTCCTGATTGAGAATTCCGAAGCCGACGCAGAGTGCCAGCACGCTGGCCGAATAGCAAAGTGCCTTTGACATGAGTTCTTGTCCTTCTTTCGCATTGTGATCCGGTCGTCTCGCCATTCGAGGTCAGGCCGAATGTCTGGACACTCGACGATCAAGGCTGACCGGCTGCTGATGCCGATCGTCAGCGAATGGACAGTTTCGGCGCGCTGTTCGGCCGGATCGCTCGAGGAGCGAGCGAGAACGATCGTCCAGGCCGACCAATCCGGAGTACATTTCCGAGCCACCGCATGTCACAAGTGCAGCAGCGCATGGCCCGCTCAGTTCGCCACCTGTAGCATCTCTCCCACATCGAAGGCCTGATCGGCCCCGGCCGTGACGTGTCCCCCCTTGGCGACCCTTGGGCCAGCTGAGTAAGATGCCGCATGCTTGTCGGTGTGCGCGTATTCATAGCAGTGCTCTATTCGTTGATCGGCCTGTCGTTCATCGGCACGACGGCCGTTCTCATTCGCGAGTTCCAGAACCATGGCTGGCTCTCGCTGGCGACCTTCTACAGCCACCTGTTCCTGTTCTTCCCTCTGTTCGGCGTGGTGGCGCTGGTGGCCTTCTACACGCCCTCCTGTGTCTTTCTCGACATGTATTGGCGGCATGTGAAGTTCGGGCGAGCCCGGTTCCTCTTCGGCTTGCTCGTCGTCGCCGGCATGGCGTGGGGCGTTGCCGAGATCTTCCTCGCCTCGAGCGAGCGATCGGTCTGGGAAGTCAGGCCAGAGGTGCTGGACCAGGACAGGGCGAACCTCGGCAACTGCACGACGAGCACTGCCGGCTGTCCGCGCCTTCCCGCCCTTGACGCGCTCGAGAATATCCGCAAGGTCAGCCAGAGCAGGGTTGGCATCTCCGAGCTTGCGCCAAAATGCGACCGCGACCTTTTGGTCGCCAGCTCTGTCACGAGCGATGTCAGGCGGTTTTGTTTCGCGTCGACGCCCTATCTCGGGGACGGGCAATCACGCTTGTCGACGGACCAGGAATGCTGCCGTGCCCAGCGCACGCTCGTCAGTGCGGTCAACAGCATGGCCGGCGGACCCGATGAGCGCTCCCTGACCGCCCAGGTGCATCGGTACACGCTCCCGTTCAAGGTCTTCTTCCTGCTGACGCTACTCGTCATCAGCGGCATGCTGGCCTTTCGTCGCCGGCAGCTCGAAGCCCACTATTCCGACTATATTGCAACGATCGAGCGCGGTGTCCTGGTCGGCACGGTCGCCGTGCTGTTCTATCCCGTCATGAGCCACGCCTTCCTGCAGTCGGCGGCCCTGCTCTACGGCTCGGGGGAGGGCAGCAACTATCGCACGACCGCGCCATTGCTTTCGTTCGCCTTTGGCTGCTGGGCGCTGCTCGTGCTGTTTTTCTTCTACAGACGGCGCGACAAGGAGGTGGAGGCCATCGGCCGGATCGGCGGTGTCGTCGCCAGCGTCGTCGCCATCCTGAAATACGATCTGCTGATCGACTATTTCATTCGCGTTGCGGGCTCGGGGGCCGGCATCACCAATGTGGTGCTGCTCGGGGCTCTCTGTCTGCTTGCGCTGCTCGCGCTCTACTACAAGCCAACCAGCGAGCTCTCCGTGCCGGCGGCCGCATTGGCGGTCCTCAGCGCCTCCAAGGTGGTCAGCGACGAGGTCGACGGCATCGGCGGCGACGGCGCCTGAGCAGCATCTGACAGCCGCCCCGCCGCGGCCGAAAGACCATCGGGCCTCAGCCATGCGGTCTCCAGGGCTTGCGGCGCGGCCTGACATGCGATTGCCTGTCGATGGGTAACCGAGCCCTGAGATCGGAGGCCGAGGAGACGCCTGATGAGCAAGACTGTGAGAATCGCCGAGATTCCCTGGACCACCTACAACGAGCTGGTGAAGAACGGCGACGCGCCGATCTTCCTGCCCGTCGGAGCGCTCGAGCAGCACGGGCCGCATCTGCCGATGAACTGCGACGTCGTCATTCCGAGCGAGATCGCCGAGATCATCGCCCAGCCGCTCAAAGGGCTCGTCGCACCCGCCATCGCCTACGGCTACAAAGCGCAGCCGAAATCGGGCGGCGGCAACTTCTGGCCGGGGACGACCAGCCTCGACGGCATGACGCTGATCTCGGTCGTGCGCGATCTCATCAAGGAGTTCGCCCGTCACGGCGCACGGCGCTTCGTCGTGCTCGTCGGCCATTTCGAGAATACGATGTTCGTGATCGAGGGTATCGATCTGGCCCTGCGCGATCTGCGCTACGACGGCATCCGCGACGTCAAGGTCGTCCGCAGCGACTACTGGGACTTCATCTCAGAGGCGACGGTGAAGAAGGTCTGGGGCGACGCCTTTCCGGGCTGGGCAACCGAGCATGCGGGCGTCATGGAAACATCGATCATGCTGCATCTGAAGCCTGAGCTGGTGAATATGAAGGCCGTGCCGCTGCATCCGCCGGCGACCTTCCCACCCTATGACCTGTACCCGGCCGACCCGAGCTGGGTGCCGTCATCCGGGGCACTCTGCTCGGCGAAGATCGCGACCGCCGATAGTGGCAAGTTCATGCTGGACCAGATCACCGGCGACATGGCCAAAGCGCTGGCGGCGGAGCTACGGAAGGGCTGAGCGCCGGCGACTCGTCAGGACAAATGAGAAAGAGGGCTGGCGATGGCCAGCCCTCGCTTGTCGTGGCCGGTGGTGGAGCCGTTGTTCTGCGCACATTCCGCGACGAACCGGTAGCCACTTCGCCTGAACGCGCGCCGGCTCGAGCACCGGCACTGCGTCACGCCTCAAATACTGGGCGGACGTTTGAGCTTTATCGCGTGCATCAGCATGACGGTGGGCCAAAACAACGTTCGAAGCGTATCCTCGATGATCTCCTCTGCGCCGTAACGGAGTCTGCTCTCGAAGTCCCTGAGACGCTTCAGCGTGAGCATAGGGTGGTCCATCCTTCGGTTTGGCCCTGCGCGACTCGACTGGCGGCCCTCCCATCCTCCGGCGATCGGGTGACGCTGCGGCCAGCGCGCCAGGAAACCCGGCCGGGCCAGCGGTCGATCTCGGATGCTTGGTGCTGCGCAAGGGTCGTGGGTGGGAGCACGCGACTGGCGTGTGCTCTGACGGAGCTCCTGGCCGACGGTCCCATCCCCATCCGTCCTGCCTCCGTTGTCGAGGTCGATGCCACCACCGATCCCGACAGGTCCCGCCCGGCATTCTCGCCGAGAACGGGCCGCATGCCGAGGCTCGTGCGACACCTCGACACCCGCTCGTTAGACCTGATTTGGTTAACGACTTCTTAACGGTCCGGGCGCCGCTCAGGTTGCATCAGCCTGGCGGGAGGCGCGCTGCACGGCGCGCTGCACCTTCTCGAAGGCCCTGACCTCGATCTGCCGGATGCGCTCGCGGCTGACGTTGTACTTGGCGGACAGGTCCTCGAGCGTCGCCGGCTCATCGGCTAGACGGCGGGCGGTGAAGATCTCCATCTCCCGCTCGTTGAGCGAATCGAGTGCATCCTTCAGGAAGGCCTTGCGACGGGCCAGCTCCTGGGTCTGGACCAGCACCGTCTCCTGATCCGCGGTCTCGTCGACCAGCCAGTCCTGCCACTCGGCGCTCTCGGTATCGCCGCGCACCGGTGCGTTGGTCGACAGATCGCCGGCCAGACGCCGGTTCATCGACACGACATCCTCCTCGGGCACGCCAAGCTTGGTGGCGATGGCCTTAACCTGATCGGGCCTGAGGTCACCATCCTCGAAGGCCTGGATCTGCCCCTTCGCCTTGCGCAAGTTGAAGAACAGCTTCTTCTGCGAGGCCGTCGTTCCCATCTTTACCAGGCTCCAGGAGCGCAGGATGTACTCCTGGATCGACGCCCTGATCCACCACATGGCATAGGTCGCCAAGCGGAAGCCCTTGTCCGGCTCGAAGCGCTTGACCGCCTGCATGAGGCCGACATTGCCCTCGGAGATGATCTCGCCGATTGGCAATCCATAGCCGCGATAGCCCATGGCGATGCGCGCCACGAGCCGGAGATGCGAGGTGACGAGCTTGTGGGCCGCGTCGGAGTCCGCATGCTCCTCCCAGCGCTTGGCAAGCATGAACTCCTCGTCCGGCTCCAGCATCGGAAAGCGCCGGATCTCGTCGAGATAACGGGCCAGTCCGGCGCCGCCGGACTGAATGATGGGTAGGTTTCCTGAAGCCATGAGCTGCTCACACCTCGTGGCGGCGACGCCGGCCGCCACGGTTGTTAGATCCGCGAGTCTAAGGGGTCATTGGTCGATACGTAGTGTACCGACTTGGCTAGAAAAGGGCAAATGCTCTGGCCGCCAACCCTGGAGTTATGGTGCTTTACCTTTCGATAAACGTAACGCCTTGAGAAGTCCGTCGATATCGCAGGGCAGCGGGCTCTGGAAGCGAAGCCGCCTGCCCGTCCGCGGGTGCACGAAGCCGAGCTCGCACGCGTGCAAGGCCTGCCGGCCGAGGGCCGAAAGCCGGGCGGCGGCCTTGTCCGGGAGCTTGGCCGCGCGGGTCTGCAGCCCTCGGCCATAGACAGGATCACCGAGGACGGGATGGCCGATATGGGCGAGATGTATGCGGATCTGATGCGTTCGGCCGGTCTCGAGCACACAGCGCAACAGGCTGGCGACCGGTCGCCCGTCGCGACCGGCAAAGGTCTCCTGCACCTCGTAGTGCGTCACCGCCTCCCGGCCGCCCGCGGCGACGACCGCCATCCGCTTCCGATCTCGCGGGTGACGGGCGAGTGGGGCCTCGATCCGGCCCTTGCGGCGCGGCGGCACCCCCCAGGCGAGCGCCAGATAGGCGCGCTCGAGGCGACCATCACGGCCGTGGGCGCGGAACTGATCGGACAAGCCCTGATGCGCCGCATCCGTCTTGGCGACGACGAGAAGCCCGCTTGTCTCCTTGTCGAGCCGGTGCACGATGCCGGGCCTGCGAACGCCGCCGATGCCCGACAGGCTCGCACCGCAATGCGCAATCAGCGCATTGACCAGCGTCCCAGCGCGGTGGCCGATCGCCGGATGCACGACGAGACCTGCGGGCTTGTCGACCACGATCAGGGCGTCGTCCTCGTAGACGATGTCGAGGGCGATGGCTTCGGGCTCGGGCGTCGCCGGCTCTGGCTCGGGAAGCTCGACGACAAAGCGGAGACCTGGTTTGACCCGATACCCCGGCTCTTCTATCGTGCGCCCGCCCGCGCTGACCTGGCCCTGCTCGATCAGGGCCTTGAGGCGCGAGCGGGAAACCTCCCCGAGCTTGAGCGCCAGGAAGCGATCCAGGCGAAGTCCGGCATCGTCTGGTCCGGCCTCGAGTGTTCGTCGTTCAGTCACGTGATGGATCCGTCAGGGAAGGCGAGATGGCGGGAGACGACGACGAGGCGACGGGTCCATTGCCGCCGGGCGCCGAGCCCTATTCGCGGGCGCAGAAGGCACTTCTGGCAGCGGTCGTCGTCGTCGGTCTGCTGATCATGATCGGCGTTGGCGTGGTGATCATGACCATCGTCAACCGTCTGGGCACGCTCTCAGATAGCCCCGAGACCGCAAGCAAGGCAACATCCGACCTCGCGCTGCCGGCCATGAGCCGGCTGGCGCTGCCGGCGGGCGCGGTGATCGAGGAGATGACGCTCGACGGGTCACGCCTGGCCATCCGCTTCCAGGGTCCCGAGGGCCGCGGCATCCTGATCTATGATCTCAAGGCCGGCAAAGCCCTCGGCACCATCGAGATCACCCCCTAGACCAGTTGGTCGCGGGCGATCCGGGCTTTGCCGCTTGATTGTCGGCTCCGGAGCAAGCTATATGGCGCCCACACCGGCGCTGCCCCGTTCGTCTAGTGGCCTAGGACACCAGCCTCTCACGTTGGGTACAGGGGTTCAAATCCCCTACGGGGCGCCACACGCATGCTTGCCTCTTTGGCCAGCCGCAAATTGCGACGGTCATCGGGAGCCGTTGCGCGTCCGCCAATCGACATCCGCCAACAGAGCGCCGATCGCGAACACGGACATCTCGACGGGGCTGTCCGGCCGCCTCCCCGATCGGCTCATTGGAGCGGTCGAGCGCCGGCGGCAAGCGCGCCTCCCGGCCACAAGCACAGCCACCTGACGTGTCCCGGGTTACGCGCGCACGTATCTTCGCGCCGGATCGAACTCGACCTTGTAGTCCCACGTCGTCCCGTTGGCCGCCATGGCCGCGTTGACGACCTGCTTTTGTGCAAGCCGGGCCCAAACCTCTTTCTCGATCGCGTCGAGATCGAACCTGCCTCCCGTGATAACGGCGTCGAGCTCGCGCTCGACCGCGGCGACAGCGGGATCACCGGCCCGATTGCGCCACTCCCCCGGGTCGGCCTCGATATCGAACAGCTGTGGCGCGGAACGGCGGCAGTAGATGTATTTCCAGCGACCCTTCCGAACCATGAAGCTCGGCCGCATGATGCCTTCGCCATGATACTCTGAGACGACAGGCACCTCTGGCAGAGGGGAGCCGCGCAGCGCCGGCATGAGCGTGCGCCCGTCGAGGGGTCGGACCGGCGACGTCCCGGCCAGGTCGATGAGCGTCGCAGGAAGGTCGAGCAGCGAGACTGGTGTATCGACCATCCGGTGACCTGCGCCCGGGAAATCGACAATGAGGGGAATCCGTGCCGACCACTCGTAGAGGCTCCGCTTCTGGATCAATCCCTTCTCGCCGAGCATCTCGCCGTGGTCCGAGGTCAAAATGACGATGGTACGCTCGCGAAGACCCTGCTCCTCCAGCACCGACAGCAGCTCGCCGAGCTTGTCGTCGATGTAGTGGGCGAGCGCCGCGAAGCCACGGCGCATGGCCATCAGATGGCGAGGGTCACGAATGTCCTTCCGGTCGAGCCCGTACCACCGGATGAAGGCTCTGTCGAAATCCGAATAGTGGTCCTGCAAATCCGGCGGATAGAACGGCAGAGGCAGGTCGGCATCCTTGTAGATGTCCCAATACGCCCGCGGCACGACATAGGGAGGATGTGGGTTGGTGAACGACACCGTCAACATGAACGGACTGTCCGGCGGGTAGCGAAGATACTCGAGCGCCCGGAATTGGGTCTCCTCGTCGTATTGCAGCTCCTTCGTCCAACCTGGCCCGATATTCTCGGCCTGGTACTGGGGCGCGAAGTCGAACGCCATTGCTTCCGCATCATCGTCCGGCAGCAAGGGATAGGACCAGAGGAAGCCCGCGGGATAGATGTCCGTATTGAGCCGGCGCCGAAATCCATGCAACTGATCGGCGCCTACGAAGTGCATCTTGCCGGTCAGCACGGTCTCGTAGCCCGCATTGGTGAGGTAGTGGGCAAATGTCGGGACAAAGCTCTGATAGGGATCGCCGTTGTCGTAGCACCCGGTCGTCGACGTAAGGAGACCCGTCATGAGGCAAGAACGCGCCGGCACGCAGATCGGGCTCGGTGTATAGGCTGTCGTGAAGTTGACCGCACGCTCGGCAAGCGCCCGCATGTGGCGCGTTCTCGCGATCGGAAAACCGCAGGCCTCGAGCATGAAAGGCGTCATCTGGTCGGCCACGACCAGGAGTATGTTCAGCCGGTCGTCATTCACGGATGTCGCCCTTGTTGTATCGGCCGCCCCCTAGTCCACCATGTGAGAAGTGACCTGCCGATCAACCCGCCACCTTGCCGCCGAGCTCGTCCTCGATGTGGAAGCGGACGATGTCGTCGAAGCTGGCATCGCCCTGGAAGCCGAGTGCGACGGCACGCTTGGCATCGAAGCGGCGCGGCCAGCCGGCCACGATCTTGGCAATGAAGTCGTCCGGCGCGCGGCGGATGCGCTTGACCACCGCGTCGCCGGCCACGCGCCTCAATGCAGCGATCTGCTCGCCGACCGTGACGGCGAGACCCGGCATGGAGAGATTGCGTCGCGTACCGACCGTCGCGCCGTCGATACCCGCCGCATGCAGCAGGAAGCCGATCGCTGCGCGCGGACTCGCATGCCAGTGCAGGACATCCTCGGAGACCGGCAGCACCGCCTCCTGGCCGGCCAGTGGCTCGCGGCAGATGTTCGAGAAGAAGCCGGACGCGGCCTTGTTGGGCCTGCCCGGCCGGATGCAGATGGTCGGCAGTCGGATACCGATCCCGTCAATGAAACCCTTGCGGGTATAGTCGGAGAGCAGGAGCTCGCCGATCGCCTTCTGGGTGCCGTAGCTCGTCAGCGGTGTCAGATGGTAGTCGTCGGGAATGGCTTCGGGAAACGGCGCGCCGAACACGGCGATCGAGGAGGTGAAGACGAGGCGGGGCTTCCGCTCGGCCGCAGCATAGCCGTGCCGCAGGCTCTCGAGGAGGTTTTGAGTGGCGACGAGATTGATCCGATAGCCCTTCTCGAAATCCTGCTCGGCCTCGCCGGAGACGATGGCGGCCAAGTGGAAGACGATGTCGGGCCGGTCGGCCAGAAGGCGATCCGTCTCACCGGGCGCGGGCATGTCCCCTGTCAGGCAATGCACAGGGAAAGCGGCACCTTGGGGCGCAGAAGGCTCGACGACATCATAGAGCGTCAGCCCGGTGATCTCGCGCCCGGCCAGCCGGCCGTCCTTGGCGAGCCGCTCGGCCAGCTTGCGGCCGATGAAACCAGCTCCGCCCGTGATCGCGACTTTCATGACGACATCTCCTTCGGCGCAATGCCGTATCGCCTCGCCCACGCAAGACCAGCAACCGTGTCGGCCTTGGGCCGATACTCGCAGCCGACGACGCCGTCGTAGCCGAGCTCATCGATCAGGTCGAGCAGATAGGGGTAGTTGATCTCGCCCACATCCGGCTCGTGGCGGCCGGGAACGCCGGCGATCTGGATATGGCCGACCATGGGCCAGAACTCGCGCAGCGCCACCGCGAGATCACCGCGCATGATCTGGCGGTGATAGACATCGAATTGCAGCTTGAGCGCCGGGCTTCCCACCTCCTCGATGATGTCGCGCGCCTGGCCAAGATCGGTCAGGAAATAGCCCGGCATATCGCGCGTGTTGAGCGGTTCGATCAGGAGCAGCACGCCGGCAGCCTCGGCGCGACCGGCGGCCATGCGGAGATTCTCGACATAGGTCGCGCGGGCCGTCTCCGGCGAAAGCGCGGGCGGCATGACACCTGCCATCACGTGCAGCTTCGGACAGCCGAGCGCCATCGCATAATCGAGCGCCTGGTCGACACTCGTCAGGAAGGCCTCCCGCCTCTCGGGAAAGATCGAAAGACCACGTTCGCCCCTGTCCCAATCGCCTGGTGATAGATTGAAAAGCGCCTGCTTCAGACCGAACCGATCGAGCCGTTCGCGGATGACGGATGCCGAATAGGCGTAGGGAAAGAGAAACTCGACGGCCTCGAAACCTGCCGCCGCAGCGGCTTCGAAGCGATCGAGAAAATCGAACTCGGTGAAGAGCATCGACAGATTGGCGGCGAGGCGAGGCATGACCCATCCATTTTCCGCAGAGCGGATGCCGCGACAGAGCGCAAGCACTGCGCTTGACCCGGCGAGGCTTGGTATCATAGCGTGCTGGTATGACAAGTACACCAGTTGCGTTGCGTCGATCCGAGGCGGGCAGCGAGATCATCCGCCGTCGCCGCCTCTCGGACGAGGTCGCGAGCCGCCTCGAGACGATGATCAACGACGGCCGCTATCCGGCGGGCGAGCAGCTTCCATCCGAGCGCGACCTGATGCAGATGTTCGGCGTCGGCCGGCCGGCCGTGCGGGAGGCTCTATTCTCGCTGCAGAAGATGGGTCTTGTCGCCATTCAGGCCGGCGATCGGGCGCGCGTGACACGGCCGACACCCGAGTCGGTGGTCGAAAGCCTGTCGGGTGCAGCCCGCCATCTCCTGGCGGCGCCCGGTGGGGTCGAGAGCCTGCAGGATGCCCGGCTCTTCTTCGAGGTCGGCCTCGCACGGCATGCGGCGACCAACGCCACGCAAGCCGACATCGACCGCCTCGCCGCGGCGCTCGATGCCAACCGCCAGGCCCTCGGCGATCTGGCAGCCTTCGAGCGCACCGATGTCGCGTTCCACTATCAACTGGCCGTCATCGCCAACAATCCGATCTTCACCGCGTTGCACCAGGCGCTCGTCGAATGGCTGGTCGAGCAGCGGCACACGACGCTCTCCTGGCCCGGCCGCAAGAGCACGTTCAAGAAGGCCTACGAAGCGCACAAGGCGATCTTCGAGGCCGTCGTGCTCCGCGATCCCGACGACGCGGAGAAGGCGATGCGCGCACACCTTGCGCATGTGTCCCGCGTCTACTGGGAAGCCAAGGGAGGCAGCGCATGAGCGCCTTCGTCATCATCGTCGATTTCAAGCTGAATCCTGGCACGCGGCCCGAATTCCGCAAGCTCATCGACGTCAATGCGCAGACCTCGGTTCGCGACGAGACGGGCTGCCGGCGCTTCGATGTGCTGGAGCCTGAAGGCGAGAGCGACCGGATCGTGCTCTACGAGATCTATGACAGCCGCGCCGATCTCGAGGCGCATATCGCCACCGAGCATTACAAATCCTTCGACAAGGCGAGCGCGGCCATGGTGGCCGAGAAGACCGTCACCGCATTCGCGCTCGCCTGCGAAGGCGGAGCCTGAGAAAGAGGACATCGACCGTATGACTGCCACAGGCCTCAAAGCCATGAGCAAGACGAAATCGGCCAAGCTCGGCCATTTCATCGTCGAGTTTGCCACCCCTGGCATCGGCCATATCCTGAAGTCCGCCGGCTGCGACTTCGTGCTGTTCGATATGGAGCATTCGGGTTTCGCCATGGAGACGGTGAAGAGCGCGGTCCGGTACTTCGAGGCGGCCGATCTGCCCATGATCTGCCGGGTGCCGTCGCGGGAATATCACCACATCGCCCGCGCCCTCGACATGGGGGCGGAAGGCATCATGCTGCCGATGGTCGGCAACCCGGATGAAGCGCGACGCATCGTCGACAGCGTCAAATACGTGCCGGACGGCATGCGGGGCGTTGCCCTTCAGGTCGCCCATGACCGCTATCGGGCAGGCCCCGTAGCCGACAAGCTCAAGGCCGCCAATGCCCGCACGACCATCTTTGCACAGATCGAGACTGCCGAGGGCGTCGACAATGCCGATGCGATTGCCGCCATCGACGGCATCGACTGCCTGTGGATCGGCCATTTCGATCTTTCCGCGTCACTGGGCGTGCCCGGCGAGTTCGGTCACAAGAAATTCACCGACGCCATCGCCCGCGTGTCGGCAGCAACCAAGAAGCACAAGAAGGCCTTGGGACGCCTCGTACCGACAGTCGAACAGGGTATCGAGCTCCATGCCCAGGGATTCGACTTCATCTGCTACTCGGGTGATGTCTGGGTGCTGCACAACGCGCTCGCCGAGGCGATGGCCAAGCTGCGCGCCGGCACGGCGTCCAAGAAGAATTAGGAGCAGGCGATGTCCGACTCGTTTCGCGTCGCGCTTTCCGGGGACTTCAAGAAGGCGGACGGCACACCGACGTTCCCGGATTTCGATCTGGCACCGCTCCTGGCGGCAAAGAACGTCGAGGTCGCCTACGTGCCGGCCGACAACCCGCTCAAGGCGAAGGACCTGGCTGATTTCGATGCGTTGATCCTGCTCATTCCGAAATTCGCCGCGGAAAGCGTGCCGACCGGCGGACGGCTCTCCGTCGTCGCCCGCTTTGGCGTCGGCTACGACAGTGTCGACGTCGGTGCCTGCACCAAGAATGACATCGCACTCTGCATCACGCCCGACGGCGTGCGCCGGCCGGTCGCCGTCTCGATCATGGCATTCATCCTGGCGCTGACGGGCAAGATGCTCGTCAAAGACCGGCTGACACGCGAGGGACCCGACGGCTTCAACCGGCGCGGCGAGCATATGGGCGTCGGGCTCGTCGGCAAGACGCTGGGGTCGATCGGCATCGGCAATATCGGCGCCGAGATGTTCCGGATGGCCAGACCATTCGATATGGCGTTCATCGCCCACGACCCTTTCGCCGACCAAGCGGTGGCGAAAGAGCTCGGCATCGAGCTCGTCTCGCTCGAAGACCTCTTCCGGCGCGCGGACATTCTCACCGTCAATTGTCCGCTTTCGGATCAGACACGCCATATCGTCAATGCCGAGCGCCTGGCGCTCATGAAGCCGACGGCCTACGTGATCAACACCTCGCGTGGACCGACCGTCGACCAGAAGGCTCTCACCAAAGTGCTTCAGGAGCGTCGTATCGCCGGCGCCGGCCTCGATGTCTTCGAAGTCGAGCCCGTGCCGGCAGACGAGCCGTTGCTCAAGCTCGACAACGTCATCGTCACACCGCATGCGCTCTGCTGGACGGACCAGTGCTTCGCCGGTAACGGCGCCGCCGATGTCCGCGCGGTGCTCGACATACAACAAGGCCGCGTACCGCGCGGTGTCGTCAACAAAGAGGTGCTCGAGAGCCCGGCCTTCAAGGCCAAGCTCGAGAGCTACCGCCGCCGCTTCGGATCGTGAACCGGAACGGCCAACAGTAATCCCCCGAGACCCGCCCAGCGGGCGAGGGAGAGAGGAACCGGGGCCCACGCCACCGGTCGAGGCAAAGGAGGAAACGGGAATGACATGGAAACGTACACTCGGTTGGCTCGGCGGCGCCGCCTTGATGGCGTCGGCGATGACGACCGGGGCCAATGCCCAGTCGGCGGCTCAGCGTGCCGTCGACGAGGCCAAGAAGTACTCCGGACAGACGATCACCATCGTCTGGGAGGCTGGCCTGCAATCGCTCGATCCGCTCAACTTCTCCGGTCCGAAGTGGAAAGAGCTGACGGGCATCGAGGTCAAGGTGATCGAAGTCTCGACCGCCGAGATGTTCACGAAGATCATGCAGGAATACCGGGCAGGCACGGGTGCCTATGATGCATTGAACGTTATTCCGGCCTGGATGCCCGACCTCGCGCAGGCCGGGGCCCTGGAAGTGCTCGATCCCTACGTCGACAAATACGGCTACCGCGACGAGCTGCAGACCATCGCGCCGACCTATCGCGACAACCAGATGATGGTCGACGGCAAGATCTACGGCTTCCCGGACGATGGCGACGTCTTCCTGATGTACTATCGCAAGGACATCTTTGCCGATCCGGACGTGCAGGCGAAGTTCAAGGAGAAGACCGGCAAGGATCTCGCCGTGCCGACCACCTGGGCCGACTTTGCGGTCGTCGGCTCGGCCTTAACCGATATCCTCAAGGACAAGGGCACCTATGGTGCCGCGTTCTTCCGGCAGCCGCCCTATACGATGTTCATGTTCCAGGAGCGCTTCCGCAACGAAGGTGGCAAGTTCTTCGATCCCGACACCATGAAGGCGACCATCAACTCCGACATCGGCGTCAAGGTGCTGACCGAGATGCGGGAGGAGAACAAGTTCATGCCACCGGGCGTCGAGCAGTGGGGCTTCGTCGAGAACCTCGCCGCCTTCCTTTCCGGACAGACGGCCATGACCATCTCCTGGCCTCCCTATGGCCGATGGGCCGCCGGCTACGGCACCGATCAGGAAGCCCTGTCGTGGGTTCCCAAGTCCACCATCGCCGGCAAGGTCGGCTACGCCCTGCCGCCGGGTGGACATCCGGAGCTCGCCGCCGGCTTCGCGCTGTCGGTCGCCTCGACGTCCAAGAACAAGGACGCCGCCTACCTGTTCATCCAGTGGCTGAACAGCGAGGAGACCAGCATGCAGCGCGTGCAGCTGCCTTACGCCCTGCGTGACCCCTTCCGCGACTCGCACTTCACCAGCCCCGAGTATCTCGCCAAGTGGCCGGACGCGAAGGACTATCTTGCGGCTCTCGGCGAGGGCGCCAAGACCGGACTGCTCGATCTGTCGCTTTTGCAAACAGACAAGTATGAAGAGAGCCTCCGGCAGATGATCTCGAAACTGTGGGCAGGCGAGGATCCGAAGGCGATCCTCGATGCCGCCGCGGCCGAGTGGGATGCGACGACCGAGAAAATCGGGGTCGACAAGCAGAAGGCCGTCTACAACGCCTGGGCCGCCAAGAGCGGCGCCTATCCGCAGTGAGGCAAGCCTGACTCGCGTGGGCCGGACCCGTTCCGGCCCACGCAGTTCTTTGTAGCTCCCGATCCGAGCGTTTCAGGCTTGCCAAGCCGGTCCTTCGGCGCTTTTGTCGGCCATGTGACGACCCACTGAAGCGATCCTGACATGACCGCCGCCTCATCACTCCATGTCTATCAAGCGTCCGGACGCATCCCGGATGGCGGTTTCAAATACTGGATCATCGCGCCGTCGATCTTCCTGCTGCTGCTGATCGGCATTTTTCCGCTGGTCTATACGCTGGTGGTCAGCTTCATGCGGCTCACCATGCTCGAGGCCGACACCTCTTTCGCAGGTCTCGTCAACTACGCCCAGCTCTTCAAGGACTCGCGCCTCTGGCAGAGCATCCTCCATACCCTCATCATCACCGCCATCGCGCTGCCGCTCGAGCTCGTGCTCGGACTGGCGATGGCACAGCTCTTTCTCGAGCGGCTGCCCGGCCGGCAGATCTTCGTCGCCCTCATCGTGCTGCCGACGATCATCTCGCCGATCGTCGCGGGGGCCACCTGGCGACTGATGTTCGACCAGCGCTATGGGCCTATCAATCAGATCCTCGGCTGGCTCTGGGGCGGCGATGTCGTGGCGCTGTGGACGGTCAATCCCAACCTCGTCTATCCGGCCATTCTCGTCTGCGAGATCTGGCAGTGGACGCCCTTCATGTTCCTGATCCTGCTCGCGGCGCTCTCGAACGTCGACAAGTCGCTGACTGACGCCGCCGAGATCGATGGCGCCGGCTACTGGCGAACCTTCTTCAAAATCGTTCTGCCGGCGATCTGGCCGGTCATGGCCATTGCGGTGCTGATCCGCGGCCTCGATCTCGCGCGCATCTTCGACATCATCTGGGCGTTGACGCAGGGCGGTCCAGGAACCATGACCGAGACCGTCTCGATCTACACTTACACCCAGGGCTTCCGGCAGTTTGAGACGAGCTATACGGCGGCCATCGCCTTCCTGGTCATCGTGCTCCTGACCATCGTCATCGTCTGGGCCATCCGGCGCATGGGGCTCGCAAGATGAGCATGGCTACGAGAGACGACGGCATGGCGTCGGTGCGCCGGCGCAAACGCCTGATGCTGGCGCTCCGCTATGCCGGCGCCATCTGCCTCACTCTGTTCTTCATCTTCCCCGTCTATTGGCTCTTCATGATCTCGTTCAAAACTCCGGAGGAGATCTTCGCCTATCCGCCCGCCTGGGTACCGAAAGCGCTCCAGTTCGCCAACTATGCGGTGCTATTCAAGGATGGAGACGCCGAGACCGTTGGCAACAGCCTGATCCTTGCCGGGGCCTCCACCGTCATCGCCATGCTGCTCGGCACAATCGCCGCCTACTCGCTCGTCCGCTTCAAGACCGGTGGCGAGAACCTCGCCGTCTGGATCATATCGCAGCGCCTGATGCCGCCGATCGCGATCGTCTTCCCGATCTTCCTGCTCTACGTTTTCCTCGGTTGGGTCGACACCTATCACGGCCTCATCATCCTCTACACGGCGTTCAGCCTTCCCTATGTCATCTGGATGATGCGGGGCTATATCGAGGACATCCCGCTGGAGCTTGAAGAGAGCGCCCTCGTCGACGGCCTGTCGCGCTGGCAGGTGATCTGGAAGGTGGTGTTCCCGATGGCGCGGACGGGCCTGTTCGCCACCGCCGTCTTCACCTTCGTCTTCGCCTGGAACGACTTCCTGTTCGCGCTGGTGCTGACGCGTACGGAAGTCACGACCTACACCGTGCAGGTCACTCATTACTTCGGCGGGCAGTCGAATTTCTGGGCGAAGATCGCGGCGATGTCGGTCTTGGGAACGCTTCCCGTGTTCGTCGCCGTCGCCTTCCTGCAGCGGTATCTGGTCAGGGGCATATCTATGGGTGCAGTGAAGGGTTAGGACATGTCCGACGTCAAAATCACCGCGCTGGAAAAATCCTTCGGCAACCACAAGGTCCTGAAGGGCATCGACCTCGATATTCCCTCGGGCGAGTTCACCGTTCTGGTCGGCCCCTCCGGCTGTGGCAAGTCGACGTTGCTGCGCACCATCGCCGGCCTCGAGGAGGCCGACAGCGGCCTCCTCGAGATCGGCGGGCGCGTCGTCAATGCTGTCCGCCCGCGCGACCGCGACATCGCCATGGTATTCCAGAACTACGCGCTCTATCCCTACCTCACTGTGGCCGACAACATCGCCTTCGGCCTCCGGGCGCGGAAGACGCCGGAAGCCGAAGTCGAGACCCGCGTCAAGCAGGCCGCCGACATGCTCGGCATCTCCAGCCTGCTCGACCGCATGCCCCGCCAGCTCTCCGGTGGCCAGCGCCAGCGCGTCGCCATCGGCCGCGCCATCGTGCGGAATGCCAAGCTCTTCCTGTTCGACGAGCCGCTCTCCAACCTCGACGCCCAGCTCAGGGACGAGATGAGAAGCGAGATCAAGCGGCTCCACCAGGAGATCGACACGACGATGATCTATGTGACCCACGATCAGATCGAGGCGATGACGCTCGCCGACCGTATCGTGCTCATGAAGGATGGGCAGATCGAGCAACAGGGCGCGCCGCTCGACCTCTACGAGAAGCCGGCAACCCGCTTCGTCGCCGGTTTCCTCGGCTCGCCGCAGATCAACTTCGTCGATGCGACGCTGGACGCCGGCAACGTCCGGCTGAAGGACGGAGTGGCACTGGCATTGCCTGGCGACCGCGGCACCAATGGCCGCACCGGCCCGATCGTGCTCGGCATCCGCCCCCAGCACATTGCGCGCGCAGCCGGCCAACCCGTGGCCGGACATGCCCGTTTCGAGGCGACGGTCGAGCTGGTGCAGCCGACCGGCACGCGCACCTATGTGACGTTTCCGCTGGGGGGCGAACCGGTCATGGCCGAGCTCGGCGCTCACGATGTCGGCCGTCCCGGCGAACGCCTCGCGGTCGATATCGACATGCGCCGCGCCGTGCTGATCGATCCCGCGAGCGGTAAAGTCATTTCGTGTTGAGGAGAGGAGCCATGGCCGAGAGCAACCCCAGTCGCGCCGTCAAGCTGTTCGGCACCACGACGCTCGACCCCGAGCCGCAGAAACTGAAGGCCGGAGCCCTTTCCGCCGAGCTCGACAACGGCATGCTGCGGTACATCCGCATCGGCGACGTCGAGGTGCTTCGCGGCATCGCCTTTCTGGTTCGCGACGAGAACTGGGGCACGTTCGCACCGAAGATCGAGAATCTCAAAGTTGAAGAATCCGCCGATCGCTTCTCCGTCACCTATGATGCAACTTGCGCCGATGCCAAACGGAGCATCCGCTACCGAGCGACGATCGCCGGCTCAGCCGACGGCAAGCTGTCGTTCTCAGCCGAGGCGACGCCAGAGACCGACGTCTTGACGAATCGGACCGGTTTCGTCGTCCTTCACCCGCTCGCCGGCGTCGCCGGCAGGCCACTCACCATCGCTCATGTCGATGGAAAGGTCGTGACCTCCGAGTTTCCACCGATCATCGACCCGGACTGTCCGTTCCGCGACATCCGTGCGCTGACGCACGAGACGTTGCCCGGTGTCATGGCCGAGGTGACAATGACGGGCGACACCTTCGAGATGGAGGATCACCGCAACTGGACGGATGCCTCCTTCAAGACCTATGTCCGCCCGCTCGCCCTGCCGTGGCCGTATACGCTTCCGAAGGGCAAGAGCTTCCAGCAAGCCGTGACGCTCGAGCTGAAGGGGCCGCTGCCGAAGCCGGCCTTGGGCGGCGGGTCCGAGCCGGTTGCGGTTACGCTCGGCGCTCCGTCTGGCAAGATGCCGGAGATCGGAACCGGCGTCGCGGCCAGGGAAGCCGCCCACGCGGTTGCCGCCGCCGATCTCGTCAAGGCTGTAGGCCTGAGGCATCTCGTCTGCCAGATCGATGGCCGCCAGGCCGACTTTGCGGAGGCACTGCCGCATTACCGCGACCTGGGTGCGAAGGCCGACTCGGTCATCGAGCTCGAGATCGTCATTCCCGGCACAGGGACGCCCAGTGACGAGCTCGCCACGATTGCAGAAGCCGTGCGGAAATCCGGCATCACGCCCTCGGCGGTCGCCGTCTCGCCAGCCGTCGACCTCAAGGCCGTGCTACCGGGCTCGCCACGTCCGCCAGCGCCTCCCGACGCAGAGATCTACGCCGCGGCGCGCGCCGCCTTTCCCGGCATTCGCCTCGGCGGCGGCATGTTCTCGTACTTCACCGAGCTCAATCGCAAGCCGCCGTTGGCCGAGGCCCTCGATTTCGTGACGCATACGACCTGCCCAATCGTGCATGCCGCCGACGATGTCTCCGTCATGGAGACGCTCGAGGCCCTGCCCTATGTCATCACCTCGACGAAGGTGCTGGCCAAGGGCAAGCCCTACCGACTGGGTCCCTCCGGCATCGCCGCTCGCGACAATCCTTACGGCAAGGCGACCTCGCCCAATCCTGGCAATGGCCGCGTCTGCCTCGCCGACATGGACCCTCGCCAGCGCGGCATCTTCGGCGCCGCCTGGACGCTCGGTTATGCCTCTATCTTCGCCAATGGCGGCCTCGAAGCGTTAGCGCTCTGCAGCCCGACGGGACCATCGGGACTGATCTATCGCAAGCTGGCCGACGCGCAGCCCTACTTCGATTCGGCCGGCTCCGGCACCGTCTACCCCGTCTACCACATCATTGCTGCGTTGGCGGCGGCCTCCGGCAGGACGCGGCTGGACGCACGAAGCTCGCACCCGTCCAAGGTCACCGCGCTCGCCTTCGAGAGCAACGGGCATCGTCATCTCTGGCTCGCCAACCTGACCTCCGCCGAGACCAACGTCACGATCGCGGGGCTCGGTGGGAGCACCACGCTGGCGCTGCTCGACGAGGCCGCCTTTGTCGACGCGACCCGGAACCCGGACTGGCTCGGGAAGGCAGGCACGAGGCTTGCGAGCGCCGGCAACGTCACGCTGCCGCCCTACGCCACGGCCCGCATCATCAGCGACTGAGCAGGGTGGACCCGATGGCCGCTGTGCTTGGTGCCATTGCCGACGACCTGACAGGGGCGACCGATCTCGCCAACACGCTCGTCAAGCGGGGTATGCGCACCGTGCAGGTGATCGGCGTGCCGGATACGGCCGCGCCCGCTCCCGATGCGGATGCCATCGTCGTCGCCCTCAAATCCCGGACGATCGCCGCAGCCGAGGCCATCGCCCAGTCTCGCCAGGCACTTGCATGGTTACGGCAAGCTGACATCCGCCAGACGATCTTCAAGTATTGCTCGACCTTCGATTCGACCGACACCGGCAATATCGGCCCCGTCGCCGACGCCTTGCTGGCCGATCTCGGATCGTCCTTCACGATTGCCTGCCCAGCCTTTCCGGAGAACAAGCGTACAATCTACCAGGGCCACCTCTTCGTCGGCGATCAGCTCCTCTCCGAGAGCAGCATGCGGCACCACCCGCTGACGCCGATGACGGACGCCAACCTCGTGCGGGTGCTGCAACGGCAGACCGACGGCAAGGTCGGCCTCATCCCCTATGCGACCGTCAATGACGGCGCCCGCGCTGTCTGGACGGCGATCAAGGATTTGATGGACAGCGGCCATCGCTATGCCATCACCGACGCGATCCGGGACCGCCACCTGATCGACATCGGCGAGGCCGTCGCCGGCCTGCCGCTCGTCACCGGCGGCTCGGGGATTGCCCTCGGTCTGCCGCGGAACTTCCAGCGCCTTCACAGTCTCCAGCTGCAAACCGAGCCGCCGCCGCTCCCTGACATCGTTGGCTTGTCCGCCATCGTATCCGGAAGTTGCTCGCAGGCGACGCTCGGCCAGGTGGCGGCCTGGGCGAATAGGTATCCAGCCCATGCGATCGATCCACTTGCGCTCGCCAAGGGCGTCGATGCCGCCGCCATTGCCCTGGCCTGGGCGCGCAAGCATCTCGCCGACGGTCCGGTGCTGATCTATGCGAGCGCCCCGCCCGACGATGTCAAGCGCGTGCAGGCCGAGATCGGCCGCGAGCAGGCGGGGCAGCTGGTCGAGGAGGCCCTGGCCAAGGTTGCCAAAGGTCTCGTCGAGGCCGGCGTCCGGCGCCTGATCGTCGCCGGTGGCGAGACGTCCGGAGCCGTGGTCCAGGAGCTCGGCGTCTCGCAGCTCCGCATCGGGCCGGAGATCGATCCCGGCGTTCCGTGGACCGAAAGCATCGGCGCGCCTCGTCTCGCACTCGCCCTCAAATCCGGCAATTTCGGCGCGCCTGATTTCTTCGCCAAGGCCCTGGGCCTGCTGCCATGAGCGAGGACCACGCCCGCGAGGAGATCTGCCGTCTCGGCCGCTCGCTCTTCCGACGAGGCCTCACTTTCGGCGCTTCGGGCAATATCAGCGTCCGGACCCGCTCGGGCTACCTGATGACGCCGACCGGCGTGTCGCTGGATCGGCTCGATCCTGAGCGGCTGTCTGTGCTGGATATGGACGGGCAACCCGTCGCCGGCGACCCGCCGACGAAAGAATCGGACCTGCATCTGGCCATGTACCGCGAACGAGCACGGTCGACCGCCATCGTGCATCTGCATTCGACGCACTCGGTGGCCGTATCGTGTCTCGAGGATATCGCTCCTGACGACGTTTTGCCGCCGGTGACCGCCTACTACGTCATGCGCGTCGGCACATTGCCGCTGGTCCCCTATCTCCCACCGGGCGATCCCGCCTTGGCCGAGGCCGTAGGAAGGATGGCCGGGAAACATCACGCGATCCTCCTCGCCAATCATGGACCCGTCGTTGCGGGCGCGACGCTCGAGGCGGCTGGCCAGGCCATCGAGGAGCTCGAGGAGACGGCCAAGCTCTACCTTCTGCTCCGCCACGAGAAGTTCCGCTTCCTGACGCCCGAGCAGGCGGCTGAGATCAGGCGGCGTTTCCCGGGCAGATCATGAAGCCGGACGGGTCAGCAAACGACATTGGGAGCACGCCATGCGCCTCGCCGTGACGGGTGCCTCGGGGTTCATCGGCCGGCCGCTCGTCCAACGCCTACGGGATGACGATCACACGATCCTCGCCAGCGACTGCCGACCGGGCGACGGCGTCGAAGGGCTGGATCTCAGGGACCGGATCGGCGTCAGGGCCTGGCTCGGTCAGTCGCATGCCGATGTGGTCATCGCGCTCGGGGCAATCTCCGGTCCGATGGTCGCGCCCGACGATCCCGAGCAGGTGCTCGATTCGAACATCGGTGGCCTGCTCAATCTTCTCGAGGGCGTGCGCCGCGCCGGCATCCCTCGGCTCGTCTTCATCTCCTCGATCGCCGTCTATGCTACGAGACCCGATCTTTCCCCAGTGCCCGAGACGGCGGCGTTGGCCTCGGTCGACACCTACAGCGCCAGCAAGGTCGCCGGCGAGGCGATGGTTGCGGCCTATGCCGCGCAATTCGGGTTATCGGCAACCTCCCTCCGGGTTTCGACGGTCTACGGACCCGGTCGCGCCACGCCCTACATCATCGGCAAGCTCGTCGACTCGGCGAAGAGCGGCGCGGTGGTCGAGGTCTCCGGCCGACCGGCCAACATGCGCCAGTATGTGCATGTCGACGACGTCGTCGAGGCCATCCGACTGTCGGTCGCCCATCCTCTTCCTGGCCATACGCCGATCAATATCACCGGCGGCACCTATACATCCGAGGTCGAGGTGGCGGAGATGATCACTCGGCTACTGCCATCAGCGCGCTACGTGGTCCGTGATTGCGAAGGTGGCGACGGCGCCATCGGTCCACTCGACATCACGATCGCCGAGCGACTGTTGGGGTATCGGCCGACGGTGAGCCTCGATGAGGGACTGGGGCGTCTGGTTGCGGCTACGGCTTGAAGTGCGCCGCACGCCACTTGAGCGCCGCGCCGAGTCCATCGCGCTCGGCGATTTTCATGAACTCGGCACCATATTCGGTTTTTGCCGCATAGAGCGGGGCGATGGTATCGAGCCCTGCCTCCATGGCGCGGCGAAATCCTTGCGCCTCGAGGCCACGATTGATGGCACGCTTCGTCATCACCAGTGCCTCGGCGTCGACCATGGCGAGTCGGCGCGCATATCCAAGGGTCTCATCGACCAATCTGTCACGTGGCACGACTCTGTTGATCATACCGATCTCAAGGGCCCGGGCCGCATCGATCATGTCGCCGAAATAGAGCATCTCGCGTCCCCGCTTCGGTCCGACAATGAAGGGCAACACGAAGCCCGGACCGGAGTTGGAAAAACGGATCTCCGGCTCGCCGAACTTCGCATCGTCGGCGGCGATGGTGAGATCGCAGAAGAGCGAAAGCTCGCAGCCGCCCCCCAGCACATGCCCCTGCACCGAAGCGATGACGGGTTTCGAAAGCTGCCACGGCATCAGCTCGAGCTCGAGGCATTCCTTGAGCACGTCGAACCAGTTGAGCGAGGGATCCTGCCAGCGCCCACCAACCTCGAAACCTCCGCCGACATCGTAGCCGACGCAGAAGCTACGGCCCTCGCCTCGAAGCACGACAACGCTCGTCGTCCGATCGTCCTCGGCCTGCCGGAAGGCGGTGATCAGGCCCCGCATCAGCTCGCCGGAGATCGCGTTGAGCTTCTCGGGGCGGTTGAGGGTTACGAGGCTCACACGCCCGTCGGCTTCGTATTTGACAATCGGATCGGCCATCAGCGGTACACCACGCCCGGCAGAACACACAGCATTTCGAACAGCAGGTTTGCCGCCATCAAGGCCGTATTGCCCGTCGGATCATACGGCGGCGACACCTCGACGAGATCGCAACCGACGAGATTGAGCCCACGGCAACCACGAATCAGCTCCAATGCCTGAATGCTCGTCAGCCCGCCCGGCTCCGGCGAGCCGTTTCCGGGGGCGACGCCCGGATCCAGGCTATCGATATCGAAGGTGAGATAAACCGGCCCCTCGCCCATCTGGGCGCGCAATTCCTCGGCCAAAGGCTTCAGCGATTTGTGCCAGCACTCCTCGGCCTGCACAACGCGGAAGCCCTGCGATCGTGGCCAGTCGAAATCCTCCGCGGCATAACCCGTTCCGCGCAAGCCGATCTGGGCCACACGCCTGCAATCGAGCGCACCAGCCTCGACCGCGCGGCGGAACGGTGTGCCATGCGCGATCTTCTCGCCGAACATGGCCTCGTTGATGTCGGCATGGGCATCGATGTGGATCATGCCGACCGGACCGTGCTTCTTGGCCATGGCCTTCAGGATCGGCAACGTCAACGTGTGATCGCCACCCATGGTGAGGGGAATGCAACCAGCGGCCAGCACCTTGTCGTAATAGGCCTCGATGATGCGGACACTGTCCTTGAGGTCGTAGGGGTTCGTCGGCACGTCGCCGATGTCGGCGACTTTCAGGACGTCGAAGGGCGCGGCCCTCGTCCCCATGTTGTAGGGCCGGAGAAACGCGGATTCCTGCCGGATCTGACGCGGTCCGTAGCGGCAGCCCGAGCGGTTCGAGGTGCCGATGTCGAGTGGCACGCCGATGAAGGCGGCATCGAGACCCTCGGCACTCTCCTGGTAGGGAAGGCGCATCATCGTCCATGGCCCGCCGAAGCGCGGCATGGCATTTCCGCCGAGCGGCTGATTGAGAGTTCCGCTGCTCACCTTCTTCGCCATGATGCGATCTCCCAGCTTTGCCCATGGGCTGGCGCTGAGGGGCGCGGAGAGCTCAGCCCAGCCTATCCTGTCTTCGGCAATACAAACGCCGAGCCGGCGTCCCATGCAAGCTCGATCGCATCACCTGGCCGGTGCAGAGTCGCATCGCCGTCCTGCGTCGCCAGCAGACGTGCCTCGCGGCCATCGGCGAGCTCGACATACAGACGAACGGCAGCGCCCAGAAATTCCTCGCCGATGACCTTTGCCGTCATCTTGTTGCGTGCCTCCGGCTTGGCAGAGGCCAGATAGACATGGTCTTCGGGCACGACGAAGGTGACGGCCTCACCAACGGCGAGCTCTTTTGCGCCACCCAGCAGGAAGCGGCCGAGCGACGTATCGACAATCGCCCCGTCTGCCTCCTGCCCGACGACCGCGCCTTCCAGGATGTTCGAGGCGCCGACGAACTCGGCCACGAAGCGGCTCGCCGGCCGGCGGTAGACCTCGACCGGCGTGCCGATCTGCTCGATCCGGCCCCGGCTCATGATGACGACCCGATCCGCCATCGAGAAGGCCTCCGCATGGCTGTGCGTCACGTAGACGAAGGTAATACCGATCTCGCGCTGCAACTTCACCATCAGCGCCTGCATGCGCACCTTGAGGCTCGCATCCAGCGCCGACAGCGGCTCGTCCAGCAGGAGAATGCGCGGCTGGGTCACGAGTGCGCGCGCCAAGGCCACGCGTTGGCGCTGACCGCCCGACAGCGTGTCGACGCCGCGTTCGGCGAACTCGGAGAGCTCTAGCCGGCTGATCCAATCCAGCGCGCGCGTCTTACGCTCCTCCGCCCCGACACCACGCATCTTCAGCCCGAACTCGACGTTCTCGCGAGCATTCAGGAAGGGAAACAAGGCGAGCGACTGCCAGACCATCGGCGTGTCGCGCAGATGCGGCGGCACGTTCTTGATGGACTTGCCGTCGAGGCGAATATCACCGTCGGAGGGCTGCTCCAATCCGGCCAGCATGCGAAGCGTCGTCGTCTTGCCGCAGCCCGACGGCCCCATGATGGCCAGGAACTCGCCCTGGCCGATACCGAGATCCATTTCGTGCACGGCGATGAAATCGCCGAAGCGCTTGACGACCCGGTCGAGGACGACGAGTGGCTCGCTCATGGGGTCTCCGGCGATTTCTTCGAGCGTGACATGAACAGCACCTGTGCAATGATGACCAGTGTCATCGATGTGACGAACACGCAGGTGCCGATGGCGTTGATACGAGGATCGATGACGCCCTGCAGGATTTCGAGAATGACGACAGGGATGGTCTTGTTGAGGCCCGAGACGAACCAGGCCACCGCGAACTCGTCGAACGAGACGGCGGCCGTCAGACAGAGCGCCGAGACGATGGAGGGAAGTGCGAACGGCAGAATGACGGTCCGCATCGCCACCCATTCGGAGGCGCCGAGATTCCAGGCGGCGGCCTCGAGATTGGGCTCCATCTGGTTCAAGCGCAACCGGATCACCGCGGTCGCGAAGGGGATGCACATCACTGTATGGGCGATGATTACGGCAGCGATCGTGCCCGAGAGCCCGATCCGCGACAGCCAGGCCAGCATGGCGAGCCCCATGATGACGAGCGGGATCGTCGGCGGCAGCAGGGAGAGCGCCATATAGGCGCCCTTGCCAAAGAAGTTGAAGCGGTAGTCGGTGTAGGCGGTGCAGAAGCCAATCGCCGTCGAGATGGCGGCGGCCGAAAGCGCGATCACGACGCTGCGCCGGGCGGCATCCCAGACGTTCGAATCGCCGGCGATCATCTGATACCATTCGAGCGAGAAGCTTCCGAGCGGGATGGTCGGGAAGCGGAGCGAGTTGAAGGAGAAGACGATGTTGGCCGCGATCGGTGCAAAGATAAAGACGAAGATCAGCACCAGATAGGCCCGGAGGATGAAGGAAATCGCCTTGTCGGTCATGACGCGCGCTTCCTGTAGGCGGCCTTGACGAGCAGGAAGGCGACCGTGAAGAGCGTCGCGATCATGGTGAGAGCGATAACCGAGGCCCGCGGCCATTGCTGACCGGACTTGGTCTGGTCGATGATCATGATCGGCAACGTCGTCGGCGCCGAGCCGCCGAGGTAGTAAGGCGATACGAAATCGCCGAATGAAAGGATGAAGCAGAACAGCGCCGCGATGACGAGGCCGACCTTGGCGAGCGGCACGATGACCGTATACACCGTCCGCAGTCGACCGCAGCCGAGATTGTGCGCCGCCTCGATGTAGCGCTTATCGATGCCGGCAAGCGAGAAGGTCTGCAGGATAATGATCAGCGGCAGCGTCAGGGTCATGTAGCCGACGAGCGTGCCGAACGGCGTGTTGAGCATCGTCCAGGGACCTAGGCCGATGAAGGAGAGCGCGCCGTTGACGACGCCATTGCTGGCCAGCAGGAACATCCAGGCGAAGATGCGGACGACGTAGCTCGTGAAGAACGGAATGATGAGCAGGAACACGGCCCAGCGCCGCGCGCCCTCGGAGAGTTTGAAGGCCAGTGCATAGGCGGCCGGGAAGGCCAGCAGCGTACCGACGATCATCGAGATGGTGGCGAGCAGGAAGGTGTAGCCGTAGGTCCACCAGAAATTCGCTCTGCCGAGAATCTTGGTCCAGTTCTCCGGCAGGAACCCCGGCTCGACGCGGTAGTTCTTGACCACGAAGAACGAGACGGCGACGAGGAACAGCAGCGGAATGACGAAGAAGGCCACTTGCCAGACCGGCATCGGCAAACGCCAGAACAACGCATAGGGCGTTGTCCGCGCGCCGTCGCCGCTGTGATCCGCTGCCACTGCCGCCATGACGGTCACCTTCCCCGCGGGTCAATCGGAGCACCAGGTGAAACCATCGGCTCCTTCAGGATTCCAACACGTCTACGGTGTTGGTCGGCTTCACGTCGCCACTGTCGATTGGAGCGGCTCCTCCCCCCTGACGGGAGAAGGTCAAGCGCCCTGGACTTGAATGCGCAGCAAGAAAGTCCTTAGGCGCTTGGAATGGGGGGAGAGGCGCGACGACAGAATCTATTGTTTTTCGCCCCCCACCCGGCCCTCCCCCTCAACAGGGGAAGGCCGCATGTCGCAATCTTCTGTCCAAGGCCCCGAGAACTACGCGTTCTTGTACTCCTGCCAGAACTCGTTCCAGACCTCGAGGCTCTGCTGTTGCGGAATGTCGCGATACTTGATCCGGCCTTCCTTGATGAGCGTCACCGGATTGTTCGGCGCGCCCTCGACCTGACCGGTCCGCTGGGCTTCCTTGGGATCGGCCTCGTTCAGTGCCGCCATGCCGCCCTTCGTCACGCAGAAGCCCGGATAGGCGACCATCTTGGCGGCCTTCACCTGGCCGGCCGGCGAGACCATATACTGGCACCACTTCTTGGCGAGGTCGGCCTTGGGCGTGCCCTTGCCGATCGACCAGCTCTCGGTCCACTGGATGCCGCCCTCTTTCGGCACGACCGAGCCGACCGGCGCACCATCGCGCTCGAGCACGCCGGTCACCCAGTCGCCGATTCCGACCATTGCCTGCATCTCACCGGTCTTAAGACCGTTGAACGTGCCGCCGTAGTCGAAGAAGCCCCCGACCTGCGGACGAAGCGAGAGCGTCTTCTCCTTGACCGCCCCCCAGGCCGCCTCGTCGATATCGAACGGCGAGCCATTTCCATTCAACTGGCTGACCTGGCCGAGGCTCGGCAGGTGCCAGTCGAAATGGCCGACCTTACCTTTGAGCTCGGGCTTCCAGAACACGTTGTAGGAGGCGGCCTCTTCTGCCGACACTGAGTTCTTGTTGTAGGAGACGCCCAGATGTCCACAGCGGAACATGACGGAGTAGAGCTTGCCGTCCTTCCAGTGGCCGGGCATCTGCTTGAAGTCGTCGTAGACATAGTCGTCGAACGGATAGTCCGCCGGGTTCATCTCCTCGACATAACCCGCCTCGTTCAGCTGCTGGACGAATTCGCGGTCGGAGAGGATGACGTCGTAGGTGCCGGGGGGCGACTGGGCGATCAGAGCCAGCATATTGTCGCCGCCGGCGTAGTATTTCGGCTTGAACTTGACGTTGTTGGCTGCCTCGAATTCAGCGACCATATCGGGCTCACCATTGCCATACCAGGCGAGCATGTTGAGCTCGACGGTCTCGGCCCAGGCCCGGCTGACATAGGGCATCGACAGGCTTGCCGCTGCGACGCCGGCCGCGCCCTTGATGACGCCACGGCGGGTCAATCCCTTATCGTTGCGACGCTTCATGCTTGAATCCTCCCAATTGAGCGGCCCGATACTGGCGCGCCACGTCGCGCAAGTCTATTGCCGCCGCTCACCCTATCCCCGGTTCTGCCAAGTCGGAAATTGATCCGACAAATGCCGGCATGACGCCTTCTTATCACGCCGCCGTGTGATGGAATGGCCGGTCGATGCGGATGAGCTCGGTCTGCCCGGATTCCTGGAGCGCGGCCATGATCACGCCTGCCAGACGCTTTCCCGCCGTCGACTGCACGGAATGCTTGTAATGCAGCCCTACATGCACGTCGTCGAGCGGCGGCAGCCCGGTTTCTTCGCCGAGCACCTTCATGCCGGGGCGGAGGGTGCGCTTGGTCAACGCCGAAATGCCGAGCCCGGACAGCACGGCATCCTGGAGCCCGCTGATGCCCGGGCTCGAATAGACGACGCGCCAGGGTCGACCCACCTCATCGAGAGCCCGGATCATACGCGAGCGATACTCGCAACCTTCATTGTGGGCGAGCAGCCGGACGGGCGTCTGCCGATCGAAGGCCAGCGCCTTGGCCGCGACCCAGATCGGCCTCTCTGCCCAGGCAAAGGCAAGATTGCTCGGGGCCACGCCATCATACATGGCCACCACGACATCCAGCTCGCCGGCATCGAGCCGTCCCAGCAGGCGCTTGGAAAGCTCACAGACGATCTCGAGCTCGACCTCGGCATTCTCGCGCAGGAACTTCGTCAGGAGTTCCTGGAAGAAGGCCACCGCGTAGTCGACGGGCAACCCCACCCTGAGCGAGCCCTCTGCCCGGCGGTTCTGCAATCGGGCGACGATCTCGTCGTTGAGGCACAGCATCTGGCGGGCGAACCGCACGAACTCCTCGCCAACGGGCGTCAGCAGATTGGCCCGGCCCCTGGTCGAGATCAGCTCGCAACCCACAAGCTCCTCCAGCCGCCGGATCTGCAGGCTGATGGCCGGCTGCGTGCGACCGAGAATATCGCCCGCCTTCGTAAAGCTCTTGTGGTCGGCGACCGTCACGAAGGTTCGGAGCAAGTCGGTCGGCAGGTTCTGATGTGCCACGTCACGCTCCGCTTATGGGTCCATAACCGGAATAAATTTCGCTGATGATTGCGCCTCGCCGTATTGTTTGGCAAGCCCGCCTCTCAATTCGTCACCCAGCACAAGGAAAACGGCTCCCCATGGCGAAGGTTAAAGCCACGACCGAGGACATGCTGCATGTCGTCAAATGGCACAATGGCGATAAGGCCTGGTCACCCTTCTCCGACAAGGAGATGAAGCGCCGGCAGGACGGCGTCCGCAAATACATGGCCGCCAACAAGATCGATGCGGCTCTGTTCACGTCCTATCACAACATCTGCTATCATTCAGGCTTCCTCTACTGCTATTTCGGCCGCAAATACGGCCTCGTCATCGATCACAAGAAGGCGACGACGATTTCCGCCGCCATCGACGGCGGCCAGCCCTGGCGTCGCACCTTTGGCGACAACGTCACCTACACGGATTGGCGCAAGGACAACTACTTCCGCGCCGTCGAAAGCCTGATCAAGGGTGTGAAGCGGCTCGGCATCGAGTTCGATCACGTCTCGCTTGCCTTCAGGAAGCAATTGGAGGCCGAGTTCCCGAAAGTACAGTTCGTCGACATTGGCGAACCGGCCATGTGGCTCAGAACCGTCAAGTCGAAGGAAGAGCACAAGCACATCCGCGAGTGCACCCGAATCGCCAATATCGGAGCCCGCGCCGTCATGGAGGCGACCAAGGCCGGCGTGCCCGAATACGAGGTGGCACTCGCCTCGACCAACGCCATGGTCCGCGAGATCGGCAAGAGCTTTCCCTTCGTCGAGCTTATGGACACCTGGACCTGGTTCCAATCAGGTCTTGAGACGGATGGCGCTCACAACCCGGTGACGAACCGAAAAGTCCGCAAGGGCGACATCCTCTCGCTCAACTGCTTCCCGATGATCTTCGGCTATTACGTCGCCATCGAGCGGACGCTGTTCTGCGAGAGGGCCTCGAAGGCCCATCTCGATCTGTGGGAGAAGAACTGCGAAGTGATGCGCATCGGCTGCGAGCTGTTCAAGCCGGGCGTCAAATGCTCGGAGATCGCGCTCGAGCTGAACGAGCTTTATCGCTCATGGGATCTGCTCAAATACCGCTCGTTCGGCTACGGCCATTCCTTCGGCGTGCTCTGCCACTACTATGGCCGCGAAGCCGGCGTCGAGCTCCGCGAGGACGTGCATACGAAGCTCGAGCCCGGCATGGTCGTCTCGATGGAACCGATGATCATGGTGCCCGAAGGCCAGCCTGGTGCCGGCGGCTATCGCGAGCACGACATCTTCATCATCACCGAGAAGGGGGCGGAGAACATCACCAACTTCCCCTACGGTCCGGAGCACATGATCATCAAGAATTGAGGGACCGCCTTCAGTGGGACGGGGGCTGGCGGCGCGCATGGCGGAATTGGACCTCCCGTCTTGCGCGCCGTTTGCGCGTTCCGACCTCGATCGCCACCCGCCCGGTTTCCGTTGAGCGTGACGCCACCTAGGCGAAGGTCTTCAAATACGCCTCGCAGAGTGGCACCGTGCCTTGCGTGTACTCGACGCCCATCGATTGGGCGAGCTCGGTCTCCGAGTGCGAGCCGATCCAGGCGACGAGCAGGATCCGACGCAGCAGAACGAAGGTCGGGATCTCGGCCTCGTCCTCCGCACTCAAGGGGGCGATGCGACGATAGCCCTTGACCCAGGCCGCCAGCAACTCCGGCACCTCCGGCTTGTGCTCGAAGAAGGAGACGGTCGTCGCGCAATCATACATCAACCAGGAGAAGCCGCAGTCGTCGAAGTCGATGGCTTTGACGGTGCGGCCGTCCATCAGCAGGTTGGCGAGTCGCATGTCGCAATGGATGAGGTCGAAACGCTCCGGGCTCTTGCCGTAGCGGATGAGCCGCCGCTCGATCAGATCGACCGCCTTCTGAAACACGCCGGTGATCTCAGGCGTCAGCCCCATGCCGTCCTTCCAGCGGCCCCAATGCGGTGTCGAGCCCAGGCTCGTCGCGAAATCCCAGGTGTGGCGCTCGAAATAGGCAGGCTTCTTCCAGGTCCGGACATGGCGGTGCATCTTGGCGGCGGTCTCGCCGAGGATTTCGAAGCCCGCGACGTCGTTCTCCTGGGGCTCGGAACCGGCCTCCCAGTCGAACAGAACGACGTGTCGCGGACGCGGCAGGAGATCGTGGGCGACGACCTGGATCAGCTCGCCGTCCTCACCTGGAACCGGTACCGGCGTCAGCACGTCCGCCTCCTTGCGGAGCGCGATACACCAAGCGAGCTCGGAGGCAATGGCGGCCTTGGAGTGGTAGCCCTCGCGGTGCACGCGGAGCGCCCATTTGCGACCGCTCGCTGGATCCTCGACCTTGTAGGTCGCGTTCTCGGAGAGATTGATCATCTTGACCGAGACGCCCGCCGGAAGCGCGTAGCGGCCTAGCGACGTCTCCGCGAGCACCAGCAAGCGACGGAGCTGCTCTTCGTGCGGCAATTCGTAGAAGTCGGTCATCTCGCCTTCCCTTCGGACGGTGGTTGTTCACCCTGCCCCGCCACGCCAGAGGCGCACCTCCGGCACGACGAGGGGGAGAGCGGGGTGAGAGGTGCCGTAGGCTGGCGCTGAGCACTGCGAAGCCCAGCGTCTCGAGCGCAGTGCTTGCCACACTGGGCTGCAAGCGACGTCGTCGCTCTCGGCCCAGCCTAGACGGCTCCCCCATCCCAATTGCCTTGAACCTAGCTGCTGCACATCAAAGTCCAAGGCGCTTGGCCTTCTCCCACAAGGACAGAAGAAGGAATCCTGCGGGTGTCAGTCAGATAATTCACCAGTGCTGCCATCACGACTTGACCGCAGCCAGGGCCGATTTGACAACCCCGATCGCACCTCGGCGCAAAAAGATATCCACTGCCCTTCCGTCACCTCCCCTCCTGTCAAGTTTCGCCCGTCCTCTGTCAAGCCGCGAATCGGATATTGAGGCAATCTCAAAGGCGGTTCGGAGAGGTGTGCCTTGAGCGTCGAGAAGCAAGAGTTCCTGGAACGGTCGAAAGAGTTCTGGAACCCGAACAAGACCCAGTTCTGGCAGGATCAGGGCGTCGATCTCGTCATCGACCGCCGTGAAGGCTATCTGCTCTACGACATGGACGGGCGCCGGCTGATCGACGTGCATCTGAACGGCGGCACCTACAATCTCGGCCACCGCAACCCCGAGCTCATCGCCGTCATGAAGGCGGCGACCGAGCGATTCGACATGGGCAACCATCACTTCCCGGCGCTGGCACGCACCGCGCTCGCCGAGGCTCTGGCCGCCTGTACGCCGGGTGACCTGCAGTACACCATTTATGGCGCCGGTGGTGCCGAGGCGATCGACATCGCCATCAAGACCGCGCGCCATGCCATGCAGAAGCGGAAGATCGTCTCGATCGTCAAAGCCTATCACGGTCATTCGGGTCTCGCCGTCATGACCGGTGCCGAGCGGTTCTCGAAGACGTTCCTCTCGGAGGACCGCCTCGGCGAGTTCGTCCAGGTGCCGTTCAACGATCTCGATGCCATGGAGGACGCGCTGAAGAAGCGCGACGCCGCCGCCGTCATCATGGAAACGATCCCGGCCACCTACGGCTTTCCGATGCCGAAGGAAGGCTATCTGCCGGCGGTCAAGAAGCTCTGCGAGCGTTACGACGCCCTCTACATCTGCGACGAGGTGCAGACCGGGTTCATGCGCTGCGGCACCATGTGGGGCATCGAGAAATACGGTGTCGTCCCCGACATCATGGTGATCGGCAAGGGCATCACCGGCGGCATCTACCCGATCTCCTGCTGCGTGGTCTCCGCCAAGCATGCAGGCTGGCTGAAGGAGGACGGTTTCGCCCATATGTCGACGGCGGGCGGGGCTGAGATAGGCTGCATCGTCGCCATGAAGGTGCTCGAGATCTGCCAGCGGCCGGAGGTGGCGAGCATGGTCGCCTACATCTCCAACTTCATCCGCGCCGGCCTCAACCAGATCCAGGATCTCTATCCGGATTTCTTCACCGGTATCCGCCAGAACGGCGTCGTCATGGGCCTCGAGTTCAATCATCCCGAGGGCGCCAAGCCGGTGATGAAGCATCTCTATCAGAACGGTGTCTGGGCCATCTTCTCAACCCTCGATCCGCGCGTGCTTCAATTCAAACCTGGCATTCTCATGACCCAGGCCCTCTCCGAGGAGCTGCTTCGTCGCGTCGAGGTCGCCATTGGAGCGGCGCGTGCCGAGGTGATGGGGACAGGCCTCAGGAGGAGCGCCTGATGGACCCTCAGGTTCGCACCCTCATCGACATCACGACTTCCCCGCAGGCGCTTGCCGCCCAGGCCGACATGGTCTTGGAGCGGGCGAAATGGGCCTCCGAGGTGTTCCAGCGTTACGATCGCAGCCGGACGCTTGCCATCGCCGAGGCGGTGGCGAATGCCGCCTATGCGAAGGCCGGCGCCTATGCCGAATGGGCCGTCAAGGAGACCGGGTTCGGCGTCGCTGCCCACAAGAAGATCAAGAACGAGATGACGAGCCTGCCCTTTCTCGACTTCTACCGGGAGTGGGACTTCGTCAACCCGAAGGTCAACGCGCATCGGCGCATCGTCGAGGTGCCGCGGCCGGCGGGAGTCGTTTTCGCACTCGTGCCCTCGACCAATCCGATCGCGACGATCAATTTCAAGTGCCTGTGCGCGCTGATGACCCGCAATGCCATCGTGCTCTCGCCGCATCCGGCCGCTCGCGAATGCGGCGTCGACGCCGTCCGCACCCTGGCGGCTGCCGCCGAGGCTGCGGGCGCACCGAACGGCGTCATCCAAGTCATCGAGCGTCCCAACATCCCCCTCATCGAGGAATTCATGCGGTCGGACAAGACCGACGTGATCCTGGCGACCGGCGGCACGGCCATGGTGCGCTCGGCCTACTCCTCGTCCAATCCGGCCATAGGCGTCGGACCGGGCAATGCGCCCGTGCTGGTCGACCGCAGCGCCGATATCAAGGCCGCCGCGCAATTCATCACGGACAGCAAGTCCTTCGACAACTCGGTGCTGTGCACCTCCGAGTCGGTGCTCATCACCGTGACCGAGGCCGAGAAGGAGCTGACCCGCGAGCTCGAACGAGCTGGCTGCCATATCTGCTCGGAGGAGGAGACCGGCCTCGTCCGCAGCTATCTCTTCCACGAGCGCGGCTTCAACGTCGAGGCGCTCGGACGCGATGCGCCATGGATTGCCGATCAGGCTGGCTTCAAGGTGCCGCCCAAGACTCGCGTCCTCGTCACGCCTGTGACGCTCATCGGTGTCGACGAGCCGCTGTCGCGCGAGAAGCTCTGTCCGGTGCTCGCCATGTTCACGGCCCGGGGATCGGCTCAAGCCCTGGCCATGAGCCGGGCCGTCCTGCGCTTCTCCGGTGCCGGACATTCGGCGGCCATTCACAGCCGCGACCCGCAGATGGTCATGGACTTCTCGACCGCGGTCGAGGCTTACCGCGTGGTCGTCAACGCGCCCTGCTCGACCGGCGCGGCGGGTTTCGAGACGAACCTGCCGCCGACCTTCACCATCGGCACCGGCTACTACGGTCGCTCGTCGATCGGCGACAACATCGGGCCTCAGCATCTCGTGCATTGGACACAGGTCGCCTATCACAAGGACAGCGCAGAGGCGATCACACGGCTCGAGACGGTGGAGCAGCGCTTTGCCGGCCCGTTGCCCGAGGCCCCGTCCGATGGCGTGCCCGGCAAGTCCTACGCCGCGCTCCGGGCCGAGACGGCGGCCTTGGCGCACTCGAGCGGCAGCGACCTGTCCGGCCATCAGCTTCGCGAGGAGATCCGGCGCATCATCGCCGAGGAGCTCCGTCAGGCCTTGAAGGGTTAGCCAATGGCCGAGCTCAGATCCAACATCTTCCTCGACCGCCTGCAACCGCAGACGCTCGCCTATCTCGCCACCTGGATCAGGGGCACGCTGCCGCGCGCCGACATGGCCGCACAGGTGATCGAAGTGGCACCGGGCCTCGACATCGAGGCGCTGACGGACGTGGCGTTGAAGCATGCGACGGTCAAGGCCGGCATTCTCGTGGTCGAGCGCCAGTTCGGCTATCTGGAGTTCCATTCGCGCTCGACGTCGGAAGTTCAGGCAGCGGCCGCCGAAGTGCTTCGTGAGCTCGGTGCCAAGGCGAGCGATGCGCGCAAGCCCGAGATCCTCGCCAGCAAGGTGCTGACCCGCATCGATCACCAGCACGCTTTCCTCATCAACCGCAACCGCATCGGCTCGATGGTGCTGGGGGGCGATTCGGTTTTCGTGCTCGAGATGCAGCCGGCCTCCTATGCGATCCTCGCCACCAACGAGGCGGAGAAGGCCGCCAACATCAAGGTCATCGATTACCGCATGATCGGTGCGACGGGGCGTGTGTACCTTGCCGGCCTCGAGGCCGAGATCCGCAATGCCCGCGACGCCGCCGAGCAGGCCTTGCAAAGCGCGGCACGGGGTTGAGCCAGATGAACCGCGACGAGTTGCGCCAGATCGTCCGCGACGTGCTCGCCGAGGAGATCGCCCGTGTCCGGCGCGACCGGGATGGCGCTGCCGGGGCGCCGCGCCCGCGTATCCGCGAGGAGGTCGTCTCGATCCGCTCGGACATGGAGCTGGGCCAGTTCGTGCGACGGCTGGCCGAAATCCTCAAGGATGGCCGCAACCGCGACGAGATCGAGCAGGGCCGCTGGGTGTTCCGGCTGGCACCCGGCTCGGCCGCCGCCCAGGCCGCGCCGGCACTGCCGCATCATGGCGCTGGCGCAGCTCCACCGCCCGCCGCTCCGGCCGCCGCGGCCGCCACCATCGATCGCGGCATCGTCTCGGAGCGCCAGATCGAGGGTTTGCCGAGCGGCACCAGCCGCCTCGTCGTCGGCAAGACCGTACGCTTCACACCGCTGGCCCGCGACCGGCTGAGAGTGCGCGGTATCGAGATCGAAAGGACGGGTTGATGCTCAAGGGTCGTGTCATCGGCCGCTACTGGTCGACGCGCCGCATCGCGACGCTGCCGCAAGGGGCGCTGCTCAATGTGGAGCTCGAGAACGGATCGCGGATGGTCGCCTTCGATCCCCTTGGCTGTGGCGACGGCGAAGAGGTGCTGATCACCACGGGCTCCGTCGCCGCCGGCTATTTCGAGAAGATCAAGGCCCCGATCGATGCACTCATCATCGGCTCCATCGACCCGGAGACCGGCGAGCAGAAGCCCGTAGCGAAAACCAAGAGCAAGAGTTGATTCGAAGCTGAATTCGTCGAGCCCGAGAAGGAGACATGCATGTCGACCCACGCCATCGGAATGATCGAGACCAAAGGCTATGTCGCGGCGCTGGCCGCTACCGACGCCATGGTCAAGGCCGCCAACGTCACTATCGTCGCTCGCGAGCAGGTCGGTGATGGCCTCGTCGCCGTCGTCATCCGCGGCGATGTCGGCGCCGTCAAGGCGGCGACCGAGGCCGGCGCCGAGACCGCCAATCAGGTCGGCGAGCTGATCGCGGTGCACGTCATCCCGCGTCCGCACCCCGATCTCGGCGACTATTTCTCGACCGCGCGCGCAAAGTGAACTCCACGCCTCGTCGCCCTGCCGGGAGTCCCGTGACATGACCGAGCTGCGCGTCTACCTGCCGATCGACCGGCTCGAGCCGCAATTCGCGGCCTATCTGGCGACGCCCATGCGTGCCCGCGGCTATCCGCCGATCGAGGGTGACACGAGCCTGATCGTCGAGGTGGCACCGGCGCTGGCAATTCATCGGATTGTCGATCTGGCTCTCAAGGCGGCACCCGATCTCGAGCCGGGCATCCTCTATGTCGAGCGTCAGTTCGGCGTGCTCGAACTGCATGCGCGCGACGAGGCGATCGTGGCGACCGCCGGCAAGGCCCTTCTCAAAGGCATCAAGGCCAAACCCGGCGACCAGATGAAGCCCAAGACGCTGTTCTCCGACATCGTCGAGCGCATCTCCGATCAGCACGCCATCATCCTCAACCGGACGCGCGAGGCCTCCATGGTGCTGCCGGGCCAGTCGCTTCTCGTCTACGAGATGATCCCGGCACTCTTCGCGGCTGTTGCCGCCAACGAGGCGGAGAAAGCCGCGCCGGGAGCGACGCTGGTCGACGTGCAGATGATCGGCGCCTCGGGCCGCATTTTCATGTCGGGCGAGACCGCCGATCTCGAGCGGGCGCGACAGCGTATCGACGAGACTCTCGCCGCCATCGAGGGGCGCTCCGACCCTTGATCAGGGCTTGAGAATAACCTTGCCGATCGCCTCTCGACGCTCGATGGCTGCCATGGCCTCGGCGATCCGTTCGAGTGGATAGACGCCGTGAATGGCTGGCTCGATCTCGCCGGCAGCGACCCAGTCGAGCACCTGGCGCATGTGGGCGGCGTGACCGCCCGGCACCTGCTTGAGATAGGCGCCCCAGAAGACACCGATGGCCGAGGCACTTTTCAGCAGCAGCAGATTGAGAGGAAGCTTCGGAATGTCGCCAGCCGCGAAGCCGATGACGAGAAAACGGCCATCCCAGCCGAGCGCCCGGACGGCCGGCTCGGCATAGGGCCCGCCGACGCAGTCGTAGACGACGTCGATGCCCTTGCTGCCGCCGAGATCTTTCAGGACCGTCTTGAGATCGGCGGTCGTGTAATCGACGGTCTCCGCGGCGCCATGCGCCCGCGCCACTTCGAGCTTAACCGCCGACGACGCGCAGGCGATGACGCGGGCTCCCAGCCGAGCGCCGATCTCGACCGCCGCCAGCCCGGCCCCACCCGACGCGCCGAGTACGACCAGCGTCTCACCGGCCTTGAGCCGCCCCCGGTCGATCAAGCCATGCATGGCCGTGCCATAGGTGACGGACAGCCCGGCACCGACCTCGGCCGACACCGAATCCGGCAGCCGTGCCAGATTCTCGGCCCGGGCGACCACTTTCTCGGCAGCGCCACCCCAGCCGAGGTATCCCATGACACGATCGTCGACACCAAGACCCTCGACGCCGGGTCCGACGCGCTCGATTCGCCCGGCGACTTCCGCCGCCGGCGCAAAGGGAAGCGCCGGCTTGAACTGATATTTGTTGCGGATGATGAGCGTATCGAAGTAGTTGAGCGCCGCCGCCTCGATCTTGACCAGAGCCTCTCCCGGCCCCGGCACGGGGTCAGGGACCTCGGTCACCTCGATCAGCTCCGGCCCGCCGAAGGTCTTGCACAACGCCGCGCGCATGTGAGAACTCCTGTTGTGACAACAGCCTCTTACGGCTTCGGCCGGCAGGATGCCACCCTCCAAGGACAGACCATGCGCGGCTATTTCGCCATCGGCGCCGAGCGGATCTCGAAACAGCTCAATCTCGGCAATCTCGTCCGCTCGGCCCACGGATTTGGGGCGAGCTTCTTCTTCACGATCGGCTCGCATCTGAGCCGGGGCGAGGCCTACGCCGACACCTCGAAGGCCGCGGGTCATCTGCCGATCTACAGCTATCCGACACCGGCCGACCTGAAACTGCCGAAAGGCTGCCGCCTTGTCGGCATCGAGCTTCTGGACGAAGCCATTGAATTGCCGAGCTTCCGGCATCCTCTGCTGGCAGCCTACGTGCTCGGGCCTGAGCGCGGCTCGCTCTCCGAAGCCGTGATCGAGCGTTGTGACTACATCGTCAAGATCCCGACCTCATTCTGTGTCAATGTTGCCATGGCAGGCGCGATCGTGATGTATGACCGGGTCCGGAGCCTCGGCCGATTTGCCGAGCGCCCGGTCGGCGAAGGTGGGCCAGCCGGGGTCGATCATCCGCCGGGCGGGCCGGGACTTGGAGCGGAGCGGGTTCCGCATCCGAGAGCGGCCGGAAAGCATCGGGACTGAAGCCGTGAGGACGATCATGCTGTTGAGACTTGCTGCACTCACTCTTTCGCTCACCGCCCTGGCGTTGCCCGCCTCGGCCCAAACCGCCGAGCTGCTCCAGAAACACCGGGACTGGTCGGCCTACCGCCACAAGGCCGAGAAGGACACGACCTGCTTCGCTGTAACTCAGCCAAAGGATTCCGAGCCGAAGAACGTCAACCGCGGCGACATCTTCCTCTATGTCTCATTCTGGCCGGCCGACAAGGTCAAGGAGCAGGTGATGCTGCGCCTCGGCTATCCGATCAAGGACAACAGCGCGGTCTCCGCCGCTGTCGGCTCCGACACGTTCTCCTTCGAGCCCAAGGATGACAAGGCCTTCATCCAGGATGGCGACGTCGAGCGGAAATTCGTCGAGGCGATCAAGAAGGGCGACAAGCTCGTCATCAAGGGCATGTCAAAGAAGGGCACCGAGACGACCGACGTCTACTCGCTGTTGGGCGTCAGTGCCGCCTTGAAGCAGGCCGAAGAGGCCTGCGCCTCAGGCGCTTAGCGCCCACAATCTTCGGCCGGCGGCTCGGCGAATGCACCACCGCCGGCATGGTGAACGGGTCACGCTCCCGGATAGGCGAGGAACACCGCGCCAACCATGGCGATGACGCCGGCGAACCGGCTGGCCATGGCCTTGGCCCGATCGGCCTTCATGAACTGACCGGCGATCAGGAAGGCGGCGCCGAGCCCGACTGCGATGAGGAGGAACCACATCACTGTTGCCGGCGGCAGCCAGAGAGCAGTCGCCGCGATGAGCTTGCCGGCGCCTCCGCCCATCAGCCCAATGGCAAAGAGCCCGATCACTACGGCAAAGGTGATGAGGAAGGCGAGCGCATGCCAGCCCATGTCGGCCAGGCTCATTCCGGCCCACAAGCCGAAGGCGGGAAAGGCGAGCACCAAGGCGGCGATAAGCCAGTTCGGCACCGTGCCGCGCCAGAAGTTGAACAGGGCGCCGGCGGCCAGAATGCCGACCGGAATGAGAATGGATGACTCGAGCATGTATTGCCTCCCCAGGCTTTGAGATGTCGGGAGGAAAACTGGGCTGCGTCGGTTACCGAAAGGTTAATGCGCCGCTCGGCCGGTGTTTGAGTTCCCGCGCCGCCTAAGCTAAAGCCTTCCTGCGGATTTCCGGGCGGTGCGTCCCTGCCCCCGTCGCACTGGAGGCACACCTCCGGCACGACGAGGGGAAAGACCAAACGCCTTGGGCCTAGATGTGAAGCAGCTAGGTCCTTAGGCGCTTGGGATGAGGGGGACCGCACGTCCGTGGTCCGCACCGTCTACCCCCCACCCCGACCCTCCACCTCAAGGGGGAGGGGGCATACCGATGCTCCGCGAAGGAACCGGGCCAACTCGAACGCTGGTTGCACGATGAAATTCACGCTCTCCTGGCTTCGCGATCACCTCGACACGGATAGCTCCGTCGAGACGCTCGCCGATACGCTCTCCTCCATCGGCCTCGAGGTCGAGGGGATCGAGAACCCGGCGGCGAAGCTGTCCGCCTTCACGATCGCGCGCGTGGTGGAGGCCAAGCAGCATCCCAACGCCGACAAGCTCCGCGTCTGCCAAGTCGATACCGGCAAGGCTATCGTCGAAGTCGTCTGCGGCGCACCGAACGCCCGCACGGGCCTCGTCGGCGTGTTCGCACCAATGGGCACCTATATCCCCGGCACCGGCCTGACGCTCGAGGCCAAGCCCGTGCGGGGCGTCGTCTCGAACGGCATGCTTTGCTCGGAGCGCGAGCTCGAACTCTCGAACGAACACGACGGCATCATCGAGCTCGATCCCAAATTCTCCGATCAACTCGGCCAGCGCTTCGTCGACGTCATGGGGCTGGATGATCCGGTCATCGAGATCAAGGTGACGCCGAACCGCCCCGACGCGCTCGGCGTCCGGGGCATCGCCCGCGACCTCGCCGCCGCCGGCCACGGCAAGCTGAAGCCCGAAAAGCGCGGCTGGACCGGTGAGGGCAAGTTCGATTGCCCGGTGCCGATCGAATTGCGCTTCCCAAAAGGTGACGAGGGTGCCTGCCCGGTGTTCGGCGGGCTCTATATCAAGGGCGTCAAGAACGGCCCATCGCCGGCCTGGCTGCAGCAGCGGCTCAAGGCCATCGGCCTCCGCCCGATCTCGACTCTCGTCGACATCACGAACTACATCACCTACGACCGCGCGCGGCCGCTGCACGTCTACGACGCCGACAAGCTCAAAGGCACCATCCACGCCCGTTTCGGCAAGATGGGCGAGAGCTTTCTCGCGCTCGACGGCAAGACCTATCAAGCCGACGAGACGACGACCGTCATCGCCGACGACTCCGGCGTCCTCGGCTTCGGCGGCATCATCGGCGGCGAGTCGACCGGCTGCAGCGAGACGACGACCAACGTGCTGATCGAGAGCGCCTATTTCGATCCCGTCCGCACGGCGACGACCGGACGCCGCAACGTCATCAACTCGGATGCTCGCTACCGCTTCGAGCGTGGCATCGATCCGAGCTCGGTGCCGGTGGGCATTGCGCTGGCGGCCGAGATGATCCTGGATCTGTGCGGCGGCATGCCGAGCAGGCCGCTGACCGCAGGAAAGGTCCCAGAGCGCAAGCTGATCCTCGAATTCGATCCGGTGCGGGTGAGGAAGCTCGCCGGATTGGACACCCCCAACGTGGAGGTGGAGCGGGTGCTGACCGCGCTCGGTTTCAAATCCAAACCGAAGGGCGACAGGCTCGAGGTGTCCGTGCCGAGCTGGCGGCCGGACGTTCACGGCCCCGCCGATCTCGTCGAGGAGGTCGTCCGCATCGTCGGTATCGACAAGGTCCCGTTCTCAGCCCTGCCGCGCGAGCGAGGCGTGGCTCGGGCGGTGCTGACCGAGACCCAGAAACGGGTCCGACGCGCTCGTCGCGTGCTGGCCGGCCGCGGGCTCGTGGAAGCGATCACCTGGAGCTTCATCACGCGCGATCAAGCCCAGAGCTTCGGCGGCGGAACCGAGGCGCTCGAGCTCGCCAACCCCATCTCCTCCGAGATGACCAGCATGCGTCCGAGCCTCTTACCGGGTCTGCTATCGGCGCTGCAGCGCAATCTGGATCGCAGCCAATCCGACTTCGGGCTGTTCGAGGTCGGTCAGGCCTACCGCGGGATCAAGCCTGAAGATCAGTACTTCGCGGCAGCCGGCGTTCGGTCGGGACGATCACATATTGCCGGCAGCGGCCGCCACTGGAGCGGCGCCAAGGACGATGCCGATCTGTTCGACGCGAAGTCCGATGCCGCCGCCCTCATCGCCGCGCTCGGTCTCGACGCCCACCGGCTCATGGTGACGCGCGATGCGCCAGCCTGGTTTCACCCGGGCCGATCCGGCACGATCCGTCTCGGACCCAAGGTGGCGCTCGCGCATTTCGGCGAGCTGCATCCGGCCGCCCTGAGGCGCTTCAACATCGACGCACCTGCTGTCGCCTTCGAGGTCTTCCTCGACGCGCTACCGCAGCCGAAGAAGAAACCGACCAAGGCCCGGCCCGCTTTCGTGGCGGGAGATCTGCAGCCGGTCCGACGCGATTTCGCCTTTGTCGTTTCGAGCGACGTCGCTGCGGCGGATGTCGTCAAGGCGGCCGAGAGCGTCGACAAGAAGCTGATCAGCCAGGTCAGTGTCTTCGATCTCTTCGAGGGGCCATCGCTCGGCGAAGGTAAGACGTCGATCGCCATCGAGGTCACCCTGCAGCCGAAAGAGCGTACGCTGACCGACCCGGAGATCGAGCAGGTGGCGCAGAGGATCGTCGGCGAGGTGAAGCGCCAGACGGGTGGCGAGATCCGCGGTTGAAACCGCCCGAAGATGTGAGTCGAAAGACGATAACGCATTGATTTGTCGTCATCTTCCTCGCGAGCACAACACAACTCCGCCCCATTGGGGCGCTTCATGTCCCCAGGTGCGGAAACCCGATCGGGGTGTCCGCCGTTCTACGAGCGCGGCGAAGTGACCGCGGGACAAAGGGGCATGTCATGTCGATCAGGAGCTCACTGCTGGCAGGTGTTGCGATCATCTGCCTGACGCCATCGTTGCCAGCCGCCGCAGCCGATCTGTATTCGCCACCACCAGAGACCGACTACGAGCCACCGCCAACCGAGACGTTCTATGAGCAAAGCTCTTGGTATCTGGCGCTCCGAGGAGGCGCGGCCTTCGCCGACGACACCAGCTTCGAGACATTGGGCACCAGCGTCGACAATACTTACGATACGGGCCCGTTCGTGGCAGGCGCCGTTGGATATCAGTTCCGCGGCACCGGTCTCAGGGCGGAGGCCGAGATCGGATATGTCACGAACGCTATCGAGAGCCACGACATCGCTGGCGTCGGCACCTTCGATAACGAGGCGGCATTCGGCGATACGTCTGCCTTCTTCGGCCTCGCCAGCATCTACTATGACATTCCGCTCAATTCGCCCATCAAGCCGTTCGTCGGTGGTGGCATCGGTCTCAGCGATGTGAGCTTCGAGGGCCACGGTACCGATGCGACCGGCACCGTGCTCGACGACAATGCCACGGCCTTTGCCTGGCATCTGACCGGCGGCGTCGGCTACGACATCGCCGAGAACGTCGCGCTCGAGGTCGGCTATCGGTATCTCGCTTTCGAGGGCGTCGACGTGACCGCCACCGATGGCACGCCGACGAGCATCGACACCGCGGATCACATCGTCTTCGCTGGACTGCGCTATCGCTTCTGACGTCTATACTGCGGAGTGATCCGGCAGGTCTCAACCGGCCATGGCCTGCGCCGGCCTCCGCCTCGGATCGGCACGCCGACACGAGGCGGAGGCCATTTCTCCGACTGCTTCGATCCGCGAGATTCACCGAAAAACTTGACTTGGATCAAAATGCGCGCTCCGCGACGGCGCGACCTTTTCGCTTCTCGCCGATCGAGGTTGACGGCAGCGGAGGCAGGAAATGGAGCGCGAGGTTGCGAGCAAGAGCGGAACGCAATGGCCGGAGGTTCGCTCGCTCGGTAGCAGCGATCTGATCGACGCGCTTGCCACAGGCCTTCGGGACCTCCGGTCGGCGCCGCAATTCGGTTTGACCTTTGGCCTCGCCTACGCTGCCGCCGGTTGGCTTCTGATCGCCCTCCTTCTCTGGCTGGGCCTGCCCTATTTCGCCTATCCGCTGGCCATGGGGTTCACGCTCGTTGCGCCCTTTGCGGTCGCAGGCCTCTACGCCGTGAGCGACCTGCTCGAGAGAGGTGAGAAACCGAGCTGGCGTCGCATCGCCGCCCTGGTCCGCACCGCCTCCGGTCGCGATCTCCGATGGATGGCCCTCATCACGGGCTTCGCGCTCGTCATCTGGATGGATATCGCCGCCTTTACATTCTTCGCATTCAACGGCTTCAACGCCTTCGATCCCGAGGTGCTGAAGACGCTCTTCACGACCCCCTCGGGTCTCGCCTTTGTGATCCTTGGCAACGCCATCGGCGCGGCGGTTGCAGCCGCCGTGTTCTCGATCTCGGTCGTCTCCTTCCCGATGCTCTACGATCGTGACGTCGACTTCGTCACGGCCATGGTGACGAGCGTCCGCCTGGTGATCCGGAACCCGGCCACGATGCTGGCCTGGGCCGCCCTGATCGGCGTTCTCATCGTACTTTCGCTGCTCTCGGTCTTCGTGGCGCTGATCCCGGTGTTGCCGATGGTCGGGCACGCGACGTGGCATCTCTATCGCCGCGCGGTCGTGCGGACATAGGTAGACGACTGCGCCATAGCGGGCCCGTCAGGCACTGCCGATCAGGATTCCCGCGGCAAAGACGATGAGGCCGCCGAGCACCACCTCGAAGGCGGCCTGGAGGAAGCGCGTGTCCATGTAGCGGGACCGTATCCAGGCGATCGCCCACAGCTCGATCAGCACGATGGCTATGGCGACGAAGGTCGCGGTCGAGAAGTTGGGAATGAGATAGGGAAGCGTGTGGCCGATGCCGCCGACGGTCGTCATCAGTCCGGTCACGGCGCCGCGAAGCCACGGATGCCCACGCCCGGTCAGCGAGCCGTCATCGGAGAGCGCCTCGGCAAAGCCCATGGAGATGCCGGCACCGACACTCGCGGCCATGCCGACGAGGAACGTCTCCCAGGTGTTGTGGGTGGCGAAGGCGGCGGCAAACAGCGGCGCAAGCGTCGAGACGGAGCCATCCATCAGCCCGGCGAGGCCCGGCTGCACGATCTGCAGCACGAACATGCGGCGCCTGACCGCCTCCTCCTCGTCGCGGGTGCCCTCGGTCAGATGCTCCTCGGTCAGCCGTTCCGCCAGGCTCTCGTGACCTCGCTCGGCAATGGCGAGATCGCCGAGCAGCTTGCGGATGCTCGCATCGGAGGTTCGCTCGAGCGCCCGCTCGTAGAACGTCCGGGTCTCATACTCGATGGCCTCCGCCTGCTTTCTGACCTTGTCGAGGCCGAGTGGCCTCACCATCCAAAGCGGCTCGTGGTGGACGAAGCCCTTGACGTCCTGCCGGCGGATCAACGGGATATGCTCGCCGAACTTCTGGCGGAACATCTCGATCAGCCAGCGGCGGTGCTCGTTCTCCTCCTCCGCCATCTCCTGGAACACCTTGGCCGATCCTGGAAAATGCTCCAGAAGCCCCTGGGCGTAGTCGGCAAAGATGCGCCCGTGCTCCTCCTCGAGCCCGATCGCCAGGGCCAGGATCTCGCGCTCGCTCAGCTCTGAAAATTTCCTCAAAAGACCGGCTCCTGCGGTTCAAAGCGGGAGTCTGCCAGCATTCCTAGAGGAATTCAAAGTACGATCCGCCATAGTTGCATATCATCCCCTGGGTTGCCGGACGTTCAGATCATTTCCGCCCAATGGCTGTTTACGGACCGGAATGGCGGTAAGCTGGAACTCTTCAGTTCGCTTGGTTGCGGCGGATCATGACCTACGTCGATAGCCTGCTCGACAGGCTCAGCCAGTGGATCGCCTGCCGACTGACCGAGGAGAGCAGCGGTTACCAACCCTTTACGCCCTCCGATCCGGAGACGCTCGCTTCCGTCCTCGAGCCCTGCGATGTGCTCCTCGTCGAAGGCAACCAGCATCTCTCCAATGCCATCAAGTACCTGACCCAATCCACCTGGTCGCATGCCGCGCTCTATATCGGCGGTGCCCTCGGCGAGACTGCATCGCCCGAGCCAGCCCGATGCCTTGTCGAGGCAAACATCGGCGAAGGCGTCATCGCCGCGCCGCTCGCGAAGTACGCAACGTACAACACGCGGATCTGCCGGCCCGTCGGCCTGTCGGAGGACGAAAAGCAGAGGGTCATCGGCTATGCCGTCGCGCGCATCGGCCAGATGTACGACACCCGCAACATCCTCGATCTTGCTCGCTACCTGATGCCCATACCGCCAGTCCCGACCCGCTGGCGCCGCCGGCTCCTCGCGCTCGGCTCCGGCGAGCCGACCCGGACGATCTGCTCGACCCTCATCGCCCAGGCCTTCCACGAGGTCCGCTATCCGATCTTGCCGCGCGTTGAGAAGCTCGGTGTCAAGCGCAAGGGGCTCAGCGAGTACAGCCGCTGGGAGATCCACCATATCCGCCATCACAGTCTCTATGCCCCGCGCGACTTCGACCTCTCGCCCTATTTCCGCGTCATCAAGCCCAATATCGAGACCGGTTTCGATCATCGGACCCTCACCTGGTCGTCGGCGCCGCCAACCGAGGGGCCACGAGGTAAGGGCCGTGTGGTCGAGGAAAGGCCGGTGAAGAGTGCGGCGGCCGGATCGAATGGCAAGGAGGACCCCTCATGAGCCCTGGATGGCCGACAATTGCCTGTCTTGCGAAAGGCGAATAGCCTGAACCGGCAATCGATGCCGCACGCCCTGGACCGGCACGAGGTAGCAGCTTGGACGGAAAACGCATCCTTCTCATCATTGGCGGCGGCATCGCGGCCTACAAATGCCTCGAGCTCATCAGGCGGCTGAAGGAGCGCGGCATCGGCGTCCGGGTCGTCATGACGCCTGCCGCGAAGGCCTTCGTGACGCCGCTCTCGGTTGCCGCCATCACGGGCGACCGCATCTACTCCGACCTCTTCTCGCTCGACGAGGAGAGCGAGATCGGACACATCCGGCTGGCCCGCGACACGGATCTCATCGTCGTCGCACCGGCCACGGCCGACCTCCTGGCGCGTGTCGCGGGCGGCCATGCCGACGACCTCGCGACCGCCGTTCTCATGGCCGCCAAGGGCCCTGTCCTCATCGCGCCCGCCATGAATCCGGCGATGTGGGCGAACCCGGCCACCCAGCGCAATGTCGAGATGCTGCGCCGCGATGGCCGGCAGCTCATTGGCCCGAGCGCCGGAGAGATGGCCGAGAGAAACGAGGCCGGCATCGGCCGCATGGCCGAGCCGATGGAGATCGTCGCGCGAATCCAGGAACTCCTGGCGCCGGCCGCCGGCCCTCTTTCGGGTCTGCGTGTGCTCGTGACGACGGGCCCGACCCACGAGCCGATCGACCCGGTCCGCTACATCGCCAACCGCTCGAGTGGCAAGCAGGGCCTGGCCATCGCGCGTGCTGCGGCGGAACAGGGCGCCGACGTCGTTCTGGTCTCGGGCCCGACCGGCCTTGCCGATCCCAAGGGCATCCGCGTCGTTCATGTCGAGACAGCGCAGGAGATGCTGGCCGCAGCCGAGGCGGCATTGCCGGTCGATATCGGCATTTTCACCGCAGCCGTCGCCGACTGGCGCGTCGCGACGGCAGGAGACCAGAAGATCAAGAAGGCGCCCGGACAACGCACGCCCGAGCTGAAGCTCGTCGAGAACCCCGACATTCTGAGAACTCTTGCCAAACCCGGTCCGAGGCGGCCGCGCCTCGTCATCGGTTTCGCAGCGGAGACCGAGACGGTCGTCGAGCACGCGAAAGCCAAGCGACTCAGCAAAGGTGCCGACTGGATCGTCGCCAATGACGTCTCGCCCGGATCGGGTGTCATGGGCGGTGACAGCAACAGCGTGCACATCATCACATCGGAGGGGGTCGAGTCATGGCCAAAGCTCAGCAAGGAGGACGTGGCACGAAGACTCGTGCAACGCGTCGTAGCGCATCTCTCCGGCAAGCTCCGGGCGAGCGACTGAGCTCGACCGCAGCCGTCGCCGTCAAGGTCAGGCGCTTCGACCATGCCAAGGATCTGGCTCTTCCGGCCTACCAATCGACCGGCGCCGCTGGGCTCGACCTGCTGGCAGCCCTGCCGAGTCAGAAACCCGTTGTCATCAAGCCGGGACGCTCGCTCCTTGTGCCGACAGCCATCGCCATCGAGCTTCCCGCAGGCTACGAGGGGCAGGTTCGACCGCGCTCCGGTCTTGCGGCGAAGCACGGCGTGACGGTCCTGAACAGCCCCGGCACGATCGATTGCGACTATCGCGGCGAGATCCAGGTGCTGCTGGTGAATCTCGGCGAGCGCAAGGTAAAGATCCGCCACGGCGACCGCATCGCCCAGCTCGTCATTGCCCCCGTGGTCCACGCGGCCCTGATCGAGGTCGCCGAGCTCGCCCCGACCGCCCGTGCCGACGGGGGTTTCGGCTCGACGGGAATGAAAAAGCCGCGAACCGGCAAATCCGGGAAACGCTGAACTCTGGAACGTCACAACAAGGCAATGCCGTGCCGCGACGCCGGCCGGCTCTTTCTGTTAGGGTCCGACCAACTTGCGCCACCCCCATCAACCCTCCGCCGGAGCCATCCATGAACGAGTCTATCTCCATCAGAACCCTCGACGGCCTCGACAGCTGGGGGCACGGCCGGGTCTTCGACAGCATCACCCAGACGATTGGCAATACTCCCGTCGTCCGACTTGGGCGGATCGCCGAGAAAGCCGGAGCGAAAGCGGAGGTGCTCCTGAAGCTCGAGTTCTTCAACCCGCTCGCGAGCGTCAAGGACCGGATCGGCGTCTCGCTGATCGACAGTATGGAGGCGGAGGGCAAGATCAAGGCGGATACCGTGCTCGTCGAGCCGACCTCCGGCAACACCGGCATTGCGCTTGCCTTTGTTGCGGCGGCGCGCGGCTATCGCCTCATTCTCGTCATGCCGGAATCGATGTCGATCGAGCGGCGCAAGGTGCTCGCCTATCTCGGAGCCGAACTCGATCTCACTCCGGCTGACAAGGGCATGCGCGGCGCCATCGCCCGTGCCGAGGAGATCATCGCCACGAACGACAAGGCCGTTCTGGTCGGCCAGTTCCTGAACCAGGCCAATCCGGAAATCCATGTGCGAACGACGGCGGAGGAGATCTGGAGCGATACCGGCGGCAAGCTCGACGCGCTGGTCGCGGGCGTCGGCACGGGCGGAACCATCACCGGCTGCGCCCGCGTGCTGAAGCCGCGCATCCCGGGCCTCAAGGTGATCGCCGTCGAGCCGGTCGCAAGCCCCGTCATCTCGGGAGGCCAGCCCGGACCGCACAAGATCCAGGGCATCGGCGCCGGCTTCATCCCGAAGGTGCTCGAGGTCGACAAGATCGACGAGGTGGTGAAGGTCGACAACGATGCCGCCTTTGCCACCGCGCGTGATCTCGCTCGTCTCGAAGGCATACCGGGTGGCATCTCGACCGGCGCCAATGTCTGGTCGGCGCTTGAGGTCGCAAGGCGGCCCGAGATGGCTGGCAAGCGCGTGCTGACCTTCGCCCCGTCCTTCGCCGAACGCTACCTGTCGACGGCGCTATTCGAGGGCGTTTGAGCCGACATTGATCGCGGGCGGCGACGGCGCTCCGCCCGCGTCATTGCCCCGAACAGGCCTTGGGTCTCGATAGGTTAACGCTGATTCTCACGATCACGGCGATCAGCCTTGGTGATCCGTTCCGCAAGGAACAGGGCATTCGCGCGTCACACCTCATGTAACAGGCATCGGCCGCCTATGCGGGGCGGCCCGTGGATGCCTGTGAAGCGTGAGGCGGTGGTCATGCCCGCTCGGGACCAGATAGCCAACTTGGCCTACGACCGGCTGTCGCTTGCCGTGTTGCAGCTGTTCGAGCTGACGCGCCTTGGTACGGCAGGTTACCAGCCGATGGTCGCGCGCCGGCTCATGATCCTCAACATGATGGCCTATCTGATCGCCGTCTTCTCGGCGATCTACGCCATCATGTTCGCCGTCTACGACTACGCCATCTATCACCAGATGGTTCACGTCAACCTTCTGCTCGCCGTTGTCGCTCTCGCCATTCCTTTGGTGCACCGCTATGACGAGACGGCGGCGGGATACATAATCGCGGCGGCGGAGTATTTCGCGCTCTTCCTGTTCGTCAGAACGCTCGGGCGCGAGTCCGGAATCCAGCTCAACTTCGTCGTTGGCGCGGCGGCACCCTTCGTCATTCTCGGCCTGAAGCGCATTCGCATGGTCGTGGCAATCATCGCCATCGGCCTGGCCCTGCATCTGACTGCCTGGTTCCTCTATCCGAACGGCGTCGAGACGATCCCGGCCGATCCCGTGCTTCTGGCCAATCTCTATGTCAACTCAGCCATCACGAGCTTCGCCGTCATTGCCATGATCGTCTTCTATGCCTTCCGCTTGGCCGACCGAGCCGAGGCCGAGACGGATGCGCTCCTCAAGAATGTTCTGCCGGCAAGCATCGCCGAGCGCCTCAAAGGCGCTCCGGGGAGGACGATCTCGGACAGTGTCGCCGAGGCAAGCGTTCTGTTCGTCGACCTCGTAGGCTTCACACCGCTCGCCAAGCGGCTCGGCGCGGCTCGCATCGTCGATCTGCTTAACGCCTGGGTCACCGAGCTCGACAGACTCGCCGCCGCCAATGGCGTCGAAAAGATCAAGACCATTGGCGACAGCTTCATGGCGGTGTGCGGGGCGCCGGAGCGGCGCCCAGACCACGCGGTGCGGATGGCGTGCATGGCGCTGGAGGTCCGCGACGCGGTGCAGCGCTTCAACGCCGCGCATGGTCTCGACCTGGCGGTTCGTATCGGCATCGCCGCGGGCCCCGTCATGGCCGGGGTGATCGGCACCGAGCGGTTCACCTATGACGTGTGGGGCGACACGGTCAATTTGGCCGCCCGTCTTGAGCAGACCGGCGAGGCCGGCAAGATCCAGGTCTGCGGCTGCTTCCGGGCGGCCCTGGCCGGCCTTCTCGCGTTCGACCTCCGTGGAACCGTCGACATCAAAGGTCTCGGGCCACAGGAGACGTGGTTCCTGACCGGACTGGCCGACAAGGCTTCGGCCACGTAAGCAAAAGGGTGGTTTCCTTGGGAACGGCGTTGATGAAGGAAATCGCGATCGCCTTTACTAACCGCCCGTCCCTGCCTATCGCTTGCAGATGTCAGACTGGACCGCCACCGCCCTGACCATCCTGCCCGAGGCCTTTCCAGGGCCGCTCGGCCTGTCGCTCGCCGGCCAGGCGCTGGCACGGGGCGACTGGCGACTCGAGGTCGTCGACATTCGCGAGGACGGCATCGGCAAGCACCGAAAGGTCGACGATACGCCGGCCGGAGGCGGTGTCGGCCTCGTCATGCGTGCCGATGTTCTCGCGGCTGCAATCGATCGGGCCGATGCAAAGACTCCCGGACTGCCGCGCCTTTTGATGTCACCGCGCGGCCGGCCGTTCACGCAGAGGCAGGCGCGGGCGCTCGCGGACGGTCCCGGCGTCATGATCATCTCCGGCCGCTTCGAGGGCGTCGACGAGCGCATCATCGCCGCACGGTGCCTCGAAGAGGTCTCGATCGGCGATTTCGTACTCTCCGGCGGTGAGATTGCCGCCATGACCGTCATCGATGCCGCGGTTCGGCTGCTCCCCGGGGTCATGGGCAAGGCGGAGTCCGGTATCGAGGAGAGCTTCGAGAGCGGTCTCCTGGAATATCCGCACTACACACGGCCGCGCGCTTTCGAGGGGCATGAGATCCCCGACGTGCTCCTCTCGGGCGACCATGCCGCGATCGCCCGATGGCGCCGTACCGAGGCCGAGCGCATCACGCGCGAACGGCGGCCGGATCTGAACGCGAGAAGGAAGGGCTGACCCTCACCGTCCGGCCCGCTCCGCCTTGATGACGAAGGCGGCGATCCTGGCCCAGCGCTTCTGGCTGGCGGTCAGGCCCGAGCCGCCGCCATGGCCGGCATTGAGCTCGATGTCGAGCAGCAGCATGTTGGGGCCCGTGTCCGCGACCCGAAGCTTGGCCACCCATTTGGCAGGCTCCCAATAGGTGACGCGCGTGTCCGAAAGGCTGCCGAGCACGAGCAAGTGCGGGTAGGTGCCGAGAAAGACATTGTCGTAGGGCGAGTAGGAGCGGATCAGCCTGAAATCTGCCTCGCTGGCCTCGGGGTTGCCCCATTCGGGGTACTCGGTCGGCGTCAACGGCAACGTGCTGTCGAGCATGGTGTTCAGCACGTCGACGAACGGCACGTCGGCGACGAGCGTGTGGAAGAGACCGGGCGCCATATTGGCGATGGCGCCGATCAGCATGCCGCCCGCGGATGCTCCATACGCGGCGATGCCGCCCGGCCGCACGATCCGCTCGTGCTCGAGCATCCGAGCGACCGCGATGAAATCCTTGAACGTGTTGGGCTTGTCCGGCCCCCGGCCGAGCCGGTACCAGCGATCGCCCTTCTCGAGCCCGCCGCGTACATGGGCGATCGCATAGACGAAGCCGCGATCGACCAGGCTCATGCGCGCAATGTCGAAATAGGGTGTCGTCGGCACGCCATAGGCCCCATAGCCTTCGACGAGAGCTGGCGCCGTGCCGTCGAAAACCAAGCCCTTCTTGTAGAGCAGGGTGACCGGAATCGTCTCGCCGTCGTCGGCGGTGGCGAAGACGCGGCGGGTCTCGTAGGCCGAGGGATCATGTCCGCTCGGGATCTCCTGGCGGCGACGCAGGACGCGCTTTTGGGTCGCCATGTCGTAGTCGTAGTCCTCGAGCTGCGTCGTCATCGACGAATAGCTGATGCGGAGCTTCGTCGTGTTGAACTCGTAGCCGATGGCGAAATCGAGTTCGTAGGCCTCTTCCGGAAAACGGACGACATGCTCCTCGCCCGTCGCCAGGAAACGCACAATGATCCGATCGAGTCCATCGAGCATGTCGCGCCGGACCAGGAAAGCGCCCACCGCCTCGACCTCGTTGATGGGCCGGCCTTCGACATGGGGAACGATCTCGCGCCAATGCGCGGAATTGGGGTCGACCGCATCCGCCTCGAGGATACGGAAATCCGGGGCGTCGCCGGCGTTCGTCAATACATAGAGCTTCTCGCCGCTGTGGGTGACAGATGTCCGCACACCGGGTTTGCGAGCCGCAAAGAGCGTCAGCTCGCTCTGTGGATCGGCGAGGTCCTTGAGCCAGACCTCGTTGGTCTGGTTGTCCCCGGTGATCACCTGCAGGTAGCGCCCGCTCGACGTGACACCTGCCTGGACGAGAAATCCCGGGTCCTTCTCCTCGTAGATCAGGATGTCATCTGCTTGGGGTGTTCCCAAACGATGCAGGAAAACCGTCTGAGAGCGGATGTTCTCGTTCACACCGACGTAGTAGAAAGACCTCGAATCCGCCGACCAGAGGATCGTGCCGTCGGTCGAGGACACGGTGTCCGACACATCGGCTCGGGCCGCCAGATCGCGCACTTTGATCGCATAGCGCTCTGAGCCCTCGAGATCGACGGCATAGGCGACGAGTTTGTGGTCCGGGCTGTGCGCGGTTGCATACAGGTTGAAGAAGCTATGACCTTCGGCGAGCGCATTGCCGTCGATCAGCACCTCCTCGGGCCCGCCACCCTTCGGCTGGCGGCAATGAAGGTCGTAGTCCTTCCCGACCACACCCCGCTCATAGTACTGGTAGGATCCATCATCGAAGGGCGTCGATTGCTCGTCCTCCTTCGTGCGCTTGCGAAGCTCCTGGTAGATCTCCTCCTCCAGGGTCCCGACATCGGCGAGCATCGCCTTCGTGTAGGCATTCTCGGCTTCCAGATAGGTGCGAATGTCGCCCGGCAAGAGGCTCACATCATTGGTGGCGTCCTGCCAGTTGTCGGCGCGCAGCCAGGCAAAGGGGTCGGTCAATGTCACGCCATGGACCGTGCGGCTGACGGGCCGTCCCTGAACCTTGGGTGGTTGAGGCTCTGGGCCCGCATCCGCTGGCACGGCGGCCTCCGCCATCCGCACAATGGCGGGCCGCGGATTGCTGAGCTCCCGGGCGATCAGGATATCGATATCCGTTGCCAGCTCGGCCATAGGTGTCATTCCCACGAGGTTGCGCCATTGTTTCGTACCGCACGCGAAGCTATCGCCAGTCGGGTCGAGCCGGCAACGTCATCTGTTTGAAAAGGTGACGGCCTTGCCCCAGCCTCGACAAGCCGGACGTGATCGCCTAACGCTGCGGCATGATCCTTTACCCCGCCATCGATCTCAAGGACGGTCAGTGCGTCCGGCTCCGCCAGGGCGATATGGCTGCCGCTACCGTCTACAATCCCGATCCTGGGAGCCAGGCGCGGCGCTTCGCCGATCAGGGGTTCCGCTATCTTCACGTCGTCGATCTGAACGGCGCCTTTGCCGGCAGGTCGGTCAACGGCCCGGCCGTCGAGTCGATCCTGGCGGCGATCTCCATCCCTGTTCAGCTCGGCGGCGGCATCCGCGACATGGGTCAAATCGAGAGCTGGCTCGAGAAGGGCGTGGCCCGCGTCATACTCGGCACGATTGCCGTTCGCGATCCGGCGCTCGTCCGGCAGGCGGCCGCGAGCTTCCCCGGGCGTATCGCGGTCGGTATCGACGCACGCGACGGCAAGGTCGCGGTCGAGGGGTGGGCCCAGTCGAGCACGCTCGATGCCGCTGAGCTTGCGCATCAATTCGAGGACGCGGGCGTTGCGGCCATCATCTTCACCGATATCGGTCGCGACGGCCTGCTGAAGGGACTGAACCTTCCGGCGACGCGGGCGTTGGCGCGCGAGACGTCCATACCGGTCATCGCCTCGGGTGGGCTCGCCTCCCTGGCCGATATCGATGCTTTGCTGGAGCCGGAGAACCGCCAGCTTGCCGGTGCCATCGCCGGGCGTGCGCTCTACGACGGATCGCTCGATGGACCGGAAGCCTTGCGCCGGCTCGAGGCAGCCGCGCGCTGACGCGTGGCGAGAATGGCCTGGCGGTATCTCACGCTCTTGCCGTGCCGTTTGCCGATGGCGAGCAGACGCCGGTATTGTGCCCTGTCCTTCTGCGAGAGACAGATGCAGGTGCCACAGATGCAGGCCGCGCGCCGGACCAGCCGCGCCATTAGGAGCGCATCCCGCGTCCCGTAGCGCCAGCGGCGTGACCTCGGGTGGATGACAGCCTCCGGCTCACCCATCTTTGCGTTTGCCTTGCGACACGCCTACAACGCCCCTGCCACCATGAGGCCCCACCATGCTCACCATTCGTGTCATACCCTGCCTCGACGTCAAGGATGGCCGTGTGGTCAAGGGCGTCAACTTCGTCGACCTTCGCGATGCCGGCGACCCGGTCGAGATCGCCACCGCCTATGACGCCGCGGGCGCCGACGAGCTGTGCTTCCTGGACATCACGGCGAGCCATGAGAACCGTGGCACGATCATCGACGTCGTCCGGCGAACGGCTGAGCGCTGCTTCATGCCATTGACCGTCGGCGGCGGTGTCAGAACGCTCGAAGACATCCGCCGGTTGCTTCAAGCCGGCGCAGACAAAGTGTCGATCAACACCGCGGCCATCGACGACCGCTCGCTGATTGCACGCGCCGCTGACAAGTTCGGCAGTCAATGTGTCGTGGTCGCCGTCGATGCCAAGCGGGTCGGCGATCGTGGTGGGCCGGCGCGCTACGAGATCTTCACGCATGGCGGGCGGAAGGCAACCGGCCTCGAGGCGATCGCCTATGCAGAGGAGGTGGCCCGGCTGGGTGCCGGCGAGATCCTGTTGACCTCCATGGACCGGGACGGCACCCGGCAGGGTTTCGATCTCGAGCTGACACGCCGGGTCGCCGATGCCATCCCAATCCCGGTCATTGCCTCAGGCGGTGTGGGCCATCTCGAGGATCTGGTCGCCGGCATCCGCGATGGCCATGCCAGCGCCGTCCTGGCCGCCTCCATCTTCCATTTCGGCGAGCATACTGTCCTGGAGGCCAAGCAGGCCCTGGCCAGAGCAGGGTTAACGGTGCGCCTGGACAGCCCGATTGCGCAAAGCTGATCTGCCGCATGTCGTTTTTTGTTGCATTGCAGCAAAATCCTGCCGAAATCGGTCCTGGCGGACCATCGGACCCGCGCAAAGAGCAGTTTCATGGCTGACGACGTTATCTCGCGCCTCGCGCAAATCATTCATGAGCGTCGGACCGCGGCACCCGAGACCTCCTACACTCGCCAGTTGATCGACGGCGGCCCTGCCAAGCCGGCCAAGAAGCTCGGCGAGGAGGCGACCGAGACGGTGATCGCTGCGATCTGCGAGGACGATCAGCGGCTCAAGAGCGAAGCCGCTGACCTGATTTATCACCTACTCGTCGTACTCGAATGCCGCGCCGTTCCGGTGGCGGACGTGCTCGCCGAGCTGGAGCGCCGGCTCTCCATGTCGGGCATCGCCGAGAAAGCGGCCCGCAAGCCCCCCAATCCGCCGGTCTAGCCATGCAAAAGGCAAGAGAGCCGCGTACGCCGCGATCGAGGATCGAGTTCTCGCCCTACCGCGCGTTCACGCGGGAGGAATGGTCGCGGCTCAGAGCTGATACGCCGATGACGCTGGATGAGGCGGACCTCGAGTCACTGTCGGGACTGATCGAGCGGGTCTCCGGAGCCGAGGTTCGCGAAATCTATCTGCCGCTCTCCAGGCTCATCAATCTGCATGTGCAGGCCTCGCAAAGCCTGCATGCCGTGACCTCGAAATTCCTCGGCCGCAACGACAGCAAGATGCCGTTCATCATCGGTGTCGCCGGCTCGGTCGCGGTTGGCAAGAGCACGATGGCCCGTGTGCTGCAGGCGCTGCTCGCCCGCTGGCCCGCTCATCCCAAGGTCGATCTCGTGCCGACCGACGGCTTCCTTCTCCCCAATCGCGCACTCGAGGAGCGCGGGCTGATGGAGCGCAAGGGATTTCCGGAAAGCTACGATACGAACCGACTCCTGAACTTCCTCGCCAATGTCAAAGCCGGTCGTCCGAAGGTGACGGCGCCGGTCTACTCGCACTTCTCCTACGACATACTCGCCGGCGAGCAGATCGTCGTCGATCAGCCGGACATCCTGATCGTCGAGGGTCTCAACGTTCTGCAGCCGGCACGGTTGCCGAAAGACGGCGAGGCGATCCCCTTCGTCTCGGACTTCTTTGATTTCTCGATCTATATCGACGCCACGCCGTCGACCATCGAAGGTTGGTACATCGAGCGCTTCCTGAGGCTGCGAGAGACGGCCTTCCGCGATCCGGCGGCATATTTCCACCGCTATGCGAGCCTCGACGACCAGCAGGCGAGAGCCAGGGCCCTGTCTATCTGGAAGTCGATCAACGAGAAGAACCTTCTGACCAACATCCTGCCGACCCGGCAGCGGGCCGACCTGATCCTGACCAAGGGCCCGGATCACAGGGTGGAAGGCGTCGCGTTGCGGAAGCTCTGATGTCATCCGGCCGATGCGTGGTCGGCCAGCCGCCCGAGGAAATCGCGGCAGCGGTCGAGCTCGGCGACGGCGACGAACTCGTCTGGCCGGTGCGCCTGGGCGATATCGCCCGGGCCGCAGATGACCGACGGCGGGCCGGACGCCTGAAACAGGCCGGCCTCGGTGCCATAGGACACCGCATGCGTTTCGTTCTGCTCGGCAAGACGCAGCGCCAGCGAGACCGCCTCCGACCCCTGGCCGGAGAAGAAGGCGGGTACCGTGTTGATATGCTTCGTCTCGATCGACGCGTCGACGGCAACCCGTCGCATGGCCGGCAGGTGCACCTCCTCCACGGCCCGGTTGAAGCGCCGGAGCACATCGTCGATCGAGACGCCGGGCAGCGCCCGGATCTCCCAAGAGAAGCTGCAGTTCCGTGGCACGATGTTCTGCGCCCGACCGCCCTCGATGAGCCCGACTTGTAGCGTCGAGTAAGGAGGTGTGAAGCGTTCGTCCTGCCGACCGGTCCTGAGCTCCGCCTCGAGCTTGCCGAGCTCGGCGATCAACAGCCCGGCAATATGGATCGCGTTGACGCCGATGTGCGCCATGCTGGAATGCGCCTCGCGGCCGGTGACGACCGTGCGGAACCGGCTCGCCCCCTTATGCGCATCGACGACGGTCATGGTCGTCGGCTCGCCGACGATGACGAGATGCGGCTTCGTCAGGCGGGCTCCGAGCTCGGCGATCATCGGCCTGACGCCCGTGCACCCGACCTCCTCGTCGTAAGAGAAGAGCAGATGCAGCGGGATGGCCGGTTTGCGACGCTGAAACTCGGGAACCATGGCCATGACGCAGGCAAGGAAACCCTTCATATCGCAACTGCCGCGGCCATAAAGCTTGCCGTCGCGCTCGGTCAGCCGAAAGGGATCGGAGGCCCACTCCTGGCCCAAGACGGGAACCACATCGGTGTGTCCCGAGAGGCCGATGCCCGGCTTGGACGGATCGCCGATCGTAGCGAACAGGCTCGCCTTCTGACCGTCGGGCGTCGGCACCAGATGCGACTCGATGCCGTATCCGGCAAGATAGGCCTTCACATAATCGATGCAGGGAATGTTCGTCTTCGCACTCGTGGTGTCGAAGGCCACGAGACGCTCGAGGATCTCGATCGTTTGGGCACGGCGGTCGGACAAAAGCGGGCTCCCTTGAATCGATGGCGTCTAAGGCTGCCAATTTGCGGCCATCCGTCAAGCCCGCACGGGCGGACGTTCATCCCGGTCAGTTGAGTTGCGGTCGCCTATCTGGACAATCGAGCGAGAAGGCTGGGATCGCGATGTCCAGCATCCGGCCGTCCTCCAGTTGCATCTGATAGGTGCCGACCATGATTCCGGATGACGTCGAGAGCGGGCAGCCGCTCGTGTACGTAAACGCGCTGCCTGGCATGATGACGGGTTCCTCGCCGACGACGCCAGGACCCCGCACCTCTTCTGTCCGGCCCAACGCATCGGTGATGCGCCAATACCGGGAACGCAACTGCATGGGCCAATGGCCCTGATTGGCGATCTCGATTGTATAGGCCCAGAAATAGCGGCTCGCCGCCGGCTCCGACCGTTCCGGCAGATATTGGGGCACGACCGTGACCCGAATGTTGTGCGTGATCGCCTGATACATGGATATCAACCCGTCCTGATTGCCGTACATTGACATGAGAGGACGCATCCTCGCCAGTCGGTCGCGCTCCAGGGACTGGATTTGCCGCCGGGCGGCCCGCTTGCAGAGTGACGGAATGCTATCATGCTCGACGCCCACATACGGCCGCTGATCAACCCGCCGCTCAACCAGGCCGGCAGGGCGCTGGCCCGCATCGGCATTGGCGCCATTGAGATGACTCTCGCCGGCTTCGTCGCCGGACTGTCGGCGGCTGCGGCGATCGCCATAGGACAGCCCGGCTGGGCGACGGTCCTGATCCTCTTGAGCCGGCTGGCCGACGGGCTCGACGGTGCCATTGCCCGAGCCACTCACCAGACGGATCGCGGCGGCTTTCTCGACATCACGCTCGACTTCATCTTTTACGGCGCCGTGCCGCTGGCCTTCGCCTTTGCCGACAGCTTCCGCAATGCGCTTCCCGCCGCCGTCCTGCTGCTGAGCTTCTATGCCAATGGCTCGGCGTTTCTGGCCTTCGCCATCATCGCCGAGAAGCGCGGGCTGACCAGCGACGCCCAAGGCAAGAAGTCGTTGTACTATCTGACAGGCTTGGCCGAAGGGACGGAGACGATCATCTTCTTCGTCCTCTGCTGCCTGTTCCCCGACGCCTTTCGCTGGCTGGCTCTCCTGTTCGCGGGACTCTGCTTCGTTTCGACGGCGGCGCGGATCGCTGTCGGCTGGCGGACCTTCACGTAGTAGGTCTTGGTCGACGCCTTCGGAGCTTGCCCGGACGATCGAATGGACCGCGAGGCCACACTAGCGGACCGCAGACAGCGCCTCCTCGAGATCGGCCGCAAGATCCTCCAACGCCTCGAGACCGACGGACAGCCGAACCAAGCTCTCGCCGATGCCGAGCTCAGCTCTCGCCTCTGCCGGCAGACGCTGGTGGGTTGTCGTCGCAGGGTGAGTGATGAGGCTCTTGGCGTCTCCGAGATTGTTCGAGATCTTGATGATCCGGAGCGCATTGAGGAAGCGGAATGCCGCCGCCTTGTCGCCATCGATCTCGAAGGCGATCAGCGTGCCGCCGCCCGACATCTGCCGTCCGGCCAGGGTCCGCTGGGGGTGATCGCCACGCCCGGGATAAAGCACACGGCCGACGCACGGATGCCGACCCAGCATATCGGCCAATGAGGACGCCGCCGCCGATTGGGCGGCCACGCGGATCGGTAGCGTCTCGAGTCCCTTCAACAGCACCCAGGCATTGAAGGGGCTGAGCGAAGGCCCTGTCTGGCGAATGAAAACCTGCAAATGCTTGTCGATGAACTCCTGGGAGGCCAGCACCACGCCGCCGAGGCATCGCCCCTGCCCGTCGATGTGCTTCGTCGCCGAATAGACGACGATGTCGGCGCCGAGCGCCAACGGCCGCTGAAGCATCGGTGAGGCAAAGACATTATCGACGACGACGAGCGCACCCTGTCTGTGGGCGATCTCGGACACGGCGGCAATGTCGACCAGTTCGAGCGTCGGGTTGGTCGGCGTCTCGAAGAAAACCATGCGCGTATTGGGGCGCATGGCCGCGGCAAAAGCCTCGGGGCTCCGCCCGTCCACCAGCGTCGAAGCGATCCCGAAGCGCGGACACAAGTCCTCGACGATGTACCGGCATGACCCGAACAAGGCCCGCGCCGCCACCACATGATCGCCCGCCTTGAGATAGCTGAACAACGCCGCCGTGACGGCCGCCATTCCGGTCGCGGTGGCCCGCGCCGCCTCGGCACCTTCGAGCAGCCGGACCCGCTCCTCGAACATGGCAACGGTGGGATTGCCGAACCGGCTGTACTGGAAGCCCGGGTCCTCGTTCTTGAAGCGCGCCTCGGCCTGCTCGGCCGAATTGTAGACGAAGCCCTGCGTCAGGAAGAGCGCCTCGGAGGTCTCACCGAAGGCCGAACGCATGACGCCGCCATGCACCAGCTCGGTCTCGGGGCGAAGCACTCTAGGCGATCGATCGTCGGACTGGCCCATGTCACCCTCCCTGTGCGCCTGCAGCGCAACAAAAATCCCCGGCCGGGCGAGGGGTCGCGCCGAAACCGAGGCGGGTGCGACGGCCCTTTTAGCGACTTATTTTACGTGGCTGCAAGCCGGCCGGCCCAAATCACCACGATGCGCAGCTCCGCGCACACCGGGGATTAAGCGGATCGGGCACCTTGGCGTCAAGGGGGGATTGGGCTAGAGAGCCGGGCATGGCGAAACCATCGCAAGATCTACGTCCGTCAACCCCGCCGGCGGGGTTGCTATCCGCCCGTCTGATTCGCACCCGCATCGAGTCCGGTGAGCTCAAGCTCGCAGAACCCGCCGCCTCGGGCCAGATCCAGCCCGCCAGCCTCGACCTCAGACTTGGTCGCGAGGCCGTCCGCATCCGAGCGAGCTTTCTCCCCGGCCCGGGTTCCGAGGTCAACCGGAAGCTGGCCGATCTGGCGTTGCATCGGATCGACCTCACCGTCGGAGCGGTGCTCGAGACCGGGTGCGTCTATCTCGTGCCCCTCATGGAGAGCTTGGCGCTTTCGCCAGACCTGTCGGCTGTCACCAACCCCAAGAGCTCGACCGGCCGGCTCGACGTCTTCACCCGCGTCATAGCCGACGGCGTCGGTGCCTTCGACCAGATTCCAGCGGGCTATCACGGCCCTCTCTATGCCGAGGTCTGCCCGCAGACCTTCCCGATTGTCGTGCGCGCCGGATCTCGCCTCTCGCAGATCCGGTTCCGGCTCGGCGAGGCCCCGACCAGCGACGCCGAGATCCTGGAGTTGCACAAGACCTACGGGCTCGTCTCGGGTGGTACGGCCGATGTGGACGGCGGCGTCGGCCTGACAGTCGATCTCTCGGGCGACCCCGACGGGCTCGTCGGCTACCGCGCCAAGCGTCATACCGGGCTCGTCGACGTCGACAAGCCGGGCGCCTGCCTGATCGAGGACTACTGGGAGCCCATCACCAGGGCAGCGAACGGCCGGCTGATCCTCGACCCCGACCAGTTCTATATCCTCGCCTCCAAGGAGGCGGTCACCGTGCCGCCGACGCATGCCGCCGAGATGGTGCCGTTCAATCCGCTCGTCGGCGAGTTCCGCGTGCATTATGCCGGCTTTTTCGATCCTGGCTTCGGCTATGCGCTAGCCGGCGGCCAGGGCTCGCGGGCGGTGCTCGAGGTTCGCTCGCACAAGGTGCCGTTCATTCTCGAGCACGGTCAGCTCATTGGGCGGCTCGTCTATGAGCGCCTGGCGGAGGTTCCCGACCAGCTCTATGGCCAGGGCATCGGCTCACACTACCAGGCGCAGGGCCTGAAGCTCTCCAAGCACTTCCGCGCCGGCTAGAGGGGTTCGCGCCTCCATGCGTCGATTTTGGCGCGACGGGCCGCAAACCGACCTCATCCGCCTCGATCAGGCCGCGTGATCGTCGATGTTGATGATGCGGGTGATCTCGTCGGATTTGAAGCCGACGGCCGCAGGCTGCCGCACCCCCTTCAGAAAGGCGACGTCGTAGAGCTCGCGCACCACGCCCTCGATGCGGGCCCAAGCGGAGATGTCGCCGGACGCGAGGTCGATGACGAGCAGGCCGCACCGGGCATCTGCCTGCTTCGCCGCCAGCGCTTCGTCGAGCGGCAGGCCCTGAAAGGTTCTGTTCTCGCGAGCGAGCGACAGCCCGACGATGGCGGCGCCATTGGCAAAGCTAAGTCCGCGCGCATAGCCGGGGCAGAATGTGACGGGGACGAAAGTCCGCGTCGCGAGGTCGACATAGCCGAACTCGCCGGCGCCCGAATTCAGAAGCCAGAGCCGGCCGTCGTGAAGTCGTGGCGAATGCGGCATCGACAGGCCTTCACAGACGATCTCGTTGGTCTGCACATCGACGACCACGCCACCTCCCGCTCGCCGGTCACGCCAGCCATCGACGACATCCGAGGTCGAGACGGCGGTCACATACCGTGGCATTCCGTTCTCCACCGCCATGCCGTTCAAATGGCAGCGATCCTCCGGCGCGATCCTCGAGATGAAGGGCGGTTTCCAGATCGGCTTGAAGCTGGAGCCATCCGTCACGGTTGCCAGGCAGCCGAAGGCCGTGTTGACGAGGATCGGCCTGCCATCGGCACCGAAGGCGACGTCATGGGCATCGAGATCACCGGTGATCCAGGCCTGACGCGGAACATATAGCGCATCCTCGCCGTTGGGCGTTGCTTGTCCCTGCGGCAGCACATTGTCGAAGCGATAGATCTGGTAATGGGTCGCCAGCATCAGCGTGCGCCGGTCGTCGGACACCGCCAGCCCCATGCAGCGGGCAAAGGTGCGCTCGTGCACGGTGTGCTCACCGGTCCTGCGCAGACCGATGAAGAAGATCTTACCAGCCTGATAAGTGGTGAAGGCGATCGAGCCACCGCTTCGGGCCAGCCAACTGGCGAAGCCGCGGGATGTCGAAAAAACGAATTTCTCTTCCATGCTCTGGGTCTGGCTCAAAGATCGGCTCCGTTCAGCGCTGACTTGCTCGAGGTCGTTTGGTTGAATTCTTAGGGACTACGCAGCACTGAATCGGCGATGCGCTCGGCGATGAGCGCGGGCTGTTGATAGATCATCAGCTCTCCGGCATCGGGGACGAGCTCGAACGTGATCCTCGGGTTGACGGTGAGAAAGCTCTGAATATCCGCGTCGCTGTAGAATCGCTCGCCGGTCTCGATACCGCCATAGACCGGCACCGCCCCCAAGAGCCAATGGAATGGAATGTCGAGCGCGGCGAGATCGTCGCGAATGTCGGTCTTGCGAATGACCATATCACGGAAGAACACCTCGGGTCCCTGGAGAAATGTGAAAGCAGAGGCATTGCGGATCAGCGCCGTCACCTCGTGGGACTTCGTGCTCGCATAGTCGAACGACATCTCGCGATAGGCGCGCTCGATGTACCAGTCGACACCGTATTGATGCAGTGCGCTCCATGCATATCTGCCGATGATGTCGGTGGCCCAAGGCGCGTGCAATGACAGCCACGTCAGCGTGCGCACGGGTTTTGGAACCTTGTCGAGCAGCTCCGGCGTATACGGCAGAAACCGCCCCAGCGCGACGATGCCCGAGATCGCACTGCCCGGTTGGCGCGCTGCGCGAGCCACGGCGATGACGCCCGCATGAATGGCCGTGACCGTCACCGACTTCAGGCCGAGTGCCGCACAAAGCGTGTTGATCGATTGAGCCAAGTCCTCACACGGGCCTTGACGCGGGTCCGGATCGCTGTTGCCGCAGCCGGGGCGCTCGAGGACGAAGAGCTTCACGCGCCGTTCCACGAGCGTGGATACGAATACATCCGGGTACAGAAAGCCGTTGCCGATGCCGTGCACGAACATCGCCGGCGTTCCATCGGCATGTCCCATCCAAGTATAGGCGAGCCTGCGGCCGTCGGGTCGCCTGATGATCTTCTCCCGGCCGAACGGATCGGACCATGACAGACTTCGACGCTCTGGCCGATCGGTCAACCGTGCATTCAGCAGGACGAGAAGCCGCATCAACTCCGTCTGACCACTCGTCGCCGTCTTCGCAAAGACGCTGCTCAGCTGGAGTCGTGCGGTGCGTACACTCACGCTCCGGTCGGCGGCAACCAGTGACAGGTCGCCATGCACATATAGCAGCCGGGCGATCTCGACCTCGGCATCGGTGAGCCCGAATGCTTCCGACAGAGCCGCACCGGCTGCGGGCACCCACGCATTCAGAAGCTCCCGCACCACGGTGAATGACCCTTGCACCCCCTTGACCTCGACCGGGAAGACCTCGGCGTATCCCTGGGTGCCCGTGTCCGAGATCGTCTTGACGATCCGCATCCGGTGGTTGGGGCTGCCGGCGGGGCTCGGCTCCAACCGCTCCCTCGTCAGCTCCAGCGGCTCCCCCAGCCAGTCGAAATGCGCTTTCTGCCCTTGCTCGACCCGAAATGCCGCTCGTCCGGTCTCGTTGATCGAGACGACCCGGCCACGATCGGACAGAACCATCGCCGGCTCGCGGACCGACGAGACGATTCGCTCCAGCGGATCCTCGGTATCGGCCAGGCCGACCTTGTCCAGGAGCTTGCCGATGGTCGAATAGTGCTTCTTGAGGACCTGCTCGTTGCGCAGCAACGCCAAGTCGTAACCCGCATCCGTGAGCTTCTTGCTCCAGGATGCGATCAGCTCGTCGAATGCCCCCCGATCATTGATGGTCCGCAACGTCTCGGCAATGATGTCCAGATCGACATCCTCTATGGGTGTCACGCGATTGCCCCTCATCGCTTGGCGCGAGATTCGTGGACCTAGTTCAACAGACCGGCATCGTTCATATGTCATTTGACATATGACAGCGAGCAAGAATTGGGGTTATACGCTATCGATTGATTTTCCATCGAGTCACTCGCTCGCATGGCGATTGCGATTAAGTCATTGGTTTAACTAAAGAAGTTTTATTCCGTATACAGAGCGATTAATTCATCGTCAACGGTATTTCGTTAGACTGATCCCCGAAGCGCAGCGACGCGATCCCCACTCTGGATCGCCATCGGCCAATGAGGGGATCATGTCCGATTTTCCATCGACTTTCGATACCGCGAGCCTCGACGGCTCGAACGGCTTTGCCATTGTCTCGGGTATTGAGAGTTGGAACCAACGGTCTCTGGCCTCCATTGGCGATATCAACGGCGATGGGTTCGACGACCTGCTGATGGGCTGGATCGACCAACCGATCCTTGACGCTGACGGCACATTCCTGGGGTACAAATCGTCTGGCTATGTTGTCTTCGGTGCCGGAGGCGGGCCGGGTGGCGGCGCTGCAACCGTCGACATCGACGCACTCGACGGCAGCAATGGCTTCGCCATCCCTTCGTTCAGCGGTGACTTGCACATTGGTAACAGCGTCACCGGACTTGGCGATGTCAATGGCGATGGCATTGCCGATTTCGCCATCGGATCGCGCTTTGGCCATGTCTATATCGTGTTCGGCAAGACCACCGGTTTCGATCCCAGCATCGATCTGGCCGCACTCGACGGCAGCAATGGTTTCAAATTTGCGAGTTCCAGCAACTCCTCTCATCTCGTCGCCGGCGGCGGCGACATCAACGGCGACGGCGTCGCCGACATCGCCCTGACATCGGACAACAACCAGACGGTCTATGTCATCTATGGCAAAGACTCGTCCTCTTCCTTCAATGCCACGATCGGCGCCGCCGATCTCGATGGCACAGCCGGCTTTGCCATCACCAACCCGAACATCTACACCTCCGTCACCAGCATCGATTTCCTGGATGACGTCAACGGCGACGGCTTCGACGACCTGGCGATCGGAACCTTGGAGCGCGGCCACTATGGATACGGGGCGGATCAAGCCAGCATCGTGTTCGGCCGCAGCGCTTCCGGCGACGCTCCGTTCGGTGCCACTTTCTCGCTCGACTCGATCGATGGCGCGAACGGATTTCACTTCCGCACCGATCCATTTAGCTATGACTATACTGGAATCTCTGTCGCAAGCCTCGGCGACATCAACGGCGATGGCTTCGAGGATATCGCCATAGGTGATCGAGGCCGCTACAACTACACTAGCGACCCTGGCAACGTCTACGTCGTCTTCGGCAAGAACGCTCAGACATCCGGAGATTTCGCTACGACGCTGACCCCGGCCGACCTCGACGGAACCAACGGATTTCACCTAGTCGGGCCGGGATACGACCAGGCTGGATATTCGGTTTCCAGTGCCGGCGACATCAACGGCGATGGGTTCGACGACCTGCTGATTGGAGCGCCTTACGCCAACACCGCCTATGTCCTTTTCGGCAAGGACACGGCAACGGCCGGCGCATTCGCCGCCACGATCGATCTGGGCTCGCTCGCGCAACCCGATGGCTTCACCATCACGGCCTCAAACGGAGCTTTCGTCGGCTTCTCGGTATCGGCCGCGGGTGATGTCAATGGCGACAGCCTCGACGATATCGCTATTTTCGCGGGCTACGATAGCGGCGGCCGGCACGACCTCGCCTATGTCATCTACGGCAGCAAGTTCAATCAAGCCCCGACCGCAGTCTCGTTATCGCCCGTGCTCTCGACGGCCCGGGAGGACATGTCGACCCTCCAGCCGGTCAAGGTTGCCGACATTGTCGTGACAGACGACGGTGAGGGCACCAATCTCCTGGCGCTCACCGGCGCCGACGCCGACCTGTTCGAGATATCCGGCACCGAGCTCTACCTGAAGCAAGGCGCCAAGCTCGACTTCGAAACCAATCCCGAGCTCGAGGTCAGTGTCACGGTCGACGATCCGACGAAGGGCAGCGGCATCGATCTCACCTCGCAAAGCTTCGTCTTCACGCTCACCAATGCGACGACCGAGTACGTCATCGGCGACGCCGGCGACAACACGCTCACCGGCGCCGACGAGACCGATATCGTCATCGGCCTCGATGGCAACGACCGTCTCGACGGCGGCATCGGCACGGACACGCTGATCGGCGGGCGCGGCAACGATACCTATGTCTTTAGTACAGGCGATACGATCATCGAGGAGGCCGGCGAGGGCATCGATACCGTGGAGAGCGCCGTGACCTTCGCGCTCGGCGCCAATCTCGAGAACCTCGTCCTGACCGGCAATTCCGCCATCAAGGGTACCGGCAACAGCGCTGCCAACGTGCTGACCGGCAACGCGGCCGCCAACACGCTCTCCGGTAGCCTCGGCAACGACACGATGCTCGGTCTCGGCGGTAATGACACGCTGGTCGGCGGTCGCGGACGCGATGTCATGACCGGCGGCTCGGGCAAGGACATCTTCGATTTCAATTCCCTCAAGGAGATGGGCAAGACGGCATCGACCCGCGATGTCATCCGGGACTTCGCCCACCTCTCGGACGATATCGATCTGAAGACGCTCGATGCGTCGACGAAGGCGGGTGGCAACCAGGCCTTCACCTTCATCGGCACGCAGAAGTTCCACAAGGTCGCCGGCGAGCTGCACTACGTGAAAATCAATGCAGCCGGCACCGCCAATGACAAGACGATCGTCGAAGGCGACACGAACGGCGACGGCCGGGCCGATTTCCAAATCGAGCTCACCGGTCTGAAGACCCTCTCCGCCGCCGACTTCGTCCTCTAGTCCCGAACAACACCAGACCCGAGACCTCGCCATGCCAAAGTTCGCCTCAAAACTCGCTGTCTCGAGCCTCGCCACCGGTGTTGGCTTCAGCATCATTGGCGCCTCTGCCTATGACTATAGTGGCGTTTCCGTCGCGTCCGCCGGTGATGTCAACGGTGACGGCTTCGATGATCTCCTGATCGGCGCCAGTCTCGTCGATGGTCCGAGCGGCACCGACTACGGCGCGGCCTATGTGATCTTCGGCGGCCCGGAGATCGTCACCGGGCCCATCGGGCTTTCGACACTCGACGGAACCAACGGCTTCAAAATCGCCGGTGAGTCGGCGAGCGGGCAACTCGGCAGGGCCGTATCGAGCGCAGGCGATCTCAACGGCGACGGCATCGACGACTTCGTCGTCGCCAGCGGCAAGATCGCGACGGTCACTCAAATGGAAGGGGCGAGCTACGTCGTCTTTGGCAAGACGACGGGATTCGATGCGTCGATCGACGTGGCCGATCTCGACGGCAGCAATGGGTTTCAGATTTCCGGAGTCAGCGTCAACGATGAAGCCGGCACATCGGTGGCCTCGATCGGCGACGTCAACGGCGACGGCATCGACGATCTCCTGATCGGTGCCAAGGGCGGACGTCCCAATCTGGCGGTGGGGTCCACTGGCGCGGCCTACGTCGTCTACGGCACCACCGCGGGATTTGCGGCCAACGTCGCGCTCTCGGGTCTCGATGGCACCAACGGCTACGTGCTCGCCGGCGAGTTGTTCAACGAACAGGCCGGCATCTCCGTCTCCGGCGCCGGAGATATCAACGGTGACGGTCTCAATGACTTCATCATCGGCGCCCAAAACAAGTCCTCGGGCACCGGTGCGGCTTATGTCGTTTTTGGAACCGACCAGCCGGTTGGCGCCCAACTCGCGCTCTCCGGTCTCGATGGAACAAATGGGTTCCAGCTCATTGGCGCTGGTTCCGGAACTCACCTCGGCTGGGCTGTCGGCTCGGCCGGTGATGTCAACGGTGACGGATTCGACGACATCGTCGTCGGTGCGCCCTACACAGGGTCGCCTGCCAATAGCGGCTCCGCGTTCGTTGTATTTGGCAAGGCAAGCGGATTTTCAGCGGACTTCGATGTCGCCTCGCTCGATGGCACCAACGGATTCAGGGTCACAGGGGCGCCTGCCAGCGCCCGCATGGGAAGCTCGGTCGCGGCGGCAGGTGACATCAATGGCGACGGGCTCGACGACATCATTGTCGGCGCATGGAATGGCGGCTCAGGCAACAATTTCCCCGGCAGGGCCTACGTCATCTTCGGTCAGACCTCGGGATTGGGCGCGACGTTCAGCGTCGGCTCGCTGAACGGCAACAACGGATTCGAGATTGACGGGAGCGCCAGCGGCGACCGTGCCGGCCTGTCCGTTTCGGCCGCCGGCGACATCAACAGTGACGGCTTCGACGACCTGATTGTGGGCGCGCCGGCCGCGGACAGCAACGGCGCCAACGCCGGCGCCTCCTATGTCATCTACGGGCATGCGACGAACCATGCGCCGACCGCCGTGTCGCTCGCCAATGCGAGCTTCTCCGAGATCGCGGAGAACACCGATATGTCGTCGGCGATCCTTGTCGCCGACATCCTCGTCACCGATGACAACGATCCGGAGAACAACAACCTTTTCACGCTGACGGGTGCGGATGCGGGGTTGTTCGAGATCGTCGGCGGACAGCTCTTCCTCAAGGCCGGGGCGTCAATCGACTTCGAGACGAACTCCAGCCTCGATGTCGCCGTAACGGTCAACGATCCCGCCACCGGCGGCGCGATCGATGCGACGAGCGAGACGCTGACGATCCAGGTCCTCGACATCAACGAGCTGCCGAGCAATGTGGACTTCTACCTCGACTACGACTCCTTCAATGAGAACCAAATCCTGGCTGATCGGCTCCTCTTCGGTACGTTGTCGATCTATGGTGAGGATGCGCTCGGGTCGGTCACACCGACATTGATAGGGACGGGCGCGGGATTGTTTGAGCTCGAGCTCGCCGGCAACAACTTTTACGATCTCTATCTGAAAGCTGGCGTGGTGTTCGACTTCGAGACCCAGCCGGTCATCGACATCGCTGTCGCACTCGACGATCCCACGATCGGCGGCTCACCGGACATCGTATCCAACTCGGTCACGTTCGAGATCAGCGACGTCAACGAAGCGCCAACCGGCCTCTCCTTCACCGCCGTCGCACCGGCCGTAGCCGAGGGTACGGTGCTCCTCAACCGGCTCAAGGTCGCCGATGTCGTCGTTGCCGATGACGCACTGGGCAACGAGAACCTGTCGATAGCCGGCGCCGATGCCGGCAGCTTCGAGCTGATCGGCACCGAGCTCTACCTCAAGGCCGGCGTCCAGCTCGATTTCGAGACGAAGTCGAGCTACGAGGTTACCGTCGCTGTCTATGATCCGGCGTTCGGCGTCGACAGTGCGGTGACGGGCGACTTCACGCTCCAAATCACCGACGTCTCGCCCGAGACGGCCTATGGCGGCCTCGACGACAACACGATCACCGGCACGGACGACCGCGACGTCCTCATCGGGCTCGATGGCAACGACCGACTGGAGGGCGGCCAAGGCGCTGATCTGCTAATCGGCGGGATCGGCGACGACACCTATGTCTTCACGGCCGGCGATACGATCGTCGAGCTGGTCGGCGAGGGCAACGACACGGTCGAGAGCGCTGAGACCGTCTCGCTCGCCGCCAATGTCGAGAACCTGCTCCTCACGGGCTCCGATGCTGTCAATGGCACCGGCAACAGCCTCGCCAACGTCATGACGGGCAATGCCGCCGCCAACATCCTCACTGGCAGCGCCGGCAACGACACGATCTCGGGCGAGGATGGCAACGACCGCCTGATCGGCGGCACCGGGCGCGACACGATGACGGGCGGCGCGGGCAAGGACGTCTTTGATTTCAACGCCGTTGGCGAGATGGGCAAGACCGCCTCGACCCGCGACATCATCACGGATTTCGCGCATCTCACCGATGACATCGATCTCTCGACCATCGATGCGTCGAGCACGGCTGCCGGCAACAATGCCTTCAAGTTCATCGCCACGCAGGCGTTCCACAAGATCGGCGGCGAGCTCCGGTTCGTCCAGATCAATGTCGCCGGCACCGTCGACGACAAGACCATCGTCGAGGGCGACACCAACGGCGACGGCAAGGCCGACTTCCAAATCGAGCTGACAGGTCTCGTGACGCTGACGGCTGCCGATTTCGTACTCTGAACCCCGGGCCGGAGCTCACTCCCTCCGGCTGGTAGGCCTGGACTCACTTTGGTCAGCGGGTCCAGGCCTACCCCAATCCGGGCAGCGAGGGCGAGGCCCACCCATTGACACCGCAGCCGCATCGGCGCCGGGCGGCGGCCCGATCTGGGCGGCTCGCGTCAACACCGGGCCCACTGGACTTGGGCACCCATTCGGTCGATAAAGCGCCTTGCGGGTCTGAGGCTCAGCCTGTTGCTGGCGCCGAGACCCTGAGGAAGTCGGCGGTCGCGGGCGTAGTTCAGTGGTAGAACATCAGCTTCCCAAGCTGAGTGTCGAGGGTTCGATTCCCTTCGCCCGCTCCAGACTCCCTCGGCCTATCGACAGACTCGAGCCGGCGCACGGAACCAAGACGTGGCAGCGGCTTCTGCTGCTCATATTGGGCTTGCCCCGCACAGCAAAGTCGGTTTAGTGACTCCCTAGCACCGCGGCGGAATGGCGCGTGCTCTCACGCTGTTTTGACACGAGCCCCGTTGGAATTCGACCCGAGCGCCACCAACTGTGGAAGGAGACCGTGCGGCGACACCCGCCGTTCGGAGTCCCGGCAACTCCCCATCACACCCGCATCGTGAGACCACAAGATGGCCAACGGCAGCCAAGTTCCTCTTTTCGATAGGGTCCAGCGCGAGCTGGCCAGGTTCCTGCCGCTCTCCTATTTCGCGCGCATGCCCACCATTATCGTCATCGATGTGACGAATGTCTGCAACCTCCGCTGCCCAGTCTGCCCGGTGACCATCGCCATGACGCGGCGGCGCGGGCTCATGAAGATGGATGTCTTCCGCCTCATCATCGACGACTTCAAGGAGGACGCCGAGAAGCCCGCCATCTACTTCAACTTCTCCGGCGAGCCGACCATGAACCCGGTCCTGCCAGAGATGGTCGCCTACGCGACGCAACACGGCCACGAGACCTTCATCTCGACCAATGCCACCAAGCTCGATGAAGACATGTGCGAGAGGCTGATCATGGCCGGTCTCTCGCGTATCAACCTGTGCATGGACGGCTTCTCCAAGGAGGCGCAGGAGTCCTACCGTGTCAACTCCGAGTTCGACGAGGTTAAGCAGAATATCGAGCGGTTCTTGAACGTCCGCACCCGACTCGGGGCCACCAACCCCATCACGGTGCTGCAGACGTTGCTGACCGCCTATTCCGAGAGCCAGATCGATGAAATGACGGCCTGGGCGCGAGAGGCGGGCTTCGACCGCATCCGCTACAAAACCTTTTCGATCGGCTCGTATACGACCGAGGAGGAGAAGGCGGTGGCGACCCGCTTCCTGCCGACCCGCGAGGAGTTCAAACGCCACCCGACCGATCTCGGAAGGGCAACCTGCACGACGCCCCTCTATCAGACGGTCGTCTTCTGGAATGGCGATCTTGGGCTTTGCTGTATAGATTACGATCAGATGGTTCAGCTGCCGAACATTGCAGAAGTCGGATTCAAGAAGGCCTATCTCGCCAAACCCGCTCTCGAGGCCCGCAAGCGTGGGTTCCTGAAGAGCTTCGACATCTGCAAGGGTTGCTCCTACTCCAACGCGGAAAATCTCGGCTTGAAAGTCGACTTCAGAAAGAACAAGGGTCTGGACCAGAACGGGAAATTGGTCTTGAACTAGGTATTGGGGAAGGGCCTGCCGCCGCTGGACTGGTACGGCAGGGGGGAAAGCCGGGCTCGAAGGGGGCGCCATGCCGGACAGCGGTGACGCAAGCTTGCGGCTCCTGATCTACAGTCACGATTCCTTTGGACTCGGCCACCTCAGCCGGTGTCGGGCGATCGCACATTCGATCGTCGACCACCGAAGCGACATCTCCGTGCTTATCCTGTCCGGCCTGCCGCTGATCGGCTCGTATGCATTCAAGCCTCGCGTTGATTTCATCCGCTTCCCCGGCGTCGTCAAGTTGAAGAACGGCAGCTACACCGCGCGCGGTCTCGACGTCTCGATCGAGGATGCGATCGCCATTCGCGAGAGCCTCATCCGATGTGCCGCCGAAACGTTCCGGCCGCACATGTTCCTGGTCGACAAAGAGCCGTTGGGCTTGAGGGGCGAGGTCGAGAACACCCTGCGGATACTCAAGGGCAAGGGGACGCGGCTTGTACTGGGCCTGCGCGATATCATGGACGACCCCGACTATCTCAAATTCGAATGGGACCGGAAGGAGGTCATCCCGGCGCTGACCGACCTCTACGACGACATCTGGATCTACGGTCGCCAGCAGATCTACGATCCTCTGGCCGGTATCGAGGTCGCCAAGGTCGTGCGCGACAAGATCACCTATACGGGCTATCTGAGGCGCGGCGCGGCCGGACCGATCGTCGAGGCCGGAACCTCCGGCTCCGCGTCCGACGAGCCCAGCATACTCGTCACGACCGGCGGTGGTGGCGACGGGGCCGAGCTCATCGACTGGGTTTTGAGCGCCTACGAGCACGACCGATCGCTTCCCTATCGTGCCTATATCGTGCTCGGCCCTTTCATGCCGGCCGACCTGCAGGCTCGCTTCAAGACGCGGGCCGAGCGCCTTCCCAAGGTTCAGGTCACGACATTCATCGCCAGCCTCGACAAGCTCATGCGCCGCTCTCTCGGCGTGATCGCCATGGGTGGCTACAATACGTTCTGCGAGATTCTGTCGTATGATAAGCCTGCCGTGATCGTACCGCGGACAAGGCCCCGGCTCGAGCAGAAGATCCGTGCCGAACGCATGCAGGAGCTAGGTCTCGTTCGCATGCTCGATGATGATGGCAACCGCCATCCCGCGCGCATGGCCCAGGTGATCCGCTCGCTCCCGGCACAACCGCGCCCCTCTCACGTGCAGATCCCGGGCCTACTCGACGGATTCGAGAGCATCAATCAGATGGTCGACAATCTATTGGGGCGCGAGAAGCCGCTCCCGCGCGAGCGCATCCTGGCCCTGAATGACGTCTGAGGCCCACCTCCGAGCGCCGCCGCGACTCGCTGTCGTGTTGAAGGGCTATCCGCGCCTCTCGGAGACATTCATCGCCCAGGAGCTTCTTAGCCTTCAGCGCCGGGGGATCGACCTGGCGATCTGGTCGCTTCGCCATCCGACCGATGCGAGGCGCCATCGAGTCCACGACGAGATTTCGGCCGCCGTGCACTATTTGCCGGAGTATCTGAAGGACGGTCCTCTTCGGGTTCTCAGAAGCTGGTGGTCCGCCCGGCGGTTGCCGGGCTACCGGCGAGCCGTTACCGCCTTCCGCCGCGACTTCCGACGCGATCGGACCGCCAATCGCATCCGGCGTTTCGGTCAGGCGCTCGTTCTCGCCGCCGAGCTGCCTTCCGAGACCCGATGGCTCTACGTGCATTTCTTGCATACGCCGGCGTCGGTGACGCGCTATGCGGCCCTTATGCGAGGCTTGGGGTGGAGCGCCTCGGCGCATGCCAAGGACATCTACACGACCCCGGACTGGGAGCTCGCCGAGAAGCTGGACGATCTCGATTGGATAGTGACCTGCACAGCCGCGAACGTCGCGCATCTCGGCCAGCTAGCGCCCGCAAACCGTCAGAAAATCCATCTGCTCTACCATGGACTCGATCTCACGCGGTTTCCGCCGACGCCCCTCGAACCGAGACGGGATCAAGGCGGCCCGGTGCAGATCCTCTCGATCGGGCGGGCTGTGCCGAAGAAGGGCTTCGACACGCTGCTCAGGGCTCTTGCCCGAATTCCGACGGACCTCTCGTGGCAGTTTACGCATGCCGGCGGCGGACCAGAACTCAGACGGCTCGAGGCGCTGGCCGTCGAACTCGGTATCACCGATCGCATCCGCTGGCTCGGCCCACGCACCCAGGACGAGGTGTTGAGCCTGTACCGTGGTTCCGACCTTTTCGTGCTCGCAAGCCGGATCGCCGACGACGGCGACCGCGACGGCCTGCCGAATGTTCTGATGGAAGCGCAAAGCCAGGCGCTCGCCTGCATCGCCACCGACGTCTCTGCCATTCCGGAGCTGATCCGGGACGGCGAGAACGGCCTACTGATCTCGCCGGACAATCCGCAGGCACTCTCTGCGGCCATGCAACGTCTTATCCGAAATCCGTCCGAACGCCGTGACCTTGGCATCGCTGGCGCAACGCGCATCCGCACCGTCTTCGATCATGACCACGCCATCGACAAACTGGTCGAGCGCCTGCAATCCTCACTCCGCCTGGAGCCCGCGCCCGATGCGCATCGCCGTATACGCGCCGCTCAATCCGCCTGACGGACCGACGCCATCTGGCGACCGGCTGATCGGCCGAATGCTGATCCGGGCACTGGAAGATGCCGGTCACGAAGTCTGTCTGGCGAGCCGTTTCCGCACCTTCGACCGCAACGGCGACCGAGAGCGTCAGGCGCGGATCAGCCGGCTAGGAGCACGCCTGGCGTCGCGCTATCTACGTCGTCTGGAGCGCTCGCCGCCGGACCTCTGGCTGACCTATCATCTCTATCACAAGGCGCCGGATCCGATCGGTCCGCTGGTCTCCTGTGCCTTGTCCATCCCGTACGTCGTCGTCGAAGCCTCGCTCACACCGTCTGCCGCGGCGGGCCCCTGGGCGGCTGGTCACGCCGAGGTGGTCGCCGCACTCGCCCGTGCCGATCTCGTTGTCGGGATCAATCCGCGCGACCGACCTGAGGTTGCCAGGCATCTGAGGCCGGGCGCGACTTATGCCGAGATGCCGATCTTCATCGATGGTGCGGCCTATCGCGAGGCGGCTACCCAGCGAGAGGCGCATCGGCAGCAGCTCCGCACTGCTCTCGGAGCTCGACCCGAGCAGGCCGTTCTGCTTGCTGTCGGCATGATGCGGTCCCGCGACAAGCTCGACTCGTACCGCCTTCTGGCCGCCGCGCTCGAGCGGATGCCACGCCGCGATTGGCACCTGGCGATCGCCGGCGACGGCCCACTGCAAGCTGAGGCACATGAGGCCTTCGCCCGGCTGGCCGAACGGACCACGTTCCTCGGGCGCGTGGACGCATCCGGCCTCCCATCGCTCTATGCCGGTGCCGATCTTCTCGTATGGCCGGCCATCAAGGAGGCCCTCGGCATGTGCTTTCTCGAGTCGCAAGCGGCGGGAACACCGGTCGTTGGCGCTCGACGCGAGGGGGTTGCGAGCCTTGTCTGCCATGGCCAAACCGGGCTGCTTCCCAACTACGGCGATCCGTCAGACTTCGCCAAGGCGGTCGGGGAGCTCATCGGCGATCGCCAAACTCTGACGGCAATGCGGGAGCACGCATTCCGCAATGCTTGGGAGCACCACGACATCAAGACGGCCGGGCCTCGCTTTGCAGCTCTCCTGGCATCGATCGGGAGCAAACCCTGATGCCACGCCTCATGTTCCATGTTCAGCATTTGCTTGGTGTCGGCCACGTCGCGCGGGCGGCAGCGCTGACTCGCGGCCTCGTGACCGCCGGCATCTCCGTGACCGTTGCGATGGGCGGCGAGCCCGTGCCGACCGTCGATTTCGGCGCTGCCGAGGTCGTTCAGCTACCTTGGATTCGTGCTGAGGATATCAACTTCAAAACGCTTCTCGACAGTCGTGGTCAAGTCGTCGGCCCGGCACTCTTTGGGCACAGGCGCGACCTTCTTCTGGACCTCTGCCGCCGTATCGCACCCGATATCTTGCTGATCGAGCACTATCCGTTTGGACGCCGGAAATTTTCTCTCGAACTCGAGCCGCTGATTGCAGCGGCGGCTGAGTCTGGGGCATTGGTTCTTTGCTCTCTTCGCGATGTGCTCGTCGAGAAGGGCGACGGCTCAAAGGCCGCATCGACCGTCGATGCTGTCCAGCGATCGTTTGACAAGGTTCTGGTGCACGGTGATCGTCGCATCTTGCCGCTCGACCTGACCTTCCCCCGGGCAGCCGAGATCGAAGGCCGCATTCTCTACACCGGATACGTCGTCGATCGGCGTCCTGTGCTCGCGGAACGGGTCGAGGATGGCCGGAACGAGATCATCGTCTCGGTGGGCGGCGGCGCGGTCGGGCTGAGCCTTCTCGAGGCGGCAATTGGCGCCAAGCGGCTCGGAGCGGGCGGGTCGCGCATCTGGCGCCTGTTGGCCGGCGCCAACCTGAAGGACGCTGATGTCGACCGCCTGCGCAGTGAAGCCCCCACGGGACTGATCGTCGAGCGGGCCCGGCAGGATTTCCCGGCGCTCCTCGGACGCGCCGCACTTTCCATCTCCCAGGCCGGCTACAACACGCTCATGGATATCCTTCAGGCCCGTTGCCGCAATATCCTTGTGCCGTTTGCCGCTGCCGGTGAAAGTGAGCAGTTGTTCCGCGCGCGCGTGCTCGAGCGGCGCGGCCTCGTCCGCATTCTCGAGGAGACGACGCTGACACATCGGACCTTGGCGCGTTCCATCGATGAGGCTCTGGCCGGCCCACCACCGCCTGCCGCCGACGGGATCGATCTGTCGGGCGCAGAGACCACCGCCCGGCTAATCCTTGCCATGATCGAGACGAAGCGAGGCTGACATGAATGCCTGGCATGATCTGCATATGGAGCTAGAGGCGTGGCGGGCCGCAAGGCGCGTCGTGACATTCTGGTGGCGTGACGACGACGCCGTGGCGCCGACACCGGCGCTCGAGCGCATGATCGGGCTTACCGAGCGTTTCGGAGTTCCGCTGCTGTTGGCGGTCATTCCCGAGCCGTCGAGCGAGGCACTCAGGCGCCGGGTCGATGGCTCGCCCTGGGTTTTCGTCGCCCAGCACGGGCTCCGTCATAGGAACAATGCCGCCGAGGGCGAGCGTGCCTCCGAGTTTCCTCATGCGCGGACACTCTCGGAGAACGTCACCGACATGACCGAGGGTCTGAAGCTCCTCGCCGGCTTCCCGCACCTCGTTCCGGTCTTCGTACCGCCTTGGAACCGTATCGATGCGCGGCTTTTCCCAGCTCTCGCCTCGATCGGGCACCGGGGTGTCTCGACCTTCGGCCCCAGGGCCATGAGCGAGCCATTGCCGGGCTTCACACAGAGCAATTGCCATGCTGATATCATCGCCTGGAAGACGACCCGAGGTTTTAGAGGCGTGGGGCGCGTTTTGGACGATATTGTCGAGCATTTGAAGGCACGGAGGCTCGGCGTGGCGGATGCTGCCGAGCCGACCGGGCTGTTGACGCATCACCTCGCGCACGATCCGGCATCCTGGTCGTTTCTCGACGACCTATTCGGCTTCATGAGCCAGGAACCCGGCATCGCCTGGCTTGCCCCGCAGGCCGTCTTCGGACTGACTGCCCCGGCCGTGGCACGCGGATAGCGCAATGGCCAATCTGCTGGATGTGAAGAACCTCTCGATCGAGTTCGCCACGCCAGCGGGGCCCATCCACGCGTTGCGCGATTTGTCATTTCGCATCCGGCCCAAATCATCGGTCGCGCTCGTCGGCGAATCGGGCTCCGGCAAATCAGTCTCGGCCCAGGCGATCATGGGGCTCCTGCCGCGCTCCGCCGCCATCACCAGTGGCTCGATCATCTTTCGCGATCCGAGGAACGGCGGCGGCGAGATCGACCTCGCCCGGCTCGATGTCAGAAGCCGTGCCTTTCGCACCATCCGGGGCGGACGCATCTCGATGATCTTCCAGGAGCCGATGACGTCGCTCTCCCCGCTGCACACCGTGGGCAATCAGGTTGGCGAGGCTGTCCGCCTGCACGAATCGCTGACGGCTGCACAGGCGGAGACGCGCACGCTGGAGATGCTCAAGCTCGTCAGGTTTCCGAGCCCGGAGCGTGCGCTCATAAGCTACCCCTTCGAGCTCTCGGGAGGCCTCCGCCAACGGGCCATGATCGCGATGGCCCTCGTCTGCCGTCCGGCGCTTCTGATCGCCGACGAGCCGACGACCGCCCTCGACGTCACCGTGCAGGCACAGATTCTCGGCCTGATCCGCGATATCCAGCACGAGATGGACATGTCGGTGTTGATGATCACCCACGACATGGGCGTCGTTGCCAATGTCGCCGAGGAGGTGGTGGTCATGTTCCGCGGCGAGGTCATGGAGAGCGGAACGGCCAAGGACATCTTCTCCAACCCGAGCCACCCTTATCTTCGGGCCCTGATGCGAGCCGTGCCACGGATCGATGGCGATCCTGGCGAGCGCTTGCGGCCACTGATCGATCACGCGGCAGCCGGCATCGCGCCACTCGAGCGCATCGATCGGACGGAGCGGCCAAGGAGCGACACTCCTCTCCTCACGGTCGATCGAGTGGTGAAGCGCTATACGATCCGCAACGACCAGTTCAGCCTGTCCCGGAGACCCGCGCAGGAAGTGACGGCCGTCGATCGAGTCACATTCGAGGTGCGACGTGGCGAATGCCTCGGGCTCGTCGGCGAGTCGGGCTGTGGCAAGACGACAATCGCCAAGATGATCATGTCGGCCATCACCGCCGACGAGGGTCGGATTGTGTTCGACGATGGCGGTGTCGAGGTCGACCTCAATGCGCTCGACGAGCGGGCCCTGAAGCCGTATCGACGGCGCATTCAGTACATCTTTCAGGACCCATTCGGCTCGCTCAATCCGCGCATGACCGTCGGTGATCTCCTGACCGAGCCGCTCGCCATTCACGGCATCGGCGATCCAAGCTGGCGGCGCGAGCGGGCCGGCGAGCTGATGCGCCGGGTCGGCATCGATCCCCGCTTCCTCAGTCGCTATCCGCACAGCTTCTCGGGAGGCCAGCGACAGCGCATCGGCATCGGTCGCGCCCTCATTCTCGAGCCCGAGCTCGTGCTTTGCGACGAGCCGGTATCCGCTCTGGACGTCTCCACGCGGGCCCAGGTTCTGAACCTCCTGAAGGATCTCCAGGTCGAGCTTGGGCTGACACTGCTCTTCATCTCACACGATCTGGCCGTGGTGAACTACATCGCCGATCGCGTCGCCGTCATGTGCCGGGGCAAGCTCGTCGAGGTTGCGCCGCGAGCCCAACTGTTTCGCTCGCCTCAGCATCCCTATACGCGGGCTCTGCTCGCATCCGTCCCCCATCCCGACCTCGAGCACCCGCTCGACTTCACCGGTATCGGCAAGGGCCTGATGACCGAGCCCGCTCACTGGCCGCCTCCCTTCGCCGCCGACAATGGCGCCCTGCCGCGTCTCATCGACCTCGGACACGGTCACCTTGTCCGCGCGACCGAACGACCAACCCAACCGCAGGCTGTCTGACATGATTCAAGCATCCTCCGCGCACCGCCGCACTTGGTTCGCTCTCGCCGTGATCGCCTCCGCCGCACTCGCCCCATGTGCGGCCTGGGCCGCCATGACCGAGACGCCGGTGCTCGCAGAAGCCGTCAACGCCGGGACCCTTCCGCCGGTCGACCAGCGCGTCCCCGAGGAGCCGTTGATGGTTCCACTCGAGGGTGAGGGATTGGCGACCGGACAGCCCGGCGGCTCGATCGACATGCTGTTCGGCCGCGCCAAGGACATCCGCATGCTGGTCGTCTACGGCTATACCCGGTTGGTCGGCTATGACAGGAGCTTCAACATCGTCCCGGACATCGTCTCGACTTATGGCGTCAAGGAGGGGCGGGAGTTCACGTTCAAGCTGCGCAAGGGCCACAAGTGGTCGGATGGCGTGCCGTTCACCAGCGAGGACTTCCGCTATTTCTGGGAGGACATGGTGCTCGATCCGGTGATCTCGGAGGACGGCCCGCCAGACGAGCTATTGGTCAATGGTAAGCTGCCGAAATTCGAGGTGATCGATGCCGAGACCGTCCGCTATACCTGGGAGGAGCCCAATCCGAACTTCCTGATACAGCTCGCCGGCGCGCAACCCCTCTATCTCTACCGGCCCGCGCATTTCCTGAAAAAGTTCCACGCGAAGTACACCGACGAGGAGAAGCTCGAGGAGCTGGTCGAAAAGGCAGAGGCACGTAACTGGCGGGCACTTCATTTCAAGATGGACCGCCAATACGCCAACGACCTTCCGCAGATGCCGACGCTCGACCCCTGGGTCAACACGACCGAGAGTCCGTCGGAGCGCTACGTCTTCAAGCGCAATCCCTTCTTCCACCGCATCGATGCTGCCGGCAACCAGCTCCCCTATGCCGACCAGGTGGTCGCCAACATCACCAATGGTGACCTGATCCCGGCCAAAGTCGGTGCCGGCGAGTCGATGCTGCAGGCGCGCAACCTCGAGCTCAAGAATTTTCCCGTCCTCAAATCGGCCGAGGAGCGCAATGGCTATGCCGTCAACCTATGGCGATCGGGCCGCGGCTCGCAGCTCGCGCTGTTTCCGAATCTGAACGTCAAGGACCCCGTCTGGCGTCAGGCTGTTCGCGACGCACGCTTTCGCCGCGCCCTTTCGCTCGGCATCGATCGCAACGAGGTCAACGAGGTCGTGTTCTTCGGCCTCGGCGTGGCGGCGAACAACACCGTGCTCGCGGACAGCCCCCTGTTCAAACCCGAGTATCAGACGCTGTGGGCCGACTACAACATCGAGCAAGCGAATGCCCTGCTCGACGAGATGGGCCTGACGGAGAGGAACGGCGAGGGGTTCCGGAAGCTTCCGGACGGCCGCATCGCCGAGATCGTCGTCGAGACAGCGGGCGAGGATACGAATGAGACCGACGTTCTCGTTCTCATCCGCGACAGTTGGAAGAAGATCGGCATCAAGCTGTTGACGAACGTCTCAACACGCGAGGTGCTGAGGAGCCGTGCCACGTCGGGTGACCTGTTGATGTCGACCTGGACCGGCTACGAGAACGCCGTCCCGACGGCCGACTACCCACCTTTCGAGTTGGCACCGACTCGTGACGACCAGCAGAACTGGCCGTTGTGGGGGCTTCATACGATGACGAACGGAAAGGGCGGCGAGGCCATCGACGATCCGACGGTCCAGAGTCTGATCGACGACTATCAGGCGTGGCTCAGGACCAGCGACCAGGCCGAGCGTACGGCGATCTGGCACCATATGCTGAAGACCCACGCCGATAATGTCTACTCGATCGGCATCGTCTCGGCCGTGCCCCAACCGGTCGTCGTCTCGAACAAGCTGAGAAACGTCCCGAAGGAAGGCCTCTACAATTGGGATCCTGGCGCCTTCTTCGGCATTTATCGCCCTGACACGTTCTGGATTGAGAAGTAGCGCTTCCAAGGGGGAACTCGACCGGTATGCTGGCCTTCCTTCTACGACGCCTCGCAACCATGGCGCTGACCTTGCTGGTCATCAGCATGCTCGTCTTCGCCATCATCCAGCTTCCGGAGGGCGACTACCTCACAACCTACATCGCCGACTTGCAGGCCCAAGGCGAGAACGTGGATCCGAAGAAGATCGAGTTTCTTCGCAGGCAGTACGGTCTCGACAAGCCTGTGGTGCTCCAATACGTCTACTGGGTCGCCGGTCTCGTGCAGGGAGACCTCGGCTACTCCTTCGAGTTCGACAAACCCGTATCGACCGTGGTCGGCGACCGGCTCTGGTTGTCGATGATCCTCAATTTCGCGACCGTACTCTTTATATATATGGTGGCCTTTCCGATCGGCGTGTACTCGGCGACCCACAAGTACAGCCTCGGCGACTATGGCATCACCTTTCTCGGCTTCCTCGGTATCGCCACGCCAAACTTCCTGCTGGCGCTGATCCTCCTCTACCTGGCCAATGTCTGGTTCGGCACGTCGATCGGCGGGCTCATGGCTCCGGAGTATATCGACCAGCCTTGGAGCCTTGGTAAGGCGCTGTCCGTCCTGGAGCACCTTTGGGTGCCGGTGGTCGTCATCGGCCTGTCGGGCACCGCCGGCATGATCCGCCGTCTCCGCGCCAATCTGCTGGACGAGTTGCAGAAACAGTATGTGACGACGGGTCGGGCCAAGGGGCTTGCCGAGGGTCGCCTGCTCGTCAAATACCCGCTCCGCATGTCGCTCAATCCGTTCATCTCGGATATCGGCAGCCTCTTGCCGCAGATCGTCTCCGGCTCCGTCATCGTCTCGGCGGTGATGTCGCTGCCGACGACCGGGCCGATGCTGCTCGACTCCTTGAGGAGCCAGGACATGTACCTCGCCGGCTCGTTCCTGATGTTCCTGGCTCTCCTGACTGTTGTCGGCATGTTCGTCTCCGATGTGGCCTTGGCGCTCCTCGACCCGCGCATCCGGCTTGAGGGCGGCCTCAAGCGATGACCGAACCCTTGCCGCACTTCGTCTCCTCGAAGCCCTTCGATCCGGCCGCGACCGAGGTCTTCACCGCTGCTCAGGAGCGCTACTATCTCGCCTCGCAATGGCAACTGATGTGGTGGAAGTTCCGGCGCCACAAGCTTGCCGTCGTCTCGGCCGCCATCTTGTTGCTGAGCTATCTCTCGGTTCTCTTCGTCGAGGTGCTGGCGCCCTACGAACTCTCGACGCGGCAGACGAGCCACCTCTATGCGCCACCCCAGGCCGTGCATCTGTTTCACGAGGGCCGCTTCGTCGGACCATTCGTCTATCCCTTCACGCAGAAGCTCAACATGACGACGCTGAAGCGGGAATACGCGCCGGATACGACGCGGCCACAGCCGCTTCGCTTCCTTTGTCTTGGCGACGCCTACAAGTTCTGGGGCGCAATCGAGGGACGATTGCACATCGTCTGCCCGCCCGAGGGCGGAACGTTCTTCCTGCTCGGCACCGACCGGCTCGGTCGCGACATGCTCTCCCGGTTGATCTACGGCGCGCGCATCTCCTTGACCGTCGGCCTCATCGGCATCGCCATCAGCTTCCTCCTCGGCATTACCATCGGTGGGTTCGCCGGCTACTATGGCGGCCTGTTCGACAATCTGACGCAAAGAACGATCGAGATCCTGAAGTCGCTGCCCGAGCTGCCGCTCTGGATGGCGTTGTCCGCGGCTTTGCCCGTCAACTGGAGTCCGGTGCTCGTCTACTTCGGCATCACCATCATTCTTGGCCTTCTCGATTGGCCGGGGCTTGCCCGCGCCGTCCGCTCGAAGCTGTTGGCGCTCCGCGAGGAGGACTATGCGCTCGCCGCGCGACTGATGGGCGCCTCGCCGGGGCATATCATCGGCCGGCATCTGCTTCCGAACTTCATGAGCCACCTCATCGCCTCGGCGACGCTCTCGATCCCGGGCATGATCCTGGGCGAGACCGCACTGTCGTTCCTTGGCCTCGGTCTCCGGCCCCCGATCACCAGCTGGGGCGTGATGCTGGCCGAGGCTCAGAACATCGAATCAGTCGTACTCTATCCCTGGCTACTCTGGCCGATGGTGCCGGTGATCGTCGTGGTGCTTGCCTTCAACTTCTTCGGCGATGGCCTGCGCGATGCGGCCGACCCCTATCATTAGTCGCCACCGTTCCTACATGAGGACTGCATGTCCCGTCTCGATTCCATGATCCGCCGCCTTACGGCGCAGCGCCAGTGTCTCGACCTCGCCTGCGAGATGATCCAGGACGTCGAGGGTGCGATCTTCGAGGTCGGCCTCGGCAACGGTCGGACCTTCGACCATCTGCGCGAGCATCTCCCCGATCGGGAGATCTACATCTTCGACCGGGAGATCAAGTCGCATCCGGACAGCCGGCCCGAACCCGGACATGCATTCCTCGGCGCCATCGAGGAGACCTTGCCGAAAGCGGCTCGCCAATTCGCCGGACGCGTCGCGCTACTGCACAGCGACATCGGCAATGGCATCTCCGAATACGGGCGGCGCATGGCCGGGGAGATCGGTCGTACACTCATGACGGCACTTGCGCCGGGCGCCGTTGTGCTGAGCGACGAGGAGCTCGACGTGTCCGGTCTCGAGGTCGTGCCGCCACCACTGACGGATCTTCGACGCTACTACATGTACCGGAGGCCGCTATAAGATCTGACCCGCGCCATTGAATTTGGGTGGCCGGCGACGTCGGGACAAGCCGTGCTCCGTCTTTTCCCATTTGTGAGGCGCCGTCAGGAGCTGAAGCAGCGCCCGGTAGGCGGCAACCGAAATGAGCAGCCAGTAGACTGGGACGAGCGCGATGGACGGCAAGAGACGCCATGCCCGGCGCCGGATGGCCGAAACCAGAACGAGCAGAATGGCACCGGCGTAACCCAGAACCAGATTGCTGGCAGACAAGGTCACTACGGTGTTTCCGAGGGGCGTCCCCGGCCATGACATCAGTTCGCCGGCATAGGCCTGCCAAAGAACAATGCCGACCGAAGCCGGATGAACGATCGCCGACAGCAATGTGCCACCAAGCAATGTGATGAAGGTCGCCGCCCCGACCGGCCCCATCTCGCGCAAGAGTCTCAACGGTTGGCGGGTGTGCACGAGCAAGGTTTGCATCCAACCCTTGAGCCAGCGGGTCCGCTGCTTGATCCATGCTCCGAGGCGGAACGGCGCCTCCTCGTAGGTCCGCGAGGCGATGGTGCGACAGCGATAGCCCTGTCGGGCGAGCCGCATGCCGAGGTCCGCATCCTCGGTGACGTTGTGGGGATCCCAACCGCCTGCCCGCCGGACGACATCGACCGGGAAATGCGTCGACGTACCGCCAAGCGGAATGGGTAGATCGAGACGATCGAGCGCTGGCAACAACCCATCGAACAAAGCCAGGTACTCGAGTGCGAACTGTCGAGCCAACCAGCCATCGGCCGGGTTGTCGATGGCGAGCCGGGCTTGCACGGCTCCGATCGACTCGTCGCCATTGCGGAAGACCGCCAGAGCGCGAAGCAGCTGATCCGGCTCCGGGATGTCCTCCGCATCATAAATGACGAGATAGTCACCGCGCACGAAGTTGAGGGCATAGTTGAGTGCCTTCGGCTTCGTACGCGGCCGACTGTCCGGCACCACGATCACCTCGAACTCAGGCCCGAGGACCAGTGTCGCCACGGCTCGCTGCGTCTCCTCGTCCACCGCCTCGAGGACGAGCTTGATGTCGAGCCGCGATCGGGGATAGTTCAACCGCTTCAAAGCCCGGACCAGTTCCGGCACGATCCGCGCCTCACGGAACAGCGGCACGATAATGGAGTAGACCGGCAGACTCGACACCGGCAGTCGGACGGTGTCCCGACCTGCGATCGGTACGGCCATCGATGCCGCGAGGGCGAGCATTCTGAGCAGGACGACACCGGCGAACACCGCCGCGAATGCCGCAGCGCCGGCAAACACGGTGTTCTCGGGCGATATCGAGATCGAGCCGGCGAGAAGCCCCGTGACGACGGCGAACCCCATCACTTGCCACAGCCACATCCGGCGGGCCGCCGAGCAAGCGGGCTGCAGCTCGCCCAGCTGGCTCACGGCATCTCGCGACAGCCGCGCGCTCAACCTGTCCGCGACCGCCCGGCGAATCGAGGAACTCGTGGCGAGCATGACTTCGGTATCGGGAGTGCTGGTGAGATCGCCGATTAGCCGCCGGATCGTTCTCGGCGCTTCGGCAAACGCATCGACGACATAGAGTGTGCCGCGCACGTCCGCGGTGATCGCCAGACGTGGCGCGGCAGCGCTCTGGCCAAAGGCCGGCTCGAGCCGGGGCATGCGTTGCGGCTCAGCGACAGCGACCTGAAGCTGACGTCCGAGAGCCCGGACATAGGCCAACTCGTCGATCCGGCCGTCGAAGCGAAGGGCATCATGCAGCGACAAGCCCTGTCGCTCGGCTTTCTCGCGCCACTCGACGATTGCGGTCTCGTCGAAGCCCAGCTCGAACAGGAAGCCATACTCGAGTAGCCCGTGCTTGTCGTGGTCCCTCACCTGGCGCGTCCCGTTGTAAGCCGGCGCCGCCCGACTTATTCCCGCCCCGATAGCGGCGATCAATCCGGTGGCCAATGATGGACCGGCGGGGTAAGGATCGTCCAGCGCCATGGCGAACGGGTGCGGTGGAAAGACGGTGATGCGGGCACGTTGGCGGCAATGGCTTGGCGATTGGAGCGTGAGAATCGTCCTCGCTCTATCGCTGTCGGCTGCCTCGCACGTCCCTGCTTGGCCGCAGACTTCGGCCACCCCTGCCGAACCGCAGGGACCACCGGCCGGCGAGCTCGGTGCCAGATCCGTCATTCGCTTCCTGACCGATAGCGACTATCCCCCCTTCAACTACCTGGACGAGGATGGCACGCTGACGGGTTTCAACGTCGACGTCGCCCGAAGCATCTGCCTCGAGCTCGAGGTCTCATGCGACATTCAGACCGGCGAGTGGGACAGTCTGCTCGGAAGACTGAGCCGGGGAGAGACCGATGCGGTGATCGCCTCTCTCTCCGCGTCGGCTCGGGCCCTCGCCGAGGCCGACTTCTCGGAGAGCTACTATGCGACACCGGCCCGCTTCGCGGTCCGGAAAGACTGGCCGGAGCCGGACATCACGCCGGAGACGCTCGAATCACAGCGGATCGCCGTCATCGCTGGCACCTCGCACGAGGCCTATTTGAAGCTGTTCTTCCGCGACAGCATCATCGTTCCGTACGAGACGGCCGAGGCCGCGCGCGAGGCCCTCGCAAACTCGGAGGTCGACGCGCTGTTCGGCGACGCCTTCAGCCTGATGTTCTGGCTGTCAGGAACCTCGTCGAACGCCTGCTGCGAGTTTCGCGGCGGCCCATTTGCCGACGAGCGCTATTTCGGCGGCGGCATCGGCATTGCTGTGCGCAAGGGAGATCAGGCGATGCGCCTTCAGCTCGACAAGGCGATCGCGAGGCTGCGGAAGAACGGCCGCCTGGACGAACTCTATCTGCGCTACTTCCCGCTTCGGGCCTATTAGGCCAGCCTTTTGAGCCGGAACGCCGTCAGCGCGCAGGCTCGGCCCGTCTCACGAGGCGTCTCCGCCGTCTCGATTGGCGCGGAAAGGAAGTGCGAGCGCCCAGAAGAGCCGGCTCGGCGCCTCTGTCTGATGCTCGGCGAGGCCGATCGTCATGCCTTGATGACCGAGCCGGGGCTGGGCCGTGTATGTGCCGAACATCCGGTCCCATACGCTCAAGGCGAAGCCGTAGTTCGTATCGTGCTCCTTCTGCGAAACAGAATGGTGGACGCGGTGCATGTCGGGCGTCACCAGAATTGTGCGGATCGCTTTGTCGAGCCAGGCCGGCAGACGGACATTGGCGTGGTTGAACATGGCCGTGCCGTTGAGCAGGACCTCGAAGACCAGCACGGCGACCGGCGAGATGCCGAAGGCGACGACGATCCCCGACTTGTAGATCATCGACAGCCCGATCTCGACCGGATGAAAGCGAATGCCGGTCGTCACATCGATGTCGCGATCTGCGTGGTGCACGCGATGCAGCCGCCACAGGAGCGGAACTTTGTGCGACGCCACATGTTGGAGGTAGATGAAGCCGTCGAGCGCAACGACCGCCAGAGCGAGCTCGAGCCAGCCAGGCATCGCCAAAAGGTTAAGAAGCCCTAACCTTTCGTGCTCGGCATAGAGAGCGGCGCCGGCGGCGGCGAGCGGCGTCGCGACGAGCGCCATGACTCGCACGACGACGACACCGACACCCGCCATCACCAGGTTGGTGGACCAGCGACGCCGACGCGACTGACGCCGCGCACGCATCGGCAGCACCGACTCGAGACTCGCCATGACGACCAGAATGGCCGCGAAGCTCGCGAGGCGAACGACTCCTTCGGCGCTCCAACCACTGACATCCATCATGCTCGATAGCCTCGCGCGACCATCCGACAAGCGCGAATCACTCGTGCGTGATTCGCGTCGAAGTGCCCTCGTAAGCACTTCACGCTACTTCGCTCTTCGCATTTCGAGACTCGTTCGCCGTCGCTTGAAGGTCGAATTCGGTCGAAACTGTTGACGCGATGCAACGGATCACGGGGTCGAATCCAAAAATCGCTTGCAATCTACGAACTTCCAGTCGAAATGATTGCACCTTGCGTTTAGTCTGAACTTGTTTCGACTGATTCGGGCACTACGGAGAATCAAACTATGGCAAAGGCAATGAAGAAGAAAGTGACGAAGGCTAAGGCTGCTCCGAAGCGGGCCGCCGCGAAGAAGACGACGAAGCGCCGCGCTGCGGCCGCCAAGGCTGCGTCGGCCGCCAAGAAGAGCGCGCCGAAGAAGAAGGCCGCCGCGAAGAAGCCCGCCGCGAAAAAGAAGGTCGCGAAGCGGAAGTAAGGCGGTCTCATTCCGCTAGCCACTCAGGATCGCTGCCGCGATCCGAGTGGTGAGTATCAAGGGCATACGAAACCGGATCCGGATTTTCGTATGCCCTTTTTCTTTAACGGTTGCAGACACTACGCGCGTCCAGCTTATAGATTGCATTAGCACCAGATTCGCGTTGGCTCGATGTTGCGTTGCGGGAAAATTTCGACGGCCGCCGACCGCAGCCGCGGTCATGCCAGACCTTCTTCGCCAACGCTCTCGCGGCCAGGGATGCTTGCCGGCGATCATCGCAACGGCATCGATTGTCGTTCAGAGTTTGACGCTGACGTTCATGCCTCGCCGAACATTGACGAGGCGCTCAGCGCGGACGAGAGACCGTCATCTTCTTAAGCTCGGCAATCGCCTTCGCCGGATTCAAGCCTTTCGGACAGGTCTTCGTGCAGTTCAGGATCGTGTGGCAGCGATAGAGCTTGAACGGGTCGTCGAGCTCGTCGAGACGCTCCTGCGTCGCCTCGTCGCGGCTGTCGCTCACCCAACGATAGGCCTGCAGCAGACTGGCCGGTCCGAGATAACGATCGCCGTTCCACCAGTAGCTTGGACATGCCGTCGAGCAGCAGGCGCAGAGGATACACTCGTAGAGCCCGTCGAGCCTCTCTCGATCGCTACGAGTCTGACGCCACTCGGCATCGGGCTCGGGCGTTGTCGTCTTCAGCCATGGCCCGACGGACTTGTGCTGGGCATAGAACCCGCTCAGATCCGGGACCAGATCCTTGACCACTGGGAGATGCGGCAACGGGAAGATGTTCACGGCTCCGTCGACATCCTCGATCGCCTTGAGGCAGGCGAGCGTGTTCTTGCCGTCGATGTTCATTGAGCACGAACCGCAAATGCCCTCCCGGCAAGAGCGCCGGAAGGTGAGCGTCGAATCCACCTCGTTCTTGATCTTGATGAGGGCGTCCAGCACCATCGGGCCGCAGTCGTCGAGGTCGACTTCGTAGGTGTCGATCGCGGGGTTTTCGCCGCGCTCCGGCGACCAGCGGTAGATCTTGAACTCCTTGTAGCGCCCGTTCGATTTGCGCGCTGGCAGGCGCCAGGACTTGCCTGCGCCATAGGTCGAGTTCCGCGGCAACGTCAATTGAACCATGTCCGTCTCTTCTCTCAAGTCGCAACTGCCGCAGCGGCAGGCGTCAGGTGTCCCGTCTCGGTATAGAACGCAGCATCGGCGGCGCCTAGAGCCCCATCGCTCCTGATGGACGCACGTTCTCCCTCGCAACCGGCGCGGATCGCGCCCGCAAGCAGGATTCAAATGCGCGGGCAGTCCCGATGCAAGGTTGAGCGCAGTCTGACGCCTCGGGATGGATAGCGGCAGCAAGCCGCAGCCTCGTCTCAGCTCCGGGCGTGGGCCTTCAGTCCGGCGACGTGCTGGCGAAGCGCATCGGCGACCGCGACCGCGCCATCGACCACCGCGGAAAGCCCGCGCCGCTCGGCCAACAGCCCGTTCAAGCGCTCCTGGCACTCACCGAAGCCATAGAACGCGTCCTCGGGCGCATCGATGGCGCCGTGCTGAATGGCTCCCGAGACCTCGAGCACATTCGCATGCGCGGCAGCGGCAATCCGGGCGACCTCGCTCAAGGTCTGCCGATAGAGGAGGAGGGCATCTCTTTCCGCCGGTGTGCCCAAGAGACCGAATTTGAAGGGGGTCGATGCCAAGGTCTTCGCACCACCGTTCTGTCGAAGTGACCGGTTGAGCCGACGCAGTGCCTCCAGAAGCATGAGGCAATCGGATTCCAGATCCCTCAGAATCAGGCTGGATTTCCGAGTGGGGCGCCCTGCTGACTTAGCGACCTCGGTCCCGAGCCAGGCCATCGATGCGAGCGAGGCGACCGTCCCCAGCGCGCCAAGCGCCGTGAGTGCGATCGAGAGCGGATCCGCACCGACATGCTGCTGGGGAGCCGTGCGGGCTTCGGGTGCCAAAGTCGGCCTGCGGGCGAAGAATGCCATCGATCAATCCCGAACCCGCGTCTCGCTCCGGGCGGCTCTTACTGCGATTCGCTTGGCGGAGCCATGACGCACGATGCGCATGTTCGACTCGTTCCCGGAACAACGCCGCAGCACCACAAACTTTTCCACAGTGGCCTGTTCCGAGTTGCGTTCACAAGAGACAAACGAAAGACTGTCGCCAGTGATTCTTCCCGTTTTGTGCGCGTCAAGGGTTCAACGCCGGAACATTCCGGCGCGTGGGGGTTGGTATGTCTCGTGAATATCGCTTTGGATCAGCGCCGGCCCTGCCGGCGACACGCGAGGGGGCGTCGATGGATAGAACAGAGGCACTGAACACGCTCAGGCGGGAGTATCAGGCCGACTACCAGAAGGAGATCAGGGCAGCCCGCGACATGGTCGCAGCCGGCGTCCGGCTTCTGCAGGGCAGCGAGGGTGCGGTGAACTTCGCCGACAAGGTGACGTTCGTCAGCCTGGGCCAGGCCCGCAAACGCTTCGTCGACGCTCTCGGGCCGGCCATCAAACCGGTGCTCGAATCCTATGCGCGCGAGCTGGAGCGCGAGGCCGCGAGCCTCGGACTCGATGGGCAAGTCACCAGCGATGCGCCGCTGATGGAAAGTCTCCATGACGTGCTGAGGCACCTGCAGCGGGCCGAGGCACCGCAGCCGGCTCCGCGCATCCCGAACGGGCAGTATCAGCGAGAGCACGGCTGAGCGCTGGCGGACTGCCGCTGAGGCGGTCCGCACGCGACTGGAGTGTAGCGCTTTCTGATCCCTGGCGTGACGGCGCATCCGTGAAGGAATGCGCCGTTCTGCTTTTCGTGCCCGCTCCGTCCGGTTTCAGTACACACGCGCCTTCGGCGCGATGTAGCTCACCTCGTTCGTGAGCGTTCGCGTGACGACGGGCCGGCTGCCGAGACGAACCGCGCAGTTCTTCTCATCGGTCCACGACAGAGTGTGCCGCATCCAGGTTTTATCGTCGCGATCCGGATAATCCTCTCGGGCGTGCGCGCCGCGGCTTTCCTTCCGGTCGAGAGCCCCCGCAACGGTCACCGCTGCCTGGGCGATCAGATTGTCATACTCGAGCGTCTCGATCAGATCCGAGTTCCAGATGAGCGACCGGTCCGTAACCGATATGTCGCCGCTGCCCCGCCAGATCTCCTTGATCCTCGCATCTCCCTCAGCGAGCACGGGACCATCGCGGAATACGGCGCAGTTGGCCTGCATCGTCTTCTGCATCCTCAGTCTAAGCTCGGCCGTGCGCGTGCCACCGCTGGCATGGCGGAAGCGATCCAGGCGCGCGATCGCCCGTTCCGCCAAACCCTCCGAGATATCAGGCATGGCTTTCGACCGGTCGATGGTTTCCACGGCCCGCATCGCCGCGGCGCGGCCGAAGACGACGAGATCGATGAGCGAGTTCGAGCCGAGCCGATTGGCGCCATGGACCGACACGCAAGCCGCCTCTCCGACCGCCATCAGGCCCGGCACGACCTGGTCGGGATTGCCGGCATCACCCCGGATCACCTCGCCCCAATAGTTCGTCGGGATGCCGCCCATGTTGTAGTGAACTGTCGGCAGCACCGGGATGGGCTGACGCCTCAGATCGACGCCGGCGAACACTTTCGCCGACTCGGTGATACCCGGCAGTCGCTCCGCGAGCACCTTCGGGTCGAGGTGATCGAGATGTAGATAGATGTGGTCCTTGTCTTTGCCGACGCCGCGGCCTTCGCGGATCTCGATGGTCATCGAACGGGAGACGACATCGCGCGAGGCAAGATCCTTGGCGTGCGGAGCATAGCGCTCCATGAATCGCTCGCCGGCCGCGTTCGTGAGATAGCCGCCTTCGCCGCGCGCGCCCTCTGTGATCAGAACGCCTGCTCCGTACACACCGGTCGGATGGAACTGCACGAACTCCATATCCTGCAGCGGCAAGCCGGCACGAAGCACCATGGCATTGCCATCACCCGTGCAGGTATGGGCCGAGGTGCAGGAGAAATAGGCCCGCCCATAGCCACCCGTGGCGAGGATGGTCGTCTTGGCCTGGAACAGATGCACGCTGCCGTCCTCCTGGCAGAGCGCGATCACGCCGTGGCAGATCCCTTGCTGATCGATCAGCAGATCGAGCGCGAAATACTCGATGAAGAAGTCCGTCTGATACCGGAGCGACTGGCCATAGAGCGTGTGCAGCATGGCATGCCCGGTTCGATCGGCCGCGGCGCAGGTGCGTTGCGCAGGCGGCCCCTCGCCGAAGTTGGTCGTCATGCCGCCGAACGGGCGCTGATAGATCTTGCCGTCCTCGGTCCGGCTGAAGGGCAGGCCGAAGTGCTCGAGCTCGTACACCGCAGCTGGCGCGTTGCGGCACAGGTACTCGATGGCGTCCTGGTCGCCGAGCCAGTCCGAGCCCTTGACGGTGTCGTACATGTGCCAGCGCCAGTCGTCCGGGCCCATATTGCCGAGCGACGCCGCGATGCCGCCTTGTGCGGCAACGGTATGCGAACGGGTCGGAAATACCTTCGAGATGCACGCGGTCTTGAGACCGGCCTGGCTGGCTCCGAGCGTCGCGCGGAGGCCGGCCCCTCCGGCACCGACGACGACGACATCGTGCTTGTGGCGAACGAGGGGGTACGCGCGGCCATTGACGGCGGATGCGACCGCATTCGAGGTGCCGGCCATGTGATCAGGCTCCGGAGTTCAAGAGGTAGACGGCGTAGAGGCAAGCGAGCGCCGTTGCAATTGAGAGGACAGTCGACAACATTTGCAGCGTCGAGCGCGAGCCTCCCCGGGCATAGTCGTCGATGACAACTTGCATACCGAGCCACATGTGCCAGACACCTGCAAGAACGAGCCCGAGCATCGGCACCCAGACAACCGGCATGGAGAGCCGAACGGCGACCGTCGCATGGTCGGCACCGACCATGGATACGAGCAAGATCACCAGATAGACAACCAGCGGCAGGAGCAGCAACGCTGTCAGCCGTTGCGCGAGGAAATGCCGTGAGCCTCTTTGGTGAGCCATCTCAAATCGCTCCCTTCATCCAGTAGCCGACCACCCAGACCACCATCGTCAGGGCGGCCGACAAAAGAATCGTCCACCAACTGAGGCGGTCGACCGTTGGGATGTCGAGCCCGCGACCGGTATCCCAAATGAGGTGCCGGACACCGCCGAGGGTGTGGTGGAGAAGAGCCCAGGTGTAGCCGAGCAGCACGATCCGTCCGAGCACGCTCGACCACAGGCCATTGACGTAGTCGAAATAGGCCGGCCCCGAGGCCGCGGCAAGCAGCCACCAGACGAGCAGGACCGCCCCGGCATAGAGCGCCAGGCCCGTCAGACGGTGCACGATCGACATCACCATGTTGATCTCTGGCCGATAGATCTGGAGATGCGGCGATAAGGGGCGTGGCGTCGGCTGGCTCGATCCGACCATGGCAATCTCCATGAGGTGGAGGTCATCGGGAGTCTGAGTGGGCTGGCCGGGCCGAACGCTGGTCCGGCCGGGCGCAGACGGCCTGTCTTAGCGCGCCGAGGGTCGCCGCATCAACCGGCCAGCCATGGCCTGTCCCCTGGCTTGCCGCCGCGCCACCGGTGTATGCTCGCAGCATGCAACTGTCGAAATCCGAGGTCGAGCGCTACAAACGGCATCTGGTCCTTCACGAGGTCGGCGGCCAGGGTCAGCAGAAGCTCAAGGCGGCGCGTGTGCTGATCGTCGGCGCCGGCGGCCTCGGCTCGCCCATCGCCCTCTATCTGGCCGCAGCCGGTGTCGGCACGATCGGCATCATCGATCACGACACGGTCTCCCTCGACAATCTGCAACGGCAGATCGCCCATGGCACAGCCGATGTCGGACGGGCCAAAGTCGAGACCGCCAAGGAGGCGATTGCCCGTGTCAATCCGCACGTCGCCGTCGAGACCTACGCGAAACGGCTCGATGCCGCGAATGCGATGGATGTCCTCTCGGACTACGACATCGTTGCGGACGGATCCGACAACTTCCCGACCCGCTACCTCGTCAACGATGCCTGCTACTTCGCGGAAAAGCCACTCGTGTTCGGCGCGCTCGGCCCCTTCGACGGGCATCTGACGACCTTCCGGTCATTCGAGAGGGACGATGCCGGCACACCCAAGCCGAGCTACCGGTGCCTGTTCCCTGAGCCGCCTCCGCCTGGACTTGTCCCCAACTGCTCAGAAGTCGGCATTCTGGGTGCCGTTGCGGGCGTCATCGGCACCCTGATGGCCCAAGAGGTCCTGAAGGAGATCCTCGGCATCGGCAAGTCGATGGCCGGCCGCTTGCTGCTCTATGATGCCAGAGAGACCCGGTTCGACGAGATCAAGGTGCAATGGGACCCGGACAACCCGCTCAATGGACGCACGCCTCGCATTCGAGATCTGTCCGTCCATGGGACGGGCTGAGGCGATTTCCCCGAACGGCGCAATTCATCTGTTGCCAATGCATGGCAAGTGCGACATAATTCCACACACGGCGGCCCATCGGATCCGGTGGAGAACCGCATCGACAGGAACGAAAAGTAACGGCCCAGAGCTTTGATTGCAAATCCGCGCTTGCGAATTGCGCACCGCTCTCCGGACCAGAGCCTGTCAGCGGCGCATTCGATTTCCCCGACCTATGAACCGACTGCTTTCACGCGCCTCGGCATGAGCATGCCGGGGCTTTCTACATCTTGACTGGGGAAGGAGCCTATTCCCATGCGCCAAAACGGAACCGTGAAGTTCTTCAACACCACCAAAGGATATGGCTTCATTAGCCCCGACGGAGGCGGCAAGGACGTTTTCGTCCACATCACAGCCGTCGAGAGGTCCGGACTGAAGGGCCTGAACGAAGGACAACGCGTCAGCTTCGAGACCCAGCCGGATCCGCGCGGCAAGGGCGACAAGGCCGTCAATCTGCAATCGGCCTGACGTTGCAGGCTGTCCCTCGGGAGCGACACTGCGAGAGCTCCTGACCACTCCGGATATCGAAGCCCGGCTTCCCCCAATCGCCGGGCTTCAGATCTTGCATATCTAGAACATGGCCGGGTGGACGCGGTCAGGCGGCGCATGCCCATCCATGAATGTCTTGATGTTCACGATGACCTTCTCCCCCATGTCGATCCGGCCCTCGATGGTCGCCGAGCCCATGTGCGGCAAGACCACGACGCTCTGACTGGCGAGTAGTTTCGGATTGACCGCTGGCTCGTGCTCGAAGACGTCGAGCCCGGCACCGGCGATCTCTCCGGCCTCGATCATGCGGGCGAGGGCATTCTCGTCGATCACCTCGCCGCGCGCGGTATTGACGATGTAGGCCGTCGGTTTCAGAAGCTTCAGGCGGCGGGCCGACAAAAGATGAAATGTCGCGGGCGTGTGCGGGCAGTTGACGGAGACGATGTCCATGCGCGCCAGCATCTGGTCGAGGCTATCCCAATAGGTTGCGTCCAGCTCCCGCTCGGTCTCCTCGCTGACAGGCCGGCGATTGTGATAGTGAATCTGCAGTCCGAACGCTTTGGCGCGGCGAGCAACCGCCTGGCCAATGCGTCCCATGCCGATGATACCGAGCCGCTTGCCCCAGATGCGATGACCGAGCATCCAGGTCGGCGACCAGCCCTGCCATTGCGCTTGCGGATTCCTGAGAAAGGCGGCTCCTTCGGCAAGCCGCCTCGGCACGGCGAGGATCAACGCCATCGTCATGTCGGCCGTATCCTCCGTCAGGACGCCCGGCGTGTTGGTGACGATGATGCCGCGGTTGCGGGCGGTATCGAGATCGATGTTGTCGACGCCCGTGCCGAAATTGGCAACCAGCTTCAAACGGGGGCCTGATCGCGAGAGAACGGCCCGGTCGACACGATCGGTGACGGTCGGCACCAGCACGTCGGCCTGCTGTACCGCCTCAACCAGCTGGGCCTGTGACAGGGGCCGGTCGCTGGCGTTGAGCCGCGTGTCGAACAGCTCGCGCATGCGGGTCTCGACCACATCGGGCAGTTTGCGCGTGACGATGACGACTGGCTTCTTGGTGGTCATTCCGCTACCCCGGAAAGGTTCTGTCTATTGCGGCCCATTCGGCTTTGCCCGCGGTTCTCATGATCAGTCCCGGCTCGACCCTAAGTAACAAAGTTGCGCGCCGCTGACAAAGCAAAGCCAGCCCGGACCGGAATCTGCCGCTATCCTCGGGTCTTGATCCGATCCGCAAATCGTGTTTGTGGGGACGAAGGGCTTCGGAACGAACTCAATGCGACTGGCACAATTCGCCATAGTCGGCGTGACGCTGGGGTGCTTGGCCGCTGGCGCTTCCGCCGATGAACCGGCAGGCAGCAGCGGCCTCCCCGTGCCCCGCTTCGTCAGCCTCAAGTCCGATCGGGTCAACGTCCGCAAGGGACCGGGCACCGACTATCCCATCGCCTGGGTGTTCCAGAAAGCGGGACTGCCCGTCGAAGTCGTGCGCGAATATGGTGCTTGGCGGCAGGTTCGCGACAGCGATGGGACCGAAGGCTGGATCATTCAGAATCTGCTGTCGGGCCGGCGGACTGCGGTTGTGACGCCCTGGAAGCGAACACAGAAGAGCGCCAGTCAGACGGCAGCGAGGCCGACTGCCTTGCATGCGGACGCATCGACCGACAGCGCCGTGATTGCCTATGCCGAGGCGGGTACGCTGGCCGGACTGATCGCCTGCGACAAGACCTGGTGCGAGATTTCGGTCGCCGACCGGCGCGGCTATGTCGAGCAAAGCCAGCTCTGGGGGGTCTACAAGGACGAGGAAATCGACTGATCAGGCCTTTGATGCCAGTCGGACCACGACATCCACACGCACGACCTCGGTTCCATCCGGCGCCAGAGGCAGGCCGCCGATCTCGAGATTCCCGCTCGGCATGTCCAGCACCTGACCGTTCCATTCACAATAGAAATGATGATGGTCAGTGGTGTTCGTGTCGAAATAGGTCTTCTGGCCATCGACGGCGAACGACCGCAGCAACCCGACCTGCGTAAACTGATGCAAGGTGTTATAGACCGTCGCCAGCGACACCAGGATGCCACTGGCGCTCGCCTCCTCGTGCAAGGCCTCGGCGGTCACATGCCGGTCGCCGGCGCCGAAGAGCAGCCTCGCGAGCTCCAGTCTCTGCCGGGTCGGCCTCAGACCGACCTCGATAAGTCGCTCGCGCGATGTCAGATTGGTCATTCTCGTCTCTCGTCGCTGGCCGCCGTCTGGAGCACCACAGGAAGCCTCGAAATACTAGGGCCCCGCGCCCGGTCTCGCAACCGGCCCGCACTGCGTCAACATCGACGCCCAACGGCGACAAGATCAATGCCAAATCGGGCCCTGCAGGGGCCAAACGGCCTTTTTGCGGTAGCCTGAGTGTGTTAGGAAGCCCCTGGCCGAGACCGGGCCGACACAATTACCGGGACAGGGGAACACGCGCGAGATGATGGCCGAACGCCGCTCGAGCTACGAGTATGAGGATCTACTTGCCTGTGGACGTGGCGAGTTGTTCGGCCCTGGAAATGCGCAGCTTCCATTGCCGCCGATGCTGATGTTCGACCGCATTGCAACGATCGAAGACACCGGCGGCGCCCATGGCAAGGGCAGGATTGTCGCCGAGATGGAGGTCCGGCCGGACCTCTGGTTCTTCGATTGCCACTTCAAGGGTGATCCCGTCATGCCGGGTTGCCTCGGCCTCGACGCCCTCTGGCAACTGACGGGGTTCTTTCTCGGCTGGCTCGGCGCATCCGGACGAGGTCGTGCCATCGGCGTCGGTGAGGTCAAGCTCACCGGCATGGTCGTGCCGACAGTCAAGAAGGTTGAGTACATCATCGATATCAAGCGGGTGATCCTGAGGAAGCTCAAGCTCGGCATTAGCGATGGCATCATGAAGGCCGATGGTGCGACGGTGTACGAGGCCAAGGACTTGCGGGTCGGCCTCTTCGAGAGCGACGTCGGTGCGGGGGCTGCGGCAGGAACCTAGCGCCAGAGAGGCGCGACCGACTCCTATCGCAGCGGTGAAAGAGGTTCGTGACACATGAGACGTGTGGTGGTCACCGGGATGGGCATCATCTCATCCATCGGCAACAACAGCCAAGAGGTCACCGCCTCCCTGCGCGAGGCGAAATCCGGCCTTCGGAAGGCCGATAAATATGCCGAGCTCGGCTTTCGCTGCCAGGTCCACGGAGCCCCCCAGATCGATTGGGAGGGCGTGATCGACCGCAAGATCCGCCGTTTCATGGCTCCGGGCTCGGCCTGGAACTATCTCGCCATGGAGCAGGCGATCCGCGACGCCGGTCTCGAGCAGAAGGACATCTCGAACGAGCGCACGGGCATCATCATGGGCTCCGGCGGTCCATCGACCTCGACCATCGTCGCCGCCGCCGATACGACCCGCTCTCGCGGCCCGAAGAAAGTCGGCCCATTCGAGGTGCCGAAGTCGATGTCCTCGACGGCTTCGGCGACGCTAGCGACGCCTTTCCGCATTCATGGCGTCAACTATTCGATCTCCTCGGCCTGCGCGACGTCGGCACACTGCATCGGCAATTCGGCGGAGCTCATCCAATGGGGCAAGCAGGATGTGATGTTCTGCGGCGGCTCCGAGGATCTCGACTGGACCATGTCCGTGCTGTTCGACGCCATGCAGGCCATGTCATCGAGCTACAATGATCGGCCGGAGCTCGCCAGCCGGGCCTATGACGTCAACCGGGACGGCTTTGTCATTGCCGGAGGCGCCGGGGTCCTGGTACTCGAGGCTCTTGACCATGCCAAGGCCCGGGGCGCCAAGATCTACGCCGAGGTCACCGGCTATGGCGCCACGTCCGATGGTTTCGACATGGTGGCGCCCTCGGGCGAAGGTGCCGCTCGCTGCATGAAAAGGGCACTCGAAGGCCTGGGCGGCAAGGGCCTGCCGGGCAAAATCGACTATATCAACCCCCACGCCACCTCGACGCCGGTCGGCGATCTCAAGGAAATCGAGGCCCTTCGAGCCGTATTTGGCAGCGACTGCCCGCCGATCTCGGCCACCAAATCGTTAACGGGGCACTCCCTCGGCGCCGCGGGTGTCCAGGAGGCCATTTACTCTCTCCTCATGATGAACAATGGTTTCATCGCAAAATCGGCCAATATCGAGGAGCTCGACCCGGCGTTCGCCGACATGCCGATCATTCGGGAGCGCCAGGACAACGTGGCACTCAATACCGTCATGTCGAATAGCTTCGGTTTTGGCGGGACCAATGCGACGCTGGTGCTCTCCCGCTATGATGGCTGAGATGAGGTATATGCGTGGTTGCGTTGAAGAGCGAAGTGGCGCAGCGGCGGCGCCGCCGGCACGGTTGGGTGCGGCGCCCCGATGAGAAGGTGATCTACATGAGTGAACGTGACATCGCAGTGCCTGCACCCCTGATGGCTGGCAAGCGTGGCCTGGTGATGGGCGTGGCCAATGACCGCTCGATCGCCTGGGGTATTGCCCGGGTGCTCGCCGGACAAGGCGCTAAGCTCGCATTCACCTATCAAGGTGAGGCCTTCGGCCGGCGCGCCATTCCATTGGCTCAGTCGGTGAATTCCGAGATCATCGTCCCTTGCGATGTCACCGACCTTGCCTCGGTCGACAGCGTCTTCGATGCCATCGCCAAGACCTGGGGCTCGATCGACTTCATCGTGCATGCCCTGGCCTTCTCGGACCGCAACGAGTTGCGCGGGCGCTACGCCGACACCACCCGTGCCAATTTCCAGCAAACGATGCTGATCTCCTGCTTCTCCTTCACCGAGATCGCCCGCAAGGCCGCCGATCTCATGCCGAATGGCGGATCGATGCTGACGCTGACATACGGCGGCTCGATGCGCGTCGTGCCGAGCTACAACGTCATGGGCGTCGCCAAGGCCGCCCTGGAGAGCAGCGTCCGCTACCTCGCGACCGATTTCGGCCCGCAGGGTGTGCGCGTGAACGCGCTTTCGGCCGGACCGATGCGGACGCTTGCCGGCGCCGGCATTTCGGATGCCCGCACAATCTTCAACTACCAGAAAGACCACGCCCCCCTGAAGCGTACACCGACGCTCGACGAGGTGGGCGGCGCCGCACTCTATCTGCTGTCCGACATGTCGGGCGCCGTGACCGGCGAGGTTCACTACGTCGATTGCGGTTACTCGATCACGGCCATGCCGACGCTCGAGGCGCTCAAGGAGGCAGAGGCCGACGCCGAGGCGTTGGGCCGCACGCGGGCCGACGCTGCGGAATAGCCGCTGCCTTGATAAGCCCACACGACTCGGCGAGACTTGCCGGGCTGATGTTCGTCCGCTGAGGCGGGCGGACGAGGGCTGTGCTTGCACGGGGCAGCAATGATCGGGTTGTTCGACTCCGGCCATGGCGGTTTGACGGTGCTTCGTGCGCTGGCCGGTCGTTTTGACCCCGGCAGGTTCGTCTATCTCGGGGACCACGCCCGTGCTCCCTACGGCAACAAGTCCTCCGAGGAGATCGTCGAGCTGACCCGGCAGGGGGTCGAAACCCTATTCGGTTTGGGTTGTCCGCTCGTCTTGCTCGCCTGCAATACGGCGACGGCCGTGGCGGCGCGGCGCCTGCAGCGCGAATGGCTGCCGGGTTCACCTTGGGCGGGAAGCCACAATGTGATTGGCATCATTGCGCCGACCGTCGAAGCGGCGACCCAAACACCCTGGGCCGTAACAACGCCCCAATATCCACAGAAACACAACACCGACACCATTGCCGTGCTCGCGACGCGGCGCACGGTGGCTTCCGGCGTCTATCGTGAGGAAATCCGCAAGCGTTGCCCCAAGGTCAAGGTCGTCGAACAAGCCTGCCCGGAACTCGCCGGCATGATCGAGGCCGGCGCGGCGGAGTCGGTCATCGACGCGAAAGTCGCCGGCTACGTCTCCGAGATGATGCAGGCCTGCCAGGGCACGCTGCCCCATCGCGCCATACTCGGCTGCACCCACTACGTGCTCATAGAACATCTGTTCCGACGTCATTTGTCGCCCTTCACTCGTCTGCTTTCGCAGCCCGAACTCGTCGCGGACAGTCTCGAGGATTACCTGGCTCGCCATCCTCGCTATCTCCAGGGTCCGGTCGCCGCTCGAGAGCCAACGCTGCTGACCACGGGCGAGGCCGACGAGATCAGTGCGGCGCTGGCCGTGTTCTGGCCCGAGCACCCGGCCTTCGAGCGGCTCGATTTCCGTCATCCGGCCGTCGGCTGACGGGTGCAGCCAGCACCGACTATGTTACGGGACGGCAACACGAAATCTCGCCTCCTTCATTTTCGGTTCATGTCGGGAGTCCGAACATGCCTCGGTCCTCGCGAGGGTGATCGTACCGTAGCGTCTCGGTAGCGCTCTCACTCGAGGCGGAACGAGCTGCCCGCCGGACGGCAACTGGGCTGGTGCGACTGGCAGCGTGTTGCTCACGAAGGAGAGACATCATGCGAAATCTGCTCATGGCGGCGATGCTGCTCGGTGCCTTGCTGCTCGGCTTTGGCCCAGCACCTGCCTCGGCCGCACCGGCAAGCTCGCTCGTGCCGTCCGTCATTGACACCCTGGTGCAGAACCAGAGTCAGGTGGACCAGGTCCACTACCGCAAGTCAGCTTGCCACTGGCACCGCAAATGTGGCTGGCGACGGGTTTGCGGCTGGCGTCACGGCTACTACAGCTGCCGCTGGAAGTGGCGGTGCTGGCGCTGGTGCCACAAGCACTACACGAAGCGGCGGCTCTACTACTACAACTATTGAGATACGTCGTATCAGCACAGTGTGGCGCCCGGGCTGGACTGGCCCGGGCGTTTTCTTGCCACCAACCGGTCTATTCGACCTTCGCCAGCCGGCGACAGCCCCGGAGCGCGGACGACGATTTCCAGACCTGCGGTATGGGCGTCCCCTCGATCCGATCGAGCAGGGCGCGGGTCTTGCCGGAATCGCCCGCGAGACAGGCGAGACGTGCGAAATTGTTGATGTTCCACTGATCCGGGTAGCGCGCCAGGATATCGTCGATGCCGGCGCTCATCTTCGGCCAGTTGACCTCCGAGCGCCGGAACAGGTCATCGCCAAAGTAGGCCGCCTTCGCGTACCAGTAAACTCGGGTGTAGAGGCCGAGACCCTCCGAGGACCTCGTGCGCTCGGCTGCCATATTGGCGAAGGCCTCCACCGCCGTCGCGTCACCACGGAGCGATGGCGCGTGAAAATCCATGGCCGCAAAATAGAGCTGGTAGTAGTCGGGATGGCTGCGCATCCCCTCTTCGACAACATCGAAGAACAGTGCCGGATCCGCTCCGAGCGCGAAGGCAAGATTGGACCATACGACGTAGAAGTGGGGATCCTTACTGGCAACGGCAGCGTATCGCTCGAGATAGGCCTGGTCGGCTCGCAGCGCCGACACGAAGACTTCGTCCTCACTCGGGGCGGCCGTCGAGGCCCGCTGGAAGACGACGATCGGCTTCAAGGCTTGCGCATATTTCCTCATGGCAATGGCGTTGGCGATGACCGGCGTCGGACTGTCAGGATACTGCTCCTGCCAGGCTTTGAGTTTCGCCGACAGATCGCCCCAGGCCGGATCACTTTTGCCCCTGAGCCGCGCTTTGGCGCTGATGCCGCTGTAGTAGACGGTGAGCTTCCAGATGCCGCTCTCGGTGCGCGATTTCTCACTCCGGAAGGATTCGGCCATCGCCTCGAGCGCCGCATAGTCACTCCGATCCAAGAGGTGACCGACCTCGGCGCGGATGCTTCTGCGCTCCTTGATCTCGGTGGCGACATCGTAAGAGGGGAGCAATACGAAATGCAGGTAGCCGGCGACGAGTGCCAGCAGCGCCGTCAGCCCGGCGACCGACCGTCTCGGCTTGTTGCGGCTCCACCAGCGGCGGAGCTTGGCCTTGCCGCTGAAGTCGAGTGGCGGACTGTCGTCGGTCACCAGATCGGTCAAGGTCCCACCTCGGCGCGGAAACTCAATCTTGAAAGAGCGTATATTCAAGTATTGAGCCGGTAACCGTGGGCCGTGCCACGGTAAGGAACAGTTAGGGTAAATGAATGGTAACCGGCCGTTCCATGGTGAGACGCTGTACCGAAAAAACGAAAAGGCCGCCCGGTGTCGGCCGGGCGGCCCTTCCAAATCCCGAGAGATGAGTCAGCTCAGTGACGATCGCGGCGACGCTCACGGCGACCACCACCATCCCGGTCCCGGCGGCCACCGCCGCCACCGCCACCGCCGCCGCCCGTGTCGGCGTCACCCGGCTCCGGCGGCAGCTCCTCGCCGGTCGCCTGGTCGACGACCTTCATCGACAGCCGGACCTTGCCGCGATCGTCGAAGCCCAGAAGCTTGACCCAGACCTCCTGGCCTTCGCTGACCACCTCTCCGACCGTTTCCGGCCGCCCGCGGATCAGCTGGGAGATGTGTACGAGTCCATCGCGCGCGCCGAAGAAATTCACGAAGGCGCCGAACTCGACCACCTTCACGACCTTGCCGCGATAGATGACGCCGACCTCTGGATCGGAGGCAATTTCCCGGATCCGCTTCAAGGCCGCCTCGATCGAGGCGAGCTTGGCGGCGGCAACCTTGACGGTGCCGTCATCGTCGATGTCGATCTTGGCGCCGGTCTCCTCGACGATGCCTCTGATCACCGAGCCGCCCGAGCCGATCACCTCGCGAATCTTGTCGGTCGGAATCTTGATGGTCTCGATGCGGGGAGCATGCTCGCCGAGCTCAGTCCGCGCCGCGCCGATCGCCTTTGCCATCTCGCCCAGAATATGGACACGACCGGCCCTGGCCTGATCGAGCGCCACCCGCATGATCTCCTCGGTGATGCCCGTGATCTTGATGTCCATCTGCAGCGACGTGACGCCATCTTTCGTGCCGGCGACCTTGAAATCCATGTCGCCCAGATGATCCTCGTCGCCGAGAATGTCGGAGAGCACGGCGAACTCGTCGCCCTCCTTGATGAGACCCATGGCAATGCCGGCTACCGGCGCCTTGAGAGGCACGCCCGCATCCATCAAAGCGAGCGAAGCGCCGCAGACCGTCGCCATCGACGACGATCCGTTGCTCTCGGTGATCTCGGATACGACCCGGATCGTGTAGGGGAACTCCTCCTGCTTCGGCAGCATCGGGTGGATGGCGCGCCAGGCGAGCTTGCCATGCCCAATCTCGCGACGGCCCGGCGAGCCCATGCGACCAACCTCGCCGACCGAGTAGGGCGGGAAATTGTAGTGAAGGAGAAACGTCTCCTTGTAGGTGCCTTCGAGCGCGTCGATGTACTGCTCATCCTCGCCGGTGCCGAGCGTGGCGACGACGATCGCCTGCGTCTCGCCGCGGGTGAAGACCGCCGAGCCATGAGCCCTGGGGAGCACGTGCACCTCGGAAAGAATCGGCCGTACGGTCTTCAGATCGCGGCCGTCGATACGGTGTCCGGTCTTCAGAATCGAGCCGCGAACGATGTCCTTCTCGAGATCCTTGAACGTGCCCGCGATCTTGACCTTCTCCGTACCGTCATCGGTGGCGGGAAGGAGCTCGGCCATGACCTTGTCCTTGGCCTCACCGATCTTGTTCTGACGGACCTGTTTCTCGCGAATGGTATAGGCCTCGCGAAGAGTCGCACCGGCGATCGAGTCCACCTTGGCCTCGTAGGCCGAGTTGTCGACCGCCTTGATCTCCCACGGCTCCTTGGCAGCCCGCTCGGCGAGCTTGATGATGGCCTCGATCACGGGCTGGAACCCGCGGTGGCCATGCATTACGGCCGCGAGCATCTGTTCCTCGGTCAGCTCCTTGGCCTCGGACTCGACCATCAGCACCGCATCCGTGGTGCCCGCGACGACAAGATCGAGACGGCTCTCGCGCATCTCGTCGATCATCGGGTTGAGCACCGGCTCGCCGTTGATGAAGCCGACGCGCGCTGCGCCGATCGGGCCAAGGAAGGGCACGCCCGAGAGCGTCAAGGCCGCCGAGGCCGCAACCATGGCGACGATGTCGGGATCATTCTCCAGATCGTGCGACATGACGGTCGCGACGACTTGCGTCTCGTTCTTGAAACCGGGTGCGAACAGCGGCCTAATCGGACGATCGATCAGGCGGGAGACGAGCGTTTCCTTCTCGCTCGGCCGACCCTCGCGCTTGAAATAGCCACCCGGGATCTTGCCAGCGGCGTAGGTGCGCTCCTGATAGTTGACCGTCAGCGGGAAGAAGTCGATGCCGGGCCTGATGCTCCGGGCGGCGACGACGGTCGCGAGCACGGTCGTCTCGCCGTACTGCGCCAGGACGGCCGCATCTGCCTGTCGGGCAATACGCCCGGTTTCGAGCCTGAGCGGCCTGCCGGCCCACTCGACCTCGATCGTGTGTTTGTCGAACATTGTGTTTCCTGATCTCGCATTGCCCGGGAGCGAATTCTCCCTGGGCACATAGCGCGGCCCCGACCTCGGGCCCGCGCGACCGCGCCGGATGGGCGGCCATGAGGCCGCGGCCCCGGATCACGGGGTCGCAGCTTGCAGTGTGGGCGTTAGCGGCGGATGCCCAGGCGCTCGATGATGGACTGATAGCGGGCCTCGTCGCGCGACTTCACATAGTCGAGCAGACGACGCCGCTGGCTCACCATCTTGAGCAGACCGCGACGGGAATGGTTGTCTTTCACGTGGGTCTTGAAGTGCTCTGTCAGATTGCTGATCCGCTCGGAGAGAACAGCGATCTGCACCTCGGGAGAACCCGTATCGCCGTCCTTGGTCGCGTATTTCTTGATGATCTCAGACTTGCGCTCGGCCGTGACCGACATCGGATGGTCCTTCTTGCTTTGAGGGGATGAAGACGAGCCTTGCCGCTGGCCATGCTCGCGATGCGCTCGAGACGCCGGGATGTCGTCCAGCCGTCCGAGTGCGGCGCGCACCATACACGAACGCCCAGGGAAAGCGAGGGGAAAGTCGGCAGCCGGCATCAGCCCAACATGAAGACCCGCTTGGGCACGAGGTAACCATGCTCGGCCGAGACGAGGGCCACCGGATCACCCATTGAGGTCGCATAGGCCAGCCCTTCGAAGATGGGGGCGTCGCGACCTCTGAGCAACACATTGTTGCCTCGGCGCAACCTTAGAGCATCCTCGCGGCTCACAGACAGGCCGATGAGGTCGGTCAGTGCGGACTCCAACGGCTTGAGCAAGGTTCGAAGCTCCCGGGCGGCATCCGGGCGCCCGGCCGCCTCGGTCACCTCAGCGAGCGTCACTGCATCCTGCTCGTCGAACGGGCCGACCTCGAGTCGCCTCAGCTTCGTGACGTGCCCATAAGTCCCGAGCGTCCTGCCCAGATCCCGTGCCAGCGCCCGCACATAGGTGCCCTTGCCGCAATCGGCCTCGAGCACCGTCTCGTCGCCCGTCGTGCCGACGATCTCAAGCCGATCAATCACGACCGGCCGCTCGGCGATCTCCACTGTCGCGCCTTCGCGCGCGAGATCGTAGGCGCGCTCGCCGTCGATCTTGACGGCCGAGTACCTGGGTGGCCGCTGAAGGATTTCGCCCATGAACCGCGGCAGCACCTCGACGATCTCGTCCGCCGATGGGACACGGCCACCGCTCGCCGTCACCTGCCCCTCGCTGTCGTCCGTGTCCGTCTCGATGCCCCAGCGTACGGTGAAGCGGTAGCTCTTGGCCCCATCGACGATGTACGGCACCGTCTTCGTCGCCTCACCGAGCGCAATCGGCAGGATGCCGGTGGCGAGCGGGTCGAGCGTACCGGCGTGGCCCGCCTTCTGGGCATTGTAGAGCCGCTTGATGGCGCCGACCGCAGCCGTCGAGGTCATGCCCGACGGCTTGTCGAGCACGAGCCAGCCATGCACCGGATTGCCGCGCTTCTTACGAGACATGATCTGATCCTGGGTGGCTACTTCCGCTCGAGGTCGCGCTTGACCTCGGGACTGCTGAGCAGCCTGTCGATGCGAGAAGCCTCATCAAAGGTTTCGTCGATCGAGAAGCGGATCTCGGGTGCGAATTTAAGATTGATCTTGTGGGCGATCTCGCCGCGGATGTAACGCCTGTGCCGGTTGAAGGCTTCGAGCACCGGCTGGCGATCCTCACCGCCCAACGGCATCAGGTAGATCGTGGCGAGCCTGAGATCCGGGCTCATCCGCACCTCGGGAATAGTCACGACATGCGCCTCGATGACGTCGTCATGAATGTCGCCGCGCGAGAGCATCTCGGCGAGGGAATGACGGATCAGCTCGCCGACGCGGAGCTGGCGTTGAGAGGGAGCGGACGGCTTGTTTGGCGCGCGGCGGGGCATTTCTGGCGATTTGGCTCTAGGTTGTGACTTTGGTGCAGACCAGCGAGACGGCCCGCCGATTCGATTAACCATCAGGCCCATGTCCACCCCGTCTGCACCGCATAGGCCCGCGCGTACGCATCGCAGTCGGAGCGTTGGTAGGTGAAGTTGGCGACGTAAGCCAACGAACCGCAGCTACAGCGTCCGCTCCACCCGCTCCACCCGGAAACACTCGATGGTGTCGCCCTTGCGGATGTCCTGGTGATTCTCGAAGGCCATGCCGCACTCCTGGCCGACCGGCACCTCGCGAACCTCGTCCTTGAAGCGCTTCAGGGTCGACAGCTTGCCGCGGTGAATGACGACGTTGTCGCGGATGAGACGGACCTCAGCGCCGCGCTCGACCTTGCCCTCGGTGATCCGGCAGCCGGCGACCTTGCCGACCTTCGAGATGTTGAACACCTCGAGGATCTCGGCATTGCCGAGGAAAACCTCACGCATCGTCGGCGCCAGCAGACCCGACATCGCCTTCTTCACCTCGTCGACGAGGTCGTAGATGATGGCGTAGTAGCGGATCTCGACACCCTCGCGCTCGGCCGCCTGACGGGCCTGGGCGTTGGCGCGCACATTGAAGCCGACAATGACCGCGTTCGAGGCCGCCGCCAGCGACACGTCGCTCTCGGTGATGCCACCGACACCGGCATGGATGACGCGCGCCGCGACCTCGTCGGTTCCGAGCTTCTCGAGCGCGGCCGTAATGGCCTCGACCGAGCCCTGCACGTCGCCTTTGACGAGGAGGGTGAACTCGCGCGTGCCCTCACCTTTGAGGTTGGCCATCATCTGCTCGAGCGTCCGCGTCGTGCCGGCACCAACTGCCGTCCTCTCGCGGCGCTTGCGGACTCGATAGTCAGTGATCTCGCGGGCGCGCGCCTCGTTCTCGACGACGGCGAGCTGATCGCCGGCTTCGGGAGCGGATGAGAAACCCAGAACCTCCACCGGAACCGATGGCCCGGCCTCCTTGACCTGCTCGCCGTGATCGTCGATGAGCGCCCGGACGCGCCCCCAGGCCGCGCCGGCAACAATGATATCGCCGACATTGAGCGTGCCGCGCTGGATCAGCACGGTCCCGACCGGACCGCGACCGGCCTCGAGCTTGGCCTCGACGACGACGCCCTCCGCCGACCGGTTCGGATTGGCCCTGAGCTCCAACAGCTCCGATTGCAGAGAGATCGCATCGAGCAGTTTGTCGAGATTGGTACCCTTCAAGGCCGAGACCTCGACCTCGAGCACCTCGCCAGACATGCTCTCGACCACCACCTCGTAGCGCAACAGCTCGTTGCGAACCCGGTTCGGGTCGGCCGCCGGCTTGTCGATCTTGTTGATCGCGACGATGAGCGGCACACCGGCCGCTTTGGCGTGGTTGATGGCCTCGATCGTCTGCGGCATCACCCCATCGTCCGCTGCCACGACCAGCACGACAATATCCGTCACCTTCGCTCCGCGGGCACGCATCGCCGTGAAGGCTTCATGGCCCGGGGTATCGATGAATGTGATCTTGTAGCCTTTGTCCGTCGTCACCTGGTAGGCGCCGATATGCTGCGTGATGCCACCCGCCTCGCCAGCGACGACGTTGGTCTTCCGCAATGCATCGAGCAACGACGTCTTGCCGTGATCGACGTGCCCCATGATCGTGACGATCGGGGCGCGCGGCTCCTTGTCGACATCGACGTCGGAAGCGCCGATCAGGCCTTCCTCGACGTCCGATTCGGCGACCCGCTTCGACGTATGCCCGAATTCCTGCACGATGAGCTCGGCCGTATCGGCATCGATCACGTCGTTGATCTGATGCATCTCGCCCTGCTTCATCAGGTATTTGATGATGTCGACCGCGCGCTCGGCCATGCGGTTCGACAGCTCCTGGATGGTGATGGCCTCCGGGATGACGACCTCGCGCTGGATTTTGTCGCGCGCCTGGGTCGCGCCGATCGACTTGATCTTCTCGCGCTCCCGCTTGCGGCGAAGCGAGGCGAGCGAGCGTTCCCGCTGCTCGTCGTCGAAGGCATTGGTGATCGTCAGGCGGCCGCGGCGCTCCTCGGTCCGTTTGACCGGGGTCCGCTCCGGCTTGGCTTTCTTGGCGCCAGGGCCGCTGCGCTTGCTGCTGCCCTCGTCGGCTTCCTCCTCGACCCGCTCTGGACCTCGTTTGGATGGCGGACGCCGGGCCTCTTCATCACCCCGCCGTGCCTCCACGGTCGCCTCGGCCGTGGCCGGCTTGGCAGCAGATGACCGCGGTGCAGGAGCCCGCGCCGGTCGGACGGACGCATCCTCCCGAGCGGTCTCCGGCGCTGGCGTGGCCACCTCCTCGGCCGCCTTGCGGCGTCCTTCGATTTCCGCCTGCAGCCGGGCCTCTGCCGCCAGACGCTGCTCCTCGGCCTCGCGCTCAGCGCGTAGCTTCGCCTCCTCCTCAGCCCGGCGGCGTTCGATCTGCTCGCGCTCTCGGGCAGCGTTCAGGGCCCGAATCCTGGCTTCACGCTCGCCATCAGAGAGCTTGAGGCCCTGTCCTTCCATGGGGGCAGGCGCGCGGCGGGTGGACGCGGGCTGGCCAGCCTGCGCGGCGGGCTTTCGCTCCGCCTTGGCTCGCGGCTCGGCGACGGGCTCGGCCGGCGCTGGTGCAGCAGCCGGCGCCTTGCCTGGCATCGCCAGCTTGCGCGGCGTCTTCTTCTCGACCACGACCGATTTGACCCGACCATGGCTGAAGCTTTGCTTCACATGCCCGGCCGCCTCGGTCTTTTGCATCCGAAGGGTGCCGGGCTTGCCTGCACGGCCAGCCGCTCCGGTCTTGTCTGCTGGCTCTTTCGTTTCCGTCATTCGCTTACCGTGCCGCCATTATCCAAAAAATGCGCAAGCGCCGCCGCTTCGAGCCCGATGTAGAGCCCCAAGCGTCGCACCTCGCTCAACAGCTTGCGGCTCATGCCGCCGCCCTTCAGGCCAGCATGTACCACATTTGACCGCCCCAATGCCAAACTCAATTCCGCTGACGTGAAGAGCCCAATCGGCGCAGGCGCATCGGGAGCCGTCGCGCGGAGCCTTCGGTCGAGAGGCTGCCGGCCATTCTCAGCGGCCTCGCGGGCATGCAACAAGGCGCGGATCTGGCCCTTTCCGAGAGCTGTTTCGAGCTTGTAGGCCCCGGCAACCACCTCACCCGCCTTATTGGCGAGCGAGAGATAGTCGAGACAGCGCCGACGCAGCAAGGCCTCGACAGAGGCCCCGAGGTCGGCCGGGGCCGAGACCGCGGCCTTCAAAGAGCGAGAGAACACGCCTTTCGCGGCGGCTTCGTCGATACGATCCCGAGAGCAGGTGACCCAGACACCGCGTCCAGGCAGCTTTCTGGCAAGGTCGGGGACAATCGCGCCATCAGGGCCCGCGACGAATCGGATCAACTCGCCCGCAGGCAAGACAGCGCGCGTCACCGCGCACCGCCGCTCGGGCGCACCGGCCGCGATTTCCATGACTTGCTCCGAAGGAGCCCTGTGCTGCGCCGAACTCACCGGCCTCGCCTCTTCCTTCAAGCGTCCTCACGACGCACTCTCGCGACGGCTCGCAAACAAGGCCTCCGCCTCGCTCTGCGGCGTCTGATCGGCATCCTCGGTCTCAGCCGTCTCCTCGGCGACCGGCCGGACAATGTCCTCGACGGCCACCCAGCCGGCAACGACACGGGCGGACATGATGAGGTCCTCGATCTCCTGCCGAGACAGATCGAACTTCTCCAGCACGCCCGGGTGGTGCTTCGTCTCCGTGCCGGTCTTCTCGTACCACCCCTCGAGATCATCACGGGCGCAATCGGCCAGATCCTCGACGGTCTTGATGCTGTTCTCGCCGAAAGCCACCAGCATCGCGGTTGTGACACCGGGCACGCTCAGCAGCTCGTCGGCAACACCGAGCTCGCGGCGCCGCTCGTCGAGTTCGGCCTCCTTGCGCTCGAGATACTCCTTCGCACGGCCCTGGATCTCGCTCGCCATGTTCTCGTCGAAGCCCTCGATCGTGGTGACCTCGGCCGGATCGACATAGGCGATCTCCTCGACCGTCGCGAAACCTTCGGTAACGAGCAGCGCCGCGATGAAATCGTCGATATCGAGCGCCTCCATGAAGAGCTGCGTGCGCTCCGCCGTCTCCTTCTGCCGACGCTCCTGCTCCGTCTGCTCCGTCATGATGTCGATGTCCCAGCCGGAGAGCTGGGAGGCCAGACGCACGTTCTGGCCGCGCCGGCCGATGGCAAGCGATAGTTGCTCGTCCGGCACCACCACCTCGATGCGCTGGTTCTCGTCGTCAAGCACGACCTTCGTCACCTCTGCCGGTGCCAGTGCGTTGACGATGAAGGTCGGCGCGTCGTCCGACCACTGGATGATGTCGATCTTCTCGCCCTGCAGCTCGCCGACGACCGCCTGCACGCGCTGGCCGCGCATGCCGACGCAAGCGCCGACCGGATCAATCGAGCTGTCCCGCGACTTCACCGCGATCTTGGCGCGGCTGCCGGGATCGCGGGCGACCGACTTGATCTCGACGATACCGTCGTAGATCTCGGGCACCTCCTGGGCAAACAGCTTGGCCATGAACTCGGAGCGCGTGCGGGACAGGAAGATCTGCGGCCCGCGCACCTCCCTCCGGACATCGTAGATATAGGCACGAATGCGATCGCCGTACTTGAATGCCTCGCGTGGCAGCTTCTCCTCGCGCCTGACGATGCCTTCGGCCCGTCCGAGGTCGACGATGACGTGGCCGTGCTCCTCGCGCTTGACGGCGCCGTTGACGATGGTGCCGACGCGATCCTTGAACTCGTTGAACTGACGCTCGCGCTCGGCCTCGCGCACCTTCTGCACGATCACCTGCTTGGCATTCTGCGCCGCGACGCGGCCGAACTCGATCGGCGGCAGGCTCTCGGAAATGAAGTCGCCGACCTTGGCGTCCGGGTTGCGGCGCTTGGCATCGCCGAGCGTGATCTGCGTGGCCTCGTTCTCGACCTGCTCGACGACCTCGAGCAGACGCGCAAGCCGCATCTCGCCGGTCTTGGGATCGATCTGGGCCTTGATCTCGTTTTCGGCGCCGTAACGGGACTTAGCCGCCTTTTGAATGGCGTCCTCCATGGCTGCGATGACGATCTGCTTGTCGATCGACTTCTCGCGCGCCACCGCGTCGGCGATCTGCAGCAGCTCCAGCCGATTTGCGCTCACGCCTACCTGCGCCATCTTCGTTCTCCAATTCCAATTCGATCTCTTGCCCCTCGCCGGCGACGGGGCCCTTCTTCTTGGACCACCGCTCGGCAGCGGCTCGCATCAATTCGTCGGTCATGACCAGCTTGGCCGAGGCGATCAGCTCGGGCTTGATACCGATGACCCGGGGGCCATCGAGCTCCGGCAGATCGACGACGAGACGGATCTCGCCATCGCTGTAGCCCTCGAGCGTGCCCCGCAAGCGCTTCCGGCCGTCGACGGGGCCGGCCAGCTCGATCCTCGCCTCCTGGCCCGCCCAGCGCTCGATGTCGATCGGACGAACCAGCGGGCGGTCAATTCCAGGCGAGGAGATCTCGAGCCGGTAGCTGCCGGCGATCATATCATAGGCATCGAGCACCGGTGAGAGCTCGCGGGAGATGACCGCGCACTCGTCGACATTGAGATAGCCGTCCTCACGCTCGGCCATGATTTGCACGGTGTGGCCGTCGCGACCCGAGACCGAGACGCGCACGAGCCTGAATCCGAGCTCACCGAGTACAGGCTCGGCGAGGTCAGCAACGCGGCCCGCCAGCCCGGTCTCCCGGCTGAATCGTGGGAGCGGCGCGTCCAAGCCATTCTCGGCAGGTGTGTCAACTTCCCGCATGGGGCACCGTTGGCCGCCGGAAACCAGCGACCCAAACAAAAAGAGCGGACCCGAAGGCTCGCTCTCGAAGTTGAGATGATCATGAGCAGGGCGAATATAGGCGGCACAAACAGCACATTCAAGCAGAAAAATACCGACGTCACATTTTCGCCTGCATCCAAGCCTCAGCGGCGCCGAAACGTGAGGTAAATGGGCCGGCGACCGGCGGCGACAGCCTTCCTCTCGTAGCGGGTGCCGGGCCAGTCCGGGAAGGGACGCCGCCAATCCTCTCGCCCGGCCGCCAGCCAGGTGAAATCGTCGCTCCCAAGAGCCGCTGCCAACGACGTCGCCGCATAGCCCTCGATATCCGTCGCGATCTGGAGGTCTGCTCCGGGTTGCATCACCCTTGCGAGACGCCTCAGGTTGGCCGGCGAGATCAGCCGTCGCTTTTGGTGCCGGCGTTTCGGCCACGGATCCGGATAGAGCACGAAGACGCGAGCAAGCGAGCGCTCCGGTAACCAGTTCAGCAGCGGGGCCACCTCGTAGTCGAGGACACGAACATTGCTGAGACCAAGCTGCTCGACCCGCTCGAGCAGTGTGGCGTGACCGTTGATGAACGGCTCGACCCCGATGAATCCGACCTCGGGTTGGCGCTGGGCGTGGTGAACGAGGTGCTCGCCGCTGCCGAAGCCGATCTCGAGCCAGACCTCGCCGACGGGCCGGGAAAAAAGACAGGTCAGCGGCTTTGGCGGAGCCGATTCGAGATCGATGCGCAGCTCGGGCAGCAGGCGCTCGAGCCGCTCGGCCTGCTGGGGCCGAAGCGGCCTCCCCTTCTGCCGTCCATAGAAGCTGCGGTCGAGTCTGACGCCGGCAGGCGGTCCACCCGGGGATGGCCGCTCAACGGCAGGCACTTTTGATCTTCTCGGCGAGATCGGTGCGCTCCCAGGAGAAGCCGCCGTCGTCGTCCGGCCGCCGACCGAAATGACCATAGGCGGAGGTGCGCGCATAGATCGGCCTGTTCAGGTCGAGATGCTTGCGGATACCGCGAGGGGTCAGATCCATGATCTCGGCAAGCACGGTCTCGAGCTTGGCCTCGTCGACCTCGCCCGTGCCGTGCAGATCGACGTAGAGCGACAGCGGCCGCGCGACGCCGATCGCATAGGAGATCTGGATCGTGCAGCGGTCGGCGAGCCCCGCTGCAACCACGTTCTTGGCGAGATACCGGCACGCATAGGCCGCCGAGCGGTCGACCTTTGTCGGATCCTTGCCGGAGAAGGCTCCGCCACCATGCGGCGCGGCCCCACCATAGGTGTCGACGATGATCTTGCGGCCCGTCAGTCCGCAGTCGCCATCGGGACCGCCGATGAAGAACTTGCCTGTCGGATTGATGTGCCAGACCGTGTCCTTGCCGATCCATCCGTCGGGGATCGCTTTTCGAACGAACGGCTCGACAATCTCCCGGACCTGTCGCGACGAGAGATCCTCGATGATGTGCTGGTGGGAGACGACGATGGCCGAGACGCCGACCGGCTTGCCATTCTCGTAGCGAACCGTGACCTGGCTCTTGCTGTCCGGGCCGAGCATCGCCGCGTCACCCTCACCGGCCTTCCGGGCCCGGGCCAGATCTTCGAGGATCCGGTGGCTGTAGTGGATCGGCGCCGGCATCAGCTCCGGCGTCTCCCGGCAGGCATAGCCGAACATGATGCCCTGGTCGCCCGCGCCTTCTTCGGCATTGGTCGGCTGCCGGGCATCGACGCCCTGGGCGATGTCGGAGGACTGTCCGTGGAGCAGCACTTCGATGTTGGCATTGGCCCAGTGGAAGCCTGACTGCTCGTAGCCGATATCGCGGATGGCCTTGCGAACCAGTTCCTCGATGTAGGCGACGGTGACGCCGCTCGGCCCGCGGTACTCGCCGGCGATGATGACACGATTCGTCGTCGCGAGCGTCTCGCAGGCGGCCCTGAGCCCCCAAGGGTCGAGACCCTCCCTGGCGCCCTCGCGATAGAACGCGTCAACGACCTCATCCGAGATCCGGTCGCAAACCTTGTCCGGATGCCCTTCGGAAACCGACTCGCTCGTGAAGAGATAAGACCGGCGGGCCACGCCCCCCTCCCTTGGCTAGCTGTCTTGATAGCGGCGAAGTCCTTGCAGGGAACGGGCAACCGGTCAAGCGGCCTGGCTCAGAACCGCTCGCCGGGCCGTGTGCTTCCATGTGAGCAATATCGCCTCTCGCCAAGACGTTGATGAATCGCTCGGCCGAGCAGCGCAGAAGGTCCCGACACCGCTCCCCCAGCGTCGTCCCATGCGGACACCGCCTCATCGCCGTCGACGGCCGCGACTAGTCGTCCAGCTGCTCCGCCATTTCCTTGATCAGACCAAGGATCGTTTTCCGCCGACGTGCCGAGCTAACACGGCGAAATGCCTTCAGCATGGCTCGCTCCTCGTCGCTCAGCCCTGGAGCAAGAGGGCTCGCTCCACTTTCGGCAAGGCCAGCACCAGCGTTCTGATCGGCGCCGGTAAGGAAATAGTCAAAGCCGACATTGAGTGACTTGCAGATTTCGGCGAGGCGGGCGACCGTGATGCGGTTCATGCCCCGCTCGTACTTCTGCACCTGCTGGAAGGTTACGCCGATCCGCTGTCCCAGGTCCCGCTGGCTGATGTCGCGCTCGATGCGCAGATCTCTCAACCGCTCGCCAACGACAAAATCGATCAAGCCGGTTTCCTTCGGCTTAACGCGCTTCGTTGCTGCTTGTCGAGATAGCCGCGCCATGAACGTTCCTGTGTAACATCGTTGTTCCAAACATGTGGCAATACAAAAGCTATCTATGCGTAGCAAGAGAAATTGAATTACCCATTTGCCGCAAATGCTCTCGCCAATCGCTACCGCCGGCGAGACGCGGCGCAATCAGGTTCGAATTTGTTGGAATAAGTTTCGTACGAAAGGCGCCGGAGCTGGAAATGCGAGCTACCTGGTGCGAGTCACTTGTCGATCCCGTATCAACGCTCGACGCATTCCGGCAATCGCACACAGACACAGTGTCAAAAGCCCAAGGTCGCCCACACGACCATAGATCGTCGTCGGTAGCCGACCTGGCAATGCTGACTCGATCACGCCGGCAGCGCCGAGTGGCAACCGCTCGAGCACCCGGCCCCGAGCGCTGATCACGGCCGAAATGCCCGTGTTGGCCACGCGTACAACAGGCAGACCCTGCTCGACCGCCCGCAATCTCGCCTGCTGGAGATGTTGATAGGGGCCGGAACTCATGCCGAACCACGCGTCGTTCGTCAGGTTCAGGAGCCAGCTCTCGTCTGCCGTTGGCCGAATTTCCTCTGGAAAGATCGCCTCGTAACACACCAGGGGTATGACCGGTGGCAGGCCCGGCACGGTGAGGGCGCGCGGCCCGATGCCGGCCGCGAACCCGCCTTTGAGCCGGGTCAACTGCTCGAGACCGATCGACTCGAGTGCCTGCTGTGCCGGCAGATACTCGCCGAAAGGCACAAGATGCATCTTGTCGAAGGTCGCGACTGGACGACCGGTGCCGTCGAGCACGGCAATGTCATTGTAGATCGTATAGAGCCCATCGGTCTCGACCAGCGAGCCGTCCGCCGCTGTCTTCGCCCGAAGACTACCCGTGATCAGCACGACGTCGTCGGGCAGAAGGTCGCCGATCGCTCGGAGCGCGGAAGGCGTCTGCAGCATCAGGAAAGGGAGCGAGGATTCCGGCCACACGACATGCGTGACGCCGTTGAACCCCGACATCTGGCCATGTGGATCCCGGCGCGAGAGGTCGAGATATGTTTCGAAGATCCGCTGCCGGTTGTCGCCTACCCATTTCTCGGCTTGCGGGATATTCGGCTGCACCAGACGCAAGCGGCCCGAGCCCTGCGGTGCCGGCTCGTCGGACGAGAGCCGCCAGGCGCCGAACGCGTGAAACGCCCCGAGCAGGATGACCGAGGCGCCAATCGCACCAACTGTGACCCTGAGCTGGCACCACAGTCCGTCCTGACCGAGGGCTGCGGCCGGAAGCGCGAATACCAGAACGGCGAGAAAGCTCAGCCCTGTCACGCCGACAAGGCTTGCGACTTGCATGATGTAGTCGTTGCCGGTCAGCGCATAGCCGAGGGCGTTCCACGGGAATCCCGTCAGCACATTGCCGCGCAACCACTCGGTCACGCCGAGGGCCGCGGCAAGGGCCAGCACGCGCCCCAGACCAGGTGTCCAAGCCAATCGAGCCGCCGCTGCTCCTAGAGCAAAGAACAGCGCCAGCCCCGCCGGTAGGACCGTCACCGCGAACGGCATCAGCCAGGCGAACTTCTCGGCCTCGACCAGGAAGGCGAGGCCGATCCAATACAGGCCGGCGAGAAAATACCCGAAGCCGAACCACCAGCCGACCGCCGCCGCCGCCCGGCACCGAAGCGGCCAGGACCGAGCATCTCCGACTCGTGCCGTCCCGGCCGCCGCATCGAGGAGCAGCACGAGACCTGTCAGCGTCACAAAGAACACCGGCCACAACGCCAGAGGAGAGAGACCTGCCACCGACAGTGCCCCTAGCACCAGGGCGATGAGCCAGCGCAGCATGGCCGAGCGCCAACCCGCGCCCGACACCAGGCCCAAGGGCAATCCCTGCTCAGCCATGCTCCGGCGAACCGAGAGGCGCTTGGATTTCACCGGCCTTCCGCCGATCGATCACCTTGACCTTCTTGACCCGGCGCGGGTCCGCCTCGAGGATCTCGAATTCGAGACCGGCCGGATGGGCGATCAACTCGCCGCGCACAGGAACGCGGTCAGCCATGATGGCGATCAAGCCGCCGAGCGTATCGATGTCCTCGGCCTCCTCCTCGTCGACGAGCCGGACCGAGTAGCGGCTTTCGAGCTCCGAAATCGGCGCCCGGGCCGAAGCGATCAGGCCCTGCACGGGATCCTCGACCAACAGCCCCTCGTCGTCGTCATGCTCGTCCTCGATGTCGCCGACGATCTGTTCGACCAGATCCTCGATCGATACCAGCCCGTCCGTGCCGCCATACTCGTCGATCACCATCGCCAGATGCACGTGAGTCGATTGCATCCGGAGCAGAAGATTGAGCGCGGGCATAGACGGCGGCACGAACAGCACCGATCGGCGGATCTTCACCGACTTGAGCTCTTGCGAGAGGTCGACCCTCGCAAGCTCGGCGCTCGTCAGGCTTGCGAGCACGGCGTGTGGATCGTCTGCCACGGTCCGATCGATCTCAGTGGTCTCGCGCCCCAACGCCTTGTCGACGATCCAGGCCAGAAGGTCCTTGATGTGGACCATGCCGCGGAGATCATCGAGCGTCTCGTGATAGACGGGAAGTCGCGAATGTTCGGCGCGGCGGAACTCGGCCAGCAGCTCGCCGAGCGTCGCGCTCTCGTCGACGGCGATGATGTCGGCCCTCGGCACCATGACGTCATCGACCCTGAGCTCGCCGAAGCGCATCGTCCGCAACAACATCTCGCGTTGGGAAGGTGCGAGTGTCAGGCCTCCATGGCTTGCCTCGTCCAGGGCCTTCTCGAGCACGCCGCGCATCGTCGGGGCTTCCTGGAATCCGAGTCGCGTCATGAGCCGGTTGAGCCAGCCGATCGGCGACACGCCCTGCGATGGAGGATCGGCCGCGTAGCCGCCGTCCTGCTTCGATGCGGACTCGTCAACCATCCTCGGCCACCATGATCACGTCACCTTGCCTGGCATAAGGGTCGCTGATGCCGAAACCGGCCAGAACCCGCCGCTCCTCCGCTTCCATCGTCTCGGCCTCGCCTTCGGTTTGATGATCGTGGCCGAGCAAGTGCAGGACGCCATGCACGACGAGATGCGCCGCATGGTCGGCGAGCTCTATGCCGAGTTCAGAGGCTTCCTTCACGGACGTCTCGAAGGCCAGGATGACATCGCCCAGATGCCGGATTCCGTGGCCCAAGTCATCCGCTGCCCCTGGGAAAGAGAGAACATTGGTCGGCTTGTCGAGGTCCCGGTAGGTCCGGTTCAAGTTCTGGACGCTCTGGTCGCTTGACAGCGAGATGGCGATATCGCCCCTCCTGTTGCCGGCTGCGGCACGGGCCAGCTCGACCAGTCGGTCGGCATCCACACGATCGACCCAGGCGCCGTGGTCCACGATCACCTCGACCGATGTGCCGCTCTCACCGTGGTCGCTGGTCCGACCCTTCCCATTCCGTGCGGTCATGTGTGACTACCGCTTCGCCTTCTCGTAGGCCGCAACGATCTTGGCGACCAGCTCGCGACGCACGACGTCCTGCTGCGAGAAGCGGATGGTGGCAATGTCATCGATGCCGTCGAGCAGCTGAATGGCCTCCGCCAGGCCCGAGACCTGGCCGGGTGGCAGATCGACCTGGGTCGGATCGCCGGTGACGACCATATGCGAGCCTTCGCCCAAACGGGTAAGGAACATTTTCATCTGCATCGAGGTCGTGTTCTGCGCCTCGTCCAGGATGATGAAGGCGTGAGAGAGCGTCCGACCACGCATGAACGCCAGGGGCGCGATCTCGATCTCGCCGGTCTCCAGGCCACGCTCGACCTTCTCGGGTGGCAGCACATCGTCGAGGGCGTCGTAGAGCGGCCTGAGATAGGGGTCGACCTTTTCGCGCATGTCGCCCGGCAGAAAACCCAGCCGCTCGCCCGCCTCAACCGCCGGCCGCGACAGGATGATCCGCTCGATCGTGCCGCGCTCGAGCAACGCTGCCGCATAGGCCACGGCAAGATAGGTCTTGCCGGTTCCCGCCGGTCCGGTGGCGACGACCAGGTCCTTTTGCTCGAGGGCCTGAATGTAGGCGGATTGCATGCGGGTGCGGGCGGTAATCAGCCGCTTCCGGGTCTTGATCTGCGACTTGGCAGCCGTCCCGGTCGCGGTCGCTGGCTGGCCCGACTTCGTCACGCCATCGCTCTTTCTCGAATGCCTGAGGGCGCCGTCGACATCGGCCTGCCCGATGACCTCACCGGCCCGGGCCCGCTCGTAGAGCTCCTCGAGCACCTCGCGCGCGATCTCGATGCTGTCGGATGGTCCGGTCAAAGTCACGACGTTGCCATGCGCAACGGCACCGATGCCGAGCCTATCCTCGAGCACCGCGAGATTGGCGTCGTAATGTCCGAACAGGCTGGCAACAACGCGATTGTCCTCGAACGGAATGGTCAGCCGCCGCTCCGATTTCTGCGCCTTGCTGCCCTTGGAGGGGCTTAGGTCGGCTGGATCGCGAAATCCTGCCAATCTGGTCTCCTTCGTTCACGCCGGCCGGCTGTTTCAGGACCGAGACTGAACCAAGACGCCGCCAAGACTGTTCGGTCGACCGGATGTTATCTCAACCGGCGAGGTCTTGCCAACGAGCTCCGGCCCGGCCGTCACATGGACGGGTTGCAGATACGGCGACCGGCCGACGATCTGGCCCGGCTTGCGGCCGGCCCTCTCGAACAGAACCGGCAGCACGCGCCCGACACAGGCGGTGTTGAAGGCGGCCTGGCCACGCTCGATCAGCTCCTGCAATCGCGCCAGCCGATCGGATTTCACCGCCTCATCGACCTGGTCACCCATCTCGGCGGCCGGGGTTCCCGGACGGGGGCTGTATTTGAAGGAGAAGGCCTGGGCAAAACCGATCTCGGAGACGAGATCGAGAGTCGCCTGGAACTCGTCGTCCGTCTCGCCCGGAAAACCGACGATCACGTCGGTCGACAGGGCAAGATCGGGGCGTGCTTCTCGCAGTCGCTCGACGAGCCGCCGATAGTCGTTCGCCGTATGCTTCCTGTTCATGGCCGCGAGGATGCGATCGGCGCCGGCTTGGAATGGCAGATGCAGATAGGGCATCAGCTTCTCGATCCCCGCGTGCGCTGCAATCAATCCATCATCCATGTCGCGTGGATGGCTGGTGACGTAGCGGAGACGATCGATACCGTCGATCCGAGCGAGCGCGGCGAGCAGCTCGGCAAGCGTCCAGACGCGTCCGTCGGGCCCGTCCCCGTGATAGGCATTGACGTTCTGCCCGAGCAGCGTCAGCTCCCGCACGCCCCCCTCGGCCAGACGCTCCGCCTCGTCGAGCAGCGCCCGAACAGGCCGTGACGCCTCGGCCCCGCGTGTATAGGGAACGACACAGAAGGTACAGAACTTGTCGCATCCTTCCTGCACCGTGAGGAAGGCCGATGGTGAGCGAGCCGGAGCGCGGGGCGGCAGATGCTGAAACTTGCCGTCAGCGGGAAACTCGGTGTCGAGCTGAGGTAGCCCCTCGCGCGCAAGGGCCGACAGCAGATCGGGCAGGCGGTGATAGCTTTGCGGACCGACGACGATGTCGACGGCGGGAGCCCGCGTCATGATCTCGGCACCTTCGGCCTGGGCGACACAGCCGGCCACGGCGATATTGAGGGGTCGCCCTTCGCGGAGTCGGGCCTGTTTCAGCTGGTTGAGACGGCCGATCTCGGAGTAGACCTTCTCGGCCGCCTTCTCGCGGATATGGCAGGTGTTCAGCACCACGACATCGGCCGCCTCGGGCTCGGCCACGGTATAGTAGCCGCGGGGCGCCATGGCCTCGGCGATGCGCTCGCTGTCGTAAACATTCATCTGGCAGCCATAGGTCTTGACGTAGAGCGCTCGCCCGGTCGGGCTGCCGTCTTTGATCTCCTCGGCTGCGGGGATCGGGTCTTTTTCCAAAGTCTGCATGCTCCCGTCCCTTAGCCTCCAGCTTCGCCAACGTCCAGTGAAGGCCGGTCGGAGGCTGGCTGCAGGGATGGCCGGAAGGCGGCCCGCATGGCCGCCCGCACCTCACCCTCGGCATAGCGTGCGACTGACTTGCGATTGCCGATCCGCTCGTAGTCGAGGGGTGGGCCGATCGTGACGGCGGCATCGACGGGACCGGCCTTGAGGACACCCCAGGCATGGCCAGGCACGTCCATGTCGCCATACCAGGCGATCAACGGCATGTTCTCGCGACCGATCGGCAAACCGCAGATCCTCGGATAGCAGATGGCCAATGTCTGGACGGCGATGTCCGGCCGATGCGGGCGCAGGCGAGTGGGCAGCGCCGCCCCGAGCAGCGAGCTCTTGAACGGCAGCACCTTGAAGCCGTCCCCCGTCGTCCCCTCCGCGAACAGCACGATCGTCTCGCCAGCCTCCAGGCGCTCCGCGATCTCCGTCGCCTGGCTCGCCACCGCCGAGCGCCGGTCACGATCGACGAACACCGAGCGCTGCAGCTTGGCGAGCCAGCCGACGAACGGCCAGCGGGCGACTTCCTGCTTGGCGATGAAGGAGAGGGGCGCCACTGCACTGAGGACTGGGATATCGAGCCACGAGACATGATTGGCGATCAGGAGAACAGGACGCCCAGATGCGATCATGCCGTCGAGATTGATCCGAATGCCGAGCAGGCGACAGACCTTCTTGTGATACCAATGCGGGAAGGTCCGTGCCCACCGCGAGCCCGTTCGCACGAGCAAGAGCTGCAGCGGCATCAGGGGAAACGTCATCGCGAAAAAGAGAGCCAGAACGACCCCCGCCCGCCACGCGATCATGCCGCTTCCCCCCCTTCTTCACAGAGACGCCGCCGCCTCACGCGGTCGGCCGCGAGATCTCCTTGACCAGCTTTCGCAGGATGGCTTCGCCATAGTCGGCGTATGTATCAGCCCGCTCGACGAAATGATCACGGCCGCCAGCGACGTGGTTCTTGAAGTAGATGTCGAGATAGAACACCTCGCTCATGATGACGAGGCCGTTGACGGTTCTGCCGGCAACGATGGCGCGGTCGCGCGAGGCATCCGGCGGCGCCCCGTTGTTGTTCGTGCCGTCCGAGGAGATGTCTATGACGGCCCGCTGGCCTCGATACGGCGACGACATCGAGACGCGCATGGCGAAGTCGAGCGCCGAGCTGATCGACGTCGAACCCGGACCGATGCGCCGCGGCGCCGCATCGATGGCAAGTGCCAATCGCTCCGCGGAGCCGTCATTCGCCACGACCGTCCAAGGCACCACGACCTGCTGCTCGCCATAGCCGGCCCATTGCACCAGCGTGACGGCGATCCGTCCCTTGGCACCGCTGGCAATCGCCGCCGCCACCTCATGACTGACGAAGGCCCGCGCCAGCCCCTGCATCTGCAGGGCAAATTCGCCGTCGTCGACGCTGTAGGAGCAGTCGACGGCGAGCACGAGTGTCAGGTCGACCTCTGCGCTGGACTGACCCGTCGCCTGCGACGAGACCGCGATGGCGACGCCTGCCATCATCACACGGCCCAGACGGGCGACGCCAGACGCCAGTCGCTCCAGTCCACCCGTGCTCGCTGAGAGGGCTGATCGCATTTGATGAGCCTAACCGGTCGGACCGTCTCCCTCAATCGGCTGATGCCCGCGGCAGCCGGCAGGCCGGGCGGGCCATCATGATCGCGTCTACGGCAGGGGCTCCCTCGCGCACGTAGTAGCCTCGCCGCTGCCCCACCTCGGCAAAACCCAGACTCCGGTAGAGGGCACGGGCGGCTGTATTGTTGGCGGCGACCTCGAGAAACAAAGTTTCGACGTCCTGAGCCGCGAGCTCATCGAGAAGCCGGCGGACCAAGGCGCTGGCAATGCCATGTCGCATCTGTTCGGGCGACACAGCCAGCGTCACGATCTCGGCTTGATCTGTGACGCATTGCGAGAGAACGAGGCCGACTGTATCCGCGCCCTGTCGGGCTGCAAGGGCGATCGTCGCCGGCAGCGCCAGCAAGCGCTCGAACGCCTCCCGCGACCATGGGTCGGCAAAGCACATCCGGTGCAGCTCGGCGAAGGCGCCTGCTGAAGGTGCTCCCGCTCGACCGATCTCGAGGTCCGGCGGCGGCGTCGACATCAGGCTCTTAGCCCGGCCGGCGGGGCTTGAACGACGGCATCGGCTGGCCTGAAATAGAGAGGCCGAACGGGACGTGGATACTCCGGGAAGAGTGAAGCCGGTCGGGCGAAGTCGGCCGCCCGAGGCTCGATGCCGTCCAAAATCACCTTGGCGTGCTCACCCTTGGCCAAGAGCCGGGCTCCCGAGCCGGCAAGCGCCGTTGGCCGCCCTGCCAACTGCCCGGCGACGGCATCTATGGCGGCGAGCATCGGTCCACCGGTCGACCGACCCTCGCCATCCAGGATCTCGACATAGACCTGCCCCCGCCCGGCATCGACCACAACGGCAAGCCGGCGCGGGCCAATGTCCGGACGCCGTTCGGCGAGAACACGCTGGCCGATGGCCCAGAGACTCGAAACGGGCACCAGCACGGCCGCGGTTGCCATGCGGAGTCCCTCGGCTGCGGCCAGCCCGATGCGCATGCCGGCGAACGTGCCCGGGCCCTGGGTGACGGCAATGCGATCGATGTCTCTGGGGGCGAGGCCGGCGTCGTCGAGGACACGCCCGATCATCGGCACGAGCGCCTCCGCATGGCCCGTCCGCAGCTCCCGATAGGCCGAGGCCAGGATTGCCCCATCGGCTGCCACCGCAGCCGAGCAACCGCCGAAGCAGGTATCGATGGCGAGCAATCGCATGACGGCGTCCGCCGGCCAAATCCTCAGACGGGCCGAACCTCTTGTACCTCGGGCACGAAGTGCTTCAGGAGATTCTCGATGCCATGCCGGAGCGTCGCCGTGGAGCTCGGACAGCCCGAGCAGGCACCGCGCATCTGCAGGCTGACGATGCCATCACGGAAGCCATGAAAGACGATGTCGCCGCCGTCCTGGGCAACGGCCGGGCGCACGCGCGTCTCGATCAGCTCTTTTATCGTATCGACGATCTCCTGATCCTCGGGTGCGAAATCCTCCGCCGTGTCGGCCACCGCCTGAGCGCCGTCTGTCACCACCGGCGCGCCCGACAGATAGTGCTCCATGATGATGCCGAGCACCGCCGGCTTGATATGCTGCCACTCGGCCTTGTCCTTGGTGACCGAGATGAAGTCAGTCCCGAGGAAGACGCCGCTGACACCGTCAATGGAGAACAGCCTCTGGGCGAGCGGCGATTGGGCCGCCTCGGCGGCCGACCGGAAATCGAGCGTGCCGGCCGCAAGAACGGCCCGACCGGGTATGAACTTCAAGGTCGCCGGATTTGGCGTGGCCTCGGTCTGAATGAACATCGTGGCCTCCTCGGTTTGCCCGCTTGGGGAAGCGGTACAGGGCCTCAATTTAGAACTATTCTATAGTCGCAACCCAGGCCGCGGTCAAAGGTGGTCATCGCAGTGCCCCGGCATCGACGACCGCTGCCTCAAGCCTCTTTTGTCTCCAGCTTCGCGGTCGTCAGGGCGCGGTTGTTGAGATAGAGCGCCAACAAGAGAAGACCAAGACAGGCGATCAGCCAGACATCGATCTGCTCGCCGAACAGCCAAGCGCCGAAGAGGACTCCCGACGGCGTCGCGACGTAGACCGCCTGGGCCGTCGTCACCGGCCCGGAGCGCTGGATCATGGTGAAGTAGGCGATCCGCTCGACCACCCAGATGAGGGTGATGACGCCGACGGTCCAATAGCCCCAGTGAAAATCCGCCACGCCGGTAATCGGCTGCAACAGGATCAGAAACGGTAGCGCCAGAAGTGCCGAGGCCCAGGATTCGACGGCACCGGCCGTCAGTGTGTCCATGCCCTTTGGCCAAGCCATCGATGCGAACAAGCCATAGAAAGCATAGAGCACCGTTGGGAGGAGAGCGAGGAGCGTCCAGCCCGACACCGACAGATCGCTGGCCTCGGGTCGCGTCACGATGAGCGTCGCGCTCGACAGGAAACCGGCCGCGAGCGCAAACAGGCGAAGTGTGCTCGGGCCTTCGCGCCGAAACAGCAGGGCGAGGCCGTAGCTGCAGAAGGGTGCCATCGACGAAATGACCGCGAAGACGGTCACCGGAAGGTAGCGGGCAAGCCAGAGCCCCATGGCAAACGGCACATTGAGGAGCAGACCGCAGCCGAGGCCGTAGAGGGCCTCGGCCCGCGTGAACCCCAGCCGGCCCGTCGTCAGCCAGCGCAGGAGCGCGAGCCCCGAGCCCACGCCCAACCCCGAAAGCACGACGACATGGCTGACGGGAATGCCCTCCCTGGCCATCAGCTTGTAGAATGTCGGCGAAATGCCCCAGAAGGCGCCGAGCCCGACGATCGCCAGGATCTGGGCCAGAGGAGGGAGTCCGCGAGGCTGCATCGGAATCCGTTGATTGTGGACCGAAGATCAGCCGGTCCCTGCCCGCATGGATAGCCGAGCCACCGGGCCGGCGCCAGCGGTGTGACTAAGGTCGCGCGTAGGTATGGGTTGCGGCCCTCCCCGGGCCACACCTAATATCTCAGCGAGTACCGGCAGGCGCATGTGAGGAGAGCAGACGATGTCCGAGGTGAAGGTACACGAGGTCGAGACCAGCTGGGCCAACCGGGCCTGGGTCGATAACGCCACCTACCTCGCCATGTACAAGCGGAGCGTCGAAGATCCCGAGGGGTTCTGGGGTGAGCACGGCAAGCGCGTCGACTGGATCCGGCCCTACACCAAGGTCAAGAACACCTCCTACGCGCCCGACAATGTCGCCATCAAATGGTACGAGGACGGCACGCTCAACGTCTCCGCCAACTGCATCGACCGGCATCTCGATAGTCGCGGCGACCAGATCGCCATCATCTGGGAGGGCGACGACCCGACCCATGACGAGAAAATCACCTACCGCCAATTGCACGAGCGCGTCTGCAAGCTCGCCAACGTCCTCAAGGCAAACGGCGTCAAGAAAGGCGATCGGGTCACCATCTATCTGCCCATGATCCCCGAGGCGGCCTATGCCATGCTCGCCTGCGCCCGGATCGGCGCTGTTCACTCGGTCGTGTTCGGTGGCTTCTCGCCCGACAGCCTCGCCGGTCGCATCATCGACGCCAGCTCGAAATTCATCATCACCTCCGACGAAGGTGTCCGTGGCGGCAAGTCCATTCCGCTCAAGGCAAACACCGACGAGGCCCTCAAGAAGTGCCCAGGCGGCGAGAAGGTCCTGGTGGTGCGCCGGACCGGCGGCAAGATCGCCTGGACGCCCGGTCGCGATATCTGGCTGCACGAGGAGCTGACGAAGGTCCCGGCTGACTGTCCACCAGCGGAGATGAGCGCCGAGGACCCGCTCTTCATCCTCTACACCTCGGGCTCGACCGGCAAACCGAAGGGTGTCTTGCACACCACCGGCGGCTACCTGGTCTTCGCGTCGATGACGCACCAGTATGTCTTCGATTACCACGACGGCGACATCTACTGGTGCACGGCGGATGTCGGCTGGGTGACAGGCCACAGCTACATCGTCTACGGGCCGCTCGCCAACGGCGCCACCACGCTGATGTTCGAGGGCGTGCCGAACTATCCGACGCCGTCGCGCTTCTGGCATGTGATCGACAAGTGGAAGGTCAACATCTTCTACACGGCGCCGACGGCGATCCGTGCGCTGATGGGCGCCGGTGAGGACTACGTCAAGCGCACCGACCGCTCGTCCCTGAAGCTTCTTGGATCGGTCGGCGAGCCGATCAACCCCGAAGCCTGGGAGTGGTATTATCGAGTGGTCGGCGACAGTCGCTGCCCGATCGTCGACACCTGGTGGCAGACGGAGACCGGCGGCATCCTGATCACGCCGCTCCCGGGAGCCACCCGCCTGAAACCGGGATCGGCGACCCGACCCTTCTTCGGCATCCAGCCGGCGCTCGTCGACGAGAAGGGCACCGTCCTCGAGGGTGCCGTATCCGGAAATCTCGTCATCACCGATTCCTGGCCGGGTCAGATGCGGACCGTCTACGGCGACCATCCGAGGTTCGTGCAGACCTACTTCTCGACCTACAAGAACATGTATTTCACCGGTGACGGCTGCCGACGCGACGAGGATGGCTACTACTGGATCACCGGTCGCGTCGACGATGTCATCAACGTCTCCGGGCATCGGATCGGCACGGCCGAGGTCGAGAGCGCCCTCGTCGCGCATCCCAAGGTCTCGGAGGCGGCTGTCGTCGGCTACCCGCACGACGTCAAGGGCCAGGGCATCTACTGCTATGTCACGCTGATGGCCGGCGAGTCGGGCTCCGATGATCTCAAGAAGGAGCTCGTCACCTGGGTTCGCAAGGACATCGGCCCGTTCGCGGCCCCTGATGTCATCCAATTCTCGCCCGGGCTGCCGAAGACGCGTTCTGGCAAGATCATGCGCAGAATCCTTCGCAAGATCGCCGAGGACGATCCGAGCAACCTCGGCGATATCTCGACCCTGGCAGATCCGGCCGTTGTCGAGGACCTGGTGAAAAATCGCCAGAGTCGTAAGCCATCGGCCTGATTCTTCGGAAGAGGATGGGATGCCATACGTTCTGTTGGCGGGGGAAATTCTGTGTTCCCCCCGCATACTGCGGCACTCCGCCCCGATTTCGTCCGAGGTCTGTTGCTAGAGTTCGCGTCGTCTACGAATCAACCGGACTCGCTCAGGCATCTGCATGTCCCTTGCCATCAAGACCCGCATGCTGGCGGGAGCCAATGACGATGTCAGCCAGATGCCCGAGCATCAGCTGGCCTGGAAGGGTGATCCGGCCGAAGGCAGCGTGGACCGGTTTCCTGCCGGCAGGCTCCTCAATCTCGAGCATGTGTTTCTCAGGTGGGTTAACGAGAGCTGGCTCGAGTACCTGCCCCATCCCGAGCCGGACAAGCGTTTCAGCTTTGTCAGGAGCACCGGGGAGGTGACGACGCCGGGCCACATCTACACCTCCGGCAGCATTCTCCCGCGCCGGCTCTGGACCAAGCTCGGGCTGTCAAGCCAGGATTTCCTGCCGCCGCTCCTCGTGCACGAATGGGAGTACGAGCTCCGCTATGCCGGCCGCCAGAAGAAGAGCTTCGAGGCCGTGCGCGCGACGGCCATGGAGGGTGTGCACACGCTGATGACGCTCGGGCGCAATGCCGCCAAGCCGTTCGTCTTTCGCTCCATCTATGGCGCGCTGTCGTCACCGATCGCCCGGCGCCTCTGGGACGCCAATCCGGGCGATACGCTGCCGGAGAGCGACTTCGCGTAGTAGCCTGCCCCCTCAGGCATTGGCGATGAGTCTCCGGACATGCCGGGCAATCATCGTCTCCTCGCTGGTCTTGACGATGAAGACGCGCACCCGCGAGCGATCAGATGAGATGACGCCGGCGCCGAGGCGGTTCCGCGTCTCGTCGAGCTCGATGCCGAGCCACTCGAAGCCCTGACAGATGCGCTCCCGAATCCGCGAGGCGTTCTCGCCGATGCCGCCGGCAAAGGCGAGCGCATCGAGACCGGACAGAATGGCGGTCATGGCACCGAGCTCGCGGCGGACACGAAAGACGAAATAGTCGATCGCCTGCTGAGCCTCGGGTGTTCCCGCCGCCTCCAGCGCCCGCATGTCGGACGATAGACCGGACAATCCCAGCAGGCCGGATTTCCGATACAGCAAGTCCTCGATCTCGTCGGCGCCCATGTGCCGCTCACGCAACAGGTAGAGCAGTACGCCGGGGTCGAGCTGGCCCGTGCGAGTGCCCATCGGCAGACCATCGAGTGCCGAGAAGCCCATGCTCGAGGCGACACTCTGCCGGGCGCGGAGGGCACACATGGACGCGCCGTTGCCGAGATGCGCGATCACGAGCCGTCCGGCGGCGTGATGCGGAGCGATCCGCGCGAGCTCCGTCGAGACATACTCGTAGGACAGCCCGTGAAATCCATAGCGGCGAACGCCCTCCTCGTAGAAGTGACGCGGCAGCGCAAACGTATCGTTGACCCAGGGCTGCGCCCGGTGAAACGCGGTGTCGAAACATGCGACCTGCAACGCCCGGGGAAACAACCGCCGTGCAACGGTGATCCCCTTGAGATTGTGCGGCTGGTGCAAGGGCGCCAGCGGCGCCAATTGCTCGAGCTCCTCCACGATGCCGTTGTCGAGCCGAACCGGGTCCGAGAACTTTAGCCCGCCATGCACCACACGATGCCCGACAGCGACAATCCGGGCCGAGGTCGAACGGGTGTCGAGCGCCGAGACGACGGCGGCCAAGGCATCCGCGTGATCGCGAATGTCGGGACGCTCGCTGAGGCTGCCATCGACGATGAGGCGGGGCCTGGTGCCGATACCGTCGACCTGACCCGCCGCAACGGCCCGATCGCCGCCCGACTGCTCGAACAGTGCGAACTTCACCGACGAGGAGCCGGCATTCAGGGTCAGAATGAAATCGCTCACGACTTGCCTACCGCCCAGGCGGGATCATGCGGCCACCGCCACAACACATCTCTGTGAGGTCGGCCGAGTTCCGTCTGCCGATCATCCTGCACCTGCTAGTGTCCGAGTGCAAGCACCAGGATCGTGGAAGATGCCGTCCAAACTCACACGGCGAACCGTAATGCTCGGATCGGCCATGGCCTTGGCCAGCGGTGCAATCGTGCCGGCGGCGGGCCAGGAGTCGCTCGATGGCGCGGGCATGCCATACGCCGCCTTCGACAAACTTCCCCACGAGCGCTTGCAGGTCCAGGAGAGCGAGATCGCTATCGGCTTCGGCGATGGTCCCATGAAGCTCTCGAAGCCTGACATCCTGACGTGGATCGCACATTCCGCCAGAGCCGTCAGTCTCTACTATGGACGGTTCCCGGTCGGAGCTCTGAAGCTCCTGGTCCTGCCCGTGGACGGCAACGGCGTACCCTACGGCCAGACCTGGGGCGACCCGGCGGCAATCCGCATCCGCGTCGGGCGTGATGCCGATGCAGCGGCGCTCACCGCCGACTGGGTCATGGTGCACGAGATGGTGCATCTCGCGTTCCCGCGCCTGAAGCGCCGCCATAACTGGCTCGCCGAAGGCCTCGCGGTCTATGTCGAGAGCATTGCACGCATACAATCCGGCGACCTCACCGAGATGCATGTCTGGCGAGAGTTCAAGGAGCGGATGCCGCACGGGCTTCCGAAGGCCGGCGACCAGGGGCTCGACAACACGCATACCTGGGGCCGAACCTATTGGGGCGGCGCCATTTTCTGCCTGACCGCCGACGTCGAGATCAGGAAGGCGACAGAAAACAAGATGGGCCTGCAGCACGCGCTGCGGGCCGTGAACCGCAAGGTCGACTACAATACGCTCTGGCCCATAGAGACGGCGCTCGCCACCGGAGATGCCGAGATAGGAATGCCAGTCCTCACCAGCCTCTATGCGAGGCTGAAGGACAGCCCCCAGATGCCCGACCTCGATGCCCTCTGGCGCGACCTCGGCGTCGTCGGTGAAGGCGGTGTCTTCCGCCTCGAGCCAACGGCCCCTCTCGCCGGCATCCGCCAGGCAATCTGCATGCCGGCTTGACAGAACGGGCGAGGCATGGGACCGGCCAGGCGGCGTCGCAACGGAGGTGCCGGGCACTCATGACACGCATCAGGGGCATCCTCTTCGACAAGGACGGCACACTGATCGACCACGAGGCGACGTGGGAGCCGATCACCGTCGCCATCGCCGAGCACGCTGCCGGAGGCGATCCAGCGCTGCGCGACCGGCTCCTCGAGCATGGTGGTTTCGACACCCTCACGCGCAAATTCAAGCCTGGAACGCCACTCGCGGCCGGCACCCCGCCCGAGATTGCGGCGACCTGGGCCGAGGTCCTCGGTAGCCAGACGCCACCGGATCTGCGCGAGACCATCGACAGGATGTTCGATTCCGGCGGCGGCAACTCGAAGCTGCTTCCCGGAATCTTCGAGGCGCTCGCGCTGCTGAGAATCGAGACGAGCTTCCTCGGCATCGCAACCAGCGATTCGTTGGCTGGCATCCATGGTTCGCTCGGCCATCACGACGTGCTCGGTCTTTTTGATTTTCTCGCCGGTTATGACTCAGGCCACGGAGTCAAGCCGGGCCCCGGCATGGTCCAGGCGTTCTGCCGGGCAACGCGGCTCGATCCGAGTGAAGTGGCGGTCGTCGGCGACAACACACACGACCTGCGAATGGGGCAGTCCGCCGGAGCCGGTCTGAAGATCGGAGTCCTGACCGGCACCAGCGCTCATGCCGACCTGGCGGACGAGGCCGATCTTGTCGTCGACAGCGTGGCCGCGCTTCCCGGCCACGCCGTATTCATGAAGATGCTCGGTTGAGCGAGCGGATCAGCAGCCGTTGCGGATCCTGACCCAGCGCACATGACCCGGCCGGACGAGGATGCGCTCGCGCACCGTCCGATAGACGGCTGGATGCTTCACACGGGTCGAATGTCCCTTGCGGACGAGCACCGGCCGATGCTTCCAGCCATAGACCGCCGGGATGTGCTGCTTCACGCGCTCGCCGGCGTTGACGTGCACGCGCGTACTGACGGTGCGGACAACCGCCGGCACTTCGACCTTGCACACGACCTCCTCGCGGTCGAGGAGATGACGGCGCTTCCGGACCCACGCGACCGACGCCGGGCGCACGACGACATTCTTCTCGACCGTCCGGTAGACCGGCCGGGCCGGCACCCACACCGTGCGGGCCGGCTGCAGCAGCACCTTTTCGGAGCGGTCCTCATAGACCGGCGGTGTGGTCTGGACCTCGGTCCAGGCCGGACGCACCATGACCTGGCGCGCTACGTAGCCGTATTCTGCTTCATCGACCTGCTTCTTGTAGCAGCCCAGTGTCCGACCGTGCTTGCGATCGAGATCGCCGAAGGCCGCTGCGCCGGTGACCCCGGTCACCGAAAGCAAGATCAGACCGGCTGCAATCACCAAGCCCCGCGAAACGCGCATGTAAATACTCCCTCTTGTGATCCCACAGACCACAGTGTTTCTGATGACATCCTAACTCGGAGGACGCGACGCGCTGAAACGGAGGGCAATAGAAAGGTAAAACGTTCAGGTTGTTGTGACCCAGTTCAACACAAGAGGCAGCAAATGCGCATCCCGGTCCATCAGGTAAGCAGACCGAGGCTCCTCACCTCGGTCCTGACATCGCAACCTGGTTGAACATGCACCGTGTGAAAGCCGAGGTCGGCCGCCGCCCTGATGTTTCTGGCGCTGTCGTCGATGAAGACGCCGTTGCTCGCCGAAAGTGAGTATCGGTCGAGAAGCAACCGGAAGATGGTCGGATCCGGCTTGATGAGCTTCTCGTGCGCCGAGACGATGAGGCCATCGAAAGTATCCAGGAAAGGAAAGCGACGGCGGCTGGCGGCGAATTTCTCCCTCGAGAAGTTCGTGATCGCATAGCGCGGCACGCCCTTTAGGCGGAGTTCCTCGAGCAGGGCGACGTTGCCTTCGATGGCGCGGGGCGCCGTCTCGTCCCAGCGCTCGTCATAGGCACGGATCTCCCGCTCCCAATCGGGATGTCGCGCAACGAGCCGCGCGATGCCCTCGGCAAATGGCAGGCCACGGTCGAGCTCGAGGTTGAGCTCATCGTCCCAGACATAACGCATGAACCAGTCGAGCCGATCCGGCTCCCGGATGAGCTTCGCGAAGAGAAACCGCGGATTCCACTCGATCAGCACGTTGCCGACATCGAAGACCGCGTAGCGCGCCTGTCCCGGCACAGACCTACCCCGTGATGTCGTAGGCGGCCAGCGCGGCCATATTGACGATGTCGACGTCCTTGGCACCGAGGCCGACGATCTGCACCGGGCGCGACACGCCCACGAGCAGCGGGCCGATCACCGTCGCCCGGCCGAGCTCCTGCATCATCTTTGTCGAGATCGAGGCCGAGTGGAACGCCGGCATGACGAGCACATTGGCTGTGTCCTTCAAGCGGCAGAAGGGATAGAGCCGCATAGCCTCCCGATTGAGCGCCACATCTGCGCCCATGTCGCCGTCATACTCGAAATCGACACCCCGCGCGTTCAACAGCTCGACCGCCTCGCGCACGCGCTCCGATCGCTCGCCCCTCGGATGGCCGAAGGTCGAATAGGCGAGCATCGCCACCCTTGGCTCGTTGCCGAGACGCCTCCAGACATTCGCGGCCTCGATGGCAATATCGGCCAGCTGGTCCGCGGTCGGCATGTCGTGCACGCTGGTGTCGGCGACGAGCACCGTCCGGCCACGGGTCAGAACCAGGGAGACACCGATGGCCGTATGACCTTCCTTCTCGTCGAGGACGCGGCGGACATCCTCGTAGGCGATCGACCAATTGCGCGTCACGCCGGTCACCATCGCATCGGCGTGACCGAGTGCCACCATGCAGGCACCGAAGATGTTGCGGTCGGTATTGACCATCCGCCGGCAGTCCCGAAAGAGATAGCCTTTCCGCTGCAGGCGTCTGTACAGGAACTCGGCATACTCGTCGGCGCGGTCGGAAAGCGCCGCGTTGATCAGTGTGAACTCCTTGCGTCGCTCGACACCCGCATCGATGAAGGCTTGCTTGATGCGATCCTCGCGTCCGATCAGCACCGGTTCGCCGAGGCCCTGCAGGAGAAACGTGTTGGCGGCGCGTACGACCTGCTCCTCCTCGCCCTCGGCGAAGACGACCCGCTTCGGCGAGCGCCGGACCTTCTCGAATATGCCCTGAAGCCAACCCGCGATCGGATTGAGCCGGGCGGACAAGCGTGCCGCATAGCCATCCATGTCGACGATCGTTCGGCGGGCCACGCCAGTATCCATCGCTGCCTTGGCGACCGCGGTCGGAATGGCCGAGATCAGGCGGGGATCGAAGGGCGCGGGAATGATATAGTCGCTGCCGTAGCGCGGACGGTGGCCACCATAGGCGGCCGCCACCTCGTCGGGCACCTCGCTGCGGGCGAGCATCGCCAGCGCCTCGGCCGCAGCGATCTTCATCTGGTCATTGATCGTCGAGGCCTGAACGTCGAGCGCGCCACGGAAGATATAGGGGAAGCCCAGGACGTTGTTCACCTGGTTGGGGTAGTCCGACCGGCCCGTGGCCATGATGGCGTCGTCGCGAACGCTGGCCACCTCCTCGGGGGTGATCTCGGGATCGGGATTGGCCATGGCGAAGATGATGGGGCTCTTCGCCATGCTCTTGACCATCTCTTTGGTGAGCGCGCCCGCGACCGAAAGACCGAAGAAGACGTCGGCGCCATCCATCGCCTCTTCCAGGGTCCGCGCCTTCGTCTCAACGGCATGCGCGGATTTCCACTGGTTCATCCCGTCCTTGCGGCCCTTGTAGACCACACCCTTCGTGTCGCAGAGGATGGCGTTGGCATTGGGAAGCCCCATGCTCTTGACGAGCTCGAGACAGGCAATGCCGGCCGCTCCCGCGCCGTTGACGACCATTTTCGTCTTCTTGACCGTGCGGCCAGTCAGGTGCAAGGCGTTGATGAGCCCGGCAGTGGCGATGATGGCGGTGCCGTGCTGGTCGTCGTGGAAGACCGGAATATCCATCAGCTCCCTCAGTCGCTGCTCGATGATGAAGCAGTCGGGGGCTTTGATGTCCTCGAGATTGATGCCGCCGAACGCGGGACCCAGATACCTCACGCAGTTGACGAAGGCGTCGATGTCGGTCGTGTCGACCTCGAGGTCGATCGAATCGACATCGGCGAAGCGTTTGAAAAGAACTGATTTTCCCTCCATGACCGGTTTGGAGGCGAGCGCCCCCAACGCGCCCATGCCGAGGATCGCCGTGCCGTTCGAGATGACCGCCACCATGTTGCCCTTGGCGGTATAGTCATAGGCGGTTCGGGGATCGTCGGCGATCGCCTGGACCGGGATGGCGACCCCCGGCGAGTAGGCGAGCGACAGGTCGCGCTGGGTCGCCATCGGCTTGGTCGGATTGACCTCGAGCTTGCCCGGCTTGCCCTGGGCATGAAACTGCAGGGCTTCCTGCTTGGTGAAGGTGGTTCGTTCGAATTTGCGAGGCATGCGGGCGATCTCTGTGGGATGGCAGCCGGAAAGACACTAGAGTATGTGTCACCAGCACCATAGACGCCCCGAACGCCCGTAACAATCGGACGGAGCAGGCCAGAAAGACGTCGAGAAGATGGCCAGGCCGATGCCTCGCGAGACGCCACCCCCGACAGAACGCGACTTGGACGATGCCGGTGAGACGGCGGGGTCCGGGACGCCAGCGGCCGCCGATACGCCGATGATGCTCCAGTATACGGAGATCAAATCGGCCAATCCGGACTGCCTCCTGTTCTATCGGATGGGCGATTTCTACGAGCTCTTCTTCGAGGATGCCGTGATTGCCGCCCAGGCCCTGGGCATCGCGCTGACCAAGCGCGGCAAGCATCGGGGCGAGGACATCCCGATGTGCGGCGTTCCCGTGCACGCCGCCGACGACTATCTCCAGCGCCTCATCAAGCGTGGCTTCCGCGTTGCCGTCTGCGAGCAGATGGAGGACCCGGCGGAGGCCCGAAAGCGAGGCTCGAAGGCCGTTGTCCGTCGCGACGTCATCCGCCTCGTGACCCCCGGCACCCTGACCGAGGACACGCTGCTCGACGCCAAACGAAACAACTATCTCTCGGCACTGATCGAGGCGCCGGAGGGCCGCGCCGAGTCCGGCGCCGAGATCGCGATCGCCTCCATCGACATCTCGACCGGAGAGTTCCTGGTCTCGGAGCTGGCTCGCACCGATCTGACGTCAGAGCTGGCACGGCTCGCTCCGGGCGAGCTGCTCGTCGTCGATGGACGTGCAGGCGACCGGCGAATCAAAGAGGTCGCCGCATTGACCGGAACGGCCATCATGCCGGTCGCCAAGGCGACCTTCGACAGCCGCGCCGGCGAGCGCGATCTGAAGGCACGGCTCGCAGTGGAGGATCTTTCCGGATTCGGCGACTTCTCCCGGCTGGAGCTCTCGGCCATCGGCGCCGTCCTCAAATACATCGAGCTGACGCAGATCGGCCAGCAGCCGCTTCTCAGGCGACCCGAGCGAAGCGGCCCTCGCTCGATCATGGTCATCGACCAGGCGACGCGCACAAACCTCGAGCTGCTCAGATCGACCTCGGGCGAGCGCCAGGGCAGCTTGTTGGCGGCCATGGACCGGACCGTGACAGGAGCGGGGGCGCGAGAGCTGGCCGCCCGCCTCGCCAGCCCGCTCAAGGATGCGCACCGCATTGCCATGCGGCTCGATGCGGTGGCGGCGCTTGCCGAGAGCGAGACTCTCCGGGCCGATCTCCGCGCGGAACTCAGGCAGGCGCCGGATATCGCCCGGGCGCTGGCACGGCTTGGTTTCGGCCGGGGCGGACCGCGGGATCTCGCCGCGCTGCGGGACGGCCTGGCCTCGGCCCGAGCCTGTCGTCAACGTCTCGAGAAGGCCAGCGGCGGATTGGGACTGCCGGATGAGATCACGGCGATCGTCTCGCGCCTCGACGATCGTATACTCGCTGTCGCCGATCAACTCCGCGCGGCGCTCGTCGACGAGCCGCCACAGCTCAGGCGCGACGGCGGCTTCGTCCGGGAGGGTTTCCGGGCCGAGCTCGACGAAAACCGCCGGCTCCGCGACCAGAGCCGGAAAGTCATCGCCGAGCTGCAGGAGCGCTACCAGGATGAGACCGGCGTAAAGTCCCTCAAAGTCCGGCACAACAACGTCCTCGGCTATTTCGTCGAGGTGACGGCGGCGAACGCCAAGGCGCTGCAGTCGCCACCGCTTTCGGAGCGGTTCCAGCACCGGCAAACCCTTGCCAGCGCCATGCGGTTCACAACGCCGGAGCTGGTCGACGCCGAGGGGCGCATCAGTGCCGCTGCCGCCCGTGCCCTCGCCATCGAGGAAGAGGTGTTCGCGGAGCTCGCGTCGACGGTGACCCGGCAGAGCAGCGGCGTGTCGGACGTCGCCGCCGCCCTGGCCGAGCTCGATCATGTGCAGGGCCTGGCCGAGCTCGCCGTCGCCGAGCGCTATGTCCGACCGGCCCTCGATCAGAGCCTTGCATTCGAGATTGCCGGCGGCCGGCATCCAGTCGTCGAGCAAGCCTTGAAGCGGGATAAGCTGAAGCCCTTCATCGCCAATGACTGTGTACTCGGGGCCACCCGCTCTCGGCCTGGCCATGCCGCTTCCGGCACGTCGGACTATCGGCAGCCGGGCAATGACGCCGGCGGTTTCGACGATGCGGCCGATGCCCGCATCTGGCTCCTCACCGGTCCGAACATGGCGGGCAAGTCGACCTATCTCCGGCAGAATGCGATGATTGCCATCATGGCCCAGATCGGCTCCTTCGTTCCGGCCGAGAGCGCCCATATTGGCATTGTCGATCGCCTGTTCAGCCGCGTCGGCGCCGCCGACGACCTGGCCCGGGGTCGCTCGACCTTCATGGTGGAGATGGTCGAGACCGCCGGCATCCTCAATCAGGCCGGTGAGCGATCCCTCGTCATCCTCGACGAGATCGGCCGTGGCACGGCGACGTTCGACGGTCTTTCGATTGCCTGGGCGACGGTAGAATACCTGCACGACGTCTCGAGATGCCGAGCGCTCTTCGCCACGCACTATCACGAGCTGACGGCGCTCGCCGGCCGGCTCCCCGGTGTCACCAACCGGACTATGCAGGTCAAGGAATGGCGGGACGAGATCATATTCCTGCATAAAGTGGTTCCGGGTGCCGCCGACCGGTCGTACGGCATCCAGGTCGCCAAGCTGGCCGGCCTGCCGACGCCGGTCATCCAGCGAGCCGGCGAGGTCTTGAAGCTGCTCGAGGCGGCCGACAACCGCAAGACTCCCGAGCGGTTGATCGAGGAGCTTCCCCTGTTTGCGGTCGCCCGGCCGAAGAGCGTCGTCGCCACGGATCAGACCTCGCCGCTGTCTGAAGCGATGGCGCACCTCAATCCGGATACGATGAGTCCGCGCGAAGCGCTCGACGCTCTCTACCGGTTGAAAGGGCTCGCGGGAGATGGTCATGAACGAAGCTAGCCCTCCTAGCCGGCCGGCTGGGAGCAGCGAACATGTGATCGATCCGCCCTATTTCGATCTCGATGCCGCCACCGCCGAGCTCAAGCGCCTCCGCCAGGACGCCGCCGCCGGGGAAGCGAGAGGCGCTGTCCTCACGCGCCTCAAAGCCCTTCTCAAGCAGGCGCGGGCCACCGCCGAGGCGAACCTGATGTCGGGAGGTCAGGGCCGCACATGCGCCCATGGCATGTCGCTCTTCACCGATGCGCTGCTGCGGCTCGTCTATCAGGACGTCATCGGTCATGTTGTCGAAAGCGGCATTCCGTCGGAAGGCGAGAGGATGGCCGTCGTCGCCACCGGCGGCTATGGCCGCGGCCTGATGGCACCGCGCTCGGATATCGATCTCCTGTTCCTGCTTCCCTACAAGCAGACACCGTGGGGCGAGAGCGTGATCGAGGCGACGCTCTACATGTTGTGGGACCTGGGCCTCAAGGTCGGCCACGCGACGCGATCGATCGATCAATGTCTTCGCCTCGCCGAATCCGACATGACAATCCGCACATCGCTGCTCGATGCGCGGCTCATTCTTGGCAACGCGGCCCTGTTCGAGGAATTCGAGAGCCGCTTCCACCAAGCCATCGCCACCTGGCCGGCACGCGATTTCGTCGACGCCAAGTTCGCCGAGCGTGACGAGCGGCATCGCCGGTCGGGCGAGAGCCGCTATCGGGTCGAGCCGAATGTCAAGGACGGCAAGGGCGGCCTGCGGGACCTCCACACGCTGCACTGGCTGATGCGGTATCTCGTCGGTGCCGTGCCCAGCGAGGCCGCTGTCGGCGAGGGCCTCTTCTCCGCCGCCGAGTACCATGCTTATCGAAAGTGTGAGAGCTTTCTCTGGTCCATTCGCTGCCATCTCCACTTCCTGACCGGACGGTCGGAGGATCGGTTGAGCTTCGACGTCCAGCTATCGATGGCAGAGCGGCTCCATTACAAGCCCCGTGGCGGCATTCGGCCCGTCGAGCGTTTCATGAAGCACTACTTCCTGGTCGCGAAGGAGGTGGGCGAGCTGACGATGGTGATATCGGCGGCGCTCGAGATGAAACAACTGAAGGCGAAGCCGGACAACGAGCGCCACACCGGCAGCCAGACCTGGCGCGACCGGACACTGCTCAGGCGGAGAACCGACTTCAGGATCGAGAACGGCCGCATCAGCGTTGCCAACCGTGAGGTCTTCAAGCGCAATCCCGTCAACCTGATCCGCCTGTTTCATCTCGCTCAGCAGTACAGCGCCGAGCATCATCCGGAAACGATGCGGCTTGTCGGCCATTCGCTCCGCCTGATCGACGACAGGCTCCGCCGGGACGTAGAAGCCAACCGGATCTTCCTGGACATCCTGACGGCCAAGGACGAATCCGAGCAGGCGCTGCGCGCCATGAACGAGGCCGGCGTGCTCGGTCGGTTCATCCCGGAATTCGGTCGCGTCGTCGCCATGATGCAATTCAACATGTACCATCACTACACGGTCGACGAGCACCTCATCCGCTCGGTCGGCGTCCTGTCGGACATCGAGAGCGGCAAGCTCGTCGAGGACCATCCGCTCGCCTCGCAGATCATTCCGGACGTCCAGAACCGCCGTGCTCTCTTTGTCGCCCAGCTGCTGCACGACGCGGGAAAGGGATACGCAGAGGATCATTCGATCGTCGGCGCCCGAATGATGCGCGAGGTCGGGGCCCGTCTGGGGCTCGGCCGCTCGGAGACGGAGACGGCGGCCTGGCTCGTCGAGCACCATCTCGACATGAGCACATTCGCCCAGTCGCGGGACATCAACGACCCGAAGACCATCCGCGACTTCGCCGATATCGTGCAGAGCCCTGAGCGGCTCCGTCTGCTGCTCATCCTGACCGTCGCCGATATCCGCGCCGTCGGACCAGGCGTCTGGAACGGCTGGAAGGGACAATTGCTTCGCTCGCTCTACTACGAGACCGAGCCGGTGCTGGCCGGGGGCCACTCGAAGCTGGCGAACCAGAATCGGCTCGCTATTGCCGAGGAGAAGCTCCGCGCCGCGCTCTCCGATTGGACCGAGGACGACATCGATCGCTTCGCCGCTCGACTCTATCCAGCCTACTGGCTGCGCACCGAGACACCCAAGCAGGCCGAGCACGCCCGGCTGATCAAGAAGGCAGAGGCCGCTGGCAAGAGCTTTGCCTTCGCGGTGCGCACCGATGCCTTCACCGCCGTAACCGAGCTCACGATTGTGGCGCCGAACGTCAAGGGTTTGTTGTCGCTCTTCGCCGGCGCTTGCGCTTCAGCCGGCGCCAACATCATGGGCGCCCATGTGACGACCACCCGTGACGGCCTTGCACTCGACACATTCCTCCTGCAGCGCGAGCTCGACGAGGACGACGAGCGGCGGCGCGCCGAGCGCATCGGCCATACAATCGAGAAGCTGATCTCGGGCAAACAAAAGCTCGAGCAGCTTCTCCGCAGCCGGCCGACCCGGATCTCGAGCCGGATCGGTGCCTTCACGATCGTTCCCGAGGTCAACGTCTCGAACAAGATCTCCGAGACTCTGACGGTGCTCGAGGTCTCGGGCATCGATCGCCCGGGCCTCCTCTACGCCTTGACGAAAGCCATCACCGACCTGGAGCTCGACATCAACTCGGCCCATATCGCGACCTATGGCGAGCGGGCCGTCGACGTCTTCTACGTCACGGATCTGGACGGCCGGAAAATCACCGATCAGGCATGGGCGCGCGACATCGAGGCACGTCTCGTCGCGGTGCTCTCCGAGCCGGCGGTGGACTCGGAAGCCCGTATTCCGGCCGGAGCCCCATGAAATGCGCGTGCATGAGTGTCCTGCCTTGCTTGCCGCTGCGTCCGGTCTCGTCTATCGGCTAGCGCCATGAACCTCTACCGAGCCTTCGCGACGGTCGGCGGCATGACGATGATCAGCCGCATCCTCGGATTTGTCCGTGACATCATGATCGCCGCGGTCCTCGGTACGGGCCCCGTGGCCGATGCCTTCTTCGTCGCCTTCCGGCTTCCCAATCTGTTTCGCCGTTTGTTCGGCGAGGGCGCATTCAACGCAGCCTTCGTTCCGATCTTCGCCAAGCGGCTGGAAGGGGACGGCAAGGAGGCCGCGGCCCGCTTCGCGCAGGAGGCCATGTCCGGCCTGTTGCTCGTGCTGCTGATCTTCACGGCGATCGCTGAGCTCGCGATGCCGTTCATCATGTACGGTTTTGCCCTCGGCTATTCGGACACACCTGAGAAGTTCGACCTGTCGATCGTGCTCTCCCGGATCATGTTTCCCTATCTTCTGTGCATGTCGCTCGTGGCGCTCCTGTCCGGCGTCCTCAACGCCCTGCATCGCTTCTGGATCGCCTCTGCTGCACCGATCATGCTGAACGTGGTGTTGATCGCCGTGATGTCGGGCGCCCTGCTCTCCGGGGTCGGCAACTCGCCCGCGGCCGGCCATGTCCTGGCCTGGGGTGTCTTCGCCGCCGGCTTGATTCAGCTCGGCCTGCTCTGGAATGCGGCAAGGCTCAACGGCGTGACACTCGGGATGACGCGCCCGGTCTACAACGAAGATCTCAAGCGGCTCGTAAGACTGGGCATTCCCGGCGTCATCGCCAGCGGCATCATCCAGTTCAATCTGGTCATCGGCACGAATATCGCCTCGATGCAGGATGGTGCCGTCTCCTTCCTCTACTACGCCGATCGCATCTATCAGCTGCCGCTCGGTGTCGTGGGAGTTGCCATCGGCGTCGTGCTGCTGCCGGACGTCGCCAGGCACCTCAGGGCCGGCAATCACGATGCCGTCGAGGACAGCCAGAACCGGGCCCTCGAGTTCGCTGCCATGTTGACCTTGCCGGCCGCCGTCGCCATCTCGGTCGTCGCCTGGCCGATCGTGCGCGTCCTCTTCGAGCGGGGCGCCTTCACCGCCGACGACACGACCGCAACCGCCGGTGCGCTGGCGATCTTCGCCGTCGGCCTGCCGGCCTTTGTGCTCATCAAGGTCTTCTCGCCCGCCTACTTCGCGCGCGAGGATACCAAGACACCCATGCGCTATGCAGGCGTCGACATGATCGTCAACGTGATCGCCTCGCTGGCGCTCTTCTTCCTTTTCAAGTCCATGGGCGTGCGCCCCCACTACGGCATTGCGATCGCAACGGCCCTCGCAGGCTGGTGCAATGCGGTTCTCCTCTGGCGGACGCTGGTCCGGCGTGGACACTACACGGCCGACGCCAGGGTCAAGAAGGTGCTTCCGAAGATCGCCTTGGCCAGCGCGGCCATGGGCACGGCGCTCTGGCTCGGCACCATGCTGGTCGATCCCCTGTTCGCGGCGGACCAGCCGGTCTGGCTGCGCTTCTCGGCTCTGGCAGTCCTCGTTGCCGCGGGCCTCGCCGTCTATGCCCTGTTGATCCAGGCGACCGGCGCCGCCCGACTCGGCCAGATCGTGGGCGGTCTCCGCCGCCGCTCAGCCTGATCCGGCCCATGGCTTGCCTAATCGGCACCGGGCAGCCATAAACCCGCCTGACCGCGATGAGGCCCCCATGACGTTCAAACCCCGTGTCTTCTCCGGCATGCAGCCGACCGGCTCGCTGCATCTCGGCAACTACCTCGGCGCCACCGTCAAGTGGATCGAGATGCAGAAGAGCCACGAGTGCATCTACTGCGTCGTCGACATGCATGCGATCACAGTCTGGCAGGAGCCGAAGGAACTGCGTCAGGCCATCCGGTCGGTGACGGCGGCCTACATGGCCTCCGGCCTCGATCCCAAGCGCTCGATCATCTTCAACCAGAGCCGGGTCGCAGCCCATGCCGAGCTCGCCTGGGTCTTCAATTGCATCGCCCGACTGGGCTGGCTCAATCGCATGACCCAGTTCAAGGAGAAGACTGGCAAGGATGCCGAGAAGGCCTCCGTCGGGCTCTATGCCTACCCGAACCTGATGGCGGCCGACATCCTCGTCTACCATGGCACACATGTGCCTGTGGGTGAGGACCAGAAGCAGCATCTGGAGCTCGCCCGCGACATCGCTCAGAAATTCAACAACGATTACGGCGACTCAATCCGCGAGCGCGGGCACGGCGACGTGTTCTTTCCGCTCCCCGAGCCCGTGATCGAGGGACCGGCGACGCGCGTCATGTCATTGCGCGATGGCACGAAGAAGATGTCGAAGTCGGACCCTTCCGAGATGTCTCGCATCAATCTGACCGACGATGCGGACACGATCGCTCGGAAGATCCAGAAAGCCAAGACCGACCCCGAGCCGTTGCCGAGCGAGGTCGCCGGACTGGCCAACCGCCCCGAGGCAGAAAATCTCGTCGGGATCTATGCGGCCCTCGCCGGCGTTGATCGGGAGGCCGTGCTCGGCGAGTTCGGCGGCGCCCAGTTCTCGGGGTTCAAGAAAGCCCTGACCGAGGTCGCCGTCACGAGGCTAGCTCCCGTCGGCGACGAGATGCGTCGGCTGCTTGCCGATCCAGGCTCGATCGACGCCGTGCTCTCGGACGGGGCGGCGCGGGCGCATGCGATCGCCCAGCCGATCATGGACGAGGTCAAGGAAATCATCGGCTATCTGCGCTGAACGCAGTAGGATCGCGCGGCTTTCTTTTGAGCTGCCCGACTCGTCTGTTCGGCACGTTGCCGACCGGGCCTCAAAATGCAAAACTGCAGCGGAAGGTGGAGATCACAATGCCCGAGCGCCGCCGCCGATCCGTTTTCGAAACCGGACACCGGCGAAAGTTTCTCGTCGTCGTCGACGAGACGCCGGAGGTCGAAAGTGCGCTCGTCTATGCTGCCAATCGCGCCAAACGCACCGGCGGCATGATCAAGCTGCTCTACGTCATCACTCAGGACGACATGTCGAACGAGTGGCTCGGGGTCCGCGAGGCCTACCTCGAGGAACAGCAGAATAAGGCCAAGGCCGTCTTTCGCCTCGCCGCACGCAAGCTCAAGGCGCAAGGCGTCGACGAGGCGGCGATCGAGGACTCGCTCCGCGAGGGCAACAAGAGCGAGCAGATCCTGAAGCTCATCGAGGAAGACCAAGACATCGCCGTCCTGGTGCTTGGCGCCTCGACCGACCCGGCCGGCCCTGGACCGCTCGTCTCCTCTCTGGCGACCGGCAAGCTCGCCGGCAATTTCCCGATCCCGATCACGATCGTTCCGGGGACGCTCTCCGCCGAGGAGATCGAGGGCCTCGCCTGACGACTACCGTCGTCAGCGCACGCGCCGCGGGTTGAGGTACATGTCGGTCTCCTGCGTCTCGAGCTTCGGCTCGAACTTGCCTTTGTGCAGGTCCGCCAGCAGGTCCTGGATGTGGAGCTGACAATCGTCGTTGAACTTGAGCATGGCGCAGAAGAGCTGGATCACCATGTCGAGCCGCGGATCCGCCTGATCGGCCTCGATCTGCACCTTCCACTTGCCGCCGAGATTGAGGATGCGTCCGTTGAGCTTGCCAATCTGGCGGTCGTGCTCGTCGTAGAGAATGTAGTCGTCGCCGATCGAGATCCAGTTGCGACGGAGCCGGTAGAAACTCGGCCGGTTGTCCTTCAGGTTCTTCATCACCATGAAGGAGAAATTCTCCGGCATGCCAGGCCATTTGGCCGCCGAGCGCTCGAGCTGGATGATCTGGTCGTGATCCGTGAGGTTGACGCTGTAGGCCGTGACCGGCACGCCCTTGGCGCCATGTGTCAGCTGTAGGGAGCGTCCGACCATCAGATCGAGCGTCGCCTTCCAGTTCATGGTCGGCGAGAACAGCTTGATGACCAGCCGCTTGTCCATGCCCTCCTTGTTTTCCCAGAGGTCGGCACGATACCCGAGCAGGCCGACGCGCTCGCCCCCCTCCTTGACCTCCGCGAAGATGTCCATGTCGCTGGTGAACTGGCGCGATTTGGCGCGATTGCGGCTGCGCTTGAAGAATCCGACCTCGGTGGTGTTGAGGTCGGTGATCCAGAGGTCAACCTCGAACGTGCGCCAGCCGGTCTTCCGGGCCGCCGCTTTCGACTTTGCCTTTGCGGTCTTCGGTTCGGTCCCTGCCATTAGTGCAATGCCCCCTTTGCCGATCCGCCCGCCGGGAGCGAATCACTTTGCGCGAGTTTAGCAGGGGCTGGGGCGAGGCAAGCGGCGAAGGCGGTCGCCTCTGTGGCTACTTCGCCACCCTGACGAAGGGCATGAGGATGAGCCCGTGATAGAGAAAAGCGAGCACAACCACGACGCCCATCCGGGTGTCGCCCGTCGCCGAAGTCAGTAGCACGATGAGGATCGGAGCCAGGAACGAGGTAGCCTTGCCCGAAAAGGCATAGAAGCCGAAGAATTGAGCGAGCTTCTCGGGAGGCGACAGCCGCGCCATCAGGCTGCGGCTCGACGAGTTGAGTGGCCCGGCGACGACGCCGACCAGGATGGCACTCACCAGGAACACCCATTCGCCTGCCGAAGACATGAAGCCTGAGCCGGCCACTTTGGCGGCGACGGGAATGACGAACAGTACGTGCTCGGCCGTGATCGAGACGACGCCGATGGCTCCCAGGATGGCGATCAAGAGACAGATCATGATGAGCGCTTTAGCGCCGAGCCGGCTCTCGATAACGCTCGCCAACGCCGCGCCGATCATGGCGCAGAGGATCAGAACGATGCCGAACAGGCCGGAATCCACCGTTCGCCAGCCGAAGAGCTGGATTCCGTAGATGCCCGCCAATGCGAACATGCCGCCGAGGCCATCCTGGTAGAGCATGCGGGCGATGAGAAACGTCGCCGCCGAGCCGTACTGGCGTATGTCGCGCGCCGTCTGCCGAAGCGCCCGCAACCCATCCCGCACGGGTGTCGACGAGGCCGTCGGCGTTCTCGGATCGGGCGTGAAGAGGAAGAACGGCAAGGCGAAGACCACGAACCACAGCGCGATCAGAGGCCCGACGATGCGGTCGCTCTCGAAGCGTGTCACATCCAGCTTGAGAAGAGGCTCGAGACCAAGCAGCGTCTTTCCCGTTGTTGCGTCGACGGCAATGAAGGCCGTCATCAGAATGAGAGCCGTCAGGCCACCCAGATAGGCAACGGCTGCCGAAATGCCGGACAATCGTCCGAAATGGACGGGCTGCACGAGCTTCGGCATGATGGCGTTGACGAAAGCGCCGTTGAGCTCGGCGGCCAGGCCTGCGATGACATAGGCCGCCGCGACCAGCCAGAAGAACTCCATCCGGCCCGGCTCTGCCAGCCACAGTGTCGCCATGCCGGCGGCCATGCAGAGAGAAGCCAAGAGCACCCAGGGTTTTCTCCGGCCGCTGGCGTCCGCCATCGCACCGAGCACAGGGCTCAGCACGGCGACGAGCAGGCCCATGACCGCCGCCATTGCCAGCCAGGTGTTCTGGCCGCGGAGCGGGTCGCCGATGAAGTAGTTGGCAAAGAACGGGCCGAACAAGAAGGTCGTGATGACGGAATAGAAGGGCTGTTGCGCCAGTTCGAACAGCACCCAGCTGACGATGCCAAGCTTGCCGACCTTGTCGTCACTGTCGCTCGCGGCTGCCGTGCCGTCGATCGGCACCACCGTGCTCTCAATTGTCATGACGACCCCCCGGTCCTCAGCTGTGCACCAGGTCGCGGAGCTGTGCCGCCGCGACCGTCAATCTGGCCAGTGTCGGTGCGCCGCTGTCGATGATCTCATCCAAGCTGACCTTGGCCCGATCCGCCGCCTTGCCGTGGCGGTCGAGCCATCGTTTGAAGCTCGGCTCGTCATCTTTCGACGCCCGCGCGATGTCCTCGAGCACAGCCCGTTGCGCGTCCGACAGGATAGACAGGCTCGAATTGACCGCCAAGCGGTCGAAATAGTCGGTGAGCGGCATCGATTCGGCCGCCTCCCGAAGGGTATCTAACCGGAAATGCGATCCAACCTCGGTATAGAGGCGCACCAACATGGGCACCGGCCGCCCCGTTGCGCGGGCGACGGCCACGATATCCGTTCCGCTGCCGAGACGGTCCAATAGCGCGATCTCGCGCGCCAGATCCTCTGGCACACCCTCCGCAACGTAGCGATTGGTCCGCTCGGCCCGGACTTTCGCCTCATCGGCCGACAAGCCTTCGCCCATGATCGGCCGCATCGCGTCGATGCCTGGCTTGAACAACCCGACCAGCGCTCCAAGCCCATCGCCGAGCTGGGCGCGCCGCAGGAACCAGTGCGACTGGCGCCTGACGAGGTTCTGACATGCCCGATAGAGCTCGAGCTGCAGCGTTGCCGGCACGGCACTATCCAGCTTGTCGATGCGTGACCACAGACTTTCGAGGTCGAAAACCTTCACCACCGCCGCGAAGGCCGTGACGATCGTCGCGGGCAAATGGCCCGTTTCTTCCTCGAGGCGCACCACGAAGGTGGAGCCGCCCCGGTTGATGGCGTTGTTCGTCAGCACGGTGGCGATGATCTCGCGGCGCAGACGATGCGCATCGATCGCCGCCACCCAGTCCCGCTGCATCGTCGTCGGAAAGTAGCCGTGCAGCAGGTCCGCAAGTTGCGGGTCATCCGGCAGGTTGCTGGCCAGAAGGTGCCGTGACAGAGAGATCTTGGCATAGCTCAACAGGACGGCAAGCTCCGGTCTCGTCAGTGCCTCCACGGTCTTGATGCGCTCCGAGATCTGCCGATCGGTCGGCAACGCTTCAAGGCCGCGGTCGAGGAGACCCTCCTGCTCCAGATCGCGGATCAGTCGCTGTTGGAAACCGATATCTGCAAGCCCGCGGCTTTCGCCGAGGCTCAGCGACAAGCTTTGTTGATAGTTGTTCTCGAGACAGGCCTCCGCCACCTCGCCCGTCATGGCGACGAGCACCGCGTTCCGTGCGTCTAGGTCGAGCCGGCCCGAGCGGAGCAGCGGGCCGAAGGCGATCTTGATGTTCACCTCCTGGTCCGAGGAGTTGACGCCCGCCGAGTTGTCGATGAAGTCGGCATTGACCTTGCCGCCAGCCTTGGCGAACTCGATCCGGCCGCGATGCGTAAGGCCGAGATTGGCACCCTCCCCGATCACTTTGACTCGAAGCTCGCTGGCCGTGATCCGGACGGAATCATTGGCCCGGTCGCCGACCTGCTCGTCGGTCTCGGTCGTGGCGCGCACATAGGTGCCGATGCCGCCGAGCCAGAGGAGATCGGCCGGCGCCTTGAGAATGGCATTGATCAGCGCACTCGGCGTCAAGGTCGTCTCGGCCGAGCCGAGCAGACGCTGCATTTCCGCTGACACCGGAATTGACTTCGACGAGCGCGAAAAGACGCCGCCACCGTTCGAGATCAGCGCCTTGTCGTAGTCCTGCCAGCTCGATCGTGGCAGTTGGAACAATCGCTGCCTCTCCCCGAAGCTCGCGGCAGCATCCGGCTCCGGATCGATGAAGATGTCGCGGTGATCGAAGGCCGCGACCAGCCTGATCTCCTTCGAGAGCAGCATGCCGTTGCCGAACACGTCACCCGACATGTCGCCGATGCCGATGACCCGGAACGGCATCGTCTGAATGTCCGTGCCGAGCTCGCGGAAATGTCGCTTCACGCATTCCCATGCGCCGCGGGCGGTGATCGCCATCTTCTTGTGGTCGTAGCCGGCCGAGCCACCGGAGGCGAAGGCATCACCGAGCCAGAATCCGCGCCGTACCGCGATGCTGTTGGCGAAATCCGAGAAGGTCGCCGTGCCCTTGTCGGCGGCGACGACGAGATAAGGGTCGTCCTGATCGTGCCGGACGACATCCCTGGGCGGAACGATCACATCGTCGACGATGTTGTCTGTGAGATCGAGTAAACTCGAGACGAAAATCTCGTAGGCGGCGACGCCCTCCTTCATGAACGCCTCGCGATCGCCCTTCACCGGCAGGCGCTTCGGCAGGAAACCGCCCTTGGCACCCTGAGGGACGATCACCGTGTTCTTCACCTGCTGGGCCTTGACCAATCCCAGGACCTCGGTGCGGAAATCCAGGGCCCGATCGGACCATCTGAGGCCGCCACGAGCAATGGGCGCAAATCTGAGATGGACCCCTTCGACGCGTGGGGCGTAGATCCAGATCTCGGCATACGGTCGTGGTTCGGGCATGCCGTCGACCTCGGCACTCCTGAGCTTGACCGCAAGCGCCGGCAACCGGCCGCCGGCGGCGTCTCGCACAAAGAAGTTCGTGCGCAGCGTCGATTGGATCAGATTGAGCATGTGGCGAAGGATGCGATCCTCGTCGAGGCTCGGGATCGAGGCCAGCGCCTCTTCGATCCTGACCCGGATGGCCGCCGCAGCATCGGCCCGCGCCTCCGCCGCCAACCCTGACGAGGGATCGAGCCGACAGCCGAACAGATCCATCAGGAGGCGCGTGACCGAGGCATGCGTGGTCAGCGCTTGCGCAATGTCCGCCGGAGTGAACGGCAGCCGCAATTGCCGCAAATAGGCGCCATAGGCCCGGAATATCTCGGCGCGACGCCAGTCCAATCCGGCAGCCAGAATGAGACGGTTGAAACCATCACTCTCGGCGTCGCCCCGCCATACGGCGAGAAACGCCTCCTCCAGGCGAAGATCCTCATCACCGAGCACGATCGGCCGATTGCCCGGCGTCTCCAGCACCATATCGTGCAGGCGAACGTCGCGGGTCCCGTCATCGAAGGATGGCCGCATCCGATAAGAACGCTCGTCGATGACCCGGAAGCCGAAGTTCTCGAGCACCGGCACGCGGTCGCTGAGCGGAATCGGCGGACCGAGCCGGTAGATGGCGACGCGCACACGGCCAGTATCGGCCGTCTCGTCGTCGTAGAAGTCGATCGCCACGGGCTCCTGGTCGGTCAGAACCTCGACACGGGCGATGTCCTGCAGCGCCCGTTCTGGTCCGAAGGTCTCGCGATAGCCGGCTGAGAACGCGTTGCCGTACTTGTTGAACAGCGCACGAGCCCGGTCGTCGTCACCCGCGTGGATCGCCGTCGCCAGCCGATCCTGCCAGCTTTGAACGATGCCACGGATCGCCTCCTCGAGCGTCGCCGGATCGGGACGCGGTGTCGGGCCTTCCGTCCGCGCGATCACGAAATGCGTGCGAACGAGTGGCCCTTCGAGGAAGTGCGGCGTGAAGGCGGCAAGCCGGCCCTGATAGGCATCGCACAGCAGTTGCGCGATCCGCTGCCGGACCTCGGTCGAAAAGCGGTCCCGAGGCACATAGACGAGCGCAGTGACGAACCGGTCGAACTCGTCGATGCGCGGAAACACGCGAATGCGCGGCCTGAGATCGAGATCGAGGATCTCGAGCGCCCACTCTCGCAGCTGCTCGACGGAGATCTGGAACAATTCGTCGCGCGGATAGGTCTCGATGATGTTCAGCAGCACCTTGCCATTGTGGCTATCCGGCGGAAAGCCGGAGGCTGCGATCACCCGGTCGGCCTTGTTTCGGAGGAACGGAATGGCACGAACCGAGCGCGTATAGGCGGCCGACGTGAAGAGACCGACGATGCGCAGCTCGCCCGTCACCCGCCCATCCTCGCCGAACAGCTTGGCGCCGATATAGTCGAGATGCGTTCGGCGATGCACCTTGGCCAGCGTGTTGGCTTTGGAGACGATGAGAACGGTCGGCTGCTGGTAGAAACGGCGGATCTCGGGCGTCAGGTGAACCATCTCGTTGCCCCGCCGCAGGACCCTGACCTCGGGGTTGCGGAGGACGCCGAGCCCCTGTTCCGGCAGCACGTCGAGCGTTCCGCTCTCTACGTCGCCGGCGAGCGAGAACTCACGCATGCCCAGAAAGGTGAAGTGACCGGCCTCGAGCCATTCGAGAAAAGCGATGCTCTCGGCACGCTCCGCATCGCTCACCGGCATGGCTGAGCGATGATACGTCTGGATCAGACCGCGAACGCGCTGGAGCATCGGTTGCCAGTCGGCGACCGCACTGCGGACCTGCTCGAGAATGCCGCCCAGCTCTTCCGTCAGATCGGCGGCGATGGCGTCGTCGATCGGCTCGAGATAGATCTGAATGAAGCTTTCCTGGTCTTTCTGCCACTGCTTGTCGCCAGGGGCGGTCACAGCCTCGAGCCGTCCACCGGCGCCGCGCCGGGTCTTGAAGATCGGATGCAACACCTGTTGCACGGTGCAATCCCGGGCCAGCACCTCCGCTGTGACCGAATCGACGAGGAAGGGCATGTCGTCGTTCAGCAGCTCGATGACGGTCGATGCCCGAGCCGGCACTCCGACCTGCCGATAGCGAACCTTGTGTCGGCCCACGGGCTTCTCGGCGATGAACTCCGCAGCCGCGATTGCGATCTCACCGAGCGAGGCCTCGCCCAGCCGGCTGACGAGCTGCGGATCGGCATCCTGGAACAAGAGCTGAGTGAAAAGATCCAGGCCCGACGTCTTGGGGCGGCCGCGCGCGAGCTTGGCGAGAAGGGCATCCAACATGCGGGAACCTTGTCTGCTGATGGGATGGCGACGGCCGTCCCCGAATTCTGGCCCCGGACGATGACGTTGACAATGCAGAAGCCCCCGTCCGGGGATCGCCTCTGGATACCGCTTGCCAGCGACCGGCGGCTGGACCCATGATGCCGGCCATGCGAGCCGCTGAGTGCGTTCAACCATGCCCGACGAGATAACGCACCGGGAAGCCCTGGCCGCCATCTCCGAAGCCGATCTTGTCGGTCTCAAGGCTCTCGAGAATGGACCGGGTCTCCGGCATCTCGGGGCGCATCTTGGCGCGATCGGCCTAACGACCGCGGCCATCCTGTCGACCGACACGCCCCTGCTGCTCGTGCCGCTTCTGGTGCTGCACGGAATACTCCTGATCTTCCTTTTCACCCCCCTGCACGAGACCATTCACGGCACCGCCTTTCGAACAGCGTGGCTCAACGACGCCGTCTCGCACCTCCTCGGCTTCCTCATCCTGTTGCCGCCCCGTTGGTTTCGCTACTTCCATCTCGCTCATCACCGCCACACCCAGGATCCGCAAAACGATCCTGAGCTTTCCTCGCCGAAACCGCGCTCCATTGGCCAATATCTCTGGCGTCTGACAGGGATCAGCTACTGGACGAGCGAGGTCAGGCTTATCGCGACCGCAGCGGCCGGACATGTGTCAGACCCCTTCGTTCCTCCCAAGGGACGGCCCAAGGTCATTATCGAATGTCGCGCCTTTCTCGCTGGCTATCTCCTGCTCGGCCTCGCCTCCGTGTGGCTCGGGACCGGGCTGCTCATCTGGCTCTGGGTGTTGCCTGCAATCCTCGGTCAGCCCTTCCTCAGGGCCTATCTCATGGCCGAGCACACAGGTCTTCCACTGGTTTCCAACATGCTGTCGAACAGCCGCACGGTGTTCGCTTCGTGGCCCGTGCAGTGGCTCGCCTGGAACATGCCGCACCATGCCGCTCATCATGCCTTGCCGGTCGTTCCCTTTCACCGGTTGCCGGCACTGACCGCCAGGATCAGGCAACATCTGCGCGCCACTGCCGACGGATATCCCGAAGCCCACCGGCAGATCCGTGGGTCCTTCGGCGCGCAGTCGGTCGGGCGAGGACTGACGCCAGACGGCGGCTCTAATATGTCAAACGAATGATTTATCCCCAATTTTGCCCCGATCTCGACCGACTCATCACCTAAGCGCCTTGGCATTGCCCGACGCCATCGTGCAATGTGCCCAGGGAGAGCGGGTAAGTGGGAATGTCGGTCGAGCAGTCACTGGTCGAGCTATTTGGCACGGGCGCTTTGTCGTTGACGGCATCGCTCGGCGGTCGAGGTCGCGCGGGCATCTTGCCGGAGGATGGCGATGCGTTCGTGCGCTTCCTGATCGCCGCCGGTCCCGAGACCAATCCCGCAGACGCACTTGCGCACTTTGCTCGGGAAGTCAAAGCCGAGATTGCCTCCGCTCACCTCGATCTCGACGATGTCCCCCGGATCGCCGCGCGACTGGCGACGCTGGTCGGCGAGTTTCCGATCTCGCCTGTCATGGCCCGGGAGGCGCTTCAGCACCAACGTATGCATGGCGGTCGCCGGAACGGCAGCGAGCCACCGGCGATGCGCCTTGCCGAGCATATCGTCACCCGAGCCGAGGCCGAGGGCGCGCTCGATCGTCTTGGGATCGACGCCCTCCCTGCCGTTGCCGTGCTCGAGGGCCTGTTCCGGGCGCTGTTGACTTCCGACGACATGCTGGATGCCGCGGTCGCGGTCAGCGCGCCTTACCGGCGCGAGCCCGACGAGCCCTCACCGGCCGATCCTGAGGAGATCTTCGCTGCCACCGCAGAAGAAGAGGCCGCCGCTCCGACCGACGACGGCCTGCCGAGCGAGCTTCGCGAGCTCGTCCGCCGGGTCGCGGACCATGCCGACGTTCCGCCCGCATTTCTGGCGAGCCTGCTGCAGCATTTCGCTGCCCGCGATTTCCCGCGCGACCGGCTCGAATGGGCCCTCGAGCAGAAGGCGAAGGCCTATCGCGAGCTGAAGTCGGAAGCGGAACGCCCGATCGAGGCCGATCTGACGGTCCAGAGGCTTCGTGCCGAATCCTTGGCCTGTCTTGCCGATGGGCAAATCGAGCAAGCCGAGTTCACGCTGTCGGGCGCGTTGAGCAAGGCCATGACGGATGGTCTTGCCCATCCTGGTCCGGGCAGTACCACCGCGCAGATCCTGGCCCTCCAAGGCCGCATCGCAGAGATTCGCCTCGCCTATCGGGAGGCAGGCTCTCGCTACGAGACCGCCGCCAGCGATCCCGCCGTGGAGACGGATCGGACTTGGCATTGGTCGCTCCTCATGAGGCAAGCGGCGGCGCTGCAGCGCGAAGCCGAGGAGTTCGGCGATTTCAGCGCGCTCGGCCAGGCCGTGATCGTGCTCGCGCAGGCGCTCGATGTCGTCCCGTTGGCCACGGCGCCGCTCAATCACGCAACGACCCAACGGACGCTGGGTGATGCTCTGCTGGCCCTCGGCTCACATGAGAAGAACTTCACAGAGCTCGGCGCTGCCGCGGACTGCTACAGCGTCGCCCAGAACATTCTCAGTCGCACCGAGGCGCCCACCGACTGGGCCCGACTCGAGGCCGGTCGGGGCTTGGTCTACCTTCGCAAGGGCGACATCGAGGCGTCACGCAACAACGCCGAGAAAGCCATCGAGCATTTCAAGAATGCCCTCACCGTGTTCCGGCGTGAGACCACGCCAGGTGATTGGGCGATGACCGAGGTCAATCTCGCGACGGCTTACAGTCGTCTCAGTGCCCACGAGGACTCGACGCGCTCACTGTCCGATGCGGTCGACGCCTACCGGCGCGTCCTCATCGACTACCCGAGAGGCGAGCAGCCGGCGGAGTATGCCCGGCTTCAGAGCAACCTCGGCAATGTCCTGGCCGAGCTCGGTGAGCGTACCGGCGACGCGCGCTGGCTGGATCTTGCCATCACGGCGTACCGGGAGACTCTCCATGTCTGGACAAGGGAGATCGACCCGCTCAAATGGGCCCTGGGTAACGCCAACCTCGGCAACGCGCTCTGGGCCCTGGGCGAGCTCGGCGGCGATGCAGCGCTGATGCAGGAGGCGGCGACCAGCATCGTGCACTCACTCGACGTTTTCCGCGACCTCGGCGAGCAGCAGTACGAGCAGACGGCCCTCGACAACCTCCGGGCGCTGCACGAGGATCTGAAGCGCATGGCCGACAAGGTCGCGTCGTACGGCTAGTCTTCGCACCTCATTCCAGCACGATCAGATGATTCGGCAGCTCGTCTGGGTCGGCGCTGCCGGGCGGAAAATGTTCGGCCAGAATCCGTCCGGTGCCGTCGACTGCGTCGATGAATCCGTCTGCCGGCCGGTTGGCTCGCATCGCCGCGATGAGACGATCGACGATCGCCTGCCAGCGTTCCTTCGCGACCTTCTCGTAGATCTCGATGTCGGCGATGACCTCGGCATAACGCTCGGCGGCCGACACGAAGATCAGGACCCCCGTCCTCCCGGCGGTGGTGTGCAGATTCTGGGCAAGAAACTGCTCGACGGCACGCCGATGTGCACGAGCATGTTTCACCGATCTCGGCACCAAGGCGTAGCGCAACGGCCGCGTCCAGACTGCCAGAGCTACGGCGAGAAAGACCGCCAGCTGGATCAGATAGACGATCTGAACAGGCAGCCATGTGAGGAAGATCAGCGGCCAAGGCACGATCATGGCAATGGCACCGGCCCACAGCAGTGGGACATAGGAGTAGGTGTCGCTTTCGACGGCGAGCACGGCGACGATCTCTCCGCTGGTGGTGCGCTCGGCCGCCTTGATCGCCTCTGCGACCTGGTCCTGCTCCTGGGCCGACAACATGGCCTCTCTCCTTCTGTCCCTACCAGCCTCCGGAGGCGCCGCCGCCGCCGAAGCCCCCACCCCCACCGCCCGTCCAGCCGCCGCCGCCCGAGCCGCCACTCCAGCCGCCAGAGCCACCCCAGCCGCCCGGAACGATGATCCAGTCCGATTTGCGTGTACGACGCCGGCGTGCATCGGCGGCGGTGCCGGGACGCGGGTGCTCCATCGCCGCCTTGTGCGCCCGCCAGACGATGTAGGCGAAGACGGCGAGCCATAGCAGCAGGAAGATCAATGCCACCCAGTCGATGCTGTCCTCGCGAAGCCCTCCTCCCGACCGGCGCTCGACCTCGGCGGCATCGCCGAGCAGGGCATCGATGATATCCTTGGCGCCAGCCCTAATTCCCTCGCCAAACGCACCGCGTCGAAAACGGGGCAGGATGGTCCGCTCTATGATCAGCTTGGAGAGCCCATCCGTCAGGATCGGCTCCAAACGACGCCCGACCTCGATGCGGACTTTGCGCTCATTCGGTGCAATGATCAGCAGAACGCCGTTGTCCTTGTCCTTCTGGCCGATCCCCCAGTGACGCCCGAGCTGATAGCCGAACTCTTCGATCTCGTAGCCCTGTAGTGACGGCAGTGTCACAACCACCAGCTGGTCGGTGGATTTCGTCTCAAGCGCCTCGAGCTCGGCCGTCAATGCGGCCTCTTCCGACGGAGACATAAGGTTGGCGAGGTCGACGATCCGGCCAGTCAGGGTCGGAAAGCTCGGTGCCGCCAGAACCGCAGCGGCAGCCACGAGCGCCAGCAACATCGCCGCGCAGCCGAGCACGATCCGGCGATCATTGGCCATGCCTGGTCGGGGCGCCCACGTCACGCGGTGGCCTCCTCCGACCCGGATCAGTTGTTGGTGGTCGAGCTGGAGCTACCGGTCCCGAAATCGACCTTGGGAGCCGCTTGATCGGCCTCGGAAATCTCGAAACTCGCCATCTCCTTGGCCTCCGGATACATGAACGAGCGCCACCAGCGCCCGGGTATCGTCTTGATCTCCGTGTTGAAAACGCGGACCGATTCGATGTAGTCGCGGCGGGCGATGGCCACCCGGTTCTCAATACCCTCGAGCTGGCTCTGAAGCTGCAGGAAATTCTGGTTCGACTTCAGCTCGGGATAATTCTCGGTAATGACCAGGAGCCGAGACAGCGCGCTGCCGAGCTGACCCTGGTTCTCCATGAACCGCTTCATGGCTTCCGGATTGTTGACGATGTCGGCCGGCAGCTGGGTCTGGGTCGCCTTGGCCCTGGCCTCGATGACCTCCTTCAGCACCTTCTCCTCTTGCTGGGCGTAGCCCTTGACTGTCTCGACGAGATTGGGAACCAGGTCGGTTCGGCGCTTGTATTGGTTCAAAACCTCGGCCCAGGCCGCCTTGGCCTGCTCCTCGAAGGTCGGGATGTTGTTGATGCCGCAGCCGGCCAGGCTGGCGACCAGAGCAAGAAGACCGGCAAAGGCGACGAGCCGCAGCGACCGGACAAGAGCTGTGGACATGTGAATTCTCCTAGGGGGAGGGGACCCTTGGAGCTGTGTATTGCTCCGGCGGGATTGACGCAAGCATGCAACAGTCGCCCGCCCATCTTGGGTCGCGCCGATTGTTGGCTGCCGATTAAGGATTTAGAGTTGATTCGTTGCCTTTACTTCGGACGTTGAAGCTCGGGGGAGAACGACATGCTACGCATGCTCGCCACTGTTGTCGTTGCGGGATTGGTCCTGGCCCCCCCGTCGTCGGCCAAGGCAGGATTTCTCGAGCTCGCCAACGACGAGGTCTCGCGCGACCGGCACTGCGATCATCAGCCCTGTCGCCGCAACGGCCTCGTGTTCAAGGAGCGCTATGTCAAAGGCCGCTATCTGCGCTACGAGATCGTCACCGACTCCGTCGAGTACGGCTATCAGCAGAAGAAGGTCATGGTCGTGCCCCCCGAGGTCGGCCTGAAGCGCCGCCCGGGCGAGTACGACTATCACAACGGTCACTATCTGCTGGTAGCAACCGACAAACCGACGACCCAATACGCACCGGCGCAGTACGAGGACGTCGAGATTCAGATTCTCAAAGCCCCGGCCAAGCACCGCGTCTACCGCAAACGGCCCTACACGGCATACTACAAGGACAAGGCCGTCGTCATGCAGCGGTGCAGCGTACGGGATCTGTTCGGCTTCTGTCTCGACTGACCAACGGCCGTCCTATTCGCTGACATTGTCGGCCCTGACCCAATATCTCGACCACAACGGCTCGTTCCCGAGACTGTCGACGAACGTGCGATGAGCTGCGAGCTCCTCGGCAGTCAGACGGGTGGCCAGTGGCACCGGTCGCGGGGAGACGCGAACGCGTTTGGGTCCGCGGAGCATCGTGCCGCTGGCCTCGGTCGCCAGATCGAGCTTGGCCTGATGGCCGCCGATCAGCTCCAGATACACTTCCGCCAAGAGCTCGGAATCGAGGAGTGCTCCGTGCTTCGTTCGATTGGAGTTGTCGATCTGATAGCGCTTGCAGAGCGCATCGAGGCTCGCCTGTGCGCCCGGATGCTTCCGGCGTGCGAGCGCCAGCGTGTCGACCACCCGATCAAAACCAATCGGCGGACGCCCGACCCGCTGCAGCTCGGCGTTGATGAAACCGATGTCGAAGCTGGCATTGTGGATGATCAGAATGGAATCGCCGATGAACTCGAGAAAGCTCTCGGCGATGGCGGAGAAGAGCGGCTTGCCCTTGAGGAAGGCCGTCGAGATGCCGTGCACGCGCTCCGCGTCGGACGGCACATCGCGCTCGGGGTCGATATAGTGGTGGAAGGTCTGGCCGCTCGGAAAGTGATTGATCAGCTCCACACAGCCGAGCTCAACGAGTCGGTGGCCGGCATTCGGGTCGAGCCCCGTCGTTTCCGTATCGAGAACGATCTCACGCAGCATGGCAATCCATCGTGTAGCGCGGTCAGGTCCAACACCGCTCGTAGGCCGAGCCTCGGCGTCCCTTCAGGTCGGCGACAATAGACTCGATTTGCGCCCTCGTTTCATCCAGCGTGCCGCTGGTATCCACGACGAAATCGGCGCGCCTGCGCTTCTCCGCGTCGCCAATCTGACGGGAAAGGATGGCCTCGAGCTTCTCGGCCGTCATGCCGGGGCGCTCCAGGACACGCTGGCGCTGGAGCTCGGCCGGAGCACTCACCACGACCGTCAGATCAACCAGCCTCTCTCCACCGGTCTCGAAGAGGAGCGGAATCTCCAACACCGCCAGAGGCTCACCCGCCGACATGCCATCAGCGAGGAATCGGCGCTGGCCGGCGCGCACCAGCGGATGAACGATCGCTTCGAGGCGCCTGAAACCGGAGGGATCGCCCATCAGCGCTTGGGAGAGCAGCGTCCGGTCGACCTCACCGCCGCGGGTCGTGCCGGGAAATGCGGCCTCGATCAACGGCGCAGCCTCCGCGGCATAGAGGCGGTGCACCTCCGCATCGGAATCGAACACGGGAATGCCGCAGTCGCGAAGAAATCCTGCCGCCGCACTCTTGCCCATGCCGATCGACCCCGTGAGACCAATGATGAGCATCAGGCGGCCTCGATGTCTCGTGCGATCAGCGCCCGAAGCTCCGCGGTCACGACCGGCCGAACGCCGAACCACCGCTCGAATCCCGGGACGGCCTGATTGAGGAGCATCCCAAGGCCGTCGACGGTCGCATGGCCGAGCGTTCTTGCCGTAGCCAGCAGCGGCGTCTCGAGCGGCGCATAGACGATGTCGGCAACCGTCGCCGGTGGCCGCAGGCGGGCGAGATCGATCTCGAGTGGCGGCTGGCCCAGCATGCCGAGCGACGTCGTGTTGACGAGCACGCTGGCCTCGTCGAGCACGTTTTGGCGTTCCACCCAGTCGCGGACGACGACGCGACGGCCGAAATGACCAGCCAGCGCCTCGGCCCGATCGCGCGACCGATTGACGAGCACGATCCGTTCGACGCCGGCCGCCAGAAATCCGTGTGCGATGGCGCGCGCCGCGCCGCCTGCGCCGAGGAGCACGGTCGTCCCGTCCCGCCGCTGCCACTCCGGCGCCGCCACGCCCAGATGAGTCATGAAACCGTAGGCATCGGTATTGTCGGCCTGTAGACGGCCGCGCTCGAGCCAGAGCGTGTTGGCCGCGCCGATGCTGCGCGCCGTCTCCGTTGCCTCGCCGGCGAGCGCCAGGGCCTGCTCCTTGTGCGGAACCGTCACATTGCCGCCGACGAACCCTCGCTCGGCCAGCCCGCCCAGAAAGGCACCAAGCTCCTCCGGCCTGACGGCAACCTTCTCGTAGCTGCCAGCCAATCCATAGGTGTTCAACCAATGCCCATGGATCAACGGCGAGCGTGAATGATGGATCGGCCAACCAATGACGAAGGCCCGGGGCGAAATGCTCACGACGTCAGCATCCCGACGGTGCGAAGACGATTGAGAAGAGCAATGATGGGTAGACCGAGAACGGCGAAATAGTCCCCTCGCGTCTCGTCGAACAGCTGCACGCCGATCTCCTCCAGACGATAGGCGCCAACCGATTGGGTCAGCGCATCGCCAGCGACCCGCAGATAGTGCTCGAGCCACTCGTCGGAGAAGTCACGCATGTGCAGCTCGGCGTATTCGGTATGCCGCCAGACCGTTTCGCCGGTCTTCGCCAGGCTGATGGCCGAGATCAGCGTATGCCACCGCCCACGCAGCGCCACCAGCTTTGCATGGGCCTCGTCGAGACTTCGAGCCTTGCTCAACGTCTGGTCTCCGAGAGCCAGCACCTGATCCGCACCGATCACGAGCGCTCCTGGCGACCGGCGACTGACCTCGCGCGCCTTGGCCTCGGCGAGTGCCAGAGCGACATCTGCAGGGTCCAAGACACCGGCGGCCGCGAGCTCAATGCGGAGGGCGGCCTCATCCACCTTGGGGGCGACCACTGTGAACTCGAGCCCGGCGCTGGCAAGCAGCTGGCGACGGATGCCACTCGTCGAGGCCAGGACGAGTTCCGAGACGATCGGCTTAGACATTCTCGTCCTCCGGTTCCTGCAGGCCGCCCTCCTGATGGTGATCATAGAGCTGGACGATCGCCGCCGCCGTCTCCTCGATCGAGCGGCGCGTGACGTCGAGAATCGGCCAGCCACGGTCCGCGCATAGCTTGCGCGTGAAAGCCAGCTCGTCGGCGATCCGCTCCCTATCGACATAGTCGCCGAGGTCGCCGCCGCCGAGGCTCAGAACCCGATTGCGCCGAATCTGCGCGATCCGCTCCGGATTGGCAACAAGGCCGACGATGAAAGTCTTTGTCGGTCGGTTGAACTGCGGCGGCAATGCAATCCCCGGCACAAGCGGCAGGTTGGTCGTCTTGTAGCCGCGGTTGGCGAGGTAGATGCTGGTCGGCGTCTTCGAGGTGCGAGAGATGCCGAGCAGGACGATATCGGCCTCGTCGAGGTCACCCGGCAGCTGACCGTCGTCGTGAACCAGGGTGAAGTTCAGCGCATCGATACGCTTGAAGTAGGCCGCATCGAGCACGTGCTGACCTCCGACCGTCGGAGTCTGCGGCGCGCCGAGATAGGATTCGAACGTCTTCATGACCGGATCCAGCACCGGAACGCAGGGCACGCCGAGTGACTGGCATCGTTGCTCGAGACCCTGACCCAGCTGCCGGTTCACAAGCGTATAGAGGACGATGCCCGGGGCCTCCTCGATCTCGGCCATGACGCGTGTCAGCTGCCGGTGATTGCGAACTAGGGGATGCACGTGCTCCGTCGCCCGGACCTGCGCATACTGGACGGCAACCGCCTTGGCGATGGCCCGCAGCGTCTCGCCGGTCGAGTCCGAGACAAGATGCAGATGGAACGTGCCTGCCGGCGATTTGGTCATCTGTGGACGAGTGTTGATAAGTCGGTCCTAGCCCTGCCCGGCCCATCCGGCGGCTGAACTGCTCGACAGCCTATCCCGAAATCCCTCCACAGCCATAGCGCCTGTGGAAACGCCAGCCCAGCCAAAGGCAATCCCCGTGCGAAAGCCGAAGATCGGTGCTTTCTTCACAATCTCTCCACTGCCGACGCAATATCGCCGACACCCAATTCTCGATGCTAAGTTCCGCAAACAGCTGCGGAATTCGCCGATTCTTTCGATTTCAATCAGGATCGATCGTGGCCGTGCCCGTATTCCGGTCTCCTGAACGAAGCCTGTGGATCGGCTGGTGGCAAACGACAATTCCCGTTATCCAGTCCGGTAATAGAAAAATCTTCAAAGAGTCCTTTCGAAGAAAGGAGTCTTACCGACCGACGTGGAGAAGCCCGTGAGCCCATCGAGCAAGGCATCGACGCCTTCGAACCGGCCCATGCTGCAAGTGTTTTCAGGAAAAAACCTGACACCGCCTCCCATTTGGCTCATGCGGCAGGCCGGACGCTATCTGCCGGAGTATCGGGAGGTCAGGGCCAGGGCAGGGTCGTTTCTCGACCTGTGCTTCAATCCTGAGCTGGCCACCGAAGTCACGCTCCAACCCATCCGGCGTTACGGTTTCGACGCAGCGATCATCTTTTCCGATATCCTCGTCGTACCTTGGGCTCTGGGCCAACCGGTGCGCTTTGTCGAAGGGGAGGGGCCGCGCCTCGACCCTTTGACCTCGGCGGCTGATCTGGCACGACTTCAAACCGAAGGCCTTACGAAACGGCTAGCGCCGGTCTACGAGGCTGTTGCACGCACACGCGCTACTCTGTCCAAAGAGACCGCCCTCATCGGCTTCTGTGGTGCACCCTGGACAGTCGCGACCTATATGGTCGCCGGCCGCGGAACGACCGATCAGGCGCCTGCCCGGCTCTGGGCCTACCGCGACCAGTCCGGCTTCCAGGAGCTCATCGACCTTCTGGTAGAGGCGTCGATTGCCCATTTGACGGCTCAGGTCCATGTCGGAGCGGATCTACTGCAGATTTTCGATACGTGGGCCGGCATCCTTCCCGATACCGAGTTCGAGACCTGGGTGACGGCGCCGACGACCCGCATCGTGCAAGGGCTGCGCGCTGCCGGAGTCACGGTCCCGATCATCGGATTTCCGCGAGGTGCGGGCGGACGGTCGCGGACCTATGCGCTGGCGACCGGTGTCGATGGCATGGGCTGCGACACCGCCATGCCTCTCGCCCAGATGACGGACCTCGCGCGTGGGACGGCTGTCCAAGGCAAACTCGATCCGCTGCTCCTGGTCGCGGGCGGCGCTGAGCTCGACCGCCAGATCGATCTGACGCTCGAGGCGCTGGCGGGCCTGCCCCACATCTTCAACCTCGGGCACGGAATCGTGCCCGAGACCCCGCCGGAGCATGTGGCCCGACTGATCGCCCGGGTAAGGCAAGGGGGAGGCCGGCATGTCTGACCGAACCAAGACCGATAGGGAATCACCTGCCCTAAGAGCCGCAATCGCACTTGCCATCACGGTCGCGCTGGTCATCGCGTCTGCATGGCTGTTTGGCGATCAGGCCTATCTGTGGGTCAAGGCCGGCCATGTCTCCGCCATCATCGCCTGGATGGCCGGGATGCTCTATTTGCCGCGCCTATTCGTCTACCACAGCGAGGCTGAGGCCGGCGGAGATGTCTCCGAGACATTCAAGGTCATGGAGCGGCGCCTCCTCCGGATCATCATCAATCCCGCCATGGTACTGGCTTGGGTGTTCGGGCTCTGGCTCGCTTGGCAGGCAGGGTTTCTCGGCTCGGCCTGGTTCCACGCCAAGCTGGCCCTGGTCGTGGGGCTGTCGGCCCTACATGGCTATCTAGCCTGGTCGGTCCGGCAGTTCGCCGAGGATCGCAATCGAAGATCGGCCCGTCATTGGCGCATGATGAACGAGGTTCCGGCACTGCTCATGCTGGGCATCGTCGTGCTCGTCATCGTGAAGCCATTTTGATGCGTCATTAACACCCGCGAAAGATGCGCTTCCGGTACCGCGACGCTTCTGCTATAGTTCAACATCACGTTCCCTCACCAGGACAGTACCGGCGAATCTTCATCTCGCCGTCGGGCCGAGGAGCGCTGCAATCGAGCGGCGCCCGTACGGACCCAAGCAGTCACCCACCCCTCCCCTCCTTGCCGACGGACACCCGCACCGCGGCTCGATCTCTCCCCGGAGTGCCTTATGCAGGAAATGAAGCTCGAGGACCTGAAGCAGAAGAACCCGATGGAGCTCTTGAGCTTCGCCGAGGAGGTTCAGGTCGAGAACGCCAGCGCGCTGAGAAAGCAGGAGCTGATGTTCGCCATCCTGAAGCAGCTCGCTGCCAAGGACATCAACATCATGGGCACCGGCGTCGTCGAGGTGCTGCAAGACGGATTCGGCTTCCTGCGCTCGCCTGACGCCAACTATCTCCCCGGTCCCGACGACATCTATGTGAGCCCGAGCCAGATCCGCCGGTTCGCTCTGAGGACCGGCGATACGGTCGAAGGCGAGATTCGGAGCCCAAAGGAGGGCGAGCGTTATTTCGCGCTTCTCAAGGTCAACAAGATCAATTTCGAGGATCCGGAAGCCCAGCGGCACAAGATCCATTTCGACAATCTGACCCCGCTCTATCCGACGCAGCGACTGAAGATGGAGATCGAGAATCCGACCATCAAGGATTTGACGCCGAGGGTGATCGACATCGTGGCGCCGATCGGCAAGGGCCAGCGCTCTCTCATCGTCGCGCAGCCGCGTACCGGCAAGACCATCATTCTCCAGAACATCGCCCATTCGATCACGGCGAATCACCCCGAATGCTACCTCATCGTTCTATTGATCGACGAGCGGCCGGAGGAGGTCACCGACATGCAGCGCTCGGTCAAGGGCGAGGTGGTGTCCTCGACCTTCGACGAGCCGGCGGCGCGCCACGTGCAAGTCGCCGAGATGGTGATCGAGAAGGCGAAACGTCTCGTCGAGCACAAGCGCGACGTGGTCATTCTGCTGGATTCGATCACTCGCCTCGGCCGGGCCTACAACACCGTGGTTCCGTCCTCCGGCAAGGTGCTGACCGGCGGCGTCGATTCCAATGCACTACAGCGGCCGAAGCGGTTCTTCGGTGCTGCCCGAAATATCGAGGAAGGCGGCTCTCTGACCATCATCGCGACGGCCCTCATCGACACCGGCAGCCGAATGGACGAGGTGATCTTCGAAGAGTTCAAGGGCACCGGTAACTCGGAAATCGTGCTCGACCGCAAGGTCGCCGACAAGCGTGTGTTCCCAGCCATCGACATCGCCAAGTCGGGCACCCGCAAGGAGGACTTGCTGACGTCGCCCGAGCAGTTGAAGAAGGTCTTCGTGCTGCGCCGCATCCTCAATCCAATGGGCGCCATGGAAAGCATCGAGTTCCTACTCGACAAGCTGCGAGCCACGAAGTCGAACAACGACTTCTTCACCAGCATGAATGCCTGAGGTTCGAGGCGGTCGCGGCTAACCGCTACCGCCGTGGACCGAGCGTTGGCTCTTGGGACGGTCTGCTCTCATAGTGTCATGCCAGCGAAGGCCGGTATGACGAAATCCATGCGATTCGACGCCTGTGCTAACCAGCTTCCGGTTTCCGCGCCAGGATCACATAGTCGGTCCCCGCACTCCGCGCATCGATCGTCTCGAGCCCCGCGAACGCCACGCATTGGCGAAGCAGGCCAAGATCGAAGACATGGTGATGCATGTAGCGCGTCTTGATATTGTCCTCGATCATCTCGAGAAATTTCTCGCGGCTCGGGATGAAATGGGCGAGCGAGATGTCGAAACTCTCGGCGAACTCGGCGCGGTGCGTTGAATCGGTCTCGGGAACGTCTTTCCCGAAATCCTCGAGCAAATGGCTGAACTCCGTCACCTTCCGGCGGTGGTCGAAATTCGTTTCCTTCCTCGGTAGTACCGCGATAAGGGAGCCCCCCGGCGCCAGGATGGCCGCCATGGCTCGGAATGCCTTGAGGGGATTGGCGATGTGCTCGATGCAGTTCGACGACACGATGAACTCGTAGGGCGGATTGGGCGCGGCAGAGTCGATCAGCGTCGCCTCGGCGGGGAATTGTCGGCCGAGGGTTCGGCCCTCGACGGTGAACTCGTCCGTTTTGATCTCGCCTTCCCAGAAGGTCGTCGTGGCGTAGTTGCAGTTGTCCATGCTGCCGACGCGGCCATAGAGCGGGAGTTGGCCGTCAGCGCGGAAGAAATAGCTCGGCCCGCCGATCTCGAGGCCGTGCTTGCCCCGAATGGCGGTGTCGTAGGGCGTCATGTCTGGCAGCGGCGTATTGAGCCTGCGGTGATAAGGGCGGACGACGTAGCGGATCTTCGCATAACGAGCAAACGGCACGACGCCAAATCGGCTCAAGTGCCGGTGGGCGTTCTGGAGTTTCTGGCGCATGGGCCCCCCGATGCAATCGGGATTGAAAATGCGCGAGGTCGATTGAGACTTGGTTAAGCCTTCGTGAGCCGGGCGGCCTTGAGATGGGCCTTGAGCGCTTCCGCCTCGCCGAGAGGTTGCGAGCAGACGGAGCCGAGACAGACATAGGCACGGGCAGACCCATCCGAGGCGGTGGATTTCCCGTAGAGCGGCGACGCGATGGCAATCTGCGACGGATCGGTCACGTGCTGCACGACAGCACCAGGCAGCGAGGTTTGGCGAATGACGTCCATCAGCTCGTTGGAGCCCACCTCGCCGATGACAGCGACCTGTTGCGGCAGCATGCCGTCCATCGATCCCGCGAGCAGACCGGTATGACCGTGCGGTGCCGAAACGATGTCGGTCAGAAACGCATCGACGATGGCGTCGGCGCGGGCGCGATAGGCGGGATCACCCGTCAGCGCATAGAGCTGCATCAGGTTTGTGATCATCGTGCCGTTCGCATTCGGCGTCGCGTCGTCATGACCGGCGCGGGTGCGGACGATGAGATCGTCGGTGTCGTCTGCGGTGAAGGAATATCCGCCTGCTTCCGACCAGTAGTGACGGTCGAGGCTGGAGGTCCAGGTCTTGGCATCCTCGAGATAGTGGACATCACCCGTGGCCTGGTGGAGGACCAGGGCCGCTGAGATCATGTTGGCGTAGTCGGCGGCAATAGCCGGAGCTTTCGCGATCCCGGCGCGATAGGCATGCGAGAGCCGGCCATCATCGCGGCCGAGCAGGCGCTTCACCGCGTCATAGAAGGGCCGGACCATCTCGATCATCCTGGCGTTGTCGAGTGCGAACCCAGCCTGCGTGATGGCCGCGATCATCAAGCCATTCCAGTCAGCCAGCACCTTGTCGTCGAAGCCGGGCTTCACGCGCGTTTCGCGGTGAGCGTTGAGCATGTCGCGCATGGCGGTCAGCCGCTGCTCGGTCGCGCCGTCATCCAGCGCGAGCTTCGAGAGCCGGTTCGGTATGTTGCGGCTTTCGAAGTTGCCACCGGGCGTGATGTCGTAGATGCGGCAGAAGAGGGTGGCATCCTCGACCCCGAGCACCTGCTCGACCTCGTCGGGTGTCCAGACGTAGAACTTGCCCTCCTCGCCCTCCGAGTCGGCGTCCCAGGACGCCGCGAAGCCGCCATCGGGCGCCGTCATCTCGCGGAAGACGAACGAAACGGTCTCCTCGATGCGCTGCCGGAACAGGCCGGATCTCGTCTCTTTCCAGGCCTCCGTCAGGAGTTGTAGGAGCAGTGCATTGTCGTAGAGCATCTTCTCGAAGTGAGGCACGAGCCAGCGCTCGTCGACCGAATAGCGGGCGAAACCTCCGCCGATGTGATCGTAGATGCCGCCCTGGCAGATATTCATCAGTGTACGTATCACAGCCTCTCTGGCCGGTTGGAGGCCGTAGCGGATGCCGGCGCGCCAGAGGAACCAGAAGATGGAGAACTGTGGAAACTTCGGCGCACCTTGCATGCCGCCATGGACCGGATCGACCGCTTGCACCATCCGCTCAGCGAGATCCTTCAAGCCGGCCTCGCTCACGCGTCCACGATGCTCCTGCGGCCGCTCGGCTTGGAGCCTCGCCATCAGCGCGCCGGCGTTGGTCTCGACCTTCTCGCGCTCGTTCGCATAGATTCGGGCGATCTCGGTTAGCACGCGCTTGAACGATGGCCTGCCATATCGGTCATCCGGCGGAAAATACGTGCCGCCCCAGAACGGGCGGGCATCCGGGGTGAGGAACATCGTCAGCGGCCAGCCACCCTGCTCACCGGTGGCGTGGAGGGCCGTCATATAGATCGTGTCGATGTCGGGCCGCTCCTCCCGGTCGACCTTGATGCAGACATAGAGCCGGTTCATCAGCTCTGCCGTCACCTCGTCCTCGAAACTCTCATGTGCCATGACATGGCACCAGTGGCAGGCCGCATAGCCAATCGAGAGGAGGATCGGCTTCCCCGTCGCTTGCGCTTCGGCAAGCGCGTCCGGTCCCCAGGCCCACCAATGCACTGGGTTGTTCTCGTGCTGCAGGAGATAGGGGCTCGTTTCCTTCGCGAGGCGGTTGTGCGACATCATCCTCTCCAAGATCCGAACGACCCTATAGGGCCTGTCAGTCATGTCGAGTGCGAGCACGATTTATGCCCTGTCGAGCGGCCAGGGACCGGCAGCCATTGCGGTCATCCGCATCTCCGGACCTCGGGCCGTCGATGCGCTGCTGGCACTGACGGGCTCCGTGCCCGAACCACGGCGAGCAGCACTCCGTCGTCTGTCTCGACCCATTCGCGGCACTCTTCTGGACGAAGCGCTCGTCCTCTACTTCAAGGCCCCACACTCGGAAACCGGCGAGGATCTGGTCGAGTTGCATGCGCACGGTGGGCGAGCCGTGGTCTCTGCCATTCTTGCGGAGCTCGCAAAGCTCGAGGGCTACCGGCTTGCAGAGCCGGGCGAGTTCGTCCGCCGCGCCTTCGAGGCCGGGAAGCTCGATCTGGTCGGCATCGAGGGACTGGCCGACCTGATCAATGCCGAGACCGAGGCGCAGCGCGAGCAAGCGATCCGCCAAGCGGCGGGCGAGCCGAGCCGGCTTTATGAGAGCTGGCGTCAGAACCTGCTCGAGGCACTTGCCTTGGCCGAGGCGAGCCTCGATTTCGCGGAGGAGGCCGATGTCGCTGCCGACGCCTATGCCAGGGCCATTTCGGTCGCACGCCCCATACATGATGAGATGCGGGACCGGCTGGCGGACGACCACCGAGGTGAGATCCTTCGAGAAGGCTTCAGGGTTGTCCTGGCGGGTCCGCCGAATGCCGGCAAATCCAGTCTCTTGAACGCACTGGCTCGACGCGATGTGGCCATCGTCTCTCCGGAAGCCGGGACGACTCGCGACGCCTTGGAGGTGCGGCTCGATCTCGGTGGCTATCCGGTCATCGTGACCGACACGGCCGGCCTGAGGGAGCCTGAGGGGGCCATCGAGGCCGAGGGCATCCGGCGCAGTCTTGGCCATATGCGCCAGGCCCAAATGGTGCTCTGGCTCGTTGAATCGACCGGTGGCACGGTCGAGCCACCGGTCGGGGTGCAAGCGATCGGCGCACCCATCCGACCGATCATCACCAAGGGCGACCTCGTTTGCCGTCCGGTCCCTGGCATGATGCCCGATACCCTCCGCGTCTCGGCACGGACCGGACGCGGTCTATCGGAGCTCATTCACGAGATCGGTGAGGCGGCCTCCAAGGCGCTGGCAACAGGTTCCACCGCCATCATCACGCGAGAGCGTCATCGTCTCGCTTTGGAGGAGATGGTCGCCGGCTTGGCCGACTTTCAGGCCTCGGACCCGTCGCGACCGGAGCTGGGCGTCGAAGAGCTGAGGCGATCGGTGATCGCTCTTGGTCGCCTCACCGGTCGGATCGACGTCGAGGACGTGCTCGGGGTCATCTTCGGCAGTTTCTGCATCGGCAAGTGATGCCAAGGTCGAGCCCGTGTTTCACGTGAAACATTTCAAGCGTCGATTTGGCGCCCGTCCGGGGTCGACCGGCATTCCATCCCCGCCGGCGGACGATTTTTCGACCTCGTCCCTGGCCGGGGAGGCTTTTCCGGGGTTCAGGGAGGGTTGAGAGCGCCCGATCCGATGCGGGGGACGGTTCCCGTCCGGCCTCCAAGTGCGCGTTTGACCCAGAATCGGTGATCGAATACGGTCCCGGACGTCTCCAGACCTCAGAGAGCCCATGTCGAATTTCGACGTCATCGTTGTTGGCGGCGGTCACGCCGGATGCGAGGCCGCAGCAGCGTCGGCGCGGCTCGGCGCGCGCACGGCGCTGGTCACGCATCGGTTCGCGACCATCGGCGAGATGTCCTGTAACCCGGCTTTCGGAGGACTGGGCAAGGGTCATCTGGTTCGCGAGATCGACGCTCTGGACGGTCTGATGGGACGGGCGGCAGATGCCGCTGGGATCCACTATCGGCTTCTGAACCGCTCGAAAGGTCCCGCCGTCCAAGGACCCCGCTGCCAGGCAGACCGGGCGCTCTATCGCAGCGCCATGCAGCGATTGATCCAGGAGCAGGCGGACCTGGAGGTGCTCGAAGGAGGGGTCGAGGCCCTGATCGTAAAGTCCGGTGAGGTCCGGGGCGTGGTTCTTGGCTCAGGCAATCGGCTCACGGCCGGAGCGGTGGTGCTGACGACCGGCACCTTCCTCAACGGCCTCATCCACATCGGGCCGGAGCAGGTTCCGGCCGGTCGGGTCGGAGAGGCCCCGGCTCGCCGCCTGTCGGAGCACCTGGTCGCGGCGGGAGCTCGTCTGGGCCGGCTGAAGACCGGGACCCCACCACGACTTGATGGTACAACCATTGACTGGTCGCGACTTCAACCCCAACCGGGAGATGCCGAGCCGGTTCCGCTCTCGTTGATGACCGAGCGGGTCGGCAATCCGCAAATACCTTGCCACATCACCGAGACGACCCTCGCAACCCACGAGATCATCCGGGAGAACCTACATCTGTCGGCCATGTATTCGGGAGAGATCACAGGAATCGGCCCACGCTATTGCCCATCGGTCGAGGACAAGGTCGTCCGGTTTGCCGATCGTGAGCGCCATCAGGTGTTTCTCGAGCCGGAAGGGCTCGAGGACACCACGATCTATCCAAATGGCCTGTCGACCTCGCTGCCGGCGACGGTCCAGGAGTCCTTCATCGCCAGCATCCCGGGTCTTGAGCGGGCGCGCATCGTGCGTCCGGGCTACGCCATCGAGTATGACTATCTGGATCCGCGCGATCTCTGGCCGACGCTCGAGACCCGGTATTTGCCAGGGCTGTTCCTCGCCGGCCAGATCAACGGCACGACAGGCTATGAGGAAGCCGGCGGCCAGGGGTTGCTTGCGGGACTCAATGCGGCCCGACGGGCCAGCCAGGGGAAAGCCGATTTCACCATCGGACGCGCAGATGCCTATCTCGGTGTTATGATCGACGATCTGGTCATGCGCGGGGTCTCAGAACCCTATCGGATGTTCACTTCCCGCTCCGAGTATCGATTGCATCTCAGGGCGGACAATGCCGACAGGCGCCTCACACCACTCGGTCTCGCGATCGGCTGCGTCGGCTCGGAGAGGTCGGGACGGTTCGAGCGGAAGCTCGGGTCGCTCGAGGCCGCGCGGGATGCTCTCAGTCAACTGTCCATGACGCCGGACGAAGCCGCCCGGCACGGGGTCGACATCCGCCGGGACGGCCGGCGGCGCACGGCCTTCGAGTTGTTGGCGCTGCCAGGCCTGTCGATGGAGCGGCTGTCAGGCATCTGGCCGGCCCTCGCCTCTATTCCGGCGTCGATCGTTTCGGAGATCGAGACCGATGCGCGGTACTCCGTCTATTTGACGCGGCAGGCGGAGGAAATCGCGGCGCTCCGGAGAGATGATGCACTCGGTATCCCGGCGGACCTCGACATTGCCGCACTCTCCGGCCTCTCGAACGAGATTCGGCAGAAGCTGATCCGCCATCGGCCGTCGACGATTGCGCAGGCTTCGCGCATGGACGGCATGACACCATCCGCCTTGATGTTGCTGCTAGCCCACGTCAAGAGCCGCGCTCGACGGAAAAGCGCCTGAGCCATGGCCCATCTGCCCAGCATCGGTAGCCCGGCCGACTTCGCCAGGGTGTTTGGCGTTTCACGTGAAACAATTGCCCGGCTGGAGACCTACCAAGCGCTCCTCGAGCGGTGGTCGCATGTGAAGGACCTCGTCGCTCCGGGGACGATGAGCCAGATTTGGTACCGGCATTTCACAGATAGCGCACAGCTTATCCGCCTCGCGCCTGACGCCCGGTGTTGGCTGGATCTTGGCTCGGGCGCCGGGTTCCCGGGCTTGGTTGTCGCCATCCTGCTCAAAGGAACAGCCGGTGTGCGGGTCGGCCTGGTGGAGAGCAACGCGCGCAAGTGTGCCTTCCTGCGGGATGTCGCCCGACAGACCGGGGCGCCTGTGGATATTTTTCCATCGCGCATCCAGGAGCTGGCGACTCAGAATAGAGTGGATAACTACGACGTCGTGACGGCGCGTGCTCTGGCTCCTCTCGGGGAGCTGCTGGAGCTGGCCACTCCCTTTTTCCGGTCAGAGACAGTCGGTTTGTTTCTCAAAGGCCGAACCGCCGCAGACGAGGTCCGGGAAGCCAGCCGTCGCTGGGATTTCGTGGCCGAGCTGCACGAGAGTCTTACGGAGTCCGAGGCCCGGATCGTCGAGATCCGACGATTGATGCCTCGGAGAAGGAGCTGACGAGGTGACCGCCATTCCCCCAGGCATTCGCGTCATCGCCATCGCCAATCAGAAGGGCGGCGTCGGCAAGACGACGACAGCCATCAATCTCGGCACGGCGCTGGCTGCGGTCGGCGAGAAGACACTTGTCGTCGACATGGACCCGCAGGGCAACGCCTCGACGGGTCTCGGCATCGATCCGTCGCAGCGTCACATCACGACCTATGACATCCTGGCCAGCAAGGCGAGTCTTGCTCAGGCGGCGCTCCCGACCATCGTGCCCAAGCTCTACATCGTACCCGCCAATAATGATCTCGTCGGCCTCGAGGCGGAGCTGTTCGGTGAAGCCAATCGCAACTTCAGGTTGCGAGATGCGGTCGCTGCCCTGCATGCCAACCAAACGTCGCGAAACACCGAGGATCCCTTCTCCTACATCCTGATCGATTGTCCGCCATCACTGAGCCTCCTGACGCTCAACGCCATGGTGGCCGCGAGCTCGGTGCTCGTGCCGGTGCAGTGCGAGTTCTTCGCGCTCGAAGGCATCGCCCAGCTCCGGGAAACCATCGATGGCATCCGAGCCACACTCAACCCCAAGCTCGAGATCCACGGGGTTGTGCTGACCATGCATGATCCAAGAGCCAATCTGTCCGACAGCGTCGCCAACGAGGTGCGCAGCCATTTCGGCGAGAAAGTCTACAACACGATCATTCCTCGCAATGTCCGGATCGCCGAGGCGCCCTCGCACGGCAAGCCGATCCTGCTCTATGACCACAAGTGCCCCGGCAGTCAGGCGTACATCAAGCTCGCGACCGAGATCATCGAGCGCGAGCGACTCTACAAGGCTGCCTGAGTACCGGCCGCAATTCACCTCGGGAGAACGCAATGTCGATGTCGGGACCAGTGCAGCGCGGACGGCTGGGTCGGGGGCTTGCCTCGCTGATCGGCGATTCCTCGCCGCATGCGGACAAGCTGCCGGCGGAAGGTGAGCAGCGGTTGGTGGCGATCGAGCAGATCCGGTCCTCGACCCTCAATCCGCGCCAGTCGTTCGACGAGGCCGAGCTCGACGAGCTGGCCGCCTCGATCCGCGAGCGGGGCCTGGTACAGCCGATCATCGTGCGGCCGGTTTCAGGCGGGACCTACGAGATCGTCGCCGGCGAGCGACGGTGGCGGGCTGCGCAGCGGGCGGGGCTCGGCTCCGTCCCGGTGATCGTCCGTGAGTTGAATGACAAAGAGGTCCTCGAGCTCGCCATTATCGAGAATGTCCAGCGCTCCGACCTCAATGCGATCGACGAGGCGCGTGGCTATCGCGAGCTGATCGATCGTTTTGGCTACAACCAGGATGAGCTGGCGCAGATCATCGGCAAGAGCCGGAGCCATCTCGCCAATACGGTGCGGCTCCTGAAGCTGCCCGAGCGCGTGCAGCAGCTGTTGCAGGACGGCAAGTTGTCGGCTGGACATGGCCGAGCCCTCGTCGGCCGTGACGATGCGGAGAAGCTGGCGGAGACCGTCGTGTCCAAGGGTCTGAGCGTCCGTGAGGTCGAGGCGCTCGTGCAGCAGGCGCTGGTTCCCGAGGCGCCGCGGCAGAAGCGCGAGAAGGACCCGGATACGCAGGCGTTCGAGCGCGAGCTCACCGAGGCATTGGGCCTCAAGGTCGAGGTGAAGCGCGGCTCGAACGAGAGCGGTGTGCTCACCATCCGGTTTCGCAACTATGACCAGCTCGACTATGTGAAGCTGCGGCTGCTGAACTCGGGCGGGTGAGACTGGCCCCGGGTTCTTGGCCCGACTTGCTCGAGGCTGTCAGAGCCTTTTGACGTTTGAAGCGGGTCTCCGGATCGCGTTGATTTACCTCACAATCCGTCTATCCCGTGTCGTTACAATTCGGACCGGGATGCCAGGTTACGCACCGTCGAAGTCACTGTCGGCTTCCAAGGCAACCGGTGCCCAGGGGAACCGGGCAACGTCGCGGCTCGCCTGGTGGGCCTCAAAGGCGACAAATCATTCGCGCCGATGATCAGTCCTTGACCCGAAGGTCGACCTCTAGGCTGTCGAACGTGAAGACGCCTCTGTCCCAAGCGTTCAGAATTCTGGCGAGCGTCGCCGAGGTCGGAGGTGTATCCGAGCCGATGCCACTCGCGACCAGAGGCATTAACTGTCCGAAACAATTAGTTACAAGATGAATGCTGTACTCACCCGACTTACAGCTACGATCCGCCTTCCGGTGGCCTACACCGCGCCAACGTCAGGCCGGCCAAGGGCGTGGCTCACCGGACAAATAGAAGTCACAACCGGTCCACGGGACCGGAGAGCGGAGACGATCCATGGCGATCAAACGCGGCACCAGCAATCGGGATACTCTGACCGGAACCAATCTCAGCGACAGTCTTTTTGGACTGGGTGGCAACGATGTTCTGCTGGGTGCGGATGGGGACGACAAGCTGTTCGGCGGCGACGGCAACGACAAGTTGGACGGCGGCAATGGCAATGACACCTTGGACGGCGGCGCCGGCAATGATCAGATGATCGGCGGCCTCGGCGCCGACACGATGCGCGGTCGCGCCGGCAACGACACATACGTCGTCGACGATGCGGGTGACGTGGTGATCGAGGCTGCCAATGCAGGTACCGATACCGTGCGTACTTCGGTTGGCTTCATTATGGGGGCCAATGTCGAGAGGCTGGTCATTCTCAGCACCGCGGAGTTGTTCTACGGCGGCAACGCGCTGAACAACGTGTTTACAGGCGGTTCGGCGGCCGACGAGATCGATGCCGGCGATGGCAACGATGTCATCCGAGCGGGCGGTGGCGATGATCAGATCGAGGGCGAAGCGGGCAACGACACCATCTTCGGTGGCGCCGGAAACGATGGTTTGGAGGGGGGCGAAGGATTCGACAGGATCTTCGGCGATGCGGGTGACGACGTCATCGACGGAGGAAGCGACGCTTCGGGCGACGAGCTACATGGGGGTGATGGAAACGATCTGATCTTCACGATATCAGGAAACAACAAGATTTTCGGCGATGCTGGCAATGACGAACTGCAAGGTGGTACGCAAAACGACCTGATCGACGGAGGGGATGGCAATGACGTTATCGCTGACTTTGGTGGTGATGACGTCATGCGTGGAGGTAATGGAAATGATGTAATCAACGGGTTTAACGGCGAGGATGAGATCGACGGTGGCGCCGGGTCGGACCTGCTGACCGGCGGAAACGACGCCGACACTTTCATCTTTCGCAACCCGTTCGATGGAAGCGATGCCGTCACGGATTTCGCCAATGCCGTCGACACGATCCAGATCTCGGGATCGGCTTTCGGCATGGCGTTCATCCTGCCGGGATTCAATTTGATCATCAGCAATACGGCGACAGCAGTCGCCAATACGCCAACATTGCTGTTTGATCTGGATGCCCCGGCAAAGACTCTTGTGTTCGACCCCGACGGCATCGGCAACGATGTTGGCGTGGTCGTTGCAGTATTCACGAATGGATCCGTGGTGAGCAATGGGAACTTTGAGCTGATCGCATAGCAGCTCTCTTGACCTATTCCTTCCACTTCCGGTCCGGCACGACGACGAGTTTGCCGACGAAGCCTTTGGCCATGAAGTCGGCCTGGGCCTCGCGGATTTTCGAAAGCGGGTAGGTCTTCCAGAGCAGCGGCTTGATCCGGCCATCCTCGATGTAGCGGACGAGCCGCTGGAATGCCGCACGCGTGCCTTGGGATGAGCCGTGGAGCGTCAGGTGCTTGAGGTAGAGGGTTCGTAGATCAAGGGTTACCAGCGGCCCCGCAATGGCGCCGGCGGTGGTGTAGCGACCTTCGGGCCGGATGAGATTGATGAGATCGCCAAACAGCGGGCCGGCGACGAGATCAGCGACGACGTCGATCGGTCGGCCACCGGTCGCCCGGTGTACCGCCTCGCCGAGTGGCCCCTCCCCGCGTGTGATGACCGCCTCGGCACCGATGGCCTTGACGGCATTCTCCTTGCCTTGGCCTGCGAGCGCATAGGGAATGGCACCGCGCGCACGGCAAAGCTGAATCAGTCCGGAGCCGACACCACCCGATGCGCCCGTGATCAGAACCCGCTCGCCGGCTTCGACCCCCGCGCGGTCGAGCATATGCTCAGCCGTCAGGTAGGCACAGCAGAAGGTGGCAAGCTCGGCATCGCTGATCGGCCGCTTCACCTCGTAGACGTTCTCCGCCGGCGCGACCATGTATTCCGCATAGCCGCCGTCGCGGCCGTGGCCGATGTAGTCGATGTCGGCGAGCGACACGCCATCGCCGTTGTAGATCGAGAAGTCGACGATCACACGTTCGCCGATGCGCGCGGCATCGACGCCTGCGCCGACCGCAGCGATGCGTCCAGCCGTGTCGGCGCCCTGAATGCGCGGGAATGTGAGTGTGTTCTCGAGCTGTCCGCGCCGCCAGCTGGCAACGGCATTGGGATCGTCGTCGGTGCCATAGGCGCCCTGACGCACCCAGATGTCGGTGTTGTTCATGCCGCAGCCCGAAACCTCCACCAACACCTCACCGGGGCCTGGTTTCGGAACAAGTACGTCGTCGCGGACGTCGAGCTTCTCGAGTCCGCCGTGCCCGATCGTCAGCACGGCCTGCATGGTCTTTGGAATGCTCATGCCGACCTCTCGCTCAGCGGGGCGAATGCCGCATGGATGAGCGCCTTCGTATAGGTCTCACGAGGCGTCTCGAAGATCTCCTGAGGCGTCCCCTGCTCGACCAAACGGCCATCCTTCATGACGAGGATATGGTCGGCCATCGCGCGGACAACCGCAAGGTCGTGGCTGATGAACAGGTAGCTGAGTTTGTGCCGCACTTGCAGCTCGCGCAGAAGCTCGACGATTTGCTTCTGCACCTGCCGGTCGAGAGCAGAGGTCGGCTCGTCCAGAACAACAACCTTGGGTTTCAGGATAATGGCGCGGGCTATGGCGATGCGCTGGCGCTGACCACCTGAAAACTCGTGCGGGTAGCGGTTGCGCATCCGAGGCTCCAGTCCAACCTCGGCGAGGGCTTGAGCGGCGGAAAGATCACGCGCGGCTCGCGACAGGCCCGGCTCATGCACCAGCAACCCTTCGCTCACGATATCGCCGACCGTCATGCGCGGCGATAGCGAGCCGAACGGGTCCTGCAGGACGATCTGCAGCTCGCTGCGAAGCGGGCGCATGTCAGCGCCATGGAGCGCCGAGATATCCTGATCGAGAAAGCGAATGGTGCCTCGGCTCGGCAGCAGGCGAAGCAGGGCCCGGGCGAGGGTCGATTTTCCAGATCCCGACTCCCCGACGATGCCGATCGTCTGGCCGGCCTTCAGGCGGACCGTCACATGATCGACCGCCGTCAGCGTCTGCCGTCGTCCGCCGAGCCAGCCGCCACGCAGCTTGAAGGTTACCGAAAGATCGTCGCCGGCGAGCACAGTTTCGGCGGTGTCCGGCACGGGCGGCTTTCTGCCGCTTGGCTCCGCCGCCAGGAGGGCCTTCGTATAGTCGTGTTGCGGTGCCGAGAAGATGACCGTGGCGGGACCCGTTTCGACGATCTCACCCTGGCGCATGACGGTGACCCTGTCGGCGATGCGACGGACGATTCCGAGGTCGTGTGTGATGAAAATGAGGGCCATGCCCAGCCGCTGCTTCAGGTCGCCGAGCAAGGTCAGGATCTCGGCTTGGATGGTCACGTCGAGCGCCGTCGTCGGCTCGTCTGCGATCAGCACCTCCGGGTCATTGGCGATGGCCATTGCGATCATCACGCGCTGGCGCTGACCGCCGGACAGCTCGTGCGGATAGGACCGCATGCGCGTCTCGGGATCGGGAATGCGGACCAGATCGAGGAGTGCGACGGCCCGCTCGTAGGCGTCGTCGTTGGCGATGTGCTGATGCCTCCGGATCGGCTCGATCAGCTGATTGCCGATCGTGTAGAGCGGATCGAGCGAGGTCATGGGCTCCTGGAAGATCATGGTGATCCTGGCACCGCGCACTCGATTGAGTTCGGATGGCGGCAAGCCGAGAATCTCCTCGCCCAGAAATCGCACAGAGCCGGACACTGTCCCGTTCTTGGCGAGCAGGCCCATGGCCGCCATCACCAACTGGCTCTTGCCGGAGCCGCTTTCGCCGACGATGGCGAGCGTCTCACCCCTGGCCACCTGCAGGCTTGCACCTTTGACGGCCTCGACGTTGCCATCGGGAGTGTGAAATTGAACGCGGAGGTCGTCGATGGTGAGCAAGGGCGTGGCCATGACTCACCTGTCCTTCGGGTCGAGCGCGTCGCGCAATCCGTCACCGATGAAATTCAACGCAAACAATGTCGTCGTCAGGAGCAGCGACGGGTAGAGCAGCAGCCAGGTGGCCGTCTCGATGCTGCGGGCCCCCTGGCTGATCTGCACGCCCCAACTCGACATCGGCTCCTGCACGCCGAGGCCGAGGAAGGAGAGGAAGCTCTCGAGGATGATGACCTGCGGCACCAGCAGCGTCACATAGACGATGATCGGTCCGAGGGCGTTCGGTATCACGTGGCGCCAAAGAATGCCCGCGCTGCCGACGCCGAGCGCCTCCGCGGCCTGCACATACTCCTGGCGCCGGATCGACAACGTCTGCCCACGGACGATGCGAGCCATGTCGAGCCACAGCACGGCACCGACGGCTATGAACATCAGCACGAAGTTCCGGCCGAAGAACACGACCAGCATGATCACGAAGAAGGTGAAGGGAAGCGCGTAGAGGATATCGACGATGCGCATCATGATTTCGTCGGTCTTACCGCCGATCAATCCGGCCGCGGCGCCATAGACGACGCCGATGGCGAGGGCGACGAGGCCGGCGAGCAGACCGATGGCGAGGGAGACCCGGCCGGCGACCAGCGTCCGGGTCAGGAGATCGCGCCCGCTCGGGTCCGTGCCGAGCAGGAAGTACTTCTGGTCGATGGCGGCGCTCATCGTCAGCGACAGCCCGTCGGCTGCGGTCGAGACGACCTGGGTGTCGTCGAAGGAGTCGGAGCGGTCGACATAGCGGGTGATCCGGGTATCGACGGGCTTCGTTCCGGTGACGGTGACGAGCACGCGGCCGTCCATCTCCGTCCATTGCGTCACCTCGACGCCCGTGCGCTTCAGCGCGTCCTTGAGGCCCGCCTCGATGGCGTCCTGCTGCGGATAGGGCGAGAGCGAAGGCGGCACGCGGACGTAGCTCTGGTAGATCGTCCGGAAATCGTGCCCGGTGAGATTGGGACCGATGAGACAGGCAAGGATGACGAGGGCGAGATAGAACGCACTGCCGACGGCCGCCTTGTTGGCCTTGAGGCGGAGCCAGGCATCGCCCCAAAGCGAGCGGCCCTTGACGGCGATCGGTTCTACGGTCGCGTCAGTCATAGCGCACGCGGGGATCGACGACGGCGTAGAGGATGTCGACGAGGAGATTGAACAGGATTGTGAACACCGCGATCATGACGACGGTGCCCATGACCAGCGTGTAGTCGCGGTTGATCGCGGCGTCGATGAAGTAGCGGCCGACGCCGGGGATCTGAAAGATCGTCTCGACGATGATCGAGCCGGTGACGAGAGCTGCCGCCGTTGGTCCGGCATAGGAGATGATCGGCAGCAGGGCGCCGCGCATGGCGTGTTTCACCACCACCGACCAGCCCGAAAGACCCATCGCTCTCGCCGTACGGATGTGATTGGAGCGTAGCGCCTCGATCATCGAGCCGCGCATCAGGCGGGCGACGACGGCGATCTGCGGCAAGGCAAGCGTCAGGATCGGCCCGACCTTGTTGACGAGCGCGCCGTCGCCCCAGCCGCCGATCGGTAGCCATTTGAGTGTCAGGCCGAAGAAGAGCTGGATGAGCGGTGCGATGACGAAGGTCGGTATGGTCGAGCCGGCGGTCGCGGTCGCAATGACCGCATAGTCGGCGGCGCGGTTCTGATAGAGCGCGGCTACGACTCCGAGCAGGCCGCCAGCAAGAAGAGCGAGCGCAAGCGCGGAGGCGCCGAGCTGGATCGAAACGGGCAACCCCGCCTTGAAGAGCTCGGCCACCGTGAACTGGGGCAGAATATAGCTCGGCCCAAGATCGCCTTGCACGAGATTCGCGAGGTAGTTGAGGTACTGCTCCCAGAGGGGCTTATCGAGACCGAAGCTTCGGGCGAGGTTGGCCTTGATCTCGGGTGGCAGCCCCTTCTCCTGGTTGAACGGACCGCCCGGAGCAACCCGCATCAGAAAAAAGGAGATCGTGACGATGAGAAACAGCGTCGGGATGGCCGTCAGCAGCCGGCGGAGGACGTAGCTCAGCATGTCAGGACCAGGGCGTTGCGGGGCCGCCGACCGCTGAGGGACGGCGGCCCGGACGCTTGCTATTCCTTGGAGATGAATCGCGAGGGATGCACGTCCATGACGTTGTCGTTGAAGCCCTTGAGCTTCGGCGAGACGATGTTGTGGTTGGCGTAGAAGAGAAGCGGCATGATGCCGATATCCTGCATCAGGATGCCTTCGGCGTCCGACAGGAATTGCATGCGCTTGGCAGTGTCGGGCTCGACGGAGGCCTTGTTGAGCAGATCGTCATAGGCCGGGCTCGAGTACTCGCCATAATTGTTGCCGGTGCCGGATTTTCCGAGATCGAGGAAGGTGCCCGGATCCTTGTAGTCAGCGATCCAGCCGGCGCGCGCGACGTCGAAATCGCCCTTCTGCTCGAGGAAGCTGTAGTGGGTTTTGCCGTCGGCGTTGACCAGCGTCACGTCGATGTTGAAGGCTTTGAGCATGTCCTGGATGGCGACGGCCGTGTTCTTGTGGTTCTCGGAGGTGTTGTAGCGAAGCTCCAGTTTCAGCGGGTTCTCGGGTGTGATGCCGAGCTCAGCAAAGATCTTCTTCGCCTCGTCCTCGCGATCGAGTTGCGAGAGGCCGGCATAGGCGAGTGTCTTTGGCGCATAGCCGGCAACGCCCGGCGGTACCATCCCGTAGGCGGGCAGCATGGCATTCTGCCAGACCTTCTCGGCCAGGTAATCCCGATCGATCACCATCGAGATGGCATGGCGCAGCTTGATGTCGTCCCACGGTTTCTTCACGGTCTTGAAGACATAGTAGTAGGTCGCAAGCTGCGGTCCGGTCTGGAGCTGGTCGCCGAATTTCGTCTTGAGATCGCCGAGCTGCTCGGTCGGGAAGTCGTTGTTGCTGTCGAGCTCGCCGGCCTCGTAGCGCTTCATGGCGGCCGCGCGATCCTCGGCGGGGATGTAATTCACGACATCGAGCTTGACGTTGGCGGCGTCGAAGAACTTGGGATTTTTGACGAGTTTGATGTGATCGTTCGGCACGAACTCGGCGAGCGTAAAGGCGCCGTTGGAGACGACATTGCCTGGCTTGACGAAGTCATCGCCGAATTTTTCTACGTTGGCCTGGCTCACGCCATAGGTCGCCTGATGCGTCAGCATCTCGAGAAAATAGGGGGTTGGCCCTTTGAGCGTGATCTCGAGCGTCTTGTCGTCGATCGCCTTGACGCCAAGCTCGTCAGGCGTCTTCTCGCCGGCCGTGATCTCCTTGGCATTGACGATCGGCTCGGCGATGTAGGCATATTCGGAGGCGGTCTTCGGGTCGACGACGCGACGCAACGAGAATGCGAAGTCGTTGGCCGTCACCGGCGTGCCGTCGGACCACACATGGTCCCTGATCTTGAACGTATAGACGAGGCCGTTGTCTGAGACGGTCCAGCTTTCGGCGGCACCCGGAATGAGATTGGCGTCGGCATCCTGGGCAACGAGGCCCGTGAACATGTCGCGGAGAATGTTCGCCTCCTCGACCGTCGACGTCTTGTGCGGATCGAGCGATTGCGGATCACCGTTGGCGCCGCGGTTGTAGACGGATTGGGCCATCGTGGCCGGTGCGGCCAATGCCGTCAGCAATGCGGCCGCAACGAGTGACTTCGTCCAATGGCGCATGTGTTTCCTCCTCAGGTTTGGGCTCCGCCGTCTTCGTGCGGATTGTCCCGATGACGTTTCGGACAACTGGGTTCCCAGGTTCCGGCAGGCCCTGCTGGACCGGAGCTTCGTCCCAGAGCCGGGGCAGCGTCAAGCGGAAGGCGTCTATTGCAGGGACCAAACGGTTCCGGCCTGCACCGTCACCGGTCGCAAGCCCCGTTGCTCTGGCTGCAATCCCTTGATGACCGAGACCATGTCCTCGAGCACATGCTGTTTCGTAGCGTAGTAGGAGTGTGTCTCCGGCAGGCTCCAAGGTGTCACCTCGAGCTCGGACGCATCGATGATCTCGAAGCCTTCCGCATAGGTGACGGGCTTGCCGAGCCGAGGGGCAGAGTTGATTTGCTCGGAAGCCGTCAAAGCCAGATCCTTGTTGGAGGTGTAGACGACCCACTGCTCGGCGAGCGGGCGGACCTCGGCCGCGATCTGATCGCGGAAGAGCTCGGAATCGAAGTCGGGCGCACAGAGAATGACGCTCTGGAACAAGGGCTTCGAGGCATCCTTGTAGGCCATCAGCCGAAGCGCGCCGAGGAGGCCGCGGCTTCCCATGCTGTGGGCGACCAGATGCAATTTGCGACCGGGAAACTGCTGCTTCAGCGTTTCGAGCAGAGTCTCGATGTGCTTGGCGCTCCAGGCCACGTCCTCGGCATCCGAGGTGTAGGCCGTAATGCCACCGTCAGATGGCCAGGAATAGACGATTGGTGCGCCGTCGAATCCGAAATCGAAGGCCACCTGGGCGGCGCGGACGATGGCGTCCGAGAATGGCACGTTGAAACCATGGACGTAGACCAAGAGATCGCTCTTGCCGCCGCCGATCAGGCGCAGCTCGTCCATCAGGCCGGACTCGTCAAAATCCGTCAGCTTCAGAATGAAGATATGCTTGCTGGTATCCCGAAGACTTTGAATGCCGAGCCAGGGTGTCTCGATCTGGCCGCGCTTGTGGGAGAGAGGGATGTTGACCTCGGCCTTGCCGTAGCTCATGGCCCCGTTTTGGGAGCGATTGCCATCGAAAGCGAGCTCGGGCTCCACCGCACCGGTCCGCCGCCGGTCGGTTGCGTAGTAGACCGTCTGCACATAGGCCTCGGTTGCGCCGGCCGTCTTCTTGAGCGTGAACGAGCGCGTGGAAGCCGCTGCCAGCGAGGCGATATGGCCGACACGCGTGATCTCCTTGCGCGGCGGCAACTGGACGCCATAGCTCTCGAGGATTTCGACGACAGCATAGTAGACGTCCGCACTGTCGAGCCCGAGATCACGGACGAGGTCGACGTTCTCCTCGAATCGCTCCGCCGGTAACCCGAACCGCGCCGCGAGCTTCCGCGCGATCTCGTCGACGACCTTCTGGGGTGCCTTGAGCAGCACCTGCGCCATGGCTTCCGGATTGAGTGTGGCAGCCGGCATGCCGGTTACCGCCAGGGCAATCATGAGCAGTCGCAGCAGACGCATGGGCACCTCGCTTACTCGAACCGAATTCGCCCCTCGATCCTGGGCGTCACGGCGCCAGCCGTTTTGATGGCGTCCATGACGACCGTGGCGACCAGCGGCCCCTCGTTGGCTTCCAGGAGAACTGTGGCCTTGAGAAGGACGTCGTAACCATCCTTTCCCGTCGCCAGGAAGTCGTTGACCGCGAGCTTGTATCGCTTACCGGGATCGAGCGGCAGACCACCGACTTCGATCTCCGTCAGACGCTTGCCCGGCACGGCATTCCGGCGGGCAACGATCCGGGCTCCCGAAAGCTGGGCGAAGCGACCTTCGGCCTTGTCTGCGAACCATACACCGTTCTCCAGCGCCGTCCTGAGATCCGAACCGAGGACCTCGAGCACGACGAGCTTGTTGCCGAAGGGCAGCTCGGTCAGCACATCGCGCTTGGTCAGCACCTGACCGGCTTCGTACTGCTTGTCGCCCCGGATGCCGCCACCGTTCATGATGGCGACGTCGGCACCGACGGCCTCGCGCATCGCATCGGTGATGAGATTGCCGAGCGCCGCCTCGCCGCCGCGGACGGTCGATTTGCGGCTATCGAGCGGTGTTGCGGTCTTGCCAAGCTCCGCCGCCAGATCGGCATCGAGCTCGTCTTCGTAGGTGGCGACCTGGGCCGCGATTTCGGGATCGGGTGAGACATCGGCGGTATCGACGATGCGGAAGCGCGGATGCCAGGCGATCTTCCTCGGATCGCCATCGCTGACCGTGATGTCGAGATCGACGACAACGAGCGTCTCGCCCTCCTCCTTGGCTTCTGCGAGCACACTTCGGCCGTCGTAGAGCAGCATGAGATCGTGGTCGTGGCCGGAGAGCACCACGTCATAGAGGCCCGAGTTGACGAGCCGGAGGTCATCCTGCCAGGGCGCATGGACGACGAGCACGACGATGTCCGCGCCAGCGGCCCTCAGCTCCCTGGCCTTGTTCTCGCCCATCGGCATCGACGGTGCAAAGCGCAGGCTGCCCGGGCTCGAGCGCATGGCGGAGCTGTCATCGGTCAAGCCGATCACACCGACTTTCACCCCGTCGACCTCGAGCATCCTGGTATCGGCGATGCCCGGCAGCGGCTTGCCGTCGGCATCGCTCAAATTGGCGGCAAGGACCGGCACGGTCAGCTCTGACAGGCGCTCGCGGAAGACGGTCTCGCCGAAATCGAACTCGTGGTTGCCCGGGACGAACAGATCGATGCCTGTCACGTTCATCAAGGCGACGATGGCCCGGCCCTTGTCGAGCCCCGAGCGAAGCGACGGAGAGAACGTGTCCCCGGCGTGAGCGACGATCGTGTTCGGATTGCGGCGCCGCTCGGCCTTGATGGCGGAGGCAACACGCGCAAAGCCGCCACGGCCATCCCTCTCGCCGATCTCATAGATGTCGCTGAACAGCGCGAAAGAGAGAGCGACTCTGCGGTCGGCCGCCGTCGCCACGTCGCCGAATAAAAGTGAGACTGCGAGAACAGCCCCTACCATACGCCAACGCATGCACAACCCCACACGTTTCCCCCGACGCGATCGTAGCCCAGTGGTCTGCGCCGAGCCAGCACGCATTCTCCCATGACGGTGTGAAGGACGGGCCCGGTGTCGCAATTGCGATGAGCGTCAGCATTGCAGGCCGGATCAGGAGCCGGGCTCAGATCGCGTCTCCCCTGAGGAGCCTCGGCAGCTCGCCCGTCATGCCGGCAGCCTCGGCGACGAGCAGGCGTTTCAACACGGGCGTGCGGTCCACGACACCGAGCCCGATGTCGCGAGCCACTCTCAGCACGGTGCTGTCGTTCGAGAATAGGCGGTTCAGGCTGTCCATGCCGAGTGCCGAGGCGACCGAGTCGAAGCGACGCCAGCGCTGATAGCGCTCGAGCGGTTCGGCGCTGCCGATGTCCAGGCCAAGCCGTGCCGTCTCGACCACAATCTCGGCAAGCGCGGCCACATCGCGCAATCCGATGTTGAATCCCTGCCCGGCCAGCGGATGAACGCCCCGTGCGCTGTCACCGACAAGCACGACCCGCCCGGTATGGAAGCTCCTGGCGAGGTGCAGATCGAGAGGAAACGCTTGTCGCGGGCCTTCGATCGTCAACTCGCCGAGCCGCCCCGTGAAGCGCCGGCGGAGCTCCTCGGCGAAAGCAGCATCGTCCAAGGCCAGCAGGTGCTTGGCGGCGTCGCTTCGCTCCGACCAGACGAGTGACGAGCGGAATGAGCCTTTGAGCGGCAGGATGGCGAACGGACCGGACGGCAGGAAGTGTTGTGTCGCTCGGCCTTGATGCGGGAGCTCGTGAGCGACGGTGGCGACAATGCCATGCTGGCCGTAGCTCCAGCCGACCGTCTTGATGCCGGCCAGCGATCGAAGGCCGGATTGGCGTCCGTCGGCGGCCACGGCAAGCCTCGCCCGGAGTCGCGTGCCGTCGGCGAGGTGCAGATCGATGTGACCGGGATGCTGCTCGATCGCCGTCAACGTCGCATCGTCAAAACCGTGAAGGCCCGATGCACCCGCCAAGGCGGTGCCGAGGGATTCCTTGAGGACGGCATTCGGCACGATGTAGGAAGCGACCTCTCCGTCGCGCATATTGTCGAAATGCAGGAGCACCGGCCGGATGGGGGAGTGTGGCGTCGCATCGGTGATCTCGATTTCGCGGACAGGCTCGGCCTCGGGTCCGACCGACGACCAGACGCCAATGGCGTCGAGCGCGTGTCGGGACGCCAGCGAGAGAGCCGAAGCCCGGAGATCCAGCGGCGCCGCCGCCGCAGCCGGCCGCTGCTCGATCATAGCGATCCGGAACGAGGGCGGCAGAGCCGACCGAAATGCCAGGGCGAGGGCCGAGCCGATCAGGCTTCGGCCGACGATGACGATATCGTAAACCCCGGATGGTGCAGTCATGCTCGTTCCATGGCTTGCTTGACAGCGATCGCCCGCCGCTCCAGTTGTGCCCGCTTGCCCCCGTCCCTGCAAGACCAGGAGCCTCATGTCTGAGCGGAAGCCGGAAACCCTGCAATCGCTGCTCGCCGTGCTCGAGCTTCTGTCGCTCGGTGGCGACCGATTCCGAGCCGATAGCCTGAACAAGCATTGGCACCGGGTCTATGGCGGCCAGGTGGTGGCTCAAGCCATGGTGGCCGCGTTCCGGACGGTCGAGGGACGGATTGCCCACTCGCTTCACGCCTACTTTCTGCGAATGGGCGATCCGCTGGCTCCGATCGATTTCGAGGTGAGTCGGCTTCGCGACGGCCGCGCCTTCTCGACCCGCAATGTCGTTGCCTCGCAGGGCGGGGAGGCGATCTTCACGATGTCGATGTCGTTTCACAACGGCGAGGAGGGCATCGCCCACCAATCTCCCATGCCGGGAGAGCCCCGCCCCGAAGAGCTGCCGGACGAATACGAGCTCGAGCGCCAGCTCAAGGCACGGCGACCGGATGCCGCCAAGCTCATCACCCATATGCCGCCGATCGAGTTCCGCCCGATCAACATCGAGCGCTTCCTCGATCCATCGCCGCGCCCGGCCGAGCAGAATGTCTGGATGCGCGTGAGCGGCCGGATGCCCGAGGACCCGAAGCTGCATCAGATCGTCCTCGCCTACATGTCGGACTATTCCCTCATCGATACGGCGTTGGTCGGCCACGGGCGGGTCATCACCGATCCGACCCTTCAGATCGCCAGTATCGATCACGCCCTGTGGTTTCATCGCCCCGGCCGGGTCGACGATTGGCTGCTCTATGCCCAGGACAGCCCGTCGGCCTCGGGCGGACGAGGCTTCTGCCGCGGATCGATCTTCCGGCGCGATGGCGTTCTGGTCGCCTCGGCGGCGCAGGAGGGTCTGTTCCGCAACCGGCCGCCGAAGCCCGAGCGGAAAGACTGATCACAGCTTGGGCAGGCTGCGCGTCGCTTAGGCAGGGCAAAGGGCAGCACTTGCGTGATCGACAGACCCGCACAGGAAAAAACCGTTCGAATATAGATAGTTAGTGTTGCCCCCGGACTTGGCACGAGGCTTGAGATGCTGCGCTGCAGCGCATTGACTCGATCCAGGGGGATGACAATGAACGGCACGGCGATGCGGCGGAGCTTCCGCCTTGTGGCATCAGCGTTGGTTCTGGCTTCCACGTCCGCCGGCGCTGCCGCCGAGGCGGTGTCGGCAGCTGCCGACAAGGGCGATACGGCGTGGATGCTGACAGCGACTGCGCTGGTCGTGCTGATGACCATCCCTGGTCTCGCGCTCTTTTATGGCGGTCTGGTGCGCGCGAAGAACATGCTGTCGGTTCTGATGCAGGTTTTCTACGCCTTCTCGGCCGTCTCCGTGATCTGGGTCCTCTATGGCTACAGTCTGACGTTCACCGGCGGCTCGGCCGGCAGTGTCATCGGTGGGTTCTCGAAGGCCTTTTTGGCGGGTGTCGGCCCGGCCGCCCTCGCGGAGACATTCTCCAAAGGTGTCTATATTCCCGAGCTCGCCTTCGTCGCCTTCCAGATGACCTTCGCGGCCATTACACCCGGGTTGATCGTTGGCTCGATCGCCGAGCGCATGCGATTTCCGGCCGTGGCGCTGTTCGTGCCGCTCTGGTCGACGCTCGTCTACATGCCGATCGCCCACATGGTCTGGTTCTGGGGCGGACCGAGCGCTGCTGCCGAGCCGGCTGGCTACCTGTACTCGCTCGGTGCGCTCGATTTTGCCGGCGGCACGGTGGTCCATATCAATGCGGGCATTGCCGGTCTGATCGGCGCCCTCATGGTCGGCAAGCGCATCGGTTATCGCAGTGAGGCCATGGCGCCGCATTCCCTCACCATGACCTTGATTGGTGCATCGCTGCTCTGGGTGGGATGGTTCGGCTTCAACGCCGGCTCCGCCCTGGAGGCAAACGGCACGGCAGCCCTCGCGGTCATCAACACGTTTGTGGCGACGGCCGCTGCCGCGCTGAGCTGGCTTGCGGTCGAGGCGCTGGTGACCGGTCGGGGTAGCCTGCTCGGCATCGTCACTGGTGCCGTCGCGGGCCTGGTCGCCGTGACACCAGCGGCGGGTCTCGCAGGACCTGGCGGTGCACTGATGCTCGGGCTTCTGGCCGGCGGCGTCTGCTTCTACTTCTGTTCGGCGTTCAAGAACCGGCTGGGCTACGACGATGCGCTCGATGTGTTCGGCGTTCACTGCGTCGGCGGGATTCTCGGCGCCATCGGAACCGGAATCGTCGCGGCGCCGGCCCTGGGCGGAACGGGTCTGTGGGACTATGCCGCCGACTCGCCTGCCGCCGGCTACGATATCGCCGGCCAGACGCTCATTCAGATCAAGGCGGTGGTGGTGACGCTGATCTGGTCGGGCATCGGCTCCGCCCTCATCTTCAAGCTTGTCGACATGGTCGTTGGTCTCAGGGTGGAGACAGACGAGGAACGAGAGGGTCTCGATCTCGTCGATCACGGTGAGAGGGCCTACAACTACTGATCCGGGTGGCGGCCTCGTCTGGCGTTCGCCGCCTGCCTTCGGTAAGGGATAGGTCACCGGCGCCGCCGGTGGAGGACTTGCCGTTGAATAGCGACGCGCCACAGAACATCCTGGCCCGTATTGTTCAGTCACCCTTCCCGCGACTCCGGGCGTTGCTCGACGGCATGGAGCCCGGGGCGCCGGCGATCGATATGACGGTCGGCGAGCCACGGCACGCGCCGCCCGAGTTCGTCGCCCGCGTCATCAAGGAGCATGAGGCGGAGTTCGCCAAATACCCACCGATCAACGGCATTCATGAGCTTAGGCAGTCGATCGCGCGCTGGCTCGACCAGCGATACGGCCTCGGCGGACGGCTCGATGCCGAGCGGAACGTTCACATCCTCTGCGGCTCGCGCGAGGGATTGTTCTCTGCGGTCGCGCCGGCACTGGACAGGCGGTCGGCGCATGCGAATCCGGCTGTCCTCATCCCGAACCCGTTCTACCAAGTGTACATCGCGGCGGCGCTTACCTGCCGTGCCGAGCCTGTCTTCCTGCCGGCGACGGTGGAGAGCGGGTTCCTGCCGGACCTCGACCGTCTCGAGGCCGACAGAGCTCTTTTGGAGCGGACCCGCGCCTTCTACCTCTGCTCGCCCTCCAACCCGCAAGGCGCCGTCGCGACGCCAGATTATTTGAGGCGGGCCATTGGGTTCGCCCGGCGGCATGATTTCATGCTCCTCGCCGACGAATGCTACTCGGAGGTTTATGCCGAGCATCCCCCGCCGGGCGCGCTTGAGATTGCCGCGGAGACCGGCAGCTTCGCCAATGTCGCGGTTTTCAACTCGCTGTCGAAGCGGTCGAACCTGCCTGGACTACGGTCGGGCTTCGTTGCCGGCGATGGCGATTTTCTCTCCCGTCTCAGCCAGTACCGGAACGTCATGGCCCCGCAGATGCCGCTTCCGGTTCAATGGGCGAGCGCTGCCGTCTGGGCGGACGAGGCTCATGTCGGACCGAGCCGTCGGCTTTATGCCGAAAAGTTCCGCCTTGCCCAGGAGCTGCTGGGCAATCGTTTCGGCAATCCCATCCCAGGCGGTGGCTTCTTTCTCTGGCTGGACACCAGCCCGTTCGGTGGTGGCGAGGCCGCGGCGGTAAGACTCTGGAAACGATGCGGTGTCAAAGTGTTACCGGGCGCTTATCTGTCGCAAAAGGATGCTTTGGGCGGTGACCCCGGTGCCGCCTATGTCAGGGTCGCGCTGGTGCACGACCTGAAGACGACACGAGAGGCGCTCGACAGGTTGCGCAACGCCTTGTCTGAGTAGGACGCCTGTGTCGTATGATGTGGAGCAAGCCCTGGAGCCGCGCGGACTCCTGCCGATGGCCGTCGAGCGCGGTCTGAGGTCGAGTGCGCGCCGTCTGATCGGGTGCCTGATCCTCGCCGTTGCCGGCAGCGGCTGGCTTGCGCTCGTCACCTGGGCCGGCAGCGATGGCAGCCAGTCGCTCGGTCCAGCTTTCCTGCCGCAGAACGTGATGGGGCGGTCGGGCGCCTTTCTGGCCGATCTTGCCCTGCAAGCCGTGGGGCTGGGCGCGGCATTTCTGCTCTTTCCGCCGACCTTCTGGGCGCTCGACCTGATTGCCGGCCGCGCCTTGCCGTCGATCAAGAAGCGTATCGCTGTATGGCCGCTGGCGACGATCTTTCTGGCTGGAGCCCTCGCCGCCCTGCCACGCCCTGGCTTCTGGCCGCTCGAGCACGGGTTCGGCGGCTTGGGCGGCGATCTGATGTTCGAGATGGTGCGGGTGCCGTTCTTCTCACTCGGTGGCACGCTCGCGACCTTTGGCTCGCTGGCCGCCCTGGTGCTGGCGGGCGGGTTGTCGCTGTCCTACAGCCTCGGTCTCACGATGAAGCAGGCCATGCCACCGCCGCGGCGCGTCGAGCCCGTGGGTTTTGAGCGTACACCTGCGGAACGTCCGAGCCGTGCCAGCTTGCTTCGCGGACTGGCCGCGCGTGCCGTTCGGTCGCTGGAGCGGGGCCCGCGGATGCCGGACCGGGACGAGGAACCGCCGGAGCTGGCGCTGGGCTGGGATCGTCTCGAGGCGCATCGAGAGCCACTGTCGGCAGGTTCCTACACCAGCCGGCCGCGACCAGAGCCTCAGCCAACGTTCTCTCCCTATGCGGCGATCGCCGACGAGAATGACGCCGGCGAGGCCGATCCCAGATGGCTCGGCGGCGTCTCCCGGGGGGTGACGGAGACAGAGGCAGAGACGGTGGATCTCGCCGAGGACGCCATGAGCGCGGCGATTGCGCGCCGGTTTGCGCCTGCGGCCGGGCGGACCGCGACGCGCTCCGAGCCGAAATCGGAACCGGCGCCCTCGCCTGCGCCCGCGAGCCAAACAAGCGCCCGCGGCTTCGGCACGATTGCGCCGCGCGGACGCCAGCCTCGCGGGTTCCGACTCCCGTCGGCCCGCCTTCTCAAGAAGCCGGCAGCCGTGAAGCCCAATCCGGAGCTCACTCAATCCGTCATGCGCGGCAATGCTCGGCTGCTCGAGGACGTGTTGAATGATTTCGGCATCAAGGGCCAGATCGTCGATATCCGGCCCGGCCCGGTGATCACCGTCTATGAGCTCGAGCCGGCGCGCGGCATCAAGGCCTCGCGCGTCATCGCGCTCGCGGACGATATCGCGCGCTCGATGAGCGCGGCCTCGGCCCGGATCGCCGTTATTCCCGGCCGGAACGCCATCGGCATCGAGCTGCCCAATCCGCGACGCGAGCCCGTCGGCCTGCGCGAGCTGATCGAGAGCGAGGCCTATCGGGCGACAGGCGCGCAACTGCCCTTGGCCTTGGGCAAGGCCACGGACGGTGCTCCCGTCATCGTCGACCTCGCCCGGATGCCGCATCTGCTGGTCGCCGGCACCACCGGCTCGGGCAAATCGGTCGGCATCAATGCCATGATCCTCTCGCTGCTCTTTCGCATGTCGCCGGAGCAGGTGAAGCTCATTCTCATCGATCCGAAGATGCTGGAGCTGTCGGTCTACAACGGCATCCCGCACCTGCTCGCACCGGTGGTCACCGATCCGCGCAAGGCCGTTGTCGCCCTCAACTGGGTCGTCCGGGAGATGGAGGAGCGCTATCGTCGCATGTCGCTTCTCAATGTCCGGAACATCGAGACCTACAACAATGCGCTCGCCAATGCCATGCGGCAGGGCCGGCCGCCGACCCGCACCGTCCAGACCGGTTTTGACCGCCGGACGGGTCAACCTGTCTACGTCGAGGAGACCCTCGATCTGACGCCGATGCCGTTTATCGTCGTCGTCATCGACGAGATGGCCGATCTGATGCTGACGGCCGGCAAGGACATCGAGGCTGCGGTGCAACGCCTGGCGCAGATGGCGCGCGCCGCCGGCATCCATCTGATCACAGCAACTCAGCGGCCGAGTGTCGACGTCATCACCGGTACCATCAAGGCCAACCTCCCTTCGCGCATTTCGTTCAAGGTCGCCTCGAAGATCGACAGCCGGACCATCCTGGGCGACGGCGGCGCCGAGCAGCTGCTGGGCGCTGGCGATATGCTCTATTCCGCTGGCGGCACCCAGGTCAGCCGCATTCACGGCGCCTTCGTCACCGACGAGGAGGTCGAGCACGTCGTCGTCGATCTCCGCGCCCAGGGCCGGCCGGCCTATATCGATGCCATCACGGCCGAGCCGGAGGATGGCGAGACCGAGGACGGCGAGAGCGCGGGCGCCGCCTCTGGCGACGACCTCTATGATCGTGCTGTCGCCATCGTTCTGAAGGACCGCAAGGTCTCGACGAGCTATATCCAGAGGCGCCTGCAGATCGGCTACAACCGGGCCGCCGACCTGATCGAGCGGATGGAGCAGGACGGCATCATCAGTCCGCCCAACGGTGCGGGGAAGCGTCACATTCTGGCAGGTGACGCGGCAACTGCCTAAATTGCCTCATATTCCCGTGGGAAAGGCCGGTTCTGGCCTATCCGGGCGCCAGCACGGCGTCTAGATCGTTTTCCTGCGAGGCCGTTTCCTTGCGCGCTCGTCGGTGGCGGCGTGAAAGGATTGCGGCTTGGCGCGGCACTGCCGTTTGGAATGGCTGATTGTTTCGATGGGGGCTCGGAGCTGAGCGATGACCGCATTTGACCGTGCGATTTGGATCCCGGCCGTCGCGGCGGCTCTGTTGACGTTTGCCGCCAACGCCACTGCCGATGACAGCGTTGCCGCGCCTCCAAGCTCTGCGGTGGGCAGCACGGCGACTTGGAATGCCGAGGTCGATTCGACGGTCAGCGGAATCACACTCGACCAGAACCAACTGGCCGTCGTCGGCGAAGTGAATACGTATTTCAACGACATCACCGACCTCAAAGGTTCATTCCTCCAGACGGACGCGGAGAACGGCCAGAGCAAGGGGCTGTTCTACATCCAGAAGCCAGGACGGTTCCGCTTCGACTATGCGTCACCGTCGACCCTCGTCGTGCTGTCCGACGGCGAATACCTGTCTTTCGAAGAGGAGGGCAATCCTCCGGACAGATATCCGTTGGACTCGACCCCGTTCGGCGTTCTGTTCAAGGACAAGGTCGATCTTGCGACATCCGCCAAGATCGTCGAGCTCTATTCGGGCGATGATCTCGTCACGATCACGCTCGAGGACAGGAGCGACGACTCCAAGGGGCGGATCAAGCTGTTCTTCGCCCGGATCGACGGCAAGCTCGAGCTAGCCGAGTGGGTTGTGACGGGCCCGGAGGGGGGAGATACCCGGGTCGAGCTGGCGGAACTCGTGCGAGGCGAGAAAGCGGATGCCAAGCTCTTCAAGTTGAGGAAAATTTCAGGCCAGGCCAAGGGATCCAAGAAGTAGTTTCTTGCTGTTGAAGGGCCGTGGAAGGGCGGAAGTAACTTTTCCGTTAATTTTTCGTAATAGCTGTTGAATTCGGCCCCTGCCGTCCTATTTTACTCCTACAACGAGCGTATCACTCATTCGGTAGTGCCCCCCCGTCTAACCGAAGATGCGCTTGTTGACGCCGGCTTCCCTCCCGGCGTCATGCGCGCAATGCGCTGTGGCGCCCAGTCGAAAGACTGGGCGCCCTTTTCATTTCTGACTGCCTCGAGCCTCCCGGGCACTGGAGACCGCGTCATGTCGCTTCGGATCGCTACCTGGAACATCAATTCCGTTCGTATTCGCCTGCATCTGATCGAGGCTCTGGTCACTCAGCAGGCTCCCGATGTGATCTGCCTGCAGGAGATCAAGTGCGAGACGGGGCACTTCCCGCACGATGCATTCGAGGCGCTCGGCTATCACCACCGGGTTGTCGCCGGCCAACGCGGGTATCATGGCGTCGCGACGGTGGCGAAGGTTCCGCTGGAGCGGATAGGTGCCGAGGATCTGCACGGAACCGGCGAGGCGCGTCATCTCGCGGTGGCGCTGCCGATCGGCCATCGGCGGGAGCGGCTCGAGCTGCACAATTTCTATGTGCCTGCCGGTGGCGATGTTCCCGATCCTGACCAGAACCGCCGGTTTCGCGAGAAGCTCGCCTATCTCGACGCACTCGAGGCCTGGTCCGGCCGCCTGCCAGGCAGGCGGCGGCGGTTGCTGGTCGGCGATCTCAATGTGGCGCCGCTCGAGCATGATGTCTGGTCACACAAGCAGATGCTGAGCGTCGTTTCGCATACCCCTGTCGAGGTCGAGCGTTTCGCGCGCGTGCAGGCGGCAGGCCGATGGACAGACGTCATGCGCCAGTTCGTGCCGGCGCACGAGAAGCTCTATTCCTGGTGGAGCTACCGGGCTGCCGACTGGCGCCTGTCGAACCGTGGCAGGCGCCTTGACCATGTCTGGGCCTCAGCCAATTTGGCTGACGCCGCGGCCTCGCTGACCGTCGTCGACGCTGCGCGCGGCTGGGAGCGACCGTCTGACCATGTGCCGGTCATTGTCGATCTCGACGTTACGCCAAGTGGCTGAGAGCCCGGTCGCTACTTGGATAGGCGCAGGCTTTGCAGGCGTTTGGCGATATCCTGGAACGCTGCTCGCAGCTCGGTGCCGTTGTCGGCGCTGAAATAGTGCGAGGGGCTCGTGGCGCATGCTTGCAGCGTCGCTTCGGCGGCCGGTGGTGATTGGAAGGCGACCGCGTAGATCACGACATTGCCACCCGTCACATCGGGATCCTTGATGGCGTTGCAGATATCGAGGGCCTGCTCCGGCGACGTCGCGTTCATGGAGCCGTTGTGGTAGCTCGTGTTGAATTCGCCATCCGTCATGAGAATGATGGCCTTGATTGTGTTCGAATCGGCATAGGGCTTGGGTACCGAAGCGGCTGGCCAGACCGTGGTCCAGTTCGGCGAGATCATGTACCAGCCCCAGCCGAGGCCGATATGCCCCGCCGTGAAGCCGTCAGCGGACAGAGAGGCGATTTCGGTCTTCAGTGCAACGCTGTCATCACTTAGCGGGAAGATCTCCGCGCTTGGGCAGTCGTAGTTGCCATTGTGCGGCGGGTTGTCCTCGACGTTGAAGTAGCGGCCGCTGTCTGGCGGATCGTCGCTGTAGGCGTGCGAGCCATTGCGTTCGACCACGCAGCCGTCCAGGCTCGCGGAATCGGAGGCGAGGTTCGCATAGGGACCGACATTGATCGAAGCCGCATAGGGGGCGAGCGCGATCTTGTTCAAGGCGGGCTGGCCCGCCGGCAACATGATGTCGACGATATCGTTGGCCGCGAGCTTCAGGTCGGCGATCTTCTGTCCGCCCATCGAGCCGGTGATGTCCAGCACCATTGCCAGCTCGACATTGCGCATCTTGAAGATGGAGGTCGAGGCTTTCGAGAAGTTCACTTTGTTGATGCTGAGGATGCGGGCAAAGCTCGTCGGGACAGTGATATCCGACGTTACCGTCACCGCGCCTGATTCAGCGTCGATGACGGCTGCGAAATTGCTCCATGAGTAGCTGCCGGCGTCGGTGGCAGCCATTTGAGCTTCGAAGTATTTGAGGGCAATGGCCTGCGCCTCGGCCTGGGTCAGATTGCCCTCCGACAGGGCCCGGGCGGCGGCGAGCGATGCCGCGTCGAGGGCACTGCTGACCTTGCCGGACGTACGGACAGCCTGTGCGGTATCCAGCGAGAAGCCGATCGCAAAGACGATCAGTAGCAGCGAAAGCCCAAAGATGATGGCGATTGAGCCTTGCTCATCGCGCCAGATGCCGGTGCGGCGTTCATTTCCGAGCAACATTCCGAGTCCCCGCGGAGGTCCGAGACGGCCAGAGCTACATCGGGGGATGGAAAAGCAGAGTAAAAGCGCAGCCCTTCGATAACCTTTGGGCGAGTTAAGCGCAAAACAGGGTTAACCGATCACTTCACATCGTCATGGGTGGAGCATCAGGATGGGAAGCTACCAGCAAACCCGTCCCGGTCCGCGGTCGAGATGCAGGTGGTTCTCGTGCAACTTGTTGTACTCCGGCCCGAGCGTGACGCGGAAATAGTTGCAGGCTCCCTTGTGCACGCGATGCAGGAAGTCGCCCTTGGGTCCCTTGTCGCGCCAGTTGGCGACGACCGAGACAGTTTGACCATTGGCCAGGCGAAAGCCGGCAATGTCCACGGCATTGGCCGTCGCGTGCTGGCTTCGGGCGAGAGTCGGATCGAACTGCTTCACGATCTCATTGAGCTTTCTGCGAAACGCTCCGCCGCGAATATCCCGGCAGCTGTAGGTGCCCATGCTCGAGATGGAGACTACGCGGCTGCCGAACAGGCGCTGGGCCTCGGGCTGCACGACATACTCGATCCAGAGTGCCAGGGCAGCCGTTGCCTGGCAGGTCAGCGGCGAGAGGGAGATCGAGGCGCCGCCAGCCTCCTTCACGCTGAAGGCGTTGACGTAGCCGCAATCGTCGGGCCCGATCGGCTTGTCGCTGACGGGAGACGCGCTGACGTGCGGCTGGACCAGGATCTCGCGGCAGAGATCGGGGCTGTTGGCGAGCGCCGCCAGCCGCCAGTCGATGAACCAGCCCGAGCCGGAGGAGAGGTCGATGGCCGGAAACGGGGTCAGGCCCGCCGAGACGTGACCATGGCGCAAACCGTAGAGATAGATGCCGCCCACGATCGCGAGCAGCAAAATCAACGTATTTGGAATGAACGGGACGCGCATCGCTTACCCTTCGACAGCGCTTCCAAAAAGGTTCGGGCGGACGTCACCCCCCGGCGACGCCCGCCCGATCTGCCTAGCTGCGGCGAGACTACTTGTCCAGACGCAGGTTGGTGAGGCGGATGGCGATGTCCTTGAAGGCGGCGATCAGGTCATTGCTGTTGTTGGCATCCCAGTAGAGCAGGTCGCCAGAGCCATTGTCGGTCGAGGCGCAGGCCTGGAGCGTCGGATGGTTCGGGCTCTGGAAGGAGACGGCGTAGACGATCACGTCTTCGTCTTTCATGGCATCGCAGATCGAGATGGCCTGGCTGGCCGACGAGCCGTTGGCCCAGGCGGTGTTGAAATCACCATCGGTCATGAGCACCACGGCCTTGATCAGGTTTTCCGTGCCGTAGGGTTGCGGGGCGCTCGCGCCGGTGAAGATGCCGGCCCACTTGTCAGAGATCATGTACCAGCCCCACGCGGCGCCGATATGACCGGCCGTCCAGCCACCCGTGCTGAGATTGTCGATCGCGGTCTCCAGCATCTCGCGGTCCTGGGTCAACGGAACGATCTCGGAGTCTGGGCAGGAGTAGGTCGAGTTTCCCTGATAGGCGTCGATATCTGACGGGTTGCCCGGATTGGCGGCGCGGAAGTACTTGCCGGGCCCGGGGGCGGTATCCTTGTAAGCATGCGCCGTGCGCTCGTAGGCGCAGTGATCGAGGCTCAGGCCATCGGTTGCGGCGTCAGAGTAGGCGCCGACATTGACCGAGGCTGAATAGGGGGCGAGGGCGATCTTGACGTCGCCACCACCGCCGTTCTCGGGCATCAGCGTATCGACCAGCTCGGTCGCGGCGTCCTTGAGGGCGCCGATCTTGGAGCAGGGCGTGCACATCGATCCGGTAATGTCGAGAACGAGGCTGAGCTCGATGTCCTGCACGTTGAACGTGGCGCGAGCAGCGACCGTGTAGTTGACCTTGTCGATACCGAAGATGCGACCGAAAGTGGTCGGCACGTGGACGACGGTCTGTACCTTGACGGTCTTCGTGTCGGTGTCGACGTCAGCGGTGAAATCGGAATAATCGGCACCGATGTCGCCGACGCTCTGGAGGTTGCTCTCGAAGAAGTCCGCCGCCAGCGTCTCGATCTCGGCAACCGACTTATCGCCGCTGAAGACAGCGCGGGTGGCAGCGAGCGCGGCGGCGTCGAGTGCGGAGGCGGCCTTCGAATGGGCATCCATGGACCGGCCGACATCGATCGAGAGACCCACAAAACCGACCACGGCGATGATGGCGGCGCCGAACATGATCGAGATCGTTCCGCGCTCGTTGGCGAGGAAGGTGGTGTCGCGGAGGGCCGGCAGTCTCATTTTCGTCTCCCTGGGGCGGGGTAGCGGTGCTGGCCCCGGGAGATGCAAAGGGAATGCAAGATCAGAGAACAAGGCGCCGAATCAAGTAAAAACGCGAGATATTAAGTAAATATACGATTAAACTCTGATATGTTTGTGAAATAGTGCGTTAACGCTCAAAATAAGTTGAGTGCATCCATGTAATTGTGCATCAAGTGAGGTTAATTTATTTGGAATATGGCCGCGCAATATTGGTGTTATCTGATCATTTTCCGAGTCTCGGCAGATTAGAATGTTTCGTTACTTGTGTTTTATGCGCGGCCCTTCCAACAAGATCCTGTGCCGTTCTGGCGCAAGACGGAATTGAGAGGGTCGCGCGCATGCGGCTGGGAAGATAGGTGGTTAGAAATCGGACGCCAGGCCATTCCGCTCCCAGTCGCCGTGGCGCGTCGGCTCTGGACCAGTCGGGCCATTGATCTCAGGTGCGGCGTCGGGCGGAGGCGCTGCCTCGCGTCTCAGGCGCGCCTCCTCCAGGGCACGTGCTGCGGCGGGATCGAGGCGGCGTGGCCCGCGCGCTACCGCCTCTCCGGATTGTTTTTCGTCACTCATCCGCAACCTGATGGCTGACCTCGAGCGTTCGATTGCTTATATCATCGTCGTTGACGGGGGCGCCATACGACTTTGCCCCGGTCGGGACCTCAGAGGGTCGATATGCATCTCGTCAGAACCGGATTCCTTCTTCTCGCGCTGACCTTGCTGTTCGTGATGGTCGGCTTCCTGGTCGGCGGTCAGACCGGCATGGTCATTGCCCTGGCGCTTGCCGGCGCCATGAACCTCTTCGCCTACTACAACTCGGACAAGATGGTGCTGAGGATGCACCGGGCCGTGCAGGTCGACCGCGGGGCCGCCCCGGAGCTTTACAGCATTGTCGAGCAACTGGTCGCGAATGCGGAGCTGCCGCTGCCGAAGATCTACGTCATCGAGAGCCCTCAGCCCAATGCATTCGCCACAGGCCGCAATCCGGCGAACTCGGCGGTTGCCGTCACGACGGGCCTCCTCGATATGCTCAGCAAGGAGGAGATCGCCGGCGTCATCGCCCACGAGCTCGCCCACATCAAGAACCGCGATACGCTCACCATGGCGATGACGGCGACGCTCGCTGGTGCCATCTCGATGCTGGCGCAATTCGGCCTTTTCTTCGGCGGACGTAGCCGAAATGACAGCCCGCTCGGTCCGATTGGCACATTGGTCGCCATGTTGGCGGCTCCGCTGGCGGCAACGCTCGTGCAGATGGCCATCAGCCGCAGCCGCGAGTACGCGGCCGACGAGCTCGGATCGCACATCAGTCAGCGGCCGCTCTGGCTCGCCTCGGCCTTGTCGAAACTGGCGCAGACCCGCGGCCGTTTCCGACTCGTCTCGGCGGAGGTCAATCCGGCGTCGGCGCACCTTTTCATCGTCAACCCGTTGACGGGCCGCGGACTGGCGAGCCTGTTCATGACCCACCCCAGCACCGAGGATCGGATAGCCCGTCTGGAGGAGATTGCGGCCGAGATGGGACAGGTGCAGTTGGGCGGGCCGGTGGGGGAACGGCAAGCTCGCACCAGTGTGCCTGGGTCCACCGGTCGGCCGTTCAAGGGTGAGCGCGGTCCGTGGAGTTGAGGCCAGGTTCGGGTCGCACGGCGCGCGATGTCGCGGTCCGCGCACTCACCGAGGTTCTCGACCGCCATCAGCCACTCGACGATGCCTTCGAGCGAGCTCTGAAATCCGCCGGGAAAGACCTGGAGCCACGCGATCGCGGCTTTGCGCGCTTGCTCGTGACGACAGCGCTGCGGCGTCTCGGCGAGATCGATGAGCGGCTCGAGACCTTGATTGCGCGGCCGCTGCCGGCCGACGCTGTTCGGGTTCGCTCTATTCTTCAGATCACTGCGGCCCAGCTCATCTTTCTGGCGACTCCCGCCCATGCTGCCGTCGACAGTGCTGTCTCGTTGACGCGTGCCGAGTCCAGGCACGAGCGGTTCTCCGGTCTCGTCAATGCCGTTTCGCGGCGCTTGGCGCAGGGCAGCGGTGATACGGCGGCGTCCCGTCGGCAAGGGCGGCGCAACACGCCCGATTGGCTCTGGCGGCGTTGGGTCTCGACCTACGGCGAGAGCACGGCTGCCAAAATTGCAGAGGCGCATTTGCACGAGCCTGCCCTCGATCTCTCAGTCAAGGGCGATGCGGGCCTATGGGCGGAGAGACTGGGCGCCGACGTACTGGGGGGAGGCGGCTTGCGCCTTCGCGCGCACGGCAGGATCGAGGAGCTTTCAGGCTTTGCTGAAGGTGCCTGGTGGGTTCAGGATGCAGCAGCCGCCCTTCCAGCACAGCTGCTGGGTGATATCGCCGGCCGGGAGGTCCTCGATCTCTGCGCCGCTCCCGGAGGCAAGACGGCTCAGCTCGTGGCGTCGGGCGCGCGCGTGATCGCGGTCGACAGCTCCCGGCGCCGGCTCGGCATTCTCCGGCGCAATCTGGACCGACTGAGCCTGACGGCGGAAGTGATCGAGGCCGATGTGCGGAGCTGGTCGCCGGGCCGGCGCTTCGAGCGGGTTCTGTTGGATGCTCCCTGCCTGGCCACCGGCACGATCCGGCGGCATCCGGACCTTCCCTATCTGAAGAGCGAGGCCGGTCTTGAAGCGCTGCTGCTGCGGCAGAGGGAGCTGCTCGACAGGGCAGTCGACCTGCTCGCTCCGGGTGGCGTGCTGGTGTACGCGACATGCTCTCTCGAGCCTGAGGAGGGCGAAGGCCAGATCGAGGTGGGGCTCGCCCGTCACAGCGGCATGCGGGTAGTCGGGATCCAGTCCGGAGAGGCGGGTATTCAACCGGAATGGATCACAGACCTAGGGTATCTTCGGACTCTGCCCTTCCATTCTCCAGGCAATGGCCCCAATGTTGCCGGCATGGACGGATTCTTTGCGGCGCGGCTCATCAAGGCGGCACGCTAGGGCATCGCGAGACGGTTGAGCATGGATCGGGCCCTGGCCAAGGCGGAATATCAGCTTCGCAGCGGTGCCGAACGCATCCGCCAGGTGGCGGGCGATACCGTTGCCAAGCTGCCCTGGCTGAGGCCGCCGGTTGAGGTCGAACACGGCCATCTGCTGATCGTGCCGCAGGACCTCCGCACGCCCGATCCGAGCCTTGCGAGCGAACTGGCCTCGGGGCAATTGGGATTGGCGGGTGCCTTGGCAGCCATCGACGGCATCTCGCCCTTCGACGTCAGGCCGCCCAGTCGGGCCTGGATCGAGGCGCTCGTGTCCTTTGAATGGCTCAGGGACCTCCGAGCAGCGAACACTCCGGAGGCGCGCGAGACCGGTGTCCGCTACGTGCTCGACTGGATCGACCGGCGGCGTGATGGCCGCGGTCGGACCTTGCCCGATGACCCGCGACTGACCGCCCTCCGAGTGCTGTCATGGTTGCAGAATGCCGGCTTTCTTCTCGAGGGTGCGCCACCAACGGTTTACGACAAGATCGTCGACAGCCTGCTCCGCCAGGTCAGGCAGCTGGTGGCTCAGGCACCGGACATCATCGACAGCCGGACACGGCTCGCCGTCGAGGTCACGCTCACCTACGCGAGCCTCTGCGTCTCGGAGCAGGAATCGCTCGTCGAAAGCCAGTCCGTCCGCCTCACCGACATCCTGTTGCATCATATCCTGAAGGACGGCGGCCATGTCTCGCGCAATGCCGGCCTGCTGGTCGATCTTCTTCTCGATCTCTTGCCCCTGAAGCAATGCTTCGTGTCGCGCAACAGGGAGCCACCGGCGATCGTCAATGAGGCGGCCCGGCGCATCACCGACATGCTCCGTCATATGCGTCTGGGTGATGGGGGGCTGGCGCGCTTCAACGGCGTTGGCGCAACGCGCACGGATCTGCTCGCGGCGGTTCTTGCCTATGACGAGAACGTTCAGCGGCCGAGCGAAACTCTGACCGTATCCCGCTACGGGCGCTTACAGCGGCGCCAGAGCATCCTCATCTGCGACGTCGGGCCACCGCCGCTTCCCGAGCTCTCGAACGAGGCGCATGCCGGCTGTCTCTCGTTCGAGTTGAGCGCGGGAACGCACCTTGTGATCGTCAATACCGGCGCGCCAGGACCGGCCGACCGCGACTGGCGGCTGAACGCCCGGGCGACGGCCTCGCATTCGACTGTGGTTGTGAACAACGCCTCCTCGTCACGCCTGCTGAAGAAACCGGATCTCGAGCGCAAGCTCGGCGCTCCGCCGCTCGCCGAGCCTGGCGTCGTCGAGGCGCGGCTGACATCAAACGACGACGGCTCGCTCGAGTTGTCCGCCAGTCATAACGGCTACGTCGAGCGCTTTGGCATCATTCACGCTCGTCGGCTGAGGCTTTCGGCGCAGGGCGACCGACTCGACGGAGTCGATCGCTTGTTCGATCCGGCGCGCACGGCCTCCTGGAAGGGTCGCCGCGGCATGACCTTCGCGCTGCATTTCCACACCCACCCGGCCAATCGTGTTCGCCGCGGGCCGGAGGCTGGACAGGCGCTGATCGAGCTGCCGAATGGAGAGGTCTGGGGGTTGGCCGGCCAGGGGGCAGATATCGGCTTCGAGGAAAGCCTGTTCCTCGCCAGTCTTGCCGGACCGCGGCGCGGCGTGCAGATCGTCTTTCGCGGCAGGGCGAGCGAGGAGGCGGACATTCGCTGGCGGCTCGTCAGGCTCAGGAGCGCCACGGCAAGTCCGCGCTGATTGGGCGCAGGGGCCGATCATGCGCACGTGCTAGAGCGGCTTCAGATCGAGCGGCCTCCTGAATCCGCTCTGAGTTGTTGGTTTCGAGCATGTTCTTGCGGCAAACCGGCTTCCACTTTGCCTGAACGTGCTCCAAGCGGCCGTCGAGCCGACCTCGAGGACCAGCCGACATGACCGATCCCACCATCCGCCGTGCGCTCATCTCCGTCTCGGACAAGACCGGCATCGGTGAACTGGCGCGAGAGCTTGCCAGGCGCGGCATCACGCTCGTCTCGACCGGCGGCACGCGGAGGCATCTCCAGGATCAGGGACTGGCCGTCGTCGACATCGCCGAGGTCACAGGCTTTCCCGAGATGATGGACGGGCGGCTCAAGACCTTGCATCCGAAGGTGCATGGCGGGTTGCTGGCGGTCAGAGACCATCCGGAGCATGTCGCGGCGATGACGGCGCATGATATCGCGCCGATCGATCTCCTGATCGTCAACCTCTATCCGTTCGAGGCGACGGTTGCGGCCGGCCAGCCCGAGGCGGAGTGCATCGAGAACATCGATATCGGCGGGCCGGCAATGCTGCGCGCCGCTGCCAAGAACCATGCGAGTGTCACCGTCGTCACCGATCCGGCGGACTATCAGGAGCTGCTGACAGAGCTCGATGCCAACATCGGCGCGACCACGCTCGCCTTCCGCAGGCGTCTTGCCGCCAAAACCTATGCCACGACAGCGCGCTACGACGCGATGATCGCCACCTGGATGTTCGAGCGGCAAGGCGCGACGATGCCGCCGATCGCAGCCGTCGCCGGCACGCGCGCGATGACGATGCGCTACGGCGAGAATCCGCATCAGCAGGCGGCGCTCTATCGCACGCCGGGCGCCGGCCCCAGCCTCGCCGCCGCGCGGCAGGTGCAGGGCAAGGAGCTCTCCTACAACAATATCGCCGATGCGGACGCGGCCTTCGAGCTCGTCTCGGACCTCGATCGCGACCGGCCGGCGCTCGCCATCATCAAGCATGCGAACCCGTGCGGGGTCGCGACCGGCGCGACGCTGATCGAGGCCTACCGGCGGGCGCTGAAAACCGATCCGGTCAGCGCCTTCGGCGGCATCGTCGCCGTCAATCGTGCGCTGGACGCCGAGACGGCGACGGAGATCTCGCGTGTCTTCACGGAGGTGATCGTCGCGCCGGAGGCGGACGATGGAGCGCTGAAGGTGCTGGCGGGAAAGCCCAATGTGCGGCTTCTCTTGACGGGCGGCTTGCTCGATCCGAAGGCGGTGCGCTCGATCGTCAAGACGGTCTCGGGCGGCTTCCTTTTGCAGTCGCGCGATGCGGGTCTGGTTGGCGCAGCCGATCTGAAGGTGGTGACCAAACGTTCACCGATGGATCGCGAGCTGGCCGACCTCCTCTTCGCTTTCCGTGTGGCCAAGCATGTGAAGTCGAATGCCATCGTCTACGTGAAGAATGGCGCGACCGTCGGCATCGGCGCCGGTCAGATGAGCCGGGTCGACTCGGCGAGGATCGCCGCGTCGAAGGCGTCGGCGGCCGCACTGGCGGCTGGCGAGACTGAGCCGCTGACGAAAGGCTCGGTCGTCGCCTCCGATGCCTTCTTCCCCTTCGCCGATGGCCTCATCACCGCCGCCGAAGCCGGCGTCACGGCCGTCATCCAGCCGGGCGGATCAGTGCGCGACGACGAGGTGATCGCCGCTGCCGACGAGCGCGGATTGGCGATGGTGTTCACAGGAGTCAGGCATTTCCGGCATTGAGGGGCCTGATCCCTATCGGTCGATCGTTGCGTCTCGATGAGAGTTCGTCACTCCCGCACCCCGAAAATCGCGCTCCCGACCCGGACATGCGTCGCGCCGAGCAGGATGGCCGTCGGGTAGTCGCTGCTCATGCCCATGCTGAGTTGAGCCAACCCACACTCTTTCGCGAGCTTGTGCAGCAAAGCAAAATGCAGCGCCGGCTCGTCGTCGACGGGCGGGATGCACATCAGGCCGACGATATCGAGGCCATCCTTGCGGCAGATTTCGACGAACGCGGCGGTCTCCTCAGGCAGCACGCCGGCCTTCTGCGGCTCGGCGCCGGTGTTGACCTGGACGAAGCAGCGAAGGCTGCGCCCGGTGGTCCGCATCTCCTTGGCAAGTGCGGCCGCGACTTTCGGCCGGTCGACGGACTCGATCACGTCGAACAGCGCCACCGCCTCCTTGACCTTGTTGGTCTGCAAGGGGCCGATCAGATGCAGCTCGAGGTCGGGATAGCGTGCCTTGAGGTCGGGCCACTTCGCCTTCGCCTCCTGCACGCGGTTCTCGCCGAACACGCGCTGGCCGGCCTCGATGACGGGGAGGATGTCGTGGGCCTCGAAGGTCTTGGAGACGGCGACGAGCGATACGGACGAGGGATCGCGCTCGGCATCCCTTGCGGCCGCCGCGATCTTCGATCTCACGTCCGCCAGTCGCTGTTGGACGGTCACGGCTCTGTCTCTCAGTCGGCCCGCCCTCCCCTCCATCCGGCCTACGTCGGCACGATGGACCAAAGAGAGGGCGCAGCACGTCGCGGTCGGTCGGTGCGCCTCACTAACCGGCTCGTACTACCTCCCGGCCATGGGCGTGGCAACCGAGAGACCTTACAAAGGCGGCGCGACAGGCGCGCTCCCGATCAAAACCGGGGGCTCGCCCGCGATGCCGCAGGGGCTACTGACGGGAAAAAGGGAAGTTTGCGAGGCTTCAGCCTGAGCTCTCGCTCGTCGCTGGAGGTGCCTGCTCGAGGATTGTCTTCTTTTTCTTCTTGGCGACCTTCGTCGCCTCCGCGGGCTTCTCGGCTTGCATCATGGTGGCGCACCGGCTTTTCATCGCCTGATTGACCTGGACGTAGCGCTGGAAACGCGGCAGCTCCTCGGCCGTCGGCGTGTATTTCGACTGGGCGAACTGCTCCAGCTTCTGTGGGATCTTCGCCTCCTGAAAGGAGGTGAATTCCACCTTGAGCTCCTCGCAACTTTTTTTGTCGACCTGCGGCAAGACGGCCGCCGCCGTGGCATCGGCGGTGGCTGTGCCAGCCGTCGCGTCGGCTTGACTGGGGGCTATGGCCCCGGTGGTTCCTGTCGTCTGTGCGCCTTGCGAGCAGGCGGCCAGCGCCAACGTGAGCCCGATGGCGCCGATGGTGATGCAACGCCGCATAGTCAGACCTCCCCCCAGAGGACGATCCGCGAATCAGAGTGATTCGCGTCTCGTAGAGCATAGACGACCGCAAGGCCGTTCCCCCGGCCCCGCCGCGGATATCCCCCGCTCAGTCGATGCCTGCCCTCTGACGGCGAGCCCGTGCCGCGCTTGACCGGAGCGGCCTTTTCGGGCTCTTACCCCTCGAATTAATGACGTATTTCTGCGACGAGACAAGCCCATGACCCTTGAACGCTACAACGCGCCGGAGCGCGAGGCCCACTGGCAACAGGTCTGGGCTGACAGAGAGACGTTCAAGACCCGCGAGGACGCGAGCAAGCCGAAATACTACGTGCTCGAGATGTTCCCCTACCCTTCGGGCCGGATCCACATGGGTCATGTCCGCAACTACACCATGGGCGACGTGGTCGCTCGCTATCGCCGCGCGAAGGGCAGCAACGTGCTGCACCCCATGGGCTGGGATGCCTTCGGCATGCCGGCCGAGAATGCGGCCATGCAGAACAAGACGCACCCGGCCGAGTGGACCTACGCCAACATCGACACGATGCGTCGGCAGCTCAAGACCATGGGCCTGTCGATCGACTGGTCGCGGGAGTTCGCCACCTGCCATGTCGACTACTACCGGCACCAGCAGAAGCTCTTTGTCGACATGCTGGCGAAGGGCCTCGCCTACAGGAAATCGTCGAAGGTCAATTGGGATCCCGTCGACCAGACTGTGCTCGCCAACGAGCAGGTGATCGACGGCCGCGGCTGGCGCTCGGGCGCGCTCGTCGAGCAGAAAGAGCTGACGCAGTGGTTCTTCAAGATCACCCAGTATTCGGATGATCTGCTCGAGGCATTGGCAACGCTCGACAAGTGGCCGGAGAAGGTCCGTCTCATGCAGACGAACTGGATCGGTCGCTCCGAAGGCATGCAGATCCGATGGGCGTTGAAGGACGCTCCGAAGGGCCACACGGAGCTCGAGATCTTCACGACCCGGCCGGACACGCTGTTCGGTGCGTCCTTCATGGCCATCGCGCCCGACCATCCGCTGGCCAAGGCGGCGTCGACCTCCAACCCGAAGCTCGCCGCCTTCTGCGACGACTGCCGGCGCATGGGCACCTCCGTCGCGGATCTGGAATCGGCCGAGAAGCAGGGCTTCGACACCGGTATCAGGGCCGTGCACCCGCTCGATCCCACATGGACCGTGCCGGTCTATGTCGCGAATTTCGTGCTGATGGAGTACGGCACCGGCGCCATCTTCGGCTGCCCCTCCGGCGACCAGCGCGATCTCGAGTTTGCGCGCAAGTACGGCCTGCCGGTCATTCCCGTCGTCATGCCGAAGGACGGAAACGCGGAGACGTTCGCGATCGACGACGAAGCCTATGTGGATGACGGCGTGATGATCAATTCGCGCTTTCTCAATGGCATGGATACGGTTGCCGCTTTCAAGGATGTGCAGAGGCGACTGGAGACGGCGACCCTCGGCAATGGTCCGGTCGGCACGCTCAAGGTCCAATTTCGTCTTCGCGATTGGGGCATCTCGCGGCAGCGGTATTGGGGCTGTCCTATCCCGGTCATTCATTGCAAGAGCTGCGGTGTCGTGCCGGTTCCAGACAAGGACCTGCCGGTCGTGTTGCCGGATGATGCGACCTTCGACGTGCCAGGCAATCCGCTCGATCGGCATCCGACCTGGAAGCATGTCGCCTGCCCGAAATGCGGAGCCGAGGCCGAACGCGAGACCGATACCATGGACACGTTCGTCGACTCGTCCTGGTATTTCGTGCGTTTCACCGCACCCGCAGCGGCAACGCCGGTCGATGCGACGGCAGCCAAGTACTGGCTGCCGGTCGATCAGTATATCGGCGGCATCGAGCATGCCATTCTACATCTCCTCTACTCGCGCTTCTTCTGCCGGGCGATGAGTGCGACGGGGCATCTGGCGTTGAAGGAGCCGTTCGGGGCCCTGTTCACACAGGGCATGGTCAATCACGAGACCTACCGCGCGAAGGACGGGCAATGGGTGACGCCCGCAGAGGTCCGTATCGACAGCGATGCTTCCGGCCGCCGCGCCGTGCTAATCGCAACGGGCGAGCCGGTCGAGATCGGGTCGGTCGAGAAGATGTCGAAGTCCCGGCGCAACACCGTCGACCCCGACGACATCATCAGCCAGTATGGCGCCGACTGCGCACGCTGGTTCATGCTGTCCGATAGCCCACCGGAGCGGGATGTCGAATGGACCGAGGCCGGTGTCGAGGGGGCCCGGCGCTTCATTCAGCGAATCTGGCGCGCGGTCGACGAGGCGGTCGCCAAGGGGGCGGCAAAGGGCACACCGATGCCGACCGGCTTCGGGGCTGCCGGCGAGGCGCTGCGCCGGGCGGGTCACAAGACCCTCGAGGCCTTCTCCCGGAATGTCGAGAACCTCCGCTTCAACGTCGCCGTGGCGCAGCTCTACGAGCTGACCTCGACGCTGACCGCGGCCATGGGCCAGAGCGAGGATGGCTTGCCCTGGGCGATCCGGGAGGCCGCCGAGCTCCTCATCCAGATGCTCGGGCCGATGATGCCACACCTCGCCGAGGAGTGCTGGGCGCGGCTCGGATACAACACTCTTTTGGCAGATCAGCCCTGGCCGGAGCCCGACAAGGCCTTGCTCGTTGACGATACGATCACCATTGCCGTACAGGTCAATGGCAAGCGCCGTGGCGAGCTGACCGTTCGCCGGGAGGCTACGTCCTCGGAGGTCGAGGCCGCCGTCATGCAGCTCGATGGCGTCTTGAGGGCCCTGGATGGCAAGTCTCCCAAGAAAATCATTGTCGTGCCGCAAAGGATCGTCAATGTCGTCGCCTGATGACGAGATCCGGAGAGAGTTCATGATCTCCCGCCGCGCGGCGCTGACTGCGGTCTCCCTCGTTCTGCTCGGACCCGTGCTTTCGGGGTGCGGATTTCAGCCCCTCTACGGCTCGGCGGCCGTGACGGGCGGCACCGGCGTCGGCGATCAGCTCGCGGCAATCGACATCAAGGAGATTCCGGGCCGGGTCGGGCAGGTCGTGCGCAACGAGCTGGTCTTCAAGACGACCGGCGGCGGTGAGACCGCCGGCTCGATCTACCGCCTCGATATCGCGCTCCGCGAGTCGGCGCAGTCGACGCTCGTCGAGATCGACGGTGACGCCCGCGGCATCGTCTTTGCCCTCAATGCCGACTTCAAGCTCGTTCGCAAGGACGATAATGCCGTTGTGCTGACCGGTAAGGCCCAGTCGCGAGCCGCCTACCAGAAGGTGGAGAGCATCTTTGCCAATATCCGCGCCCGCCGCGACGCCGAGGACCGGGCCGCAAAGATGATCGCCGACAGCATCCGCACCCGCATCGCCGCGCATCTGTCGCAGGCGGCATAGTACCGGTCAATCATCAATGACGGCCGACTCCTGCGGCTGCTCCACGCCGGCCAGTGCGGGAGTGTCCTCGCGACTGACACCCGTCGGAATTCTGGCGATGTTGGTTCTCGCGTTGCTGTGGGGCCTGTCGATCCCGATCACGAAACTGGCGCTCGGATCGCTCCCTCCGCTCGGTCTCACGGCACTGCGGTTCGCCATTGCCGCACCGCTTCTGTTGGTCTTCACCGTAGGCCAACGCGGGCTGCCGCTCGCCGCCCTACCGGCTGTCGTGGGGCTTGGACTCTTGGGGCTCGGCATAGGGAATGTCTCTCAGGTGTTCGGAATTGCCAGCACTTCGGCCTCGGTCGGCACGGTGATCTCGGCCACGATACCAGTGTTCATCGTGGTCCTGGCCGCTGTGCGCCTGAAACAGCCGGTAAGTGCCCTGCAGCTTCTGGGATTGGCCGCTGCCTTCGCCGGTATCGCGCTGGTGGCTTTCGAGCAGGGTGAAGGACAAATACTCGGTCAAACGACTTGGATGGGCGTTGGCCTGATGCTGCTCTCGGCCATCGCCATCGCCCTGTATTACGTCTGGAGCGTCGAGCTGACGATCCGTTTCGGCACGATCCCGGTAATTGCCTGGAGCACGCTCGCCGGATTCTTCGTGCTCGTGCCGTGGGCCTACTAGGAGAGCCAGCATGCTGGCTTTGCGCTCGAGCCGATTGCCCTCGCTTCGGTTGCCTATCTAGCTGTGATGGTCTCCGTGGCTGGATTGTTCCTCTGGCTATGGCTTCTGAAGACGATCCCGGCGCGCATCGCGGCGAGCGTTCAGTTTCTCCAACCGATCTTCGGGATTGCCGCCTCGGCCGCGATGTTTGGTGACCGGATGGGTGTGCTGTTCGGCGCCGGTGCCGCCCTGGTCTTCATCGGCATTGGACTATCCATGACGAAGCGCAAGGCGGCCTAGCCTGTCGAAGATTTGTCTGACGGCCTCAAAACGGTAGTACCGGGCGCCTCGGACCCTCTAAACTGCCCCCATGAGCAACTGTTCCCTCACCCACCGTCCCCACCCATGGCACGGCCTCAAATGGGGCGGGCGCTTGCCGAGCTTCTGCCGGTGGCGTTATGGCTTGGGAGCGTGGATCCGTGGGGATGCGCGCGCTCAATGCGCAGATTGGCATTCTAGTTAGGCCATGGACATCAAGGCCCGCCAAGCGGACGGATTCGTTCGCAAAGTCCCGCCCAATGTGACGGCCGTGCTGCTCTATGGCGCGGATGCCGGTCTGGTCTCGGAGCGCGCAGAGCGGATCGCCCGAGCCTGGGCGGCCGATCCGAAAGTGCCTGGCGAGATTCTCCGTCTCTCGGATACCGACCTTCAGGAGGCGCCCGACCGGCTCGCCGTCGAGCTCAGGAACCTGTCGATGTTCGGCGATCGCAAGATCGTGCGGCTGATGCTGCAATCGGCTGCCCGGCCGGAGCTCGTCACCGAGCTGATCGAGGGGCCACCGCTGGCTGGCCTGCTCGTCGTCGAGGCTGGCAATCTCCGGGCGGATTCCAAGTTGCGAAAGGTCTTCGCCGGCGCCGGGCATGCGGCTGCGGTCGCCTGCTATCCTGACGACGAGGACGCCATCGGCCAGCTGATCCGCGATGTTCTCGGGGCCCACAAGCTCGGGATCGGCAAGGAGGCGCGCACCTATCTGATCGGACGGCTCGGCGCCGATCGCGCCCTGTCGCGCGCCGAGATCGAGAAACTTGCGCTCTACTGCCTCGACCGGCCCGAGGTCACCGTCGGCGACATCGATGCCGTGACCGGCGATGCGAGCGAGCTCGCCGTCGATCGGATCCTCAAGGCGGCCTTCGCCGGCAAGCCGGGACCGGCGCTCCGGGAACTCGAGCGGGCGATCGCGAGCGGGGAAAGCCCACAGACCGTGCTATTGTTCATCGAGCGGCACATTCTGCGGCTCATGCACCTCAGGACCGCGATCGACGGCGGCCGCACACCCGACGAGGCGGTTCGGGCGTTGCGCCCGCCGCCGCATTTCTCCGAGCAGGCGGCTCTGGCCCAGCAGGGTCGGACATGGACGACCGGGAGGTTGCAGACGGCGCTCCGTCAGACCAGCGAGGCGATACGGACGGCACGTCTTCGGCCGCGATTGGAGCCGGAGCTCGTCGATCAGCTGGTGGCCCGCCTGGCGCTCGGTCCATAGGCGTGCTCCACCATGTCGCCATGCGCGGCTTGACCGGGCGGCCCTGAGCCGCAATCGTCGGGACGAAAACCCGGGGGACGACGGACCAATCCTCATGACCGGCACTTCAGGCCTCGGCTGGCCCATCTGGTTTGCGATCGCCAATGCGGTGCTGTTCACCGCGGCCGGTACCTTCATCTTCTTTTACCATTACCGGATGAGCGAGGACCTGGAGCAGCGGGTCGACTATTCCTTCTCGCAGTCGGTGCTGAGGACCATCATCATCTACTATCGGTCGCTGGCGATACCGATGATCATCTTCTATTTCCTGTTCGTCGCCAGCCTCTGGTTCATCCAGCAGCACATCGAGGCACCGTTGTTCGCCGAGGGCCGGGCGACCCTGCCGTCTCTCCTGACGTTTGCCTTCGACCTCGTCATGCGCGGCGCCTTCTTCGACTTCATGGAGCATTTCGATATCTGGTTGACGCCGCACCGGATGAACCACGAGCTTTTCTGGTTCGTCGTCTACGCCTTCACCTTCCGTATGTTCTATGCACTGACCCTGCTCCGCCTCATCCTTTCCTTTGCCTGGATCTGGGGGAAGATCCGCCTGACCCGCGACGAGATCCTGGACCGGCGCAGCAAGCCCGAGTAGACAGGCGCCATGACCGTCCAGCCCACATCCTTTGCCACTCCCGACAAGTCGACCCTCGTCGGGCTGACGCGTCGGCGTTTGCAGGAGGCGCTCGCGGCGGCCGGCGTGCCGGAGAAACAGGTCCGGATGCGCGTGCAGCAGATCTGGGGCTGGCTCTACGTCCAGGGCGCCACCGATTTTGCCGTCATGACGGATGTCTCGAAGGTGCTCCGGGCGGAACTCGAAAGCCGTTTCTCCCTCGCTCGGCCAGAGATCGTCACCGAGCAGGTGTCGAGCGACGGCACCCGGAAATGGCTCATGCGCTTGCCGGTGCTCGGGCGCGAATCCCGGCCGCCCGAGGTCGAGTGCGTCTACATTCCCGAGGCGGATCGCGGCACGCTCTGCATCTCGAGTCAGGTCGGCTGCACGCTCAACTGCACCTTCTGCCATACCGGGACACAGAAGCTCGTTCGCAATCTGACGCCAGCAGAGATCGTCGGACAGGTCATGCTGGCCCGCGACCGGCTCGGCGACTGGCCGGGGCGCGAGCGGCCGACCGACGGGCTCATCCCGTCCGGCGAGCGGGCGATCACCAATGTCGTGCTGATGGGAATGGGCGAGCCGCTCTACAATTTCGACAACGTGCGGGATGCCATGGAGGTGGTCGCCGACGGCGAGGGCCTATCGCTGTCGAAGCGGCGCATCACGCTGTCGACATCGGGCGTGGTGCCGGAGATACCGCGCTGGGGAGCGGAGGCCGGTACGATGCTGGCCATCTCGCTGCATGCGGTGCGCGATGAGCTCAGGAACGAGCTCGTGCCGCTCAACCGGAAGTACCCGATCGCCGAGCTGTTGCAGGCTTGCCGCGACTACCCCGGTCTGTCGAATGCTCGCCGCATCACGTTCGAATATGTGATGCTCGCCGGCGTCAATGACAGCCTGGCCGACGCGCGGGCCCTGGTGAGGCTCTTGGCCGGCATCCCGGCGAAGATCAACCTGATCCCCTTCAATCCCTGGCCCGGCGCGCCCTACAGTTGCTCGGATTGGACCGCGATCGAGCGCTTTGCCGAGGTGGTCAACAAGGCCGGCTACGCCAGCCCGGTTCGGACCCCGCGAGGCCGGGACATCATGGCGGCCTGCGGCCAGCTCAAGAGCGCGAGCGAGCGGCTGCGGGCCAGCGCCCTTGCCGCTACGGCAGGGCTTCCAGACCACGCCGAGCATTGACAAGAGGCAGCGGCCGTGGCCCCTGGTGGCCGGCCTTCCGAGCCCCGTGACGGACCCCCGATGACCCTTGCAAGAGATACAATTCCGCTTGTCCGGACTGCGACGGCAGTTGTGCTTGCCGGCTGCCTGATCGCCATGGTCGGGTTTGGCGCGCGCTCCGTCATGGGTCTCTATCTCGAGCCGATGACCGTGGCCAAAGGTTGGAGCCGGGAGACCTTCGGTCTCGCCATGGCGCTCCAGAATCTTCTCTGGGGCGCGGCAGTGCCCCTGGCCGGTGGACTTGCCGACAAGTTCGGACCCTCACGGGTGCTGGCGCTGGGCGCTATCCTCTACGGGCTGGGCCTCTGCGGAATGGCGGTCTCGGAGAGCGGCCTGGCACTGCATCTGACCGGCGGCGTCCTGCTCGGCACCGGCATCGCCTTCACGGGCTTCTCGATCGCGCTGGCTTCGATCGCCAAGGTGGTCGGCCCGGCGCGCCGATCCCTGGCGCTCGGCCTGGGCACGGCCGCGGGCTCGATGGGCCAGGTGGTGTTCTCGCCGATCACCCAGGCGATGATCTCGGGAATCGGGTGGTACGATTCCCTCCTCATTCTCGCGCTTTCGGTGCTGATCATCATTCCGCTGGCCTTGGTGCTGCCGCACGACCCGGACGGCGCCGGGCGGAAGGCGGCCGAGCAGACGATGGCCGCGGCGCTCAAAGAAGCCATGGGACATGGCGGCTTCCTGCTGCTGACCGCGGGTTTTTTCGTCTGCGGGTTTCAGATTGCCTTCATCACCGTGCATTTTCCGGCCTATGTGAAGGATCTCGGTTTCTCGCCGGCGGTGGGCGCCATTGCCATGGCACTCGTCGGGCTGTTCAACATCGCCGGCTCGCTGCTCGCCGGATATGTCGGCCAGCGGTTCCGCAAGAACTACGGTCTGAGCGTCATCTACCTGGTGCGCTCGATCCTGGTCGTCGGCCTGCTGATGCTGCCGAAGTCCGAGCCGCTCATTCTAACCTTCGCCGCCACCATGGGCTTCCTCTGGCTCTCGACCGTGCCGCTGACGTCGGGGCTGGTCGCCCAGATCTTCGGCGTCCGCTACATGGCGACACTGTTCGGCATCGTCTTCTTCTCGCACCAGATCGGCAGTTTCCTGGGCGTTTGGCTCGGTGGCCTGCTCTATGATCAAACCGGCAGCTACGATCCGATCTGGTGGATGAGCGTCGCGCTCGGCATCTTCGCCGCGATCGTCCACCTACCCATCAAAGATCAGCCGGTGGAGCGGCTCAAGGCAGGCGCGGCTTGAGGGACGGCGATCCGGGCCTCAATTCTCGAGCTTGCGAGCCTCGTCCGCCAGCATGACCGGCACGCCGTCGCGAATCGGATAGGCGAGCCCAGCCGCGCGGCTGATGAGCTCCTGGCGAGCGGCGTCATATTCGAGACGGGTTTTGGTCAGCGGGCAGACCAGGATCTCCAGAAGCTTCGGATCGGCCTTGCTCGCAGCACCTGGCTCGGACATCGTGATCTCCTATTGCAAGGTCGAGCCGGACCCGTCGTCTCGGGCGGCGAGCTGCATCTCGGCCAGTGCGACCAGGATCTCGGCGCGCGCTTTGAGCGTCGCGGCTTCGAGCAGCGCTTGCTTCTCTTCGGGTCCGTACGGGCTGATCATGGACAGCGTGTTGACCAGGAACTCGTTGGACGAGCGATGAATGGCCTGCCAATCGGCCTTGAGCTCGTTGGCGTCCAGGTAGGTCTTGAGCACCTTGAGCAGGTGTGAGCGGTCGACATCGTCCTCGCCGGCGCCTTCGGTAAGGTCGGTGGCGAACTCGGCGTAGTCGACCAGGCACCGGCGGTAGGGTCTGTCGACCTCAATCTCGCGGGCGATGGCGAAGCGGCAAATCCCGGTGAGCGTGATCAGATAGCGGCCGTCATCTGTCTCGGAATAGCTCGTGATGCGACCGACGCCGCCCAGCCGGCGAAGCTCCGCCTCCTTGCCGGCCGGGCTCTCGGTGTCATCCACCGCCTGCAGCGGTTGCACCATGCCGACAAGGCGGTTGCCGGACATCACGTCGTCGATCATCTCCAGATACCGCGGCTCGAAAATGTTGAGCGGCAACGCGATCCTGGGCAACAGGATTGCCCCGCGGAGCGGAAACACCGCGATCTCCCCCGGCAGATCGGCCAGGCTACGGTATCGGTCGCTGATGAGGATGACAGCCCCCGGCTTAACTGAAGAGGAGAATGGACAACTGCTTACGGCCCCAGAGCGTCATCTCGTCCTTGGGACCCCAGGCGTCGAAGAACTGCACGAGCTGCTTGCGCGCGGCGTCGTCGTTCCAGGCTCGACTCTTGCGCATCAATGTCAGGAGATGCTCGACGGCCTGCTCCTTCTGGCCTTGTGCGTTGAGCGCAAGGGCGAGGTCGAACCGGGCCTGATGGTCGTTCGGATCGGCGGTGACGGCTGCCTCGAGCTTGCTGATCTCACCGGACTGGGGCGCCTTCTTGGCAAGGTCGAGCATGGCGCGCACTCCGGCGATCGCAGCATGGCTCTGCTTGGCCTGCGGCGCCAGCGCCAGGGTGTTCTCGGCACGCTCCGTGTCGCCGGTCTTCAGGTAGCACTTGGCCAGACCGGCCAGCGCGTCCGGGTTCTCCTTGTCCTCGGCCAGGACGGCGGCATAGATTTCCGCCGCTGTCTGAAGGTCGTTCTTCTCCAGGGCCTCGCTGGCGACCGTGAGCATCTCGGCCACGTCCGCGCCCGGCCCCTCACCACCGAGCAGCCGGTCGATGAAGGCCTTCACCTGCCCCTCGGGCAGGGCCCCCATGAATCCGTCGACGGGACGGCCATTGCGGAAGGCGAAGACGGCCGGGATCGACTGCACACCGAGCTGTCCTGCGACCGCAGGGTGCTCGTCAATGTTCATCTTGACCAGACGGATCTTGCCCTTGGCGGCGCGTACCGCCTTCTCGAGCACGGGCGTCAGCTGCCGGCATGGGCCGCACCAGGGTGCCCAGAAATCGACCAGCACCGGCACGTCCCGCGACGTCTCGAGTACATCCTTCGTGAACTGCGCGGTCGTCGTATCCTTGATGAGTTCGGCGTCGGCCGTGGGGCTCGTCGGGGGGGTGCTCTGGAAGGTCATGCTCATGGTCTCGTCCTGGTGCTTGATACCGCGTCCGGCTCAGCCGGCCACCGCTGTCTGTGCTGCCGACGCCAACCCCGGTCCGCTGACCTGCAGCACTCTTGGCTCATGCCCGGTCGCACGGATGAATCGGATGAGGTCGTCCCGCCGGATTGCCGTCGTCGCCGTGTTCTCGAGAGGATGATAATTCAACAGCTCCTGCTGCATCATCGGCGCGTCGAGGATCACGGTCACCCGGCCCGTGGTGTCGTTGATGAGCGCAAACGGCGTCACCGAGCCGGGCTTCACGCCGAGAAGCTCCTCAAGCAGCTCGGGCTTGCCGAAGCTCAGCCGGTCGGCGCCAATGACCCGATGCAGGGATTTGAGGTCGATGGCGGCGTCATGCAAGGCCACGACAAGAAAAATCCGATCCTTCTTGTCCTTCAGGAACAGGTTCTTGGTGTGCCCACCGGGCATGGCCCGCTCGATCTCGAGGCTCTCGGCGACCGTGAAGACCGCCTGATGCTCATGGGTCCGGGTCTCGATGCCGAGTTTCTCCAAAACGCTGAACAATTCGTGTCGGGTTGCCGTCATGCTACGCCTGAACTACGTGAATCTCGCTCCGTGTGTAACGCCTATGCCCGCCGAGGGCAATCCGGCCGGGGTCGGTCGTGCCTCACACCGGCATGCGCAGGGTGTTGCAATGCCGTTGAGTTTGAGCAATAAGAGGCGCCTGTCGCGATCGCTTGGTCGCGACTCTGGAACGCGGGTGTAGCTCAGGGGTAGAGCATCACGTTGCCAACGTGAGGGTCGAGGGTTCAAATCCCTTCGCCCGCTCCAGTTGCCCATACGGCTGCTGCCGGTCACCGGATGGTGCGGTGTTGCCGCCCTCGAAACGCCATCAACATTTCGCAATCTCGGGTGATTGGCGTTTGCGTCTCGCTTGGGACGCGGGCATGCTGCACCTCAGAGCGCATCGGAGCGACTGTCCGAGGGGGACGGACGTTTCCGGGGCCATCGGGAACCTCTCAACGGCGGCCACGGCCGCCCTGATCGAGACACGAGCGCACGAGACGAGATGAGCGTTGCAAACCAAGAGCGCCGCCGAAAGGCGGACGGCCTCTCAAGATCGGTATTGGCGGCCTTGGCCCTGCTTGCCACCACGGCCTCGACCGCAGTCGCCGATCGGACCGACAACTGGTTCTTCGACAACCTCTTCGAGCCGAATGTCGAGCGGCAATCGCAGCCGAAGATGTCGAAGGAAGAAATCGCCCGTGAGGAGGCCAAACTCCTCGACCAGCTGAGCGCGCGCGTACTCTACGGGAGCTACGAATCGGAGCGGAGCCTGGCCTATGCGCTGGATCGCTATCAGCAGCTTGCTCAGCGCGGCGGATGGCCTCAGGTTCCGACGGGTCGCACGCTGCGGGTGGGCGAGACCGATGAACGGGTCGCCTTCGTCCGCGCCCGCCTCGAGGTGACCGACGGGCTTAAGCGCACCGGAGGCAATGCCTGGGAATTCGACGAGTATGTCGAGGCTGCCGTCAAGCGCTTTCAGCGCCGGCACGGCATTCCGCCCAATGGCGTCGTCGACCGCCGGACCCTCGAGCAGATGAATGTGCCGGTGCGAGCCCGTCTCGAGCAGCTTCGCATCAATCTGGTTCGCACTCGTGAGCTATTGGCCGCCGGCTTCCCGGCTCGCTATGTCATCGTCAACGTTCCGGCAATGGAATTGCAGGCGGTTCAAGACGGGCAAGTGCAGCTGGCCAGCCGCGTCATCGTCGGCCGGCCGGAGCGGGCGACGCCGACCGTGCACGCCCGGATCAAGGCGCTCAACTTCTTTCCCTACTGGAATGTGCCGGACAGTGTCGCCTTCGGCGATCTCATCCCAAAGCTTCTGAAGGACCCGGCCTATCTCCAGCGGGAGCGAATTCGCGTGCAGACCGACTACGGCGATGCCGGCCAGATCGTCGATCCGTCATTCATCAACTGGAGCTCACCCGAGGCGCAGAGCTTCAAGTTTCGGCAGGAGCCCGGCCCACAGAATGCCCTCGGCCTTGTTCGCATCGATATGCCGAACGAGCACAATGTCTACATGCATGACACGCCGATGAAGAACCTGTTCGGCCGATCGGCGCGGGCCTATAGCGCCGGCTGCGTCCGGGTCCAACGTGTCTTCGATCTCGTGGCTTGGCTCGCATCCGCCAACGGGGACTGGGACCGGGCCCGCGTCGACAGCGTCCTCATGGGAGGGCAGGCGCTCGATGTCCCGCTCAACGCCGAAGTCGATGTGTTTTTTGCCTATCTGACGGCCTGGGCGTCGCAGGACGGCGAGGTCGCATTCCGGTCGGACATCTACGGCTGGGACGGCTCGTCAGACGTGCTCGCACAAGAGCGAGAGGCCCCGACCGAGGACACCTTGAAGCTGGCTCCTTAGGGCTGAGCTTGCGAGCCTGGCCCTTTCCGAGCGCCTCGCATCGGGTTGTTCATCGGCAGGAGTCTGGGCGAGCCAGCTCGAGGATCAATGCATCGCCTGTCGCTCGGAGGTCCGAGTTGCGGCCTCGTCGCCGATATCGAGCATGGAATCGATCTCTCGGAGCGATTCGGCCATCCGCTCGAGCCGCGCGCGGATCTTCTGGGTGAAATGCTCCGCCATGCCGGGATATCGCTGCATCAGCTCGTGCATCATCTGGCGCGAGAATTTGAGCGCGTTGACCGAGCCTTCGGCTCGGACCGTCGACGTATGTTCGGTTTCGATCAACATGGCGAGCTCGCCGACCAGCGTGCCCGGCGGCAACATGGCGCGCTCTCCCGCCTCCTCGCCATCGAGATCGACACCGACCTCGCCGCTGACGATGAGATAGGCCGCATCACCGGCATCGCCTCCGCTGATCAATGCCTCACCGTCCGCAAACCGCACGCGCTCGGCGGTGAGTGCAAGCACCTTCAGCTGGAGCGGTGCCAGGCCGTTGAACAACGGCGCACCCAGGAGCGACAGCATCAACAGATCAGGCGACATGCGACCCTCGCGACCGGCGTTTCGTCGAACGACACAACGCAACACTCGAGAGGGCCGAGAGACACCGGCCCGACTACGGCTCAAGCTAGGGGATTCGCGGCCGGCCGGAAAGTGCGACGGCGGGCATGTGGATGACGTGTTGAGGAGATTGCCGTCGGGGGATCTCAGGGCATCAGCTTGTAGCCGCCGGTCTCGGTGATCAGCAGCTCGGCACTCGAGGGATCCTTCTCGATCTTTTGTCTCAGACGGTAGATATGGGTCTCGAGCGTGTGCGTGGTGACGCCGGCGTTATAGCCCCAGACCTCGTGCAAGAGCACGTCGCGGCTGACGACTTTCTCGCCTGCCCGGTAGAGATACTTGAGAATCGAGGTCTCTTTCTCGGTCAGTCGGACCTTCGAGCCCTTTTCGTCCACCAGAAGCTTGGCGGCCGGCTTGAACGTGTAGTGACCGATCGAAAAGACGGCGTCCTCGCTCTGCTCATGCTGGCGGAGCTGAGCGCGGATGCGGGCCAGCAGGACAGCGAATCGGAATGGCTTCGCCACATAGTCGTTGGCACCGGAGTTGAGGCCGAGGATCGTATCGGCGTCCGAGGCCTGACCGGTCAGCATGACAACGGGGCCTTTGAACCCGTTCCTTCGCACGATCTTGCAGGCGTCGCGGCCGTCCATGTCCGGCAAACCGACGTCGAGGATGATCATGTCGATGTGCTCGCTCTTGGCCTTCTCGATGCCCTGGGCGGCTGTCCCGGCAGCGACGATGGCGAAATCGTCGTGGAGGGCGAGCTGCTCGGTCAGCGACTCGCGGAGGTCGACGTCGTCGTCGACGATCAGGATCTTGCGTGCAGCACTCATCGGTAGCTCCGGTCGGCCAGCCCGGCGACATATTTCGCGCGGCGCTGCGCGAGCATATAATCGAGCCTGAGCTCGCTCGTCATCCCACCTCCCAACTAACGAAGGGGCCTATCCGTGTCAAAACGCCGTGACAGGCCGGTCATTCGGGTCAATGCTCTGCGGCAAAGCGACTGCCAGGGCCATATAGGCCTCGGCAAGCTGACATTTCGCTGTGCTCTCGGCCGGAGCGGCATCCGGGCATTGAAGCGGGAGGGTGACGGGGCCAGTCCGAAGGGACGGCATGGCCTGCTGACCGTTCTCTACCGACCCGACCGGGTCGCCCGCCCCCGCACGGCGCTTCCGGTCAGGGCCATCCGCCGGACCGACGGCTGGTGCGATGCCTCGACGGACCGCAACTACAACCGTCCGGTCCGGATGCCCTATCCGGCGAGCGCCGAGGAGCTTTGGCGCTCGGACGATCTTTACGACATCGTCGTGGTGGTCGACCACAATGTTAGGTGTCGCGGCCGGGGTCGCGGCAGCGCCATCTTTATGCATGTCGCGGATCGGAACTACGGGCCGACGGCCGGCTGCGTGGCGTTGCGCCGGCTGCACCTGCAACGCCTGCTGGCCCTGGCGCCGCGTGGCGCCCGGCTGGCGATTCGCTGAGGCGACCGGCTCAGTTGATCGGGGTGCTCGGCTTCTGGACGTTCTGGGTGTAGAGCCCAGCGAAGTCGATCGGATCGAGGAGCAGCGGGGGATAGCCACCTTCCCGCGTCACGTCGGCGACGAGCCGCCGGACGAAGGGATAGAGCAGGATGGGCGCGTTGATGAAAAGAGCCGGCTTCAGCGCATTCTCTGGAAAGTTCTCGAGCCGGAACAGGCCGCCGTAGCTGACTTCGACATGATAGAGCACGCCTTTCGAGGTCTCAGCGGTGGCTTTGAGTTCGATGACGCTCTCGTGCATGGTCTCGCCGAGCTTTGTGACCTGCACGTTGACGTCGATCTTGATATCAGCGCGCTCGTTGCTCCCCTGCATGGCCTGGGCGAGACCCGGATTCTCGAATGAGAGGTCCTTCAGGTACTGGGCAAGAATGCGGAATGTCGCCTGGTTGCTCGGGGCCGCTGCTCCGCCGCCTTCATTCTCTGCCATTCCGGCTCGCTCCTTGCTCACCCGCGCCGACGCCACACCAGGCCGATGATGGTCCGAGTGGCACTTGGTCTCGCGCCAGAATCGTCGGCGGGCGCCTTAATGCTTCGATTTTGGCGCGACGGGCCACTAGCATGCCTGGGTCGGGCCGGCAAATGCATCACGGTTCGTCGACGCGGGTGAATTCGCCCTCGATGACCTTGTCGCCTTGGCCTCGCGGCGTCGAGCCGGGTTGTTGCCACCTTTTTCTGCGATGCCCCTGGGAACGCACGGTGCCGACCACCGAGACCCGGGCGAGCACCCACCGAGCGACCCACCGCCGGACGGTGGGAACGAGCAGGGCGACGGCGACGATATCGGTGAGGAAACCCGGCGTCAGCATCAGAGCGCCAGCAACCAGGAGACCGATGCCGTCGAGCGCTGATTGAATGGGAACCTCGCCGGCGGTCATGGCTTTCTCGGTCCGGCGAAGCACGGCGAGCCCCTGAAGCCGGAGTAGGACCGTGCCGAGCACGGCCATGCCGACGAGCAAGGCAATGGTCGGCAACACGCCGATCAGGCCGCCGACCTTGATGATGACCGCAAGCTCGGCCAAAGGGACGAGAATGAGCAGGGTGAGGATGACGAACGGCAGGCGCATACCTATCTCACATGTCAGGGTTTTGAGTGCCCCCAATGCCAGTTGGCTTCGGGGAGGCGATGCCCTAAGTTGGACTAGAAATGGGTGACCAAGCGGGCATTTCGGTCCTCTCGATCAGCAATGCGGCAGGGCAAGACGGCCGTCGCCCGGAGGCCAAGCTCGGAACAGGTTTGACCAGGACATAAGTTAATGAGCGGAACGTTCGATATCTATACCCTGTTGCTTCTGGTGGTGGCTGTGGTCATCTTGCTCCGCCTGCGTAATCTGCTCGGCCGTAAGACGGGTCACGAGCGCCGCTACGATTCCTATACAACACGTGAATCCGGAGGTGCCACCGCTCCGCAGGACAAGGTGGTGCCGCTGCCGGGCCGTCCCGATCCGGCGCCGCGTATGCCTGACGCGGGCAATCAGAAGGCGGCTGCGGAGCGCATCGGCGACTTCATGCCGGATACCAATCCGGCCCATGCCGGTCTGGTGGAGATCGCCCGGCAGGACCCGAGCTTCGATCCCAAGCACTTCGTCCAAGGCGCGAAGTCGGCCTATGAGATGATCGTCACGGCGTTCGCGGAAGGCAACAAGCGGATCCTGAAGCAGTTCCTCAGCCGCGAGGTCTATGACGGGTTCGCAGAGTCGATCTCTGGCCGGGAGAGCCGTGGCGAGACCGTCGACACGAGCTTCGTCGGCATCAACAAGGCGGATGTTATCGACGCCGAGGTCAAGAACAGAACCGCCCGTGTCACCGTGAAGTTCGTAAGCCAGCTCATCACGGCGATCAAAAATCGGAACGGCGAGCTGATCGAAGGCGATCCCCGACAGATCCGGGAGGTGACCGACATCTGGACGTTCGCCCGCGAGTTGTCGTCGCGGGATCCGAACTGGAAGCTCATTGCGACCCAAGCCGCAAACTGAAGTGCCAGGCTCGAGGCCGTCCTTTCGTCTCTTCAGGTGGCTCACCGCAAGTCTCGTGGCGGCGCAGATCGGCACCGCAGCGACTGAGGACGCGACTGCCATGCTCGACAATCGTGCGGTGCCGGCACCCAATCTCGCGATCAGCTACGAGCCTCTGACCTATGCCGAGCTGGCAGGCTGGGCGGAGGACGACCATGCGGCGGCCCTGGCTGCGTTCGTCGCGTCCTGCCCGGCTCTGAAAGACAAGGGCCGCAGCAGCCGCAAAGGCCAGATCCGAGACCGATTGGCCCGCCTGTGCCCGATGGCGGGCAAGGCCCGCAGCAACGCCGTCGCCGCACGCCGGTTCTTCGAGACCCATTTTACGCCGCACCGGATCGTGACCGAAGCACCTGGATTCCTCACAGGCTACTACGAGCCCGAGCTCGATGGCGCGCTCGAGCGCGGCGCCGGCTTCGACGTGCCACTGCTCTCCCGGCCCGAAAATCTGGTCGATCTCGTCGAGCGGGCCTTGCACGCGTCGGCCAACGAGACGCTGGCGGCCGGCCGACGTATCGGCACGGAGATCGTGCCCTACTACACGCGTGCCGAGATCGAGAACGGAGCGCTCGACGGCGAGGGCCTCGAGATCGCCTATCTGAAGGATCCGATCGACGCCTATCTGCTGCATGTGCAGGGATCGGGGCGCATCCGGTTGCCAGATGGGCGCGTGCTTCGCGTCGGCTATGCCGGCAAGAACGGCTACCCCTACACCTCGATCGGCGGCCTGCTCGTCAGCCGCGGGGTTGCGTCAGCCGAGGAGATGACGCTCGATCGCCTGCGGGCATGGCTTGCCGAAGATGCCGAGCGCGGCCGGGCGCTGATGCAGGAGAACCGCTCCTACATCTTTTTCCGCAGGCTGCCTGCCGCGGATGCCGCGGCCGGACCCATTGGCGCCCAGGGTGTCGGCTTGAGCAAAGGGCGGAGTTTGGCTGTCGATGCCAGCTATCATCCCTTGGGACTGCCCATTTTCGTGTCGAGCGACGCCATCGTCCATCACGGCGCGTCGGGCTTCCGGCGCCTGATGATTGCCCAAGATGTCGGTTCCGCCATTCGCGGGCCCGAGCGCGGGGATATCTTCTGGGGCACGGGTAAGACCGCCGAGCGGCTCGCTGGCCTGACACGGCATCCGGGTCACTTCGTGGTGCTGCTGCCGAAGGACACCCGGCGGTGAAGCGGCGGCGGACGCCCGCGGAAAGCGCCGGATCGGACGAGAGCCCCCCGCGCAGGTCGCCGCTGACGACGGAGGACGAGGCGCTCTGGCGCGCCGTTACCGAAACGATCAAGCCGATCGCCAAGCGGATAGCGCCCGTGACGCGGGAGCCGCGGGCGCCAACAGCGACCATCTCGGCAAAGGCCCTGGCGACGTCCGCCGCGCCGGTGCGGCCATCGAGCCCGCCCGTGTCGGCAAGCCGAAAGACTCCGCCCCGGCCCCCCGCAGCCACGACCTTCGAGGTCAAGCGGGCGAAGCGCCTCCGCCGCGGTGTGCTCGATATCGAGGCCCGGATCGACCTGCACGGCATGCGCCAGGCCGAGGCTCACCGGGCGCTGAGGCACTTCCTGATGTCGTCACAGGCGCGCGGCCTCAAGCATGTGAAGGTGATCACCGGCAAGGGCCGAGGGGAGGACAGCGATGCGCGGCACTTCGAGTTGCACCCTCCAGAGAGGCCGGGAATTCTGAAGCGCATGGTTCCGGTCTGGCTCGGCGAGCCGGATCTCGCGGCTGTCGTCGTGAGCTTCACGAGTGCCGGCCGTCAGCATGGCGGCGAAGGTGCGCTCTATGTGCATCTCCGCCGCCGCAAGCCGGAATCGGGGTGAGGCTCAGGGGCTCATCATCATGCCGCCGCCCATGCCACGACCCCTACCCATCATGCCCATGCCCATCATCGGCAGCACGATGCTGTCCGCCTCCTTCTTCTGATCGTCGGAGAGCGTGCCGTACAACTCGTTGACGGCCGCCTTGATGCTCTTCACTTCCTCGAGATGCGCCGACATCATCGTCTCCATGAATGTCAGCCGGTCCGGCAGAGGCTTCTTGAAAAAGCTGCCATCCCGCATCTCCTCACGATGCGAGGCCATCATGGCGCGGCGTGTCTCGGCCGTGTTGCGCAGAAGGTCTGCCAGTGCGTTCCACGCGGGCGTCTGCGCCTCAGTGATCTTCAACTCGGCCTTGATGAAGGCAAGCCGGCCTTCGATGCGCTCCGACATGTCGTCCGCATCCATGCCCATCATGCCCTGCATCATGCGGCCCATGCCCCAGGAGGGACGCCAATCATTGTCATCCTCCTCGGCCATTGCCGGTGAAACGCTCGACAGTGCCACTAGGCTCGCAAAAGCAACATTGCGTAGGGACTTGTTCAACATGTTCCACTCCTGTGCTGTAAAGGTGCAGCCGCCGAATGTCGGTTAGATGGGCATGCAGCCACCCACCGCGCTTGATCGGGGTCAAATATCCCGGGCGATCGCGATCACATTTCAGAGAATGAAGCGCGACAGATCCGCATTCTTGGCGAGATCGCCGATGTGTGTTTTCACATAAGCGGCATCGATGGTGACCCGCTGGCCCGGTAGATCTGTGGCATCGAACGAGATCTTGTCGAGAACCCGCTCGAGGACGGTCGAAAGGCGGCGGGCGCCGATGTTCTCGACGGTGGCATTGACCTCGACGGCGATATCCGCAATGGCGTCGATGCCGTCCTCGGTGAATTCGAGCACCACGTCTTCGGTCGCCATGAGCGCCACATACTGCTTGATGAGGCTCGACTCCGGCTCCGTCAGGATTCGGCGCATGTCCTCTCGGGTCAGCGCGGCAAGCTCGACCCGGATCGGCAATCGGCCCTGGAGCTCGGGCAGCAGGTCCGACGGCTTGGCCACATGGAACGCGCCGGAGGCGATGAAGAGGATATGGTCGGTCTTGACCGGTCCGTATTTGGTGCTGACGGTCGTGCCCTCGATGATGGGCAGAAGATCGCGCTGGACGCCCTCGCGGCTGACATCGGCGCCCTGTCGCTCCGAGCGGGCGCAAATCTTATCGATTTCGTCGATGAAGACGATGCTGTCGTTCTCGACGCTTCGGATGGCCTCCAGGACGATACTCTCCTGCTCGATGAGCTTGTCGCTCTCCTCCTGGATCAGGACCTCGTAGCTATCCTTGACCTTCATGCGGCGCGGGCGGGTTCGCTGGCCGAAGGCTTTGCCGAGCATCTCGTTCAGATTGATCATGCCGACCTGGCTGCCGGGCATTCCGGGAATCTCGAAGCTCGGCATCTGCGGTCCGGTATCGGCGACCTGGACCTCGATTTCCTTGTCGTCAAGCTCGTTGGCGCGCAGCTTGCGGCGGAAGCTCTCCTTGGTCTGGTCGGATGAGCGCTCGCCGACCAGCGCGTTGATGACCCGTTCCTCGGCATTGAGGTGCGCGCGCGCCTTGACCTCGTTGCGTTTCGCCTCCTTGACGAGGCCGATGGCGACCTCGGTCAGGTCGCGGATGATCTGGTCGACATCGCGCCCGACATAGCCCACCTCGGTGAACTTCGTCGCCTCGACCTTGAGGAAGGGCGCATTGGCGAGACGCGCCAGGCGGCGTGAGATCTCGGTCTTGCCGACGCCGGTCGGGCCGATCATGAGGATGTTCTTGGGCAGCACTTCCTCCCTGAGCGCGGGGTCGAGCTGCTGGCGCCGCCAGCGGTTTCGGAGCGCGATCGCGACGGCCCGCTTGGCTTCGTGCTGACCGACGATGAACCGGTCCAGCTCGGAAACGATCTCGCGCGGAGAAAAGGCGGTCATTGGGGTCTCTGTGCTCTTGAGGCTCTCTGCCGACGACGCCCGGACCTGTCTTGCGAGCGGGCCACGGGTTGCGGAACAAGATCGCGTGACATCAACAGTCGACGTGCGGCGGATGGACCGATCAGGCTGACTGGCGTGAACCCGGCCCGGCCGAGGCATCCAACAGAGGAGACGTTGCGGCCGTCCGGATCAGAAACGAGGCGGACCACTCCAGCGCCGACACACTGCATAGCAAGTTGATTGAGCATGCCTGGACCATGTCCCTGGCCGAGGGCGCCCACCTCGCCGATGAAAAAGTCGACGCCAAGCGTACCGGACGGTTGCGGAGGAATGTCGGCATCCGCCTCGGCAGGGTAGGTTTGCAGGTAACCGATGGGTTGACCCTCGTGCATCACGATGAACGGTTCGGCATCGCTGCCGTGAATGTGCTCTCGGATCTCGGCAAGGCCCTGCAGAACCTTGCCCCACCATTTGGCAACGTGCCGCTCGCCGAGCCAGCGTTCGATCAGCGGCAGGTCGGCCTCGGTGGCGCGGCGGATCTCGTAAACGTTGGCCGACATCGCTCTCAGGATTCCGATACCAGGCTTTCGACGACGAGATTGCGGTTGGTGTAGACACAGATGTCGGCGGCGATGTCCATCGCTTTGCGGGCGATCTCTTCCGCGCCGAGCGGTTGATCGAGCAGCGCTCGGGCGGCAGCGAGCGCATAGTTGCCGCCAGAGCCGATGCCCATGACGTGGCCATCTGGCTCGAGGACGTCGCCGGTGCCCGTCAGGACCAACGAATGGTGTCTGTCGGCGACGATCATCATCGCCTCGAGCCGACGGAGGAAACGGTCGGTCCGCCAGTCTTTCGCCAGATCGACGGCCGCACGCTGCAGCTGCTCCGGGTATTGCTCGAGCTTGGCTTCCAGCCGCTCGAACAACGTAAACGCGTCGGCAGTTGCGCCGGCGAAGCCGCCGATGACGTTGCCTCGCCCGAGCGAGCGGACCTTTCGTGCATTGGCCTTGATGACGGTCTGGCCGAGGCTGACCTGTCCATCGCCGGCAATAACCACCCTGCCGCCCTTGCGGACGGTGAGAATTGTGGTGCCGTGCCAGATCCCGGCTGGTGCAGACTGTGGAGACATTTTTACACTTCCCGGTTTATATCGGTCCCGTATGTCCGGGTTTCAAGGCAGGCTGGCCTACGCCGATATGAGCTGATAGACCCAATCCGGCAACAGGTACAAGCCTTTGGCACGAGGACGGACCATGAACCGGCGCGCCATCATCGAGCGCAAGACCGTCGAAACCGACATCAAGGCGACCGTGGCATTGGACGGCACGGGGGCCTTCGACATCCAGACGGGCGTGGGTTTTTTCGATCATATGCTCGAGCAGCTCTCCCGTCACAGCCTGGTCGACATCACGCTGCACACTCAAGGCGATCTCCACATCGACCAGCATCACACGGTCGAGGATAGCGGCATCGCCCTCGGACAGGCTATCGGCGCAGCGCTCGGAGATCGTAAGGGTATCCAGCGCTATGCCCATTGCTTCCTGCCGATGGACGAGACGCTGACACGCGTCGCGCTCGATGTGTCGGGCCGGCCCTATCTCATCTGGAACGTCGCGTTCTCACGGCCCAAGATCGGTGACATGGATACCGAGCTGTTCCGGGAGTGGTTCCAGGCCTTTGCACAGAATGCCGGCATCACGCTGCATGTCGCCTGTCTTTACGGCGAGAACAACCATCATATCGCCGAGAGCTGTTTCAAGGGTCTGGCTCGGGCGCTAAGGGATGCGATCGCCATCGATCCGCGGCAAAGGGATCGCGTGCCGTCGACCAAGGGCACGCTGATCGCGTGAGGTGATGTGCATGACGACCTATGTCGTTTACGAGGAGGCGGATGCCCGCCGCCTGTCACCCGCCGAGCGGGTCGAGGCGTTGATGCTCGTGAAGGATGGGTTCTCCTGGCGGGCCTTCCTGTTCTCCGGGATCTGGCTTGCTGCGCGAGGGCTGTGGGGCGCGCTCGCCCTTTGGGCGGCGACGCTCGCCGTGCTTGGCGGAGGTGTCTGGCTCGTCGGCCTCGGGCCGCTGGCGGTGATTTTCGTCTGGATCGCTCTCGCTCTGGTCGTCGGTTTCGAGGCATCGTCATTGCTGCGGGATCAGCTCGAGGGGGAAGCGTGTCAGGAGCTCGGCCTCGTGGCTGGCGGAGCGAGGTCCGATTGCGAGACGGTGGCCGTCGCTAAACTCAAGAGCGCCATCGAGAACGAACGTCAGCAAACAAGCTCAATCGATGCCTAGCGTCGTCATTGTTGATTACGGTTCGGGGAACCTGCATTCGGCCTCCAAGGCCGTCGAGCGTGCGGCCCGCGAGAGCGGCTCCGCGACGTCGGTGATCGTCTCGTCGGATCCCGCTGCCGTTGAGCGAGCGGATCGCATCATCCTTCCCGGCGTCGGCGCCTTTGCGGACTGCAAAGCCGGGCTGGTGGCAATCGCCGGCATGGTCGAGGCGCTCGAGGCGGCGGTGCTCGAGCGGGCGAGGCCCTTTCTCGGTATTTGCGTCGGCATGCAGCTCCTGGCCGATCGCGGCCACGAGCATCGCGTCACCGAAGGGCTCGGCTGGATCGGCGGCGAGGTCAGACGGATCATGCCGGCGGATGCCGCGCTGAAAGTGCCGCATATGGGCTGGAACACGCTCGATGTGGTGCAGCAGCATGTGCTGCTCGATGGCATCCCGACCGGTCCGACCGGCTGGCATGCCTATTTCGTGCACAGCTATCACTTGACCGGTCTGGAGCGGGACCGCCTCTTAGCCGTCACGGACTATGGCGGTCCGATCACCGCGATGGTCGGCAGGGAGAATATTGTCGGAACCCAGTTTCATCCGGAAAAGAGCCAGCAGCTCGGCTTGAGGCTCCTCGCGAACTTTCTCGGCTGGAGTCCCTGAGAGCCGATCTATGAAGCCTCCATCGCCAGCGCCCGCTTGACCGCGGGCCGCTCGGCCACGCGCCGGCGATGCTCGAGAATGCGGGGGAACCGCCTGGGATCGACGCCATCGTCCTCCAGCCATTGGGCAATGGTGAAAAGGTAGGCATCGGCGATCGTGTATCTGTCACCCGCCACCCACGGTCCCTCGAGGAGACCGTGCTCGATCGGCTCATAGGTGGCGCCAAGGCTCTCCGGCACCTTGCGTTTCATCTCGGCAATGGCGGCAGGATCGTCGGCCCAGCGATAGCCGCGCATGCCGTGCGCATGCGCCACGTGCACCGTCGAGCAAAGATAACTGTTGAAGGCCTGAATCTTGGCGAGTGCGTAGGGATTGTCGAGCGGCGCGAGCCGGGCTCCCGGATAGCTCTGCGCGACGAAGATCAGCAGTGCGGGCGTCTCGGTCAGAACGCCATGTTCGGTCACGAGTGCTGGTACGCGCCCCTTGGGATTGAGCGCCAGAAACGCCGGACTGCGCTGCTCGGTCGTCCCGAAATCGATCTTGACGAGCTCGTAGTCGGCGCCAGCCTCCTCGAGGACGATATGCGTTGCGAGCGCACAGGTGCCCGGAGTGAAATAGAGCGTCAGCGGCATGGCACGCGCTCCCTGCAATGGCCCAGGTTACGAGCTTGCCTGGAGCTGCCGTCGTCTGCAAGGCCGCGAGGCGGGCAGACCGTGTGGTCCGCCCGCCTTTCTGGTCAATGTTAGCGGAAGTGACGGGCCTGCCAGATGGCACGGGCAAGTTGCCGCTCGGCGCGCCGGATCTTCAGACGCTCGCGGAACGAGAGCCGGCCGTCGGCCCAGGCCTGCCGCTTGACCCAGGCCAAGTGGGCCTTGCTGCGCTTGACGAGAACATGCTCGTAGGTCGGTTGGTGCCTGCTGCGATAGCCGTCGTTGTGCTTCGGGCCGTACGAGGCTGCGGAGGCTGCGGTTGCAGTCAAGGCGAGCGCCGCCAATCCGATGATGGCCGGTTTCATAGAGATCTCCTCTCAACACACGGTGTTGGTGATGTCCTCCATTGCGTGTCCGAACCAAGAACGAGGCGGCCGCCGCGTATCCGTTGCGTCGAGCCCGACAAAGATTTCGGCGATCGACCGACGGAATCGCGATGCGGCCACAGTCGATGCAAGCCTCGATGCGGTTGCTCGGCTTGTCGCTACAAGGTCTTGCCCATTTTGACGAGTGGCACGGGGGTCAGGCCTTGCTGATCGTTGAAATGCTCGATCTGCTGGTAGCCACAGGCTCTATAGAGCGGCTCGCCGGCCAGCGTCGCGACCAGCTCGGCGCGGCGGAACCCGTCCGCGCGGGCTGCCTCCTCGCAGAGCGTCATTATGAGGCGGCCGACTCCGCGACGTGTGAAGGCGGGGCTCGTGTACATGGCGCGGATGCGGGCAGGCTCGGTCATCGGGTCGAGAAGCGCGGCGTTCCGGCCGGGCGAGTGGCTGCCGCCGTACATCGTGGCGCGCCGGCTCCAACCGCCGCATCCGGCGAGCTGGCCCTCCTCCTCGATGACGAAATAGGTGCCGTCCTCGATGAGCTGCGTGTCGATCCCCATGATGGTGCGGCTCGCGGCAATCTGGTCTGCCGAGAGATAGGGCTTCAGGAGCTTGCTGATGGCCTCTTCCATGAGGCTGGTTAGCGCGGGAACATCACCGGGGCGGGCGAGTCGATGGGTGAGCATGAACGTCCTCCCGCACGCGGGCGCTTCGGGCTATGCGGCGGTAGAATACCTCGACGGCCGGCAGTTGCGATATGCTTTGCTGCGAGCACAAGAACGTCCGTGCACCCAAGCGAGAGGAAGACTATGTCCGTCGTGTCCACCGAGCAAAGCCGTCGTGGCGGTCGCGAGGCACGGCGCGCAGCTCGTGCTGCCCCGCTGCCGGCGGCCGGTCGTCCCGTATGGCCCGGCATGGAGGCCGGAAACTACAAGCCGCTGTCGGAGTCCGAGGTCCGGCGCATCCATGCCGCCGCACTCGACATCCTGGAGCGGATCGGTCTTGCAGACGCGCCACCTTCCGGGGTCGAGCTGCTCGTGGCAGCTGGCGCAGTGCCTCAGCCGAACGGGCGGCTGACCTTCCCGAAGGCGATGATCGAGGACATGATCGCCAAGGCCGGACGACGATTCCCTATCTTCGGACAGCGTCCGGAGCATGATCTGGAGCCGTGGGGCAAGCGGGTCTATTTCGGCACCGCCGGCGCCGCCGTGCACATGGTCGATGCCGTCACAGGCGCGTACAGAGACTCGACGCTTCGCGATCTCTACGACATTGCGCGCGTGGCCGACGCGCTGGAGCACATTCACTTCTTCCAGCGCTCGGTCGTCTGCCGCGATCTCGCCGACCCGTTCGAGATGGATTTCAACTCCTGTTACGCCTCGGTGCTCGGCACCGCCAAGCACGTCGGCACGAGCTGGGGCGACCCTGCCCATGTCGAGGCCAGCCTCGAGATGTTGCATCTGATCGCCGGCGGCGAGGACAAATGGCGGGAGCGGCCATTCGTCAGCCAGTCGAACTGCTTTGTCGTTCCACCGTTGAAATTCGCGACCGATGCCTGCCGCTGCATGGAGGTTGCCGTCCGCGGCGGCATGCCGATCCTGCTCGTCTCCGCCGGGCAGGCGGGCGCCACGGCGCCGGCGGCACTGGCGGGCGCTCTCGCTGTCGAGATGGCCGAATGCCTCGCGGGTCTCGCCTATGTCAATGCGATCCGTCCCGGTGCACCAGCCATTTTCTGCCCGATGTGCTTCATCTCGGACTTGCGCACCGGAGCCATGTCGGGCGGAAGCCCGGAGCAGGCCCTGCTCTCCGCCGCCTCGGCCCAGTTCGCGCAATTCTACGACCTGACGGGGGCGACGGCCTCAGGCATGACGGACGCCAAAGTCCCCGACATGCAGGCTGGCTATGAGCGTGCCTACAATCTCGCGCTCGTCGCCAATGCCGGTGTCAACATGATCTATGAGGCCGGAGGCATGATGGCGAGCCTCATGGGCTTCTCGCTCGACAGTCTCATCATCGACAACGACATCATCGGGGCGACACAACGCACCATCCGAGGCATTCAGGTGACTGAAGAGGCGCTCGATGTCGAGGCGATCAAGAGCATCTGCATCGGCGGACCGGGCCATTTTCTCGGCTCCGAGCAAACGCTCAGCCTGATGCAGAAGGAGTATCTCTATCCGGCGATCGGTGATCGCTCGAGCCCCAAGGAGTGGTCCGAACGTGGCAAGCCTGGCCTGATCGAGCGTGCACATGCGAGGCTCTCGACCATACTCGGCGAACGCCACCCGCAGCATGTGTCGCGCAAAGTGGACGATGCGATCCGTGCGCGGTTCCCCGTGCGGTTGTCCAGAGCCGCCATGTCCCCGTGACGATCGAGGGCGTGGCAGGACACAGCGGCAATCTGTATACGATCCGGCATCGGGAATCCGAAAGCACTGCAACAGACAATCAGAGTTGAAGGCATCGGCGAGCTCATCTAGTCTTTTCTCACGGCGATACGACGCGTCAGGAGTGCCGAATGAGTGAAGGCAGTCGTCACGCGATCGAGCTGGCTGTCGAGGCGATCTATGATGCGGCTCTCGATCCTTCACAGTGGCAGCTGGCCTCCGACTTGATCAGCGACGCGACTTTTGGCGGCTCGATGCTGTTGTCCTACGATCGGCACCGGGAGCGAGCCGCGTTTGCGGTAACCTCCCGCCTCAACGAAAGTCTGCTCGACTCCTATTTCAATCACTACCTGAAGCTCAGCCCGTACATCGCGGCCTATGCCGATGCTCCTCTGAACACGCCGCTGTGGGCAGACACGCTCGTCGACGGGCAGGCTTTGGGGAAATCTGCTTACTATAACGAATTCATGGTGCCGGCCGGCATCAGTCCGACGTTCTGCGGCATCAAGCTGAGCCAGCAAGGGAGCGTCCAGGCGAGCATCGGAGTCAATCTGCGGCGTTCGGAGAATGCTTCGGAATGGCAAGCGACGGAACGGCGGCTCACCTATTTGGGACGGCACATCGTTCGAGCCCTCGAGATCGGGCAGAAAGTCGATCGTGCGACGGCCGCCTGCGGGACGTTCTCGGGAATGCTTGAGGCCGTTGCGGCGGCTGTCTTCGTGATCGGCGGGCGTCGAGAGGTCTTGTTTCTCAATAGCCGGGCCGAGCAACTGCTGAGGCGAGACCGCCTATTCATGACCAATCCGAGCGGTGAGCTGCATGCCTGGCGACCCGATGACGATGCTCGGCTCGAGCTCGTTCTGGTTTCGGGCACCCAGGATCGAGGGCTGCCGCTGAAGCTGCGCTCGGCTGCTTGCGACCGGAGCTACGTCGTGTGGCGCATTCCGCTTCAGGGCTCCTCACGATCCCGGTCATACCATTGGCAGGAGCTTGCACAGCCCGAAATGCCGGGCGCCATGACTCTTCTGATGGTGAGCCCGATCGATTGCTCGCTCTTCGTGTCTTCCGATGTGATCGGCTCGGTGTTTGGGCTGACGCCGGCGGAAGCCCGGCTGACGGCGGCCGTCGTCAGAGGGATCAGCGTTGCCGAGTATGCGCGGAGCATGGGTATCCAGGAGAAGACGGCGCGCAACCAATTGGCGTCCGTGTTCCAGAAGACCGAGGTTGGAAGCCAGTCCGAGCTAGCAGCCTTGGTGATCAAAGTGGTCGCGCCGGTCTCGAGCTGCAAGTAGGCCCTGCAGCCACGGCGCATGTCGCCCGACCATTCGACCCGTCTGGGTCAAATGACCCATGCCAGCGCCGCCGATCCGTGCTTGGTGGCGAGCGCGGGATCTCCTTGGAGGTCGCGAAACAGCGGGGTCCGCCCGAGCGACGCTCTCTCTCCACGTCCCCCAGGGACGCAGCGTCGCTCGGGCCGGCGCGTCTTAGCGACCCTGGAGGCGCGGCCGAAGCGCCGCCAAATCCTGGAAATACGGCAACCGATTGCGCGCGCGTTCAACAGCGATGGCCTCGATCGTCGCCGAGATGACGGTGCCTGCAGCGCCGGCTCGCGCCAGATCCCGGCCGTCGGGTCCGCAAATGCAACTGCCGCCGAGAAATGTCACATCGCCCTCGGTGCCGGCATGATTGGCATAGGCTACATAGAGCCCGTTCTCGAAGGCGCGCGCGGGGATGACGCGCTCGGCGACGATCGGCCATTGCGCACCGAGCGCCGTCGGCACCAACAGGACGTGCGCGCCGGCCTCGGCCGTGGCCCGCACCGCCTCCGGGAACTCGGCATCGTAGCAGATGAGAAGACCCAGCTTGATCTCGCCAAGCGTGAAGATCGTGAGTCCCGTGCCAGGTGTGAAGTAGGTGCGCTCGAAGCCGGGCGGAATGGCGAGCTTGCGATGATGGGCCATGAGGGCGCCGTCGGCACCGAAGGCCAGGGCGGAATTGTACAGCGCCTCTTTCGAAGCTTCGGGAAATCCATAGACGATGGCCTTCCGGTTCATCCGGGCGAGACCCGAGATGCGAGCCGCTGAAGGTCCGTCGGCGGGCTCGGCCAGTCGACGGAGCTCTTCACCGACGGCATAGCCCGACAAGAACAGCTCGGGGCATAGGATGAGCTCCGCATCCGTCTCTTGGACCGTGCGAGCCAGATGTTCGAGCCGATCGGCTGGCATTAGCCCCGCGAGGGCCGATTGGTAGATTGCAATACGCATGGCTACCGGTCGACGACGAGGATCTTACGCGGATAATCGGTCAGATAATCGCTGCCGGTCTCGGTCACGACGATCGAATCGCCGATGCGGCCGCCGTGCTGGCCATCGATGGAGATGCCGCCGTCGACGGCGAAAGTCATGCCCGGTTTGAGGATCGTCGTATCGCCGGCCTTCAGCTCGGGACTCTCGAGATAGGCCATGCCGATCGACCGGCCAGTCCGATAGCCGGTCTCGTAGCCGCGTGCGCGATAGACCTCGTTCGCCGCATCGGCGATGCTCTCCGCCGTGACGCCGGGCCGGATCGCCCTGATGGCCGCCTGTTGGGCATCGATGGCGGCTTGCTGCACGTCGGCCGCCTCGGTCGATACCTCGCGGATGAAGAACATGCGATCGAAGCCGAGCTTGTATTGTTTGAACTGGGCCATGTTGCAGAAACAGAAGTAGACCGGGTCGCCCTTGGCGAAGGGTTTCACGCTGGCGCGGCGGTGCACCATCGAGGTGTCGCGGCCGGACTGCATGATCTGAAGATTGTGGATCATCGGCGAGACAAAGGCTTCCCACCCCTTGGCCGTCAGGAAACCGGCGGCGGCGCGCGTACCCGCATTGATGACGGCAAGCGCTGCTTCATACTCCAGGGCGCCTTCCGCCAGCGCGCCCTCCGCTGCCGCCATCATGGCGCCGGCGATCTTGCCGGCCTGCTTCATGACGGCGATCTCCTCGGGTGACTTGATCATGCGCATCTCGCCGAGCAACGGTGAGACGTCGACGAGCCTGGTTTCCGGCATGCGGTCGTCGAGCCAATTGCGCACGACGGCGGGGAGCACGCTCCGTTCGACGCCGATCTGTCCCGGAGTCGAGCCGATCGCCTTGGCCAGCACGTTTTCCCAGCGGAGCTCGCCGGCATCGGTCCAGGGCATGACCTTCTCGACCCAGGTCATCTTCGCGACCATCTCGCTCTCCATGAGCGGAGTGACGACGACCGGGGTATCGTCGCGCCTCAGGACGAGGAAGGTCGGTCGGCCGAACTCGACCGAGAGATAGCCCCAGAAGCCGGCAAGATAGGCAATGGAGCTCTCGTCGGTGATGACGGCGACGTCGATGCCGGCATCGCCGAGACGGCGTTGAAACTCTGCTGTTCTTTGGCGGGCTTGATCGAGCATTGGCCATCTATCCAGTGTTGTGCGGGAGCATTTGCCCGCAATCAGGTTGCACGATCCACAATCGCAGTGCCAGACCTATCCGACATGCCGTAGGCTCGGTGCACCCGGAACGGATCCGACCTTGTCCGCAGAGCCCCCGGCCGTCCATTCTCCCTCTCGCGCGGCACTCTAAGACAGGGGGCGGCGCCATCGCGCCAGGATAGGCTGCGTACTTCAGGCAACCGAGCAGACGATCCAGGACGACGTCCTGCACTTCCGGCCGGCGGGCGTCGGCATTCACTTCGCGCGCGCCGCCCTTCCAGTTTCGATCACCAGCGCCAGTCTTGCCGCGCAGGCCGACCTGCTGGCAACGGCCGCGGCCACCCTCCTGTCCGACGGATCGCTGGACGTCGTCTGCTATGCCTGCACCTCGGGAAGCCTCGTCATCGGCGATTTTGCGCTGTCGCTCGATCGGCCCGACGCGGATGCGATCTTCGTGTGGTTCGGCGCGCTTCGGACTCTCGATGTCGTCAAGGCGATCGAGCGGCGCGCCGCCAAGCCCGTCATTGCGAGCAACCAGGCGATGATCGGAATACGCTCTGTCTGGTGGGCGTCGATGACAGGATCACCGGCTGCGGGTCTCTGTCAGAACGGCATTGAGGGTTCTCAGAGGCGCCCCTCGGACAACACGCCGAGCAAACCGGGTATGGCGGCGAGCGCCGACTTGACCGACTTGGCGTCTGTTTTGCTCAACCGTTGCGCGTCGACCCGGCTCCCCGGCGTCTTTCCGGCAGCAATGTCGACGAGCTGCTGGTCGAGGATGGTGTCGAGCAGAATGCCGTGCGCCGCAATCGCTGCCTCGATGTCGTCGGTCGACCCGATCTTCAACGCGCGGGCTGCCTCGAGCCGCTCGCGCGTCGACCGTGCCCTGATTTCGTGCTTGATGGCGAGGATGCGCGCGGCGGTGAAAATCGGCATCAAGCCGCCCTTTTTCAGATCGACCCGCCCATCTTCCTCGGTTCTCAGCTTGCCGAAGAGTGTCACTGGCGCGTGCCAGTCCCGGGCGAGCTCGGCAAGCAACAGGAGGAACTGGGGGTTGGTCCGGGCGGCCCGGTGGGCGTCGGCAAGGATAGACTCGGCAAGTTCGCCATCGCCATGGACCGGGATGCCGTCGAAAAAGATGTCGATATCGAGCAGGTCCTTGGGCGCGGATCGCCGGACCCAACTCTCGATCACTGCATGCCAGCCCTCGCGACTATGTCGCCAGGCGGCATTTCTCGCCATGACACCGCCCTTGCAGAGAGGGATGCCGATGACGTCGAGGATTTCCGCAAAGTGCTGTCCAAGTTTGGCGAAGTACTGGTCCGCCGGGCCATCCGGTTCACCGGCCGCATAGACGACGGCGTTGTCCTGGTCGGCCGCGAGAAGGCTCTCGCCGCGTCCGCCCGAGCCCAGAACCAGAACGGTGTATGCAACCGGCGGTGCGCCCAGGCCTTCCGAAACCAGGCGGGCCTCGGCAATCTGGGCGGCGCGGGCCGTCATGGCGCATAGTTCTCCACTGATGATCGAGGCCACGCGCCGGGCGTCGACGGCTTCCTGCCGGAGACTCTCCGCGACCTCCGGCAGCCGGCTCCAGTTGCGAGCCAGGTCCTCGACGGTCGACGCCTGGTCGAGGGAATCGCGCAAGGTAAGTGCGGCACTGGCGCGCTGCCGCAACAGGTTTCGCGGGGTGACCATACCGACGATGGCGCCGGAGTCGTCTCGGACCGGCAGATGCCTGAGCTTCAAGCGGTCCATGCGGGCGATGGCCCGATAGATGAAGTCGTCGGCCGACACGGTCTGGAGAGGTGCGCTCATATAGTCGGCGACCGGCTGCGCCGTTCCGCTGTCGCGCTCCCGCATCACCGCTCTGAGGAGATCGCGCTCCGTCACGAGACCGGTCCTGCCGTCTGCCGTCTCCACGATGACCGAGCTGATACTTTTGTCGAGCAGCACGCGCAGCACCTCGGATGTATTGGACGTGCCGGCTACTGCGACGACGGGGGAGGCCATGACATCGGCGACGCGGTGACGGTAAGGATAGCTGTCGATGCGCAGCGTCGCCTGCTCGCGCTGGCCGGGTGGCGAGAGCTCGGCCCAGCCGGCCGCTGTCGACGTCGACCGCTCGGCGTCGAAACGCCGGGAGGCCGCTTCTGCCTCTGCAAGTGTGCGAATCCCGGCGGCCCTAAGATGCGGCACGAGAGCGATGAAGATCCCAGCCGTCGCCATCGCGTCGCCCAGGGCCCGGTGACGCCGGGTGACGTCGACGCTCAGCCAGTCGGCCAGAGCATCGACGGAGTAGCTGGCAAGGCTTGGTGCCGCTGCCCGGGCAAGCAACCCGACGTCGAGGGATCGCGGCGCCTGCCAGGGTAGTCCCGCAAGCGCGTGCTCCCGCGCCAGCATGGCGAGGTCGAAGCCCGTGTTGTGACCGATCAGGACGAAGGATTGCAAAAAGCCTGCAAGCCGCGGGGCGACGTCCTTGAATGTCGGAGCGCCCGCCAGATCCGAGTCCTTGATGCCATGGATCTGTGTTGCCGTGTGCGGAATAGGCGAGCCCGGAGCAACAAGTATTTCAAGAACTACGTCGTTGTTTAGGCGCCCTTTTTCGAGACCAATGCCGCCGATTTCTACAATTCTTGCGCGCTTGGGATCAAGGCCGGTCGTCTCGGTATCGAGCACGACGGCATCGAGACCGACCAGCGGAATGGAATCGTAGGCTTGGCTCAAGACTCGGCTCCGACTGCCTGTCATAGGCAAAGTTGCCATGACCAGAAGGCCGTTGTGCAACGAAGAAAGACATCGGCCAAGCCCATCCGCAAGCGCGATTTCAACTTTACCGCTCCGCGATATTTGACTAATTGAGGCAACAGGGCGGCAATCGACAGTCGACAATGCGAAGCGATCGCCGGGTCTTTGGGGAAGGAGCTAATCGTGACAGAGCATCATAGGCAGGATGAATACTGGGGGAGAACCTCCCGCCTGATGTGGATCATGCTGGCGCTGTGGTTATTCTTCAGCTTCATCATCCACTTTTTCGTCAACGCACTGAACTCGATCACAATCCTGGGCTTCCCGCTTGGCTTCTACATGGCGGCGCAGGGCTCGCTCATCGCCTTCGTGATCATGCTGTTCATCTTTGCCAAGAGCCAGAACAGCATCGATCGTGACACCGGCATGGCTGAGGAGGAGTAGAGCAATTATGGCTACTAAAGAGCAAGCTGCGCCCGGTGATTTCGTCTCCAATCTCGGAAAGATCTACGGGCTCTACACAGGCGGATTCTTCGTCTTCGTCGCAATCATCGCCGTTCTCGAGCAGATGGGCGTGCCGAACCGCATTCTCGGCTACATGTTCGTGGGCCTGACGCTTCTCGTCTATGCCTTTATCGGCGTTTTGACCCGGACGATGCAGGTCGGCGAGTATTATGTCGCCGGCCGTCGCGTGCCGGCCTTTTACAATGGCATGGCGACAGGGGCCGACTGGATGTCGGGCGCCTCGTTCGTCGGCATGGCCGGCACACTTTATGCCCTCGGCTACGACGGCCTCGCCTTCGTGCTCGGCTGGACCGGCGGCTATGTGCTGGTGGCCGTGTTGATCGCACCTTACCTGAGGAAATTTGGCGCCTACACGGTTCCGGACTTTCTCGCCGAGCGCTACGGCGGATGGTTCCCGAGGCTGCTCGGCGTCATCGTCCTGATCTGCTGCTCCTTCACCTATGTGACGGCACAGATCTATGCGACAGGCATCATCGCCTCGCGCTTCCTCGGTCTCGACTTCCAGGTCGCGGTCTATGCGGGTCTGCTCGGCATCCTGCTCTGCTCGATGCTAGGTGGCATGCGCGCGGTGACCTGGACGCAGGTGGCGCAATACATTGTTCTGATCGTGGCTTACCTCGTCCCGGTCGTGATCCTGTCGACCCAGAAGTACGGCCTGCCCATTCCGCAGATTTCTTATGGTCAGGCGCTCCAGGACATCACGGCCCGCGAGGGCGCCATGATCGCGCAGGGGCTGGCGGATGTGAAGTCGCTGAAGCCGCATACGACGCCGTTCACCACCTACGATACGCTGAACTATTTTGGGCTCATTCTCTGCCTGATGGTCGGCACGGCGTCGTTGCCGCATATTCTGATGCGCTACTTCACGACACCGTCGGTGCGTGAGGCGCGTCAGTCGGTGGCATGGTCGTTGTTCTTTATCTTCCTCCTCTACTTCACGGCGCCGGCCTATGCCGCCTTCGCGAAGCTGGAGGTCTACAACAACGTGATCGGCCAGACGCTGGCGAGCTTGCCGGACTGGGTCTACACCTACGGCAACCTCGGTCTCGTCAAGATCTGCGGTGTCGGAGCGACCTCTGTCGATGCGATCCGCGAAGCCTGCGCCAAGGCCGTCCAATACACGGGCGACATGGGGCAGTTCACGCATCTGCTGCGACATCAGGACTTCGCCATCGACAACGACGTGGTCGTGATCTCGACGCCCGAGATCGCCGGCATGCCGTATGTGATCGCCGGTCTGGTGGCGGCCGGAGGCCTGGCGGCGGCGCTGTCGACAGCCGATGGTCTCCTGCTGGCGATCGCCAACGCGCTTTCTCACGACATCTACTACAAGATGCTCGACAGGAATGCGCCGACGGCGCGCCGGTTGATAGTCGCCCGCGTGCTCCTTGTGCTCGTCGCCATCGCTGCGGCCTACACGGCCTCGACCAAGCCAGCCGACATCTTGTCCATGGTGGCCTGGGCCTTCTCGTTGGCCGCCGCCGGTCTCTTCCCGGCGTTGGTGCTCGGGGTCTGGTCAAAACGGACCAACGGCTACGGCGCCGTTGCCGGCATGATCATTGGCTTCGGGATGTGTCTCTACTATCTCGTGGGCACGCGCTATTTCGCGTCGAGCTTCTACGAGACGTGGAGCTTCCTGTCGTCGGCAAGCCCGGAAGCTGCGGCGAAGTATGCTGAGCTGAAGCAGGCTTGGATGTCGGCTACGGGCGATGCGCAGGCGGCGGCCTGGACTGCTTTCGACAAGCATGCGCAGTCGGTTGCCAACTGGTGGGGCCTGCGGAACATCTCGGCAGCCCTGTTCGCCCTGCCAGTCGGCTTCATTGTCATGTGGGTCGTCAGCCGGATCACGCCGGCGCCGTCCCAGACGATGCAGGACATGATCGACAATATCCGCCGGCCGAAGGGCGATATGATCCTGCAGGAGAAGACCAACTGACGACCGGCGACAGCGGTCGACATTGGAGAAGGGCGGGGCAACCCGCCCTTCTTCCGTTTTCCGGTTGCGGTGTCGACAGTGTTGGACGAAAGTCCCTCGATCATCGAGGTTCAATGGAGCGTTCGCTTTGGGCTACGGCGTCGTCAATGTCGTCAATCTCGTGCTGGCGGCAGCCATGTACACGTTGATCGGACGCTACATCCTCTCCTTGTTCTTCGCCGCCGACAGTCGGGCCGTTATCTGGCGCGTCTTCTGCCAGGTGACGGACCCGATCCTCAGGCTCGTGCGCTTCGTTACTCCGCAACTCATCCAGGACCGGCTCGTGATGCTGTTCGCCGTGGTCTGGATCATCATGCTGCGCGTCGGCCTTCTGGCGACCTATGTCCTGTCCTCGCAGACGAGCTGACGGTCATGAATCCGCCTCTCACCCCGGAAACCGAAGCCGAGCGGGCAGACGCCCTGAAACGAGACGGGCTCTTGATCGGGACTGCTGCACTGTCGCTGCTGAACGGCATGCATTTCTCGCCCTTCTTCGACTACGGCTACATTCTCCTGAAGCCGATCGCCACCGGTCTGCTCATCACCTCGCCATTGTTGTCCTTCTATCTCACCTCGTTGCTGCTGGCGGCCTCGACCCTGGCGCTGGCCGGTGTGCCAGCAGCCCTGTTCGAGCGCTGGAGCGGCCGGCGAAGCACAGATGCAACCTCTTTGATGGTCTGGTTGGTCGCGGCGGCAGTGCTATCCTTTCCGTCGCTGTTGGGAGCCGTCGGATTCTGGAGCCGATAGCAAGGCGAGACAAATGGACCGGATCGCACGACTGGCAGAGATCTCGGTGGCGCGAGGTTGCGGGTTCGGTGCGCTCGCCATCTTCACGATGACCGTGGGGTTGCTCGGCATGCCAGGAACGGCACTGAAACTGGCGGGCGCCGCATCTCTGCTCACCACCGCCGTTCTGCTGTTCAAGGCCGCAACCGCGTTGACACGGCCCTATAAGCACACCGAGCTGTGGCTCATGTTGGATCCAGCAGATCGTCCTGCCTCGAGCATCGCCCAGACGGTGATCGGGCGGGCGCTTCGCGACTGCTATCTGAAATTCGCCTACAGGTTCGCGGCAGGCTCGGGCCTGCTGCTGACGCTGGGATTGGTGGTGAGCCTCGCACTGGAGGGCGTTCATGCGCCCGGATGACACGGCCCTGTGACTACATCGGGCTCTTGCCCGACAGGCCGATCACCTCAGGCTCCTTCGTGCAGTCGAAGCTCTCCGCCGTCTCGTCGGCGGCCTGTTGGGCAAGCACATTGGCCTCAGGATTGGCGAGGGCATCGACATAGGCGACGTGGCAGGCCTCGTCCCCCGAGCGCGGTCCAACCTTGGCGACGACGAGAACCTGGCCCCGCACTGGCGGGCTCTGATCGCCGTTGAAGGTATGGTAGCGAAGGATTGTCGCGAACGGCACCCATTTGCCCTTGGCGTAGCGCATGCGCCATTCGAGCGTCGCCCGCTCCGTCTGGTCGTCGGGAAAGATCGAGTTGAACGGCCGGAGCGTCTGCGTCGCCGCGCGCTGCTCGCGAGCGCGCTTGCCGTACGCCATCATGAACCGGAGGTCGCCTTCGGCGAGGTACAGCTTGTAGCCTCGGAGGCCATTGCACCACCAGGCGGCGCCGGAATCACCCTCGACCTCCTCGGGATCGGTAGGGAGCGCCTTGCAGCGCTTGAGCTCGATGGTCGTGTACTCACTCTTAACAGGATCGGCAGCGGCGGTCGGGCCGGTACCCGAGATCACGCCGAGCATCACGGTCGCTGCCAACTTGTTGCGCATGGCTCGAGCTCTCCGTGGAGTGTTGACCCCGGTGACTATGTGTGGGCCTGGGCACAAGGGCAAGCCAAGGCGGCCATAGGAGCCGGACGGCCCGGCTTTTCGGTGGCAGCCCGGCCTGTTATATGCGGAGCAAACCCCGAGAAAGGTCCGCCGTCATGTCCGAAGCCCGAATTGCCATCATGGGAGCCGCCGGCCGCATGGGGCAGACGCTTGTCAGGGCTGTCGCCGCGACGCCCGGAGCGGTGATCTCTGGTGCGACCGAGCAGCCCGGTTCGCTCGCCCTCGGAGAGGATGTGGGCCTGCTTGCCGGTGTTGGCAATCGCCATGTGCGGATCACCGACGACGCCAGCGCGGCGATAGCCGGATGCGATGCCTTGCTCGACTTTACGACGCCGGCGGCGACCGTCGCCTTCGCCCGGTTGGCGGCCGAGCACGGAAAGGTGCACATCATCGGCACCACCGGATGCACGGCCGATCACGACCGGGCGATCGCCGAGGCGGCGAAGCGGGCCGCCATTGTCAAGGCCGGCAATATGAGCCTGGGCGTCAATCTGCTGCTCGCGCTCACTCGGAAAATCGCCGCCGCACTCGACGATGATTTCGACATCGAGATCGTCGAGATGCACCACCGGATGAAAGTGGATGCTCCTTCGGGCACGGCACTGATGCTCGGGAAGGCGGCGGCCGAGGGGCGCGGCATAGATCTCGCCCAGCATTCCGATCGCGGCCGCGACGGCCAGACCGGCCAGCGTGAGCGCGGCGCCATCGGCTTTGCGGCGCTACGCGGTGGCAACGTGGTGGGCGAGCACACCGTCATCTTCGCCGGTGAGCATGAGCGCATCGAGATCACCCACAAAGCGACCGACCGGGCGCTGTTTGCGCGAGGTGCGATAAAGGCGGCGCTCTGGGGGATCGGCAAGCCGCCGGGCCTCTACGCGATGACCGACGTGCTCGGATTATAGGAGGAAGGCATGGCAGAGGCCGTGACACGTGTCGATCGCATCCGCCGCGGCTTCAACCGGCTGGGCTGGGTGGTGCTTGGCGTACTCCTCCTGGTAGCCCTGCTGATGCTGCTGATTGGCGCTTATCAGGGTGATCTGCAGGGCGAGGCCCGGTTCCTGGCACTGCTCGCGGCCTGTTGCGGCGTGGCCGGCCTGTTCGTCTCACGAGCCTTCGGCTGGGTCATCTCCGGCTTCTTCCCCGACAATTGAGGCAAGGCATGCAACGACTTCTGGTGCTCGTACGGCACGGTCAGAGCGAATGGAATCTCAAGAACCTCTTCACGGGCTGGAAGGACCCCGACCTTACACCCAAAGGCGTCGAGGAGGCGCGTGCCGCCGGCCAGAAGCTCAAGGCGCTCGGCCATCGGTATGACGTCGCCTTCACCTCGGCGCTGACCCGCGCCCAGCACACGCTTCGCCTAATCCTCGAGGAGATTGGGCAGCCGGAGCTTCCCACCATTCGCCATCCCGACCTCAACGAGCGCGACTACGGCGAGCTGACCGGTCTCAATAAAGATGAGGCCCGCAGGCGCTTCGGCGAGAGCCAGGTGCACATCTGGCGGCGCTCCTTCGACGAGCCGCCACCCGGAGGCGAGAGCCTCAAGATGACGGCGGAGCGGGTGCTTCCCTATTTCCGCAGGGAGATATTGCCCCGGCTGCTCAACGGTGAGCGTGTGCTCGTCGCCGCGCATGGCAACTCGTTGCGCGCCCTCATCATGGAACTCGAGGGGCTGACGGGCGAGCAGATTGTGAAACGCGAGCTGGCGACCGGCGCACCGGTGATCTACCGCCTCAACAGCGATGGCTCGGTGGCCGAGAAGCAGGATCTCGCCGCATGAGCCAGCCGATCGTTCGCACGCCGGATGCGGACGCGATACGTGGAATTCTGCCGGCATTGGCGGATATTCTCATCGACGTTGTCGACGGCGGAGCGGGCGTCAGCTTCATGGCGCCGCTCGCCCACAAGGAGGCAATCGACTTCTGGTCGGGAGTTGCCGATGATGTGGCTGCGGGGACGAAGGTCCTTGTCGTCGGCGAACAAGATGGCCATCCGGCCGGGACGGTGATCCTGCAGCTCATGTGGCAGCCCAATCAGCCGCATCGTGGCGAGGTGGCGAAGCTTCTCGTGCATCGGCAGGCGCGACGGCACGGCCTGGCGCGGGCGCTGATGCTGAGGCTCGAGGACGAGGCCCGCGCGCGCGGCCGGTCGCTTCTGGTGCTCGACACGGTCTCGGGTGGAGCTGCGGAGCGGCTCTACCGGTCACTCGGCTGGGTCGAGGTCGGACGCGTGCCGGGCTATGCCCTCCTGCCGTACGGCGAAATGTCGGACACGACGTTCTTCTATCGTGTCCTCTGATCAGCCGTCCGCTTGGAGTTGGCCCTTCTCCCAACCGATGATCGCGCGCTTCCGCGTGATGCCCCAGTGGTAGCCGGTGAGGCTCCCGCCCTTGCCGAGCACGCGATGGCACGGCACGACGAAGGAGAGCGGATTGCGGCCAACCGCGGCTCCGACCGCGCGGGCGGCGTTCGGCTGTCCGAGGCGGGTGGCAATGTCGGAATAGCTCGCCTGCTGGCCCAGGGGGATCGTCAGCAGTGCTTCCCAGACGCGAACCTCGAAGTCGGAGCCGATCATGATGAGCCGGACCGGCCTGTCCGGGCGCCAGCAGGACGGGTCGAAGAGTTGACGCGCCAAAACCCCGGTCGCCTCGGGGGCCGCCCGGAATTGAGCGGCGGGCCAGCGCCGGGTCATGTCGGCGAGCGCGGCCTCCTGCCCATCCTCGTCGTCGGCAAAGGCGAGGCCGCACAGGCCTCGATCAGTGGTCATCAGCAGGGCAAGTCCGAACGGCGAGGGATGAAAGCCATAGCGGATGACAAGCCCGGCGCCCCGTCGCTTGTGGTCGCCGGGCGTCATGGACGCATGGTCGACGAAGAGGTCATGCAGCCGTCCCGGGCCTGACAGCCCGGCCTCCAGAGCGGCGCCGAGCACGCTCCCGTCTCTTTCGAGCAGGCCGCGGGCCCGATCGAACGTCACCGCCTGGACGAAGGCCTTGGGCGAGAGGCCGCACCAGCGTTTGAAGAGTCGCTGGCAATAGGTCGGACTGAGCCCCAGGTGGCCGGCCAGCCGATCGAGGTCGGGCTGCTGGCCGGCCTCCTCGGTCAGGAACTCGATCGCCCTGCGGATATGGCGGTAGTCGTCGGTCGCCGAGGGGTGGCGGTCTGTGGATGGCGCCGCGTCATCGGCGCCGGAAAGCTGGAGCATGGGTCTTGTCCTTCGCTTGTCCCGTCCTGCCGAAGATGTAGGGCGCGGTGACACGGCAGGCGACCCGAAACTTGCACTCAGACTCCGGCGCGGTGTGCTCCGATGGCGCTGCGAAGGGCACCGGCAAAGTCCCGTCGCTCGGGGTCGCTCAGGAACTGGCCGACAGAGACGGCATCGGTACCCGAGCGAAGCCAAAGGTCAGCCGTACCAGAGGGATGCTCGTCGAGCTCGAGGCGGACCCAGGATGGATTGAAGCTCCAATGCCAACTCCGACCGGAGGGCAGGATCCGCGCGACTTCGAGCTGGTGGTCATGCAAGGTCACCGTCTCACAAATCCGGCCGCTCCGGTAGTTCAGCTGGAAGGCGACATAGATCGCCAGCACGTCGAGACCGAAGAAGCCGAGGACGGGCCAGGCGCCGATGGTCCAGAAATAGAGCCCCACCAGAAAGCTGAATACGCTGATGGCGCCCATGAAGATCGCAAAGCCCAATGGCGACAGCGAGCGGTTCGGCCGCAAGACGGCGGCGAACTCCGGGGGTTGCGCGAGCTCAGGGGACTGGTTCAGCATGCCGGGGAAGCTAGCAGGATGGCCTGTCCGAAGCGAGGGGTGACCGGGGCGTGACGAGGCAGCAGAAGCGCGCAGGACGGCCGGGCAGACCGTCGGGTGTGAAAGCCGGCCGAGGCACATCGGCAAAGTCATTGCCGCCTGAGGCAGTGGAGACGCTTTTCGCGAGGCTCGCCAAAGAGCGACCGGACCCGCGAAGCGAGCTCGAGCACTCCAACCCATTCACCTTGCTGGTGGCGGTGGTTCTCTCGGCTCAGGCGACAGATGCGGGTGTCAACAAGGCCACGAGAGCCCTGTTCGCCAAGGCGAGCACGCCCGAGGCCATGCTGACCCTCGGCGAGGATGCCGTTCGCGAGCACATCAAGACCATCGGACTCTTCCGCATGAAGGCGAAGAACGTCATCTCGTTGTCACGCCAGCTCGTCGAGAAGCACGGCGGGAAGGTGCCGCGTGATCGCGCGGCGCTCGAGATGCTGCCTGGGGTCGGTCGCAAGACGGCGAACGTCGTCTTGAACGTCGCCTTCGGCGAGGAGACCATCGCCGTCGACACGCACATCTTTCGTGTGGCCAACCGGACCGGATTGGCCCCTGGCAAGGATCCGCATGCCGTCGAGATGGGTCTCCTCGAGATGGTGCCGGCCACCTATCGGCGCAACGCGCATCATTGGCTCATCCTGCATGGTCGCTACACCTGCGTTGCGCGCAAGCCGAAATGCACAGGCTGCGTCATCCGGGACATCTGCCGGTTCAAGGACAAGACATCGGCCTGAGCCCACTCCACCAGTCATCGCCAACTCGGGGACCTTTCATGACCGCTCCGCGCTACGACGTTCTTGGTATCGGCAATGCGATTGTCGATATCCTCGCTCATGCCGACGACTCGCTGATCAGCCGATTGGGTCTCGCCAAAGGCCACATGCAGCTGATCGACGCCGACGAGGTGGCGCGCCTTTATGCAGCCATGGGGCCGGCGGTGGAGATCTCGGGCGGCTCGGCGGCGAATACGATCGCCGGCGTGGCCTCGTTCGGGGGCCGCGGTGCCTTCATTGGCCGCGTCTCGGATGACGATTTCGGCAAGGTGTTCCGGCACGACATTCGCTCGATCGGCGTGGCGTTCGACTCGACGTTCGCACTTACCGGCGCGCCGACCGCCCGATCGCTCATTCTCGTGACCCCGGACGGCCAGCGCACCATGAGCACCTTTCTTGGTGCCGCAGCCGAGCTCGGAACCGGGGAGATCGACGCCGAGCCGATCGAGGCGGCCGCCATCACCTATCTGGAGGGCTATCTGTTTGACCGGCCGGAGGCGAAGGCCGCGTTCCGCAAGGCGGCCGGGATCGCCAGGGCGTCCGGACGACGGGTCGCACTCTCGCTCTCGGATGGGTTTTGCGTCGAGCGCCATCGGGCCGACTTCCTCGACCTCATTCGCAATCAGGTCGACATCGTGCTGGCCAATCGCCAGGAGCTCGAGGCGCTCTATCAGGTTTCTTTCGATGAGGGCTGCCGCCGCATTGCTGCCGAGGCGCCGCTTGCTGCCATCACCCGCAGCGAGGAGGGATCCGTGATCGTGTCTGGGAGCGAGATCGTCGAGGTGCCGGCGGAGTCGATCGGGACGCTCGTCGACACGACGGGAGCGGGCGATCTTTATGCGGCCGGTTTTCTGCTCGGCCAGGCCAGGGGGCTGACTCTGGCGGCCTGCGGCGCGCTCGGGTCCATGGCGGCCGCAGAGGTCATTCAGCATCTCGGAGCACGCCCCGAGATGCCCTTGTCCGGCCTTGCCAAGGCCAGGGGGCTCGGTATCTGATCGGTTTGTTGCATCTGCGTCTCGGAGTTTCAATTGTCTCTCTCGGTATGCTCATGTCAAAGATGCGGAATATGCAACAACCCTATGCAACTCATTGTGTTTTTGACACACCTTGGAGAAAAACTGCGATTGTGCTCGAAAGTGACTCAGTTGCGGGTAAAAAAGACTGCTTCTATGCATAGAAATGCTCACTCTGCTCTGGTTATCAAAGTTAACTGGTAGCATTATCTCCATGGGTCGAATCACCCTTAATGGAGGTCAGAATGACGACGGGTAAGCGGCAGAGGGGCCGGCCGAAAGGTTCCGGCATCAACGATCGGGAGACGTTGCTCCGGATCGCGGAGATCATCGCAGCCAATCCAGCCATCAAGCCGACGACGGCCATCAAGCAGGCCGGCATCACCAATCCATCCACCATTCGCCGGCTGAGAGACAAGTTCTCCGCCCAAGGCGACCAGCTGCTGGCCGAGGTCCGGGGGCGGCAGGACACTCTGAGCAACGCGACTGTCACACCGATCGCGGCCCGTCCGCGGATCAATGCCACCGTTACTCCGGCGACCAAGGTCAGCCAACGGATTTCACCTTTGGCGAGCAGTCTGTCGGGTCCCACCCTGCAGCCACGTCCGGCCCAGACTCAGGCCTCGACTCAGGCTCGCGCCCCGTCGGCTCCGGCTGGCACGGCGCGCCGTGCGCAGTCCCGGCCGGCAGCACCACGGAAGGGAGACACCCTTGGTCTCCCGACCAACATCGAGGCTTTGGTGCTGGGCATGATCGGCGACGCCTTGGGCGTCAAGGGTCCGGCCCTGACCGCCTCGCCGATCATCGCGCTCATCAAGGAGCAGGCGAAGATGATCGATGCCATTCTCCCGATCTTGAAGACGCAGCTTCAATCGGCCGAACGGCATATGAAGAAGGCCACCGTCGCCTGATCAGCGTCGGTCGGATTTGGAGGAGGGTCGCATCGGGCAGGATGCGACCCTCTTTCTATTCAGTGCCATTGCCGCGGCCGAGCTCGCCGCGCGCGAAGACATAGCGTGCGCTGCAGAACTCGCACGTGATCTCGATGTGGCCCGTCGTGCGTGCCATGTCGTCGAGCTCCGCGGCGTCGAACTCCGACATGATGCGGCCGAGCCGCTCACGCGAGCAGCCGCAATGGGCCGAGACCGACTTGGCCCCATAGGCCCGGACGCCTTCCTCGTGGAAGAGGCGGTAGAGGAGCCGCTCAGGCGCCAGTGAGGGATCGATCAGCTCGTGATCCTCGACAGTCTCGGCGAGGATGCGGGTCCTTTCCCAATTGTCGTCAGGCTCGTAGCCGGTGCCGTCGCCTTTGAGCCGGTCGTGAAGCGGCTCCGGGGTGCCACCCTCGGGTGAGAGATGCTGCAGCATGAGGCCGCCCGCCCGCCATTGCCAGCCGCGCGACGCTTCGGTGACGTAGTGGCGTCCGACGGCCAGCCTGAGAAACGTCGGCAGCTGCTCGGATTGCCGGAAGTAGTCGAGCGCGGCGTCGGCCAGCGATTGATGGTCGAGGGCGACGATCCCCTGATAACGGTCCCGGCTGCCTCCCGGGTCGATGGTCATGGCGAGATGACCCTTGCCGAGCAGCATGGCCTCGCCAGGCTTCGCGGCGATGGCCTCGGGCGTGAAGCTCGCATAGCCGCGCAATCGGCCCGGTCCGTCGTTCTGGACCACCAGCGTGCCGACCGGTCCATCCGTCTTGGTTTGCAGGATGAGCTTGCTGCCGCTCTTGAGCGCGGCGCCCAGCAGGCTCGTCAGGCAGAGCGCCTGCCCGAGCAGATCCGAGACGGGCTCCGGGTAGTTGTGCGAGCTGAGGATCCGATCGGCGGCCGGACCAAGCCGGACCAGCCGGCCCATGACGCCCGACGCCTCGGCGCGAAAGGGCAGGACGAGATCGTCGATCAGGCTTTCGCTGTCTGGCGATAGCGGCGTCGCTCGGCTCATTCCGCGGCCCTGAGGCACCAGGCGAGCACGGCTTTCTGCGCGTGCAGCCTGTTCTCGGCTTCGTCGAAGACGACGGATTGCGGTCCATCGATTACCTCTGCCGTGACCTCGGAGCCGCGGTGCGCTGGCAGGCAGTGCAGGAAGATGGCGTTGCGCGCCGCCTTGCGCATCATCGCGCCGTCGACGCGGTATGGCTTGAGCAGGCGCGTGCGTCGCTCGCGGTCACTGTCGCCGATCGAGACCCAGGTGTCGGTGACGATGCAATCGGCGCCGCGCACGGCCTCGGCTGGATCGGTGAGAACCTCGACCGCGCCCTTGTACTTCTTCACCCAACGTACGAGCTCAGGCGCTGGCGCCAGTTCCTGCGGGCAGCCGATGCGCAGCTCGAAGCCCAGACGGACGGCGGCGTGAATCCAGGAGGTGGCGACGTTGTTGGCGTCGCCGATCCAGGCCACCTTGCGCTTCTCGATCGGGCCGAGCTGCTCCTCGACGGTCATCAGATCGGCCATGATCTGACAGGGATGGCTGCGGTTCGTCAGGCCGTTGATAACGGGGACGGTTGCGTGCTCCGCGAGCTCCAGAAGCGTGTCGTGGGACACCGTCCTGAGCAGCAGGGCATCGGCGTAGCGCGAGAGCACGCGCGCCGTGTCGGCGACCGTCTCGCGGCGGCCCACCTGGATCTCCTCGCTGGAGAGGAAGATCGCCTCGCCGCCAAGCTCGCGCACGGCGAGGTCGAACGAGACCCGGGTTCGCATCGAGGGTTTCTCGAAGATGAGTGCCAGGACGGCGCCGGCCAGTGCACGCGGTCGATAGGCCCCGGGTGGCCGGCGGCCCGCCTTCTTGATCGCGTGGGCGCTGTCGACGATGTGGCGCAGTTCGGTCTTGCTCAACTGGTCGATGTCGAGGAAATGCCGGAGCTCTGCCGGTGCCTGGCGTTTGCTCATGGCCCTTCAGCCGGCCTTGGCCGTCTTGGCCGCCTGACGAAGCTTGCCAGCGGCGCGGCCGATGCTGCTGACGGCATCGCGGATGTCGTCGGTCGAGACAATCAGCGGCGGCAGAATCCGAACGACATTGTCGCCACCCGGCACGGCGAGCAGATGCTCGCCGAGCATGGCCGAGATCAGCTCGCTGTTGGGAACCCGGCATTTCAGTCCGAGCATCAAGCCGTCACCGCGGACCTCCTCAATGATGTCCGGGTAGGTGTCGCGGAGCGCGGCCAACTGCTGTTTGGCGAACAGACCCTTCTCGGTGACGGCCTCGAGAAATCCTTTCTCGAGGATGATGTCGAGGACGGCATTGCCAACCGCCATGGCGAGCGGATTGCCGCCGAACGTGGAGCCATGGGAGCCGGCCGTCATCGCCTTGGAGGCAGCCTCCGTCGCAAGACAGGCGCCGACCGGAAAGCCCCCACCAATACCCTTGGCGATGCCCATGATGTCGGGCGTGATGCCCGCCTTCTCGTGGGCGAAGAGCTTGCCCGTGCGCCCGACGCCGCACTGGATCTCGTCGAGGATCAGCAGCAGCCCGTTCTCGTCGGCAATCCGGCGGAGCTCCTGCAGGAATTTGGGAGCGGCGACCCGAATTCCACCCTCGCCTTGGATCGGCTCGATCAGGATGGCGGCGGTCTCGGGCGTGATGGCCTTGCGAACTAGGTCTGCATCCAGATCCGGCAGCGTATCGAAGCCTTCGACGCGTGGCCCGAAGCCTTCGAGATGCTTCTTCTGGTTGGCAGCGGCGATCGTGGCAAGGGTCCGGCCGTGGAAAGAGCCCTCGAAGGTGATGATCCGATAGCGCTCGGGGTGGCCGGCGCCATGCTGGTACCGGCGCGCCATTTTGATCGCGCACTCCATCGCCTCGGCGCCGGAGTTGGTGAAAAAGACCTTGTCGGCGAAGGAGTTGGCGCAGAGCCTCTCGGCCAGACGCTCTTGCCCGGCAATCTTGTAGAGATTGGATGTATGCCAGACCTTGTGTGCCTGCTCCGTCAGGGCCGCAACGAGATGGGGATGGGCGTGGCCCAGAGCATTGACGGCGATGCCGGCTCCGAAGTCGAGATAGCGCTGGCCGTCCTTCGTGATGAGGTGGACGCCCTCTCCCCGCTCGAAGACCAAGTCCTGGCGGGCATAAGTGCCGAGAACTGCCGACATGCAACTCGACGCTCCCCTCAATGAGAAAAGGCCGCCCTTGGGCTCTGGCGGCCGGTCCGATGCTGATAGGTCCACCGCCGGCCGGTGTCAACGACGACGGGGTCTGTCAAGTGACTAGCGCGTCACGCCCCGCCCCGTCCGAAGGGTTGCCGGGGACGAGGTGTTTGTGGCTGGTTGGCCACCAGACCACAAGGGTCAGTATCTCAACGGGAAATCGGTGGGGTTTCCGGACCGTTAACGCTTGTGGCTACATTGTGGGTTCTGCCATTTTCCGTGGCGAATATGCCACGACCGGTGACGCGCGACCGAATCGAAGAACGTGTCTGCTTGATGCGCGGTCTGCCGGTGGAGTATTGTCCCCCGTGTTGAGGCCGATCGGGCGCGTCTTCTGCGTATTGCCCTAAGTATTATTACGGTCCTCTGAGTTCCCCAAAGTTCAACAGTGAGTATTGCGATCGCAGAGCGATCGTGAGGCTGACTGAATTCTTGCGGTTTCGAGTTCGCAGATCTCTGCCGAGCGGCGGATTTTTGCGGCCGGCGACCTGTTGCGGATTTGTTTGAGGAGACCATCTGGATGACCTGGACCGACGAGAGGGTCGAAGCGCTGAAGAAGCTCTGGGCCGAAGGTCTGAGCGCGAGTCAAATCGCGAGCCGGCTTGGAGAAGTGACGCGCAATGCGGTTATCGGCAAGGTGCATCGGCTCGGCCTGTCCGGCCGGACGACCACCTCGCGGGTCAAATCAGTACGCCCGCGCCGATCTGTGGCGCGCACGAAGCGGCAGCGTCTTCTGCGATTTCAACCGCAGTCTCCGGGCCGGGATCTTCTGCCGCTGCCCCTCGATGCAGATGGCGCAGTCTTTCGGGAGGTCGAGGAACTCGTCATTCCGGTCGAGGAGCGCAAGTCCATCCAATCGCTCGTCGAGAGCAGCTGCCGGTGGCCGATCGGTGATCCGCAGCACGAGGATTTCCATTTTTGTGGTCGCGATCGCATGACGGGACTGCCCTATTGCGAGTTCCACGCGCGCCGTGCCTTCCAGCCGGCTCAGCCGCGTCGGCGCGAGCAGAAGCCATTGCCGCAGATCCGTACGGCATAGGGTTGAGGGGGAATGCAGGGATCAAAGGGGGCTTGATCGCTGTGGGGGAGAGATGCCGGGGGCCGGGCGGGGCCGGTTCCCGGCATCTTTTTTTCCGGCGCGCGGCCGTGGGACTGCCGGTCTATGCGCTCTGGTCCGCGCGGAGGTCGAAGATATAGCCGGCACTTCGCACTGTTCTCACGGGGTCGGTTTCGCGACCGCGGATGAGGGCTTTGCGGAGCCGGCCGATGTGGACGTCGACGGTTCGCTCGTCAATCTCGGCGTGTTGTCCCCAGACGCCGTCGAGGAGCTGTTCGCGGGAGAGGACGCGGCCGGCCCGCTCCATGAAGAACTCGAGCAGCCGGTACTCGGTTGGGCCGAGCCGGACCTCGCGACCGGATCGGGTCACGCGATGCGCCGAGCGGTCCAGCTTGATCTCTCCGACCTCGAGGATGTCCGCGATGCGCTCGGGATGCGAGCGGCGGATGAGCGCCTTGACGCGGGCCATCAGCTCGGGAACAGAGAACGGCTTGACGACATAGTCGTCGGCGCCGGTGGTGAGACCGCGGATCCGATCGCTCTCGTCGGCTCTCGCCGTTAGCATCAGGATCGGAATGGCCCGCGTGTCGGCGCGGGCGCGCAGCCGCCGGCAGATTTCGATGCCGGAGACGCCGGGCAGCATCCAGTCGAGGAGAATGATGTCGGGCTGCTCCTCGGCAACCACGAGCTCGGCATCATCGCCGTGCGTGGTGACAGCAACGGCATAGCCTTCCGCTGTGAGATTGTAGCTGAGGAGCTCGACCAGAGCTTCCTCGTCCTCGATGACCATCACCTTGGCGGTCATGGATATGGGCTCCGGAGATCGCGGGCTAGTCGGCCTTGGGCTCGATGACGATCGAGCTGGTGGTGTCGCTCTTCGGCCGGTCGTCGGTGAGGGGTGTTCCCGTGGCCAGATAGTGGACGGTCTCGGCGATATTGGTGGTGTGGTCGCCGATCCGCTCGATGTTCTTGGCCCCGAACAGCAAGTGCGTGCACAACCCGATGTTTCGCGGGTCCTCCATCATGTAGGTGAGGAGCTCGCGGAAGACGGAATTGTACATGGCGTCGATCTGGGCGTCGGCGCGCCAGACGGCGAGTGCCTTTTCGGCATCGCGCTGCGCGTAGGCATCGAGGACATCCTTGAGCTGGTGGAGCGCAAGTTCGACCATGTGGCCGAGGCCCGCCATCAGCGATCGGGGATGCTGCTCGCTGGCGACGGCGAGGGCGCGCTTGGCGATGTTCTTGGCCAGATCGCCGATACGTTCCAGATCGTTGGAGACGCGGAGCGCCGCCATGATCTGGCGAAGATCGACGGCCATCGGCTGGCGTTTGGCGATCGTCAGAATGGCCTTCTCCTCGATCTCGTGATTGTAGGCATCGACCATCTTGTCGTTGGCGATGACGCGCTCGGCGAGTGCCGGGTCGCGCTTGATGAGCGCATCGAAGCCGCTGGCGAGCAGCTGCTCGGTCATGCCGCCCATATGTGCGATCTTGTTGTCGAGCTCGGAAAGCTCCGCCTCGTAGGAGGAGACGATGTGTGTCTTGTTCGCCATGCCGGGTCCTCTCAGCCGAAGCGGCCGGTGATGTAGTCCTGGGTGCGCCGGTCGATCGGATTGGTGAAGATCTGGGAGGTCTCGCCTTCCTCGACGAGGCTGCCCAGGTGGAAGAAGGCGGTTCGCTGCGAGACACGCGCCGCCTGCTGCATCGAGTGGGTGACGATGATGATCGTGAAGTTGGCACGCAGCTCGTCGATCAGCTCCTCGATGCGGGCCGTGGCTATCGGGTCGAGTGCCGAGCACGGCTCGTCCATCAGGATGACCTCTGGACCGACGGCGATGGCGCGGGCGATGCACAGCCGCTGCTGCTGGCCACCGGAGAGGCTGGTGCCGGGGTCGCCGAGCCGGTCCTTGACTTCCTCGAGCAGCCCGGCACGCTTCAGGCTGCCGATGACAATCGCGTCGAGTTCGGCCTTGCCGGTGGCGATGCCGTGGATGCGCGGCCCGTAGGCGACATTCTCGTAGATCGACTTCGGGAACGGATTGGGCTTCTGGAACACCATGCCGACGCGGGCCCGGAGCTGGACGACATCGAGCGCCGGATCGGAGATGTCCTCGCCGTCGATGGTGATCCTGCCCGTAACCTTGCAGCCAGGGATCGTATCGTTCATGCGGTTGATGCACCGGAGGAAGGTCGTCTTGCCGCAGCCCGAAGGGCCGATAAAGGCCATGACGCTGCGGCGTGGGATGTCGACATTGACGTCCTTCAGCGCGTGCTTCTCGCCGTAATGGACGTTGACGCCCCGGGCGACGACCTTGGGTGCGAGCTCGGCGGCGGCTTTGTCGTCTTCGGCAGGCATGACTTTCATATCCAACATCGCAAGCTCCAAATCTACCACCGTCTCTCGAACCGCCTGCGCAACAGGATGGCCAGCCCGTTCATGGCGAACAGGAACAGGAGCAGGACGATGATGGCGGCCGCCGTCTTGGCCTGGAAGCCGACCTCGGGCAGATCCGACCACAGGTAGATCTGCACCGGCAGCACGGTTGCCGAATGCGTGAACGAGGTCGGCACGTCGACGATGAAGGCGATCATGCCTATCATCAGGAGAGGCGCCGTCTCGCCGAGCGCATGCGCCATGCCGATGATCGTGCCCGTCAGAATGCCCGGCGTCGCCAGTGGCAGCACGTGATGGAACACGGCCTGTTGCTTGGAGGCGCCGACACCGAGGGCGGCCTCGCGGATCGAGGGCGGCACCGCCTTCAGGGCCGCCCGGCTGGCGATGATGATGGTCGGCAGCACCAGGAGCGAGAGCACCAGTCCGCCGACCAGCGGCGAGGACGACGGTACGCCGAAGAAGCCGATGAAGACGGCAAGTCCGAGCAGGCCGAAGACGATCGAGGGGACGGCGGCCAGATTGTTGATGTTGACCTCGACAAGATCGGTCAGCCGGTTCTTCGGCGCGAACTCCTCGAGATAGATGGCCGCCAGAACACCGACCGGCAGGCACAAGGCCAGTGTGATGATCATGGTCAAGGCCGAGCCGACGAGGGAGGAGAGGATGCCGGCGAGCTCCGCCTCGCGGCTGTCGCCGGAGGCGAAGAACAGCCAGTTGGGGCGCGACCGTGTCAGGCCGGCCTGGCCGAGCGTCTCCAGGAGCGCGACCTCGGTGTCGGAGATTTTCCGGTTTCCTTCCGGGGTTTCGAGGACGATCTTGCTCCAGGCGCCCTTGCCGGCGGTGCCGGTCGAGGCGAGCGGCAGCAGAACGTCGCCCTCGATCCGGTCGGCGCCGATTGAGGTAGCCTTGACCATGCCGCCGTTGATGGCGATCAGGATGGAGGGCAGCGCCGCGTCGAGCCGCTCCAGGCCACCGGTGGTGTTGGCGCGCGCAAGAGAGGTCTCGGCACGCTGGCGAAGTCCCTCAACCTGCGAGGTGAGCGAAGCGACGTCCGACTGAAGCTTCTGGGCATTGGCCTCGGCGACGGCGAGCCCCTCGGTGGTGCCGGAGGACTTGAGGGCGTCGAGGGTGGATTGAGCCTCGGCGAGCCGCGCGCGGTAGCGGCCGAGACTGGCCTCGACGCGATCGGCGTTCTCCTGGGCAACCTCGCCCTCCTGCCGCATCGCTTGCCGCACGGTCTCGAGATCGCCCGCCAGCGCGTTGGCATCGAGGAGGATCGTCACACTGCCCGAGGTAGCCGAGGGCGTCGCGTTTGTGGTGCCGGCGATCCGAAGCGTCCGCGTCACCAGGCCTTTGAGGTAGAGATCGGCGTCGTCGGAGAGGATGGCGTCGACCGGAACCGTCGTGCCGATCAATCCGGGATCCGCGACGACGCGGCGTCTCAGGCCATCGGCGGCGCCCGAGGAGAGCAGACCCTGGATGACGCGGCGGGACTTCCGCTCCTTGCTCGCCTCCGGGAAGCGGGCGAAAAGCGCCTCGCGCACGGCCTTGTCGAAATCGCCGCGGGCGATCACGGCCGGATCGCTCGAACCGTCTGGATTGACGGTGTCGGCCTTGACCGGCACCTCGAGGCTGAGCGAGGAGATGGTGAAGGACGGCATCGCCTTGACGACGATGTCGGTGATCAGGAAGACCAGGAACAGGGCCGAAAACCCGATTGCCGCCAGGCCGTAAAGCTTGAACCGGCGCTCGGCCCGGTAGCGGGTCCTGACCCGCCGCCGGGCCGCCTCGGAGGTAGTGTCGATGACCCGGATGGCCGGGCCGGTGTCAGCGGCGTCAGTCATATTGCTCTCTGTACCTGCGCACGATCCGGAGCGCGATGACGTTGAGGGCGAGCGTGAAGAAGAACAGCACGAGGCCCAGGGCGAAGGCCGAGAGCGTCTTGGCGCTGTCGAACTCCTGATCGCCGACCAGCAGGGTCTTGATCTGGACCGTGATGGTCGTCACCGCCTCGAGCGGATTGAAGGTCAGGTTGCCGGTGAGCCCCGCCGCCATGACGACGATCATGGTCTCGCCGACCGCCCGGCTGACGGCCAGCATGAAGGCCGAGACGATGCCCGGAAGTGCGGCCGGCAGCACGACGCGTTTGATGGTCTCGGAGCGCGTCGCGCCCATGGCGAAGGAGCCGTCGCGCAGCGATTGCGGCACGGCGTTGATGACGTCGTCCGAGAGGGAGGACACGAAAGGGATGATCATCACGCCCATGACGAGGCCGGCGGCGAGTGCCGACTCCGATGCGACGTCGAGGCCCAATGCCTCGCCCGCCTGGCGCACCAGCGGCGCCATGGTGAGCGCGGCGAAGAAGCCGAAGACCACCGTCGGGATGCCGGCGAGGATTTCGAGCATCGGCTTCACCCAGGCCCGGAAGCTCTGGCTCGCATACTCCGACAGGTAGATGGCGGCGAGGAGGCCGACGGGGCCGGCGACCAGCATGGCAATCAGCATGATGAGCGTGGTGCCGGCGAACAGCGGCACGGCGCCGAAGGCCCCTGACTGGCCAACCTGGTCCTCGCGGATCGCCGTCTGCGGCGACCATTGCAGGCCGAGGAGAAAATCCTGGATGGGATAGCGGTCGAAGAAACGGAGCGATTCGAACAGCACGGAGAGCACGATGCCGACCGTCGTGAGCACAGCGACCGTCGAGCAGGCGACGAGCGCCGCCAGGACGAGCCGCTCGACGATGTTGCGGGCCCTGAGGTCGGGACGTTGCCGGGACCGGGCCCAGAGGAAGCCGAGGAGGGCGAGAGCCAGACCGGCCCCGAGCCTGAGCCAGTCGCTCGTCGCTTGGAGCGAGGTCATCGTCTCGGCGGCTTTGATGATCTCGGGCCTGGCCCCGCCGGCGAAGCTGCCAGTGACGACGTTGTCGATCTCTCGGAGGATCGTTGCCCGCTGCAGCACGTCGGTCGGCTGCAACTCGGTCGGCAAGGTGGCGAGAGCCTCGGCCTCGATCAGCTTCGGGGCCAGCGGGCTCCAGAGCGCCAACACCAACAGCATCGGCAGCGCCGCCGCCGAGGCCAGATACCAGCCGTGATAGGCGGGGAGCGAATGCACGACATGGGGGCCGCCGCGCAGCGCCACGCCGCGGCTGCGGCCGAGCCCATAGGCGATGATCAGGATCGCCACGAGCGCCAGCAGATAAATCGATGTCATGTCGGCACCCGCTGACTTCTCTCTCGCGCCGTCCGGCGACGGTGCGCCGGCAACCTACACGAGGGCGACGCGAAACTCATGCCTCGATGCGGTGGTCTGGTGCGGTCGTCGGTCTCGCCGCCGCACCAGCGCCTCTCCTACTTCACTTCGGTGAGAACCGTCAGGTCCTTGCCGGCCGACATCGTCGCGGCCGCCATGTCCTCGGGCAGCGGGATGAGGCCCTTGCCGGTCAGATAGCCGTCCTCGCCTAATGCCTTCTCGGAGGTGTACTCGGCGATGAACTCGGCCATGCCCGGAATGACGCCGACATGCTGCTTCTTGGCGTAGATGAAGAGCGGGCGCGAGACCTTGTAGTCGCCCGAGGCGATGGCCTCGAAGGTCGGCGCGGCACCGTCGACGGTCGCACCCTTGATCTTCGAGGTGTTCTCCTCGAGGAAGGAGTAGCCGAAGACGCCGACCGCCTTTGTATTGGCGTCGAGCTTCTGGACGATCAGGTTGTCGTTCTCGCCGGCATCGATATACGCGCCGTCCTCGCGCAGCGACTTCCAGACCGCGTCGAAGGCCTTGGAGTCCTGCTTCTTCAGCTCCTTGAGCGAGTCGATCTTGCCGGCGGCCGATTCCATGACGAGCTCGAGGAAGGCGTCGCGCGTGCCAGAGGTCGGCGGCGGGCCCAGCACCTCGATCTTCTCGTCGGGAAGCGAGGCATCGACGTCCTTCCAGGTTCTATTCGGGTTGGCGACGAGCTTGCCGTCGGCACCGGGAATCTCCTTGGCGAGCGCCCGGAACAGAATGTCCTTCGTCAGGACCAGGTCGGGGCCCGACTTCGCGTTGGCGATGACGATGCCGTCGAAGCCGACCTTGAGTTCGACGATGTCGGTGACGCCGTTCTTCTGGCAGTCCTCGAACTCGCTCTTCTTGATCGGACGGGACGCGTTGGTGAAGTCCGGATGGTCCGGGCCGACGCCGGCGCAGAACTGCTTCATGCCGCCGCCCGTGCCGGTCGATTCAACCACCGGGGTCTGGAAGCTGCCTGCCTTGCCGAACGCCTCGGCAACCGCCGTCGTGAACGGATAAACCGTCGACGACCCGACGATCTTGATCTGGTCGCGGGCATTTGCCTGGCCGGCTGCGCCGACAAGTGCGGCGATCATGGCGAAAGTAGCGAAGGTACGTTTCACGTGGCTCTCCCTGCTGTCATGAAGGCCGCAGCCTTCACACCGAGACCTCGGCCTCATCGAGCGCGTTCACGCTCGTGACCTGTGTATGCCGGGCGAGCAAAACAATTATGACAGCTTAAACTATTGAATAATCGTGATATTATGAGAATTAATGACCGGGATGAAAGCGTCGCCTGACTGTGGCCTAGATCGCCGGCAGGACGACTGTGAAGATCGAGCCCTTGCCGACCTCCGAGCGGATCAGCAGCTCGCCCCGATGGCGGTTGAGGATATGCTTGACGATCGCCAGTCCGAGGCCGGTGCCTCCGCGGTTGCGGCTTTCCGGTACGTCGACCCTGTAGAAGCGCTCGGTCAGTCGCGGCAGATGTGCCGCGGCAATTCCCGGACCGTCGTCGGCGACCGTGAGCGTCGCCTGCCTCTCACCTGCCGTTGGAGCGGCGACCGAGATCCGGACATGGCCATCGGGTCGACCGTACTTGATGGCATTCTGAATTAGGTTCTGCGCGACCTGCTCGAGCTCCTGGGTGTCGCCCCGGACCAGGACCGGGCTCACGAGGGGGCCCACCTCGAGGCTCACATGCGCCTCGCGAGCCAACGGCTCGAGAGCTTGTGCGATGCTTGTTGCGATCTTGCCGAGATCAGCGATGCCGCTAGGCGTGACATGCTCGCGCATTTCGATCTTGGACAGCGACATGAGGTCGTCGATCAGCCTGGTCATGCGTGTGGCTTGGCTGGCCATCACGCTGAGGAAGCGCTCGCGCGCCACGGCATCGTTCCTGGCCGAGCCCTGCAGAGTTTCGATGAAGCCCTGCAATGAGGCGAGTGGTGTCCGGAGCTCGTGACTGGCATTGGCGACAAAATCGGCGCGCATCTGCTCGATTCGGGCTTCCTCGGTGAGGTCACGCAGGGCGAGGAGCAGGTGGGTTGCACCATCGGCAGGGCTCTTGAAGGCCGCAATCGCCGTTTCGATATGTCGCTCGACCGGCACGCGCTGCTCATAGCGGACCTGTTGCGTCTGACCGGAGCTCCGTGCCTGACGCATGGCGGCGATCAGGTCCGGTTGTCGCGTCGCGGACAGGATCGGGCCGCCGATCTGAAGGTTGGGCCATAGCTCGCGAGCCCGATCGTTGAAGGCAGCGATCGTATCGTCCGGTGCGAGGAGAACGACGGCGCCGGGCAAGGCGTCGACCAATGCCGCATGAGAGGGGAGCGGCACGATGCCGGGATCGTCACGGCCGGTTTCCTTGCTGACCTGCCGCAGTTGTCTGTCATACCAAAGGCCGCAGATCACGGTTGCGGCCCAGGCGATGACGGTGGGTGCCCAGCCGATGCCCGAAGCCACCTCGAGAAGGACGAACACGGCCGTGACTGCCATCGCCGCGGCAATTCGCGCACGCCGCCCAGGACCATCGAGAGGTCGTTCGGGAGTCTTCACGTCCTGCTACCTCTGTGACCGGGATCTCGCCGCCCCTACACCATCCTCTGCCCGAGCGTCGAGCCGGTTGCAGAGGCGTTTCACATGTGGGAGCCTCGTGCAACCGGGATCGCTCCGTTTGCGGTCCGCAGTCCCTGCGAGCGCGAGCTGCAGCCATGAGAGGCTGATCCGAAGTGAAGAAGTCAAAGACCAAGTCAAGTGCGGCCGGTGTTGCCAAGCCCGACACGCCGCCGCCGGCCTTCGATCTCGAGGATCCGGAACTGCCGAAGTGGGTCGACGAGGGCTCGTTGGCTTCCGGCGGTTTCCCCTATGACAAGCGGCTCAAGGAGAAGACCTTTCTCAAGGAGCTGAGACCGCTTCAGATCGAGCTGATGAAGTTGCAACGCTCGATGCAGAAGAAGGGCGATCGCGTGGTCATCGTCGTCGAGGGGCGGGATGCGGCCGGCAAGGGGGGCGTCATCGGCCTCTTCATGCAGCACCTGAACCCCCGGCATGCGCGCGCCGTCGCGCTATCGAAGCCGACCGACGCCGAGCGTGGGCAATGGTACTTTCAGCGCTACATTCCCCACCTGCCGACCTCCGGCGACCTCGTGATGTTCGATCGGTCCTGGTACAACCGGGCTGGTGTCGAGCCGGTCATGGGCTTCTGTACGGAAGAGCAGCACGAGACGTTCCTGCGCGAGGCCCCGGCCTTCGAGGGCATGCTCGTTCGCGACGGCGTTAAGCTCTTCAAGCTGTTTCTCACGATCGGCCGCGAAATGCAGATGAAGCGGTTCCACTCGCGCCGCCACGATCCTTTGAAACAGTGGAAGCTCACCGACATCGACCTCAAGGGACTGGAGCTTTGGAACGCGTACTCCGAGGCGCAAGAGCGCATGTTCGCCGCGACGCACACCGAGAAGGCTCCATGGACGGTGGTCCGCGCCAACGACAAGCTCCGTGCGCGCCTGGCCGTGCATCAGCTCATCCTGTCGAAGCTCGACTACGACGGGAAGGACGCGAAGGCCGTCGGCACGCCCGATCCGAAAATCGTCGGTTCGGGGCCGGAGTTCTTCGATATGCCCAACTGGGATCAGTAACCGGCGACACCAAACCCGCTCGGCGCGGGATCGACGACACCGATCCGGCCCGGGCCGATGCCGAGGATGGCGTAGTTGCGTTCGACCGTGCCGTCGGGGCGCAGGCGGAACAGGCCATCGACGCCGGCGAAGCCGCTCTGCCGGGTCAAGGTGGACGGCAGGAAGCGCTGCCCCTTCGAGCCGCTGGCTGTGGCGATCGCCAGGCTCACGGCGTCATAGGCCAGGCTTGCGATGCGCGCGGGCGATGCACCGAAAGTCTTGGCGTAGCGCGTCGAGAAATTGGACCAGCCCGTCGGATCGGGGGCTGCGAACCAAGCGCCCTGCAAGGCCGGCTCCTCAGTGACGGTCGGGTAGTCCCAGCTGCTCGTGCCGATGAGCTGGATGCCGCTTTGCGCGCCGATCTGATAGTGGCCGAGCATCGGGGCGAGCGTCGGCATAGTCTCTTGTCCACCCGAGATCAGGACGGCGCGGATGGCCTTGGCCGAGCGCGCGCTGCTCTCGATCTCCGCTTTCAGCCTCTGCACCGGCCCCACCATGCCGCCGGCATCGAGCGCAAAGCGCTCGATCACGGCTGTCTTGGTGCCGGCCGCGCTCGCGGTTTCGCGCAGGGTCATATCGACGATGTCGCCATAGGCGGTCGCGGGTATGAGCGCCGCAAGCGGCGCAAGGCCTCTGGTCGTCGCGTAGGAGACGGCGCGCCTCACGTCATCGCCGGGCATGAAGCTCAGCAAATAGACCCCGCTGGCGGCAACCGTCCGATCGCTGGAAAAGGCGACGACCGGAATTCCGGCAGGCGATGCGACGGCGGCGACACTGCGAACCTCGGGGGCGAAGAGCGGGCCGACGATCAGCTCGGCACCCTCGGTGGCGGCCGCCGAGGCCGCGGCTCGCGCCCCATCCGGCGTCCCCTGTGTATCCTTCGCCAGCAGCTGGATGTCGGAACGGTTCATCTCGAATAGCGCCAGCTCACCGGCTTGCTTCAGATCCTGGGCGAGCTTTGCAGCATTGCCAGGCGCCGAGAGCGGCAGCAGCATGCCGATCTTGATCGCGGCGCCGGGCGGCGAAACCGTCGCGGTTGTCAGGGGTTGCGTCGTGCCCGTGAACGAGGCCAGCGGGTTGCTCGTGCTGCCGCTGCAGCCGCCGAGCAATGCGGAGGCGCTCGCTGCGAGCAGCCCGCGCCGGCTCAATCTGGCGTCGACCGACATAGTGCCCTCTCGGCTCGATCGCTGTTCCGCCCTCGGACGGGCCGAGCCTCTCTGACGAAATGATCCGAACCCGGACGATCGTCACGACCTCTACACCCATAGATGCGGATTCGCAACATTTGTGCAAGCATGTAACAACGGCCATCCACGGCCACGTGGGTTTGGGACGGGATCGGCGCATGGCAGGCACGGATGCAACAAAGGCTGAGGCGCTCCGCCGCGCGCTTCGAGATTCGGTGCTTCAGCAACTCGATCAGCATCTGGCGGGCCCTGTCGCGCCCGGGCTGTATCTGGTCGCGACGCCCATCGGCAATCTGAGCGATATCACGCTTCGTGCCCTGACGACCTTGGCCAACGCCGATACGATCTATTGCGAGGACACCAGACAGTCCCAGAAGCTGCTCGATCGCTACGGCATCCGGCGGAGGTTGCGTGTCTACCAGGAGCACAACGCGGCCGAGGAGCGGCCTCGGATTTTGGCGGCCCTGGCGGATGGCCGGAGCATCGCCCTCATCTCCGATGCCGGGACGCCGCTCGTCTCGGACCCTGGCTACAAGCTCGTTCACGAGGCGGTCGCAGCCGGCATCGACGTGACCGCTGTGCCGGGTCCCTCCGCCGTTCTGGCCGCTCTGTCGGTCGCCGGCCTGCCGACCGACAGTTTCCACTTTGGCGGCTTCCTGCCGTCCCGCCAGGGCCAGCGCTGCGAGCGCATCGAAGGACTTCGAAGCGTTCCGGGAACACTCGTGCTGTTCGAGGCGCCGCAGCGTCTCGGCGAGACGCTGGCCGATCTCGCCGCGCTGCTGGGTGATCGTCCGGCAGCCGTCGCGCGCGAGCTGACGAAGCTGCACGAGACCGTGGTCCGCGGTTCTCTGGGTGAGCTTGCCGCCACCTTCGGGAGCGACGAGCCCAAGGGTGAGTGCGTCATCGTCGTCGACGCGGGTGAGGAGCTCGCCGTCGACGATAGCGACATCGTCTCCCGGCTCAGCGAGGCGCTGCGGGGGCTGAGCACGAAGGACGCGGCCGATCTCGTCGCGCGCCAGTTGGGTGTGCCTCGAAAACGTGTCTACGCCCTGGCGATTGCGCTGCGATCGGGGACGAAGGAGTAGGGCGCGTGACAGGAGCGCCGCATTCGCGTTCGGAGCGGCGACGGCGCTTTCGCCTCGGCCTGCAAGCAGAGACCGTCGCAGCGGCACTGCTGAGGGCAAAGGGCTATCGCATTCTGGCTCGCCGCTTCAAGACCCCGGTCGGTGAGCTCGATATCGTCGCCGTCAGGCGTCGGAGGCTCGCTTTCGTCGAGGTGAAGCGCCGCATCACCATCGAAGTGGCCGCGGATGCCGTGACGCCAAAGGCGCAGCGCCGCCTCATCCGTGCCGCGCAGTTCTGGCTCAGTCGCTGGCCGAAATACCAAACTCATGATCAATGTTTCGATATGGTGCTGCTTGCGCCCGGCCGATGGCCGAGGCATCTGCAAGATGTCTTCGGGGTGCCCGGTGACATGTGGGGCGGGTGACGTCACGAATTGAAGACATTGATAACGCCCCGTGTTCGCGGGACTGCTGCGGCCATCGCGTTGATGCCGTCGAGCGTTGCCTGCATCAAGGTCCGGAGCAGGTCGACGATCGTGTCCAGCTGATCCTCGGAAAGCGTATCCCCGTCTCCGAGCGCCGCTGAAATGTCGAGAGCCTCCGGCACTCGGATGAAGGCGATGCGCGGCGCTGCAGGGCGCGGCACCATCTTGTCGACGCGGTCGGCGAAGGTGGCCGTGCAGTAGTCGCCGCGGAGCCGCTTGAGGGTCTCTGCAAGGTGCTCCTGGGTGAGCTCTTGGCCGGGATAGAGCGAGGGGCGGAAGCGGAGAAGCCGACGGATCGTCTCGGTGAGGCCCTTGATCTCCGGGCGACGATCCTTCGCGAAGCCTTCCGAAGCCCGCAGCGCCCGGTCGGCGGCGCGAACGAGCGGGCGCATCCTCGGCTCGGGATCGGCATCGCCGGAGAGATCGGTCGCGATGTCGGTGCCGAGAGCTTGCCTCAGCCGGTCGCCGAGCCGTCCCAGGACTTGGCGTTGCTGATCTCCGAAGCTGGCATCGGCGGGTTTGGAAAGTTGCCATGTCTCGGCATCGCGGGTGAGCAGCGTACGATGGGCGCCGAGGAGTCGGTCCGCTAGCGGCGCCTCGACGGACGGGATGTCGAGCTGGCGTTCGACATGCGCCAGCTCGCGGTGAAGCCCATCCATTGCATCCTCGATGAACACCATCTTCCACAGCACCGGCTGCACCAGCGCGCGGCCCGTTGTCGACACGCCGCGTCTCGCTGCCCACGCCGCCGCCGCCATCTCGACGGCGCCCGGATAGAGACGTCCGATCCGGTCGCCATGCCAGCCGACGGTGCCTTCGGGATGCAGAAGGACGCCGTGGCCCTTCGCCGCCCAGGCAATCGAATGCGCCTTTGCGGCGCCGCCGCCGACTCCGGGTATCTGGGCGATCAGGTTGTTCTTCAGCCAGAACCTCTGCGCCAGCGCCCCCATGCCGTTGACGATCGAGTTCGTCGCCCAGCAGGCGGCGAGCGGCGCCGAACGCGCCAGGACCTCCTTGTCGAGCATCCAGTCAGTGAAGAACTCGGGGTGGTTCGGGGTGACGAAGGTGGCGTTCTCGGGCGCGAGCGCCGCCCGCAGTCGAGCCTCGTCGTCCTCCGGGAAATCGATCGTCCGAATGTCCGACAAGCCCCGGATGCCCGGTAGCCGGCCAACCATCGGCAGGGCGCGCAAGCCCGGCACACCGCCGAGGCACAGAACCCGATTGACCGGCACGAGCGCCTTGATGAGACGCGGCGACGGCTCGGGCGCGACGAACACATCGAGCCGACGAACCGACGATTTTTCAATCTCCTCATCTGTCATGCGTCGTCACTCCGAGAGCCGCATTTGACAGGCGCGTCCCGCCAGGGTCTGGATAACCCGGAATGCAGGCCGGCGCGAGATCGGCCTGTCGCAAGAAAATGTTGGAGCCGCCATGAGTCTCAAGGTCGCCTTCCAGATGGAGCCCATCGAGCGCGTCGACATCACGGGCAACTCCTCCTTCGCCCTGCTGCTGGAGGCGCAGCGGCGCGGGCACGCGCTGTTCTACTATGTGCCGGAGAACCTGACGCTCGATCGCGGCAAGCTGCAGGCCCGCGGCGCACCGATCCGCGTCGAGGAAAAGCTCGGCGCACACTATGAGCTCGGTGAGGCACAGGTCGTCGATCTCGCGACCTATGACGTCGTCTGGCTCCGGCAGGACCCGCCCTTCGACATGGGCTACATCACGACGACCCACCTGCTCGAGCACATCCATCCGAAGACGCTGGTCGTCAACGATCCGGCGAGCGTCAGGAACGCGCCGGAGAAGGTCTACGTGCTCGCCTTCCAGGACCTGATGCCGCCGACCATGGTGACCCGTGCGCGCGAGGACGTGGAGGCCTTCCGCCGCGAGTACAAGGACATCATCATCAAGCCGCTCTACGGCAATGGCGGCGCGGGCGTGTTCCGCCTGAAGCCAGAGGACACGAATCTGGGCTCGCTCGTCGAGCTGTTCCAGACCGTGTTCCGCGAGCCTTTCATGGTGCAGGAATATCGGCCCGAGGTCCGCCAGGGGGACAAGCGCATCATCCTGGTGGATGGCGAGGTCGCCGGCGCCATCAACCGCGTTCCGGCCGAGCACGAGACGCGCTCCAACATGCATGTCGGTGGCAAGCCGGTACCGACAGAGTTGACGAAACGCGAGCACGAGATCTGCGAGCGGCTAGGACCGGAGCTCAAGAAACGTGGCTTGATCTTTGTCGGCATCGACGTCATCGGCGGCTATCTCACCGAGATCAACGTCACCTCGCCGACCGGCATCCGCGAGGTCAAGCGCTTCGGCGGCCACGACATCGGATCAATGATCTGGGATGCGATCGAGCGGCGGCGGTAGCACGTGAACGAGACGCTCGACACGCTGCTCAGCGCATTCGATGCCATCAGCCTCGTCGTGATCGTCGTTGGCGCGATCGGTGGTGTCCTGCTTGATCTCATTCGTTCCTGGGGCCATCCGCGCGGCGGCCCGGTCTATGTGGCGAAGCGCCTCGCCGCCCATGTGCTTTATTGCTTCGCCCTCCTCGCCGGCTTGGCCTTACTATTCTATCTGATGGCCATCGAGCCACACGGGGTCGAGGCCGTACCGGGCTTTGCAGGTGTGGTGGCAATGCTGGCCTGGAGCCTCTTCTGCACCCTCTGGCTGCTGCGGCTGAGTCCTCGCATGACGCCTCAGCATCCGCGTGTCAGGGCCTGGCCGCATCGCGACGATGCGATGCTGGCCGTGGCGTTCGCCCTATCCCTCGCCATCCTCCTCAACTGGGAGCACTTGCGTCCATTCCTCGGATTTGCCGGCACGCCATGACATGGATGGCGATGCTGGTGCTGCTCGCCTCGGGGGGGGGCGGATGTTTGTCGAGGGGGTCGTTGTTCGTCGCCATTGGATGCGACACCCGAAAGGTGGCGCCAATCGTCATCGTCATCCCCACCTTGCCGCAAGATGGCCGCTCCAAGATCGAGGCCCTGTGGGTTGACGATCGGCAGCCTCGGTTGGGCCTGGGCTGGACTGGCCGCCGTTCGCCGTCTGGGCGGCGGCCATCGGACCTGTTTCCTCAACTAAATGTTCATGAATTGTTCTTGACAATTGTCCGGGTGCGGCCATAGAGTTTCCGGGCGTGCTGTTTCCGGGGGCTGGCATGTTCGGACAGATCGGAACCGTGGCCTTTGTCGGCGTCGAGGCGCGGCCCGTCAGCGTCCAGGTCCAGGTGTCCTCGGGGATGCGGGCGTTCGCCATCGTCGGCCTGCCGGACAAGGCGGTCGCCGAGAGCCGCGAGCGCGTGCACTCCGCGCTTCACGCCATGGGGCTCGGGCTTCCAGGCGGCAAGCACGTCACCGTCAACCTGGCGCCGGCCGACCTACCGAAGGAAGGCAGCCACTATGACCTGCCGATCGCCCTCGCCCTGATGGTCTCGCTCAGGGTGCTGACGCAGGACCAGGTCGAAGGCTATCTGGCGATCGGCGAACTGGCGCTCGACGGCAGCATCGCGCCGATCGTGGGCGCGCTCCCCGCCGCCATCGGCGCCAATGCGGCGGGCAAGGGTCTCATCTGTCCGCAGTCGTCCGGCCAGGAGGCCGCATGGGCCTCTCCGGACATGGAGATTCTGGCGCCGCCGCATCTGCTCTCGCTCATCAACCATTTCAAGGGGCTGCAGTCGCTCCGCCGACCAGAGCCCGCGATCTCGGAGGACGGTGACCCGCTGCCCGATCTCAAGGACGTCAAAGGCCAGGAGACGGCGAAGCGCGCGCTCGAGATCGCGGCGGCTGGCGGTCACAACATGCTGATGATCGGACCGCCCGGGGCCGGCAAGACCATGCTGGCTGCCCGCCTTCCCTCGATCCTGCCGCCGATGACACCGGCCGAGATGCTGGAGGTGAGCCAGATCCAATCGCTCGCCGGCGAGCTGATGGAAGGCAAGCTTTCGCGGCGGCGGCCGTTCCGCGCGCCGCACCATTCGGCCAGCATGGCGGCGATGGTCGGTGGTGGCACGCGACCGCGGCCCGGTGAGGTGTCGCTCGCGCATCGCGGCGTGTTGTTCCTCGACGAGCTGCCGGAGTTCACGCCGCAGGTGCTCGACTCGCTTCGTCAGCCGCTCGAGGCCGGCGAGACCGTAATCGCACGCGCCAATCACCGCATCACCTATCCCTCCCGCATTCAGCTCGTGGCGGCGATGAACCCGTGCCGTTGCGGCAAGGCGCTCGACCCCGGCTACACCTGCAGTCGCGGAAGGGCGTGTGCCGAGCAGTATCAATCGCGACTGTCGGGACCTTTCCTGGATCGCATCGACATCCAGATCGAGGTTCCGGCTGTGACGGCGGCAGATCTGGCGCTGCCTCAACCGGCGGAGGATAGTGCGACGGTCAGGGAGCGCGTCGTCGCGGCGCGCGAGCGCCAGCGACAGCGGTTCGAATCGAGGGGTCTGAAGAACCTCAGGTCGAACGCCGAGTGTCAGGGCGCGCTGCTGGAGGAGATCGCGCAGCCGGACGAGGCCGGCGCGCGCCTGCTTCGCGAGGCAGCAGGGGCCATGGGGCTCACGGCACGCGGCTATCATAGAACGCTCAGGGTAGCCCGCACGCTCGCCGATCTCGACGGTCAGGATATCGTCTCGCATGCCCACGTGGCGGAGGCGTTGAGCTATCGGGGGGAGACACTGCGGAAGAAACAGGCCGCCTGATCCGGGTCTCAGACCGACCGCCTGATCTCACAGCACGATTGCCGGCCAGGGCTGCGCCGCGGGACTGACTCATGTCTCGACCGGCACCCAGAGCTCAAATCTGCCGTCGCCCGTTCTCCCATCGAACGATGGACCATAGCGCTCGAAAAACGGTGTGTCCGCCGCCGTCACGCCCGCAGACTGGAGCGCTCCACCCCAGATCGCTCCCCAACTGTCACCGACGCGGGAGACGTGACCGACATGATGGAACACGGCGTAACGGGCGGCCGGAGTCGTCACGGCTGCAAGGGCCTTTGGCAGGTCGCTGCCGCCCCTCACCTCGACACCGGTCAGATAGTCCATGCCGCTGTCGGTCATGTTGGCGCAGACGCCATAACTGGTGCCCGATACCTCGCCAGGCACGTGGCCCAGATGCGGGATGAATGTCTGCCATTGCGCCGGTATGGTCCGCATGTCGTCGAACGACAGAGTCCGGCTGAGACCGGCAATGCGTATAGTCTTGCTCTCCGCCAAGCGGTGTGGCCCGAGCGCGTCCGATGAGATCCTTTCCACGAGGATTGGCTTCGTCAGATTGCGTTGGGCGGTTGATCGTTTGGCGCGGATTTCCTCCGGCGCCAAGCCGAAGAGATCGCGAAACGCCCGGCTGAAGGCCTCGTGAGAACCGTAGCCGGCATCGAGAGCGACCGACAGGATATCGGGCGCGCCGTTTGCCAGGTCCTGCGCGGCCGCCGAAAGGCGGAGCCCGCGTACATAGGCCATGACGGCTCGTCCGGTCATCCGGCCGAAGACATGCGCCAGATGGTGGCGGGTGACGTGCGCCACCTCGGCCACGTCATCGAGCGTGATGTCGTCGCTGAAGTGGCCGTTGATGAACCAGAGGGATCGGTCGATCTGTTCCCTATCCACGCTCACGAGTTGGATCGCGACCGTGTCACGGCAGAGTCGCCCCCGCTTGATCGCAATGGCGGTGCGCCACCTACTCCGAAGCTGTGGCGGCGATCTCGCCACGCAGCCAATCGCGACAGGCGGCCGCAGCCGAAGACGGTGGCCGGGATCGTGGCCAGGCCAGATAGTAGCCGAACCGCGTCTCGACCAGCTGATCGATCGGGCGGACGAGGGTACCCGAGGCCAGATCGCTCTCGATGAGCGTCTGCCAGGCGAGGGCCACGCCATGGCCGCGGCGCGCGGCCTCGAGCACCAGCGGGTAATTGCCGATCGTGAGCGAGCGCTGGCTCGCCGGCAGGCCGACGCCATGGTGCGTCAACCAGATTCGCCAGTTGATCCAGGTCCAGTTCTCGTCCTCCAGGTCGATGAGCCGGCCACGCAGGAGCTCGGCAGGCGTGTCGATCACGCCCAAGGCGCGCTGATAGGTCGGGCTGCAGACGGGGAAGACGATTTCTGGGAACAGGAGCTCGGATTCATGGGTCGTCCAGCGTCCCTCGCCATGCAGGATCGCCATGTCGACCTCGTTGCTGAGCAGCGTGGCCTCGGCATCGGACACGACCAGGTGGAACGTCATTGTCCGGTCGAGATCCATCAGTGCGGTCAGGCGCGGCATCAGCCAGAGATGGGCGACAGAATGATCGGCAGCGATCCGTAGTCTCTGCTGGGTGGCGACGGGCTTGAGCTCGCGCGTGGCATGGGCGACGTGGGTCAGCGCCGTGACCACCGTGTGCAGATAGGCGCGCCCCGCGGCCGTGAGTGAAACGGCGCGATGCGAGCGGTCGAACAGCCGGACGCCCAGATAAGCCTCGAGCGACCGCATCTGCTTCGATACAGCGGCCTGGGTCAGCCCGAGCTCGGCCGCTGCCCGGGTGAAGCTTTGCAGTCGCCCGGCGGCTTCGAAGGCGACGAGGGTCGCCAGGGGTGGGAGATCTTTTTGCATAACTTGTCGTTGGGCAAATTGCCAAGAATTCGTCGTTTGAGCCTCAATGAGAGGAACGCTAGGTTATGGAGAATTATCAAGCCATGCAATTCAGGGAGCACCCGCCTATGTCCATTGACGTTCTCGATCGTCGCGAGGGAGATGCGGAGTTCTGCAACCGGGCGGAGCGGTCCTATACCCTGCCGGCACGGGCCTACACCGACCCTGCGGTGTTCGAAGCGGAGAAGGAGGCGATCTTCGCCAGGAGCTGGTGGTGCGCCGGACACAAGAGTCGGCTGCAGAAGCCGGGCGACTACATCACGACCGAGATCCACGAGCAGAGTGTTCTCGTCATTCGCGGCAAAGACGGCGCGCTCCGGGCCTTTTACAACGTCTGCCAGCATCGCGGTCATGAGCTCGTCAAAGGTGATGGCTCGGCCAAGGCGCTGGTCTGCCCCTACCATGCCTGGACTTACAACATCGACGGAACCTTGAAGGCGGCCCGGTTGACCAAATCGATGCCCGACTTCGAGCGCTGCCGCTTCGATCTGAAGCCGGTGCTCGTCGACGAGCTCTGCGGCTTCGTGTTCGTCAATCTCGATCCTGGCGCACGCGCGCTCAAAGAGGAGATGCAGGGGCTCGAGGACGAAATCCGAAAATACTGTCCGCGCGTCGACGAGATGGTCTTTGCGCATCGGGACCGCTTCGACATCGCCGCCAACTGGAAGGTCGTGATCGACAACTTCCTCGAGTGCTATCATTGCCATCCAGCCCACAAGGATTTCGTTGATCTCGTGGACATGGACAGCTATCGCAACGTGATCAACGGCCGTTTCGTCAGTCAGATTTCCGAAGCCTCGCGGGCCTCGAACAAGGCCTATGCGTTCAAGAAGGGCGATGTCGAGTTCGGTTATGCCGGCTGGTACATCTGGCCCAATCTGACGATCTGGGTCTATCCGGGCGATCCCAACATTTCCTCGCTCATCATGATGCCGTCAGGGCCTGAGCGCACCGCCGAGTACCTGGACTGGTTTCTGCCCTCGCCGGAGCCGACCGAGCAGATTCGCTCCGCGATGCGATACATGAACGAGACGCTGCAGCCCGAAGACATCGCGTTATGCGAAAGCGTTCAACGCGGCCTCAAATCAAAGGGCTACAATCAGGGGCGCTTCGTCATCGATCCTGCCAATCCGGCGCTGAGCGAGCACGGCGTGCATCACTTCCAGGCCATGGTCGCCCAAGCACTCGGGCTCGCTGTCGGCTGATGCCGCGTACTCTGTTCTGAGCAATGGAGGACGGCAGTGACCGGTCATCTGAAGCGCAATGTCATCGCCTCCTTCGACGAGGGCGGCTGGAACTACGGCCTCTGGGGCGGTCCATATCACCGCCTTCACCAGCAGCGGGGTGCCAAGTACTGCGTCTACAACAACCGCCTGATGGCGGTCGACCAGGGTGGCGACCGCTTCGAGGAATACTGGAAGCAGCGTCGAGAGGCCGGTCTGGTCGACACCGGCGAGCGCCCGACCGAGATCGCCGGCCCGGATGCCGAGGCGTTGTGCAACAAGCTCTTCACCCGAAACTGCTCGACCTTGAAGCCAGGCCGGGCGGGCTATGGCCTCTTGCTCTATCCCGATGGCGGCATTCTTTGCGACGGCATTCTGATGCGGCTCGCCCCGGACAAGTTCTGGTACGTGCAGGCCGACGGTCCTGTCTATTCCTGGCTCGTGGCGCAGGCCCAGGGCATGAATGTTCGCATTCGCGATCCCCGCTCATGGGTCAGCCAGGTGCAGGGACCGCGTGCGCTCGATGTGCTCGCCGCAGCTGCCGACGACGGTATGCCACCCGACTTTTCCTATTTCGCCGTCGCACGTCTGCGCATGGGCGGCCAGCCTGTCATCGTCTCGCGCACCGGCTGGACCGGTGAGGTCGGTTTCGAATGGTACACGTTGCCCGAGGAGGCGCCTATCGATGGCGAGCGGCTCTGGAATCATGTGCTCGCCGCCGGTAAGCCGTTCGGTCTCGGCATTTGCGGTCTCGACTCGATGGACATCCGACGTATCGAATCGGGCATCCTGAACAACCTCTCGGACATGGACGAGACCATGAACCCATATCAGGCGGGACTGGGCGGCTTCGTCGACATGCGCAAGCCTGACTTCATTGGCAAGTCTGCGCTCGAGCGCGCGGATCGCGGTCTTCTCCTGCACGGCCTTCAGTGTCCGGCCGGCGAGCCGCTGGTCGATGGCGAGGTGGTGCGTGCCGGTCGCGCCATCGGCCGCGTCACGGCGGCGGCCTGGTCGCCTTATCTCGAATGCGGCACGGCCATCGTCCGGCTCGACAAGGCTGCGGACGCCGAGCCGCAAGCCGTCGAGGTGCGGTTGCGCGACGGCACGCTGTCCGCCGCCCGCCTCGTCAGTCTGCCGATGTACGATGCGGAGAAAGCCATTCCGCGCGGCATCGACACGGCCATTCCGGACCGCCCATAGGTCACCAGAGGTCGCTGGCGGCCGCTCATCAGCCCTTACGCACGAGAACGTCCATCAGCGAGGGAGGCAGCAGGCGTTTGCCGACGGCTGCCAGATGCGTCGCCGTGGTGACGCGGTAGCGGACCTTGGGCCGCGGGCTCTCGACGGCATGTGCGACCTTGAGCGCCACCGCTTCGGGCCCGAGCTTGCCGCGCCTCTTGCCGCCGGCCTCCATGGCGGCGAGACGGCGACGATACTCGACCTCGTGTGCCGAGCCCGCGAACGGCACATTGAGGCGGAACATCTCTATGGCGTTGGCGACAAATCTGGTCTCGATCGGTCCCGGCTCGATGATCGAGACGTGGATCCCTGAACCGTGCAGCTCGAAACGCAATGAATCCGACAGCGCTTCCAGCGCGTGCTTCGAGGCATTGTAGGCGCCGCGATAGGGCGGAGCGACAAATCCAAGAACGCTCGAGCATTGGACGATCCGGCCCTGCCCGGTTCGTCGCATCGCCGGCAGGATGCGTCGCGTCAGGTCGTGCCAGGCGAAGAGATTGACCTCGAACTGCGCCTTCAGCACCTCGACCGTGAGGTCCTCGACCGCGCCCGGCTGGCCGTAGGCGGCATTGTTGAAGAGCGCGGTGAGCTGCCCGCCAGTGCGATCGAGCGCGGCCTGCGCACAGGCCTCGATGGACGCGGGACGGCTGAGCTCGAGCGGTAGCGCCTCAAGCCCCATGGTCTCGAGATGCTGCAGGTCGGCGTCGCGGCGGGCCGTCGCCAAGACTCGCCAGCCGCGCGAGTTGAGGAGGGTCGCTGTCGCCAGCCCGATGCCCGAGGACGCGCCGGTTATGAGGATGGAACGGTCGTTCGATCGCATGGCGGGCGTGTAGCCTGTCCCGCACGGCAGGCAAAGGGCGCTGCTGCCGCATGGCTGCTGAGCCGAACGGCAGGAGACAGCCAGTGGCCCGTCGTGTCATGCAGGACGATCGAATCCGTACCGAGGCCTGCTCTTGAGCACCGACACGCTTGCCGTTCCATCGCCAGTTGCTGCTCGGAGCCTATGGCCCGGGCGTGGAGCCTTGTTGCTCACGGTCATTGTCTGGAGTGCCTGGACGGTCGCCACGAGCCACGCCATCAAGACATCGATGACGGCCTTCGACTTGGCGTTGTTTCGCTACGGCATTCCGGCTTGCGTGCTGGCGCCGGTCATCCTCCGGCATGGCCTCAAGGCCGGTGCGATGGGCTGGCGGGGTACACTCCTCATGGGGCTCGGAGCCGGCCTACCGTTCCAGATTCTGATCGGCATCGGCATGCGGTGGTCGCCGGCCGCCAATGCCGGTGCCATGCTATCGGGCACCATGCCGATGTTTGCCGCCCTGCTGTCGGGTATCGTTCTGGGGGAACGCTTCACGATGGCACGGATCGGCGGCTTCGCCCTCATTCTCGGAGGTGTCGGCTTGCTCGGCCTGTTCAGCGCGCTTGCCGGTGCGCATGCGCAGTGGCACGGCTACCTCGTGTTGATGGCTGCTGCCGCGAGTTGGGCGATCTACACCGTCACGATGAAACGGGCGGGCGTCTCGGCGCTGCATGCGACGGCCATCGTGTCAGCGGTCGCGTTGATGTGCGATGTAGGTGCGATCGCCTTGGGCGCGCCGTCGCGGGTCATGCATGCCTCTCTATCCGAGGTTGCCATGCAGGTGGTGGCGCAGGGCCTGTTTGCCGGTCTGCTGGGCATGACGCTCTTCGCCTATGGCGTGCGCCAGCTCGGGGCCTCGCGGGCGGCGGCCTTCATCTCGCTCATTCCGGGCGTCGTGGCGCTGATGGCGGTGCCGCTCCTCGGCGAGACGATCGGCATCGAGGCGATCGCGGGCATCGCCGTGGTGAGCGTCGGCGTAGCCCTGGCGAGCGGCGCGTTCGAAAAAGCCTGATCCGGTGCCGCGTCCAGGCCGTATTGCTATCAGACAAACTGTATCCTTCGCCGATCACCAAAGGGAGCCATGCCGATGCCCTTGAGCCAGGATATCATCAACCTCTACGACGCATTCACCCATGGCCAGATCACCCGGCGCGCCTTCTTGGAGCGCCTGACGTTGTTGGCGGGCGGGGCTGCGGCGGCCTCGGCGCTGCTTGGCGTCCTCGCCAACGATTACGCGCGGGCGGCCTTGGTGGCCGAGGACGACCCGCGGCTCGCCACCGCCTCCCAGGCCTATTCGAGCCTCGATGGCGATGTTCGGGCATATCTCGTTTGGTCGAAGGAGGGGGCAAAGCGCCCGGCCGTCATTGTCATCCATGAGAACCGGGGTCTCAACCCGCACATCAAGGATGTGGCGCGCCGCATCGCGCTCGAAGGCTTCATCGCCATCGCACCCGATGTGCTGACGAAGGAAGGCGGGACGCCCGAGGACGAGGACAAGGCCCGCGATCTCATTGGCAAGCTCGATGCGAAGGCGGCGATCGTGCGCCTGGTCGGGGCGGTCGACTTCGCCCGCTCGATCCCCGAGAGCACCGGCAAGACCGGCGCCGTCGGCTTCTGCTGGGGCGGCGGCATGGTCAATCAGCTGGCCGCCCACGCCGAGCATCTGGACGCCGGCGTCGCCTATTACGGCCGCCAGCTTTCGGCCGACCGCGTGCCCGACATCAAGGCGAAGCTCATGCTGCACTACGCCGGGAAGGACGAGCGTATCAACGCCGGCATCGCGGATTACGAGACGGCGCTGAAGGCAGCGGGCAAGTCCTACGAGCTCCACATGTACGAAGGCGCCCAGCACGCCTTCAACAACGACACCAACGCCGCGCGGTACGACAAGGCGGCGGCGGAACTCGCGTGGGGTAGGACGGTCACGTTTCTCAAGAATAACTTGGGATGAAGATCGCTGTTAGTCCTGCGGTCGCATGATGGAGCCTTGCCGGATCAAATCATACATGCGCTTTGTTCCGTCGATCTGAAAGAGCGTTGACGAATGCCCGATGGCCGCGTGCCAAATACCAAGGTCATTCATCGAACGCCAGCCGGGCGCCTCGCTCAGATTGATGGTTCCGCGACTATCGCCCGTCTCAGACAATCACAAGCTCGGAAGCCGGGCGATGTCGTGGGAGGCGATGGAAGTGCGCTACGCATGGCTACCGATGAGAACTCTCTGATCAGAGATGCACGTCAGAAATCGAGCGGACTGACACTGATTTCTGCCGAATTTGTCGGCTACGGTGAACGAGTAGCTATCGACAACCGCCCCGGCTTCCGCTACAACCTCCCGCGAAATCCCCAATCATGGGTTGCATGAGCGCCGTCTCGGCGCGGGCATCGGGTCCGGCGGCACGTCCGTCTTCCCCGCCGCGCTGGCAGAGACCTTCACGGGCCGCCGCTCCTCTGCGCTGCACAAGGACAACGACAATGAATATCCTCCAGCAGCTCGAAAAAGAGCAGGTCGATCAACTGGTTGCCAAGCGTCCGGTGCCCCCGTTCGAGCCCGGCGACACGCTCAAGGTGGGCGTCAAGATCGTCGAGGGTGAGAACTCCCGCGTGCAGATCTACGAGGGGCTCTGCATCGCCCGCGCCGGCCAGGGCATCAATGCCAATTTCACGGTGCGCAAGATTTCTTATGGCGAGGGCGTCGAGCGCGTCTTCCCGCTCTATTCGCCGATGGTGGACTCCATCGAGGTCGTCCGCCGCGGCCGGGTCCGCCGGGCCAAGCTCTACTACCTCCGCGGCCTCAAGGGTAAGGCGGCGCGCATCTTCGAGCGCACGGACGCCCGCGGCAAGAAGCTCCAGGCCATCGACAACTGGAAGGGCTTCAAGAAGCCGAAGGGCGAGCCGGACGATCTCAAGAAGATCACCGGCATTGCCGAGGATCTGGAGAAGCGGCTCAACAAGATCGGCATCACGAAATTCGAGCAGATCGCCAATCTGTCGGATGAGGATCTGGTGCGCGTCGACGAGGCCATGAGCCTCAACGGCCGCATCGAGCGCGAGGACTGGATGGGACAGGCGCGCGTGCTGGTCACCGAGGCGACCGCGCATGAGGTCAACCTCGGCGAGGAAACGCCGGCCGAGGAGCAGAAGTAGCCAGCGACCCTGGCGATCGGACGTCGGCAAGGGCAGCCCTGGGGCTGCCCTTGTCGTCTTCGGAGGTCGAGATGCCAGTCGAAATCCGCATCGCCCGGCGCGAGGATCTGGCCGCCGTCAGCGCACTTCTCGGCCAGACCTGGCACGCGACTTATGACGGGATCTACGGTCCCGATCGTGTGGCCGAAATCACCCGTCGTTGGCATTCGGTCGAGAGCCTCGCCAAGGGGATCGATCGGTCGGGAGCCCGGTTTCTCGTGGCGGTCGAGGACGGCCGGATCGTCGGAACGCTGTCGCTGGGGGCTGGCGACGCCGGCCGTCTGAAGCTCGATCGGCTCTATGTGCTTCCGGACGTGCAACGCCGTGGCATCGGCGGACGCCTTTTGGACGCCGGCCTCGCCGCTGTCCCGACGGCAGAGGCGATCGATCTCGAAGTCGAGCCGGCCAATGCTCAGGCCATCCGATTCTATGAGCGGCAGGGCTTTGTGGTCACCGGCGAAACCAGCGATTGCAGCGGCTCCGGTGATCGCATTCCCGCGCTCATCATGTCGCGGACCCTCAAGGCGCAATCGCCTCAGAGGTGATGGCATCGAGCGCGGCGCCGATCTTTTCGAGGACCGGGTGGTTGCTCGCGAGGTTCCGCAATCTGGCGAGATCGGCGGGAGGGTCGTAGGCGACCTGCACTTTTCCATCGCTGCCTTGCCAGACGAGTACTTTGAGAGGTAGCGAGAGCCCCATGGTCGGCTCGGCCTGCATGAGCGGCGTGCCGCCCTTGGGATTGCCGAACTGAACGAGAACCATCGCCGGCAGAGAGAGGCCAGCTGCCGTCGCGCCCGCCCCGTGGTCGATGCGGCCGAACAGAGTCATGCCCTTGCCGACGGCTGCCTTCTCGAGACGATCGACGGTCTCGGCGACGGACTTGGGGCTCGGCTTCACAATCGTTTCGGCCCGGGTCCCGGCAGCCGCGAAGGCCAGGGCGAACATTGCGAGAAGGCACGATTGGAGCTGGTGGCGACGCATGGAGACCTCCGATCTGGCTGGGCTCGAGAGGCAAGACTAGCGCCGCGACACAACGTCGAGGGTCACGTTCCGGTGAGCTCGATGGGGCCCTCGGTCAAGTCGGGGCGCCGCCGCGACCCCCGGCCACTTGCAGCCGGCGGCTTTTTCACGCAATGGATGACCGCAATTGCAAGACTGTGCCGGCCTCAGGGCCTGCCTACGACGGGACGAGTGAGCCCATGGCCAAAACGACGCTCTACGACAAGATCTGGAATGACCATCTGGTCGACCAAGCCGACGATGGCACCTGCCTCATCTACATCGATCGCCACCTTGTCCACGAAGTGACGAGCCCACAGGCCTTTGAGGGCTTGCGGATGTCGGGCCGCAAGGTGAGAGCGCCCGGCAAGACTCTCGCCGTCGTCGACCACAACGTGCCGACCACCGACCGCTCGCATGGCATCGACGATCCGGAATCGGCGCTCCAGGTCAAGACTCTGGCCGAGAACTGCGCTGAGTTCGACATCGAGTATTTCAACGAAGTCGACAGGCGCCAGGGCATCGTTCACGTGGTCGGACCCGAGCAGGGGTTCACGCTTCCCGGCACGACGATCGTCTGCGGTGATAGCCACACCTCGACGCATGGCGCTTTCGGCGCGCTGGCCCACGGCATCGGCACCTCCGAGGTCGAGCATGTGCTGGCCACCCAGACGCTCAGCCAGAAGAAGTCCAAGAATTTCCGTATCACGGTCGATGGCAAGCGGCCGGAGGGTGTGACGCCGAAGGATATCGTGCTCGCCATCATCGGCGAGATCGGCACTGCCGGCGGAACCGGTTATGTCGTCGAATATGCCGGGGAGGCCATCCGCGATCTCTCGATCGAAGGCCGGATGACCGTCTGCAACATGTCGATCGAGGGCGGCGCTCGTGCCGGTCTTATCGCTCCCGACGAAAACACCGTCGCCTATTTCAAGGATCGTCCGCGCTCGCCCAAAGGCAAGCTCTGGGACGAGGCACGCCGCTACTGGGAGACGCTGCACTCCGATGACGGCGCCCATTGGGACCGCGAGCTCAAGCTCGACGCCGCCAAGCTGCCGCCACTCGTCACCTGGGGGACGAGTCCGGAGGATGTCGTCTCGGTGGCCGGAGTCGTGCCCAATCCCGACGACATCGCCGATCCGAAGCGTCGCGAGAGCAAGTGGAACGCGCTCAAATACATGGGCCTGACACCCGGCACCAAGGTGACGGACATCACACTTGATCGCATATTCATCGGCTCATGCACCAATGGCCGGATCGAGGATCTAAGAGCGGTTGCCAAGGTCGTGGACGGCAAGACGGTTGCTTCGACGCTCCGGGCCATGATCGTGCCGGGCTCCGGTCTCGTCAAAGCCCAGGCCGAGGCCGAGGGGCTGGACAAGATCTTCAAGGCCGCCGGTTTCGAATGGCGCGAGCCAGGCTGCTCGATGTGCCTCGGCATGAATCCGGACCAGCTCAAACCCGAGGAGCGGTGCGCCTCGACGTCCAACCGGAACTTCGAGGGCCGGCAGGGCTACAAGGGCCGTACCCACCTCGTCTCACCGGTCATGGCGGCCGCTGCCGCGATCGCCGGGCGGTTCGTAGATGTGCGGTAGGTCTTGATCGAGAAAGGCAGGGTCACGTCTGAGACGTGACCCTGCGAGGATTGGGTGTTTGGACGCAGTTTGAACGCGCGAGCATCCGGAGCGCGTGGGTGCCGTCCTCAGATGATGAAATCGGCGTTGTCGATTACCGTGATACCCGTGATGAAAACCTCGTTGAGCGGACCGGCGCCGTTGTTGGCAGCGAACTGCAGAAGCTTGCCTCCACCGAGTAGATCGAACGTTTGAAACACCACATTCGGCACGTGTGACAGGTCGATCTTGTCCGTACCACCTTGGAAGACGCCCTTGAAGCCCACGATCGTGTCGACCTTGCCGGACGCGCTTCTCAGTGCGTCGGAGGCGCCGAAAACAAAGCGATCGGCGCCGTTTCCTCCGTTCATGACATCGATGCCTGTCCCGCCTGCAATGAGGTCGTTGCCATCGCCGCCATTGATCCTGTCGTTGCCGGATTCCCCGTACAACTTGTCGCCGGCGTCACCGCCTGAGATCACATCGTTTCCGGAACCGCCACGAGCGATGTCCTTTCCGGAATCGCCATAGATCTTGTCATTCCCGACGCCGCCAAAAATGGTGTCGTTTCCAGAGCCGCCGCGAATGATGTCGTTGCCGGCCTGTCCGTACAATGAGTCGCGATAGTCGCCGCCGTAGATCTTGTCGTTGCCAGTGCCGCCGTAGATCTTATCAAAACCGCCATTGCCGTAGAGAAAATCACCGCCGCCGAGCCCGTAGATCGAATCGGCGCGGGGGCCGCCACGGATGATATCGATACGGTTAGTTCCCACGATCCTTGACACGGGCCTATGCTCCTTTTCCGCAACTTGTCTGACGCGGCGAGCAAGATAGTCATTTGATCAGTGTGAATGCAGACAATCCAGCGTAAGGGTAAACAGTTCGCGCTACGCGCTTTCACCGACTGTCGGTGGACTTGATTTGTGACAGCTCCTCCCCGAAGCGGAGGTCACGCCCTTTGGGTCGCAGGCTACGGCGCTCACCGTCAACCGGATCGCCACCGAATTGAGCGGGCGATCCGGTGCCGGACAAACCTGTTTGCCTCATATCCCTCGGATAATGTTGCCGAGCACGAGGATGATGTAGGCGACCAGTAGCGAGATGAAGGTGTTGCCGCCGACGACCGGAATGGCGATGCCGCCGAAATAGGCGATGAGCGCCAGGATCGCCAAGAGGAGCGAGAGGAAGAAGACAACGGCGGTCGGTGCGGTCAGTCTCATGACAATCCCTCTGTATTCGCGACCCGTTGGTTCCGGGTCGCCAGCCTGATAGTGTCGGAGATTGGCTCAAGGAGCCCCCTCGACATAGCGGAACGGCGTACCATAGACGACGACCTCGACGCCACCCTCGACGATTTTCGGATGGCCGATTCTGACGCCGATGACTCCGTCGAAGCCGCCGTCCCGGGCCTTCGCCTTTAGACTGTCGAGCGCGCGCTCGATCGCCTGTTCGGCCAGCGTCTCGTAGCGGCTCATCCGGCCACCAAACGTATTCGTGATGTGCTCGCGCAAATCCTTGAGAATATTCGCAGCGCTGATCGCGACCGCGAAGAGCAGCGGACCTTCCTCGATACGGCGGCCTTGCAGCTGCTCGACGGAATAGAGGGCCATTTCGCCGGACCGCCCCATCAAGATGCCGCGCGCCGGGGAACGGCAAGCAACCGTCGCAACACGAGCAGCACAAGGACGAGCCCGAATGCGGCGAGCACGGCCGCCACGCGATGAGTCTCCCACAGCAGTAGTGGGTGCACCTCACCCTTGACGACCTCCATGACGTCACTCTTGATCGTCGGCCAATCGAGGATGGCCGGCGACCCGAGCACCATCTCCACGGCCCGGGCCTGATCCCGGCTTCCCTTGATGGCCGTCGCCACATGCGGCTTGGCGAAGATCTGCATGCGCCCAGGGTCTGCCGACACGGCCTCGAGTAGTCGGGGCCGCGCCTGCGGGCTGAGGCCTTCGAGGTAGCCCGCGAGCGATGTCATCTCGTCGGTGCCAAGGGATGTGGCGAGAACCTTCAAGCGGTCGGCTGGAAGCGACAGCAATTGCGCGCGCGCCGCTGCCGGCTGGGCGGCAATACGCCGGATGACGATAGTATCCCCCAGCGAGAGGATACGCTCGAGGCCGGAGCGCGTGAGCTTGGTCGGATCGGTCAGCCGATGAAGCTCAAGGGAAACGACGCGCTCCAGGTCGTTGCCGGCAAGGGCGCGCCAGTCGAGCGCTGTCTGCAGCGATTGCAGGTCGTTGGCAATGATCAATGCGGGTTCCGGCAGTCGCTTCACAGCCTCGTCGAGCGTTCCGTCCTCCAGACGGCGGACGACCCCGGCCTCCCTTTCCTTTGCGAGGATGAGGGCGACCACGCGGTCGACGCGCGGCAGGCTCTCCCGGCCGACGCTGTCGAGGTAGGCCTTGAAGCTCGGGAACCGCTCGGCGAGTTCGACCACCTTGGTGTGTGCCTGACGGAAATCGTGCCAAAGGGCGACGATGTGGTCGGCGGTGGCGGCACTGACCTCCGTCAGATGCTGGCCGAGCTGCTCCGAGATCGCCGAGGCGAGCTCCTCCCTGACACTCGACTTCGTCTCCTCCGACTTCATCTCGGTCTCGATGATGGGCATCACGCCGTGGCGCATGTCCCAGATATCCTTGGCGATCAGCACCAGGCCGACACCGGTCGCCACAACCGAGACCAGCCGGCCGAGCACGGCACCGACCACGCGCTGGCCGACGCGCCGTGCCATGTTGGAGAGGGTCCGCCGCACGATGAGTACGACGGTGCCGGCGATGATCCCCTTGGTGGAGAGGGCGATATCGGCGTTCCCGACCTCGGCGGCGCCGGTTGCAGGCGTGATCTCGAAGGCCGTGCCGGTATCCTCGGAGACCATGAGCGAGATCGAGGAGCCATAGCGGGGCCCGAGATAGGCCCGGACGCAGGCGACGGCCGGCAGCTTTGCATCCAGCGCCCCGAGCTCGATACGGGTCGCCAGGGTCTTGCCGACCTCGGTGACGAGCCGCTCGATAGCCGCCTTCATCTCCTCGGACCGATAGACCCGCTCGGCCACCGTCGTCGTCAGCTTCTGTGTCGCCTCCTTGGAGGTGAGCGTCTTCAAGAGGTCGAGATAGCCCGACTCCTCCTTGATCTCGTCGACGGCTGCGGCAACGCGCCGGTCGAGGAACTCGTCCATGTAGAGCTTGCGCCACTCGTCGTTGACGACGGCCTGATAGTCGACGCCGTCGAGGCTGCTCCTGAGTGTCTCGGCCGTCAGCTTGTCGATCTCAGCACGGAAGGCGCTCTCGTCGTCGACTTGGCACGAGGTGCTCGTCTCGCTGGCTTGCGCTATGGCCAGCGGCTGCAGATCAATGCTTGCCGCCGTTGCGAGCGCGGTGATGAGAGACAGCGCTTTTCGCAGCCAGCTCGGCATGCCTCGATAGCTCCCTAATGCGGCCCTGACCCTATGGCTCAGTATGACCATAGACCCAGTAATCGGCCGAAAGCGAGGCGGTCATCGGCTTGTCCAAGCCATCTTCCGTGAGCCGATGCAACCTATAGTCTTTGATCACGCTCAGGCTCAAGTAGGTGATCGCCATGTCCAATCAATCCGTGTCTGCATTGCGTGACGAGGGGCATCGGGTCGCGGCTCTGCCCTGGGATGCCGTTGAACGGCGCCTGCGGGCCGGCGGACTGGCCATCCTGCCCGTCGGTGCCGGCGCCAAGGAGCACGGATTTCACTTGCCGATGGGAAGCGATGCTCTGCAGGCCGACTGGATCGTCGATCGCCTGGCGGCCCGGTTGTATAGTGACGGTATCGATCTCATCGCCTGGCCCGTCGTCAGCTATGGCTACTATCCGGCCTTTGCGGCGTATGCCGGCAGCATCACGCTGCAGCGCGCAACCTTCGCGGCCGTCATCGGGGAGATTGTCACGTCATTGCAGGGACATGGCGCACGCGCCGTGCTCGTTCTCGACACCGGGGTCAGCACTGGGCCGCCGATCGCCGAGGTGATCACCGGACGGCCCGGTTGTCATCATCTGAAAATCCATGCCGGCCCGCGCTATCGCGAGACGGCCGCCCGGATTGCCGAGCAACCCTACGGCAGCCATGCCGACGAGCTCGAAACCTCGCGGATGCTCGCGAGCTTGCCCGAATGGGTCGACATGGCGCGCGCGGTTGCCTCCCCCGTTCATCCGGATGGTCCGCGACCGGGGGCGCTCACCCCCTCGGACGCGTCGTCGCCCAACTACAGTCCGAGCGGGGCCTACGGCGACCCGACACTGGCGACGGGGGAGAAAGGGGAGGCGCTGCTCGAGGCGATGCTGTCCGATCTCCAGGTCACCATTCGCGAGGTCGCGGGCGCGGCGATGTGAGACCGCCCCGCCCTCATGCCTCGGTGGCGGAGACGAGATAGTTCACATCCGTGTCCTGCCCGAGCGACCAGACATCGGCCAGAGGATTGTAGACCATTCCCCGGATCTCGCGCTGACTGAGCCCGGCGGCCTCGAGGTGGCGCCTCAGCTCTTCCGGTGTCACGAAACGGTCCCAGCGATGGGTGCCGCGAGGAAGCCAGCGCAGCACATACTCCGCCCCGACGATGGCCAGCGCGAACGACTTGAGCGTCCGGTTGAGGGTCGAGACGATCATCAGCCCGCCGGGAGCGAGAAGCTGTCGGATGACTTTCGTGAACTGCCCGACGTCCGGCACATGCTCGACCACCTCGAGGCAGACCACGATGTCGAAGCGCGCGCCAGTAGCGGCGACATCCTCGGCAACCACGCTCCGATAGTCGATATCCAGTCCGCTCGCCTCCGCGTGCAGGCGGGCGATCTCGATGTTGCGCTCGGTCGGGTCGATGCCGGTCACCCGGGCGCCCAATCGCGCCAGCGGCTCGGCCACCAGCCCGCCGCCGCAGCCGATGTCGATCAGGCTGAGCCCCTCCAGCGGTCGGAGGTTGCCAGTGGCCCGGCCGAAATGGCGGGTCGCCTCGTCGCGCGTGAAGCCGATGCGGGCAGGTCCGATCTGATGCAGGGGCCGGAACTTGCCCTTGGCATCCCACCACTCCTCGGCCATGCGGCGGAAACGGTCGACCTCGGCCGGGTCCAGAGTGGCAGATGCTCCTGTCGAAGTGCTCATCTGCCCATAGACCGGTCACCTCTGCCTGCTGTCAAGGCAGCCGGCGGCCGGACGGCCCAAAGCCCTTGCGCCCCCATTGGCGGCGGTCTATGGCCTTATGAGCCGGCCCCCCCGGGTCAGGCAGCGCGTTTTCCCGGAATTGGAGCGTCTTGCGCCAGAGCTCGCCTGCTCGCGCGCAGCATGGGGTGACATGGCCTCGGTCGTTATGAAATTCGGCGGCACGTCGGTCGCGAATGTCGAGCGCATTCGCAACGTGGCGGCGCATGTCAGGCGCGAGGTCGATGCGGGAAATCAGGTGGCCGTGGTCGTCTCGGCCATGTCCGGGGCCACCAACCAGCTGGTTGCCTGGGTTCGGGAGGCCTCGCTGCTTCACGATGCCCGCGAGTACGATGCCGTGGTGGCGACCGGCGAGCAGGTCACCGCCGGGTTGCTGGCGATCGTCCTGCAGTCGATGGGTATCCAGGCGCGGTCCTGGCAGGGTTGGCAGGTGCCGATCAAGACCGACGGCGCCCATGGCGCCGCCCGCATGACCGATATCCCCGCCGCCGAGATCAAGAACCGCTGGCAGCGGGGCGAGGTGGCGGTGATCACCGGCTTTCAGGGCATCGGCCCCGACAATCGCGTGACGACGCTGGGTCGCGGCGGCTCGGATACCAGCGCCGTCGCCATCGCCGCGGCACTCGAGGCCGATCTTTGCGACATCTATACGGATGTCGACGGGGTCTATACGACCGATCCGCGCATGGTTCCCAAGGCGCGCCGCATGTCGAGGATCTCCTACGAGGAGATGCTGGAGATGGCCTCCCTCGGCGCCAAGGTCCTGCAGATCCGCTCGGTCGAGCTCGCCATGGTGCAGAATGTTCGCGTCCGGGTTCGCTCGAGCTTCGATGCGCCGGATGCCGTGCCGCCGGTCAGGGGCGGCTCGTACGACGACGTTGGAACGATTGTTTGCGACGAGGATGAGATCGTGGAGAAGCAGGTCGTCAGCGGTATTGCCTACGCCAAGGACGAGGCCAAGGTCACGCTGTTTCAGATCCAGGACAAGCCGGGCGTGGCGGCCGCCATCTTCGGGCCTCTCGCCGAAGCCAACATCAACGTCGATATGATCGTCCAGAATGTATCCGAGGACGGTACGACAACAGCCATGACCTTCACGGTGCCGGCCGTCGATCTCGACCGCTCGCTCGAGGTCCTGAAAAAGGCCAAGAGCGACATCGGCTACCGTGACATCCGCGCAGCGACGGACGTCGTCAAGGTGTCGGTGATCGGCATCGGCATGCGCAGTCATGCCGGCGTCGCCGCCTCGATGTTCAAAGCGCTGTCGTCGAAGGGGATCAATATCGAGGCGATCTCGACCTCCGAGATCAAGATCAGCGTGCTCCTCAACGCCGATTATACGGAGCTCGCCGTCCGAACGCTGCATTCGCTCTACGGTCTCGACGCCGGTTGAGACGTTGAATTTCGCTACAGGCCGAGGGCTCTTTTCACCGGGCGGGTCCCTCGGCTGACGACGAGGCCCGAGGACCCGAACGATGGCCAGCTCAGCGGATGCCGGGCCGCTCATCCTGATCCGCCGCCTTCGCCAGATCATGGCGGAGCCCGGCAGCGGCCAGGAGCGGCTCGACAAGATCGTCAAGCAGATCGCCAACATCATGGTGGCGGATGTCTGCTCGATCTATATTCGCCGGCAGGACGGCTCGCTCGAGCTGTTCGCGACCGAGGGCCTCAACAAGGGCGCGGTCCATACGACACATATGACGCGCGGCGAAGGCCTCGTCGGTTTGATCGCCGAGAGCAATGAGCCGGTCAATCTATCGGAGGCGCAGGCCCATCCGGCGTTCTCCTACCGGCCAGAGACCGGCGAGGAGATCTATCACTCGTTCCTGGGCGTGCCGGTCCAGCGCGCCGGCAATGTCCTGGGCGTTCTGGTGGTGCAGAACCGTACGCAACGTCTCTACGACTCCGAGGAGCAAGAGGCGCTGCAGACGACGGCCATGGTATTGGCCGAGCATCTGGCCTCGGGCGCCGTCGCCGGCGTGACCGTCACGTCGCCCGGGACGCTCCGGCGGCGCATGCAGCTCGCCAAGGGACTGACGTTGTCGGATGGAATCGCGCTTGGTCATATCGTGCTGCACGAACCGAGGGTGGTGGTCACCCAGCTGGTAGCGGACGACGTCGGCGAGGAGCGTAAGCGGCTGGCCCGCGCGATCAAGCGGCTGCGCGTCGTCATCGACGCCATGCTGGACCGCCGCGATCTGGCCGCCCCAGGCGAGCACCGGGACGTGCTCGAGTCCTATCGGCTCTTCGCGCATGATTCCGGCTGGATTCGCAGGCTGCGCGAGGCCATCGGGCAAGGGCTGACAGCGCAGGCGGCGGTCGAGCGCGTGCGCAACGAGACGCGCGCGCGCATGCTGAGGCAGCCCGATTCCTTCTGGCGCGAGCGCTTCAAGGATCTGGATGATCTGTCGGACCGACTGTTGCGCACGCTCTCCGGCCGGCCCGACACGGCCGCCTCCGACAGCCTGCCGGAGGATACCATCCTGGTCGCCCGGACGATGGGCCCGGCCGAGCTGTTGGATTATGACCGGAGCCGTCTCAGGGGCCTCGTCGTCGAGGAAGGCAGTCTTCAGAGCCATGTGGCGATCGTCGCCAAGGCGCTCGGAATTGCAGCGATCGGCGAGGCCAAGGGCGCGATCGAGAGCGTCGAGCCAGGCGATGCCGCAATCGTCGACGCCGAGACGGGCGAGCTGCACATCCGACCGGGTCCCGACGTGATCGCGGCCTACTCCGACAAGGCGCGGTTTCGCGCACGCCGTCAGCAGCGCTATGCCGGGCTTCGCGATCTGCCGGCGGTCACGAGAGACGGCAAGGCGATCAGCCTCAAAATCAATGCCGGCCTGCTCGTCGACCTGCCACACCTGGCGCAGTCGGGCGCCGACGGCATTGGGCTGTTTCGCACCGAGCTCGAGTTCATGATCGCGCACCGCTTTCCCCTGAAGGACAAGCAAACGGCGATCTACCGGCGCATTCTGGATGGCGCGGGCGGCAAGCCGGTGGTCTTTCGTACTCTCGATATTGGCGGCGACAAGCTCCTTCCTTATTTCAAGCACGTGAAGGAAGAGAATCCGGCCCTCGGCTGGCGCGCCCTCCGGATGACGCTTGATCGCAAGGGACTGCTCAGAACGCAGATTCGCGCCCTTCTCAGAGCGGCGTCGGGTCGCGAGCTGCAGGTCATGATGCCGATGGTGTCGACGACCGCGGAATATGAGGTGGCAAAGCAACTCGTCCGCGAGGAGTTGCGGCGTCTCGAAGCCAAAGGCACGGCGCCGCCGCGCGAGGTCCGCATCGGGGCCATGATCGAGGTGCCGTCGATCCTATTCGAGCTGGATCGCCTGATGGCAGCGGCCGACTTCGTCTCTGTCGGTTCGAACGATCTGTCTCAGTATCTGTTTGCCGCCGATCGCAACAACCGCCGGGTCTCCCAGCGCTACGACGTGTTGAGCGCGAGCATGCTCAGGGCCCTGAGAAGTATCGTCTCTGCCGCCGATAGGCACGGCAAGCCGCTGACGCTCTGCGGTGAGATCGCCGGCCGGCCGCTCGAGGCCATGGCGCTGATCGCCCTCGGCTTCCGGTCCATCTCGATGGCGCCGGCGAATATCGGCCCGGTCAAGGCCGCGGTGTTGTCGATGGACGTTGCCAAGATTGGCGGCGAGCTCGGAGGCCTTATCGATCGTGACGCGCCTGGATTGAGGCAACGGCTTGTCGAGATCGCCACCCGCACCGGCGTCGAGATCGATGGACCGGGCACCGGCGTGTCCTAGTTGGGCTCGCCCGTCCGACCCGTAGCGTGAATGCGCCACCCTCGCCTCGAAAATCCAAACGATCCGATCAGGAATAGATCTTCATGACCAGCATTCCCCGCGAGAAGCTCGAGAAGGTGATCGAGCGCCACCTTGCGCTCGAGGCGGCGCTGTCGAGCGGCAGCCTCAACCAGGCCAGCTTTGCGTCGTCCTCGAAGGAATATGCCGAGCTGACGCCGGTTGTCGCGGCTATCCGCCGGCTCAATGAGGCCGAGAAGGAGCTGCAGGATCTTAAGGGCCTGCTCGCGGATGCCGGCACCGGCATCGAGATGATGGAACTCGCCGAGGCCGAGATCGAACCCCTCGGCGAGAAGATCGAAGTACTGACCAAGTCGCTACAGGTGATGCTGCTGCCCAAGGACGCGGCGGACGAAGGGGGCGCCATCCTGGAGGTCCGGGCCGGGACGGGGGGCGACGAGGCGGCGCTGTTCGCGGCCGACCTTTTCCGCATGTATCAGCGCTATGCCGATCAGCACGGCTGGCGAACTGAGCTGATCTCGGCCTCCGAGAGCGATCTCGGCGGCTACAAAGAGGTCATTGCGCTGATCAAGGGCAAGGGCGTGTTCGCACGGCTCAAGTTCGAGTCGGGCGTCCACCGCGTCCAGCGCGTGCCCGCGACCGAGGCGAGCGGCCGCATCCATACCTCCGCCGCCACCGTTGCCGTTCTGCCCGAGGCCGAGGACATCGACATCGAGGTCAGGGCCGAGGACATCCGGATCGACACCATGCGGTCCTCCGGCGCCGGCGGCCAGCATGTCAACACGACGGACTCGGCGGTGCGCATCACCCATCTCCCGACCGGGCTCGTCGTCACCTCGAACGAGAAGTCGCAGCATCAGAATCGCGCCAAGGCCATGCAGGTCTTGAAATCTCGCCTGTACGACATGGAGCGGCAGAAAGCCGATCAGGAGCGGGCCGATGCGCGCAAGAGTCAGGTCGGCTCGGGTGATCGCTCGCAGCGCATCCGCACCTACAATTTCCCGCAGGGCCGCGTCACCGATCACCGGATCAACCTGACGCTCTACAACATCGCAACGGTGATGGACGGACAGGGGCTCGACGAGTTCGTCGATGCGCTCATCGCGGAGGACCAGGCGACGCGCCTCCTGGAGTGGGAGAATGCCTGAGGGGCGACGGAGCTTGCCGGAAGCGATCGCCGGTCTTACGGCCGAGCTCCGCGCAGCGGGCATCGAGACGGCGGCTCTCGATGCCCGTCTGCTCGTTCTGGATGCTGCGGCGGTCGATCGTCTCGACCTGCTCCGGGCGCCGAATAGGACCCTCGACGGCGCGGCCGAGACGCGACTTGCGGACCACCGGAGGCGAAGGCTCCAGCGGGAACCGGTCTCGAGGATCGTCGGTCATCGGGAGTTCTGGAGTCTCGGTTTCGAGGTGACCCCCGACGTTCTGGACCCCCGGCCGGAAACGGAGGGGCTGGTCGAGGCGGCTTTGAATATTGCCCGGGCGATGGACGGCGACCGGCGTTCGCTGCATATCGTTGACCTCGGCACCGGCAGCGGCGCCATCCTGGCGGCGCTGCTGACAGAGCTGCCTGCGGCGCGCGGGATCGGTGTGGATCGATCCTGGGCGGCGCTCGAGGTGGCGCGCCGCAATACCGACCGTCTCGGGGTCGGTCAGCGAGCCAGCTTCGTCCAGGGCAACTGGCTGGATGCCATCGGCGGGCCGGTCGATCTCGTTGTCGCCAACCCGCCTTATCTCACGCGCCGGGAGCTGTCCGAAGCCGAGCCGGAGGTCAGGGACTTCGATCCGCATCTGGCTCTGGATGGAGGGGGCGATGGCCTGACCGCTTACCGAGCGATAGTTGCAGGATGGCAACGCCTGGGCCGGCCACCGGTCGTGCTCGAGATCGGAGCCCACCAAGCCCGTTCGGTTATTGATTTGTTTAGGAAATTGCAGCTTGGATTGCCCGACTCGGCAATCCGATGCATTCCGGATCTCGCGGGCAGGGACAGGGTCGTAGCCGTTGAGCCACAATTTCATTTCCCCTGATGAAAAAAAATGTTGGATTTCGCCCGGCATCGCGCTAGGCTGACAAGCAAGCGGAAACGATGGGCTGCAGGTGGGGCGTAGTGACGCTCACCGGCCAGAGCGAGTGAGCGTGGGAAAGCTCCTCGAGAACCCATGACCTTCGTCACTCATGAGAGAGCACGTCATACGTCCTGACATATCGACATAGCCGGTTTGCCGGGCCGAGACGAACATGTTCGATCGGCAGGCTGTTGGGCTCAAGTCGTTGCGGTCGCGTCTATGTCTTAGGCTTCGCGACCATGTGGGGACGATCGAGGCGATCTCAGAGCGGCGTCAACGCCGAGCCCTGGGCGATTGCTCGCATGGCAAGGCTGGGATCGTCCTGCGATCTCCGACCTCTCGGCTATGTGTGCGTGTAGGGACGGGTTTTAGAGGAAGACGGAAGCCGAATGAGGCCAGGACAGCAGAACAGACGAGGCCGGGGCCGCAATGGCCGCAAGGGGCAAAGCCCGATGTCTCGGAACTACGAGAGCAACGGGCCGGATGTGAAGATCCGAGGTACCGCCTCGCATATAGCCGAGAAGTACATGGCGCTGGCGCGCGATGCGACGTCTTCCGGCGATCAGGTGATGGCCGAGAACTATCTCCAGCACGCCGAGCATTACAATCGCATCATCATGGCGGCCCAGGCTCAGTTTCAGGAGCAGATGGGGCAGCGCATGCGCGGTCCGGAAGGCGAGTTGCAGGGCGGGGAAGGCGGCCAGAGCGATGGCGGCTACGACGCCGACGATGAGGGGTACGACGAGCAACCATTTGCGCCCGATCATATGCGCCACGGTGAGTTTCGCGGTGCCGACATGCCGAGGGGCTTCGAGCCGCAGCCCGCGATGCCGCGGCAGCAATCGGGTGAAGGCCGCAGCGAGGGGCGCTCCCACGAGGGGCGCCAGGGCGGAGACGGTCGGCAGGGCGGCCACGGCGAAGGCCGGGGTCAGCAAGGCGAGTTCCGCGGACGCCGCAATCGGCATCGCCATGACAACAGCCGCTATCGCCAGAACCAAGGCGCTGGCATGTCGGCCAATCCGGCAGACATCGCCGCAATGGCTGCCGCGAATGGATCAGGCATGGCCGAGGGGGACCGCCGACGCTCGGCGCCGCCGGAGCAACCCAGTGGCCCGGAGCCCGCTGCCGACGAGTAGGCGCAGGCGTCACTGCCTCAGTTGATGCCGTGCTCTGCTGTCAGCCGGGCAAAATCATCCAACGCGACATTGCCGCCGGAGGCGAGCACGGCAACCGTCTTGCCGGCAAGCTTGGGCATGGTGCCGTCGAGCAAGGCGGCGAGAGCAACGGCGCCCGACGGCTCGAGCACGATTTTCAGGTGACGGAACGCGAGCGCCATCGCCCGGCGAACAGCCGCATCGCCGACCGCGACGCCCTTGACCACACGGCCCTTTGCGACACCGAAGGGCACCTCGCCGGGCATCTGGGCTTGGAGGGCGTCGCAGAGCGTTGGCAGGCTTCGCTCGTTCGCGAGGCGCTCGCCTGCCGTCAGCGAGCGCCCGAAATCGTCATAGCCGGCCGGCTCGATGGCATAGACCTCCGGAGCGGGGTCGAAACTCTGGCATGCCAGCGCGGCGCCTGCGATCAGGCCGCCGCCGCCGACCGGAACCAGCACGGCATCGGGATCGGTCCCGTCATCATGCGCCTGACGCAGCATCTCGAGCGCCGCCGTCGACTGACCGGCGACAATGAGCGGATCGTCGAAGGGGTGGAGCAGCACGGCGCCGGTCGCCTGGGCGATCTCGCGGGCGCGTGCACTTGCGACGGCTTCCCGGTTGCGCGGCCCATGCCGGGACAGCACGACCTCCGCCCCCCAATCCCTGGTCGCCTTGATCTTCGCCGCCGGCGCGTCCTCCGGCATGACGATCGTCACGGGAATACCCAACTGCGTGCCGGCGGCTGCCAAGCCTTGCGCGAAATTCCCGGATGAGAAGGCGATAACGCCGGATCTGCGTTTCTCGGCCTCCAACCGGCTCAGGCGGTAGAAGGCACCTCGCATCTTGAAAGAGCCGGTGATCTGCAGGCTCTCGGCCTTGATCAGAACCCGTGCCCCAAGCTCGCGGTCGAGTGCGGCAGAGCCGAGTAGCGGCGTCGTGCGTACGACGCCCTTGAGCGTCGCCTCGGCGTCCCTGAGATCATCCTTGTCGGGCTGCAGATTGGTCATCGCGCTTGCTCCGCGCCGGCTTCGGCAGGTCGTATCGCACGATAGACCTGTCGGGCGCCGAGGCGAAGAGGCCAATCACGCACTTCGCAGCGAGGCGTGGGTCGACCTCAGGGGGCGGCAACGGAATTGCCGCCGATCCTGATGCCAAGTCCGCCGACCACCTGATGCGTTGCGAGTTCGGTTCTCAGCACGCCATCCAGCGGCGGCTTGTTGCTCTGCTCCTCCGTCAGCTGTCGCCACAGGTCCTCGTAGAGCCAGCCGCCATCGCGACCCGTCATCGGCGCGCGATACCAGGAGAAGCTGAATTTGTACTCGAGAAACAGCGAGGTTGCGCGCGGCAGGCGAAGCTCGATGCCGACCAGCGCTTGCGTCGCCGGGCCGGCGAGCTGGTACTCGTAGGTTCGCTTCTCGTCGCCCTCGAGCCAAATCTCGGTATGCGGCAGGTTCACGCCAACTCCGACTCCGATGTAGGGTTTGACGCGCGCGCTGCCGAAGGGGAGCCGATAGAGCCCGTTGAGCGTCAGGATGTTGTGACCGTGGCTGAATTCCAGCCGTCTGAACACCTGCCCGAGCTTCGCCTGCGGCGGCACTGCCGTCCCGTCCTTCGAGCCCTCGAAGCGTTCTTCGTTGTCGAGCGTGGCGATGGCTTTGGAGTGCGTGAAGTCGAGCATGGCGCCGAATGGCGTGCTCCCGGACCAGCCAGCGACACGGACGCCGTAGTAGACCGGGTTGATCCAGGGCTTGGTCAGCCAATCGATATCATGAGCCGTGAAAGTCGAGCCGTCGGGGCGCGTGACGGTCGCGGCGCTGGGATGTGTGTAGGGCAGGCCGCTGTAGGCAGCGACCAACAGCTCGGCGGATCTGGGCACGTCGTAGCCCGATGCGGGCCGGGCATCGGCCGGTGCGTGCTCAGTCGGAGCGCCGCGGACGGCAAACGACACGCTCGGTGCCGTCATCAGGCCGGGGGCCGCCACCAGTGTGAACGTGACCAGTGCCGCCGCCGCAGCAAGCCGCTGCGCCGTTCGCGATTGCAGTCCCTCCGAGATCACCATCGATGCCCCCATCCGACGCGTTCCGCTGCCGCCGAGCTTACTCGCTCGCACGGGCTCGCCTCAGTCGCTCCGAGGTCGCATGCGGCGTTTCGTCAGGAGCCTGAGGCAGGTTCTCCCAACCGGGCGATCATGGCCTCCACCGCCCTGATCTGCGGTGCGGTTCTGGTGAGAAAGTCCGGACCGGTATAGCCCCACCAGTCCCAACAGCCCTGAGGGTTGGTCGGCGTGCTTCTGGTCTGCGGGAACAGGACGATCAACCGGTTGGTATCCGCCCAGCGATCGAAGCCGGCCTTGGCGTAAAAGGCGTCGCCGACCATGATCTCGTTCTGGGCGCAGCCATGGAAGGCGATGTGGATGCGGCAGCCCGGCGTGGCCTCGCATGTCGAAGGAATGTAGACGATCCCCGTGTCGGCCAGACCTGTCGGCGACAGACCGGCGAGGTGTGGACGCTGATCGAAATGGAGGTAATGGCCGGCGGGCGACGGGGAGGGTGTGCCGAGCGGCCCATAGATCTGCTTGAGAAGCGCTCCGGCCTGATCGTAGTCGCAATCGGTGACGAAGGGCGATCTGTTGGATCCGCACGCCAGCCCTTCGCTCTCGGTGACGAATGCGTGCCCCGCCAGCCTGTTTTCGATCAGGCTGATATTGGCATCCGGGATGCCGAGCGCCCGATAGAAATCGGCGGTTCGTCGGACGATACGGCTCGCGACGATCCGGTCCTTCTCGCCGGTGTAGAGGTAGATGTGATCCTGTCGACTGAGGTCTGTCGGATCAATCTCGCCCCGCTCGGCGCGCCGGCGGGCCTTCTCGGCCAGCCACTCGGCGTCGGGAATGCCCATGAAGCGCATGCCGTCCAGCATGCAGCCGGACATGGCCTTGTTGAGATTGAGCATGGCGGCGCCGGGGCCGGGCACCAGGCCTGCGAATGCGCTCTCGGCGCAGCCGTAGGGGCCACCGGCGATGATCGCGGCACCGATGACATGGCGATTGTGAGCGAGGTGGAATTGCCCGGCCATGTAGGCGCCGGAGGAGATACCCGATGTCGAGGTCTGATCGAGGCGCGCTGCGAGACGAGGCAGCTCTGGCAGATCGCTTTCGGTGCAGGCGTTGAGCCAGAGGAGGGCCAGAATTGCGACTACGAGTGCGGCCCAACGAGTTTGGGCGGTCGATGGACTGATCGCTGCGAGGCTCACCATGCCCTCGTCCTGCCAGACTTCGCTGTCTGAGGCTAGCGGAGCTCGATCAGCACGCGATCGACCTTGCCGGTGGCATCGATGACAGAGAGCTTCAGGAACCCACGTCCGTCCGGCGCAAAGGTGATCTCGCGCCGGTGGGTGGAGGTTGCGATCGGCGCGTCATTCGCCATCCAGACGAGTGGAAGCACGCCGCCCTCGGCCTTGAGCACCAGTGGGCGCGGCTTGCCGCTCGAGTCCGTCGCCAACTCGAGTTCCGCCTTGTCGGGCGGAAAGGCGATCGCGACCGGCGTGTCGGCGTAGGTGCTCGCCGGGGTGTCCAAGCGATCAGCGGCGAAACGACGGAGCGGCGGCGGCAACGCGCTTCCTGATGCGATGAGCGCACCGTCTGGAGCGCTTCTGAGCGGCACGCGGCGCTCGCCCAGCCGAAGAAAGGCATCGAACAGGATGGGCGCCGCCGAGTTGAGGCCCGTCAGCCCTGCCGTCGGCACGCCATCCGGGCGGCCGATCCAGACGAGGATCGTGTGCTTGCCGTCGAAGCCGGCGGCCCAGGCGTCGCGGTAGCCGTATGAGGTGCCGGTCTTATAGGCGATGGCTCCACGCTTGGCATTGGGTGGCGGCGGCGTGCCGGAGAGAATGTCGGCAATGTACCAGGCCGCCACCGGGGACAAGAGTCTCCTGGCGCTCGTTCGAGGCGCGCGATCCCCATCGTCACGGCGCACGCTGAGGGGTACGCTCTCGCCGCCCCTTGCCAGCGCCGCGTAGAGTTGCCCCAGATCCTCGAGCGAGAGGCCGACGCCACCCAATGCCACTGCGAGCGAAGGTGCGGCCGCCGGCGGTAGCTCGAAATGCGCGCCCGCATCGTTCAGCCGTGCCGTCAGCCGCGCTGGTCCGATCGCCGCCAGCATCTTCACCGCGGGTACGTTCAGCGATAGTTGCAAAGCCTGGCGAATGCTGACGGTGCCGTGAAACTCGTCGTCGAAATTCTCCGGTACATAGCTGCCGAAGCGGGTCAGCGTGTCCTCGATCAGCATGTCCGGATGCGCGAGACCCGCCTCGAATCCGAGGCCGTAGATGATCGGTTTCAATGTCGAGCCGGGCGAGCGGATCGCTTTGACCATGTCGATGGCACCGAAGCGGCGCTTATCGAGATAGCCGCTCGATCCGACATGGGCGATGATGCGGCCGCTGTCGTGCTCGATGGCGAGAATGGCGACCGACAGGCGCGGACCGGCAGAGGCGGCGCGCTCGGCTGCGAGCGCCTCGAGCGAGGCCTGGAAATCCCGGTCGATGCTTGTCTCTATGACGTCGGTGTAGGGCGATGCGGCCACCAGCTCCTCGGACAAATGAGGGGCAATCTGCGGGAAGGCCTTGCGTGTCGACGGAACGGACTCCGACCGCGCATGAGCCGCCTCGGCCGGGTTGATGACACCCGCGGCCAGCATGCGATCAAGCACGCGGTCGCGGGCGATCCGGGCGACATCGGCATGGAGATCCGGCCGCCGCGCCTCCGGTGACTGCGGCAGCGCGACGAGCAGCGCCGCTTCGCCGATCGAGAGTCGCTCCGGCTCCTTGCCGAAATAGGCGAGTGAGGCCGCGCGGACGCCTTCGAGATTGCCGCCGAACGGAGCGAGCTCGAGATAGAGCTCCAGGATCTCCCGCTTGGAGAGCTGCCGCTCCATCTGCAGGGCGCGCAGCATTTGGCGGAGCTTGCCCGTTGCCGTCCGCTCGTGCCGCTCCTCGATCAGCCGGGCGACCTGCATGGTCAGCGTCGAGCCGCCGGACACCACGTGTCCGTTCAACACCATCTGCCCGACCGCCCGGATGATGGCCAACGGATCGACACCCTGATGGCTCTCGAACCGCCGATCCTCGTAGGCCTTGAGCATTGTGAGGTAGCGGGGATGCACGTCCTCGAGCCGGGCCGGCAGACGCCAGCGGCCCTCCGGTGTCGTGAAGGCCCGGAGCAGCCGGTCGGATCGATCGACGACGATCACCGAGCCGCGGTCGGCTGGCTTGAGCAACGGCGGTCCGATCACTCGGTCGCCGATCCAGATGGCGGCGGCCAATGCGATGGCCCCGGTCGAGAGCGCACCGAGCCCGATGATGGCGATGGCTCGCCACCATCCGTTCCGCCGTACGCCGCGATCCGCCTCCGGCAACATGCTCAGTTCCCGGGCGCGACGACGAGGGCGCCGGAGGCCGAGCGTGCGTAGCGCTCCGGCAGGTACATGTCCTCGACGGTTGCGGCCGGGGCGACGTAGGTGCCGGGTGTGACGGCGCGGACGACATAGGCCACGGTGAGCGTCTGAGGCGCACCTTCCCCTGACCGGGCGTCAAAGGCCGCGACGAAGCGGTCGTCACGGAACTCGGTATGCTCGGGAACGGTCGTTTGGGGGAGCCAGCCGAAGCCCGTAGTCGAGCCACTTTCGACCAGACGCGGGTTCTCGATCTCGAGGCCCGCCGGCAGCCGATCGACGATCAGAAAGCGCCCACCTTGCGCCTCGGTCTCGCTCGCCTGCAGCACGACGACCAGCCGCTCGTTCTGGACGAGTGGCTTGGCGCCCTTGGCCAGCGGATCGACCAACGTGCCGTCCAGCGCGTAGAATTGGCGCTCGATGCTGAAGCCGCTGCTCGTCGCCGGCTCGACGGTCGTCGATTCACCGCTGACGGTGACGACGGCGTCGACATTGACGTCACTGACATTCTCGACGACGAAATTGCCGGCGGCAAGCTCCGCCGCCGTCAGCTTCCGCATTACGGAGCCTTCCTGGCGCTGGCCGTTGACGTTGAGCGCAACCGTCTTACCCTCGTCCATCAACGCCTTGGCGGCCAGCAGCATCCAGGCCTGCTCCTGCGTCGAGGTATAGCCGCGTCCGAGGCGCGACTGGGCAACGAAACCGGCCACCTCGCCCGAGGCCGCCTTCGCCGCGCCGGTCTCGGCGATCAGCGTCAGCACCGCGGCGCCATCCCGGAGCTCGGAGCCGTAGTCGAAGCGGCCCGTCAGCTCCATGTCGCTCTTGAAGTCGGAGACGGCAGCGGCGAAGGCCCGCTCGGCCCGCTCCTTGTCGCCGTACATGGCGAGCGCGGCGCCGATATGCGCCTTCGCCAACGGCGTGGCGAACCGGTCGAGCCGCGTGTCGACATAGTAGCGGAGGTCACCGATCGGCGCGCGACTGTTACGGGCGAGGACGTAGAGCGCATAGGCGATCTCCTCGCCACCGGACTCGAAGTCGGAGGCATAGGCGACCGAGTTCTGAAGGCGATCGAGCGCCTCGGTGAACTGCCGGGCCGGCACCTTATGGCCCAGCTCCTTGGCGCGCGTCAGGAAGTCGGTCACGTAGGCCGAGAGCCACATGTCGGCCTCGCCCGGCGCCCATAGCCCGAAGCCGCCGGTCGAATCCTGCATCTCGAGCAGCCGGTCGATGGCCTCTGCCACGCGCTCCTTGGCCTTCTCCTCGCCGGTGACGCCGACGGCGTCCGCGATCGTGTTGAGATAGAGCAGAGGCAGCGCCCGGCTGGTGATCTGCTCGGCGCATCCATAGGGATAGCGATCGAGCGCGGCGAGCAGGCCCGGAACGTCGAGGCCGCTCGTCGTACCGACGCTGATGGTGACCGTGCTGCGGTCGGCGATCAGGTCGCCGAGCACGTCCTTCGACACGGTGATCTTGCCACCCTTGGCGAGCTTCTGCACGGTGGTGCGGCGGATGTCGTTGGCCGGAGCATGGGCGTCGAAGGCGAAGGCACGCGCCACGTCGACGCCACCTGGACCCTTCAATCGCACTTGATAGGTCGTCTCGCCGACCGTCTCGGCCTTCACGGCAATGCTCTCGAGCCTGCGTTCGCCCGCGCCGAGACGGACCTGCTTGTCGAGAACGCTTCGGCTGTTGCCGGTCTCGTCGGTCGCCGTGATGGAGAGGAGATAGTCACCAGCCTGGCCCTCGACATTGTGCATGTCGAAGACGAGCCGGGCCTCGTCGCCCATGATCATGAAGCGCGGTCCCGAGACGAGCAGCGCCACCGGGTCGCGGACGATGACCTCCTTCTCGGCATGGCCGAGCTTGCCGGCACTCCAGGCCACCGCCATCACCTTGACCGAGCCGTTGAACTCGGGAAGCGCCAGGCTCGCGGTCACCTTGCCGGTGGCGTCGACCTTGAGAATACCGGAGAACAGCGCCACGACCGTAGCGTTGGGCGGGCTTCCGACGGCTTCCAGCGCCATTTCGTCGCCGCCACTCCGGGGTGAACCACGCTCCGCCCGCATGCCGTCGATGAGACGACCGTAGAGGTCGCGGATCTCGGTGCCGAGCCGGCGCTGGCCGAAATACCAGTCCTCCGGCGCCGGCGCCTTGTAGGAGGTGAGATTGAGGATGCCGACGTCGACGGCGGCGACCGTCACATAGGCCTCCTCGCCAGCGGCGAGGCCGGCGAGCGTGACCGGGGCCTCGAGCGTGGCACCCGAAGAGACTTTCTCCGGAACGCCAAGCGATACGGCGAGGGATTTGTCCGCCGTCTCTGTCTTCAGCCAGATGACGCCTATCGATCGGCTCGGCATGCGCTTCCCGACGATGTCCATCGGCCGGTAGAGCGTCGCCGTGACGTAGGCGCCAGGGGTCATGGTAGCATCGACGGGAATGTCGACGGTTGCGCCGGCATCCGGCACGTCGACCTCACGGGTCGAGAGCAGGCCTTCACGCATGACGGCGATCATGGCCTTGCCGCCGCCATTGGGAGTGATGCGAAGCTTGGCGGTATCGCCGGGCCGGTAGCTGGCCTTGTCGAGCGAGACCTCGAGCGCCTCCGGACTGTCGGCCGATTGTCCGCCGTACCAGCCGGCATAGAAGGCCGCGCTGGAGGCCGGACCACTGGCATCGACGGAGCTGACCTCGAGCCGGTAGCTTCCCCATTCGACCGGCATCGTCAGACGCGCCGGCCCAGTGCCGTCCTGGTCGATGGTGCCGTCGGCAATGCGGCTCGTGTAAGTGATCGGCTCGTAGTTCCAGGAGCCATTCCGGCCATACCACTGGTACTGCTGCTCGATTCGCAGGAGTTGCCACTTGAGACCTTTGACCGGACGTGGCTTGCCGGCCTGATCGAGCTGCACGATGTCGAAAGTTGCGAGCTCGCCCTGGCCGAGACTGCCCGAGAACAGGGGTTTGATGCCGATGGCCGACCCGGCAAGGCCGATCGGCAGCGTCACGTTGCGCTCGATCGTTCGGCCGCTCGGCTCGCGGAGCCGGACCAGCACGCGGGCCTCGAGGAGGCGCGAGGTGCGCGGCAGTTGGGGCAGAGCGATCGGCAGTGCGGCTTTGCCATCCGCGTCCGTGCTCGGCAGGCCGGAAAGCTCGCTACGCACCGGCGCAACGGATTCATCCGACAGGCCGAACTGATACCCCTCGAAACCGGCGAGGCCGGTCGTGGCGGCACGAACCGTCACATCGCCTTCGACGGCGAGATTGGCGGCGGGCGGGCCGTAGAGGTAGCGGCCGGAAGCCCTGAGCAGGCCCGGCTGTCCCGGAACCAGGACGGTCTCGGCGGGCTCGAGTGTCAGATCCAGTCGCTCCGGCACATAGTCCTCGACCAGGAACGACGTCTCGGCCACCGGATCGCTCTCCGGATCCGAATAGACGCGCGCGCGCCACGTGCCGGTCATGGCGCCGGCCGAGAGATTGACCACGCTGGTGCGGCCGCCCGCCGCCTGATCCGGCATGCTGGCCGAGAGATGCTCCACCCCGTCCGGGCGCGTGATTTTCATCGTCAGGGGGATGCCGGTCGCGGCGGCGCCGGCGCGATCCCGAAGCAGGACCGTCACATAGACCGGCTCACCCGGCCGGTAGACGCCGCGCTCGGTGAAGATGAAGCCGTCGAGCGGTCCGGGGGCGGTCCGCCCGGCGACGCCACGATCGGTCAGGTCGAAGGCGCCAGTCGTCAAGTCGAGGAAGGCGTAGTCGCCGGTAGCGGACTCGGCCATCAGAATGGCCGGCGCCGCGCCGCCGTCGCCCCGAGCCAGGCCGGCCTCGAAATGGACGTGCCCGCTCGCATCCGAGGTGGCTGTCGCGAGGATGTCGTTGTCGCGGGCGACGAGTTTGACGGTCGCACCAGCCATCGGGGCTGCGGTCTCGAGTGAGCGGACGAAGGCGTTCACTCCATCGTCGCCGGTGAAGGCGGTGAGACCGAGATCGGAGACCACGAACCACTGCGTCGCTCGCTGGCTCCAGTACTCGGTCTTGCTCTCCTGCGGTTCGGCGATCATCACGTAGACGCCGGGCTTGAGGGTCTCGACCGTGTCGGAGATCGGAAATGCGGTCGTCACCTCCTCGTTGATCGTGAGCTTGACCGGCAGCTCTCCCGACCAGATCTCGGTGCCGCGCTGGGTCTTCAACGTCTCGACCTGGTCTCCGGATATCTGGCTTTCGATCTCGCCATCGATGACAGCCCGAGAAAGCCCACGGTCGCCGATGCGGTAGATCGCAATCTTGACGCGGTCGGTGTTGACCGTGACGAGCGGAATGCCCTGCTGGCCCGTTCGCGGGAGCACATAGTTGCGGCCCGTGAAGCGGACGCTCGGGCTACGGTCGCGAACATAGACGGAGAGATCGGCGGTCTTGAGCAGCGACTCGCCCGCGAGGTCGGAGGGCAGCCCGGCGCGGAGTTGAACCTGGTAGCGCTGGCCATGCGTCAGGCCTTCGGCGCAGAGTTGGGAGTCGTTGACGGTGACGGAGGCCGGGTCCTTGCCGTCGATGGAGACGTAGCTCGAGAAGTCGCCCTGCGTACGGGCGAGAAGCTCGGAGAACTGAATGCAGAGTCGCGGCGAGGCGGCGTCCGAATCGACCGTATAGTCGAGGATCCGGAAACCCTGCTCGGCGACCAGCGCCTCATAGGCCGTACGGACAGTGGCCACCTCGGTGAGCTCGAGGCTGGCCTTGTAGGCATTGATGGCGGACCGCCAATAGGAGCGCTGCTTCAGCGCTCCGGCGAGGGTGGCAAGGGCTTCTGCTCTGGTCTCCGGCTTGGAGGCGTTGGCGTAGGCGGCATAGGCCGCCCCCGTCGCGTTGACGGGAAGATTGTAGCGCTCGTCGTCGTTCGCTGGCGGCGTCGCGAGGAGGGCCGTGGCGAGGCCGAGCCAGCTGCGAGCGTCGGTACGGCTCGCAAGTACGGCGCTAATGTAGGACGTCGCCGCGCCTCTCAGATCGCCGGCGGCGAGAAGTCGGTCGCCTTGCTTGCGGTGGGTCGCAACGGGCTTGCCATCGGCCTTGTATGCCTTCTTCAGATAGTCCTCATAGCGCGCCGCATCGGCCGCTGCCTCATCGTTGACGTAGGGCTTGGTCTCGGCCGAGACGCTGGCCGAAAAAAGACCGAGCAACGCGAAGGCGAGAAGAAGCTTGAGAATTGAGGGCATGGCCACACCTTGAGTTCGGGTGGCCACCTCGCCGGCTCCGGCGCCTCATGCGCCAGAGCCCATCTGCAGCGGTAGCGAAAATGGTCGACCCGTGAAGAGCATATGTCCGCACAGGCCAATGTTCAAACGATGACAGTTCGCAAATTTCAGGACGTTACACGTGTAACGTCCGCATTCGTCCGGTATCGAGACGAGGGCGCCGGGCCTGCCGGCAGGAGGCGCAGGATAGCGCAGGCGCCCTGATCTCGACAGGCCGCTATTGATTTAGTGGCGAGTGAGGATGCTGGGTTTGGGAGGCAGCGCTGCCACCTCGGCGAGGCCCGACGTCGGCCCCGTCTCCGGCAGTCCCTCGGTGCTCTCGGTCGCAGCGCCCAGGATGGCCACCGGCACCGGCTGGCAGACATTCCAGATCGCACGGAAGGATTGGGTCGAGCGCTTGGCCGCCTCGACGTGGAAGGTGTCGAACATCTCGTAGGCGTCACGCGTCTCCGGCTCGCGACGCATGCAATCGCCGGTCCAGGTCATGTTGAGACCAAGCACCATCTGTTCGTGCGCCTCGTGCAGCGGGGACCTGGCGGCCCACCGGAGCCGGACGATCGGATGACGACCCGGCTCGGCCCGGCTCAGCGTCACCCAGTCCGCCATCAGCTCGGCGGGTTCCAGGCGAGCGAAGGCGACCTCGAGCGAGATGTGCAGGGACTTCAATTCGTTGGCTGCGGAAAGCAGGGCCCTTGCCACCGGCGAGCTCGGCGATCGGGCGATCAGCGTGCCGTGGCGGACCCGTCCATCCGTGCTGTCGCTGACGCTGGTTCTGTCGAGGTAGTAGCCGACGAAACGCGCAATGTTTTCTTGCTTCTCGAGATGCCGGACGAGCTTGGCCTGACGCGCATTCTCGAAAAAGTTCATTTCCATTACCCTCTTCAAGCTCTGACCGGTTGACCGGCCTCATGCGCGTTTCCTCGTTCGCCCATTAAGCAGCGGCTCGGTTAAAGAACGATTGCAGTGTGAACCGGGATGAGAACTTTTTCTTCTCATCCCGGTCCTGCCCCGTCCCGCGTCCGCGCCTCGTCCTGTCGACGGACAGCATCTGCTCAACTCTTCCGTGTCCACCACTGAGTGATCATGGGGACGTTCAGCTCGGCCTGCTCGGTCGGATGTAGGTCCTCGAACGCGTCGAGCCCGGGCTCGAGATCGTCGACGGACATCCGATCGAACCCGTTCCGAACCTCGGCATCTGGCCGTGTTGCCGATGTGTCCGTGTTTTTCTGCGCCATGCGCCCGGTTTCATCGATGAAACGTCGGACGTCCTCGGGACTCGACATGACCGGAGCTCCTAAGGGACGAGCGCCAAGGCCGGGAGCCGGTGCCCACTCCTCGAAGGGTTCGACGGTGGTGACGGTCTCGACCAGCGGCTCGATCCGCTCGGCGCCATGTTGCGCATTTGCCTCCCGCAGGAGATCGAGCAGGCTCGGCTCGCGGGGGGCTGGTTCCTCGATCTTCGGGGCAAGCGATCCCTGGACCGTAACCGGCGTCTCCGCGTGGGAGATGTAGGGCATCGGGATGACCTGGCCCGCGGTGTTCAAGCCGGTCGGCCGTGCCGGCGTTTCTGGGAGTGAATGGTAGGACCGTGCGCGGGAGCCCCTTTCTCCCGACAGGGCCGGACCGGCCGGCTCGTCATGCCGCTCGACGCGGCCCTTAACCTTGCCATTGACGTGGACGTCGGGAGCAGGACGCGCTGCGCCGGAGATCTTGTGGCCGTTCCGCGAGCCATTCATCCAGGCAACAGCATCGCCGTTCGCCGCCTGACGATAGGGCTCGGCCTCCGGCTCCTCCGTGTCCTTCGAAGCCTGCGTCAGCTCGGCGATGACGGTCGCTTGCGCCTCAAGCATGGATGACTGCTTCCGGACCGTCTCGGCAAGATCGTCGAGCGTGCGCTTGACGTCGTCATCGAGTGCCGCCGTTGAGGTGGTCGGGTGTTGGCCCGCGCTGCCAGTCGGGGGCTCCGCCGAAAGTGTCTCGGCGACGGGCTTGCCCGTCATGTCATTGGCAACGTCGCCCAGCTCCGGCATGCCATCGTCGAGCACCGGAGGCTCCCGACGCAGCGGATCGATGAAACTCCGCCAGCGCCGGGCACGTTTGGCCAGACGCTCGGCCTCGGCCTGCTCGCGTGCAGCGCGCTCATCCGCCGCCATCTTCATGGCGCGCATGCGGCGCTGCTCCGCCTCGACGCGCTTGGCCGCGCCCATGATGGCGGACAGGATCATCTCCGGCCAGGCGCCGTTGTTGAACTTGAAGATTCGGAAGGCCTCGACCTCGGCGTATTTGCTGCGCTGCTGGCGAAGCTTCTTCTGGATGTAGCCGGCCGTGAACATCGACAACGGCACGGGCTTGAAGATCTGCTCGCGCTCGAAGCTCGTGAAAAGGTTGTTGAGAAGATAGGCCTCCAGCTGGGCCCTCTCGTTCTCCTCCTTCGAGACGCCGCGCTCCTCGCCGCCGTTCAGCGGGATGGCGGCATAGTAGACGCCGCGCCAGTTGAACACCACATGTCGGAGCACCTCGAAGGTCCGCCGGATCGTCTCGTCGACATGGATGGCGTGGAATTTGGAGAGCACCTCGATGACCGGCCATTCCTGGGCCTCTTTCATCTTCGTCTCGAGCCGCACGAAGCGGTTCATCGGCCGGCTGATGGAGACGAGCAGGAGGCACAGGTCGACGAAGACGGCAGAGAGCAGCGGCACCCAGTCGCGCTGGCCAAGTCCGACGGCAACCTCGTCGTTTCGTGATGCTGGCGCCGCACTCGGCTCGAGCGATTGGATCGCGCGCTTCTGCTCGTCGCGAATCTCGTCGGCAGAGGGCGGCAACTTGAACTTGAGCGCGCCGGTCATGGTCGCGAGCAGGCGCCGAAACGCCTCGATGGTGGCCTCCGGGCCTTCGACAGCGGCAATGCCGGGCTTCGTCACATCCGGCAAGTTGTCGATGGCGAGCACGGCTCCGCGGAGGGCGGCCTGCAGCTGCTGGTCCGGACAGGCGAATGTTCCGCCCTTCTCGTCGGAGAAGGTCGTGCGCTCGGCCCGGTCGGCGAAGTCGGCGCGGAATTGCTTGAGCTGGGGGTCGGTGCGGAAGGCGTTGAAGCTGGTAACGGTGCGGTCGAGCTTGCGGCCGAGTCCGCGCATGAACTCGTTGCGGGTGCCGGTCGCATCGAAGGTCGACGCGTCCTGCATGACAACCTTGGCGAGATCCGTGTCGAGCGCCTTGACGTCGGACTGCAGGACACCGATGCGCTGCTTGACGAATGACGCCGCGAACGAAAACCGGTTGGCATCGGCCTCGCGGAGTCGGCGACGCGGGCCGTCGCCCGGCCTGCTGTTCGGACAGGATCGGCCCGTCGCGACCTCGTCGGCGGCCTTCTGTGTCGATATCGCGGCCAGCGAGTCGAGCGTGGTGATGAGTTGGGAGAGCCGAGTCTCAGCACCATGCAGTGCAGACTGGACCTGTGTCACGGCACTCTCGGCCGAGCGCGATGCCTCGGTCCGGCTTTCGAGGACTTTCCAGTAGAAGCCGAAGCCGAAGCCGACGGAGATGGTGGTCAGGAAAATGTAGCCGGCGACGTAGATCAGCTTGATGCCGCCGTTGATGGGCGCGAAGATCTGGTCGAGCAGCCAAATGATCATCAGCATCAGCATGGCGACCGAGAAGCCGATGGCTGCCTTGAGCGGCAGACTGACGGAGCCCATATTGGCCTCGATCAGCTCGAGCATGCCGACATAGGTCGCGATCCAGGACAGGATGCCGAGGCCGGTGACGAGAAGAATCTTCTTCCAGTCGCTGCGTTGCTTGTGGGGACGCTTCTCGCTCTCCTCCTCGCCGTAGGCCTCGGTGGCGAACAGCGACGCGTCGAAGGCGGAAGCAGACGTCGTCTTTGCGTCAGTCATGGCTGTGGCCGGGGCTCCCTACGCGCCACGCTTGGATTTGCGGGCGATCCACCGCAACGACGCGGCGCCGATCGCACATGAATTGCCCCACAACCCCGAACGCGACGAAAACTTGGCTATCGAACTCGATTGTCCCCCGGTCTGATCCGGTTCTGGTTTTCTTCTCCCAAATGGGCCGTTCTTTGGTCCGTATGTGGCAGAAGTGGGTTACTGCACAGACGATGCGTTCGGCGGCGGGGTCGGAGAGTGAAATCGGGCATGGCGCATCACCATCGGCGCCTGCTCAGGGTGCTGCGGCCGACACTGCGCGGCACGGCACGCCCTTGACCCTCCCAGTCCCGCGCCCTACGACCATCAGACCGCATTCAGCGACGAGCGTTCCATTTCCCATGCCGACCCGTATCGATACCCGTTTCGCCGAACTCAAAGCCAAGGGCCGGCCGGCCTTCGTCACCTTCATCACCGCCGGCGATCCCGACCTCGAGACCTCGAAAGCCATTCTCGCCGCGCTGCCCGCTGCCGGGGCCGACGTCATCGAGCTCGGCATGCCGTTCTCCGATCCGATGGCCGACGGACCGGCGATCCAGGCCGCTTCCGAGCGCGCGCTCAAGGCCGGGCAGAACATGCACAAGACGCTCGATCTGGTGCGGGACTTCCGGACATCGGACAAGACAACGCCGATCGTCCTCATGGGTTACTACAACCCCATCTACCAGTATCCGAACGACCGATTTATCAGTGATGCGGTTGCGGCCGGCGTCGATGGGCTCATCGTCGTCGACGTGCCACCCGAGGCCGATGACGAGCTCTGCCTTCCGGCGATCGCCAAGGGTTTGAACTTCATCCGCCTGGCGACGCCGACGACCGACGATCGGCGGCTGCCGGCCGTGCTGAGGAACACGTCCGGGTTCGTCTACTACGTGTCGATCGCCGGCATCACCGGTACGAAGGCTCCGGATATCACCTCGGTGGCTGCCCAGGTGAAACGAATAAAGAACGCGACGACACTTCCCGTCGCCGTCGGGTTCGGAGTCAAGACGCCCGAGCAGGCCAGGTCCATCGGACAGGTGGCCGATGGTGTCGTCGTCGGTTCAGCGCTGGTTCAGGCGATCAAGGACAGTCTGGACAGCAACGGCAAGGCCACACCCAAGACGAAGGAAGCTGTGGTCGAGCTGGTGCAAAGTCTTTCCGGAGCATTACGGGGCTGTTAACCTTTATGCCACGCGTCGGCTGAGTCGCAGGCCTCGGTTTGCTTTCTCGTCGCCAGAGCGGCCTATATGACGTATGGGTGCCTGCAGTCCCCAGGGACCGCGGCCCGTAAGAGGAGCGAGACCCACCTTGAATTGGATCAACAACGTCGTCCGGCCGAAGATTCGTGGCATATGGCAGCGCCGCGAAATGCCCGAGAACCTCTGGGTGAAGTGCCCGGAGAGCGGCCAGATGGTCTATTACAAGGATCTCGAGGCCAATCAGTTCGTGATGCCCGGCTCCGGCTATCACATGCGCATGGAGGCACCTCAGCGGTTGGCCTTCTTCTTCGACAACGGCGAGTACTCGCGGATCACGGTGCCGGAGGTGCCGCACGATCCCCTTAAGTTCCGCGACGAGCGCCGCTATTCGGATCGTCTCAAGGATGCCCGGCAGGACACCGAGCTCAACGACGCCGTCATCGTTGCCGAAGGCACGCTCGACGAGCTGCCGGTCGTGGCCGCCGTCCAGGACTTCCGCTTCATGGGTGGCTCACTCGGCATGGCAGCCGGTGAGGCCGTCGTCACGGGCATGCTCAAGGCCGTGGAGAAGAGGTCGCCCTTCGTGATGTTCGCGGCATCGGGCGGCGCCCGCATGCAGGAGGGCGTGCTTTCGCTCATGCAGATGCCCCGGACGACCGTTGCCGTGCAACGGCTGCGCGAGGCGCATCTTCCTTACATCGTCGTGCTGACCCATCCGACCACCGGCGGGGTCACCGCGTCTTATGCCATGCTCGGCGACGTGCATGTTGCCGAGCCCGGCGCGCTTATCGGCTTCGCCGGTCCGCGCGTCATCGAGCAGACAATCCGCGAGCAGTTGCCGGAAGGCTTCCAGCGCTCCGAGTATCTGCTCGACCACGGCATGGTCGACATCGTCGTACACCGGCACAAGCTGCGCGAGACGCTGTCCCGCCTCTGCCGAGTCCTCATGCGTCTGCCGGCTCCGGCCAACTACAACGGCAGAGCCACCGTCGGCCGGACGAACGGCGTGCCGGCGCTGACCGACCAAAGCCACGCGCCGCGCGCGGACGCGCTTGTCGGCGCCGAGGTCAAGGCCGAAGCGGTGCAGCACGGTTGAGCGGCGTCCTTGCGGGCGATCCTGAGCCGCCGGCCACGTTGTCAGCCGATGCGCCCCTCTCGAGAGGTGCGTAGTGTCGGGTCAATTCCGCTCCCCGGAGCTCCTTGCCGCGTTGCGTCGCCGTGCGCCGGCCGTCATCGACCTGACGCTCGACCGGATGCGGGCACTGCTGGCGGCCCTCGGCCATCCCGAGCAGCGATTGCCGCCGGTTGTTCATATCGCCGGGACGAACGGCAAGGGCTCGGTTCTGGCCCTGATCCGCGCCATGCTGGAGGCCGCCGGCCACCGGGTGCATGCGTTCACTTCGCCGCCCGTCCGATCGGTCTATGACGCCATCTGGCTCGCGAGTGCTGATGGCCGAAGCGCCGAGATCACCGATGACGACTACGCGACGCTGTTGGAGCGGGTTCTCGCCGCCTCCGAGCGGACACCGGTTACCGCCTTCGAAGCCGAGACGGCGGCGGCCTTGCTCGCCTTCAGTGAGACGCCGGCCGATCTCCTGCTCCTCGAGGTCGGCATGGGCGGGCGATTAGATGCGACCAATGTGATCGGGCAACCGCGGCTCACCGTCATCACGCCGATCGGCCTCGACCATCAGGCCTTCCTCGGAGCAACGCTCGCAGAGATCACCGCAGCCAAGGCGGGCATCCTGAAGCGCGACGTGCTGGGCATCATCGCGCGCCAGGAGCCGGAGTCGCTCGACGTCATCGAGGCCGAGGCTGCGCGCGTGCGCGCGCCGCTTGTGGTTCACGGCCGCGATTTCGATGCCTATGCGCAGAACGGCCGGCTCGTCTATCAGGACGAGGATGGCTTGCTCGACCTGCCGCCGCCGGCGCTTGCCGGGCCGCATCAGGTCGATAATGCTGGAACGGCGATCGCCGCGGTGCTGCGGCTGGGCGAGCACAAGCCGTCGAGCGAGGCGATCGCGCAGGGGCTACGCACGGTGCGCTGGCCAGGTCGTCTGCAACCCTTGCCGGCGCTGCTGGCGAGATCAGGTTTGCCCGATGGCAGCGAGCTGTGGGTCGACGGCGGGCACAACCACACCGCCGCGCTCGCCATCGCCGAGGCGCTCCGCCGTCGCACCGTCGAGCGGCCGCTGCCTCTGCATCTGATCATCGGCATGCTCGCGTCGCGCGATCCCGGACCGTATCTGCAGCCGCTGGTGCCGCTGGCGGCCTCGCTCATCGCGGTGCCCATTCCGGATACGTCGCGGGCTTATGCCAAGGCGCATGCCCCGGCGGCGATTGCGGAGGCCGCGCGATCAGTCGGGGGGATGGCGAGCGAGGCCACGAGCGTCGAGGCCGCGCTGACGCAGCTGGCGACATCCCGCGAGCCCGTCCGTGTGCTCATCGCGGGATCGCTGCATCTGGCCGGTGCGGTGTTGGCGGCGGAGGACGCCGCAGCGTCGTAGCGGGCGACCAACCGGACTTGCCCGTCATCCTCGGCGAGCAATGGCCGCATGGCCGTGCGCTGTCGCGGGATTCAGTGCGAAGCTACGGCTGAACGGCGCCAATCTTGCCCCTCTGGCGAACTCACTCTCCTGGATCCGTATCCGGCGCTCGCGTCCGTTCGCTTGGACCAGGATGCCGGAAGGAAGCCGATGATCAATTGCCTCCCTCCAACAACCGCCGCGCGATGACCTGTGCCTGGATCTCGGCCGCGCCTTCGAAAATATTGAGAATTCGAGCATCGCAGAGCACGCGCGAAATCGGGAACTCGACCGCAAAGCCGTTGCCGCCGTGGATTTGCAGCGCGTTGTCGGCGGCAGCCCAGGCGACGCGGGCGGCGAGCAGCTTCGCCATGCCGGCCTCGAGATCACAGCGACGGCCGAGATCCTTCTGGCGCGCCGCGAAATAGGTGAGTTGGCGCGCCACCGCCACGTCGATCGCCATGGCACAAATCTTGTTGGCGACCCGCGGGAAACCGTAGATCGCGCGCCCGAACTGCTGGCGCTCGCGGGCGTACTTCAAGGCCAGATCGAAGGCGGACTGCGCCACGCCGACGGCGCGGGCCGCCGTCTGGATGCGGGCCGCCTCGAACGTCTGCATGAGTTGCTTGAAGCCCTGCCCCTCGACGCCGCCGAGCAGATTTTCCGCCGGCACCTCGAAGCCGTCGAAGGAGATGTCGAACTCCTTCATGCCGCGATAGCCGAGGACCTCGATCTCGGAGCCCGTCATGCCCTTGGCCGGGAAAGGATCGGCGTCCGAGCCGCGCGGCTTCGGCGCCAAAAGCATGGAGAGGCCTTTGTAACCTGTCTCGTCCGGGTTCGTGCGCACCAGCAAGGTCATCAGATCGGCGCGCACTGGATGCGTGATCCAGGTCTTCTGGCCGGTGACGCGATAGACATCGCCGTCGCGCACGGCGCGGGTCTTGAGTGACGCCAGATCGGAGCCGGTGTTGGGCTCAGTGAAAACGGCGGTGGGAAGGATCTCGCCGGAGGCGATTCTCGGCAGCCAGTGCGCCTTCTGCACATCAGTGCCACCCGCCAGGATCAGCTCGGCCGCGATCTCGGAGCGCGTGCCGAGTGAGCCAACGCCGATATAGGCCCGGCTCAGTTCCTCGGAGACGACGCACATGCTCTCCTTGCCGAGGCCGAGGCCGCCGAAGCTCTCCGGGATCGTCAGCCCGAAGACGCCGAGCGAACTCATCGTCTCGATCACCGAGAGCGGGATATACGCGTTGTCGAGGTGCCAGCCGTGCGCGTGCGGCGCCACCTCGTTGTCGGCGAAGCGGCGCATCTCGGCGCGAAAGGTCTCGTAGGTCGGCTCGAGGCCCGGCTCGCCGGCGAGAGCGCCCGGATCGAGCAGGCCGATCAGCTCCGCCAGCCGCGCCCGCTCGCCATCGCCGAAGCCGGCATCGATCAACTGGCCGGCGGTGCCCGACAAGAAGCGTGCGACGCTCTGCCGGGAGACGCCAAGCTGGCTCGGTCTGACGGACTCGCCCTGGCTCATCGGAATTCCGCCGGCGATCTCTGCCAGATACTCGGAGAAGGCGCCGGTGATGAGCAGGCGCTCGAGCTCGCCGAGCCGGCCGGCGGTCTCCAGCCGCTCGCCCCAGGCCTTGACCTGCCGCAATGCCTCGACATAGGTCGCCAGCCAGGAGAGACCATGCGCCGCGTGCTGCTGGCGATCGATGCCGCCTTCGTTGCTGATCTTTTGCGCGACGGCCTGACGCGCCTCGAGCAGGATCTGCTCGGCCGCCTGAAGGGCCTCGCCGGTGTCGGTCAAGAGGCGCGTCGCGCCGATCGATGGGGCAGCCGATCCCGCCATGCTCCGTGTCCTCGATTTGCATGATTCCGCCGTGCGGCGACCCTAGCAGTCCCCGCTCCGGCATCCCATGCGACCAACAGCCGGAACGACCCGCCGGTCAGCCGGTCTTGTCACCTCGGAGCGCCTTGACGAAGCGTCCGACGAGTCCGGTCAAACCGCCGGCGCGTTGGGCGGAGGCATCGGCGAGAGTCTCGAGCGCTCGGTGGCCGTTCCGGTCGGACCGGGCGCCGGCGATTTCGTCGATGACAATCCGCTGTCGCACCGGGTCCTTCGGGGCTGCGGCCGGGCCTGACCTGGAGGCCATGCCGGCCTCGGGGCGGCGCGGCGTGCCTGGAGCGCGGGGAGCCGGGCTGGATTGAGCCCGCGCGGGATCATTCGGCCCTCGCGCTGGCGCATCCGTTCGGCCGACGGGCGTTCCGGCGATCCTCGGTCGGATCTCGATCGATGCCTCGGTGTCCAGCCCGGCACTCAGGCTTGCCGGTAGCTTGGGCACGGGTTGGCCCGGCCCTCTGCCGGGGCTGACGATCGCTCTCGGTGGGGCGGGCGTCGCCGGGGCAGGTTCAGTCTCCGCCGCTGCGGCGAGACGCGCGGAAACCGGGGCGGCCGGCCGAAACGGCACCTCCGCAGTGGTCGTCGATGATGCCGGTCGCAAGGCGCTTGCCGCAACCTGCTGCTGCGTTTCTTGCGGTCCTGCTCGTTCGGTCATGCCGCCGACATGCCGCGCCGTCTCGACGGTTCTCGCCACGAGAGCAGCGACATCGTCGAAGACGCGATCGGTGCGATCCTGCGGCCGTTTGGGGGGGCGAAGCGCCGCCGGCTTGCCGGTTGGGGTTCTCGAGGCCGAGGAAGCGGCGATCTCTGCAGGCGCGGGTGGATAGGGTGCGCCATCGTCATTTGCCGGCACCGAGACCAGGATCGGCTCAGGCGAATGTTCGAGCGTGGTTGCGGCGGGCGACTCGACCGCGAGAGACTCGATATCGAGTGGGATCTCGATCACCGGCGGCAGCACGGCAACGACGGGTCTGATAGACCGACTGTCGACAAATCGCGTGGGGCGGCCAGCGGCCAGAACGGCGGCCTGCTCGATCCAGCTGCCGATGCGTGTTCGATCGCCGAGGGCGAGGGCCTTCATGACCGCGGCGACCTCGTCGGCGGTCCAAGCGGCGATCGCCGCGTAGCGCGAGACGCCGAGCGCGGCGAGGCGCTGCGCCATGTCCGCATCGATGCCGGCTATGTTGGTGAGATCATTCGGCTCGTCGAGGCGCGAATCCGCTTCGCGGCCCGCAGCAGGAGCTTCGACGGCGGCTCGGGGCTCGGCGGACGCCGGACCTGGCGGGTCGGCACGCACCTCCGCCTGGATCTCGACCGCCGGCATGAGGTCGGGCGCGATCGCCGGCGGCGGCCAAGCCTCGCCGGCACGGCGTGCGATGAGCCGCGCCGCATAGCGGGTCTCGCGTCCCGTTGCGAGCATCGCGGCCTGCTCGATCCAGTTGCCACGCGAGACGATCCCCGATTGACCGAGCATCCGCTCGAGCATTGCGACGCCCTTCGAATCGATACTGGCAAGCGCTTCATAGCGGTTGAAGCCGGCGGCGCTGACGACGCTGACGCAGGCCGAGGGCAGATCGCGGATCAAGGAGAGGTCGTCGCCGGGCTGCATGGGCCTGGCCGCAGCCGCGGCGAGCACGTCAAGTGCCGACTCGTCGGGTTCCTTATGGGGTCCAGCCGATTCGACCAGTTGCTCTCGCGGCTCCGTCGGCGGCTCTGCCGTCGCGGGCGGTTCCGGAGCGGGGTCGGCCTTGTCCCATGCGCCGAGCAGCGCTAAGGCCTCGTCGAGCTTGCGGCGGGCGTTGAGATAGTGATTGCCGCTGAGCTCCGCCTCGAGCGTCTCGCGGAGGCGCTCGGCGGAGACGATGCTCAGTCGCTCCCCTGAGGCCTCGCGCTGCTCCAGCTGACGGAGCGCCCGATAAGCCTCGACGCGACCGAGCTCCTCCTCGAGCTTGGCGCGAGTCTCGGTCAGTGTCTCGATCAGCCGGTCGACGGGTGGGGCCATCGGGACGCAGCACTCCGGTTGTCACGTTCATCATCCTACGGCGCGTCCGCCCCGGCGTCCAACACCGAGAGTGGTCTCAGCCGCGGTCTGGCCGTCGATTGTTGCCAGCGGCCGGCATCGGCACGCCGGTCGCCAGGAAGACAGCCAGGCAAGCAAGGAGCATGCCTAAGAATTGCAGCGGCACGAGGGTTTCGCCGAAAATGGCATAAGCCATCAGGGCCGTAGTCGGCGGCACAAGGTAGAAATAGGCCGCCACGCGGGCGATCGCGCCCCGCCGGATCATGAGCATCAGGAGCGAGATCGCGCCGAGCGACAGCACGAGGACAGACCAGCCGAGCGCAAAAATGAGCTCTCCCGTCCATTCGACCCGGCCCTGCTCGAGCATGAGAGCGGCGAGAGCGACGACCACGGTCCCGCCGAGAAACTGGAAAGTTCCTGCGGAGACGAGACTGTGACCACCCCCGAAACGCTTCTGGTAGATGCTGCCGAGCGTGATTCCGGCGAGGCCGAGGAGGGCCGCGCCGACGGTGCTCGGCTGGGCGTCGGCTGACCCTTCGGCGATCCGGGGCCAGAGCACGAGCGCGACGCCGGCAATTCCGAGGGCGAGGCCGAGCCAATGTCGCGGCCGGACCTGCTCCCTGAGCCACCAGGCCGCGAGAAAGGCGGTCAAAATCGGCTGCATCGACACGATGAGCGCCGAGATGCCGGCCGACATGCCCTGGGCGATGGCCCAGAAGACCGGGCCGAGATAGCCGGCGTGCAGAAGCGCGCCGGCAACCGTCGCGTGCGCCGCCGCCCGCCGGTCGGGCCAGGTGGCGCGCGTCGCCACCGCGACACCCGCGATGAGCAGCAGCGCCAGTCCGAAGCGGATGGTCAGGAAGGTCAGTGGCTCGGCATGAGCCGCGACGATCTTCGAGAAGATGAAGCCGGTCGACCAGAGCAGGACGAACAGGAAGGGAATGAGGCGGGCCGGCATGGCACTCGGCGAGATTGGAACGGTGGGAAAGGGCCTGCGAACCGAGATGGCCGCCCTATGACATTCGATAGCTATCCGAAAGTGCGGGGCGACACCATAGTCCATGCAGCAGGATTCGGGTCAACTGAAAGCGGGCAGCGCCGTGGCCATCATCAAGGGAACGAAGAAGAAGGATATCCTCACCGGTACGGCCGGCGCGGATACGATCAGCGGACTCGACGGCGACGACCGATTGCTCGGAGGGCAGGGCAGTGACAAGCTGCTAGGCGGTAACGGCAAGGACACGTTGCGCGGCGACGATGGCAACGATGTGCTGGACGGTGGAAACCATGGAGACAAGCTCTATGGCGAGGATGGAAAGGACCTCCTGAAAGGTGGCGCGGGCAACGATACGCTGGACGGCGGTGAACATAACGACAAGCTCTACGGCGGATCGGGCAACGACACGCTCAAAGGCGGCTATGACGACGACTACGTCAATGGTGGCGATGGCAATGATCTCATCATCGCTGGCTACGGCAGGGATACATTCGTCGGTGGCAAGGGCGTGGATACCGTGGCCTACACGGGCGTACTCGGTGCCGTTAACGTCAGCCTGACTTCCGGCAAGGGCGACAACGCCGCTTTCGGCGACACCTTCAGCGGCATCGAGAATGTCACCGGGACGGCATTCAGCGATGTCATAGTCGGCGATGCCAACGCCAACACGCTCGTGGGCGGCGCCGGCTTCGATACCCTCTGGGGCAACCCGGGCGACGATATCCTGATCGGTGGCGCGGGGGGTGACACGCTGATGGGCGGGGCCGGCGCGGACCAATTGGTGGGAGGGGACGATAACGACACGGCGGACTACAGCTTTGCCGTGTCCGGCGTGATCGTTGACCTGCTCGATCCTTCTCTCAACACGGGAGAGGCTCTCGGTGACACCTATCAGTCGATCGAGAGAATCGACGGCAGCGACCACGATGACGAGCTCTATGGCGACGACGGAAACAACACCATCGATGGTGCAGACGGCGATGACGTCATCTATGGCCGTGGCGGCAATGACGTTCTCACCAACGGGCAGGGAAATGATTTCATTGACGGAGGTGCCGGCGACGACCTTATCATCTATATCATCGACAGCGGCAGCGATACGATTCATGGCGGCGCCGACAACGATTGGCTCTACGTTCTCTTCTCCGCCGGCGGCGTCACCATAAACCTGACCTCGGGGACGGGTGGCGGGGCAGCAGCAGGCGACACCTTCGCCACGATCGAGAACGTGCATGGGAGCCAGTTCAACGACACGCTGACGGCCGCACTCAACGGATGGGTCAACGGCGGCGACGGCAACGACACGATCGTCGATTCAGGCGGCACGGAATATCTCTACGGCGGCGAGGGAAACGACATACTGACCGACAATGTTCTTGGCAGTGAGGACGGGCTCAAGGATGTATTCTGGTTGGGCTACGATCAGGGCACCGATACCATTCTCGGTTTCGATGACGGTCAGGATCTGCTGCGCATCAGCCAAAGTGAATTCGGAATAACGTCGTTGGCAGCAAACCAGGTGATCAACAGCCTCACCTCGGCAGCGACCATTGCGAGCGCGCAGTTCATCTACGAGACGGATACGAAGACCTTGTGGTTCGACCAGGACGGCACCGGCGTCGTCGGGCCGGTCGCCGTCGCGGTCATGAGCAGCTATGTGGGTACGCTCGACAACCTGAACTTCGAGGTAACCACCCAGACGATGAATATGTTCGTCGGCTGAACGCCTTTCGGTCGTCTGGAGCAAGCCGGCAGCGCTTCCAGCGTGCTTACACGTGGACCAAACCCAGTGCCACGGCTCGTGCCAATGCTTGCTCGCGGGTTATCGAGTGAAGCTTGCGGCGGGCATTGGCCAGATGCAGACGGACGGTCGGCCGCGAGATGCCGAGCCGCGCAGCAATTTGAAGATCCTGGCAACCCTGTGCGAGTGCGGTCAGGCATTCCAGCTCGCGGCGTGAAAGACATGGCGAGCCCGGTCCTGTTCCGCTCGGCGAATGCGACTTGGCTGGATCGGGTCCGCCGCTATCTGCCATGTCGATGGCAGCTATCCTCGATGCCGTGCGGGTGAGTGAGCGACTTATGTATTTGCTGTGCATGCCGCCATCCCCTCGGTTCGGCGGGTGCCGACCGATCATGCAGATCTCGGGTCCATGAGAGTTCTTGCCGTCCGGTTCTCAGCAGGCGGTCGCAGCCTGCTGAGCATCGCTACGTGTCCGGGAAACGGCCCGACCATCCCGGAGCCAATCCGCTGACGACGGCCGTCGCGGCGGCGAGTGCCTCTTGGGCGTCGAAATTTTCCGGATCGATGTGCGAATCCAGCCAGAGGCCAAATACCAAGGCGTTGATGGCTCTGGCCTTGGGCCGGGCCTTACCGATGTCACCGCCCTGCTCAGGCATTTGAGCGAAGGCATCCGTCAACTCGCGTACATAGACGAGGTCGGCCTCACGCGTGTTGGTGCGGTAGAGCACCTGGGATCGTGCTTCCCCCCAGGTCGTGTACCAAAGACTGAGCAGCTCCGGGTGCCGGCCGACGAACGCGATGTCATGGGCCACGACCGCCGCCACCCGATCCTCCGGGCTGAGCGTCGGCTTTCGAACATGCTTGTCCCAACTCGCTTCATAGATATCACCGGCGTGATTGAGAGCGGCGGCGATGAGTTGGTCCTTGGTCTTGAAATGGAAAGTCACCAGCCCGCGCGAAAGGCCGGACATCTCGGCGATGGTCGCGAATGTGGTGCCATCCAGCCCACGCTCCGCCATGACTTTGATCGCGGCCTCGATCAGCGACTGCCTCGTCACCTCACCTTTGATCTTCCTCAGGTCCACGATCCTGCTTTCCATCAAGGACTTTGCCGGCGCGACAAGCTCGCCCGAAGGGATCATGCCATGCCTCCGCTTTTGAAACTAGTTGGCTAGACAGCCAATTTATATAATTAGCTGGCTGGCCAGTCAATTAAATTCTGCGGAGTCGATGCTAGTTGGTGAATGGTCGGTTGCGACGTGCATTGCGCCCACCGTCACGAGCCCTTACTGGCGACCGGCCGGGTCGGCCTCCTGTTTTCCGACGCACAGGGTGTGGTCGTATGTGGCCTCGCGCGCCGGCGTCCCTGGAAAGCATGTCTCCAGCCTGCTAGGCCCGCCTGGATGCCCACGATCGACAGGAGCCGGCGATGCGACCGACAGTGCTGATTGGCGGTTTCTCTCACGAGACGAATGCCTTCAGCAGCGAGCGGACAGGTCTCGACAAGTTCAAGGCACGCGAGCTTCTGCATGGCGACGAGATGTTTCGCCTCCGCCATACCAATCACGAGATCGCGGGCTTTCTGGCCGCAGCGGAGGCCCATGGCTGGCGCGTCCGGCCGTCGATCGCGGCCGCCGCCATGCCGAGCGGTCTCGTCACCGCCGAAGCCTTCGCCTTCATCGCCTCGGAGCTGGTGGCCGCTGCGGCGCAGTCGCCCGCTCCCGATGCGATCCTCCTGTTTCTGCACGGGGCCATGGTGGCGGAGGGGATCACGGATGGCGAAGGCGAGCTGCTGGCGCGTCTACGGGCCATTGTCGGGTCGGACATACCCATCGCGGCCGTGCTCGACCTGCATGCCAATGTCACCGACCGGATGGCCGAGCAGGCGAGCCTGCTCATGTCCTATCGGACCTATCCTCACATCGATCTGGCCGAGCGCGGCCGCGAGGCCGCCGACATCATCGCCCGCGCTCTCAATGATGGACGCCGGCTGGCAACCGTCGTCGCCCGTGGGCCGCTCATCGACGGGTGCAACGATGGTCGGACTCAGGGTGGCCCGATGGTTCCCCTTCTGGCGCGCGCCCGGGACTTCGAGTGTGAGTCTGGCGTGCTGTCCGTCAGCATCAATGCCGGGTTCCCCGATAGCGATATTCGCGAAGCCGGGCCGAGTGTGACGGTCTCGGGGGATGCGCCGCGCGTGCGCCTGCAGGAGATCGCCGATGATCTAATGCGCGAGATCTGGGACCGGCGCGACGAGAAGACGGTCGAGTATCTTTCACCTGCTGAGGCCGTCCGGCGAGCGCTGGCGGTGACGCCGGGATCAGGCCCGGTCGTCATTGCCGACTATGCGGACAATCCGGGCGCTGGCGCTTACGGCGATGCGACCGACCTGCTCAAGGCGATGCTCGAGGCGCGCGTCGAGAACGCGGCCTTCGGAGGTCTCGTCGACCCCGTGGCTGCCCGCGCTCTGCACAGCGCCGGGGTCGGTGCCGAGGTCAAATTGGTGCTCGGTGGGCGGCATGCCCCGGAGCAAGGCGGCGGCCCTCTGACGCTCGAGGGCACGGTGCTGCAGGTCTCCGGCGGAACTTTCACCTACCGCGGGCCGATGTGGACGGGAGGAATCGGCAGCCTCGGTCCAACGGCGGCGCTTCGCGTCAGCGGCATCGACATCCTGGTCATATCGGAAAATGCACAAATGCTGGACGAGGCCATGTTCCTCGCCGGTGGCATCGAGCCACGCGAGAAGGCCGTGATCGGCCTCAAGTCGATGCATCACTTCCGAGGCGCCTTCGAGCCGATGGCACGCGCCGTGCTGGTCTGCGACACGGGTGCCCTCGCTACGCCCGACTACGGGAGGCGGCCCTTCCGCCACCTCCGTCGGCCGGTCTATCCGCTCGATCCGGTGGAGACGTGCCTCGCAACATGGCGCGGCGGCTGAGGCGAAGAGGCCTCCGGCCGAGCTTCACCCGAACCGCTGACGGCTGACCTCGATCGCATCCTCGAAGGTTCGGAGGCCGGTGTGCGGTGTCGAGACGAGCACGGCCATGTTGCCTGGCTTATGCTGGTTCTTGAGCATTTGCATATGGGCCTTCGGGATCTGCTCCCAAGGGAAGACTTCGGACATGCAGGGGTCGATGCGGCGATCGACGACGAGCTTGTTGGCCTGGGCCGCCTGCAGGAGGTTGGCGAAGTGCGAGCCTTGCACGCGCTTCTGGTGCATCCAGAGATAGCGTGCGTCGAGCGTCAGGTTGTAGCCCGTGGTGCCGGCGCAGATGACGACCATGCCGCCGCGCTTGACGACGAACAGCGAAACCGGGATCGTCGCCTCGCCCGGATGCTCGAAGACGAAGTCGACATTGTTGCCCTTGCCGGTGATGTCCCAGATCGCTTTGCCGAAGGTGCGGACCTCCTTCGCCCAGGCATCATATTCGGGCGTTCCGACCTTGGGCATCTGGCCCCAGCATTTGAAATTCTTGCGGTTGATGACGCCCTTTGCACCCAGCTGCATGACGAAGTCGCGCTTGTCGTCCTCGCTGACGATGCCGATCGCATGCGCGCCGGCCGTCGCGCAGAGCTGCACCGCCATCGAGCCGAGGCCGCCTGAAGCGCCCCAGACGAGGACGCTGTGCCCCGGCCGCAAGATGTGCGGACGGTGTCCGAACAGCATGCGGTAGGCGGTGGCCAGCGTCAGCGTGTAGCAGGCGCTCTCCTCCCAGGTCAGATGCCGCGGACGCTCCATGAGCTGGCGGTCCTGCACGCGTGCGAACTGGGCGAACGAGCCGTCCGGCGTCTCGTAGCCCCAGATGCGCTGCGAGGGCGAGAACATCGGATCGCCGCCGTTGCACTCCTCGTCGTCGCCATCGTCCTGATTGCAGTGGATGACGACCTCATCGCCGACCTTCCAGCGCTTCACCTTCGAGCCGACGGCATAGACGATGCCGGAAGCGTCCGAGCCGGCCACGTGGACGGGATTCTTATGGACATCCTTGATCGGCGAGATCGGCTTGCCGAGCGCCGCCCAGACGCCGTTGTAGTTGACGCCGGCCGCCATCACGAGAACCAGCACGTCGTGGCTGTCTAGCTCCCAGGTGGGAACCACCTCCACCTGCATGGCGGTGTCGGGATTGCCGTGACGCTCGGCGCGAATGGCCCAGGCGTACATTTTCTTCGGAACATGCCCGAGTGGGGGAATTTCGCCAATCTCGTAGAGATCCTTGCCGCCGACCGCACTGACTGCCGCTAGTTTGCTCATGACCCAATCCTGCCCCGTTTCAGCGCTGTGCCCGCCGGGTGCGCGCCGGTGTCCTTGTCCTCGGCCGCCGCCCCACGCTCGTGCTGCGACGCAACATCATGCAACGCCAGACAGCGGGAATTTGCAAGTCTATCTTGCGCCGCAATAGAGGCGATTGGCTCGGATTTTGTGTGCTTTGCATCCAATTTTACCGTCTTTGCGAACCCCGCGTTAGGGTTCGCCCGGTAAACTTGCGTCAAATGGTGTGCATCGTCCGGTCGCTGGTGGCACGAATTGTGCGAGACCTGCCGACTTGCCGAGCACGCCAGGGAGCCGAGCTATGAACAACTTTCTGATGAATCTGTTCGAGGTCGACCAGACCAGTTTCCAGGTCATGGCGCTCATGTGCTCGGCCGGCGTCTTCCTGATGCAGCAGACGACCGAGAAGACTGCCGCTTCGCTCGTCTTCTACCCTATTCTTCTCCTTTGCGCGCTGGCAGTCCGCAGTGCCGGCATCCCGGCCGGCATCTATTTCGGTATGGAGGAAGGCGAGTTCATCGTCTTCACGACGACGATCGGCATGTGCGTGGGCCTCGGCCTGTTCGCCGTCTTCTCAAGGCTCACCAGCACGGCAACCTGACGGCTTGGGGTCGCCATCGCCGATTGTGCGATGCAGCAGATCGGTCTAAACCTGCCCACGGTCGAGGCGAGGAGGACCGCTCATGAGCATGGCGAAGGGGGCCCAGTCATCGGTCGACGGTGCAGCCCACCGCGACAAGCCCTGGCTGTTCCGGACCTATGCCGGCCATTCGACGGCGGCTGCCTCGAATGCGCTCTTCCGGCAGAACCTCGCCAAGGGTCAGACCGGCCTTTCCATCGCCTTCGACCTGCCGACGCAGACCGGTTACGACAGCGACCACGCGCTCGCCAGGGGCGAGGTCGGCAAGGTCGGTGTCCCCGTCTCGCATCTGGGCGACATGCGCACGCTGCTCGACGGAATTCCGCTGGGCGAGATGAACACCTCGATGACGATCAACGCCACGGCCGCCTGGCTGATGGCGCTCTATGTGGCGCTCGCCGACGAGCAGCGCGTGCCGCGCGCCAAGCTCAACGGCACGACGCAGAACGACATCATGAAGGAGTATCTCTCGCGCGGCACTTTCATCTTCGCGCCGGCGCCGTCCATTCGGCTGATCAAGGACACGATCGTCTTCTCGGGACGGGAGATGCCGCGCTGGAATCCGACGAACGTCTGCTCCTATCACCTGCAGGAAGCGGGTGCCACACCGGTCCAGGAGCTCGCCTTTGCTCTGGCGACCGCCATCGCCGTACTCGATGCCGTTAAAGCCTCGGGAGAGATCGCCGAAAAAGACTTTCCGGCCGTCGTCGGCCGCATCTCCTTCTTCGTCAACGCCGGCTTGAAGCTCGTGACCGAGCTCTCGAAGATGCGAGCCTTCGTGGAGCTTTGGGATGAGATCACGCGAGAGCGCTACGGCGTCGCCGATCCGAAGCACCGGCTATTCCGCTACGGCGTGCAGGTCAACTCGCTCGGCCTGACCGAGCAGCAACCCGAGAACAACGTCACCCGGATCCTCATCGAGATGCTGGCGGTGACGCTGTCGAAGACGGCGCGCGCCCGGGCCGTGCAGCTCCCGGCCTGGAACGAGGCGCTCGGCCTGCCGCGGCCATGGGATCAGCAATGGTCACTTCGGATGCAACAGATCTTGGCCTACGAGACCGATCTTCTCGAGCATGAGGATCTGTTCGACGGCTCCAAGGTCGTTGCGGCAAAGGTCGCCGGGCTGAAGGCGGCGGCCAGCGCGGAGCTCGCACGAATCGAGGCCATGGGTGGCGCCGTCGCGGCCATCGACGACATGAAACGGCAGTTGGTCGATTCGAATGCGCGGCGGCTGGCCCTGATCGAGAAGGGCGAGAGCGTCGTCGTCGGCGTCAACCGTTACACGGAGACCGAGCCCTCGCCGCTGACCACCGGGGCAGGCGACATTCTGACCGTCGGCCCCGAGGTCGAGGCCGAGCAGGTGGCGCGGCTCCAGGCCTGGCGCGCGAGCCGCGACGCCAAGGCCGTGACGGCGGCGCTGGCCGATCTCGAGCGGGCTGCCCGCGAGGGGTTGAACATCGTCGAGCCATCGATCGCCGCGGCAAAGGCGGGCGTTACGACCGGCGAATGGGGGACCGTGCTCCGTCAGGTGTTCGGCGAGTACCGGGCGCCGACGGGTGTCGGCCGCGCCGCCCGCGTCGAGACCGGTGGGCTCGTCGAGGTGCGTCGTGAGGTCGAGCGGGTCTCGGCGAAGCTCGGCCGGCGCATCAAGATCCTGATCGGCAAGCCCGGCCTCGACGGCCACTCGAACGGTGCCGAGCAGATCGCGGTGCGCGCCCGCGACGCCGGCATGGAGGTGGTTTACGAGGGCATCCGCCTGACGCCGGCCGAGATCGTCAACGCGGCGCTGGAGGAGGGCGTGCATGTCGTCGGGCTGTCGGTGCTCTCCGGCAGTCATCTGACGTTGGTCGGCGAGGTCATGACGGGACTGCGCGACGCCGGGCTCTCGGACGTGCCCCTGATCGTCGGCGGCATCATCCCGCCGGCCGATGCGGAGACGTTGCGGGCGAAGGGTGTGGCGAAGGTGTTCACGCCCAAGGATTTCGATCTGAACGCCATCATGGTGGAGATCGTCGGGCTCGTGGACCGGGTCGCCGCCGCGGCGTAGGGCCGCCGCTCGGCGATGTTGAGGCGCGCCATGATCTTGATGCGCGAGGTCACGGCAGCGTGCATGGAGCGCGGCAGCGTCTCGACCTGCACGAGGCGGCCGTCCTTGCCGAGCCGCCGCTCCCGACCCGCTTCGCATCCGTCATCAGATACGTCGTCCAGACGCTGTCCTTCAGCTCCAGATCATCGCCGAGATAGAGCGTCGTGCCGAAGGCACGCGGACGACTTCAGCGGCAACGGAGAGCGTCGTCTGCTTCTGGAAAGGTTGTCGAGTTGCGCTAAAAGGAGCCGATCGTGTGTTCAGGCGGCGATCGGACGCCGTGGGGTCGCGGGCAGAGCACGTGGCCCCGGCCTTGTCTCTGTTCGACCCGTCCGCCCGGCGGCATAGGAGCTGACGGACGCCACCTCGGCGAGCAGCGTCGCCATCTCGAAGTCCAGCGCATCGATGAGCGCATTGGCCTTGTCGTGAGACTGGCGTGCCGCGCCCGCAAGCATGAAGGACCCACGCGCCAGGCCGTCGACGCGGTGCCACTGGCGAACCAGCGTCGGCGCGGCGTCGAGCTCGGCCGGCGCGGCCGACGCAAAGGCTGTGCGATCGGCGGGAACGGGCTTTGCGGTCTCGAGCCTGGTACGAATCGCGTGATTGGCCCGGACGATGCCGCGGCCGATCTTCCAGAGGCCATAGCTCAGGAACACGGCAACGCTACCGACGATGACGGTGCTCGTCACATCGGCGTTCTGGGACAGCTCGCGAATGAACGCGGCAAGCCCTTGGCTCTTGATCTCGATCTGCACGCCAGCTCGCTCCGGAACCTCGATGTCACATGCGACGGCCCGACGGCGCGCCGGTGAGGCCGTGTTGGCCCTCGTGTCCCGGCCGGAACAGGGAGCACGAGGTTGTAGGGTCGTCGCAAAGTGTTAAGCAAAATTTACCTCCCGAACGGACGGCGCGGAGGTTTTGCTCGTTCGATGGTTAATTCAGCAGACGGCGGATGATCAGCCAAGGGGCCCGATCAGGGCTTGGACGTCGGCCGGCGAGACGCCGTTCTCCCGGAGTGCGCGGAGGCTCTCGTCGGAAAGGCTCTTGGCAAGCTTCCGGCCGTTCACGATCAAGAGCCGATGATGGTGGTATCGGGGTTCTGGCAGGCCGAGGAGCGCTTGCAGGAGTCGGTGCAGGCCGGTTGCCGCCTCGAGGTCCCGGCCGCGCACGACATGGGTCACGCCCTGGAGCGCGTCGTCGACGACGACCGAGAGATGATAGCTCGTCGGCGTCTCCTTGCGGACGATGACGGCATCGCCCCAGAGAGCTGCGTCGACGGCGATCCGCGTCTCGCCGCCGTCGAGGTCGAAGCATGTGGCGGTGAGGTCGCCTCGACCTGTGACCCCGAGCCGCGCGAGAGCCGCCCCCATGTCGATGCGCCAGGCTATTGGCTCGCCGGCCGCGCGCCGGCGCCTGACCTCTGTCTCGGGCATCCCCCGGCAAAGCCCTGGATAGTGCGGCTGCCCGTCCGGGTCGCGCGGCCAATCCGCGCCTTTTGCCACAACGGCGGCCGCGATCCCGGTTCGGCTGGCGAAACAGGGATAGAGGAGTCCCATGTCGCGCAGCCGGTCGGCGGCCAGACGGTAGTCGGCCATATGGGCGGATTGCCGGCGCACGGGGCGCTCGTAATGGAAGCCGATCCAGTCGAGATCCTCGAAGATCTGCGCGACATAGGTCTCGCGTGTCCTCGTCACGTCGATGTCCTCGATCCGGAGCAGCACGCGGCCACCCATGCGGTGGGCAAGCTCCTGGTTGAGCAATGCCGAGTAGGCGTGTCCCAGATGCAGCTCGCCATTCGGACTGGGTGCGAAGCGGAAGACGGGTGTGGTCATGATCTCGCGACAGGTGGTCAAGGCGCACCGGCCTCGGCTAAGCAAAGGCTAGGGGTACAGGTGCCCGGAGAGCAAGCATGGCGATCCGAAACGTGCCGAATCGGCTGATCGAGGACACCGGGGACATCCAGACCGGCATCGCCCGCCTGCGCCGGCGGTGCCCGCATATGCGCCGGGCTTATGCCGCCGCCGGCGAGCCGCCACTCCGGCGCGATCCGGGAGGTTTTCCCGGACTGTGCCATATCGTCGTCGGGCAGATGGTGTCGTTGGCGTCCGCCGAGGCGATCTGGCGCCGGCTCGTCGCCCGGCTCGCGCCGTTCGAGGCGCGCGGCCTACTCGCCATGAGCGAAACGGACCTGCGCGGGGTCGGTCTCTCCGGTCCGAAGATCCGGACGCTTCGGGCGGTTGCCCAAGCCGTCGACGCGGCCGATCTGGATTTCGCCGCGCTCGAGGCCGGGACCGATGCCGAGGTCCGGACGACGCTGATGGCCGTCTCCGGCGTCGGGCCCTGGACGGCGGACATCTATCTCCTATTCTGTCTGGGTCGGGCTGACGCCTTTGCGGCGGGCGATCTGGCGCTGCAGGTCGCCGCCGGGCATCTCATGGGCCTCGGCACCCGGCCGTCGCCGACAGAGCTCGAAGCCATCGCCGAGCGCTGGCGGCCCTGGCGCGGCGTCGCAGCCCGCCAGCTCTGGGCCTACTACCGCGTGATCAAGGGTCGCTCGGGGCAGCCTCTCTAGTCGTTTACCCTGCTGGTGTTCTTACGACAGGCCGGTGTCCACTTCGCCTAAGTGTGAATGACCTTCTTGGTTTCGGCACGATTGCTTGCGACAAGCCGATGAGTGGGCACGAGATCGCGGGGTCATGAGACATAGAGGCAGACCGTGAACGAGTCCGTCAGACCACCCGTTATTGCACTCGACGGCCCGCGGCTGATGCCGGAGGGCGACCGACCGCCTCGGCAGCTCGTCGTTTTGCTGCACGGGTTCGGTGCCAGCGGCGACGATCTGATCGGGCTCGCCGAGGCATGGCGCGACATCCTCCCGGACGCCGCCTTCATCGCACCGCATGCCCCGGAGGGCATGCCCTTCGCCGATCTTGCCGGACGCCAGTGGTTCGCGCTCCAGAGCTTCACGCCGGACGAGCTCTGGCGCGGCGTGAGGCGTGCCGGGCCGCTGCTCGATGCGCTCATCGATCAGGAGCTGGCCCGGGTCGGCCTGAGCTCATCGGATCTGGCGCTCGTCGGCTTCAGCCAGGGCACGATGATGGCCCTGCACGTCGGCGTCCGGCGTCGCATCGCCCCGGCGGCGATTGTCGGCTTCTCAGGCATCATTGCCGGCCCCGAGCACTTGGGCGAGGAGATCCAATCGCGGCCGCCCATCCTGCTGGTGCATGGCGACCAGGACGAGGTGATCCCGGCGAAGGCCCTTGCCCTGACCAGGGACTCGCTCGCTGCAGCCCAGGTCGTCGTCGAATGGCACATACGCCCGGGGCTCGGTCATGGTATAGACCCAGTCGGTCTCGCCATGGGCGGCGGTTTTCTCCGCCAGGCCTTCGGCGTGCGGAGGTGAGCGAGCGGACCTGAGGTAGCAGCAGGATGAGCTGTGGATCTCCCTCCTCATCATGCCGGAGGCGTGTCTTCCCCCTCGTCGTGGCGGAGCCGCACCTTCGGCGCGAGTGGCGGGGGAAGTAGGTTGCCTTTGGCACTTGAGTGAACGGCTGGACTTGTAGCTGGACGAGCGGAGACAATTCGATGAGCGCGGATTCTGCGAGGCCATTGCCGACGGGAGCGGAGCTTTTGGAAAAGGGGCGTGATCTCGCCAAGACCTGGAAGGTCGAGCCGGGACCGTTCCTCAAGCACCGGAACGTCGAATCCGAAGCCGAATTCAAGCGCCAGTCAGCGGCCGAGCGGCGCATCATGCAACATGCGCAGATCGGCTTCCGAGACCATTCCCGCTCCTGCGAGGCCTATCGGGACATCTACGAGCGCTGTCTCGCCAAGGACGTGACCGTCGATCGCTACGGCATCACGCTCGACTGGTCGATGGGTTACACAAAGGCGACCCGCACGACCGACCTCCAAGGTACCGGCTTGATGCTGGAGGGGCCGGAAGATTTCGTGAAGCTCGCACATTCCGCCCCGGTCGCCCCGCATTTCGGCGACTTCATCATGGGCTTTCCGTCAGCCGTCGAGAACACGCAAGCCGCCCTCGCCGCCGGCTCGACCTCGATCGGCAATCTCGGCCAGCTCTTCACGTTCCGCCTGCCGGGCGACAATGACGGAATTGCCGCCACCGAGGCGACCGTCATCGCTCTCGGCATGTTGGCGGCACAGCCGGTGGAGGTACTTGTTCACTCCAATCTCGACGATGGATTTGCCGGGATCTTCACCGATATTTCCTCGACCATGGGTATGGTGCTGCTCGAGAAATACATCGTCGAGGATCTGATCGGCGGCTGCCTTTCCCACTGCTATGGTCACCATTTCTCCGATCCGCTGCGCCGGCATGCGTTCCTCAAGGCGCTCGGGCGAGTCTCGCGGATGCCAGGCACGATGGTCTACGGCAACACGACGAGCTATCGCGGCAACGATGCGCAGAACTACGCCACCCTCGCCGCCTATCTCTCGGTCGACATCTTCGGCCAGCGGATCGTGCCGACCGGTCATGCCATCAACCCGGTGCCAGTCACCGAGAACACGCGGATTCCCGATATCGATGAGATCGTGGATGCCCAGCTGTTCGCCGGGCGCCTCGCCGAGCGGACGCTCGGTCTCGATACCATGATCGACCCCGAGGAGGCCGACAGGGTCGCCGATCTCATCATCGAGGGTGGCAAGCGCTTCAAGGAGAACGCGCTGAAAGGCCTTGCCGGTGACGGCGTCGACATCGCCGATCCGTTCCGTATGTTCCTCGCCATTCGGCGCATGGGTGCCAAGAAGGTCGAGGAGCGCTTCGGCGCCGGTGCGGTCGAGCCCGAGCTGCCCCGAGGTCGCCGCCCGGTCGTTGCCGGCTCGCTGATGGAGGAGATCCATCACATGAGCGTCAAGCATATGGCGAAGGTGACGCTGGCGTCCAAGGAGACGCTCGCGCATGCAGGCGTGCGGGTGCTGACCGCCACCACCGACGTGCATGAGCATGCCAAGCTCCTGCTTGACACGATGTTCAAGGATCTCGGTTGCATCGTCGTCGACGGTGGTGTCTCGGTCGATCCGATCGACATCGCCCGGCAGTTGAAGTCGGTCGAGGTCGATGCCATAGCGCTGACGACCTACAACGGCGTGGCACTCAGCTACTATCAGGCGCTGAAGCAGACGCTCGCCGAGCATGGCATCACGGTGCCGGTCTTGATCGGCGGTCGCCTCAATCAGGTCCCTCAAGGGTCGAACACGAGCCTCCCCGTCGACGTGACGAAGGAGCTGGCGGCAGCCGGCGCGGTGGTCTGCCTCGAGGTCGAGGATGCGGTGCCGGCATTGATCGAGGCACGGCGTTCGCGGTGAGGTGTGGTAAGGCGGCGGAACCCAGCAAGCAGTCATGATTGCTGGCGGATTGGCGAAGGGCGGATCGGTCTCTGACTTGGGGACTGCGGCTCAACCTGCCCTGCCGCCATCCTGGCCCTGGCGTGAGAGGACGGTGTGAGACACTGTCGCGAGTGCTTTCGTTTGACCGCTTCGCCTCAGGCCATTCAATAGCCCATTTCAGAGCCTATCGACCTCCGAGGCGCATCGGCCACGCCCTGGTCACGCGGCTCTGGACGATTGCCGGCGGACCTTCACATGGTCGACATCGAGAGATAGTATCCCCGCCGTCACCGACTGCCGATAGGTGCGAATCGGCGGTATCAGGCAAGGACAGGTTCTTTGACGGCCGCGCACACCGCCTCACCGCCCGACAACTTCCCGGCATTGGTCCTCAATGCCGATTATCGGCCGTTGAGCTATTATCCCTTGTCGCTATGGGGCTGGCAGGAGACGGTGAAGGCGGTCTTTCTCGATCGGGTCAACATCGTCTCGGAATACGAGCGCACGGTTCGCAGCCCCAATTTTGAGATGCAGCTGCCGAGCGTGGTCTCGCTCAAGAGCTATGTGAAGCCGGCGCTCTATCCGGCCTTCACGCGCTTCAACGTGTTCCTGAGAGACCGTTTCTCGTGCCAGTACTGCGGCGCCCGGGAAGATCTCACGTTCGATCACGTCACGCCTCGCTCTCGTGGCGGCATGACGCGATGGGACAATGTGGTGACGGCGTGTGCACCCTGCAATCTCAGGAAGGGCAGCCTGACGCCGGAGCAGGCGAGGATGCGGCCCTATCAACCGCCCTATCGGCCGACCGTGTTCGAGCTGCACCGGAACGGGCGGCTGTTTCCGCCCAACTACCTGCACGACAGCTGGCTCGACTATCTCTACTGGGATACGGAGCTGGAGCCTTAGGGCGTGATGGCCGGCTCTGTCCCGGCCATCCGCATGGTTTCTAGAGCGTCCGGTCGACGACCTCAGCCCGCCGCGAGCCTGAGCGTTCGGACACCATCCATGCACGACACGTTCGCCGCCCGCTCGGGCTGGCGTACGGGCTGGAGCGTCACGACCGAGCTCGACACCCGCTCCGCCATCATCTCGATGGCGCGGTCCCAGGAGAGGTCCTGTGTCTTCGCAACCTTCACGCCGAAGCTCAGGGCGGCCTCGCGGGGCCCGCCGCCTTCGCGATAGACCCTGGCGGCCGCCTGACGGGCAAGGCCGACGGCCTGGGACCACTGGACGGGATTGATGTTCGCCGGGCACTGCATGTTCGACTTCCTTCCTGTTTGCGCTCTTCGGCGCGACGCCTTCACTGTCAAGAACTGGTGGCAAGCGCACCCGGAGGAGAACAGCTCCACGACGCAATACCGGTCACGTAGAGCCCTTTCGGGGAAATGCTCGACCGCGCACGCTTGCCATATCGTCTCCGGACCCGGCCACGCTGACGCGGCCGGGTCTCGAGAAATCTCGCCGCTCCCTGAGCGATTTCCTCCGATGTGCTCCTGCTCAACACTGTGTTTGATGCCTGTGAACAATCTGCTTTCGGGGGCTTGCGAGAGACGCTCGACGCAACACGGACGCAACATCACGCAACGCTTACAACCAACGCGACGCAACCAACGCAACACTTACGAGACTGATCGGGCAAAGCCGGTGCCTGAAATCATGGCCCGGAACGCGAGTGACGCAACAAACGCAACTAGTGCAACTGACGCAACTCGACGGAAACTTTCGAGCCCAAGCGGGCATGCTCGACGACGGGAGCACGCTTCGCAACGCAGGCCAGGATCCGCGCCAACCGGGTCTGGATCCTCGAGCCTCGACCTAGACGCCAGCTCAGGATTCGACGCTTCAACTTCGACGCCAGGAGATTACGCGGCGTCAGATGAACCAGAGCTGAGGATGAGGAACGCGACGCAACCGAACGCAACAGATACTGACGGGCCGATACGCTGCCGGACGGTACTGTTGAGAGGCGGACCCTGGCCCCCTTCGCCAAGCGATACGCAGCTTGCTTCGGGTTTACGCGGCCGACTGACACCCGCTTCGTCTCCCAACTCCCGCGGCACTGACTTTCCATCCGCGGACAAGGGAGGATTATTCGTTGCAATCAGGCGACAATGTGGATGCAATTGGCCTCGCTCTGGGTATTTTGCTTGCAATTTGTTCACAGAGCTGGGTGGAGAGCGCGCGGCCCCGCCTTCGAATCGGAATTGCCCTGTGCTGCAGCAACCGCTCAGCCGGCGGTGCGATTTCGGAGTTTGGCCAGTTTTTTCAAAAGCTTCGGCGCAAGCTTCGACGGCCTGGCTATGCTCTTGGCCAGACGAAGCGTCCGCTTGCGATCGTGCAGGAGCCGCTTCGCCTCGGCACCGGCCAGACTGAGTGTGGCTGTGAGTTGCCTGTGGAGCAACGGTTGAGAGAGGCGACCTCGCGCACGCTCGGCCCAGGCACATTGCGGCGCCGCGAAGATTATTCCCGAGCAATCGAGGCCGAATGTCCCGGCCGCGGCAAGTAGGGCCAGCACGCCCTCCCGAGCCAGCTCGGGCACAGTTCGAATCGCCGCCTCGAGGTCGAGCAATCCCGATTCGCGCTGTAGCATGGCCAGGTCGAGAAGATCGCGCAACAGCAAACGGCTATCGGCAAAATAGCCATGGTGGCTCTGGCTGTGGAGCGCGAGATAGGCGACGCGAACCGCGGGCGATGGGATGCGTATCTCGACGCCGCCGATGTCGACGATCCTCGCTTCCGACCAGAGCTCCGTCTCAAGCGCCGTCCAGTCGCCCTCAGCGAACGGCCGGCTGTGCAACTCGACGACAGTGATGCCGTCTGGACCGAGCATCGGCGGTGCATGCGCGTCCCGATCCGGCAAGTACTCCTCCCGGCTCGCGACAAACCCGGCGGCGGCCAGCACACCGACGGCGTTTTCGAGATCGGCGGCCGCGACGATCAGGTCGAGGTCGCTCAGAAAGCGCCAGGGGGCGGCGTCCGCACTTGCGGCGAGGAATGCCGCGCCCTTGACGGCCACGGCATCGATTCCGGCGGCGCCGAGCTGCCCTGAGATGTGGGTCAACGAGGACCGGAGATGCTGGTTTCGGTCGCGATTGGCGCGGGCGATCGTCTCGAGATAGGCACGCGTATCCTCGGCCGGAGTCCAGCCCGGGCCCGGATCGGCGAGCGCTGGGGCCAGAGCCGGCAGAACGAGATGGGCGCTCGCCAGGCGAATGGTCTCGAGCCACGTCCTTTCGTCGAGGGGCGTCGGTGGCGCGGCGAGGCCTCGTGTGATGCCGGCGGTCTGGCGGAGCAGCATCTCGGTCACGAGGAGAGGCGCGTCCGACCTCATGCGAGCGCTCCGGACGCCGACCGGATCCAGTCGGCGGCCTGGTCTACGTCGCCATAGGCCAAGTGCCAGGCGGGAACGGTGTCGCATAGCCGTGCCAGCGGGTGAATGGACCTCGGCTCGCCGTCGGGTTCCGAGCCGGTCGTGATGGCGAGCTGCAAGGCGGCCTCGGGGGCGAGACGCTCCGCCTCGAGAGCGACCCCGGGGGCGTAGTAGGGGAACACGAGCCTCTGCGCACGGACCGTCTGGGCCGGGGCGACGGCGTAGGATCTCGCGTCGAGGTAGCGCACCCGAAGCCGGCGCGTCGCGAGCACCGGCAGCGCGTCAAGCTCGGGGAACCTCCGCGCAACGGTGGACCAGCTGCCGGATTTCACCGACAGGCCGATCGGAAAGGGGTGGACGGAGGTGCCGCCGCGGTCGAGCGCGGAAAGATCGTCCGCGACGTAGTGGAGGCCTTGCGCCAGGAGAGCCGTCGCCAGCGTCGACTTGCCCGAGCCGCTCGCACCGAGGAGCAGAATGCCGCCCTCCGGTCCGGCGACGGTCGATGCGTGCAGAATGGCGCCGACCTGCTCGGCACCGACGAGGTGGAGGAGGGCCTGTCGCAAAACCTCGCTCCGGGCAGCCGCACGTCCGCTGATGAGCCGGGTCGCGCCATCGACTTGGACGGCGAGCCGATCGACATCGCAAGGAAAAGCCTCGATGAGGTGATCCGGTACCGCGGCGGCGCATGCGAGGGGAGCCAGCACTGCGTCGAGCAGCGCGGCCAGAACCTGATCTCGCGCGACGACCCTGATTGCCCGCCCGTGGCCCAAGGTGTAGCGCTGATCGAGATCGGCGCCGCCGTTGGCGGATGGTGCGTGCACGGCGAGCTGCCCGGCGGGTTCGGCGGGCGCAGTTCCGCCGAGGAAGCCCTGGGCTTGCCAGCGGGCTTTGAGGTCATGAGCGTCGGGCTCCGGTCCGACGCCGTCGTCGGTGGTCGCTTCACCGCGCTGCTGCAGGTCGTGCCAGAGCTGACTGGCCTCGGCATTCAGCAGAGCGAGCGCGCCCGTATCGACCCGATAGAGACAGGAGAGGCCACCGACCGTCGCCACCTCAACCGGGCTCGTCACGCCGGACCTCCCGTGCAAGCGTCTTAGACCGGCGACGCCTTGCCGTTGACCTGCCAACCGTTCTTGTTGCCGGCGTCCGGGCAGGCCGAAGCAGAGCCAGCCTCCAGCAGAACCAGCATCGCTGGAGCTGTGACGGCGGCGAACTTGCCGATATCCTTCAGCGACTGACGGCGCGATTTCAGCGTCTCGGCGCGCTCATCCGCCGCCTTCGTCGATGTCTCGTTGCTCACGACAGCACCCTCGCAACGTGATGTTCTGGATCAGCGTTCGAGGGTCGTTCAAACGTGTGAAGAAAGGCTAAACTTGTGCCGTGCTGGGCCGCCGGAAGGCTGCGGCAAAGCCGACGACAGCGAGGCCGAGAGAGATCACGGCGCTCCAGCCGGCGAAGGACAGCCCGAGGAAGCGCCACGATGCCTCGTCGCAGCGAATGCGCTTCTCGGTCTCGATGCCCTCGATGATGCTGCCGCCGGTCGCGAGATCGCCGAGCGAACCGCATTCTGTGGGGCCCGCCCACCATTTCCATTCGACGCCGGAATGGTAGACGCCGAGCCCTGCGTTCCAGACGAGGCCGAGCGCCGCCAGCACCAGGATCGTCCGGCCGAACGGCTGACGGCCAGTGGCGAGCATGAGGGCCGCCAGCAGTCCTGCAGGGATGGCGGCGTAGTAGGCGATGCGCTCTTTCAGGCAGAGTGGGCAGGGCCGGTAGCCGCCCAAGTGCTCGTAGGCGAGGGCCGCGGCGATGGTGAGTGTCGCGCCGGCCGCCAGCAGCAGGGCGAGCTGGCAGGGAGTGATGTTGCGAAGACGCCCGAGCATATCAGCCATCGTCCGTCAGATCACGTATTTGAGGGCTACGAATCCCGCGACGATGAAGAATAGCATGACACCAGCCACGAGCCCGAGATTCCGCTCGATGGTCGTCCTCAGGCCATCGCCGAAACGGTTGAGGATTCCGGCGACGACGAAGAAGCGCGCGCCGCGCGTGATGAGCGAAAGCACGATGAACCAGAACAAATCATAGCCGGCCAATCCGCTGGCGATGGTGACGATCTTATAGGGAATGGGCGTCAAGCCCTTGATCAGGATGATCCAATGTCCCCATTCCTGATACATGTGACGGAACTGGTCGATGCGGTCGCCATATCCGTAGATCGAAATAAGCCAGTGTCCGACCGTCTCGTAGAGGGCAGCACCGATCCAGTAGCCGAACAGCCCGCCGAGGACTGACGTCACCGTGCAGATCAGGGCGTAGAGCCAGGCCTTGCTCGGCTTCGCCAGCGCCATCGGAATGAGCATGACGTCGGGGGGTACAGGAAAGAACGAGCTCTCCGCGAACGAGATGAGCCCGAGCACATAGGGTGCGTTCGGGCTTTCGGCGTAAGCGATGGTCTTGTCGTAGAGGCGGCGTAACATGGCGGATTTGCTTATAGAGGTGGCCATGCTTTGTCCATGACGGCGAGGCGAGCGCGCCCGAATTGCACCAGCGACGCTGCCGCGCGATTGCAATGCTTCGGCCGAGGTTGACGGCAATTCCGCGGTCGATATCATCCCGGCCGACGAAGCCCGCGTGCGGGCAAGCCCCTGTGGCGGAATCGGTAGACGCGGCAGACTCAAAATCTGTTGTCCGTGAGGATGTGCCCGTTCGAGTCGGGCCAGGGGCACCAGCCGGCCGGCTTGGCGGCGACAGCGCGGGATGCGGGCCGGATGCAAGAGACGACGGCCGCCGGGGCCGGTCTCAGGACTCATGCAAGAGGGGTCGAGACATGTGGTCGAGGCTGCTGGCGGTGCTGCTCTTCCTGGCGTTGGCGAGCCAGGCCGCATCTGCGGGTCCGGCGCTGTTGTTCGACGCCAAGACCGGCGACGTGCTCTACAGCGAGGAGCAGGATCAGAGCTGGCATCCGGCCTCGCTGACCAAGCTGATGACGGCCTACATCGCTTTCGAGTCACTGAAGCAAGGCACACTCAAGATCGACGACAAGCTGGTCTGCAGCCAGGGGGCGTTCAAGGTCTCGCCGAGCAAGGTCGGCCTGAAGCTCGGCGGCGAGATCGCCGTCGATCTGGCGATCCGGGCGCTCGTCATCAAATCCGCCAACGACATGGCGATCATGCTCGGTGAGAAGATCGCCGGCAGCGAGGCGGCGTTCGTCCAGATGATGAACGCCAAAGCCAAGGCGCTCGGCATGTCCGGGACGCATTTCGCCAATCCGCACGGGCTGCCGGACGCCTCGCAGCGGACCACGGCGCGCGACCTCGCCAAGCTGACGCTCGCGCTTATACGCGACTTTCCGGAGCATGCCGCGCTATTTGCCATGCCGGACATGACGATCGGCAAGAAGAAGCTCAGATCACACAACAAGCTGCTCGGCCACCTGGCAGGCGCGGATGGCATGAAGACCGGATTCATTTGCGACTCCGGCTACAATATCGTCGCCTCGGCGACACGCGGCGGCACGCGTCTGATCGCCATCGTCCTGGGCGAGCCGACCGCCGAGGCACGCAATGTCCGTGCCGCCATGCTCATCGAGCACGGCTTCGAGACCGGCGGCTGGAAGAGCTTTTTCGGGACGCCGACGCTCGAGACGTTGCCCATGTCGGATGGTGCAACGGCCAATCCCGTCAACGTCCGCAAGAGCGTCGAAGCTTGGGCGTGTGGATGGCGTCCGCCCAAGAAGGACAAGAAGGCCGTTGCCGCCGCCAGCGTCGCAGTCGAGGAGTCGGAGGGGGATGCGGCGGCCGCCCTCGCCACGTCCAGCCCCTCGCTCGTCATGCCGCCGCCCGAGCAGAAGCCCGCCAAACGATAGGTGGAGCCGATAGCAAGCCGGCTCGCCGACGCCGTGTTGCGCCTTAGCGAGCCGTTGGGGCCGCAACCCTACGCGGCCCCTGAAAGAACTCTGGGATGGCGGTGCTGATCAGACCGACGGCTCCTGAATGCGGTGTCTGCAACCGCCGCCCGGACCTTCGCTCGGCATGACCGAGAAGGACGGTTCCTCGACGGTCCCAGTGCCGGCGCTCGGCGCCACCTCGGTCGAGGTCGCTCCCTGAGCCTCCGGCGAAAGCGCCTCGGTCTCGCCTGTCGCTTCGGCGGCCGGCGGCGCAACCGCCTCATCTGCCAGTGCGGGGACAGCGGTTCCGCTCAGGGCCAGCAGCAGGCCGGCAGCCACCATGGTGAAGACTTCCTTACGGCGTACAACCATTGGAACCTCCTCAAGCACATTGGCCTCGCCCGGATGAGCCGGGCGCTTAAGATTAATGTCTCACATTTGGCTCCTGCAGCAAACTGAAAACGCCTCGCGCGGTGGGTCGTCGAGGTCTTGGCGCTGTTCTTGCTTCCCGGCAGGTGAATGCAATCGGGCAGAGCAAGATGAAACAGGCTGCGACAGAAACCACTCAAAAGGAAGCCAGCGCATCGCGGCGCGAGGTCGAGGTGATGGCCAGTGTCCTCGAGGGCCGGCACGGCGTCCTGGCGGTGGAGATCGCCGAGTTCCTCGCCGCTGTCCATGAGGATGGTGGCGACCTGCCACGCGCCGGCTCGTGGTACGAGGTTTCCTTGGCCATCCGCCGCCGGGAGTGCGAGCGGTTGGCCGGCGGCCGCAATTAATCGGACGTGAGCAGATTTTCGCTACAGTCCTGATTTTTCGGCAAATCACCCCATGACCATTGAGCAGGATGTCAACGCCGAACCGCTGTCGAGACGCCAGGCCATCATCGCCGATGTGCTGGCGCGCCTTCGACACGCGCTTGCTCCGGATGGCGAGCGGGGCCGGGCCCAACGCGCGGCCCTGACAGCGTTCGCCATTCGCGTGCTGAGCGCCGGCATCGCCTATCTGACCCAGGTGGTGCTCGCCCGCTGGATGGGCAGCTATGAGTACGGCATCTTCGTTTTCGTCTGGGTGTGGGTGCTGATCCTCGGAGGATTGTCTTCGCTCGGCATCAACATCGCCGTCATCCGCTTCGTGCCCGAATACAAGGAACGGAACGAGCCGGATCTGCTCCGCGGCATCCTGCTCGGCAGCCGGCTCCTGACCGTCCTCGTCTCGACCTCGGTCGCGCTCACTGGCCTGCTGGGGCTCAAGATCTTCGCCGCCAGTCTCGACAACCACTATGTGCTGCCGCTCTATCTTGCCCTGTTCTGTCTGCCGCTCTACACGCTGACCGACATGCAGGACGGCATCGGCCGTGGTCATTCTTGGTTCCAGCTGGCGCTGCTGCCGCCCTATGTCATTCGGCCGCTGCTCATCCTACTCGCGATGGTCGCGGCGCATGAGCTCGACCTGCCCATGGTGGCGTCAACGGCGGCTGGCTGTGCGATCTTCGCGACGTGGGCGACGGGTCTGCTGCAGCTGGCACTGGTCCAGAGGCGTCTCGCGGTCGAGCCTGGACCGGGTTCGTATGCCTTCGAGACTAGGACCTGGCTTGTGACGGCGCTGCCAATCTTCATGATCTCCGGCTTCGAGCTTCTGATCCAGAACACCGATGTCCTGGTGCTGACCTCGTTCGAGTCGGCCGACACCGTCGGCATCTACTATGCGGCGCTGAAGACGATCGGGCTCATCTCGTTCGTGCATTACGCTGTCGGCAGCGCGTTAGCGAGCCGGCTGTCCACGCTCAATACGCGGGGAGATCGCCAAGGGCTCGAGTCGTTCGTTCGCGATGCCGCCAACTGGACCTTCTGGCCCTCACTCGGCGCGGCCGTGCTTCTGCTCCTGGCAGGGCCGGCGCTGCTCAGCCTGTTCGGCCCCGGCTTCGAGAGCGGCTATCCGGTGATGTTCCTGATGGTCGTCGGCTATCTGATCCGGGCGAGCGTCGGTCCGGCCGAGTTCGTGCTGCGGATGCTCGGCGAGCAGACGAGCTGCGCCGTCGTGTTCGGGGTAAGCGCCGTCTTCAATTTGATGGCGAATTTGCTGCTCGTGCCGCAGTTGGGGCTGATTGGCGCGGCGATCTCGTCGTCGGCCACGCTGCTCGGAGCCTCGATCGCATTTTATGTCATCGCCAAGCGCCGTCTCGGTCTCGACATTGCCGTGTGGAGCGGCATGCTCGGACGGCGCGGTCGTCAGTCCGATCGCTCATAACGGTGCGCCGACGACCAGCGTCCAGAACGTCTTGAACTCGGTCTTGGTATCCTGCACGAGGGCGATGCCCATGTGCTCGGCGTCGGCCAGGAGCAGGTTCTTGTTGTGCGCTTCGCTGGCTTTCCAGCCCTTCAGGACCTCGGCCAGCGTTACCTGACCAGTGCCGACATTTTCAGCCGCCAGACGGGCCTTGTAGCCGGCGGCGGCCACCCGATCCCAAGGGCTCGACCCGTTGCTGCCATAGTGCGAGATGCGATCGTGCTTGGCGAGATCCCGCGAGTGCGTCTTGGCGGCGGCGACCAAGAGCGGATCGAGCTTCAGCGGCTTCAGTCCGTTCTCGCCGCGGTAGTCGTTGATGAGGGTCAGCGCGTCGTTCGGATTGAGCTTGGCCTTCGAGTAGTCTCGGTCGGCGAGGGCACCGGCGGGTGCCGATGCGGTGCTGTCGACAGCCACCTCGGTCTCTGTGGCCGCATTCCGCGCCGCGCGCTCCTGGGCACGCCGCTTCAGCGTCGACGGCGAAACGATGTCGCCGCCGGCCGAGGCCGCGAGCGACATGCCGCCCACGGCGTCGAGGCCGTAGTCCGTCTCGTCAGCCGCGAAACCGGTGGGAATCGGCAAGTTTGCGACGCTGCAGCCCGATAAGGCGACCGCCAGAAGAACCGAGATGAAGATGCAACGCATCACAGTCTCCGGATGCAACGCACGTGCGCAACTCCAGCGCACGAAGCCCGAAGTCGTTAACTATCCCCGCCAGGGTAAATTTGGAGTTACGGCACCGCCTCTCCCTGCCCGGCAGAACCGCATTTTCCCCTGGGAAGCGACACTATTTCCCGTCCGCGTCGGAAAGTGGGAGCGAATGGGGCAAATGCAGGGCGAGCGCGGTCCTGCCAGGTTGTATGCGACACCCATCGGGGACTTGGCGACACAATCGGTCATAGAGTTCACGGTCGCGAGGTCTAGCCCCTTGGCCCGATGCCTGGCTTCCGGCAAGCTCCAGCCTGTCCACACCTGATTCGTCGGTGCCCAGTACCCGGCCGGCAGAGTAGCCGCGCCCCGGAACAGGCACTGATTCACTGTGTGACGGGGGGAGGGGGAATGACGGTTGGCGCCGAGCTTCGGCCATCGATTGCCGAGGTCGTGCTGCTCAGACTGTTCGCGGCCGGAGCGGAGGGCGTGACGCGTTCGGCGTTGTCGCGCGATCTCTACGCTCTCGTCGCCCATCGGCTTTCTCCGGCCGAATGGCGGGCCGATCTCGACCAACTGGTGACCGAGGCGATCACCGCCGGGGATATCGCCACCGAGGGAAAGCGGTTACTGTTGACCGAGGACGGCGGCATCGCGTGCGAGCGTTTCTATGGCGGCCGGCTGCCCAAGGTGTCGGGCTGGGCCGATCTCAAGAACACGGTGCTCGTTGCCAAGGCGCTCGGAGTCGAGAAACGCCCCAAACGGCAGCTGAAGCGGCTGAACAACGCCCCGGGCCTTCGCCTGTCGATCCTCGAACGTAGCTTCAAGCTTCGCTTCAAAGGCGCGCCGAGCTTGGCCAAGGCGCGGACCCAGCTGGCCCGTGAGGCGACGCGGCGCCGTCCGGCGCTCGCTTCGGCCGTGAATGGCTCGGTACCGCGCAAGGACGAGAGTGAGCGGCAGCTTGCAGCGGGTCTCTTGACACGCGCCCGGCCGGCGAGCTCGGATGGCGAGCTAGTGAGCTTGCTCGCTGCCGAGCAGGTGGGCGCCATCCAGACCGACGTTTCGGCGCTGAGATTGGCGCTGCTCCGGCGCTACGTCGCCGGCCAGGCGCGAAGCCGCACCGTCAAGGCCCCGTCCGCCCAGGAGATCCTGGGCTATGACGTGGCCCGCTTTGCCGCCGAGATCCTGAAGATTGCGCGCTCCGAGGCGCGCGGCGTGCCCGGCTCGCGGAAGGCCTATATCGCTGACGTCTGGAAGCGTCTCACTCCAGCGGGTGCGCCGTCGCCCGACAGCCATGCTCAATTCAAGACCCTACTCGTCGAGGCCCATCGCCTGGGGCTTCTCTCGCTCACCAACGCCGACCTACGTGACAAGGCCAATATGCAGCACGTGCAGGATTCCGCCGTCACATACCAGAACACGGTCTGGCACCTGATCAGAGTCGAGGACATATAGAACATGTTGCCGGAGCCGTTGCAGACCATTGCCCACGAGCGCCTTCTCGACGTGTTCGAGCATTCGATCACGTGGGAGGACGATGTCTGGAAAGCCGATCCTCTTGACGTGCCGGAGGTGCATGCGCAGGCCCGGCGGAAGTTCGAGGATCTGCTCGCGTCGATGGCGCAAGGACGCTCGCCCGCGCACAATCGAATCCTGCTGTTCCACGGCCATTCGGGTGCCGGCAAGACCCACCTGATCCGGGCGCTCAGAAGCGGCGCGCATGCCGCCCACCGCGGCTATTTCGGCTATGCGCAGATGACGCCGGACGTCAACAACTACGCCGAGTATTTCCTGCGCCGTCTCGTCAACTCTCTCGAGAAGCCCTACGACCCGCGCAATCCGGTCGAGACCGGTCTGATGCGGCTGTCCAATCATCTCGTCAGCCGGGCCGGCGTCCTGGCGCCGGGCGCCCGCGAGCTGCTGAAGGAATCAGCCGTCGACAGCGACAAGCTCTCCCATCTCGTCGCCCGTCTCGCCGACGAGATCGTCGCCGCACCGAAATTTGCCGGCCAGGATCTCGACATCAACATCGTCCGCGCGCTGCTCTACCTGCAGCGCAATGACCCGCGCATCGATCAACGCGTCCGGCAATATCTCTACGGGCGGCCCGTGAACGAGGTCGGCCAGCCGCTCGTCGGTGCGCTCGAGGCGCTCGAGGGCGAGGATCGGCCGTTCGAGATCATCGAATGCCTGGGCCGGTTGATGAAAGCCGTCGACGACGCGACCCTGGTGTTCTGCATCGACCAAGTCGAGGACCTGCGGTTCTTCGACAATCCGGAAGAGCGCTTCCAGAAGGCGATCCGCGATCTCATCCAGATCGCCAACCGCGTCACGAGCTCGATCGTCATCATCTCCTGTCTCGACGACTTCTACGCGGCGACCCGCGAGTACCTGCCGCAGTCCTTCATCGACCGCATCGAGAAGGCCGGGCCTATTCTGCTAAGCGAGGTCCGCACCGAGGACGAGGCGCGCGAGATCGTCTTGAAGCGCATGCAGGCGGCCTTCGACACCGAGGGCCTGAGCGATCAGCTGCCGGCCTTCGTCGAGATGGTCGAAGCAGGTTTCATGCGCGAGCTGGCCGGCCTGTCCACACGGAGACTGCTCGAGCATGCCCAGAAGCGCTGGAAGCAGCTGCTGGGCGAGGAGATCGAGGACGAGGTGATAGCCCCGGTCAAGGTGGCAGCAGTCGAGACCGCCGATCCGGCCTTCGCGATCAAGACGCAGTGGGACCGCCACATCCACGACTCGACGGTCGAGATTCCGTCCGAGGAGAATGAGCTGATCGATATTCTGACGGCGGCCTTGCGCATCGCCGCCGAGGAGCTCCGCGACGAGGTCGCGGTCGATATTGCGCCGGTCAACGGCATCGAGGAGGTTGCCGCCGCCGACCTCACGGTGCGGCAGACCGGCACCGAGCCTTATGTGACACGCATGTTCCTGTGCAATCGCTCGAACCAGGGCGGCGGACTGAAGCGGCAGCTGGAGCGCGTTCTGTCGGCCGGTACGGGGCGTGCGCCGGTGCTGATCCGCGCCAGCGACTTTCCGCCGAACGCCAACAAGAGCGCGACGGCGCAGCTCGTCCGCAAGTTCACCAACAGTGGTGGCCGGCGCTCCGTCATTCCAACCTACGAATGGGAGCGGATGCTCAATGTCATCGGCTTCTACGGGCACCATCGCAACGAGCCCGGCTTCGAAGGCTGGCTGACCCAGGCACAGCCCTTGAGCAGTCTGCCGTCATTGCGCGAGCTCCTGAGGCTGACCACGCAGAGTGCCGTGAGCCACGACGAGGACGAAGCGGACGACGGGCCGGACGACTGGTCCTCCAACGACAATACACCGTTGCCCGAGGTTGCGGCCGGGCCTGCCTACGCGACCATCGATCCAGGTGACGACGGCGACGAGATCGTCATTCCGCTCGGGCCGCCGATCGACGACAGCATCGATCTGACGGCCATTCCCGAGGCGTTGCCCGAGCCGATGCCGGTGCGTTCGGAAGAGGTCGCGCCGGGCAGCGACATCGACGCCGAGGCCGATTGGAGCCGATTCTCGATCGGCGGCACACTCGATCAGTCCGCATCGCCGGTCGTGCTGTCAAAGCAGATCCTCCGCCGCCATGCCGCCATGCTCGGTGGCTCGGGGTCGGGCAAGACGACTCTGGCGCTGACCGTCATCGAGCAGCTGCTGCTCCGCGGCACGCCGGTGGTCTTGATCGACCGCAAGGGCGACCTCTGCAGCTACGCCAATCCCGATGTCTGGGCCCCGGTTGCCGGCGAGAGCTTCGAGCGGCGCATGATGCGTGAGCAACTCGCCCAGCATACCGACGTTGCCGTCTACACGCCGGGACGCACCTCCGGTCGGCCGATCAACATCACGCTCCTGCCGAACGGCATTGCGGAGCTGCCGAGCCACGAGCAGCAGCTGCTCGCCAACGTCTCGGCGGCAGCCATCGGCGAGATGCTGCACCTGAAGCATTCGGCGACGCATCAGCGCCAGAGCGGCATTCTCTCGGTCGCGCTCAAGGTCCTGGGCTCGAAGAGCCGCAGCGAGGTTCGCCTCTCGGACCTGATCCGCCTGCTCGAGGACGACGACGAGGAGCTGGTCGAGCTGACGAGCCGTATGGACCCGTCTGGCAAGTCGCGCCGCGATCTGATGGCCCAGCTCGACAGCCTCCTGCATCGCAACGCGGCGCTGTTCGACGGCCATGGCGAAAGTCTTCGGATGGAGAGCCTGCTCGGGCTCGGCCAATTCTCGAAGCCCGGCCGCACGCGCCTATCGATCATCTACACCGGCTTCCTCGGCGACAACGAGAACGTACTCTTCTGGGTGTCGCAGTTCCTTTCCGAGGCGCTGCGCTTCTGCCAGCGCAATCCGAGCGAGAAGCTGCAGGCCGTCATCATGTTCGACGAGGCCGATCTCTACATCCCGGCGCAGTCGAAGCCGGCCACCAAGGAGCCGCTTGAAAGCCTCCTGAAGCGCGCCCGCTCGGCCGGTGTCGGTGTTATGCTGGCGACGCAAAGCCCGGGCGACCTCGACTACCGCTCACGCGATCAGATCACCTCCTGGTTCATCGGTCGTGTCCGCGAGGATACGGCCCTGAAGAAGCTCCGCGCGGCCTTCGCCAGCGAGAGCGGGCTCGATCCGGCGCGCGTGCTTCCCAACCAGACGGTCGGTGAGTTCCACCTGATCCAGGAGGGCAATGTGCGCGCCATGCGCTCGCGCCGCTCGATGATCTCGGCAGTGCAGGTGCCCTTCGACCGCATCGAGCGGCTGGCACGCGAGACCCGCAAGGTCGAGGCGCAGCAGCTCAGGCTCGATCTGGGCGACCGCGGATAGGTGGCAACCGCGACAACCGCGGCCGCTCGGCGGCGGCGCGATTCCACCGATGGGGGGCCTATCGCCTATGATGCCGCGGGGGCAGTGTAGGCGCGATAGCCACGCTGGATGCCGATCTGATCGGCGATGAACTTGGCGTCGTGCCAAACGCCCCAGAGGAAGGTGGAGCCCCGCCGCGACAGCCATGGAAGACCGAGGAAGTAGACACCCGGCTCCGTCGAGACGCCGCGCCGGTGCTTGGGCTTGCCGCTCTCGTCGAGCGCGCCGACTTTGAGCCAGCCGTAATCGACCGAGAAACCCGTCGCCCAGATGATCGTTGTGACACCTGCCTTGGCGAGGTCGAGCTTCAGGATCGGGTGGGTCACCGCCTCGGGCATCGGTCCGATCTTGTGCGCCTCGGGCTCCGGAGGAAGGTCGAGACCGTTGCGGGCGACATAGGCATCGGCCGCCTCGAGCAGCGACAGGTAGCTCCGGTCGCCCCGGGCGATGTTCGCCTCGAGATCGGGTGCGAAGTGCATGACGCCGTTCGCGTAGGACTCCGCCCGGCCGAGCAGCGTCATGCCGGCGGCGGCGAGGTTGCGGAAGTCGACGGTGCGACCGCCATAGGCCCCGCTCACTGCGATCGTGACATGCTGCGCGTCTGCCTCGGCGGCTTCTGCATCCCACATGCCGAGAACGCCGAGCCACCAGACGAAGTCCCGCTGCCGATAGCTCCGGGGTGGCCGGTCGTGCGGGCCGATCGCGAGATAGACACGCCGTCCCGCGCGATTGAGCTCGTCGGCGATCTGCGTTCCCGACGACCCCGCCCCGACCACCAGCACCGCGCCCTCGGCGAGCTGGGCCGGATTGCGGTAGGCCGCAGAATGGATCTGCATGAGGCCCGGCCGCGCGGGGACCACCGTCGGCACGATTGGGATTTGGAAGGGACCTGTCGCCGCCACCACGAAGTCGGCCTCGATCGCGCCGGCCGACGTCTCGGCCCGGAAGCCGGGGCGGCCCGAGAGCCGCTCGACGGATGTCACTTCGACGCCCGTGCGGACCGGAGCCCCGAACTTTTCCGCATAGGCGACGAGATAGTCGGCGATCATCTCCTTGGGCGCGAAAGCGTCCGGTGCGATCTCCGAGAAGGTCATGCCCGGGAAGCGATCGTGCCAGGCGGGGCCGTTAGCGACGAGCGAGTCCCATCGCTCGGAGCGCCAGCGCTCGGCGATGCGATGCCGCTCGACGACGAGATGGGGCACGCCGGCCCTACTCAGATGCTCGCTCAGCGCCAGGCCGGCCTGGCCGCCGCCGACGATCAGCACTTCGGTCTTTTCGATGGACATTTCGCGGGCCTCTACCGGTTTTGCGGGCATGGAGGGGGTCTGTGGCGAACCTAGTCGAAGCATTGATTCAAAAAAACTATGATTTCATCAAGCACTGATTCGCATTTCACGATTCAAGCTTCACGCCACCAAATCGCGGTCCTTGTTGCTCCGGCGCTGCATGGGAGCTCGCCGGTCGAGGGTCCTTGCCTCCGGTAGCCCGTGGCGGCCATGATGTTCGAACACGCGAAATCGCAATCGGTCCTGAAGGTGTGGCGCATCGAGCCTCCCTGGCCGGGAAGGTGGTCATGGGCTCGTGGCAGACAACGAACCGCTCAAGCCTCGAAAGAGCGCCGAGCACGGCCGAATCGGTGACGCTGATGGCGCTGCTGATATCGCTCGTCGCGCTCTCGATCGACGCGATGCTGCCGGCCCTTCCTCAACTCGGCGCCGATCTCGGTGCCAGACATCCGGGCGACACGCCCTTGGTGTTGTCTGCGCTGTTTCTCGGCCTGTCCCTGGGACAGCTGATCGCGGGCCCTGTCTCGGACAGCATCGGGCGGCGTGGCGTCGTACTCTCGGGGCTCGCGGTTTACCTGGTCGGGTCGGCGATTTGTGCGCTGTCCGGGGACTTCAATACGCTGCTGCTCGGCCGTCTCATCCAAGGTCTGGGCGTTGCCGGTCCACGTGTGGTGACGGTGGCGATCGTTCGCGACCGCTACGCCGGGGACGCCATGGCCCGCATCATGAGCTTCATCATGTCGGTCTTCATCCTGGTGCCGGTCGTGGCGCCGGCTCTGGGCCAGATCATTGCAGATTGGGCGGGCTGGCGGGCGATATTCTGGGGCTTCCTCCTGCTCGGCGCACTCGCCGGCCTGTGGTTCACCTTCCGCCAGCCGGAGACGCTCACCGTCGAGCGTCGCACCCCGTTCACACTGACCCGGATCTGGACTGGCATACGCGAGACATTGCGGCATCCCGACGTGATCGGCTACATCGCCGCCGCCGGCTGCGTCTTCGGCGCGCTGGTCGGCTACCTTGCCAGTGCTCAGCCGATCTTTGCCGATCAGTACGAGCTCGGGGAGCAGTTCCCGATCTACTTCGCCGTTCTGGCATTGGCGATCGGCGCCGCCTCCATCCTCAATGCGCGGCTGGTTATGACGCTCGGCATGCGTCGGCTGATGCGTCTGGCACTCATGGCCTTCTCACTCATGTCGCTCGCCGCGACAGGCCTCGCGCTGGCCACGGGTGGCCATCCGCCGCTCTGGGCGCTGATGACCTATCTGATGGCCGGCTTCTTCACCCAGGGCATTCTGTTCGGCAATCTCAACGCGGCCGCGATGGAGCCGCTCGGTCACATCGCCGGCCTCGGCTCGGCCGTCTACGGAGCGGCGACGACACTGATCTCGCTGACACTCGGCGCTGTCATCGGCCGTGCCTATGATGGCACCGTGCTGCCGCTTGTCCTCGCCTTCACCGGACTGGGCCTCGCCGCGCTCGTCATCGTCCTCGCCGTCGAGCGCCGTGGCGGCCGCGACGATTGACGCTGGCCGACCTGCCTTCGATACTGCGGCGGGATCTGCATCGGCGGCATGGAGTGCTCCTATGGCAAGTGAGAAACACATCACGCTCAAGAGCGGCCACAAGCTCTGGACCAAGACCGTCGGCGCGGGCAAGGGCACTCCGTTGCTGTTGCTGCACGGCGGTCCAGGCGCCGGCCATGATTATCTCGAGCCGCTCGAAGGGCTCGGCGACGAGCGGCCCGTCGTCTTCTACGATCAGCTCGGCTGTGGTCGCTCCGACAAGCCGACGTCGCGCCTGCTCTGGACGATCGAGCGTTTCGCCGACGAGATCGACGAGGTGCGCCATGCGCTCGGCCTGGATACGGTGCACATGCTCGGGCAGTCCTGGGGCGGCTGGCTCGGCGTCGAGTATCTGACGCGGCAGCCGGCGGGTCTCAAGAGCTTCGTGCTCGCCTCCACCTCCGCCTCGATTCCGCAGTTCCGGTCCGAGTGTGCCCGGCTGATCGCCGAGCTGCCACCGGCGATGCAAACGGCGCTCGCCGAGCACGGCGCCCGTGGTGAGCTCGACCATCCTGAGTACGCGGCTGCGGCCATGGAGTTCTACAAGCGTCATCTCTGCCGGCTCCCCGAGTGGCCGGATTGCGTGATGAGATCGATTGCAAATCTCGATGGCAACGCCGTCTACGAGACCATCAACGGACCAAACGAGTTCACGGTTATCGGCAATCTGCGCTATTGGGATCGCATCGACAGGCTCCCGGAGATCAAGGTCCCCATCCTGATTACCTGCGGGCGCTACGACGAGCTCGGACCAAACTGCGCGGCAACACTCCAGGCCGGATTGCCGAACGCGCGCACCGTGATCTTCGAGAACAGCGCCCACACGCCTCATGTCGAGGAGGTCAACGCATATCTCAAGACGGTCCGCGCGTTTCTGACGGAGGTAGACACGCCGGCCTGAGCCGATCCTCGATCGAGGGTGTCCCGTCATGACCATCACCGCCACAGCCGCCAAGAGAGCTGCCGAGCAGTACCGCGAGGAGGGTTACGCGGTCGTCCGCGCGTTCATTCCACCCGAGGAGGTCGTCAAACTCCAGGCTGAGACCCGTCGCCTCTACCAGGAGGGCCTGACGCACCACGCCACATACAGGCATGGCAACCTGTGCTTTGAGATCCTGCCCGAGGCCGAGTTCGGCCAGCGCTATGTCATCCAGGCATACTGGTTCTCTTGGATCAGCCCTTATTTCGAGGCCTTCCGCCGCTCAGAGCCCTACCGCATCCTGCTCGAGCCGCTGATCGGATCGAACGTCAAGCAGATCGTGCAGCAGATCCATTGGAAGCCGCCGGGCGCCCGACTGACCGGCTATCGCTTCCATCAGGACATCCGCTTCCGGGAGAGGCCGGAGGCCTTCGAGGACATCGTCACCTCGAACATCACGACGGGGCTCGCCATCGATCCGGCAACAAAAGAGAATGGTTGTCTCCAGGTCGTCCCCGGGAGCCACAAGCTCGGCTATCTCGGTCTCTCCGATCAGGGGGACGGGCAGATCATGAAGGGGCTCACCGCGGAGGACGAGCTCCGCGCCGTCGGCATCGATCCTGCCTCCGTCGTGGCGCTCGAGCTTGCCCCCGGCGACCTGGCCATCTGGGGCCTCATGACGGTGCACGGCTCGCTCCCGAACACCTCGGCCAACGATCGTGCCTTTGCGCTGTCGAGCTATGTGAGGGCAGAGAGCACCGGGCGCGGCGAATGGGTGTTCAAAGACGGCATGTCGACACCCTTGGGCGCCACGCCGCAGCTGTGCAAATACGAGAAGCTCCATGAGCGGCCCGAGCCCCACTACGACACGACCGCTTGGTGGCGATGAGAGTGGCGTCGGCACGGCTGGCTGAGCCCTACCCCTGTTTCGGCTGAGGCTTCGGCACGATAGAAAGGCCTGCTGCGCCGAGCTCGATCGGGCGCTCAGCCTCGGAGGGATGGGCTGGTGCAGGGCGGCGCGCGGACGATGATGTCGGCGTTGCCGCCGCGGGTGGCACGGGCGCTGGCCGCCTCGGCACCGCGGCCGCTTGCGCGGGTGGAGGCGCTCCCGCTGCCGATGGCACCGGTTTGAGCGGCGCCCGGGCGGCTTGGGTTGCCCCGGCCAGACCGGCCTGCCGGCGAAGCAGCGGCGCGCCAGCTAGCCGGTCGAGCAGCTCCTGGGCCAGGCTCCGCATCGCCTGGCCGGCATCGCCAGGATATTTCGCCATATAGGTCCGCGTCTCGGGGTCGAAATCGGCGGCGCGCTGGATGTAGGCGCGACGGGGAATGCTGGCCTGAAAGACCCGGTTCTCCGGATCCTCGGCAAGTCGGCGGTGCCACTGCTCCTCGCTGGCGATGCGACCGTCCTTCAGGTTGATGACGACGCCGATGATGTCGGCGAAGCCCTGCTCGGCCTGGGTCTGCCGGAACCGCTTCAGGACACCGAATCCGCGGACGGCCAGATAGTCGGGCTTCAGCGGCGGCATCAGATAGTCCACCTCGCGAAGCCAGGCCTCCGTCAAGACCGATAACCCGGGCGGACAATCGACGAGAACGATGTCGTAGAGACGCTTGGCCTCCGACAGCAGGCCGCGCACGGCGGCCCTCAGCTCGCGCTCGCGCCGCTCGGCGGAGACCATGCGCTCGAACAGCGTCAGCTCCATGTGGCAGGAGATCAGATTGACGGTCCGCGCCTCCTCCACGTCGGAGACGCCGCTGATCACGTACTCGTGCCATGTCGCCTTGACGGTGCCGTGCTCTGGCAGGACCGTTCCGACCAGATAGTCGACGAGCGTCCGGCCCTGCCGCTCGGCCTCCTCCCAGTTCTCGGTCGCCATCAGCATGGTGGAGATCGAGGTCTGTGAATCGGAATCGATGACGAGCACGTTCTTGCGATGAAAGGCCGAGAGTGTCTCGGCCAGGGCCATGACGACGGTCGACTTGCCGACGCCGCCCTTGGTGTTCATGACTGCAATCGAATGGCCCATACGTCTACCCCGCCGCCCCCGGCCTAGCCTCGGCGTGCCCGGCACGCCGGCGGCGCCTTGGCAACCCGAGGATATTCTCTAGCACGCTCGTGGTGGTTCTGTGGCCATCCATTTCAGGGGTCTGTCGGAAACCGCCAGGACCAGCTGACGCGCGGCCGTGCCGGTGCCGGATCGGACACCCCCACCGGGCGCCTCGCCGAGCATCAGCCCCGCGATTTCGTCCTACGTCCGGAACGGGGTTCCGATTATGGTTCGGCATCCGAAAGGGAGACACACGGCGGGGCGGCATGATGCAAACGGACTATGATGCGATCATTCTGGGCTCTGGATCGACGGGCCTCGCGGCGGCCCTGGTGGCTGCCAAGAGCGGTGCTCGGACGCTCGTCATCGAGAAATCCGAGCTCGTCGGCGGCACTTCTGCCATGTCGGGGGCCGGCACCTGGATCCCTGCCAATCATCACATGACGGCGGCCGGCATCGAGGACAGCGCCGAGACGGCGCTCGACTACATGCGGGCGACGGCGCCGGCCGGCTGGCGCGAGAAGGAGGACGATCGTTGGCGGGCCCTCGCCGAGAACGCCGCGCCGATGCTCGCCTTCCTCGAGGCCAACTCGCCGCTCCGCTTCGATCTCGCCTACCATCCCGACATGTACACGGAGGCGCCCGGCGGGCGGGAGCACGGCCGCATGGTCTCTCCCCGCATCATCTCCAAGAACATTCTCCCCAAGCGATGGCGCTCGCGAATCCGCCGCTCCACGATGCCGATCAATGCGACCTATCAGGAGCTGATCGACGGCTGGAAGCAGGGCGGCTCGATCCGGGAGATCCTGGCGTTTGCTCCGACGGTGGTTTGGCGCATGCTCCGTCGCGAGGTCGGCCAGGGCAACGCGCTGATCACCGGACTCCTCAAGGGCTGTCTCGATGCCGGTGCCGAGCTCGTGACACGGACCCGTGCCGTCGAGCTTGTGACGGAGCCTGCTACGGGCCGCGTGACGGGCGTCGTCGTCGAGAAGGATGGTAAGCGCACGACCCTCGCCGCTGCCAAAGGCGTCGTCATCGCGACGGGCGGCTTTGAATGGAATGAGGCCCTGCGGGAGAAGCATTTCCCGGGCGGTGGAACTCTCATCGCCTCGCCGCGCACCAATACCGGTGATGGCCAGCTGATGGCGCAGGCCGTCGGTGCCGAGCTCGACCACATGGAGCAAGCCAACGTTTTTCCCGTGGTGCCGACCCTCTACGAGGGCAAGCGTCACGCCTTCCCGCTGACCGAGATCTACAGCCCCCACTGCATACTGGTCGGTCCGGATGGCCGCCGCTTCGCCAACGAGGGCGATCCGAACATCGGCATCGCCGTCAATCAGCGCGATGCGGCGACAGGAGGCATGAAGAACCTGCCGGCCTGGAAGATCTTCGACAGGAGCCACACGCGGCGGAACGCCATGGCCATGCGCATGTGGAAACGCGACGGCGAGGACCTCAAGACGGCCCCGACCATAGAGGCGCTGGCGCGGCTCATCGACGTCGATCCGGCGGTCCTCATGGCGACGGTCGAACGCTTCAATCGGTTCGTCGATCAGGGACGCGACGATGATTTCCATCGCGGCGAGACGGTATGGGAGAGGTACTACACGAAGGACGCCCGCCATCCGGAGCGAAACAACTCCCTCGGCCGTATCGACACACCGCCCTTCTATGCCACCCGCTACCATCACGGCATCATCGTCACCAAGGGCGGGCCCCGGACCAGCGCCCGTGGCGAGGTGCTGCGCGCCAATGGCAGCCGGATCGGGGGTCTCTACGCGGCCGGCATGGCGGCGGCGAGCCCGATCGGCTCGAAAGCGATCGGCGCAGGCACCACGATCGGCCCGTGCCTGACGAGCGGCTATATCGCAGCCCGGGCCCTGCTCGGCGAGAATTGAGCCAGTGCCGGGGCCTGCCGGCTCGGTTAGGCCCCGAGTCACCGTTGCAATTGCGTTAACTATTTCTAAGTAGATCGGCTCCTTTTTGAATTTGCTGTGCATCTCATGTTGGTGTAAATTACAAACAATCGGTATCTTTTGGTCGAGAATTTACAAATGACGCGTAGTCTCGTTGTGGCGTTTGCGGCGTCACTGATTGCGCCTTGCATCGGTGTCGGCGTCTATATTCTTGTCTCGATGTATTGACGGAGTGCGGGCTCGGCCGGCTGACGCGTCCTCCTTCCCAGGGCGGCGGGCTATCCATCCGTCTGATACGGACTGAGGGCGAGAAATCCTCGAGCCCGGCCGAATGCCCCCGGACCGGCCGCATTGCCGCACTCAAATCGCCATAAACCTCCCCTACCTCCGTTGAGGCGCGCCGCTTGGGCTCTCTTGGGCCCCAATGGCAGTCGGCGCGGGCTGAGCGGGGGCGATCTTGGGATCTGCCCCATGGGGTCTGGTCTCGAGTTTCGGGCGTGGTGTCATGCTGACCGTCTTCCGGCTCTGCGCACTCTTGATCGAGACCATGCTTTCGCTCCCCGTGCGGCTGGTTCATTTCCTGGCCAACGCACTGTTTTTCAACCCGAGTCTCGGCCGCTTCCGCTATGTCGTCGCCGCGGTGGCGGGCTATGTCGTCTTCGCGGTTCTGCTCGTCTACGTCTTTGCGCCGCTCAGGGGCTTCAGCGGTCAGTACTGGCTCGCAGAGAAGCTCCGCTACGACAGCGAGCGCTGGCTGGCGACCGCCATCTATGATGCGGACGGCAGCTTCGTCGGCACCTTCGACCCGCTGCTGGATTCGAAGCGCGATCTCAACACCACCGACCGGCCGATCGAGCTGGCGGACACCGGCTATGTCGCCAATCCCGATCACAAGTCGATCCCGGTCGAGGAAGCGCCCGACTACTATTGGCGCTGCCTCGTCTATCACGAGGACCGCAATATAGGCTCCTGGCTCAATCCGTATGGCATCGATCTCGTCGGCGTCCTCAAGATTCCGTACTCGACGATCGCGCGCTCTCTGTCGGGCCGCGGGTTTCATATCGGCGTCGGCGGCTCGACGCTGCCGATGCAGCTCGCCCGGGTCATCTACAAGACGCCGCCGTCGCAGAACGAGAGCGTCGCAACGAAGCTCGGCCGGAAGTTCTCCGAGTGGTGGGATGCTCCGGTCATCTATTGGGCTCTGACCAAGGACGGAGATATCGAGCCGCTGAAGCAGTGGGCGTCGAACCATCTGTGGCTCGCCCAGCGGACAGGTGGCTCGCCGTTGCACGGTGTCGAGATGACGAGCCGCATCGTCTTCGGCAAGCCGGCCAAGGAACTCACCGTCGCCGAGCAGCTGGTCCTTGCATCGGCCGTCAACAAACCGATCATCCTGATGCCCGGTAGCGAGAGGCTCAACGCCGTCCGCCTCGACCGCTGGCGCTATATCGTCGACGTCCGGGCCCGCAAATGCGCGAGCGAGCTCTTGCCCGAACCGGAGCAGAAGGCCGTATGGTTCGAGTTGACGCAGATCGCCAACGGCCCGCCCGACCCGCAGGTGAAGCCCAAGCTGCAGGAGGCGCTCGACGAGCTCAATCCGGAGAAGTCGAAGGCCGCACAGGCCAATCCGGTGCTCCGCGCCAACCTTCTCCTGCCTGCCGGCCTGATTGGTGCGCGCGAGGAGATGAAGAACGAGTTCGGCTACGGCTGGCGCGAGTATGTCCGTGGTGTGACGCTGTCCTTCGACGCGCTGGAGAACCGACGCTTCCGCGAGACCGTGAAGGCCCGGCTGGCCACGCTGCAGACCCAGTATCAAGCGCAGATCGATCCGGGATTCACGCTCGATCTCTCCAATTCCGGCGCGGCGGAGGGCAAGACGATCCCTAACATCGTCATTGCTGCCGCCAACGCCAAGGGTGAGATCGTCCGGTATTTCGAGGGGCAGGACATCGCCGCCTACTACGGCTCGGCAGGGGCCATCGATCGAAAGAGCGGTCACTACGAACCCGCGCGCGAATCCCGCGCCATCGCCTCGGTCGGCAAGATGATTGCCGCCATTGCCATCGCCAGTCACGGGCGTGACACCGTGCAGAGTCTCTATTCGGATCCGGAGGCGCCCTCGTCAGGCCTCGAGACCTGCCGGCACGATGGCCATGTCACACGTGGCCGCAAGGCCATCGTCGCCTTCGCCTGCTCGCTCAACAAGCCGATCGAATGGCGTGCGGCCCAGATCGGCCAGGCGAAGTTCCGGCGGCTGATCGATGGTTTCGGCTTTGCTATGCCGCCGCCCGACGCCGACGGCCAGGGAACTCCGCCGTCGACTGCCGCAGTAAGGGGACTGATCGCCGGCAGTCCGCGCCGGGTCCACCACATGGCATCGATCGTGCTGGCCGCGCTGACGGGCCGCGGCGGCTTGGCCGTCAAGCAGCCGTCGCTGATCAAGACCTTCGCCTTCGACCGCGCGCTGCTTTCCTCGCCGATCGTCAACGATGCCGGCTCGGCCTACGACGTCATTCCCGACTCTCTGATCGACCAGAAGGCGCATGGTCTCGTCAAATCATTCCTGTCTGCCCCGCTGTGCTACGAGGCCGGCAAGCAACGGATCGGCACGTTGCGAAGCATCTCCGATTGGTGCGCGGCCCGGCGGAATGACGTGAAGCTGCACTTCGCCAAGACGGGCACGCAGGTGACCCTCGATCCCGATGCGACCGTCGATACTTGGGTCGCGGGTGGCATCCAGTTTACCAATGGCGCGGCTTATTCCTATGTGATCGTCGTCGGCACTGGCAACGCCAACAAACCGTGGGCGCGGAAGCTGCACGCGGCTCAAGTCGCCGCGCCACTCGCCGAGATTCTGCTCGAGGACCTGGCGAGAGAAGCGAAAAAGGGCCCGGTAATGGCAACCGCTGATTGAGCCGGTGTCCCATGGACAGCGGCTAGCCAAGGGGCGGCTGGACTGAGCACGGTTCTCTCCGATAGACGGGTACCCAGGCAAAGGCGAGCGGACACTCCGGGCGCCCGCTCGATCCTTTTGAGCCGTATCCGGGCCCGATGGGCTCGCAAACACAACCTTCAGGTCACGCCATGACAGAGCATCGGAACGAGCTCGGCCAGCCGATTGGTCCCTCCGTCCCCAACTGGTCGGAGCGTCCGCGGCCGCCGAGGACCGTGATCGATGGCCGATATGCCCGGATCGAGCCGCTGAGCACCGACGCTCATGCTGCCGATCTTTTCGCCGCCAACGCTGCCGACACAGCCGGCCGCATGTGGACCTATATGTCTTATGGTCCCTTCGCCTCCTTCGACGACTATCGAACGTGGATGACGCCGGCAGCCCTCGGAGACGATCCGCTGTTTCATGCCATCGTCGACAAGGCAACAGGCAAAGCCACCGGCGTTGCCAGCCTCTTGCGGATCGACCCGAGTAATGGCGTCATCGAGACCGGTCACATCGCCTATGCGCCGGCTCTGCAGAGAACCCGCGCTGCCACCGAAGCGATGTACCTGCTGATGCGCCGGGTCTTCGATGAGCTCGGCTATCGCCGCTACGAATGGAAGTGCGATGCGCTCAACGAGCCGTCGCGCCGGGCGGCAGGGCGCCTCGGCTTCGTCTTCGAGGGTGTATTCAGGCAGGCCGTCGTCTACAAGGGGCGTAACCGCGATACGGCGTGGTTCGCCATCATCGACAAGGACTGGCCGGCGCTCAGACAGGCCTACGAGGCCTGGCTCGATCCGGCGAACTTCGATTCAGACGGCCGTCAGCGGCAGCCCCTGAAGGTCCGTTGATGTCCCGCCAAGGGCGAAAGGCCACGCCTTGACCGATGCCAGGACCTTCCGGCGTCTCGCGCTCGCCATCGACGGCGCGAGCGAGGCACCGCATTTCGACCGGACAGCTTTCCGGATCGATCGCATCTTTGCGACGCTGCCGAGGGACGGTCAGACAGCCAACCTCAAATTCGCCCAGGACGAGCAGGAGCTCAAATGCCTGACCGCGCCGGCGGCGTTCAGTCCGGTGCCGAATGCCTGGGGGCGGCAGGGCTGGACGACCGTAGTCTTTTCCCGACTGTCGACCCATGAGTTGCGGGAGGCACTTGAGATGGCTGCGGCGCACGCCGTTGGCAAGCCGCGGCGTCGACATAGGTAGATTCGGCCACCGGAAGGCAGGAAGCCCGGCCGCTCGTCGCAACGGGGCTCACAGCGGTCGCAAGAAGGCTCCCTTGCGCTGCCGACGCCGCTCAGACTCCTCACCGATTGGGTAGAGCCAATGGAAAGCATCACGATGGACGAGACCTCCTCAGCGCCGGGCCCTTCAGCCGACACCGGAGTGCGCGACGCGCTCGTCCTCTTCATGCCCTCCGGCCGGCGAGGCCGCTTTCCGATCGGCACTCCCGTGCTGCAGGCGGCTCGCCAGGTCGGCGCCTATGTCGAGAGTGTCTGCGGTGGGCGCGGCATCTGCGGACGCTGTCAGGTGACCGTGGCCGAGGGGCAGTTCGCCAAGCATGGCATTACCTCGACCGCAGCAAACCTCTCGCCGTTCTCGGCGACCGAGGCGCGCTATGCCGAGAAGCGTACGCTCGGCGCCGACCGACGCCTCTCCTGTTCAGCCTTGATCCTGGGTGACCTGGTCATCGACGTGCCGCAGGACGTCCAGGTCAACAAGCAGGTCGTGCGCAAGGCGGCTGGCGATCGTGTCATCGAGCGCGATATCGCCACCCGCCTCTGCTACGTCGAGGTCGAGGAGCCCGACATGCACAGGCCGCTCGGCGATCTCGAGCGACTCTATCAGGCACTGAAGCGCGAGTGGAACATCGACGAGCCGACGATCGACTTCCATCTTCTGCCCGACGTTCAGGCGATCTTGCGCAAGGGCGCGTGGACCGTGACGGCGGCGGTCCACGACGACGGCGGCCGCCCCCGCATCACAGCCCTCTGGCCTGGATTCCACAACGAGGCCTGGGGCATTGCCTGCGACATCGGCTCGACGACCATCGCCCTGCACCTGTGCTCGCTCCTGTCAGGCCGCGTGCTCGCCTCGAGCGGCACCTCCAACCCGCAGATCCGCTTCGGAGAGGATCTGATGAGCCGCGTCTCCTATGTGATGATGAACCCGGACGGCCGGCCGGCGCTGACGGATGCCGTCCGATCCGCAATCTCGGACCTGATCGTGCAGGTGACGACCGAATCCGAGGTCTCGGCCAACGATATCCTGGAGGCTGTGTTCGTCGGCAACCCGATCATGCATCACCTGTTCCTGGGGATCGATCCGACGGAGCTCGGTGGTGCGCCGTTTGCGCTGGCGACCTCGGGCGCGCTCAATTTCTCTGCGAGCGACCTGGGCCTGCCCATCAATCGCGGCGCCCGCGTCTATACGCTCCCCTGCATCGCCGGCCATGTCGGCGCCGATGCGGCCGGCGCCACGCTCGCCGACGGCCCCCAGAGCTCCGACGAGATCACTTTGCTCGTCGACATCGGCACGAATGCCGAGATCGTGCTCGGGAACAAGAACCGGATCGTCGCCGCCTCTTCGCCGACGGGGCCGGCCTTCGAGGGCGCGCAGATTTCCGCTGGCCAGCGGGCGGCACCAGGCGCGATCGAGCGCGTCAGGATCGATCCCGTGACGCTCGAGCCCAGGGTCAGGGTGATCGGCGCCGAGATGTGGTCCGATGAGCCGGGCTTTGCCGAGGCCGTGAAATCGGTCGGTGTCACTGGCATCTGCGGTTCGGCCATCATCGAGGTGGTGGCCGAAATGTTTCTCGCAGGGATCATCGACGAGGACGGCAAGGTGCGGGGCGAGATGGCGGCCAAGAGCCCGCGTATCGTCGCCGACGGCCGTACCTTCTCCTACGTGCTCTGGCAGGGCGAGCCGCAACTCGTGGTGACGCAGAACGACGTCCGCGCCATCCAGCTGGCCAAGGCGGCGCTCTACGCCGGCGTCAAGCTGCTGATGGAGAAACTCGGTGTCGAGACCGTCGACCGCATCAAGCTGGCCGGCGCTTTCGGCTCCTTCATCGATCCCAAATATGCAATGGTGCTGGGCCTGATACCGGATTGCGACTTGTCGAAGGTCGCAGCCGTCGGCAACGCTGCCGGCATGGGTGCACGCATGGCGCTGATGAATCGCGGCCACCGCCGGGAGATCGAGGCGCTCGTCGCCCAGATCGAGAAGATCGAGACAGCGCTCGAGCCCAAGTTCCAGGCGCATTTCGTCGACGCCATGGCGCTGCCGAACAAGGTCGACGCATTTCCAAATCTCGGTGCGACGGTGAAGCTGCCGGAACGCTTGGCGGCTCCGGCCGTCGGGTCGGATGGCGAGGGCGGCGGGCGGCGGGGACGGCGCGGGCGGCGCGGCGGTTAACGGGCTCAGTGCTGCGTCAGCCGGCTTAGGGCCGCCTTCGCCCGCTCGGCATCGGAATCACTCAGCTCCAAAAGGGCTTGGCGTGCCCGCTCTTCGAGCGTCAGGCGGACCTCGGCGCCGTTGATGGCCGATGTCGCGCCATGCGCCTTTGGTGGCGGCGTGACGGTCTTGACGGAAATTGCCGGCTGGCTTGCTGTCACCAACACCGCAGAGCTCTCGATCTTGCCGCCTGAACCGCTGGAGCCGCCGTCCGGAACCTCTACACGCGACTTCAGGGTGATCACCGGCCGCATCGCCAGCAACTGCTCTCGCGACAGGTGGCAGGCGATGGCGTGCCCCTTGGCAAACGATTTCACCGGCGGCTCGTCCCGATCGCATGTGCCCTTGATGACGTAGGGGCATCGGGTCGAGAACACGCATCCCTTCGGCGGATTGAGCGGTGATGGCAGTTCGCCGGTCAGTACCACTTTCCGCTTCTCGACGCGCGTATCGGCGATCGGGACCGCCGAGAGCAGCGCCTCGGTGTAGGGATGATAGGGAGGCGCGAACACGTCCTCGGTCGATCCCTGCTCCATGATGCGCCCGAGGTACATGACGACAATGCGGTCCGCCAGATAGCGCACGACGGAGAGATCGTGGCTGATGAAGAGCATCGTCGTGCGGCTCTGGCGCTGGATGTCCATCAGCAGCTCGGTCACCGCGGCCTGCACCGAGACGTCGAGCGCGGAGACCGGCTCATCGGCGACAACGAGCTTCGGCGAGCCGGCAAAGGCGCGCGCGATGCCGATACGCTGCTTCTGTCCACCCGAGAGCTGACGCGGCCTACGCCGTGCGAACTCGTGCGGCAGCTTGACGATGTCGAGAAGCTCGAGCACCCGGGCCTTGATCTTACGCTTGTCCTTCTCGACGCCGAATTTCTTCACCGCTCGGGCGATCTGCCCGCCGACCGTATGGCTCGGATTGAGCGTGTCGAAGGGGTTCTGGAACACCATCTGCATCTTCGAGATGGTGGCCGTGTCGCGTTGGCGCACCGGCACCGCGCCGATCTCCAGATTGCCGAGAGACACCTTCCCGCTCGAGCTTTCCTCGAGGCCCATGACGACTTTGGCAAAGGTGGATTTTCCGCACCCGGACTCGCCGACGATGGCGACGGTCTCGGCCTCGCGCGCCTCGAAGGACAGATCTTCATTCGCCTTGACGGTGGCGACGGCGCCGCCGAACACACCGCCACGCCGTTGAACCTCGTAGTGCTTCTTCAGATGGTCGACCTTGAGCACGACGTCGCCGGGCTCGACCGCATCGCGCGCCGAAGACGTCTTGGCGGCTGCGCCCCAGTCGATCTCCTCGAAACGGGCGCAGCGGACCTCGTGGCCGGGCTGGTCGCCGACCGCGCGGATCGGCAAGCCCGGCCGATCGCAGCGACCGGCCTCGAAATGGGCGCAACGGGGTCCGAACGTGCAGCCCGGAGGCCGTTGGTGCGGCAAGGGAAGCTGGCCGGGAATGGAGACCAGTGGTCGCGCGTTTTTGTCGGCGCCGGGCAATGGGATCGATGAGAACAATCCCTGCGTGTAGGGATGGCGCATGTTGTTGAAGACGGTGGAGATCTCGCCCACCTCGACAGCCTGTCCGGAGTACATCACGGTGATCTTGTCACAGGTCTCCCGGATCAGTCCGAGATTATGCGAGATATAGATCATCGACGTGCCGAACTTCGCGGAGATCTCCTTGATGAGGTCGACGATGCCGGCCTCCACCGTCACGTCGAGAGCGGTCGTCGGCTCGTCGAGCAGCAGCAGCTTCGGCTTGGCCAGCAGCGCCATGGCGATGACGCAGCGCTGCTGCTGACCGCCCGAGATCTGGTGCGGATAGGCGTTCATGATGCGCGTTGGATCGGGAAGCCTGACGGACGTCAGCATCTCCGACACGCGCTCGAGGGAGTCACGCTTGCGCGCGCCACCGTGCAAGACCAGCACCTCGGCGAGCTGATCGCCGATGCGCATCGAGGGATTGAGCGAGGCCATCGGCTCCTGGTAGACCATCGAGATCTTGGAGCCGCGAATCTCCTGCAGCTCCTCCTCGGACATGCGGCGGATGTCACGTCCTTCGAACAGGATCTCGCCGCCGACGATGGCGCCGTTCCGGCCCATGTAGTTCATGATGGCGAGCGCGACAGTGGACTTGCCGCAGCCCGATTCTCCGACGATGCCGTGGGCTTCGCCCGGCATCAGCTTCAGATTGAAGCCTTTGACCGCCGGCACCTCGCCGAGCCGCGTGAAATAGGAGATCGACAGGTCCCGGCATTCGAGGACCGGCTGGTCATTGGTCACGCGTCAATTCCCCAAATGCGGCGCGGATTGGCGCACACTTCAATTTTTTGGGACCCGATGTGTGGCCCGGTCGCCATAGGAGCATGTGGCAGGGGGCAGGGCAAGACCATAAGTCCCTACCCAACCCAAACCCTCTGCAACTGGTGAAACTGCGTGGGATGCGCCGAAAGCCCGTGCACTGTCTTCGCGACCAGCATGTAGACGGGGCGGAACACCGGCTGCCACATGACCGAGGCGTCCTGCAAAATCTTCTCGACGAGCTCCATCTGGGCCTTGCGATCGGCCGGATCGAGGGTCGTCTCCGCCTGGTCGAGGGCACGATCGAAGGCCTGGGAGGAGAAATGTGTCTCGTTCCAGGGGGCCCCCGACCTGTAGCCGAGCGACAGGGCCTGCGTGCCGAGGGGACGATGGGTCCAGGGCGTCGCTCCGAGCGGGACCTTGTCCCACACCGCCCAGTATTGGGCCGGCGGCAGCACCTCGATGTCGAGGCGGACGCCCACCTCTTTCAGCTGCTCCCGGATCGCCTCGCAGACCTTCTGATGCCAGAGCCCTTCGGTGTTGCCGGTGACGATCTTCAAATCGAGCGTCTCGTGGCCGGCGGCCTTCAGGAGGCTGCGTGCCTGCTCGAGATCACGCACCAGGGGCGGAAGCTCGAAGTACTCCGGATGGATCGGCGCGACGTGGTGGTTCTGCCCCAGGCTACCATCCTCGGGAAAGACCGCCTGCTTGACGACCTGATTGTCGACCGCCAGCACTAGAGCCTGTCGCACCCGCAGATCGTCGAATGGCGGCGTGTCGATCTGGAACCGGCAGCAGAGCGTCTGAGCCGTCGGTGCCGACAGGAGCTCTCCCTCGAGCGAGCGGGCATAGTCGAGTTGTTCGAAGCCGAGCTCGTAGACAGCATCGACCTGCCCGGCCGCGAAGGCGATCAGCTGGAACTCGGCATCGAAGTGGATGTAGCGGATCTCGTCCAGAAAGACCGGCCCGCCCCAGTGCTCGAAGGCAGTGCCATCGGGCAGGGTTGCGACCCGCTCGAGCGTGCAATGACCGGCCAGCTCGTAGGAGGCGATGTGGAACGGGCCGGTGCCGATCGTGCCGGGACCCACGGGCGGGCTGAACGACGGATGGAGGATGGCTGTCGGATAATTGTAGAGATCCTCGGGAACGGAGAGGACCGGCTTCTTCAGATTGAAGCGGATCGTCAGCGGATCGACGACCTCGATGGCGCCGGGAATGAGCTGCTTCACCTTGACGGGGTTGCCCGAGGCATCCTTCTCGCCGTTCTCGACCTCCTCGAGCATGGCGGCAAAGGTCGAGAGCGAGATGTTCGACGAACCGAGCTTCGGATCGCACCAGCGCTCGACGTTCCAGCGGATCTGCTCGGCCGTCAGCAGCTCGCCGTTGTGCCAGCGGATGTTCTCGCGTAGCCGGAACGTCCAGGTTCTGAGGTCGTCGGCGGCTTCCCAGCCGGCTGCGAGCATGGGCCGGGTGATGTTGTCCGGCCCTGTGATGGTCAGGTACTCGAGGGTGTGCCGGGTCTGGTTGGACGCTTGCACCCAGGTGAATTTCGCCGGATCGTCCATCGGCATGATCTGCATGGCGATCCGGATGACGCCGTTCGGCTTGGCATCCGGGTTCGGCTCGGGGAAGGGAAGGTCCGCCGATTGGGCAAGCGCCGGCGCCGGCAGGCCCGCCGTCGCGTAGGCCGTCAGCGCCGAGGCGCCGAGTAGCGTCGCCAGGCGCACAAACGACCGGCGATCCAGGCGCCCTGCACGCATCAGTTCGTAGGCCTCGCGAGCCTTGGGATGTGCGAGCGGATCGCGGGAGCGCCTCACTGTCACCTCTCGAGTTCTCGGCCCGTCGAGCTGTTGGTCATAGGGCCATGATAGCGCGCCCGGCGACAATGCAAAGCGCCTGTTAGCTTGGAGCTCCAGGGCCAATATCGGTCTGACGGGGGGCCCGATCGGCCGGCGGGGACTCGGCATTGAGCCGCAGGCCGCGTCTGGCCAGCACATACTCCCGCCAAGCGACATAGAGGCCACTGGCCACCACGATCGCCGTGCCGGCCACCTTGAGGGCCTGAAGCTGCTCGCCGAAAAGCAGCACTCCATAGGTTGTTGCTGTCGCCAGGAGCACATATTGAAAGGGCTGCAACACGGTCGCCTCCGCCACCGTCAGAGCCCGAATGACCCCGAGATGACCGATCAGGCTCGCGCCGGTCATGCCAGCGAAGAGCAGCAGGCCCAGGAGGTCCGGCGTCTGCCATTTCCAGATGCCCATGGGTGCGATGGCCAGGAAGCCGATCAAGGCCACGTAGAAGAAACTCGTCTCGATCGGGTCGGTCCGGCTGACGAGCCTGGTGAGGATCGAATAGAAAGACGAGCTGAAGGCGCCGGCCAGGGCGAGCAACGAGACGAGGCCGAACGTGCCGGTGCCGGGCTGGATGACCAGCAGCGTTCCGGCGAAGCCGATCATGACCGCGCTCCACCGCCGCCAGCCGACATGCTCACCGAGCAAGGGTACGGCAAGGGCTGTCACGAAGAGCGGTACGGTCGCATAGATGGCATGCGCGCCCGACAAGCCGATGAAGCTCAGCGAGATCGAGAAGGCAAGGGAATCGACGACAAGGACTGAGCCGCGTGCCAGCTGCAACCAGGGGCGGCCGGTGCGAACCGCGCGTGCCACGCCGCCGCGCCGATGCGCGATAGCCAGGGCGATGAGGACGAACAGTCCGAGCCTGATCATCATGGCTTGCTCGAACGGATAGGTCCGCAGGGCGAGTTTGAGCAGACTGTCGCCCGTCGCAAAGCCCATCATGCCGGCGCAGAACAGCAGAATGCCTTTGGTGTTTGAAGGTGCAGAGGGGAGCATCGATGGGTCAACTGTCGAATCGGTACGCGCGAGCATAACCATCGATTGGGGCCTTGGCAGGATCGTCGCAGCAAAGGCTCCATGCCACGCTGTCGCGGCGTCGTGGGGCCTGACAAACGAGACCGCGGCCGCTACATGGATTCGACAAACGAAGGAGCCGCCGGACATGCCGCAACGCATTATCGTCTACTGGCGCGATATCCCCGCCCAGGTGATCATCAAGCAGGGCCGCAACTCGGCCAAACGCCAGCTCGCCGAGCGCTTCGAGCAAGCAATCGATATGGCTGCCATGCGGGCGGGCAAACGCGACACCGATGCCTATCTCGCCGAATGGCGGAAGGGCGAGCCGGAAGCGATCGAGGGCGACGACCTCGAGGCGTTGGCCACCGCCGAGGCCCAACGTCTCGAAGCGGAATTCTCGGTCGAGGTGGTCAAGGCCCTGGTCGAGAAAGGTGGATCGGCCGCTTGACGGTCCTCATGCCCCAAGCTGACGGTCGTATTCCAGCACGGCGTTGAGCAGCACCTGGGCGCCTGCTCCGCATTCCTCGAACGTGGTGCTCTCGGCCTCGTTGTGGCTGATGCCGCCGAGGCAAGGTACGAAGATCATGGTGGTGGGGGCGACACGGGCGATATAGGCCGCATCGTGACCGGCGCCGGAGGCCATCTCCCGCATGCTGTACCCGGCTTTGCCGGCGCCCTGTCGCACGCAGTCGATGAGCCTCGGATCGAACTTGACGGCCGGCGAGTTCCAGATCCGCTTCTCCTCGAACTCGAGACGCTCGCCTTGCGCAATCTCGGGCAGGGCCTTTCGCATCTCGGTCTCCATGGTGTCGAGCACGCTGTCATCGGGATGACGCAGGTCGACCGTGAAGAAGACTTCGCCCGGGACGACGTTGCGGCTATTGGGCCTGTTCTCTATGAGACCGACGCTGGCGACGCCCGGCAGGTGCCGCATGCCGACCTCGTGGATCGCCTGAATCATGCGTGAGGCACCCAGCAGCGCGTTGCGGCGCAGTTTCATGGGGGTCGCGCCCGTGTGGCTCTCCTGGCCCCGGACTGTGACCTCGTACCACCGCATGCCCTGTACGCCGGTGACGACGCCGATCAGCTTTTTCTCCGCCTCGAGGATCGGCCCCTGCTCGATGTGAAGCTCGAACATGGCCTGGAACTTCTGCGCACCGACGGTCTCGCTTCCCTTGTAGCCGATGCGCTCGAGCTCGTCGCCGAGCCTCTTGCCGTCACGATCCTCGCGCGAATAGGCGAATTCGGGCGTGAAGACGCCCGCATAGACTCCCGAGCAGAGCATGGCCGGCGCGAACCTCGAACCCTCCTCGTTCGTCCAGTTGACGATCATGACCGGGGCGTTGGTCTCATAGCCGGACTGAACGAGAGTTCGCATCGCCTCGAGCGCGCCGAGCACGCCCAGCACGCCGTCGAACTTGCCGCCGGTCGGCTGGGTGTCGAGATGTGAGCCCATGGCAACAGGCAACAGGTCGTTGTTGCGCCCCGGGCGGACGGCGAACATGTTGCCGACGGCGTCGACCGACACCTTGCAGCCGAGTGCCTCACACGCCGCCTTGAACCAGTCGCGGACCTTTTTGTCGTCGTCGGAGACCGTCAGCCGCTTGATTCCGCCCTTGGGCGTCGCGCCGAACCTGGCGGTTTCCATGAGGTTGTCCCAGAGTTTCTGGGGATCGATGGAGAGGTTTTGGGCGGCGGGCATGGTGGTTCCTCAGGCGAACGTGTCGATGCAGCGGATGCGTTCGAAATTGATCAAGGCGTCACCTCCAGCCGCTTCACCGGTCTTGGCTGATTGAGTTCACGCCATTGGCTGTTGGCCACGTGCACCGCTGGGAAAGCCGGGCGCTCGATGTATTTGCCATCGCCACGCTCGGCCTTGAGATCGCCGTCGTGCCAGGCAACCTTGCCGCGGTTGATGGTGGTCCGGGCCAGGCCCTTCACTTTGAACCCCTCGAAGACATTGTAGTCGATCCGGCTCATCTGTTTCTTTGCCGAGATGGTCTTCGAGGCGGCCGGGTCCCACACCACGACATCGGCGTCCGAGCCGACGGCGACGGCACCCTTGCGTGGATAGACGTTCAGGATGCGGGCGATATTGGTCGAGGTCGCTGCCACGAACTCCTCATGGGTGAGGCGGCCGGTGTCGACGCCTGCGGTCCAGAGCACGGACATGCGATCCTCGAGGCCGCCCGTGCCGTTCGGGATCTTCGTGAAGTCGCCGAGGCCCATGCGCTTCTGCTTCGCGGTAAAGGCGCAATGGTCCGTCGCCACCACCTGCAGCGAGCCGGATTGCAGTCCCGCCCAGAGCGAAGCCTGGTGATCCTTGCTGCGGAACGGCGGGCTCATGACGCGGCGAGCGGCATAGTCCCAATCCTTGTTCTGATATTCGCCGTCGTCGAGCGTCAGATGCTGGATCAGCGGCTCGCCGAAGACACGCTGGCCGTTCTCCCGGGCGCGCTTGATGGCCTCGTGCGACTGGCGGCAGGAGACATGCACGACATAGAGCGGCACGCCTGCCATGTCGGCCAGGACGATGGCCCGATTTGTCGCTTCGCCTTCGACCTCGGGGGGACGCGAATAGGCATGGCCCTCGGGTCCTGTGACGCCACGCGCCAGGAGATCGGCCTGCATGCGGAAGACGATGTCGCCGTTCTCGGCGTGGACGAGGGGAAGCGCGCCCAATTCCGCACAGCGCGAGAAGGAATGATAAAGCTCGTCGTCGTTCACCATCAAGGCGCCCTTGTAGGCCATGAAATGCTTGAAGGTGTTGATGCCGTAGGTCTTGACGACGGTCTCCATCTCCTCGTGCGCCTGCTTGGTCCAGGCCGTCACCGCCATATGGAATCCGTAGTCGCCGACGGCTTTCTCGGCCTTGTGCCGCCACTCCTGATAGGCGGCGAGCATGGAGGCACCGGGCGCCGGCAGGCAGAAGTCGACGACCATGGTCGTCCCACCGGATAGCGCGGCCGCCGTCCCCGACTCGAAATCGTCCGAGGAGGTTGTTCCCATGAACGGCATCTCGAGATGGGTGTGCGGATCGATGCCGCCCGGGAGCACGAAACAGCCACCGGCATCGACCACCTCGGTCCTGACCGGCGCATCGAGCTTCTCGCCGAGCGCCACGATCTTCTCTCCGTCTATGAGGACATCGGCACGTTTGGAGTGGTCGTGATTGACGACGGTTCCGCCGCGAACGAGGATGGCCATGGTCTTGCTCCGCAGAGATTGGTCAACGCATCGGGCAAGGCTAGGCCACAAGGTCGAGACCCGCAACCCGACCAGACGGCAGCCCGTTCCCAACCTGGAGCGCTTTGCATGACTCCGGTCCTCAGTCCGGTCGCCCGCCTGATCGTGACCCTGGCACCGCCGCTCGTCATCGGCGACAGTGGCTCCGGTCAGCGCGATGTCATTCCGATCACAGGAGGATCGATCGACGGGCCGATGCTCAAGGGGCGCGTGCTCGCCGGCGGTGCCGATTGGGCCATAACGCGAGCTGACGGCATCGCCGAGGTCTGGGCGCGCTATACCATCGAGACCGGCGATGGGGCTCTCGTCATGGTGACCAATACCGGCGTTGCACACCCACGGGGCGACGGCAGCTGGTACGGACACACGGTTCCCGTCTTCGAGGTCGCAGCGCCGACCTACCAGTGGCTGAGGCGATCGATCTTCGTCGGGTCGCTGGAGGCGAG
>JAWKVX010000007.1:0-326693 GCA_041397825.1 Hyphomicrobiaceae bacterium
GGTCGCCTGTGACTTCAAGAGCGCTTCTAGGTCCGGTGGCGCCTCAACCATAGCCATGTCTGACAAGGGAAGTCGCTCATGGACGAAGGGATAGGTGCCGTCTGGCAGATCCACTTTTGTAATTCACAGTAACACATTCTGAGAGCGCGCGGACGACACTTGACACGACAGATTGGGGGCCGGGGGCAATGCCCAGGCCTTAGACTGTCGGCTAGGCGCGGCGCAATCACACGGCGTACCACGTCGACCGTTGCGAGCGCTTCGCAGCGCGCAAGCGTGCCTTCGAGTTAGCCGGCAAGCCGCTCCATCGGGATCTAAACAGGATGTCAAGCTTCGGGCTCGAAATGCGTCGTAGATTGGCGATCGCGTTGCAGGTGCTCATGGTTGCGGCTTGTGACCGTTGCATCCACCAACCAATTCGACATGAGAGATTGGAGTTCACAGACAGCAGCTCCGCTCAATCAAAACGATCGCACTAGCTATTGAAATGGGCCACCCATGGGCCACGGCAGCATCTCGACGGTTCCGTTTAGCTTGACAAGTCCTTGATTTCATTGGTGGGCGCACAAGGACTCGAACCTTGGACCCGCTGATTAAGAGTCAGCTGCTCTACCATCTGAGCTATGCGCCCCCGCCCCGGAAAAAGGGCTGAGGCCCCAGACGGGGCCTCGGGAGGGGTCATCTAACATTCGTGAGCAAGCCTGTCCAGTAGCCGATGGGCATCGCTCGGAGGTGGGTCGATGGATCGGCGCGGGGCTACTCCGGCGCCGGCCTGAGGATGCACTGCGTCGTCACGCCATCGACCGTCAGGATCGCCTCGGTTCCCTCGGTCCAGAATTCGACATTGTCGGCGACGTAGGTCGTGCCGCTGTCGCTTGCCGTGGCCGGCAGCGTCCAGCGCGTCTCGCCCCGCGTGACCGTCGCCGAGCCCGTGGCGGAGACATCGGCGCCGAGCTCCTGCCCATCGTCGCAAATGAAAGTCAGGGGCTCGGCGAGCGCATGTCCGGCCGGCAGCAAGAGGCCCAAGGCAATGAAAAGGCTTCGCATGTTCGCTCCTTCGCGCTCGACGCACGCTGCCAAAGTCTAGCCGAAACCCATCGTTATCAAAACCGGCTCGTCGTCTGGCGTTAATGGGTGCGTCGGGTCGATGCCAGTCCAGCCCTATACAACCAATGACACCCGCTGGCCGCCGTAGCGCTCCAGCCGGCCGGCCAGATCGAGCTCCAGCAGGACGACCGCCACGGTCTGGGCGTCGAGGCCGGTCGTCCGGACCAGGTCGTCGATGCCGATCGGCGCCGGTCCGAGGGCCTCCAGTATCGTCTTGCGCGCGCCGGTCGCCACCTCGGTCGGCCGGGCCTCGGCGAGCGGCTTGAGCCGGCGCGCCAACGTGATCGGGCGGCCCAGCATCGGGCCAATCACCTCGACGATGTCGGCCGCCTCGGTGACCAAGGTCGCTCCCTGCTTGAGGAGATGGTTGGTGCCGGCAGCGCGTGGGTCGAGGGGATGGCCGGGCACGGCAAACACCTCGCGGCCCTGCTCCAGGGCAAAGCGCGCGGTGATGTGCGAGCCCGAGCGCTTCGCCGCCTCGACCACGAGCACTCCCATGGCGAGCCCCGAAATGATGCGGTTGCGGCGCGGGAAATCCTGGCCGCGCGGCACGAAGCCCGGCGGGTTCTCGGCGATCAGCATCCCGGTCTCGCCGATCCGCCGCATCAGCGCCTCGTTCTCCGGCGGATAGACGATGTCGACGCCGCCGGCGACGACGGCAAGGGTGCCGGTCGAAAGCGTCGCCTCGTGCGCGGCGGTGTCGATGCCGCGGGCAAGTCCGGACGCAATGACGAGGCCGGCGCGGCCGAGCGCCTCGGCGATCGTGCCCGTGAGCTTGCGGCCGGCGGCGGAGGCGTCGCGCGCGCCGACGATGGCGATGGCGGTCTGGTCGGCGAGGTGGGTGTTGCCCTTGACGTAGAGGATCGGCGGTGGGGCCTCGGTCGCAGCGAGGAGCGGCGGATAGCCGGACTCGTCGATGGCAACGGCTCGTGCACCGACATTCTCGGCCCTGGCGAGCTCCGCTTCGGCATCCGCGGCAGAGCCGATGCGGATGGGGCGCCCCCGGCCGCCACGGCGCGACAGCTCTGGTAGCGCGGCCAGCGCCTCCTCGGCGCCGCCGAAATGATTGACGATCTCGCGGAAGGTGACCGGGCCGACATTCTCACTGCGGATCAGGCGCAGCCAGGCGAGCCGCTGGCGGTCGCTCAACGGCCGGCGTGGATCAGGAACCGGCAACGGGCGTGTTTTCATCAGGTTTCTTCGCGCCGATCCTGGGCTCGGTTCCGTTGATGAGCCGACGGATATTGGCATGGTGACGGATGAAGACGAGGGCCGACATGGCGAGGGTCAAGACCACCAACGAGCCCCGCCAGGCAATGATGTGATCGCCGAGGCCGGCGAGCGCGACGAAGGGCGTTGCCATGGCGGCAGCGAGGGCCGCGAGCGAGGAGGTGCGGAGCAGCAAGGCCACGACCAGCCAGACACCCGAGAACACCAGCGCGAGCGGCCAGGCGGTGCCGAGCATGACGCCGATATAGGTCGCGACCCCCTTGCCGCCCTTGAAGCCGAGCCAGATGGGGAAGAGATGGCCGACGAAGGCGGCAAGACCTGCCCAGAGTCCGGCCGTGTCGCCGAAGAAGAGCTTGGCGATCAGCACGGCGACCGTGCCCTTGAGGGCATCGAGCACGAGCGTCGCCGCAGCAAGGCGTTTGTTGCCGGTTCTGAGCACATTCGTCGCGCCGATATTGCCGGAGCCGACCTGGCGGATGTCGCCCAGGCCAGCTGCGCGCGTCAGGATCAGGCCGAAGGGGATAGCGCCCAGCAGGTAGCCGAGAAGGAGGCTGATCAGGATGGAGCTGTCGGGCATGACCTCGGTTCGCGATGCGAAGCTTGGCAATGGAGATGCAATTGACGGTGCCGATCGACGGACCGCGTAAGGCTAGCACCGAATGCGGACGTTGTCTGCCGATCGATGGCGATCCGGATTGTGGCTCTCAAGACCCCGGCTTGAAGCTGGCGTAGATCCTGTCTCGGATCGCTCCGATCTCGTCCTTCCGCCAGTTCCGGAACTCGATGACGAACGTGTAGAGGGCATTCGGTGTCAGCTCGTAGCGGGTAAAGGCGGCGTTGTCGACGGTATCCACGACGGTGAAGGACAGTCGCTCGCCGGTCGCCGTTGGGCTGCGCTCGATCTCCGAGAGTGTTTGAAAGGGTTTGGTCTGCCAGTCTGCGAGAATGTCGTCGAGCCTCGGCCGGGTCATCGTCGGCGTGATTGGCATCTCGGTGACCGAGATCCTGACACCTCCCGGCAGCTCGGTGCCGATGGTATGGATGGCAAAGTTGCCGATCTTCGCGTCGACGCCGCTGACGGTGAAGTCGTTGAAGGGGGCCGGCATCAGTACCGCGAATTTGCCTTTCGTCGAGTTAGCGCGATGCCAGCCGGTGCCGTCGTCGGCAGCGGCCTCAGTGCGGTGCATCGTCAGCTGCGGTTCGACCGTCTGCGCGAGGACGGATGCGGCGCTCACGGGTAGGAGCAATGCCGCTGCAAGCAGGACGAATGTGAATCGGCTGAGTGCACACATGCTCGCCTCCCCTCGCTCGGCACGAGCAGTCGCCGTGTGGCGCGCGCGGCCGTGTCGAACGAAAAGCTAAGATAGAACCGACCAATCCCCTGTTCCATGCGGAACAGGCTGGGATCGATCGCCACTAATTGGCGAAAGGAAACACCGTCTCGCCGGCCACCAGCGTGCGCATGACCCGCCCCTGGAACTTCGCCTCGTCGAAGGGCGAATTCTTCGCCTTCGAGTGGAGCGTGTCGCGATCGAGCATCCAGGGAGCGCCGAGATCGACGACGGCAAGGTCTGCCGGCGCACCTTTCTCGAGCTTACCGACTGGCAGACCCAGCAGCGCTGCCGGACGGATCGTCAAGGCGGCGAAGAGATCCACGAGCTTGACATCACCCGAGTGCACCAGCCTGAGCGCCGCCGGCAACAGCGTCTCGAGGCCGACAGCCCCGTCGGCGGCCTCGGCGAAGGGGCGCCGCTTGCCGTCGGTGCCCTGCGGATCGTGGCTCGAGACGATGACGTCGATCGAGCCGTCGGCCACGCCCTCCACCAAAGACCTGCGGTCGTCCTCGCTGCGGAGCGGCGGCCGCATCTTGTGGAAGGTCCGATAGGAACCGATATCGTTCTCGTTCAATGTCAGGTGATTGATCGAGACGCCGCACGTCACCGGCAGCTTCCGGCGCTTGGCGGCGCGGATAGCGTCGAGACTTTCTCGACAGGAGATCTGCGCCGCGTGATAGCGGCCGCCTGAAAGCTCGGCCAGGCGGATGTCGCGCTCGATCATGATGATCTCGGCGGCCTTCGGGATGCCGGGCAGGCCGAGACGGGCTGAGACCTCACCCTCGTTGACCACGCCAGCGCCGGCCAGATCGTCGTCCTCCGTGTGGTGCACGACGAGGGCGTCGAAGTCTTTGGCGTAGGCGAGCACGCGCCGCATCACCTTGGCCGAGGCGATGCTTTGCCGTCCGTTCGAGAAGGCGACGGCGCCGGCCAGCTTCAAGAGGCCGATCTCGCTCATCTCGGTGCCGTTGAGCCCCTTCGTCAGCGCCGCCATGGTGTGAACGCGCACGATCGCTGTGTCGTTGGCGCGCCGGTTGACGAAATCGACGAGCGCCATGTCGTCGATGACCGGATCGGTCGCCGGCATGACGATCATCGTCGTGACGCCGCCGGCCGCCGCCGCCCGGCTGGCGGAGGCGAGCGTCTCGCGGTGCTCGAGGCCGGGCTCGCCGGTATAGACCTGCATGTCGACGAGGCCCGGAATGACCAGCCGGTCCTCGCAATTGATGACCGCGGCATCGCGCGGTGCGCTGCGCCTCAGATGCGGTCCAAGATCGGCGATCAGACCGTCCTCGATGAGAATGCCGCCGGCCTCGTCGCGGCCGGAAGCCGGATCGAGGAGGCGGGCGTTGATCAGTGCGGCTCGCCCGCCAGAGTTCCCGATCGTGGTCGTCTTGCGCGCGTTCATCGCATCACCGGTTGGGGAGATGGCGGGCAACCGCCGCCAGCACGGCCATGCGGACGGCGACCCCCATCTCCACCTGCTCGCGGATCACGCTTCGGGGATCGTCAGCGACGGCGGACGAGATCTCCACGCCCCGGTTCATCGGGCCCGGGTGCATGATGAGGGCGTCGGGCTTGGCCCATTTGAGCTTCTCGTGATCGAGGCCGAAGAAGTGGTAGAACTCGCGCGTCGACGGCAGGAATGAGCCGGACATGCGCTCCTGCTGCAGCCTCAGCATCATGACGATATCGGCACCGGCAAGTCCATCGGACATGTGGTTGAAGACTTTGCAGCCGAGCCGGTCGGCATTCGGCGGCAGCAAGGTCGATGGCGCGACGATGCGGACTTCGGCGCCGAGCCGCGTCAGGAGGCCGATGTTGGAGCGTGCGACCCGCGAATGCAGGATGTCGCCGCAGATGGCGACGACGAGGCCCTCGATCCGCCCCTTGTTGCGTCGGATGGTCAGTGCGTCGAGCAGAGCCTGGGTCGGATGCTGATGCTGACCGTCACCGGCATTGACGACCGAGCAGTCGACCTTCTGCGCCAGCAGTTCGACAGCGCCAGCTTGGTTGTGCCGGACCACAAGGATGTCCGGCCGCATGGCATTGAGCGTGACGGCGGTGTCGATCAGTGTCTCGCCCTTGTTAACCGACGAGGTCGAGACCTGCATGTTCATGACATCGGCGCCGAGGCGCTTGCCGGCGAGCTCGAAGGAGCTTTGGGTGCGGGTCGAGGCCTCGAAGAAGAGATTGACGAGGGTCCGGCCGGACAGGTGCTCGCGCTTCTTTGAAATCTGCCGGCTGACGGTGGCCGCGTCCTCGGCCATGTCCAATAGCCCAACGATCTCGCCAGCCGTCAAATCCTCGACGGTCAAAAGGTGGCGATGGGGGAAGTGGAAGGTGTCAAGCTTCTGAGCTGCGGTCATTAAAGCGCTGTCTATAGGCCGACTCGGTTATAGCCACAAGGGTCTGTCTGCTATGCTTGTTGGCAAAAGGAGGCGCCGATGGTTTCGCGCGACGGTTTCGAGACGCACGAGGTTCTGAACCAGAGCCCGCCATTTGCCGATTTCAACCTGTTCACCTCCGATTTGGCGCTCCAGGATGCCGTTTTCCGCGAGGGGGCGGGTGGCGCGGCGGAACGTCTCACGGCCTTCGGCGCCCTGACCGGGAGCGCCCAGATGCTGGCGCAAGGCCGGCTGGCCAACGAGTACCCGCCGAGGCTCAAGACCTTCGACCTCAAGGGCCATCGTATCGATCGGGTCGAGTTCCACCCGGCCTATCACGCCATGATGAGCATGAGCACGGCCCAGGGGCTGCACATGGCGTCGTGGGAACATTTGAAAAACGGACTCGACGCACCGGAGACGGGCGCCAATGTCGCGCGCGCCGCCGGCAGCTACATGGCCGCCCAGACCGAGCCAGGTCATTGCTGCCCGATCACCATGACGAACGCCGCGGTCGCCTCGCTCCTCATTGAGCCTGTGCTGGCCGACGACTTGCTGCCGCGTCTGTTGGTCAGCGACTATGATCCGAGCTTTCGGCCGATCCCCGAGAAGCGTGCCATCACGATCGGCATGGGCATGACGGAGAAGCAGGGCGGCACGGATGTCCGCACGAATGCGACGCGCGCAGAGCCGGTTCCCGGCGAGCCCGGGGTCTATCTGCTGACCGGCCACAAGTGGTTCATGTCGGCGCCGATGTCGGATGCGTTCTTGATGCTGGCGCAGGCGCCGGCCGGCTTGTCGTGCTTCTTCGTGCCGCGGCTCTTACCGGACGGTGGCGTCAATCCGATCCGCATCCAGCGTTTGAAGGACAAGCTCGGCAATAGGTCGAACGCTTCCTCCGAGGTCGAGCTCCATGGCGTGCATGGCTGGCTGATCGGCGAGGAGGGGCGGGGCGTGCCCGCGATTATCGAGATGGTGACCTATACCCGTCTCGATTGCGCCGTCTCCTCCGCCGGCCTGATGCGCGCCGCCCTGGCCGAGGCCATTCATCACTGCCGCAATCGTCGCGTCTTCCAGAAGCAGCTGGTCGATCAGCCCTTGATGTCGGCGGTGCTCGCCGATCTCGCGCTCGAGGTCGAGGCTGCCACGGCGCTCGCCTTCCGCCTGGCCCGCTCCTTCGACAATCCGCGCTCCGAGCTCGATCAGGCCTGGCGGCGCCTGATGACGCCCGTGACGAAATACTGGATCTGCAAGATTGCGCCCGCTTTCATCTACGAGGCGATGGAGTGCCTGGGCGGCAACGGATACGTTGAGGAAGGGCGTCTCGCGCTCCTCTACCGGGAGGCCCCCGTCAATGCGATCTGGGAGGGCTCTGGTAACGTCATGGGGCTCGATGTGCTCCGGGTGCTCATGAAGGAGCCCGAGGTCGCCGACAGCATTCTCGAGGGGCTCGGCAAGGCCATCTCCTCGGACCGCCGGCTTTCGGCGCAGCTCGCAACTGTCAGGGACCTGCTGCATAAGCCGCGCGATCTCGAGGTCAATCTGCGCGCGCTCATCGAGGGGCTGGCGATGGTGGCCGCAGCCGCGCTGCTCCGCGTCAACGCGCCGGCACCCGTCGCGGATGCTTTTCTCGCCACGCGCCTCGAGGGCGGGCCGCGGCGAACCTATGGTCAAGGGCTGCAGCGCGCCGATCGAAACGCGATCATCGATCGCTCCTGGCCGCATTGACGGTCGGGCGGGGCCGGCCGCATGGACCATTCGCCGCCAATCCCGTTGCTTCTGGACGGTCCTCGAGGTGGGCGCCAAGCGACAGCTGCGCCATGCGCGAAATCGACAAATGCGCATGCATGTAATAACCAGTCTGCATTGTAGATTGCGTTGTCATTGCAAGAAGTATGAAAGAATTTCTGTTCACATGCTTATTGATGTATCTGCGCGGTAATGCAATCGGCGTTTTGATGCCGTTAACTTCTGGCGCCTAACAAAATGCGTGCGGAAGCGTGACATCGCTGCGCAAGTGATATAGACGGGCTTGGCGAACAAATCGAATCTCAACTGGAGTGACTCGGTCGGGCACCATTCGCAACTTGCTCAGACTGAGCCTCATCACTGCCAAAAGCATAGAAGGACACGGATTATGAATGCCGCCCGCAAAGATGCGTCACAATCAGGCAGCGCCCTGAGCAAGATCAGGCAGCTGCAGGAGCAGATGAACGAGGTCTCGAAGGAGGCGGTCGCCGAGGCTCTGAAGCAGGCCGAGGATGCCATTGCCACGCTCGCCACCCTCGGCCAGCGCTACCGTCTGGTTCGTACCGGTGCCGGCGGCAAGGGCGTCAGGCGCTCCAATCCGGACCGTCCCTGCCCGGTCTGCAATTTCAGGACCGATCCTCCGCACGATGCGCGCGGCCACCGCGGCCAGGGCAAGAACAAGAAGGCTTTCACGGCAGCGCAGCTGGCCGAGTTCGGAATGCGCAAGGTCTGAAGTCGACGGTGTGGGTGGGGATCTCTCCCGACCCACACTCTCTTCGCCGGAACGTCGTTCGCGGTAGATCCCTTGTCAGTGCGGGCTATTGCTCGCGGCCCATGGCGACGAGCTGGCGATGGCACGCCGCGGCCTGCTCCCGGTCACCGCAGTCGAGGCTCAGCACATAGGCCTGCGTCAGGAAGAACGCAGCCTCCTCCATCGATTCGTTATCGATCATGGCCTGGGCGGCCCGATGATAGAGCGCCGCCATGGCCTCGCGATCATCAGCCTGATGGGCCGCGATCAGCGCCGTGTCGAGCGCAGACAGGTCAGGGCGGGACAGGGCCATGGCTGGGTCAGGCGGCAAAGCGCTCGGCGACCCAATGGTGGAAGGCGTGCGTGGGACCGTCCATGGCAGGTGAGAACTTGCCGCCGTCGAATCCGGGAGCGGCGCGTCCCCTCTGCATGCCTTCGACCACGAAGATGTCCTCGACGAAGATGCCTTTCCACAACTGCGCATTACGCTGACGCATGGCGGCGTAGTCCTCGCCCAACATCTGCGGATCGGCGTAGTAGATCTCGACATGCTCAATGGTACGATCGTGGCCGACGGGCTCGATCATGATCGTGAAGTAGTGATCGTTGTGGAAGCCAAGGAGTGCGTTCGGGAAGACGGACGGATACTCGGCGCACTTGTCCCACTTATCCGACAACGAGGCAAATTTCGCAAACCGCTCACCATTGGGACCGAAGCCCGGCGTATAGGCGCTCGAGCCCTGGCCTGCGAAGCCGGGCTCGTACATGTGATAGTGATCCTCGAGCCGAGAGTAGCTGTTCAGGCCTGGATGCACCCAAGGCAGATGATAGCTCTCGCAATAGTTCTCGACCGCAAGCTTCCAGTTGGTCTTGACCTCGAGCTTGAAGGAGGAGTCCGGCCCGCCATGATAGAGCGGCATGCGGGCAAACTCACTGTAGCGCTCGATCAGGCGGTGCGCGTGGTCCTCGAAGGCGGGCGCGGTGCCGGAGAGGTTAACGAGCACCATGTCCATCCACACTGTCGAGCGCACCTCGACAAGCCCGAGCTCCTCGCGACGGATGCTCGCGTCGATGTTCTGTCCGGGGCCACCGACATGCGGGGTCGAGCGGAGCTTTCCGTCGAGCTCGTAGCACCATGAATGATAGGGACATCTGAGCACGCCCTTGAGCCTGGTCGTCTCGCTCACCAGGATCATGCCGCGGTGCCGGCAGACATTCTGGAAGACGCGGATCTGGCCGTCCCGGTCGCGGACCATGACCAGTGGCACGCCCAGATGATCGACCGGCTTTGCCATGCCGGGCTCTGCCAGGTCCTTGCCGAATCCGATCAGCACCCAGCTCGGAGCAAAGACCTTCGCCTTCTCCAACTCGTAGACCTCTGGATCGGTGTAGAACGGGTTGGGCAGCCCGCGGGCAGTGGCGACCGGAGCCATCACCTGACCCAGCATAGTGCGATCGATCGGTTTCATGAGGGTCCCCAGAACGGCTTGCGCGATAATAGAGAGATGACATGTTCGGCGCCAGCGTAACTGCGCCGGCCGCGGCATCGGCATGTCCAAGGACGCCCTATTGGGCGGCGGTCGGGGTCGTGGACACCGCGTTGGCAGCCTGCGCGGTCATGCCGGCGACAAGACGTTGGAAGAGCGCCGCCGCCGACCGGCGATAGCCGGCCTCGGTCATCAGACTGTGATCGCGCTGTGCGAGCGGAGGATTGGCATAGATCCAGGCATGAATGCTGCAATCTCCGCCCATCATAGCTTGCCAATCCCAAAAGACGGCGCCCTCGCCAGCGGCGACACGCCGCCAGATCTTGCGCACGGCCGCCATGTTGATCGGCGGATGCCAGCGCGCAAGACGCGGGTCGGCCGCTGCAAGGTCCTGCGGGTAGCGGTCGATCTCTTCGACGGCGAGAGCCCGGCAGGGCGTATCGTCCGAATCTCGTGCGGCAGTTCCCGCATAGTCCGGGAGGCGGACCGTGTCCGGCGGGCCAACGACGACGATCGAGGCGCCGGGCGACCAGCTATGGATACGTCTCACCAGACTTGTCGCGGTCTCCGCATATTGCGCGAGATCGAGTGAATCATTGAGGGCCGAGACCGAGCCGTAATTGAAGACGATGAGGCTTGGCGACAGCTGTCTCAGCTCCTCCCCGGCGAGCGCCTGGTCGAGCCCAGCCAATGCATCGATGTCGGCGCCCGGCAGGCCGAGATTGACATACCGGATACCGGCGGCCTTGCGCCCGAGAGTAATTCCCGTGACGGCGATGCCGTGGCTTTGCAGGGCACGAATTTCGATGTGCGTGCCGGGGCGCTGGCTCAGACTGCGAACCAGTCGGGTCCCCTTCCGCCGGGTCGGGACGTCGACGGCCTGCCCATCGATCGACACGCGCGCCTTGCCGCGATCCGGCCCGCCGGCGAACGTCACCTCGGCCGTGTCGAAGCCGCCGTCGACATCGAGGGTCATGCTGTCGCCGGCCGCTGTCGACAGCACGCGGACGCCCGTCAGGGAAAAACCGCCCTCCGGAGTGCCAATGACCGTCTCGCTCGTCCAGTCGCCCTCGAGACCGAGCCGGATACCGTCCGCGCGGTGAAAGCGATAAGCGCCCGCCGGCATGATGAGGCCACGGCCTGCGTCGCCGAAGCGCGACTGGAACAAGCGCCGGAGCTCGCTCGAGAAGCGATCCGCGGTGATGTGGTCGTCGCCAAAATGCAGGATGGTGACAGGCTGGCGGCGTGCCCCGGAGGCGAGCGCCAGCAGGTCCTTGTGGAAGCGTGCGAGCGCCTCCCCGGCATCGGCCTCGGCGATGGGCTCGGGGACCTCCGCGGCGAGCGTGTTGGCGCTGGTGGGCTCGAGCGCGCGGGCCGTCTTCTGCAGTCCGGAGGCCACAGCCAGCGGATCGGCTTTGTTGGTACGGTTGATGGCGGTTTTCTCGTTGACCACGGGCTCGCACCCGCCCACGAGGAGACCAAAGATCGCGGCGAGCGCCACGCCCGCCCCGGCACATGTTGCACGCATCACTCTTACTCTACGCTCTCGATCAGTCTGTCAGGTTGGCGCTGGTCTTTGGCCAGCTGAAATCATCCGCTCGTCCCGGCTTGGGTGGCAGTGGCTCGCCTTTGATGAGCACTTTGTAGAAGGGCGACTGCGAGAGCGGAATTCGGGGTTTGCCGCCCGAGACGATCTGCTCGGTGGCCGAGGCTATTGAGGTCAGGGCCGTCAGGCCGCCCCGCAAGTCCGACAGCAGCGTCTTGCCGACAAGGGCCGGCCGACCAGGGAGCGTGCGCTGCAGATGCGCAACGACCACGCCAGGCAGGGCCGGGCGAACGATCTCCAGGCTTTCGGCATCGCCAAAGGCAATGCTCGAGGTGGCGGCAGGAATGTCGGCGATCTCCGAGATCGGGCTGGTCGGCGTAGAATTCTCGACGCCGGTGAGCCCTGAGGCGAGCCTGGCCTGCTGGGCAGCCTGACGTTGCTCGTCCTCGTCGCCGGCAAGCGGCACGTCCCGCTCGGCGCGGGCGAGCGTGAGGTCGCGGCGAATCTCCTGCTCGGCGAAGTGCACCAGCTTCTCGTAGCCGCGAAGCGTCAAATGGATGCCGTCATCCTCGCGGAGCTGCCTGACCTTTCCGGTGAGATCCGGACCGTAGTCGGTATAGCTCCCGGACGCATCGGCGAAGGCCTCCCAGGTCGAGATGTATTTCGTGCCGTTGAGCAAGGCGCGCTCGCGAAACACGTTGTTCATCAACTCGGTATCACGCCGCGTGTTGGGGCCGCGCATGATCGGCAGTCCGATCCAGTAGACGGCGGCGCCCCGGCGCTTCAGAGCTCTCAGTAGATCGTCGACGCGGCGGGCATATTCCTTGAGCCAGCCCTCCGAGCCGACCTCGAGCTTCGACCCTTCGACCCGAAGCGAGCGCCGGTCGGCGACGCCGAAGATGGCGACGGCGATATGCGGCACCTCATTCGGAGCAAGCGTGGAGACGATGCTGTCCCATGGCGTCTCGTCGGAGCGCGTGATGCCGTTCGCGCCATCCGACTTCTTGATGAGCTGGATCGAGGGATCGTCGCTGAATGTCTCGACGAGGCTCGCCCAGACGCCGTCGGCAAATGCGTCGCCGAGGACGACGACGCGGTAGCTTTCGTTCTCGGGGAAGGGTGTGATGTAGGTTTCGAGAAGACCGCTTCCCGGAGTGTCCTGAGCAGCGGCCGGCAAGGCAAGTTGCAGAGCGGCGACGACTAGCATCACCACGAGCCCGCCCGCACGCGTCAAGGCGTCCGACAATCGGCCCTCGTGCGCGACCCGCGCCATGCCTTGCCCCCATTGCTCTGCACCCGCGGCCCCCGCCGCCATGCACCCTTCAGAGCGTGACCCGAGCCTGCCTGTCAAGCGATCGCCGGCCGGCACCAGCGTCGATCCCGCTCAGCGTTCGACGCCTGGTGCAACGTCGGTCCGAAATGGGGCGAAACGAGGATTTCGGCAGGGCGCACAACCTGCGGTCTCGGCGGCAATGCGGCGTTGTCGCGATCCTCCAACCCAACGCGAGACGGCGGTAGTCCGGCTATTCGGCGGCCATCGCCCGGCCAGTCTCTGGGCCGATCACGCGATCGACGATCCAGTTCGCGAAGTCGTGGATCATCGTCTCGTCGGCGCACAATCGTGCGATCCGGGCATAGGGCGACTGCAGGCCTGCATACTGGCGAATCGAGACGTCCTTGTCCTCGACAACCACCAGCTCGTTCCGCCGATAGTAGTTTTGCGACAGCCGCTCGAAATCGGGGCGCTCGAAATAGGCTTTCGGAAAGAGCGAGGAAACGGTCAGCCGGGACTTCCCGGCGGAGATCGGCTCGCTTTGGAAGACGAGCGCACCGTCGGGCCCGAGCGTCATCAGCATGCCGGGCTTCAGGGTGGCGAAGAAGGTACCACGCCGCTTGTCGGCATCGATGCCGGGCATCGGCGGGAAGCCGTCGTAGCCCGGGAACGGCAGCAGGAGCTGGCTGCCGTCGTGAACGGCCAGCACGAGGAACTCGTTGCCCTTGGCCTCGTAGCTGACATAGCGCTCTGACCGCCACTGCGCCAGGCTGTCCTTGTGCACATAGGGGATGTGATAGGCGTCGATGTAGTTCTCGACGAAGCACTTCCAGTTGGCGTCCATGTCGTAGACTTGCCTACGGGCGACCGCCATGTCCTCGAGCCGGTGCGATGCGAGCGTCTCGACCCAGGTGCCCAGATGCTCCCTCAGCGTCTCCTTGCCGGGCTTCATGCGGATGAAGATGAAGCCGCCCCATGTGTCGCTCTCGATCTCGACGAGACCGAACGCGCTCTTGTTGGCGCCATCGATCAGCGGCTTGCCGTCCGGATCATTGTAGTGCGGCGCGCCAATCAGGCTGCCGTCCAGATTGTAGGTCCAGAAGTGATAGGGGCAGCGGAAGAACTTGCAGTTGCCGTTACCGTCGGCCACCCGCGCGCCGCGATGACGGCAAGTGTTGGCGAAGACGCGCACCTTGTCGTCGGTGCCGCGCGCGACGATGAGCGGAATGCCGAGAAAGCTCAGGCAATGGAAGTCGCCGGCATTGGGCACGATCTCGGTCCGCTCCAGCAGATTCCAGGCGGCAAGAAAGACGCTCTCCTTCTCCGCCTGCCAGAACCGCTCGGAGGTGTAGGCCCAGAGCGGTAGCGCCCGCATCGAACGGCCATCCTTGCGGACTGACACATAGTGGCGGGGCGAGAGGAGATCCTCGGGCTCGAGGATACCCTGGTTGACGGCAGCATCGTACTCGAGGGCCATGGCAGTGCTCCGTAGTTGTGAACGGGTCACCATCGGAGCCTAGGGAGATCGACGGCCGCGGTCCATGGCGAATGTGCCGGGCTGGTGTGCTGGCGATGCGGGGCAGGGACTATTGCGCTTGCCGCAAGGCCTGCAAATCGTCCGATGTCGGATAGCAATCGGACTCGACTCCGGCCCGCTGCTCGAACTGGCCGAGCGCGACGCGCGTGATCATGCCGGCCTTGCCGTCGATCTTGTCGGCGTAGAGACCGAGCGCGGTCAGCCGCTCTTGCATCTCCATGACGTCCTTTTCGCGCATGGGCTTCAGCTTTGCCCAAGGCGTCTCGAAGGGTTTGCCGCCAGCGATGCGGTCGGCGAGGTGGCCAACGAAGAGGGCGTAGAGATCGGCGTAGTTATAGCTCTTCAGGGCAAGAAAATTGCGGGTTGCGAGAAAGGCCGGACCGTAGATGCCTTCCGGCATCAAGAGGAACGCCTCGTCGTCGAGCTGGCTCTCCTTGAACTTGCGATCGTAGGCGCGCGTGAAACCGAGGGCGACCCAATCTCGGATCGGCCGGCGATTGGCGATGCCTTCGAGCGTGCAATCGAACCTGGCCGGCTTCCGGACCTCGTAGCCCCAGGGCTGACCGGCGATCCAGCTGACATCTGAGCCGTCGATGTGCTTGGCGCCTTTGAGCGAGCGCGCCGTCGAGGCCAGACTGTCGGGGATCGAGGTCCAGATGTTGCGGTGGCCATCGCCGTCGAAATCCTCGGCGAAATCGCGGAAATTCGTCGGCAGCATCTGCGTCAGCCCCATGGCACCGCCCCAGGAGCTCCGCATGTCGGCAAGGCGCACATGTCCTTCCTCAAGGATCTTCAGCGCCCAGAGCAGCTCATTCCGGAAATAGTCCTTGCGCCGGCCGAGATAGGCCTGCGTGGCGAGCACGCGAACGGCATTGTGCGGCAGCTTGTGGGTGCCGTAGACGGTCTCGCGTCCCCAGATGCCGAGGATGATCGTGCGCGGCACGCCGTAGTGCCGCTCGATCCGGTCGAGATCGGCTTTCCATTTCGCTGCGTAGGCTTTTCCGGACTGGGCGAGGGTTTGGATCTGGCTCTCATTGATATAGGCGCCGGGCGACTTGATGAACTCGGCCTGGCCCTTGCTCTCGGTGCCCTTGGCGGGGGCCAGATCCGGCAGCGAGCGGTTGGGTTCGACCCCCCTGAAAGCCGCCTCGAACGTCGCGCGGGAGACACCGAGCGCCTCGGCTTCCGGCCAGAGCGCCTCGAGCCATTGGCGGAACTTGGCGTCGGCGGCATGGGCAGATGGCGGCATCACGAGAAGCGCAGCCAAGGCCAGAAGCGCCAGGAAGGGGCGGGCAAGCATAGGCAGTGGCCTCCAGTCGACGCGCCGGCACGATTCGCGGCCGGCTGATATGACCGGGCGGTTAGGCCGTCATCGTGTCAAGAGGGAGGCGGGGGCGTCCGAGATCGCCTCACGCCTGGCTGCCAGCGGACTTCACTACCAAGTCAGTGTCTGAACATCGTCCTCGAAGAGCCGCTCCTCGACCAGCTCGGGGTTGCTGACCTTGACCCCGTCGATCAGATCCGTTTCAGCGACACCGTAGTGCTTCATGCACATCGGACAGATCAGGACAACGCCGCCCGCAGCCAGAATCTCCCCGATGGCCTTTTGATGTGTGCCGAACTGTGCGGCCTTGCTTTTGGCTGCAATGGCCACTGCCCGATCGTTCAGGTAGACCGTCACCGGGTGCGTTCTCGCCTGTTGTTTGGCTGTGAACGAGAGGGCCATGCTTGCGCGGTGCCCGTCATCTGATGTCAGGTTGACGAATAGAGGGTCATCATTGCCCGCCAGGGCTGGCGAGCCGGCCGGTGTCATGGCCGACAAGACGAGGAACGAGAAGGCAAGAACGCTGAATAGGCGCATACTGAAACTCCGGATCGATGAGATTGATCACGAGTTCATAGTGACGAAACAGTGACATCGTATTGACGCACATCAAGACCTGCTACGTCGCCGATGGCCCATAGTGGCCATCTTATGGTGCCAGTGCTTGCCGTGCGACGAGAGCGCTCAACTCCATGGCATGTGCTGAAGCTCGGACCCGACGAGGCCGCTGCTCGGATCGCACCTCATCGTTCGACGATGCGACGCCAAAACCAAATCTCCGACGGCCGCCTCCGTCAATCATATGCCGTTGGCGCGATCGACCCTCGTTCCTTCCGCATCGCAAGCACACGCGGACTGGGCTGCGGCACGCGGCCGTCGATGTCGGTAAAGCCGTAGCGGGCCGCGAGATCCGAGACGATCTGCACCTTGCCAGACACCCGCATGACGTCAGGGTCGGCGGCCAGATGCGCGATGGCGCGGCCGTGCACCTCGGGCGTGTCGGTGTCGCGTTTCTCGTCGAAGTCGCTGCCGACCGTGAATCCCAAGTCCTCGCCTGAGGCCGCCATCAGCACACGCTCGGTTGCCACGAGCCGCGGCCAGAGGGAGATGGCGGCGACACCGTGCGGTCTAAGCTCGTCGGCGATCCCCTGGATCACCCGGTCGGTGGTTGCACAGGAGGCGCCGAAGGCCGTCGAGTAGCCCGCTCCGACCGCCGCGACCGAGGCCGACACGGCGACGATCAGCCCGCGGCCCGCACGCAGCATGCGGGGCGCCGCCGCCCGCGCCAGCAGATAGGCTGAGCGCGGGCCTAGCGCCATGGCCTCGTCATAGGCCGCGACGGCGAGGTCCCATGTTGCACCATCGACGGGTGTTTGCGGCGCGGCATTGGCGACGAGGATATCGATACGGCCAGCCGTTTCGATCGCCTCGGCGACGAGGTTGTCGATGTCGGCTGCGTTCGTCAGATCGCATCGAATGGCGGTCGCAGCCGCACCTGCCGCCTCGAGATCTGCGACCGTTTCCGCGAGCGAGCCTGGCAGCGGCTTGCCGTCGGGGGCTTTCGTCGCCGTGCTGCGATCGAGCGAGCGCGCCGCCACGATGACGCGCGCGCCTTCTCTGCCGAGGCCGAGCGCGACACCTTTGCCGATGCCGCGGCTCGCCCCCGTCACCAGGGCGACCTTGCCGGAAACCAGTCCCATCTTCCGCCTCGCTGCGACAGGTCATATGGAGGACGAAAGCTTACTCCACGTGCCAGGGGCAGCAAGGGGCTGCAGCGCACTGCCACCTCACGACCACGGCAGGGTCCGGATCTGTGAGCGGACAATTGCACTGCTCTCCGACAGCATTGAGAAGTAGCCGTTGGCCAGCTGTCCGATCCACTGCTCGGTGCCAGCGGTGTCCTGGCCGTTGCTCGGCTTGAGCTGCGTCTGCAATCCGATCAGCAGGTCGAGCCACGGCCTCGGGATCACCTTGAAATCGTCGATCTCGCCGGACTTGTCCTTAGCGAAGGCGTCGAACAGATCGACCGCCGCGGCATAGCCCTTCATCTCGGCATCGAGCCGCGCCATGTCGATGGTCAGGCCCTTCGGCTTTTCCACCCCCGCGATCAGCTGATCGAAAACCTCACCGGAAGTATCGGGGCCGAGCGACTGCATCATCTCGTCCATCGCCTCGGCACTCATCGGCGTCGGGCGAGGTTTCGGGAAGACATCCATGACGCGGTCGGCCCAGTGCATGACGTTGGCGACCTGCCAGCGCTCGGAACGCCCCTCCGCTGCCTCGATCGCCGCAAGTTGTTGAGCCTCGATCTCACGCACGAAGGGTGTGAGGGCCGCGAGCAAGGTGACACGCTCGGCCATGAAGGCTTGCGAGAGCGGTACCAGCTTTTCGTGCAGCGCCTTGCCCTCGGCCATGCCGTCGGCTGCATAGGCCTGCTGGTCGTAATAGGCACTCGCCCGGTTGAGGATCGGCGCCAGGGCCTCGTAGGCCGCGAGGTAGCGGGCCATTGTCAGATCGATCTCGGGCGTGGCGGGAGCGAGCGCGCTCGCTTGTTTCGCCTGCTCGAGCAACTCGGCCACGTCATAGACGTCGTAGAGGCCATAGGAGATGTATCGCTCCTGGCCGGTCGGCCCGGTCTTGACGTTGACCCAGGAGAGATATCGCTCCCAGGACTCGGCGGCCCGCTCCGTAGCCTTGGCCACCTCGATGTAGATGTTGGCCTTGCCGATGGCCACATCGAGATCGCTGGCGACCGCTGGCGGCAGCGCAAGCAGCGTCAGCAGCAGGCCTGGCAGGACGCTCCGAGCGCTACGGCCACCACGCCTGCCAAATAGGATGGAGCGAAAGAGCTTCCGCATCAGGTCCTCCGGACAACCGCACCGAGACGCATTGGATGGGACATTTGAGGCTGGCCGCTGTCAATTTGAATTCACGTCACAAGCCGCGTCCCGTGAGAGTATGGCTCGGGCCTACCCCGCCAATGCCACCTGCTTCGTGGCGGCGAGCCGGCTCTCCCAGGCATAGGCGTGGGTGACGATCTTCTCGAGGTCCTGATACTCCGGCTCCCAGCCGAGCATGCCGCGAATGCGGTCCGCGCCGGCGACGAGAGCGGCGGGGTCGCCCGGGCGACGGCCGGCGAGGTGGACTGGGAAGTCGACGCCGGAGACCTGCTTCACGGTCTCGATCACCTCGAGCACCGAAGCGCCCCGGCCGTAGCCGCAGTTGAACGTCTCGGAGGCGCCGCCGTCTCTCAGATGCTCGAGGGCGGCGACGTGCGCGCGGACGAGATCGGTGACGTGGATATAGTCGCGGACGCATGTGCCGTCGGCGGTCGGGTAGTCGGTGCCGAACACCTCGAGATGGGGCCGCTCGCCGAGCGCCACCTGACAGGCGGCCTTGATCAGATGGGTGGCGCGGGGCGTTGACTGGCCGGTCCGGCCCAGCGGATCGGCGCCTGCGACGTTGAAGTAGCGGAGTGCCACATAGCGCAGGTCATGCGCGCGGGCGGTGTCGGCCAGCATCAACTCGGTCATGAGCTTTGACGTTCCGTAAGGTGAGATCGGCCTGAGCTGTGCACTTTCGGGAACCGGCGACATCTCGGGCGTGCCGTAGACGGCGGCGGTCGAGGAGAAGATGAAGTTCTCGACGCCAGTCGAGACGGCGGCTTCGATCAGCGCACGCGACTTCACCGTATTGTTGTTATAGTAGCCGAGCGGATCGATCATCGAGTCCGGCACGACGATCGAGCCGGCGAAATGGATGATGGCGCGGATGTCATGCTTGCGGATCAGCGTGCGGACGAGCGCCTGGTCGCCGATGTCGCCGATCACGAGCCGCGCGCCCGGCGCCACGGCCGACCGGAAGCCGGTCGACAGATTGTCGAGGACCGTCACGGCCTCGCCCTGGTCGATCAGCTCATGGACCATATGACTGCCGATGTATCCGGCGCCGCCCGTCACCAGTATGCTCACGCGTGTGCTCCCAGTCCTCATTGCTCAGCTCTGGTCGCCACTGCATAAAGCATGCCGTGACATCTGTGCGGCATGCGGAGGATCGAACTAAATTATTGGTTAAGATGGACAATCGACTGGAGGGGAGGGGTCGGCTGAGTGTCCTCTCGGACCTGCGGGCACAGCCTCCGGACAGCCGGGCCCGACAGCCCTCGGTCGTTGGCTTCTCGATCGGGAGCGGGACTTGCAATCGACGGCGAACCGGGGATGCTTAGTCCGCCTCGTCCGTGGAAATCCCCAGGAGCTCGCGAGCCGACATGACCCTCCCGCCCATCCGCAAGGCCGTGTTCCCCGTTGCAGGCCTCGGCACCCGCTTCCTTCCGGCCACCAAAGCGATCCCGAAAGAGATGCTGACGGTGGTCGACAAGCCGGTGATCCAGCATGTCGTCGAGGAGGCGCGGGACGCCGGCATCGAACATTTCATCTTCGTGACCGGCCGGAACAAGGCCGTGATCGAAGATCACTTCGACAAGCAGATCGAGCTCGAGGCGACGCTCAGGGCGCGCGGGAAGAAGGAGGAGCTCGAAATGCTGGATGAGCTGCTGCCGCTTCCCGGCACGTCGAGCTTCACGCGCCAGCAGGAGCCCATGGGGCTAGGCCATGCGGTCTGGTGCGCACGCGACATCGTCGGCGACGAGCCGTTCGCGCTGCTTCTTCCGGACATGCTGCATCATGGCGAGAGGCCATGCCTTGCCGAAATGATGGACGCCTATCAGCGCCTCGGCGGTAACCACATCGCGGTCGCGCCCGTGCCGGAGGATGAGACGCACAAATACGGCATCGTCGGCGTCGAGGATCGCAGCGCCCAGGTCTCGCGCATCACGAAGATGGTGGAGAAGCCGGCCAAGGGAACGGCGCCCTCGAATCTCCACATCACTGGCCGCTACATCTTGCAGCCGGCGATCTTCGAGCTTCTGGCCGACCAGGAGCGCGGCGCCGGCGGCGAGATCCAATTGACCGATGCCATGCTCCGCCTTGCCGCCGAGCAGGCCTTTCACGCCGTCCGCTTCGACGGGCGTATCTACGACAGCGGCTCCAAGCTCGGCTTCCTGATCGCCAATGTCGCCTATGCGCTCGAGCGCGCCGATCTCGGTCCGGATTTCCGGCGTGAGCTGAAGAAGCTCGTCTAGGCGATCACACGCGTCGAGCGGCGCTCATCCTGCTGACCGCGGTGAGGCGATGCGATTCTCGTCGCGCTCAGCACAACCTGTATCGGTGCCGTCCTGCGGCGCCAAGCTTCGGATGGCCTGCCAGCCGTCCAGAAACCTAGATACTTCGTCCTCGCTCGAGCGGGGGAAGGAGGGATCAGTCCGGTCGGACAGCCTCCACCTCTGTCGGAAAGGCCTATCGCCGGAGCGTTCCGGATATCCGGAACAGATTGTCCGAATAGTCGCCGCCGGCCTCGCTCGACCAGAACTCCGTGCGCTGGTAGGCCGCGCTGAGCACCCAATCGCGGCCGATCAGATACTCGAGGCCGAGCCCGCCGGTGAGTTCGTCCTCCTCGATCGACGTGCCGGCATAGTCGCGCGTCGTATAGCCGAGGCCGGCGATGGCCGCGAAGTAGCGGCGGAACTCGTGCCTAACCTCGAGGTCGGCGGCGCGCTCGAGGGCGCCAGCGGAGCCCGCGATCGTCGTCGGCGCGATCGAGCTGCGGAAGCCGAGCGAGACGGTCGTCAGGGCCGAGGGCGTCCAGGTCAGGCTGCCGTCGGCGACGAGACCCTCGATCGGCGCCAGCGCGTCCGCATCGGGCGTCTCGACGAGCTTGCCGACCGAGAGCTCGCCGACGATCTTGGCCGTGATCTCGGCCGCAACGCCGACGCGAGTCGTGCGCCCGTCGGCATCGCGCAACAGTCCGTCGTCGGCGGCCGGTGCCGCATAGTCGCGACGCGATAGTTCCTGCTCGGCGAAAAGGTAGAGACCGGGCGACATCTCGTAGCCGATCCTCAGGCCAAGTGCTTTCTCGAGATAGTCCTCTGAGGCGTCGAGACCCTCGGCACTCCGCCTGTGATCGTCGACGGCGCCGCGGAGGCGAATGGCCAGACGATTGAAGCGCTGGGTCAAGGCCAGGGACGCCGACCGCTCGGTGACGTCCGGCCGGCCGCTGGCAAGGTCGGGGAAGTCGATCGTGCCGCGGCTCTCCTGAAAGAGTTGGTAGCTGAGGTTGCCGTCGAGGATTGTATCGCTCGATACGTCGAGGCGGCCGCGGAGCGCGGCATCGATCGTCTTGTCGTCCTCGGAGTCGAGCTTCTGGTGATAGCTCCTGAGACCCGCGAGGTTGGCCTCGAGGCTGTGCCGGTTCCAGTCCGAGACGATGCGCAGCGCGCCCTTCAGACCGAGCACGCGATCGGAGATGCGGCCTGTCTCGCTCCGGAGGACGTTGTCGTCGAAGGTCTCCTCGGCGGTGATCTCCGGGAAGACGAGAAAGCTGCCGATCCGGAGGCCGAGCGGCGCGTAAGGATTGTCCTCAGCTTCGTCATAAGAAGGGCGGAATGACGGCTCGACCGCGGGGAGGCCGGCACCGTCCGCGTTGGGCTCCGGCACGCCAGGGAGGGGGGGGGCCCCGCTCGCGGGCTCGTCCTGGTTGGCTGTCATGTCCAGATCGGCATCGGTGACGCCCGTAGCATCGGCCTCCGGGGAATCGGCGTCAGGGGGTTCGGCGATGGCGTCGGCCTGGCCGTCCGCGGTAAGGTCGCCGTCGGAGATTGGTGCGGCGTCGGGGTCCGCAGGCTCCGCCTCGACGGCTGGCGGCTCGAGAATGCCCGGAATGTCGCCATCGCGTTCCCTCGATGGGCCAGACTCGGGCGCGGCATCTTCGACGGGCTCCGCAAACACGGCATCCGTAGGCGACGTGGCGCCGCGCAGGTCCGCCAGCGGCGAGGCGATCTGGCCTTGAGCCAGGACCTTGAGCGCGGGGCCATCGAGATCGGGGGTTTGTGCATTCGCCGTGACAATGCCGGCAACGAGCGCGAGAAGGCTCGCGCCGGACCAGATCCGGTGGAGGTCGAGCAGGCGGGCCACGGCGAACTCGGGCTATTGGCGGCGCTGACGCGTGACGAGGCATAGAGATTGAGCTTCAAGAGGTTAAGGAGTGGTTGCGTAGGCTCTCAGGTTGAGACGCTGTGTCCGTTGAGATCGGCGGCCGGATGCTGGACAAGGGGCGTCAACTCTCCGAAGCTGGCGGGCGAGACAGGGGTTCGGGACGTCCGGGCCGAGAGATGGGGGTGGGATGGGACAGCGAGTGCGCCCCGGCGCGGCTGCAGGCCGCCGGCGAAGTCCCTCGCGCGGCAAGGCTCGGCGCGTGAGCCCACTCGTCAAGCGCCCGGCCGCTGCCGTAGCCGGCAAGCGATTGCCGCGCGCCACCGCCGCCAAGCAGCCGCTGGGTGCCGCGCTACGCACCGTCGAGCTCGAGATCGAGGGGCTCCGGGCTCTCGAGACAATGCTCGAGAACGGCTTGGGCAAAGCCTTTCAGGACGCCGTCGGCCGGATCGCCTCGGCGCGGGGCCGTGTCATCGTCTCGGGCATGGGAAAGAGCGGGCATGTCGCGCGCAAGATCGCGGCGACGCTCGCCTCGACGGGCACCCCCGCCTATTTCGTCCATCCCTCCGAGGCGAGTCATGGCGATCTCGGCATGGTGACCACCGATGACGTGATCCTGGCGCTCTCCTGGTCGGGCGAGACGGTCGAGCTCAAGAGCCTCATCACCTATGCAGGCCGCTTCCGCGTGCCGCTCATCGCCGTCACCAGCCGGGCCGAGAGCGCGCTTGCCCGCGCGGCCGATGTCGCTCTCGTGCTGCCCCGCGCGACCGAGGCCTGCCCGCACGGCCTTGCACCGACGACCTCGACCACGATGCAACTCGTGCTCGGCGACGGTCTCGCTGTTGCTCTGCTCGAGAGCAAGGGCTTCACCGCCGCCGACTTCAAGACCTTCCATCCGGGCGGACAGCTCGGCGCGAGCCTCAAGTTCGTCGCCGACCTGATGCACCGCGGCGCGCGGCTGCCACTTGTCGGCGAGCGCATGGCGATGAGCGAGGCCATCGTCATCATGACAGAGAAGAGCTTCGGCTGCCTCGGCATCGTCGACCGGCGTGGCCGGCTCGCCGGCATCATCACGGACGGCGATTTGCGGCGGCATATGCGCGGCGGTCTCCTGAAGAAGCTCACCGGCGACATCATGACCCGCGGACCGAAGGCGGTGCCTCCCGACATGTTGGCCTCGGCCGCGCTTGAGCTCCTCAACTCCTCGAAGATCACCTCGGTGTTCGTCGTCGACAGGGGCAAGCCCGTCGGTATCGTGCATGTGCACGATCTCTTGCGGGCGGGAGTGGCCTAGGCGCGTTACACCCGCAGTGGAGCGGCTCCGATGACAGTCCCGAGCCTCGGTGCACTCGACGGTCTTCGGGTGCTCGATCTCTCCCGCCACGCGCCCGGGCCCTTCGTCGCGATGATGCTGGCCGATCACGGCGCCGACGTCGTCCAGATCGCCGACGCGACCTTCCATGGTGAGCACGGCCAGTCGAACGATGCCTATATGGCGCTCCGCGGTTCGCCGGCCGACCAGCTCTCGCGCAATAAGCGGAGCATCGGCCTCGATCTGAAGTCTCATGGAGGCCGTACGGTCCTGCACCGGCTCGTCGAGCGCGCTGACGTGCTCATCACGGAGTGGCGGCCGGGCACGGCCGAGCGCCTCGGGGCCGACTACCGGACACTGGCGGCACTCAACGCGCGCCTCGTCTACTGCGCGGTCAGCGGCTACGGTCAGTCGGGGCCGGAGGCGCGCCAGGCCGGCCACGATCTGAACTATGTCGGGCGATCGGGTGTGCTATCGCTTCTCGCGGATCGGAACGGCCGGCCGATCGTGCCGGTCAACATCCTCGCCGATTTTGGCGGTGCGGCGGTCGCCGCATTTGCCATCCTCGCAGCACTGACCGCGCGCGGGCGGACGGGACGGGGCCAATTCGTGGATGCCTCTCTGACGGACGCGGTTCGCTATCTCGCGACCGACTTCGCCTCCCTTGCCGGGGCCGGCCTCGCTGAGCCTCGCGGCGGCGACTGGGTGGTTACGGGCGGCGTACCCTTCTACGACGTCTACGAGACCAGGGACGGGCGGCATGTGACGGTCGCGGCGCTGGAAGACCGGTTCTTCCGGCGGCTTTGCGAGAGGCTCGGTCTCACTGAGCTCGCCGATGCGCAATGGCGGCGGGACACCTATCCTGCCATGCGCGCAGCGTTCGCGAGCGCATTTCTCTCCAGGACGCAGCGCGAGTGGATGGCCCTGCTGGCAGACGAGGATGTGTGTGTCGGTCCTGTCGCCAGTTTCACCGAGGCCGTGCGGGCCGCCGGCGGCGATACGGGCGCGCCGCGACTGTCCGACACCCCGGTCCGGTCCAGTGCGCCACCCGCAAAGCCCTTCGCCGACACCGACGAGGTCCTCGCCGGCCTGGGGATGAGCCGGGAGGAGATCGATCGGCTCAAGGGCTCCGGCGACGTCCGTTGATGGCTCGCGGTCAGGAGAAGTGCTGCTGCCTCGATCGGACTCGCGGGCCGCGCCGCGCAAGATTCCGGCAGACGCGCCAACTCGGTGCCGCTGAAGGCGGCGCCCATGACGACATCGACCGGGCGGGTGACGGCCGAGCAGATCTAGCGGATGGCGAGAAGATCGGTTGATCCGGCGCATAGAGCACATCGGCACCGGCGGCCTCGAAGGCACGCGGGCGCCTGATGACGTCGCCGAGCCCGGGCCGACTCCAGAGCAGGCTCTCGGCACGGGCCGTCCGCGCGAAGTCGTGCGGTAAGCTCCGATGCGGCCTCGACGGCGGCAACGATGCGCTCGACGTCAAGGCCGAACTCGGAGATCGGCGCGTCCCTGTCGTCCGCGTGGTCCTCGATCGAGCAGCCGGCGAGACTGGTCTTTGCGGCGGCGCGGATGGTCTCTGCGACACTTTCAGAGGTATCGCCGAAGCGCTTCTCGAGATCGGCGGAAACCGGCAGCGGCGGTGCCGTCGCGATCTCCCGGTACTGCGAGGGCACGGCGTCGCGCGCCGTCGTCTCCTCCTTGATGCCGAGAGAGATGGCGTGACCGGCACTCGTCGTCGCCAGTGCCTTGAAGCCGAAGTCGGCCAGCATGCGCGCCGATCCTCCGTCCCAGGGATTGGGGATGATGAAGGCGCCGGGGGCTTCGTGCAGGGTGCGGAAGGCAGATCCGATCGAGGTCCTGGTGTTTCACCTAAATGGTGCGCCCCGATGATGTGTGCGAGCACGGCACCGGGCGTCTCGCCGAAGGCGAGCCAGACCCAGATGGGTGCAAGTGGTGCATCGATCGGATCGAGACTTGTGCCTCGACCGGCATGCGGTTCACCGGAGAAGTGGAGCCTCTGCGTCGACGATGGCTGGAGCTCCCCAGGGGTGATCGGCCTGGATCGGGTTCCGGACCGCGCCATTATTTTCGCTTCACGAACAATTGTTGCCGTGCCGGAACATGAGTGCGCCGCTCGTTTCGCCCTTTGCCTGCCTCACAAGTCCTGGGCTATGGTCGCCCATCCGCTCCACGCTGCCTAACCTCAATCCGGTGGAGCCTTGGGAGGAAGTTTTATGCGACACATCACGAAAGTCCTGGCCCTTGGCCTGCTCGCAAGCACATTGCTTGCCGGCGGCGCCAGCGCCAAAACGCTCGTCTATTGCTCGGAGGGCTCGCCTGAAGGCTTCGATCCTGCGCCCTACACCGCCGGCACGACCTTCAATGCGTCTTCGCGACCGATCTACAACCGGCTCGCCGAGTTCGAGCGCGGCACGACGAATGTCGTCCCCGGTCTTGCCGAAAGCTGGTCGGTCTCCGACGACGGGCTCGAATACACCTTCAAGCTGCGCCCCGGCGTCAAGTTCCACACCACCGCCTTCTTCACCCCGAGCCGAGACGTCAATGCCGACGACGTGATCTTCTCCTTCGAGCGGCAGTGGAAGAAGGACAATGCCTGGAACCAGTATACGGCCGGCATTGCCTGGGAATATTTCGACGGCATGGACATGCCAGCTTTGTTGAAGGACATCGTCAAGGTCGACGACATGACGGTGAAGTTCGTGCTGAACCGTCCGGAGGCGCCCTTCATCGCCAATCTCGCGATGGACTTCGCCTCGATCGTCTCGAAGGAATATGCCGACAAGCTCGAGGCCGACGGCAAGAAAGAGCTGCTCAACCAGCAGCCGATCGGCACCGGCCCCTTCGCCTTCGTCGACTATCAGAAGGACGCCGTGATCCGCTACAAGGCGCATGAGGGCTATTGGGGCGGCAAGCAGCCGATCGACGATCTGGTCTTCGCCATCACCACCGACGCCGCAGTCCGCCAGCAGAAGCTCAAAGCCGGCGAATGCCATGTGGCGCCTTATCCGAACCCGGCTGATATCGCCTCGCTGAAAGAGGATCCGAACCTGCAGATGATGGAGCAGGAGGGTCTCAACGTCGGCTACCTCGCTTACAACACGACACAGGCCCCCTTCGACAAGGTCGAGGTGCGAAAGGCGCTCAACATGGCCATCAACAAGCAGGCCATCATGGACGCCGTGTTCCAGGGTGCCGGCAAGATCGCCAAGAACCCGATCCCGCCGACCATGTGGAGCTATAACGAGGCGACCGTCGACGATCCCTACAACCCGGACGAGGCCAAGAAGATGCTCGAGGCCGCCGGCGTCACCGGTCTCAAGATGAAGATCTGGGCGATGCCCGTGCAGCGCCCCTACAACCCGAACGCGAAGCGCATGGCCGAGTTGATTCAGGCCGATTTCGCCAAGGTCGGCGTCGAGGTGGAGATCGTCTCCTACGAGTGGGGCGAGTATCTGAAGCTCTCGAAAGAGAAGAATCGCGACGGCGCGGTGCTGCTCGGCTGGACTGGCGACAACGGCGATCCGGACAACTTCCTTGCCGTGCTGCTCGGCTGCTCGGCCGTCGGCGGCTCGAACCGGGCCCAGTGGTGCCATCAGCCCTTCGAGGATCTGATCCAGAAGGCCAAGACCGTCTCCGACCAGGCGGAGCGGACCAAGCTCTACGAGCAGGCGCAGATCATCTTCAAGGAGCAGGCGCCGTGGGCGACCATCGCTCACTCGGTCGTCTTCATGCCGATGTCGAAGAAGGTCTCGGGCTACAAGATGGACCCGCTCGGCTCGCACCGTTTCGACGGTGTGGACATCGCCGAATAGGGCTCCTGCGCGACGCGAGGATGGTGGCCGGAGAGGCCGCCATCCTCCATCTCCTGCCGGCGGGTCCTGCGCCTCGAGCAGACCTGATCCTGCGGGCAGGATAGAGAGCCCCGATGCTTCGATTCCTCCTCTCGCGTCTGCTGCTGGTCCTGCCGACCTTCTTCGGCATCACCGTCCTCGCCTTTCTGTTCATCCGGATGCTGCCCGGCGATCCGGTCCTCCTGATGGCCGGCGAGCGCTCGCTTTCTCCGGAGCGCCATGCCGAGCTGCTGGAGCGTTTCGGTTTCGACAAGCCGCTCTGGCAGCAGTATGCGATCTACATCCACGGTCTGCTGCAGGGTGATCTCGGCATCTCGATCAACACCAAGCGGCCCGTTCTGTCGGAATTCCTGACGCTGTTTCCAGCGACCGTCGAGCTGTCGCTCTGCGCCATCCTGTTCGCCATGGTGCTCGGCGTTCCAGCGGGCATGCTGGCGGCCGTCAAGCGCGGCACGGTGCTCGACCACGGCGTGATGGGCGTGGCGCTCGTCGGCTACTCGATGCCGATCTTCTGGTGGGGGCTCCTGCTCATCATCCTGTTCTCGGGCGTGCTGCAGTGGACCCCGGTGTCAGGGCGTGTCTCGCTCGTCTACTTCTTTCCCTCGGTCACGGGCTTCATGCTGATCGACAGTCTGATCTCCGGTCAGAAGGGGGCCTTCGCCTCGACCGTCTCGCACCTGGTCCTGCCGACGATCGTGCTCGGGACGATCCCGCTGGCAGTGATCGCCCGGCAGACCCGTTCCGCCATGCTCGAGGTGTTAGGCGAGGACTATATCCGCGCCGCCCGCGCCAAGGGATTGTCGGTGGTCCGGGTGGTCGGGCTGCATGCCTTCCGCAATGCCCTCATTCCCGTCATCACAACCATAGGGCTCCAGGTCGGCACGCTGCTTGCCGGCGCAATTCTCACCGAGACGATCTTCTCCTGGCCGGGCATCGGCAAATGGATGGTGGATTCGATCTTCCGGCGCGACTATCCCGCCGTGCAGGGCGGGCTCCTTCTGATCGCCGTCGTCATCATGATCGTCAATCTCATTGTCGACTTGCTCTATGGCTTGATCAATCCCCGCATTCGACACACGAGCTAGGAAGATGACCGAGCAGGTTGAGCACGCGAGCATGAAGTCGGGGGGCATGCCGGTCCCCCCGGGGCCGCTCGTCGAATTCTGGCGTCAGTATCGCCAGAACCCGGGTGCCGTGATCGGGCTCGGCATCTTCATACTGGTGGTGATCATCGCGCTTCTCGCCGATGTCCTGGCGCCGTTCGCGCCCAACGATCAGTTCCGCGACGCGCTGCTGAAGCCACCCGTCTGGCAGGACGGCGCCGATCCGCGCTTTCTGCTCGGCACCGACGCCGTCGGTCGTGACATGCTCTCCCGCCTCATTCACGGCAGCCGCTACTCGCTCTTCATCGGCTGCATCGTCGTCGGCCTGTCGCTGTTCATGGGCATTGCCATCGGACTGGTCGCCGGCTATCTGCGCGGGACCGTCGATACGCTCATCATGCGGCTCATGGATATTTTGCTGGCGTTTCCGAGCTTGCTGCTGGCGCTCGTCCTGGTGGCCATCCTGGGGCCGAGCCTCACCAATGCGATGATCGCCATCGCCATCGTTCAGCAGCCGCACTATGTCCGCCTGACGCGCGCCGCCGTCATCGGCGAGATGTCGAAGGACTATGTCACGGCCTCGCGGGTCGCCGGTGCCGGGCCGCTGCGGCTGATGGCGCTGACGGTCTTGCCGAACTGCCTCGCGCCGCTGAACGTCCAGGCGACGCTCTCGTTCTCGACGGCGATCCTTGATGCGGCGGCGCTCGGCTTCCTCGGCATGGGCGCGCAGCCGCCGACGCCGGAGTGGGGGACGATGCTCGCCGAGGCACGGGAGTTCATTCTCAGGGCCTGGTGGGTCGTGACTATGCCCGGCCTTGCCATTCTCGTCACCGTGCTCGCCATCAACTTGATGGGCGACGGCCTGCGCGATGCGCTCGACCCGAAGCTCAAGCGGAGCTGAGGCGGGGCATCGGCCGCCTCGTCAGATCATGCTGGCGACCTTCAACCCTTCGTAGACCGCTTCCTCGGCGGTGCGGGCGGCAACGCAATCGCCGGCCTTGTAGACCAGAAGGCCGAGCGTCTCCGCCTCGCCGGCGAGCCTGTCTTCGGGCGCATTCGGGCAGGCCAGAACGATCGTATCCACCCCCTCGATGACGTGCGGCCTGCGGGCGGCCGTGTGCTGGAAGTAGGCGGTCTCGCCGTCGAAGCCATAGAGCCGCATTAGCGGCACCACCTCGACGCCGAGCTCGAACAGCACGCCCATCTTGTAATCACGGATATAGTTCTGGATCGCCGCTCCTGGCATCGGCCCATTGACGCAGAGCCTGACACGCGCGCCCTCGCGCGCGCAGCGCTCGGCCATGCCGAGACCGATCCAGTCCGAAAGCCAATCATAGATGACGACGCTGTTGCCGGTCTTGGCGCGACCCGCAAGCACATCGGCTGCGTGGAAGATTTTCGCACCGGCATCGGCTTCGATCGGAGGGCGGGCGAGTCGGCTCCCCGTCGCAACCACCAGGGCATCCGGCATCTCTCGCCGCAAGAGGTCGGCCGTGACGGCTGTTGCCTTGACGATCGAAACGCCGGCGCGCTCGGCTTCTCGCGTCAGATTGGTGACGATGCCGCCGAACTCGGTGCGGCCAGGAAGCAGCTGGGCGAGCAGCGCCTGCCCACCCAGCTGCCGCTCCTTTTCGTAGAGCGTCACCTGATGGCCGCGCTCGGCGGCGATGGCAGCGGCTTTCAGTCCGGCCGGCCCGCCGCCGGCAACCAGGATGCGCTTCGGCGTCGGGGCCCGCGTTCGCGTGCCGTAGACAAGCTCGCGTCCCGTCTCCGGATGCTGGATGCACGAGATCGAGATGCCAAGCTGGAAATGGCCGATGCAGGCCTGGTTGCAGGCGATGCATGCACGGATGTCCTCGGTGCGGCCGGCACGGGCCTTGTTGGGCATTTCGGGATCGCAGATGGTCGCCCGCGTCATACCGCAGAGATCGGCCTGCCCCTCGGCGATGACGCGCTCGGCATCGTGCGGCTGGTTGATGCGGCCGGCAACCAGAACGGGCTTGCCGGTCGCCTGCTTAACCTTGGCGGCGAACGGCGCGACATAAGCCGTGGGCACCTGCATCGCCGGCACGATGTGGATGGCGCCGCTCGCGGTCGCCGAGGTGCCGGCGATGACATTGAGGTAGTCGAGGTCGGGGCTCAGCGCACGGGCGATGGCGAAACCTTCATCCTCGCCGAGATCGGCGTCGCTCATCTCGTCGCCGGACATTCTGAGGCCGACGATGAACTCCGCCGGGACCTGTTGGCGGATAGCAGCGATCGTCTCGCGCGTGAAGCGGAGACGGTTGTCGAACGAGCCACCATAGGCATCCTCGCGGCGATTGACCTTCTCGCTCCAGAATTGCGCGGGGAGATAACCGTGGCTGCCGACGATCTCGACACCGTCGGCGCCTGCCTCGGCCATGCGTCGGGCCGCCTCTCCGAAGCCTTCGATGATCTCGCCGATGAGGCCGGCCGGCATCGGTGCGGGTGCTGTTCGAAACCGCTCCGCCGGGCTGAAGGAGGGCGCGAAGGACGCCTGTGCAACGCCTTCCGGGCGGCCAAGCAGCTCGCGACCCGGATGGAAGAGCTGGATGAAGACCTTGGCGCCCTCGGCGTGGATCGCCTCGACCAGCGCGCGGAAATGCGGGATGCAGGCGTCGTCGGTCCCCATCAGCAGCGAGTCGGTATAGCGGGCCGTCTCGTGCACGCCGACGACCTGGACGATGATGAGGCCGACGCCGCCTTTGGCACGTGCCTTCTGGTAGGCGATATAGGCATCCGAGGGCCGTGCCTGCTCCGGCAGGTAGGTGTCGTGTCCGGTGACGAAGATGCGATTCCGGAGCGTCAGGGATTTCAGTCTGTAGGGAGAGAAGAGGTTCGGGAAGCGCATCGGCGGTGACCCATGATTGACGTTAACGATATCTCCGGCCGAGGCTATCGGAGCGGCCATGCGCGAACAACAGGCGGGCGGGCTGGCGCTGCCTGGCGGTTCGGTGCATTCTTCGTGGTGGATCGGAGCAGGGAATGCCGCCAATGAAGCTTGCCGAATACGCCGCCTACGATGCCTCCGGCCTCGCCGATCTCGTGGCCAAGGGGGAGGTCAGCCCGAAGGAGCTCGCACGGACCGCGCTCGCCGCCATCAGCGCCGTCAATGGCGATCTCAATGCTGTCATCGAGATCTACGACGACCAGATCGACGATCTCGACGAAGCCTCGCTTGGCCACGGGCCGTTTCGTGGCGTGCCATTCCTCATCAAGGACGTGTTCGGGCACCTCAAGGGTCGCAAGATCGAGTTCGGCAGCCGGCTCTGCGAGGGCATGATCGGCGACGTCGAAACGAACTTCGCCAGGCTCGTGAAAGCCTCAGGACTCAATATTCTCGGGCGGACCAACACGCCGGAATACTCGCTTTCCTCGACCACCGAGAACCTGCTTTACGGCAACACGCACAACCCTTGGAAACGCGGTCATTCGGCCGGCGGCTCGACGGGTGGCGGCGCGGCGGCGGTCGCCTCCGGAATGGTGCCGGTTGCGCACGGCTCCGATATCGGCGGCTCGATCCGCATCCCGGCGAGTTGGTGCGGCGGGGTCGGTCTCAAGCCCTCGCGTGGACGCATCTCCTTCGGCCCGTCGGTCGACGAGGGCGGCTGGGGCATGGCGATGAACTTCGTGCAGACGAAGACGCTGCGCGACACCGCGAGGCTGCTCGACTGCCTGTCGGTGCCACAACCTGGCGATCCGTTCGTAGTGGCAAGGCCGGAGCGGAACTACGAGAGCTTTCTCAAGGCCGACGTGAAGCCACTCCGCATTGCCTGGACAGCCAAGCCGCTCATGCAGGAGGGTCCTGTTGATCCCGAGGTCGCAGCCGCGGTTCAGGCGACGGCCCGAGCGCTCGAGGGGATGGGCCATCAGGTCGGCGAGGATTCCTTCCCCTTCGACATCGACGAGCTCAACAGCGCCTTTCTCGACGTCTGGTTCTTCGGCTTCGATCTGAGGCTCGAAGGCTATGCGACGCGGACCGGCCGCAAGATCGGGCCAGAGACACTCGAGAGCGTCACGCTCGAGCTCTACGACTATGCCCGCTGCGTCGATGCCCCGCGCTTCCTTGCTGCCGTGACCTACATGAATACCGTGCGCCGGACGATCGGTGCCTTCTTCGAGCGCTACGACATCTGGGTGACGCCGGCGACCGTGCAGGTCGCACCGCCGCATGGTCTCTATGGCATGCACCGGCCGGATGAGAAGGCCGAGGACCATATCGTTGCCGTCGAGCGGCCCTGTCAGTATCCGCTGCCCTTCAATGTCGCTGGGGCGCCGGCCCTTTCGCTGCCGCTCGCCATGCATTCGAGCGGCCTGCCGATCGGTGTGCAACTCGGCGCCCGGCCGGCCGAGGAGCATCTGTTGATCGCCCTTGGCGCGCGCCTCGAAGAGGCCATGCCATGGCGCGATCGCCTGCCGCCCGTGCACGTCTCAACGCGGGGCTGACAGTTCATCTTTCATCGGAAAGGACGGATCCATGGAGCTCGGCCTCAGAGGGAAGCGTGCACTGGTCACGGGCGGCTCGCGGGGAATCGGCCGGTCGATCGCCGAGCGGCTGGCGGAGGAGGGGGCGGACGTCGCCATCTGCGCGCGGAAGGCGCAAGAGGTCGAAGCCGCCGTCGAGCGGCTCAAGAGGCACAAGGTCAGAGCCAGCGGCGCCGTCGTCGACGTTGCCGATGCGGCCGCGCTCAGACAATGGGTCGAGGCCTCGGGCAAGGCCATGGGCGGCATCGACATCCTCGTCGCCAACGCCAGCGGTTTTGCCTCGAGCGCAACGCCGGAAGGGTTCAAGAGGGCATTCGACGTCGATTTGATGCACACGGTCAATGCCTGTGAGGCGGCGCGCCCGATGCTGGAAAGCTCTCGCGAAGGCGCGATCATCGCCATTGCCTCGATCTCCGGCGTCGAGGACTACGGCTATCCGGAATCGGCCTACGGCTCCCTCAAGGCGGCCCTGCTCTACTACGTCAAGTCGTTGGCCGGTGAGGTTGCCCCTGTCGGCATTCGCGCGAATTGCGTCAGCCCGGGGCCGATCCTGTTTCCGGGCGGCTACTGGCACGATGTCGAGATCAACCAGCCGCAACTGTTCGAGGCCACCGTCCACAAGGCGCCGCTCGGCCGGCTCGGCCGTCCGGAGGAGGTCGCCGATGTCGTGGCTTTCCTCGCCAGTCCGCGCGCGAGCTTTGTGACAGGCACGAACGTCGTGGTCGACGGCGGCTACACGCGGCGGGTGCAGAACTGATCCTTTGGCGGCGAAGGGGCTGCCGTCCGGCAGTGTCGGCCACCCCGCGCGTTCGCCGGGTGGTCGGGATGGCTGTCTCACCGTTCGGCCGAGCGTCCGCCTGCGAGGGCGTGTCGGTGCGGAGGGCATGGACCTCCTGATGGTCGCGGCTTTTGTTCTCCGAGGGCGTTTCGGCAGAGGCGTCTCATCGAACGCGGGCTGACCGGCGGCTGCCCGAGGGCCAACGCAGGTCCGGAGGTAGGGTATGCACCTGGTCCCGGGTAGGGTGGGATTCCTGCCCCCGCGTGGCCACTCGCAAGCTCACCCCGTGGTCCACGCTCGCTCAGCGGTGAGCTTGCGAGCATGAGGCCACACGGCAGCCTTGGCTTGGCTCGAGTCCGCTCCGATCGCAAAGCGCGTTGGGCGACCGCTGCCGGTGCTGACGCGCTTCGCGATCGGGACACGAGCAACAGCTCGGCTTGTGAGGTGGACCTGGATGAACCCCGCGCCCCTCAATGGTTCCTAGCCCGACGCGGCGGCGCGGCCGGAGGACGGCGGAGCGTTGCTCTTTGAAAATTTGGAACCGATCGTCGAGAGAGCGGCACCGCTCTGGTCCGCTCCTTTCGTCGAGGCATATTGCGAGAGCCAAGTCAGAGCAGCGCCCGGGTGGGGCTGCTCCGAATGGCCGGTCGCTCGACTACTCCGGCAGTTCGCCCAGGGCGTCGAGCACCAGCGAGTGGAAATGGTGCAGCCCATGCTCGCTGATGAAGGTGCGATCCTTGTCGACGATGAAGCGACCCTGCGAATAGCCCCGTGAATGCAGGCCTCGCTGCACACTCTCGACGAGTGCGATGTCCTCCGGGTTCAGCACCTTGTCGAGATACTCGATCGCCTCGTTGATCGTCGCCTCGGGCACATCCTCGGCGAAGAAGAAATCGAAATGCTCGAGTGTCGTCTCCGGACCGGTCGGCATGATGTGGAGGATGCCGGTGTTCGCGCAGCCCGGGAAGGTGTTGAAGGTCATGTTGGGCCACACCCAGAAGCCGGCGAAATTGCCTTCTTGGCCTGGCGTGAAGCAGATGGCGCTGTTGTCGGGATTTCCCGGCGGCGAGATGTGGCTCGAATAGATCGAGTGTGTGATCGTCCGGTAGTTCTTGATGTCGACCAGCTCGACAAAGGCCGGATGCGCCGGCGTGCAATGATAGCATTCGAGATAGTTGTCGACGACGTTCTTCCAGTTGGCATTGAGGGTGAATGTCAGACGCCGGGCGAGCTTCAGGTTCTCGATCTCCGGACAGAATTTCCGCAACTCGTCCGCGAGCCCCTCGCTCTGCGATTTGAGCGACGGCGCGTCAGGATCGAGATTGACATAGACGAACCCGGCCAGCACCTCGATCTGTACCGGCTTCAGCGCGAACTCCGTTGCCTGGAAGCCGGCCACTTTCTTCTGCCCCACGGCCGAGCGGAGCTTGCCGTCGGTATGATAGGTCCAGGCGTGGTAGGGGCAGGTGATGAGCTTGGCCTTGCCGCAGCCTTTCAACAGCTCATGCGCGCGATGCGAGCAGACGTTGTAGAAGGCCCTGAGCTCGCCATCCTGGCCGCGGATGGCGACGATGCCCTGATCGCCGACCTGGGTGGTCACGAAGCTTCCCGGCTCGGCGAGCTGGCTGATGTGGCCGACATAGTTCCACGTCCGGTAGAAGATCGTCTCGAGCTCGCGCTTGTAGATCTCCGGATCGAAATAGTAGCGGGCCGGCAATGTGAAGGAGGTTTCCGGATTGCGGCTGAAGCGGCCGGCGGGTGGCGGCGCCTTGCGGTCAATGAGGTTCATGGGGCCTCCGGGATGGATGCGATTGCGGCGCCTAGGCTAGCAGAACCGGCAATGCGACTGCAAAGCGACATCGCAGTCGCCGGGCCGCGGTATTGTCCGTCACGCGATGCTGAGCACGATCTTGCCCATCATGCCTCCTCGCTCGAGGCGCTGGTGGGCGACTGCGGCCTCCTTCAGCGGTACGGTCTCGGTGATATGAACCTGGAGCCGCCCGGAAGCGGCATCGGCCAGCGCCCGCTCGACGATCTGGCGTTGCGCCACGAGCCGGTCGCGAAGGCCGAGCCACATGGGCGTCAGCATCATCACCATGTGAACGCTGAGATTGAGGTTGTAAGCCGACGTCTCGCCATCGTCGCCGGCAAGCCCGATGAGGGTGGCGATGCGGCCGTATGGCGCCATTGCCTTGAAGGTGCGCTGCAGGACCTCGCCGCCCTGGTTGTCGAAGGCGGCCCGGAGACCGGCATCGCCGGTCCAGTCGCGCGTCGCGGTGACAAAATCGGCGTCGCGGTAGTCGATGGTGCGCTCCGCGCCGAGGCGGCGTACGAGATCGGATTTCTCCGGCGTCGAGACCGTGGCCGCAACGCGGGCACCGGCGAGCCGGCCGATCTGCACAGCGACATGCCCTGTGCCGCCGGCCCCCCCGTGCACCAGCAGGGTCTCGCCCGCCTGGATGGCGACGCGATCGACGAGGGCCTCGACCGCGGTGATACTCACCAGCGGCAGCGCAGCGGCGGTCGCGAACTCCAGCCCATCCGGTATCACGGCAAGAAAATGCTCGTTGACAACGGCGTGCCTCGCATAGGTGCCTGGGTCGGCACCGATGCCACCGAAGCAGAAGGCGACGCGATCGCCGGGCTTGATGCGTCGGACTGCGGGGCCGACCGCCTCGACGGTGCCGGCGCCGTCATGGCCGAGCACGAGCGGGCCGGGACCTTGGACATAGGGGCCGAGGCTTCGGAACCAAACATCGGCGGGGTTGAGGCTTGCGGCGTGAAGGCGGACCAGCACGTCCGTCGGACTGCCGGGCCAGGCGAGCTCGATGCTGGACATCTCCAGAACCTCCGGCCCGCCGATGGAGGTGGCTACGATCGCCTCTGTTCGCATGGGGTCTCCTTTCGCCTTTTCGCTCAAGCTGACGCGTCGGCAGACTTCGCGCAAGGTCCGTCTCGCGGCCTCGGACCACCCCTTCCAGGATCGGGTCAATCATCCTAAGCATATGAAATATTTACTGAAGCCTGAGCTTTACGCCCGCCCTCGTTCCAGCCTAGACTATGCGGAAACGAATCCAGCAATCGCCTGATGGGAAGCGGCAGAACCTCTCGAGAGCAGGGGGCGCCGGCTCGGGCCAGGCTCTGGGGTGGGAAAGTGCAGCGGTCGAGCGGCGAGAATCGCCATGCCGGAGGTCCAGGGGACTTGCCGGACCAGACCGGCAAGCCGAACGGACGTCCGTCTGTCGAAGGGCGTGCAGAGGACGTCGGACGAGCCGGTCGTGCCGGCGATGGGTCGGCCAACTACGCGGCCCTCGACCTCGGCACCAACAATTGCCGTTTGCTGGTTGCGCGACCGTCCCGTCGTGGCTTCCAGGTCGTCGATGCCTTCTCGCGCATCATCCGTCTGGGCGAGGGGTTGACGACGACGGGCCGCCTGTCGGAGGCGGCTATGACGCGGACCATCGACGCACTCGGGGTCTGTGCCGAAAAGCTCCGGCGACGGGGTGTCGTCAGGTCCCGGTTGATCGCCACCGAGGCCTGCCGGACCGCGGCCAATGGTGCGGAGTTCCTCGGGCGGGTCAGGACCGAGACGGGACTGACGCTGGAGATCGTCAGTCGCGAGACCGAGGCCCGGCTCGCCGTGACGGGTTGTGCCACGCTCATCGACCGGCAAGCCTCGACCGTGCTCGTATTCGACATCGGCGGCGGTTCTTCGGAGCTGATCTGGCTTGACTTTGCAGGACAGCCGCGTGCGCGTCCGCATCCACTCGGGTTCGGTGTCGACCGGGCTATCCGCGCGTGGACTTCGTTGCCGGTCGGCGTCGTCACCTTGTCCGAGCGCTTCGGTGGTCGCGAGGTCGACAGGGACCTCTATGAGGCCATGGTCAACCACGTTCAGAGCATGCTTCACGCCTTCGAGAGCGAGCATCGGATCGGCAACAGGATCTGCAGCGGTGCGGCGCATCTGCTCGGCACCTCGGGAACCGTGACGACGGTCGCGGGCATCCATCTCGCTTTGCCCGTCTATGATCGGCGGCAGGTTGATGGCTGCTGGCTCGACAATGGTCAGATCAGAGAGGTGTCGGACCGGCTGATCGCAATGAGCTACGATGAGCGGGTGGCACAACCCTGCATCGGCCGGGACCGGGCCGACTTGGTGCTCGCCGGGTGTGCGATTCTCGAAGCCATGCTCCGGATTTGGCCGTGCGAGCGACTGCGGGTCGCCGACCGGGGGCTCCGGGAAGGCATGCTTGCCGGCATGATGGCCGAGGATGGCGTACACCGACAGCGTCGGCGACGTTCCGACCGATCCTCGGGAGACTATCGGTGAAGAAGCCGGGCCCTGGTTCGTCGAAGGGGGGCGGCGACGGCAAGCGGCGTATGGCGGAGCGGCTCAAGACCGCACGCGGCCGGACGCCGTCGCAGCAGAAATGGCTGCGTCGCCAGCTGAACGATCCCTATGTGGCTGCCGCGCGTGAGCAGGGCTATCGGTCCCGGGCGGCCTTCAAGCTCGCCGAGATCGACGCGCGCTACAAGCTGCTGAAACGTGGCATGCGCGTGCTCGATCTGGGTGCGACACCCGGTGGCTGGTCGCAGGTCGCTGCACGCAAGGTCGGTGTCGGGACGCCTGATGGCGGCACGGTGCTTGCCGTCGACATCAATGAGATGGCGGCGTTGCCGGGCGTGAGCTTCCTGCAGCAGGACTTTCTCGAGGAGGGGGCGGAGGCGGCGATCACAGCGATGCTCGGTGGTGCCCCCGACGCCGTTCTCTCCGACATGGCGGCACCGGCGACCGGCCACAGGCAGACGGACCACCTGCGCATCATGGCGCTTTGCGAGGCGGCCGCCGCCTTCGCCATGGAGATCCTGGCGCCCGGCGGATTCTTTCTCTGCAAGGTGCTGCAAGGGGGCGCCGAGAGGAGCCTGCTCGAGGCGTTGAAGCAGAACTTTGCCGTGGTGCGTCACGTCAAACCGCCGGCGAGCCGGGCGGACTCGGCGGAGCTCTATGTGCTTGCGACGGGGTTCCGGGGCCGGCAGGCCGAGGGTGACTAGCGGGCGGCGTCGCGCAGGCGGGTCTTGTCCTGGGCCGACACCATGGATTCCTCGGCCCGAGCCAAAGCGAGCTGCGCCTGGGTGCGCGCGCACGTTCTGAAGTCTTCGTCCCCGAGTTGGCCAAGCGCACCGAGCGCCTTCTGAAGTCTGAGCTGGACCTCGATCATGTGTGCGCCGTCGCGAGCGATGAGATTGAATGCGTCGTCGAACAAGTCGCGCGTTTCGAGCGCTGGGACGTGCAGCCGCGGAAAGGCGATGTCGTGCTCATCGCTTCGCTGACTGGCGTCGGCCCAGATGACAAGCAGCCGTGTGAGCCGGCCGATCACGTCGATGGCTGTTCCCGGATCGTTGACAGCCGGCGACAGTGCGCGAATGGCGATCTCGCTGAGGACGGCAAGTCCGAACCGGGGATCCTGGTCGAACGAACGCTCCGGACCGATGTCGAAGCACGCCCTGATGTCCTCGCTCAGCGCTCCGTCTACCTGGCCGTAGTCGGAAATCCCGACGAGCCGGCGAGCCGGATGCACGAACGTGCCCGGAAGTACCCACAGATAGATCTGGACCTCGGAGTCCTCGGCGATCTCCGACAGTCTCTCGATGTCGATGTGCTGTACATAGCCGGTGACGCTGGCCATGAGCGCGTTTGCGCCTTTTGCCGCATCGCTGTCGGGATCGAGAGGCCGCGCCCTGAAGTAGGGTGCGGCGAGCCGGGCTTCGATGGCCTCCTTCGTCGCGTCCTCGACCCGAGTGGTCGTCTCGCCGACGCGACCGAGCTGCGCAAGCTGGTCGATCCAGGTGAGGAGGGACGCGACCACGAGGACGAGGATGCCGATGGTCGCGACGAACAGCACGACCCGGCCGCGGTCGCCATACAGATCTGTTTTGAGCAGGATGATGCCGACGAGCGCGAACAGAAAGGAGCCGATGAAGGTGGCGAGGACATTCTGGGTGATCTGATCCTGCATCAGGAGCTTGGTCGCACGTGGCGTGGCACTGCTCGTCGCAGCGCTGTAGGCAGAGGTCATGACGCTGAGCGAGAAGGTGGTGACCGCCAGCATGCTGGTTGCGATGATGCCGAGCAGATCGCCGACGGCGGCGCTGCCGATCTGGCCCGATACCTCCCAGGGAAGAACGTTCTCGACCAGGGCCGCCAGCGCCGCCGTCAGAATGCCGAGTGCACCGAGCAGTGTTGCGCGCACCCACAGGCGGCGCGAGAGCTGGCGCATCATCCATTGCCATTTGGTCAGCATGGGACGCTAGCCCGCGGGCGGTCAGGGGGACGGGTCTTCACCTGAAGAGATCTCCATCCAGCTTCGTACGGCGCCGATCGCCGCCGGAAAGGTCGAGGTCCTGGCCCGAATGGCGGCCGACCGTGCCGAAGGCTCGATGCGACTATGCTGTCCCCGAGGCCGGGGCGGCACCGGCCCACCGAGCGCGACATAGGCAAGCTCCGCGGCACCCAGACCCGTCAGCTCCGAAGTTGCCTGGAGCACGACCGATCTGCCGAGTACGTCCGCCAGGAATTGCACGAAGCCGCGGTTGGAGGTCAACCCACCATCGACGAAAATGTCCGCCGTCGCCTCCGGTGCCAGTGCCTGGACCAGCTCGCTCGCACGCAAGGCGATGCCTTCAAGGATCGCCTGGCGCAGATCGGCCGACGTCGTGGCGAGGCGAAGGCCGAGGAAGGCGCCGGCCGCGTTGCGGTCCCAATAGGGTGCGGCCAGCCCGGCGAGAGCCGGCACGAAGACGAGACCACGCTCGAGGGCCGACGGGCCGTCCCCGAATGCGAAATCCTCGATCGCAGACGCGAGGCCCAGTCCCTTCGCCCATTCAACCGCCGCAGCGGCCGTGTAGTCGCCACCATCGAGGGCGTAGACGGGATCCTCTGCGCCAAGTTGCCAGGCAACCGTCGGCACCAATCCCGCAGCATCCATCCTCGGCTTCGTTCCGGTGACGGCCAAGGCGAACGTACCGGTGCCGAAGGTGATCTTGAGGTCCCCCGGCTTGCGGCAGCCATGGCCGAACAGGGCGGCCTGCTGGTCGACGATGCTGGCGAGGAGCGGCAGCTCGCGGCCCTTTCGCCGCACGATGCCAAAAGGTCCGGTGGTCGAGACGATGACCGGCAGTTGCTCCGGCGCGAGAGCGAACACCCTGCACAGCTCGGGGCTCCAACCGCAGCCGGTGAGGCTCATGAGAGAGGTGCGCGAGGCCGTCGACACATCTGTGCGATAGGCACCGGTCAATCGGTCGATGAAGTAGGCGTCGGAGGTGGCCAGGCCGAGGGAGCTCCGAGCTGTCTCTGCCAGATGGCGAGCAGAGGGCACGTGCTCCAGCAGCCAGGTGAGCTTGGAGGCGGAGAAATAGGCATCGACCGGCAGGCCGCCGATCCGAGTGATCTCGGAGCGATCCGACGGCGCCAGTTCATCGAGCCAGGCCTGCGTCCGCTGATCCTGCCAGACGATGGCGTGGTGCAGCGGCTCGCCGGTCCGTCGGTTCCAGGCGACCACCGTCTCGCCTTGATTTGCGAGCGCGATGCCGGCAATCGCCGGTTCTTCCGCTAGCGCCTCGTCGATCAGGGTTTCGATGTTTCGGATGAGTTCCGAGGCATCGTGCTCGACGTGCCCCTCCGCGGGGTGGAACTGCTGGTGACGCCGGCTGCCGAGTGTCTCGAAACGGCCGTCCTCGTGCAGCAGGAAGCTCTTGGTGCTCGTCGTCCCTTGATCGATGGCGAGGATGGGCATGGGATGGTCTCAACGGGTCTGCATCAGATCCCGGGCGATGGCCCGGGCGGCATAGCGCCCCTCGAGCGCACAGCGTCCTGAGGATCGCACACCGTAGCGCACATTGCCGGCGGCAAAAATCCGCGGATCGGCCGTTCGCAAATTGTGGTCGACGCGCGGGCCTGCCGTAGCCGGATCGACGCCGGCCGGATGCTGGCGCATCAGCGTTGCCTCCGGCACCCACTTTCCCGTGAAGATCACGCCGTCGCAGGCCAGCCTTTCCAGCCGGCCCTGCCGCTCGATGGTGATCGCGGTGACCTGCGCCTCGCCCTCGATGGCGGTGAGCCGGGCGCTGCGCTCGGTTCGTACGCCGAAGAGGAGCCGAGCCAGGTGCGAGACTGGAAACGGAGCCGCTGTCTGGCTCTCCTCCTCGAGCAAGGCGACCGGACGGACGCCGGCGTGCCGGAGCGTCAGGATGGTTGAGTAGGCCACCAGCTCGCTGCCGATGACGACGGGGCGGCGGCACGGCAGCCGCCCCTCGAGATAGACGAACCTCTGCAGCGCGCCGGTTGTCAGGATGCCGAAAGGCCGGCCCCCCGAGACGAGGCGGGCGGCGCGAGTCGCCTCCCGGATGCCGGTCGCCAGCAGCACCCGCTCGGCCCTGATCTCGCGCGGCCCCTCGGGCGTGCTGAGCGCGAGCTGGCCCTCGGTTCCGAGCGCCAGGACTGCCGTGCTTGGGCGGACATCGAGCCCCCTGGACACGCGGCGCAGCCTCTCGGCATAGCGCGGACCGGTCCAGACTCGTCCGAAGTCGAGCATGCCGAAACCCCGGTGGCCGCAGTGGCGGACCGTGCCGCCGGCCTCTCTCTCGCGCTCCAGGACGACGACCCGGCGAAGGCCCAGTCGCTGTAACTCGCGGGCGGCAGAGATTCCGGCCGGCCCACCACCGATGATCGCGACATCGACCTCCTCAATGGCCATCGCCGAGCCTCTCGACTGGTGGGGTCACGACGAGCCGGCCTTCGACGAGGCGCGCCACATGTGCGAGACAGTTGAAGCCCTGGCACCGGCCCATCAGGGCGCGCGTGCGCCGCTTCAGGCCGCCGAGATCGCCGACAGGCAGCGGACCGGTCAGCGCCGCTTCGATCTCGGCGCGTGTCACGGTCTCGCACAGGCAGACGAGATCGCCGCGACCCGCGCGCTGGTGATCGCGCGGCAGATGCTCGGCGAGGTTCGGGACTCTCGGCCAGATGACGTCCGGAACCGGGCTCAGCATTTGGAAGTGGTCGCCGACGAGGCCGACGATGTGCTCGGCGATGCCGAGCGATGCGGTCAATCCCGTCGAGCGGATACCGGCGACCGTGATCCAGCCGTCGGCCGGACTCGCGTCGATGATGTAGTCGCTGCGATCGCTTGCTGGCCGGAGTCCCGCATATACGGCGGTGACGGGCTCGGCGGCGAGGTCCGGCACCATGCGGGCGCCTTCGGCCAAGAGGTGGCGGAGCGTCGCCTCCTCCACGGTCGCCTGCGAGCGGTCGTCCTGGTCCTCGGCCGTAGGTCCGACGAGCACGTTGCCGTAGATGGTCGGACAGAGCACGATGCCTTTCGTGCGCTCGGTCGGCACGGGGAGCACGATGGTTGGCATGAGGCGGCGCGCCGTCTTGTCGAGGACGACGAACTGGCCCTTGCGCGGGCGGATCGCAAAGCCGCCGCGGCCGGCGAGCGCCTCCACGCGGTCGCCGAAATTGCCGGCGGCCGCGACGACGATGCGGGCCGTGATCGGGCCCTGCGCCGTCGTCAGATGCCAGAGGCCGTTGCGGCGTTCCGCAGCCGTAACCTCGGCCTGCCGCAGCACCCGCGCGCCGTGCGCGAGTGCCTGCAGAACGTAGGCGAGCGGTGCCGACCAGGGATCGATGACGTGCTCGCCCGGCACGACGAGGCCGGCGACGGCGCTCTCGGCGAGGAAGGGATGATGGGTCCGCAACTCGGCCGTGCTCGCGGGACGCACGCTCGTCACGCCGTTCTTGTGCGCCTTGGCGGCGATCTCGGGGAGTTTCTGGGCTTCCGTATCGGACCAGGCGACGAGCAGCGCGTCGGTCTCGAGCAACGGCAGGTTCATGCGGCCGCGAATGTCGAGATAGATCGCCCGGCCCCGTTGCATGAGCCGGTGCTCCAGGCTCCCGACCGGCGCGTCGAAGGCCGTATGGAGCAGGCCCGAATTGCCCTTGCTCGCGCCGGAAAGAATGTCCGCGCCGCGCTCGAGGAGCACGCATTTCAGGCCGGCGAGCGTTGCGGCCCGCAGCACCGCACACCCGACGACTCCACCGCCGATGACGGCGAGGTCGAGGGGGGCGATTGCGCCCGTGGGGGCGCCCGGCGGACTGGGCTCGCTCATGGTCCCCCGCCAATGCTCATGATGTCCTCATTGGCCGGGTGGGGACCTACGAGCGGATCAGAGCGATTTGCCGACCTCCTCGATCGCTTCCGCCAGCCGCTCGGCGATGATATCCGCCTCCGCTTTCGTGAGGCACAGCGCCGGTGCGAGGCCGATGATGTCGCTTTCCGGCATCGCGCGGCCGATGACGCCGCGTTTGAGCAACGCGCCCGCCACCTTCACGCCGACCTTCTGGGCCGGGTCGAACAGCTTGCGCGACTTCGGATCCGCGCAGAGCTCCACCGCCGACAGCATGCCGACGCCGCGTACCTCGCCGACGATCGGCAGCGACCCGCAGGTCTCTTGCAGCTTCTCGGTGAAGTAGGCGCCGACCTTGGCCGCGTTCTCGACCAGGCCCAGCTTGTCGACGAGCAGCAAGTTCGCGACGCCGGCCGCCGCACCGATCGGGTGCGCCGAATAGGTGAAGCCGTGGCCGAACGGTCCGAACTTGTTCGAGCCCTCCTCCAGCACCGCCCAGACGCGATCCGAGACCACCGAGCCCGACAGCGGCGCATAGGCGGACGTGAGCCCCTTGGCGATCGAGACGAGATCGGGCTCGATGCCGTAGGTCACCGCGCCCATCATCTTACCCGTGCGGCCGAAGCCGGTGACGACCTCGTCGACGATGAGCAGGATGTCGTGCTTCTTGAGCACGGCCTGGATGGCCGCCCAGTAGCCGGCCGGCGGCGGCACGATGCCACCGGTGCCGAGCACCGGCTCGCCGATGAAGGCGGCGATCGTATCGGCGCCCTCGCGGGCGATCAGGGCCTCGAGCTCGTTGACGCAATGGGAGGTGAGGCCGGCTTCCGTCATGGCATCGTCCGGCCGGCGGAAATAGTACGGCATCTCGGTGTGGAGGATGCCGGGCACGGGCAGGTTGAACTGATTGTGGAAGTAGGGGAGGCCGGTCAGCGAGGCGGAGGTGATGCCGGAGCCATGGAAGGCGCGCTTGCGGGAAATGATCTTCTTGCGTTCCGTCCGCCCCAGGGCGTTGTGATAGTACCAGGCGATCTTGACGTTGGTCTCGTTGGCGTCCGAGCCGCCCAAACCGAAATAGGTATGATTGAGCCCCTTCGGCATGCGCTCGGCGATCATGTGCGCGAGTGTGATCGAGACCTCGGTGCCCTGGCCGCCGTAGGCGTGCGCATAGGCGAGCTCGTGCGCCTGTTTGGCGATCGCCTCCGCGACCTCCGTCCGGCCGTAGCCGATGTTGACGCAGTAGAGGCCGCCGAAGCCGTCGAGGAATCGGTTGCCGTCGCGGTCGGTGACGTAGCAGCCCGACGCTTCCTTGATGATGCGGCCGGGCAGCTCGCCCTTGGAGAATTGAGCCAGATGCGTCGAAGGATGGAAGAAGTGGTCGCGGTCCCAGCGGTCAAGTTGGTCGTTGGTGAGCATCTCGGTCTCCTGGTCTCTATATGGAAACGATCATGTCGCCGATTGTGACGGGCTCGCCCCGCGCAATCGACAGAAACTTCGTCATATCGACATTGCGCCCGCTGACGACGAGCGCCGTCGGTCCTTCGAGCGCGAGCCTGCCGGCGATCAGCGCGGCGGCGCCGACCGCACCACCGCCCTCGGTGACCAACCGGTCCTCGAGAAAGAGCGCGCGCATACCGCGATAAATCTCGGTCTCGCTCAGCGTCAAGGTATGGTCGGCGAGTTGCCGGCAGAGTGCGAACGTCCAACGGTTGGCGAGCCCGATGCCTCCACCGAGACTGTCGGCGAGCGTCGGCAGCTCGACGACCTCGACCGGTTTGCCGGCCTCCAGGCTCTCGATCATGGCCGCGCCGCGCGCCATGCTGACACCGATCATCCGAATTGAGGGCTTGATCGCCTTGGCGGCAAGCGCGATGCCGGCGAACAGGCCGCCGCCCGACAGCGGCACGACGATCGTCTCGGTGTCGGGGCGCTCGGTGAGGATCTCGAGGCCGATGGTGCCCTGGCCGGCGATCACATGGGGATGATCGAAAGGGTGGAGATCGGTCATGCCTTCGCTGGCGACCAGCCGGTCGACCTCGACCTGCGCATCGTCCTGACTGTCGCCGATCCGGCGCACCTCGGCGCCGAGCGCTTTGATGGCGTCGACCTTCACGTCGGGCACCAGCTTCGACAGGCAGACGATGGCGCGGACGCCGAAATGCCGCGCCGCATAGGCGACCCCACGCCCATGGTTGCCCGTCGAGCAGCAGGCGACACCCCGCTTCCGGGACTCGGGCGGCAAGTGCGCCATGGCATTGGCGGCGCCGCGGATCTTGAATGCTCCGACCGGCTGCATGGTCTCGAGCTTCAGCAGCACCTCACAGCCGGCCCCGGCCGAGAGGGCCGGCGAGGGGACGAGCGGTGTCTCGATCGCGATGCCGCGGATAGCCTGTTTCGCGGCGAGCACGTCGGCGAGCATGGGGAAGGTCATGGCGAGTGCTCAGCGGATTGGGGGATAGGCGAGGGCCATACCATAGCCGCTTTCGATGCGGATCGCGACGGGTCCATGCGCCACATTGGAGAGGGTGAGCGTCGAGCCGAGCGGCACGTCACGGTTCGCGAGGGGCCAGCGCGTGCCTTCGAGGCTCAAGCCACGGATCGGAGCGAGGGCGATGAGACTGAGACGCGTCCTGTCATCGAGGTCGAGGCGGGTCGTGCCGGGCAGGAGCGGATGGGCTTCCTCGTCGCCGCTGGTGAGGAAGATGCGGAGCCCGTCCTGTGCCAGACGCAGAGCCAGAGCGAAATGTCCAAGCATGTGATCGGCCTGGCCGCCCAGGGCGCCGACCATGACGATCTCGCGCGCCCCCCGCGCAATGGCCGCTTCGACCGCGATCTCGCCGTCTGTCTTGTCCTTGTCCGTAGAAAGCCGCTGCCGCTCGACGTCAGGATGACGGGCAAGGAGATCGGCAGAGGATGAATCGAAATCGCCGACCCAGAGCTCCGGCACGAGTCCGAGCGTCTCGGCATGGCGCATGCCGCCGTCGGCCGCGATGACCCGGGCGCCGGCAATCTGGCGCAGGAGGCGGGCCGTCGGCATCAGCGTGCCGCCGAGTAGAACGACGTAGTGGCGCATGGCGGCAGCCTAGCGCCTTGGATCGGCGGAAGCGAGAGCAGGTTCGGCGCCGGACATTTCCAGGGTAGGCTCTTGCCGGCGACCGCAGTCGAGCCTATGGTGCCTTTACTTCTACGGGGTGCCCCGCGAGGGGCTGAGAGGCAAGGTGCGCGGCACCGAAAGCCAACCCGATGAACCTGATCCGGATCATGCCGGCGGAGGGATCGGAAGCTCATGGTTGAGAAACGATTGTCCTGCCGCCATGTCGTCCCATGGGAGGCATTGCGATGCTGCGATTTCTGCTGACGGCCGCTCTGTTGGCCTGGAGCTGCCTGCCGGTGCGGGCTGGCGATACCTTGACCGTCCTGACCTATGAGAGCTTCACCGCCGACTGGGGGCCGGGACCGGCGATCGAGAGGGCGTTCGAGGCAGAATGCGGCTGCGACCTCAAATGGGTGGCGGTCGGGGACGGCGTCGCCATTCTGAACCGGCTGAAGCTCGAAGGGGATGCGCCGACCGCCGATCTGGCGTTGGGATTGGACAACAATCTCATCGCCGAGGCCCGGGCGAGTGGTCTCTTCGCCCGGCACGGCCAGTCGCTCAAGGGCCTGAAACTGCCGGTCGCCTGGACGGACGATACGTTCCTGCCTTTCGACTACGCCCATTTCGCCGTCGTCTACGACCGTGAGAAGCTCGCCGATCCGCCGCGGTCGCTACAGGCGCTCGTCGACGGCGGCGGTGCGGGCAAGATCGTCATCGAGGATCCGCGTACCTCGACACCGGGGCTCGGTCTTCTCATCTGGATAAAGGCGGTCTACGGCGACAAGGCCGACGAGGCGTGGACGAAGCTCAGGCGCCGCGTGCTGACGGTGACGCCCGGCTGGAGCGAGGCTTACGCGCTCTTCACCAAGGGCGAGGCGCCGATGGTGCTCTCCTATACGACCTCACCGGCCTACCACCTGATCGCCGAGAAGAGCGATCGCTACGCGGCATTGGACTTTCCCGAGGGTCACCCGCTGCAGATCGAGGTGGCGGCAAAGCTCGCCAAGGCCAAGAGCCCCGCGCTCGCCGACAAGTTCCTCGCCTTCATGCTGTCGCCAGGGTTCCAGGACCAGATCCCGACCCAGAACTGGATGCTGCCGGCCGCCACGACCAGCCAGCCGCTTCCGCCTGAGTTCGAGCAGTTGGTGACGCCCGCCAAGACGCTTGACCTCGCTCCAGGGGACGTCGCGGCCAACCGGCGCGCCTGGACCGACGAGTGGCTCAAAGCCATGAGCCGGTGAGGTCGATATGAGGCAGCGGCGGCGTCTCATCGGAGCTGTTGCGCTCGTCCTGCTGATCGGTTTGCTCGGTGCCCCGTTGCTCGCGTTGCTCACGGCCGGCCTCGACGGGCGAGAGGTCGCGGCGGGTGCCTATCTATGGGACGTTACGCGCTTCACGCTGTTGCAGGCGGGGCTCAGTGCCGCTCTGTCGGTCGGGTTGGCCGTGCCGGTGGCCCTGGCGCTGGCCCACCGTCCCGATCTCCCTGGACGCAGGCTGCTGCTGCGCCTCTTCGCCATGCCGATGGCCCTGCCTGCCCTGGTCGGGGTCACGGGTATCGTCGGCATCTATGGGCAGGCAGGGCTGCTCAGCGAGCTTGCGGGTTGGTTCGAGCTAACGAGGTTCCCGTCGATCTACGGCCTTGCCGGCATCGTGCTCGCACATGTGTTCTACAATCTGCCGCTCGCGACGCTGTTGCTCCTCGCACGCCTCGAGGCGACGCCCGTCGAGACATGGCGGATCGCCGTTGCACTCGGCCTCGGCGCTCGCGACATTCTCCGGTTCATCGATCTGCCGGCGATTCGCGAGGTCCTGCCCCGGATCCTGAGCCTCGTCTTCATGCTCGCGGTCGCCAGTTTCACCATCGTGCTGACGTTGGGCGGCGGACCGGGGGCAACGACCCTCGAGGTCGCGATCTACCAGGCGCTGCGCTTCGACTTCGATCCGGGCCTGGCGGCACGGCTCGCGATCCTGCAAGTTGCCGTCTCGCTTCTCGTCGCTTTTGCAGCCGGGCGCTCGGCGGTTCCCATGCTGGTCGAGGCGGGGACGGGCAAGGGGCGCGGCCGGCCGCAAGCCGGCAGCAGGTGGCGAGACGGGGCGATCATCGGGTTGGCCGCGGTTTTCGTGCTCGGGCCACTCGCCGCCGTAGTCGCCGGTGGCCTCAGCCGATCGCTGCCGAGTCTATTGGTCGACCCCCTGGTGATGCGCGCCCTGGCGACCAGCCTCGTCATCGGCATCGCAGCTGCGTGCCTCGGCCTCATCGCCGCCTACGCCCTAGCGCTGGCCGCAGCCGCCGGACCGGCCAGGTTCTACGATGTCGTGAGCCTCGTCACTCTCGTCGTACCCTCGGTCGTCATTGCGGCGGGATGGTATCTGCTGGCGCATCGACTGGGCGTGGCCGGCTGGGCCACGGCACCGCTTGTCGTCCTGTTGAATGTGCTGATGGCCATTCCCTATGCGGCGTCGGTTCTCATTCCGGCGGTTCGCGCGCTCGCCGAGCGGCAGGATAGGCTCGCGGTGAGCCTGGGCCTCACCGGTTGGCGGCGTTTCCGCCTGATCGATGGTCCTCTGCTCAAACGTCAGATGGCCCTCGCCTTCGGCCTCGCGGGCCTCGTCTCGCTCGGCGACCTCGGGATCATCGCCATCTTCGGGGGCGATGGACTCGTCACGTTGCCGCTACTGCTCTACCAGCGTCTCGGAAGCTATCGGACCGGCGACGCCGACGCCTTGGCGCTGGTTCTGATGGCACTCACCCTGGCGCTTGCCTGGATGCTGCCCCGGAGCGTCGCCGGAGACCCGACGCCATGACGCCGGCCATTCAGATCAAAGATGTCCGGTTCCGGTACGAGGACATGGACATGCGGTTCGATCTCGAGGTCGCCGCGGGACGCTTCCTCGCCGTGATCGGCCCGAGTGGCGCTGGGAAATCGACGCTGCTCAATCTCATCGCCGGTTTTGAGGTGCCGCTCGGTGGCGAGATCGCGCTGATGGGCCGGCCAGCCGCTGGCGTATCGCCGTCGGAGCGGCCGGTCACCATCGTATTCCAGGAGCACAATCTCTTTCCGCATCTCGACGTCTGGGCGAACGTCGCCTTGGGGCGCGCCACCCATCTGAAGCTCGACGCGGCGGGGGAGGAGGCCGTCCGGAAGGCTCTGGCTCGCGTCGGGCTTCTGGGTTTCGAGCGGCGCCGGCCGAAGGAATTGTCGGGTGGCGAGCGGCAGCGGGTGGCCCTGGCGCGCTGCCTCGTCAGGGAGCGGCCGATCCTGCTGCTGGACGAGCCGTTTGCGGCACTCGGTCCGGCTCTCCGGCGTGACATGCTCGAGTTGCTGACCGCGCTCTGGCGGGAGCAGAAACTGACCGTCGTGCTGGTCAGTCACGATCCGGACGACGCCCGTCGCGCCGCGACCGATGTCGCCTTCGTCCACGCCGGACGCATCCTGCGGCACGGGTCGGTGCACCAGGTTCTCGATGCAACCGATCTGCCCGAACTGACAGAGTATCTCGGTCGACCCTTGTGAATGGCATGGGATCTGGTCTCGCCGCGACTGGCATGCTAATTGCGTGACCTGGGCATCCGGGTGGTCGAGGGTCGAGCGATGCGCGAGCGCGTCTCCAGTGCAGTGCGCGAATGGGTGCAGGCGCTTCGCCTGTGGTCACAGCGCCGGATCACGCGACAGGAGCAGCGGCAGGTCGAGCGATCCTGCCGTGAGCACGGGCTCCTCTGGCTCGTCGATCAGCGCAATGCCGATCTGAGCCCGGCCGCCGTGCCGATCCAGCGCCGGCGCAGGGCGACCAGCTGAGCCGTCTCCAGGAAGCGGGTGATGAGGACCGACGACGGCCGGTCGCGGCGGGTGACAACATACTCGGCAACCGCTAGGTCCGCCCCACGGATCGACAGGCGAATGAGTCTCGGGTCGTTGCCGGCCTCGCTCTGGAACACCACCCCCACTCCGAACGCTGCAGCCACCGCCTCCATGACGCCTTCGCGGGTCTCGACGTCCAGAACCTGAGCCGGCGAGACGTGAAGCTCGCGAAGCTGTGCCTCCAGCACCTCGCGAGTCATGGAGCCCTGCTCGCGGCTTACCAGGTCGCGACCGGCGAGCTCGGCGAGATTGATCTGCTTGCGGCTGGCCCAGCGATCGCCTTTGGGGACGAGTAGCACCAGCCGGTCCTCGCGGAGCTTCAGGGCCTGCAGACACGCGCTCTCCGGCCGGCGGGCGCTGACGCCGACATCAGCCGAGCCGTTTTCGACGGTCTTCAAGACGACCGAGGAGTTGGCAATGGCGAGCGAGAAGCGGAGCCCGGCGTGCGTGCGTTTCATCTCGGCGAGCACCGGGATGACGTGCAGGGCGCTGTCGGCCGCGACCTTGAGCACGCCGCGCGTCTGGCCGGCGTTTGCCGTCAGCACCTGCTCCACCTCGCCGATACAATGCACGAGCTGGCGGGTTGCCATGAGGAGGCGCTCGCCATCGCTCGTCAGCCGGATCTGGCGGCCGCTTCGCGCAAAGAGCTCGAGCCCGGTGGTCTGCTCGAGCTGACGCACCTGGGTCGACAGCGTTGGCTGGCTGACGCCGGCAAAGCGGGCGGCGGCAACGAAACTGCCGGCGGTCGCGACGCGATGGAAGGCCAGGACGTGAGTAAGGTTCATCTTCCTATCATCGACGAAAGCTATGGGAATATTGAAAGCATATATTTGATCAATGCATCGGTGTCGACTACCCTCGATCCGACTTTCGCAACGAGGAACGCAATATGGCCAAGCGAGGCGCTTCCGAGACCGGCGATCCGATCCTGTTGACACCTGGACCGCTCACCACGGCCAGAGACGTCAAGCAGGCGATGCTGCACGATTGGGGCTCGCGCGATGCGGCCTTCCTCAAGATCAATCGCGAAGTGATGGAGCGCCTACCCGAGATTGCCGGCGCCAAGGGCCGGTTTGTGACGGTGCCGGTGCAGGGCTCCGGAACTTTTGCCGTCGAGGCCATGCTGACGACCTTCGTGCCGTCGACCGGCAAGGTTCTGGTGCTCGTCAACGGGGCCTATGGGAGTCGGGCCCGGCGGATCCTCGAGATCTCCAAGCGGTCGGCCGTCGTCCATGAGACTCCGGAGGATACCCCGCCCGACCTCGTCGAGATCGATCGCATTCTCGCTGCCGATCCGGCCATTACGCATGTGTTCGCTGTTCATTGCGAGACGACGAGCGGCATCCTCAATCCGATCAACGAGATCGGCAGGCTGGCGAGGCAGCATGGCCGGTGTTTCCTCCTTGATTCCATGTCTGCCTTCGGCGCCCTTCCGCTCGATCAGGCGGAGGCTGGATTTGCCGCCGTCGCCGCCTCCTCGAACAAGTGCATCGAAGGCGTGCCAGGGCTCGGATTCGTGATCTGCGATCCCGCTATTCTGACGACCTGCAAGGATAACGCGACAACGCTTGTCCTCGACCTGCATGACCAGTGGCAGAATTTCGAGAGGACGGGTCAGTATCGCTTCACGCCGCCGATCCACGTGATCGTTGCTTTTCACAAGGCGCTCGAGACCTTCTTTGCCGAAGGCGGCCAGGCGGGTCGCGGCGGCCGCTATGCCAGGAACGGCCGGGTGCTCTGCGAGGGTATGGAGAAGCTCGGATTCAGGCCGCTGCTGACGTCCGGACTGCAAGCCCCGATCATCTATACCTTCCACATGCCGAAGGATCCGCGCTTCGTCTTCCAGACTTTCTATGACGCGCTGAAAGACAGGGGCTATGTGATCTATCCGGGCAAGCTCACCGTCGCCGACAGCTTCCGCATCGGCTGCATCGGCGCCATCGACACTACCGTCATGTGCGACTTTCTAGACAACGTCGCCGAGGTCCTGAAAGGGCTCGGTATCGGCAATTTCGAAACCGCAGCCTGACAGGGCTGCCAGCAGGACAATCCCGATGAAACTGAAAGCCGTCGTTTTCGACTGGGCCGGCACCGTGATCGACTTCGGTTCGCGGGCGCCGATGGGCGTCTTCGTCGAAGCCTTCCGCTCGTTCGGCGTCGACATTACAGTTGCCGAGGCGCGCGGACCGATGGGCAAGCCGAAGCGGGACCATATCGCCGAGTTGATGCGACTGCCGCGCATAGCCAAGGCCTGGCAGAAGGCACATGGCCGGAAGCCGGGTGAGGCGGATATCGACCAAGTCTACGAGCTCTTCGTGCCAATGAACGTCAAGGTCGCGGCGAAACATGCCGGCCTGATCCCGGGGGTCGCTGAGACGGTCGCCGCGCTTCGCAAGGAGGGTCTGAAGATCGGTTCGACCACGGGCTACACGCGCGACATCATGAAGCCCATCCTGCCGATCGCGGCCCGTCAAGGATATAAGCCGGACAATCTCGTCTGTGCGGGCGATCTGGTGGCCGGCCGGCCGACTCCCCTGATGATGTACCGGACCTTTGCCGACCTCGGCGTCTATCCGCCCGCGGCCGTTATCAAAGTCGACGACACCACGCCAGGGATCGATGAGGGGCTTGCGGCCGGCACCTGGACGGTCGGTATCGCGGCGACCGGAAATGAGGTCGGACTGTCGCTCGAGGAATGGACGGCATTGTCGCCCAAGGAGCGCGAGGCGCGGGCGAAGCCGGCGCGCGCCAAGCTCAAGGCCGCCGGAGCTCACTTTGTCATCGATACGGTCGCCGATCTCCTGCCGGTGGTCGATGCGATCGAGCAGAAGCTCGAAGGCGGCAAGCGTCCGCCGGGAGCGCGGTAGTCAATTGGCCCCGCGCTCGCGGATGCGGATGCCGTCGGCGACCGTGTCGCTCGGATGCAGGATAACGCGATCGCCGGGGTTTAGTCCGCTCAGAACCTCGGCGACATCGCTGTTGCGATGGCCGATGGCGATCCGGGTGATCTCGGCCTTGCCGGAGGCGATCCGGTAGACGGCCCAGTCGCTGCCGTCGCGGAACAGGGCACCGATCGGGACCTGCAGTACAGATGCCGAGGACCACGACGCGATCCGCGCATAGACCCGGAAGTCGTGCCCGAGTCCAAGCCTCGCCTCTGGCGGGCTGGTCAGCGTGACGAGGACGCGTACGCGCTGCTCCTCGATGCCCAGCGCAGAGACCTTCGTGAAACCACTCGGCTCGATGCGCGCGACCTTGCCTTGAAGCGCCGTTGGTCCGCCCCAGCTGTCGATCGTGACGAAAGCCCCCTCGGCGACCTGAACCGCATCGCTCGACAAGAGCTCGACGACGATCTCGAGGTTGGCCGGATCGCCGATTTTCACGATCGGCGTGCCGGCGGCGATGTCCCGGGCGCTGTCCGCCATCACTTCGAGCACGCGACCGCTCGCCGGTGCTCTGATCGTCACGCAGCAATCGCCACCTTTAGCGTCCTGATCGGGTTCCTTGTTCAGTCGCGCCAAGACAGCGTCGCGCTCTCGCTTGCGAACCTCGACGGCCGCCGCCGCCGCGGTCCTCGACATCCGTGCCGCCTCGGCCCGATGCTCAGTCTCATCCAGGCGGCGCTGCGGAATCGTACCGGTCTTGGCCAGGCGGCGCGCGCGCTTCAGGTCGTCCTCGACGAAGGAGAGCTCGGAGGATGCCTTGACGAGGTCGGCTTCGGCGCCCGTGACGGCAGCGTTCGCCGCCTCGAGGCTCGCCTCGATCTCGGCTCGGGTGCGGGCGTCGAGAAACGGCGGGACGCTCGGCTCGATGACGGCGAGCGCGGTTGTTCCGGCCTCGACCTCGTCCCCGACCTCGATGGAGGGGCGGCGGAGGTGGCCGCCGACCGGTGCCGACACGGTGTAGATATCCTTGATGCGGGTCCGGCCCTCCTCGTCGATCGTGACGGCCATCGGTCCGCTTGCGATCTCGGCGCTGTCGACCGGCACCGGCTTGGGCCAGAGCGCGACGGCGAAGCCCGCCAGCAACAGAATGCCGGCGGCCCAGAGCATCAGCGTGCTTCTTCCTGGATGGGTCACGACGTCAATCCCGGGTCTTGAGCACTCTCATCAGATCGAGCCGGTTGATCCTGAGCCGGACGATCAGGGCGGCAACGGCGACGGCGGCAAAGACGACGAGGCTGGCGCGCGCATAGGTTGCCGCATGTATGACCATCGGCGTCCGATAAAGGTCGCTCGAGAATCCGCTGATGACGAGCCATCCGAAGCCATAGCCGAGGAGCCAGCCCAGAGGTTGCGACAGCAGCGTCAGCACGGCAAGCTCAAGGAACAGCACGTGGCTTACCTCGCCTCGGGTGAAGCCGAGGACACGCAAGCTCGCAAGCTCCCGGGCCTGCTCGGAGAGCTGGATGCGCGCCGCATTGTAGGCGACGCCGAAAGCCACGATGACTGCCAGGCTCAGATAGATCCCGACCATGATGTCGATATTGCGCGCAATCGTCTCGCGGAACTTGGCCAAGGCGAAGCGATGGAGCGCGATCGAGGCGATGGCCGGCGTCGATTTCACGGCTTCGAAGAGCTGATTCTCGAGGGTCCGATCGTAGGAGATGTGCGTACCGGAGATCCAGCGGCCTTCCGCCATCAGCTGATTTAGCTCGCGCATCGGCATATAGGCCGATAGCCCGAAATCCGAGCGGATGATGGCGGCAAGCCGCAACTCCCGGGTCCGGCGTCGGCCTTCGAGGGGCTCGACCTCGACGAGATCGCCAGGAGCCAGGGCAAGCACCTCGGCCACCCGCTCGTCGATGACGAGGCCACCCGACAGGAGGACCGGAGCCAGCGATCGGTCGATAATGCGGGCGAGATCCCTGTCTGCCGGCAGACCCTGGATCGCAATCTTGCGGTCGCGTTGGCCGTTTCTCAGGCGGACAAGCACCGAGCGGAAGGGCTCGACACGCAGGACGCCGGGCAGGCGGCGCACATCGTCGGTTACTCGGATGTCTCGGGCCGTCGCGAAGTTCAGCGTCGCATCCTGCCGCTGGGCGAGGAAGAAGTTCACATCGATCATATGCTCGACGGAATCGACCGAGAACAGCGAGACGATCAGCAACGCGGCGCCGAGGGAGAGGCCGAGACCGGTCATGGCTGCGCGAGCCGGCATGCGCACCATATGGCGAAGCGACATCATAGTGAGCTGCGACAGGCCTTGAAGCATGCCAAGCCGCTCGATGCGCATCGGCTTGTAGCGGGCCGGGGCCGGTGGCTGCATAGCCACCGCTGGTGCGAGCGAAGCCGCCTTCCACACGGATCGCAGGCCCCCGACTGAGGCGGCGGCCGCTGACAATCCGCCGGCGAGCAGATAGAGATCGATGCTTCGCTCGAAGATCAGGAAGGGGAAATGGAAGAACTCGGCGTAGAGCCTCGTCAGGGATAGGCCGAACCAGGTCCCCAACGCATAGCCAATGACGATGCCGACGGCGGCGATTGCGAGCACGAGCTCCAGATAGTGAACGGCGATGCGGAGACGTCCATAGCCGAGCGCCTTGAGCAATCCTATCTGCTCGCGCTCGAGGGCGATGAGGCGCGAGAGCGTCATATTGATGAGAAACGCCGAGACGAGGAGAAAAATCGGCGGAATGATCCGCGCCATGGCGTTGAGCTGCTTCAATTCGGCGTCGAGAAAAGCGTCGCTCGTCTGGTCCTTCCTGAGCGTTGCGCCGGTGCCGCCGTAGCGGGCGGTCAGCCGGTCGATTCGGTCGACCACCGCCTCCGCCCGGGTGCCGTTGATGAGCTTCACCAAGAGGCTGTTGAAGGCGCCTTCGAGATCGTAGGCCGCGGCCAGGGCCGATTCCGACATCCAGACGACGGCGAAGCGCCGGTCGTCCGGCATCAGGTCGCCCGGGCCGATGGCATAGACGTATTCCGGGCTGAGTGCGACGCCGACCACCCGGAGCTGACGCTTGCGCCCATTGAGCACGGCGCTGAAGGCGCTGCCGATGACGAGGCGATGGGCATTCGCGAAGGCCTCGTTGACGACCGCCTCATGGTCGTTGCCGGCCTCCGGCAGGCGACCCGAGCGCAGGTAGAGGATGTTGAGCCGCTGGGGGTGATGATCAGGCAGCGAGATGACGACGGAGGTTACCGGCGTCACGGTGTCGTCGATGTCGAGGATTGCGTGATCGACGATCCTTGGCTCGACGGACAGGACTCCGTCGATGCTGGATATGTCGGTCAGTATCGTGCGCGGTGCGCGCGAGACGCTGGCGAAGATGTCAGCGAACCGGTGGCGCTCATAGTAGGCCCGCCGTGTCTCATCGAGTGACCGGTAAGCGCCTACGGCGAGAATGAGCGTGGCGACGCCCGCCGCGACGACCAGCGCGATCGCCAGACCCTGCGGCCAGATTCGCATGAGATCCCGGAGCAGCTTTCGATCGAGTGCGCGCATCTGTCTACCAGGTGATCTCGGCCGGGCTGAGCTTGCGCTCGGTCACGTGTATCTCGGAGATCCTGCCGTCGAGAAAATACAGCACCCGGTCGGCGATGTCCTTGATCGCGGCATTGTGGGTGATGACGACAGTGGTCGTGCCGAGCGTCTGGTTCGCGGCAACCAGCGCCTCCAGAACGCGGACACCCGTCTTGCTGTCGAGTGCGCCGGTCGGCTCGTCGCACAACAGCACCTCCGGCTGCTTCGCGATCGCGCGTGCGACGGCGACCCGCTGCTGCTCGCCTCCGGACAGCTGGGCCGGGAAATGGTCGAGACGGTCGTCGAGCCCAACGAGCGCCAGGGCCTCCGCCGGCGACAAGGGATGCTCCGAGATCTCCGTCACGAGCGCAACATTCTCGCGGGCCGTCAGCGCGGGGATGAGGTTATAGAACTGGAACACGAAGCCGACATGCTCTCGCCGATAGCGGGTTAGGGCCTCCTCGCTGGCGCCGGTGAGGACGTGGTCCCTGAACCGGCACTCTCCCGACGTGGGGCGGTCGAGGCCACCGAGAATGTTCAGAAGTGTCGACTTTCCGGAGCCGGACGGCCCCAGGAGGACGACGAACTCACCCTTGTAGAGGTCGAGATCGACGTCGCGCAGCGCTTGCACGGCAACCGCCCCTGTTCCGTAGACCTTCGTGAGACCCCGGGCATGAAAGACGATCTCAGTGTTGTCGGGCATGCTCGTTCAAGCTAGTCCCTTTGAGCGCCTCGCCTCTTGATGCCGATCAACCTCGCTTCACTCGGCGCGGCCATAGACATCCTTGATCCGGACGATGTCGTCCTCGCCCAGATAGACGCCGGACTGGACCTCTATCAAGAATGCTGGCTCTTCGCCCGGATTGGCAAGCCGGTGCGGCATGTAGACCGGAACATCGATGGACTGGTTCTCGTGCAGGCGGCTGACGGCTCCCTCGATCGTCACCTCGACGGAGCCGGAGACGACCACCCAGTGCTCGGCGCGATGGCGGTGATATTGCAGCGACAGGCTAGCGCCAGGAGCGATCATGAGCCATTTGACCTGGTAGCCGCTGCCGGCGGCAAGCCGCTCATACCACCCCCAGGGCCGCAGCACCCGACGATGGCGAACCGCCTCGTCCCGCCTGTTGTCCTCGAGCCGTGCGACGATGTCTTTCACCGACTGCGCCTCCGACATCGACGTAACGAGGACAGCGTCGCCGGTCGCGACGACAATGGTATCCTCCAGTCCGACCACCGAGACGGTCCCTTGATCGGCATAGGCGAGGCAATTCCGCGAGCTGGTGCAGTGGACGTCCCCATGGGTGACGTTGCCATCCGGATCCTTGTCGGCCGACCGCCAGACCTCGGGCCACGAGCCGATGTCGGTCCAGCCGACCTCGAGAGGCACGCATCTTAGTTCGGCGGCCTTCTCGATGATGGCATGGTCGAGCGAAAGGCTCGGCAAGGCACGATAGGCCGGCGCGGCCAGTCGCGTGAAGTCGAGATCCCGTTGCGCCCCAGCGTGAGCACTACGGGCCGCGGCCAGAATCTCCGGGCAATGGCGCTCTGCTGCCTCGATGATGGTACGGGCGCTCATGAGGAAGATGCCGGAATTCCAGAGGTGGCGACCGCCGTCGACGAAGTCCTCGGCGACACGGCGCTCCGGTTTCTCGACGAACCGCATCACCGAACGGATCGCATCCGTGCCCGGGCTCACCTCGATGTAACCGTAGCCGGTCTCCGGCCGGTCCGGCACGACACCAAATAGCACGATGGCACCGTGATGCGCTGCCGGGATCCCCGTCGCGATCGCCTGCCGATAGGTGTGCGGGTCCAGGATTCGATGGTCCGACGGCGTGACGAGAAGCAGCCGGTCCGGTTCGTCCTCTGCGGCGAGCACGGCACCGACGAGTGTCGCCATGGCGGTATTGCGGGCACCGGGCTCGAGCACGATCGCCTCGGCAGTGAGACCGAGACTGCGCATCTGCTCGGCGATGAGGAACCGATGGTCCTCATGGGCAATGACGACGGGGCTCGCAAATATGCCATCGGCGAGGCGTAGACACGTCTCCTGAAATGGACTGGTCCGGGCGAGGATGCTCTGGAACTGCTTCGGATGATCCTGTCGCGACAACGGCCACAGCCTCTTGCCGGACCCGCCGGAGAGAATGATGGGCACGACCGTCGGGGGCAGCGAGGTGCAGCTTCGACGGCGGGTCGAGGCCCCGGTCGTTGGGCTCGCCCCGACACTCCTCTGTCGCGACCCCGAGGGAGCGCGTTTCCTGCCCATGCGGCGGTCTCCGGCCGGCAAGCGATGCGCATGTCGCGCAGACGCTACGAAGGCCCGTAGTCTGCCATTGGCCTCCTCGATCACGCCAGGAGATTCAGAGACCGACATTTGGGACATGTCGGGCGCGGAGTGGGGTGCGTTGGAGCAGCTCCTCGACCCGACGGCTCACTCGCGGCGCGGATTGACAGTCCTGCGGATGTGCTCAGAGAGCCGCAGCCGACGTTCCGGCACGGGAGAGGCATCCGGCACAGGAGTCGTCTCCGGATCCGGATAAAACTTCGCCGACCTCAGATCGTCGAGGGTCAGCAGCTCCATGTGCGTTGCTTCCGTCTTGTGCACTAGATAGAGGGGACCCGCTTTGCCGACGATCCGACCGGTGGTTCGTCCGAGACCACCCCCGACCTCGAAGCGCAGGCCAACCAGTGCATCCTCGGTCATCGGGTGGAACTCCATCGTTTCGGCCCTACAACTCGTAAAGAGCCTTCGTCGCGGCGGCTATCGGGCAGGCGCCCGATGCTCGGTCTCCGCATGGCCATAGAGCCAATCGTAGGCGGAAAGGAGACGGTCGCCCCCCATCATGCGCATGGCGGCGTCGCGCGCAAGGCGCAGGGGGCCGCTCAGGTGGAAGCTCTGGGCATTGCGGGCCGACGCCCTGACGACGCGCCTGACGCGCGGCAGGCGGAGCTGCTCGACGTCTCGCCAAGCCGCCTCGATGAGCCGGTCCGGCTGGCCAAGAGCCCGTCCGATGGCCCAAGCATCCTCGAGCGCCATGGCGGCGCCCTGAGCAAGGAAGGGGAGGAGGGGATGGGCGGCATCGCCGGCCAGAAGAACCCGTCCGCTGTACCATGCCGACCCTTCGTCGCAGAGAAATAGCGGCCACCTCCGCCAGTCGGGCGCGGCGGCCACCAAGTCACGTACAGGCCGGGGCCATCGAGCGGTGTCCTCGAGCATCGCATCCCGATCACCGATCTGCTCGTAGTCCTCCATACCGGGTGGTTCGCGCCGGACGACGACCAAGTTGAACAGTCGGCCTGCGGCCACCGGATAATGCACGGCGTGCGCATCGGCGCCGAGCCACAGCGAGACGGAGCCGAGGTCCGATCCCTGATCCATCGGCTTTGCCAACACGGTGCGCCAGGCCACATAGCCCGAGAACCGGGCCTGACTTGGGCTGCCGGCGTCCGACTCCATGGCACGCCGGGTTGACGACCAGAGCCCATCGGCTCCGATCAGGCCTTGGCCTTCGAAGGACCTGCCCTTGTCGTCACTGACCCGAATGCCGTCACTATCCTCGGCGAGCCTACCGGCGCGAAAGCCGAATGTCGCCGTGATGCGCGGCGAGGCGGCGACGGCGCCGGCCAGGGCCCGATGCAAATCCTGGCGATGGAGGCACCAGTAGGGTGCGCCGTAGCGCGCCTCTGCGCGCGCGCCCAGCGGAATGCGGCAGATCGGCTTTCCGGACTCCAGTCCACGGATCAGGATGTCGGCAGGCGCCGATGCTATGGGTTTCAGGACATCGCCGAGCCCGAGCGCCACCAGGACCTTCACGGCGTGAGGGCCGAGCTGCAAGCCTGCCCCTGTTTCATGGAAGGCGTCCCGGCTCTCGAGGATGTGCACCGAATGGCCTGCGCGGGCGGCGCATAGCGCGGTTGCAAGTCCGCAGACGCCGGCGCCGATGATCAGCAGAGGGGCGTCTCCGCGAGGTGTCAGGCCGCCTTCTCCTTGCCGCGGTAGACGCAACCCGAAGGATCGCTTTCACCCTCGCCGAGCTCCGAGTGATAGACATAGAGCGTTGAGCAATAAGGGCAGATGATCTGGGTATCGTTACCCATATCGAGATAGACGTGGGGATGATCGAACGGCGGGGCGGCCCCCATGCATTGGAGCTCGCGGGATCCCACCGAGATGCGCTCGACACCCGTGTCGTTGCACAGATGCGGAACCGTGTGCCCGGCCATCTTGACTTCCTCTTCGATCATGTGTCCCTGGCCGAGGTTAGCTGGTTCGGCCTTCCAAGGGTAGCGTTTCCGGGCGCGGCATCCCGTCAGGCGGAGGGGAGACGCAACAATGTCCAGGTTCCGGTCGGACGGAGTGTCGATCGCCTATCTCGACGAGCCGGCCGAGGGAGCCCTGGGCGAGCCGATCGTGCTCATTCACGGCTTTGCGTCGAACCGGCGGGTCAACTGGGTGGATACCGGCTGGGTCTCGACGCTGACCCGGGCCGGCTATCGGGTCATTGCGTTCGACAATCGCGGCCATGGCGATAGCGACAAGCCGCACGACACCGAGCGCTACGGGGCCCGGTTGATGGCCGAGGATGCGCGGCGACTGCTCGATCATCTCGCGATCGAGCGGGCACATGTCATGGGCTACTCCATGGGGGCAAGGATCGCCGCCTTCCTGGCGTTGGCGCATCCGGATCGCGTCGGCGGCCTGGTTTTCGGCGGCCTCGGCATCAATATGGTGCGCGGCGTCGGGGGGGCCCGGCCGATTGCGGCGGCCTTCCGGGCCGCCTCGATCGATGACGTGACCAATGCCACTGCCCGTACCTTCCGGGCCTTCGCGGAGCAGACCGGCAGCGATCTCGAGGCGCTCGCGGCGTGCATCCTCTCCTCGCGGGAGCAGATCACGGCGGAGGCGCTTGCCGGTCTGACGTCACCGGTCCTGGTCGCCGTCGGCAGCGACGACGTCATCGGCGGGCCGGCGGGCGAGTTGGCATCGCTCATTCCCGGGGCGGAAGCCTTCGTCATCGCGGGACGTGATCATATGAAGGCTGTTGGCGACCGGAGCTACAAGGCGCGCGTCATCGAGTTCCTGGCCCGCTGGCCTTTGGCATGAGAGTTGAGTGGCGGGTTGGGATGGCCCATATGCAACTTCCCGTTACAGGTCTGATAACCAACCGTTGATTATTGCCGTCACCGAGCTGTGATAGACAGGATAGCGTGACGGGCGTGCGCTGACAGGAGATCGAGCCATGGTCAATTCGACAACAGCAGCGGTTGAGAGCATCGATCGCTGCGATCCGGTCTGGACCCGCGTCCGGCAGGAAGCCGAGGCGGCGATCCAGCGCGAGCCGGCGCTGGGAGGTTTCATCTACGCCACCGTCCTGCATCACCGGGCGCTCGAGGAAAGCATCTGCCATCGCCTGTCGCAAAGGCTGACCCATCCGGATGTGGATGCAGGCCTTCTCTACGACCTGTTTGACGAGACGCTGGCCGAGGCGCCCGAGCTTGGGGCCTACTTCCGCGCTGACCTTCTGGCGGTCGTCGATCGTGATCCGGCGTGCACGCGCCTGCTTGAGCCGCTCCTCTATTTCAAGGGCTTCCACGCGCTGGAGACTCACAGGTTCGCCCACATCCTCTGGAACTCCGGCCGCAAGGACTTCGCGCTCTACCTGCAGAGCCAGTGCTCCCGGGTTTTCTCGATCGACATTCATCCGGCGGCCCAGATCGGCCGTGGCATCTTCATCGACCACGGCCATGCTCTGGTGATCGGCGAGACCGCCGTCGTCGGCGATGACGTCTCGATGCTGCACGGTGTTACCCTCGGCGGCACCGGCAAGGAGAGCGGCGACCGGCATCCGAAGATCGGTAGCGGCGTTCTGATCGGCGCGGGGGCCAAGATCCTCGGCAACATTTCCGTCGGCCACTGCTCCAGGATCGCCGCCGGCAGCGTCGTGTTGAAGGATGTCCCGCCCCGGACGACGGTCGCCGGGGTGCCGGCCCGCATCATCGGCGAGTCGGACTGCCGGGATCCGGCCCGAACCATGGACCAGATGTTTGCCCGAGACAGCGCGGCAACGCTGGAGTGAAGCAACGGCTCTCGGAGATCCGGATCAGAGCAAATCGGGCGACTGCATTGCCCGAGCTGAGGATTTGCTGCTAAGAAGCAGTCCGGTCAGAATTTCGGGAAGTAGTCTGGGCTGATTTCCCGATCCAGAGAATGAGAGCTTCAATGAACCGCGAGGAAATCGTTCGGCTGGAACGATACCTGCAGAAAACCTTTCGACTCGATACCATCCAAGTGCGCCAGCGTCCGAAGAAGGACGACTCGGCGGAAGTCTATATCGGTGACGAGTTCATCGGCATTCTGTTCCGCGACGAGGAGGATGACGAGCTCTCCTACCAGTTCCAGATGGCCATACTGGGCTACGACCTCGACGGCGTCTGAGAACGGCCTCCGTCTTCCGACGCGGATGAACCCCAGGCTTGACGGACCCGTCAGGACCCGCAAGGTCAGCCCGAGCACGTGGTTGCTCGGGAGGTTCTCATGCCATGCTTTCGCTTGGACGACACCGAGGTCGAACTGCCTGGGAGCGGCCGGTTCTGGATCGCGCCGACGGCCGTGCTGATCGGGCGGGTCGTGCTCGAGGAGGATTCGAGCGTATGGTTCGGGGCCGTGCTCCGCGGTGACAACGAGCCCATCCGCTTGGGCGCGCGCTCGAACATCCAGGAGGGCTGCGTGCTCCACACCGACATGGGCTTTCCCCTGAGCATCGGTGAGGACTGCACGATCGGGCACATGGCCATGCTGCACGGCTGTACGATCGGGGCGAACAGTCTCGTCGGCATCGGCGCCATCATTCTCAACGGTGCCCGTATCGGTCGGAATTGCCTGATCGGCGCCCATGCGCTCGTGACCGAAGGCAAGGAGATACCGGACAATTCCCTGGTCATGGGAGCGCCGGGCAAGGTGGTTCGAACTCTCGATCAGGCGGCTGTCGAAGGCCTCACGCAGTCCGCCGCGCACTATGTCGAGAACAGCCGTCGCTTCCAGTCAGGCCTGGTTGAGCAGCCGGTTGGAAAAAAATGAGCCGGTCTCTGTGAGAGACCGGCTCAGTGACAGTCCCGGTGCGGGGTCGGGGATGGCAGGGTGAGGAGGCACCAGGGCTGATCTCGTTTGGATCGTGCGGATCCCTCAGTACTCCGGTGCCCCCGAGGCGACCGGCGGCTGCGCCAGGCGATTGGCCGGCGCCAGCGACATCCAGATCGTCGGTTTGATGTAGGATTGGCGTTTGACGAAGTCGTAGCCGGTCTGGTGCCAGAGCTTCACGGCTTCGTAGCGGTTGTCGAGAATGAAGTCGCCTCGGCTGGTCCTGGCCGTCATGACGGCATGACCCTGGCCCGCCTCGTCCCGGACGACGGTGATGAGGACGCTGCCCTGCGGCCAGCCTCTTTCTGTCAGCAAGCGCTGCTTCAAGAGGACGTAGTCCTCGCAGTCGCCGCTCGCCTGCGGCAGCGTCCAGTACTCGGTGATGCCGTAGAGATCGAAATCGCTGACCGGCTTGACGGTGCGGTTGACGACCTGGTTGACCTCGATGAGATCATGCCAACGCTCGTCCGTGAGGATGACGCGATCGCTCGAGTCGTTCATCGACCGGCAGTCGTCCGGCGAGCGGTTGCAGAAGGCGACGAAGCCGGAGGGCGGCTCCGAGCGTGCGTAGACACGCATGAAGGACGAGAGCGAGGAGCTCGAGCCGGCGAGCGCCGGGCTGGACATGGCAGCGGCGAAGCCGGCAGCAACGGCCAGAGCAACAGCGGCGACGCGCACGCACCCGAACATAACCATACCCCCTAGCGACAAACTGACTATACGACAGACGCCTCACTTTCCTGCAAAAGTAGATTGCGCAAATAGAGATTAATTCTCTTCTAAATTCTCTGGTTGTTCTGTCTAATTTGAGACAGTTTTCCAAAGGATATCTTGGAGATGATGGCTCACTTCGGCGGCTCGTCGCCGGGCCGCCGCCGACTCGCATCGGCGGTATGCGCGGCGGGCGAGACCCGACGTATTCCTCAGCCGAAGTGCCGGCGGAGCGCTGTCGGGTTCTGAATGTCGAGGAAGCGCAATCCAACGCCGTCGTCATGATGCCGGACCACTTTCGCGCGCAACCGGCCGAGCACGACCTCCGTGCCGATCGGAGGTCGTGCCTGAACGGCAACGGCAGCTCCTGAGATCGAGACGTCGATGATGCTGCAGGGCACCTGCGTGCCGTTCGGCAGCGTCAGGCTCGAATGGACATTGCTCGGCTCGATACGCTCGTGGCGGCGGGCCTCTGGTATGCCAAGGGCGGCTCGATTGATGAGCCATGTGAGCTGGGCCGCGAGCTTCTCGCGCCGATGGGGCGTCGAATTGAACAGCATGGCGAAGCCGCCGCCAGGCAACTGCCGGACAACCGGACCTTCAATCCGTCCGATCTCGTCGAAATAGGCGATGATATGCTCGCCGACCTCGACCGGCTCCGAGCACACGATGCCGGCATCGCCAACGGAAATATTGATCAGGCGGCACGTGTGCTCACTCTTGTCGGTCCGCATGTAGCGGCCAAGACAGTTGAGATCGACGCGCTTGTAGCGCCGGAGATCGGCTCTGATCCGGGCACGGGGGCTCGAAGCCTCCATATCGTGATCTGGTAGGAAGTAGTCCTGCGCGTTCATTTCAAAGCCCCGAGCCGCGTCGGCAAGCAAGTATCGGAACCTGCCTGCTCGTACCCTTTGGATATTAGGGTCGACTATGGGCGCAGCCCTTTAACAATCGCTTAAGCGTCGTCAGTCAATGGAGCGAAATGTCTATTACCTTTTGGGCTCGGTCGGCAGCTCGTCGCCGCGGCCACCTTCGTAGACGCGGAAGCTACGGTGGGCGCTGTGGACAATGCGCGAGTGCCGAGGTTCGCGGGCAAATGGCGCCGAGAGATCCGTCTTGGTCAGCAGGGCATGCGGTCGCCCGTCAGGCCAGATCAGGTTGAATGAGCGTAGCTCCAGGCTGACGATCGGGTCATGGCCGAGCTTGCTGGCCGTCTCTCCGGCCGAGATGCTGCCGAGTATTCGGCTGATTTCGAGACCAGAATGCACGAGCGGCAGCAGGAGCATCTCCATCCTCGTGACGTCGCCCTCGCGATCCCGAGCCGCGAGCGAGATCACGCCCACCGCGCCCTCCTTGCAGGCGCTCTCGAGCACGCGCTCGATCGCCTCGGCATCGGCGGGATCGAAGAGCCCCAGCATGTTGCTGCCGCGGAATTCCCTTCCGAACAACTCGCAGAGCCGTGTGCCGGCCAAACGGAACAAATACTCTGCTCGGGAGATACGCTCGAGAATGAAGGTGTCGGGCAACAGTCCCGTGATCCGCGACGGCTCGATGTCGAAGCGTCTCGGCGCAACGCGATCGCCACGCACCTCATTCCAATAGGCGTAGAGCAGTTGGCTCGTCCGCTCTCTCATGTTCCCTTCCGCACCCGCCGCCACACGACCAATGGACCTTCGTAAGCTTTGCCGGCCCGTCGGGCCGTTGCCGCCCTGATCCAGGTCCGGCCGCCAGCTTGCGACGACGCCCTCGGCCAATGTTCAGCAGGATGCGTGCCACATGACGGCGCGGCGGCCGCGCGTGCGGTTAGACTTGTCTGAGATCGTGAATGGGACGAAGATCAAGGTGAGCGACCTGCTCGTCCATGCCGGCCAACCGGGCCCGTCAGTGGTCCCCATCGGTGTCCGGCGAGGCGCGGTCAGGGCCCTCGATCCAGAGAACGCCAGAGCCACGCGCATCGCGCAGGATGGAGGAGGAACAAAGCATGAATATAGCCAATGTCCTGAAGCTCAAGGGCCGTGAGGTTACGACCGTGCATCCTCAGGTCACGCTGGAGACCGCCGCTGTCATGCTGACAGAACGCGGGATCGGCTCGCTCGTCGTGGTCGATTTCGGCGGCAAGCCCGTCGGCATCCTGTCCGAGCGCGATATCGTTCGCGCCGTGGCGGCCGGTGGGGCAGCGGCGCTGCAGCAGACCGTCGAGTCGAGCATGTCGCGCCCGGTCGTTATCTGTCGGGAGGCCGACACCATCGACGAGGTGATGGGTCAGATGACGGCGCGCCGTTTCCGGCACTTGCCGGTTCTCGAGAACGACAAGCTCGTCGGCATCGTCTCGATCGGCGATGTCGTGAAACATCGGATCGCCGAGACGGAGATGGAGGCCGCGGCGATGCGGGCCTACATCACGACTGGTTGAGAGGCCATGGCGCGTGCGGGCTGGGCGTTGGTGCTGCCGAGGCCCAGCTCGCACGGGCGACGGGCGTGGCCGTCGCTCAGGAAACCATCTGCTGAACAGGTGACGGGCTCAGGGCGTCCCGGATCTCCGCCAGGGACTTCTCGGCTGCGGCCTCACCCAAGGCAATCAGCTCGTCCGCGCGATGGAAATCGAACGTGCCGACCGAGCCCAGTCGCGGTGAGATGGTGAAATCGGGGGGATCGCCGGCGAGACGCGAGCGGGAGATGCGGTCCTGCGTGATGTTGAAGGCTTCCATCATCACCGTGGAGATGCCGGGGGCATCGGTGCCGCGACCGAAGAACTGGCGATGTAGGAGCTTCAGGGCGCCGCCGCGCGGCTCGTCCGGCGACGCCATGCCGAGAGCATCCTGCTCGATATCCTCGAGCGTCCGCTGATCGGAGAGTACGGCGCCACGGCTCAGCGTGTCGCTCTGCAGGTTGACGGCGATGACGATGCTGGCGCCCATGGCTCGGCATGCCGATACCGGAATCGGGTTGACGATGGCGCCATCGAACAACCAGCGGCCGCCGAGCTTCACGGGACGGAATATGCCGGGAAGCGCATAGGAGGCTCGCATGGCGTCCACCAGATGGCCGCGGCTCAACCAGATCTCGTGGCCGGTGCCGATCTCAGTCGCGACGGCAACGAAGCGGCGGTCGAGCGACTCGATGGTCGTATCGCCGAGATGCGTGCCCAGTCGCTCGCCCAGCTTGTCACCGGAGATCAATCCGGAGCCCGCGAGGTTGAAGTCAAGGAAGCCAAAGACACGCCGCCGCGTCAGGGAGCGCGCGAAGACCTCGAGTTCGTCGAGCTTGCCGGCGACATAGCAGCCGCCGGCGACTGCGCCGATCGATGTGCCAGCAACGATGTCCGGCTTAAGGCCGGCCTTGCTGAGTGCCTTGAGGATGCCGATATGCGCCCAGCCGCGGGCCACACCCGCCCCCAACGCCACACCGATCTTCTCGCGTGCCATGCCGTCCACTCCGCTACGGCCGTCGTCGCCGGGCTCCCCCGGGTCGAGCTATGAGACGGCCGGCCGCTCGCTGCAAGCCCTGTGCCTGTCGCAGGCCCGGCGCCGGGAGACGCCAAGGAGAAATAAGGTTAACAGACGGCCGTTGACAACGGGTGAAGCCAGTCGGGCTTAGTCCTCCACCCGCACAAGCCGGAGGCTTCCCCCGGACTCTGCGCGGATCTGTCGATAGAAGCATGTCTTCGCGCCGGTGTGGCAAGCCCGGCCGTCGCCCGCGACGGTGACCCGGAGCCAGACGGCGTCCTGGTCGCAGTCGGTTCGGAGCTCGACGATCTTGAGCTCGTTGCCGCTCGTCTCGCCTTTCCGCCAGAGCTTGCCACGAGACCGGCTCCAGAAATGCGCGATGCCGGTCTCGAGCGTCAGGCGGAGGGCCACGTCGTTCATATAGGCGAGCATCAGCGGCAGGCCTGTCTGAGCATCGGTGGCGATCGCCGGCACCAAACCGTCCCGGTCGAAGCGGGGCCGGAGTGCGTCGGTCGTCTCGATGTCGTCTCCGGTTCGGGACATGCGGCCTCGATCCGGATCAGCTCCGGCCGCCGCGCTGGACCAGCGTCAGAAATCGCTGCTGTTGGGCCGGGTCGTCCTTGAAGAGCCCAGAGAACTGGGTGGTGATGGTCGCCACATTCGGCTTTTGAACGCCGCGCAACGACATGCACTGGTGGATGGCCTCGATCATCACCGCCACGCCCCGGGGTTCCAGCGCCCGGTTGATGGCATCGGCGATCTGAGAGGTCATGGTTTCCTGGGTCTGCAGGCGGCGCGAGAAAATCTCGACGACGCGGGCGAGCTTCGAGATCCCAACGACCTTCTCCGAGGGGAAGTAGGCGATATGCGCCTTGCCGATGAAGGGGATCATGTGGTGCTCGCAGTGCGAGTTCATGTCGATGTCGCGCAGCATGACGATGTCGTCGTAGCCGGCGACATCCTCGAACGTGCGATTGAGCTCCCCGAGCGGATCCTCCTCGTAGCCGCGAAAGAATTCCCGATAAGCGTTTACGACCCGCTTCGGCGTATCCTTGAGCCCCTCGCGCCGCGGATCGTCGCCGGCCCAGGCGATCAAGGTGCGGACGGCTTCCTCGGCCTCCTCCCGGGACGGCCGGTGAGGCTCGGCCGAACGCGCGGCAATCGGAGCGGCCGACTTGGCGATCTTCTTCACGTACTGGTCCATAATCCGGGTTTCCAATCGCCCTGCCGACAGGGCCGGTCCTGTGGTTGAGGCGCGCAAGCCAACCATTTTGTGCCGAATACGCGAAAACGGCGTAAATGGTTGCCGAAACCGGGGAACGGCGCGCGGCCGGCATGCCGCTGCAACCATTTCCGTCCCGTTTCCCGACACGATATATAGGGGGGCGACCGGCGTCGCAAGCAACCGGACGCGACATCGGAGGTCGCCCGAGGAGAGGTATGGCAGCGCTCGAGGACATCTACAGCCAGCGTATCCTGGAGCTGGCGGCAAACATTCCGCGGTCCGGCCGCCTCAGTGATCCGGATGCGACCGAGACTGCCCATTCGAAGCTTTGCGGCTCGACGATCACGGTCGATCTGAAGATGGAGGGCGACCGGATCACGGATTATGGCCAGACGGTCAGGGCGTGCCTGCTCGGTCAGGCCTCGGCCTCGATCGTCGGTCGGCTCATCGTCGGGTCGACGGCAGCTGAGCTGCATGATGTGGCGGAGGCGATGCGCCGGATGCTCAAGGAGAATGGCCCTGCGCCGCAAGGCAAATGGGCCGAATTGGCGATCCTCGAGCCGGTCCGGGATCATAAATCGCGGCACACCTCGACACTCCTCGTCTTCGAGGCGGTCGAGCGGGCGATCGCCAAGATCAAGGCGACGCGGTCGTCGGTCGCTGCCACCTAGTGGCCCGTCGCGCGAAGAACGGAAGCATTGAGGCGCGCGCCCACGATCTTGGTGCGACGTGCGAGCCACTAGGACCATGATCGGCTTGGTGTGGCGTTCATAGCGCCCGTATTGACCCGACCCTCGCCACACCATAGGTCAAGAAAGGCGCGACGCCGCACGTGCTTTCAAATGGAGGTCAAATGCCCGTCATTCGCGATCCTTTCGGCCTCGAAGGCCGGCGGGGCACCATCTATCCCAAGGCCTTCGCCGACGGGTTCGACAAGCGCGTCAAGCGCGCTCTCACAGGCCCGATGGGACTGACGCAGTTCGGCATCAATCTGACGACGCTGGAGCCCGGAGCCATGTCGGCCCATCGCCATTGGCATCGCGCCGAGGACGAGGCGATCTATGTGCTCGAGGGCGAGATCACGCTGATCGACGATCACGGCGAGACACTGCTGAGCCCGGGTATGGCCGCCGGTTTTCCGGCCGGCGAGGCGAACGGCCATCACCTCGTCAACAAGTCGGCTAGGCCTGCGACTTATCTCGAGATCGGCACGCGCGCAGAGAGCGAGGATGCGACATATCCCGACATCGATCTGAAAGCTGAGAAGCGCGGCAGCACGTTCCGCTTCGTCCACAAGGACGGAACGCCCTACGAATGAGCCTTGCCGCAAGCCTCTTGAAGGCGCCGATCATCGTCTATCGCTATACGCTCTCCGGCTTCATCGGACGGCAATGCCGTCATCTCCCGACCTGCTCGGAGTATGCGCTCGAGGCGATCGACCGAAACGGCGCCTGGCGCGGCTTCTGGCTTGCGCTCGCCCGCATCAGCCGCTGCCATCCCTGGGGCTCGAGCGGTTTCGATCCGGCACCCGACATCTGCGCCGAGCGCCACCCCTGGGCGCCGTGGAGGTATGGGCGGTGGCGGTTGCCTGATCGGACTCAGTGACTGGCGAACACCGCCTCGCCCCCCTCGCCACCGAACATCATCACGTCATAGGGCTCGGTCGCGCCATCCTCGGCCTCCATGCCGGGCGAGCCGACCGGCATGCCGGCAACCGCGATGCCCTTGGCCTTGGGACGCTCCTTCAAGATCCGGTCGATGTCGGCGACCGGCACATGGCCCTCGATGACATAGCCGTCGACCATCGCTGTGTGGCACGACTGGAGCGCCTCGGGCACGCCGGCCTGATTCTTGATCAGGCTCATGTCCTCGCCTTCGACGATCGTCACCGTGTGACCGGCGGCCCTGAGATGCTCGGCCCACTTGCCGCAGCAGGAGCAGCCCGACTGGCGGTACATCTTGATTTCGGCCGCCGAAAGCGGACCAACCCCCATCAGCAGCAGGGCAACAAGAGTCAAAACGGCTCGCATGGAGAATCCTCCAGGATTTTCAAGAGTCACGTGGGACAAGTGACAAGGCTCGCCTAAGCCGATAGAACGTGCACCGTCTGTGACGCAGACCACGACATCTTACCTGCTTGGTAGGCAGCGAGTGAGAGGAAAAGAAGGCCATGTCCGAGATCACGATCGCGTTTCCCGACGGCAATTCCCGCAACTACCCCTCCGGCACGACCGGCCTCGACGTCGCCAAGGGCATCTCACCCTCGCTCGCCAAGCGTACGGTCGCCATGATGCTCGACGGCAAGCTCGCCGATCTCAATGATCCGATCACGCGGAATGCCTCCCTCAAGTTCCTCAAGCGCGAGGATCCGGAGTGCCTGGAGCTCATCCGTCACGATGCGGCGCATGTGCTCGCCGAGGCCGTGCAGGAGCTGTGGCCGGGCACGCAGGTCACCATCGGCCCGGTGATCGAGAACGGCTTCTATTACGATTTCGCCAAGCAGGACCCGTTCACGCCGGACGATCTTCCGGCGATCGAGGCCAAGATGGCCGAGATCATCAAGCGCAACAAACCGTTCACGAAGGAGGTTTGGGATCGCGATCGCGCCAAGGCCTTCTTCCGCGACAAAGGCGAACGGTTCAAGGTCGAGCTGGTCGACGCCATCCCTGAAGGGGACGAGATCCGCATCTACCGTCAGGGCGAATGGACCGATCTCTGCCGTGGCCCGCACATGACCTCGACGGGTCAGATCGGCAACGCCTTCAAGCTCATGAAGATTGCCGGCGCCTATTGGCGCGGCGACAGCAACAACCCGATGCTGCAGCGGCTCTACGGCACGGCCTGGGCGACGGACGCCGAGCTCAAGGCCTACCTGACGCAGCTCGAGGAGGCCGAGAAGCGCGATCATCGCCGGCTCGGCCGCGAGATGGATCTCTTCCATTTCCAGGAGGAAGGTCCTGGCGTCGTCTTCTGGCACGCCAAGGGATGGACCGCGTTCCAGGAGCTGATCGCCTATATGCGCCGCCGCCTCAAGGGCGACTATCAGGAGGTGCAAGGGCCGCAGCTCCTCGACAAGTCGCTCTGGGAAACCTCCGGCCACTGGGGCTGGTACTCGGACAACATGTTTGCCGTGAAGTCGGCGACTGCCTTTCTCAATCCCAAAGACGAATCTGCCGATCAGCGGATCTTCGCGCTGAAGCCGATGAACTGCCCTGGCCACGTGCAGATCTTCAAGCACGGTCTCAAGAGCTACCGAGATCTACCCATGCGATTGGCCGAGTTCGGCTGGGTGCATCGCTACGAGCCGTCGGGTGCGTTGCATGGGCTTATGCGAGTGCGTGGTTTCACGCAGGATGACGCGCATGTCTTCTGCACCGAGGATCAGCTCGAGGCGGAGGTTCTGAAGATCAACGACCTCATGATGTCGGTCTATGCCGATTTCGGCTTCGAGGAGGTCGTGGTGAAGCTCGCGACGCGGCCCGAAAAGCGGGTCGGGACCGATGCCATGTGGGACCATGCCGAGAACATTCTCCGCAAGGCGCTGGAGAAGATGGCGGCGGAGTCCGGAGGTCGCATCAAGACCGGCATCAACGAGGGTGAAGGCACGTTCTACGGCCCGAAATTCGAATACACGTTGAAGGATGCGATCGGCCGCGACTGGCAGTGCGGCACGACGCAGGTCGATTTCAATCTGCCCGAGCGGTTCGGCGCCTTCTACATCGCCGCCGACGGCGAGAAGAAGCAACCGGTCATGGTGCATCGGGCGATATGCGGCTCGCTCGAGCGCTTCCTCGGCATCCTGCTCGAGAACTGTGCCGGTCATCTGCCGCTCTGGATGGCACCGGTTCAGGCGACGGTGGCGACCATCGTCTCCGATGCCGACGCCTATGCCGAGGAGATCGGACGGCGCTGCCGCGCTCAGGGGTTGCGCACCGAGATCGATCTTCGTAACGAGAAGATCACCTACAAGGTGCGCGAGCACAGCCATGCCAAGGCTCCGGTGATGCTGGTGGTCGGAAAGCGCGAAGCGGAGGAGGGCACGGTCTCCGTGCGCCGGCTCGGCTCGCAGCAGCAGCAGACCGGCAAGCTCGAGGATGTCGTTCGCCAGCTCGTCGAGGAGGCCGTGCCGCCGGACGTCAAACGTCTGCGAGCCGCCGGCCATGCCGCATAGGGAGGTCCCGATGGCATTGACCGGCTTCTATTCCGGCTCATTCGATCCAGTGACGAAAGGTCATACGGACATCATCCGGCGGGCCTTGGCGATCGTCGACAAGCTCGTCATCGGCATCGGCGTGCATCACGGCAAGGAGCCGCTGTTTCCGGCGGCGGACCGGGTCGCCATGCTGGAGTCCGAGATTGCACCGATCGCACGGAAGAGCAATCGCACCGTCAAGGTCGTGACCTTCGCCAACCTCGCCGTCGATGCGGCGGCCAATGCCGGAGCCGGCGTCATCATCCGAGGTCTCCGCGACGGTACGGACTTCGACTACGAGATGCAGATGGCCGGCATGAATGGCGAGATGCGACCCGGCATCCAGACGGTCTTCCTGGCGGCCTCGCCTGACGTCCGCCACATCGCCGCCAATCTCGTCCGGCAGATCGCCGCCATGGGCGGGGATGTCTCCGCTTTCGTCTCGCCGGCCGTGGCAAAGCGTCTCGACAAGCGCTTTGCGGCCAAGAGGGGCTAGTCCCTCGGAAAAGGATCATCGATCATGAAACTCATTCGAGCAGCCGCCGTCGCGGTGGGGCTATTGCTGGGCACGGGTCTTGCCCACGCCGGCGACCCGCAGAACATGGTGGTAATGGAGCTGGCGAGCGGGAAGGTGACGATCGAGCTCCGGCCGGACCTGGCACCGCTTCACGTCGAGCGCATGAAGCAGCTCATCGCCGAGAAGTTCTACGACGGGATCGTCTTCCATCGCGTCATTCCCGAATTCATGGCCCAGACCGGCGATCCGACCGGCACCGGCTCTGGTGGCTCGTCCTATCCTGACTTGAAAGCCGAGTTTACGCAGGAGCCCTTCGTCCGCGGCACGTTGGGGGCCGCCCGCACTGCCGATCCCGACAGCGCCAACAGCCAGTTCTTCATCTGCTTCACCGATACGGGTTGCGGGCATCTCGCGGGCCAGTACACGGTGTTCGGCAAGGTCATCGACGGCATGGAGCTGATCGACGCCGTCAAGCCCGGCGAAGGCGACGGCGGTATGGTGAGCGATCCCGACAAGATCGTCTCGATGTCGATGATGCAGTAGACCTGAGAGTCCCACCAAGAAACGGAGCCAGCATGGCCAAATTCAAAGATCCTGAGAACACGCTCGTCATGGAGATCACCCATGGCCGGGTGGTGATCGAGCTTCGCCCCGATCTCGCCCCCGGCCATGTGGCCCGCATCAAGGAGCTGGCGCGCGAAGGCTTCTACGACGGGGTCGTGTTCCATCGCGTCATCGATGGCTTCATGGCCCAGGGCGGCGATCCGACCGGCACGGGTACCGGCGGCTCGGGCAAGAAACTTAAAGCGGAATTCTCGAAGGAACCGCATGTCCGCGGCGTCGCCTCGATGGCGCGGGCGCAGAATCCCGACAGCGCCGACAGCCAGTTCTTCATCTGCTTCGACGACGCTCGCTTTCTCGACGGCCAGTACACCGTCTGGGGCAAGGTCAGCGAAGGCATGGAGCATGTCGACAAGTTGAAGCGCGGTGAGCCCGTGCGCGATCCCGATAAGATCGTCAAGATGCAGGTGGCGGCCGACATCAAGGGCTGACCACCGCTCACGGACGGCGAAGGCGCTGGAGACGGCGAGGGTGGAGACGAGGGCGACCCCATGGGAAGCCCTTGTCCGGTGTTGTTTCCGGGGGTTCTTATTTGGCCGATGGCCGGGCTCTGAGGTAGCCGTAGCTGTTGTAGCCGCTGGAGTAGACTGGAGGGGTGTAGGTCGTCGAGTAGCCGCCCGAGTAGCTGTCGTAGCTGTAGCCGCCGCAGCCGCCGGCGAAGGCGCTGGAGACGGCGAGGGTGGAGACGAGGGCGACGGTGGCGGTGAGGATGATCTTTTTCATGGGAAGCTCCCTTGTCCGGTGTTGTTTGGCTCTGGCTGTTGGGCTGCGGTGCCGTTCCGGTCTTCCTCGCCGCCATGACCGATATTTGGTGGGACACCGGCCTGGCGGCAGTTCCGGGCGGAACAGGACGAGAAGAAAAATTCGGGGTCTGAGGTCCGCCGCTGGATCGTCGGTCTCGCGACAAAGCAAAACCCCCCGAAGCCTGGCTCCGGGGGGTTTTGTCTTGGCCGATGGCCGGGCTCAGTAGCCGTAGCTGTTGTAGCCGCTGGAGTAGACGGGGGTGTAGGTCGTCGAGTAGCCGCCCGAGTAGCTGTCGTAGCTGTACCCGCCGCAGCCGCCGGCGAAGGCGCTGGAGACGGCGAGGGTGGAGACGAGGGCGACGGTGGCGGTGAGGATGATCTTTTTCATGGGAAGCTCCCTTGTCCGGTGTTGTTTGGCTCTGGCTGTTGGGCTGCGGTGCCGTTCCGGTCTTCCTCGCCGCCATGACCGATATTTGGTGGGACACCGGCCTGGCGGCAGTTCCGGGCGGAACAGGACGAGAAGAAAAATTCGGGGTCTGAGGTCCGCCGCTGGATCGTCGGCTCGCGACAAAGCAAAACCCCCGAAGCCTGGCTCCGGGGGTTCTTGTCTTGGCCGATGGCCGGGCTCAGTAGCCGTAGCTGTTGTAGCCGCTGGAGTAGACGGGGGTGTAGGTCGTCGAGTAGCCGCCCGAGTAGCTGTCGTAGCTGTACCCGCCGCAGCCGCCGGCGAAGGCGCTGGAAACGGCGAGGGTGGAGACGAGGGCGACGGTGGCGGTGAGGATGATCTTTTTCATGGGAAGCTCCTTGTCCGGTGTTGTTTGGCTCTGGCTGTTGGGCTGCGGTGCCGTTGTCTTCCTCGCCGCCATGACCGGGACACGTCGGCCGCGGCGGCAGTTCCGGGCGGAACAGGGCGAGAAGAAAAATTCGGGTCGGTGAGGATGATCTTTTTCATGGGAAGCTCCCTTGTCCGGTGTTGTTTGGCTCTGGCTGTTGGGATGCGTGCCGTTCCGGTCTTCCTCGCCGCCATGACCGATATTTGGTGGGACACCGGCCTGGCGGCAGTTCCGGGCGGAACAGGGCGAGAAGAAAAAAGCCGCTGGATCGTCGGTCTCGCGGGCAAAACCCCCCGAAGCCTGGCTCCGGGGGGTTCTTATTTGGCCGATGGCCGGGCTCAGTAGCCGTAGCTGCCGCTGTAGACGGGCGTGTAGGTCGTCGAGTAGCCGCCCGAGTAGGTGTCATAGGAGTAGTTGTCACGGCAGCCACCGGCCATGGCGGAACCGGCCGCGGCGAGGGTGAAGGCGAGCGTCGTGAGAGCGATGATCTTTTTCATGGGAGCCTCCCTTGATGGAGTGTTGCTATCTTGGAACCGAAGCTCAGTAGCCGTAGCTGCTGTAGCCGCTGGAATAGACGGGGGTGTAGGTCGTCGAGTAGCCACCCGAGTAGCTGTCGTAGCTGTAGCCACCGCAGCCGCCGGCGAAGGCGCTGGAGACGGCGAGGGTGGAGACGAGGGCGACGGTGGCGGTGAGGATGATCTTTTTCATGGGAAGCTCCCCTTGTTGGTTGTTGGCTCTGCGAACCGGCTGCGGGGTGGCTCTGCTCTCTCCGCCGCCATGACCATCATTTAGACGACCACCGGGCGGGCCGGAGTTCCCGACGGAACAGGCCGAGGGTAATTTCGCGAAAGATCGTCGTGGAGCAGCGGCTGTAGGCGCGGGGCAGTGTTTCCCGCTATTCGCAGCCCCTTCCTCGCGTGGGCATGCCGCCCGCAAGACTGACGTGGTGACCATCCGGCCGGCGCAACACGGCCTCGACGAGGTCGCCTCCGCGCTTCGGCGGACGGATCTCGGCAAGGCCCTCGGCGCCGATGGCCTGCAATGCGGTCTCTAGCGAACCGGCGACGGTCGGGCGGAGGACGAGGCGCTCGAGCCGGCAGCCGAGGTCGGCCATCCGGGTCGAGACATGCGGCCCGGGCGGCCATTCGATGACGATCGGATGCAGCCCGCCCATCGGCACCGACCCGTCGTCGCGGATGGCGATCTGCCAGACGAGCTCGCCCCGACGCATGGTGTAGACCTTGCCGAGATCGGTCCGAGCGAGCTCGACCGTCCGGGCGACATCGTCGGAGCGGGCGATCCAGGCCGCCAGGAACGGTCCCTCGGCCGCGAGGCGGGATTTGACCTCGGGGTCATCGAGGCCGAACCAACGGGAACGCTCGGCCGGACCAGCCTCCGGATCGGCGGCCACGATCTCGAGATAGACGCCGTCGCCGAGGCTCATGACGGCGTTGTGGGTGTTCATGATCGGGTGCTTCCCGCCAAGCGGAACCCGCACCCCGAGCCGCTCCTCGACCCAGTCGATGCCCTCGGCGAGCGTTGCGCAGGCGATGGCGATATGGTCGAGGACGATCCGCGGCGGCATGGCCGACCTCAGCTCCCGGCCTTCACATAGCTTCCCGGCGCATCCTCGATGACTCGAAGCTCGCCGTCGCCCGGAAAGCGCGGCGGCACCGTATCGCCCGACTGTTTCCTCAGCCACTCGATCCAGTCCGGCCACCAGGAGCCCGGGTGCTCCTCGGCCGTCTCGAGCCAGCGCTCCAGCGTCGGCGCCAGCCGGTCGTTCGTCCAATGCTGGTACTTGACCTTGCCGGGCGGATTGACGACGCCGGCGATGTGTCCAGATCCGGCCAGCACGTAGCGAACGGGACCACCGAACAATTGGGCCCCGATCAGCACCGACCGCGCCGGCGCAATATGATCCTCGCGGGTCGCAAGCTCATAGATCGGGAGTTTCACGCGTTTGAGATCGAGCCTGACGCCGCCGAGCTCCATCAGGCCACGGGAGAATTTGTTCTCGTGGTAGAACTCGCGCAGATAGAATTTGTGATTGGCCGCCGGCATCCGGGTCGAGTCCTGGTTCCAGAACAGGAGGTCGAAGGGGAAGGGCTTGCGTCCCAGCAGGTAGTTGTTGACGATGTAGGGCCAAATCAGGTCGCGGGGCCGCAGCATGTTGAAGACATTGGCCATGCTCGACCCGTCGAGGTAGCCACGCTCCACCATCATCTCCTCGAGCGCCTTGAGCTGGGCATCGTCGATGAAGACGAGCAGATCGCCGGCCTTCGAGAAATCCATCTGCGCCGCCAGGAAGGTCGCCGAGTGGTAGCGGTCGATGTTCTTGGCCGCCAGCCAGGCGAGCGTCGTACCGAGAAGCGTGCCGCCGACGCAATAGCCGAGAATGTTGATCTTCTCGACACCTGTCGCCTCCGTCACGGCGTCGGAAGCGGCGAGGATGCCCTCGCGCATGTAGTCCTCGAACGTCTTGTGCGAGAGGCGCTCGTCCGGGTTGACCCAGGAGACGATGAAGACGGTGAAGCCCTGGTCGACGGCGTATTTGACAAAGGATTTCGACGGCTGCAGGTCGAGAATATAGAATTTGTTGATCCACGGCGGCACGATGAGCAGTGGCACCTCGTGTACGTTCGGCGTGGTCGGCGTGTACTGGATGAGTTGCAGGATGTCGTTCTGGAAGACGACCTTGCCGGGCGTGGTGGCGACATTCTTGCCGACCTCGAAGGCGGTGGTGTCCGTCTGGCTGATCTGCAGCACGCCGTTCGACTTCGCCATGTCAGTGGCCAGGTTCTGCATGCCGCGCAGCAGGTTTTCGCCGTTCGACTGGAACGTCTCCCGCATCACTTCGGGATTGGTGAAGGCGAAATTCGACGGCGAGGTCGCCGTGGCGATCTGGCGAATGAAAAACTCGGCCTTGTGCTTGGTCTTAGGATCCAGCCCTTCCGTCTGGTCGACCAAGTCCTCGGCCCATTTGGAAGTCAGCAGGTAGACCTGCTTCCAGAAGTCGAAAAAGGGATTGGCGGTCCAATCCGCGTCCTTGAAGCGGTTGTCGCCGGGCTCCGGTGTCACGACCGGCTCGACCTCCTCGCCCATCATGCGGCGCATCGACCGGCTCCAGAGCTCCATGTAGCCCTGCACAAGCTCGGTCTGTGCCTCGGCCAGCTTCTGCGGCTCGCGCATCCACTGTTGCATGACCTCGCCCAGCACGCGGCCCGCCTCCTGAGTGTCGCGGACAAGCGACATGGGGCCTGAGCCATTGGGCTTGGCCATGTAGCTGGCCATGGCCTTATTGCCTTCCTCGAAGACCTTGAGCAGGTTCTGTGTCAGGAGTGCCGCATCGGCCACACGCCAAGCGCCATTTGCGGACTGGTCCGTTGCTTTTTGCATAGGCGGTCCCATCTCTCACTGGAGGTTGCGGCCGGCAATGGTGCATCGCACCTATTGCGGCGCATCATAAATGACATATTCGCCGCTCTTAGTGTAGAAGCTTATCACATGGCACCGTGACAAAGCGCGCAGGCTGCGGTGAATCTGGTAAAGGACCTCTGTGACGAGGCTCGATGAGGCAGCGCCGATAATGGGACTTTCGCGTGCGATCGGCAACTTTGGGGCTGTGCTCATCGTCTTTGCTGCGGCCGGGGCAATGGCAGGTTGCTCTCAGGCGCCTGGCTTTCCTAAGCTGCCGATCGGCGACATCATCGGCCAGAAAACGCTGACGCCCGCCGAGCAGCGCGAGGAAATCAAGGACTTGAGCACTGCCCAGGCCGAGAATGTCGCTCAGGCCTCCTCCCCCGAGGGGGCACCGAAATATATCCCCGCTTCGGTCAACACCGATCAGTAGGCAAGCCGGCCCTGCCTGCGCCGAAATGAGGCTCGATCTTCGGAGCGAAAACGGGCATAACGACCGCGCAATTCAACTGATTTTCCAAGGCGCGGGGCATCCGATATGACGAAGCCGCTACGACTGGGCATTGCCGGACTCGGCACGGTCGGTGGCGGCGTGGTGATGTTGCTACGCGAGCATGCGGCGCATATGGCAAGCCGTCTCGGCCGTGAGGTCGAGGTGGTGGCCGTCAGCGCTCGCGATCGGAACAAGCAGCGCGCGGTCGCTCTGAAGGGCGTCGACTGGGTCGACGACCCGGTCAAGCTCGCCGGCGATGAACGCATCGACGTGCTCGTCGAGCTGATCGGCGGCGCCGAGGGCACAGCCAAATCGGCGGTCGAGCGCGCGCTGCAGACGGGCAAGCATGTCGTCACGGCCAACAAGGCGCTCATCGCCGCGCATGGCGTGTCGCTCGCAGAGATGGCGGAGAAGCGCGGTGTCGGCCTCAAATTCGAGGCGGCGGTCGCCGGCGGCATTCCCGTCATCAAGACATTGCGGGAGAGCCTGCTCGCCAATCGCATCTCGCGCGTCTATGGCATTCTGAACGGCACCTGCAACTTCATCCTGACCAAGATGCTCTCTGAGCGGCGGGCTTTCGGCGACGTCCTCGCAGAGGCGCAGAAACTCGGCTATGCCGAGGCCGACCCGACCTTCGACATCGGCGGGTTCGACACCGCCCACAAGCTTGCCATTCTCGCCTCGTTGGCCTTCTCGACGCGCATCGCGCCGGAGGAGATCGACATCGAGGGCATCGAGAGCATCACGTCCGCCGACATCGAGGCGGCAGAGGATCTGGGCTATCGGATCAAGCTGCTCGGGGTCGCGCAGGCGACCGACAGCGGCATCGAGCAGCGCGTGCATCCGGCGATGGTGCCGGTGCATTCCGCCATCGCCGAGGTTGGCGGGGTGACCAACTGCGTCGCCATCGATGCGGACTATGTCGGCGCCCTGACCCTCGTCGGCCCGGGGGCCGGTCAGCGGGCCACCGCCTCCTCGGTGGTCAGCGACATCGCCGACATCGCCAAGGGGGACGTCACACCGCCCTTCATCACTCCGTCCGGCAAGCTCGTCAGGCTCGAGCGGGCGGCGCTCAGGGCCCATGCCGGCGGCTATTATATTCGCTTGGCCGTGTATGACCGGCACGGAGCGTTCGCAGCCATCGCCGGCTCGATGGCCGGCAAGAAGGTGTCGCTCGACAGCATCGTGCAGAAGCGTCCGCGCGGCGTGGGCGAGCAGAGCCAGCCGGAGGTTGCTTCCGGCCAGCCGACGCCGGTCGTTCTCATCACGCACGAGACCACCGAGGCCGCCATCCGAGCAGCGCTCGACGAGATTTCGAAGAGCGGCCATGTCGCCGAGAAGCCGCAGATGATCCGAATCGAGAAGCTGTGATAGGAGGCGCTGCGCCGAGGCGCAGCCGGGAGAGACGCATGTCCAAGAAGCAAACGGTCGGGGTGCTCGACCGGGCCCTGACCCTCGAGATCGTTCGCGTGACGGAACAGGCCGCGATCGCCGCCGCCCGGCTCAGGGGCCGTGGCGACGAGAAGGCCGCCGATCAGGCCGCCGTCGACGCCATGCGCCGTGAGCTCAACCGGATCGACATCCAGGGGCGCATCGTCATCGGCGAGGGGGAGCGCGACGAGGCGCCGATGCTCTTCATCGGAGAGGAGGTCGGCACCGGCAAGGGCCCCAAGGTCGACATCGCCGTCGATCCCCTCGAATGCACGACGGTGTGCGCGAAGAACCTGCCAAACTCGCTCGCCGTCCTGGCGATGGCCGAGCACGGGACGCTGCTGCATGCCCCCGACATCTACATGGACAAAATCGCCATCGGCCCCGGCTACCCGGAGGGCACGGTCGATCTCGATGCCACACCGGACGAGAACATCGCCAGCCTCGCCAAGGCGAAGGGCGTCAAGTTGACCGACATCACAGCTTGCATTCTCGACCGTCCCCGGCACGAGAAGATCATCCAAGCTGTGCGAAAAACAGGCGCGGCCATCCGGCTCATCGGCGACGGTGACATCGCCGGTGTGATCCATACGACCGACCCGGAGGAAACCGGCATCGATATCTATTTCGGCGTCGGTGGTGCGCCGGAAGGTGTGCTGGCGGCAGCCGCGCTCCGGTGCGTCGGCGGCCAGATCCAGACCCGGCTCTATCCGATGAAGGATGCCGACTACCAGCGCGCCGAGGCAGTCGGCATCAAGGACATCAGGCGCAAATACACCATGATGGACCTTGCCTCCGGCGACGTCTTCTTCTCGGCGACCGGCGTCACGGATGGCAACATGCTGGATGGCGTGAAGTTCCGCTCCGGCTCGATCGAGACCGAGACGGTGGTCATGCGCTCGGCGACGAAGACCGTGCGCTGGATCAGAACGAAGCATGGGTTGTCCGGCCAGCAGACGCTGAGCTGACCGACGGCGTACCGATGGAGGCTCGCTTGCGCGCGGAGCGTCGCAAGATGGATGTGCCCGCACCTGCCGAGTCGTACCTGGGCGTGACGCGCTCGGCCCGCGGCTTTCAATGGACGAGTCGCCTCGAGCCTGCGCAGACCAATCTCGCCAGTGCCATCAGCGAGCGGCACGGCCTGCCCGAGCTACTCGGCCGCGTGCTTGCCGCGCGCGGCGCCACCCTCGAGAGCGTGCCGGTCCTGCTCGACCCGACGCTCAAGGCGCTGATGCCCGATCCGGCCGTGCTCCAGGACATGGAGAAGGCCGCCGATCGGCTTGCCGATGGCATCGAGGCCGGTGAGCGGATGGCCATCTTCGGCGACTACGACGTCGACGGGGCGTGCTCGTCGGCCCTGATGCGGCGCTTTCTGGCGGCGCATGGTTCGGCGGGGCGCATCTACATCCCCGATCGCATCTTCGAAGGCTATGGGCCAAACACCGAGGCGATCGAGACGCTCGTCAAGGAAGGCGCCCGGCTGATCATCACGGTCGATTGCGGCACGGTCAGCCATGATGTGCTTGCCGGTGCGAAGCCGCTCGGTGCCGAGGTGATCGTCGTCGACCACCATCAGGCCGACGAGCGCCTGCCCGCCGTCGCCGCGGTCGTCAATCCAAACCGTCAGGACGACGTCTCGGGTCAAGGTCATCTCTGCGCGGCGGGCGTCGTCTATCTCTTGCTCGTCGCGACGGCGCGGGCCCTTCGCCGCCGCGGCTTCTACAAGACGCGAGGCATCGCCGAGCCGCCGCTGCTCGAATGGCTGGATCTCGTGGCACTGGCGACCGTCTGCGATGTCGTGCCGCTCGAGGGCCTGAACCGCGCCTATGTGGTCAAGGGCTTGCAGGTGATGCGCCAGCGTCGCAACATCGGCCTGCGCGCACTCGCCGATGCGGCTGGCCTCAATCAGCCGCCGACGACCTATCATCTCGGGTATGTGCTTGGCCCGCGGATCAATGCCGGCGGCCGGATCGGCAATGCGGCGCTGGGCGCCGAGCTGCTGTCGATCGATGACGATGCCGAGGCCGCCCGCATTGCCGTCCTGTTGGATAAGCTCAACAAGGAGCGCAAGGCGATGGAGTCGACGATCCTCGAGCAGGCGCTCGCCGCCGCCGAGCTCGAGATTGCCGACAACCCGGCCCTCCCCATGCTGATCACCGGCTCGAAGGATTGGCACAAGGGATTGGTCGGTCTGGTCGCCAGTCGTTTGACCGATCGCTTCCAGCGGCCGGCATGCGTCATCGCCTGGGGGCCGGACGGGCAGGGCACGGGCTCGCTCCGCTCGATTGCCGGCGTCGATATCGGCGCCGCAGTTCGCGCGGCGTTGACCGACGGCTTGCTGCGCAAGGGCGGCGGTCACGCCATGGCTGCCGGCCTTACGGTCGATGAGGCGAAGCTCGACGCACTTCGGGCGCATTTCGTCGACGCCATCGGCGGCTCCGTTGGGCGTGCACGCGCGCGGAGTGGCCTTGCCATCGATGGGGCGCTCACCCCCCGGAGCGTGACCGCGGAGCTGGTCGGCCTGCTCGAACGCGCCGGGCCCTATGGCCAGGGCAACCCCAATCCGCGTTTCGTCTTTCCCGCGCATCGCCTGCGCTCGGCCCGCGTGGTCGGCGAAAGCCATGTGCGGGTTACGATCGAATCGACCGACGGCGGCCGTCTAGATGCGATCGCTTTCCGGGTCGTCGGCTCGCCGCTCGGTGAGGCGATCCTCGGGGCATCGAATGCTCTTCCCGTCCATGTCGCCGGCCAGATCCGCCGCGACAGCTGGGGTGGGCGCGAAAAGACGGAGCTCACCATCGACGACATCGCCGATCCGCGCCAGCAGGAGTGAGATCGGATGGGCAAGGCGGGCCGGCGACGGAGGACGGCGGGAGCAAAGACCGGCTCCGGAGCGAAGTCGCGCAACCCGGTGGCGCAGAATCTTTCGCAGGGCCGCTATCGGCCGCGACCGGAACGCCCGAGGAAGGGCAAGGGGAGCTACCGCCGGCAAGACGCTAGCTCGAAGGCGGATGGCGAGGGGTGAGCAAGGTCCGCGCCTGTGCCTTGCTTGTCAGCCTGGGCGAACCCCACTATACCGACCCCGTCCAGCCGCTCCCTTCGTCTATCGGTTAGGACGTCAGATTTTCAATCTGAAAAGACGGGTTCGACTCCCGTAGGGAGCGCCATGATTCTAAAAGGTTTTTCGGAACGTGGTGCTCCATTCCGAAAAGTCGTGCACCTTTAGTTCTAGCTGCGTTCGATCGGCCGTCATCGGTTGCGGGCTGCTGTGACAGGATGGGCCCGAGAGCGCTTGACGTACAGTCGATGCGCCTGCGGGGTCCTGTGTATGGATGCCGCCATGCCTTCGAACTCTGTCGCACCCGCGTCACCCAGTTCGGTCAGCCCGCCATGCCGCCAAGCATCGAGGCGCACGTGATCGGAACGCCCGGCGTCACATCGAGCTTGCCGAACCTTGTGCCGGGTGTACGCAGACGAGCAGGTCACCGCGCGCGCCCTTCGCCCAGCGGTCAGGACGATGGGTAGGCCAAGACGCGGAAGCTGTCGCAGATACTCCTCCAACTCAGGGAAGAGATGAACCGCCCCGAGTTCGCCGGAGGTTGGTTGATTCGAGTCAGGACGTTATGGGTTGGGGCACGTCCTGACGATCCAACGATCTCAATCGGTTGTCGATTTGCGAGGACCTATGGAGCGGCGGGGGCAGCCCGTGCCGGGCTCCCCTGTCTCTGGCATTCCAATGCCAGTGATCCGCCCGAAGCGACCGGCAGCAGCAGCCACGCTGCGAGAGGGACCTCGTTCGGCCTTACTCACATGTCGATAGGGCTCGATAGCCATCCTGGGCGGCGCTTTCGTTCCTGAGGCAAGGGACCATCCGCCGCAATCAAACGCTCGACTTGTTGCTTTGCAGTTACGGGCAACACTGTTTTTCCCAAGGTATGTGCATTGCTGAGCTTCTCGACGGATTACTGTCGTGATACCGAGAATCAGCACACTGAATTAGAGCGCTCGCCCTTCACCGGGCCGACATAACCGATTCGGTGACGATCCCGTCCCTGCGTCCGTCCCCGCACAAAACAATTGTTGCCTACTAAACGGTCGTTCCGTCGATCGCCTGTGTGTCGTGCGCGCTGGATCGTGTTTTTCGCAAGGGGGCTTGGAATGCGAAGGTTTTGGAGAACTCGGGTCGCTGGCCTAACGTCCTTAGTGCTGCTACTGGCCGCGGCTGCGATGCCGGTGCAGGCCGAAGATGTGGTAGCCGAGGATGCGCTGGCATCTTCTGAGGGCCTGTCTACGCCGACCTACAATATTCCCGGCGTCGAGATTGGCGGCTTCGTGACTGAGGATGGCGGCTCCGGTGAGGTCAACGCCATCGTGCCGCTGGCGCTGCGCGGCTCGCATGCCGCGCTGTTCCTCGGAGCGGATGCCAAATTCATCGGTAACTCCGACGATCTGGGCGATGGCTCCTACAACGTCGGCGCTTATCTCGGCTATCGGACGCTCCTCGATAATGGTAGCGGCGTACTCGGGTTGTGGCTCGGTGCCGACACGATGCGCACACGCTACGATCACACGTTTCAACGGTTCATCGCCGGTGCCGAGTATTTCGGACCGCGGATCATCGCCCGCATCAACGGCTTCACGCCTTTCGACGATACCTCTGGCGAGTGGGCCGAGGTTGAAAGCCGCACCACCGTCACGGCCGCGCAGAGAACCGTCACTACGATCACGAGCGTCTACGACGAGAAGACACCGAGCGGGTTCGACGCCGAGGCCGGATTGCGCTTCGCCATGCCGGCGCTGGTCGCGGGCCGCAGGCCGGGCGAGCTTCGCCTGTTCGCGGGCATCTACGACTATATGGGGTTGGACGAGGACGGCGGCGACGTGATCGGCGGACGCGGCCGGGTGGAACTCGATCTCTACCCCTTCGAGGCAGCGCCCAATACGCGGCTGACGCTCGAGGCGAGCTACAGCAACGATGCACATTATGACGACCAGGTCGCCGGCGGCGTGCGCCTGTCGATCCCGTTGGGCGAGCCTGCCAGGCATGCGAGCGCTAGTTATGGCGGCGGCTCGCTCAAAGACGGTCCTGGTTCGCTCAAGGACAGCGATCCCGCGCCCGCCTATGGACGCGGTGGCGGACAGGATCTGTTCCAGCCAGTCCGGCGCAACAACCGCCCGGTCAGTGTCAGACGGTTGAAATCACGCACAATTCGCACGGCCATCACCAACTTGAATAGTGATGAGCCTGTCGAGCCACCGGTCGAGGTCGGTTTCACGCTCGCCAATGTTTGCGGCGGGCCGTCGGCGCCGATCCAGCTGATCTGGCCGGACTTCGGCGACCCCGACGTGCCGCCTCTAAACATGACTGTCTTGCAGAACGCGGTCCTGGGAGCGCCAAGCGACTTTTCGGTTCTTGGCGCGCCCACGACCCTCAATCTGGCGAGTTTCATCAATGCGACGGGCCAGACGCTGGCCGAGTTGCTGGCCAGCAGCCCCGAGACCTTCTCGGGGACATTCACCCTCCCTCCGCTTGATGCTCAATACTTTCTCTACGAGCTCACGCCAGATTTCGTCGGGCCTGACGCTTGGAACTATTTCGGAGGAGTGTATGCCGCCGGTTTCATCCTCACGGTCAATGGAAACTCCTGCACGCTCGAGGTGGACATGAACATTGCCCTCGCCTCGGACCGGCGCCTCAAGCGCGACATCGAGTTGCTCGCGACGCTCGATGACGGCACCCGGCTGTACAGCTTCCGCTACATCGAGAACTTCGATGCCTCAGGCAACACTTACGTCGGCGTCATGGCCCAGGACATCCTCGCGAAGCGACCCGATGCCGTGGCGACCATGGCGGATGGTCACTACGCCGTCCGCTACGGCCGACTGGGGCTTCGCATGGCGACACTGGCGGAGTGGCAGCGAGATGGCTTGAGGGCCGTGCAAGATCTGCGGCACGGCGCCAACGCCCTGGTGCCGCATCGGCCGTGAGCTGACGGGCGGTCTTGCCGCCGTCCCGTAAACCTAGGCCCATGGTGCACGCCACTCTGTGGTGTGTGCCATGGGCAGCCTCCCTGCAGTGATCCGAGCGGGCTGGCTCACCTCAGGGACACGTAGGTCGGCTGAGTGGTGTCCGCACAGGCATGCTGTTCATTGAAGCTTCCGGTTTTCCACTACCCAATCGTTGGCCCGTTTGACTTCGCAACGATGTGTGCAGATGAGTGATGACGAACCGGCTGCGGTGACTGGCTCGTGCCATGCACCAAAGCAACCTTTCGCCGACGGGGGCTGAGCATCAAGGACCGGATCTTCCTTTTCGACACGACGATGCGCGATGGCGCCCAGACGGTCGGCATTTCGTTCCAGCTCGCCGACAAGCTGCGCATCGCCGTCGCGCTCGACGATCTTGGCATCGACTATGTCGAGGCCGGATTTCCCGGCTCCAATCCGACCGATACCGCCTTTTTCGACGAGCGTCCCGCGCTCTCGCACGCACGCCTGACCGCGTTCGGCATGACGCGGCGCGTGGGGGCGACGGTCACGGATGACGGCGTGCTGCAGGCCGTGCTCAAGTCGAATTCGGATGCCATTTGCCTGGTAGGAAAGTCCTCGGACTATCATGCGCGTGTGGCGCTCGGCATCACCGGCGAGGATAACCTGACGATCATTCGCGAGAGTGTCGCGGCCGCCGCGGCGACGGGCCGGGACGTGACGCTCAATTGCGAGCACTACTTCGATGGGTTCAAGGCCAATCCGGCCTACTCACTGAGTGTCGTCCAGACAGCGTTCGAAGCCGGTGCGCGATGGGTGTCCCTGTGCGACACCAATGGCGGCAGCCTGCCGCTCGAGATCGAGCAGATCGTCACCGCGACGGCTCGCGTGGTCCCCGGTGAGCACCTCGGCATTCACACCCACGATGACACCGGGCATGCGGTCGCAAATACGTTTGCCGCCATCGGTGCCGGCTGCCGGCAGATCCAAGGGACGCTCAATGGCATCGGCGAGCGGTGCGGCAATGCCAATCTGACGACGATCATTCCGACCTTGCTGTTGAAGCCGGCCCTGGCCGACCGTTTTGAATGCGCTGTCACGAGCGACCAGCTTCGCCGGCTGCGGCATGCGAGCCTGCTGCTCGACGAGATCCTCGGCCGGACGCCCAATGCCCAGGCACCCTATGTCGGGGATTTCGCCTTCGCGACCAAGTGTGGAATTCATGCCTCCGGTCTCGCCAAGGACCGGGGCACCTATGAACACATTCTCCCCGAGAGCGTCGGCAATGCGCAGCGCGTGCTCGTTTCGAACCAGGCTGGCAGATCCAATCTGCTGACGGCCCTGCGCGACATGGGAATGGCCGTCGACGAGGACGATCCGCAACTGGACCGGCTACTCGAAACGGTCAAGACGCGGGAGGCCGCGGGCTATGCCTATGATCTGGCACCGGCCTCGTTCGAGCTTCTGGTGCGTCGGGCAATCAATGGCGAGCCGGCATCGTCCGAGGATCGAACCTTTCGGATCGCCATCGAGCAATGCTACAGCAGCGGAGTACCGAACGCTCCAGGCCTCCATGTTCAAGTCCAGACGACGACCGAACCCAAGTCGGCGTCGGTTTTCAGTCGCGGGTCAGGCTCGGAGCTCGTCACCGCGCTCCTCGATGCGTTATGCAATGCGCACGGTTCGCCTCCAGGTGGCCTGGATGGGTTGTCGCTCGACAGCACGCAGTTCCGCACGCTGGCGACAGCGAACGGTCAAATGGTGCGCGTGGTGGTGGCCATGCGGGACAACGCGATGTGTCCGTCCTGGAGCTGTATCGGAGTTGCTCCTGACGTGACCAGCGCCGCTATGGAAGCACTCCTCGATGGCATAGCCTACAAGCGACATCGTGATGCGGCCAGGAGCGGGGAGGGCGGCGCCGCCGTCACAAGCGAACCCCGAAGGCTGCGGCAATCAAGGTGATCGAGTCGACCAGCGACCCCCTTCCCGAAAGTACAGGGAATGCCGTTCCGAGCGTGACGAACCCCATCGTCAGCAGCCAGCCCAGGCCCGCAGCCAGTTGCGCATTGTGCGAAAGCCGCCAGCCCCTCTTGGTGTAGGCGTTGGCGACGATCACTCCGCATCCGTGCCAGAGGCCATAGGCGAGCCAGTGGATCGTCCCGGCATGCCAAAGGCCGATCACCATGAAAGACAATAGCGCGCCGAGGGTCGCGCTCTGCACTAGGCGGGAAGCCGGAAAAAAGACGTAGGTGCGGGCCCATTCGCCCAGGGTTATATGCCAGCGTCGCCAGAATTCGACGATGCTTGTCGATAGGATGGGCCTGTTGAAGTTCTCGGCGATGCCGAACCCGAGTAGTCTGGCGCTGCCAATGGCGATGTCGGAGTAGCCCGCGAAATTGAGGTAGAAGGACAGCGTCGTCACGGCAAGCGCTGTCCAGACCAAGGCTGCGGCTGGACCGCCGGCGGATGCGAGGAGGCTGTCGGCGACGCCCTCCAGCGAGTCGAACGCAGTGCCCCATAAGATGAGCGTTGGCAATGCGAACGCCTTGATCATTCCGAGGATGATCCGCTGCAGGCCATCGCGAAGATCATTGCGCGAGCAGACTTGTACTCGGTGCGCCAGAAATCTGTCGAAACGCTCGATCGGTCCTGCCGAGAAAATTGGCACGAAGGTGACGTAGGCCATGAACTCGACGAAGGAATGCACCGGGAGACGGCCGGCATGGGTCTCTATGGCGTAGTGGATCAGGCGAAACGTGAGATAGCTCAGTCCGACCGGCACGATTGGTGCGGGTGCGGTAGAGCCGCGCGCGAGGGCGTCGAGACCCGGCAGATACTTGACGACGACGAGATAGCTCGCGATGCCCGCGATCAAGAGCCCGAAGGCGATGGGTGTGGTCCAGGCCGGCCGGCCTTCGGCAAGGCGCAGATAGCCGAATGTCCCGGCAGCAATGCAAACCATGATCGCAACCGGCGCCGGGTCGAGCCACAGCAGCATCGACGTGGAGGCCAGTGTCAGAAACGCCGTCCGCCAAGCACGCGGCAGCATCCAGAAAACCAGGACGGTCGAGAGGAACGCGATCGGGATGATGATGCGTTCCATGCAGCCTCGGCTCAGAACTGCTGATAGCGAAACAGCGAGATGTCGCTCGTGGCGGACAAGAATAGGATGAAGGCAAGGAGCAGCAGGAGCCCGAGCACGAATCCCTGGAGCACTTGGAGAACAATGTAGAACCGTCGAGGGGCCTGGTCATTGCGCTTCATTCCGGCTGATCTCCGAGGAGCGGCGCGATTTCGGCGGACAGCGCATGGCGTAACTGGTTGCGGGCGGTTTCGCTGGCAATATGTCCGTAGTCGATGAATTGCGCCGGCTTGATCGGTGCATTGCGCAAGGCGTCACTGAGGCGGATACCGCGACGCCGGGCCAGTTGCTCGAGCCGCTCCCTGGCCTGCTGCAGAGCTTCAAGCGTCCGTCGATCCTTGAGGGTAGCCAAATTGAGAGGGTCGAGCATCAGCACGAGCGCGACGTCGGAGCGGGATTCGAAGTGCGTGATAATGGCATCGAGCTCGGCAAGAGCCGTTTCCGTGGTCGCCATGAAGTCCGCATCGTCCTCGATGGTGCGGGTACTCCAAGCCTTGGCCGAAAGGTCGGGTAACGGTCCTTCTGGCTCTCTTTCGAATGGGAATTTCGTCTGAGCCTCGAATTGCCGCCCGCTCCGGACGTTGCGCGCGTAAGACCTCAATCGGGCCGCATAGAACCGCAGCGCATCGAAGGGACCGAACGCCTCGATGCGCTGCCGGCTGCCGAGGGCGGTCCTTGCGAGGGCGCGGGCTGGCATCGAGCTGAAGCCCAGCGGGGAGCGCTCGATCATCACGTCTTGATCATGCGGCGATACACCAAGGGTCAATTCGTTGATGCCGAGGATGGCGATGCCCCCACTCGTCTTGAAGGACATGTCCAGCAGGGCGAAGGAGTGCAAGAGGGTATTCGCTCCGGCGGCCAGGACGGCTACCTCCACGGGATGGCCGGTGTCTCGCTGGAGCACCTCCTGGGTCCGCTCCGGCGAGCCGAAGGCTGCGAGAATGAGCGATGTCCCGGCGATGACGATCCGTGGCGGCCCCTCGGAGCGATTGGCGAGACCGATGGCGGAGGCGGTCGCGAAGGCTTGGAAATCGCGGGGGCTTTCCGCCCAACGTCCCGGTGTACCATCGGCGAAGATCGAGGCATCCGGAGCAATCAGCCGCCACGTGAGCAGGCAACCCAGCACGAAACAGGTGAGGCACGTCACGAGACTGATTCTGCCTGTGGAAAAAAGGCCGCGAGCAAAAGCATCGGACCACGTGAACGGACAATGCTCGTCTGACATGGCGATCACGCCTCATTAGCCGTGCATGGCGGCTATCATGAGTGTTCTCTCAAAGCAATCCGCGTCCGTCGTGAATGCAAGAATATGCGCCTTCGGCGGGCAATCTCCGACGCTCGACGCGATCCTCGCCGCACTGATCATGGGGCCGCCCGTGAACGGCCAAGTGCACTGCAAAGTGGTGGAGACACATGATCCGGCCCTCTACATGTTCCATATTCTGGCCGATTGGCAGCGCTCGCAGGTCGCCGTGGCGGTGCTCGGCACGGAGCCCTAGGTCGTGGCCCGTGACGTCGAGATCGAAGAGGGGCGGTCATTGTTGACCTGTGCTGACCTTTCGTTTTCCGAGCATCCCGGATGCGCCAGCGGACATCGGCACATTCGACTTAACGGCGACGTCAATCAATCAGTCTCCAAGGTTGGCCGGTGATCTCGACCCATCGGTCGCAGAAGGCGGCTGCGTCACACCAACATCGGCGACGATGCGCTGATCGGTGGCGGCTCACGCGACAGGTTCTACGGCGGACTTGGCTCCGACACGGTCCCTTACGCAAGCGCGTCCGGCATCGACCTCGCCGACGCTTCTGGACTTGGCACGCGTTCGCTCAACAATCTTGAGAATGCCACGGGCGGAAGCGTCGGCGATACGCTTCTGGGCGATGCCTTACGGAAGCGGCGGGCCGACGAGTCCCGCTATTTGAAGACCGGTGGCAACACGATTGACGAGGACGACGTCAACGGCGACGGCAGTGCCGATTTCCAGATCGAGCTGACAAGCCTTAAATCGCTTTCAGCCGGCGATCTCATCTTGTAGCGGAAGTGCCGGCGCTGGCCTGACGATGCGCAGCCTGTTCCGACCGCCGGTCATTCCAAATGATACGGCGGGCTAGACTCTCCTTGGGGGCGTCACGGTTCACCTCCGTACTTTGGACCGGTGGATCTGCCAGCCCCATGCCACCATCGATCGCATCGTCCTCGTCCGGTCGCCCGACGTCGCGCTCCGTTGATCTCGTGGCGGTCGATCGCGTATAGATATCGTCGCACAATGAGGTGCAGGAGCGGCCTCTGGCGGGCCTGAGGTGGGACGCCGTCCGGCTTGCGCGATCAGTGCCAATGGGGAGGAAGTCCGATGCTCAGGATGACACGCCGTACCTTCATCAAGGCCAGCGCCGGTGTGGCGGGCGCTGCGGCCCTGCCGATGCCCGCCGTGCATGCCGCCGATCCTATCAAGATCGGTGTCGTCCAACCCTTCTCCGGCGGCCTGGAGCTGTTCGGCGGTCAGGCAAAGCTCGGCCTCGATCTCGCAGCCGCCGAGATCAATGGCGCCGGCGGCATCATGGGGCGCCAGATCGAGCTGATCTACGAAGACGACAAGACCGATCCGAAGACCGCGGTCGAGCGGACGGCGTCGCTCATCCGCAAGGATGGCGTCATTGCCGTCTCGGGGCCCATCACCTCGAACAACCGCGACGCGATGATGCCGACGCTGTCGCGCGCGAAGGTACCGTTGCTCTATGCGACCAACTACGAGGGCGGCGGCTGCGATCGCTATCTCTTCTGCTTCAACACGGTGCCCAATCAGGAACTCGAGAAGCTCCTGCCGAAGATGAAGGATATCGGCGGGCCGAGCTTCTATTTCTTCGGTGCCGACTACATCTGGCCGCAGAAGATGTTCGAGGCGGGCGAGAAGATCGTCGCCGCCGCCGGTGGCTCGGTCGCCGGCAAGGAGTTCACGCCCTGGGGCGTCAAGGATTTCGCACCGGTGATCCGCCGCATCCAGGCGTCGGGCGCCAAGGTGCTGGTTTTCGCGCTACCGGGGGCTGACGGCATCACCTTCATCCGGCAGGCGGAGGATCTCGGTCTCCTCAAGGAGCTGAAGGTTGCCTTCCTCGGCTTCGGCGAGCTCTATCTCGGAGCCTTCGGCGAGGGTAAGGCGCAGGACATGTGGGTGGCGCTTCCCTTTGCGCAGTCACTCGACACCGAACCGGTGAAGACTTTCGTAGCCAACATCCAGAAGGCCGGCGGCGAGGGCTCACCGGTGTCGCAGTACGCCTTCACGCACTACGTCTCGCTCTATGCGGCGAAGGCGGCATTCGAGAAGTCGGGCTCGATCGACAGCGAGGCGCTCGTCAGCGGTCTCGAGGGCATCTCGATCGATGGGCCGACGGGGAAGGTCACGGTCGGTGCTGATCATCACGTAACGCTCGAGATGTTCACGGCCAAGACCGAGGGAGCCGGCCTGAAGATCGTCGAGGATCTCGGCCAGGTTGCGCCAGCCCCCGGTTGTGCCTGATCGATGGACCAGGCGGCGCAGCGGAGCCGGCCGGTGCCGGCTCCGTTCCTCGAGATCAGGGGCCTGACGAAGCTGTTCGGCGGCGTCCGCGCCGTCGATGAGCTCGACCTCACGATCGGCGCCGACGAGATGCGCTGCGTCATCGGTCCTAACGGTTGCGGCAAGACGACTCTCTTCAATCTGGTGACCGGCTATCTGTCGCCGACCAGCGGAGTGATCCGCTTCCAGGGCCGTGACATCCTCGGGCTCTCGCTCTACGAGATTGCGCGGTCGGGCATCGTGCGGAAATTCCAGGTCCCTTCCGTCTTCCCGAGCCTGACGGTTATGGAGAATGTCGAGAGTGCGCGCCATGCGGGTCGTCAACGGCACGACAGCGGAGATCGCGAAGAGATCGATCGGCTGCTCGCGACGGTAAGGCTGGAACGGCAGCGCCAGGAGCTTGCCGGTAACCTGTCGCACGGACAGAAGCAATGGCTTGAGCTCGCCATGGTGCTCGCGACGTCGCCGCTCCTGATCCTGCTCGACGAGCCGGCGGCCGGTATGACGAAGGTCGAGAAGGCCGAGACGGTCCGGCTGCTCGGCACGATCCGGCGCGAGACTCGGGTGAGCGCGCTGGTGATCGAGCACGACATGGATTTCGTCGAGGCGCTCGACTGCCCGGTGTCTGTGATGATGATGGGCAAGATGGTGGCCGATGGCAGCTTCGCGGAGGTTCGCGAGGATCCGCAAGTCCGCGAAGCCTATCTCGGGCCGTCTCATGGCTAGCGACGCGAAAGGCGATGGGCTGAAAGTCGAGGGTGTCGTTGCCGGCTATGGCGGGGGCGTGGTGATCGACGATCTGTCCTTCGCGGTGGCGCCGGGCGAGACAGTCGCAATTCTTGGGCGCAACGGCGTCGGCAAGACGACGCTCTTGCGGACCATCATGGGATTGCGACGGCCGAAGCGTGGGACCATCACGTTTGCCGGCAAGCGGATCGACCAGAGAGAACCTTTCGAGATCGCCCGCAGCGGCATCGGCTACGTGCCGCAGGGTCGCGAGATCTTTGCCGAGCTCACGGTTGAGGAAAATCTGCTGCTCGGCAACCTGAGAGCCACCGGCGCTGACGAGATCTATGCCATCTTCCCGGCCCTGGCCGAGAAACGCCGCATCCAGGCGGGCCGGCTCTCCGGAGGCCAACAGCAACAGCTCGCGATCGGCCGGGCGCTGATGGCAAGACCGCGACTGCTGTTGCTCGACGAGCCATCGGAGGGGATTCAGCCGTCGGTCGTAGGCGAGATCGCAGGAGTCCTAGGCCGGATCGTCCGCGAGAGCGCCATGGCGATCGTGCTGGTTGAGCAGAACATCGAAATGGCGCTCGGTCTGGCAAGCCGGGCCGACCTGATCGACCATGGCCGCATCGTTGCCAGCGAGAGCACCGCGACGCTACGTGCCAATCCCCACCTGATTGAACAGCATATGGCGCTGTAGAAAACCCATGGACCAAGTTGCGACGGCGATACTCGATACCTCCAATGCGATCCTGGTGTTGATGTTGGTATCGCTCGGCCTGGCGATCATCTTCGGCCTGATGAACGTCATCAACATGGCGCATGGCGAGTTCCTGATGCTCGGCGGCTACGCAATCATGCAGCTCGGCGCATTCGGGTTGCCATTCTTCGTGGCTCTCGCCCTCGCACCCCTGATCGTCGCTGTGATCGGCCTCATCGTCGAGGAACTCGTCATCAGCCGCACCTATCATCGGCTCATCGACACCATTCTGGCGACCTGGGGCCTGGCGCTGATGCTGCGCCAGGCGGTCATTCTTCAGTACGGACCGATCTCCTACGGGGTCGCGCCGCCGAATGTCGGCTTTGTGCAGGTGTTCGGGGGGCAGTACCCGGTCTATCGCCTGATCGTCATGGGGGTCAGCCTTGCGACCATACTGGCGACCTTCGCCTTCTTCTTCGCCACCCGATGGGGGCTTGCCGCACGTGCCGTGATCGCCAATCGAGACATGGCGGCCTGTCTCGGCATCAACACGCGGTTTCTCGACAGGATCACCTTTGCCTTCGGTGCGGGGCTTGCTGGACTGGCGGGAGCGGCGATGGCTCCGATCATCTCGATCGATCCGAATTCTGGGCTCGGCTGGGTCGTGCCTGCCTTCCTCTCGATCCTTGTCGGCGGATTGGGCACCGTCTCGGGGCCCCTCGCGGGCGCGGCGGGTGTCGGCGGGCTCGACAGCCTGACCGCGACGTTCGCTTCACCGGTTTGGGCTCAGCTCGTCGTGTTCACGGCCGCCATCCTGGTGATCCGGCTGTTCCCGAATGGCCTCGTATCGCGCCGCCGCAGGGAAGCCTGATGAAGATCTCGTCAGCCAACCTGCTTGGGCTCGGTGCACTGGTTCTGCTCGTCGTCATGCCGGTCGTGGTCTCGTCCTGGGTCGCAGCCGACTTCGGCATGTACTTCGTCTATGCGATCTTCGCTGTCAGTCTGGCCTTTCTCTGGGGCCATGTCGGCCTGCTGTCGCTCGGCCATGCGGTCTATTTCGGCATCGGCGCCTATGCCATGAGTATCGTCACACTCGGCATGGTGCCGGGACTGTCGTGGCTAGTCTCGGCCTGGGTCGGCCTCGCGGCCGCGGTGGTTTTGGCGGGTGCATTCGCATGGCTCGTCGGCTCGCTCTTCTTCGCCGGCCGAAGACCACTGCGCGGCGCCTTCCTTGGCATCGTCACGTTGGCGCTGGCCGTCATCATCGAGCGGCTGGCGATCAACAGCACGTTTCTTGGAGGTCTGAATGGTCTGCTCGGGGTGCCGCCGATGTCGCTTGGCTTGAACGGTGGCGGACCGGAGATCGTCGAGCCTCTCGCTGTTTTCTACGCCATGCTCGGTCTGCTGGCTGTGGTCTCGGCACTCGTGCTCGCAATCCAGAAGAGCCGTTTCGGTCTGGCACTGGCATCGGTGCGCGAGAACGAGCTGCGCGCCTCGACGCTCGGTCACGACGCCACCAGGCTGAAAGTTCGTGCCATGGCGGTCTCCGGCGCACTGGCGGGTTTGGCCGGAGCGCTTTTCGTCGTTCAATTCGGCTTCGCCTCGCCGTCGCTGATCGGCTTCACGCTCTCGGCAGACGTTCTCATCTGGGTGGCGCTGGGCGGCAGAGGCCATATCGTGTCGGCAGCTCTCGGTGCGATCGGCGTTCGTTACCTCGAGAGTCAGTTGTCCGATATGATCGGCGCCACCTGGCCGCTTGCGCTCGGCGCCGTCTTCGTGTTGTGCGTCATCGTCTTTCCGCGTGGCGTGTTCGGCGAGGTGATCGGCTGGATCGATGCCGTACGGGCTCTACGCGAAAAGGCGGATGTCAGGCAGACCGCGGCAATGTGACTTCGTCTGCCAGGGGCGGCGAGTCGTCGACGTTGCACAAGAAGCGGACGGGAGCCGACTGGCGCACCTGGGAGTTGGCTCAATTCGAACGGAGACCAATGTTATGAAGATCGACGCCTTCTCCTCGCACCGCAACGCCGAGCGTGCGACGCTTGATGCCAAGCGGGCCGCCGTTCTCGTCGTCGACATGGTCAATGATTTCTGCAAGCCAGGTGGCGCCATGGTGCTGCCGGGCGCCGAAATCCTCGTGCCGAAGCAGAGGTCCGTGATCGATGCGGCTCGCGATGTCGGCGCCCCCATCGTCTGGATCCATGACAGCCATCGCAAGAACATGCGCCGGGACCGCGAGTTCCTGAAGCGAAGCCAGCATTGCATAGAGGGGACGTGGGGCGTCGAGATCGTCGAAGAGCTCGGGGCGTTGGATGAGGACATCCACGTCGTCAAGCACCGCTACTCGGCGTTCTACCAGACAGACCTTGATCTGGTGCTCAAAGACATGATGGTCAGTCAGGTCGTCGTCTTCGGCGTCGTGACCAACATTTGTGTCCGCTCGACCGTGCATGATGCCTTCTTCAACGGCTATGAGGTCGTCGTCCCGCGCGATTGCTGTGCCGCCACCGGTCCCCGAGAGCACGAGAGCACCCTCTACGACATCGCCACGCATTTCGGTGTGGTAAGCGACGCTATGACCGTCGCTCATGCGCTGCGGACGGGGGGAGCGGTCGAAAACCAGGAGCCTGCCTGAGGCGGGACGGTCTCTTGGCGCACGTGACGGAAGATTGCGTATCGATGGGGCTTTCCGGCCAAGCTCCGCTTTCTCGCCCACGGCAGGAGGCATAGTATCGCTTGAAACCGCAGAGCCCACCGATGACCGCATCTCGAGATCAGCCACTCACCGAGCTCTTTCGCGTCGGTATCGCCGTCATTCCGCGGTTCAACATGATGGCCCTGACCGGGGTGCTCGAGCCCATGAGGGTCGCCAATTACCTGTCGACGACGCCGCTCTTTGCATGGAGCCTGGTCTCGGAGGCCGGAGGCCGGGTGGTGGCGAGCAACGGCCTCGACGTCGCGACAATGGCCGCGGCTGACGACAAGCAGCGGCTTGACCTCGCCATTGGCTGCGGGAGCTGGGGCGCTGAGCACGACAACTCGCGCAGCCTGCATCGCTGGCTGAGACAGGCCCGGCGCCAGGGAGCCCGGCTCGGGGCTATCGATCTCGGCATCTACCTCCTGGCACGCGCGGGCCTTCTCCAGGGGCATCGGGTGACGGCTCATCACTCCTGGAGCTCGGGCTTCGCGGAGACGTTCCCCGACGTCGAGGTCGTGGATAGTCTCTATACCATCGAGGATGGTCTCATCACGATGGCCGGCGGCACCACCGGCATCGACGTGATGTTGCGGCTCGTTGCGGAGCGGCACGGTCAGCAACTTGCCGCCGAGGTCGCCGATCAGATCCTGCACCATCCCATTCGTGAGCCGGCATTGCCGCAACGGCGCACGCTCGGCGGGTTGAAGCCCGAGGTTCACCCCGTCGTTCGAGCCGCCATCGAGCTCATGCAGGCTCGCATCGCCGAGCCGCTCAGCATGCCCGAAATCGCGGCCGAGGTGGGCACGTCGCAACGCCAGCTGGAACGGCTGTTCGGGCAGTCGATGGGTTGCTCGGCGGTCCGCCTCAATCTGCTGCTTCGGCTGCAGAACGCCCGCGTGCTCTTGAACAGCACGCGGCTGTCGATCCGCGAGGTATCGGCAGCCTCCGGGTTCAACAGCCTCTCCTATTTCTCACAGGTCTTCACCCGGACCTTCGGCAAGCGACCGAGCGCCTATCGGCACTCATGGCCTTCGGGCGATCCGGCACCGGCTTGGCGAGGCACAGTCTTCGACTACCTGGAGCGCGCCAAGAGTGAGATGGGTCGGCGAGCCAATCTGGACTGGATCGAGCCTCGTCCCGCGCAGGTCTCGCCGGCGAAGAGGTCTCCGCGTCGCCGGAAGGTCGGCTAGTTCGCGAGACCGCGTGGGATTCGTTTCTCGGGATCGTAGAAGGGGAGCGCCGTGACGCGGGCCTCGGCCGCCTCGCCGCCGCCACTCCTCAGCATCACGTCCTCTCCCAGCCAATCTGCCAACGACTCGAACCGGGCATAGCCGATGCCGGCCTCGAGTGTCGGCGACCAGGCCCCGGTCGTGATGCGACCGACGTCACGTCCGTCCTTGAGGACTCGCATGCCCGAGACCGGAGTGGTGCTGGAGCTGATGACGCCGAGCAGTAGCGGACGCCGGTCGGCGGATCTGAGGGCCTGCCGTCCGACGAACGCGCCGGCATCGAGGTCGACGAATTTTCCGAGACCGGCCTGATAGGGATTGAGCCCCTCGTCGATATCCGTGCCATTGTCCAGGATGCCGGCCTCGATACGGCGAATTCCCATGGATTCGAGACTGCCGGCCACCAAGCCATGGGCCCGGCCGACCTCGAGCAGGTGTGTCCAAAGCGACGGGCCGTCGGGCGCGACGTGTCGCGTGTAGAGCTCGAAACCCATCTCGCCGGTCCAGCCCGTGCGTGAGACATAGAGCTCTTGCCCGGCGATGCGGCATGGGCGGATATGAAAGTAGGCGAGTGCGTGCGCCTGCTCGCGGTCCCAGACATCGGCGAGGATGTCGAACGCCTTCGGGCCCTGAACCTGAATCACCCAGGAGCGGGGATCGGTGATCTGGACATCGAGGCCGATCGACAGCGCTTTGAGCCAGGGCACGAACTCGCCGTCTGCCGGCACATACCAATAGAGCGACTCGTCCAACCGAAATAGAACGCCATCCATAAGGACACCGCCGTCGTCGCGGCAGGCAATGCAGTAACGGCCGACGCCGATCCTCAACGTGTCGACGCGGCGGCAGAAGACGCGCCGCAGGAGCTCCGGCGCCTCGCGACCGGAAATCTGGATGGGATGCTCAGGCACGTCGTAGAGGACGGCATGGCTCTTCAGCGTTCGATAGGCCGCGACCGGGTCGTCTCCCCAGCCGAGCGCATAGAAGCGACCGCTGTAGAGGCCCCAGACCATGTCTGGTCTCGCATAGCAGGTCGCGTAGGGTGAGAAGCTGTATCGTTTCGACGAAAGCCTGATGACCGAATGCGAGGCGGCATAGCCCCGCTGCTTTCCATCTGCCGCTTGGCTCACATCCGGTCTCCCATGCTGATGGCTCTGGCAATGCCCGCCCTGTCCGCCTCGATCCGCCCTCGGCTGTGCAGTGTAGATGTCCCGCGCGCGATCGTCAGCAGCCTGGTGGGCGGGTTGTCGAGGCGGAGCGGGGAGGCCCGCGCCCGATGGTCGGTTGACTTTGCGCCTGCGGACAAACTAATGCCGCAAGCGGGCATGAGACTTACGAGGATGCGGAGGACGTCCCATTGCGTGCAAACTTGAGCTGTCTCGGCATGGCGTTGATCCTCGCCACGGCTCCGTTCTCGGCCGGCCGGGCCGATGAGGCCACTGAGATCGCCGCCGGCAAGGCCATGGCCGAGACCTACTGTTCTTCCTGTCATGCGGTCGGATCCGATGGCGACAGCCCGCGCGAGGGTGCACCCCGGTTCCGAGAGCTCGGTCAGAGGTTTCCCATCGAGAATCTCGCAGAGGCGCTGGCCGAGGGCATCATGACGGGGCATCCCGACATGCCGGAGTTCGAGCTGACGCCGGATGAGATCGGTGTGTTCCTCATGTATCTGCAGAGTATTCAGGTGACGGCGCCGATCTCTCCCTAGATGTGAATCCGACCAATCTCTCGTGAGGGCCAACGCGCCGCAGCGCAACGCTGTACGCGAGCCCGTCGTGCCGCGTACAGTCCGCCAATCCTATCCGAGCCCGGGGAGCTGCCATGTCCGCCGACCTCATCATCACGAATGCCCGCCTGCTGACCATGGACGAGGCACGCCCACGCGCAGAGGCCATCGCCGTCTCCGGCAATCGGATCGCTGCCGTCGGTGATCGGCGCGCCATCGAGGCCGAGCGGGGGCCGTCGACGCGCATCATCGATGCCGGCGGGGCGACGGTGCTGCCGGGTTTCGTCGAGGGGCATATGCATCTCTTCGCCGGTGCCGCCAATCTGAGCGTGCTCTCGCTCGAAGGCATCTTCGGTCGCGACAGGTCGGCGCAACTCGTCCGCGACTACGCGGCCGCGCATCCGACGCACAAGCTCGTCTATGCGGTCCAGGCCAACTACTCGATTTTCGGTGACGGCGTTGCCGTGACCCGGCACGAGCTCGACCAGATTCTCTCCGACCGACCGCTCGCTTTTCACGCCCCCGATGGTCATACCGTTTGGGCGAACACCAAGGCTCTCGAAGCGACGGGATTGCTGCGCGGCAAGAGGCTCTCGCCCGGCAACGAGATCGTCATGGGTGCGGATGGCCTAGCCACGGGAGAGCTGCGCGAGCCGGAGGCCTACGAGGCGATCATCGCGTTGATCCCGACCGGCGGGCGCGAATCAGCCGGCATCCTGCAGGATAGGGAGCCGGAGGCGACGGCGGCCGAGCGGGCCGCCGACCGCGAGATCATTGCCCACGGATTGGCCTTCTGCGCGGCCCAGGGCATCACCTCGATTCAGAACATGGACGGCAACATCTACCAGCTCGAGCATCTAGAGGCGCTCGATGGAGAGGGCCGCCTCGCGGCGCGCGTCACGATGCCATTTCACCTGAAGAGCACGCTGCCGGCGTCGATGATCGCGGAGAAGGCGGTCGGCATGCGCCGGCGCTGGTCGGGCGAGCGGCTCAAGTGCAATTTTGTCAAGATCTTCGTCGACGGCGTCATCGATTCCGGCACGGCCTTCATGCTCGAGGACTATGCCGATCTGCCCGGAGTCAGAGGCGATCCGCTGTTTACCGCTGAGATGATGAACGAGGCCTGCGTTCTCGCCGACAAGCTCGGCTTTCAGATCGCCGTTCATGCCATCGGTGATGCCGGCGTCAGGCGCACGCTCGATGCCTTCGAGCTTGCCGAGAAAACCAATGGCCGGCGCGACAGCCGCCATCGCATCGAGCATATCGAGGTGATTCATCCCGACGACATTCCGAGGTTCCGGAAGCTCAGCGTCATCGCCTCCATGCAGCCGATTCATCCACCGAGTCCGCTGCTTTTCCCCGAGACGCCGACGCTCGGCCGCATCGGCGACGCTCGGCTTCCCTATGCCTATGCCTGGCGAACGCTGAAGGATGCCGGGGCGCGGATCGTCTATGCGAGCGATTGGCCGGTGGCGCCGCTGCCGCCTCTTCTCTCGATCCAGGCGGCGGTGACCCGCAAGCCCTATCGTCCCGGATTGCCGGACCAGCGCTTGTCGCTGATGGACAGCCTCGCCGCCTACACTTGCGCGGGCGCCTATGCCGAGTTCGCCGAGACTGAGAAAGGCATGCTGAAACCCGGATATCTCGCCGACATCGCCGTGCTGTCGGGCGATATCGAGAGATCGGATGCGAATGCCATCAAGGACATGACGGTGAGGGTCACGGTCTGCGACGGCCGGATCACACACGAGGCCTAGGCCGGACGGGCAGCCTCAAACCACATCTTCCGGCTCGAGGGCACATTCGCCGGCCTCGCTCGTCTCGATCTGCACCGTCGCATGCCGGATGGCAAAGCGGTGATCGAGCGCATGCCCGAGCTCTCGGAGAAACCCGTCGCCCGGATGTCCCGACGGCATGCGCATGTGACAGGTGAGGGCGGTTTCGGTTGTGCTCATGGGCCAGATATGCAGGTCGTGCACGCTCGCGACACCGGGGAGTCCCAGAAGGTAGTTTCGCACGGTCGCCGGATCGATACCGTCCGGTACCCCCTGCAGTGCCATGTTGGTGCTCTGCCGCAGCAGCGACCAGGTGCCCCAGACGATGATCGCCGCGATTGTGAGACTGGCGAGCGGATCGATCCAGAGCCATCCGGTCCACAGGATCAGCACGCCTGCGACGACGACGCCGAGCGACACCAGCGCATCGGCCGCCATGTGCAGATAGGCCCCACGGATGTTGATGTCCGCCTTCCCGCCCAACCGAAACAGCCATGCCGTGACCGCATTGATGACGATGCCGATGCCCGCGACGACGATGACCGGCAAGGCGGCGACGGGCTCCGGCTCGGCGAGGCGGCGCACGGCCTCCCAGGCGATCGCGCCGACGGCGAGCAGCAGGAGTATGGCATTCGTCAGGGCCGCGAGGATGGACGAGGATCGGAGTCCATAGGTGAAGCGGCGCGATGGCGCGCGACGGCCGAGCGCAACCGCGCCCCAGGCAACGAGCAGCCCGAGCACGTCGCTCAGATTGTGGCCGGCGTCGGCGAGGAGCGCCATCGAGCCCGCAAGAATGCCGTAAACCGCCTCGAGAATGACGAAGCCGATGTTGAGCGCCGTACCGATGGCGAAGGCCCGGCCGAAATCTCCCGGAGCATGATGGTGCGTGTGGCCGTGGTGGTGGCCAGCCGGACCATGATGATGGTGCTTGGTGCTCATGATCGATTCGCCGGTGCCTGCCACCCCGTGCCTTCATAGGGGCGGCGTCCGGGTGGCGACAAGTGTCACACGGGGCGCAGTGATCGGCCAAGCAGGGATTGCTGCCAGACTTTGACATCGGCCGTCGCGACGATACCGTGCGGGGCGCGCCAGGCGATGGCGCATGTTTTGAGCGAGACGAGCCATGCCCCGAAGCCAACCGGCACCTCAGACCATCAGCGATGTCGCACGCAGATTCATCGATCAGGCGCCCCCGATCACGCCGATCGACCTCACCATCGAGGCGCTCCAGATCCAGCGGCAGCTCAATCTCGAGAGTTATGGACGGGCCGGCCGGCGGTTGGCGGAGAGCATCGGTGTCACGACGGAGGAGGGGCAGATCGGCGGCGTGCCGGTGCAGTGGGTCATGCCGCCGACAGCACCTGAAATCGGCGCAATCCTCTATTTCTACGGCGGCGGCTATGTGTATGGCAGTCCGAGCGAGGATCTTGCCATCACCGCGCGGCTTGCGGCCTTCACCGGGCGTAAGGTCTGCGCGCCCGTCTATCGCCGCGCGCCGGAGCATCCCTTCCCGGCGCAGCGCGAGGACGGTCTCGCGGTCTATCGTGCGCTTGCGGAGGCGGGCTCCGGTCCGATCGCGGTCGCCGGCGAGTCGGCCGGCGGCAATCTCTCTTGCGGTGATCAACGCTGCTGCTGCTGCCGGTCTCGCCCTGCCGGTCGCAGCGGCGCTACTGTCGCCCTGGTCCGATCTCGCCCACCGGGGTGACACGATCCAGACACTCGAAGGTATAGATCCGACCTTGAGCGGTCAGTCAGGTCTCGCCATGGCCCGCGCGTTCGCCGCCGGCCGGCCGCTCGACGCGCCGGAACTCTCGCCGCTCTACGCGCCCGTGCCGGAGGGCTTTCCGCCGACACTCATCACATCCGGCACGCGTGATGCGCTGCTGAGCGACTGCGCGCGTCTATCGACCAAGCTGCGTGCGGCGGGCGTGCAGGCCGAGCTCCGCGTCTGGGAGGGCATGTGGCATGTGTTCGAGTTCTATCCGGAGCTGCCCGAGGCCGAGCGGTCGCTCAAGGAGATCGGCGACTTCCTTCGGCGCCATTTGACCCCTTGAATGTGGGCCACCTGTTGACGGGGCCCTTGGTCTCCGCGAGGGGTGTCGGCGGCCAGGTGTCGACAGAGGCCGCTGCTCGGCCCGCGGTCTCTGTCGGTTCTGAACTGCAACGTTCAGGTCTTTGATGGCATGTGGATGCGCGTGTGCATTGCCGACGGCCCTTTGCCGGGGATGGGTCGATAGGCCGTTACCCAGCGCCGGCCACGCGACCAGTGGTAGGTGAGTTGGATGCGTTGACCCCGGTGCAGGTGGCCGATCATCATGGACTTGGGTAGATGATAGGCATGGTGACGCAGGACGAGGCGGTGCGCAGACTTGTCGAGCGACGTGATGTCGCCACTGATGGTCGAAGCGCTTGCAGCGCTGGTCAACACCGCCGTTGCCGCGACCAGTGAGAGAACCGTCGATTTCAGTGGGGTCTTCATGGGAGGGGTATCCTATTGAGGCAGTCGACTCGGTGATTGGGGAAGAGGGGTGGGACCGATACGCCGCTCGGCTCGGGCATGACCCTGGCCGGCCGATCGAGCCTGATCGACCACGAGGCGCATCGATCCCATAGGCGGGTCAAAGCGCCTTGACCGAGGTCGCCATCATCTTGCCGTCCTGCTGGTCGTAGGTGACCGAAACCTTCTCGCCGGCCTTGAGCGATTTCGCGTTGAATCCCTTCGGCAACTGAAATGTTTCGCCACTCGCAAGTGTGATCGTGGCCTGTTTGGCATCGATCGACTTGATCTCGCCGTTGAGGTTCTGCGAGGCGGCCAAGCCGGCAGTGCTTGCCAGCAGCGTGGCGACGATCGCAACGGGAATAATGCGCTTGAGTGCCATGGTACTCTCCATCTTTCGGTTATGGAGCGGCCCGTGCCGCCCATAGCGACGAATATGGATGAGAAACTTTTCGCGGATATCGCCGCCTGCTTACCCTTTCGTAAGCTTGGGTCTCGAAGCCGCCGTCGAGCTGCCCGATCGACGTGCGCTGGGCCGCAGCGGCAACCTTACGGATCGGTAAGGCCGCGGCAATCGCGGCGCAATGTTGGTCGGCTATCATCGGCTCTGAAGCGCTGTTGGTCTTCGTGAGCTGCCAACGGCACTTCGATCGACGCGGCAGGCACATGCCCCCCCCAACGCAAACCCGCGACCTGCCGGGGCCCGGACGACTCCCTCTCGTCCGGGCCCACGTCGGTCAAGGACCGATGGCTCTCGAAGGGTGCCAGCGATGCATATCCTGATCGTCGAGGACGACACCGAGACCGCATCCTACATCAGTGAAGGTCTGCGGCGGGAAGGCCATACGGTCGATGCCATAGAGGACGGCCGTGACGGTGTCGTGCAGGCTTCCGCCATGAGCTATGACGTCATTGTCGTCGATCGAATGCTGCCGGGACTCGACGGGCTCGCATTGGTCAAGGCGATCCGAAGTGCGGGCGTTCGCTCGCCCGTCCTCTTCCTGACAGCCCTCGGCGGCGTCGATGACCGGGTGGCAGGGCTCGAGGCCGGCGGCGACGACTACATCGCCAAGCCGTTCGCCTTCTCCGAGCTGTTGGCACGTGTCAATGCCATCGCCCGGCGGCCGCCGCTCCGCGAAAAGGAGACGATCCTCAAGGCAGGCGATCTTGAGATGGACCTGATTGCGAGAACGGTTCGTCGTCGCCACGATCTGATCGACCTGCAAGCGCGCGAATTCCGACTGCTCGAGGTGCTGCTGCGCAATCGCGGGCGCGTCGTGACGCGGACGATGTTGCTCGAGCGCGTCTGGGATTTCCATTTCGATCCGAAGACGACCGTCGTTGAAACGCATATCTCCCGGCTTCGGGCCAAGATCGATCGCCCTTATGATGTCGAGTTGATCCATACCGTCCGTGGTACGGGCTACCGCATAGATGACGCTCGCTGAGCTCTCGCGCAATACGGCGTTCCGCCTGGCGGCAATGTTCGTGTCGCTTTATTCGGGCGCCATGATCGTCGCGTTCCTCATTGCCTATTGGCAGGCTGGCAATCTTCTCGACCGACATCTCCTGGACAGGCTCTCGGAGACGCGAGATGCGCTGCTGGTCGTGGCGACGCGGGATGGCTTCGAGGGGCTGCGCGGCGTCGTGCAGAGTGAGGCTGCAGCGATCAGGACCTCGGATACGATCCTGCGCCTGCTGGATAAGAGCGGCGCGACTGTGGCCGGCAATGCCGCCAGCGTCGAGATATTCCAGGGCGTCCGGAGAATCCCGCGTGCCAGCATCCCCGAGATGGCCGGTCGTGCGAGCTACGAGGACAGCTTCGTTGCGCGCTGGATTGACGTCGCTGGCGGCAAGTTGCTGGTCGGCGTCAGCGACCGGGACGAGCAGGCCACCCGCGACTCCATCCTCGCCGGCCTTGGCCTCGGCATCATCAGCGTCCTGGGTGTCGCCGGTCTGGCGGGGATCTGGCTCGCCAATCGGGCACAGTCGCACATCGACGCGTTCGGCAAGACGTTGGAGGCCGTCTCGCACGGCAAGCTGGATCGGCGCGTGCCTATGACCGGACGCGGGGACGACCTCGATCAGGTCGCAGAGCGGCTCAACTCGGCTCTCGATCGCTTGTCTCGCCTGATCGAGCGGGTCAACCAGTCATCGTCGGCGATTGCGCACGAGCTCAAGTCTCCGATCGGCCGCCTGCGTCAGAGACTCGAGCGCCTCCCATATTCGGGGTCGACGCAGACCTCGGAAGAAATCGTTGGCGCCGCACTCGCGGAGATCGACCGCGTCGTCGAGATCATCGATGCCGTCCTCAGGATCTCACAGATCCAGGCTGGCGCGCGCCGCAACCGGTTCACTCCCATCGATCTGGCCGAATTGGTGGAGGAGGTGGCGGAGGTCTACGAGCCGGTGGCCGAGGAGGCCGGATTGGCGCTGGTCTGTCAGCCGCCAATGACGAATGGGCGAATTCTCGGCGACCCGCAGCTTCTGCGGCAGCTGTTCGTCAACCTCATCGAGAACGCCATGCGGCACAGCGGTGGGGGTCGGACGATCACGCTTTCACTCGATCAGGACCACGGAGACCCTGTCGCGGTCGTCGCGGACGATGGGGCGGGCATTCCGGAGGAGGAGCGCCAACGGGTGCTCGAGCCATTCGCCCGGCTGGACGCGAGCCGGTCGACGCCGGGCGCCGGTCTGGGCCTCAGTCTGGTCGCCGCGATCGCCGAGCTGCACGGCGCCCGGCTGGTGCTCGGCGACAATGCGCCAGGACTCTCCGTACGGATGCATTTTCGACGCCAGAAGTGATAGTGCACGCTCACTTCGAGCTTACGAATTTGCAAAATGGCGGACACGTTCCGGCAATGTGGGAGCCGTCAGTATCCTCGGCAGTTGAACGCGAGACCGGTCGGGAAGATCGGTACCCGCATTTCAGGAGACTCTCCAATGTCGCTCGAAATCCCGCATGCGCTCGCACCGCTTGCCGCGGCCTGGCCGCGCCGCAGCTTGATGCAGAAGCTGCTCATCGGCACCTGCGCCGCTGCACTCATTGCCGGCGCCAGTCAGCTCCGCACACTTGCGACCACAACTGTCCATGCTGCCACGATCACGACCGTGAACCAGCCGGCAGCTCCGGGCTTCGCCGATCTCGTCCAGCGCGTGAAGCCCGCCGTCGTCTCGGTTCAGGTCAAGATGAAGACCGGCGCAATGACCGAGACCGGCATGGACGGCTCCAACCCATTCTACGGCCAGAATCCCTTCGAGGGCACGCCATTCGAGAAATTCTTCAAAAAGTTCGGCGCTCCGAATGGTGATCAGTTCGACCGCCGCCGCAAGGGAGGGCAAGAGGGCGGTGATGGACCGGTCGCTCAGGCCCTCGGCTCGGGATTCTTCGTCTCCGCCGATGGCTATGTGGTTACCAACAATCACGTTGTGGATGGTGCGGTCGAGGTCAAGATCGTCACGGACGACGGCAAGACGTTCAATGCCAAGATCGTCGGAACCGATTCGAGGACCGATTTGGCGCTGCTCAAGGTCGATGGTCAGTCGGATCTGCCGTTCGTGCATCTGGCCGCGGAGAAGCCGAGAGTGGGTGATTGGGTCGTGGCCATGGGCAATCCCTTCGGTCTTGGGGGCACCGTGACGGCTGGCATCGTCTCCGCCGAAGGACGCGACATCGGCGCGGGTCCCTATGACGACTTCATCCAGATCGATGCGCCCGTCAACAAGGGCAATTCCGGCGGTCCGACCTTCAACCTCGATGGCGAGGTGGTCGGCGTCAACACGGCGATCTTCTCGCCGTCGGGTGGCTCGGTTGGCATTGCATTCGACATTCCGTCAGAGACCGTTCAGAACGTCGTTGCCGAGCTCAAGGTCAACCGGAAGGTCGAGCGCGCTTGGCTTGGCGTCGAGATTCAACCCGTCACCGCGGATATTGCCGAAAGCCTCAGCCTGGATTCACCCAAGGGTGCTCTGGTCTCGACGCTCCAGCCGGACAGTCCGGCAACCAAGGCGGGATTGAAGTCCGGCGACGTGATTGCCAAGGTCGACGGCCAAGAGGTTAAGGATGCGCGCGACCTCGCACGCCGTATCGGCCGTCTGCATCCGGGTGCGACGGTGGAGATCGGCTATTTCCGTGACGGCAAGCCGCTGACGGTCTCGCTTGCCCTTGGCGAGCTCAAGGACAAGACGGCCGACAGAGCCCAGCCCGCCAGCGATGAGAGCGGGACGCTGGATGGTCTCGGCATGTCGGTAGCGCCGGCTTCGACAGTGGCAGGCTCGGGCGAGGTCGGCGTCGTCGTCACCGGTCTCGATGCCAACGGAGCCGCCGCACAGGCCGGCCTCGCGGAAGGTGACGTTCTTGTCAACGTTGCCGGCAAGGCTGTCGCCAGTGCCGGGGATATCGAGAAGGCGCTGGAAGCCGCCAAGTCCGCCGGCAAGACCCGCGCGCTTGCGCTCGTCAAGCACGGCGAGGATCAGCACTACGTACCACTGCCGGTGACCATCGGCTGAGGCCTCTGGCATTGCGATGCCGGCAGAGCGCCCTGAAGTTGCTCTGCCGGAGCCGCATATCGCAGCAGCAAGACGGCGCGCACACGCTCGCGTGAGACTGTTGGAGGGTCTTGTTCAGCCAGACCGTCCCGATTGATGTCCTGGCGTTTTGAGAGGCATGACATGTGACGCGGCGCACGGCCGTCTCACCCCGTCACCCGATAGAACCGCGCCGCCGTGCCGCCCAGGATGTCGTCGGCGTCTTCGGTCCCGGCGAGCAGTGTCTCGGTCGCCTGCCACCAGAGATCATAGCCGCCGGCCAGATCGACCACCGGCCAGTCCGAGCCCCACATGACACGCTGTGGCCCGAACACACGAAGGATGTGCGCGGCGTAAGGCTGCAGCGTCTCAGCGGTCCAGTCGGGTCGCGCCTCTGTGACGAGACCCGAGAGCTTGCAGACGGCGGTTGTCTCCTCTGCAAGCCTCTCCATGTCGCGCGCCCAATCCTCGAAAGAGCCGTCGCGAATCTTCGGCTTCAGACAATGATCGATGACGACGCGCAGCTTGGGATAGCGGGCAATCAACCGCCGGAAGCGATCGACGTGGAGCGGGAAGCCGAGCGCATCGAAGGTGAGATCGAGATCGATCAGCGCCTCGTAGCCCCATTGCACATCGCGGCGAAACATCCAATCGGCATCGGCGATGTCCTGGATCATCGGCCGGACGCCGGAAAATTTCGCATGCTTGGCGAAGCGCTCGAGGTGGTGGCGATGGGACGGCTGTTCGAAGTCGGCCCAGCCGACGACCTTGGCGACGAAGTCGGTCGCATCGGCCAGTCCGAGCATGTACTCGGTCTCTTCCACTGTTGCCGCAGCCTGCACGAGCACGGTCTTGTCGATGCCGTGCCGCTTCAGGATCGGTCGCATGTTCTCAGGCAGGACGTCGCGACGTATCGGCGCGAGCGCCGGGCCGTCCCCCATCCAGTGATAGTCGCCGCGCGCAAGCGACCAGAAGTGCTGATGACTGTCGATGCGCATCGGCTAGACCTCGTCGACCGGGGCGTCGGCGTGTATCAGGCCTTCCGACTTGAGGTCGGCCCAGAGTGCGGGCGGAATGTCCTTGCCAAGAGTCGTCATATTGCGCGCGACCTCCTCTGGCGAGACGGCGCCTGGAATGACCGAAACCACGGCCGGGTGCATGAGCGGAAAGCGCAAGGCGGCTTCGACGAGCTTGATGTCATGGCGCGCGCAAACGGTCTCAAGTCTCGCGACCCGCTCGAGGATGGCGGGCGGCGCGACCTCGTAGTTGTAGAAGGCGCCGGGCTTGGGACCCGAGGCGAGGATGCCGGAATTGTAGGCGCCGCCGATGACGATGCCGATGCCGCGCGTCTGGGCAAGGGGCAGGAAGCTTGCGAGCGCCTCCTGCTCGAGCAACGTGTAGCGGCCGGCCAGGAGGAAGAGATCGAAGTCGCCGGCCTCGGCCAGGATCTCACAGGCCTGCCATTCGTTCACGCCTGCGCCGAAGGCCTTGATGACCTTCTCGCTACGGAGCCGTTCGAGCGCCCGGTAGCCACTCCCCATCAATGTCGAGATATGGGCGTCGCGGGCGGCCGCCGACTTGTGATTGGCGATGTCGATGTCGTGAACGAACAGGATCTCGACCGAGTCGAGGCCGAGTCGCTCGAGCGAGTCCTCGAAGGAGCGCAGGATGCCGTCATGCGTATAGTCGTAGAGCTCGTGACGTGCGGGCGTGTCGAAGAACTTGCCGATGCCGGTTCTTGTCTCTGGCGCACATGGGACGAGCCGGCGGCCAACCTTGGTCGAGACGATGTATTGGTCGCGCGGCTTGCCGCGGAAGAAGTGGTTGAGACGGGTCTCGGCGAGGCCGAGCCCGTAGAGCGGCGCGGTATCGAAATAGCGGAGACCGGCGGTCCAGGCCGCCTCCAGCGCCGATTGCGCGGCCTCCTCCGACAGGGCCCGGTAGAGGTTGCCGAGCGGCGCCGTGCCGAAACCAAGCTCGGTGAAGGCAAGATAGACGCCGGAGGGAGCCGTGAAGGGAATGGTGCGCATGAGGCCACGAGCTCCTGAGCTTCAGTTCGAGGGCCCGGACATGCTACTGGACAACATCCGAAACGCAATCAGCGAAACCTCACCATGAGCGTCGAGACCCTTCCACGCACCCTCCGCCTCAACACATCCGACAACGTCGTCGTCGCGGTCGACGTGATCGAGCCCGGCATGACGGCCGGCGGCGTCACCGCCACGGCCAAAGTGCCGCGCGGTCACAAGCTGGCAGTGGCGAATATTGCCAAAGGAGAGCCCGTTACGAAGTACGGCCAGATCATGGGCTTTGCGACTGTCGACATCGTGCCGGGTGAGCATGTGCATTCGCACAACTGCGGCTTCGCCGCCTTTGAACGTGACTACGCGTTCGCACGCGACGCAAAGGACGAGACCGTACTCCCTGTCGAGGCACAAGCGACTTTTCAGGGCTTCCGCCGCGCCAACGGCAAGGTCGGCACGCGGAACTACATCGGCATCCTGACGAGTGTGAATTGCTCGGCCTCGGCCGCCCGCTTCATCGCCGCCGAGGTCGAGCGGCAACGCCTGCTCGACGATCATCCAGAGATCGACGGCATCATTCCGCTCGTGCACGGCACAGGCTGCGGCATCGATGCCAACGGCGAGGCCTTCGAGGTGCTGAAGCGCACGACCTGGGGTTATGCGTGCAATCCCAACATGGCGGGCGTTCTGGTGGTGGGTCTGGGATGCGAAGGATTCCAAATTGCCCGCATGAAGGAGGCCTACGGTATCATCGAGAGCGATACCTTCCGGACGATGACGATCCAAGAGGCCGGAGGCACGAGGAAGACGGTCGCCGCCGGTGTCGACGCGGTGAAGGCGATGTTGCCAATTGCCGCCCGGGCCAAACGCGAGACCATTCCGGCCTCCGAGCTGATGCTGGCGCTGCAGTGCGGTGGCTCGGACGGCTATTCCGGTATCACGGCGAATGCGGCGCTCGGGGCGGCAACCGATCTTCTCGTCCGCCATGGCGGCACGGCAGTGCTGTCGGAGACGCCGGAAATCTACGGTGCCGAGCATCTCCTGACGCGGCGCGCGCGGAGCGCCGATGTCGGCAAGAAGCTCATCGAGATCATCCGCTGGTGGGAGGACTACACGGCGCGCAGCAAGATGAGCATGGACAACAATCCATCACCGGGAAACAAGGCAGGCGGGCTTACGACCATTCTTGAGAAATCGCTCGGTGCCGCCGTCAAAGGAGGCACGACGACGCTCGAGGCGGTCTATCGCTACGCCGAGCCGATCAACACCAAAGGTTTCGTCTACATGGATACGCCGGGCTACGACCCGGTCTCGGCGACGGGGCAGGTGGCAGGCGGCTGCAACGTGCTCTGCTTCACCACCGGCCGCGGCTCGGCCTATGGTTGCAAGCCGACGCCCTCGATCAAGCTCGCGACAAACACGGACATCTACCGGCGCATGATCGACGACATGGACCTGAATTGTGGTGACGTGCTCGACGGCGTTTCGATTGCGGACAAGGGCGCTGAGATCTTCGACCTGATCCTCCGCATCGCCTCCGGCGAGCGATCGAAATCCGAAGTGCTGGGCTACGGCGGCGCCGAGTACGTGCCCTGGCAGATCGGCGCGACGATGTAAGGTGCCGCCGCCAGGAGCAATCAATGAGACGGACCCGCCCTTGAGACGGGTCCGTCCTGTCGTTCGCGCTTGATCGGGCATGGCGTGGCGTTGATGCCCGCCGTGCCGTCAAAAGATCCGGTCGATCGGAAGACCTAGCGCCAGCGCGCCGGCATACTCGGCCTGCGGACCGGCCTGCAATGGATGATAGCGCGCGGCCTGAATATCGCGGAATCGCCGCTCCAGACCTGCGGATCGATAGAAACCGGCGCCGCCGGCAAGCTCCATGGCGCGCTCGACTGCCGCAATCGCGTGCCGCTCCACCAGCTGCCTGCCGATCATCACCTGATTGATTGTTGCAGCCGAGGGCGCGTTGAGGCGGACTGCTGCCAGCATCGACTCGTGGGCGAGCCTTGCTCCGGCAAGCTCAGTCTCCATCTGACCGGCGAGCGTGATGGCATGTCGCGTTTGCACCTTTCGCTTGGCGAGGCCGACAGCAAGATCGCGGGCGCTTTCGGCGACACCCAGATAGACTGCATAGACGAGTGGAAAGGCGATGGTGGCGATCGTCTGGAAAAGCGGATGCCATTCGCCGGCCTTGCGCTTGGCGGCGATGGCCGCTTCGGGCACGACATGACCTTCGATCAAGACGTCATGGGAGCCGGTGCCGCGCATACCGAGCACTCGCCACGTCTCCGCGATCTTGACGTGTGGTGAGCTCATGGGAATGCCGAAATGCAACACCATCGGTCCGTCGTCGGTGTCTGCAACCGCGCCTGTCATGAGCAGATCACCCGTCGGGGCGCCGGAGGTGAAGACCTTGCGGGCATTGATCCGATAGCCGCCGTCGACTTTCTCGGCCTTGCCGGAGCCGGCGATCCAGTCGGAACCGCCACTCGACAACAGCAGGATGCGCTCGGTGGCGACGCGCCTGAGCAGTGGCTCGACGGCTGCGATCTTCTGATGTCTCCAGCGCCAGGCCGGAATGGCGACCTGATGCGTGTGCATCGAGAAGGCGAGGCCTGTCGATCCGCAGTGATAGGCGAGCGTCCTCAGCATGGACGCTAGCTCGTCGACATCCGCGCCGCCGCCGCCGAGCTCCGTCGGTACGCCGGCCTCGACCAGACCGGATGATTTCAACAGAGCCACATTCTCGGCAATGTAGACGTCCTCGTCAGCGGTTTCGGCGCGGCGGGCGCAAGCCAGGCCGATCCGTTGTGCCGTCTCGATCAGGTTCGTTGCAGCTGAATGCGACGTCTTGCGTTCTGCAATGGCGCTCATGGGGGCTCCTGTGTGTTTTGGACCCGCGAAATGCGGGCCTTGGATGACAGGAAGATCGCGCCTCGACGTGCCCAAAACCAGTCCAGGAAGTGTATCGGTGGGTTTCTGGCGCCGACGAACACAGCATTTCAAACACAATGAGGAGAGAATTTTGCTACACTTTCTGTACTGGTGCCTCCACAGCGTTGTTGCGAGGCTGGCGCCTGTCCTGAGGAGAGTCTCATGCCAAAGACTGAGAGCGTTCCGAGCTATGGCCAGTTCTGCCCTGTGGCGATGGCGGCCGAAATCATCTGCTCGCGTTGGACGGCGCTTGTCATTCGCGAGCTGCTGTGCGGCTCGACCCGCTTCAGCGACATCCGCCGCGGCGTGCCGCTCATGTCGCCGACGCTGTTGTCGAAGCGCCTGAAGGAGCTCGAGGCGGCCGGCGTCGTGGTTGCCGAGCCGTCGGGTACGGCCGGAATTTTCGATTATCGGCTCACCGATGCTGGCGAGGATCTGCGGACCGTCGTCATGGCCCTGGGCATTTGGGGGCAGCGCTGGGTCGAATCCTCGCTCTCTCTCAAGAATCTCGATCCCTCCCTTCTTATGTGGGATATCCGCCGCAATCTCGATCCGACGCCTTTGCCGCCGCGGCGATGCACGATCCAGTTTCACTTTCCCGAGGTGCGGGCCGCCCGGCAGACCTACTGGCTCGTCGTTGATGCCGGTAAGGTCGACCTTTGCTCGACCGATCCTGGCTTCGACGTCGATCTCTATGTCAGGAGTCCGCTGCGCATCATGACGGCCATTTGGATGGGGCACGCGACCCTGAAGCAGGAGACAGAGGCTGGTCGGGTCGAACTCGATGGCGACCGAGCCATCGCCCGGTCCATCCAGCAGTGGCTGAGCCTCAGCGTCTTCGCCACGGAGAAGCCGCGCCTGCCGACGGACTCCCGGCGGGTTGCCTGAGGAACCATTGCAACTTTTCTTCACTCGCGGCAGGCTCCGTATACCTACAGGGAGCAAGCCATGGCCAAGACGACAATGATGACGGCGGCGATCCAGCGCTCGCCAAAGGGACCAATCGCCATCGAGACCGTACCGGTTCCGGAACCGGGTCCAGGCGAGATCCTCATCAAGGTGGTCGCCTGCGGCGTCTGCCACTCCGATCTCCACGCCATCGATGGCGATTGGGATCCGGGGCCGGTCCTGCCGCTGATCCCAGGCCACGAGGTAGCGGGAACGGTGGCCGCGCTCGGCCAGGGTGTTGATGATCTCAAGATCGGCGACCGCGTTGGCGTTCCGTGGATGTTCTGGAGCTGCGGCACCTGCGAACTGTGTCTTGCCGGAATGGAGACCATCTGCAAGCGCACGGAGGCGACGGGCTATTCCAAGCCGGGCGGCTATGCCGAGTTCATGGTGGCACCCGCGGCCTTCTGCGGCCGGCTCTCGCCCGAGCTCGACATGTACGAGATCGCGCCCATCCTGTGTGCCGGTGTCACGACCTATCGCGGCTTGAAGCGGACCGGCGCACGACCTGGCCAGTGGGTGACGGTGCTCGGCATCGGCGGCCTCGGCCACATCGCCGTTCAATATGCACGCGCCATGGGCCTTCGCGTCGCTGCCGTCGATATCGCGGACGACAAGCTCGCGCTGGCCGGGAAGCTCGGCGCGGAACTCTTGGTCAACGCCAAGGACAAAGAGCCTGGAACGGCGATCCAGCAGGCGATCGGCGGCACGCACGCGGCACTCGTGACGGCTGTCTCGCCGAAGGCATTCGAACAATCGATGACGGTGCTTCGGCCGGCAGGAACCGTGGTGTTCATCGGGCTGCCTGGCGGCGACAAGGATGCGATCCGCGCATCGATCTCGGGGCTCGTCAATACGGAACTGACCGTGCGCGGCTCCAATGTCGGCACTCGGCTCGACCTCGAGGAGGCTGTCGATTTCGCGACGCGCGGGATGGTGAGGTCGATGATCGAAAAGCAGCCACTCTCGAAGGTGAACGACATCTTCGCCCGCATGCGCGCCGGCCGGATCACCGGCCGTGTCGTGCTGGCGATTGCCTGAGCGATGCAGACGAGGTTCACTCGGGCGCTCGGCCTGACACATCCGATCGTCCAGGCGCCGATTGGGGCGACGCCGCGGCTCGCGGCCGCGGTGGCCAACGCGGGCGGCCTCGGCATGCTCGCCATCTCCTGGTCGCCGGCCGGGTCTCTCGGCGCGATGATCGCCGAGACGCGCGGCCGGACCCTTGGCGCTTTCGGCGTCAATCTGGTCTTGCGATGGAACCAGCAGGAGCGGCTCGACGCGGCACTGGCTGCGGGCATCAAGACCGTCTCGTTCTTCTGGGGCGACCCCTCTCCCTACATCGATCGGTGCAAGGCCGTCGGCGCGACGACCCTGATGACGGTCGGCAGCGCCGCGGAGGCCCGGAGAGCGGTCGATCAGGGCATCGACATCGTCGTCGCACAGGGCGTTGAGGCCGGCGGCCATGTCTGGGGCACGGTCGGCAGCATCGCCCTCGTTCCGGCGGTCCGCGATGCCGTCGGTGACCGTGTGCCGGTGGTGGCGGCAGGCGGCTTCGCGGACGGGCGCGGCCTGGCTGCCGCTCTCTGTCTCGGCGCCGACGGGGTCTGGCTCGGCACGCGATTCGTCGCCGCCGAGGAGGCTGATACGCATCCGCGCTATCGCCAGGCGGTCGTCGAGGCGACGGAGACTGAGACGCTCCACTCGACACTGTTCGATCTCGAGTGGCCGAATGCGCCGCATCGCGCCCTCGTCAACTCGACGGTTCGGGGCTGGCGGGCGGCCGGCCAGCCGGGGCTCCGGCCCGGAGAGGGCGAGGTGATCGCCCACCAGCCTGACGGGCGAGAGATCATGCGCTACTCGGACGAGCCGCCCCACCTGGCGCATACCGGAGACATGGAGGCCATGTGCCTCTATGCTGGCCAGAGCGTCGGTCTCGTCGGTCTGGTGGAGCCGGCGGGGCGGATCGTCGAGCGGATCGCGACGGAGGCCGAGGCCATTCTAGGGCGCCGCGACTCGAATTGAGACGGCGAGGAGCACGACATGTCAGGCGGACACGATCACGATCATCACCACCACCATGATCACGACGAGGAGGAGCAGGGTGTCGCGCTCCGGGTGAAGGCGCTTGAGCGCGTGCTGGTTGCCAAGGGGATCGTCGATCCGGCGGCTCTCGATGTCTTTGTCGATACCTACGAGACCAAGATCGGTCCGAGGAACGGCGCGCGCGTCGTTGCCAAGGCCTGGACCGATCCGGCCTACAAGACACGGCTCTTGGACAACGCCACCGCCGCCATCGCCGAGCTCGGCTACTCCGGACTCCAGGGCGAGCATATGGTGGTGGTCGAGAATACGCCTTCGCAGCACAACATGGTTACTTGCACGCTCTGCTCCTGCTATCCCTGGCCGGTGCTCGGACTGCCACCTGTCTGGTACAAGAGTGAGGCTTACCGCGCCCGGGCGGTGCGAGAGCCGCGCAAGGTGCTCGAGGAGTTCGGTGTCACGCTGCCTGAGGGTAAGGCCGTGCGGGTCTGGGATTCCAATGCCGACCTTCGCTACATGGTGCTGCCCGAGCGCCCCGCTGGCACCGAGGGCTGGAGCGCTGAGAAGCTTGCCGAGATCGTCACCCGTAACGGCATGATCGGCACGGCGCTGGTCTGAGGAGCCGGCATTGGACACCATTCACGACATGGGCGGCATGCACGGCTTCGGCCGGGTCGAGGAAGAGGCAAACGAGCCTGTCTTTCATGCCGACTGGGAGCGCCGCGTCTTCGCCATGGTGAGCGCCGTGCCGTTTGCGGCGCTCTTCGGGGACGATCAGTTCCGCCCGGCGATCGAGCGGATTCCGCCCGAGCGTTATCTCTCGATCAGCTACTATGAGAAATGGCTGGACGCACTGACGTCTCTGTTGGTGGATCGCGGCTGGGTTACGGAGGCTGAGCTTGCCGATCCGGCCAGCGTTCCCGTCGCTCCGCGGCATCCCAAAGCGGCGTTGCCGAGCGATGTCGTGCCGGCGATCTGGGCCGGTGCCTCGCAGTCCCGGCCTGGCGTTGCCGTGCTGAGGCGTTTCCAGCTGGGTGATGCCGTTGTCACCAAGCGTCAGGGTTCCCCTGGCCATACGCGCCTGCCGCGCTACGCGCGCGGCAAGGCCGGGTGCATCATCAAGGCGCATGGCGCCTTTCTCGTTGCCGACCGGAACAGCATCGGCGACCAGACGCCGGAGATGCTCTACACGGTGGCCTTCGATGCCCGGGAGCTCTGGGGCCCCGAGGCGAGGTCTCGGGACAGCCTTACGCTCGATCTCTGGGACCGCTACTTGGACCCCGCCTGATGGATGGCATTCACGATATGGGCGGCATGCAGGGCTTCGGGGAAGTCGTCGACGAGCCGGAGACGATGGGTTTTCACGCCGACTGGCACGGGCGCATGTTCGCGCTCTCCCGAGTCGTGCGCTACTCGCTGCCCTTTGGCGGCGACCATGTGCGACAGGCCATCGAGCGGATGGCGCCCAGGCACTATCTGCGCTCGAGCTACTATGAGAAATGGCTCGAGGGAAACATTGCCTGCCTCGCGGCGATCGGCGTCGTCTCCGAGGCGGAGCTGGCCGGTGGGCCGGTCGCGCCGCTGCCCGCTGCGCTGGCCCCGCCGCGGCCGATGGCAGCGGACGCTGCCGCGGCATTCATCTTCGGCGGCATGGCGGGTGCGCGCCCATCGCCACCAACGCCGCCCCGGTTCAAGGCCGGCGATCGCATTCGCACGATCGCTCACGGCACCGCCGGCCATACGCGCCTACCACGCTATGCCAGGAACCAGCCCTGCCGCGTCGAGACTGCGCTCGGCAGTTACATTCTGGCCGACGCCAATGCGGCCGGAGCTCCGCGCCCGGATTGGTGCTACCGCGTTGCCTTCGCGGCATGCGACCTCTGGGGTCCGGAGGCGGTTGTTGGCGACAGCGTCACGCTCGATCTCTGGGAGAGCTATTTGGAGCCCGCCGCATGAGTCCCGCCGATCAGGAGATCGCCAGACGTCTCGCCTGTTTGCCCGCCGGGCTCGAGATTCCCAAGGACGAGCAAGGCCCGGTCTTCGTCGAACCCTGGGAGGCCCGCGCATTTGCCATGGTGGTCGACCTCAATGCGCGCGGCCGTTTCGCCTGGAAGGAGTTCCAGGCGCTGCTCGTCGAGGAGATCGGCAGAAGCGAGCGTGAGGGGCTCGGCCGGCCTTACTATCTCAACTGGCTGATCGCTGCCGAGCGCCTGTTTGAGACGATCGGCTTGACCGGTCGGGAGGAGGTCGACGCCGAGGTCGAGCGGCTCCGCCCCGATGACCGGACCGTCCGCCTTCGGTAGGGCGGGGCCGATTGGGCTGGTGCCGGCTGGCGGAGCGGATTTCGCGGGGGTGGCTCCGGCGACGTGTGACTTAACCGCCGTAGAACACGTTGTCGCCCAGATCCTTCATCTCGAGGATGGCGGCATCCGGCCGACCGGGGATCGGCCTGCTGAGATGCACCTCGGTTACTTCGCCGATGACAATGTGATGGTCACCCTGCTCGATCACCGATGTGACGCGGCATTCGACGGCGCCGGGCGCTTCGGTGAGGATCGGCGCTCCATTGTCACCCTTTCGGTAGGGCTGGCCGCTGATATGTCCGTCGCCGACATCGGCCGGGCGGAAGAACGTGAAGGCAAGGCTCTTCTGATCCTTGCCCAGCATGTTCAGCGCGAAGGCACTCGACATTTTCAGCGCCTCCAACGCGCTCGATCCGGCCTTCACCCCCACCACCAGCAAGGGCGGAGAGAACGACGACTGCGACACAAAATTGACGGTCGCTGCGGCGATCCGGCCTTTGCCGTCGTCGGCGGTGAGCACATAGATCCCATAAGGGATCATGCGGAGCACGGTCTTTTTCGTTTCGGCGTTCATGGTGTCTCCTTGCTGCAGTTCGGCGCGGTCAGCGCTGGCAGGGTGAGTTCTACCGGACAGGTCATAGCTTGACTGGGGCGCTGTGCGCCAGGACGCCTTCGGCCGTCGATCTAGACCATCGGCCCCAGCAACAGCCCCTCAATCTGCTCGACCAGGAAAGCCGTGCCGATGCCGGCGACCAGCGCACCGGCGAGCCGGGTGCTGACGGTGTCGGGGGTGGCCGCGTTCCAGATGCCGCGGACAATGGCCGTGACCGTCAGGGCCACCAGCATCTGAATGACGGCGAAGCCGATCAGATAGGCCGCGAACGTCGGCTCCTCGGCGCCGACGATGCTCTCCCCATAGGCGAAGCCGTGGAAGACGCCGGCGATGACGAACAGGGCTCCGTAGGCTGCACCGGCGATCCGGCGCCCGGACAGTACCAGCGCTCCGATGAGAACGACGGAGGCGGCGACCACGACCTCTGCCATCGGCAAGGTGATGCCGGTCGTATGCAGGAGGCAGCCGGCGACAGTTGCTGCGACGAACGACAGGATCGTGGTCATCGCACTCGGCATGAATGCAGCCGCGATGCCGGCGCCCATGAGGAACGCGGCATGATCGAGACCGATCAGGGGATGGCCGAAGCCGGAGATGAGGCCCTCCAGCACGGAGGCCGGCGGCTTGCCAGCATTGGCATGATGGGCATGACCGGCGGTGGCACCGCTGAAGAGCGCGATGGCAAATATGAAAAGACGCAACGACATCGGATGTTCACGCGGTACGAGACGGAAGGATCTTGCCGGAGGCGAAAGGCATAATACAGAAGAAATGGCGGCGGCGAAGAGAATTGTGCTCAAACCGAGATGACGGTGGTGGTCAGGAAGTCCTGCATGCTCTCAAACAAGGCCTGGTCGGGCACGAGCCGCGGCACCTTGTGCTGGCCGCCGAGCTTTCCACAGCTCTTCAGCCAGTCGCTGAAGCCCCCCGCCCTTACGGCGGTAATCTCAGGCATGCGCATGCCGAGATCTTTGGTGCGCCGGCGCTGATAGTCCTCGTTGAGGGCGATCAGGCGCTCGTCGACGATCTTTCGGAAGCGAGCGATCGTTGCCTGGTCAGGGATGGCGTCGGCGAACTCGATCAGGTAGCGATGCGCGCCGACCGACTCGCCCTTGCGAGGCCATATGGCACCGACGGCGTACTCAACGATGTTGAGGCCAGTCTCCTGCAGCGCCTTGCCGACGGCGTCCTCGACCTCCTCGGCGATCAAGTGCTCGCCGAAGGCGCTGAGGTAGAATTTGGTGCGGCCGGTGACGAGGATGCGTGGGGGACGGGTTTCGACGAAGCGCACCGTGTCGCCGATGATGTAGGACCAGTGGCCCGCACAGGACGTCAGAACGAGCGCGTACTCGATTCCCGGCTCGGCATTGCCGATCCAGTGTCGGGTGGGGTTGGGACTGCTGAGCTCCGACTTCGGCACGAACTCGTAGAACAGACCGCTATGGGTCATCAGCCTCAAGCCTTCGCTGTCGCCGCGATCGGCGCTGGCAAAGAAGCCCTCGCTGGCCGCATAGATCTCCCGCGTCTCGGCTGGGCGGCCGGACAAGAGTTCGCGGAAGCGCTGGCGATAGGGCGCGAAGCTCATACCGCCATGGAAGATGACCTCGAGGTTGGGCCAGAAGTCGGCGAGCGTACGGGAGCCGGGACGGAGCTGGAACAGGCGCTCGAAGAAGACGAGCAGCCAGTTGGGTAGGCCGATGATGGCCCGGATATCCTCGTTGAGCGCGGCCCGCGAGAGGCGCTCGATCTTCTCCTCCCAATTGGCGATAAGGGCTAGGTCTTGTGGCGGAAAGAGCCATGGACGCGCAAAGAATGGCGCCTCCTTGACTTCGATCCCGCTCATGTCGCCAGAGCCGATGCCTGCCGCTTCCCAGGTGATGTCGGTCGAGCCGCCAAGCAGGAGGATCTTACCGAAGAACACCCGGTCACGGGCAACGTTGTTGTAGTGGTGGACGAAGAGGTCGCCGACGGCATTCGAGTTGGCCCGCATCAGCTCGCGCGTCATCGGGATGTATTTGTTGATCCCGGTCGTCGTTCCGGAGCTCATGGCGAAATAGGGATAGACGCCCGGCCAGGTGATGTTCTCGATACGAGGGAAGTGCGATTGCCAGTAGTCGCGCCAGAAGTCGTCGTGATAGCGCAGCGGCACCGCCGACTGGTAGTCCCTGACAGTGCGCAGATTTTCAAACCCGTGCTGACGACCGAATACCGTCCCTGCTGCTTTGGCGATGAGTTTGCGAAGCATGCGCTCTTGACTGGCGACGACATCCTCATGCGCCAGGCGCAGCAAACGGGTCCGAGCGTAGAGTTTCAGCCCCTTGTCGAAGGGGTGCATCAGGAGCGAGTAGTTGGGTTTGACGGGCTCCCAACCGCGCTCTCCGATGGTGCCGGTCGCCCGGATACTGCCCGCACGCTCCGGCGACGTGCCGACGCTGTCGGCAGCGCTGGATACCGGCTCCGGAAGACGCATGCTACTCAACTCCATGTCACGAGCGCTGCCTCCAGGCCGAGCGCCTTCTTGCATCTAGTGCAAGCTTGCGAGCGCAGACAGTTAATTGATACTCTGAGGTAAACGCGAAGGCGGGTCCGATTTGTCACGGTTAGCAATATGTTAACTAAGCTTGATGAAGCATTGTCGTAGCCCTGGCAACCGCCCCTGACACAATGCCGCTACCCCTTACCTCCAGTCTGAACGATACCCGCAACGATACCGGACGCACCGCCTATTGCGGTCCGACCGTGGTCTCGGCCATCACCGGCTACTCGGTCGCCAGCGTCGAGGCGGCCATCAACAGCTACCGCGAGACCGACGAGGCTCGGGCACGCATGATCAAGGGCACGACGGCAGCGGATGTCAGCGCCGCCCTTGCCATGTTCGGCTATGAGATGCGCGCGGCAGGCACGTTCACACATCTCGCGGTGAAGGAGCGACCCACCGTCTGGCAGTGGATGCAGCGGCCGCGGAGCGCATGGACATACTTTCTACTCGGCATCCGGGCCGGACGCACCGGACATTGGATCGTGGTCAAAGGGGCCAAGCTGCTGGACACCTACACGAAGGGCACCTGGGTCTTCGTGGCGACCGGTCCGCATCGCGGAGCACGGATCGAGGAGATCTTCGAGGTGAGGCGCGCGCAACCGTGATGTGCCGGCAATCGATGCAATTGGCGCGAAATCGTTAAGGATATCGATCGTTTGTGCTCAAGCGGGTGGATGCCTTCAACTCCGGGTAAGCACGGCTCCCTACGGTTCACGTCGAGCACGACGGACCCCCTCGGGCCGATCCCGGCGGAGCTGCGTTGAGTTTGCTCATTCCTAGGGTCTCGAACTTTTCGGTCGCCTTCGGGCGGCCGATTCTTTCGGGGCTAGCCGGCCTTGGCGAGGCGTGCCAAGCCCGCCGCGAGATCCTCCTTCAGATCATCGACGTCCTCGAGACCGATATGGAACCTGAGGCCGGTTCCTTCGGCGAGCGGCGTGCTGGCCGTGCGCCCGTGCGCTGGATCGAAGGGGACGACGAGGCTCTCGAAACCGCCCCAGGAATAGCCCATGCCATAGAGCTCGAGGCCGTTGAGCATGTCGGCCAGCCCCGCTTTCGCGTGCGGCTTCAAGAGAACTGAGAACAGGCCCGAGCTACCCTTGAAATCACGCTTCCAGTGCGCGTGACCGGGACAGCTCGGCAGCGAAGGGTGTAGCACGCGCGCGATCTCGGGCCGGCCCGCCAGCCACTCCGCCATCAGGATGGCCGAGCGCTGATGGCGCTCGAGGCGGACCTCGAGCGTTCGCAAACCGCGCGTTCCGAGGTAGACCTCCTCTGAGCCCGCCGCCGTGCCGAGCGCCCACGCCATCCGCCTGAGCTTCGCATGCGCGCGCTCATTGCAGATGACGGCCCCGAGATTGGCGTCGGCGTGGCCGACGATGTATTTGGTGGCGGCATGAATGACGAGGTCGGCACCCAGCGTCAGCGGCTTCAGGAAGAGCGGCGTCGCCCAGGTGTTGTCGATCAGAAGGAAGAGGTCTCGTGACTTGGCAACCGCCGAGATGGCCGGCAGATCCTGCACCTCGAAGGTCTGCGAGCCCGGGCTCTCCGCGTAGATCAGCTGAGTATTGGGCTTCAGCTTGGCGGCCAGCCCGGCGCCGAGCATCGGATCGTAGAACTCGACCTCGACGCCGAGCGTGCTCAGCACCTCGGTGGCGAAGCGGCGGGTGGGTTGGTAGACAGTGTCGGCGATCAGGATGTGGTCGCCGGCCTTGACGAAGGCCAGCAAGGCCGTCGTGACGGCCGCCAGGCCGGACGGCATTAGATAGCAGGCTTGACCTTGCTCGAGATGGACGAGTGCCTCCTCTAGGGCCGTCATGCTCGGCGAGCCCTTGCGTCCATACGTGTAGCGTTGATTGCCGGTCTCGAGCGTCTCGAGATCGGGAAACAGCACGGTCGAGCCGCGATAGACGGGCGTGTTGACGAAGCCATGCTGCTCGAAGGGCGCGCGCCCGCGATGTACGATCTCCGTCGATTGGCGCCGCGGCGCCGGAGGACTCTTGCCGGCCATGGTTCTTCAGTTTCCTTGTGACGAAAGCCCGGGCTTTGGCCTAGTTCTTCGGCCTCGTCAAGGTCTTGACCCGAGGGCGGCAAAGCCGGAGTGTGACGCGTGATGCTGGGGCGGGGACCGGCGAGTCGTCATACCGAGGATTGGGCATGCAGCGTTGCCGCCGAGCCGGGGTCATATCCCGTCTGCTGACCATCGGCGGCGTTGTGTTACAATTACTTATCACGACTCCTGTACAAGCTCAGACCCTGGAGTTCGTGCGCGAGCGCGGCTTCCTGGTTTGCGGCGTGAGCGAAGGGGTTCCTGGATTCTCGATCACGGATGCTTCCGGAAACTGGACGGGCTACGACGTCGACTTCTGCAAGGCGATTGCCGCCGCTGTCCTCGGTGATACGGAGAAAGTAAAATACCGGCCACTCACGGCAGCGGAGGCGGAGAACGCCTTGCGAATGGGAGAGGTCGACATTCTGTCGCGCTCGGTCGCGTGGCGACTGTCGCTCGAGGCGGAGGAGTCGCTGCGTTTCGTCGGTGTCACTTTCTTCGACGGCCAGGCGCTGATCGTCCGGCAGGATCTGGGCATCATCAGCGCACTCGAGCTTTCCGGCGCCAAGATTTGCGTCGTCGCCGGCACGAAGGCAGAGCCGGGCGTCGCGGAGTATTTTCAAGCCAACAACATGCCGGTCACGAAAGTGCCGTTCGAGAGGGCCGAGGAGGCCCGGCAAGCCTATGAAGCCAAGACGTGCGACGCCTATGTCGCCGACCTCTCCCGCATCAATGTCGAGCGCTCCCTTCTCGCGGAGCCGAGCGAGCACATTCTCTTGCCGGAGGTGTTGTCCAAGGAGCCGCTCGGTCCCGTGGTTCGCCAGGGTGATGATCAGTGGCTGACCATTGCCCAATGGACGCTGTTCACGCTCATCAACGCCGAAGAGATGGGCATTTCCTCGGAGAACATCGACTCGCTCCTGTTCTCGGAGAGCCCGATCGCCCGCCGCCTGACGGATCTGGACAGTCGCTTTGCGGTCGCGCTCGGGCTCGACCCCAAATGGACTTACAACATCATCAAGGCCGTCGGTAATTTCGGCGAGATCTTCGAGCGCAACCTCGGCATCAAGAGCGCGCTGGGCTTACGGCGCGGCTTCAATGCGCTTTGGCGGAGCGGCGGGCTGATCTATGCGCCGGAGCTGCGCTAGGATGGTTCAGGCAGGGCCCGTCGCGATCGGCAGTGACGGATCGGCGCCCCAGTCCGACCAGGAGCCATCGTAGAGCGCCGTCTGCTGATGCCCGAGAACGGCCAGCGCCAAGAGATCGATGGCGGCCGTGACACCGGAGCCGCAGGTGGTGATGATCGGTCGGGTCAGGTCGAGGCCCCGCTCAGAGAAGATTCGCCTCAGATCGTCGTTCGGCTTCAGCGTGCCATCGGCCGCGACGAGCTCCGTGAACGGCACGCTCCGCGCCTGCGGCATGTGCCCAGACCTCAACCCTGGCCAGGGCTCTGGCTCGCGACCTTCGAAGCGGCCGGATGATCGCGCATCGGCGATCTGCTCGGTGCCGGAGGAGAGGGCCTGGACGATGTCGTCGCGCTCTCTCAAGAGCTCGCGATTGAGGCGTGCGGTGAAATGCTTCTCGATCCGCGCCCTCGGCGGGCCGTCCTTGATCGGGCGGCCCTCGGCCAGCCATTTCGGCAAGCCGCCATTCAGAACGGCGACGTCGTCCTTTCCCATCGCCCGGAGCATCCACCAGACACGAGGTGCGCTGTACAATCCTATGCTGTCATAGACGACGATGCGGGCCCCGTCGCCGATGCCGAGCTTGCGCATCCGCGACGAGAACTTGACCGTCGAGGGCAACATGTGCGGCAGGGCGCTGTTCTCGTCGCGGATTTCGTCGATGTCAAAGAAGACCGCGCCGGGGATGCGCTGTTCTGAGTGCTCGGTGCGGGCTTTGCGCCCGGTCGCCGGCATGTGCCAGGAGCCGTCGACGACCACGACATCAGGGGCGGCAAGATTGGCGGCGAGCCAATCGGTCTCGACGAGCCAGCGGCTCCGGTGGTCCTGCATCTCATCTCCCTCTGTCGGCCGCGCTTACGCCAGCCTCAGTCGCACGCGCCGATTGATGGCGCCCTTCTTCTCGATCTTCTCGATCGACGCCTCGCCGATCTCCGCAGTCGAAGCCACGTGCGTTCCGCCGCAAGGCTGCAGGTCGCAATCGGCAATCTCGACGAGGCGCACGCGCCCGCGTCCCGACGGCGGCTTCACCAACATGGTACGCACGAGCTCCGGGCGGGCCGCCATCTCCTCGTCCGTGATCCAGCGGTGGCTGACGGGGTGACCGGCGGCGACATGTGCGTTGATGCGCCGGGCAATGTCGTCCTTCTCGAGCACCGCTTCGGGAATATCGAAATCGAGCCGGCCCTCGGCCTCACCGACCTGACCACCGGTAACTGGAAACGCGACGACGGCGCAGAGCAGATGCAGCGCCGTATGCGCCCGCATCAGCCGGTAGCGCCGGTCCCAGTCGATCTCGGCCGTGAGCCCGTCGCCGGGGGCGACCGCCGGACCGCCGTCGGCGGGCACATGCACGATGCTGCTGCCGTCGCTGTCGTAGACGGTCGTCGCGATGGCGAGTTCACGCCCGTCGGCGAGCCGGAAGATGCCCCGGTCTCCCGGCTGGCCGCCTCCCGTCGGGTAAAACACGGTCCGGTCGAGGATCACACCGCCCCGCTCGTTGACGCCGACGACACGCGCCTCGCAGGACTTGAGATAGGCTTCCTCTCGAAACAGCTCCTCGGTCATCGCTCAGCCCTCGACCGGAAGCAGGACATTTGGCAGAGCCATGCCTCGACTTGGCAGCCAGTCGGGGACGGGCAGTCCTTTGCCGGCCAAGAAATCGCGATTGAAGAGCTTGCTCTGATAACGCGTGCCGTGATCGCAGAGCATCGTAACGATGGTGTGCCCGGGGCCGAGATCACGGGCGAGCCGGATGGCGCCGGCGATGTTGATGCCGCTCGAGCCGCCGAGACAGAGACCTTCCTCCTTGACGAGGTCGAACACGATCTCGACCGCTTCCCTGTCGTCGATCCGGTAGGCCTTGTCGACCGGGGCGTGCTCGAGATTCCGGGTGATCCGTCCCTGCCCGATGCCTTCCGTGATGGAGGAGCCTTCGGCCTTGAGCTCGCCGGTCGTGTAGTAGCTGTAGAGCGCCGCGCCATATGGGTCGGCGAGGGCGATCTGGATTTTCGGATCGCGTTGCTTCAGTCCCATGCCGACGCCGGCGAGCGTGCCGCCCGTGCCGACCGCAGAGACGAAGCCGTCGAGCTTGCCGCCGAGCGCGTCGTAGATTTCCGGGGCGGTCGTCTCGATATGGCCCTGGCGGTTGGCGACGTTGTCGAACTGGTTCGCCCAGATTGCGCCCTGGGGCGACGACTTGGCCAGCGCCTCGGCCAGCCTGCCGGAGTATTTTACGTAGTTGTTCGGGTTCTTGTAGGGAACGGCCGGCACCTCGACGAGCTCGGCGCCGAGCAGCCGAAGCGCATCCTTCTTCTCCTGCGACTGCGTATCGGGAATGACGATGACCGAGCGATAGCCCAAGGCCGCACCGATGACCGTCAGGCCAATGCCGGTGTTGCCGGCGGTTCCCTCGACGATGACGCCGCCCGGTTTGAGCTGCCCGCGCTTCACGGCGTCCTGGATGATGAACAGCGCCGCCCGGTCCTTGACCGACTGGCCGGGGTTCATGAACTCGGCCTTGCCGAGGATCGTGCAGCCCGTCGCCTCGGAGGCGCGCTCGAGCCGGATGAGGGGCGTGTTGCCGACGGCGTCGACGATGCTCTTGGCGATGCTCAAGCTCGGGCCTTTCGTTGGGATCGGCAGACTGTCGAACGAGAGTACCGAGGCCTGCCGGGTGCGGCAAGCAATGCCGGGCGGCTGGAGGCCATCAGTCCGGTGGTCGGCCAGCTCGGATTGCCCGGCGCTTTACACTCGACCCGGGCTGTGGGACATGGCGGGTGTCGGGCGGTTAGCTCAGTGGTAGAGCGCCTCGTTTACACCGAGGATGTCGGGAGTTCGACCCTCTCACCGCCCACCATCAGCCCGGCCTTGCCCAACAATCCCCCGGATCGTGTGCTCCACTGCCGACAGACGGCGGGGGAAAGCGATGCGGACGAGGATCGTGAGATCGATGCTGGCGGGCATTGCCTTGGTATCGGGAAGCCTAAGTGTTGCGATTTTCAGCCTCCCGGAGCGACCGCAGCCCCGGACGGCCTGCGAAGGTGGTGCTTTTTGCGAGCCGTGGCCGGAGATGCTCCGTCGTGGGGAGCTGCCTGCCCGGGACTTGGCCCGCTCGCGGAAGGGGCCGAAGCTCAAGGTGCGTCCCTCTCGCCGCACCATCGATCTGTGAAATCCTTGACTTCAACTGCCGACGCAACTTAAAAGCTCACGTCACCGCGCCGGACCCGTGCTCCGGTCGTCCGGGGATGTAGCTCAGTTGGTCAGAGCGCCGGCCTGTCACGCCGGAGGTCGCGGGTTCAAGTCCCGTCATCCTCGCCATTTGCCTTCAGCCGCCACGAGGCTTTGTCTTCAGCGGCTCGCGGCGCTTCACATACACTCGACCGATCGCCGAATAGACCGCCTCGCCCTTCTGGTTGACGCCTTCGTCATGCGTCACGGCGATGCCCCAGTCGGGGCGCTTCGGGTCGTCGAGCTTGTCCGTCACCGTCGAAGTGTAGGTGATGGTGTCGCCGACATAGACGGGCTTCAGCCAGCGCAGCTTGTTGATGCCGGGGGAGGGGCCGGAGGGCGGGACCACCTTGCCCGCACGGTGGTCGGCCTCGGCCTGGCGCTGGCGGTAGTCGACCATGGCGCGCATCCACATGGCGGCCGTGTGCCAGCCGGAGGCCGACAACTTGCCGAAGATCGAGCGCTCGGCCGCCGCCTCGTCGACGTGGAAGGGCTGCGGGTCGAAGTCGCGGGCGAAGATGAGAATCTCCTCCTTCGTGAAGCGATGGCTGCCGAAGATGACCTTCTCGCCGATGACGAGGTCTTCCAGATAGATCGTCATGCCTCCGCCGCCTCTCGCGCCTCGGCCTCGACGGCGGCGCGGGTCTTGAAGAAGTGGGTGCAGTCCCAGGTGATGACAGGTTCGCCACGCTGGTTGTGCAACTCGTAGACGATGCGTGTGATGCCCATACCCGGCCGGCTCTCGGAGAGCCGCGCCTCCATGACCTTGCCGTGGCCGGAGAGCGTGTCGCCGACCAGCACCGGCCGCTTCCAACGGAGCGACTCGAGACCAGGCGAGCCCATGCCGGCCGTGTCCTTGATGAAGGCGTCGAAGATCATACGCATCAGCATGGCGCAGGTGTGCCAGCCGGACGCCGCCAAGCCTCCGAGGATGCTCCGCTCACCCTCGAGCCGGTCGAGATGGAACGGCTGTGGATCATAGGTCCAGGCGAACGCCAGCACCTCCTTCTCGGTCACGTGCTTCACGCCGAGATCGAGCACCTTGCCGACGGGGAAGTCCTCGTAGGTGAAGAGGGGGTTTTTCTTGCGGGTGGGCATACTCAACTCAATTCGCGAACCGGAAGTGCATGACGTCGCCGTCCTGGACGACGTAGTCCTTGCCTTCGAGCCGCATCTTGCCGGCGTCCTTGGCACCTTGCTCGCCGTTCAGGGCGACATAGTCGCTATAGGCGATGGTTTCGGCGCGGATGAAGCCTTTCTCGAAGTCAGTGTGAATGACGCCGGCGGCCTGTGGGGCTCGGGTGCCCTTGGTGATGGTCCAGGCCCGGGTTTCTTTCGGTCCGACGGTGAAATAGGTGATGAGCCCCAGGAGCTTATAGCCCGCCCGGATCAGCCGGTTGAGGCCAGGTTCCGCGAGCCCCAGGGAGGCCAGGAACTCCTGCCGCTCCGCCTCGGGGAGCTGGGCGAGTTCTGCCTCGATCTTGGCCGAGATGACGACGGCGACCGCGCCTTCCTGTGCGGCTCGCTCTTCGACACGCGCCGAGAAGGCGTTGCCGGTCGCCGCGCTCGCTTCCTCGACATTGCACACATAGAGGACCGGCTTGGCCGTCAAGAGCTGCAGCATCTGGAAGACGGGCTCCTCCTCTTCGGTGCGTTGGGTAAGACGCGCGGGCTTGCCGTCACCGAGCACGGCGATCGCCTTGGTGATGACGGCCGCCTGGATCTTGGCTTCCTTGTCGCCGCCTTTGGCCTTTTTCTCGATGCCGGGAAGGCGCTTCTCGAGGCTGTCGAGATCGGCGAGCATCAGCTCTGTCTCGACCGTTTCCGCGTCTGCGATGGGATCGATGCGGCCCTCGACATGGGTGATGTCATCGTCCTCGAAACAGCGCAGCACATAGGCGACCGCGTCGACCTCGCGGATATTGGCGAGGAATTGGTTGCCGAGGCCCTCGCCCTTGGAGGCGCCACGCACGAGGCCCGCGATATCGACGAAGGTCAGGCGTGTCGCGATCGTCTGCGCCGATTTGCCGATGCGAGCAAGCGTATCCTGGCGCTCGTCGGGCACCGGTACCTCGCCGACGTTCGGGTCGATGGTGCAGAAGGGATAGTTCGCGGCCGTGGCCGCCGCCGTCTGGGTCAGCGCGTTGAAGAGCGTCGACTTGCCGACATTTGGCAGGCCGACGATGCCGCATTTGAATCCCATTGATCAGGCCTTTGCTCTGTTCGTTCTCGCAGTCATGGCTTTTCTCCCTTGAGCCAGCTCTTGAGCTTGTCGGCGAGCGCGCCTCCGGCCGATTTCGGTTCCGGCGCCCTCACTTTGGCTAAGGTTGCAGGCTTCGCCTTCGGCGGCCCCGCCGTCATCTTGGCGGGCGCCTCCTGTGTATCGGCCTCACCGAGAAGCAGCGCCACCTTGGTCAGGAAGCGTGACGGATCGCCCTTGGCAAGGAAAGGTGCTGCCTCGGCGATGGCATCGAGCATGGCCGCGACCCAGTCACGCTCACTCTTGGCGAAGTCGTTCAGCACATAATGGGCAACCGCGTCCTTCGAGCCCGGATGGCCGACGCCGATGCGGACGCGCTGATAGTCGTTGTCGAGGTGAGCGCTGATCGATCTCAAGCCGTTGTGCCCGGCATTGCCGCCGCCGGTCTTCACCTTGATCCGGCCCGGTGCGAGGTCGATCTCGTCATAGATGACGATAACGTCGCCGATGTCGAGCTTCAGGAAGCGTACGGCCTCGCCGACCGAGCGACCGGACTCGTTCATATAGGTCTGCGGCTTCAGCAGCAGGCACTTCTCGCCAGCGAGCTCTCCTTCGCTCGCGAGTGCCTGGAACTTCTTCCGCCAAGCCGGGAAGCCATGGACGTGAGCGATGCGGTCGACCGCCATGAAGCCGACATTGTGCCGGTTCAGGGCATGCTCGTCGCCCGGGTTGCCGAGGCCGACGATCAGCTTCATGGGGCGCGCGCTCGCATCGACTGAGGGGCCTTGGAACGAACGAGGCGGAGCGCCGCTGCGGCCCCGCCTCCTCGATCACAGTTGCCGTCGATGGACGGCCTACTTCTTCGCGGCAGGCTTGGCGGCGGCTTTGGCATCGCCACCGGCCTTCGGCGCGGCTGCACCCGCGGCCGCCTTGGCGCCTGCTGCGGGAGCACCTGGAGCCGCGGCGGTGCCGGGGGCCGCTGCGGCGGCCGCCTCGCCCTCGGCGGGTGCGGCACCTTCCGCTGCCACTTCGGCCTTCTCCTGCATGGCACCGGCGATCGTCGCCAGCGTGAAGTCGCGCGAGCGGATCACCGGCCGCACGGCGTCGGGCAGTTTCACATGTGAGATGTGGATCGAGGCACCGATGTCGAGGCCTTCGAGATCGACGACGATATTCTCGGGGATCGCCTCGGCCGGCACATAGAGCTCGACCTCGTGGCGAACGATGTTGAGCACGCCGCCGCGCTTCAGACCGGGGGACTTGTCCTGATTGCGGAACTCGACCGGAACCGCAACCCGGATCTCAGCGCCTGCGGGCACGCGCAGGAAATCGATATGGGTCAGCGTGTCCATGACGGGATCGACCTGGACGTCGCGCGGCAGCACACGGGTATTCTTGCCATCGAGCTCGATGTTGAGAAGGGTCTGAAAGAAATGTCCGGTCTGGTACGGCTTCCAGACGTCGGCATAGACGACGTTGATCGGCGTCGGGTTTTCTTTGTTGCCGTAGATGACGGCGGGCACGAGACCCTCGCGGCGCGCGCCCCGTGCGGTCCCCTTACCGACACGCGCGCGAGCCTGGGCCTTGATTTGGACGAGTTCAGCCATGGCGGTCGCTCACTTGATTGAGTTGTTCGGGATTGGCCCTGAGGCCGGTCCGGGCGCCACCTCCAGGGGTGTCGGAGCGTCCGGATGGCGGGTTTATAGCGATCAATCCCGGTTCTGGCAACGTCGCCGCCGCCAGACCACCCGTTGCCTGGTCGCACAACCCGGGGGTGGTCAGGTCGCGCCCGGGGTGAGCGCGACGATCTCCCAGGCGAGCCGGTCGCTCTCGCTGTCGATCCGGACACGATCAAGCACGGGCCAGCCCGTTCCGGCGACGGCTCGGCGAACGCGCTCGTAGCCGGTCCGCCAGTTGGGCTTGTCAGGGCGCGGCAAAACGCTCGAGATCAGGACCAGATCGATCGCACCGGTTGCGCGCCACAGCCGATCCAGATGCCGGCCCGGGTCCTCGACATAGTAGAGCACCTCCGAGGCGACGAGGGCCGCGAGCGGGCCCGCCGGCGGCTGGTAGCGCTCGACCGCTTGTGCCTTGCGCGTCACCTCGATCCGGTCGTGGCGGAGCCCGGAGAGCAGGCCGGCGTCGATATCGACGGCCTCGTAGGCGCTGACCTGGGCCGGATCCAGCCAAGCGAGCAAGTGACCGTGGCCGGATCCGAGCTCGACGACGCGGCCGGGCGGAGCCAGCGACTTCAGCAGGCTGGCGATGACGGCGTAGCGAAGCTGCTCCGAAGGGCGGGTCAGGTAGGTCCAGCGCTCGACTGAACTGGACACGATGACAGGGGGGCGGGCCATGCCGCAGTATAGCAAATGAAATTCGATCGTTGCGGCCGATTTCGTCCTCGGCACAGCATCGTGAACTCTCAGTCGAACAGGGTCGAGACTGACTTCTCCTCGGCGATCCGCTTGATCGCCTCGCCAATCAGCGGCGCTATCGGCAGCACGCGGAAGTTGGAGGCGGCCTTCACGGCCTGGGTGGGCTGGATCGAATCGGTGATGACGAGCGTTGACAGCTTCGACGCCGTGATGCGTGCGACCGCGCCGCCGGACAACACGCCATGGGTGATGTAGCCCATGACCTCCGTGGCGCCCTTCTTCAGCAGAGCCTCGGCGGCATTGCACAACGTGCCGCCGGAATCGACGATGTCGTCGACGAGCATGCAGCGCATGCCCTCGACGTCGCCGATGACGTTCATGACCTCGGATTCGCCCGCCCGCTCTCGCCGCTTGTCGACGATGGCCAGTGGAACACCGAGCCGGCTGGCCATCTGACGGGCCCGGACGACGCCGCCGACGTCGGGCGAGACGACCATGACCTTGTTGAGCTCGTAGCGCTCCCGGATGTCGCGAACGATCACCGGCGCGGCGAAGAGGTTGTCGACGGGGATGTCGAAGAAGCCCTGAATCTGCCCGGCATGGAGATCGAGTGTCAGTACACGGTCGGCACCAGCGCGGGTGATGAGGTTGGCGACGAGCTTGGCGGAGATCGGCGTCCGAGGGCTCGAGCGGCGATCCTGCCGCGCATAGCCGAAATAGGGCATGACCGCCGTGATGCGCCGCGACGACGAGCGCTTCAGGGCGTCGATGATGATCAGCAGCTCCATCAGGTGGTCGTTGGCCGGGAACGACGTGGACTGGATGACGAAAATGTCCTCGCCGCGGACGTTCTCCTGGATTTCGACGAAGATCTCCATGTCGGCGAAGCGGCGGACGAGGCTCTTGGTGAGGGGTTGCTCGATCTCGGCGCCGATGGCGTCGGCCAGCGGCCTGTTGCTATTGCCGGCGACGAGCTTCATGGAGCGACCTCGGATTCTCGAGCCGATGGAAGGGTCTGGCAGGCTGGTGCCGCGTGCGACAGGCGGTCCATAACAAGCAGACCCGGGTCTGTAAACGACCCGGGCCGCGATTCATGTCAGTTGCGTGAAGGCGTTACGCCGCAGCATGGACATCTGCGCAGCCATCGCCATCGTCAGCCACGATGGCCCGCTCGTAACAGATGGTCGGGTCCGTTCGCGTCCGTCCCTCGGACGGGCGGCCGCGCCCGAGCATGGCCTAGTTGGAGGCGGCGCGCTTGCCGTCCTTCATGATCTTCACGATCTTCGGCACCGCACCTGCGGCCGCGGCCTCGGCAGTCCTTCCCCAGGCGCCATCGAGCGATCCCTGCGGGATGACCGGATTCTGCTTTGCCGAGTTCAGATACTGTCCGGCCGGGTCGTGCACGGCCCAGGAGATGACGATCTTCTGCTTGCCGCCTTCGGCCGGCGCAACACTGACCTTGCCCTTCACGCTGAAGGCGCCAGGCGTCGGCGTCTCTGTCACCTGATAGCCCTGGCCGACGAGCTGTTTGCGAATCGCGCGTGTCAGCGAGACCTGACCGTCGCCGGGAGCACCGACCACCTCGGGGACCCAGACGAGCCGACTGTTCGACGTCAGCGCGGCGCTAGCCTGATCGCCGAGAACCTGGCCACTCTGCAGTGGAGCGCTCTCGCTGCCGCCGAGCTGCACGTTGGCGGCCTGCACTCCGGTGCCGGCCTGATCGAGGCTGCTCTGGCCGCCGGCCACGGTCGACGATCCGCCGGATGTGCCGAGCGTCGGCTCCGAGCCTGCGCTCGAGGTACCGCCCGCGACGAGCGGCGCGCTGGCACCACCCGGCTGGGTTGGCACCCAAGCCGCGAGCTGCGTCGCTGTCGATGCAGCGATGCGGGACAGCACACCGGCGTCAACGGTCGACCAGGGATCGCCCGCAGCCTTGCCGGGCGCAAACTCCTCGCCGGTGATGCGATGCGCCCGCTGGCCACTGCGGTCGCTGATGTCCCAGATATAGGAGAGCTTGCTGCCCGACTTCTCGGGGGCGGCTACGATGTAGCCCTTGACCGTGTAGTCAGCGGCTTCGGAGGCCGTCTGCGCGACCGGAATGCCTTGCTTTTGCACCTCGCTGACGAGGCCCGCGGTCAGCTGCGCTGAGACGTTGGCCGGTGCGCCGATCAGCGGCACGAATGCCAGCTTCGCCTTCTGCGGCTCGGGTGCCACGGCAGCCTGTGGACCACTGTCGGCGCCGCCTCCGAAGACCGAATCGTTGCCGCAGCCTGCCAAAGTGCCGGCGGCGAGACCCATCGAAATCAAAAGCGCTGCCGAGCGGACGATGCGCTGCGCAGCACCAACAAATGCTCTCGTCACGGGTGACAACCCCCCTGTCCGTGTGACGCGATGATCTCCGGCACGAAAACCTACTAACGCAACTAAAGGCTCGCAAGAGCAAAACACGTGTACAAAGCAAATGCGGCGAACAAAATGCCGGGACACTTTTGCCTTACTAGCTGCTCTCACCTAGCCCGTCCAATGAATTCCCCGGACCAAGCGCCGAAGCCGCGAACGACAGGGGAAAACCCCATCTTCCGCTGTGGATATGTGGCTTATTTCAAGACGATGGCGGATATTTGTCGCCCGTAGTCGGCCTCTTTCCGGTGCGTGGACCGACGATAGGAGAAGAATCGCTGCTCGTCGGCATATGTATCCACGGCAAGGACCTCGATGCCGGTGATGCCGGCGCGGTCCAAGCGCCAGCGGCAAAAGCCGGGGAGGTCGAAGCGGCTTCGCCGGCCGGCGGAAAAGTGGAAAAAGGCACGGCTCTCCGGTACCCCGGCCAGCAGCTCTTGTTCGAAATCGGCGCCCACTTCGAACGAATCGGGGCCGATCATGGGGCCGATAGCGGCCATGATTCGCGAGCGGCGGGCCCCCAACCGCTCCATCGCCTCGACGGTTGCTTCGAGTACGCCGGCCCGGGCGCCGCGCCAACCGGCATGCGCGGCAGCGGCGACGCCAGCCTCGATGTCGGCAAAGAGGACGGGAGCGCAATCCGCGGTCAGCACAGCGACGGCGAGGCCCGGCGTTCGGGTGACGAGGGCATCGACCCGCGGGCGATCTCCCGTCCAGGGCCTGTCGACGACGGCGACCTCGGCGCTATGGACCTGCCAGGGCGTGAGCAGGCGATCGGCCGCGACACCGAGCATCGAGGCCACCCGGCCGCGGTTCGCGCCGACGCGCTCCGGCAGGTCGGACGAGCCGGGCCCGCAGTTGAGGGACTGGTAGACACCATCGGACACGCCGCCTTGCCGGGTGAAGAACCGATGGGCGATGCCGGACAGCCGGCCGAGCGCCGGGGCCTGGAGGTGCTCGTCCACCGCAGATGGACTTTGTTCGGACATGCACATGGGGTGGTGCTTACCAGATCAGAGGCCGGGGAGTCTGCCCAGGCCCTTCGACCTTAGCCCCAGGACCTTGAACCGGCTGCCCATGCCGGCAGGATCGATCAGCCGGAGGGCGCCGGCCTCGATGTCGGCAGCGCGGGTCGGAGCGGAGAGCATCAGGCGCTGGGCACGCTCAACCACGCCGAGCGCTCCCATGAACACCGCTTGCGGGACTGGACCGTCAGCCTCGAGCCCATGGCTGATAGCGCTCCTCGCCAGGGCCTCGAAATCGACCTGCGCGGAGAGATCCGTATCACCGGCATCCCTGAGCGGATCGGCGGTCCGGTGGCGGCGCACGGCCTGCAACGTGTCGCCTCGTCGCGTCGCAGTATGACCATAATCGACGAAGAGCGCGGCGCACGGATAGGCGCGGCCACGGGCGGCAATGGCCGCGACGAGGTCGTCGACACCGGGCCTGAGTTCAAGGATGCTGTCATCGGGCGCGTCGGCGACCGGTGGCGCGGCGGACGGCACGTCGGAGATGCCAAAGGCCAGATCGCCGTCCCTGCCGAGCACGACAAGGCGCTCGTGCCAGCAGCCCGAGCGGGCGACGAGCTGGCGTAGGGGCAGGGCGTCGAGCACCTCGTTGGCGACGACGACCGATGGCCCTGCCGGCACGCCGGCCAGGTCGGGGTGCCACTGTGGGAGACCCGGTGCGCCGGCGAGCGTCCGCTCCTGAATCGCCGTCAGCGCCGGGCTCGGCTCGACGAGGTGGACTCTAAGTCGATCGATCAGCCCCGGCACCACCCTCAACGCCCGAAGCGCATCGGACATCAGCGTGCCGCGCCCGGGTCCGATCTCGATCAGCCTGATCGGCAGGTCCTCGGCGAGCAGAGTGGCGACCGTGCCAGCCCAAAGCCCGATGAGCTCTCCGAAAATCTGGCTGATCTCGGGAGCGGTGATGAAGTCGCCGGCCCTGCCGATGGCCTCCTGACGCCGATAGTAGCCGTGCTCGGGGTGCGAGAGGCACAGTGTCATGTAATCGAGGACGCTAAGCGGCCCGGTTTGGGCAATCTCGGTCCTGATGATGTGATCGAGTGGCGACATCTAGCCGTCAGCAGTCGCCGGAGCCCGGCTGCGCACGACGAACCAGAGGCCGATCAGGATCATGGGGACCGAATAGAACATGCCGGCCGGGATCGGGGCGTCCGGCCAGAACCAGAGCGTGTCCGGCTCGCGGAAGATCTCGCCCAAGATGCGAAAGGCCCCATAGAGGATCAGGAATGTGCCGATCAGCAAGCCGGGCCGCTGCAGGGCTTTCGATCGGTAGGTGAGAATCGCCAGGACCAGGAAGATCACCACACCTTCGAGCAGGCCCTCGTAGATCTGGCTCGGATGGCGTGGCTCGGGGCCGGCACCGGGAAAGATCATCGCCCACGGTACGTCGGTGACGCGGCCGTAAACCTCGGCATTGATGAAATTGGCGACACGACCGAAGAAGAGGCCGAAGGGCACGCCCGCCGCCGCCAGGTCGTATGCGGTCAGCACGGGCATTTTCACCGAGCGCGCAAAGAGCCATAACGCCAGCCCCACACCGAGCAGCCCGCCATGGAAGGCCATGCCGCCCTGCCAGACCTTGAAGACATCGAGGGGATAAGACAGGAAGTGCCCCGGCTCGTAGAGCAGCACGAAGCCCAACCTCCCGCCCGCGACGACGCCGAGTGTGGTCCAAAGCAGCATGTTGTCGGCCTGATCGGGGCTCATCGGTGGCGCGCCGCCCCAGAGTCGGCCGTGCTTCAGGAGCTGGCGGATGTAGAGCCAGCCCAGCAGGAGGCCGGCCATGTAAGCCAAGCCGTACCATCTGACGGTGACTGGGCCGAGTGAGAAGGCCACCGGGTCGATGACGGGATAGTCGATGAGCAAGGGGATCGGCGGCATCGATCTCGGCTTTCAGCGGCGTGGTCGCGCGCTTGGACACTGCGGCCCGGGGCTGGGGCCGTCAAGCATGGCTTGCCGGCCACACGGCCGACGGCCATAGTCGCCTGAGCCGATTGTGCTCGCCATCCGGTCGCATCGTCGCAACAGACAGTCGAAGGTTTTCAGACATGACCCAGACCAACAATCGCCTCTTCGACGAGTTGGCCAAGATGATGACGGATGCGGCCGGCGCTGCGCAGGGCTTCAAGCGCGAGGTCGAGACGATGATCCGCAGCCAGGGCGAGAAATGGCTTCGAGATATGGACGTCGTTCAGCGCGAGGAGTTCGAGGCCGTCAAGGCGATGGCGGAGAAGGCGCGAGCGGAGAACGACGAGCTTCGTCAGAGGCTGGACGCGCTCGAGGCTCGTGTGGCGTCGACAAAGGCGCAATAACCGCCACACCTAGCCGACGCTCTTTCTAGTGGAGCCTAGTGGACCTTACGTCGCGCCAGAATCGTCAGCGCGGCCTCCACGCTACGGTTTTCTGCGCGGCTGGCCACAAGAGTCGCCCGCATGCCATGGCCGATCGGACGATCGCAACCGTCATCCACATTGTCGGGTCTACATACGGTCCGGATGGGTGAGTTCCTGCCGCGACCGGTGGTGGCTTCGCATGAGGTGCTCGACACGGCGATGCAGAGCACTCGGCTTTTCCACAAGTCTTCTCGCGCCAGCTCGAATTCGTCACGAATTCATTGTGAAATCGCCCACGCCGCCGAGTTACACGTGGAGAAGGTCGGGCCCCGCTTGCGACTCATGACTCGCCAGAGTTAGTTCGCTCACGCGTTGCGCCGGGGTCGAAAGCCGGCGGCGCGATCGAGGCCGCAGAAGAGGCTCGGTAGCGCAGAGGTCAGACCCGCCGAGGGGAAAAAGGAAGACGCATGGCATCCGCAGATCTGAGCTTTGGTCGGGCGTCCAATCCCATCGATCTGGTGGAGCGCATCGCCAACGACCAGGACTGGTCGTTCGAGCGCTCTGCCGACGAGGAGCTGACGCTCGTCGTCGCCGGGACGTGGACCGACTATCACGTCTCGCTCAATTGGCGCGACGATCTCGAGACGCTGCATCTCGCCTGCGCCTTCGACTTCAAGATTCCCGACAACCGGTTGACAGAGGTCTATCGCCTGTTGGCGCAGATCAACGAGCATCTCTGGCTCGGGCATTTCGATCTCTGGGCCGGCGACGGCCTGCTGATGTACCGCCACGGCCTGATGCTCAATGGCGCAGTGGCGACGCCCAGACAGTGTGAGGCTCTGTTGCAGGCGGCGTTGGAGGCGTGTGAGCGCTACTACAAGGCCTTCCAATTTGTCGTCTGGGCCGGTAAGGAGGCTCGAGAGGCGCTGACCTCGACCATGTTCGAAACCGAGGGGCAGGCCTGACCCGCCCTCTGACAGGGCGAAAGATCCGTCATGCAACTTGCCGGTCCGCTGGTTCTGGTGGGGGCGGGCAATATGGGGGGCGCCCTGCTGAAGGGGTGGCTGGACCGCGGCTTGGCGGCGTCCGACGTGCTGGTGCAGGATCCCGTGCCGCCAGCCCCGATGGTCGAGCTGATGTCGGCGCGCGGCATCGCCTGGAGTGCGGCCCTGGAAGCCGTCGACCGCACACCGAGCGTCATTCTGCTTGCCGTCAAGCCGCAGATCATGGACGACGTCGTGCCGTCGGTGGTGGGGCTCTGCCGTCCTGAGACGGTCGTTCTCTCCGTTGCCGCCGGTCGCACGATCCGGAGCCTCGCCCAGCACTTTCCCGCCAACACCGCCATCGTTCGCACCATTCCGAACACGCCGGCCTCTGTTGGGCGCGGCATCACGGTCGCGGTAGCCAATCCGGCCGTCACGGACTCGCAGCGCCGGCTTTGCCAGGAGCTTCTCGAGGCCGTCGGATCGGTCGGATGGGTTGACGACGAGCGCCTGATCGACGCGGCGACCGCCGTGTCCGGCTCGGGCCCGGCCTACGTCTTTCTGCTCGCGGAATGTCTGGAAGGGGCGGCTCTCGCGGCCGGCCTGCCGGCCGACCTCGCGCGCCGGCTGGCGCGGGAAACCGTATCGGGTGCGGGAGAGCTGTTGCGCCAGTCCGATCGCGACGCCGCCACGCTCCGTGAGAACGTCACCTCGCCGAAGGGCACGACGGCGGCGGCACTGGAGGTCTTGATGGGACCGGGTGCCATGCCCGAGCTGATGGCTCGGGCTGTGAAGGCCGCGAAGGATCGGGCAGAGGAACTGGCCAAATAGGCGGGCTGGCCTCTGGCGGCGTTCCGTCCGCGTGGTCGGCTGGCAGACGGCAGTTCGCTACGGTAGATTGCCGTGATCAGAAAAGGAGCACGCCCAATGCTCGACCCAACATCCCCGCAAGACCGGGCTATCGCCGCGCTGATGCGACTGGCCGAATCCCGGCCCTGGCGCGAGATCTTCATGGCCGATATTGCCCGCGAGGCCGGGCTCGCCTATGCGGAGCTCGTTGACCAGTTCCAGTGTAAAGCTGATGTCCTGGCCGCCTTCGTCAAGAGGGTCGATCGGGAGGTCGAGGAGCGGATGGCGGCTAAGCCGTCGAGCGACGGCCCCCGTGATCGCCTGTTCGACGCCTTGATGACGCGCTTCGATGTTCTGCAGCCCTATCGCCCAGCACTGCGCCGGCTGACCGACGAGGCGCCCGGTATCGTCACCGGCCTCAATCCGAGGGTCGTGGCCCGCTCGCTCCGATCCAGCCTCGAGGCGGCACGCATCGATCAAAGTGGCGGCCTCGGTTGCGTCAAGCTCGCCGGCCTCGCCGGCGTCTACGCCCGGACGTTGCGGACCTGGCTCGAGGACGACGACCCCGGTCAGTCGCGGACCATGGCCAAGCTCGACCGGCAGCTCCGCTCGGGCGAGCAGGCGATCAAGACGGTCGAGGACATCTGTGTGGGCCTCGCTCGTCTGGCCGACGCGTTCCGGAAACGGCGGAGCGGCACCCGTGAGACGCCTGCGCCGCCGGAGAGGCCGGCCTGAGCCACCCACTCCCCTCCAGAGCCAAGTGATACGAAGGATCTCCCGACATGACCGAAAGCCCGCCGGGCCCGCCCATCGCCTTCGACGACTTCCTCAAAGTGGACGTTCGCGTCGGGACGATCGTAGAGGCCCTGCCGTTCCCGGAGGCCCGCAAGCCCGCCTACAAGCTCAAGATCGATTTCGGGCTGGCGATCGGCGTGAAGCGGTCCTCGGCTCAGATCGCGGTGCACTACGAGGCCGAAGCGCTTATCGGCCAGCAGGTCGCGGCGGTCGTCAACTTTCCGCCGCGCCAGATCGGGCCATTCATGTCCGAGGTGCTGACCCTGGGATTTGCCGATGCAGCGGGCGCGGTCGTGCTGATCCAGCCCGAGCGTCCGGTGCCGAACGGCAGCCGCATGCATTGAGCGGCGCGGGTAGGAGCCCCGTCTCGCGGGTCAGACAGGCACCCGGACGACGGCTCTCAGCCCTCCGAGATCGCTGTCCTCGAGCCAGATATCGCCGCCATGCACGTGAGCGATGTCTCGAGCAATGGCGAGGCCCAGCCCAGTATGGCCCTGCTCGACGCTGCGCCCCTTCTCGATCCGGAAGAATGGACGGAACACCATCTCGCGTTGGTCGGGAGGAATGCCGGGTCCGTTGTCGTCGACCTCGACCTTGAGCCATTCCTTGTTCTGGGTCACCGTGATGACGACGTGATCGGCGTAGCGGCAGGCATTGGATACGAGATTGGAGACGGCGCGCTTGAAATTCTGCCGCCTGAGCAGCACAGGGGATTTCTTCTTGCGCCGGAACCGAAGCTCGATCGGCTTGCCGAAACGACGCGACTCGTCCCGAATCTCCTCGACGACCTCGCGAATGTCGGTCGGCTTCGTCTCCTCGCCGCTGCCGCCTTTGGCGAAGGCCATGTAGTCCTCGAGCATCAACTGCATTTCGTCGATGTCGAGCTTCAGGGCGCCGGTATCCTGCCCTTCGCCGAGTAGCGCGATCTCGAGCCTGAATCGTGTCAAGATGGTTCTCAGATCGTGGCTGACACCTGCCAGCATCGTCGTGCGCTGCTCGAGATGCTTCTCGATGCGGTCCCGCATCTCGCCGAAGGCGAGGGCGGCCTGACGGACCTCGCGCGCGCCACGGGGCCGGAAATCGGCCGGTAGCGGCCGGCCCTTGCCGAAGGCGTCGGCGGCATCGGCGAGTCGAAGGATCGGCTTGATCTGGTTTCTCAGAAACAGGATCGCGACCGTCAGCAGTACCAGCGAGGTGCCGACCATCCACATCAGGAAGATGTGCGAGTTCGAGGCATAAGTCTGGCTCCGTGTCGCCAGGAACCTGAGCACGGCATCCTCGACCCGGATGCGGATGTCCACGAGACGCGAGTTGCCGACGGTGTCGATCCAGAATGGATAGGTGATCTGTTTCCGGATCTCGCTCGACAGGGTGCGATCGAGCAGATCGAAGAACGGCTTCGGCCTCGCCGGCGGCAAGTCGGTAGCCGGTAAGACCTGCAGCGACAGTCGCATGCGTTGATCCGCCATCTCGACCAAGCCGCGATACTCGTCGTCGTTACGATATGACTTGTAGGTATCGATGACGGCCGCGATGTCGCCGGCTGTCGCCTCGGAAAGCCGCCGCGTGACCGATTCCCAATGGCGTTCCATGAACACGAAGGCGACGACGGACTCCAGCAGCACGATCGGCGCAATGATGATGATGAGCGCCCGCGCGTAGAGGCCCTTCGGCATCAGCTCTGAGCCGAGCGCTGCGATCCGCTTCAAGGTCTGGCGGATGGGCCGCGTCAACACCGAGGTATCGTGTGGAAGTGCAACCATCAGTCCGAATGAAGGATATAGCCTTTGCCACGTACGGTCTGCAGGTAGACGGGATTGGAAGGGTCGACCTCGATCTTGCGTCTGAGGCGATTGATCTGGACATCCACCGCCCGCTCGCTGCCGGTGGTGTCGCCGGTGATGAGCTCATGCCGCGGTATGGTCATGCCGCGGCGGCCGGCGAAGAGGCGAAGCAGGTCGCGCTCCCGCTCGGTGAGCTTGATGGTCTCCTCGCCCTGCTTGAGTTCGCCGCGGCCGATGTGGAACGTGTAGTCACCCATCCGGATCTCCTCCCGGGGAGACTTGTCGCCGTGCTGACGTTTCAGGATGTTGTTCAGGCGCAGCAGCAGCTCGCGGGGCTCGAAGGGCTTGCCGAGGTAGTCGTCGACGCCGGCTTCGAGGCCCTTGATGCGGTTCTCGGCCTCGCTCAGCGCCGTCAACATCAGAATCGGGACTTGCGACTGGCCCTTGAGCTCCCGCGCGAAATCGAAACCGTTGAGCTCGCCGGGCATCATGACGTCGAGGATGACGAGGTCGAAGGCGAGGCCCCGCATGGAGCTGCGGGCCGCCTCGACCTGCGCGGACGTCGTCACGCGAAAGCCGTTGTGCTGGAGATAGCTTGCGAGGAGGTCGCGAATGCGCAGGTCGTCGTCGACGATCAGCACATGCGGGGCATTGTCAGGCAACGCCTGCGGCTGTTTGTTGAGCTGTGCAGCGGTATCGTTCATGTCTCGGTCTTCCCTTTGGCTCCGCTGTCCTCGCGATGGATCAAGGCTTCGACGGCCGCCTGCTCGCCGCGATCGATCAGCGCGAGCATCAGGCGCGCCATGGTGTCGGCGCCACCTTGGCCGGCAAGCTCGATAGCCTTGCCGATGCGCTGCTTCTGCGGCTCCATCAGGCGCTCGGCGAGCTGTGCGCCTTTGTCTGTCGTGAAAAGCAGCCGCTCTCGCCGGTCGCTCGTGCCCGCACGTTGCTCGATGTAGCCCTGTTCCACCAGCTGCTTCAAGACGCGTGCGAGGCTCTGCTTCGTTATCTTCAGGATGTCGAGAAGGTCAGCGACCCTGAGACCGGGGTAGCGATTGACGAAGTGCAGCACGCGATGATGGGCGCGACCGAAGCCGAACTCGGCGAGAATCTTGTCGGGTCCGGCGGTGAAATCGCGGTAGGCGAAGAACAATAGCTCGATGAGCTCGACAATCCGCGGGGCGAGGCCAGCCGCAGTCTCACGCCGCAGATCGGCGTCGGATATGGGCGCTGAAGTTATGTCAGTCATGTTGACATATTTTTGCGTGTTCGCTAGCCTTTGGCAAGAGCATTGCGGCTCTGGCCCCTGATCCGCAAGAGGCCGTCTTGAGATGTCGCAAGCGGGCAATGATGTTGCGGGAGCGCACCAGCGGATGAACGGCGCACGGGAGGACGAGGACCATGGCACTTATTCCCTATGACGATCGCGACGGCTTCATCTGGATGGATGGCAAGCTCGTCGCCTGGCGCGATGCCAAGCTGCACGTGCTCAGTCATGGCCTGCACTACGCCAGTGCGGTGTTCGAAGGCGAGCGCGCCTATGGCGGCGAGGTCTTCAAGCTGACCGAGCACAATCAGCGGCTGATCGAGAGCGGCAAGATCCTCGATTTCGATATTCCCTATTCGGTCGCCGAGATCGACCAGGCCTGCCGCGACACCATTGCCGCCAACAAGTTCGTCGACTGCTATGTGCGCCCGATCGCCTGGCGCGGCAGCGAGGTGATGGGCGTCAGCGCGCAGCAGACGAGCATCCACTTGGCGGTTGCCGTTTGGGAGTGGGGCTCCTATTTCGACCCGGCGCAGAAGATGAAGGGCATTCGCCTCGCGCGCGCCGTCTATCGCCGTCCCGATCCGGCGACGGCACCGTCGAAGTCGAAGGCGGTCGGTCTCTACATGATCTGCACCATCGAGAAGCACCGGGCAGAGCGGGCCGGCTTTGCCGACGCGCTGATGCTCGATTGGCGCGGACGCGTCGCCGAATGCACCGGCGCCAACATCTTCCTCATCAAAGACGGCGTGCTCAACACGCCGGTCCCGGACTGCTTCCTCGACGGCATCACGCGCCGGACAGTGATCGCTCTCGCCAAGAAGCGGGGCTACACGGTGAGTGAGCGGGTGATCATGCCGGACGAGTTGCCCAGCTTCACGGAGTGCTTCATCGTGGGCACGGCCGCCGAGGTGACGCCGGTATCGGAGGTCGACGGCGTGATCTACAAGCCGGGCACCATCACCGAGACGCTGATGAACGACTATATGGCCGAGGTCCAGCCGAAGAAGGGCAAGCTCGCCAAGGCGAGCTGAGCCGCCGGCAGCTCAAGTCGCCACCCCGACCGCCAGACGCCGTTGCCGCAAAGCGACGGCGTCTTCGTTTTGGCAACCATGTGGGCGGTCGGCGGTTGCAGGGCACGCTTGATGGCGCAAGGATCACAGCTTGTTTCTCCTGGAGGAGACCGGTCATGTGCTGCTCGGGGATCGTTCGCCGTGTCGTTGTGTTCCTGATCCTGGCGAGCCTGCTCAGTGCGCCGGCATTGGCTGGACCGCTGGCTGGCACAGGTCGCAGTTTCGCCCCGGCACCGCTCGTCGAGGTCAAGACCGGCCTCGAGGCCGGCAAGCTCTGCACCGTCGTCAGGAGTTGCAACTTCTCCCGTAAGGCGGCTGTGCGCGGTTGTCTGTCGAGCTACGCCTGCCGACAGTGTGACTTCGTGAAGCGCTGCTCGAAGGGGAAGTGCGAGTGGCGCTCGCGCTGCGGCTGGGGGAGCGCGGGGAGCTGAGGCCGCCTTCCCGTCGTTGTTCCGACGCAGCACGGGCTCTGGTCGGGTGTCGGGCGTGGCTCGACTCCGACGCGCGAAGGGCGGTGGTTCATCTCAGGTCTCGGCGGATGGCCGCCTTCTCGGCAATGGCGGAGGGGCGGGACCGATGGCTCAGGAAGCCCTGATAGTCGCGCTATGACACCCCTGGTATTTGAAGGAGCGCGCCATGTCTCTCGCTCGACACTTGAGCTTCGCTATCCTTGGACTCATCGTTGGTGGCGCACTCGGCGCAGGCCTGGGGCTCCTCGGCGGGCTGGCCTACACAGAGCTTATGGGAACAACCGGTTTCGAGGGCTATTCCGGTTACGTCGTCATCGCCTGGCTCGTGTGTGGGCTGTTTCTTGGCGCGGTCGTGGGGACGATCATCGGGGCGTGGCGAGGGCGTCAGGCTAGGGCTTCCGACTAGGCACCGCTCGCGGCTGCGCCCACCTCTCCCTCGCCTGATCATCGCTCGGCCTGGCGTGGACCCATGTCGTCTCGCCAGAGGCTCGTTCCTCCCGCTTCCAGAACGGCGCCTCCGTCTTGAGGTAGTCCATCAGAAATCGCGCGGCGTCGAAGGCGGCCTCGCGATGGGCGGAAGCGGTGATGACGAGGACGATGTTGTCGCCCGGAACCAGCCGGCCAAATCGGTGGATGACGAGGCTCGCTGTGAGCGGCCAGCGGCGGCAGGCCTCAGCCTCGACATCGGCGAGCGCACGCTCGGTCATGCCCGGATAGTGCTCCAGCGTCATCGCGGCAATGCGGCTCTCGCCGGCGCCGGCCCGAACGATTCCGGTGAAGGTGGCGACGGCGCCGACATCCTGGCCGGACGTCAGCGCCCGTATCTCGGCGGCGATGTCAAAATCGGCCTCTTGAATTCGGGCAGCCATCGTCTCAGCCGCCCGTCACCGGCGGAAAGAAGGCGATCTCGCGGGCACCCCGGATCGAGGCGCTCGGTTGGGCATGTTGCTGGTCGATGGCGATGCGGACGATCTCCGGCTTCTCGAAGGCGTGGCCGAACTCGGGGCTGCGTCCCTTCAGCCAGCCGATCACGTCCGCCGCCGTCTCGAGATCTGCCGGCAGCTCGACCTGCTCCTCGGCACGCCCGGCCCGCTCGCGCACCCAGGCGAAATAGCGCAGAGTTACGGTCATTGGTCACTATTCCCGGTCGCTGCCCCGGCCGCCGTTCGGATCGGAGACGGCGTGGTGCAGGCTCGCCTGCAAATAGGCGTAGCCAGTATAGGCCGTCAGGAGGGCCGAAAACCAGAGCAACACCGTCCCGAGCAGCCAGGGCCCCGAGACCATGGTCTCTCCGAGAGGCGCGGCGAGCAGGGCTCCGAGCGCCACCATCTGCACCGTCGTCTTCCATTTGGCGAGCTGCGTCACATGCACTGTGACGTCGAGCTCCGCCAGATACTCACGGAGTCCCGAGACCAGGATTTCGCGCGAGAGGATGATGATGGCCGCCCAGATCGACCAGCCGGTGATGACCTCCTTGGCGACGAGGAGCAGCAGCACCACACCGACCAGGAGCTTGTCGGCGATCGGATCGAGCATGCGGCCGAGGCTCGACTGCTGATTATAGGCCCGGGCGAAGTAGCCGTCGAAATAGTCGCTGATGGCGGCGGCAATGAAGATGATCAGAGCGAGTGCCCAGCCGACATCACCTTCGAAGAGGTACAGCGCCGCGCCGAGCAACGGCACCGCGACGATCCTGCCGTAAGTCAGCAGGTTCGGCAGGCTGGTCGGTGACACATAGGTGAGCGTGCGCTCCATGGCTGCCTAGGTAGACAGAGAGTCTGGTGGCCCGTCAACGGCTTAGTAGACGAAATGCTTAGTTCTCACCGTCATGGAAGTGACCATAGATCGTGCGCGCCATGGCCTCGGAGATGCCTTCGACCGCCAGAAGGTCCGCGACGCCGGCCCTGCTGACGGCTTTCGCCGAGCCGAAGTGCTTGAGCAGGGCCTGTTTTCTGCGCGGCCCGATACCGGCGATCTCGTCCAGCGGATTGATGCCAAGGGAGCGCTTCCGTCTCGCCCGGTGCGAGCCGATGGCAAAGCGGTGTGCCTCGTCGCGGAGCCGTTGCACGAAGTACAGCACGGGGTCGCGCGGCTCAAGCATCCGCGGTTCTTGGCCCGGACTATGGAAATGCTCTCGGCCGGCATCCCGGTCGGGTCCCTTGGCGACGCCGATCACCGGCAGGTCGTGGATGCCGAGCCCGTCGAGGACCGCGAGTGCCGCGGCAAGTTGACCCTTGCCGCCATCGATCAGCAGCAGATCCGGCCAAGCCGGCAGCTCGAGCTGCGCATCGTCCTCTGACGCCTCCCCATCTGCAGAAGGTGGTTCGGCGGGAACCTCCGATCTCGGCTCCTCCTTGATGAGGCGTGCGAGGCGCCGTGTCAGCATCTCGGTCATCATGGCATAGTCGTCGCCGGGGGCGAGGTCCGCCGTCCGCATGTTGAATTTCCGGTATTGCCCTTTCACGAAGCCGTCGGGGCCGGCGACGATCATGGCGCCGATAGCATCCGAGCCCATGATGTGGCTGTTGTCGTAGACCTCGATACGCCGTGGGGTATGCGGGAGACCGAAGGTCGCTGCCAGTCCCTGGAGCAGTCGGCGCTGCGAGGAGCTTTCCGCCATGCGCCGGCCGAGCGCCTCTCGAGCGTTCGCCTCGGCATGGAGGACGAGGTCCCGCTTCTCGCCGCGCTGCGGCACCAGGATCTCGACCTTGTGACCGCTCTTGATCGACAGGGCTTCGGCCAGGATCTCCGCGGTCTCGATCGGCTCCGACAGCATGATGAGGCGCGGCGCCGGCTTGTCATCGTAGAACTGGGCGATGAAGGCATCCAGCACCTCCGCCGACGTGAGCGAGCGGTCGGCGCGGGGAAAATACGGCCGGTTGCCCCAGTTCTGGCCGGTGCGGAAGAAGAACACCTGGATGCAGGTCTGTCCGCCCTCCTGGTGCACGGCGAAGACATCGGCCTCGGCAATGCCTTCGGGATTGATGCCCTGGTGGGCCTGCACGTGACTGATCGCCTGCAGGCGATTGCGGAAACGGGCCGCCTGCTCGAAGGCGAGCCGGTCGGCCGCCTCGACCATCTGTGCCTGCAGCTTGCTGCGGAGCGCTTGGCTGTCGCCCTTGAGGAAAGCCACGGCCTCGTCGACGAGCCGGCCATAGTCCTCGAGGCCGATTTCCCCAGTGCAGGGACCTGAGCAGCGCTTGATTTGATAGAGCATGCAGGGCCGCGTGCGCGTCGCATAGGTGCCGTCGCTGCAAGTGCGAAGGAGGAAGGCGCGCTGCAGCGTGTTGATGGTGCGGTCGACGGCGCCCGCTGAGGCGAAGGGTCCGAAATAGTCGCCCTTCCGGTTCCGCGCGCCACGATGTTTCAGAATTTGCGGGGCATCGTGATCGCGGGCGATCAGGATATAGGGGAAAGACTTGTCGTCGCGAAGTAGCACATTGAAGCGCGGCTTCAGGCGCTTGATCAGATTGGCTTCGAGGAGGAGGGCCTCGGACTCGGTGCGAGTCGTCACGAATTCCATGGCATAAGTCGCCATGATCATGCGGGAGATGCGGGCCGAATGGCCGACGGGGCGGGCATAGCTCGCCACGCGCTTCCGGACGCTCCGCGCCTTGCCGACGTAGAGACAGGTGCCGTCCTTGCCGTACATGCGATAGACGCCCGGCCCGCTCGGCGCGGTCTTTAGCGCCTCAGCTATGACCTGCCAGCCGCTCGGCGGTGTCGCGGCGGCGGTCTCGGTAGAGCTTGGCGCGGGCATATCGGTCTCCGACGACATGCCCGCATTCTACTTCGTTTGGCGCTCGAAGCGAGCTACCCCTGGTAACCCTTCGGGCAGCGGCCGTCGTCGAGGCAGTCGCACCACGATCTCCCGCGCTTCCCGCCATCGTAGGGGAAGGCCAGTCCTTTGGAGATCATCAGGGCGCCGAGATCGACCCAGCGATGATTGTTGTAGACCTCGAGCTTGCCGAGCCGGCGCCCGCCATACTTGTCGCTGGCGATGTTGCAGGCGCGCGCGAGCCCGCGCACGGGCCGTGCCAATCCTTCCTCGAGTTGCCGCTCAAGAAAGAGCTTGGCCTCCGCCGCTTTGCTGCGCTCGGCCGCGCACTGGGCGCGGCCGCCCGTCTCCGGCGTATCGATGCCGACGATGCGCAGCTTGACGCGGATGGCGACTTCGGGATCCGAGGTGTCGACATAGCCATAGACCGTGTCGCCATCGATGACGTTCACCAAGAGCATCGAAAAACATCCCGGCGGATGCTCGCCCGCGGATGCCGAGGGCACGCGGCCAGCCATCGCCGCGACCACGAGAGTGGCAGCAATCACGAAGGTGCGCATGGACCTCTCCTCCCTTCCTCTGCGGCGCCATTCTGCAGGTGGGGAGCGATCATGGCGAGGAGGTGAAGATGCTTTGCGCTGCAACTCCAAGCAGTGTTTCCGATATCGCAAAAATGCGAAGGCCGGCAGCGTCGCTGCTGCCGGCCTGGTTTGATTTCAACGTTGATGATGACCGATCAGCTTTCCGGGCAAAGCTCGAAGGCTTTGGCAAGCGCCTCATCCTCGGAAGCAAAACTGCCGACGGCTTCGCCGCCCGGGGCATAGATCTTGATGAAGGCCTGCGCCTGCGCCGTCTCCTTGCCCTCGTGCACGGAGAGCGCCGTGTAGCGGGTCAGTCCATCCGACTTGGAGGCGATGAGGAGCGCCTTTGCGCCGCCGTAGCTGGCCGTGAACACCTTGCAGGCGCCGGCGGCCGACGGGGCTTTCGGCACGGTCAGGGCCGCCACCGCCGTCTTGGTCTCGGCTTTCTCGGCCTCGTTCTCGGTGTTGACGCCGAGAGCCATCTTCTTGGTTCCGAGCACGTCCTTCTCGGACACGGCGCCACTTGTCTCGGACTTGTCGTCACCGCTCCCGAGCGAGGCCGTCTGATCGGCTGCTGTCGAAGCGACGGTCTCCTCGGACTCGTTGCCCGTGCAGAACTTGCTACGATAGGACTTCGCGACCGTCTCGATGTCGTCGGAGTAGCCCTTGTCGGTGGGCGACCAGCGTTTTGTCAGGTCGGTGAAGGTCACGGGCCGGTCGAACTCCTGAGCCCAGGGCAGAATGATGCCCTCGACCAGCTTAGTCCGCTCGGCCGCCGGGTTCTCGACCGGATTGCCGGAATAGAGGCGGATGTGGTGGAGATGCGCCAGCACGCCGGTCGTGACATCGGAGAAGCTTTCGCCCGAGACGCCTCGGCCCGTCGCGCCCAGCCCGGCGAAGTTGTTCTGACTTGGCTTGACATCGCCCCAACGCCCATTGGGTGCCTTGAAGGTCAGATAGTTGGTTTCGACCAACATCTGGAAGAACGCATAGTCCCAGCGAACGCCGACCTCCTCGCCGTGCTGCTTGTAGTCGGCGGCGATCTCCTCGAGCTTGCCGTCGAGTTTCTTGTTGCGCGCCTTGACGAACTGCATCAGCCGATCAGGCTTGACGCAGGCGGGGACGGTGTTGTCGGCCGTCGTAAGAATGGCTGGCGTCACGGCTGCGCCGGCCGGACCACCCAGCAGGGCGACGGCCGCGGTGCAAACGAGAAAGGAAAGCTTCTTCATATCATCCGACCCGAATTAACTCTTGGGTCAACGGGACCCATTGCTGACTGAGGACGCGGGCGAAACTCCCGTCCGATCGGAATCGATACTGCGATCGAGTATGCTAATTTTTCCGTTACTTCCGGCGTCAATGAGGCGCGCGTGGGCCCATTTCGAGGCGCCTCGTCCGGTTATGGTTAACGCCGGCTTAGAGACCGTTCTATTTCGATACCGACCGATTTGGCATCGCTGTAAATGTCTGGTTTGGAAATGCTCACGCGGACGGTAAGAATTCGCTCGTCGGCGGCAAGCGTCTGAGCGGCTATTCTTTCGGCGAGCGTCTCGAGCAGGTTGACGTGACCGTCGGCGGCGAGCGCACGGGCATTTCCCACGATCTGATCGTAGTCGACCACATCGGCCAGTCGGTCGTTGCCTGGCTCGCCGGTCTCGAGGGCGGCGATATCGAGCGAGATCAGGATGCGCTGAGGCGCGAGCTTCTCCTGCGGGTAGACGCCGATCACGGCATCGACCTCCAGATCGCGCACGAAAATGCGGCGGATGCCCCCGACCGGTGCGCCTGCATCGCCGGGCCGTCGGCTACGGCCGGTCTCGGCAGGCAGCTGCGGCGCGACATGCCGTTCAGCGGGCGGAGCGCCATCGGCCATCCGCCATTCGAGGTGTTGGCCGCCGTCGAGTGCAATCATCTGTCCCGTCATGGCCGGTGCCTCGAGAATATAGCGGAGGGCGCCGGCGATATCCTCCGGACGAGCGCCATGTCCGAGCGGCATGGCCGCGGCCTGGCGCGCGAATTCGTCCGGAGTCTGATAGATGCTCTGCAAAGTGGGGCCCGGCCCGATGGCATTGACGCGGATGCGGGGCGCGAGGGCCTGTGCCAGCATGCGCGTCGCCGCCCAGAGCCCCGCCTTGGCAATTCCGTAGGAGAAGAACTCGGGCGTCGGCCGCCAGACGCGCTGATCGATGATGTTGACGATCAGGCCCTCGACGCCGGCCGGAAGCTGTCTTGCGAACGCCTGAGCCAGAAAGATCGGGGCATCAAGATTGATGGTGAGGTTTTGCCGCCATTGAGCCTCGGAAAGGCTGGCAAGATCGTCGTAGAAAAACAGCGAGGCGTTGTTGACCAGGCAGCTGATGGGGCCAAGCTTCGAGCGACAAGCGTCGATCAATTGCTGAGCCGCGCCGGGTGCCAGGAGATCGGCGGACAGCACCTGAGCGCGCCCGCCCGTTGCTCGAATCTCGGCGGCCGTCGCCTCGGCCTCGGCGGCCGAGCTGTTGTGGTGGACGGCAACCGCGTAGCCGAGGCGGCCGAGTTCGAGCGCCAGGGCCTTGCCGACCCGTTTGGCGGCACCGGTGACGAGGGCGACGGAGGTGGAGCCGGGTGTAGCCATGTCAGCCGTTGTCGCCATCCAGAATGCCGCCGAGTGGTCCGAGCAGTGATCCCTCCCCGACATTGCGGCCCATCGGTCCGGCCGCCGCCAGCATGCGGCCGGCGAGCCGGGAGAAGGGGAGGCTCTGAAGCCAGACCTTGCCGGGGCCCGTGAGCTTGGCGAAGAAAATGCCCTCGCCGCCGAAGATCATCGACTTGATGTTGCCGGCGCGCTCGAGATCGAAATCAACGGTCGGCATGAGGGCGACGATGCAGCCGGTATCGACGTGCAGCACCTCTCCCGGCCCGAGCTCCCGCTCGACGATCGTGCCGCCGGCATGCACGAACACCCAGCCGTCGCCTTCCAGCTTCTGCATGATGAAGCCTTCGCCGCCAAACAGGCCGGTCATGATCTTCTTCTGGAAATGGATGCCGATCGAGACCCCCTTTGCGGCCGCCAGAAAAGAGTCCTTCTGGCAGATGAGCCGGCCGCCGAGCTCGGAGAGTCGCATCGCGAGGATGTGCCCCGGATAGGGGGCTGCGAAGGCGACACGGGCCTTGCCGCGCCCTTCATGTGTGTAGACGGTCATGAAGAGGCTTTCGCCGGTCAGGAGTCGCTTGCCGGCCGAGGCGATCTTACCGAGGAAGCCGCTCGATTGGGCCTGCGAGCCATCGCCGAAGACGGTGCTCATGGTCACCTCGGCGTGCTTGAACATCATCGAGCCGGCCTCGGCGACGGCGCTCTCGCCCGGATCGAGCTCGATCTCGACGAACTGCATCTCGGCGCCCTTGATCTCGAAATCGATGTCGTCGGCGCCACCGCCGCGGGCATGGTGCTGGGAGGCGACCTGAGGGACGGAACCGAAAATGGCCATGGGGCTGCTCCTCGACTTGCGCGGTCGGAACCGGGGCGTGCCTCTTCCTATAGACAGGCAATGGTCCGGTCCAGCGCCGGGCTCCGATGCTTGGCGAAGGCTCGCCGGCCGCTTATGCTTTTGGCGGAGCAATCGAGAGGATCGGGACGGCGGGGCCATGACCTGGGTGCTCATCGGACTCGCCGGGGTGATGGCGGCCACGGTGGTGATGTTGTTTGCCGCCCATGCCGTGCGGCAGAAGCCGGTTGTCGTCGTCGACCGGGCGCCCGATCGGCCGGTTCCGTTCGGTTACGCGACGGCGTGGCTCGCCGTTCGGACCGCCGATTCGATTCGGCTGCTGGAGGCGCTCGATCTGACCGCTGCGGAGCGGGCGAGCTGGCGAGGCGGCGTTGCCGCGACCTATGCCGAGGAGACATCGGACCGCGACGTCTTCGTGTCGCCGTCGGTGGCCGGCTGGACGTTTGTCATCGGCCTCGCACTGCCGCAACCGGCTGGACCCGCCTATCACGATCGCGCCGGCCAGCTCCTGGCCCAGCTCGCTGACGAGTTCCCGGATGTCCAATACTATTTTACCTACCCGCCCCTCGACCTCTACGGATGGGCGCGTTGGAAGGATGGCCGCCTGCTAAGGGCCTTTGCCATCGGCGGCGAGGGGGTGCTTTGGAATGCAGGCCGGGCGACTGCGGCGGAAAGGCTCGCCGGACTGCGACTGCCGCCCGAAGGCAAAGGCGGTCGCAATCCGGTCTGGCACGAGGGCTATACCTATCCTGACGAGGAGCAGGTTCTGCGACTTGCCGCGGAGTGGAGCCTCGATCCGACGACGATCGACAAGCGTGACGCGAGCGTGGCGCTCGGCTATCTCGGGCACGCGCCGGCGCAGTGGCAGCTGAAGCGCATCTCCGCCGCGCGGCGGGCGCTGCGGATATAGGACATGACTCGGGAGAGCGACAGGCGTCCGCGCGCGGCACGCCGGTTCTTTCCGCAGGCGCTGTGCGGATGTTGGGGTCGGCGGAGGCACGAGACGACGTGATGGCCTCGTGCGGACGGGCTCCAGGCTCGGAGCCAACACGCATGGGAAGGCCGGGGCAGGCTTCTGTGCGGACGGGCGAGCGGTTGCCGCTTCCGGGACCGCGAAGCGCCGTGGCGAGCGCAAGGCCTCGAACAACGGTGCATCGGCCTGCCGGGCGATGCGGGAGCAAGCGGGCACGCGGGTAAATTTCGGAGCGAAGGAGCACGGAACATGCGACAGGTCTTGAGACGGGAAACGGCGATCGTCGCACTCGCGGCATCGCTATCGATCGGCGCGGCTGATCCGGCCGCTGGAGCCCCTGATCCTGCCGGGTTTGAAGTTCCGCCCGGCTATCGCGTCTCGATTTTCGCCGAGGGGCTGGGCAAGGCCCGGCTCATGCAACTGACGCCAGAAGGCGACGTATTGCTGACAGTGCCGCCTGAGAAGGTGCTTCGGCTCCGTGCCGACCGCGATGGTGATGGCCGGTCGGACGGCACCGAGACGCTGCTCGACGGGCTCCGGCGCGTGCACGGCATTCTTCTCGACGGCAGCACACTCTACCTCGCCGAGGAGACGAGAATCCTGAGCGCGGCCTATGACGGGGCGGCCGGCCGGATCAGCGCCGAACCGGAGGTCGTCCTCGATGGTCTGCCGGGCGGCGGTGGGCACTGGACGCGGACCATCAAGAAAGGACCTGACGGCATGCTCTACGTCACGGCCGGCTCGAGCTGCAATGTGTGCGAGGAAAGGCAGCCGTTCCGGGCGATGATGCTGCGGTTTCTTCCGGGTGAGGCGCCGGAGGTGGTTGCGACCGGATTGCGCAACACGGTCGGTTTCGACTGGCAGCCCGGAAGCGGCGATCTCTACGGCGTCGATAATGGCCGCGACTGGCTCGGTGACGATTTCCCGCCCTGCGAGCTCAATCGCATCACCCAAGGCGGCTTCTACGGCTGGCCGTACTTCAACGGTGAAAACCGGCCGGACCCGGATGTCGGTGATCGGGCGGACGCCGCAAGCCAGACGCCGCTGGCCCCGGCGCATGGCTTCGGTGCGCATACGGCGCCGCTGTCGATCCGCTTCTTGCGGCATCAGAAGGATGCAACCTTGAACGGCAGCGCACTCGTCGCCCAGCATGGCAGCTGGAACCGGTCGACGCTCGCCGGCTATCAGGTGGTACGGCTCACCTGGTTGGACGAAGCCAAGATCTCGGAGGTTCCCTTCATGACGGGCTTCCGTGATGGCGGCAGGGTGCTCGGGCGACCGGTCGACGTGATCGAAGCGCCGGATGGCATGATCCTCGTGAGCGACGACAAGGCCGGCGTTATCTGGCGTGTCGATCCGGCCGAGTAACGATCAGCTCTCGATTTCGTGCGGATGCAGGCGGGGAAGCGCGGTCGGCTCGGCCGTGCAGCCGATTGCAACGGTCAGGCCGGTCAGCCGGTCGAGGGCCAGTGCCGTGCAGCGGTCGCGGGTGCCACCGATGCCCGTTGTCCCGGTCGACGCCGCGAGGCGCGCATCGTCCTTTGCGGCAGACAGCGCGAAGCCATGCTGCGGGTCTGTCAGGAGCAGGCCAAGGCCGGCGATGGCGACCGTCAGCGCGCCGCCAAGCAGGATGCCCGCAACGAACGGCGTTGTGCGGTCGGCACGGGCCGGCACCAGGGAGCCCGATCGCCAAAGCGCATTCTGATTATTCGACCCGAGCCTTCCGCTCATGCTCGCTCACGCTCCCCGAATCGCCTCGTCGATGCGCAATGATCGCAAAGGGGACGATGCGTGCAAGCGCGCCGCCAAGGGCGGACGGGGTTTCCACACGTTGCCGACAGCCCCCGCGCCCGCATGACCACACGGGCAGCAACCGGCACGAGGCCCGGCCGCAGCCGCGCAAGCTCGAGTCCTGTCAAAGCTCCGTCGACGATCCGGTCGATACCTGTCCCTTGCCGCGGACTGGTGGCATCGTGATCTTGCTGGCGCGGCAGAGGCGCTCCTGGGCCTCGTTGCGCCCACAGCTCCGGAGCGTGCCCTCGCGGGTGAAGCAGATGCGCACCTCACGCACGCGGTCTCGCTTGCCGCAGGCCACCGAGATCATCTCCGGCGTCAGTGCCGGATTCGCCTTGAGGAAGGCAGCCTCGATCTCGGCCGCTGAGGTCGTGATCTCTGCCAGGGGCGCGACGAAGGCGGGCGGAACGGTGATCGAGCTGTAGAGCTTCCGCGCCATGGCGAAATAGCCATTCGGATCGAGGCCCGAGCAGGTGCCGTGCTTCTTGTACTCGTGGATGACCAGCTTAGGGCTGGGCATGATGTCCAGCATACCGTCGATCACCGGTCCCGGCACCCAGGGTTTCTTGCCGATGCGGCAGGATTCTGGATAGCCCTTCTCGTATTGCGGCCAGAGCCCATGCAGCACGAAGGCGTAGGGCCGAGCGCCGCTGCACTGCGGGCCGTCCGCCGTCGACGTCCTGCCCTCGCAGAATGTCGGCGACCAGCTCATCACGAGCGTGTAGTAGTCGAAAACGCCCGCCTTGCCGGATTGAGCCGAGGCAGGGCCAATTCCAATAGCTAGAACCAGGGCCGTCGCAAGGGCCGTCAACCGACGCATTGTCACCTCCGCTCCATTTCTGCGAGCTTGGCCAGGATGCGGGCCCAGGATCGGGCGCCCCGCTCGAAGCTCGTCACATTGTATTTCTCGTTGGGCGAATGAATGCGGTCGTCGTCGAGCGCGAAACCGGCGAGAAGCGTATCCATGCCCAGCAAGGACTTGAAGGCGCCAACGATCGGAATCGAGCCGCCTGATCCGATCAGTGCGGTCGGCTTGCCCCATTCGTCGGCAAGGGCCTCGGCAGCGGCATTGAGATAGGGCGCCGTCGTATCGAAGCCGATGGCCGGAGAGCCGTGTGGATCGCGGATCTCGTACCGGCAATCCGGATGGAGATGTTCGGCCACGAACGCTTCGAAGGATCTGAGCACGTGGCCTGGGTCCATTCCCGGAACCAGACGGAATGAGAGCTTGGCGGCGGCTTCGGCCGGGATGACAGTCTTCGAGCCGGCGCCGGTGTAGCCGCCATAGATGCCGTTCACTTCCGCCGTCGGCCGCGCCCAGATCTGCTCCAGCACCGAGCGGTCCTGCTCTCCGGCCGGCGTCTTGAGACCGACATCGCCGAGGAATTCCGCGGCATCGAAGCCAAGGGCCTTCCAGAGGGCGAGCTGCTCGGGGCGCGGCTCGATCAGGCCGTCGTAGAAGCCTTTGATCCGAACGCGTCCATCATCGCCGTGCATGGCGCCGAGGATCCGCGTGAGCGCGCGGATCGGATTGATGGCGGCGCTTCCGTACATGCCCGAGTGCAGGTCGCGGCTCGGCCCCTTGATGACGAGTTCGCAGTGGGCGATGCCGCGGAGCATGGTTGTGATGGCAGGCGTATTCTTGTCCCACTGGCCGGTGTCGCAGACGAGCGCCAGATCGGCCCGGAGCTCCTCGGCATGGGCTTTCAGGAACGGCTCGAGGCTCTTGGAGCCGCTTTCCTCCTCGCCCTCGAGGAGAATCGTGACATCCACCGGCAGCTCGCCCGTCGCCGAGATCCACGCGCGCGCTGCCTCGATGAAGGTCATGAGCTGGCCCTTGTCGTCAGAAGCGCCGCGCCCCTGAATGATACGTCCGTTCTCCTTGCTGTCCCCGATCCGGGGCTCGAATGGCGGATGCGACCAGAGCGAGACGGGATCGACAGGCTGCACATCGTAGTGCCCGTAGAAGAGCACATGGGGCCGCTTGCTGCCCGTGCGTCGACGGTGGCCAACGACCATCGGCCGGCCGGCCGTCGGGTGCGACGCTGCTTCGAAACCGATGGCGTTGAGTTCGGCCGCCAGCCACCCGGCGGCGCGCGCGCAGTCGTCGGAATAGGCGGGGTCGGTCGAGATGCTCGGGATCGCCAGCAATGCCAGTAGGCGGTCAAGCGCCGCTGCTCTGTCGCTGTCCAGTCGACTCAGGACCTGATCGAGTTGGAGTGCCATTTATGCCCCCTATTTGTTCGCATCATGTTCCAATGGCCGCCGGCGTGCAAGTACAATCTTTGCGCCTGTGGAGGACGCACAGGCGGGGTGGTTAGGCCATGACCTTGGTGGTCTCGAAGGCCGGCACCTTGGCGGCGAAATCCTCGAGCCACTTGACGAGGCGGGGATGCGAGCCCCGCCATTTTCCCTGGTGGCGGAGGTCGAGATAGCCGAGCGCGCAGGCCAGGCCGATCTCGCCGATGTCGGGTCGCGCACCGATCGGACCCTGCGACTCCTCGAGGTGATCGAGGCCGGTGTCGATCTTCTGTTGCTGCATGTCGATCCACTGGCTGTTCCAGGTCGCCTCCGGACGGATGCGCTTCTCATAGACGAGCAGCAGCGCGGCCTCCATGAGGCCGTCGGCGAGCGCGGCCAGCCGCAACGCCGGCCAGCGGGCCGGGCCATCGGGGATCAATCGGGCTCCCGCATGCAGGCTGTCCAAATACTCGCAGATGACGTGGCTGTCGTAGAGGCAGAAGCCGTCCTCGAGCACGAGTGTCGGAATCTTGCCGAGCGGGTTCTGCTTCCTGAGCGAGCCGTCGGGATCATTCGTATCCGTGGTCTCGACCTGGATGCGATTGGTCAGCCCGAGAATGGCCGCCGCGAGCTTGACCTTCCTACCAAACGGGGAGGGCGGGGAGGAGCGCAGGATCATCATGCTCGATCGGGCCTCGAATTCTGGAAGGACAGGGCGGCGAGACGTCTACTCGGGAGTGACAAGGGCCTCTTTCTTGGGTGGACCCTGCCAGCAGACGTCGGCGGAGGCGGTGCAGGTGTGCTCGTCGAAGACTCCGAAGTCGAGGAAGAGCTCGCAGTTCACGGACTTGGCGCCCATCTTGTAGGTCTTGATGCTATTTGCGGCGGCCCATTTGACAACGTACGTATCGAGCAACGCCTTCGCATCCTTCGTCGGGCCGTCCTTGCCGTAGTCGTTGACCTCGAAGCCGAGGGTGACGCACGTGCCTTTCGCCGCCTTCTTTGGTTTGGCGGGCGTCGGGGCCGTGATCGTTGCCGTCGTCGCGGGGTCGCTCGTCGCGTCGGTGGAGGCGGTGGCCGCGGGCGTCGTGTCGGTCGAAGCAGTCTGGGCGGCGGCACCAGTGGTCAGAGAAAGAACAACCGCAAAGCCGGCGACAACGCAGAGATCGAGACGCATGACATACCCCATCGAGGCCCGTTGAGACTGTGCCGGTATAGCGGGTCGCCTGGACGTTGCCTAGCGGACGGGAGGCGGTCAAGCGTGTCGCCCGGGCGACACTCTATCGAATTGTGAGCGGCGTCCTGCATACGCGCGATGCGGATCGCCGGGGCCTGCTGAGAACCTCGACGCCGGACCGGCGAGCAACGCGGCGACGGCGAGCGGCCTTCTTCACGGATTAAATGCGGGCGGTTGCGGTCACGACCGGTTCACGGTCCGACCCTGGAACGGCTGGACAGGGGCGCATCTTGGCATCGAGCCGCGTGGAACGATCCGGGAACGGAGTGCGTCGCCGCTCTCAACGGTGGTTCTTCCGCCAATACAATGCTTGTCAATGTCTGGTTTCATCGTCAGCCTATGATTCGGCGGGGCCATCTGCGGTTCGTCCGAAGCGACCTATCCGGTCGTCGGCGAACGCAGGGCGGTTGGGGCGTCGTGTGCCTCGCGCAAACGGAGGACGGGAACGTGGATATCGGCTCACTCATCATTCAACTGATCTCGGGTGCCGCAGGTGGCAACATCGTCGGCGCCTTGGCGAAGAATCTCAGTCTGGGCACCGTCGGCAACTCGCTGGCTGGCATCGTCGGGGGCGGCATCGGCGGCCAGATCCTGAATGCCATTCTCGGCGGCGGCGGTGCCGGTGCCGTTGCGGATGCCGCGGCAACAGCAGCTTCCAGCGGCATGGACATCGGCTCGATCATCCAGCAGATCGCCGGCGGGGGTGTCGGTGGTGGCATTCTGATGCTGATCATCGGCCTGATCCGCTCGATGTCGGGATCGAAGTAGCGGATTGCACATCTGTGGCGCGGCCCGCTGGCGACGGCGGGCCGCGTCTGCGTTTTACGGAGGCCTGATGCTATGAGCAGGTTGCGTGCCGCCATCGTGCCGGTGACGGCGTTCCAGCAGAACTGCACGATCCTCTTCGACGACGAGACGCGACAGGCCGCCGTCGTCGATCCGGGTGGAGATCTCGAGCGCGTCGAGGCCGCCATTGCCAAACTCGAGGTCAGTGTCGCCAAGATCGTGCTGACGCATGGTCACATCGATCATGCCGGCGGCGCCGCCGGGCTTTCCCGCAAGCTTGCCATCACCGTCGAGGGACCGCATGAGGCCGATCGGTTCCTGCTCGACGAACTACCTGAGAGCGGGGCCAAATACGGTATGTCCGGTGTCGAGGTGGTGACTCCAGATCGCTGGCTCGCCGAGGGCCAGACGCTCGAGATGGCGGGAGAGGCCTTCGAAATCTTTCACTGCCCAGGCCATTCGCCCGGCTCCATCGTCCTCTTCTGCCGGGCCGCTCGCTTCTGCCAGATGGGCGACGTCCTATTCCAAGGTTCGATTGGCCGGACTGACTTCCCCTATGGCGACCACGACGCGCTCATCCGCTCAATAAAGACCAAGCTCTTGCCGCTTGGCGATGACGTCGTCTTCATTCCTGGTCATGGTCCGGCCTCGACGCTTGGCCAAGAGCGGCACACCAACCCCTTCCTGCAGTGATCCTGCTCCATCGGATCGCCTCAGAGCGGCCATCCTTTCGTCAGATGGTTCGCGCAGGTTGCTGCAGGCTGAGCGCACGCCGAGGGGGCCGGCGGCGCGCGTTACAAGGTTGAGATCGAAGCGGGTCGGGTGCTGTCTCTGGCGGCATCCAGGTGTCCTTTGTGGAGGCCTCCCCGTGTTGCGTCATGCCGCTTGCCTGCTGCTTGCTCTCGCAGTCGTCGCCTCGCCCACCCTGGCACCTGCTGCCACCGGCGATGGCTCGACCGTCGGCACGCCCGACCAGCTCGTCCGGTGGATCAACGGCTATCGCCAGAAGCCGAAGCCGAAACTTCTGCCGGCCGTCGTCAAGGCCATGCAGGATTTGGGACTGATCGGCGACCACGAGCAGGCCGGCATCTATATCGGCTTTGTCGCCGGCGTGCTTGGCGACAACCAGCTGACGGCTGAAAAGCTCATCGAGCAGATGTTCCCGCTCGGACCGGACGGGCAAGTGGTTGTCATCAAGGCCATCGCCTATTCGGGCCTGCCGGAGTGGCGCGATCTGCTCGCCATTGCCGCCGAGCAAGCGCCCGAGCGGCGCGTGCTGATCGACCGCTTCCTCGACGGCGAGCAGAAGCTTCTGTTCGAGCTACCGCTCGAGGAGGCGATGACGCTCGACATCCTCTGGGGCTACTACATCGCCACCGGCTCCTATCAGCCGGTGCAGCGCATCGTTGACGCGCTGCAATGGGCCAACGACGACGAGGAGCTCGAGAAGCTCACCATCGGCAGCATGTCGAAATGGACGCTCGCCTCCAACGCGGCGCGCGACAACGACCTGTTGAAACTGCTCTATGCCGAGCGCGATGCCCGGCCGGAGGAGGTGCAGGCGCCGCTCGGTGAGGTGATCGAGGCGGCCGAGACCTTCGAGTTCGGCAAGCTCCGGAAGGAGGCGCTGGCGGCCATCGAGGAGCTGAAGGTGAAGGGGCCGGCGAGCCGGCGCACCTACAGCTACGCGGCGATGGCTGGCCAGACGGCACTGGCCCTCGGCTGCGTCGCCGCAACTGCGCTCGGTCAGCTCGAAGTTGGTGGTGCCTGCGTCGTCACCGGGGCGGTGTCGTCGGCGGCGTTGAAGCTGATGGGTCTACAGTAGACGGGCTGCTATTCTGTTGGGTCGTGTGCCGATCAACGCAAGGGGTCCATTGGATGCCGCAAGCACATGACGTAGTGGCGGTTCGGCCCTTGGCTCGGGCATCTCGGTGACGCTCGACGGCGAGGCGCACTAAACGCTGACGCGGATGGACGGCGGCGAGGGCGAGCTCGTCGTCTGGAACGCCAACGACATCATCGGCACCAACTATGACGACAAGCTGAAGTGCGGATACCTAAAGGCCAACGAGTATATCGACCTCGCCAGCGGCGCGGCGGTGACGGGGGACGGCGCCGGATTCGCCGCCGTGTTCGATAGCATCCACAGGTTGACTTATCCCCATGCTCGGCGGGCCTCTGTTAGCTATTTGGAACAGAGTGTCTTAGGGTAGGGAAACAAGGCATACCGATCGTGCGCGTTGTGTGAGGGGAGCGCGGTGGCCGAGGAGGGGGAGGACAAGGGCGGCGCTGCGCCCCCGGCCGGACGCAGGTTCGGGCGGCGTGAGCGTTGGCCCGTTCAACGCAAGCGATTCGTAGTAAGATCAAAGGTCGGTAGCCCGAGATTGCGGATTGCGGCAACGGGTGCGGTCTGGCTCTTGGCGCTCTTCGCTTGGGTCGGCGTCAGCGTGTGGCATGGGATCCTCGTTCGTCGTGACGCTGATCTGGAACTCGGTGTGGGGCGCTACGAATGTGTGCCAGACTGTCCCGGATATGATCTCCATCCGCTGTTCGTATGGCGGTCGATCCTGTTCTTAGGCTTTCTCGCGTCAGTGATCGCGCCGGGACTGCTCGGTGGGTTTGGTGCGCGCCGTGGGTTTGCCTTCGTCAGCATCACAGCCTGGTTCGGCATCGTCGCCATAGTGCCGATGCAGTACTATCTTGAGTATGACAACGGCAAGGGCCTTGAGCCGATGAAGGTGCAGGTGCCTGAGGATATTGCGAGGTTCCGGCATCCCTGGTGCAAGAGTTGGGTCAAGGATGGAGAGATGTGCCGGCAAGCGTCGGGCAACGAGGTTGTGTGCGACGACATGCCTAAGCCGAACGCCATCAAGACATTCGGTTGCTCGGACTGGGACGCACCCAACTGGTGCATCTGGTGGACGGATTCGAAGAATTGGTTGCATCGCCGCTGGCCGTTCGATTCGCTCGAGGTCATCATCGAGCCTTATTATTATCGCGAGGGGCTAATGCCGACGCCGGATCCGGCTGCTCCCAATCGAATCTACTGTTTGCGGACGATATTCGGGTGAAGGAGTAGGACATGGGTGTGCTGCAGCCAGCCGATCCGCAGAGTGAGTCGAACGTCGGGGTTGTTAGACTGCTGTCGCGGTTCCTCGCGGCGAACGGTCTGACGAACCCGGGCCTGGGTACGGGAACTCTCATCGCACCCGGCTTCGTCCTCTCGGCAAGTCACAATTTCTGGGTTGATGACGTTACTGCGAGTGTTTTCGCCAACGCCGGCAATCCGCTCGTCGATCGTGTCGTCGACGAACTCGTCATCCAACTTGGCTACGCCTACGGAGTGACAACCGATGAGCGGACAGTCGCGGCACCCGAGGTGACTCACCTGCGAGGCTACAATCTGGAGGTGACGACGGCCAACGATATAGCTCTGGTCCGATTGCCCGAGGCGATGTCTGTCGACATAGGCAAGCTACCTGGGCTCGTTGCCTTCGCGGACTCCAATCTCCTGACGTTGCTCGCCGTAAGAGTCGTCGGCTACCCCGATGCTCCGGGCGATGTTGCAGGACAACCGGATGGTGAGCGGCTGTTTCAGGCAACAGACAGTGTTCGTGGAACGACGGATGGAGGTGTTTTTCAGTACGAGGTGCAGTCTTTCGGCGGTTTGAGCGGTGGCCCCGTGTTCGTATCGATGCCCGGTGTTGATGGCGAGCTTCTAGCCGGCGTCCATACCTTCCTAAATCCGCAAAACGGGGTCACAGGCGGAAGCGACCTTCGGCTCGATGAGCTACTTCAGATCTTGACGACGTTGGAGATCGGCACTTCCGGAGCAAATGCCTCGGACTATCGGTTCAGCTATCTCTTCGGCTCGGAGCCGTTCTTCGGCTTTGGCGGTGGCGACACCATCGCCGGCTCCTACCGGCGCGATGTGATCCGGGGGCTTGGCGGCGACGACCGGCTCGAAAGTCAGGGGTTGCACGATCTCATCGAGGGCGGGGCCGGCGACGACATCCTGATCGGCGACGGGGCCTTTGTCGGTCAGTCGGCGGACGACGCGGGGAACGCGAATTACGACCAGTTCGGCAACGACTTTCTCGACGGTGGGCAGAACGTGCTGCTCCCCGAGAACGACATCGTCCTCGCCGGTGTCGATCACACCGGAGCGACCCTGATCGAGATCGGCAACTGGGCGGCGCACCAGGGCGTGTTTGATGCGGCGTGGTTCCCGGGTGTTGCGCTCAGCGACGACGTGGTCGCGATTTTGGGCGCAAGACAGCGGCGGCAGGCATGGCGTGCGCCGTCCCTCCAAGGAGGCGCAAGTGTCGCCTAGTTTCGGACGACAACATGGCAAGACGCCGCCATCCGAGCTGGATGTCCCAGGGCGAAGCATATGGTCATCGGGCTCGCGCTGGCTCTTTGGGACACCGTTTGGTGCTTGGTGTGTTGCTGCGGCGGTATGGTTGTTTGCGCTCGCTTTCGCGCCTCCCCCGAGCTACGGCCTCCATCCGACCAGCCGCCCTGCCGATCTCATCTGGTTCTGGCTCAATGTCGCCGGGCTCCTGCTGGGACTTTCGCTCGCGAGCGGCATTCTCGGCCGGTTGATCGCGCAACGGGCTGGGGCGTGGATCGTCGGCGCGGGCATTCCAGCATTGACCCTGGGTGCCTTCGTGCTGAGCTATGTCATCGACTTTCATCTGTTGGGCGAGGGGCGGCCCATCAAGCCGCCAACAGGAATCCCGGCGAGCGCGTTCTCGCATCCCTGGTGCAAGGCCTGGACGACGGGTGACGAGGAGTGCGTGCGCGATAGGTCGGAAACGAAATGCAAGGTGGGTCGCGCGAAGCAGGGGGCGGTGATCTGCACTGAACTCGAGGCGCCCTACTGGTGTCTCGTATGGGGCAATGGCTGTCGCTTAGAAAGCCAGGTGGGGCACGTTGTGAACCTAACCCGCGAAATCGATGGCGTGCCAGTTGACCCATGTATGCCGGGCCTGGTCACTCGGGAAGAGATCGGGTGCCTGCAGGCCGTGTTCAGCACCAGGTTCGAGGAGAGATGGGATCATGACTGATTCGCGGATTGCGTCGATCGATGACACCGAGAACTCGGCAATCACTTATCTGGCGCTGCACTATCCCGCATTTCCCGGCCCGGATAACTATGTATCTGGATCAGGCCTCTATATTGGCGGGGCCTACATTCTTACGGCGGCGCACAACTTTTTCCAAGTCGAGTATAATGGGCAGCTTTTGCTTTCCGCCGGCAGCGAGGTCGATCGCGTCAGGGTGTCGTTCGGAAGAGACGGACTTTCGCATGCCGACGCGATCGTGGAGCTGACCGATGCCCCGGCTTCGATCGAGTACATTCGGGGCTACAATGCCTCCGATTCGGATCCCCTGAATGACGATCTGGCGCTGTTGCGGCTGGACACTGCGTCGGTGCCGCTGGCCGGGCCGATCCACGGGCTCGCAGCCTTCGCAGACGACACGGTCCTCGGCACTCTCGGCGTTCGCATCGCCGGCTTCCCGGCAGCCGATACTGTCCCAGGTGCAGACGGCTATACTCTGTTCGAGACCGAAAGCAGTGTCACGGGCGTCACGGACTTCACGTTCAAGTATCATTTTGCGGAGACCGAAGCCGGCATGAGCGGAGGCCCGGTATTCGTTTCTGTTGACGGAGTCGAGTATGTCGGCGGGGTCCACAAGAGCGGACCGGAAGGCGTGCTCGACGAGGTCTTGTTTCCCGAGATTGGTACACGCCTCACCCTCACGGACATCGCCGCGATCATGGCGCTGCTGGAGCCAGCGGAAGGTGGGACGGATGCTATCGATTTGCCGGCCAATCTGCTGGTCGGCAGCGACTCGTTTCTGACGTTGTTCGGCAATGATGCCATCACCAGCTCCTACCGCCGCGACATCGTTCGAGGTCTCGGCGGCGAAGACGAGATCGAAGGACGCGGGTCACATGATCAGATCGACGGTGGAGCCGGCGATGATGTGCTCATCGGTGACGGCTTCGATGTCGGCGACCCAACCGATTCGCAGGGGCTCGTCAACTTCGATGTCTTCGGCAACGACTTCCTCGACGGCGGTGCCGGCAACGATACCGTGCGAACCGGATGGGACCACAGGACGGGCGTGCGCATCGAGATCGGCAACGCCCTGGCACATCAGGACGTGTTCGATGCCGCTGGATACTCAGGCGTCTCACTGACGAGCGACGTGGTGATTGTTGCCGGTGCCGGCGGTACCGACTTCGTGAGGAATGTCGAGACGATCAATCGGAGCTCGGCGTTGATCGCGGGTGCGGAGGTGCCGCCACCCCTGCCTGATACCGCTGCCGACACACTGGCCTTGACCGCCTTCGATGCGGCCTCCCTCGGCCAGCTCCAGACGATCGATCTCGCCGGCGGGCGGGACGTCATCGATCTGGGCGCCCTCGGCTCGGGCATCTCGGTGACGCTCGACAGCGAGGCGCGCTACACGCTGACGCGGATGGACGGCGGCGAGGGCGAGCTCGTCGTCTGGAACGCCAACGACATCATCGGCACCAATTACGACGACAAGCTGAAGGGCGGGCACCTTGAGGCCAACGAGTATATCGACCTCGCGAGCGGCGCGGTCGCGGCGGGCGAGGGCGGCACCGGATTCGCCGCCGTGTTCGATAGCATCCACAGGTTGACTTATCCACATGCTCGGCGGGCCTGTGTTGGCTATTTGGAACAGAGTGTCCTAGGGTAGGGAAACGAGGCATACCGATCGTGCGCGTTGTGTGAGGGGAGCGCGGTGGCCGAGGAGGGGAAGGACAAGGGTGGCGATACGCCCCCGGCCGGACGCAGGTTCGGGCGGCGACGGGTGATGGTTGAGTCGGCGGGGCAATGCGGGCGAGCCAGGGGTGCCGTGGAGCGCGCCTTCACGGCAATTGGCAGGGTAGCGGAACTGAAGCCAACAGGCCTGTCTTGGGCGTTGCTGGCCTGTGTCCTTGCAACCGGCGTGGTTGTGCTTCTGGCCCTCATTCTGCGACCCCAGATTGACGACGATGCGGCATTCTTCGCAGCGGCCGCCGTGTTCATATCTGTTGGTCTGCTGGCGGAGCGTTTTGACCTGTGGCCTAGACCCCGACCAATCATTATTGGGCTCTGGATGATTCTTGGTTGCGCCGGCTACGTCGCGCTTGTGAATGGATACTGGTTTGTAGCGTATGTCCTAACAAAGTCGGACGATCCAGACCGGTTCCTGCTGTCAACGAACGTCGACGCCCTGCTGGCCTTCGACAATCGATGGTGCAAAGTTTGGATGGGCCACGTCTGGAGCTGCAAGTTGAAGTCGGATCCTTCGCCTCCGCATCGGGGTTTCGATCCCAACAAGGCCACCATTGCTCAAAACGAGCGAGTGCTCTGCTGGTCCTACGGCAAATACATGCCTGGATATTCGCGGGTAAACTACGGCGGGCGATGTCGCGCTGAGTTGCCCCGATGGTGCAGGGAGTATTGGAACGGGAGGTACCCCGTTCCGAACAGGGAACCTATGCTGATGATGGATGGGTTCGATGTTCCGGGAACGATCAGCGATCCGGAGAAACTGAGAGCCCTCGACCTCTATCCGGGCAAGTGCATCAAGACGATCTGGGGTTTTTAGAGACCGCCTTTGGTTGTGTGCTAGGAGAGTTGAATGACGATGTACGAGTTGGCGAACGGGAGTTCGCAAGATTACGCTTCTGTCGCGAAGATCGTGACGTTGTCAGCACACATTGGTCAGGATCGCTATCGCGCGAAGGATGGTACGGGTACATTCATCGCTCCGAATATCGTACTTACGGCTGCCCATATCGTCTTCAATCTGAACGATAATTTGGTGGCATTTGGCTCCTATGTCGGAGACGTGGCCCTCGCAGAATTGATGGCGCTGGCGGTCCGTTCGACACCCGAGGGTTTCGTCTACGACCCAAGCGAGGTGGCACTGCCGGGCGCGGCGACGTTCGCCGACAGTCAATCCTTCAGCTACATTCGTGATTTCGTGGCATCAGGCGAGGTCCACAACGAGACGGACATTGCCCTGATCAACCTGCCGGCAGGCGCCTCGAGCCAACCGGCAATGAGCCTGGGCGTCGCGTGGGGGCCGGCAGAACGAGTGGCGGAGGCATTGAGCGGGGTGTCGGCTATTTCTGCCGGATTTCCTCGAAAGAGCCAGGAGGGCGAGCCAAGTTACGACGGCGGCAGTCTTTATGTGACGACAGACACTCTCTCCACCAGTCACGACAATGCCGCCCTTGCAGGAACGCAATTCCGTGGCCTTGAGATCCACTCAAGTCAGAGCGGCAGCGGCGTGTGGATCATCGATCCGGAGACGGGTGCGCAGGTTCTCATCGGCATAGCGACGGTCTTCGACACGACCACATTTCTGGGCGGCGGGCTGCTTCTGACGCAGGACGACTATCTAAACATTGTCGCCTCTTTCGAAGCCACCGGCGTCACGGCCGATCAAGTGCCGTTCGAGTATCTCTACGGCTCCGACAATGGCAGTCTGTCGGGGGGCGATACCGAGACGATCACGGGCACCTATCTGCGCGAGATCATCCGGGGCGATCGTGTCACCAGCTTCGGCCTATTCGCCGGCAACGACCGCCTGACGGGTGGCGGCGGCAGCGATGTGCTGCAAGGTATGGGCGGCGACGACATCCTGATCGGCGATGGCGCCGGGGCCACAGCGGCCCAGATCGGCAACGACTTTCTTGACGGTGGGCAGAATACATTGCTCCCCGAAAACGACATCGTCCTCGCCGGCGTCGATCACACCGGAGCGACCCTGATCGAGATCGGCAATCGTGCGGCGCACCAGGGCGTGTTTGATGCGGCGGGGTTCCCGGGCGTTGCGCTCAGCGACGACGTGGTCGTCATCACCGGCACGGGCGGCACGGATTTTGTCCGGAACGTCGAGACCGTCAGCCTCGTCAAGTCTGGCTCAGACACGACGACGGACACGCTGAAGCTCTCCGCCTTCGATACGGCCTCCCTCGGCCAGCTCCAGACGATCGATCTCGCTGGCGGGCGGGACGTCATCGATCTGGGCGCCCTTGGCTCGGGCATCTCGGTGACGCTCGACAGCGAGGCGCGCTACACGCTGACGCGGATGGACGGCGGCGAGGGCGAGCTCGTCGTCTGGAACGCCAACGACATCATCGGCACCAACTACGACGACAAGCTGAAGGGCGGACACCTAAATGCCAACGAGTATATCGACCTGGCCAGCGGTGCGGCCGTCGCGAGCGAGGGCGGCACCGGATTCGCCGCCGTGATGGACGGCGGCGGCGGCGATGACACGATCGTCGGCGGACGGGTTGCGACCTTGGTAAAAGGTAGTGACGGGAATGATGTACTTTCGAGTCTCGGCGTGCTGTCGCGTATCGAGGGCGGCGCCGGCGACGACACGTTCCGCCAGCAGGCAGCCGGTACGTCGGTCTATACGGGCGCGGGGGTGGACACCGTCCTGTTGACGGGCAATGTCGGCTATATGGATCTGTCTGATGAGGACAAGGTGTATGGCGCCGACGGCTTCCAGCTGTTCGGCGGCTATCGCTGGTCTGATTCGGAAAGCGTGTGGGGCAACGGCATCGGCGGCTTCCGCTATGCCAAGACGCTCGACGGCGAGCTCGCCATCCAGGCCCCGGTCGATCGCGACCTCGGCGCGCTGGCCTTTATCGCCGGCTACAATGACGGACTCTCGGGGGGCGCGCGCACGGCCAACATCCTCGTCTTCGAGATCATCTCCGATACCTTCTCCATCGGCGAGGACGCCAAGGCGCACGGCCAGATCGCCAAGGCAGCGGCCGTCTTCTATGCCATCTGGAAATCGATGACGGGGACCGAATACAAGCCGGGCGTCGACCCGCTCGTGCTCGACCTCGACGGTGACGGGCTCGAGCTTCTGCCGCAAACCAACCTGAGCCCGGCCTTCGATCTCGACGACGACGATTTCGCCGAGCTGACCGGGTGGGTGGCGCCCGACGACGGGCTGCTGGCGCGCGACCTCGACGGGGACGGTGCCATCACGTCGGTCGCCGAGTTGTTTGGTGGCGCGGGCCTCGAGGGGTTCGCGGCGCTGTCGGCGATGGATACGAACGGCGACGGTCTCGTCAGTGCGCTCGACGCCGGCTTCGGCGATCTCGTCGTCTGGCGCGACCTCGACGGCGATGCGGCGACGGATCAAGGTGAGCTGCAGGGTCTCGCCGGCTTGGGCATCGTCTCGATTGCCACCGCCTCCAGCGCGGACGGCAGTCTCAATGCCAACAATGTCGTCGTCCGCAGCGGCAGCTACAGTCGCGCCGACGGCACGACGGGGACGGCAGGTAGCGTCGTCTTCACGCTCGATCAGGCGCAATCGACCTACCAGGGCGATGTCTCGCCCTCCGCTGCCGCGCTGGCGCTGCCCGAGATCAGGGGCTATGGCGATCTGCCGTCCCTCAGGATCGCCATGACCGAGTATGCCGAACTGCTCGGCCTCGCCCAGGCGATCGTGCCGGCACTGACCATGACCGACCTGCCGGCGCTCAGAGCCGCCGTGACGCCGCTCCTCGGCGCCTGGGCCGCCGCCTACGGCCATGCCGCCGACGACGTGCCGATGCTGATCGACATGGTCGACGGCAAGCCGGTGGTCGCCGACTACGGCTATTTCTCCGACAGCGCCGGCCACTGGGTATGGGCGAGCGGGCGGACCATCGTCGACGGCAATGGTGATGCGATCGCCGCGCCGACGCTCGCCAATCTGCTGGCGCAGGACCCGCTCGGTCACACGTGGCGCGTCCTTTCGGGGGCTGAGCGCGCCTTCGTCGAGGCTCAGTTCGCGACCGCGATCCCGATCGGCGATCCGGCGACCACGACGGCGGCGACGCATGCGGGGCTCGCCGGCTTGCTGGAGTTGGCGATCGAGCGCGTCGACGTCGCCGCCGTTCGGCTGCTGGTTCAGGGGCCGCTGCACGACACCTATTTCCCGAATTTGAGCTATGACCTCGCCGCCGACCGGTTCTTCGCGACCACCGATGCGCAGATGGCGCCGACTTTCGAGGCAATTCTGGCGAGCCTGCCGGCGGATCATGCTCTGGCGCTCGGCGAGCTCGAGGCGTGGCAGCCGATCCTCTTCACGCTGATCGGCGATTTCGATCGCGGGGAATCGCATCTGCAAGTCACCTACGACTTCCTGTTCGCGAACCTGGTGGCGGGTTTCGAGGCCATCGGCGGGTCGCTGCCGGTGACGCTCCTCGAGGCGGCGGGGGCGCTCGGCCTGCCTCAGGACAAGATCGTCGTCGATGGCGGCACCGGCACGTTGCCCGGAGCGATCCAGGGCGAGATCTACTATCTCGACGGTGGCGATGATCATGCGACCGGCGGGTCGGGCAAAGATGTCTATGTGGTTGGCCGCGATTTCGGCAACGATGTCATCGACGATCACGAGCTGCCGCTCAACGGTAGCCCGGACCTGCTACGCTTCGCTTCGTTGCGCTCGGGCGAGGCGGTTTTGTCACGCGACGGTGCCGATCTCCTCATCACCGAGACGGCAACCGGGGCGACGCTCAGGATCGTGCAACAATTCGAAGGTGGCGCGGCAGCCCATCAACTGGCCGGCTTCCGACCCAATCATGGCGTCGAGGAGATCGCCTTCGCCGATGGCGTCGTGCTCGATCGGCTCGACATGTCGCGGTCGGTGTCGCGTCCGACGGAAACGGATGACAGTCTTTCCGGATCGGACGGACAGGACGTTCTCGACGGCGGTATAGGGAATGACATACTTTCGGGTGGCGACGATTCAGACATCTACGTCTTCAGCCGCGGCTATGGCCACGACATCATCGAAGAGCGGAGATCCGATCTCACAATCTCCGGACCGGACTACGTCGAGTTCGCAGGTGGCATCGATTTTGAGGAAGTGTTCTTCTTCCGTGACGAGGATTCGCGGGATCTCGTCATCACCATAACCGATACCGGCGACAGCCTGACCATTCTCGATCAATTCCATGGGCTCTACACAGTGTTGCTCGGGGTCCAGCATGTCGACCAGATCGAGGTGCTGTCGTTTGCCGACAGCATACGGCTCTACGCCGGCGACGTTATGGACCTGCTCATCGCGCAGGCGACGACGACCGGCGACGATCGCATCTTCGGCTTCTATCGGGCAGACGAGCTCGATGGCGGTCGCGGTGACGATTTCCTTTCCGGAGGTGACGACGGCGACATCTATCATTGGGGCAAAGGCGGCGGCAACGACGTCATCGAGGATCGGTTGACCGATCAGAATACCGAGGTCCGGCGCGACAGCCTCGAGCTTGGCGCAGGACTATCTCCTGATGATCTTATCTTCAGTCGGATCGGCAAGAGCGATGATCTGACTCTGACGATCGCCGAGTCGGGAGAGACACTGACGATCATCGACCAGTTCCAGACCCTCGATTCCGGCCCCTTCGGTCAACGCTGGTTCGACCGCATCGAGGATATTGTCTTCGCCGATGGCAGCATGATGGACTGGGAGGACATCATGGAGCGTCTGCTTGCCGACGCCAGAACGGCAGGAGACGACGGCATCTATGGTTTCGACCATGATGATGTGCTCGACGGTGGCGCCGGCGACGACGAGCTGTTCGGGCTCGGTGGCAACGACATCTACGTCTTCGGACGTGGCTATGGACACGACGTCATCGATGAGGAGGTCTCGGAGATCCTGCTTGGCCAGTTCGATATCGTGCGGTTCAATGCCGATGTCGCTCCGGAGTCTGTGCAACTCGTGCGCGGTGCCGATCAGGCCGACCTCGACATCGTGATCCTGGGCACGGCTGATGTGCTGACGATCCGTGACGCGTTCTTCAACGCCTCGAGCCTTGGCTTCGATTTCGTCGAGGAGCTGCACTTCGCCGACGGCACGATATGGACGCTCGAGGACATCAAGGTCCGGCTGCTCGACTCCGAGCGCTCGCCTGACGATGCACTGGTGCGCGGCTTCGATGATCGTGCCGACGTCATCGACGGCGGTGCTGGCAACGATCGCATGGAGGGCTACAACGGCAGCGATACCTATATCTTCGATCGCGGCTCGGGCACCGACACCATCCTCGACAAGGGGACGATCCTCGGCGGTGGCGAGGACGACCGGGTGGCCTTCGGACCTGGCATTGCCATGGCCGATGTCATCCTCGAGCGGCAGGGCGACAATCTCCTGGTTCGGGTCGCCGGCGCGACTGACACGCTGCTCATCGAGAATATGTTCTATCAGGCGTTCGAGTGGTACCGGATCGAGCGTTTCACTTTCGCTGATGGGACGGAATGGAGCTTCTCCGAGATTCAGGACCGTCTGCTGATCGGCACGCCGAGCGATGACCACCTCGACGGCTTCAATCGCCCCGACGTGTTGGACGGCGGGGCCGGCAACGATCTTCTGGAAGGCCGCGACGGAAACGATACCTATCATTTCGGTCTGGGCTATGGACACGACACGATTCACGATCGGGTCTACGGGGCTGGTGCCTCGAATTTCGACACGGTCGTCTTCGGTCCGGGCATTGCACCTTCAGATCTGACATTCACGAGCCAAGGCAACGATCTCGTCATCGCCCTGCCGACCGGCGAGACTTTGACGATTCTCCAGCAACTCAAGAGCTCGATCCCCTTCAATCGCGTCGAGGAGTTCCGGTTCGACGACGGCACCGTCTGGTCGCTGGCCGAGATCCTCGCGCATGCAGGAAGCATCATCGGCACGGCAGGCGACGACACGATCATCGGCGGCAATCTCGCCGAGAGGATCGAGGGGCTGGCCGGCAACGATTATCTCGAAGGTGACGCAGGTGGCGACACCTATGTCTACAGCCCGGGCGATGGCGACGACGTCATCCACGACTATGGCACCGGCAACGACCGCATCCAATTCGAGGAGGGGATCTCGCCCGCGGATGTCCTGCTGCTCCGCATTCCGACCGGCGTGGCCGATCAGAACGACGTCCTGGTCAAGATCGGTGGCGCGGTGCCGGGCTCGATCTACCTCGACGAGCAGTTGGCGCTGGCCTCAGGTCTCTACGGCATCGAGGGGATCGTCTTCTCTGACGGAACGATCTGGACCCGACCCGAGATCGAAGCGATGTCGTTCTATCAGGCGACAGAAGGCAACGACGACATCCGGGCTGGCAATGATCCGGATATGATTTCCGGGCTCGGCGGCAACGACGTCATTCAAGGTAACGGCGGTGCGGACACGCTTCATGGCGGCGATGGCAATGACACGCTGCGTGGCAACGGCGAGAATGACATGCTCTTCGGCGACGCGGGTGACGACACGCTCGACGGCGGCGACAACATCGATACGCTCTATGGTGGCGAAGGCAATGACACGCTGATCGGCGGCGGCAACAATGATTTTGCCTATGGTGAGGGCGGCGACGACGTTTTCGTGCACGGAGTCGGAGCGGACCTTTTCGATGGCGGGGATGGCATCGATACGGCCGATTACTCCGCTTCCTCGGTCGCGCGGACGATCAATCTCGCGACCGGCGCGACGGGTGAGGATATCCTCATCAATGTCGAACGTATCCTGACCGGCTCGGGCGCCGATCAGCTTACGGGCGACGACGCGGACAATGAGCTTATCTCCAACGGTGGTTTCGACATCCTGCATGGCGGTGGCGGCAATGACGTGCTGCGAGGCGGCACTGGCAACGACCAGCTGTCAGGCGATGAGGGCGATGACCTGCTCATCGACGAGGCCGGGGTCGATAGCTTCGATGGTGGTGCTGGCAGCGATACGCTCGATCTTACACTCACAGGCGCGACCCAGAGCATCACGATCACAAACGGAGCCGGCCTGACATCAGCAGGCGAGAGTTTTTTTGGGATCGAAAATCTTGTGACCGGCGTCGGCGCGGACCAGCTGACGGGCGATGCAAACGACAACGCCTTCACGGCAGGCGCAGGCAACGATGCGCTGACCGGGGGAGGCGGAGACGACCGCCTGGACGGTGGTGCCGGAACGGATAGCGCGCACTTCTCGGGATACTTCGCCGACTATCGGATCACGACGCGGGCCGACAGTAGCCTGCGGGTCGAGGACCTCCGCCCGATTGGTGACGGCATGGATATCCTGATCGGCATCGAGTCCCTCGTCTTCGCTGACGTCACCAAGACCTATGCCCAAGTTGCCAACCAAGCGCCGACCGGGGTGACCATCAGCAACGCGTCAGTTGCCGAGTTGGCTCCGGCCGGGACAGTTGTCGGCCAACTATCGGCCATCGACCCGAATGGCTCCGGTGATATTGCCGGATTTGCGCTCGTCGGCGATCCGGATCTGCCTTTCGAGATCACAGACAATGAGCTGAGGATCAAGGAAGGCGCGCTGCTCGACTTCGAGCAGGTTGCCGCATATCCGATCACTGTCCGCGTCACGGACCTGAGCGGCGCGACGTTCGACCAATCGTTGACGATCGCTGTCAGCAACGTCAACGAGGCTCCGACGGGCATCGCCGTCTCGGGCGGCACGATCTCCGAATTGGCAGCGGTTGGAACAGTCGCCGCGATCGTGACCGCCAGCGATCCGGATGGTGAGGATACCCATACCTACGCGATCGACAGCGGCTATGATGGCCCCTTTGAGCTGGTCGGTAACGAGCTTCGTCTCGGGCAAGGTGCTGCGCTCGATCACGAGAGCGAGCCGTCCCTGCTGGTTCCCGTCACGGCAACCGACATGAGTGGCCTGAGTGTGTCCGCCACCATTGCGATCGCGGTCTTGAATTCCAACGAAGAGCCCACCGGGCTCGTCGTCTCGGGCGGCACCGTGGCCGAGGATGCCGCGGGTGGCAGCGTGGTTGCGCTGCTCGCGGGGCAGGACCCTGATGAGGGTGACACACTTACCTATCTGCTGCCGCCCGACTATGTCGGACCGTTCGAGATGGTCGGGGCGGAGCTCCGACTTCGCCCCGATGCGAGCCTCGACTTCGAGTCGGTCGTTCAGTATGAGCTGGCGGTCATGACGGTTGACGGCGGTGGCCTTGCCCGCGCAGATACCGTGATCATCACCGTTGCCGACGTCAACGAAGCGCCGACAGGATTGTCGGTCAGCGGTGGCATTGTGCCTGAGGATTTGGCTCCCGGGTCCGTGGTTGCCAACTTCTCAGGCCAGGACCCCGATCAAGGTGACACGCTCACCTACGCGTTGCCGGTGGACTATGATGGTCCTTTCGAGATTGTCGACGACGAGATGCGTCTCAAGTCTGGCGCCGTGCTCGACTTCGAGACGATGCCCAGTCATGACGTCGAGATCACGATCACGGATTCCGGTGGCCTCACTCATGTCTCAACGATCACCGTCGCCGTGACCGACGTGCCGGAAGGTGGAGGTGGTCCGACCCCGGGGCCAGACGTGCTGATCGGCAGCGCTGCCGCCGACCTCATCCTTGGGCTGGACGGCGACGACCGCATCGAGGGACGAGGCGGCGACGATGATCTGGGTGGCGGCCTGGGCTCAGATACAATTCTCGGCGGTGCCGGCGACGATCTCATCTCGGGTGGCGCCGACAACGACATGTTGAATGGAGGCATCGGAAATGACGATGTCTCGGGCGGCAGTGGCGATGATGTGATCTACGGAGCGGATGGTCAGGACAATCTGACGGGCGATTCCGGAAATGATCTCCTATTCGGCGGTCCTGGCAGCGACATCCTGCAAGGCGATGGTGGTGACGACGATCTTCGCGGCGGTGCCGATGCCGACGTCGTCGAAGGTGGCAGCGGCGCCGATATGCTGCGCGGCGGCACCGGCAATGATGAGCTTTCCGGACAGATCGGCGCCGACATCCTATATGGGCAGGATGGCGACGACCTGCTGTCGGGGGGTGCCGACGCCGATATCCTTTTTGGCGGGTTGGGCCGAGATATGCTTTATGGCGGCGCCGACAATGACATGCTGTGGGGTGGGCAGGACAGCGACGTCCTGTCGGGCGGCATGGGCGACGACGTGCTGTACGGCGGTGCGGGCGACGATGTCATCGAAGGTAATGGCGGCAACGACGAGATCCATGGTGATGGCGGGAGTGACAGGTTGTTCGGCGGTGGTGGCATCGACATCATCGAGACCGGAGCGGGGGCCGACACCGTGGTATTTTCGGTCGGATCGGGGCAGACGACGGTCGTCGACTTCGCCGACAACATCGACACGCTGGAGATTTCGGGTTTCGCATTTGGGGATCTCAATGTGACATCCCTGGCGGATGGCGTTCGGATTGTCGCCGGCGCTAATCAGATCTACCTCGCTGGAATCCAGATGCCGCAGCTGTTCGACGATATTCAATTCGTCTAGTGGGGCATGCGGTGCGCGCGATCTCGGTTCGGGCCGTCAATCCGTCTCGATCGACTCACGTTCGAAATGGAAGGAATCGCGGTTTGGATCCGCGTCGATGTCACGAGCAAACTTGTGCCCGGCATAGACGGCGGCCGCGATCGTTGCCGGTGCCAAGGCGTCACCGATGACGGACACGCCTTCAAGACCAGCAGCCGCCCAGGACGCGTGACGTGCCTCGAGGTCCTGAGCAAGGGTGTTGACGGGCGCGCGGCTGGTGACCAGAAGAAGCGTCTCGGCCGCGAAGGTGGTTGTCCGGCCGGTATAGACGCAGGCGCCCTCGATCCGGCCGGGCGACCGGCGCACCAGTGTCTGACCGGGGCGAATGTCGACCTCGAGCTCGAGAAGTCGCTTCTGAATCCGCGCTTGCTCCAGCGTATTGTGAGTCCAGGGCGAGACCTCGGCAGCCGGCGTGAGCAGGATGACTTTGCGACCGGCTCTCGCCAGCACCTCTGCCATCAGTCCGCCCATGCAGTACGGATCATCGTCAAAGAGGACGATGGGACCATCGGGAAGTGATGGCGGTGCCGGCAGGCCATCCAGGACATCATCGGGCGTCAGCGTCCGACCGGTTTCGATACCGTCGATGGGCCGGCGTACGCTCGTGCCCATGCCGTCGCGGCGCCAGCGGCTGCCTGTGGCAACGACGATATGTTCCGCGCCGATATCGAGCGCATCGGCCGCTGTCATTCGGCTCGCAGGAAAAAGTGTGACGTTTTGCATCTTCTCGATCTGGCCGAGCCGCCAATCGCGGACGCGTGTCCAGGTCGCCAATCCCGGCAGCCTTGCTTCCCGCGTCACACGACCGCCGAAGGTCTCGAGCGCCTCTGCGAGCATAACCTCGTAGCCGCGCGCGCCCAAGGTGCGGGTCGCTTCCAGTCCGGCCGGTCCACCGCCGATGACCAGGATCTTCTTGCGCGACTTGGCGATCGTCACTTGCTCGGGATGCCAACCGCGCCGCCACTCCTCACCCATGGTCGGATTCTGCGTGCAGCGCACCGGCACCATCATGAAGTCGCCGGAGACGCAGATGTTGCAGCCGATGCACTCGCGGATGTCCTCGGGCCGACCGTCCTCGATTTTCCTTGGCAGGAAGGGATCGGCAATCGAGGGGCGTGCCGCACCAATGAAATCGAGGATGCCTTGCTTGACGGCACGCACCATGCTGTCGGGTGACGTGTAGCGGCCGACGCCGACGACGGGTTTCGTCGTCAGCTTCTTGACGAATGAGATGTAAGGTTCCTGGAAGCCCTCCTCAGAGAAGCGAGCGGTCTGAGAATCGTTCGACCAGGGCGAGATATTGACGTCCCAGAGATCGGGAAGCTCCGCCAGCATGGCGACGACATCATGGCCCTCGCCCTGATGGGTGAGGCCGTCCTCGCCGATCAGCTCGTCGACGGCGAAACGAACGGCGATGGCACACCGGTCGCCGACGGCCTCCTTGGTATCCTCGATCACCTCGCGGAGCAGCCGGGCACGGTTCTCGAGCGTTCCGCCATACTCGTCGGTCCGGTGATTGTAACGGCGCGAGAGGAAATGCTGTAGAAGCGTCAGGTTGTGCGCTGCATAGACGTAGACGATGTCGAAGCCGGCCTGCTTGGCGCGGAGCGCCGCCGTGCGATGCCATCGGCGGAAATCGCGTATGTCTGTTTTCGACATGCCGCGGACATGCACATTGTCCGGATAGAGGGACGCGGTGTCGGAGGGCCCGATCGGCACTTCCCGGCTGTAGCGATTCACGGCCGAGATGCCGTTGTGACAGAGCTCGATGGCCGCCAGACTGCCATGCGCGTGCACGGCCTCGCACATGCGTGCATGGTAGGGAATGTCGCGGTCGTCCCAGAGCCGGCCCTCGAGATAGGGCGAAATGTCCGCCGTCGGGTGGATCTCGACCTCTTCGGTCGAGACCACGGCCCAGCCCCCTTCTGCCTTCATGCCCCGCATCGCCGCCATCGACTTCGGATAGCGGTAGCCCATGCCGCAGCAATGCGGCACCTGATAGAAGCGATTTCGCGCCGTCACCGGTCCAATGCGGACGGGCTCGAACAGAACATCGTAGCGGGGATCGCGGGTCATGTCGGACTCCGGTGGGAAGGTCGGCCCGGTCAGACTGGCGCGCCGGGCCGGACTTCGCAACCCCGCTCAGTACTCGACCGTCATGACGATGGTATCCGAATAGGTCCCCGCCGGCGGCAGCGACTGGGCCGGAACGCGTCCATGTATCGTGATGGTCTGGGCTAGGCCCGAGCCGGTGCCTGCGCGCGAGTTGACACCGGAGAGATCGCCCCAAGGCAAGGTGCGGCCGGCATTTCGATAAAGGCCGTAGCTGACGTCGTAGATGCCGAGCGTCATCCGCCGGTCGGTCGGGCCGGTGCCCGTCAGGCCGTTGTCGAGAAGCACGCGATAGGGCCACTGATTGGTGCATGTCACGCTGGCGCTGCCCGTCTGATCGACAGCGCTGGTCAATGCGCTGACGGCTCCGAAGTTGAGATCAGAGGCGTTGACCCGGCACGTTGCGACATTCGTCGCGGAAACGGTGAAGGGGACCTGGACAGCATTCATCGCCCCGATCACCGTGCAATTGCCGACGTTCGTGTAGGCATATGCGATGGCCGTGTTCGATCCCGAGAAGGACGATGTATAGGTGCCTTCGGGCAATGTGCGCTGGTTCGCGTTGACGCGGGCGTAGATCACCCGGCTTGCGGTTCCGCTTCCTGTCCCAGAAAGCTGCACGACCATCGCGGGAGGCCCGGGAGGGTAGGCCCATAGCGTAGAGCCCCATACGCCTGTGTAGTTGCTATTGCGAAATAGATTGTAGTTCATGAGTGAGGCACCGTTGGCGAGCCTTCGCGGATTGAATGCGAGTGGATCGCCGGTGCCTGTATCGAGGTTGGGGCAGACACGCACGCGACGGTTGGCGATTCCGGTACAATTTGCGACCAGTGTTCCGGAAGCCGTGAAGGTCGTGTTGAGCGTGACGTCGATGTTGCCGAAGTCGATGTTGGTGATCGAGAACGTACAGGTCTGGGCTCGAAGTGGAGAGGCTGTCGAAACAAGCCCCACGAAGCAGATCAGGATCCAAAACCATCCAATCGACATGTTCAAGAGGGTTTGAATTCGGGCTCGCATCGTGATCAACGGTCTCTCAATATTCGACCGTCATGACGATGGTGTCGGAGTATGTGCCGGGCGAGGGCATCGTTTGAGGCGGCACGCGGCCATGGATCGGCACGGTCTGTGCCGTGCCTGTACCGGTGCCGGCGAGCGAGTTCACACCTGACGTGTCGCCCCAGGCGAGCGTGCGGGCTGCATCGCGATAGAGGCCATAGGTCACGTCGTTGGCGCCAAGCGTCATGCGGCGATCCGTCGGTCCGGTTCCGGTCAAGCCGTCGTCGAGCAGTACGCGATATGTCGACTGGTTCGTACAGGTGATGCTTGCCGAGCCCGACTGATCGACATTGCTCGTCAGATTGGCCACGGTGCCGAAATCGAGGTCGGCTGCGGTGACCCGGCAGGCCGCTACATTCGTCGCGGAAACGGTGAAGGGAACCTGGACGGCGTTCATGGCTCCGATGGCACTGCAGTTTCCGACCGCCGTATAGGCGTAGGAGATCGCCGTATGGCCACCGGCGAAGGAGGAAGTGTAGGTCAGAGCAGGTAGCGTCTGCTGGCCCGCTGGAATCTGCGCATAGATCGTCGCCGAGACGGTTCCGGAGCCGGCCGGTGGCAGGCGCAGTACGAGCTCAGGGGGTGTTGGCGGAAACGGCCAGAGGTTCGATCCCCAGATCGTCGAGTAGCCGCTATCGGAAAAGAGATTGTAGGATAACCGCGTTGCACCATTGGCGAGCTTGCGTGGATCATAAGCGACGGGATCGCCGGTTCCGCTACCGATGTTGGGGCAGATGCGGACACGCCGGTTGTTGAGGCCCGTACAATTGGCGGTGAATGTTGCGGTCGCCGTGTAGGGCGTGTTCAACGTGACGTCGATGTTGCCGAAACTGATGTTGGAGATCGAGAACGTGCAGCTTTGCGCTTGTGCAGGTGATGCAGCAAAAGCGAGCAAGATTCCACAAACAGTCATGAGTCTTTTCATCGGCAGATTACCGGGTCGATGGTTGTGAAGTTGTCCTCCGAGGGCGCATAGGTGAAGCTGGCGTGGCACTGGCTGCCGTCGAGGCTGACCGCCAGCCGGTGCTCACCCGTCAGGCCCTCCAGATAGACCTGGCCGTCATAGCCGGCGACATAGTCGGCGTCACTGCCGTCCAGCACGACCTTGCTGCCCGGTGGTGGATAGCCGCCATCGGCGAGCTTCAGAATCACGAGGGCCGTCCCCGAGGTGCTCTTGGCATTGAAGAGCACCCGGACGCCGGCCCTTTCGCGCGGCACGGCGACGTGCTCTGTCTCGGTGATTTCCGTGCCGAGCGGGACGTCGACGGCGTCGATCGAGATTTTGTTCGGCTCATACGCGCGGAGACCCGTCACAAGCGCTGTGCCGCTGCTGTCGGTAACGGCTACGCGTCGGTTCTCGAGCATGATCGGGACGCCCTCGGCCCCGGCATCGACCACGGCGAAGCCGTCGTCGATGCGGTTGGCCAGAAACACACCATCCTGGGTCGCAGCGATCGAGCCGGCGAGCTCAGCGCTGGCGGCGGTGCCCGTCGCGTGCGAGCGTGCGCGTACTGTACCGGTCGCAACCGAGCTTCGATAACTCAAGGACGCGGCCGTGGAGGTTTGATCCTCGCCGTCGTCGGTGGAGGCATACCAACCGTAGCTCCCGGGGGCCTCGGCCAGCGACTTCGAGCTCGAGAGGGAGTAACCCGTTCCATTCTTGTCGTGCTTCACACCGCTCGAGAGTGTGCCGTAGTCGCCGAGTGGCATCGAGAGGCCGGCATAGACACCGGAGCTCCTCTCCACGCCGAAGTCGTGGAAGGCGCTGGTGTAGAGGGAGATGTCGTAGAAGAGCGCGCGCGAGTAGGTGGCGCTGGCCAGATGCACCTCGGGATCGTCGACCCGGTCGATATGCGTATAGCTCAGACCGAGCGTCCCCAGCTCGAAGGGGAGGGGGGCACCGGCCGAGATGCGATCGATGGCGCGCGGAACCTCCCTCGAGAAGAGGCGGACGAGCGGAGGAGGGAGATCGGGATCGTCGTCACCCGAGCGAAACGAGATCGAACCGAGGTCCGCATAGTCGCCGAAGGTGCGAGTCGTCGCGCCGCGAAGCGACAGCTTGCCGATCTCGGTCTCGAGGCTGGCATGCACCTGGGCGCCCTGACCTTCGTCTGAGGTGCTGGTCGCAGCGGCCAGTGAGACAATCGCTATGTCGGCGAGATTGGCGACGACCCCGGCGCCTCCGTTTAGGAGTCCATTGGTCGCCTCGGCATGAGCCTCTATGGTGATATCGTCTGTCAGGCCATAGCGCAGGCTTGCCGAGCCTGCCAATTGATCGTCATAGCGGTCGTCATCGCTGCCAAATCCGAGCCTCAATACGCCGGCCTCGGCCGAGTAGTCGAAGAGGCCTTCCCGAAGAAGGGAGGACGAGGCATAGAAGTCCGTCGTGATCTCCTGCTCGCGGCCGCTCGCGTCGCGGATCACCACGCGGGCCGTGCCGGCGCCCGTGACGGCTGGAATGTTCTGGACCTCGAAGGGGCCGCCTGCGACCTGCCCGGAATAGGCCTTCGAGGCATTCACGTAGACATCGACCGTCGAGGGGACGACGGCACTCCCGCCGAGCGTCGGCAGCGGCATGGTGACCAGACCGGGCCGGAGCCCGAAGTTGCGGTCGATCTGACCACCTGCCAGGCGCACCGGGCGGGTCCAGGCGAGGCCGCCGGTGATGATGTCGCCGGCCCGGTAGGTGGTCAGGTTGTCGGTATCGGAGTAGCTCCAGGTCGTGGCAAGGCGGATGGCCTCGGAATGGCCGTCCGAGCCCTGCTTCAGGATGCCGTCCGTCGTCAGCAGGCCGAGTGGACCGAAAACACGGCCCTCCAGCGTCAGCGAGGCTCCGCCATAGTCGATCTCGAAATCATCGAGGTGCTCGCCGGTCGATCCGTGAAGCGCATAGTTGACCGCGCCACCGACATCGTCAGAGGCTTCATAGCTCTTGCGCAACTGGCCTGATACGTCGACGATGCGGGCATTGCGCTCCTCATCCACGACGACGATGTCGATCGATTGAGCCGCTTCGTCGTAGGCGTAAGTGACGCCTGGAAGCTCATCGAGGGGAATGGTCTCTTCGGGTGCGAGCGAGCTGCCGGCCTTGAATCCTAGATCGGCGAGGGTTGCTCCCGTGGCAGCGATCCGCCCGCCGCCCAGATCGGAGAACGTACCGATCATCTTGGTCGGCTGGCCGTTGAGCAATACTTCAAGCTGCAGCGCAAGCGGCTCATCAGCCGCCTGCGCCGGTCGGAAGATCGGGAGCGAGGCAATAAGGACGAGTACCAGTAGGACTATTACGAGAGCTTCATTGCGCGCCTTGGATGATCCCAGTGGCTTGAAGCGGTCCATGCTCAGTTAGTGCGGAAATCGCAACCTTTCCTCCCTGTTTCAGACCCTTGAGTGCCCGATCTGCCGTCCACGATACCGTCGCACCCGGCAGCACGTAGCCTGTCAGGCCCTTGCCGAAGCTGACGGTGCCTGCACCCGACTTCACCTTGAGGTCGGCGATGCGGACGCGCCGTGAGCCGGCATTCGTGGCGGTAATTGTCGTCTGTCCACTTTTGTTGCCGACCTCCCAGATGATCGGCGCTTCGCTCGCGTTGATGCCGCCGAAGAAAACAGGGATCGAGTAGCGGACCGCGAAACTGATGCCGGCACCGCGCGTGCGTTTCTTCTCCGGCACCTGGTCGATGACGATGCGGTAGCTTTCCTCGCCGTTAGGTGCCGACTTGGCACGCCGGACGACGCGAAGGACCGACTTCGTGTTTGGCTTCAGCTTGGCGATCGGTGGGCTGACGACGACATCCTTCGTCTCGACGAGCTGGTCACTGCCGTTCTTCTGAATCCATTTGAAGACGCGAACCTGGGCAACAACGGCGTCGTTGCTCAGGTTGGCGACCGTGACGGACGCCGCCGCTCCGGGAGCTGGGACATCGATCAGCACCGGCGAGACCTGCAGTGTGGCGGCGTGCGCCGACCCACAGGCTGCGAGAAATCCGGCGAAGACCGCGGCAGCAAACCGGAGCTTCATGGCGGCGACCTCTTCTCTGGCAATGATGTCAGTAGGTGACTTCGATCGTGACGGTGTCCGCGTAGTTCCCCGGAGCCGGCGTCGTCTGCGTGGGAACCCTGCCGTAAACCGTGAAGGGGTTGACGGTGCCATCGCCGGTATCAGCAACGGTATCCGTGCCGATCGTGTTGCCCCAGTCGGTTGTGCGGCCGGCGTCCGAGTAGAGCGCATAAGAAACGAAGTTGCCGCCGCCATCGTCCATGCGTCGGGTAGCGGAGAAATTCAGGCCTTGATCGAGACCGATGTCGAACGGAGTGGTGTTTGTGCACTGCACCTCGAACGTCGAGGTTTGATCGATGTTGGCATTGAGCAGCGTGTTCGTGCCGAAATCGAGGTCGGTCGGATTGGTGATGGCGCAGAACGCATCGATGGTGATCAAGACATCGAAGGTATCGGTCGTCGTGGTCTGGGCGGTGGCGGCGTTGGAGGCCAGAGCGAGACCCGAAATAGTGCCCAGAACGAGGCTGAGACGCTTACAGAACGCGAGCATTTCCATTACTCCTCAATAGGTTAACGCGCCCGCATTCCGCGGGTCGATGACTGTCCCCTCCGCAGTCGTCGAATGACCTTCTGCGGCGTGCTGGCAGGTTAGTCCGGGATGGTTAATTCGGCGTTAGCCGCTGTTCGATTTCGGTCGGACAGTTTTGTCGGGCGTTTGAAGATCCGCGCGGCGCCGATGCAACCCGAGCAACGCTCGGCGAGTCCGGGCCCTATCCGTTCTTGGCGGAGACAAGCCCGATGCCTTCGGTCTTGAGGCCGTCCCAGATGGCCATCAGAACCTCGCTGCGAATGTTTGTCGTGCCGACGACAGGATCCTGGATCCAGAACCGGAGCAGGAACTGCAGCGAGGTCTGATCGAGCGAGATGACATGGCACTCGGCACCGGGAGAGGCCAGCACGCGCGGCACCTTGACCGCCGCGTCGCAGGCGATCGTGGCGACGCGATGCGGCTCGCTTCCCGGACCGACGCCGAAGCGCACCTCCAGGCGGACCTTGGGATCGGAATAGGACCAGTTGATCACCTGGCTGGTGATGAAGTCCTCATTCGGGATGAGGTACTCGACGCCGTCGCGCGTGGCGACGGAGACGTAGCGGCCCTTGAGCGCCGTGATCCAGCCGAAGGTCTGGCCGCGCTGGATGACATCTCCGGGCTTCACCGAGCGGTCGAGGAGGATAATGATGCCGCTCATCAGATTGGAGGCGACCTTCTGGAGGCCGAAGCCGATGCCGAGTCCGAGAGCGCCGGAGAACACGGTCAGGGCCGTCAGTTGAATGCCGATCGCGGAGAGTGTGATGGCGACCGCCACCAGGATGAGCACCGCCTTGGTGATCTTGCCGAACAGCACCTCGACCGAAGGTGTCAGCTCGAACGACTGATGCAGGCGCTTCTCCACGAGGCTGCTCAGGGCCGTCGCGATCCATAGCGTGATGCCGAGAATGATGGCCCCTTTGATGAGGCCGAGAGCCGAGAGGCGGAGCTCGCCGATGGTGACGGCGAGGCCATCCAGCAGGGATTGCACCTCGCCAAGCAGGCCGAGGATGTGCAGCGCCGCGATCGACCACGCCACCACCGCAAAAGCGCGGGACAACGACTTGTTGCGGACGATCGGCGAGACGAGGTTGATGGTGACCCAGGCCGTCGCCAGGCTCGCCGCGAGCGTCACGAGATAGCTGCGGCTGGCCCAGGTCATCTCCCGCATCATCGCGAGCGACAGCCAGAGCAGCACGACGAAGAGGATCCATTTGAGCTGAAGCAGCGGCAGCTCAAGGAAGGCCCTGACTTTCGCCGGCAGCTGATACTGTGCGAGCCAGCGGTTGATCTGCGGCCGCAAGCGCGGCGCGAGCCAGCGCGCCAGCCCGTAGCAGGCCGGCACGACGATGAGCTGTGGCAGCATCCAAGGCGACACGAGCTGATTGATCAGCCCGGGCAGCTCGCGCGTCAGGCGATCGAGCAGGGGCTGCCACTCGGGTTGCGACACCTGGAGGAAGGGAAGGGGCATGGAGCTACTGGCCGAGACGACCGCGGTGCAGGCTGAGGCGAGAGGCAGAGTTAAGCACGAAGCAGCGGCGGGCCGTCAAACTCGGCGGTGACCATGGCGAATTTGTGTTCGATGCCAGTGTGTTAGAGGGCGGACTTGATGCCGCGGGCGGTCCGGCCAATGGAAACGGCCCTGCGAGGGGATCGCAGGGCCGCATCGTAGTCCCAGAGAGACAGGTGGTCGTCCGGAGCCGCCGGGGCGGCTCAGAACCTATCCGTTAGGCCGTGACGAAGGCGCCGGCCGCGTCGAGCGAGGCAACGTTCTCGCCGGTCACGCCCACGAGAACCGCGAAGCGGACCTCGTCGGTGTTCTGATCGGTGTAGCGGGCGCTGATGATCGTATCGGTGCCCGTGTCGACCAGCGACACCACGTCGTCGATATCGGCGAAGGTGATGCCGTCGAGCATGCCGGAGATGTCGAGGACGTCGGAGCCGACCGTGAAGTCGTAGATCTTGTCATAGCCGAGCCACCCGAAGGTGTTGTCCATGACGTCGACCGAAAAGAACACGAACGTATCGTCACCGCCCTCGCCCCACAGCTTGTCGAAGCCAGCCATCGAGCGGATGATGTCATTGTCTGCGCCGGCCTTGAACGTGTCGGTCAGCGCGCTGCCGGTGTACGTGTCGACCTGATCCGTGCCGATGACGACCTCGATCTCGCGCACCGTCTGGGTGCCGGAGCCGGTGATCTTGCCGGTCGTCATGTTGATGGTCAGGGCCGAGGTCCAGGCCGACAGATCGAGCGTGTCGCTGAGACCGCCGTCACCGTCATAGGTGTTCGAGCCACCCTCGGTCGCAACGATGAGGTCGTTGCCCTCGCCGCCGTAGACGGTGTCGTTGCCGAGGCCGTCCACGATGTAGTCGTCACCATAGTAGCCGTTGAGAACGTTGGCATTGCCGTCGCCGTAGATCTCGTCGTTGTAGACCGAGCCTGTGGCGTTCTCGATCGAGGTGTAGACGTCGCCTTCCGCGTCGCCCTCGAAGCCTTTCTGCTGGACGAGGTCGATGACCACGCCGGCCTTCTGGTTGCCGAGAACATAGGAAACGGTGTCCGTGCCGTTTCCGCCGTCGAGTGCATCCGCTCCGTGGCCGCCAATGAGAGTGTCGTTGCCATCACCGCCGGTGATGGTGTCGACGCCCATGTCGCCATAGAGGTAGTCGTTGTTGTTGCCGCCGCTGATCGTGTCGTTGCCCGTTCCGCCGTAGGCGTAATCGTTGCCGTCGCCGCCGGTCAGGGTGTCGGTGCCTGCGCCGCCATAGAGCTTGTCGGCGCCAACGCCGCCAGTCACCGTGTCGTCGCCGTTGTCGCCGTAAAGACGGTCGTTGCCGGCATCGCCGTCGACTGTGTCATTGCCGTCGCCGGCCTTGACGACGTCCGTGCCGTTGCCGCCGCTGATCGTGTCGTTGCCGGCTTCGCCATAAATCGTATCGTTGCCGTCGCCGCCGTTGATGGTGTCGTTACCAGCGCCACCCCAGAGCTTGTCGACGCCAGCCAGTCCGTTGATGGTGTCGGCCAGGCTCGTGCCCTTCAGCTTGTCCTTGCCGCTTGTGCCGTTGATCGTTGCCATGTGAGAAATTCCCCGTAACTAGGACTACTGTCGGTCAATCAGATGACAAGCCCCAACGCCTCCACCTCGACCGTACAGCGGTTCTACCATCGACGTTCAAATCTAAAATTAAGTCCACTGATCAAATTGCGCGGAAATGAATTGAACTTGATGTCTCTTTTATCATTCGAGTTTTAGTGAAATTGCACGAATAGACGGCCATAAATGCAAAATCGGCCGCATCCGGAGCGAATGCGGCCGATCCTGGTACGACAATTAACGACCCATCAGCAATCGAGCGTCGTGGTGCGCTCCCAATCGGTCAAATGGGCGGCGTACTGATTCCATTCGGCCATCTTCAATTTCACATAGGCCTTCGAGAATTCTTCGCCGAGCTGGCCGCGCAGGAAGCTGTTTTGATCGAAGGCTCGGATGGCGTCGAGAAGATTGAGGGGTAGCCGTTTGGCCTCCGGTGCCTTGTGCCCCTCGGCATACATGTCGATGTCGTGGCGCGGGCCCGGGTCGCGCTTGTTCTCGACGCCGTCGATGCCGGCCGCCAGATAGACGGCGTGATGCAGATAAGGGTTGACGGCACCGTCGGCGAGGCGGATCTCGCAGCGCCCGCCATCCGGGATGCGGACCATGTTCGTCCGGTTGTTGCCGCCGAATGTCAGGGTGTTCGGCGACCAGGTGGCACCGGAGACGGTCCGCGGTGCATTGATGCGCTTGTAGGAGTTGACGGTCGGGTTGGTGATGGCGCAGAGCGACTCGCCGTTGGCGAGGATGCCGCCGACGAAATTATAGGCCATCGGCGTCAGACCGAGCGTACCCTTCGGGTCGTCGAAGAGATTGGACTTTCCATCCATGCTCCAGATCGAAAGGTGCATGTGGCAGCCGTTGCCGGTCAGGGTCGAGAACGGCTTCGGCATGAAAGTGGCGCGCAGCCCGTGCTTCTCGGCGATGGCTTTCGTCATATACTTGAAGAAAGCATGCCGGTCCGCCGTCACCAGCGCGTCGTCGAAATCCCAGTTCATCTCGAACTGGCCGTTGGCGTCCTCATGGTCGTTCTGATAGGGACCCCAGCCGAGCTCCAGCATGGCGTCGCAGATCTCGGTGATGACGTCCATCCGCCGGGTCAGCGCCTGCTGGTCGTAGCAGGGCTTCTCCTGGGTGTCGCGGCCGTCGGCGATGGCTTTGCCATCGGCCGTGATCAGGTGGTACTCGCACTCGACGCCGGACTTCAGTCGGTAACCCTTGGCGCCGGCCTCCTTGATGAGGCGTTTCAGCACGACTCGCGGGGCCTGCTCGACGAGCTTGCCATCCATCATGAGGTCGGAGGCGACCCAGGCCGTGTCCTTCTTCCATGGCAGTTGAATGACGGAAGAGGGATCTGGCATGGCGAACATGTCCGGATGCGCCGGCGTCATGTCGAGCCAGGTGGCGAACCCTGCAAAGCCGGCGCCGGCCTTCTGCATGCCGGCGATCGCCTGAGAGGGTACGAGCTTGGCGCGCTGGATGCCGAAAAGGTCCGTGAAGTTGATGAGGAAGTATTTGATGCCCCGCTCTTTGGCATAGGCGGACAAGTCGGCTGTCATAGGGTTCCTCCCGTCGTGATGTTGTGTTGGTTCGGGGCGCGCCAGGGCGCCGGTAGGGGGTGGGGCGTCAGCGGGGCTCGATCGTGACCTCGGTTGTCACGGAATTGGAGATGTAGCACAAGCCGTGGGACTGGTGATGCAACGCGTCGATCTCCTCGGCGGTCGGCTGCTTGTCGCCTGAGAATGTGACGGCAGGCCGTAGCGTCACGCGCTCCATCCACATCTTGCCATCCGGACGTTTGGCGAGCGTGCCGATCGCCTCGTCGCGGTAGCTATCGACGAGGAAGCGCTTCTTGGCCGCGAGTGCCAGGAAGAACAGCATGTGGCAGCTCGCAAGGCTGGCGACGAAGGCCTCCTCCGGATCGACGGCGGCTGGATCGGAGAGGGGAGGGGGCACGACCGATGGAGCGGGCGAGCCGGAGACGGTCACGCCACCGTCGAAGCTCCATGTGTGCCGGCGGGCAAACTTGCCGTCAATGAAAGCGGCGCCGTCGCGCTGCCAGCTGATCGTCGCCTGATGCTCGGACATCTTTCACCTTTACGCGCGTGTGGCCATCAATCCCGCCGTAACCTCCATGCGGACACTCCTCGGCAGGTCTATTTGCTGACACCCGGGATCCAGGTCGTGCCGGCGAGCGGCACACGAGCCATGGCAGCCGCCTCGACCGTCAACGCCACAAGGTCCTCTGGCTCCAGATTGTTGACATGGCTCTTGCCGCAGGCGCGCGCGATCGTCTGACACTCGAGGGTCATGACGTTCAGGTAGTTGGCGAGCCGGTGGCCAGCCTTGACCGGATCGAGACGCTTGGCGAGCTCGGGATCCTGGGTGGTGATGCCCGCAGGATCCTGGCCCTCGTGCCAATCGTCGTAGCAACCTGATGTCGTGCCGAGCTTCCGGTACTCGTCCTCCCATTCCGGGTCGTTGTCGCCGAGCGCGACCAGGGCGGCCGTGCCGATCGAGACCGCATCGGCACCGAGCGCCAGCGCCTTGGCCACATCGGCGCCGTTTCTGATGCCACCCGAGACGATCAGCTGCACCTTGCGATGCATGTCGAGATCCTTGAGCGCCTGCACGGCAAGCGGGATGCAGGCAAGCGTCGGCTGCCCGACGTGCTCGATGAAGACCTCCTGCGTCGCCGCGGTGCCGCCTTGCATGCCGTCGAGCACGACCACGTCCGCGCCCGCCTTGATGCTGAGCGCGGTGTCGTAGTAGGGGCGGGCGCCGCCGACCTTCACGTAGATGGGCTTCTCCCATTGCGTGATCTCGCGGAGCTCGCGGATCTTGATCTCGAGATCGTCGGGGCCGGTCCAGTCCGGATGCCGGCAGGCCGACCGCTGGTCGATGCCCTTCGGGAGCGTGCGCATCTGGGCGACGCGATCGGAGATCTTCTGGCCGAGCAGCATGCCGCCGCCGCCCGGCTTGGCGCCCTGGCCAACGACCACCTCGATGGCGTCGGCCTTCCTCAGGTCGTCAGGGTTCATGCCGTAGCGGGACGGCAGATACTGATAGACGAGGGTCTTCGATTGTCCGCGTTCCTCGGGCGTCATGCCGCCGTCGCCGGTCGTCGTCGATGTCCCGGCCCGTGTCGCGCCACGCCCGAGCGCCTCCTTGGCCTGGGCCGAGAGCGAGCCGAAGCTCATGCCGGCGATGGTGATCGGGATCCTGAGCTTGATTGGCTTCTTGGCGAAGCGCGTGCCGAGCACGACCTCGGTCGTGCATTTCTCGCGATAGCCCTCCAGCGGATAGCGCGACATCGAGGCGCCGAGAAACAGGAGATCGTCGAAATGAGGAACCTTGCGCTTCGCGCCACCGCCGCGAATATCGTAGATGCCGGTCGCCGCGGCACGGCGGATCTCGGAGAGCGTATAGTCGTCGAAGGTGGCGGACCTCCGGGGCGTCGTGTGGGGAATGCGGGCGGCTTCTTTGGGGTCCATGGGACGTACCTGCGGTTTTCCTATGTCGGTCGGTGCGCGGCTCGGCGGGTGTGACCTCGAACTAGTAGGCGTCGATGTTGTCGACGTGGAAATTGTAGAGCTTCCGCGCGGAGCCGTAGCGTCGGAAGTCCCGTGGATTGGCTTTCATCTCGGCCTGGTCGAGGAGACGCCCCAGCTTCTCGAGATGATGCGTCGTCATCTCCTTCTCGATGCAGTCGGCACCGAGACTCTTCACCTTGCCGCGTACGTAGAGCCGTGCCTCGTAGAGGGAATCGCCGAGCGAATCTCCGGCATTGCCGAGCACCACCAGCGAGCCGGCCTGTGCCATGAAGGCCGACATGTGGCCGACATTGCCGCCGACGACGATGTTCACACCCTTCATGGAAATGCCGCAGCGGGCCGCCGCATCACCTTCGACGACGAGCAGGCCGCCATGCGCTGTCGCACCGGCCGACTGGCTGGCGTTGCCTTTGACGCGCACATAGCCCGACATCATGTTCTCGGCAACGCCGGTCGAGACGTTGCCGTGGACGATGACGGTCGCTTCCTTGTTCATGCCGGCACAGTAATATCCCGCGGTCCCCATGACCTCGACCGTGATGGGCGTTGACAGACCGACGGCCAGAGCGTGCTCGCCTTCCGGATGGTCCAGAGTGAAATGCGTCTCGTTCGATCCGGCGGCGATCTTCTGCAGTCGCTGATTGACCGCTGTCAGGCCGGTCTTCTGCACATCGATGAGGATCGAGCCGGGCTTGGCTGGTGCTTTCGACATGTTGGCTCTCCCTAGGCCTTGCCCCATGAATAGACGATGGCGGGCTCTGGCTCCCAGACGCGAGCCTTGTCCACGCCTGGCAAAGAGCGAAGCGCGCGGAACTCGGAGCCGAAGGCGACCCACTCGTCGGTCTCGGCCATGACGGCTGGCTTGCAGGCGATCGGATCGCGCAACACGGCGAAGCCGTCGGCGGTGCCGGCGACGAAAGTATAGAACCCGTCGAGATCTTCGAGCGAGAATTCGAGCGCCTCCTTGAGGCTCGCGCCCTCGCGCAGCCGCCAGGTGAGATAGGCGGCAGCGACCTCGGTATCGTTCTCCGTCTGGAAGGACATGCCCGCGTGGGTCGTCAGCCACTCGCGCAGCCGATTGTGGTTCGAGAGCGAGCCGTTGTGGACGAGGCAGAGATCCTGGCCTGTGGCGAAGGGATGCGAGCCGGCGGTCGTCACCGCGCTCTCCGTCGCCATCCGCGTGTGCCCGATGATATGGCTGCCCTTGACGTTCTCGAGGTCGTACATCTCGGCAACGTCCTTCGGCAGACCAACCTCCTTGAAGATCTCGATGACGTGACCGACGCCGACGATGCGGACGTCAGACGCCTCCTCGGCAAGATAGGTGCGCACCTCGTCCTCGGAGGCCTTGGTGACGAGGACGCAGTGATTGCCGAGCTTGCGGGCTGTCGTCTTGCCGTGCAACTCGGTGAGCGCACCGGCGATCGCCTGCCAGTCGTAGGCGGGATTGGTATGGGCGAGCGTGATTTTGAGCTCGTTCTTCGGCACGGGATCGCGATAGACGGCCACGCCAGCGGAGTCCGGTCCGCGATTGGTCATCTCGATGAGCATCGGCGTGAAGAGGTGGCCGAGCTGTGACTCGAGCTTCTTGTCCTTTAGATAGAGTCCGACAATGCCGCACATGCGAGCGACCTCCGCATCATGATCCGCTGTCGTGCATGTAACACCAGAGCGCGTCGCGTTCAATCCGCAGAAACAAATTTTCACAATGTGAACAACCGGCCCAGGCTGACCTGCCGATTCAATCAGAGCGAATGTAGGTGATGACGGACAGGAATCGGATCGGCAGCTTCCGGAGCACTTCGGGGCCGTGTGGTGCATCGGAATCGAAGTAGAGGCTGTCTCCAGGCAACAGCCGGTATGTCCGGTTGCCGTGACGATAGTCGACCTCGCCCTCGAGCATATAGATGAACTCGAGCCCGTCGTGCTGGAAGATCGGAAATACGTCGGCCTGCTCGGTCAGCGTGATGAGATAGGGCTCGACGATCAGCGGGCCGCCAGGCGTATGGCCGAGAAGTTGGTATTGATGGCCAGCCCGCGTGCCGCGCCGCTCGATGGTCAGGCCTGTGCCGGCCCGGACGAAGGTCGCGTCGCGGGTCTCCTCAAACCCCTTGAACAGGGCGGTCACGGGCACATGCAGGGCTCGCGATAGCGACTGCAGCGATGAGAGCGACGGCGACGTGGCGCCATTCTCGATCTTCGAGAGCATTCCGGCCGACATCCCGGCGGACTTCGCGAGCTCGATGATGGTCATATCGAGCTCCTCGCGGAACTTGCGCACGGCCCGGCCAATGGCTTGCTCCAGGGCCATCGGGCTTGCCGATGTCGCGTGAGGATCTTGGCGGGTGCCAGCCTCGGATCGCCGACGCGATTGCGCCACCCGCCGGTTGCGGGAGCCTGGTTGCTCCTCCCGGGAATCGACCATCACGAGCTCCATTCCTTATCGGCCGCGGCCATCCATGCCATTCGGAACTCGACCGAGAAGTGCTATGAATCCAGGCTAGAGCGGTTTGAGGGGCTTAGGAAAGGCCGAAATGCGATTCCTGATCATCGACGATCACGCCCTGTTCCGTCGTGGTCTGAAGACGTTCCTCGGCCAAAGCTTTCCTGAAGCCGATATCGACGAGGCTGACAGCCTGGAAGCCGGGTTGTCCCAAGCCAGCGCGCTACCTGGCTACGATATCATCTTCCTCGACCTCATCATGCCTGGCGGAACCCAATTGGAAGGGCTGCGCAAGGCCCGGGATCTGGGGCTGAGTGGCCAAATCGCCGTTATGTCGGCGCTCGAGGAGACCGAGCTTGTCCTCACGGCCCTCGAAGCGGGGGCCCGGGCCTATATTCCGAAATCAGCGCCTGAGGAGGTCGTCCGACACGCGGTGGCCCTGCTGCTAGCAGGCGAGGCCTATATCCCGAGCCAGGTTCTCAAGAGCATGCGTCGCGAGCCGGCAAGTCCGTCCGACCAGGCTCCGGTGGGGGGCGACGGGCCGCTTGGCAGTCTCACGCGACGACAGCGGCAGACGCTCATGCTTCTGATCGAGGGGCTATCGAACAAGGAAATTGCCCGCCAACTCGGACTGCTCGAAAGTACCGTGAAGGCGCATATCAAAGTCATCCTTGCCAAGCTCAACGCTCAGAATCGCACCCAGGCGGCCCTCATCGCCGCCAAGGCCCTTGGCCGGCCGGGCTAGGTCGTCGCCGGCCGCCGGTTCTCTTCTCCAAAAGGGTTGCCCTTTCGGATCGTTGAGGCGCGTGCGCACCTCTCACCTCCACGACCTCGGCGCCCCTGCTATGCAGCTATTTCCACTCCGGGGAAAAGAATCGTTTTGCCTTCGACGGATTTTGCCGTCACAGTGCGGCGATTCCCCCAAAAGGGGGAGTATCGACTCACTTTGAGCCTGGATGCTCAAAAGGGGCGAGATCAACCGGCCGCCAGGGCCTGACCCAAGCGAAGCGTGGCGGCGTTGGCCGGCCGGAAAAGGGGTGGTGGACTGGGGTCCGACGCAGTCTCGAGGCGCCCGGATACCTGGCAAGGAGAAGGGAAGCTCGCCATGGGTACGCCATTAGACTCGCTGATGGTCATCTTCACGGAATTCTACTATTGGGTCACGGTCGTCTTCATGTTTCTCATTCACGTGGGGTTCTGCGTGTATGAGGTCGGCGCAAGCCGTCGCCGCAATCACCTTCACACTCTCATGAAGAACACGATGGTGATCCCGCTGGTCACCATCACGTTCTTCTTCTTCGGCTGGTGGATCTATTTTGCGTGGCAGAATGGCCCTGGAATCACCGGCGGTGTCATCGACGCTCCCTGGGCAGAGCCATGGAGCCCGCTCATGGCCACCCATCTGTCGGGACCGTCTCCCGCGCTCGGCGTGGACGAAGCTTCCGCCGCCTACTGGCACCGCCTGAACGGGGTCTTCTGGGCCGCCTTCCTGCTCTTCTCCTGGACGGCGGCTTCGATCGTCTCGGGGGCGGTCATCGAGCGGATCCGGTCGGGCGCTTTCTGGATCCTGGCCGTCGTCATCGGCTCGTTCACCTGGATCATCGACGCGGCCTGGGGCTGGTCCTCACAAGGCTGGATGGTCAAGCTGCTCGGCTATCACGATGCCTACGCCTCAGGCGTCATCCATGCGATTGCCGGCGGCTTCGCGCTGGGCGTACTGGTGGTGCTCGGTCCACGGCTCGGCAAGTTCCGCGCCGACGGCACGCCCCGCGACATCCCTCCGCACAATCCCTGGCTGGTGACGGTCGGTCTCTTCCTCATCTATACGGGTTTCTGGGGCTTCTACGCGGCTTGCAACGTGCCGATCATCGGCCCCGGCGGCATCGCCGGTCTGATCACCGGCGAGACCATGACGGCGACCAACATCTATCTGGCGCCGACGACGCTCTCCGCCATTACCTTCAACTTCCTGATGTCGTTGTCGGGTGGTCTGCTCGCCGCCTATGTCGTCTCAAAGGGTGATGCGTTCTGGACCTACTCGGGCGGTCTGGCGGGCGTCATTTGCGCCTCGGCCGGCAATGATCTCTATCATCCGATCCAGGCCATGTTCATCGGTGCCATAGGTGCATTCGTCGCCTACAAGCTGCACTATTTCGTCGAGCGCAGGTTCAAGCTCGATGATGCCGTCGGCGCTGTCGCGGTGCACGGCTACTCGGGGTTCCTCGGCTTGGTGATTGCCGGCTTCATGCTCTGGGGTCAGCCGTCGTCGCCCTACGAGGGCTTCGCCACGATCAGCCCGCTCGGCAACTTCCTGGGGGCGATCATCATGTTCTTCGTGTTGGGCTTCCTTCCGGCATTCATCGTCTCTCACATCTTGAATGCCTTAGGTCTGCTCAGGGTGCCGCGTGAGGTGGAGCTGATGGGCCTCGACTACTCGACCGAGGAGGCTTACCGGGCCGCTCTGGCGGACGTCAAAGCGGCTGAGCAGGCCGCACTCGCCGGCTCGCGGTGATAGACGGCTGGAAACAGGAGCACACACATGTCGACCAATGGATTGTCAAGTTGGGCCGTCGATCTCAAGGACATCGGTGCCATCTATCCTTTCCAGGGCAGCGAGACCATTCTGGTCCTCGCAGGTCTGGCCTTCTGGATCATCTGGCACATCGTGCAGATCCGTCAGGAGAACGCTGACATCCGGCACGATCTGCAGGCCAACAGTGACGGCAAACGCTCGGGCGAGCTCATCGACCACTACTAGAGCCTTTGCCGAATGAACCAGGCTAAGGGGCGAGACCATGTCTTGCCCCTTAGCTTATTGAGTCTCGGCCTAGCGCTGACCGGAGCGCGGCGGCAGGGTCGCCTGTCGCGTTCCAAGAGCGTCAAGTAACGACACGATGAGATGATCGGGGGCCACTGGCTTGTGCAAAAGGCCAAACTCACTGGCGGCCGCCGCCGCCAGCCTCTCGATGTCGGTGTCGCCAGTCAATAGCATGCCGGGAGTATCGCGGCCGACTGCGCGCCGGATCTCGCGGATCGCATCCGTGCCGGTACGCCCGTCGCGTAGTCGGTAGTCGGCTACGATTACATCGGGGACGAGGCCGCGGTCGTCCAATGCCGCAATGACCCCCGCTGCGTCCGTCCCCCCTGCAACGACACAACCGAGGCCAGAAAAATACATTTCGAAGGCCTTGAGCTGGGCGGGCTCATCCTCAACAATGGCAAGTGTCACCCCGGCAATCGGCGAGGTCTGTCGGGCCCTGTCGGCCGTCGGCGCGGCAATCGGCAGGGTCGAGCCTGCCGCTGGCACCGTAATCGTGAAACGGCTACCTGCGCCGGGCGCCGATTTGACGTCGATGGCGTAGCCGCCGAGCGCTGCGAGCCGGCGAACGATGGCGAGGCCCAGGCCGAGTCCCTTGCGGCGGTCGCGCTCGGGATTGTCGAGCTGAAAGAACTCCTCGAAGACCATATCGAGCTTGTCGGCCGGAATGCCTATGCCGGTGTCGGCGACGATGATCTGCCGGTTGGCCCCAAGGCGACGACACCCCAGAAGGATCTTGCCTGCCGGCGTGTAGCTCAAGGCATTGTCCACAAGGTTTCGCAGGATCCCGACCAGGATGGTCTGGTCGGCCTCCACCACCTCGGATGAGGCAATGATCCGAAGGTCGAGCTTGCGCTCCTGCGCCTTGCCGCGGAGCTCCGTCTCGATCTCCTCGAAGATGTCGGCCAGCATGACGGGGCCCGGATTGGCCGAGACGGCGCCGGCATCGAGACGAGAGACGTCGAGCAGGCCGGCGAGGAGATCCCGGCAGGCGTCGACGCAGTGGACCAGGTCATCGGCCAGGCGCCGGGCGCTCGGATTGAGGCCGTGCTGCTTCAGAGCGGCGATATACATCGACATCGCCTGCAAGGGCTGGCGGAGGTCGTGGCTCGCCGCCGCCAGGAACTGGGACTTGGCCCGGTTGGCGCGCTCCGCCTCCTGCTTGGCGACGGCCAGAGCGGCTTCGACGCGCTTGCGCCGTGTGATGTCGCGCATGCTGGAGCGGAAGCCGAGCCGATTGCCGGTGGCGTCGTGAATCGGCTGCCAGGAGACCGCCGCCCAGCCTAGGCTGCCATCGCACTTGGCGAGGCGGAACTCGATGTCGTTGCCGCTCGACCCGGCACGGGCCTCGTCCAACAGCGCAGCGATGCGGGCCCGATCCTCGGGGTGCACCAGGCCAATCGGATAGTCGGGCATGGCCAGGCAAGTTGCGACGCTGAGGCCTGTCATGCGCTCGACGGCCGGATTGATCCAGCGCGCCTTCCCCTCCGAGTCGAACCAGGTCTCCCAATCGTATGTATAATTGGCGATGGTCTCGAAGAGCCGCTCGGCCTCCGTCGGCACAGTTGGGGTGTGCCCGGGATGGAACTCCGTAGGCATGTGACTCCGCTCTTCGGATTAGTGTAGCGCGACCGGGCTCTGCTTGTCACACTCGACGCCGGACCTGTCTTTGCTATAGCAGCATGGCACGGGGCTTGGCCAAGTCAATCGAGGAGCGAGATGCCCGCAAAAATGACATTGCCGAACGGGCTGGTGCTGAAGGCGGAGATTCCGGATGGCGCCACGCATGTCTTGACCGCCGAGGCGCTGGGTTTCCTAACCGACCTGCATCGCACCTTTGAGAGCGAGCGGCGGACACGGCTTGCCGCGCGCGCCGAGCGGCAGAAGCGTTTCGACGCCGGCGAGCTTCCACGGTTCCTTCCGGAGACTTCCGCCATCCGCGAGGGAGCTTGGCGCATCCGGCCGGCCCCTGCCGATCTCGCCGACCGCCGCGTCGAGATCACCGGTCCCACCGACGCCAAAATGGTGATCAACGCGCTCAACTCCGGCGCGAAGGTCTTCATGGCCGATTTCGAGGACGCCAACGCGCCGACCTTCGCCAACATGGTCGAGGGCCAGGCAAACATGCTGGCGCGCTGGGAGGGTAAGCTCGGTTTCACCGATCCGGTGTCCGGCAAAGTCTATGCGCTCGGAAGCAGGCCTGCGGTTCTGATTGTGCGGCCGCGCGGCTGGCATCTGCCCGAGGCCCATGTCGAGGTCGATGGCCAGCCGATGTCGGGGGCACTGTTCGACTTCGGCCTCTACGTCTTCCACTGCGCCAAGCGCGCTTTGGCTGCCGGCTCCGGTCCCTATTTCTACTTGCCGAAGATGGAGAGTCATCTCGAGGCGCGGCTATGGAGCGAGGTCTTCGTTCATGCCGAAACGGCACTCGGTTTGGCAAAGGGGACGATCCGCGCCACTGTCTTGATCGAGACGCTGCCCGCGGCCTTCGAGATGGACGAGATTCTCTACGAGCTCCGCGATCACATCGTGGGCCTCAACTGCGGTCGCTGGGATTACATCTTCTCCTTCATCAAGACGCTTCGGAACAATCCGGACTACATCCTGCCCGACCGCTCGCAGGTCGTGATGGGCAAGGCCTTTCTCCGCAACTACTCGCTCCTCTTGATCAAGACCTGCCATCGACGGGGCGCGTTCGCGATGGGCGGCATGGCGGCGCAGATTCCGAACCGCAAAGATCCCGAGGCCAACGCCGCAGCATTCCAGCGGGTCAAGGACGACAAGGAGCGCGAGGCGTCTGATGGTCACGACGGAACATGGGTCGCGCATCCCGATCTCGTGCCGGTGGCCGCGGAGGTGTTCGACCGGCTGATGCCCCAACCGAACCAGCTCGATCGTGCTCGTGAGGACGTGAGCGTAACCGAAGCAGACCTCCTGACCGTGCATGAAGGAACAAGGACGGAAGCCTGTTTCCGCGAGAATATCCGGGTCGGTATCCAATACATCGAAGCGTGGCTCCGCGGACGTGGTGCCGTTCCCCTCTACAACCTCATGGAGGATGCCGCGACCGCCGAGATCAGCCGGTCGCAGAATTGGCAATGGCTCAAATTCGGTGTCACGCTTGAGGGCGGCACGAAAGTCACGAAGGCATGGGCGGAAGCGCTGATCACTGAGGAGGTCGAGCGCATCAAGAGTGAGATCGGCACTGAGGCCTTCGCCCAAGGCCGGTTCTCGGAGGCGATAGAACTGTTCCGATCGCTTTCGACCGCCGATCGGCTCGAGGCCTTCCTGACGCTGCCGGCCTACAGGAAGCTGTAGGCGGTGGATGGGAGGACCGGCGATGCAAGTCGATGGCAAGCCGTTTCGCACGATCTGGCTCGGCGGGGACGGCCGGACGGTTGAAATTCTCGACCAGACCCGGTTCCCGCATCTCTTCGAGGTGGTGCGACTCGGCACACTCGACGATGCCGCACGCGCCATTCGCGACATGCAGGTGCGTGGTGCCCCGCTCATCGGAGTGACGGCGGCCTACGGCTTGGCGCTGGCGACGACCGAGGACGCGAGCGACGCCGGGCTCGCGCGCGCAGCTGAGATCTTGCTCAGGACACGCCCGACGGCCGTCAATCTCCGCTGGGCGCTGGACGAGATGCAGCGCGTGCTCGCCCCACTCGCGCCGGAGGAGCGCCGGGCAGCGGCCTATGCGCGAGCCGGACGAATGGCCGACGAGGATGTGGCGCTCAATCAGGCGATCGGGCGACACGGGCTCCGGCTGATCGAGGCCGTTGCCACCAGCAAGCCCGCCGGGGCTTCCATCAACATCCTCACACATTGCAACGCCGGCTGGCTTGCGACCGTCGATTGGGGCACGGCGACGGCGCCGATCTACATGGCGCACGACGCCGGGCTCCCCGTCCATGTCTGGGTCGACGAGACGCGGCCGCGCAATCAGGGCGCTTCCCTGACCGCCTGGGAGCTCGGCAAGCACGGCGTGCCGCATACGCTCATTGCCGACAATGCCGGCGGTCATCTCATGCAGCATGGAGACGTCGATCTCTGCATCGTCGGCAGCGACCGGACGACGGCGGCCGGCGATGTCTGCAACAAGATCGGTACCTATCTCAAGGCGCTGGCTGCCCGCGACAACAGCGTGCCGTTCTATGTGGCGCTGCCGTCATCGACCATCGACTTCGCGATTGCCGATGGCCGTCGCGACATTCCGATCGAGCAGCGGCCGGCGCGAGAGGTGACGCATCTCACTGGCGTCGCCGAGGACGGCAGCATGGTGACGATCCGTGTCGTGCCGGAGTGCACGCCCGCCGCAAACCCGGCGTTCGATGTCACGCCGGCCCGCCTCGTCACCGGTCTCATCACCGAGCGCGGCGTCATCGCCGCCAGCACCGAGGCGATCCGAGCGGCGTTCCCGGAGTGCGCTTCTGTGCCGAGTGTCTTGTGCTAGGATCTTGCGGGCGAGGGAGACATCGAAATGACCACCTATCTCATCACTGGAGCGAGCCGTGGCATCGGCGCGGAGATGGTGACCCAGCTGTGTGACCGCGGCGACGCCGTGCTCGCCGCCTGCCGGAGCGCCGCGCCGCATCTCGCCAAGCTCGGTGTCAAGGTCATCGACGGCGTCGAGGTGACGAATCCGCTCGCGGTGGCGCACCTCGCCGGCCAGCTCAAGGGGCAGACGATCGATGTACTCATCAACAATGCAGGCATCTCGCACTCGGAGGGCTGGGAGACGGAATCGCTCGACATCATGCGGCAGCTCTTCGAGGTGAACGCCCTCGGACCGGTCGAGGTGACCAGGCGCCTGCTCCCCTATTTGGCGCCGCGCGCCAAAATCGTGATGATCTCGAGCCGCCTCGGCTCCATCGCCGATACCTCGGCCGCCATTCCCGACATCGGCTACCGCATGTCGAAGGCCGCCCTCAATATCGCCGGCAAGCTGATGGCCGAGACCCTGAAACCGAAAGGCATGACGGTCCTGATGATTCACCCGGGCTATGTTAGAACCGAGATGAATGACGGACGCGGCGATATCGATGCCGGGACCTCGGCCAAGGGCGTCATCGGGCTCATCGACCGGCTGGGGATCGAGGAGACCGGCAGCTACTGGCATGTCGAGGGCCGTCGGATCCCCTGGTGATCCGCCCTACCCTCATCCACAACCTCCTGCCCGCTTCACGCCCCGAATCGCGCTAACTGGAGGGCATGGGGGTCCAAGCCGCACTGAAGCTCGAGACGAGCGAGCTGCCGCCGCTCAGGCGCGCGCAGTGCGTGCTCGAGCGCGTCTTTGGCTATCCGTCCTTCCGCTCGCATCAGGCCAGCATCATCGAGGCGCTGATCGCGGGCCGCGACGTGTTGGCGCTCATGCCGACCGGCGGCGGCAAGTCCCTCTGCTATCAAATTCCATCCCTCGTGCGGTCGGGGACCGGCGTCGTCGTCTCCCCTCTCATCGCCCTGATGCAGGATCAGGTCGATGCACTGAGCGAGCTCGGTGTTCGCGCGGCCTACTTGAACTCGACGCAAGAGGTATCCGAGCAGCGCCAGGTGGAGGCACGGCTCTTGAATGGGGATCTCGATCTTCTCTACGCGGCGCCAGAGCGGCTGATGACCGAGCGCATGCTGTCGCTGCTGCGCGGCGCCGACATCGCGCTCTTTGCCCTCGACGAGGCGCACTGCGTCTCACAATGGGGGCATGATTTCCGACCGGAGTACCGGCAACTCTCGGTACTGCCCGAACATTTTCCACATGTTCCGCGTATCGCACTGACCGCCACCGCCGATCTCAGAACGCGCCAGGAGATCGTCGCCCAGCTGCATCTGGGCGAGGCGGAGACCTTCATCGCCTCCTTCGATCGTCCCAACATCCGCTATCAGATCACGGACGCCGACGGCGACGCGCGCGAGCGATTCTGGCGCTTTTTGCGCGACGAGCATCCGGCCGATTCCGGCATCGTCTACTGCCTCTCGCGCAAATCCGTCGAGGAGACGGCGGCCTGGCTCGCGGGCAAGGGCCGCAAGGCGCTCGCATATCATGCCGGCTTCGATGCCGAGACTCGTCGGCTCAATCAGCGGCGCTTTCTCGAGGAGGACGGCCTCGTGATGGTGGCGACCATCGCCTTCGGCATGGGCATCGACAAGCCGGATGTGCGTTTCGTTGCCCATCTCAATCTGCCGAAGTCGATCGAGGCCTACTATCAGGAGACGGGCCGCGCCGGGCGTGACGGTGAGCCGGCCGATGCCTGGCTCGCCTATAGGCTCAAGGACGTGGTGACCTACCGGCAGTGGATCACCGAGAGCGAGGCGGGCGAGGCGCAGAAGCGCATCGAGCAGGCCAAGCTCGATGCGCTCGTCGGGCTGACCGAGATCGTGACCTGCCGCCGGCAGGCCCTGCTTGCCTATTTCGGTGAACGATTGGACTTGCCGTGTGGCAACTGCGACAACTGTCTGAACCCGCCCGTCAGCCGCGACATGACCGAGGCGGCGCGCAAGGCGCTGTCGACGATCTACCGGACCGGCGAGGGGTTCGGTGCCGGCTATGTCGTCGATGTGCTCGTCGGCAAGACCGACGATCGCATCCGCCGCAACGGCCATGATCGTGTGACGACGTTCGGCATCGGCCAGGACGTGCCGGAGGCCGAATGGCGGAGGCTCATCCGTCAGCTCGTGGCGCGCGGCCTCGTCGATGTCGATCTTGAGCGCCACGGCATCCTGAGGCTCAACCCGGCCTGCCGGTCGCTGCTCAGGGGCGAGGCGTCATTCATGATGCGCGAGGCCTCGCGCCAGGAGGCCCCGAAGCGCAAGGCGAAGCGCGGCACGGTCGAGCGACTGCCGAGCGAGGGCGGGCCGTTGTTCGACGCGCTTCGCGGCAGGCGCGCCGAGCTTGCGAAAGTCGCCGGGGTGCCGCCCTATGTCATCTGCCATGACCGGACGCTCGTCGACCTGATGCGATTGCGGCCTCGCACGCTCTCCGATCTGCAAATGGTCATCGGCTTTGGCGCCAAGAAGATCGAGCGCTATGGCGCAGCCTTCCTGGAGGTTCTGCGGACGGCGCCGGAAACCTGAAGGCGTACATCGCGTTCCAGGCCCTCAGCCGCCCTTCTTCGACGGATCGATCCACTTGCCGAGCAGCGCGGTCGCCTGCAGCTCGTAGCCGAGCGAGTCATAAAAGGCGAGCACCGGCTCGTTGCCATGACGCACGAAGAGATTGATCTTCCAGATCCCGCGATCGAGCAGCCATTGCTCGGCCGCCTGCATCATCTGGCGCCCGTATCCCTGCCGTTTGGCGCCAGGATCGACCGAGAGATAGTAGACGATGCCGCGATGGCCGTCATGGCCGACCATGGCGCTGGCAACGATCCTGTCGCCGAGAAGCCCGACGAGAACGTCGGACGCTGGGCCGCTTCGGGCAAAGGCAAGGTCGCGTGCTGGATCGTTCCACGGCCGTGTCAATCCACAGGCGTTCCACAGAGCGATGACGGTGGCTTCTTCGCCATCGGCGATCGCCCGGATCGTGAGCTGGGGCTCGCTCACAGGACTTTGCCCGGATTGAGAATGCCGAGAGGATCGAGTGCGCGCTTGATCTGGCGCATCATCTCGATCTCGACGGGGCTTTTCACGGTGACGAGCTGATCGCGTTTCAGGCGACCGATGCCATGCTCGGCCGAGATCGAGCCGCCGAGCTCGAGCACCAGATTGTACAGCGGCCCCGAGATCTCCCACCAGCGGCGCATGAACTCCTCGCCGTCCATGCCGGGCGGCTGGCTCACATTGTAGTGCAGATTGCCGTCGCCGAAGTGGCCGAAGGAGAGCGGGCGTGTGCCCGGCATCGCATTCTCGATGAGTGCATTCCCGCGCCGAATCAACTCCGGGATCAGTGCAATGGGCACGGAAACGTCATGCTTCAGGGAGCCGCCCTCGAGCCGCTGCGTGTCGGGCAGCGACTCTCTGAGCCGCCACAGCGCTGCCTGCTGGTCGAGCGAGCTGGCGATCGCCGCATCCTCGACGAGGCCGCTCTCGAGGGCGTCGCCAATGATCGCCTCGGCGAGCGTCGCGCTGTCGCCATCGCCCTGGAAGCCGGCTATGTCCATCAGCGCATACCAGTTGTGCGGACGGCTCAGGGGATTGCGGGCACCGGCGACATGCCTTTCGAGGAAGCTGAGCGCCAGCGCCGGCATGACCTCGAAGGCGGTGAGTGCGGGTCCCGAGCGCTGACGCGCCTCACGGAAAAAGGCACCGACGGCCTCGATGTCGGGCAGGCCGACAAAGGCCGTGGTCGTCTCGGCAGGCTTTGGCCAGAGCTTCAGCACCGCCGCCGTGATGAGCCCGAGCGTGCCTTCGCCGCCGATGAAAAGTTGCTTCAGGTCGTAGCCGGTGTTGTCCTTGCGTAGCGCCTTGAGGCCATTCCAAACCTCGCCGCTGGCGAGCACCACCTCGAGGCCGAGCACCATGTCGCGCGCATTGCCGTAGGCGAGCACGGCGACGCCGCCGGCGTTGGTCGACAGATTGCCACCGATGGTGCAGGTGCCTTCCGAGGCGAGGCTCAACGGGAAGAGGCGGCTCTCCGCGTCGGCGACCTCCTGGATGCGCTGGAGTGTGACGCCGGCTTCAGCGACGAGGGTGTTGCCTTCCGGGTCGACGGCTCTGATCTTGTCGAGACGCGCCAGGCTGACCACAACCTCGGCGCCGTCCTCATGCGGGATCTGGCCGCCGACGAGGCCGGTATTGCCACCCTGCGGAACGATGGCGGTGCGGGTCTCGGTGGCAAGTGCCAGGATCGCTGCCACCTCGGCCGTCGAGCCGGGGCGCAGGACGATCGGTGTCTTGCCGGTGAAGAGGCCCCGCCATTCCCTGAGGTAGGCGGTCTGAGCCGCCGGATCGCGGATGGCGTGTTTATCGCCCACGATCGCCGCGAAACGGGCGAGCGTCTCCGGCGTCGGCGGTGTCAGGCGAGCGGGTGGATGATCCTGGGCCATGGAACGCATGGGGGCAGAGGCCGGGTGTGGCGTCAAGTGGGCGGGTCCGTGGATTGTCGCGCCTGATCGGCTCGAGGTATGGACGACCGGGGGCGGGGAGCTCGTAGCTTACACGGATTGCAGGGAAAGAGAGAGATACGATGGTGGTGAGAGAACTTGCAGGTTACGAATTCGCGGACACGGTGACACCGCATGCGGCGTCCTTCGATGTGAATGGGCATGTGAATGTCGGCTATTATGGCGTGTTCTTCGATCTCGCCGCCGACGTCTGGATGACCCGGCACGGCATGTCGGAAGCTTACATCACGACGAACAAGCACAGCATGTTCATCAGCGAGAGCCGCACGCGCTACTTCCGCGAGGTGACGCCGGGCGGCAAGATGGACATCTACTTCCGCATCCATGATCTGTCGCCCAAAGCGCTGCTGGGACATCTGGCCATGCGGGATCCCGAGACCGGCGAGCTGATCGCGGCCTTGGAGGCGTTGTGGCTGAGCGTCGACCTGACGACACGGCGGGTCGCCCCGTTCGAGGCGGTGATCTACGACGAGTTCACGCGCGTGAAGGCCGAGCATCACCGGGCGAAGGCGGGGATACCGTTCGAAGGGATGATTGTGTTCAGGAGGTGAGGGGGACGGATAGGGAGCGAGCAGGCGAATGAGCCAAAGGGACATTGACCCTGCGACATGCGAGTGCATGTCTTCCTCGTCATGCGTTCCCTCATCGAGGATCGCCTTATCAATTGCGAGCAGAGGCGCCGAGATTTGCCGTGAAGCTCAAGACGAACAGTTACATTATCTGCAGCACGCCGCGGACCGGCAGCACCCTGCTGTGTGATCTGCTGGCTTCAACCAAAGTCGCCGGAAATCCCGACTCGTTCTTCATGCGCGATGTTGACCCGGTTTGGACAGAACGGTGGGGGCTTCCGGACCGCGGCGATCAAAGCGATGCGGACCGCAGCAGAGCTTACCTCGCAGCAGCCATCAATACTGGCAGGGGTGGAACAGGAGTATTTGGCCTTCGGCTGATGCGAGAAGATCTAGGTGACTTGATTGCGCTGATTGACAAGGTTTTCCCGGGTTTGCAGTCGGACAAGGCACGGCTTCGAGCGGCATTCGGCAACGTTGCCTACATTCATCTGGCGCGTGACGACAAGCTCGCCCAGGCGATTTCCGTGATCAAGGCAGAGCAAACGGGGCTATGGCACATCGCGCCTGACGGGACTGAACTTGAACGTGTCGGGCCTCCGAAAGAACCCGAGTACGATTTCAACCGGATTGCCGGTAAGATCGCGCAGTTGGAGGGGGCCGACGCGGCCTGGAGCTCCTGGTTCCAGGCGGAAGGTATCGAACCCTTTCTCATCGAATACGAGAAATTCTCAGCTGATCCGGCGACGTTCGTCGCGCACATCTGTCGAGCATTGGGTGTCACCGAGCCGGCGTCCGAGAGCCTGAGGCCAAGCGTTGCCAAACTATCTGACGGCATCAGCTCCGAGTGGGTTCGTCGTTATCGGGAAGACTGCAGGAGAAGCGGCCCGTAACGGAGCGAGCTTTGTTGTAGCTGACGAACGCCCGCTCCCGGGCACGTTGGCGATCAATTGCCTGCCACCTGCCCCTACCTCACCGCCGCCCGGCGCAGTCGATCGTTGATCGCCAGGCCCAGCCCCGTCTCCGGCACCACGGCCACCGCGATCGCTTCCACCCCCGACGCATCGAGCGTTCTGAGCGCCGAGAACAGCTTGGCCGCCGCTTCCACCAGATCGCTTCCCGGCGAGAGATTGATCCTCCCGACGCCGTCCTCCTCCGGCCCAGCGGGACCGAAGCCGAGCCAGGCCTCGCCCTCGCGCGGCAGGTCGGCATTCAAGCGCAGGCGCGCGCGGGGCGCATAGTGGCTCGCCAGCCGGCCCGGCGCGTTGGGACTCGCATCCGTCTCGTGCGCGGCCACCCGCACCGGCACGCCCGCCACCTCGCGCAACGCCTCGACCGGCACACCGCCCGCGCGCAGGAGCACCGGCTCGCCGTCCTCGAAACCGACGATCGAGCTTTCCAGCCCGACCGTTGCCGGACCCGCGTCCAGGATCATCGCCACGCGATCGCCGAGATCGGCGGCGACATGCTCGGCCGTCGTCGGAGAGACATGACCCGAGAGGTTGGCGCTCGGAGCGGCGATCGGCCGGTCGGCGGCGGCGAGGAGGGCGCTCGCCGCCGCATGGGCCGGCACGCGGAGGGCGAGCGTCTCGAGCCCGGCCGAAACGAGATCGGCGATGCGGCCACCCGGGGCCTTCGGCATTACGAGGGTCAGCGGTCCCGGCCAGAAGGCCTTGGCGAGCTTGAGCGGCACGTCATCGAACCGTACCAGAGCCTCGGCGCGGTCGAGCCGCAGCACATGCACGATCAGCGGGTTGAAGCGTGGCCGACCCTTGGCCTCGAAAATGCGGGCGACCGCCTCGCCGTTCGTTGCGTCCGCGCCGAGGCCATAGACGGTCTCGGTCGGAAAGGCCACGAGATGGCCAAAGCGCAGCATGGCGGCGGCGTCGCGGATCGCGGCATCGCTGAGCTTGCGGATCGGGGCGCGGGCGACCATGCTGGCGAGGCTCCGGCTCGTGTTTGCGTCGATGCCGCTCTCAATAGGGGGGCGGGCTCTCATGTCAACGGCCCCCACGTCCAAAGGAAGTCAACAATGAGCTACAAGGTCCCGATCGACGACATTTGGTGTGCGCTCGAGACCGGAGCCGGCCTCAGCCAGTCCCTCGACGGCGGCCTTTATGCCGGTCTGGACCAGGACCTGGTGCGCTCCGTGCTCGAGGAGGCGGCGCGGTTTGCCGAATCCGAGATCGCGCCCCTCGACCGGGTCGGCGACGAGACCGGGCTTACGCTCACGGACGGGCGGGTCACGACGCCGCCTGGCTGGGCCGAGGTCTACCGGAAATGGGCCGAGGCCGGCTGGAGCGCGCTCCCCTGTCCGGCGGACTGGGGCGGGCAGGGTTTTCCCAACGCGATCGCCATGGCGGCGAGCGAGATGTGGAATTCGGCATCGCTCTCCTTCGGTCTCGGTCCGGTGCTGACGCAGGGCGCCATCGAGGCCATGCACCACACCGCTTCCGACGCGCTGAAGCAGACCTATCTGCCGAAGATGGTCGAGGGACAGTGGACGGGTACGATGAACTTGACCGAGCCGCAGGCCGGCACGGACCTCGGAGCGCTCAAGACCCGCGCGGTGCCGCAGGCGGACGGCAGCTACCGCATCTTCGGCACGAAGATCTTCATTTCCTATGGCGAGCACGAGATGACGGAGAACATCATTCATCTCGTCCTCGCCAAGCTTCCCGATGCGCCCCCGGGCACGCGGGGCATCTCGCTGTTCGTCGTGCCGAAATATCTGCTCGACGAGGTCGGTCGGCCAGGCGCCCGCAACGACGTCCGCTGTACCGGCCTCGAGCCGAAGCTCGGCATTCATGGCTCGCCCACCTGCGTCATGACCTATGGCGAGAAGGACGGAGCGGTCGGCTACATGGTGGGCGAGCCCAATCGCGGTCTCAACGCCATGTTCATCATGATGAACCGGGCAAGGCTGGCCGTCGGCGTGCAAGGCGTGGCGGTGGCCGAGCGGGCGTTGCAGAAGGCGGTCGCCTATGCGCAGGAGCGCCGGCAGGGCCGGGCCGAGGGCGCGTCCGGGAGCGACAGCTCCCCCATCATCCAGCATCCCGATGTCAAGCGTATGCTGCTCACCATGCGGGCCCTGACACAGGCGTCGCGCATGATCTGCATGGCGACGGCGGCCGAGATCGATCGCGCCGAGCGGGCGGCTGATGGCGCCCAGCGCGCTCGGGCGGCCGGCCGCGCTGCCTTGTTGACGCCGGTCGCCAAATCCTTCTCGACCGACTGCGGCGTCGAGGTCGCGTCGCTCGGCATTCAGGTGCACGGCGGCATGGGTTTCATCGAGACGACCGGGGCAGCCCAGCACTATCGCGATGCCCGCATCCTGCCGATCTACGAGGGCACCAACGGCGTTCAGGCGATCGACTTGGTCATGCGCAAGCTGCCGCTCGAGGCCGGTGCCGTCGTCAAAGGCTATCTCGGCGAGCTCTTCGAGACGGCGCGGGCCGTCAAGGAATCGAATGCGCCCGAGTTCGGCCAGGCGGGCGACATCCTCGAGGAAACGGTGAAGGGGCTCGGCGACGCAACGCAATGGATCGGCGGGGCCTTGCAGCAGGGCCGCCGGGAAGAGGTGCTGGCGGTCGCAACGCCCTATCAACGGCTGTTCGGACTGGCGGCCGGTGGGTGCTATCTCGCCCGCGCAGCTCTGTCGGCTCCAGCTGACAGGAAGGATGAGCGCATGCGGCTCGCCCGTTTCTTCGCCGAGGGTATTGCCGTTTCGGCCCCTGGGCTGGCGCGCTCGGTCAAGGAGAGCGCCTCAGCCGTGCTGGCCGCCGAGGCTGTCGCCTGAGGCTAGGCTCAGTCGCGCACGGCCTTGAGCGAGAACGCGAGCGGGAATCGAACCATGCCCTCCGGCAGTCGATAGAGCTTGCCGCCGGCCGGCTCGAGCATGGGAAAGAGCTTCCAGGGGAGCAACTCGTGCTCGTTGAGGAGTTCGAGTCTGAGACGGGCGTGGATCACCGCCGCGATGATGGCCGAGAGCGGATGCATCCACTCATGCGCGCGGCGGTGGACCAGTGGTGTCTCCACGCCGGTATAGGTAACGGGTGAATCCGAGACGAGCGGCTCGTTGCGCGGTGTTTGCCACGCATAGGTCGGCTCAAGCCGGCCGGCGATCTCCTCGAAGACGAGTGCGAAGGGGTGCGCCTCGGCGAGGTAGAGGAAGCCCCCGGGCCTGAGCAGGCTTGCCACGACCTCGGCCCATCGCTGGATATCGGGGAGCCAGTTGATCGTGCCCCAGGTCGAATAGACAATATCGAAGTGGCCCGAGAGCAGACGGCGTGCCTCGTAGACATCACCTTCGACGAATGTCGCGGCAATACCGGTCTCCGCCGCGAGCCGGCGGGCGCCGTCAACCGAAGCCGAGGAGAAGTCGAGGCCTGTGACATCGGCACCGAGGCGGGCGAGCGACAGCGAGTCGAGACCGATATGGCATTGGAGATGTGCAAGTCGCTTGCCGCTGACATCGCCGATCTCGCCGGCCTCGATCGCGTGCAATGTCGATTGGCCGGCGCGGAAGGCCTCGATCGCATAGAAGCCGTTGGCATCCTCGAGATGGATCGCCGCGCGCTCGTTCCAAGTGGCCTTGTTGAGAGCGAGTGTTTCCTCGGTGAGAATGCCCATCGGCTCGCTCATGGCCATTTCACGACGGGTGGCATCGAGGACAGGATGCTGTCGACATTTCCGCCGGTTTTTAGGCCGAAGATCGTGCCACGGTCGTAGAGCAGATTGAACTCGACATAGCGGCCGCGACGGATCAGCTGCTCCTCGCGGTCGGCCTCCGTCCAAGGCGTTGCGAAATTGGCACGGACGAGCTTTGGATAGACATCGAGGAAGGCGCGGCCGACGTCTTGGGTGAAGGCGAAGTCGGCCGTCCAGTCACCGGAGTTGAGATAATCGTAGAAGATGCCGCCGATGCCGCGCATCTCGTCCCGGTGCTTCAGGAAGAAGTACTCATCACACCACGCCTTGTATCGTGCGTAGTCCGCTACTTTGTGCGACGTGCAAGCTTTCTCCAATGCGGCGTGGAAGGCGATGGTGTCGGGATCGGACTGCGTTCGCCTCCGGTTGAGCACGGGCGTCAGGTCGGCGCCGCCGCCGAACCATGCCTTCGAGGTCACGACAAAGCGTGTGTTCATGTGAACGGCCGGCACGTTCGGATTCTGCATATGGGCGATGAGCGAAATGCCGGACGCCCAGAACCGTGGATCAGCCTCGGCGCCCGGAATTTGCTTGGCGAACTCCGGCGCAAAGGTGCCATGCACCGTGGAGGTATGCACGCCGACCTTCTCGAAGACGCGGCCGTGCATCAGGCTCATCGTGCCGCCGCCGCCGTCGCCACCGGCGTGGTCAGTGCGTTTCCAGGGGGTGCGTTTGAAGCGGCCGGGTTGGCGATCGGCCATTGTCGCGCCCGCCGGCAGATCATCCTCGACCCGCTCGAATGCCGCGCAGATTTCGTCGCGCAGGCTCTCGAACCAGGATCGTGACCTGGCCTGCCGGTTAGCGAGTTGCTCGGTTTCGTCGGTACTCGAAGACATGGGGTGCAGTTCCGATCGTAAGGCACGGTCTTGGGCGGTCTTTGCCGCACGAGGGCGATAGGAGGACCTTGTGTCCCACACCCCGATTTCGCGCAGGATTGCAGTGAAGGTCAACGCACGAATGTGTTCTTCACCCGCTTGGAGACACGAAAGTAGGGAAGCCATATGCCGGCAGCGGCGACCGATTTGACGGCTTCCTTGGCCATGTCCTGTTTGTCCGCGCTTGTGGCCTCGACCAGATCGGCCGCAAATGCGACGGCGAGGCCGACCGACAACACGGCCGTGACGGCGTAGAAGATGCTGATGGCAGCTGGGAACATTGCCGATTTTCGCAGCATCAGCACGAGGCAGGTAAGGCTGCCGAAAATCAACAGGAGAATGAAGAAAATTGAGATGAGTCCCATGATCAGGCCGGGAATCGAAGCGGGATCCTTGATGAGGATGGACCTCCAGTCGGTCCAAGTGAGCTGAAGCAAGGCGGCAAGACCGGTCGACAGCCCTTCCGTGCCGCTGTTCGCCAATTCCTCTTGCACGCCGAGAATGGTCTGGGCGATGACGAGCAGTGCCGTCAGGACGAGGCCTATGAGCGGCAGAATGAGCCAGCCGCCAAGTCCTTTGGGGGCCTTTGCCGCCTGACGCGGAAGCGCTCCGGCATCTTGCATGTTCGAGGTGTTCTCTGTCACGTGTCATCCTCCCTAAGCTGAAGGATAGCACCATCGAGTGTCAGGGTGCTGCCGCGAGAGTGCAACAGACGGGTCGCTCCGCACCAATTGCTTTGCCCGCAGATGTGCTTGCGTCTATAGAGAGGCGAGCTCCGACACCACCATTGAAAAGAAGACGCGCCCCGGCGCTGCCGCAACGCCATGCTCCGCTGGTTCGAGACGCACATCGACCCGTTTGCCCGGGGGCCGGAGACGCGGCCGCCCGAGCGGTTGCTCGCCTTCTACTGGTTCTATCTCGAGCCGGTTTGGCCGGCTCTGGTCCTGATGCTCGTCATCGGCTTTGTCGGCTCGATCATCGAGGTCTCGCTGTTCGCCTATATCGGCTCGCTGGTCGACTTGATGAAGCAGGCCCAGAGCCCGCAGTCGTTCTTCGATGATCACGGTTGGTTGCTGATCGGAATGGGGGCGGTCGCCCTCGTCGTCAGACCGCTGGCATTCGCCGTCTCCGATCTCGTCAAGAACCAGTTGATCTCGCCGCCGGTAACGAACCGTATCCGCTGGCAGACGCACCGCTGGGTGCTACGGCAGAGCCTCGGCTATTTCCAGAATGATTTCGCCGGCCGGATCGCCAACAAGATCATGCAGACGGCACCGGCCCTGCGCGAGTCCGTCATGCAATGCATCGAGGCGATCTGGTTTGTCCTCGTCTATACCTTGTCGGCGCTCTGGCTTTTCGCGGAGGCGGATGCCCGCCTGACCGTGCCGCTCCTGGTCTGGCTCGTGGGTTATGTCCTGGCGCTCTGGTACTTCGTGCCCCGTGTCAAGGAGCGGGCCGTCGCCAACGCCGAAGCGCGCTCGATGCTGACCGGGCGGATCGTCGACAGCTACACGAACGTCATGACGGTGAAGCTGTTCGCCCATGCCGACCGCGAGGATGCCTATGCGGCCGGCGCCATGCGGGAGCAACTCGAGACCTTCAAAGCGCAGCTTCGGACGATCACGGTCATGAATGTCACGGTCTGGACGCTGAACGGCGCTCTGATGGTGGCAACCGCCGGCCTGGCCCTCTGGCTCTGGTCGAGTGGCCACGTCACGATTGGAGCGGTCGCGTTGGCGGCCGGACTGTCGATCCGCATCGTCAACATGTCCGGCTGGATCATGTGGGTCGTGACCGGCATCTTCGAGAATATCGGCGCCGTGCAGGAGGGCATGGAGACGATCTCCCGCGCGCATGACGTCGTCGATCGGCCAGGGGCCAGACCACTCACGGTGCCGAAGGGCGAGATCCGCTACGAGGGCATCCGCTTTCACTACGGCAAGGACAAGGGCGTCATCGATGATCTCTCCCTAACCATACGGCCGGGCGAGAAGGTCGGTCTCGTCGGCCGCTCGGGGGCCGGCAAATCCACACTCGTCAATCTGCTGCTCAGGTTCTACGACCTCGAAGGAGGCCGCATCCGGATCGACGGGCAGGATATTGCCGCCGTCACTCAGGACAGTCTTCGTGCCAATATCGGCATGGTGACGCAGGACACCTCGCTTTTGCATCGCTCTGTCATCGACAACATCCTCTATGGCAAGCCGGAAGCGAGCGAGGCCGAGGCGATAGCCGCCGCCCGGAAGGCCCAGGCCGACCACTTCGTGCCGCAGCTGCAGGACTACAAGGGCCGCACCGGCTATCTCGCCCATGTCGGCGAGCGCGGCGTCAAGCTCTCGGGCGGCCAGCGCCAGCGTATCGCCATCGCCCGCGTGCTCTTGAAAAACGCGCCGATCCTGATCCTCGACGAGGCGACGAGTGCCCTCGACAGCGAGGTCGAGGCGGCGATCCAGGAGCAGCTCTACAACCTGATGGAAGGCAAGACGGTGATCGCCATCGCGCATCGGCTGTCGACGATCGCCGCCATGGACCGGCTGGTCATCATGGACGAGGGCGCGATCGTCGAGGAGGGGAGCCATGCGGCGCTCCTCCAGAAGGGCGGGCTCTATGCCGAACTCTGGTCGCGCCAGTCGGGAGGCTTTCTCGCCAAGGAAGCCGCGGAGTAGCGCGCGCCGTTCCATTGTCGCACATCCGGAAAAAGTGTGTTTACAGATCTTTAGCGGATCGACACTAGGCTCTCGATGCTCGCTACACGCTTCGTCGTCCGGCGTAACCGACGCGTGGGGCGTCCCTCAATCCTTGCCGATCGGGTGACCCCATGGTTCGTTTCTCGCGCCGGGGCGCTGTTTGCGCCTCCATCCTGACTTGCGCCTTCGCTCTTGCGACACCGGCGATCGCCGGCGACATGTTCGGCATCCGCGACGAGGCCTTCGACGATCCGCTCTACACCTTCAAGATCGACGCCGAGCTCTCCGCCGGCCAGCTCTCGGGCACCTCGCACGAGCTCGTCTACGACGCCCGGACCGGCCAGAAGATCAGCGAGCTGATCTGGACCATGGACGACGTGGCGGTGATCGGCGGCAAGCTCTCCGCCCGGCCGTCGCACTGGTGGTCGGTCGATCTCGCCGGTTGGACCAACGTTACCCAAGAGGCGACGATGGACGACTACGACTGGATCTCGCCCTTGTCGACGGACTGGTCGCACTGGTCGCATCACAATGCTACCAACCTCGAGCGCGCACTGATGATCGATGCCTCGACCAAGCTGACGCTATGGCGGGAGAGCTTCTTCGATCTCAACGCCATTGCCGGTTATCGCTGGGACAAATTCGATTGGACCGCCAAGGGGGGTTCGTTCGTCTATTCGTCTGACGTCGGCTTCCGCGACATGCGATTTGTCCTGCCACCGGATATGGTCGGCATCTCCTACCAGCAAGAGTTCCGGACGCCCTACGTCGGTCTCGGCGGTCATCTCCGGCTCGGGGACTTCTCGGTCGAGGCCAATGTGCTGACGTCCTGGTGGGTGACGGCCTCCGACGTCGACGTGCACCATCTGCGCTGGCTCGAGTTCCAGGAGAGCTTCGATGGCGGCAACATGCTGCGCTACGATATCCAGGGGCGCTACCAGTTGACCGATAGCCTCGCCATCAAGGCGGCCTGGGAGCACACGGACTACACGGAGATGAAGGGACCGGTCCGCGTGTCCATCGCCCCGGGTGGGCCCGGCCTCGCCTACTTCCCTGGCGACAGCGCCGGCGCCGATCACGAGTCCGACATCGTCTCGGCGGGCGTCGTCTATACCTTCGAATAGGCGCGCGGTCAGTAGTCGCACGGTTGCGCGGCAGCCTTGCAGGAATGCTGATTGTGAGCCCGGGGCACCGGCTGTAGCCTGACCTCGATTTTTCAGGTCAGGGAGTAAGCGCCATGCCCTTCGCCGACTTCGATCATTTCGACGCCATGGGACTTGCCGAGCTGGTCCGCGAGCGGCACGTCACGCCCGCCGAGCTCGTCGAGACGGTGATCTCGCGCATCGAGGCTCTCAATCCGAAGCTCAACGCCGTCACCATAAAGGCTTACGAGCAGGCGAGGACCCGCGCGGCAAACCCGCCGAGGAACGGCACGTTCGCCGGCGTTCCATGGCTCGCCAAGGACCTCTTCACTTCTTGGCCCGGCGTGCCTTCGACGGGGAGCTGCAGCTATCTCAAGGACATCGTTCCCGACCATCACAGCGAGATCACGCGAAAGACCGAGCAGGCCGGCTTCATCCTGGTGGGCAAGACCAACGTGCCGGAGTTCGGCTGGTGCCTTTCGACCGAGCCGCCTTTCCGGGGCGTCACCAAGAACCCCTGGGACGACCGGCTGGTGCCCGGTGGCTCGAGCGGCGGCTCGGCGGTCTCGGTCGCGGCCGGTATCCTGCCGATGGCGGATGCGAGCGATGGCGCGGGCTCGATCCGTGTCCCGGCCGCCATCAACGGCCTCGTCGGACTGAAGCCGTCGCGGGGCCGGATCACCTTCGCACCCGATGCCGCCGACTTCTGGCACGGCGGCGCGCACTTCTTCTGCGTCTCACGGAGCGTCCGGGACAGCGCGGCCTTTCTCGATTGCCAGGAGGGCGCGCGGCCGGGCGACCCCTACAACACGCCCCGCCCCACAGCCCCCTATCTCTCGGAGGTAACGCGCGGCCGGCAGGGGCTGCGGATCGGCTTCTCGACGGCAAATCCGCGGGGCGACGGTGTCTCCGCCGAAGTCAAGGCGGCGGTCGAAGGCGCGGCCAGGACCGCCGAGTCGCTCGGACACTATGTCGACGAGTTCACCTTCGACTACGATTTCGAGAGGACTTGGAATGCCTACAACGGCATCATCCAGGTCGAGACGGCCGCCTATTTCGAGTTCATCGCCGGCGTGGTCGGGCGGCCGGTCAAGGAGGACGAACTCACCCGCGTGATCTGGACTTCGAAGGAGAAGGGCAAGGTCATCACCGGCCTGCAACATGCTGCCGACATTGCAGCATGTCGCATGGCGTCTCGCCACATCGCCTCGAGTCTCGCGCGCTACGATGCCGTGCTGCTGCCGACCCTGCCGAAAGGCACGCGACCGCTCGGCTACTACGACATGTCCATGGATATCGACGCCTACAATGCCGGGCCGATGGGCGAGGACAATCCCTACATGTTCCCCTTCAACGTCTCCGGCCAGCCGGCCATGAGCCTGCCCCTCGCAATGTCCTCGGGCGGCGTGCCGATCGGCGTGCAGATCGTCGGGCGGCCGGCGGACGAGGCCATGCTCTTCGATCTCGCCGGGCAGTACGAGCTGGCCATGCCCTGGTGGCATCGCCGGCCGAAAATCCATGCGGTTGCATAGGCAGGCTCAGCCGGTTGCGCCCCCGGTTTGCCGCGACGCCTCGCCAAGCGCCATGGCGGCGGCGACGGCGATATTGAGGGAGCGGCAGCCGTCGCGCATCGGGATGCGCAGGCGGATGTCGGCGGCCAGATGTACGTGATCCGGGACGCCGGCGCTCTCGCGTCCGAGGATCAGCACGTCGTCGGGCTGGAAGGCCTGCTCCCACAGGCTTGTGGTGGCGCGTGTCGTCAGGAGGACGAGACGCCGGCCTGCCGCCCGACTGGCCGAGACAAAGCGATCCCAGGACACGTGCCGGGTGATTTCGGCCATGTCCAGGTAGTCCAACCCGGCCCGCCGGAGTGCCCGGTCGCTCATGTCGAAGCCGGCGGGCCCGATGATGTCGACCGGGCTGCCGAGGCAGGCGCCGAGCCGGAGGATGGTTCCCGTATTCTGAGGAATGTCGGGCTGGTAGAGAGCGATGCGAATCATTCGAGGGGCTCTCACGCGCAGGAGACGGTTTGCCGCAGCCGAGATGCCGCAGGATACCGGGCTCGCTTCTCTTGAGAATCCGCGGGAACGATGGCAAAAGGTCGCGCGGTACTGGCGTCGCGCAGGGGGTGCGCGGCGCGGGGGTTCCTGACATATTACGCGAAGAGCCGCCCGGCTCGATCGAGTACGGCCCCACTCAGTTCCGTGTCGCGATCCTCACGTCCGCGCTCGTGCGGGCCCGGCACGCGGCGCCGTGGTGAATTCTTCTGAGGGAGGCAAGCTTTGGCTGCCCACACTGCCGACGATGATGGTCACTCCAAACGCGATTTCCTGATGATCGCGGCCGGCGCTTTCGCGGCTGTCGGCGGCGCTGCAGCGCTCTGGCCGTTGATCGATCAGATGAACCCGGACGCATCCGCGCTCGCCCTGGCGACCGTCGACTTCGATCTTTCGCCCGTCAAGGAAGGACAGGCCGTCACCATCATGTGGCGCGGCAAGCCTGTTTTCATCCGCTATCGCACGGCGGAAGAGGTCAAGGCGGCGAAGGATACGCCGATCGATGCATTGAAGGATCCGTTCGCGCGAAATGCGGACCTCCCTGAGACGGCGCCGGCGACCGATCAGAATCGGACGAAAGAGAACGAGGAGCCATGGCTGATCGTTCTCGGCGTCTGCACCCATCTCGGCTGCGTGCCAAAGGGCCAGTCGATCGGCGATGCGCGCGGTGACTACGGTGGCTGGTTCTGTCCGTGCCACGGCTCCCACTACGATACAGCGGGCCGCATCCGAAAAGGTCCGGCGCCGGAGAATCTCGCCGTGCCGCCCTACCAGTTCTTGTCCGACACCAAAATCCGGATCGGTTGAGGGAAGACCCATGTCGCATCAATCGACCTATACGCCGCGCACCGGCTTCGAGCGCTGGATGGACGAGCGGCTGCCGATCATCCGCGTTGCATCGGATTTCCTGACCTTCCCGACGCCCAGGAACCTCAACTATCTCTGGACTTTCGGCGGCATCCTGTCGTTCTGCCTCGCCGTCCAGATCATCACCGGCATCGTGCTTGCGATGCACTATGTGCCGAACGAGACCATGGCCTTCCTCTCCGTCGAGCACATCATGCGCGACGTGAACTGGGGCTGGCTCATCCGCTACACGCATGCGGTCGGCGCCTCGATGTTCTTCCTCGCCGTCTATATTCACATCTTCCGTGGCCTCTACTACGGGTCGTACAAGGCGCCGCGCGAGGTGCTGTGGATCCTGGGCGTGCTCATCTTCCTCGTCATGATGGCCACGGCCTTCATGGGGTATGTGCTGCCTTGGGGGCAGATGAGCTTCTGGGGGGCGACCGTCATCACCAATCTGTTCTCCTCGATCGACTCCATCATACCGGGGCTTGGCACGCTCATCGTCGAATGGATCTGGGGCGGCTATGCGGTCGGCAATGCGACGCTGAACCGGTTGTTCAGCCTGCACTATCTCCTGCCCTTCGCCATTGCCGGGCTGGTCATCCTGCACGTCTGGTCGCTGCACGTTGTCGGCAACAATAACCCGACCGGCATCCCGGTGAAGAAGGAGAGCGATGCGGTTCCCTTCAGCCCGTACATGACCATGAAGGACGGCTTTGCGCTGGTCGTGTTTGCACTTCTGTTCGCATGGTTCGTCTTCTATGCGCCGAACTATCTCGGTCATTCGGACAACTACATCGAGGCGAACCCGCTGCAGACGCCAGCTCACATCGTGCCCGAGTGGTATCTGCTGCCATTCTACGCGATCCTCCGCGCGGTGCCGTCCAAGCTCGGCGGCGTGCTCACCATGTTCGCCTCGATTGCGGTGCTCTTCATCCTGCCTTGGCTCGACCGCAGCCTCGTGCGCTCGGCGAAATACCGGCCGCTCTACAAGTGGTTCTTCTGGCTGTTCGTGATCACCTGCTTGGCGCTGGGCTATCTCGGCTCCAAGCCGCCGGACGGCTGGTACGTGTTCTTCGCCCGGGTCTTCACAATCTACTATTTTGTGCACTTCCTGTTGGTGCTTCCCATCCTGGGATTGATCGAGACGCCGAAGCCGATGCCAAACTCGATCACCGAGGCCGTGCTCGGCAAAGGCGAGGGCCGAGGTGGCGGGGGCGGCGTGCCCGCCGGGGCCGCAGCCGGTCCTGAGAAGCGCTAGGAGACAGACCCATGGCATCCTCACCGATCAAGGGCCTGATTGCGGCGCTCGTCGTCTTCGGCATCATCCTCGGCTTCGGTCTTCTCTTCTTCTATCCAGAGATCGAGAAGCCAGCGGCAGGCGAGGCGGGTGGTGAAGCCCAAGCCATGCATGTCATATCGCACCAGGACTGGACCTTCGCCGGGATGACCGGACACTACGACCGGGCCCAGCTCCAGCGCGGCTACAAGGTCTACAAGGAGGTCTGTGCCGCCTGTCACGCGATGCGATTGATGCGCTATCGCAACCTCGCCGAGGCAGGAGGACCGGGGTTCACCGAAGGCCAGGTGGAGACTCTCGCCGCCGAGGCTGAGGTGGAGGAGATCGGTGAAGACGGCAGCCCAGTTGCCCGACCGGGCAAGGCGTCCGACCCCTTCAAATCGCCGTTCCCGAACGCCAATGCGGCGCGCTCAGCCAATGGCGGTGCCCTGCCGCCGGACTTGTCGGTCATCGCCAAGGCGCGCGGATTGCACGGTGAGACCCCGTGGTACCAGGCGCCGCTGGTCTGGTTCAGAGACATCGTCACGGGCTATCAGGAAGGCGGGCCCGACTACATTCATGCCCTCCTGACCGGCTACGAGGAGGCGCCCTCGGGATTCCAGCTCGCCGATGGCATGAACTACAACACGGCATTCCAGGGCAATCAGATCGCCATGCCGGCGCCGCTCGGCGATGGTCAGGTCGAGTATACCGATGGCTCGCCGGCGACAGTCGACCAGTATTCGCGTGACGTCACCGCATTTCTGATGTGGGCGGCCGAGCCGCATCTCGAGGCGCGCAAGCAACTGGGCATCCGGGTGCTGATTTATCTCCTGGTGATGGCGGGTGTCTTCTGGCTCGCCAAGCGGGCGCTCTGGTCACGGTTGCACTGAGCGGAGCGCTTGACCACAGGACGTATCGAATGGCCGGGCCATCGCCCGGCCATTTACATGTCTGATGCCTGCTTTGACGCGCGCACCGGGCGGCCCTACGCTCGTCCAGGGTCACGGCACGGGAGGGCACAAGGGTGGTCGCATCCGTCATCGGCATCATCGGCGGCTCAGGCCTTTACGACCTTCCGGGCCTCAAGAATCGCGAGCGGCGTCGCATCGACTCGCCATGGGGAGAGCCCTCGGACGATCTGACCTTCGGAGAGCTCAATGGCCGCAGCATCGTCTTTCTGCCGCGCCACGGAAAAGGCCATCGCGTCTCGCCGACCGACATCAACTACCGGGCCAACATCGACTGCCTGAAGCGTGCCGGAGTCACCGATCTCGTCTCGCTCTCGGCCTGCGGATCCCTCAGGCAGGAGCTGGCGCCCGGCCACTTCGTCATCGTCGACCAGTTCATCGACCGCACCTTCGCCAGGCCGAAGAGTTTTTTCGGCAAGGGTTGCGTTGCGCACGTCTCGATGGCCGATCCGGTGTCACCGGCTCTGGCCGCGCGCATCGTCGCCGCCGCCGAGGCGGAGGGCATCGCCCATACGGTCGGTGGCACCTACATGGTGATGGAGGGACCGCAATTCTCCACGCGAGCGGAAAGCGAACTCTACCGTTCCTGGGGGTGCTCGGTCATCGGCATGACCAACATGCCGGAGGCCAAGCTCGCGCGCGAGGCCGAGATTTGCTACGCGACCATCGCTATGGTGACCGACTACGACTGCTGGCACGATGAGCATGCCGATGTCGACGTCGCCGCCGTCATTCAGACCCTCAAGGACAACGGCCATCGGGCCGAGACTCTCGTCGCCCGCCTCGTCGCCGACTTTCCGCTCGAGCATCTGCCTTGTCCGGTAGGATCCGATCGGGCGCTCGAGGTCGCCATCATGACGCCGCCGGCGATGCGTGATCCGGAACTGGTGGCTAAGCTCGACGCGGTGGCGGGACGAGTTCTAAGGTCTGCTCAATAGCCGGCGACACCGGTCTGCCAACTCGGCCCGGCACCAGCAGTCAGACATTTGCGCTTCGCATCGTAGGCGACCGCGCTGACGCGGCCGAAGGCCCAGCCGCCGGGCTCCTCCTGCTCGACGACGACCTCGTGGCCGGCGGCTGCCAATGCCTCGCGGATGTCGAGACCGATCCGATGGTCGACGCTCGTCGGCCCCCCCTGACAATGGACCCGCGGCTGGTCGACGGCCTGCTGCAATGCCATGCCGTGCTCGACAAGGTTGAGGAAGGTATGCAGCACGCCGGTCTCGATGCGATAGCCGCCCGAACCTGAGCCGGCGAACAGGGCCTCGCCGTCGCGGGCCGCCACGAGTGCCGGCGCGGCGAAGATCGGCATCTTGCCGGACGCGATCGAGTTCGGCAGGCCCGGGCGTGGATCGTAGTTCTGCATGGCATTGTTGAGGAAGCAGCCGAACTCGGGGACGAACACCATGGAGCCGAAGCCCGATCCGAGCGACATGCAGGTCGACGTCATGTTGCCCTCGCGATCGGCGGTGGCGACCTGGCTCGTGCCGTCGCGGCGGGCAAGCCCAACGGAATCGGTCAAGGGGCGGGCAACGGGATCGTTGCCGTTGTACGGCCAGGGGTCGCCCGCCTCGACGGGGCGCAGCAGCGCGTCGCTCGGGCGCAGCAGCGCTGCCCGGACCTGCGCAAAGGCCTTGCTCGTCAGGCCGTTGATGGGACTTGGCACGAAATCCGGATCGCCGTAGTGGCGCATGGAATCTGTGAAGGCGACAGCCAGGGCCTCGGCGACGAGATGACGATAGGTAAAGCTGTCGGGGCCGGCCGTCGCGAGATCGAACATCTCGAGGATGTTCAGCGCCTCGTAGACGACCTGATCGAAGCAGGAGGTGTAGGCGATGCCGCGATATGTCGAGGGCGTCTCGATGAGCGGGCGTGTCTTATAGGCGGCGAGATCCTCATCGTCGAGAATGGCGCCGATCGAGCGCATGTATTTGCCGAAGGCCTCGGCGACCGGACCCCGGTAGAAGCTCTCCGGTCCCTCCGTCGCGAGGCGTCTCAGGGTCCTGGCGAGCGCCAATGTGTCGAGCTTGGGCTCCACTCCATCGTCAATCCCCTTGCGAGGTGGACGGCCATCCGGCAGCAGAACGGCCTCCGAGTCCTTCGGCAGGCCAATCCCCGGCGCTCGCTGCGCGATCGTCAGCTTGTCGGCGAACGAGAACGGCACACCGGCATCGGCGGCCTCGATGGCCGGCTGGAGGACGTGGCCAAAAGGCAGACGACCGAAGCGGCGATGCGCCTCGCCAAAACCCTTGATCGCGCCGGGCACCGCCGGCGCCAACACGCCATCCATGGCTTTGTTGCCCTTGGTGAAGGGGTGCCCATAGTAGGTGGGTGCCGCCGAAGCCTCGACCTCGAACATGTCGGGACGCGACTTGAGCGGCGCCCGGCAATAGGCGTCGATCGTGACGTGCCGTTGCTCCCTCTGAAGCCAGATCGAGATGTGGCCGTAGCCGCCGATGCCGCAGGAGGCCGGCTCGACGACGAAAGAGGTGAAGGCGGCGGCCACGAGGGCATCGATGGCGTTGCCGCCCTCTTGCATGATCCTAACCCCGGCCTCAGCCGCGAGAGGATGGCCGCCGGCCACGACGCCATACTCCGCCTCGACAGGTGAATGCGTGTAGACGGGTCTGCCACGGATCATGCGCGCAACCTATGACACCAGCCGGTGCTCCCCAAACAGCGCGAGGATGGCCTTCTCGCCCTGCGGCGCCATGATATGGGCGCCGCCGACGCCCTTGATCTCCTTCAGGCCCTGGATGATCTCGGCGCAGATCTTGCGCCCTTCCTTGGCCTGGTCCTCCGCCGCCTCCAGCCGGGCGATCGTCGCCTCCGGCACGTTGACGCCGAACAGGTTCGCATTCATCCAGCGTGCCGATTTGGCGGAGGCGAGCGGCCCGACGCCCATGATGAAGAAGGCTTTCTCGGTGACTCCGAAATCGGTGAGCCGCGCCATGTAGCGCTTCACCATCTCGAGGTCGTAGACGAACTGGGTCTGAAAGAAGTCGGCGCCGGCCTCGATCTTGCCGGCGAGGCCCTTCGGCTCGAAGTCGGGCTTCGGATCCTGGGGGGCATCGGCCGCGCCGATGAAGAGCTTGGGTGCGGGCTCGATCTTTCGGCCCGAGGGAAAGGCGCCGGTGTCGCGCATGCTCCGCGCCGTGCTGAGCAGGCCACGGCTGTCGAGGTCGACGACCGACTTGGCGTCCGGCTGGTCGCCCTTCTCGATACTGTCGCCGTGCAGGCAGAGGATGTTCGGAATGCCGAGCGCCGGCGCGCCGATATAGTCGGCCTGGATGGCGAGGCGATTGCGATCGCGGACCGTGAACTGCAGGATCGGCTCGATGCCATGGCGGGCGAGAATGGCCGCTGCGGCCAAGGGCGCCATGTGTGCCTTGGCTCCGGCCCCGTCTGTGACATTGCAGGCATCCACCAATCCCTTGAGGGCGCCGGCTTTGGCAAGGACGGCTTCGGCGCTGGCGGCATCCGGCGGCGTCATCTCGGCGGTGAGGACGAACTGGCCAGCGCGAAGCTTGGCCTCCAGTTGGCCGTTCGATTTCAGTGCGGTCATGAGTTCCCCGTTGGAGCATGCGTCGGGGCCGGTCGATGCCGGACCCGGTCGCTCAAGCCTACCCGAGGAACGGAACCGTCGAAAGGCTGCGCCACGACCTATACGGTCGCAGCCGGAGCCGCCAGGAGCATCTTCAGTGCGTCGAGTCCCGGAAGGATGCCTGACAACGCCGCCACGACCCACAGTGCGGCGGTCAGCAGGCAGAGGGCAGGGACGACGGCGATGGCGCATTTGAGGAAGAAAATGGTCAATCGACCGATCGTAACGTCGAGGGGGCCGTTGTCCGCCAGCTCCGGCGCGTTCCTCGATTCCGCAGCCTCGAGGGCGCGCTGGCGGCGGTAGGTGAAGGCGCGGGGAAGATCGTCGATGCGGTCGGAGTCTGATAAGGCAAGGGACAGCTTGTCCATTGTCGGCCTCTTTCCTTGCGTCCCCGGATGGCATTGCCTATCAGGGGAATGAGGCAACTCGAAGCAACCGTCAGGGCCATCGCAGGCCATGGACCGGTGCGGCGGCAGATCCGGCGGAGGCAAAAGTGGCGGCTATTCGCGACCTAGTCCGCAGCATTCCCGACTATCCGAAACCCGGTATCATCTTTCGGGACATCACGACCCTGCTCGGCGATCCGGCGGGCTTTCGCGACAGCGTCGAGGCGCTGGCGGAGCCGTTTCGCGGACAGTCGATCGAGGCGGTCGCAGGCATCGAGGCGCGCGGCTTCATCCTGGGCGGGGCCGTCGCCCATGTTCTCGGCACTGGCTTCGTGCCGATACGCAAGAAGGGTAAGCTGCCCTGGCGGACGATCGGCCAGGACTACACGCTTGAGTACGGGGTCGACGTCATAGAGATGCACGAGGATGCCATTCTACCCGGCCGGCGCGTGCTCCTCGTCGACGATCTGATCGCGACCGGCGGCACTGCCGAAGCGGCCGCGAAGCTCATTCAGCGCTCCGGCGGCCACTTGATCGGTGCGGCCTTCGTCATCGATCTCCCCGACCTCGGCGGCATGATCCGCTTGGGCGAGCTTGGCATCGCCTGTCATGCGCTCGTCGCCTTCGACGGACACTGAGCGCGCCGAGGGTCCTCAGCGCTTGAACGCCTCGTCGACCGGCACGCGATAGGCGTTGGCAAGCCGGTTCGTCATGTTTGCAAGACCCACCACGGCATAGAGCTCGTTGATCTGGGCATCGGTTGCGCCCTTGGCACGGGCCGCAGCCGTATGGCTCGCCATGCAGTAGTCGCAGTTGTTGGTGATCGAGATGGCGACGTAGACGAGTTCCTTCGTCAAGGGGTCGAGTGCTCCCTTGCCCATGATCGCTTTGAGGCTTGCCCAGACCTGCTCGAGCATCCGGGGCTCGTTGGCGAGGTATTTCCAGAAATTATTGACGTCGTCGACCTTGCGGGTTGCCATGATGTCGTCGAAGACGGCTCGAACCTCGGGTGCGGCATCCTGATAGGCGACCGGTTGCATCGGCTTGCTCCCTTGATGGGTTGAAAGGCGCTGGCTATAAGGCCCCAGCCTCTTCGAAAACATCGGATTTGGAAAGTCACGCCCATGGCCATCGAGCGCACCTTCTCCATCATCAAGCCGGACGCCACTCAGCGAAACCTGACCGGCAAGATCAACGGCATGATCGAGGCGGCCGGCCTCCGGATCGTCGCCCAGAAGCGGGTGCGCTGGTCCGAGGCGCAAGCCAAGAAATTCTATGAGGTACATGCGGCGCGGCCGTTCTATGCCGATCTTGTGAAGTTCATGACGTCCGGTCCGATCGTCGTGCAGGTGCTCGAGGGCGAGGACGCGATCAAGACGTACCGGACCGTGATGGGCGCCACCAACCCGGCCAATGCCGACGCCGGTACCATCCGCAAGGCGTGTGCCGAAAGCATCGAGCGTAACTCGGTGCATGGATCCGACAGCCCCGAGAACGCCCAGATCGAGATTGCGCTCAATTTCGCGGGCTTCGAGATCGTCGGCTGAGGTGGCGGGCGTCGCCGGCATGATGTCGCTCGTCCAGGTCAGAACCCTCGCCCGCTACAATCGGTGGCAAAACCAGAGTCTCTACACGGCGGCCGATGGACTGACGGACGAAGCGCGCAAGAGCGACCGCGGCGCCTTCTTCAAGTCGATCCACGGCACGCTCTGCCACATCCTGTTCGGTGACCAGATCTGGTTGCACCGTTTTGCAGGTACGCCGGCGCCGAAGGCGAGGTCGATCGCGGACTCGGCGACGGCAATCACGGATTGGGTGGAGCTTCGGGCCGAGCGCGTCCGCTTCGACCAGGTCATCATCGATTGGGCCGAGCGTCTCGACGCTGCCTGGCTCGATGGCGAGCTTACCTGGTACTCGGGCGTCTACAATCGCGATGTCACGAAGCCGCGTTGGCTGCTCGTCACCCACCTTTTCAATCATCAGACGCATCATCGTGGCCAGGTGCACGCTATGCTGACGGCCGCCGGGGCGCGGCCCGAAGACACCGATCTCTGCTTCATGCCGGGGGTCTGAGGAAGGGGCTCAGGGCTTGGGCCGGAGCCGTGCCACGCCGATGCCGCTGACGATGCCAAAGAGTGACGAGATGGCGACGGCGTAGAGATAGACCGACGCCTGGCGGCCTGCTGTCGACAGATCGGCGTATGGCGAGCTGCCGAGACTTTGTTCGACGAAAAGCGCCAGGCCATAGGCCGCAACGGTCCCGGCAATGGCCCAGCCGACCCACGGCCAGTAGCCCTCGGCCGCCTCGCTGAGCGAAAGCCACTGCAGCGAGAACAGTCCCCAGGTGGCGAGCAGCAGGAAGGGCGCGGCGATCAGTGCCGCGATGATCGAATCCTCGCCGGGCGCGTCGGCCGGTGGCGCTGCAGACCCGGCGGCGCCATGAATGTCGGCGTCAAGCATGGCGAGCAGCACCAGAAGTATCAGTGTCGGCAAGATCGTCAGCGCAGCGTAGCGTGCGGCGCGGAGCTTCGGGAAGACCGGCGCGAGCGCCCAGTAGGTCACGAGCACGTAGACGACGAGTTCGATCAGGCCCGCAGCGGCCTGCCATTGAGTAAATCGGTCACCGAGACCGAGGTCGGCCGCGTGCCGGTAGATCGGCAGCGTCAGGAGATAGCCTGCGACGGCTGCCCCGACAGTGGCGATGACCCAGCGGGTGTAGAGGCTCATAGCCGCTCTCTATTGATCGCCCGCCAGCCGATGTCGCGGCGGCAGAAGCCGTCGGGCCAGTCGATGGCATCGACGGCGACGTAGGCCCGGGCCTGGGCCTCGGCGATCGTCGCGCCGCGCGCCGTGACGTTGAGCACGCGGCCGCCATTGGCGACGAGGCGGGCGCCGTCGCGCTTCGTGCCGGCGTGGAAGATCTGGACACCGTCCATCTGGCCGGCCGTCTTGAGACCTCCGATCTCGCTACCCTTGGCGTAGTCGCCCGGATAGCCCTTCGCCGCCATGACGACGGTGAGCGCCGGATCATCGCGCCAATCGAGATCGATCTGCGCGAGCTTGCCGTCGACGGTCGCAAGGAGTGAGGGCAGCAGGTCCGACTTGAGCCTCAGCATCAGCACCTGGCACTCCGGGTCGCCGAAGCGGACATTGTACTCGATCAGTTTCGGTCCATGCTTCGTGATCATCAGTCCGGCATAGAGCACGCCCTTGAAGGGTGTGCCGCGGCGGGCCATGGCGGTGACCGTCGGCTGAATGATCTCCCGTAAGGTACGGGCGCACAAGTCTGCCGTCATGACGGGAGCCGGCGAGTAGGCCCCCATGCCGCCTGTATTGGGGCCGGTGTCGCCGTCGAAAGCCCGCTTGTGGTCCTGGGCGGTGACGAGCGGCAGCGCATCGACGCCGTCGACGAGGGCGAAGTAGCTCGCTTCCTCGCCGTCGAGAAATTCCTCGACGACGACCTCTGCCCCGGCGGCACCGAGCGCGCCGGAGAAGCACACGTCGATGGCGGCTTCCGCCTCGGCGAGGGTCATGGCGACGGTGACGCCCTTGCCGGCCGCCAGCCCATCCGCCTTGACGACGATGGGAGCGCCTTGCTCGGCCGCGTAGGCGCGCGCTGGAGCGGCCTCGGTGAAGCGGCGATAGCGACCCGTCGGAATGCCGGCCTCGGCGCAGAGGTCCTTCGTATAGCCTTTCGAGCCTTCCAATTGCGCGGCCGCCTTCGTCGGTCCGAAGGCCTTGATGCCGGCCGAAGCGAGATCGTCGACGAGGCCGGCGACGAGCGGGGCCTCCGGGCCGACGACGACGAAGCCGATACTCCTGTCGCGGCAGAACCGGATGACCGCGCCATGGTCGGTGACATCGAGCACAGCAAGCTCGGCAAGCTCGGCAATGCCAGGATTGCCGGGCGCGGCGTAGAGCTTGGTGAGAAGGGGGCTCTTGGCGATGGCCCAGGCGAGCGCATGCTCGCGGCCGCCCGAGCCGATGAGGAGAATGTTCATGGCGCTTTCCGTGCCCGTTCGGCGGGGGCCGGTCAAGCACCCGTTTGGGCGCTGCTGCTCGTGTGGCGTCGCGCCTTTGCTGACCTGTGATGCAGCTAGGGTGGGGTCAACAAACACACCATCAACGCCACAGCCCGTCGATGATGGTCCGCTTGGCCGTCATGTCGCGCCAGAATCGTAGGCTCGCGCCTCCCGACTTCGATTTTGGAGCGATGGGACACCTGTCGTTTCCGGTCCACTTGGGAGAAATCGAGAGCCGGAGCATCTCCAGCGGTCAGGAGAGAGCTTCAGGGGCCCCAACGGGTCGAGCGGTGGCGTCGGTCACGATCCGGTCAGCGCAGCGTCTCGCCCGCCTCTCCACTGAGCCCGAGCCTGACCCGTGCCTCCGATCTCAGACGATCGATCGGGGCCAGTTTGCCGCCGGTCTCGTAGTGCCAGAACATCCAGCCGTTGCAGGCGGCCCGGCCCTGGACGAGGGCACCGAGCTTGTGGATCGAGCCCTGGGCGCCGGGCACCGCCAGTGTGCCGTCGATGCGGACCTCTGCCTTGTGCGTGCGGCGGCCGTCGAAGAGCGCGCTGCCGGGCGCGATCATGCCGAGCTCGACGATCGTGCCGAATCCGACCCGTGGCTCGGCCCGACGGCTCTTGAGCACCTCGAGCGCTCGGTCGCCGGCCGGCTCCACCCGGTCGATCCGCTCCTGCGCGGCCCGCGCATAATCACTGTCACGCTCGATGCCGATCCAGCGCCGGCCGAGCCGCTTGGCGACGGCACCCGTCGTGCCGGTGCCGAAGAAAGGATCGAGCACGACATCACCCGGATTGGTGGAGGCGATCAAAACGCGGTGCAGGAGGGATTCCGGTTTCTGCGTCGGATGCGCCTTGCGCCCGCCCTCGTCCTTCAGGCGCTCCGGTCCGGAGCAGATCGGCAGCAGCCAGTCAGAGCGCATCTGCACGTCGTCCGAGATGGCCTTGAGCGCCTCATAGTTGAAGGTGTATCGGGAGGACTTCTCCCGGGCGGCCCAGATGAGGGTCTCGTGCGCGTTGGTGAGCCGGCGTCCCCGGAAATTGGGCATCGGGTTGACCTTGCGCCAGACGACGTCGTTGAGCAACCAGTAGCCGAGATCCTGCAAGGCGACGCCGAGCCGGAAGATGTTGTGATACGAGCCGATGACCCAGATCGCACCGTCGGGCTTCAGCACGCGCCGGCACTCGGCGAGCCATTGGTGCGTGAACCTGTCGTAGGTCTCGAAGCTGCCGAACTGGTCCCAGTCCTGATGGACGCCGTCTACCAGCGTGTTGTTCGGACGGAGGAGATCGCCGGCGAGCTGAAGATTGTAAGGGGGATCAGCAAACACCAGATCGACACTGGAGGATGGCAGGCGGGCGAGTGCCTCGAGGCAGTCGCCGATCTCGATCCGGCACTTCGACTGAGCTTCATTCTGACGGCGACGCTGACCCATGTGACGCTACTCTCGATACCAAACACCAACTGTGCGAACTCCAAGGCGTACCCTCCGACCTCAGACGCAGACACATGCGGCGACGCGTTAAGGGATAGCTAAGGCCGGTTAATATTCCGTAAATGGCTAACGGTTCGTTTACGTTTGATTGTCCTCCGCGTTCGTCGATTCGCCGAGCGCAGCCGCGACCGGGGCGAACGACCGCCGATGTTCAGGCGTCGGCCCGAGCCGCCGGAGGGCTGCCAGATGCTCCGCAGTGCCATAGCCCTTGTGCCGCTCGAACCCGAAGGCGGGATAGCGGTCCGCCAGCTCGCGCATCGCGCGATCGCGTGTCACCTTGGCGACGATCGAGGCAGCGGCGATCGAGGCCACCTTGGCATCCCCGGAAACGATGGTCTCGATGGTGCAGTCGAGTTCCGGGGCCCGATTGCCGTCGACGAGGGCCGTCGCCGGGCGCCGGCCGAGCCGGCGGGCTGCCTCGGCCATGGCCCACAGGGTTGCCCGGAGGATGTTGTCGCGGTCGATGCGGTGGACGTCGGCGATGCCGACGCCGATCTCCGCCGATCGCGAGAGGTCGGTGAACAAGCGCTCACGAGCCTCGGGCGTGAGACGTTTCGAGTCGTCGAGACCTTCGGGAATGCAAGCGGGATCGAGAATGACGGCGGCCGCGACCACCGGGCCGGCAAGGGGGCCTCTTCCGGCCTCGTCGATGCCGGCAATAGGGCCGCGTCCCGCCGCCATGAGTCTCAGCTCATGCTCGAAATCCGGCCCGGATCGTGCGCGTTGCCTGCCCATGAGGCCGAGACTAGCGCGGACCGAACGGCTCGGCACGTGCCTACAACTCGGCGCTGCCTTCTGCGCAAAGGATGCCGGCATCGGGGCCTCGGTCACAGGAGACGCATTTGCTGGCCCGGCAGGACCGGCGGCTCGAACAGATCGGTCCTCAGATGCTCGCGTCTCTGGTTGAGACCAAGCCGCTTGAGGGCGAGCTGAAATCTCCGGGCGATCAGCTGCGCATAGGGGCCCGTGCCCTTCTGCCGGACATGCCAGCGCGAGTCGTAGTCCTTGCCTTCGCGCATCTCCCGCAGGATCGCCATGACCCGCCGCGCACGGTCGGGCGCGTGCTCCGCCAGCCATTCGCCGAAGAGATCCTTGATCTCGAGCGGCAAACGCAACAGCACATAGCCGGCCTCTGAGGCGCCGGCGTCGCGCGCCGCCTCGAGGATACCCTCGAGCTCGCTGTCGGTCAGTGACGGCACGATCGGGGCGACCATCACCGCCGTCGGAATACCGGCGGCACTCACCTGACGGAGGGCCTCGAGGCGCCGCTCTGGCGTCGCGGCGCGCGGCTCCATGCGACGCGCGAGGTGACGGTCGAGCGTCGTAATCGAGAGGGCGACCTTGGCCAGGCCCTGCCGGGCCATCTCGCCGAGAATGTCGATATCCCGCGTCACCAGTGCCGATTTCGTGACGATGCCCACGGGATGTCGGGTCTTTCGCAGCACCTCGAGGATCTGCCGCGTGATCTCGTAGCGCCGCTCGATCGGCTGGTAGGGGTCGGTATTGGTGCCGAGCGCAATCGTGCTCGCGCGATAACCAGGCTCCGCCAGCTCCGCTTCGAGCCGATCCCGGGCATTGGCCTTGGCATAGAGCCGCGTCTCGAAGTCGAGGCCCGCCGAGTGACCGAGATAGCAATGGGTCGGGCGCGCGTAGCAGTAGATGCAGCCATGCTCGCAGCCTCGGTAGGCATTGATCGACTGGTCGAAGGAGATGTCGGGAGACTGGTTCGTGGTAATGATGGTGCGCGCGGCCTCGATCTGCACCTCGGTCAGCGCCGGGGTCGCGTCAGCGAGGCTGTGCCATCCATCATCGATCGGCTGCCGGCTCTCGACCTCGAAGCGACCGCTCACGTTGCTGGCAGCGCCACGGCCTCGCCGGGCGTCGATCGGAATAGCGGGATACTCAGGATCGTGCACAGACGCCGCTCCGCAATTGGGACGGCACAAATCTAGAGCAAAAAATGGAACAAATCAAGAACAATCTTCTGGAGCGGTTGGTGCGGAGGCGTGGACCACTTCCGGCCTCCTACGAGGCCGGAAGCACCTCCGCAGGAACAGGCCTACCCCTCGAAGAGAATTTGGTGCGTCACCGGATCATAGTAGCGCAGCAGACGCTTCACGAAAGGCTTGGGACTGATACCGAGGGCGCGCGCCCAATCGCGATAGCGATCCGGCGGCAGGCGTCCGCGTCCCGTCTCGAGTTGTGAGATGAACGTGTAGTACTCGGCACCAACCAGAGTTGCGAGTTCGCGCTGCGACAGGCCCTTCTTCTCGCGAAGCTCCCGGAGCCAGGTGCCGGCCTCGCGTCTCAGCGCCTGTGTGCGCTTGTCAGATCGCTTTTGTGGATTCCCATACATGTTCCGTCGTCCCTAGTTGATGACTGGCGGACGCAAGTGTCCGCTCGTTGCAGATTTGTGATACGAGCAAAATGTGTTGTTGTAAAGAAATCAGTTCACGGAACACTATGTACGCCATTGCGTATTTCGATTCGGGCAGTATGCGGTGGTCGTCGACGGACGATGAGTGAGACGCGCGCGTAAAGGCCGTGCAGGTTTAACGTCCGTCGGCTCTTTGCGGACGCATACTGCGAATCGGCGTCGCTGCCGCCGATGGCTGCGCCGGCATCGCGGCGCGAGGGCCCTGCCGCGACTTGTTGAGCTCGGCCAGAACCTGATCCTTTGGCCCAAACAGTTTGACGGCTCCGTCCGTCAGGACGAGCATCTTATCGGCATCGGCGACGAGACTGGGTTTGTGCGTGACCAGAACTGTGGTCGTACCTTTCGCCTTCAGTCGTCGGATCGTATTGCCCAGGGCCTCGTCGCCGGCGACATCGAGGTTGGCATTGGGTTCATCCAGCACGACGAGCTTGGGATCGCCGAAGACGGCCCGCGCCAACCCGATGCGCTGCCGCTGTCCGGCCGAGAGCGTGAGGCCGCTCTCGCCGATCTCGGTCTCGTAGCCGTTCGGCAGCTCGTCGATCAGTCCATCCGCACCGGCGAGAGCGACGGCGGCCTTGATCTCGTCGAGCGTGGCCGGCCGGAAGCGGGCGATGTTCTCGCCGATGCTGCCGGAGAACAGCTCGACGTCTTGCGGCAGATAACCGATGTGCGGCCCGAGCCGCTCGGGCTCCCAGTGACGGAGATCAGAGCCGTCGAGGCGAACCGCGCCGGCTGCAATTGGCCAGACACCGACGAGCACGCGCGCCAAAGTCGACTTGCCGGCGGCCGATGGACCGACGATCGCCAGCACCTCGCCTGCGCCGATGCCGAAGCTGACGTTTCTGAGAATGATCTGTTGGCGTCCGGGTGCCGTCACGCTCACGCCTTCCGCCGTGACGGTGCCCTTCGGCGTCGGCAGCGGCGTCCGCTCCATCTGTTGCGGGACTGCCGATAGGAGCTGCTCGACCCGGCTCCAGGCCTGCCGGGCGGTCTGGAAACCCTTCCATTGGGCGACCACCTGCTCGACCGGCTGCAGAGCGCGCCCCATCATGATCGAGGCGGCGATCATCGTTCCAGCCGTGATGTCGCCGCGCACCGCCAGCCAGGCGCCGACACCGAGGATTCCCGACTGCACGAATTGCCTGACGAACTTCGTCGACGACAGAATACTGGCAGCCCGGTCGCTGGTTTGTGATTGCCAGGCGATGGCATCCCGATGTTTGTCCACCCAGCGGCCGTGCAACGCCGCCTGCATGCCAAGGGCATGGATCACCTCGACGTTGCGCGTGGTCGCCGTTACGTAGTTGTTGGCCTCGATGCTCGAGCGAGCGGCCGCCTGCAGGCCTTTTCGGGTGGCCCGCTCATTGGCGAAGGCTAGCAAGAAGAGCAGCACCGCTCCGCCGAGAGCAACCAGACCGAGGATGGGATGGAACCAGAAGCATACGGCGACGAAGATCGGTGCGAAGGGCGTGTCCGTCAATGTCGTCACTGCGGCGCCGCTCCAGAAGTCGCGGATGACGTCGAGATCGCGCAGGGACTGAACGGAATTGCCGGTCTTGGAGGCAAGTGCGGTCATCAGCGCACTGTTGAAGAGCGGCCCGCGCAGCGCCTCGTCGAACTGGGCGCCGGCCCGCGACAGGACGCGGCCACGCACCAGGTCGATCAGCGCATAGGCGAACAGTAGGGCCGCCGCGATGATCGTCAGTGCCACCAGCGTCGGAACGCTGCGGCTCGCAACCACCCGGTCGTAGACCTCCAGCATGTAGACCGGTCCGACGAACAGCAGGATGTTGGCGAAAACGCTGAAGATCGCGAGAGGCAGGAAGGCACGTCGGAAAACGCCGAAGGCGGTCCCGAGGGGTGTCGGTTGAGCGTGTCCAGGGCCGCCCTGTCGTCCCGCCTGCATGCTATGCCCCTCTTCCGCCCGGCCCTGTTTCGAACCCGCCCGGCGATTCGGCCGCAGCGAAGACTAGCCTGAACCCATCCGCAATGCACATGACATGTCAGACGGTAACAGTCCGGCGTGCGGCGCCACTGACCTCGACGAACCCGGCGCCGACGATCAACAGTGAGCCGACGGCCTCGCGCCAGCCGAACGACTCGCCGGCAAAAAGTGCCGCCGTGACCGTACCCACCACCACCTCGGACATCAGCAGGATGCCAACACGGCCGGCATCGAGAACCTGAGTGCTCCAGAGCAGCGCATAGGTCGACGGCACGAAGCCAGCCACGGACAAGAGGGCAATCCACGGGAGCGCTTCCGACATCACGCCGGGGCCCGGAGCCTCGCCGATCGGCCCGAGTGGCAGGCTGACCAGAGCGAGGGCCGCCAGCAGGCCGCCGATGGTGAATGCGGCGACCGGCGCGGTCACCACAAGGCTATGCTCGGCGTTCGATCGGGTCGAGCCGGCGGCCCACAGGACGCCGGCGATAAGGGCCATCCAGTCGCCGGCGTTGTGGGGGAGGGGCACCCCATGCGTACCGCCGAGGACGACGACGAGACCTGCGAAAGCGAGGGCCAAAGCCAAAATGCGACGACCAGTGATCAGACCGCCCCGAGTAGCCCAGGTGAGGAGTGTCGACCAGGCGGGCGAGACGTAGAACAGAAGCAGCGCGTGAATGACGTCGGTGGTGACAAGGCTCACGGTGTAAAGACTGAAGGCGGGTCCGGTCATCAGGCCGGTCAACAGGAACGACGTGCCGGCACGGTGCAGGGCCCGCCAGCTCCAGGCTGCCATCGGGATGACGACCGCAAGCGAGATGACGAACAGCCAGAGCGCCAGCCATGTACTGTCGACGCCCATCCGGGCCAGGCTCCGTGCCGGCAGCCAGAACACGCCCCAGGCTGCGCCGGACAGCAGCACGGCGGCGCTCGCCAGTAGATCACGCCTGTTGACGGCCAATGTGCTCATCCGATTGCTCGACTATCGAGGCATCTGCTTGCCGATGTCGCCGGGCCCGGTCAAGGGGGGCGCATTCCGGTCGACCACTTGCGGAAAGTCTATGTCCGTCCGAGAAAGGGGCGGCGCCAACAGGCGCGTTGCCCCTAGGGAGCACCCCATGATCGAAGCCTACGTCGCCGGCGGTACCAACGGCCAACGCATCGTCATCACACTTGAAGAGCTGGGCCTGGCCTACAAGCTCAACAAGCTCTCCTTCGACAAGAATGAGCACAAATCGCCGGCCTACTTGAAGCTCAATCCGACGGGCCGAATCCCGACGATCGTCGACACGGACGCTCCCGGTGGTCCCTTCGTGCTGACGCAGACCATCGCCATCATGCTCTACCTTGCCGAGAAGGCGCAGAAGCTCACCGGCAAGACCCCGGCCGAGCGGGCTCGGGTCTATGAGTGGATGATGTTCCAGGCGACCGATCTCTCACCGGGCATGGGGGTCGCCTTCTTCCTGGCCGAGCGGATGGAGCCAAAGCTGCCTCAGGCTCGGCCTGCCATCAAGGACCGCATCAACGTCCTCTACAAGCACATGGACGACCGGCTCGCTGCGAACAGGTTCCTGGCTGGCGACGGATTCAGTCTCGCCGACATTCTCGCCTGGCCGATGGCCGATACCTTCGAGCACGACAGGTTCAGCGGCTACGCCCATATTCAGCGCTGGCGCAAGGACATCGCCGAGCGACCGGGAGTCGTCAGGGCCAACACGGCGCTCGCCTGAGATGGCGTCGACGAGAGAGACGTGGCCGGATCTCGCCGGCCGCCTCGTCGAGACCGCCGGCGGCACGCGGCACGTGCTGCCGGTCCGGGTCTATTTCGAGGACACCGACTTTTCCGGGCTCGTCTATCACGCCACCTACCTCAAATGGATCGAGCGCGGCCGTTCGGACTTCCTTCGATTGAAGGGCATCCACCATTCGGAGCTGCTCGCCGGCGAAGGCGCGGCGCCGGCCGCTTTCGTCGTGCGCCGCATGCACCTCGATTTCCTGAAGCCCGCGCGCATCGACGACGTGCTCGAGATCGAGACCAGGGTGGGTGAGGTGACAAAGGCCACTCTGGAGCTTCACCAGATCGTCCGGAAGGCCGACAGCGAGCTGTTCCGCGCCTCCGTGCTGGTCGTGCTCGTCTCGACCGCGGGCAAGCCACTCCGTCTGCCGCCAGGCATCCGGTCGGCCTTCGGTGTCGGCTGATCAGCCGACCAGCGCACCGGAATGCTTCGCCTCGCCCTCGGGCTCGATATGGATCAGCACGCGGGCGCCCGGCACGGCGTCGTCGAGCGCCGCCTCGATCGAATCGCAGATGCGGTGCGCGGTCGAGACGGGCATGGCACCCGGCACGACCATGTGGAACTCGATGAAGGCTGCGGGCCCCGCCAGTCGCGTCCTCAGGTCGTGAAACTCGAGGGCGCCTGCGCTCGACTGAGTGATCACACTTCGTATCGTCTCCTGGAGATCGGCGGGTACGGCCCGGTCGAGCAATCCGCTCGCAGAGTCGCGAACCACCTTCCAGCCGGTCCAGAGAATGTTGACGGCGACGATCGAGGCGAGAAGGGGATCGAGCACGAGCCAACCCGTCAGGAGTGCCAGCCCCAGTCCCACCAGCACGCCGGCCGAGGTGATGACGTCGGACCACAGGTGGTGGCCGTCCGAGGCGAGGGCCGGCGAATGCATGCGTGTGCCGACCCGGACGAGGAGCGCCGCCCAGAGACCGTTGAGGAGCATGGCCAGAGACGAGATGGCGAGGCCGATGGCAGGGGCGTCGATCACGCGGGGTGTTGCAAAGGCGGGAATGGCCTCGCGAAGGATCATCAGCGCGGCGATGACGATGAGCACGCCTTCGAGCACGGCCGAGAAGTACTCGGCTTTGTGATGTCCGAAGGGGTGATTGCGGTCCGCCGGCCGCTGGCTGTAGCGCAGGGCGGCGAAGGCCGCCACGGCGGCGATGACGTTGACGATGCTCTCGAGCGCATCCGAGTAGAGGGCGATGCTGCCTGTCTTGAGATAGGCGATGTACTTGATGCCCATGGTCAAAAGCGCCACGCCGATGCTGGCGAGCGCGATCAGGCCCAAGTGTTTCTCGGTCGTCGGACTGCGCAAGTTCTGAGCCTTTCCGGAGGGCCGCTGGTAGATCAGTTCGAACCGAGGCTCAATAGGATTTTGACCGTCGCCGCGATCGGTCGGACACTTGCGGGAGACCAAGCGCCCAGCTCGGACGTCAGGGCGAGCGACCGGGCCGGCAGCCAGCCCTGCCGCGACGCGACATCTGAGCCTTTGCGAAGCACCGAGCACAAGACTAGGCTCGGCCGGCTCGGAGGTGGGGCAGCGGGTCGCAGTTTAGTCACATTGGTTGGCTCTAAGCGAGCCTCGAAGGGATGTGGGACGGGCGCATCCCGGCCTCTCCCGCGAGCGGCCGCCGGCGGGTGGACAAGCCCGATCCTGGCGTACGACCGACCGTCTTAAAGAGGCCGCCTGAGCAGCATGGAACAGTTGGAAACCTTCGGCAATTCGGCACTTTCTGGCGGCGGGTTCTCGTTCCTGGAGCTGTTTCTCCAGGCGCATATCGTCGTCAAGATCGTCATGCTCGGGTTGTTGTTCGCCTCGGTTTGGAGCTGGGCGATCATCATCGAGAAATTCATCACCTTCGGCCGCGCGCGCCGGGAGACCGAGCGATTCGAGGCCGCCTTCTGGTCCGGCCAGCCCCTGGACGATCTGTTCAACGTCCTCTCCCGCCAGCGGGTGCAGGCGATGGGCGCCTTGTTCGTCGCCGCCATGCGCGAGTGGAAGCGCACCGTCGAGCAGAATCCGAAGACGCTCCGTGGCATTCAGCTTCGCGTCGAGAAGGTCATGGACGTGACGATCTCGCGCGAGTTGGAGCGGCTCAACCATCGTTTGGGCTTCCTGGCGACGACCGGGTCGGCCGCGCCGTTCATCGGACTGTTCGGAACGGTCTGGGGCATCATGACGAGCTTCCAGGCGATCGCCGCCTCGAAGAACACGAACCTCGCGGTCGTCGCCCCCGGCATTGCCGAGGCGCTGTTTGCCACCGCCCTCGGCCTTCTTGCCGCCATACCGGCGGTGATCTTCTACAATAAGTTCGCGTCCGAATCGTCGCGCCTCGAGCAGCGGCTCGAAAGCTTCGCGGACGAGTTCGCGGCGATCGTGTCGCGCCAGGTCGACCAACGCATGGATCAGCCGGCCCAGGCGCCGGTTGTGCAACAGCGGGCGAGCTGAACATGGGTATGCATGTCGGGGCAGGCGCAGGAGGCACCAGCCGTCGCGGGCGGCGGAAGAAACACGCGCCGATCGCCGAGATCAACGTCACGCCGATGGTCGACGTGATGCTTGTGTTGCTGATCATCTTCATGGTGGCGGCGCCCCTCCTGACGGTGGGCGTGCCGATCGAGCTGCCGAAGACCTCGAAGGGAGAGCAGCTGCCGGCGACCAAGGGCGAGCCGCTCGCCGTGACGGTCAAGAAGACCGGCGAGGTCTTCATCGGCGAGACGGCGGTCGAGCTCAGCGAGCTGGAGGCCAAGCTCAAGGCGATCGCCGAGGCGAGGAAGCAAGGTTTGGACGATCCCGTGTTCGTCCGCGGCGATGCGGCAACCGACTATGGGACCGTCATGAAGGTCATGGCGCGACTGAGCGCCGCCGGCTTCAAGAAAGTGTCGCTCGTGACCGATGTCGAGGACCGGTCCTGAGAGGCGAGGGCTGACATGCGGATTGGCGTGATCGTATCCATTGGCGTGCATCTGGTGCTTCTCGCCTGGGCGCTCTATTCGGTCGCCGCGACCCACACGCTGGCGCCCGTCGAGGACGTCCCCGTCAATGTCGACCTCGTCTCGATCGCCGATGTCCCCAACATCCGCCAGGGCGACAAGAATGCCAAGACCGAGGCCGTCAAAGGCGACAAGGACAAGACCAAGCAGACCGAGAAGCCGGCCAAGGCCAAGAACGAGCGCGTCGCCGTCGTCGCGCCGACCAAGAAGGAGGCAGTGAAGGCCAAGGACCCTGAGAAGAAGGAGGAGGTCAAGGTCGAGGAGCCGAAGAAGGTCGAGCCCAAGAAGGTGGAGCCTCCGCCCGAGCCGACGAAGCCCGAGGTCAAGAAGGAGGAGCCCAAGGTCGAGACCGCCACGGTGCCGGCGAAAAAGGCCGAGGAGCCGAAGAAAAAGGACGAGCCCAAGGCTGCCAAGAAGGAGGAGCCCAAGAAAGACAAGAAGGCGGTGAAGGCCAAGGAGGAGTTCGACCCGGACAAGATCGCGGCGCTGCTCGACAAGCAGCCGAACGCGGCCGCCGAGGCGTCGACCACGAAGGCCGCTGCCAAGCCGAAGGAAAAGCCGAAGCTCCAGATCGGCGCCGAGAACGGCACCGGAACCGGGCTCACCATCAGCGAGAAGCAGGCGCTGATCGCGGCTCTCCGCCAACAGATCAAGCGATGCTGGAACCCGCCCACGGGTGCCACCGGCGCCGATCTGATGACCGTCCGGTTGAATATCGAGCTCAGTGAGGACGGCATGCTGCGCGGCATGCCGCGCACCCTCGACCGTCAGGCCTCACCCTTGTTCCTGATCGCCGAGGAGAGCGCCGTGCGGGCGGTCTTCGATTGCCAACCCTACAACCTGCCGACCGAGCACTATACGACCTGGCGCTCGGTGAACTTCAAGTTCGATCCCTCTGAGATGCTCGGCAGCGGATTCGGGGGTTGACGAATGCCGGCCCTCCGCGCGATTTGGCCGGACGCGGCCTAAGGTTCCCCATGCGAAATCACCTTGCCTCCCATCCGATGTCTTGCGGCGACATCCGCGCAATATGGACCATCGTGCCCTTCCGCCTCGCGAAACGAAGGAGTCGGAAGGCATGGCACCTCGGTGTTGCCGTGTTCCTCGCCGTGATGTTGGGCCCTGTCGGGCTGGCCTCGACCGCCCGCGCACAGCTCGATGTCGACGTCACCCAAGGCAATGTCGACCCGCTCCGCATCGCCATCCCCTATTTCATCGGCGAGAGCGATGTCGGTGCCCAGATGGCCGACGTCATCGCCAACAACCTCTCGTCATCGGGACTGTTCGCCGCGCTGGATCGTGGCGCCTTCATCGATCGGCCGGCCTCTGTCAACAAGCCACCGCGCTTCGCCGATTGGCGCACCATCGATGCCCAGGCTTTGGTTGTTGGTGGCGTCAGTCCGACCGGCGACGGCCGCATCAAGGTCGAGTTCCGCCTTTGGGACGTCGCCTCCGGCAAACAGTTGGCCGGACAGAGCTATTCGACCAATCCGGACAACTGGCGTCGGATCGCTCACGTCATCTCCGACACCATCTATGAGCGCATGACGGGCGAGAAGGGCTATTTCGACACCCGCGTCGTCTTTGTCGACGAGACGGGCCCCAAGGATGCCCGGGTCAAGCGCCTCGCCGTCATGGATCAGGACGGATTCAATCTGCGGACGCTGACGGCTGGCCAGACCCTGGTGCTGACGCCGCGCTTCTCGCCGTCGAGCCAGATGATCACCTACACCTCGTTCGAGCAGGGGACGCCGCACGTCTTTCTGCAGAACCTCGACACCGGGCAGAAGGAACTTGTCGGCAATTTCCCGAACATGGCCTTCGCCCCGCGTTTCTCGCCCGACGGTGGGCGGATCGTCATGAGCCTCGGGAGCCCCGAAGGCTGGGTCAACCTGTTCGAGATGGACCTTGCCAGCCGCCAGCTAAGGCAGTTGACCGGCACCCGTGCCATCGACACCGGACCGTGCTTCTCACCCGACGGTACGAGGATCGTGTTCGAATCCGACCGCGACGGCAGTCAGCAGCTCTACGTGATGTCGGCTGGCGGCGGTCAGGCGCAACGCATCTCCTTTTCCGAAGGCCGATATGCAACACCCGTCTGGTCGCCCCGAGGCGACCTGATCGCCTTCACGAAGCAGCTCGACGGCCGATTTCTGATCGGCGTCATGAAGCCTGACGGATCGGGCGAGCGCATTTTGACTGATGGCTATCACAACGAGGGCCCGACCTGGGCGCCGAATGGTCGGTTACTGATGTTCTTCCGGGAAAGTCAGGGCGCTAGCGGTGGGCCAAGGCTCTTCACGATCGACCTGACCGGCTACAACGAGCGGCAGGTTCCGACGCCGAATTTTGCCTCCGATCCAGCCTGGTCGCCGCCGCTCAACTAGTCCACGAGCCGCCACCGGGACGCGCTGTTGCCGAACCGCATCAGCCATCGTGCACAATGTCATCCAATGCTTGTGGGCCGCCGGTTTCGCCGCTAGCGTCGCCATTGTTGGGACTGAGATTCGGCGTGGCATTTGCGCACCAATGATGTTGAAAACCAGGGGGCAATCTCCAGGCTTTCTTGATCTGGTGAGGCTGCGCCGGTAAGCCACGAGACGGCGATTGCCGTGAATCGAGAGGAGAGAAGACATGAAGGGCGTTATCATCGTCGCTGCTATCATCGCGACCGCCGCGACACTCGGCGCCTGCCGTAAGGAAGTTGCCCATGATCCGATGAAACTGGGTGCTTCGCCGGTTATCGAGCAAGTTGCCGAGTAAGATACGCTCGAATTGGCTTCTGGGGATTAACTGGGGAGACATGTCATGAAAAGTGCTATCGTAGTTGCCATGATCATCGCCACCGCAGCGGTGCTCGGTGCATGTCGTCGTGAGGCCGCCGCGCCCTTGAAGCTCGGTGCAGACTTCACCGTCGAGCACGTCGCAAACTAAGGCGACATATCGGATTTTGCCGCGAGGCAGAAAACGATCTTGAGGCCGCGTGATCAGGTGCTTCGGCACGGATCCGCGGCTTCTGTTTTTGTTGTGGGCAGTTCGTCGAATGCGTTGCGCGGCGATCCGCCATCTCATTAGAATCATCGCGGGGCCATATTTTCGCGCGAAGTGTCCCGTAGGCGTCGGTATGGAATTGCGCCGCACCAGAGGCGGCGGGGTCGCGCGCCTGGAAGGTTGAGCCGAGAAGGGGGTTCCAACATGTTTGCTCTCGTTCGCACGAGCACGCTGGCGATACTGCTCGCCGTGACGCTCGTCGCCGGTGGGCTCGCCGGCTGCGCCAATCAGGTGCCGACGCCGAGCGCAGCGCTCGGACCCGATGGTTTGCCCGTTGAGCCCGGTACGGCCCGGGACTTCTCGATCAACGTCGGGAATACCGTCTACTTTACCACCGACAGTTGGGACCTGACGCCGGACGCTCAGCAGACCCTGCGCAATCAGGCGACCTGGCTCAACCAGTATCCGCAACATACCGTCCTTATCGAAGGTCACGCCGACGAGCGAGGGACGCGCGAATACAATCTGGCGCTGGGGGCCCGGCGTGCGGCAACGGTCCGAGACTTCCTGACTGCCCAGGGCATCAACGCTGCCCGCATGCGCACGATCTCCTATGGCAAGGAGCGGCCCGTCGCGGTCTGTGACGACATCTCCTGCTGGTCGCAGAATCGTCGCTCCGTCACCCAGCTCAATGAACGGCCCGGCAGCTGAGCCGGTAGCGGGCAGGTCACAAAACCGCTACTCTTCTCGTCGAGAAATTGGGCCGTCTCGCAATGAGGCGGCCCGCAGCATGTGGGTCAGCCCGCAATTGCCCCGGTATATGACATGATGGATTCGCGCACGGCTCGGCTTCTCCTGGTCCTGACGGTGGCGATCGCGCTGCCGGCCGGCCTGGTCCGGGCCCAGTCGGACGAGCCGGCCGCCGAGCAGACAGCGACCAAGAAAAAGACCAGGGATCAAGGTGAACTCGAGGCCCGCATCAACCAGCTCGAGCGACAGATGCTGGATATGCAGGTCGTGATCGGGACGCTCGAATCCATGACGCGACAGGGGAACGGCTCCGGGGCGGCCCTCGGCAGCGATGCCGAGGCGCGGATCGGCGCCCTCGAGACCCAGCTCCAGGCATTGACCGCGGAAGTCCGTGCGCTCGGCGGCCAAGCCGTGAGCTCGATCAGCGTGCCGCCGGCCGCAGCGCCCAATCCGGATGTGGGTGATTTCTCGGCGACGACCCCTGACGAGGAAGGCCAAGGCCTTTCCGATCTCACTCTGGGCGATCCGGCTGGGGCAGGGGATCCGATCGGCGACGTGCTTCGGGACGGCGGTACGGCGGCCCCATCGGCCGAACTCGATCCGCTTCCGGAGACGATCGACGGCACCAGCGAGGCCGGCATCCCCCAGAGCAGCGAATCGTCGCTCGATGCGACCGATCTCGGCAACATCGATAGCGGCTCGAGTGAGACCGAGGTCGCAGCACTCGGCGATTCGCCCGAGCAGGCCTACGAGGTCGCCTACGGCCATCTCCTGCAGCAGGACTACGAGGCGGCCGAGAGCGGTTTCTCTCAGTTCCTCAAGGTCTATCCGAAGAGCAAGCTCGCCGGAAACGCCCAGTATTGGCTGGGCGAGACCCACTATGTGCGCGGCAACTACAAGGCGGCCGCGGATGCCTTCCTCACAGGGTACAAGAAATTCCGCAAGGGACAGAAGGCGCCCGACAGCCTCATGAAGCTTGCCATGGCGCTGTCGCGGCTCGGCGAGAAGGAAGCCGCCTGCTCGGCCTTCGCGGCGCTCGAGAACGAATTTCCGAAGCTACAAGCCCAGCTCCGGCGTCGCGCCGATTCCGAGCGTGAGCGCGCCGGATGCGCGAGCGGATGAGCGCTGGGCCGATCGCCGAGAGCGAATTGGCCGGCCTCTTCTCCGGGTTCGAAGATCTCCAAGCGATCGGCCTCGCCGTTTCCGGTGGCCCGGACAGCATGGGGCTCATGCATCTCTATGCGCGCTGGCGGCAACTTTACCGGCCGGATCAGCGGGCGATGGTGCTGACCGTCGATCACGGCCTCCGGCCCGAGTCGGCTGCAGAATCGGCGGCGGTGGTCGAGGCGGCCCGACAGCTCGGCTTCACAGCCGAAGCCCTGCATTGGACGGGTTCCAAGCCGATGACGGGGATCCAGGAAGCGGCGCGGGCTGCCCGCTATCGACTGCTCGGCGAGGCGGCGCGACGCCATGGGCTCGATGGGCTCGTCACCGCGCATACCGAGGATGACCAGGCGGAGACGCTCTTGATGCGGCTCGCGCGAGGGAGCGGCCTCGACGGACTTGCCGGCATGGCAAATGCCACCCGGATCGGAGACAGCAGTGTCAGGCGCCCACTGCTCGGGGTGGCCAAATCCCGACTGATGGCGACGCTCGACGCCAAGGGCGTTTCCTACAGTGTGGACCCAAGCAATACGGACCCGCGCTTCGAGCGGCCGCGTCTCAGGGCTGTCTGGCCGGCCCTCGAGAGCATTGGCCTGACGGCTTCCCGCCTGGCCCGCAGCGCCGGGCGGCTCGAGCGGGCCCGGCAGGCGCTCGAGATGGTGAGCGACCAGTGGGCCGGTATGGCTGTGACGGTGGATGCTTGCGGCGTGGCCACGGTGGACGTGCAACTCCTCGCTGACGCACCGGAGGAAATCGTGGTTCGCCTGATCCAGCGACTGGTCGCCTCCGTTGGTGGCAGCGACGCACCACCGAGCCTTGCCAAGATCGAGTCGCTCGCCGGCTGGCTGGTCGTGGCCCAAGAGGGAGGTCGCACGCTCGGCCGGACCATCGTCACGCTCGCGTGCAATGGCGGCGGCCGCCGCGCCGCGTTCTGCCGCGAGACCGGGCGGGAGCCACTGCCGGTGGTCTCGCTCGGCCCGGGCGAAACGCTACTGTGGGACGGTCGGTTTCACGTCACGCTCGAGGCGGGGCGCGATCCGGTCGAGGTGAGGCCGCACGCCCCGGACGGCGGGGGCCGCGACGCGCCGTGGGCGTTGGCAGCGACCCCGGTCGCGGTCCGGGACGGCGTCGTCGTTGCCTCGCTGCTTGCCCCGGACGCCTCCGAAAGGGCTGGTATCCGGCTGGCTTTCGCGGGTCGCGACGCCATCTTTGCGGCCGGCGACACCAGGAAACCCAAAAATAAGCCAAAAACAGGAAGATGATGCGCGGCGGCCGGCAAAACGGCGCATGTCCACGGTCTTGGCAGCGGGCGAACGGGCACCTATGTTAATCTCGGCTCACTACACCAGCGGTGTGGACCTGAAAGATCATGTACAACCGCAACCCGGAGCCGCCGCCTGTCTGAGGCTGCCAGCTAGGATCTGAGATGAACCCGCAATTCCGGAACTTCGCGATCTGGATCGTTATCCTGCTGTTGCTCGTCGGTCTTTTCAAGATGTTCGAAAATCCGGGGCGCTCGACCGCCCGGGCACAGGAGATTGCCTATTCGGAGTTCCGGCAGGGCGTCGACCAGAACCAGATCAAGGACGTGACGATCTCCGGCAACCGGATCAGCGGCATCAAGTCGGATGGCTCGTCGTTCTGGACCTTGGCCCCGGACGATCCGGGCATCGTCGACACGCTGTACAAGTCGGGCGTCAACATTGTCGCCAAGCCGAGCGAGGAGGAGACCCCTGGTCTCATCTCCATCCTCATTTCGTGGTTTCCGATGCTGCTGTTGCTGGCTGTCTGGATCTTCTTCATGCGCCAGATGCAGTCCGGTGGCGGCCGGGCCATGGGCTTCGGCAAGTCCAAGGCAAAGCTCCTGACCGAGCGGCAGGGCCGAGTGACCTTCGACGACGTGGCAGGCGTCGACGAGGCCAAGGAGGATCTGCAGGAGATCGTCGAGTTCCTCCGCGATCCCCAGAAGTTCCAGCGCCTGGGCGGCAAGATCCCACGCGGCGCGCTGCTGGTCGGCCCGCCGGGCACCGGCAAGACACTCCTGGCCCGCGCCATTGCCGGCGAGGCGAATGTGCCGTTCTTCACCATCTCGGGCTCGGATTTCGTGGAGATGTTCGTCGGCGTCGGCGCGAGCCGGGTCCGCGACATGTTCGATCAGGCGAAGAAGAACGCCCCCTGCATCATCTTCATCGACGAGATCGACGCCGTCGGGCGTCATCGCGGTGCCGGTCTCGGTGGCGGCAATGACGAGCGCGAGCAGACCCTGAACCAACTCCTCGTCGAGATGGACGGCTTCGAGGCCAACGAGGGCATCATCCTGATCGCCGCGACCAACCGTCCCGACGTGCTCGATCCGGCGCTGCTCCGTCCCGGCCGTTTCGACCGACAGATCACGGTGCCCAATCCGGACATCATCGGCCGCGAGCGCATCCTGCGCGTGCACGTCAAGAAGGTGCCGCTCGCCCCGGATATCGACCTCAAGGTGATCGCGCGCGGCACGCCGGGGTTCTCAGGCGCAGACCTCGCCAATCTCGTCAACGAGGCAGCGTTGCTCGCCGCCCGCCGCAACAAGCGTCTCGTCACACAGCGTGAGTTCGAGGACGCGAAGGATAAAGTGATGATGGGGGCCGAGCGCCGCTCGACGGCCCGCACCGCCGAGGACAATAGGCTAGTCGCCTATCACGAGGCCGGCCATGCGCTCGTCGGCCTGCACATGCCGGGCCACGATCCTCTGCACAAAGTGACGATCGTGCCGCGCGGCCGTGCCGGAGGGCTCACCATGAGCCTCCCCGAGAACGATCGCATGACCTACTCGCGGCAATACTGCATCGCCAATCTGGCATCACTCTTCGGTGGTCGAGAGGCGGAGATCCTGGTTCTGGGCGAGGATCATGTCACCAGCGGCGCTCAGGGGGACATCCAGCAGGCGACGCGCCTGGCGCGCGCCATGGTCATGGAATGGGGCATGTCGGAGAAGCTCGGCCGGGTCCGTTACAACGGCAATGAGCAGGAGGTTTTCCTCGGTCATTCCGTGACTCAGACGCGCAATATCTCGGATGAGACCGCCAAACTCATCGACGAGGAAGTCAGGCTCTTGATCGAGGGCGGCGAGCAGACGGCGCGCCGGATTCTCCGCGAGAACGAGGAGGCGTTGCACGGGATTGCGAAGGCCCTGCTCGAGCACGAGACGCTGAATGGCGACGAGGTGCGGCGCGTCATTCGCGGCGAGCCGATCGTTCGCGATACCGGCGATGCACCGAAAGGCCCCACGGGCTCGGCGGTGCCGACGGCGGGACGGCCGCGTAAGACCTCGGGCGAGGAGCCGTCGGGCGGCATGGAGCCCCAGCCGACGTGACGCCTGCGGGTGAGCCCATCACATGTTCAAGCCCCGTCCGACACCCTCGGGCGGGGCTTTCCGCATCCGACGTCGGCTGCGGCACTGCAGGCGCCGGCCGGGGGTTGAGGGGTTCCTCGAACGCCGCTACAGTCCCGGCGCGTTTCAACGCGTCGCCTGCCATCGCGGAGCCCGCCCGTCATGTCCGAGCTTCTGCTCGACTATCTGCCGGTTGCCATTTTCATCGCCATCGCGCTCGGTTTGGCGCTGGTGCTGCTGATCGTGCCGTTCATCATCGCCGTCCGCAACCCGGACACCGAGAAGGTCTCCGCTTACGAGTGCGGCTTCAATGCCTTCGACGACGCGCGTATGAAGTTCGATGTGCGCTTCTACCTTGTCTCCATCCTCTTCATCATCTTCGATCTCGAGGTCGCCTTCCTATTCCCCTGGGCGGTGGCCTTTAAGGAGGTCGGCGGCGTCGGCTTCTGGTCGATGATGATCTTCCTCGGCGTATTGACGATCGGTTTCGTCTATGAATGGCGGAAGGGAGCGCTCGAATGGGATTGATCCGTCCCGATGGCGCACTGGCCGGGCTGGCGCTTTATGAGCAGCCGGGGGAGGGCCGCAGCGCGGCCGATCGCGCCAACGACCCCTATTTCGCCGAGATGAAGGCCCGGCTCGACGATCGCGGCTTCATCCTCACTTCCACGGACGACCTCATCAACTGGGCGCGAACCGGCTCGCTGATGTGGATGACATTCGGATTGGCCTGCTGCGCCGTGGAGATGATGCAGGCCTCGATGCCGCGCTACGATGTCGAGCGGTTCGGCTTCGCGCCGCGCGCGTCGCCCCGCCAATCGGACGTCATGATCGTCGCCGGCACGCTGACCAACAAGATGGCGCCGGCGCTCCGCAAGGTCTACGACCAGATGCCGGAGCCGCGCTACGTCATCTCGATGGGTTCCTGTGCGAACGGCGGCGGCTACTATCACTATTCCTATGCCGTCGTCCGGGGCTGCGACCGTATCGTGCCGATCGACGTCTATGTGCCCGGCTGCCCGCCGACGGCCGAGGCGCTGGTCTACGGCATCCTGCTGTTGCAGAAGAAAATTCGCCGCACGGGCACGATCACACGCTAGCGAGTGCACCGATGGCTCAGTCCCTGACCGACCTCAAGGCCCATCTCGAGACCCGGCTCGGCGCCGGGCTCGCCGGCGCATCGATCGCCTTCGGCGAGCTGACGCTGCAGGTGGCGCGGGACGGCATCGTCGAGGCGCTGACCTTGCTCCGTGACGACAGCCAGGCTCAGTTTCACGTACTGATCGACATCTGTGGTGTCGATTGGCCGGCCAGGGCCGAGCGGTTCGATGTCGTCTACCATCTTCTCTCGCCGCGCCTGAACCAAAGGATCCGCGTCAAGCTCACGACCGACGAGGATACGCCGGTGCCGAGCGCCATCGACGTCTTTCCGGCCGCCAACTGGTTCGAGCGCGAGGCCTACGACATGTACGGCATCCTGTTTTCGGGCCACCCCGATCTCCGCCGCATGCTCACCGACTACGGCTTCCGCGGCCATCCGCTCCGCAAGGACTTCCCACTGACGGGACATGTCGAGGTGCGTTACGACGACGAGCGCAAGCAGGTCGTCTATGAGCCAGTCAGGCTCACCCAGGAGTTCCGGAGCTTCGATTTCGAGAGCCCGTGGGAGGGCGTCGACTACCCGCTGCCAGGGGACGAGAAGGCCGGGGGCTGAGCTCGCGGTCGGGCTCGACGGCGAAAGACGGCTTTGCGCGAGCCGCTGCCACGCACGAGTGTCCACCGGGCGCCGCTCGGCCAGAGCGCTCCGTATCAACCACCGTTACCTTCATGAATTGAATCTGCCCGCGCCATTCAGCGAGTATTCTGTGTACGCGCACTATGTTGTGGTGGTCCGAGAATAAAGGAGAAAGACAATGCTCTCGACGATAAAGCAGCCCCTCCTCGCCGCATTGGTCCTGATCGCCGGTGTCACCGCAGCCGGCGCAGAGCAGCGGACCTTCAACTCGCCGATGCATCCGGGCGGTAACCGTCTCGACTGGTGCCTCGACTGGGCAACCGGCTGCGGCAAGCCCGCTGCCGACCGCTACTGTCAGGCCGTCGGCTACAGCCACGCGACGAGCTTTGGCCAAGCCGCCAACGTGCCGCCCACGCGCCTGATCGGCACGGGAGCGGTTTGCGATCAGGCCGAATGTGACAGCTTCAGCTTCCTCACCTGCACTCGGCCCGATCCCCAGACCACCTACAACAATCCCCAGCAGGGCGGCTATCGCCTCGACTGGTGTCTGTCCTGGGCGACCGACTGCGGCAAGCCCGCCGCCGACGCCTTCTGCCGTGCACAAGGGCATCAGTCCGCAGCGGCCTTCCAGAAGGCGCCGAATGTGCCGCCAACCCGGCTCATCAGCACCGGAGCGGTCTGCGACCAGCCGGGCTGCGACAGCTTCGCCAAGATTGTCTGCAACAACTGACGTAGACGACTTGGCGGGCGATTCGGACCGGGGCACCCGCACCCCGGTCCGAGCGCTCGTCGGATCACACTCGACTGGATAGCGATGCGGCGCTGACGGGCTTGCCGGAGCGACATCGAAGCTCTATCCCAAAGCGGATAGTTCCTCGAGCGAGCCGACCACATGCCCGAAACCGATATCCGCAACTTCACGATCAACTTTGGTCCGCAGCATCCGGCGGCCCATGGCGTGCTCCGCCTCGTCCTCGAGCTCGATGGAGAGGTCGTCGAGCGAGTCGATCCACACATCGGCCTGCTCCATCGAGGCACAGAGAAGCTGATCGAGGCGAAGACCTATCTCCAGGCCATCCCCTATTTCGATCGGCTGGACTATGTCGCGCCGATGAACCAGGAGCACGCCTTCTGCCTGGCGATGGAGCGTCTTCTCGGTCTCGAGGTGCCCAAGCGCGGCCAGCTCATCCGCGTGCTCTATTCCGAGATCGGGCGGTTGCTCTCCCACATCCTCAATGTGACCACGCAAGCCATGGACGTCGGCGCGCTGACCCCCCCGCTATGGGGCTTCGAGGAGCGCGAGAAGCTGATGGTCTTCTACGAGCGGGCCTCCGGGAGCCGAATGCACGCGGCCTATTTCCGCCCCGGTGGCGTGCATCAGGATCTGCCGCGCAAGCTCGTCGAGGACATCGCCAAGTTCTGCGAGACGCATCCGAAGGTTCTGGACGACATCGAGGGGCTGCTCACCGAGAACCGCATCTTCAAGCAGCGCAATGTCGACATCGGCGTGGTCTCGCTCGACGATGCCTTCGCTTGGGGGTTCTCGGGCGTTATGGTCAGAGGCTCTGGCGCGGCCTGGGATTTGCGCAAGGCCGAGCCCTATGAATGCTATTCGGAGCTCGACTTCGACGTGCCGGTCGGCCGCAACGGCGACTGCTTCGACCGCTATCTGATTCGCATGCAGGAGATGCGCCAGTCCGTCCGTATCATGAAGCAGTGTTGCGAGAGACTCCTGTCCGGCGAGGGCACCGGCCCGCATGTCGCCGAGGACCACAAGATCGTGCCGCCGAATCGCGCCGAAATGAAGAGGTCGATGGAGGCGCTGATCCATCACTTCAAGCTTTACACAGAGGGCTTCCACGTGCCGGAAGGCGAGGTCTACGCGGCGGTAGAAGCGCCCAAGGGCGAGTTCGGCGTCTATCTCGTCGCCGACGGCTCGAACAAGCCCTATCGCTGCAAGATCAGGGCGCCGGGCTTCGCGCATCTCCAGGCCATGGATTTCCTCAACCGCGGCCACATGCTGGCGGATGTCTCGGCGGTGCTGGGGAGCCTAGATATCGTATTCGGCGAGGTCGATCGGTAGGGCGAATGGCGTTGAACGGTTGGTCGCTGCTCAGCGCGTTGGTCGGACTGATGGTTTCGGCGATTGTCGCCAGGCGGAGCCTCTCGGCGGCAAAGGGGCATTAGCTGCGGAGTCGTGACCGGATTTTGGGCGTTTCTTGCGGTTGGCATCATCGGCGGTTTTGCTCCGCACGTACGGCCCGTCGATCCAGTCATGTTCTGGCTATCGGCGAAACGGCATGGTCTGCCCTTTCGAGACTAGGCGGATCGCGGCTTTGACGCGGGGCGGCGATCCCTGCCGGCAGATGCGTGCTCGGGTGGCGGCCGTCGCACTTGCGGCGTCAAGCCTCTAGCCATCCGCCAGCTGAGCCCTTAGAAGACAACCAGCACTTCCAGCCCGGCTTCGAGCCTCCTGCCGAGACCGTTTCCCATGGCCGTCCGTCGCCTCTATCCTGACCAGCCTGCCAGCTTCGCCTTCACGCCCGAAAATCTTGCCTGGGCCAAGGCCAAGATCGCCGAATATCCGCTCGGCAAGCAGGCCTCCGCCGTCATCCCGCTGCTTTGGCGGGCGCAGGAGCAGGACGGCTGGGTGACGCGCCCGATGATCGAATCGATCGCTGGTATGCTCGGCATGGCCGACATTCGCGTGCTCGAGGTCGCGACTTTCTACACGATGTTCCAGTTGGCGCCCGTCGGCGCCAAGGCGCATGTGCAGGTCTGTGGTACGACGCCCTGCATGCTGCGGGGGGCCGAGGGGTTGAAGGAGGTCTGCCGGCGCCGCATTCATGCCGAGCCGCATCATCTGTCGGAGGACGGGGCTTTCTCCTGGGAGGAGGTCGAGTGTCTTGGCGCGTGCGTCAATGCGCCGATGGTGCAGGTCGGCAAGGACACGTGGGAGGATCTCACTCCCGAGACGTTCGAGCAGCTCCTCGATGGTTTTGCCGCCGGCCGGCCGCCGAAGCCTGGCCCGATGATCGACCGCCAGCTTTCGGCACCCGAGGGCGGCGAGACGACTCTGACTGATCCCAAGCTGTTCGATGGCAGCATGATCGGCTCCTGGCGGTCACGCTTCGAGGCGGCGGAGAAGGCGAAGGCCGACGCGGCCGCCCAGGCCTCAGCTCAGCCAGCAGGCGGTAGCGGTGCTCCCGCGAGTGCGCCTGCGGCCCCACCCGCGGCCGCTCCTCAGCCCGCAGCCGCGTCTCCAGGAGGCGGCAAGCCGGAGCTGCTCACCGCGCCGCGCGGCGGCAAGGGCGACGACTTGAAGCTCATCTGGGGCGTTGCCGAGAAGCTGGAAGAGAAACTCAACGCCATGGGCATCTGGCATTTCGACCAGATCGCCAAGTGGACACCCGCCAACGTCGCATGGTTCGAGGCCGAGATGCAGGGCTTCGCCGGCCGCGTCGAGCGCGACAAATGGATCGAGCAATGCCAGAAGCTGGCCAGCGGCTGGCGTCCCGACAAGGACGTTGGCGAGCGGCCTAAGGATTGATGGCCGAGAGATGCTGAAAGACCAGGATCGCATTTTCACCAATCTCTACGGCCGCCATGATTGGGGGCTGGAGGGTGCCCTCAAGCGTGGCTGCTGGGACGGCGCGAAGACGTTCATCGACAAGGGCCACGACTGGATCATCGACGAGATCAAGGCCTCTGGCCTCAGGGGGCGCGGCGGCGCCGGCTTTCCGACCGGCCTCAAATGGTCGTTCATGCCGAAAAACGATCCGCGGCCGAGCTATCTCGTCGTCAATGCGGACGAGTCCGAGCCCGGCACCTGCAAGGATCGCGAGATCCTCCGCCATGATCCGCATCTCCTGATCGAAGGGTGTCTCCTCGCCTCCTTCGCGATGCGCGCCCATGCCTGCTACGTTTATGTCCGCGGTGAGTTCATCCGCGAGCGCGAGCGGCTGGAAGCGGCCGTGCGCCAGGCCTACGACGCACGCCTCATCGGCAAGAACAACGTCCACGGCTGGGACTTCGATCTCATCGTCCATCATGGCGCCGGCGCTTACATCTGCGGGGAGGAGACGGCGCTCTTGGAAAGCCTGGAGGGCAAGAAGGGTCAGCCGCGGATGAAGCCGCCCTTCCCGGCCAATGTCGGACTCTACGGCGCGCCGACCACGGTCAACAATGTCGAGAGCATCGCCGTTGCCGGCACGATCCTTCGCCGGGGCGCTGGGTGGTTCGCCGGTCTCGGCAAGCCCAACAACACCGGCACAAAGCTCTTTTGCATCTCCGGCCATGTCAACAAGCCCTGCACGGTCGAAGAGGAGATGGGCATTCCCTTCCGCGAGTTGATCGACAAGCATGCGGGAGGTGTCAGGGGCGGTTGGGACAATTTCCTGGCGGTGATCCCGGGCGGCTCGTCCGTCCGTTGTCTCCCGGCCTCGGTCTGCACCGAAGAGCTGACGATGGATTTCGACAGCCTGATGAAGCTGAAATCCGGCCTCGGCACGGCGGCGGTCATCGTCATGGACAAGTCCACCGACATCATCGCCGCGATCGCGCGCCTCTCCTATTTCTACAAGCATGAGAGCTGCGGCCAGTGCACGCCCTGCCGCGAAGGTTGCGGATGGATGTGGCGGGTGATGGAGCGGCTCGTCAGAGGTGAGGCCGAGAGCCGCGAGATCGACCTTCTGTTCAACGTCACAAAGCAGATCGAAGGACACACGATCTGCGCGCTGGGCGATGCGGCGGCCTGGCCGATCCAGGGCCTCATCACCCACTTCCGCCCCGTCATCGAGGAGCGGATCGCCGCGCGCAAGACTCGGCAGCGGCAGGCGGCGGAGTAGGGGGATGCACCTCGCCCAGCTCAACATCGGCCGCTTCCGGTATCCGACGGATGATCCTCGGATGGCGGAATTCATGACGAATCTTGATCTCGTGAACGGCTTGGCGGAGCGGGCGCCCGGCTTCCTCTGGCGCCTCAAGGGCGACAACAACAACGCGACCGAGTTCCGCCTGGGCGACGGCTACGCGGTGAACCTCTCGGTTTGGCAGGATGTGAAGTCCCTCGAATCCTTTGTCTTCAAGACCGTGCACGTCCGCTTCTACAAGAAGCGAGAGGCCTGGTTCGACCTGATGGAGAAGCCGCACTTCGTCATGTGGTGGATACCGGAAGGCCATCTCCCGACGCTGGACGAAGCCGCCGCCCGCTTGGCCGACTACGAGACGAACGGGGCGAGCGACCGAGCCTTCGGCTGGGCCGAGGTGATGGACGACAACCGCATGCGCGAGGTGCGCTGCGCATGAAACAGCTCCTTGCTGAGAAAGCGGACTGGTCTCTCCTTCCCCCCGTCGCGCCGGGCGCGCGCCTCCGGCACGACAGGGGGCAAGCCAAGCGCCTTGGGCTTAGACGCGCAGCGACTAGGTCCTCGGGCGCTTGGGATGACGGGTGCGCGGCGACCACAGGGTCCGTTGTTTTCGCCCCCCCACCCCAGCCCTCCCCCTCAAGGGGGGAGGTGGAATTCCGCGCGACCGCAGCCGCGCCAGCCAATCGAGTTCCCTGATGCCCAAGCTCAACATCGACGGCACCGAGTACGAGTTCGAAAACGGCACCACGCTGATCCAGGCGTGTGAGCAGGTCGGCATCGAGATCCCGCGCTTCTGCTACCACGAGCGCCTGTCGATCGCCGGCAACTGCCGCATGTGCCTCGTCGAGGTCGTCGGCGGGCCGCCGAAACCGCAAGCCTCCTGTGCCATGACGGTCAATGATCTCCGTCCCGGCAAGAACGGCGAGGCACCGATGATCCTGACTAAGTCGGAGATGGTGCTCAAAGCTCGCCATGGCGTCATGGAGTTCCTGCTCATCAATCATCCGCTCGACTGCCCAATCTGCGATCAGGGCGGGGAATGCGACCTGCAGGACCAGTCGATGGCCTTTGGCATCGACTCCTCGCGTTACGTCGAGAACAAGCGGGCGGTCGAGGACAAGTATCTGGGCCCCCTCGTCAAGACGGCGATGACGCGCTGCATCCAGTGCACGCGCTGCGTTCGCTTCATGACGGAGGTCGCGGGAGTCGAGGAGCTCGGAGCCACCGGGCGCGGCGAGGACATGGAGATCACGAGCTATCTCGAGAAAGGTCTCGCCTCCGAGATGTCGGCCAATATCATCGACCTCTGCCCCGTCGGCGCGCTGACCTCGCGGCCGAACGCCTTCCAGGCGCGGCCCTGGGAATACCGCAAGACCGAGACGATCGACGTCATGGACGCGTTGGGCTCGGCGATCCGGGTCGATGCGCGTGGCCGGGAGGTGGTGCGCATCCTGCCGAGGGTCAACGATGCCATCAATGAAGAGTGGATCTCCGACAAGACCCGCTACGTCGCCGACGGACTCCGGATTCAGAGGCTCGACAAGCCGTTCATCCGCGAAGCTGGACGATTGAAGGCGGCGAGCTGGGATGCGGCCCTGCAATTGGTCGCAAGCAAACTCTCGAGCACACCCGCCGCCCGCATCGGCGCCATTGCCGGCGATCTCGCGGCGGCCGAGGACATGTTCGCACTGAAGGCGCTGCTCGGCGGCCTCGGTGTCGCAAATCTCGATTGCCGCCAGGACGGCGCCCGGCTCGATCCGTCGCTCGGCCGCGCCAGCTATCTCTTCAATGCCACCATTGAGGGTATCGAAACCGCCGACGCGATCCTCATGGTCGGCTCCAATCCGCGCCTCGAGGCGCCGGTGCTCAACGCCCGCATCCGCAAACGCTGGCGGCAGAGCGGCTTGCCTGTCGCCGTCATCGGCGAGCCCGTCGATCTGACCTATGCCTACCAGCATCTGGGGCCCGGCCCCGAGTCTCTGATCGGCCTCCTCGAGCAGGCTGATGGCTTTGCGAGCGTCTTGAAAGGTGCCAAGCAGCCCCTGGTCATTGTTGGACAGGCAGCGCTGACGCGCCCTGATGGGCGGGCGGTGCTGACGGCGGCGGCGCGGCTCGCAACGAGCTTGGTGCCGGCCGAGGGCTGGAATCCGTTCTCCCGTGCTCCATACGGCTGCCGGACGCGTAGCCGGCCTCGACCTCGGTTTCGTTCCCGGGGGCGGCGGCCATGATGTCGCGGGCATGGTCAGCGCCGCCGGGGCCGGTGACCTCGACGTTCTCTACCTGCTCGGAGCGGACGAGATCGACACGGGCGGTTTGGGCTCCGCTTTCGTCATCTACCAGGGCAGTCACGGCGACCGTGGCGCGCACCGGGCCGATGTCATACTGCCGGCGGCGGCCTATACGGAGAAGTCGGCAACCTACGTCAATACCGAGGGCCGGGCCCAGATGACGGCGCGCGCCGTCTTCCCGCCGGGCGAGGCCAAGGAGGACTGGGCGATCTCCCGGGCGCTCTCCGGTGTCATGGGCAAGCCGCTGCCGTTCGATTCCCTCGATCAGCTCCGCAAGCTCATGTATGGCGATGTCCCGGCCCTGATGCGGATCGGTGCCTTGCCAGGCGAGGGCAATGGCGCGATCAAGACCCTGGCCGCCGGCGCTGCCAGTCTCGATCGCGCGCCCTTTTCGAACATCGTCGCCGATTTCTACATGACCAACCCGATCGCCAGAGCCTCGAAAGTCATGGGCGAGATGAGCCGCTTTCGGCAGGGCCGGCTCGCCGAGGCAGCGGAGTAGGGCGATGCGACGTAAGACGAACAGGGACGTGGCCGTAGGTTGGGTCGAGCACCGCGAAGACCCAACGCCGGTGTGCGCGGTTCCACAGGGGGGCGTGACGGGAGCGCATTCTCGTTGCTATGACACGGCCGCGCCGAGGGAATTTGGCGACAAACGCAGACTGACGGGAGCGACCGGCACCCATGGGTGATTTCTGGGACAACACGGTCTGGCCGATCCTGACCCACGATGTAACGCTCCGGACGATCCAGAGCGTCGTGCTGATCGTCGGTCTGCTGCTGGTTATCGCCTACCTCCTGCTGATGGACCGGAAGGTCTGGGCCGCTGTACAGATGCGGCGCGGCCCGAACGTGGTGGGGGCCTTCGGTCTCCTGCAGTCATTTGCCGATCTCCTGAAGTTCGCCTTCAAGGAGCCGCTGATACCAGCTTCCGCCGACAAGGTGATCTTCCTGCTGGCGCCCGTCGTCACGACGACAACGGCGCTCGCCGCCTGGGCCGTGGTGCCGGTGGCCGACGGCTGGGCCGTCGCCGATCTCAATGTCGGCATTCTCTATATCTTCGCCATCTCGTCGCTCGGCGTCTACGGCGTCATCATGGGCGGTTGGGCGTCGAACTCGAAATACCCGTTCCTGGGCGCGCTCCGCTCGGCCGCGCAGATGGTTTCCTACGAGGTCTCGATCGGTTTCGTCATCATTACCGTGCTGCTCTGCGTCGGCTCGCTCAATCTCTCGGCCATCGTCTCGGCGCAGACGAGTGGGCTTGCGAGCTGGGTCGGACTGCCATGGCTTTCGGTACTGAACTGGTACTGGCTGCCGCTCTTCCCGATGTTCATCATTTTCTTCATCTCGGCGCTTGCTGAGACGAACCGACCGCCCTTTGATCTGCCGGAGGCGGAGTCCGAGCTCGTCGCGGGCTTCATGGTCGAATACTCGTCGACGCCCTATCTCCTGTTCATGCTCGGCGAGTATGTGGCCATCACGACGATGTGCGCGCTGACGACCGTGCTGTTCCTGGGTGGTTGGCTGCCGCCGCTCGACATCGCACCCTTCAACTGGATCCCTGGCATTTTCTGGTTCGTCGCCAAGGTCGTCTTCGTCTTCTTCATGTTCGCTATGGTGAAGGCGATGGTGCCGCGCTACCGTTACGATCAGCTGATGCGGCTCGGCTGGAAGGTATTCCTGCCTTTGTCACTCGGCATGGTCGCGATCGTCGCCGCCGTCCTCCACTATGGAGGGCTGGCGCCATGACGCCGCACCTCTGGGGCGTTTTCATCGGGTTCCTCGTCGGTTTCGTCATGATGCGGGTTCATCGCGCACAGGCGGCCCGGGCCCGGGACCGAGGCGACGGCTCACGTGTCGCGCTGCTCAACGCGGTAGCGGCGCTCTCGACGCTCATCTGGGCCTGCATCGGCTGGCTCGCGGTGCCGTATCTCATTCCGGACGCGCCTTGAGGAGGGATTGAACGATGTCAGTCGCAACCGGCGTTCGCTCGCTCTTCCTCGGTGAGTTCGTCTCCGCCTTTTTCCTCACCATGCGGTATTTCTTCTCGAGAAAGGCGACGCTCGACTATCCCTTCGAGAAAGGTCCGCTCTCGCCGCGGTTCCGTGGCGAGCATGCCTTGAGGCGCTATCCGAATGGCGAGGAGCGCTGCATCGCTTGCAAGCTCTGCGAGGCGATTTGCCCGGCGCAGGCGATCACCATCGAGGCGGGCCCGCGCCGCAATGACGGCACCAGGCGGACGACGCGCTACGACATCGACATGGTGAAGTGCATCTATTGCGGGCTTTGTCAGGAAGCGTGCCCGGTCGACGCCATCGTCGAGGGGCCGAACTTCGAGTTCGCGACCGAGACGCGCGAGGAGCTCTACTACAACAAGGAGCGGCTGCTTGCGAATGGCGATCGTTGGGAGTCGCAGATCGCCCAGAACATCGCGCTCGACGCACCGTATCGGTGAGGGGGAACATGGTCGGCAATCGGCAGTCGGCATTAGGCAATCGTGATCGAGCGACGCTGCGGGTCGGCGCCCGACTGCCGTCTGCCGATTGGCGAATGCCATCTGGGGGCAAAAGATGATGCTGCCCGCCATCTTCTTCTATCTGTTCTCGTTCACGCTCGTCCTCTCGGCGCTGATGGTGATTTGGGCCAAGAATCCCGTGCACTCGGTGCTGTTCCTGATCCTCGCCTTCTTCAACGCGGCCGGGCTCTTCGTGCTGATGGGCGCCGAGTTCCTGGCGATGATCCTCGTCGTCGTCTATGTCGGCGCGGTGCTCGTGCTCTTCCTGTTTGTCGTCATGATGCTCGACGTCGATTTCGCGGAGCTGCGCGCGGGTTGGATCAAGAACTGGCCGCTCGGCGCCTTGATCGGGCTCGTGCTCGCCGTCGAGCTGATCTCCTTCGTCGCCTACTGGGTGATCGGATCGGGCGTGAGGGTCGCTTCCCCCGCGCCCGATTTGGCTACGACCGGAATCTCGAACACAGAGGCGCTCGGACGGATCCTCTACACCGACTATCTCTTCTACTTCGAGGTGGCGGGGCTCATTCTGCTCATCGCCATGATCGGCGCCATCGTGCTGACATTGCGTCACAAGGAAGGCGTCAAGCGCCAGTCGATCGCCCGCCAGGTCAACCGCCGTCCGGCGATGGCCGTAGAAATGGTGAAGCTGAAGTCCGGCGAGTCGCGCGTGCCGAAGGAGGGGGTGCGGAGATGATGACCATTGGCCTCCATTCCTATCTCACCGTTGCCGCGATCCTCTTCACGATCGGCATATTCGGCATCTTCCTGAACCGCAAGAATGTCATCGTCATCCTGATGTCGATCGAGCTGATGCTACTCGCGGTCAATATCAATTTGGTGGCGTTCTCGGCCTACATGGGCGATCTCGTCGGGCAGGTGTTCGCGCTGTTCGTACTGACGGTCGCAGCGGCGGAAGCCGCCATCGGCCTTGCCATCGTCGTCGTCTACTTCCGCAATCGCGGGTCGATCGCGGTGGAAGATATCAATCTCATGAAAGGCTAGGCGAGGCACAATCTTGCAGACGGGGCAACGAGCACCAAAGCTGGCGAACTCGCGCTCGCCCTCCCCTCTTGAGGGGGAGGGTCGGGGTAGGGAGCATGCTGTCGGTAGCGTGCACGCGATTGCTCCCCCATCCCGATTGCCTAAGGGCTTATCCGTTTCGCGGCTAAACCCAAGGCGCTTGGCCTTACCCCTCGTAGGGGGCAAGGGGAATGCGGTGCGGCTAATCACTTCAATGACGCCGATCGGATGCCAGCCTGAGACGATGGAACGCAAATCATGATCTATCAGGCGATCGTCTTCCTGCCGCTCATCGGCGCCATCATCGCGGGCTTCTTCGGGCGCGCCATCGGCGATCGCGCTTCCGAGTTCGTGACGACACTCTTCCTCATCATCGCCGCCGTGCTTTCCTGGGTCGTGTTCATCGGGGTGCTGCAGGGCGAAGGAGGTCACGAGGGTGCGGAGAAGGTCGAGCTCCTCAATTGGATTTCATCCGGCACGCTCGAGGTCTCGTGGGGTATCCGCGTCGACACGCTGACGGCCGTCATGCTCGTTGTCGTCAACACCGTCTCGAGCCTCGTGCACCTCTACTCCATCGGCTACATGCACGAGGATCCGCACCGGCCGCGCTTCTTCGCCTATCTCTCGCTCTTCACCTTCGCCATGCTCATGCTGGTGACGAGCGACAATCTCCTGCAGATGTTCTTCGGCTGGGAGGGCGTCGGCCTCGCTTCCTATCTGCTGATCGGTTTCTGGTTCCAAAAGCCGGAAGCAAACGCGGCGGCCATAAAGGCCTTCGTCGTCAACCGCGTCGGCGACTTCGGCTTCGCGCTCGGCATCTTCGGCGTGTTCGCGGTGTTCGGTTCGATCGATCTCGACACGATCTTTGCCGCCGCGTCCGGCATGGCCAATCAGCCGATGCACTTCCTCTCGTGGGAATTCGACACGCTGACGGTGCTCTGCCTGCTGCTCTTCATGGGCGCGATGGGCAAGTCGGCGCAGTTCCTGCTGCACACCTGGCTGCCGGACGCGATGGAAGGTCCGACGCCGGTGTCGGCCTTGATCCATGCCGCGACCATGGTGACGGCCGGCGTCTTCATGGTGGCGCGGCTCTCGCCGCTTTTTGAGCAGGCGCCCGTCGCGCTCGAGGTGGTGACCTTCATCGGCGCGACGACAGCCTTCTTCGCGGCGACCGTCGGCCTCGTGCAGAACGACATCAAGCGCGTCATCGCCTATTCGACCTGCTCGCAGCTTGGCTACATGTTTGTCGCCTGCGGTGTCGGTGCCTATGGCGCAGGCATCTTCCACCTGTTCACACACGCCTTCTTCAAGGCGCTGCTGTTTCTGGGCGCCGGCTCCGTCATCCACGCGATGCATCACGAGCAGGACATTCGCAACATGGGTGGCCTCAGGGCCAAAATCCCCTTGACCTGGGTCCTGATGGGGATCGGCACGGTAGCGCTGACCGGCCTCGGTATCCCCGGTCTGATCGGCACCGCCGGCTTCTACTCGAAGGACACGATCATCGAGACCGCGTTCGCGGCCCATGGCGATGTTGCCCGCTATGCCTTCTGGCTCCTCGTCATCGCCGCCTTCTTCACCTCCTTCTACTCCTGGCGGTTGATGTTCCTGACATTCCACGGCAAGACGCGCGCCGACGATCACACCTACGACCACGCGCACGAGAGCCCCTGGGTGATGCTGGTGCCGCTTATCATCCTCGCGGCCGGTGCACTCCTCGCCGGCGCTTTCTTCACCGGCTATTTCGTTGGCCACGACTACGAGCATTTTTGGCGGACGAGCTTGTTTACCAGCCCCGAGAACCACATTCTCGAGGAGGCCCATCACGTGCCCGAGCTCGTCAAATGGTCGCCGTTCCTGATGATGCTCGCTGGTTTCGGCCTGGCCTGGCTGTTCTACATCGTCTCGCCCGGCATGCCGGTGGCGCTCGCCCGCGCCTTCAAGCCGATCTACCTGTTTCTCCTCAACAAATGGTACTTCGACGAGCTGTACGATTGGCTGTTCGTCAGGCCTGCGCACTGGATCGGTCGGCGACTTTGGAAGACCGGCGACGGCGCCATCATCGACGGCCTGGGTCCGGATGGCCTATCGGCACGCGTGCTCGACGTCACCGGCCGCGTCGTCAAGCTGCAGTCAGGCTTCGTCTACACCTACGCCTTCGTCATGCTGATCGGCGTGACGCTGATCGCGACCGCCTTCATCATGAGCGATGAGCTTCGCCAGCTCATCCTGCAGCTCGTCGGCAGGGGAGGCTAGAGCTATGACCACCTGGCCCATCCTGTCGCTCGTCACTTTCCTGCCGCTTGCCGGCGCGGTGATCATGCTCGCCGCCGTCCGTGGCGACGATGCCGCCGCCAAGCGCAACGCACGCTGGATCGCGCTCTGGACGACGCTCATCACCTTCCTCATTTCGCTCCTGATCTGGCGTGATTTCGATCCGGCCAATCCTGGCTTCCAGTTCTTGGAGGAGAAGGCCTGGATTGGCAGCGGCATCACCTACAAGATGGGCGTCGACGGCATCTCGATGCTGTTCGTCATCCTGACGACCTTCCTGATGCCGATCTGCATCCTGGCGAGCTGGCGGTCGATCGAGGAGCGCGTCAAGGAGTACATGATCGCCTTCCTGCTGCTCGAGACGCTGATGATCGGCGTCTTCTGCGCGCTCGACCTCGTCCTCTTCTACCTGTTCTTCGAGGGCGGCCTCATTCCGATGTTCCTCATCATCGGTGTCTGGGGCGGCAAGCGGCGCGTCTATGCGAGTTTCAAGTTTTTCCTCTACACGCTGCTCGGCTCGGTGCTGATGTTGCTGGCGCTGATGGCCATGTATTGGACGGCAGGCACCACCGATATTCCGACATTGCTCGAGCCCGGCAAATTCCCGGCCTCGATGCAGACCTGGCTCTGGATCGCTTTCTTCGCCTCCTTCGCCGTCAAGATGCCGATGTGGCCGGTGCACACCTGGCTGCCGGATGCGCATGTCGAGGCGCCGACCGCGGGCTCCGTCATTCTCGCGGGCATCCTCCTGAAGATGGGTGGCTACGGATTTCTGCGCTTCTCGATCCCGATGTTCCCGCTCGCCTCCGAGCAGCTGGCTCCTTTCGTCTTCGCCCTCTCCGTCATCGCCATCATCTACACCTCGCTGGTGGCGCTGGCGCAGGAGGACGTGAAGAAGCTCATCGCCTATTCCTCCGTCGCCCATATGGGCTTCGTCACCATGGGGGCCTTCACCTTCACCATGCAGGGCGTGCAGGGTGGCATCTTCCAGATGCTGTCGCACGGCATCGTCTCGGCAGCGCTGTTCCTGTGCGTCGGCGTCGTCTACGACCGGATGCACACGCGGGAGATCGCAGCCTATGGCGGACTGGTCAATCGGATGCCGGTCTACGCCTTCTGCTTCATGGTGTTCACGCTGGCCAATGTCGGTCTTCCCGGGACGAGCGGCTTTGTCGGCGAGTTCCTGTCGCTCATCGGCGCCTTCAAGGCCAATACCTGGGTTGCCTTCCTGGCGACCACCGGCGTCATCCTCTCGGCAGCCTATGCGCTCTGGCTCTATCGCCGCGTCATCTTCGGCAAGCTCGAGAAAGCGAGTCTCAAGGACATTCTCGACATGAACAGCCGCGAGATCGCTTACATGGCGCCGCTCGTGGTGCTCACCATCCTGTTCGGCATCTATCCGGCGCCGATCCTCGATGTCACGGCGGCGGCGGTCGAAAAGCTTCTTGCCGACTACGAGACCGGCCTCAAGCTCGCCAAGGCCGCGACTTTCGCGCTCGCGGAGTAGGAGAGACACCCGATGGACTCGCTCAGCAATCTCTCCACCCTCTATCCTGAGATCGGCATCGTGATCGCGGCTATGGCGCTGCTGATGCTCGGCGCGTTCAGGAGCGAGGAAGCCGGTGCCGCCGTGAACTGGCTCGCCATCCTCACTCTCGCCGGCACCGCAGCGATGATCGGGCTGAGCGAGGCACCGTCCGCAACGCTGTTCGGTGGTAGTTTCATCGACGACCCGTTCGCGCGTTTCATGAAGGTACTCGTCCTCATCGGCGGCGCGGCGACGCTCTTGATGTCGTTCGATTATCTGAGGGGAGCGAAGATCCTCAAATTCGAGCTTCCGGTGCTCGTGCTGCTGTCGACGGCCGGCATGATGATGATGATATCGGCCGGCAGCCTCATCGCCCTCTATCTGGGCCTTGAGATGCAGTCGCTGGCGCTCTACGTCATCGCCGCCTTCCAACGTGATTCGGTCAAGTCGAGCGAGGCCGGCCTCAAATACTTCGTCCTCGGCGCCCTCTCGTCGGGCATGCTGCTCTACGGCGCGTCGCTGGTCTATGGCTATACGGGCTCGACGGAGTTCTCGGCGATCGCATCCGCCGCCGTGCCGCCGGCCGAGGGCGCTCGTATCTCGGTCGGCCTCGTTTTCGGCCTCGTCTTCGTCATGGCAGGCCTTGCTTTCAAGATCTCGGCAGTGCCGTTCCATATGTGGGTGCCCGACGTCTATGAAGGTTCGCCGACCCCCGTCACCGCCTTTTTCGCGGCGGCGCCGAAGATTGCCGCAATGGCGCTGCTGATGCGGACCGTCTTCGACGCCTTTCCCGGAATCATCCCGCAGTGGCAGAGCATCGTCGTGTTCCTGGCGATCGCCTCGATGGTCCTTGGCGCCTTCGCCGCCATCGGGCAGACGAACATCAAGCGCCTGATGGCCTATTCCTCGATCGGCCACATCGGTTACGCGCTCGTCGGCCTGTCGGCCGGAACCAGCGAAGGCATCCGTGGCGTGCTCATCTATCTGGCGATCTACCTCGTCATGACCCTCGGCACATTTGCGGCCATCCTGTCGATGCGGCGCGCGGATGGCATGGTCGAGGACATCGATCAGCTGAGCGGTCTTGCACGCACCAATCTGCCGATGGCGGCCGTGCTCGCGGCGCTGCTCTTCTCGCTCGCCGGCATTCCGCCGCTCGCGGGCTTCTGGGCCAAGTGGTACGTCTTCCTGCCGGCGATCGGGGCAGGCTATTACGAGCTCGCCGTCATCGGTGTCATCGCCAGCGTCATCGGGGCCTATTACTATCTCCGCATCGTCAAGATCATGTTCTTCGACCAGGCGGCGGTTCCCTTCCTGCCGATGGGCCGATTGACCAAGCTGGTGTTCGGTGTGTCCGGGTTGATCGTCATGCTCTACGTCGTCTACCCGGGGCCGCTTGTCAGCGCCGCTGAAGCTGCGGCTCGGGCGCTCTACTGACGTGCCGCACGACGGCCTGCCGGCGGGCTATCGCCTCCTCTCGCTCGAGAGCGTCGACTCGACCAATGCCGAGGCCCTGCGTCGCGCTCAGGCGAGAGAGACCGGGCCGCTGTGGATCCGTGCCGACCGGCAGACCGGCGGACGCGGCCGCAGCGGGCGGTCGTGGTCGTCGCCGCCCGGCAATCTCTACGCCTCGCTGCTGATCCGTCTCGCCGTGCCTCCGGAGCGTGCCTCCGAGCTGTCACTGGTCGCAGGCGTAGCGTTGCACCGGACGATCGCCATGCTCCTGCCCACGGAGACGGCGGCGGGGCGGCTCTACCTCAAATGGCCGAACGATCTTCTGCTCGATGCGGCCAAGCTCGCCGGCATCCTGATCGAGTCGAGCATCACCCCCGGCACCCCGGCCATCACCGCGATCATCGGCATCGGTATCAATGTTGCGACGCATCCGGATGACCTCGGGCGAGCCGCAACTCACCTGGGTCTCTATGGTGTCGAGACCGAGCCCGCCCAGCTCCTGAAGCGGGTCGCCGCCGCCCTCGATCTCGAGATCAAAGCCTGGTTGGCGCGGGGATTTAGGCCAATCCGCGAGGAATGGACCGCGCGGGCGCATCGTCTCGGTGTCGAGGTGTCGGTGAACGGCAAGGCGGGGCGGATCGAAGGGCAGTTCGCCGGGCTTGCCGAGGATGGGGCTCTCGTGATCAAGTTGCCCGATGGAAGCGAGCATCGCGTCAGCTACGGCGACGTGTCCCTCATCTAAGCTTTGCCGGCCGACCGAGGAGTGATGATGGCCCAGAGGAAGCCGAAAATCTCCGGGGCCGATGAGCTCGTTTTCGTGCCGCTCGGCGGCGTCGGCGAGATCGGCATGAACCTTTATCTCTATGGGTTCGGGCCGGCCGACGATCGCAAATGGCTGATGGTCGATCTCGGCGTGACGTTCCCGGGGCCGGAAGAGCCTGGGGTGGATGTCATCCTGCCGGATATCCGGTTCATCGAGGAGCTGAGACGGGATCTTGTTGGCATCGTCCTGACCCACGCCCACGAGGATCATATCGGCGCCGTCATCGACCTCTGGCCTAGGCTGCGGGCTCCGATCTATGCCACGCCGTTCACGGCCGAGCTGCTCAAGGCAAAAATGGCCGAGGAAGGCCGCAAGCGCGAGATCGACATCAAGCCGATCCCGCAGAGGTCTAAACTCGATCTCGGGCCGTTCGCTCTGGAGTTCATCACCGTCGCGCATTCCATTCCCGAGCCGAACGCCCTGGCCATTCGGACGCCGCTCGGTCTCGTGGTGCATACCGCCGACTGGAAGATCGACATGGGTCCGATCACGGGAGCGCCGACCGACGAGCAGCGCCTTCGCCAGCTCGGCGACGAGGGCGTGGACGTGCTTGTCTGCGACTCGACGAATGCCATGCGCGAGGGGGAATCGCCGTCCGAGGAGGAGATCGGGCGCAATCTCGCCAAGGTCATCCAGTCGGCCGAGCAACGTGTCGCCGTGACGATCTTCGCGTCGAACGTGGCGCGCATCCGGTCGGTCGCTGCGGCAGCGCAGGCGGCGGGGCGCGAGCTTGTCGTCGCCGGCAGGGCCATGCACCGCATGATACACGTGGCGCAGGAGACCGGCATTCTGCCACGCTCCTTCAAATTCCATGACCAGCAGGGTTTCGGATATTTCGAGCGCAACCAGATCGTGCTGCTGATGACGGGCAGCCAAGGCGAGCCGCGGGCCGCGCTCGCGCGCGTGGCTCAGGGAGAGCATCCCGAGATCTCGCTCGCGCCCGACGATCTCGTGATCTTCTCCTCGCGCACGATCCCCGGAAATGAGAAAGCTGTCGGCCGGATTCAGAATGCGCTCGTCGATCAGGGTGTCCGCATCATCACCGACAACGAGGCGGTGGTGCATGTCACCGGCCATCCGCGCAGGGGCGAGCTGAAGCAGATGTACCAGTGGGTCAGGCCGAGAACCCTCGTGCCCATGCATGGCGAGGCGCGCCATCTCGAGGAGCAGGGGCGATTTGCGCTGTCGCTCGGGGTTCCCGCCGTCGCACAGGCGCGCAACGGCCGCATGCTGCGATTTCTGCCCGGCCCCGTCGAAATCATAGATGAGGTGCCGCATGGTCGACTATTTCGCGATGGCGATCTCATCATCGATGGCGATGACGGTCCCGTGCGCGAGCGGCGACGCTTGAGCTTCGCGGGCATCGTGGTCGTCTCGGTGGTCGTCGGCAAGAACGGCGAGCTCGTGGCGGATCCGCAAGTCGTCATCGACGGCGTTCCGGCCGAGGATGCGGAGGGCCAGCCGATCGCCGATCACATCCTCGACGAGGTCGAGGGGGCGCTCGCGAGCATTCCGAAGCCGAAGCGACGCGATCGGGCCTTGCTCGAGGAGGCGGCGCGGCGCGCCGCGCGTGCGGCCGTCAGCGAGGCCTGGGGCAAGAAGCCCATTTGCAAGGTTCTGCTGACGGTGGTGTAGAAGAGAGCGTAGGCAACAAGGATCGATCGTGTTCCGCTCTTTTTTTCAATTCCCGACCCGCGTCTTGGAGCAATCATGATCGGTCGTCTTAACCACGTGGCCATTGCCGTCGCCGATATCGCCAAGGCGACCGCCGTATACCGCGACACGCTCGGCGCCACGGTATCCGCGGTCGTGGCGCAACCGGATCACGGCGTCTCGACCGTCTTCATTACGCTCCCCAACACCAAGATCGAGCTTCTGGAGCCGCTCGGCAGCCAATCACCGATCGCCAAATTTCTCGAGCGGGCGCCGGATGGGGGCATCCATCATCTCTGCTACGAGGTCGAGGACATTCTGGCAGCGCGCGATCAATTGATCGCCAAAGGTGCCCGGGTCCTCGGCGACGGCCAGCCGAAGACAGGGGCTCACGGCAAACCCGTTCTGTTCCTGCATCCGAAGGATTTTTGCGGTACGCTCGTCGAGCTCGAGCAGGCATAGGGCCGGTGACATGTCCTGGGCCCTCGCCATTGCCATCTACCTCGTCATCTGGGCAACGGTTTTGTTCGCCGTCCTGCCCTTCGGTGTCCGCACCCAGCACGAGGCCGGCGAGATCGTCAAAGGATCGGCCGAGAGCGCCCCTGTCCACCCGCGGATCGGCTTGAAGCTGCTGGCTACGACGTTGTTGGCGGCCGTGATCTTTGCGGTCTTCTATCTGGCGCTGACGCTCGGTTGGCTGGATGGGCTTGTCCGGGCGAGGCCTTGAAACGAAAAATGCAAGGTCCAAGGGACCTTGCATCGCCAGTTCCAATTCTTCTTTCAGGTCTCGGCGGCCGTTCGCCGCTTGACCTCTTCCAACAGGCTGTGCCGGGCCCTCACGAAGCTCTCGGCACGCTCTTCTTCCTCCCAGGACTTGGACCGGAAACGAGGCATTAAGCTCAAACCGGGCCTGCGCACCCTCACTGATGTCGCGCAGGAGTGACCTTAGCCAAAGAAAAGACCCCTGTCACGGTCCATTCACAACGTCAGGAGCGGAAAAATTTGCCGGGCGGGGCAGGGGCTTGTGGGTCTCGGCTCGTGCCACCGACGGGCACCATAGACACCCCTTTTGGAAACCGGTATTGAGCCCCATCGTCGGGCCAGGAGTGGATCGAGCCTCAGCCGGTTACGGCAAGCCCGGTCCTCCGGTCCCGCCCAAATGATCCCAGTGGTGACTCAGCCCATGCGCCTCAGCCGCTACTTCATGCCGGTTCTCCGCGATACGCCCAAGGAAGCGGAGATCGTCTCGCACCAGCTCATGCTCCGCACGGGCATGATCCGGCAGGAAAGTGCCGGCATCTACTCATGGCTGCCGACCGGATTCCGGGTCCTCAAGCGCATCGAGCAGATCGTCCGGGAGGAGCAGGATCGCTCGGGCGCCCTCGAGGTGCTGATGCCGACGATCCAATCGGCCGATCTCTGGAAGAAGAGCGGTCGCTACGGTGACTACGGCAAGGAGATGCTGCGCATCAAGGACCGGCACGATCGCGACATGCTGTACGGTCCGACGAACGAGGAGATGATAACCGACATCTTCCGCCAGGGCGTGCAGAGCTATCGCGACCTGCCGCGCAATCTCTACCATATCCAATGGAAGTTCCGCGACGAGGTCAGGCCCCGGTTCGGCGTCATGCGCGGCCGCGAGTTCCTGATGAAGGATGCCTATTCGTTCGATCTCTCGGTCGAGGCCGGCCGGCATTCCTACAACAAGATGTTCGTCGCATATCTGAGGACCTATGCCCGGATGGGCTTGAAGGCCATTCCGATGCAGGCCGACACGGGGCCGATCGGTGGCGATTTGAGCCATGAGTTTCTGATCCTCGCCGACACCGGCGAGAGTGCCGTCTATTTCGATCGCGACTTCTATGACATGGACTGGTCAGCCTTCACGATTGACTATGACGATGTGGATAAAGTCGCCGAGGTCGTCGAGCGCTTCACGAGCAAGTATGCGGCGTCTGACGAGAAGCACGATGGCGCCGAGTTCGAGAGCCGTGTGCCTAAAGAGCGGCAGCTCTCGGGTCGCGGCATCGAGGTCGGGCACATCTTCTTCTTCGGCACGAAGTATTCGGAGCCGCTCGGCCTCGTCGTCCAGTCGAAGTCCGGCGAGCCGGTGACGATCCAGTCGGGCTCGTATGGGATCGGTGTCTCGCGGCTCGTCGCTGCCGTCATCGAGGCTAGCCACGACAAGGACGGCATCATCTGGCCGCTGCCGGTCGCTCCATTCGGCCTCGGCCTCATCAATCTCAAGGCGGGCGATGCGGCAACGGACGCCGCCGCCGATGATCTCTATCAAAAGCTCGAGATGTCGGGTGTCGAAGTGCTTTACGACGATACGGACGTACGGGCCGGGGCCAAGTTCACCTCGATGGATCTGATCGGGTTGCCCTGGCAGCTCATCGTCGGGCCGAAGGGATTGAAAACAGGCGTCGTCGAGGTCAAGGAGCGCAAGACCGGCGCACGCGAGGAGATGTCGCTCGAGGCCGCCTTGAATAAGCTCCAGTCCGTGGCGAAAAGCCCGGCGTAGCATCGAGATCGTTCAGACCGGGGGCAATGATGGCTGCGGCCGCTCAGACCATGCCATTCGCCGCCTTCGAATGGCAGATTGCGATGCGCTATCTGCGCTCTCGCCGTCGTGAGGGTTTCGTCTCGGTCATCGCGCTGTTCTCGTTCCTCGGCATCATGCTGGGCGTCGCGACGCTGATCGTCGTCATGGCGGTGATGAACGGCTTCCGGGAGGAGCTCTACGACAAGATCCTCGGCCTCAATGGGCACATGGTCGTCTCCAAGGTCGGAGAGCCGTTCAACGACTATGATGCGGTGCGGGATCGGATCATCCGGTTGCCCGGCGTCGAGCAGGCCATGCCCTTGATCGAGAGCCAGGTGCTCATCACCTCGCCGCGCAATGCCCTCGGCGCCATCGTTCGCGGCATGCGGGCGAGCGACATCTCTCAGATGAAACTCGTCGCCGGCAACCTCAGGATCGGCACGCTCGACGGCTTCGACGAAGGTGAGGGGATTGCGCTCGGTCTCAGGCTCGCCAACGCGCTCGGCGTGACGACGGGCGACAAGGTGACACTGGTCAATCCCCGCGGCCAGACGACAGTGTTCGGACGCAAGCCAAAACTGCGCGATTTCGAGGTCGTGGCGGTGTTCGAGCTCGGCATGTCGGAATACGACAAGACGATCGCTTTCATGCCGCTGCATGTGGCCCAGGCCTTCTTCAACATGGCAGAGCGTGTCGATGTCATCGAGGTCATGACCAACGACCCGGATTCGGTCGACCGCCTGGCCCCCGAGATCAAAACGGCCGGTGGCGCCGCGATCTTCGTCACGGATTGGCGACAGCGCAACGAGACCTTCTTCACCGTGCTCGAGGTCGAGCGCAACACGATGTTCTTCATCCTTTCGCTCATCATCATCGTCGCCGCCCTCAACATCATCTCCGGCATCATGATGCTGGTGAAGGACAAGAGCCGCGACATCGCCATTCTGAGAACCATGGGCGCAGCCAAGGGCGCCATCATGCGCGTGTTTCTCATCACCGGTGCCTCGATCGGCATCGTCGGAACAATCGCGGGATTGGTGCTCGGCCTCGTGATCCTCCGCTACCGCGAGCCGATCCGCGAGTTCGTCTCGCTCGTCACGGGCACGAAGGTCTTCGATCCCGACATCTACTATATCGCGCGCCTTCCGGCTGAACTCGACCCCACCGAGACCGGAGCCATCGTTTTCTTTGCCTTCGCGCTGTCGATCCTGGCGACGCTCTATCCGTCCTGGCGGGCCTCGCGGATAGATCCCGTCAAGGCTCTCAGGTACGAGTGAGCCGGGCGATGAGCAGACCAGACGCCGACACCGTGCTCGAGCTCGCCGACGTCGTCAGGCGCTATGGAGAAGGTGAGCGCGCGCTCGAGGTGCTGAAGGGAGCGTCGGCCTCGATCCGGCGCGGCGAGGCGGTGGCGCTCGTCGGGCCGTCGGGCTCGGGAAAATCCTCGCTGCTCCACATCGCAGGCCTGCTCGAGGCACCCGACGGGGGCCGCGTCGTTATTGGCGGCCGGGACGCCGTCGCACTGTCGGATCGCGAGCGGACCCGTATCCGGCGTAATGAGATCGGCTTCGTCTACCAGTTTCATCATCTCTTGCCCGAATTCACCGCACTCGAGAATGTCGTCATTCCGCAACTGATTGCGGGGCGGCGCCGGAGCGATGCCAAGGTGCGGGCGAAGGAGCTGCTCGGGCGACTGGGTCTCGCAGAGCGGACGAAGCACCAGCCGATGGAGCTGTCGGGTGGCGAGCAGCAACGGGTTGCCATCGCGCGCGCCCTGGCCAACGAGCCGAGCCTGCTTCTGGCCGACGAGCCGACCGGCAATCTCGATCCGCCGACCGCCGAGCGGGTGTTCGCCGAGCTGATGGGCTTGATCCGCGCGACGGGCCTTGCCGCCGTGATCGCCACCCACAATCTCGAAATCGCCGGCCGGATGGACCGCGTGATCCGCGTCGAGGACGGCCGGCTCGTCGCCCATTGAGGCTGTGGAAAAGTCGACAATCCTGTTGTGACGAGAACAAAAAGAGAACATGTTGGCCGGGAAGCTTGAGCAGCCGGTCAGAATCGCCGCACTCACGAGGCCTGACCGTTTGGGAGGCTGATCGCGTGTCGACCTTGTCATCGCCCGCCTTTCTGCACCTCAAGGTGCATTCGGCCTATTCGCTGCTCGAGGGGGCGCTCACTATCGAGAAGTTGGCCAAGCTCGCCAAGGCCGATCACATGCCGGCGCTGGGGCTGACCGATACTGACAACCTGTTCGGTGCCCTGGAGTTCTCCGAAAAGCTCGCGGGCTCGGGCATCCAGCCCATCATCGGCATGACGCTGGTCGTCGATTTTGCCGACCGGGCCGTGGATGATCGGGGGGTGCCGAGACCGGAGGCTGCCCGGCGCCGTGCGGAGCGAATGGCGCTGCTTGCCAAGGACGAGGCGGGATATCGGAATCTGATGGCGCTGACCAGCGCCGCATGGCTCGAAGGCGACGGCACGTCAGAGCCGCGTGTGTCGCTCGGTCAGATCTCCGATCACGCGGGCGGTCTCATCGCCCTGACAGGCGGACCGGACGGTCCCATCGATGGCGCCTTTCGCGACGGTCAGATGCCACTCGCCCGGTCCAGGGTGGAGCAACTCGCCTCGATTTTCGGTGATCGGCTCTATGTCGAGCTGCAGCGGCACGGCCGGGCGGAGACGAAGGCCCTGGAACTCGAGCTGGTGACCTTGGCCTACAAGATGGGCCTGCCTCTGGTCGCCACCAACGAGCCCTATTTCGCCAGTGCCGGCGATTACGAAGCCCACGATGCGCTCATCTGCATCGCCGAGGGGCGCTATCTCTCGGAGGATGATCGCCGTCGCCTGACCCGCGAGCACTACTTCAAGTCACAGGCGGAGATGGCGAAGCTCTTCGCGGATCTCCCCGAGGCACTCTCTTCGACGATCGAGATCGCGCGCCGGTCCGCTTTCCGGCCGCGCACGCAGAAGCCGATCCTGCCGCAATTCGTCACCGGCGGACGGGCGAGCAAGGCAAGGTCCGAGGACGCACAGGCCGGCATCGAGGCGGATGAGCTTCGCCGGCAGGCCGAGGATGGGCTGGCCGCTCGTCTCGAGGCGCATGGTCCTGCGGCGGGAGTCGAACCCGAGGCCTATCGCCAGCGCCTTGCCTACGAGATCGATGTCATCATCCGGATGCGATATCAGGGCTACTTCCTGATCGTCGCGGATTTCATCAAATGGGCCAAGGCGCACAACATTCCGGTCGGACCGGGGCGCGGCTCGGGTGCCGGCTCGCTCGTCGCCTATGCGCTCACGATCACCGATCTCGATCCGATGCGGTTCGGTTTGCTGTTCGAGCGTTTTCTCAATCCGGAACGCGTGTCGATGCCGGACTTCGATATCGATTTCTGCCAGGAGCGGCGTGACGAGGTCATCCGCTATGTGCAGGAGAAGTACGGCAGCGATCGCGTCGCGCAGATCATCACCTTCGGCAAGCTTCAGGCCAGGGCGGTGTTGCGCGACGTGGGCCGCGTCCTGCACATGCCCTATGGCCAGGTCGACCGGCTCTGCAAGCTCGTGCCCAACAATCCCGCCAATCCGGTGACGCTCGTCGAGGCGATCGAGGGCGAGCCGAAGCTCAGGGAGGAGCGCGATGCCGATCCCCTGGTCGCCCAGCTGCTGGCCATGTCGCAGAAGCTCGAGGGGCTCTATCGCCACGCCTCGACCCACGCCGCGGGCGTCGTCATCGGCGACCGTCCGCTGGCGGAGCTGGTGCCACTCTACCGCGATCCGCGCTCGACGCTGCCGGCGACCCAGTTCAACATGAAGTGGGTGGAGCCGGCGGGCCTCGTCAAGTTCGACTTCCTGGGCCTGAAGACTCTTACCGTCATCGTCAAGGCCGTCGAGCTCCTGAAGCGCCGAGGCATCGATCTCGACATCGGTGCCCTGCCGCTCGACGACCGACCGGCCTACGAGCTGCTGTCGAAGGGCGATACGATCGGGGTGTTCCAGCTGGAAAGCACGGGCATGCGCGACAGCCTCCGCCGGCTGAAGCCCGATCGGTTCGAGGACATCATTGCCATGGTGGCGCTCTATCGGCCCGGCCCGATGGACAACATTCCGACCTATATCAGCCGCAAGCACGGCCTGGAGTCGGTCGAGGATCTGCATCCCGTGCTGACCCCTATCCTGGCCGAGACCTATGGCGTCATCATCTACCAGGAGCAGGTGATGCAGATCGCCCAGGTGCTGTCGGGCTACTCGCTCGGCGAGGCCGATCTGCTCCGCCGGGCCATGGGCAAGAAGATCAAGGAGGAGATGGCCCAGCAGAAGAGCCGGTTCGTCGAAGGTGCGGTCAAGAACGGCGTCGATCGGGCCAGGGCCCAGTTCATCTTCGAGCTTGTCGACAAGTTTGCCGGTTACGGTTTCAACAAGAGCCATGCCGCCGCATACGCGCTGGTTGCCTATCAGACGGCCTATCTCAAGGCCAATCATCCGGTCGAGTTCACGGCTGCGTCGATGACCTTCGACATGGCCAATACCGACAAGCTCGGCGTCTTCGTGGAGGAGGCGCGGCGTCTCAAGATCAAGGTCCTGCCCCCGTCGATCAATGCCTCCGGCATCGAGTTCGAGCCGGAGGAGGGTGCGATCCGCTATGCGCTCGCGGCGTTGAAGAACGTCGGACGCGGCCTCGTGGAGAGTGTCGTTGCCGAGCGGGCTGGGAACGGCCCCTACCAGAGCCTCGAGAACTTCGCCGAGCGTCTCGACGCGACCGGCCTCAACAAGCGGACGATGGAGACGCTGGCGCAAAGCGGCGCCTTCGACGTGCTGGAGCCCAACAGGGCCAAGGTCGCCGCCAATGTCGAAGGCATTCTCGCTCACGCGCAGCGTACCTTCGCGGACCGGGCCGCCGGCCAGAACGACCTGTTCGGAGGAGGGGGCGCGCGGGCCGGTCTGCAGCTCAAGCCTGCCCGGGTCTGGCCACCAATCGAATCGCTGACGAAGGAATTCGAGGCCATCGGGTTCTATCTTTCGGGGCATCCGCTCGATGCCTATCAGTCCGTGCTCGGCAAGCTCGGCGCCGAGCGCTACGGAGACTTCGAGGCGCGGGTCGGCGCCGGTACGCGCTCGGGGATCCTTGCCGGGATCGTCACCATGAAGCGCGAGCGGCGCTCGAAGTCGGGTAACCGCTTTGCCTTCGTTGGCGTCTCCGACCAGACCGGGCAGTTCGAGGCAGTCGTCTTCTCGGACGCCCTGGCGGACGCCGGCGATGCGCTCGATGTCGGCAAGGCCGTACTCTTGCACGTGGAAGCCAGCCGCGAGGGTGAGGCTTTGAAATTGCGGGTGCAACTTGCGCAGAGCCTCGACCGGGCGGCGGGCGGCGTTCAGAAGGGACTTAGGCTGGTGCTCGATGAGCCTGCGACGCTCCCGGAGCTCAGGGCCGTCTTGAAGAAGGGCCCGGGACAGGTCCACCTGACCTGCCGACTGCCGGAGGTCGGACGGGAGGTCGAGATCCGTCTCAAAGGCCGATTCGACGTCTCGCCCACAGAGGCTGGCGTGCTGATGGCCTTGCCCGGCGTTCGGGCGGTTCACGAAATGTGAGGCTAGTGAGGCAAGGCCGTCCTACCGGGACTCGGCAGCCCGAGTGTCGGCAGGACTTGTCAAGCAGGTCGGCGCTCTGTAGAACCCATGCCATCTCACACGCGGATCAAGCGGAGCGGCCGGTAGCACGGTCGTGTCGCCCCGGTGGGGCCGGAGCTTTCCGGACCCTCTTTCGATCCGCGGCGGCTCAACCGGAAACGGAGACTATCCATGGCGATTCCCGCCTTCAACATGCGTCAGCTCCTCGAGGCCGGCGTCCACTTTGGCCACCAGACGCACCGTTGGAACCCGAAAATGCAGCCCTACATCTTCGGGGCACGCAACAACATCCATATCATCGACCTGGCGCAGACGGTTCCGCTGCTTCACCAAGCCCTGCTCGCCATCAGCGAGGTGGTCGCCAAGGGCGGCCGCGTGCTGTTCGTCGGCACCAAGCGGCAGGCCTCCGAGGCGATCGCCGACGCCGCCAAACGCTCGGCCCAATACTACATCAATCATCGCTGGCTCGGTGGCACGCTGACCAATTGGAAGACGGTCTCCCAGTCGATCCGCCGCCTGAAGCAGATCGACGACATGCTTCAGGGCGAGGCCAAGGGCCTGACGAAGAAGGAGCAGCTGCAACTCGCCCGCGAGCGCGACAAGCTCGAGACGGCGCTCGGCGGCATCAAGGACATGGGTGGTTTGCCCGACATTCTGTTCGTGATCGACACGAACAAGGAGCAGATCGCCGTGGCCGAGGCGCGCAAGCTCAACATTCCGGTGATCGGTGTGCTCGATTCCAACTCGGATCCGGACGGCATCACCCATCCCATTCCGGGCAATGACGATGCCGGTCGCGCCATTACGCTCTATTGCGATCTGGTGGCACGTGCCGCCATCGAGGGCATTGGTCGCGCCCAGGGGGACGCCGGCATCGACGTCGGGGCCGCCGAGAACCCTGTGATCGACGAGCCGGCCCTCGCCGCAGCTGGGCCAGAGGAGTTCAAGGGGCTTTCCGCACCGGTCGGCAAGGTCGACGATCTGAAGCGCATCACGGGCATCAGCCCCAAGATCGAGCAGCGCCTCAATGATCTCGGCGTCTTCCACTTCTGGCAGATCGCCAAGCTCACAAAGGAAGAAATGTCGTCGATTGAGAAGTCGCTGAGCCTGACCGGTCGCATGGAGCGCGACAACTGGGTCTCGCAGGCCAGGAAGCTGCAGGACGACAGCGAGGGTTGAGCGGCCGCGGATTTGCCCGAAGCGCTGCGTCGCGCTCCGGGTCCGTCCGCCCAGAGCGCTCCGGTCCAGGACCGGTAGGGCCACATTGACCCTGCCTGCTCACCTCGCAAGCAAGGCATGCGACACGAAGCCGGCGGGTAGAACGCAAAAGGAGAGACGAATGTCAGCGATCAGCGCAACCATGGTCAAGGAGCTGCGCGACAAGACCGGCGCCGGCATGATGGACTGCAAGAACGCTCTGACGGAGACGAAGGGCGACATGGAGCAGGCCGTCGACTGGCTGCGAAAGAAGGGGCTAGCGAAGGCCGCGAACAAGTCCGGTCGTGTCGCCGCGGACGGCCTCGTCGGCCTGGCGTCCGTGCCGAAGTCTGGTGCGTTGGTCGAGGTCAACGCCGAGACCGATTTCGTCGCGCGCAACGACCAATTCCGCGCCATGGTCTCGACAATCGCAGAACTTGCCCTCAAGGCTGGAGGCGATGCCGAGAAGATCAAGGCGATGGCATGGCCGGGCGGCTCGGGCACGGTTGCGGATCACGTCGCGGAGCTGATCGCCAAGATCGGCGAGAACATGACGTTTCGCCGGGCGCAGAGCCTGTCCGTGGGCGAGGGCGTTGTCGCCACCTACATGCACAACGCGGTCGCCGCCGGATTGGGCAAGATCGGCGTCCTGGTGGCATTGGAATCGTCCGGCAAGCCCGAGGCGCTCGACCAGTTCGGCCGCCAGCTCGCCATGCATGTCGCTGCGGCCAATCCGCTCGCCGTCACGATCAACGACATCCCGGCGGAGGCCATCGAGCGTGAGCGCGCGGTCTATACCGAGCAGGCGAACGCCTCCGGCAAGCCGGCCGATATCGTCGCCAAGATGGTCGAGGGCCGTCTCAAGAAGGAGTTCTACCAGCAGGTCGCGCTGATGGAGCAGGTCTTCGTCGTCGACGGCAAGGAGACGGTGGCGAATGCCATCAAGGCCGCCGAGAAGGCGGTCGGGGCGCCGATCGTGGTCAAGGCGTTCGTCCGTATGGCGCTCGGCGAGGGCATCGCCAAGGCACAGACCGACTTCGCGGCTGAAGTTGCGGCGATGACGAAGAAGTAGTCGGGCTCTGCGGCAAGGGAGGCGGTTCATGGCGGGGCCAACACCAAGGTTCAAGCGCCTGCTGCTGAAGCTGTCCGGCGAAGCTCTCATGGGCGATGGCGCCTATGGCTTCGACATGGCGACAGCGACCCGCCTCGCCCGCGACATTGCCGCCGCCCGGGCCCTCGGCACCGAGATCGGGCTGGTGGTCGGCGGTGGCAACATCTTCCGCGGTCTCCAGGGCGCCGCCAAGGGAATGCCGCGCGGTACGGCCGACTACATGGGCATGCTGGCGACCGTCATGAACAGCCTGGCGCTTCGGGGCGTCCTCGAGGCGGCCGGCGCGCCGGCGCGTGTCATGTCGGCGATCCCGATGCCGACCGTCTGCGAGAGCTTCTCGGCCGAGCGGGCCCGTCATCATCTGGCCAAGGGACGCGTCGTGATCTTCGGCGGCGGCACGGGCAACCCGTTCTTCACGACGGATACGGCCGCCGCTCTGAGGGCCGCCGAGATGGGCTGCGACGGCCTGGCCAAGGCGACCCAGGTCGACGGCATCTACAGCGCCGATCCGAAGGCGGACCCGGCTGCGAAGCGATACGAAACCCTGACCTATACCGAGGTGCTCGAGCGGGATCTCAAGGTTATGGACGGTGCCGCGATCGCCCTTGCCCGCGACAACGGGATACCGATAATTGTCTTCTCGATCCGCGAGGACGGCAATCTCGTGAAGCTGCTGAAAGGCGAAGCCCGCGCGACGATCGTGCGGTGAGGTTGTCCGGCCCGGTGCCCGATGGTGTCGGATCGTCGCGTCGAGCAGCCGAGCTTGCCGAGGAGAACGTGCCATGACCGCTCAGAATTTCGACCTGAAGGACATCGATCGCCGCATGCAGGGTGCGCTTGCCGCACTGAAGCACGACCTCAACGGGCTGCGGACGGGGCGTGCGAACCCCAACCTTCTCGATCCGCTGCAGGTCGACGCCTACGGCTCGAAGATGCCGATCTCGCAGCTCGGAACCGTGACGGTACCCGAGCCCCGCATGATCTCCCTGCAAGTCTGGGATCGCAGCATGTTGGCGGCGGTTGAGAAGGCGATCCGCGATTCGAGCCTCGGCATCAATCCGGTCGTCGACGGGCAGATCATCCGCCTCAGGATGCCGGAGCTCACCGAGGAGCGGCGGAAGGACCTGGTCAAGGTTGCCCACAAATACACCGAGCAGGCCCGCATCGCCGTTCGCAATGTCAGGCGCGATGGCATGGAGCTTCTGAAGAAGCTCGAGAAGGATCACAAGATCGGCGAGGACGAGCATCGCAAGCAGTCGACCAAGGTGCAGGAGCTGACCGACAAGGCGATTAAGGATATCGACGGTATTCTCACCGCCAAGGAAGCCGAGATCATGCAGGTCTGAGGGGCGCCGGGTGTCTGGCGACCCCGCAATCCGGGGCGAAAGCGGCAGGATGAACGAGCGCATGCAGCCCGAGCCCCGGCATATCGCGATCATCATGGACGGCAACGGCCGCTGGGCCGCCAGGCGCGGGCTACCACGGGCCGAGGGCCATCGCCGGGGCGTCGAGGCGGTCCGATCCACCGTGCAGGCCGCCATCGAGCTCGGCATACCCTACCTGACGATCTTCTCATTCTCTTCGGAGAACTGGTCACGGCCCGAAACCGAGATCAACGATCTCCTCGGGCTGATGAAACGCTTCATTCGGCGCGATCTCACGACCCTCCATCGCAATGGTGTCCGGATCAGAATCATCGGCGATCGCGAGGGCCGCGACAGCGAGATCCTGGAGATGATTACCGACGCCGAGAGGACAACCAAGGACAACGCGCGCCTCAACCTGATCGTCGCCTTCAACTACGGCAGCCGGAGCGAGATTGCCCAGGCCGCACGGCAGCTTGCCATGGAGGTCCAGAAAGGAGCGCTGGCCCCGGCGGATATCACGCCAGAGCGGTTCGCGGGTGCACTGCAGACGGCGGATGTGCCGGATCCGGACTTGCTCATCCGCACCAGCGGCGAGCATCGGCTGTCGAACTTTCTTCTCTGGCAGCTGGCGTATGCCGAATTCCTGTTCGTCGACGTTTTCTGGCCCGATTTCACGAAGGAACATCTCGTCAAGGCGATCGACGCCTACCGTCGTCGCGACCGTCGCTTCGGCGGGCTGTCAGAGACGATCAAGGCGTGACAGGCGCGAGTATGAGCGAGGATCCACGGCCAGCCCCCGTCCCGACGCCTTCGGCCGCGTCGTCGGCTCGGCCCGTCTCCAACCTCGGCGTGCGGCTCGTATCGGCACTGGTGCTCGCGCTTGCGACACTCGCTGCGCTCTATGGCGGCCACCCCTTCTGGCCGCTTCTCGTCCTCGTCATGACCATGGCGCTCGCCTGGGAATGGAACCGGATGTTGCAAGAGACGGGGACCCCGGCCGCCGTCGTTCTCCTGCTCATGCTGGCATTGGTCGTCGGACTGGCGACCGTCGGCCAGATGGTCTGGGCCATCGTGCTCGCCGTCGCGGCCGCCGCCGGTCTTGCCGCCGCCGGCGGCGCGGTGCACCGCCTCACACATTCCCTGGGCCTACTCTATTTCGGTCTACCTTCGGTGGCCATGATATGGCTCGCGGCCGACGCGGCCGACGGAGCTCAGGCCGTGCTCTTCATCATGATCGTGGTGTGGGCGACGGATAGCGCGGCCTATTTCACCGGCCGCACGCTTGGCGGTCCGAAGTTGTGGCCGAGCGTCTCGCCGAACAAGACGTGGTCCGGTAGCCTCGGCGGTCTTGCCGGCGCACTCCTCGCCGGTCTGGTTGTCGCCTGGCTCGCCGGTGCGCCATCGTTGGCGTGGATCACGGTCTTGTCGCTGCTCCTGTCGATGGGGTGTCAGGCCGGCGATTTGCTCGAATCGGCCCTGAAGCGCCGGTTCGATCGGAAGGACACGAGCGGCCTCATCCCCGGCCATGGCGGGGTCATGGATCGGCTCGACGGCCTGTTGGTCGCGGTGGTGCTCGCCGCTCTGATCGGCCTCTGGCGGAATCCGGAGAACCCAGGAATAGCCCTGTTGGCGGGAGGCGGAGCATGACACCGACCCGGCTCGGGGCGGGCCGGCGCTCGATGACGGCGAAGGCGCGGGTCCCGGTTGCACGGCGACGCGTCAGCGTGCTTGGCGCGACTGGTTCGATTGGTGCCTCGACTCTCGATCTGATTGGTCGGGATTCCGATGGCTTCGCCGTCGTGGCGCTCACCGCCCATCGGAACGTGCGGGATCTGATCGCGCTCGCGCTCCGGCATCGGCCGGAGCTGGCCGTCATAGGCGATCCGGCCGGCTATGCGGCGCTCGTCGAGGGGCTGGCGGGCACCGGCATCGAGACGGCCGCCGGCGAGGACGGGCTCATCGAGGCGGCCGCGCGGCCGGCGGACTGGATCATGGCCGCTATCGTCGGCGCCGCTGGCCTGAGGCCGACCTTGCGGGCGCTCGAGCAGAAGTGCGTCGTGGCGCTGGCCAACAAAGAGTGCCTGGTGGTCGGTGGCGACCTGTTCATGCAGCGCGTCGAGGAGACGGGCGCCACGCTTCTGCCCGTCGATTCCGAACACTCGGCGGCTTTTCAGGCGCTCGCGGGGGCCGAGCAGGAGAGCATCGAGCGAATCGTGCTGACAGCGTCCGGTGGGCCGTTCCGCACGTGGAGCGAGGATGCCATCGCCCGTGCGACGCCAGAGGAGGCCTTGAAGCATCCGAATTGGAGCATGGGGCCGAAGATCAGCATCGACTCGGCGACGCTGATGAACAAGGCTCTGGAGTTGATCGAGGCCTATCACCTTTTTCCGGTGCGAGCCGACCAGTTGGACGTTGTCGTGCATCCCCAGTCGGTGGTGCATTGCCTCGTGCACTATCGTGACGGATCGGTGCTTGCCCAGCTCAGCGCGCCCGACATGCGGGCTCCGATCTCCTACAGCCTGGCCTGGCCCAATCGCATGCAGACTCCCTGCGAGCGGCTCGACCTGACCAAGCTCGCGAGCCTGACTTTCGAGGCTCCGGACGAGGCCCGCTTCCCGGCACTGGGTCTCGCTCGGCGGGTGATGGCGACGGGAGGCTCGGCCGGCGCGGTGCTGAATGCCGCCAACGAGATCGCCGTCCAGGCCTTCCTCGACCGCCGTCTCGCCTTTGCGGGCATTGCCCGCCTCGTCCAGCGCGCCATGGACGAGACCGAGCGCCTCGGCATTGTCAAAGTGCCGAGCACGCTCTCGGACCTCTTGGAGGTCGATCGGGAGGTCCGGTTGCTGGCATCGGGCCTGTTGACCATGATGTGAGCTTTTTTGCCGGATTTAGTATTCGTGAGAGAGCCTCTGGTGGTTGGCACGGTGCTTTGAAGCCTGCTAACAGAAGCGGTGAAGTTGCACGGGTCGGGCGGCGGCTGGCGCCCCTGTGGAAATCAAGCTCGGAGGGGCCATGGGGCCGTTGCAAGTGGTGCTCGAGTTGATCGAGCGATTCTTCTTCTATATTCCGCCGTTCCTCCTGGTCTTGACGGTGATCGTCTTCATCCACGAGCTCGGCCATTTCCTGGTCGCGCGCTGGTGTGGTGTAGAGGTGACCACCTTCTCGATCGGCTTTGGCCCGGAGGTGTTCGGCTGGAACGACCGCAAGGGCACGCGCTGGCGTGTCGCCTGGATTCCGCTCGGCGGCTACGTCAAATTCGTCGACGACGACAATGTGGCGAGCGTGCCGACGACGTCAGGGTCGGCGTCGGAGCAGCTCGACCCCAGGCGGCGGGAAGGCCTGTTTCATAGCAAGTCCGTCGGCCAGCGCGCCGCCATCGTGGCCGCTGGGCCGCTCGCGAATTTTGTTCTGGCCATCGCGGTTTTCTCGTCCGTTTTCTACTTTTTCGGTGAGGCGGTGACGCCCGCCAAGGTCGACCGTGTGGTACCCGGCGGTGCGGCGGAGGCCGCCGGCTTCCAGCCAGGCGATCTGATCATTGCGATCGACGGATCGCCGGTCGAGAGCTTCAATGACGTGCAAAAGGTCGTCTATCCGAATGCGGATCGCGAGCTGACCTTCACGCTCGATCGCGCCGGGCAGAAGATCGATCTCAAGGCGACGCCCAAACGTACCGAGCAGACGGACCGCTTCGGAAACATCTACCCGATCGGGCTGATCGGCGTCGAGCGGACCACCAAGCGGGAGGAGCTCATCGAGAAGACCTACTCGGTGCCCATGTCCATCGCCCGGGGGGTCGGGGAGACTCAGTTCATCGTCGAGCGGACCTTGGGCCTGCTGCGCGATGTGATCATCGGCAAGGAGTCGGTGAAGCAGCTGGGCGGGCCCATCGCCATGGCAGAAGCTTCTGGACAGTGGGCGACGCTCGGCACCGCCGACTTCATTCGTTTCATCGCCATCGTGTCGATAAGCATCGGACTTTTCAATCTTTTCCCCATCCCGATCCTCGACGGCGGGAATCTGCTCTTCTATGCCATAGAGGCGATCTGGCAACGCCCGCTCTCGGAACGTACCCAGGCCATTGGTTTTCGGATTGGCCTGGCGATCTTGGGCATGTTAATGGTGTTCGTGATGACCAAGGACATTCTCAAGTCGATCGAGAAGTTCATGGGCATCTGATTCGCGTGCCCAGCGGCCGGGGACGGGGACAACACAGAATGGCCACGAATCTTGGGCTTGCTCGTTGACGCGAGGGGCCGCCCTACAGGGGTGTAGGCTGAGAAGACAGGGGCAGTCTTGAGCATGCCAGGCGTCTGGAAGAAGTTGGGCGCAGGGGTCCTCGTCTGGGCTCTCTGGGTGGTGTGCGCGACGGTAGTCGCCATGCCCATGCTTGCCATTGGCTCGAGCCCGGCAACCGCACAGAGCGTCATTCGCGAGATCCAGGTTGTCGGCAACAAGCGCGTCGAACCCGAGACGGTGCGGTCTTATCTGCAACTGTCGCCTGGCGATGCCTATGATTCCTACAAGGTCGACCAGTCGCTGAAGGCCCTATTTGCCACCGGTCTGTTCGCCGACGTGCAGATCGACCAGGAGGGTGGGACGCTGGTCGTCACGGTCGTCGAGAATCCGGTCATCAACCGGGTGGCGTTCGAGGGCAATAGCGAGGTCGAGGACGACACGCTGGCCGCCGAGGTGCAGCTGAAGCCGCGCTCGGTCTTCACGCGCGCTCGTGTCCAGGCCGATGTCCAGCGCATTCTGTCGGTCTATCAGGCGCAGGGCCTCTATGGGGCGACGGTCGAGCCGAAGATCATCGAGCTGGAGCAGAATCGGGTCGACCTGGTGTTCGAGATCACGGAGGGGCCGAGCACGAAGGTTCAGAACATCTCGTTCATCGGCAACAAGGCCTTCTCGGACAGCCAGCTGCAGGACGTCATCACCACGACCGAGACGAACTGGTTCAGCTTCCTCAAGTCGACCGACATCTACGATGCCGACAGACTCAATCTCGATAAGGAGCTGCTGCGGCAGTTCTATCTCAAGAACGGCTACGCCGATGTGCAGATCATCTCGGCCGTCGCCGATCTCGACCCGAGTGGAGACGGCTTCTATCTGACCTTCACGGTCGAGGAAGGCGAGCCATATGTCTTCGGTGCCATCACCGTCGAATCCAACATGGCGGAGATCGAGGCCAGCTCACTGACGGGCGAGGTGCTGACCAGCCAGGGCGAAACCTATAACGCGAACGACATCGAGAAGTCCGTCGAGCAGATGACGCTGTCCGTCGCGGAGCAGGGCTATGCCTTCGCTCAAATCCGGCCGCGCGTAGACCGCGATCCGGTCAGCCGGACCATCGGCATCGCTTACGTCGTCGAGGAAGGTCAGCGCATCTACATCGAGCGCATCAATGTCATCGGTAATACACGGACCCGTGATTGGGTGATCCGCCGCGAGTTCCGGCTGGCAGAGGGTGATGCGTTCAACCGGCTGCTGGTCGATCGAGCCAAGAAGCGCTTGCAGGCGCTCGGCTTCTTCAAGGCGGTCGACGTCACAGCCGAGCAGGGGAGCGCACCGGACCGCGTCATCCTCAACGTCATGATCACCGAGGATTCGACCGGCGAGATCTCGCTCGGCGGTGGCTACTCGACCTCGGAAGGTGTGATTGCCGACATCACCTTCAAAGAGCGCAATCTGATGGGACGCGGTCAGTTCCTGCAGGTGAAGCTCGGTGGCAGCCTCGAGGGGCGCAAGCAGATCGACATCAATTTCACCGAGCCGCGCTTCCTCGACCAGAATCTGTCCGCAGGCGTCGACCTGTTCCACAAGGAGGTCGATTTGCAGCGCGAGGCCAGCTACTCGACCATGCGCACCGGCAGCACCCTCCGTCTGGGCGCGCCGCTGAGCGACGAGACCTGGATAACCGGACGCTACACCTTCTCGCGCGAGGAGGTGTTCGATGTAAAGGACACGGCCTCGCTGTTCGTGAAGGAGTCCGAGGGGACCGATTTCCTGTCGGCGGTCGGCTACACGCTGTCCTATGACACGCGGAACATCAGATCGAACCCCACCAGCGGTATCTATCTCGAGCTCGCGCAAGACCTTGCCGGCCTGGGTGGAGACGTCAACTACATCCGGACGATTGCCGAGGCACGCGGTTACTATCCCATCACCGACGATTTCACCTTCGTGGCGCGTGTGGTGGGCGGACACATCGACGGTTGGGGAGGTGAAGAGGTTCGCCTGTCTGATCTCTTCTATCGCGGTGGCGAGACCATTCGCGGCTTCGACAAGGCCGGCTACGGGCCGCGCGACGCCCTAACCGGCGATGCGCTGGGCGGCAAGATCTTCTATGCGGCGACCGCCGAGGTGCGCTTCCCGATCCCGCTCATTCCGGATGACTTGGGCTTGAGTGGAGCCGTGTTCGCGGATGCCGGGTCGCTTTATGAGGCGAGCGCACGCGCCAAGGAGCTCGATGCATCGGGCGACGTCAAACTGCTCGACTCGGATAGTCTGCGCTCCTCGGTGGGCGTCAGCCTGATCTGGAACTCGCCGCTCGGACCTCTGCGTGCCGACTACGCCTATGTCCTCTCCAAAGAGGTCTACGACGACGAGCAGTCCTTCCGGTTCGGCGCCAGCACGCGCTTCTGAGGCAAGCTCGGATCGCGGTGGCGCTGGTCTCGGCCCGAGTGGACGTTTCCCGGTTGCTGCGGCGCTCGGTCAATTCACCTCACCGATGAACTGCTCTAGAGTGGTCTTGGAGCGTGCACGCGGCCGCCTCGGGCGGCGCCGACAACGGCGGCAATACAAAAAGGTCCGATCGCCTATGCAGCATCCCGGTTTCTTCGATCGCGCCGGACCGTTCTCGCTTGGCGAGCTTGCCAAGGCCGCCGGAGCCGAGCTGGCAGGAGACGCCGACCCGGCGAGCGTGATCGAGGATGTCCGGCCGCTCGATCTTGCCGGCGCGGCGGATGTGTCATTCCTCGACAACCGCAAATACTTGAAGGCCCTGGAGGCGACGAAAGCCGGTGCTTGCTTCATTCTGCCGGCGTTGAAAGGCAAGGCCCCCGCGGGTACGGCGGCCCTTCTGTCGGCGACGCCCTATCATGCCTATGCCAAGGCGCTCTGGCTCTTCTATCCGGATGCTGGTCGGCCGAAAGTGGCCGACAGCCGGTCCGATGGGGATAGCCGGCATCTCATTCATCCGACGGCCCAACTCGAGGAAGGGGCGATCGTCGAGCCCGGAGCCATTATCGGCCGGGAGGCGCGGATCGGCCGCGGAACCGTGGTTGCGGCTGGGGCCGTCGTCGGATTTCGGGTCTCGATCGGACGGGACGGCTTCATCGGACCGGGGTCGGCCGTGACGCATGCGCTGATTGGTGATCGGGTCATTATCCATGCCGGCGTGCGCATCGGGCAAGACGGCTTCGGCTTCGCCATGGGGCCGGGCGGGCATTTCAAGGTTCCGCAGATCGGTCGCGTCATCGTCCAGGACGATGTGGAGATCGGAGCAAACTCGACCATCGATCGCGGAGCTCTTAAGGATACCGTCATTGGCGAAGGCACGAAAATTGATAATCTCGTGCAGATCGGGCACAACGTCGTTGTCGGACGGCATTGCGTGATCGTCGCCCAGGTCGGCATTGCTGGCTCGACAGAGCTTGGCGACTTCGTGGTCCTAGGTGGGCAGGTCGGAGTGATCGGCCACACGAAGGTCGGTGCCGGTGCCCAGATAGCCGCGCAAAGCGGCGTGACGGGCGAGGTGCCGCCCGGGGCCAAGCTCTGTGGCGCTCCGGCACGGCCGATCGTGACTTTCGCGCGCGAGATCGCGGCCCTGAAGCGGCTGGCGGAGCGGAAGGGCGAGAACTAGACCATATTGCGATTCCTCGGAATCGAACTGCAGTCTCGGTCAGTTGAGCCTGTCGCGGATCGGTCGGGTGGAGGGAGTGGGTCCGGCCCGAGGAGACGAAGCCATGAATGATCAAAGTTCCGGTCGCAAGCTGGATAGCGCCGACATCAATCGGGTGCTGCAACTCCTACCACATCGCTACCCCTTCCTGCTGGTCGATAAGATCATCGACATGGACGCCGACATCTCGGCTGTCGGCATCAAGAATGTCACCTTCAACGAACCTTTCTTCCAGGGACACTTCCCTGGTTATCCGGTGATGCCCGGTGTTCTCCTGGTCGAGGGCATGGCGCAGACGGCCGGCGCCCTTTGCGTCAACAGCCTGGGGCAAGACTACAAGCCGCAACTCGTTTATTTCATGGGGATAGATGGGGTGAAGTTCCGCAAGCCCGTGGTGCCGGGTGACACGGTCTACTATCACGTCTCGAAAACGCGGAGTCGGGGCCGCGCCTGGCGGTTCAGGGGAGAGGCGAAAGTGAACGGTCAAATCGTCGCCGAGGCAGCCGAGATCATGGCCATGATCGTTGACAGCGCCGATCTGCCCGCATGATTCATCCGACAGCGATCGTCGACAAGGCGGCCAAGGTCGGCACGGGTGTCTCGATCGGGCCCTATACGGTCATTGGACCCGAGGTGGAGCTGGGCGACGGTGTTCGTCTGCACGCTCACGTCGTCGTCGATGGTGTGACACGCATCGGCCCGAAGACCGAGATTTTCCCGTTTGCCTCGATCGGCCACCGGCCGCAGGACCTGAAGTTCAAAGGCGAGCGCTCATCGCTGGAGATCGGTGCCCGCAACATCATTCGCGAGCACGTGACGATGAACCCCGGCACCGAGGGTGGCGGTCTTCTCACCAAGCTCGGCGACGATTGCCTCGTCATGGTCGGTGCCCATGTCGCCCATGACTGCCAAATCGGCAACCATGTGATCCTCGTCAACAACGCGACGCTCGGCGGGCATTGCATCATCGAGGACTACGCCATCATCGGTGGGCTCGCGGCCATCCACCAGTTCGTCCGCATCGGCGCGTTCGGGTTCGTCGGCGGAATGTCGGGGGTCGAGGCCGACGTCATTCCGTTCGGCATGGTGCTCGGCAATCGGGCCGCGCTCTCCGGTCTCAACATCACCGGGTTGAAGCGCGCCGGCTTCAACCGTGAGCAGATCCATACGTTGAGGCAGGCCTATCGCCTCTTGTTCTCGAACGAAGGCACGCTCGCGGAGCGCCTCGCCGACCTCGAGAGCCAGGACGCCTTTGCGAGCGATCAGAACGTCCGCCGCATCATCGACTTCATCAAGGCGAAGTCGGATCGCTCACTGTGCGTGCCTCGCTAGGGGCGCTAACGTAGGGGCGACCGTCGGTCGCCCTAAGCGGCGCCTGCGGCAAGTTCATTGAAGAAGGGCGCGGCCTGCCCGGCCATGGCACACTCACCCCCGAGCTCCAGCCCCATCGGCATCCTCGCAGGCGGCGGCGGTCTGCCGGTCGAGCTCGCCCGATCCATCGTCGCACGGGGCGGGAGAGTGCACATCGTCGGTCTGATGGGCGAGGCGGAGTCGGCCGTCGAAGCCTTTCCGCACACCTGGGTCAAATGGGGCGAGGTCGGCGGCATCCTCAAGGCGCTCGACGGCGCGGCCTGCAAATCCCTCGTGATCATCGGGTCGGTGAGCCGGCCCGACCTCGCCAATGTCCGCCTCGATTTCGGCGCCATCCGCAATCTGCCGCTGCTGTTGAGCCTCAAGGTCGGCGGCGACGACTCGATCCTCTCGACGATCGTGCGTTTCTTCGAAAGCAAGGGTCTTACAGTGCTCGGTGCCCATGAGGTGGCGCCCGATCTGGTCGCTCCGGTCGGGCCGTGCGGGCGCCGCGCGCCGAGCAAGGACGACGCCAAGGACATCGCCCACGGCACCGAGGTCGTGCGCACGCTCGGCCGTCTCGATGTCGGGCAGGGGGCCGTCGTCGCCCGAGGCTATGTGCTCGCCGTCGAAGCGGCCGAAGGCACGGATGAGATGCTCGAGCGTGCCGGGCGGCTCAGGCAATGGGGCGAGGGCAAGCGGCGCGGCGTGCTCGTCAAGATGAGCAAGCCCGGGCAGGAACTCCGGGTCGATCTGCCGACGATCGGTCCGCGAACCGTCGAGCTGGCGGCGCGCGCTGGGCTCGCCGGTCTTGCGATTGAGGCGAGCCGCGTTCTGATTGCCGGGCGCGATACGGTCGTCTCGCTCGCGGATCGGGAGGGGCTTTTCGTCTTCGGTGTTGCTCCCGAAGGCTCGGCCGGCGAATGACACGAGGCCCTGCCAACTCCAAAGAGCGCATGCTCAGGATTTTTGTCGTCGCCGGCGAGCATTCTGGCGACAGGCTCGGCGCGAAGCTCATTGCGGCACTGCGTCAGGTCACCGGCGGGCGGGTCGTTTTCTCGGGTCTTGGCGGCGACGAGATGGAGGCGCAGGGCTTTCAGACCTTGTTCGACCTTGCCGACGTCGCCGTGATGGGGCCTGTGGCGATCGCCAAGCGCCTGCCCTTGCTGGTGCGACGGGTCTATCGGACCGTGGATGCCGCTCTCTCGTTCGGACCGGACGCAGTCGTCATCATCGACAGCCCGGAGTTCACACACCCGATCGCCAAGCGCATCCGCAAGCGCCGTCCGGATATTCCGATCGTCGACTACGTCTCGCCCTCCGTCTGGGCGTGGCGGCCAGGGCGGGCGCGCAAGATGACGGCCTATGTCGATCACGTCCTGGCGCTGTTGCCGTTCGAGCCTGAGGTCCACCAGCGGCTCGGTGGTCCGCGCTGCACCTATATCGGCCATCCGCTGGTCGAGCGACGGGAGTGGATCGAGAGCCGGGATGGGGTGGCGCTCATGGCGCGGCTCGGTCTGCCGGGCGACCGGCCCGTCGTCGTCGTGCTGCCGGGTAGCCGGCCGAGCGAGGTCAGCCGGCTGATGCAACCTTTCGGTGATACGGTTGCGGCTCTGGTTGCGCGCGCCGGACCGGTCTCGGTCATCATCCCGACGGTCGAGTCGGTGCGGCCCATGATTGCCGAGGCGGCTCAGGCCTGGGCCGAGCCGCCGATCCTCGTCTCCGGCGAGGAGGACAAGTTCGCGGCATTCCGTCGGGCCGACGTGGCGCTCGCCGCCTCGGGCACCGTGACGCTCGAGTTGGCCGTTGCCGGTACGCCGATGGTCGTCGCCTACCGGGTCGACCGGCTGGCCCTGCTGTTGCGCCCGCTCGTCAAGGTGCCATCGATCGTGTTGGCAAACCTCGTGCTCGGACGCAATGTCTTCCCCGAGTTCATCCAGGAGCGGGCGACGCCAGAGCTGTTGTCGGCGGCACTGGCGGAGTTGTTGGCCGACACGCCCGCGCGGCGATTGCAGCAAGAGGCGCTGGCCGGCATTGGTGAGCTGATGGCGCCGCCCGCATCGAGCCCGAGCACGGCGGCGGCCGAGATCGTGGTGAGGCTGGCACGAGCTATCAGCGACACCGGAGCCTCAAGGCGAAAACATGGAGCAAAGGGTTTCAACTCGTGACTCCCGACGACCCTGCACATGCGCGGAACGATCGGGTCACCTGTAAACGCCCCGCTGGGTTTCCGGACATCGGCATGCTGTAGGGTTCAGACCTGGGCGCTCTCCACGTTCCGGCTTCGGTTGGTAGTATCTTGCGGCCGATTTCGATCGCACGAGAGGAACTCCGGCCGCACCACGACGCATCCGAGAAACCAGCGCAACCGCGATCGGGCCAGTGGAACCGAAGGATGGAAAAGTCTACTCATAGTTGTGATGTGTATTGATGGGTTTCGCCATCGCTCGCACTTCGACTGGCTGTCTTGCGAGGCGTCAAGCTAGGTCAACTAGGGCAACCCGGCGCTTCTGAGCGCCGCAACGAAGGCGTCCTGGTCCGATGGCTTCCTGTAAGGGTGAATTCGTCTGGCGTGCTCGGCCTCGAACCCGGGCGAAGCCTTCAACAACTCCTGCGCCAAACTTTGTGCTTCTTCCAAATGACCGGCTTCGACATAGGCGACGATCAGTTGGGTCGTCGGTGCAGGGACGATCAAGCCGCCGAGTTTCCGCCGATGCTGCAGAAGGGTATCGATAGCCTGCTCGTAGGACCCTGCGCTCCGGTAGTTGAGGCCAAGGAAGTAGAGCATCGGCAGGCTATCGGGGTCCATGCGCATTGCCTGGCGGACCTGCTCCAGGCCTTCTACGGGTTGGCCGGCATAGGCAAGAACACGCCCGAAATGTCCGCGCATCAAGGTATCACCAGGTGCGAGTTCGACCGCCCTGCGAGAGGCTGCCAATGCGGCGTCGAAATCGCCTGTCCTGTATTTCACCTCTGCCAGACTGTCCCATGCGGGACCAAAATTCGGATCGAGCTTGACAGCCGTTTCGGCGAACTCGAGCGCCCGGGCGACGCGAGCTTCGGTATCGGTCTGTCCCGCCACCGAATCGAACGCCATTAGCATGAGGACGAACGAGGCGCCCGCGTAGCCGCCGGCAAACTGCGGGTCGAGTTCGATGGCGCGCGAGAAACTTGCGAGTGCCGCCGCGAGATTGGCCGGTGTCGGTGGAATGCGCTCGGCACGACCGCGTACGTACGCATCGTAGGCTTCGAGCTTTGGCGTGTAGGTCCGCGCCTTGAGCGCCGGGGTTCCACCGCCGACCGCCCTTTCAAGAGCCACCAGGACCTTTTGCGATATAGAGTCCTGAATGGAGAAAATATCCTCTTCTGCGGCATCGAATCTTTCAGACCAGACTTGGTTGCCGGTTGCTGTATCGATCAGGTTTGCCGTGACGCGTACCTTGCCGCCGGACCGCCGGACGGTGCCCGCGAGCACATGACCGATGCCGCTCTTCGCCGCGACGGATATGATATCTGCCTCTTTCGAGAATAGCCGGTTCACGACGGAGCGGGAGATCACGGAAACTCCGGGCGTGTTCGACAACACGGATGATATGTCTTCGCTGATCCCGGCGACAAAATAGACTTGCCGTTCGTCACCGGAAAGGTTTTCGAACGGTAGAACAGCGACCTTCGATCCGCTGTTCTGCGCGGCCGAGGTGCCTGGCGCTGGTGCGACCGCGAAATCGGGCTGGCCCAATCCCCACCAGGTGCTGGCACCAAATCCTGTAGCGACCAAGGCTGCCGCGAGCATTCCAACTCGCAGTTGTTGTTTACGCAACTTCTTGGCCGTCACTGCGGCGACTGCGCGCTTGTCTTGTACGACGTTGAACACTCGAACCGGTCGGGCAATGTTCTTCACTTCCACATCGCCCAGGTCGGCAAGGTGCAAATCCAGTCGGTCGCGCACCTGGTCCCGTACGGCACGGGAAATGGCAATACCGCCTGGCTCCGCCAGCGCCTCGATTCGCGCGGCAACGTTGACTCCGTCGCCGAGCAAGTCGTTACCCTCGACGACCACGTCGCCGATATTGATGCCAATCCGGAAGTTCAGTCGCCGGGCGGGCTCGATGTTGCGATTGCGATTGGCAATGGCCAACTGCACATCCTGGGCAAACCGCAAGGCGTCCACCGCGCTGGAGAATTCGACAAGCAGGCTGTCGCCGGCCGTATTCGCCACACGGCCGTTGTAGGTATCAATGGCAGGATCGATCACCGACGTGCGATGGCTGCGCAGCGCAGCAACGGTGGCCTCTTCGTCTGCTGCCATCAACCGGCTATAGCCTGCAACATCCATGGCCACGATGGCAGCAAGCCGTCGAGTCACCGCGGCCATTCAGGCGTCCTCTCGATGGGTTGCCAGCGTTCCGCAAGATACAGCGGAGACGCACCAAATTATAGCGAAGCAGCGCCTTCTACAACTGGCCGGGCCGTCTCGGACGACGGCTCGGCTGACTGTTCCGCCGGCCACCAAGCTACAGCGAACCTGAACTTCCGGTTGTGAGATCGTCGAAACTGATACGGCGCACCAGCCGAAACAAGCTGATCGTCTCTACTTGGCCCGTTGCTGACATCGGGACAGTGTTTGGCGGGGTCTACCTATTCTGCCGCCGATAACCCATGCTGACGCTGGCCGAGGCCATTGCAGCGAGCCAAGACTCATCGCGTGATTTCTCGCCGAACCGCGACGGATCGAGGCCCGACACGTCGAAGTCGGGCATGCGGCCCATCACCTGGCTCGCGATCGCTGCGCCCGCCATCGCTGACCACGTCACGCCGGCCGAGTTGAGGGCTGTCGCGACGTGGAGGCCATCGATCTCTTTGATGGGCCCGACGAGCGGCAGGCCGTCCGGCGTGAAGCTCTCGGGACCGTTGATGAAACGGCGGACGGGTGCTTTTGCGAGCGCGGGGAACAGCGAAATCGCGCCCTCGAAGTTCGGCGCGATCTTCTCCGCGTCCGGATCGAACAAAGTGAACGAGAACGGCTCCGGGATCGTGTCGGGATCGCGCGCCTTGGCGTTCTCGTCAAAGAAGCCGACCAGGAAGCCGCCGACCTCCTCACGACCATAGATCAGGTGATCGGGCGCGACGAAGGAGGGCGTGTCGCGCGGGAGCCGCGGGTTCACATCGGCAATCAAATACATGTGCTCGCAGGGCCATTGCGCCAGTGCGATGCCGAGCGGCAGGAGGAGGGCGCGAGACCACAGGCCGGCGGCCACGACCAAGACGTCGGCCGCGATGTGCTCGCCGTTGGTGACGACGCCCGAGATGCGCCCGCCTTTCAACCGGACTTCCTCGACCTTGGTGCCTTCGCGGATCGTTGCCCCGGCCATCCGTGCAGCCTTTGCGTAGGCCGAAGTGATGTCCGCCGGATTGAGCCGTCCACTCACTGGATTGAGCCAGATACCCTTGGCTGCCGATGGATCGAGAAGTGGGTTGAGGCGCCTTGCCTCCGCGCCCTCGATCCAGCGCCCGGCGACGCCGCGGTCCTTGGAGACCTCCGCGAAGCCCTCGAAGGTCGCCAGGGTTTCGTCGGTAGTGGCGATGAATTGCCGGCCGGTTGTGAGCCAGCCGGTGTCTTGGCCCGTGAGTTTCGGCAGCCGCTCAACTGTCTCGAGCATCTGCAACACGGGTTGGTCGTGAAAATACGAGGGCTTCCACGTGATGTTACCGGCCGAGTGCCAAGTGGTGCCCGAGCCGAGCCTGTCGCGCTCGAGAAGTGTGACCTCGCCGGCGCCGGCCTCGGTCAGATGAAAGGCGACGCTCGCCCCGATTACGCCGCCACCAACAACGACAATCCGCCGAGCCATGCCTTACCTCATCACGGGCAGATACGGTCCGGCGATGATCGCACGCTTGTCTGGTCCTGCAACTGACCTTTGGGCGGGGCAGGTCCGCAATCGGAGGGCCTGAAAACGCTGCGGGACCCTCGAGGGGTCCCACAGGTGTTTCAATTGATCGGGCAGTGGGGCTCTCAGGCCGCCACCGTTGCATCTTCTGGATTGCGGAGGACGTAGCCTCGTCCCCACACGGTCTCGATGTAGTGATGTCCGCCAGTCGCTGCCGCGAGCTTTTTGCGGAGTTTGCAGATGAACACGTCGATGATCTTGAGCTCCGGCTCGTCCATGCCGCCGTAGAGATGATTGAGAAACATCTCTTTGGTGAGAGTCGTGCCCTTGCGGAGCGAGAGAAGCTCCAGCATCTGGTACTCTTTGCCGGTCAAATGAACGCGCTGGCCGGCCACCTCGACGGTCTTGGTGTCGAGGTTGACCACAAGATCGCCGGTCTGGATGACCGACTGAGCGTGGCCCTTGGATCGACGGACGATCGCGTGGATCCGGGCCACGAGCTCGTCCTTGTGAAATGGCTTCGTCATGTAGTCGTCGGCGCCGACGCCGAGACCACGCACCTTGTCGTCGATGCCTGCGAGGCCGGACAGGATGAGGATCGGGGTCTGCACCTTGGAGACCCTGAGAGTCTTCAGCACGTCGTAGCCGCTCACATCCGGCAAGTTGAGATCGAGAAGAATAATGTCGTAGTCGTAGAGCTTGCCGAGATCGACCCCTTCCTCGCCAAGATCTGTTTGATAAACGTTGAAGCCTTCGGACTGAAGCATCAACTCGATGCTTTGCGCGGTTGCGCTATCGTCCTCAATGAGCAAAACCCTCATCTCAGTTCCTCTGTCTTCGACCGTATCGATCGCTCTGCTGCCCAGGCGGTCACGCAACGAACCGTTCAACTTTGTTAATCCAACCGACAACTTAACCGTCAGAGGTTAACAAACCCTAATATCCATGAAGAAATACTAGCTTTTCATGGATACCGGTTTTGGACTGATCCGGATGAGGTCGGAACGAGATCCTGGCCGGCACGACTGACGCGACAGATAACCTTGGATACACAGCAGGCAACGCCATTCCACTGCGCTCGGACAGGGCACAGCGTCTCACTTTCGCCAAAGGCGATATGGGATTGCCTCGGATCAGACAATTCCGCCCTGCGCCGAGCCCGGCCTATGGCTTGCCGAGCCGCGATTCAAAGCTGCGAATCACCTGTTGATAAGTAGGTATCAGAATTCGCGGGCAGTCCCAATGGCCTTGCCGCAACGATCATCTGACCGGCCTGGGGTGATTGGCATGGTTAGGCGCCCGGGGAGCAAAAGAACTGTTGGTTTACTGTGACTTAAGTGGTTGGTGGCATCATGGCAACGGTCGCGACTCGACGTAGGCGCTCGAACTCCTTGAGTGCGAAGTCTGATTCGCAAAAAGAGCCAGCGTCCGTTTCGTCGCAGCCTGGCATGGGCCTTGCTAGCGGATCAGGCAGACGTTCGAAGATGTTTGGGGTGTCGAACATGAAGCCGCGCGAAAGCCTGCTCCGGGTCCGTCAGTTCGAGATCGAGGAGAAGCGGCAGCAGGCCGCCGATCTCGAAAGCATGATCAACGATTTCCGCCGTATGGCCGCGGACCTCGATCTGCAGATCGAGGCCGAGCACCAGAAGAGCGGGATTCGCGACGTCAATCACTTTGCCTATCCGCCGTTCGCCAAGGCGGCTCGCCAGCGCCGCGACAACCTGACGACCTCGGTCGAGGATCTGATGGGCAAGCTCAACGCGACCAAGAGCGACTTGGCGAGCCTCGAAGAGGAGCTTCGGCGCTCCGAGGCCGCGGGAGAGCGGAGCGAGGAGCGGCATCGCTTCTCTCGTCGCCCAAGCCCCCGGTCGCGCCGGTCCATTGTCGGCCCAGGTCCGCAACGGAGCGCCTGAGCGTCGCGCCAGGACCAGGTCGGTTCGGCTTGCCGACGATCAAAATTGCGTCTAAACGCCATGTCCAGGCAGGTTGGCCGCAAGGGCCAGCGGACGAGGGGCGTGAGCGGTGCGGACCCGGCGGAACTTGATCCGGACTGCGTCCAGCGTGGTCATTCCTCTGCTGCTCGGGGGCTGCGGCACGGCGCCCTCGACCGATCTCTCCGAGGTTTCGTCCATTCTGGAGCCGGGCAGCCCCGAGGTGCCAGGGAGCCCCGTCGGGGCCTATACACGGATCGCGCGAGGGCTCAAGGGGTGCTGGTTGGCACCCACCGCGCCGCTCGGATACGCCAAAGCTTACGTCTTCGCCGCCGAGGCCGAGCCAGCGGACCGTGGCGGCAAGGCTTTCATCGTCATCTATGAACGGACGCCGGTGGGCGAGCGCGGCCTCAAAGCGTTCGCCGTCGCCTTGGAGCCCGACGGTGAGAACTCGAAGCTCGGGGTGGAGAATTTCCGCATCGCGGAGCCGTTCGGCAGACAGATGCTCGCCGATGTGCGCCGCTGGGCCGGGGGCGAGGCGGGCTGCACACCCATGGCGCCAGATTTTTCTCCGGTCGATGAGGAGATGGCGCCTAAGCCGGCGTCGCCCCCTAAGAGCACGCCGACCTGATCGCGAGGTGCAGAGTTCGCCGTTAGGCAATCAGGCGCCGCGGTAGTCCTGAATACGCGTGGCGCGCAACCCGGGCAGGCCGTGCCGATCGATCGAGCGCTGCCAGGACAAGAACTCGTCGACGGTCAAGCGATAACGCTCGCAGGCTTCCTCGATCGACAGCAGACCGCCGCGGACCGCGGCCACGACCTCGGCCTTGCGCCGAATGACCCAACGCTTCGTATCGGGAGGTGGAAGGTCGGCAATGGTCAACGGGCTTCCGTCGGGACCGATGACGTAGCGGACGCGTGCCCTGAATTGTTGCTCGGCCATTGTACTCTTACATCCTGACCTGTTGGACGCTTAAGCTAACTGAATGCGCTTAAGATCCTCCTAAACTTAAGGGTAAGGAGACTGCAAAGTCCGTGCCAGCAATTCGACGAAATTTTTCGGATCTTTCGAAAGATGCCGGAAATCCAAGAAAACAAAGACTTTCTCGACGCCTGGACGCCGCCTATAATGACTTCTCCACCTGCTCCGGCTGGTCGCCCGGCCGCTTGGATCCATTAACGGAACAGATGTCCGCCCCAAGATGACACGCGATCTCGATATGCAGCTTCCCGGCCAGCCGGGGGAGACGCGGGTTGTCGTCGCGATGTCGGGAGGCGTCGACTCCTCCGTCGTTGCGGGCCTCCTCAGGCGCGCGGGATACGACGTCGTCGGTATCACCCTCCAACTCTACGATCACGGTGCGGCGACCCACCGTAAGGGGGCGTGTTGTGCGGGCCAGGACATCCACGATGCCCGTCGCGTGGCCGACAGGCTGGCGATCTCCCACTATGTCCTCGACTACGAGCAGCGCTTCCGCAGCGAGGTCATCGACAGTTTTGTTGAGAGCTATGCTCAAGGCGAGACGCCATTGCCATGTGCCATCTGCAACCAGACGGTCAAGTTCCGCGACCTGCTCACTGTCGCGCGCGATCTCGGAGCACAGGCGCTCGCAACCGGTCACTATGTCCGAAACCTTCTGACACCGGCCGGTCCCGAGCTGCATCAAGCGACGGACCTCGAGCGCGACCAGTCCTACTTCCTCTATGGCACGACCCGGGAGCAGCTCGATTTCCTGCGTTTTCCTCTCGGTAACCTCGAAAAGTCCGAGGTGCGAAAACTGGCCAGCGAGCTCGGGCTTGCGGTTGCGGGCAAGCACGACAGTCAGGACATCTGCTTCGTGCCGTCCGGCCGCTATGCGGAGCTGGTGCGTCGGCTCCGGCCGGAGGCAGGAGAACCCGGGGAGATCGTCGATCTCTCTGGCAAGGTCCTCGGCCGGCATGCCGGCATCGCCAATTTCACGATCGGACAGCGTCGCGGGCTCGGTATCTCCGCGGGTGCGCCGCTGTTCGTGGTTGCCCTGGATCAGGCGCGACGACAGGTTATCGTCGGTCCGCGCGCGGCGCTGCTCATCCGGCGGATGCGGCTCCGCGAGGTGAATTGGCTCGGTCGGGGGCGGTTGGCGGACATTCCGGACAGCGGCTTGGAGCTGGCCGCCAGGGTGCGCTCGACCGGCCCATTGCGCCCGGCCCGCATGTGGATGCGCAGGGGCGCGGTCGAGGTCGAGGTCGACGGTGGCGAGGAGGGGGTGTCGCCGGGTCAGGCCTGCGTCCTCTACGACACCGCGGAGGGGCCGACGCGCGTCCTCGGTGGCGGCACGATCGAGAGCACCGAGGCAATGCAGGCGGTTGCCGATCCCGACGCGCGCCAGATGGCGGGGCTGCCAGTCTGACGCCAGATCCGGCGTTTGGTCTCGAGGGCATAGGGCGGACGCGGCGCCATCCTTGACACCCGAAGGACCGGCTCCTTATATCCCGGCACTCTTGGCGGAGTAGCTCAGTTGGTTAGAGCACGGGAATCATAATCCTGGGGTCGGGGGTTCAAGTCCCTCCTCCGCTACCAAGACTTCTTGTGACTTGGACGTTGCGGCCGGCGGGCCGACCGCCGCATGCCTCGCGCAAGGCTCCATTCGCCTTCATCACGCAGCCCGCTGCTGGCCTCCGAGAGTGGCCAGGCGCCGCCTTGCGCGCTGGGCGGCCTCGTAGCCCGTGCCCGCGGCTGTCTCCATGTTGCCGATCTCGGAGAAATAGTCGCCGGCGAGGTGGATGTCCGTGTCGGTGCGATCCGAGTAGCGGACAACCGGGCCGAAATCGAAGCCTGCCGGGCGATAGGTGTTCCCCGGCGACCACTTCTGGACTTTCGTCTCGACGATGAGCGGCCGGATCTCGGGGTAGAGCTGGAAGATGTCCGAGAGATAGCGTTCGCGGATCTCGTCCTCGGTGAGCCGCATCATCTCGGCCGCCGGTTTGCCGCCCGAATAGACCATGAAGCTCGATCCGCGCTTGGCGCCGCCGAGCGCCCGAAGCGGGTTCGAATGGTTGAACATCATGTTGATGGTCCGGCCGGGCACCGTGATGGCGTAGATGTCGTCCCAGGGCATGGGCTTGGTCTCGTTGGTCCGCACCGCCATGCTAGGGAAGGGACCATAGCGGACATTGGCAAGCGTCGCTCGGACGGGCTCCGGCAGGCTGCTGGCGATGCGGGATGCCGCGAAAGCGGGGATCGCGACGATGACTTGCGAAGCCGATACGGTCTCCTGCCGGCCCCCCCGCTCGAAAGTGACGGCGGTCTGCCGGCCTCGCGGCTCGAGGCTCGTCGCCGTCGCCTCGACGAGGGCGCGATCGCCGAGCCGCTCGGTCATCACCTCGCCGAGGCGGCCTGAGCCGCCCATCATGTTGACGGCCATCGAGTCACCCTTGCCGGCCCACACCATGCCGAACAGTGTCAGGCCGACACCGGCGCTGATGTCCTCGAGCTCAGCCGCGCTGCGTTGTCCCGCGGCTCGGAAGAGGGACTCTATTCTGGCCGGCATCGGCCCGAGAAACGCGCGGAAGGAGTGATCGGACATGAAGCGGGCGGTGCGAGCCCGCCGATTCTCGCTGCTCTCGCCTGCGAGTGGCTGTGTTGCCTGCTGCCAGTGCCTGACGCCTGCCTTGATCTTGAGGCCGACTCGGGCGAGCGCGATCCGCTCGAAGAGGGAGAGCGGCAGTGTGAGCGGCAGGGCCGAGACGGAGGCTGGCGCAACGACTTTGCCTTGATGCCAGAGCGCGAACTTGTTGCCCGGGATCGGTATGGTCTCGAGACCTATCTCGAGCATGAGATTGCGCATATAGGATCCCGGCGCCGGAAACAGATGTCCGCCGAAATTGAGCCACATGTCGTCGCGCGGTAGCGAAAAGAGACGCCCGCCCAGGCGATGCGTTCGTTCCACGAGGAGGATGTTGAGATCTCTGAGCTGCCAGGCGGCCATCAGGCCTGCCGGACCGCCACCGATGATGACGACATCGTAGGATGCTTCGCTCATAACGGGTCTCACGTGTGCCGGCCTTCGGATCCGACTCGTAACCGCAACCGCCTCGTCGGCCAAGTCGTTTGAGAGCGCGGGAAGGTCGTTCGAACGGATCGTGTGCGAGCCGCCGCCCGTGCGTTGCGGCGTCTGCCGAGCGGCGCGAACTCGCGAGTCAGACGACGGGCGTTGCACGTGGTGGAAGGGCCGCCGTCGACCCGTCGCGAGACCAGGCGATCTCCCCCGATCGGAGGAATATCCCCCTTCCGACCAAATTGACGGACTTTCATTTCGCTTAAATATTGTTTCCTCGCAGTTGCGTGCGGTGTGGTGTGACCGCCGTGCGATTTGGGGGGAATCCAAAAAAGGAGTGCGTCGCCGTGGCGCGGGCTGCGCCTGACGGAGAGGCTATGAAGCCGCCGCTGCATTCGCGGAAACGCCGGGCAGCGAAGGCCAATTCGACCCTCGGTCGCGCAGCGGTGTGCTTGGATCGCAGGACGGCTGTTCGGGGAATCTCATGCTCAGCAGAGACCTGCTTCCCGAACGGATGAGGAATCCATCGGAGGGAGGAGTCATCATGCAGCAGAAGATCTCGGATCCACGTATCGACAAGATGTTTGGCACCGACCGATTGTGGGCTTACGGCGCCGTTCTGGTGCTTTGGCTGCTGTATGCCTTCGTGTTTCTCGAGGTCATGCCCAACGTGGTCGACAGCATGACCCTCATTGTTCTCGCGATCGGTGGTGGGCTCGTGTTGCTGTTCAATACGGCGTCGATCCTGGCGATGATCAGTCACTACGGCGAGGACAAAGAGAACATCTACGGCCTCGATCTGCACTATCTCGATCTCATGAAGAAACCCTAGGGAGGAGCCGATGGCACGGCAGATTTATTCTCCGCCAAAGCAATCGATGCTCGGGCAGACGATCGACTCGTTGTTCCTCCTGTTCCTGGTGTTCGTCGCCCTGTTCGTGCCCCTGTGGCTCGGCCTCGCGGGCGGCGGCAAGACCACACTCGAGTTCGCCGACAAGAGCTGGACGGGTCTCGGCCAGAACGCGACCATGTCGTCCGCCTGGGAGCAACTCGGCTACACGCCGGAAACTGCGACCGAGATCATCGCCTCGCGCTTCGACTATTCCTTCGACCCTATCGCGATGCTGATCACTGCGGTCGTCGTGATCGGCTACTTCTACATCCTCGTCCACTTCTCGCGCCGCGAGTACCGCGACGTCATCGCCGAGCGTTTCGACAAGTGAACCGGCAAGGGGCGAAATCATGAATAGCTTTCAGATGCTCGAATACGCGGCCTGGGCCATCGCGGCCTTGCTCGGCCTTTGGATGCTCTACGATCTGATCAAGACGGATCGTTCCTTCAGCGAGGAGGTTCTGACGTCCTCGCGTGAAGGTGAGATCGAGGATGCGCTGGTCATCGACCCGCCGCACCAGGGAGGCCACCGGTGACACAATCAACTGCCATTCATGGCGAGCGCATCTCGCTCCTGCGGGTGCTCGGTCCCGGTCACGTCTGGGCGCTCGGCGTCGGCATCGTTCTCGTCGGCGAGTACATGGGCTGGAACTTCGCGGTCGGTAAAGGCGGCGCGATAGCCGCGCTGATCGCCTGTTGGTTCGCGGGTCTGCTCTACACCTGCGTCGCCATGATCGATTCCGAGGTCACCTCGACGGTCGCGGCCGCTGGTGGACAGTATGCGCAGGCCAAGCACATTGTCGGCCCGCTGATGGCGTTCAATGTCGGCCTCTATCTCGTCTTCGCCTACACCATGCTGGAGGCGGCGAATGCGATCACGCTTGGCTACCTTGTGCAGACGGTGGGCACGATGTCGGGTTTCGAGGGCGTGCAGGACAAACCCTTCATCGTACTGACGATCATGTTCCTGGCGTGGCTCAACTATCGCGGCGTCTATGCGACGCTGACCTTCAATCTCGTCATCACGGCCATCGCCTTTGTCGCGATCATCTTGCTGTTCTTTGCGATGCAACCCTGGTCCAACGCGACACTGAAGCACAGCGAGTTGCTGACGGGGCTGCCCTATGGCTGGCTTGGCGTCGTCGCCTCGCTCCACTTCGGTCTCTGGTACTATCTAGGCATCGAGGGCACGACGCAGGCGGCGGAGGAGGTGCGCTCTCCGGCCCGCTCTTTGCCGCTCGGCACCATGACCGGCATGATCACGCTGCTGATCGCGGCGACCATGACGTGGTATGTTTGTGCTGGCTTGATGCCATGGGAGTATCTGGGACAGGCCGTGACGCCGCTCTTCGATGCGGCACGCCTGACGAACTCGCTGCCGTTGATGGTGCTCCTGTTCATCGGCACGGTATTCTCGACGCTCGCCTCAGCGAACGGCTGCATCAATGATGCCTCCCGCGCCTGGTTCTCGATGGGCCGGGACCGGTATCTGCCGGTTGTCTTCGGCGCCGTGCATCCGAAGTATCGGACGCCCTACCGGTCGATCGTCTTCCTGGTGCCGGTGGCGCTCGTCTTCGCCTACTTCGCACCGCTCGATCAGGTCATCACCTTCTCGATCCTGTCGGGGCTGTTGGGCTACACCTTCATGTCATTCAATGTGATGATGTTCCGCAATAAGTGGCCGCTGGGCTCGATCAAGCGGGGCTATGTCCACCCGCTGCATCCGTTGCCGGCGATCGTGCTGCTGCTGCTCTGTGCGGCGACCTACTTCGCGGTCTTCCTTGGCTATGGCACCCAGCTCGTGGCGATGATGGTGTTCTACATCGTCGCCTCGCTCTGGTTCCACTTCCATAGGTACCGCTTCGTCCGTCGTGGCGACCAATTCACCATGGCTTGGCCACGGCCCCGGGGCTGGTGATCCGGGGACAGGCGAGAGGGGGGACGCCCAAGGCTTCGCCCTCTCGCGGCTGTCCGAGGCCGACACCGGCGGCTCGTGTCACAGCAGATGGGCTGAGAAGGACGGTGCGATCCAGATGAGCTTGGCGTTGCCCCTTGCAATTGGGACCGTCGGCATCGTGCTGGTCGCTTACCTGGCCAGGCGGGATCACCATCGCCGATTGGCGGAGCGGAAAGCGCTTCTCGATGGCGCCAGGGAGGTGCTCGACGACGCCGACATCAGCCTGGGCCGCGACGGATTTCCTCGTCTTGACGGATGGTGGCGCGGTCGGCGCGCCCGCGTCGAGCTCATTCCGGACACTCTGACCATCCGCCGGCTGCCGCAGCTCTGGCTCTCGGTGACGCTGGCGGCTCCCGACGAGGCCCGCACGCCCTTTGCGGCGCTCGTACGCCATGGTGGCGCGGAGTTCTATGCACTCGCGCACCGGCTCAGTGTCCGCCTCGAGCCGCCGTCGGGTCTGCCGGAGGAGGTTGTGCTCCGCGGCACGGGGACGGCCTCGCAAGCCAGCCTCGACCGCGTCGCGAGCGCGCTCGGCTCGATCCTCTCCGATGCTCGGGTGAAGGAGGTCGCCGCAACTCGGCAGGGCGTTCGATTGATCCGTCAGGCGGCGGAAGGCCGTCGCGGCGAGCATGTGTTGCTTCGTCAGCCGGTGTTCGACGCTGCCAGCGTGTCGCCCGGGGAACTCGAGAGCGCGCTCGAGGCTCTATGGATGTTGCATCAGCCTGGTGTCGCATGCCCGGCCTCGGCAGCGCGTGTCGAGCGATTGGGATCGACCTCGGTGCCCGTCGCAGGCCAGGAGAATGCCGAACCGAAGGTCGCCAGATGAGCGCGCGCCGGCCAGTTCACCCCTATCTCGTGCTCCTGGTCGCCATTCTGCTGCCGGGCGGGGGTCATCTCCTGCTTGGGCAGCCGCAGCGCGGCCTGGTCTTCGCATTCTTCTCGTTGCTTCTTGCCGTCGTCTCGTGGCACACGACGACGCCAGAGCACTCCTTCATCGGCCGTTCCGCCTTTGGCCTCTTCGTCTGGGCCCTGTCCATCCCGGATGCCTATCGGACCGCCCGGCTGCGCTATGCCCAGTGGCAGATACGGCAGGCGTGAAGCCGGGTGCATGGCTCCGGTAGGTTCGTCCTGCGCGATCGGAAGGTTCCCACCGACCACGTCGGTCCGAACGCGGATCGGGGGGGCCAGGAGCAGGCCGACGCCGAAGGCCATGACGTCATCGGTCCATCAGCTTCGCAGACTTGGACACGGCTGATCGCATGGGCCCCCGCCCGCTCACGAGCTCTTCAGCGCCTTGCCGACATTGATCAGGTGGCGCAGCGAATCCTGGTTGTCCTTGTCACGCAGTAGTGCCATGAGGCCGCCGAGGCCGCCCCGCGCATGTGTGCCCTTGGCGGTCGCCGCACTGGCGCTCTCGAGGGCCCCCAGCATGCGATCGATCGCCTCAAGCTTGCCGATGATGCGCGGCAGGAACACCGCCAGCTTCTCGAGCCCGCCAGAGGCCTCGAGGGATTCGACCAGAGCCACCAGCTGAGCGCCGCCGCCGCGATTGAAGCGATCGAACAGGCTCAGCGCCTCGCTGCTGGTCTCTGCAACGCGGGTGATGATCTCGTCGCTGAGTGAATCCTGGGCCGCGGCGTAGACGCGCGCAAGCTGGATGAGCCGGTCCAGGTCGCCGTTCTCGACCAGGGCCGTCAGGGCCGGCAGAGCCTTGGCCACTCCCGATCGGTTGACCTGATCCAAGAGGTCGAGGCCATCGGTGGCAGCTCCGGCCAGCCGCGTCACGATCTCGTCACTGAGGGAATCGTTGACGGCGTGTGTCAGATGCATGATGTCGTCCGGCAGGGGCGCGCTCGCGCCATTCTCAGACTGAGCCATGGCGGATCTCCCCTAGAGAATGCCGCGGGCCGACGCCCAATACATCTTGTTGTAGGCCATCTTGAACCAGTGCACGGCCTTGGTCGGCGGCTTCGGCTGCGGCGGGTTGTTGTAGTCGAACATGGCGTAGCTTGCCTTGTCCCGGCCGGCCTCGATGAAGCAGAACACCTTGCCGTCGTAGTCGCGCACGGGGCTGCCGAGCTTGACGATTGCGGCAATGTTCTCGCCGAGTGCCTCAGCCTCGAAGTGGGCTGTCGAGCCAGCCTTGGAGATCGGAATGTTGGTCGTGTCGCCCAGCACGTAGACGTTGTCGCGTCCGTCCATGTTGAGCTTGGTCCGGTTGGTCGGAATCCAGCCGCGCTGACCGAGGCCGCTCTTCTCGATCACATCCTGGCCGCGATGGGCCGGAATGGCGATCAGCATGTCGTAGGGGGTCTCGCTGCCTTCCTCCGAGTGGACGATCTTCTTGGCGCCATCCACTTCCTTGAGGTTGAAGAGCGTCTCGTATGTGATGCCGAGCCGATCGAACTCCGGCTGGGCCCATTTGGCGACATTCTCCAGCGTGTGCACACGTCCAATTGGGTAGGTGTAGTGCAGCTTGACCTTGTCCCAGATGCCGCGGTCCTTGAAGTAGTCGGCAAGCATGAAGGTGATCTCGAGAGGCGCCATCGGGCACTTGTGGGGCACTCCCATCGCGATGACGACGCGCCCGCCCTCGAAGGCCTGAAGCGCCTTGAACATCTTGATGGCATCCGCTTCGGTGTAGAATTGCAGCGCACTCTCGGCGAGGCCCGGGATGTCCTCTGCCGATGGCCGGGAGCCGGTGGCGATAACAAGGATGTCGTAGCTGTGCACCTTTCCGGCTTTGGTCTTCACCTGATTGCTGTCGAGCATGAACTGCTCGACGGGGTCGACCGCGAAGTCGATGGTCGGCTCGAGAAGGGAGCGCTGATCGCGATAGAGCTCGTCGGGCATCATGCGGCCGACGGCGAGATAGAGGAGACCTGGCTGATACATGTGCCGGTCGCTGGCCGACAGCATCTGGAGCTTGACCTTGCCGCTCTTGAGCTCCGGTGTCAGGCGTCGGGCCAGATTGTTGCCGAGGATGGTGCCGCCCATCCCACCTCCGACGATCAGGATCTTCATGGCTCCTCCCCTTCCGTTCTCGACCGGTTGATCCCGTGTGCTACTTCATACGCTTGACGATGACGTGCCAGACGCCATTCTCCTCGGTGGTGCCGAGATGCTCGTGCTTGACCTTCTTGATCCATTCGGGGATCTCGAGCGCCGAGCCTTTGTCGGTCGACAGCACCTCGATGACATCGCCGATCTCGACGGTCTTGATCGCCGCGATCAGCTCCATCAGAGGACCTGGACAGAAGCTTCCCTTGGCATCGACGATACGGCGGTTGGCCATGGCACGTTCGGTCCTGTGATTGGCGAGACTTAGAAGGTCAGCAGCTGGCCCTTGCTCGCATCCTCGAGAAATTTTGTGAGCCCCATGGGCTCGCCGACATAGTCCTCGAGTGCCTCAGGTCCAAAGCCGAGCACGTCGACGGCCATCGAGCAAGGATGGATTCGCGCCTCTCCGAGCTCGACCGCACTCTGGAACAGCATCTTGAAGTCGGGCGCCTTCTTACTCACGAGAAGCGCGCCGAACGGTCCCTCGGCGGGCGGTTGCTCGCTGGCCCCCTTCTTGAAATAGGCAAGTGCATTCATGGAAAGGAAGACGATGACCTCGGTGCCGCTGACGGCCGCGACCGAAGCCGTCATGGCAGCCATCTGCAGTCGCTCGCGGTGTCCGGCGGTGACGATGATGCTCAGGCGCTCGCTCATGGATCAGGCCGTATGCTTGATGAGAAAGCGAAAGACGCCGCCGCTCTCACTCTGCTCGACGAGCGTATTGCCGGTGGTCCGGCAGAAGGCCTCGAAGTCCGCGACCGAGCCGGGGTCCGTCGCCAGGATCTCGAGCGTTGCATCCTTCGCCAGCTCGTTCAAGGCTTTCTTGGCCTTGAGGATCGGCAGCGGGCAGTTCAGTCCTTTGGCGTCGAGCGTCTTGTCGGCCATGCCGTGTGGTCCTTCCGGTCTCAGATGAAGAGATTGATGTCCGACTTGAGCGCGCGCTCCATGTAGGTCGCGGCGCCGCCGATTTTCACCGATGGGATCATGTCGTCCTTGGAATACTCGAACAGATCCATCGTCATCTGGCAGCCGATCAGCTCGATATCCGACTCGACCGCGATATCTCGGAGCTGGTCGATCGATGCAACGCCCTTCTTCTTGATGAGGTTCTTCATCATCGTGGTTGCGGCGGCATTGACGCCCGGTAGGGCCGCCAGAGCATTTGGCATCTTCATGTGCATGCCCATCATCGGCATGGCCATATCAGGCTTGCCGAGCGGGGAGACCTGCAGGTCGAGCTTCTTGAGGAGGAGAGGCAGGCCATAGAACGTGAAGAACATCGACACGTTGACGCCCATGGCGGCGGCCGTCGTCGCCAGGATGAAGGGCGGGTAGGCCCAGTCCAGCGTGCCCTTCGTGACGATGATCGACATGCTCTTCGCATTGCTGGTGCCTTGATCGTTGGAGGTCATGGCTCAGTGCTCCTCGAGCGGATCGGGACAGGAATTGCGATCATTCGCGCATTTGCGTACATGCGAATATTATGTTTTGTTGAAATACAAGTATGGCGCGGTTTTCCTTGAGTCAATCGCTAATGATGGGTGTTGGCTCTGAATTGCAACTGCTGTCGAAAAGAGCGTTGCAATTGGCGATTGCTCTTGGGAAAAGGTGCGCGGCTTGGCGGCGGAAGCATGCTGCTGGGGGCCGGCAATCGGCTTGGGAGCTCTGATGGACAAGGATGCGACGCTGACCGAGGAGCCTGACGGCCTGGACAGCAAGATGGGCTGGACGCGCATGCGCAAGTCGTCGCTTCAGGCAGCGAACCTCTTGCGGGCACTCGGCAGTCCGCACCGGCTGATGATCCTGTGTCTGCTGAAGCGGGGACGCTTCACCGTGACCGAGATCTGCGAGGCGCTCGGAGGCAACCAGAGCCTGATCTCGCAGCATCTCAATCGGCTGCGGATGGATGGCCTGGTCACGGTCGAGCGCAAGGCGCAGTTCGCCTACTACTCGCTGTCGAACGAGGTCGCCGGTCAGATCATCGACATCCTCTACGACCACTTCTGCCGCCCGCACGAGGAGTAGACCGGACCGCTCCGATCACGCACAGCCGGCGAAGCCGTCGGCGTTCATCTTGGCTTCGTAGGGGGCGGCCACGCTGCTTCCCGGCGTGAGGCCGGCCTTCACGCTATCCCACTCCTTGGGCTTCATGATCAGGAACCAGCCCTTGTCATAGGGGTCGGTGTTGGCCAGCGTCGGCGTCGCCACGAGATCGTCGTTGACGGCGACGATCTCGCCGGCTGCCGCCGTCTTCGCAGGCCCGACCCATTTGCCCGATTCGACCGTCGCGCAACTTTTTCCCGCCTCGACCGAGCGGCCCGCCTTCTTCGGCGTGAAGGCCACGAGCTGGCCCGCCATGGCGGTCGCGATGGTCGTCATGCCCATCTTGACGGTGCCGTCACCTTGCTCCTGGTACCATATGTGGTTGTTCACATCGTACAGCAGGTCGTCCGGCAGGTTGCATCCCTTCACCACGGGCATTTCGCTCTCCTTCTCGGTCTTACGGGGATGATAGCCATCCGCATCCTCATCGGCCAGCCGCCCGGATCGGTTTCGACGCGCAGCAGAACTCTCCGAAGCCGGCCACCTGCAACTTCGCCGACAAGAACAGAACCAGATGGCGGGTGATGGCGAACGCGTTCTGGGCATGGCGCGTGCTGTCGGCGCCGGCCGGAGCAGCGGCAAGGCAGTTGGCGGCATAGACGAGCTCGCGACAGGTCTCGCGGCAGGCATTGAAGGAGGGGTTGCCGCGCGCCGCCTGGTGGTGGAGGGCCAGCAATCGCGATCCCTCGCGCCGGTCCGAGGTGGGGGCACGATCATGGGCGACGAGCCACGATTCCATGGCCTCCTCGGCCAGCGCGACGAGGCGCTCTACGGACCGGATGGGAGCGTCCGATCTCGCTTCCAGCCGTTCGATCTCAGCCTCGATCACATCGAGCGTGCGCATGGCGGGCCTCACGTCAGCCGATGCTCGAGCATCAGCTCCATGGCGTCGGAGATGTTCGTGTGGATGCCGAGCTTGCGCGGCGGGATGCCCAGCGCCAGCCCCAGGATCTGCGTGAAATACAGCATCGGTATGTGCGTCTTGATGCCGAGCGACGTCTCGGCGCGCACTTGATGCATCTCGAGCCCGGAATGGCAGGTCGGGCATTCCGTGGCGATGACGTGGGCGCCTGCGGCCTCGGCGGCGCGAATGATGTTGAGCACGAGCTTGGTCGAGGTGTCGTTGTCGGACAGCGTGTGGGCGCCACCGCAACAGGCGGTCTTCAGTGGGAAATCGACATTCTCGGCGCCGGCCGCCGCCAGCAGGTCGTCCATGAAATGCGGCTTGGAGGTGCTTTCCGAGCCCGGACCTTGATCTTTCTCGGGAAAAATGTGCCGGGGGCGGACATACATGCAACCGTAATAATTGGCGACCTTCAACCCTTTCAGACGGTCCTTGCAGCGCTGTCTGAGACCGTCCTCGCCAATCGCCTGTTTCAGCCAGTCGAGGGCATGGATCGTCTCGGCCTGTCCAGCTTCGTATGTCTGATGTCCGGCCTTGGTCGAGAGCCGGTCGACGACCTCGCGGCTGCCGGCATCGTGCTTGAGGTCGTACTCGGCTTTCTTGAGATTGTGATAGCAACCGTTGCAAGGGGCCATCACCACGGCCTGGCGGTTGCGGTTCACGGCTTGCGAGAGGACGCGGGAGGAGAGGTAGGTCTGCAGCTTGGGATCGAGGTTCTTGATCTCCATCGCGCCGCAGCAGTTCCAGTCCTTGACGGTGTCGAGTCTGAGGCCGAGGGCCTTGGCGATCGCCCGGGTCGACACGTCGTAGCCGTTACCGGTGCCTTCCAAGGCGCAGCCCGGATAGTAGGCGACATCCTGATAGCGCGTTGTCTTGCTCGTCTCGCCCATGGTCAATGCCCGTCCTTCAGGCCCAGGGCCTTGGCTTGTCTGGCGCGCTCGTCGGCGAGATACGCACTCATGGCCGCCTGGGCTTTGCTCCAGTTGCGCGTCCGGGGCCGAAAGACCTGAGCCAGGGCCATCCGCACTCCCCAGAAGACCGGCAGGCGCGAGGCGATCCGCTTGCCGATGGCGATCAGCCAATCCTGCAAGAGCGGCTGCTTGGTGCGGCGAAAGAAGTCACGCAAGACCTCGGTGTCCTCGATCCGGCCGCGCGCGATGATCTGTTCCGAGAAGACCTCGTCGAAATGCATCGCCGGCGACTTCGGTGTGTGCCCCTTGAGCTCGAGCCAATGCGCCGTCGCCTTCATCACGCCTTCCGGAAAGACATCGCGCGGGCAGGCATATGTGCATTTGTTGCAGGACACGCACTGCCAGATGAGATCCTTGTCGCGTAGGAGCTCGGATTCCATTCCTGTCCGGATCAGGTAGATCCAGAAGCGGGGATTGAACCGCGGCTCGATGGCGTTGACCGTGCAGGCATTGGTGCATGAGCCACACTGCCAGCAGCGGTGGATGTTCTCACCCCCCGGCAGCGCCGCGATCTCATCCTCGAGGCTCTCGTTGTAGTCGGTGACGACACGGCTCTCGATGAAGGTCGACCAATGGCCGGAGACATCCAGCCCGTCGACCACGAGCTTGTCGTGTGTGATGAGGTTTTCCGGCCGGATCAGCGACTTCTCGTGGATGGGCATCTTGGAGCCTGTCAGCTGAGGTGAGAGCGGGCGGTGACGGCGAGATCGAGCCGCCGGGCCTCGTTGGGACGCCGCCGCCGCGCCTTGTCGAGGCCAAGGAGGCGGAGCGTGTGTTCGAGAGCGTTGCCAGGGTTCGAGAAGTCCGTCTTCAGATAGGCGCCACCCTGCTCGCCGACATAGCCGGCATAGACCTGTGCGGTGAGCAGATCGACATACCAGATCATGTCGCGAAAGATGCCGTTCTGGCTCAGGAATTGCGCAAGCTCCGCGCGCAACATCAGGAAAGCGGCGTGATCGTCCGCTGTCCCGATGATCAGCGGCTCCGGGCCGTCGCTGAACCACATCTCGCGGAGCGCGCCGGTGTTGGCCGTCGCGTCCCAGACCCAACGCTGCATCAGCGGGTAGTGCTCAGGTAGCGCCGCATGCAGAATCTCGGCGGCGAGGTCTCGATGGTAGCGGAGCCGCTCGCCTGCGAGCGAGGCGAGCGCCGTCTCGAACATTCTGATCCGCTGATCGGCCGTACCCGGAACGTGGGCGTCTTGGAGCAAGCCGGCGATTGCGGTCCTGAGGTGTGGCCACCGTTCGGACGTGACGAGCGGTCCGACACGCCGCCTGACGGTCGCCATGAGCAACGTCAGCTCCTCGAAGCGCTGACGTGTCAGCGAGCCGTCGATCAAGCCTGAAAGATTCTCACGCAGGATCTCGGCCCTGAGCGTCAGCGCCCCGACCAGCTGCTCGATGCCACCGATGGCTTCCGCACTCCGCAACAATGTGTCCAGGCTGAGCCGCAGCTTCGGCCCGGAAAGGTGCAGGACCGGTCCGCGCATCTCCGCCAGGTCTGTTACGAGCGGGCTCATTCGGCGGCCTGCAATGCGGGGCCTCGCGCCACGGCCAGCGCGCTCACAGCCGCTGCATGAGCCTGGGCGATGGAGTCGTCGATGGTCTCTGGTCCGGTGGCGGCGCCGGCGACGAAAATGCCGGGGCGGGTCGTGGCCCCCATCGTTCCATACGTGTCCAGACGCCTGATATAGCCCTGTTTGTGCAACTCGACACCGAAGACGGCCGAAAGCGTCATGTTGTCGACATTGGGATCCATGCCGATGGCGTGCACGACGAGATCGAAAGGAATGGTGATGGGTCGTTTGACGAGCGTGTCCTCGCCCTTGACGATCAACTGCTTGCCGTCGCTCGTCACCTCGGCGATACGGGCTTTGATGTACTTGACCTTGAACTCCTCCTGTGACCGCCAGTAGTAGTCCGTCTCGAGCAGGCCGAAGGTGCGGATGTCCATGTAGTAGACGTAGACATGGCAGTCGGGCAGTGCCTCGCGGATTTCCATGGCCAGATTGGCGGAGACCGAGCAGCAGATTTTCGAGCACCACTCGCGCCCGATCTGCCGGTCGCGGCTGCCGACGCAGAGGAGGATGGCGACGCGCTTGGGCTTGCGTCCGTCGGAGGGGCAGTGCACGCCCGTGCCGGAGGAGAACATCTGCTCGACCTGAGCGGTCGTCACGACGTCGGGATAGGTGCCGAAGCCCCATTCCGGTTTATTGATGCTGTCGAAATGCGTGAAGCCGGTGGCGAGAATGGCAGCGCCCGCATTGACCGCCGAGCCGTCCGACAATGTGACCGTGAAAGCGCCGGGGCTGCCGGAGAAGTCCTTGACTGTGCTGTCGAGGCGCTTGTCGACGAGCGCGCTCGTGGCGACGCGCTCGACCATGCCGCCGATGGCATCCCTCGCCCACTGGCCCGACGGCACCAGCTTCGCGTAGCCCGAATGGATCGGGGCACCGCCGAGGATGCCGGTCTTCTCAACCAGGATGCTCGGACAACCGACGCTGGCGAGGGCGTGCGCGGCCGCAAGCCCAGCGGGTCCGCCACCGACGATGAGAACGGGTGTGGTCATGGCGTGTCCATCAGCTCGCGGGTGGGGGAGGGAGGACCTCGCGTTTGACCGGTTTGAAACCCGGTCCGCCGGTCAGTCTGAGGCGGGGATCGTAGAGCTGGTCAGCAGTGCCGGTCTTGATGGTCTCGAGATAAGCCTCGAACTCGGCCTTTCTCGCCTGCCAGTCGACGCCGAGCTTCTCGAGGAGGCGCTCGACTGGAGAGGCATGCCAGTGGGTTTGGACGATTTTGTAGGGATCGGCACCGCAGACGAGCGCCGCGAACTGGCAATCGGCCATGACGGGAAGCTCGAACGGCTTGCCGGCGGCTCGGCCGATCCATTGGTTCTTGTCGAGCGTGGTGATGCAACCCGTGTCGTGGCCGATCATGACATCCGACTGCGCCTCCTCGACGGCGACCCGGATCTTGCGGTCCATGGCGAAGGAGCGGGAGAACTCGCGCTCGGAGATGATATGGCGGAATCCGAAGCCGCAGCAGTCGTACCAGGTGCGGTAGTCGATGACGTTGGCGCCGAGCTCCTGAACAATGCCTGTCGAGACGGCGACGCGATTGCCCTCGAGGATCGTATCGTCGTAGATCGCGTCTTCTGGCACCATCTTGTAGACGTGGCAGGCGGGATGGATGGTGGCCCTGACATTGCTCGCATCGAGCACCTGGTGCTTCTTGATCTCGTGCCGCATGACGTGGACCCACTCGGAATAGTGGACCACCTCCTCGGGGATCAGCAGCTTGCCGTCGACGAGCCGGCCGAGCTTGGCAAGGATCTTCGTCACGCTCTCGCGCAGCTTGGCCGAATGCAGCAGGTAGCCACGCACCTCCTTGTAGTTGCCGAAGCTCGTGCCGCAATGGACGAGAGGATAGTAGTAGCCTTCCGGCAGGCCTTGCGCCTTGGCCGAGACGTAGGCCTGATGGAAGTTTCTCAGAAAGACGGCCGCAAGGCTCTCGATATTGCCGATGCCGGAGCCGTGGTAGTTCCAGGCCGTGCAGCTGGTCTGATCGGTTTCGTCGAGATAGGCGATGCCGAGTTTGTTCTGCAGCCAGAGGAGCGAGACGGGATAGCCCGGGATGTTGCCGCACTGGCCGCAGCTCTTGTGATGCCAGAGCTGGTTCGTCGGGATCCTCTTGGTCCAGCCGTAGAGCGTTTTCACCTCGATCGGCTTGTGCTGTTCAGTGATGCGATGGACCTTGATCTGGCCGTCCTTCTCGAGCTGCCACATGGCATCGCGGACGTCCTCGACGCGGTCCTTGTTGGTCAGCATCGAGCGCTTGTCGATCCGCTGCTCGACCCAGGCGGTGGCGACTGCGGCCTCTGTCGCGGTGAGATTGGCGGGTTTCCATTCGGGGCCGTGGCCGGTGAAGCGCTCGCCGGGCATGGTGGGCCGGTTGGTCTCATCGCTCATAGGCAGCTCCTCGTTGATCGGATGCCGCAGGGGCGCATCGGCAAGAACAGGGGCGTGTCGGAATGGTCATGACCGACGCTCCCCGACATCTTCGGCTGTCTGGGCGAGTCGATGCGCCGGCTCGTAGCGGATCGATCGCCAGACCTGATTGTCCTTGTCTCTCGGCAACAGCATGATGGCGGAACCGGTGTAGAGACTTCCGAACAGGATCGCGAAACCCGCGAGCAGCAGCACGACCGGTGGCACTGGCGAGGCGCTGTCTCGGATCAGAGTGCCGACCCCCGCAACATCGGACAGGATGAAGAGGGCGGCGACAACGACGCCGAGCAACGAGCCCACCGCCGCCGACCTGAGAATGAACGTCACGATGCCGGGCAGCATGCTGCCTCCTGATCGTTGATCATGGCCTCAATCGTCGTCCTCTTCCGCATCGTCCTGCTCGTCGAGGAACTCCTGCCATTCCTCCCGCTTGTCCGACATGAAGTCGGTAATGACATCGAACAGATTGGGGTCGATTCCCTCTAGCTGATCGAGCACCCCGGTCATCTCCCAGATCGTATAGAGCTCGACGCTGGTCTTGAGGTTGACCTCCCAGGCCGTCTCAGTCGTATTCAGGGTCGCCATCGGGATGGCCTTGCGCAGGAGCTTCAAGGGCGCCTGCACCTTGGCGATGTTCGGTCCCCAGTCGACGAAATGCTGCGGATTGATCATATCGGGGGAGAGCTGGTTTCCGGTCGAGACCAGCTTCAGCATGACGCGGCTGAAGGGCCGGAGCACGTCCTTCGCCGACTGCATCTGATGTTTGATGGCGACCTCGCGCATCAGCATGACCAGCCCACCCGGCGAATTGCGGAACGGGCAGCGCGCGGCACAAGTGTAGCACTGGGCGCAGGACCAGATCTTCTCCTGCATAGCATCGTAGATGCCCTCGAGATTCTCGGTCCAGAGCAATTGGACGATCTCGCGCGGCGAGAAGTCATAATAGTGGGCAGCGGGGCAGGTGGCAGTGCAGATCCCGCAATTGAGGCAACCGTTCAGCTCGTGGTCGTAGCGGAGGTCGCTCTGAATATCCTGGAAGATCTCCTCGAGCTTCGCGCGCGGCACCGGTGCGGCACCGGAGACCGGATCGCCGGCCGTTTCCTGAACCCGCGTGGTGGCCGCTTCGCTCATCAGTAGGAGAGTACCTTGGTGTCGTCGTCCATGACGGCCTCGATGAGATAGGCGCCCCCGACCACCCCTTTGCACTCGGGGATCAGGTCGTCCTTACTCATGTCGAAGAGATCGAGGTTTGGAGAGCAGGTATAGAAGGTAACACCCGCCTCGTGCGCATCCTTGATGAAATCGTACACCGACTTGGGGCTGCCGGGCTTGACCGTCAGCGTCTCGGCTACGCCCTTCTTCATCAAGCGTCCGGAGGTGGCAGTGCAGATCACCTCGACCTCGAAGTCCATTGCCGCGGCCACCGAAGCCTGGAACAGCGGGGCTCCAAGCTCCTCCCCATTGCGAGGGTCGGTGTTTGCCATCACGATGATGAGCTTCTTGGCCATCGCGCTCCCCATTTGACTGTCGGGGGACCATACCGGCATTGGGGCTGGTGTTCAAGCGCACATTCGAATATACGAATGTAGAGCAACTTGTGGAGGCTCCATGGAGTGGCTGGCTGAGGCCGGGGCGATCGAGGCCTTCGAGGATGTCGTCTTCGATGCCGACCTGGTCCGGGAAATGGAAGCGCACGCCGACATCGCCCGCAGCATCCGCTTCTCGACGCCGACCTTTCGTGAGTACGCGACGTCCGAGTTGAAGGGATGCGCCAAGAACTCGTTCCCGGCCTTCTCGGTGACGGGTAGCGCCTGTGCCCTCGATTGCGACCATTGCCGGACCAAGATCCTGGAGCCGATGATCCCGGCGACGACACCGGAAATGCTGGAGCGCAAGGTGCGCGATCTCGTGCTGCTCCAGGATCTCCAGGGATTTCTCCTGTCCGGCGGATCGAACCGCCGGAACGAGATCAAATATGAGCGCTATCTGCCTGTCGTCGAGCGGCTGAAGCGTGACTTCCCGCATCTCAGGATCGCGATCCATTCGGCCCTGACGGACCGGCGTAGGGCACAAGCCATCGCCGATGCGGGCATCGACACCGCCATGCTCGACATCATCGGCCATAGGGACACCATTCGCGACGTCTATCACCTGGAGAGGACGGTCGGGGATTTCGAGCGCTCGCTCGAGTCGCTCTGCGAGACTCGCCTCGAGGTGGTGCCTCACATCGTCATCGGATTGCACTATGGGCGCATTCTCGGCGAGGCGGCTGCCCTCGACATCTGCGCGCGGCACGGAATCAAGGCTCTCGTGCTCGTCGTCATAATGCCATTCTATGCGGCGCCCGGCACCTTCGCGACACCTGACCCGGCGGATGTCGGCCGGATCTTTCTCGAGGCGCGCCGGCGCCTGCCGGGCAAGCCTGTCAATCTCGGCTGCGCCCGGCCGGCGGGATTGCACAAGCGGGCGACGGATGCCTATGCGATCATGGCGGGACTCGATGGCATCGCCTATCCGGCGGACGGAGCCGTGGCGCTCTGCGAGGCGATCGGGCGGCCATTCGAGCAGGCGCATGCCTGCTGCGCCATCAAGATCGGTGACGGCGTGAGCGGCCGCGTCGCGGCGACCTGTGCGGCATGAGCAGTCCACACACCACGGATGTGCTCGTCGTCGGTCTCGGACCGGCCGGTGCGTCGGCAGCGGCCGTGGCTGCACGGTGCCGGCTCAGAGTGCTCGCCGTAGATCGGAAGCGCGCTCCAGGCCGGCCGGTGCAATGCGCCGAGCTCGTGCCGCCACTGAGCGGAGCTTCCGCCGGCGTGCTGCAAGAGTCGCGGCGGCAGGACATCACGAGCATGCTGACGATCGTCGAGCAAGCCGCCCCCGTCGTCTCGCCCGGTTTTCAGGGCATCATGCTCGATCGCCAGGCATTTGACGCAGCGCTCGTCGAGGAAGCCCGGTCGGCCGGTGCCGACTGCAGGCTCGACTGCGGCTTGGAGCGGCTGGAAACGGACGGCACGGCGATCCTTTCCGATGGCACGTGTGCGAGCGCACCCGTCATCATCGGAGCGGACGGGCCGCGCTCGCTGGTCGGCCGGGCCATCGGCTCGGTCAATGAGGCGCTGATCGAGACGCGACAGGTGACGGTGCCGCTTCTGAGGCCGCATACCGCTACCGACATCTACTTGTCCGCCAACTATCCCGGCGGTTATGCGTGGCTGTTCCCAAAAGGCGAGGTGGCCAATCTCGGCATCGGGCTCGCGCCCTTCGCCCGGCGGCAGCTCAAGCCCGAGCTCGAGTCGCTCAGAGCCATGCTGATCGCCGGGGGGCGGATCGGCCGCGAGGCGCTCTCGACGACCGGTGGAGCGATCCCTGTCGGCGGTCTCGTCCGGCCGTGGGGCTCGCTGGGTACGAATCTGGTTCTGTTGGCGGGCGACGCCGCCGGCCTCGCCAATCCGGTGACGGGCGCCGGCATCTGCGCAGCGGTACAATCCGGGCAAATGGCGGGGACCTGTGCAGCAGAGGCTCTGTCCGAACGACAGCAAGCCATCAAAGCCTACGTCGAGGAGCTCGAGGATGTCTTCGGTCCGGCGTTGTCGCGGGCGCTCGTGCGCCGCACAGAGCTTCTCTCGAGGTACCGGACGCAGCTTGGGCCTCGACCGGCCGATCTCGCAAGAGGTTGGATCGCCTTTCCCGAATATTGGGCTGCTTGAACGGAGCCACCGATGAGCTGTCTGAAACGCGAGGTTTCCTCTGCAAGAGATACCGGTAACGTCGGAAACGACGACAACCCGGCGGCCATCATGGAGCCTCGGCAACCCGAGGCAACGCCCGCCGCGCTGAGGAACGGCGGACGCGTCAAGGCCCTGAACCTGCCGCCGGAAGGCGTCTATCTGCCGAACAACAACCGACAGACACCGGCCATGCGCTCGCCCGACTATGTGCAGATGTCGACGGCCGCCGCCATCACGCTCGGCATCATGCCGGGCAAGATGCATCGCTGCTCGTGCACGCGCTGCCTCAATCTGCTTCTGACCTACCCGGAAGGCTGCCGGGCCAATTGCGCCTATTGCGGTCTCGCACGGCACCGCGAGGCGGCCCGCGACTACGCGGACCGCAATTTCATCCGCGTCGACTGGCCGGCCGTGCCGATGGCGCAAGTGGTCGATATCGTGGCCCGCGATGGGGCCAAGAGCCCGTTCCACCGCATGTGCATCTCGATGATCACGCATCCGCGCTCCGACCAGGATACGGTCTCGGTCTTGAAGGCGTGGACGGGCAAGATCGACCCCTCCACTATCCCGATCTCAATCCTCTCCAATCCGACGACGATGACGCGCGCGGATGTCGCCCGGTTGAAGGATCTCGGCGCCGACATCTTCACGGTTGCGCTCGATGCGGCGACGCCCGAGATTTTCGACCGCACGCGCGGTCGCGGCGTGCAGAGCCCCCATTCCTGGGCGAAATACTGGGAGATCATGCTGGCCGCGCGCGAGATATTCGGGCCGCAAAAATTCGGTGCCCACATCATCGTCGGCATGGGTGAGACCGAGCACGACGTGTTGAGCCTCGTGCAGCGACTGATCGACCTCGGTGGTCACAGCCACATGTTCTGCTTCTTCCCGGAGAAGGGATCGCTCATGGATCATCTTCCCGCCACGCCGCGCGATCAGTGGCGGCGGGTGCAGCTCGCCCGCTACCTGATCGACTACCGAGGTGTCAGGGTCGAGCAGATGCAGTTCGACGGCGAAGGTCGTATCGTCGGCTACGGCCTGCCGAAGGACGAGCTCGACGCCGTCATCGGCCAAGGTGTCGCCTTCAGGACGTCGGGCTGTCCCGGCAAGTTTGCCGAGGATGTCTCGGCCTGCGACCGCCCCTATGGCGACAGCCCGCCGTCGAATATCGCGAGCTATCCCTTCCAGCCCTCGGGCGGCGATCTCAACCGCATTCGCAAGCAGCTCGCCCTGCCGCGAGACAGGCGCCCGTCATGAGCGAAAAGCGCTTCCGCGTCATCGACACCGGGGTACGCGAGGGACGCCAGAACATCGCTTTCGACTCCGCCCTGATCGAGCTGCACAAGGCCGGCGCTATTCCGGACACGATCCGCTTCCTCACCTTCACGCCGACGGCGCTGATCGGGCGCCATCAAGTTCTCGGCCGCGAGCTTCGCCTCGACTATTGCCGCGAGCATGGGATCGGGACCGCCCGCCGGCTGACCGGAGGCGGGGCAATCTACATGGACGAGGGGCAGTTCGGCTTCGAGCTGGTGTTCGGCCGAAAGACGCTCGCAATCGGCTCGCTCGGCGATCTGTCCGGCGCCCTATGCACGGCGATAGCCGCCGGCCTCTCCAACCTCGGCGTCGAGGCACGCTATCGGCCGCGGAACGATATCGAGGTCCGAGGACGCAAGCTCGGCGGCACAGGCGGCTTCTTCGACGGCGACAGCCTGTTCTTCCAAGGCACCGTGCTCGTCCGCATGGACGCCTTTCGGATGATCTCCTGTCTCAACGTACCGCCCGCCAAGCTTGAGCGTCATGCCATCGAATCCGCCGCGTCGCGCGTCGTCACGCTCTCAGAGCTGCTGCCCGGCACGCTGCCGAGCGTTGCCGATATCAAGGAGAACCTGTTGGTGGGGCTTGCGAAGGGGCTCGGCATCGACCCGGAGTGGGGCCAGATCACTCCGGAGGAGGAGGCGCTCGCCGTCAGGCGGCACGACGAGGAGATCGGGCGAGATAGCTTCGTGAACGGCATCGATCCGGGCCATGACGGCGATGTTCGCTCGGCGAGCCGAGCGACGCCGGGTGGTCTCATCCGCAGCGAGCTTCGCCTGGCGGCGGCGGGCATTCCGCGCATTCAAAGCGTGCTGATCACTGGCGACTTCTTCGTGACCCCGCCACGTGTCATCCTCGATCTGGAGGCGAGACTGCGCGAGTGCCCCTTGGCGGCGATCGAAAACACCGTGAGGGCGTTCTTCGCCGAGACGAGGACCAGCATGCTCAGTGTGGCGCCCGAAGACTTTTCCGCCGTCATCGTGGAAGCGGCAATGGGGACATGAAGAACCTTGTGGTGATCCAACATACGTCCTCGGAGTATCTCGGGCTCATCGAGGATCACTTCGAGGCGCGCGGCATTCGTTTCAGCTATTTCCGACCGTTCGCGCAGGGCGGGGGACTGCCGCACAGGGATCTTCTCGGCGATGGACTGGTGCTGCTTGGTGGCGGGCCGTGGGGCTCGGCGGGGACGCGGGATCTGCCTACACTTGCGGAGGAGATCGTGCTCGCTCGGGTCTGTCTGATGACGGAGAAGCCACTCGTCGGCTTCGGGCTCGGGGCGCAGATCGTGGCCCGGGCCAGCGATGGGTCGAGTGAGAGTGACGACTATCGTCTCGCCGTCCAGGCCGTGCGGCGTGTCCGTGACGATGCGCTTGCCGGTCTGATGCCGGCACGCTTCGACTGCGCGGAGTGCGGTCGCGATAGGGCGGTACCACCAGGCTATGCCGATGTGCTCGCCGTCGACGAGGAGGGGCGGCCGGCGGTGTTCCAGGTCGGCCCCCGCGCCATCGGCTTTGCCGGACATCCCGGTTTCAAGCCTGCGATCGCCGAGGACCTGATCATGGAATTCGAGGAGAGTCCCGTCGACGGCGCCAACGGCCTTCTGGCGTTGCGCGCTGCCAAGTCCAGGTTCGAGGACGCCCTGGTGCCGATCATGGCCGGTCTGACGAAGGTCTTGGGTCTTGGTGTCTAACCTGGGCGCACCGGCGGGAACAGCAAGCAGCGCACTGGCAACCGTCGAGCCATGGGAATTCGTCGCGCCGCTGGCTAAGCTTGCCCTCGCATGGCCCGGATGTGTCTGATGAGAGTGGGGGAGTTGAGCGATCGGCCCATGGTGTTGCCTTGCGCACTTGATTGAGGCCCATCGTGCGCATCGCGTTTCGCTGCGGTGGACCGTCAGCTCTCGCTCCCACCAAAGACCATTGCCGCCTTTGCCGTTTCAGCCGCCCGTGATGTCTCTGGCCTAGCCGTCCGCCGGCATGGGCTCAAGGCCCAGGCGAGCGGGGCTTAACAGGCCGGCCTTGACCCTTGTCATCGGAGCGTCTTTCCGGCCGGACGCGACGGTCGGCTCCGAAAACCATGGCGCTCCAGCGGGCAAGAGGCGCAAGGTTGCAGCCTGATGAGTGGTGCAAAAATCAGGTTGAAACCTGATTTTTATTCAGCTATGATCAGGTTGCAACCTGATATTTGTCGGCAAGAAACAGGCTATAGCCTTATGAAAAGCACCATCCGCCAGCGAGCGAGGCAGCGTCTCGATGAGCGCCTCATCCCGCTTAAGCCCGAGAACAGGCTCTTGCCGCCCCCGAAGGGCTGGATACGCGCCATCCGGGATGCTCTCGGCATGACTGGTCCGCAATTCGGGGTCCGCCTCGGCATCAAGCCGCAAAGCGTGGCTGATATCGAGAAGTCCGAGGCGACAGGCTCCATCCAACTCAAGACGCTGAGCCGGGCCGCCGAAGCTCTCGATTGCACACTCGTCTATGCCCTTGTGCCGAAGACCTCGCTCGAAGGTGCCGTAGAAGCTCGTGCGCGCCGCATTGCCCTGAAGGAACTCCAGCGTGTCGCCCATACGATGAAGCTCGAGGACCAGAGTGTCGGCGACGCCGCATTGGAGGAACGCATCGCGGCATACGTCCGGGATGTGATCAAGGATCGCGATTTGTGGGCAAACCGTGCCTGATCTCTTTCAGGAGCCTGATGACGCCACGCCTTTGGAGCCTGAAGAACGCGAAGGGTTGCAGCAGACCTGGATCACTCACCGCAGCGACCTTAACGAGGCGGAGCAGGAGAACATCGTGCATGGAGCGGCATGGGCCCGCTCCAGCCGGCAGCGCACCGCGGACATCTTCAACGAAGGCTTTGCCAGATCCCTGCATCGACGC
>JAWKVX010000008.1:0-112778 GCA_041397825.1 Hyphomicrobiaceae bacterium
CTCGAGGCAGACCTCGCCCAACTCGACGACCGCCTCCTCAGGGACATCGGGCTGACGCGTGCTCAGATTCCCCATCTCGCCTACCTTGAGCAGCGCGACAGCGGCGGCATCGAATGAGCATGGCCAGGCCGAACGGCACCTCTGCTGCGGACGGTGTCGACCCGGCTCCTGCCGGCGGCGGTGTCCGAGAATTCGGGCTGGCCGATCGTCGCGACCATGTCAGGACAAGTGAGCCTTGCCCAAGCAGGGCTCCGAACAAGATCCTCAGGCGGCCTCCAGCGCTCGCCGTGACGGGCGAAACGTGCGGGACCGATCCCCGCACCTTCGCCCTGATCGACCAGGCTCACATGGTTGACGCCTGAGGACCTTCTCCCCGCCGACCACGCCCGGTCCGGCAAGACGGACCCATTGTTGCGCCGGCGTCCGGGCGCTATAGCCTCGCCCTATGACGCATCGCGTTTATCTCAGACCGGCCGGGTTGGTCGCCGCAGACCGGAGCCTCGGTCCGAGCGACTATTCGGGGCTGCTGCCGCTCTGCGGCAACGGCCCCTTCGACTTCACCGCGCTCGAGGTCATTCGCCGTGACGGCCGGCAAGTCGCGCGCCGACTCGTGGCCTTGGGCGAGGTTTGGGAGAGCGGCACACGCAGCGACTACCTCGAGGCCGACGAGGTTCTCGACCGGCTGACCCGACCGCGCCGGCGGCTCGCCGGTCTGGACATGACACGCACGCAGATCATGGGTGTTGTGAACGTCACGCCCGATTCCTTTTCGGACGGCGGCCGGCTGGCCGATCGAGCCGCGGCCATCGACCATGGTCTCCGCCTCATCGAGGAGGGGGCGACCATCCTCGACATCGGTGGCGAGAGCACCCGACCCGGCTCCGATGCGACGCCGTTGGCCGAGGAGTTGCGGCGCGTCCTGCCGGTGGTCGAGGGCCTCGCGGCGCAAACCGACGTCGTGCTGTCGATCGACACGCGCAAAGCCGCCGTCATGCGCGAGGCGGCCGGCGCCGGTGCACGCCTCATCAACGACGTCTCGGCCCTGAGCCACGATCCGGCGGCCGCCGACACAGCGGCCGACCTCGGGCTGCCCGTGATCCTGATGCATGCGTTGGGCGATCCGAAGACCATGCAGGACAATCCGCGCTACGACGACGTCCTGACGGACGTCTACGACTATCTCGACGGCCGGATCGCGCAGGCCGAAGCCGCCGGCATTCCGCGCTCGATGCTGGTCGTCGACCCGGGGATCGGCTTCGGCAAGACGCTCGGGCACAATCTTCAGCTGATGGCCGGTCTGGCCCTGTTTCACGGACTGGGCACGCCCGTCCTGCTCGGGGCCTCGCGGAAGCGGTGGATCGGCACACTGACGGGCGAGCCGATCGCCGCGAACCGTGTGGTCGGCTCGGTTACGGCGGCCGTGGCCGGCGCCGCCCAGGGCGCGCAGATCGTCCGGGTCCACGACGTCAAGGCGACGCGCCAGGCCCTCGCCGTCGCCACCGCCGCGCTGACCGGCCGGGAGCCCCCCCTCGATGGCCCGAAAGTTGCTCCATAGGCACAATGCTGCGGCCGAGCCACGCGACGGTTAACGCCTCGGCGCGGCGTCGCCCCTGCGATATGATCTCAGCCGCCGGAGGCGACTTGATCGATTCGGCCGTATCTGGCACGCACAGGCGGAACTGAGAGAGCTACGGGGACACCATGGCGCGTCGCTATTTCGGCACCGACGGCATTCGCGGCCAGGCCAACACGCATCCCATGACTTCGGAGGTGGCGCTGAAGGTCGGCATGGCCGCCGGTCATGTCTTCACCAAGGGCAGCCACAAGCACCGCGTCGTCATCGGCAAGGACACCCGCCTTTCCGGATACATGATCGAGAATGCCCTCGTCTCCGGCTTCACGGCCGTCGGCATGGATGTGTTCCAGCTCGGCCCGATGCCGACGCCGGCCGTCGCCATGCTGACCCGGTCGCTGCGGGCCGATCTCGGCGTCATGATCTCCGCCTCACACAACCCCTTTGCCGACAACGGCATCAAGCTGTTCGGCCCCGACGGCTACAAGCTGTCCGACGACATCGAGCTCCAGATCGAGGAGCTCATGGATCAGGATTCGACCTCGCTCCTCGCCGACCCGATGGGGATCGGCCGGGCGACCCGCGTCGACAGCGCTCAGGAGCGCTATATCGAGTTCGCCAAGCGCACGCTGCCGCGCAACCTGAAGCTCGACGGCCTCCGCGTCGTGGTCGACTGCGCCAACGGCGCCGCCTACCAGGTCGCCCCGGACGCGCTCTGGGAGCTTGGGGCCGAGGTCATCAAGATCGGTGTCAATCCGGACGGCTTCAACATCAACAAGAAGTGCGGCTCGACGGCACCGGAGGCTCTGAGCGACAAGGTGAGGGAGGTCCGCGCCGATATCGGCATTGCTCTCGACGGCGACGCCGATAGGGTCATCATCATCGACGAGCACGGTCACATCGTCGATGGCGATCAGCTGCTCGCCGTCATCGCCGATGCCTGGAAGCGGCGCGGGCGTCTGGCGGCCGGCGGCATCGTCACCACCGTCATGTCCAACCTCGGCCTCGAGCGCTATCTCGGCGGTCTCGGCCTGTCGATGGCCCGGACGGCCGTCGGCGACCGCTATGTCGTCGAGTACATGCGCAAGCACGGCTACAATGTCGGCGGCGAGCAGTCCGGCCACATCGTGCTCTCCGACTACACGACCACCGGCGACGGCCTGGTGTCGGCGCTGCAGATTCTCGCCGTGGTCGTGCAGAGCGAGAAGCCGGTCAGCCAAGTGTGCAGCCGTTTCGAGCCCCTGCCGCAGATCCTGAAGAATGTCCGCTACAAGGACGGCAAACCCCTCGACGATGGCGAGGTTCGCAAGGCCATCGAGGCCGGCCGGATCAAGCTCGGCAATTCCGGCCGCCTCGTCATTCGTCCCTCGGGCACCGAGCCTGTCATCCGCGTCATGGCCGAGGGCGATGACGAGACACTGGTCAACCGGGTCGTCGGCGACATCGTCGCGGCATTGAGCAGAGTGGCGGCCTGATCATGAGCGAAGATGCGGCACCACCCGAGGTCGGGACTTGGAACGGCAAGGGAGCGCGCGTTCTGGTGCTGAGCTCCTCGCCGCGCATCGATGGCAATTCCCGGCATCTTGCCGAAAGTCTCGTCGCCGGCGCGCAGAGCGCCGGGCACGACCCGCTTCTCGTCGATCTGTCGCTGCACGTGACGAACGTGCTCCGGGACTGCCGGTCATGCCGCAAGGACGACGGGCAATGCGCCATCGAGGACAGGCACAAGGAGATCTTCGACCTGTTTCTCGCCGCCGAGGCCGTCGTCTATGCGACGCCGATCTGGTGGTACGGCATCTCGGGCCAGCTCAAGGCCTTCATCGACCGCATCTTCTGCTTCATTTCGGACTCCTATCCCGATGCCGCCAAGGTGCGGCAGATGCTTCCGCAAAAGCGGGCGGCGCTGCTGTTGAGCGCCGAGGAATCCAATTTTGCCGCCCGACTGGGCATCGTCGAGCAGATGTCCGAGCTCTGCCGCTATCTCGACCACCAGTTCGTCGGCATCGTCACCGGCATCGGCAACCGGCGCGGTGAGGTGACCGCGGATCCGGCCGACCCGATGTCGGCGGCGTTCGCTCTGGGCCGTGACATCCTGAAGACCCACAATACCGACTACGGCCTCAATACCGAGCGGTCGAAGACCGTCTGGCAGGAAGGTGAAGATCGTCTGCCCTCGCATTGGCGATAGCCGATCGGGTCGACGCGCTTGGCCGCCGGAGACCCATGCCACCTTCGGACCCGCCCCGAGTACCGTGCGACAGCGTGGTGGCGTGCTCTCAAACCCATCTGTGACATCGAGCTCGCGTCTAGGGTGATCCGGCACTTGCGTGTAAGCTGAGCACCACCCGAACGGATGGGAGGCGCTCGATGAGCCGGATTGCACGTGTCTTCTTCGCGGGGCTGTTGGCCCTGCTGCCGCTGGCACTCACCATTGGCGTCCTCGCCTGGGCAGCACGCACGCTCCACGAGTATCTTGGACCGGGTAGCCTGTTCGGCCACTTTCTGGTCTCGCTCGGCCTCGGCGTCGATGCGACCTCGACGGCGCCCTATATCGTCGGACTGGCCGCCGTTCTGGCGGGAATCTACGTCCTCGGCCTCATCGTCAACTCGCGGCTGGGCGACTGGCTGACGCATTTGCTCGAGGACGTCATCCGGAGGATCCCGCTCGTCTCCCACGTCTATGATCTGTCGAAGCGCTTCACCTCGATCGTCGACATGAAGGAGAGCCAGAATCTCAAGAGCATGAGTCCGGTCTGGTGCTTTTTCGGCGGCGAACCGAGCGCGGCCGTGCTGGCCCTGCTGCCCTCGCCGACACCGGTCGTCATCGGCAGCGAGGAGTATCTGGGGGTGCTCGTCCCGTCGTCCCCGGTGCCCATCGGCGGCGCCCTCGTCTACGTGCCGAGCCGCTGGGTGAAACCGGCCGCTGGCGGCGTCGATGAGCTGATGAGCGTCTATATCTCGATGGGCGTCACACCGCCCCGCTCGACCGTCGGCTGAGGATCGCCGAAAAAACTATGGCAGATGCCGGATAGCGGCGAGACCGTGGAAGCCCCGCGCCATCTCACACGCCTCATCGCCCGGCAGACAGGCACGGCAGACGTCGGGCCGATCCTCGTAGACGAGGCACCGTGTTTCCCGCCCGACCTCGCCCTGCAATGCCGCGCATCGGTCATGGACCCACCGCATACCGGAGCGGTCGTCGTTGAGCAGATGTCCCGGAAGCCTGGCGAGCTCGCTCGCTTCCTCACCGGTGAAACGCGGCCAGTCCTCGGCATAGGCGCAGCAGGCGCCGCAGAGTGTGCACAACACCCCGTCGCGCACATCGCTCTCGCCTTCGTCAGCAAGCGACACGTGCGTCTTCTCTCGAGGCTTTGTGCTCAAGGCCGCCGCACGTCGGCTGCGGCCCCGGTTTGGCGACCGGCTCGCGACCCGCGCGAGCCGGTCTGATCCAGCTTACGCGTCCTGGATCGAGGAGACGGCGGTCTTGCCGGTGCGCCGGTCGACCTCGGTCTCGAAAGAGACCTTCTGCCCCTCGCGAAGCGCCGGCATGCCGGCCCGCTCGAGGGCCGTGGCATGGACGAACACGTCCTTGCCGCCGTCATCCGGAGCGATGAAGCCATAGCCCTTCTGCGTGTTGTAGAACTTCACTGTACCTTTATTCACGTCGATGTCCTTTTCAGTTCCGTGCTTTGCCGCGAGACATCACAGATCCTGATCCGGCTGCAACGGCTCTCGTCTCGATGATTTGGGGGAGTTTGAACGTGCTCGCGGTTCATCCACTGAGCTACGGCCCTGTCGTCCGGCCAAAGTCGATCCGGCCGTTATAGGCGTCAACATGCGTCTGGACAAGTGCGAAATGTCACAGTTCCGGCGACGCATGAACGCCGCCGGCTGCGGATCGCGGCCTCAGAACTTCCGGTAGGCCTTGTTGAGTTGTACCAGCGGGTGTTTCGGCGACATCTGGAACTTGATCAAGAGCTCGCGGGCGATCATGTCCCGGTCCTGCTGGTCCTTCGGCAGCTTGATACCCTTCGGGATGCGGACCCATCCGTTGACGTTGCGATCGAAGATTGCCGGTTCGCCCTCCTCATAGCCCATGTGGACGTCCTCGAGCCAGTTGAGGTCGTCCCAACCCATGAACTCCATGTACTGCTTCAGGAACGGCGTCAACTTCTTGTAGTCGGGAACCAGGTTCACATCGTAGCGGTAACCGATGTGCTGACCGATCTCCTTCTCGCGATCGGAGGCCAGACCAGCCTTGTCCTTGATGAACTGATCGACGTCCTTGATCTCGGAGCCGCGGTATTTCGAGCCTGCCATCACGTCCTCATTGCGTTCTGTGGGGCCGATGGGCGACCACTGGCCGCCCTTGCACCCATCCATGCCCTAGTACTTGTGGAAGTTGCCCCCGATGGCCTCATGACCAACCACGTAGTTGGTTCCGGCGAGCGGCACTTTGCACATGGCGGAGGCCTCCATCGTCAGGGCCGCCAGGTCCTCCGGCTCGAGCGAATGCACATTCGTCTTGCCGCAGGCGCGTGCGAGCATCTGCGCCTCCATCGTCAGCGTATGCAGGAAGTTGTAGACGCGCTCGGCCGCCTCGTCGGGGTCGAGACGCTTTCTCAGCTGTTCGTCCTGCGTCGCCACGCCCACCGGGCAGCGGCCGGAATGACAGTGGTAGCACTGGCCGGCCGGCACGCCGATCTCGGCCTCGAAGTCGGTCACGCCCTCGATATGCTTGTTGCAGTTCAGCGCCATCATCACCGAGTGACCGATGGCCACCGCGTCGGCACCGAGCGCCAGCGCCTTGGCGATGTCGCCGCCGTTGCGGATACCGCCGGCATAGACGAGGCTGATCTCGCCCCGCTTGCCGAGCTCGTCGATGGCGCGCCGCGCCTCGCGGATGGCGGCGATGCCGGGAACGCCCGTATCCTCGGTGGCGATGTGCGGGCCGGCACCCGTGCCGCCTTCCATGCCATCGATGTAGATCGAATCCGGTCCGCATTTGACGGCCATGCGGACGTCGTCATAGACGCGGGCCGCGCCGAGTTTCAGCTGGATCGGGATCTCGTGGTTCGTCGCCTCGCGGATCTCGTTGATCTTGAGGGCCAGATCGTCGGGGCCGAGCCAGTCGGGATGGCGGGCCGGCGAGCGCTGGTCGATGCCGGCCGGCAGCGACCGCATCTCGGCCACCATGTCCGTCACCTTCTGCCCCATCAAGTGACCGCCGAGGCCGACCTTGCAGCCCTGACCGATGAAGAACTCGCAGCAGTCCGCAAGACGCAGGTGATTCGGGTTGAAGCCGTAGCGCGACTGGATGCACTGATAGATCCAGCGCTGCGAGTAGCGCCGCTCGTCCGGGATCATGCCGCCTTCGCCCGAGCAGGTCGCGGTGCCCGCCATCGTGGCGCCGCGGGCAAGCGCAGTTTTTGCCTCATAGGAGAGCGCACCGAAGCTCATGCCGGTGACGTAGACCGGGATATCCAGCACGAGCGGCCGCTTGGCCTTGGGACCGATGACCGTCTTGGTCTCGCACTTCTCCCGATAACCCTCGATGACGAACCGCGTCAGTGTACCCGGCAGGAAAGTCAGGTCGTCCCAATGCGGGATCTTCTTGAAGAGGGAGAAGCCGCGCATGCGGTAGCGGCCGAGCTCGGACTTGATGTGAATGTCGTTGATGACCTCGGGCGTGAAGATCTGCGACTTGCCGAGGATGTAGCGTTGGCTCTCGGCCGGCTCGAGCTTGGCGATCTTGCCGCCGCCGTTCTTCTTGGCGGGTTGGGAGCGCTTGACGGCGACCGCGCTCTTGGCCGCGACTGACTTGCGTTTGCCGGCCTTGGATTTCGTCATCTTTGCCATGGGTCTTTCCGATGGTGAATGGTTGTGGATGGCGGGGTGTGGCGGGCCCGACGCGGCTTGGCCAGCCGCGCGAGCCCTGCCCATCACAGCACCAGCTTCTTCTCGGAGGGCTCCAGGTTGTCGTAGTTCCAGAGCTGTTTGCCGGCGACGATCTTCTGGAAGTGGTCGATGCCCTTGCGCGGCAGGAGATCGTACATTTTCAGCTTGCGGGTGAGCCATTCACGGTCGAGATCGCTCATCTTGCCCGGCACGGCATCGACGCCGAAGTCCTGGACCTTGCCGCCGACATAGATCGTGCCGTCGTACATGGAGTCGCCGAGATTCTTGCCGGCATTGCCGCAGATGACCATGCGGCCGCGCTGCATCATGAAGCCGGTGAACGCACCGGTATCACCGCCGACGATGATGTTTCCGCCCTTCTGGTCGATACCCGTGCGGGCCCCGACCGAGCCCTTGCAGACGAGGTCGCCGCCTCGAAGCGCCGCACCGAACTGGCTACCGGCATTCTTCTCGATGACGACGGTGCCTGCGAGCATGTTCTCGGCGCAGGCCCAGCCGACACGACCGGAGATCCGCACATTCGGGCCATCCAACAGACCGACCCCGAAATAGCCGAGCGAGCCCTCGACGATGAGATTGAGCCGGTTGAGAATGCCGACGCCGATCGAGTGCTTGGCGCCGGGATTCTTGAGCACGATCGTGCCAAACCCCTGCTTCATCAACTCGCGGATTCGGACGTTGACCTGCGGGGCCTCGAGATTGGCGCAATCGATCTCACCTCGCTTGTTGAAATCGACATCGAACGCGTCCGGATAACCGAAGCCACCACCCTCGTCGGAGACATCGAAGAACCGCTGCTGGGTGCGCCCCCGCAGCTGCTCGGTATGCATGCCCATGCCGTGCGAGGCATGATCCTTGTTGACTGTCGTCACGCCCGCCATACGCGAACCTCCTCATCGTAGGGATCCCAGGTGTCGATCTCTTGCGGAAGAACGGCGCGGATCGCCATCTCCTCGGACGCCAGGCAGATCATGTTGTCGCTCTCGTAGAGCACCATCGGCTTGGCGGCCATGGTGTCCTTGGCCATGCCAATGGCGTCCTTCGTGGTCACCAGATAGGTGAACACACCATCAATGTCCTTGATGGATTCCTTCAGCACATCCTCGAGCTTGGCGCCCTGCTCGAGATGATGGGCGACATAGACGGCCAGGAGCTCGGAGTCGCAGCTCGACATGAAGCGATGGCCCTTGCGCTCCATCTCGCGGCGCATGATCCAGTAGTTCGTGAGCTGGCCGTTATGAACGACGGCAATATCGTTGTAAGGGTACGCCCAATAGGGATGTGCCGAGCGAATGTCGACGTCCGACTCGGTCGCCATGCGCGTGTGGCCGATGGCGTGCGTGCCCTTCATCTTGTCGATCTTGTACTGCTTGGAGACGGTGGTTGAATCGCCCAGATCCTTGATGAGCTCGAGCGCATGGCCGAGCGAGAGGATCTCCGCACCATCGATATCCTCGATGTAGTCGGCGAGCTTCTTCATGTCGCCGTCGTACTGGATACGGTAGCGGAAAGCGTATTCGGTGGCCTCGTCGGCAGCCACGACATGGACGCCCAGCTCCTTGAGCCGCTTGTCGACGGTCGCCTTGCGCTCCTTGATCTGCTCGTGGATCTTGAAGCCGGTCTTCAGATCGTCCTGCTCGGCGACCTTGAAGCGCATGACATACTCGTTCCGGCCCGGCTGGCCGTAGAGCGCAAAGCCGGTCGAGTCGGGACCGCGATGTTTCAGCGCCTGCAACATCTTCGTCATCTCGACGCCGACATTGCCGACACCGTCGCGGTGGATCAGTCCAGCGATACCGCACATGTGGATTTGTCCTTCGGTGGGTTAGTCCGCTTTGCCGTCAAGAACCGGCGCCGGGCACGGGCTTCGTCTGCCGATGCGCGACGCCGGCTGCAGTTCCTGGCTGCTACGGCAGGCAGTTCAGATATTGCTCGAGATCCCATTCCGTCGACGTGTGGAGGAACTTCTCCCACTCGTCGCGCTTATACTCGTCGTAGAGTCGGTACATGTCGCCCGGCATCGACGACTTGATGACCTCGTCCTTGCCGAGCGCCTCGAGCGCATCACCCAGGGTCATCGGCAGCTTTTTGACCTGCTTGCCGGCCTCCATGGCCTGGTAAATGTTGCGCTCCTCGGACTTGCCGGGATCGATCTTGTTCTTCAGACCATCGTCCATCGCCTTGAGCAGGCCACCCGCCATCAGATACGGGTTCACCATGCTGTCCACGGCGCGGTACTCGAAGCGACCGGGAGCCGAGACGCGAAGCCCGGTCGTCCGGTTCTGGAAGCCCCAGTCGGCGAACACCGGCGCCCAGAAGCCCGTGTCCCAGAGGCGGCGATAGGAGTTGACCGTCGAGCAGCCGATGGCCGTCAGGCCGCCCAGATGCTTGACGATGCCGCCGATCGCGTTGAGGCCAAGCTTGCCGGGCAGCTGCGCATTGTCCGTGTCCGGCATGAAGACGTTGTCGCCACCGCGACGGTAGCTGTACGAGCCCTCGAAACCGGGCAGCCGCTTGGCGTCGTTGCCGAGCAGCTTTACCTCGTCCTTGCCGCCCTTCCACAGCGAGATGTTGTGGTGGCAGCCGTTGGCGGAGACGCCCATGAAGGGCTTGCACATGAAGCAAGCGATGATGTTGAACTCGCGGGCCACCTGGGCGCAGATCTGGCGGAAGGTGGTCAGCCGGTCGGCGGTCCTCAACGCATCGTCATAATTGAAGTTGAGCTCGATCTGGCCGGGCGCGTCCTCGTGATCGCCTTGGATCATGTCGAGGCCCATCTTGCGGCCATACTCGATGACGCGCATGTAGACCGGGCGCAAGCTCTCGAACTGGTCGATGTGATAGCAGTACGGCCGCGAGTAGCCGCCATTCGGATTGCCGTTCTCGTCCTTCTTGAGCCACATCATCTCGGGCTCGGTGCCGTGACGCAGCGACAAGCCATGATCTTTCTGGAACTGGTCGTGGATCCGGCGCAGGTTGCCGCGGCAGTCGGCCGTCAGGTAGGCGCCCGGATCCTGCTTCTCTTCGCGGTTGCGGAAGAGCGTGCAAAACAGCCTGGCGACCCGCTTGTCCCAGGGGAGCTGCATGAACGTCTCGGGCTCGGGCACGCCGACGAGCTCGGCGGCCTCGGGGCCGTAGCCCAGATACTCACCACGACGGTTCATGAAGAGATTGACGGTCGAGCCATAGACGAGCTGGAAACCGCCATTGGCGATGCCCTCCCAGTGGTCGGCCGGGATGCCCTTGCCCATGATGCGGCCGGTGATCGAGACGAACTGGAGGTAGAGATACTCGATGCCGAGCTCGTTGATCTTGGCGCGGACGGCCTTGATCATGTCGTCGCGTCCAGGCGTCTTGATAAATGACTCGTAGTCGGTGGCCACGGGGCTCCTCCCATTTCGATTGTTCGGTGATGGTCTCGATCGGTGCCGATCGGCACGGCAATCTACACATTTTCCGGGACCTTGAAATCCGCCCGGGACCCTCCCTCGGTGCACCTTTTTGCCAGGCGCCACCTTTGTGTTCTTTATCCGCCGGAACCGCGCGAGCGGCCGTCGGTTGACGAACCTATCGCCATCATCTCTGCACAAGTTTTGGTCCATTGCAAACCAATTCTCGCCAATGCGAACCAATGATCGTACTGCCGACACTCTGCCGCAGTGTGAGCCCCTCCCCGTCAGTCCCAGGGCTTCTGAACTCCAGGCCCGCAAAACCAATTGAAACCAATGCCGCACCAATTTTATTGTGTCGATGGTCGGTTCGTGTAGGTTCGGCGCATGGCCGACACCGATCATGTCACCGCCTCGCTGGCGACGATCCCAGGCGCCGGGGCGATCACGCAGCGGCTCCGGCGCGCCATCACTGGTGGCGTCTATGCCGACGGCGATCGCATTCCGCCGGAGCGCCAGCTCGCGACGGCCTTCGGCGCGGCCCGCTCGACCGTCCGCAAAGCGCTCGATCAGCTCGAGGACGAGGGACTCCTGGTCCGCCGGGTCGGCGCCGGTACTTTCGTCAACTATGCCGGCCCGCTCCAGGGCCAGACCGGCGAGATCTCCGACCTCATCTCGCCGCTCCAGCTCATCGATGCACGCCTCGCCGTCGAGCCTTACATGGCGCGCCTCGCCGCGCTCCACGCGACGCAACGGGAGCTCGACGGCATGCTGGCCGTCCTCGAGCGCCTGGAGGATGCCGGCGGCGACAAGGATTTGTTCACCGAGCTCGATAGCGAGTTCCACCTCTGCATCGCCCGCGGCGCCCGCAATCCGCTGCTTCTGCATGTCTACGAGACCATCAACGCGGTCCGGACGCGAGCGCAGTGGAACACCGTCAAGGAGAAGATCCTGTCGCCCCACCAGATCGCCGCCTACAACGACCAGCATCGCGCCATCTATGCGGCGATGACCGTCCGCGATGCCCAGCGCGTCGCCGAGCTCCTCGTCGCGCATCTCGAGAAGGCCAGGGGCGATCTCGTTGGAGCACACAGCGCATGAGACTTTCGACGGACACACTGCGGACCAGCCAGCCCTATCCGGGCGTTTTCGCCTATTTCGACGGCCGCCTCGACGGCAGCCGCATCTACTCGGACCAGCCGAACTGGATCGACGACGGCGCCTATGCTCTCGGCATCGCCAGCTTTGCCATCGTCGAAGGCACCCAAGCCGTCGTCTACGATGCCCATCTTTCCGTCTCGCATGGCGAAGCGATCCGCCGGCATCTCGAAGGACTGGGCGTTCGGGAGTTCCGCCTGGTGCTGAGCCATCATCACATCGATCACGTCTCGGGCAATGCCGCCTTCGCCGATGGCGAGATTATCGCCCACACACTCACCGAGGAGGCCATGCGGCGCGACCGTCCGGCACTCGAGGCGGGCACCTACGACGGCCCGCCGGCGATCAACCCGATCGTCATGCCGACCACCACCTTCGAGGGCACGAAGGTGCTGGAGCTCGGCAAGCGGCGCCTGACCCTGATGCATCTCGACATTCACAGTCTCGATGGCGTCGGCCTGATGCTCGAGGACGAGCGTGTGCTGCTCGCCGGCGACACGCTCGAGGACATGATCACCTATGTGGCCGAGCCCGAGCGCCTCGAAATCCATTTCACGGACCTCGACCGTATGACCAGGCTCGGCATCTCCCGCATCCTGCCCAATCACGGCGACGCCGATCGCATTGCCCGGGGCGGCTACGACCAGACCCTGATCACTGCCAATGTCCGATATGTCGAGCGCCTGCTCGCACAGGCGGCGAAGGACCCGTCGACGGACCAGCCGCTCCGCAGCTTCGTCGCTCCCGAGATCGAGGCCGGCTGGATCAGCGACTATGCGCCCTATGAGGTCGTACATCGGCGCAATCTCGCCGTCGTCCGCAAGGCACGGATCAACGGCAGTGACCGGACCAGCGCCTGAGCGCCGGGCCTGCCCGCGGCGGCAGGCTGGCCTGTCACCAGACCTCGGCCGACCGAAAGGAGATGCCCCATGAGCGTCAAGGACAAGCCGATCACTGCCCTCGATCTGCCGCCGGCCGAGACGCTCGCCCCGGACATGCAGGCCCTGTTCGACAAGTGTACGGAGAAGCTGGGCTTCATCCCCAATGTTCTTCAGGCCTACAGCTTCGATCAGGACAAGCTCAAGCTCTTCTCGAGCTTCTACGACAACGTCATGCTGGCCCCGAGCGGCCTGAGCAAGCTCGAGCGCGAAATGATCGCCGTCGCGGTCTCCTCGGAGAACAGGTGCTTCTATTGCCTCGTGGCGCATGGCGCTGCGGTGCGCGCGCTCTCGAAGGATCCGAGCCTCGGCGAGGTGCTGGCCTTCAATTTCAGAGCCGGCGATTTCGATGAGCGCACGCGCGCCATGCTCGAGTTCGCCGTCAAGCTGACCCGCACGCCGGCCGACATCGTCGAGGCGGATCGGGCGGGCCTGCGCCAGGCCGGCTTCTCCGATCGCGACATCTGGGACATCGCCGCCACCGCCGCTTTCTACAACATGTCGAACCGGATGGCGGCGGCCGTCGATATGCAGCCCAACATGGACTACCACGCCCGCTCGCGCTGAGTTCGCTCTCAAGAGCGTGCCGGATTGGCGCTGCGCCGCCAGCGCTCGGGACCGGTTTTGTGGATCGACGTCCCGCGCGCGTCGACCGCAACCATGACGGGCATGTCTTCGACCTCGAGCTCGTAGATGGCCTCCATGCCGAGGTCCTCGAAGGCGATGGGGCGGGCCCTCTTGATCGCCTTCGAAACCAGATAGGCGGCTCCGCCCACGGCGACGAGATAGGCGGCCCCGTGCCGGACGATGGCCTCGATCGCCTCCTCACCGCGCTCGGCCTTGCCGATCATGAGCCTCAATCCGGTCGCCGCAAGTACCTCGCCGGTGAACTTGTCCATGCGCGTCGCCGTGGTCGGTCCGGCGGGACCGATCACCTCGTCACCGACGGCATCGACCGGGCCGACGTAGTAGATGGCCCGATCACGCAGATCGACCGGAAGGGTCCGGCCCGCCCGGATCAGATCGACCAGCCGCTTGTGGGCCGCGTCGCGCCCGGTCAGGAGTTTGCCGGTCAAAAGCAAGGTCTCACCGGGCGTCAGGCTCTGGACGAGCTCCGCCGTCAGATGGTCCAAATCGATGCGTCGCGCATCGGCATTCGCCCGGTCAAGCAGGATGTCCGGCCAATCGCTGAGATCAGGGGGCGTGAAGATGGCCGGCCCGGTTCCGTCGAGCGAGAAATGGACATGACGGGTGGCGGCACAGTTGGGAATGAGCCCGACCGGCAGGGACGCCGCGTGGGTGGGGAAGGTTCGGAGCTTCACATCGAGCACGGTGGTGAGCCCACCGAGCCCCTGGGCGCCGATGCCGAGCGCATTGACCCGCTCGTATATTTCGAGACGCGCCTCCTCGATCCGGCTCGATGGGCCGCGGCGCTGGAGCTCGAACATATCGATGGTGTCATTCAGCGCCTGCTTTGCCAGTCGCATCGCCTTGTCCGGCGAGCCGCCGACACCGATGCCGAGAATACCGGGCGGGCACCAACCGGCACCCAAGGTTTCGACGGTCTCGACCACCCAGTCGGCGACCGACGCCGAAGGATTGAGCACGGTGAACCGCGCCTTATTCTCGGATCCCCCGCCCTTGGCCGAGACATGAACCGAGACGGTGTCGCCGGCGACGATCTCCGTCGTCAGCATGGCCGGCGTGTTGTCGCCGGAGTTCCGGCGTGCTCCGAGGGGGTCCCTCACCATTGAGGCGCGGAGGGGATTGGTGTCGGAGAGATAGGCCCGCCGCACGGCCTCGTCGACGGCTTCCTGGAGGCTACGGCTCAGCTCGAGCCGTGCGCCGGCTCCGATTTCGACGAAGATGTTGGCGGCACCGGTATCCTGGCAGATCGGCCGCCGTCCGAGGGCGCAGAGCCGCGAGTTGATGAGGATCTGTGCCATGGCCGCCTTGGCGGCAGGGTTCTCCTCGCGCGCCCAGGCGGCCGAAAGCGCCTGGATGAAATCCGGCGGATGGAAATAGGACACGTACTGCAGCGCCTCGGCGATGCTGTCGACAAGGTCGGACTCGCGGATCGTCGGCATGGCTCGTCTCTGCGTCCAAAGAGCTCCGCCAGGCTACCGCAAAGGCGCCCATGATGAAATGCTCAGGCGGCCGATCCGTGGCCTCGCAGCGCATCTGCCATGCTCGCCGGTATCTCGCCGGTGTCGAGTCCGTCGGGCAGAATGCCGGACGTCGATACCCTCCCGCTCCGGAGCGATCACGATGTCTCACTGGCAGCTCCCTCTTGACCGGCCTCACCGCCTCGCCCAGCGCGCCGGCAGCTATGTCTTCGTCGGCGGCGCCGGCGACTTCGATACGCACGGCAAAATACGCCACGCGGGCGACCTCGAAGGCCAGATCGCCGGCACGCTCGAGAACATCGCCACGGCGCTCGATACGGAAGGTCTGAGTCTCGACGACGTCATCCGGCTGAAGGCCTTCTACAAAGGCGATGGCGGCCAGGACGAATGGGAGGTGTTTGCACATCTGCAACGTCCATTCACCATGCCGCCGGCTCCAGGCATCACGGCCAATCCGGTCCCGCTGCAACCCTGGCCCGGCCAGCTCGTGCAGATCCAGGCCATCGCCCAGAAGGGCTGGCGGGCGCATCCGCATGTCCGTTTCGTCACGGACGAGGTGCCTGGGACGTACCGCAAGCTCTTCAAGCAGCCGGCGGTTACGGCAGGCCTGCGCGCGGGCGAGATGTTCACGGTGCCGGCGCGCACGGCGGCGGCCGCCGTTCAACCGATGCCGGAGGATCGCATCGATCAGACCATGGCCGTCATGCAGCGCATGGGCCGGATCCTGGGTGAGCTCGGCTGCGGGTTCCAGGATGCCATCAAGATGGAGGGCTACTATTTCGGCACAACCATGGAGCAATGGCGGCCGCTGGCGGAAGCCCGCGCCAGCCACTTCCGTGAGCCGGGTCCGGTCGCCACCGTGGTCCCCTGTCATGCCCTCAACCCGCAAGGTGCGCATACGAAGGTCGAGGTGCTCGGCTTGCGCGATCACTGGAACGGCTTCGACAAGTACGTGCCGCGTGAGGACCGCTGGCCCAAGCGCGTCTGGGACTGGTCGATCCCGCTCCCCTACCGCCAGGGCATCCGCATGCGTGACATGATCTGGACCGGCGGCCAGGTGCCCTTCGAGCCGGATGAGAACAAGGGTCGCCCGATCTTTGCCAGCGAGCTCATTCCGCAGACCCAGTTCACGATGGTGCTGATCGAGGAGATCCTGCGCGCCTTCGGCGCCGTCATGTCCGACCTTGCCTTGCTCGTCTGCTATTTCACGTCTGACGGCAGCGATAAAACCACGCGGGCCATGGCGGACATTCTGACGGCGACCAGCGGCGGCGTGCTGCCGCCGATCACGCTGGTGCCACAGCCCATGATGCACTCGGCGGAGATGACGGTCGAGATCTGGGGCGTGGCCCGGGGCTGAGAGGAGAACACCGATGAGGGAGGCCAAGGCTACCGCTCGCGCCTGGGTGCGCGATCATCTGGACGAGCTCTCGGACTGGTGTGCCACCATCTTCGATTATGGCGAGTCGGCGTGGCGCGAGTACCGCTCGGCGGCGTTCTATGTCGATCTGCTTCGTGCCCATGATTTCGAAGTTGAAGCCGGCAGCGGCGGTATGCCGACCGCCTTCTCCGCGGTGTGGGAAAACGGCAAAGGCCCGACCATCGCCGGCTATGCCGAGTATGACGCCGTGCCCGGGAACTGCCAGGCGGCCGACGTCGTCCAGCGCCCGCGCGATGGACTATCGCCTTACGCCGCCGGTCATACCGATCCGCATTCGGGTCTGGGCATCTCGGGGCTGGGCGGCATTCTCGCGGCCAAGGCCGCGATGGAAAAACACGGCATCCAGGGCCGCCTCAAATTCATGGGCGAGCCGGCGGAGAAGTGCCGCGGCTCCAAGCCGATCCATGCCGCGCGCGGCTACTATGACGACATCGACGCGATGATCTCCTTCCATCCGATGTTCGCCATGCCCTATTCCAACACGGTTCGGTGGGACACGCATTGCGGCGCCGGCTATGGCGCCATCTATACCTTCACCTGTGAGAGCCCGGCGACCTGGCTCGGCACGGCCGGCGGCTCGATCGTGCAGGGCTATCATGCGGGCGCTCGCGTGCCTGGCGCCAACGACGCGGTCGTCCAGATGTACATGCTGGGCAAGACCTTGAAGGAGCATGTGCTGGCCTCAGGCACCAGTTGGTCGCTCAACGAGGCGATCCTCAACATGGGGCAGGCGACCGCCGACAACCTCCCCGCCGGGATGTCGCAGATCATGTATATGTCGCGCGTCCCAAGCCTCGAGATGGCCGAGCGCATCATGGTGGGCCTCGATCACTTCGCCGAGAGTGCCGCGCGTCTCGCCCATTGCAGCTGGCGCCGCGACTGGGTGTGCAAATCACGGCCCGGACTCGCCAATCATGCGATCGCGCGCACCACCTATCGCAATCTGGAGACGGTCGGCGCGCCGAAATGGCAGGGCGAGGCCATCCGGCTGGCGCAGGAGATTCAGAAATCGCTCGGCCTTGCGCCGATGGAGAGGCCCTATCTGCCCGATATCGAAGCGCTGATCGCGCCCGAGGAGGCCGAGCGGCGCGTGCGCCGGATCCTGCCGCCGACGCAGATGCACTACACCTCCGACGACTACACCGAGTATTGCTGGCACGCGCCGACGGTGCGTTTGACGGTGGCGCGGCCGATCCTGGCGCAGCCGCCAGGCGGCTTCGCCTACCCCGATTGGGTCGTCAATGCGCTGGGCGGGCTCAAGCCCACCATCGCGCCGATGCTGGACGTCGCGGCGCAAGTCATCGGCATGACGGCGATCGATCTCCTGAGCGATGGCGCCTCGCTCGCTGCCGCGCAAGCCGAGTTCGTCGAGCGCACCGGCGGCGGCAAGGGCGGGACCAAATGGCTGCCCCCGCTCTGCGACTATCCTCCGCCGATCCACTTCCGCTGGCCCGAATACATCGAGACGGTGCGCGGCCGGGAATGGGTGATCCCGACCGTGCCGGCGTGAAGCGTCAATCGAGGGGCGACCCGATGTCCGATGCCAAATCCACCGCCCGCAGCTGGGTCCGCGAGAACCTCGCCGACATCTCGGACTGGTGCGCGACGATCTTCGACTTGGGCGAGACCGCCTGGCGTGAGTACCGCTCGGCGGCCTTCTACGTCGATTTGCTCCGCAATCAGGGATTCGAGGTCGAGGTGGGAAGTGCCGGCATGCCGACCGCCTTTTCGGCCGTCTGGGAAAACGGCAAAGGCCCGACGATCGGCGGCTATGCGGAGTACGATGCAGTACCCGGCAATTGCCAAGCCGCCGATGTCGTCAAGCGCCCGCGCGTTGGTCTGTCGCCCTATGCCGGTGGGCACACGGACCCGCACTCGGCCCTCGGCGTCGCCTCACTCGCGGGCTTCCTCGCCGCCAAATCAGCGATGGAAAAGCACGGCATCCCGGGTCGCCTCAAATTCCTCGGCGAGCCCGCCGAGAAGGTGCGCGGCTCGAAACCGATCCACGCCGCCCGCGGCTACTACGACGACATGGATGCGGCGATCTCCTTCCACCCGATGTTTGCCCTCCCCTACTCGAACACGGTGTACTGGGACACCCACTGCGGCACGGGCTATGCCGCCATGTACACGTTCACTTGCGACGAGCCTGAGAGTTGGCTCAACGCCTCGGCGAAGGCCGGCATCCAGGCCTACCACATCGGCACCCGCGTGCCCGGCGCCAATGACGCCGTCGTGCAGATGTACACCAATGGCAAGACGTTGAAAGAGCATGTGCTCTCCTCCGGCATGAGCTGGTCCATGAACGAGGCGATCCTGCTCATGGGACAAGCCACTGCCGACAACCTTCCGGCGCATATCGCCCAGATCATGTACATCGCGCGCGTGCCGACCATCGAGATGGCGGAGCGGGTCATTCGCGGCCTCGATCATTTCGCCGAGAACGCAGCGCGGCTCACCCACTGCAAGTGGCGGCGCGACTGGGTGTCCAAGTCGCGGCCAGGCCTCGCCAACCACGCGATCGCGCGGACGACCTACGCCAATTTCGAAACGGTCGGCGCGCCCCAATGGAAGGGCGAGGCTGTTCGCCTCGCGCAAGCGATCCAGAAGAACCTCGGCATCGAACCGATGGAGTGCCCGTTCATGCCAGAGATCAGCACGCTTGCGCATCCCGAGGCGGTCGAGCGCCAGATTCGCGCCATGCTGCCGCCGACCCAGGAACACGTCTTCTCCGACGACTACACCGACTACTGCTGGCATGCGCCGACGGTGCGTCTCATGGTGGGTCGCCCGCTGCTGGCCCAGCCGCCCGGCGGCTTCGCCTATCCCGACTGGACCATCAACGCCTTGGGGGGCCTCAAGCCCACCATCGAGCCGACGCTCGACGTGACCGGCCAGGTGATCGGCATGACGATCGTCGATCTGTTGAGCGATGGCCACTCCTTGAAAGACGCGCAAGCCGAGTTCATCGCGCGCACCGGCGGCGGCAAGGGCGGCACGAAATGGATCGCGCCCCTCTGCGACTATCCTCCGCCACTCGACTTCAAATGGCCCGAATACGTCGAGACGGTGCGGGGCCGAGAGTGGGTCGTGCCGACGGGAGTGGGGTGAGGCTGTAGTAGATGCGGCTGACTCGGACTCCGATCGGCGGAAACCAATGTCAGCCGACATCTACTGCCGACAGACATCGGCATGAAAAGCTATCAATCGGGCCATCGGAGTGAGAGCCACCTGCCATCTTGGGCATTGCCTCAATCCGGGATTGACACCACCGACAGAACGTCTGTCAATTCTTGGAGCGCCGGTGAACCCGAACAGGAAACGCTCGGAGCTGGCACATCTTGTGCCCGTCTATCCACTGTCCATGCGTCTCGAGGGGCTCCAGCTCGATGGCGGTTTCCGAGAGCACCTCGAGCAAGACGCGGGTCAACATCACCGAGACGAACCGCCCTGGACAAATATGCAACCCACCACCAAACGTGGTGACGCCCTGGTGAGATCGCGTCGGATCGAAGTCGCCTGGAACCGGAAACGCCTTCGGATCTTGATTGCCAGCCCCCCACATCATGACGACTGTCGACCCCTTGGGAATCGAGAAGTCGTCGATCACGACATCGTCGAGCACATATCGGTTGAGCAGGATCACCGGCGGCTCCAGTCGCAAAGCCTCTGTGACAGCTCCTGCGAGCAGGGACGGAGTCTCACGGATTTGCTCCCGCGTCTTCGGGCGCGACGAGAGCGCAAAGATCGTATTCGCCGCCGCGAGCGCGGCCGTGTGGAAGCCGTCGAAGAGATTGCCGGCGATCAGGAGACCGACATTCGCGGGCACAATCCCCGCTCGCTCGGGATCATCATCGAACCTGATCCTCGCAAGCTCGGCGGCAAGACCTTCGACGAACGGATGTGCGCCTGCCTCGAGGCTGCGAAGAGCTCCGCGCTCGATGATCCTGCCATACAGTTCGAAGGCCTGGTTCAGGTGGATCGACTGATCGAAATCGCGCTGCATGTAGAGCAGCGGCGTCATTGCTCGGACACAGGGCGTCAGTTCTGCGATCTCCGCATCGGTCAGGCCGATGAGCGCGCCCCAGAACTTGACCGTGAGTTGTTCGGCTAAGTCGGCCACCAGGTCGAACTCCGTCGCACTGCCCAGTCCGGACAAAAGCTCCGTCACGATCTGTCGCGCCAACGGCTCCAGCTGGTCTGTAGACTTGGGGCCCATCTGGTTCAAGAGCGCGCGGCGAATGGGCCCGTGGATCGGATCGTTGGCGAAGAACACCTGATTGGACAAGACCCGAACGATGGCCTCGCGCGGTGGCTTCTCATCTTCGGTCGCGCGGGCGGAGGCTCCGCGCTGGGCAAGTACCGCCGGGGGGACGTTCGCGATCTCGCGCTTCGCACCGATGGCGCGCAGATCGGCATGCCGGAACACAACCAGCGCATTATCATCTGTTCTCAGGAAACGCGGCGCGTCGGCGGCAAACATGCGGACGCAAAAATCGCGGAAGCTGTTGCGACCGCCGCTAAAACCGACTTCAGTGAGTGTCGGCAACGCACCGACATCGAGCACGGGCGCCAGATACAGCATGGCGAGACCTCACTTGCCTTGGCTGCGGCGCTTCAGGAGGGGGCCAGCCGCCACCATTAAGTCTTAGCAGGGCAAGAACCGACAAGGAACCGGCAATGTCCCATGTGCACGCATAAGCCACGACCGCACGCGACAGCGACTGGGTTGTTCCGATAGGCGTGGGTTGTCGATCACGCGTATTGGTGGATGAGAGACGGGTCGCTCACGACCTCGTGGGTATGGAGGATTGAGACGCAACGAAGGCTTGTATCGAGACGCTGGCGCAGTCAGGCGACAACTCGCATGGGCGATTTCGCAAGGTGCGCTCACGATTTTCGAATCGGTCGCGTTCTGACGATCTTTCACAATCTTAGGCGTGATGTATTCACCGTCATGATCGCGCATGTCGGCGCCGGCCTTCTTGACGTCATGAGTACGGGAGCAGGCGCAAGCTGACGTGTGAATGACGGGCCGTGGCTGAGGACGCCTCCCCGAATACACAACGGCCCGGAACGATGCTCCGGGCCGTCTGATTGCCTACCTGTCGCTCTACTCACCCGCCCGACATGTGCGGCAGCGGATCGACCGGTTGGGAGCCCTTGCGCAGCTCGAAGTGGAGTTGCGGCTGGTCGACGTCGCCGGTCTTGCCGGCCCTGGCGATTACCTGACCGCGCGAGACCGTATCGCCGCGCTTCACCGTGATCTCGTCGTTGTGGGCGTAGGCCGAGACCCAGTTGTCGGCATGCCGGATCAGCACAAGCTTGCCATAGCCTTTGAGCTCGTCGCCGGCATAGGCGACGACGCCGTTCTCGGCCGCCTTCACATCGGTTCCGAGCGGCACCGCGACATTGATGCCGTCGTTGCGGCCGCCGTCGAGGGTGTCGCCGAACTTGCCGACGATCCGGCCCTTGACCGGCCAGCGGAAGCGGGCATCGGTGCGCGCCTCCGGCTCGCTGTCCTCATCCACGGAGCGGGCAACGACCTGGTCGGTGGTCTCATCGCTGCTCGCGGGCCCCTCGTCGTCGGACGTGACGGGCGCGGCAGTCGCCTCGCTGTCGTAGCCCGAGTCCTGAGTGTCGATCGGGGTGTAACCGCTGTCACTCGGCTCGTCGATCGTCGTGTTCGGCCGGATGGCGGCCACTCGCTTCTTGGGTTGCGGCTCCTGATCGGCATAGCTCGCTCCCCCCGCTGCGCCCGGAATGCGCAACGATTGGCCGACGCGCAGTTTCGACGGATCGTCGATGCCGTTCGCCTCGGCGAGGTCTTCCGCCCGGACATTGAACCGGCGGGCGATGCCGTAGAGGCTGTCGCCGCTCTGGACCTTGTAGCTCTCGCCGTCGCCAGCCAGGCTGTAATCGCTCTGTGCCGGAGCTGCGAGAACAGGTTTCGCCTTGTAGAGGCTCCGGGCGGTCCGGGCCTTGCCCGCGGACGGCAGAGTGATGCGCTGGCCGATCCTGACCGACGGGCTCGGCAGATGATTGATCCGCATCAGCTCGGACATCGAGACGTTGTAGTCGCGAGCAATCTTGTAGAGGCTGTCGCCCTTGCGCACGATAACGACCCTGCCGTCGTCCGTTGTCTCGTAGCCACCGAAGGATGCGCTGGTGTCGTAGCCACCGGCATCTCCATAGGTGCCGCCATAGCCGCTCTGGTCGACCGGTACGTCGGGCAGACGCGCGACCTCGACATTCTTGCGGGAGGTCCCGGCATAGGGTCCGCCCTGATAGGTCTGATAGCCGCCGGAAGCCTGGGCGGCACCATCGTTGAAGACGGTCGGTCCCCGGTAGGCGAAGCCGCCATCGGTGGCAGGCGCCCCATAGCCGCCGCCGTATGTTGCGCTCGGGGGTGCTGCGGCGACCGGCTCGCTTGGCACCGGCGTCGTAGAGTTCGTCAGACCAAAGGCGGGGAAATCAAATCGCGACACGTCGGAGCTGCACCCCGCCATCGCGACAGAAAGGAGAACAGGCGCCACAAGCACCATACGGCTGCTGTGGGCCTCGAGAACTGCGATTCGACGCACGGTACTACCCATCGACATGAACCTCGCGACCGCGCTCATTAGAAGTCCATAAAGGTTAAGGCTGCATTAACGGACGTGCCTGGCATCGACGCACCGGTTCCGCGGCAGACTGTGAATATGGAGATGATGCCGTCAGGGTTCGCTGCCCGGGAGCAGCGGTACGAACCGCACCGCGATGAGCCGCTCGTCATGGTACGTTCCACCCTTGCTCGTTACACGGTGGATGTACTGGTCCGCGACTGTCGCGCCCATCGGCAGCACCATGATCCCATCGGGTGCGAGCTGCTCGAGGAGCGCTTTCGGCATCTCGGTTGCAGCAGCCGTCACCATGATACGATCGAAGGGCGCCGCCTCCGGCCAACCCGCGTACCCGTCACCCCACTTCGTCAGGACGTTGCGATAGCCCAGGCGGGCGAGTCGCTCTTTCGCTGACTGGTAGAGCTTCGCGTAGCGCTCGATTGTGCGGACTTGACGGCAGAGTTGCGACAACACGGCGGCTTGATAGCCGGAGCCTGTTCCGATCTCGAGGACCGAGTGCCCGTCCTCGACGTGCAAAGCTTCGGTCATGTAAGCCACGACGAAGGGTTGCGAGATCGTCTGCCAGCAGGCGATGGGCAGCGCCGTATCTCGATACGCCTCATCGGCGAGGTCGGGATCGACGAAGTCCTCACGCGGCACGGCGCCGACGGCGGCGAGCACACGCTCGTCCCTGATGCCCCGCTCGCGCAACCAGCCAACGAGCTCCTGCGCCTCGCCTTTGCGGCCTGTCTCTGCCATGGACTGCGCCCCGATCTGAGGATCACCACGGCATCAGGACGCCGACCTCGGCACAATTGCCTTGAAGCAGATCAATCGCCCTGCGGTCTGCCTCAACGAGGGCTCGACATGCGCTCCCTGAAGAGCGCATCGCCCGTCACGACCGCAAGCCCCAGCCATGCAAGCACGAACGTCGCGAGTTTCGCCGCCGAGAGCGGCTCACCGAATGCCAGGATCGCCATCAGGAAGTGGCCCGTCGGCACGATGTATTGCATGAGACCGATGGTCACGAGCGGCAGGCGCTGGGCAGCGGTCGCGAAGAGAATGAGCGGCACCACCGTGACCGGCCCCGAGAGCACGAGAAATGTGAACGTGCCGGCATCCGAGAAGGCGTGCCCCGTACCCTCGAGCCCGAGATACAGAACATAGGGGATGGCGATGACGAGCGAGAACGCCGTCTCGATCAGCATGCCCTGGGCGGCTGGTACCGGAGTCTGCTTCTTGACGAAGCCGTAGAGCGCGAAGGTCGCCGCCATGACGAGCGACAGCCACGGGAACCGGCCAAGCAGGGCGCCTTGCGCGAGGATAGCGAGGACAACGAGACCAACCCCCAGCCACTGGGCGCGCGACAAACGCTCACCAAGCAGGATCAGCCCGAGCAGCACGGACAGGATGGGATTGATGAAATAGGCGAAGCTCGAGTCGAGCACACGCCCTGCGTTGACCGCATAAACGAACACGCCCCAATTGAGATAGAGAAGCGCCGCCGAGGCGATGAGGCGCAGCAACACGGGCCGGTCGGCAACAAGCGCGGGCAGGAAACGAAGCTCACGCCGAGCCAAGAGAACGAGGGCGACGAGCAAGAAGGACCAGATCGCGCGATGCGCGATGATCTCCCATACGGGGACCGCGCTCAGCAGCTTGAAATAGCCGACGACCACTCCCCAGAAGGTGTAGCAGCCGGCGGCCATGACCAGGGCCTGGCGCTTGTCAGTGCTCGACGTGGGATGGTTTCGGGTGGTTTCGGCCATGGTCCGAGCGAGCTATGCGCTCAATGCGGCCGTCCGATCAAGCGTCGCGGTGCAGGGGCCGCATGCGTCGCCCGCATGCGCCGCAGCGGTCCGTCAAAGCCATTGCTTGTCGCCCACGACATACTGCTCATGGAACGTCTGGTCGTCCTTGATGAGGTAGATCACCGTCTCAGCGAGAGAGACGACAGCCGACAGAAGGGTCGGAATCCCGAGCAGAAACATGCCGGGGAAGAAGCAGAGCAGATGGATGACACCGGCCCGAGTCTTGCCGAGATAGAATTTGTGGATGCCGAAGATGCCGACCAGAAAGGCGAGTGCGGCGGCGATGAACCGGTTCTTCTCGCCGGCGCCGAGCAACGACTGCCGGATGGGATAGACGCTCGTGGCCCGCGTAGCGGAGACCTCGAAGTCGACATCGCCGCCCGGGATGAGCGACGTCGCACCGCCCTCGATGTCGGCCCGACGAACGGCGTAGCGGTGACCGTCATCGCCGCTTATCATCCCCTCGCCTGTCCTGTTGTCATATCCCAGAACCTTGCCGCGCATATGAGCCTCCCCGGTCAGTCGCCGTCATGGGCGAGATAGATGGGTGCTGTTCTCTTCATCGATTGTTCCTCGGGGAACACAGGCCGTTGATCTCGGACGCGTTGCAGCGACGAGCAGCCGCCGCGACATGTGAGACCGCGCGCACCCCTCAGTCGAAGGCCGGGCCAAACTTGTTCGAGCGCGGGAACCCCTTCGGCGCCAGCAGGCCGGCCTGGGCCCTTTGGCCGACCCAGTCCTTCAACTCCGACATCTGCAGGGTGAAGGTCCGGCCGGCCGAATCGAGCCAGGTCAGTCCCTCCTTCTTCACGAACACGCGCGCATCGGAGATGCCACCATCCTTATACTTCTGCAGCCTGACGCCCTTGCCGCGGCTCATCTCGTTCACCTCGGACAGGGGAAAGAGGATAAGCTTCCGGTTCTCGCCCAGAACCGCCAGCATGTCGCCGGCCACCGGCACGCAGACCGCGGCCTCCTCGGGCTCGGACAGGTTCAGAACCTGCTTGCCCTTGCGCGTCATCGCCACCACCTCGGCCTCGGGTACGACGAACCCGTTGGCCGCCGTCGAGGCGACGAGCAGCTTGCGCTCAGGGTCGTGCACGAAGGCCTCGACGATATCGTGGTTGTCCTCGAGATCGAGATGCAGGCGGACCGGCTCGCCGTGGCCGCGCCCGCCCGGAAGATTGGCGCCGTCGAGCGTGAAGAACTTGCCGTTGGTGGCAAACAGCACGAGCTTGTCGGTGGTCTGCGCGTGGATGGCGCGCTTCAGGCTGTCGCCCTGCTTGAAATCCAGCTTGGAGAGATCCTGCTGATGCCCCTTGAGCGCACGGATCCAGCCCTTCTCTGAGAGGATAACGGTGATCGGTTCTTTCTCGATCAGCACCTCGTCGAGGTTGCCCTCGATCTCGGGTGCTTCGGCGAGCTCCGAGCGGCGCTTGCCTTCCGGGCTCGATTTGCCGAATTTCTCGCGGACGCCTCTTACCTCGTCCGCGATCCGCTCCCACTGTTTCTCGTCCGACCTGAGCAACGCCTTGAGTTGGCCCTGCTCCTTGGTGAGCTCATCATGCTCGCGGCGGATCTCGATCTCCTGGAGCTTGTTCAGCGCCCGGAGCCGCATGTTGAGGATGGCGTCGGTCTGGATCTCGGTGAGTTTGAAGCGGCCCATGAGGCGAGCCTTGGGCTCGTCCTCGAAGCGGATGATGCGGATCACCTCGTCGAGATTGAGATAGGCGATCAGGTAGCCGGCAAGCACCTCGAGCCGGCGAGCGATCTCCGCCAGCCGGTAGTTCGTCCGCCGCAACAGAACCTGCTGGCGGTGATCGAGCCATTCCCTCAGCACTTCACGCAGCCCAAGGACGCGCGGCACCTGTCCTTTCGAGAGCACATTCATGTTGAGCGACACGCGCACCTCGAGCTCTGTGACGCGGAACAAGCTCTCCATCAGCAGAACCGGATCGACCGTCCGGCTCTTCGGATCGAGCACCAGCCGGATGTCCTCGGCGCTCTCGTCGCGGACATCGTCGAGCAATGGCAGCTTCTTCGCCTGCAACAGCTCGGCGATCTTCTCGACCAGCCGCGACTTCTGCACCTGGTAGGGGATCTCGGTGACGACGATCTGATAGGTGCCGCGTCCCCCCTCTTCCTTGTGCCACTTGGCCCTGACGCGGAAGGCGCCTCGGCCCGTCCGGTAGGCCTCGATCATGCTTTCCCTGGGCTCGACAATGAGGCCGCCGGTCGGGAAATCCGGCCCCGGCACCAGCTCGACGAGTTTTTCCACAGTCGCGTTCGGATGTTTGATGAGGTGCAGAGCGGCCTGGCAGAGCTCGTCGATATTGTGCGGCGGGATCGACGTCGCCATGCCGACGGCAATGCCCGAGGCCCCATTTGCCAGCAAATGCGGCACGCTGCCGGGCAGAACCACAGGCTCGCTGCCGGTGCCGTCATAGGTCGGGCGGAAATCGACCGCGTCCTCGTCGATGCCGTCGAGCAGCGCCGTCGCCAAATCCGTGAGCCGCGCCTCCGTGTAGCGCATGGCTGCCGCATTATCGCCGTCGATGTTGCCGAAATTGCCCTGGCCATCGACCAGGCGGTAGCGAACGGCGAAGTCCTGGGCGAGGCGCACGAGGGCGTCATAAATGGCTTGGTCGCCGTGGGGGTGATAGTTGCCCATCACCTCGCCGACGATCTTGGCGCACTTCTTGAAGCCGGCGTCAGGATTGAGCTTGAGCTCGCGCATGGCATAGAGCAGGCGCCTGTGCACGGGTTTCAAACCGTCGCGGACATCGGGCAGCGCGCGGTGCATGATGGTGGAGAGCGCGTAGGAGAGATAGCGCTCCTCCAGGGCGGTGCGCAGATTGACAGGCTCTATGGCCGGCGGCTCGGGCAGAATCGGTGGCTTGCTCATGGGGCAGGACTTACGCCAGGCTCCGGGGCCTTCTCAAGGGCGTTGGCGCCACATAGGATCGCAAGATGGAGGTGCGGATGGCCGGATTGACGATTGAAATACCAGAGGATCTGCGGGTCGGGCTGGAGAAGGCCTTCCCCGGCGAGGACCCGGCCGCGGTCATTCGGGGCCTTATCACACGCGAGATCGAGGCGCGTCGCGACCATGGCGCCGAGGCCCAGTTCCGCAAGATGGCCGTCGAGGCCCTGCTCAGAGGTCAGGGCTGATACGCCCTGCCGGCGGGTCGTCGTGCCCGATCGGCGGCACACCGGGTCTGCCTCCCACCGATGGGAGCGGCGGTCGTGACCAGGCAGCAACAAAACAGGCCCGGCGATGGCTCGCCGGGCCCAGTCGTTTCGTGCCTCCGCCTCAGACCAGGAAGCTGAAGTTGCTGAGGCTGATATCCGATAGCGAGACGCCACTCAGCGTCGCCAGTTCCTTGAACTGATCGACCGTATTGATGTCACCGCCGCTGTCGACTTCGGCATAGGTGATGTGCAGGAGCCCGAGCGTATCGGCCCAAGCGATCATGTAGCTTTCTGCCGCCCCACCCGTCTGGATGGCATCGGCGGCACTCGCGGCATCCGCCTGCGAGGCGAAGCCTGTCGGCGTGTTGTCGAGAATGACCAAGGTTGCCGAGGCACTTGTGAAGTCAGTCTGGCGCAGCGCGTTGAAGACAAACCCATCATCCGACCAGCCAACCGCGGACCCCGTCTCGATGACGACGCGATCCTCGGCCCCACTGAGATTGAGGGCGTGGAAGTTGCTGATTTGGGCGACGCCGGACGGGTTCGAGTCGAGATCGAAGATGATGCTATCCTGGTCCGTATCGAGACCGAGGTCGACCTGATCGAGGCCGGATGCCGTTAAGTTGGCGCCGGTCCCGTTCGCTCCAAGCCCGGCGCCCGCAGATGCCGTGCCGTCGCCGAGAATGACCACCTTGTCGGCCCCGAGGCCGGCGAAGATGTGATCGTTGCCGGTGCCGCCATTGATGATGTCGTCACCATCCCCGCCGGTCAGCGTATCACCGCCCGCGCCACCGGTGAGAACATCGTTGTCGTCGCCACCATCGATGCTGTCGATGCCGCCACCGCCGGCGATGATGTCATTGCCTAAGCCGCCCGTGAGAGTGTCGGCACCCGCACCGCCGGTGATCAAGTCGTTGTTGACTCCACCGGTCACATGCAGGCTCTTGCTCGCCGTGGTGATGGCGGAACCGTCGAAGAACAGCAATGCGGCTCCGGCCGTCAGCGCCGTGCCATCGACCGTCAACAGCCCGCTCGTGGCGACAACCAGATCGCTCGTGATGACGATCCCCGCCGAATTGGAGCCGTCCGCCACGACCGTGATGAACTCGAACGCCCGTTCGTCGTTGAGGTTGAACGTACCGTCGTCGGCCGTGAGCAGGATCGTGTCGCTCAGTCCGGTGCCGCCGATCAGCGTGTCGTTGTCGGCTTCGCCGGCCGACACCTTGACGGTCACCGCCGAGGCCGAACTCGTGGCATCGACCCGATCCGCACCACCTGGGAAGGCCAGCAGGTCGACGGTCAGCGGTCCCGTATAGCCGGCGAGGACGTTGATCACGTCATCGGCCGCTGCCGCACCATAGACCGTGGCAATGCCGTTGCCGCCGTTGAAGGCCTCCGTTCCGAGCTCTGTTGTGCCGGCCGTCAGCAATTTCAAGTTCTCGATGTTCGTGACATTCGTGAAGGCCGCATCGGCCGCGCCGCCGTCGATATGCAGCCAGTCGTTCAGGCTGCTGTTGACGAGTCCGAGATCGCCGTTGATCACGTCGGCGCTCGTGAGGCTGCCACCAAGGATGATGATGTCGTCGCCTTCGCCACCCGTGATGGTGTCGTCGCCACCGAGCGTGGTGATCGTGTCGTCGTTGGCGCCGGCATCGATGGTATCATTGCCGCTACCGGCTGTGATCGTGTCGACACCACTGCCGGTCGTGACACTATTGGTACCATCACCGGCCGCGACCGTGTTGGTTCCATCACCGGCATCGATCGTGTCGTTGCCACTCCCCGTCGTGATGTTGTCATCGCCGCCAAGCGTGGTGACGCTGTTCGTGCCATTGCCCGCGAGGATCGTGTTGTTGCCTGCGCCCGCCACGATCGTGTCGTCATCGTCGCCGGTCGTGATGTGGTCATTGCCGGAGCCCGACGTCACGTTGTTGATGCCGGCTCCCGCGACAATCGTGTTCGTGCCGTCGCCGGCATCGATCGTGTCGTTGCCGCTGCCGGTCGTGATGTCGTCATCGCCTTCCAGAGTGGTGACGCTGTTCGTGCCGTCACCTGCCACGATGACATTGTTGCCCGCGCCGGCACTGATCGTATCGTCTCCGCTGCCGGTCGTGATCGTATCGAGGCCGCTCCCGGTCGTAACACTGTTGGTACCGTCGCCTACGTTGATCAGGTTACCATCGTTGCCGGCCGTGACCGTATCGTTGCCGATGCCGGCGGTGATGGTATTGAACCCGTCTCCTGCAGACACGGTATTGTTGCCATCCCCCGCCGCAACCGTGTCGATGCCCCCGCCGGTCGTAATGTCGTCGTTATCGACGCCGCCCGTGATGGTATTTGTGCCGTCGCCCGCGTCTATCAAGCTGCCGCCGTCGCCGACGTCGATGACGTCGTCGCCGGAGCCGGAGGTGACCGTATCGAAGCCGGCAAGTGCCGTGATCGTGTTGTTGCCGTCGCCCGCGTCGATGTCGCTTCCATCATCTCCGACCGAGATCGTATCGTTGCCCGATCCGGTCGTCACGTCGTCGAAGCCAGCGGTCGCGGTGATGTTGTTGGTGCCACCACCCGCATCGATCAAGCTGCCACCGTCGCCGACGGCGATCGTGTCGTCGCCGATGCCCGTTGTAACGGTATCCAAGCCGAGGCCCGCCGTAATGCTATTCGTGCCGTCTCCGGCATTGATCGTGCTGCCACCGTCGCCGACGGTGATCGTATCGTCGCCGGTGCCAGTCGTGACCGTATCGAGACCCAATCCGGCCGTGACGATGTTCGTGCCATCGCCTGCGCTGATGAGGCTGCCACCGTCGCCGACACTGATCGTGTCGTCGCCCGATCCACTGGTCACATCGTCGAAACCACCGAGTGCGGTGATGGAGTTTGTGCCATCGCCAGCCGTGATTGTGCTGCCGCCGGCGCCAACAACGATCGTGTCGTTGCCGGAACCCGTCGTCACGCTATCGATGCCCGCACCTGCCGTGACACTGTTCGTGCCGGACCCGGCATTGATGATGCTGCCACCATCTCCGACATCAATCGTATCGTCGCCCGACCCGGTCGTAACGGAGTCGAGCCCATCACCGGCCATGACACTATTCGTGCCATCGCCGGCAACGATCGTGCTGCCGTCGTTCCCGACAGTGATCGTGTCGTCGCCCGACCCGGTCGTGACATTGTCGAACCCGGCACCCGCCGTGACACTGTTCGTACCATCACCGGCGTCAATGAGGCTGCCCCCATCGCCGACATCGATCGTGTCGTTACCGGCGCCCGTAGTGACGGTATCGTTGCCGACACCAGTGGTTACGGTGTTGTTGCCTTCTCCGGCATTGACGGCGTCGTCGCCGCCACCCGTCGTGATGACGTCGTTGCCGCTGCCGCTGTTGACCGTGAAGCTCCCATCGGTTTCAGCAGCGCCGTCGAATGTCAGATTGCCTGTCAGCAGCGACGCCTCGATCGTCAGGCGTTCCCCCGCCGGCACGACGGTGTCGACCCCGAGCAAACCGTCATCCAGGTCAATCGAAGCGTTGGCTCCACCATTCTCCAGCACATTGACGGTCTGGAACCCGGTGACGCCACCGAGATTGGCGAGGCCGTTGTCGGCCGTCAGATTGATCGTGTTGCCTGCAACGGCCCAGTTGGCCGAGAGAAGGTCCTCGAACGTCAGATCGCTGAGATTGGCGTTGACCGTAACCGCGCCGGCCGTCTTGGCAGATGCCAGCACCGTGTCGATGCCCCCGCCGATGTCGATGGCGAGAGCACCCGTGAAGCCGGCGAGCACGTTGATCGTCTCATTGCCCGAGGTGCCGGCGACGCGATTGAAGCCTGTCCCGGTCAACCCGCTGCCGCCGCCATTGGCCTCTGTCCCGAGCGTAACGGTCAACCCGTCGATGCCGAGCTCCAGAATTTCGACCCGAACGGTGCTCTCGAGATCGATGTCCGAGAGGTTCCGATTGATGATCAAGCGGTCGGTGTCCGCACCGCCGTCGATGATGTCCTCGTAGGTCAGGAGCGAAGGATCGACGCCCGGTGCGGACATATCTATGGTGTCTTCGCCCGTGCCGGCGTCGATAACGTCGTTGCCCGTGCTGGTCGCGATGTAGTCGTCGCCCGATCCTGCCAGCACAGTGTCGCGGAATGTGCCGCCGTAAATATCGTCGTCGCCTCCGCCGGCACTGAGGTGGTTGGTTCCGTCACCGCCCCAGATCTCGTCATTGCCTTCGCCCGTGGTCAAGGTGTCATTGCCTGCACCACCCTTGACGACGTCATCGCCGGAGCCGCTGGTCACGTTGAAATCGCCGATCGACGCGGTTTCGACCGAGCCGTCGAACAAGAGACCCGCCGTCAGTCCCCCCGCGTTGACGGTCAGCGTCTCGCCGGTGTCGACCACATCGCTCGAGCCGACAATCATGCTGATGATCAGCGCACCACTCGCGGCCGGACCACCCACCTCGGCGACATTGATGGACTCGATGCCGGACATGCCGGAGAAGTCCGCGCTCTGCAGTCCGGATGCCGACGACGTAAGATTGAGCGTGTCGCCCGATCCCGTACCACCTTTGAGCACATCACCCGCCTGGACGTTGGCGAGATTGGAATGAATGGTCAGCGTGCTCGACGAGGCGCTGGCATCGACGCGATCGGTGGCATCGGTACCGCCCGTCGGATCGAGATCGATGTCGAGATTGCCCGTGAACCCGGCGGCAACCGTCAGATCGAGCGACGAGCTGTCGGCCACCGTGATCGTGTCGACGCTTCCGGCGCCATGATTGGCCAGTGTCCCGAGCGTCATCGCGATCGCACTGGCCCCCTCGATTGCCAGCTTTCCGACATTCGTGACATTGCCCATCATGGCATCGCTGACGGCGCCGTTGGAGCCGCCACCGAGGATGAGCGTATCGACGCCGCCCCCGGCATCGAACTGGTCCGCCGCCGTGAAGGTGCTGGTCGCCGGGGCCGCGTCATTGATGAAGCCGGTATAGGTGTCGTTACCGGCAGAGCCCGTGAAGGGGTCGGCGGGAGCCGTGCCGAGATCGGCGCTGGTCGTCAGCACAAAATTCTTGGCGACGCCGTTGATGGTGATGGTGGCCGTTGCCGTCGCAAAGCCGCCATGGCCGTCCGAGACCTGATAGGTGAAACTGTCAACGGCGGAATTCCCGACGAGCAGGTCGAGCGTCGTGCTGTTCGGCACATATGTGAACGTGCCGTTGGCATTGACCGTCACGCTGCCGCCATTGATCGTGGAAATAGAGACGCCGACGTTGCCCGCTAGTCCGTTGACCTGCGAGACACTGAGCGTTTCTCCGTCATACTCCTCATCGTTCGTCAGCACGTTGCCGGCGAAAATGTTTCCAACGTCTTCCGACAACGAGTCATCGTTCGCCACGGGAGCATCCTGAACCGGCAGGACGGTCACCGTCACGACCTGCTGCGCCGTGCCGCCGTTGCCGTCGTCGACCGTCACCGTGAACGTGTCCGACCCATTGAAATTCAGGTTCGGCGTATAGGTGTAGGCGCCCGCCGAATTGATCGACACCGTGCCATGGGCCGGCGCTCCCGTGCCGGTGGCCGGCACCGAATAGGAGAGTGTGTCGCCGTCGATGTCGGTCGCAATCACGGTGCCGCTGATGACCGTGTCCTCGTTGCCGGACGCCGTGCCCGTCGCCGCCGTCACCGGCGCGTCATTCACCGGATTGACCGTCACCGTCACGACCTGTTGGGCCGTGCCGCCATGGCCATCCGATACCGTCACCGTGAACGTGTCGGTACCGTTGAAATTCGCGACCGGCGTATAGGTGTAGGTCCCCGACGAATTGATCGAGACCGTACCATTGGCCGGTGCACCAGGACCTGTATTGACCACCGAATAGAGAAGCACGGTGTCGTCGACATCCGTCGCTGACACCGAACCTGTGATGGTCGTGTCCTCATTTCCCGAGGTCGTGCTGGTCGCCGCCGTCACCGGCGCATCGTTCACCGCGTTGACGGTCACCGTCACGACCTGCTGCGCCGTGCCACCGTTGCCGTCGTCGACCGTCACCGTGAACGTGTCCGACCCGTTGAAATTCAGGTTCGGCGTATAGGTGTAGGCACCCGCAGAATTGATCGACACCGTACCATGGGCCGGCGCTCCCGTGCCGGTGGCCGGCACCGAGTAGGAGAGCGTGTCGCCGTCGACATCGGTCGCAACCACGGTGCCGCTGATGACCGTGTCCTCGTTGCCGGACGCTGTACCCGTCGCCGCCGTCACCGGCGCATCGTTCACCGGATTGACGGTCACCGTCACGACCTGCTGCGCCGTCCCACCATGGCCGTCCGATACCGTGACCGTAAACGTGTCGGTACCGTTGAAATTCAGGTTCGGCGTATAACTGTACAGGCCGGTGGACGCGTTGATCGACACCGTTCCGCTGGCCGGCGCACCCGCACCGGAATTCACAACCGAATAGGTCAGCGTGTCGCCGTCGATGTCCGAGCCGGTCACCGTCCCGGTGATGACCGTATCCTCATTGCCCGATGCCGTACCCGTCGCCGCCGTCGTCGGCGCATCGTTCACTGGATTGACCGTTACCGTCACGACCTGCTCGACTGAGCCGCCGTTGCCGTCCGACACCGTCACCGTGAACGTATCCGTCCCGTGGAAGTCCGCGCCTGGCGTGTAAACGTATTCACCGGTCGCCGCATTGATCGAAACAGTCCCGCGCGACGGCGCACCCGTCCCCGAAGTCGGAACGGAGTAGGTCAGCGTGTCGCCATCAACATCAGAGGCAAGGATCGCACCCGCGATGGCCGTGTCCTCAGCACCCGATACCGCGCTCGTCGGCGCCGCCGCAGGCGCATCATTGAGCGGATTGACGACGATCGATACCGTCACCGTGACCGGCGCACGCCCCGTGACGTCCTTGATCGTGTAGGTGAAACTGTCGCTGCCGTTGAAGTCGGCATCCGGGGCGTAGGTGAAGGTGCCATCCCCGTTGTTGGTGACGGTACCGTGGGCCGCCTGGCTGAAGTCAACAATGCTGCTGGCCGTCAGCGTCACGAACTTCGAGCTGTCATTGGCCAGCACATTGACGGTCACATTGCCGTCCTCGTCGACGACGGCGGCATCCGAATTGGCGGTAAAGGTCGCCTTTCTCAGGTCGATTGTCTTGTCGGCAAAGCGAAGATACTCGACATCGTTGTACACGCGATCGGAGCCGCCGTTGCCCGAAACCAATAGTCTAGAGCCGGAGATGACGACAGTGTAACGGGACAGAGTTTTCTCGAATATGGCGGAGTCGACGCCCCTGCCACCCTGTAGCGTGTCGTTGCCCACCTCGCCCTGCAGCCGGTCGGCACCATCGCCGCCGTAGAGAATATCATTGCCCAGTCCGCCGTAGACCTTGTCGTTGCCTGCGTTGCCGTACAGGCGGTCATTGTGGCCTTCGCCATAAATCTTGTCGTTTCCGCCGCCACCGCGCAACGTATCGTTGCCCTTGCCACCATGGAGCTCGTCCGCGCCATTGCCGCCAGAAATGACGTCATTTCCGCTTGATCCGTCGATGAAATCCCGTCCAACGGTGCCCCTCAAGACATCGGCGCGAGTCGTGCCAATCTTCCGGAAAATAGCCATGAGACACCCCCTGAAAGTGAATAAGTTGATTGCTTAGAAAGTCACCGGAAGCGAGGTGCATGACGACACCCCAGCGCTCCCTCAAACTCTACTCGTGACCAAAAACGCTGACGCCCGAGGATCCGAGCGTCTACTCGTGCGCACGAGTCGACGACCCGAAATGACGAACACCTAGTGATGCACGCAAATTCGGAAGAATTTCCCGCAGACCCGCAGCGCATCCAAGATGCGCACGCATGACACGACCTAGTTCCCTAACTCGCCACCCCCCCGCGTATTGCCCCGGGTGAGACGCAAAGAAACCATCTTTGCCGCTTGCCACGAATCGCAACGCCCTGAACAGGACAAGTCGTGTCCGGTTCCGATCGGGATCCTGGGTATCTTGTTTACTGCGAGGTGGTGTTGCATCAAGCCGACACGACATTGATCCAGTGGCAGGGTCGGCAGACGTCAGGAAGGTCACCTGACTGCACTTCGAGCGAGCCCTCCTACGCATGATGTCATTCGAAGCCTCGACCCGTACCGCCCACCCGGCTCCCGATGGGCGCAGATCGTTCCCTTCGCACATGAGCGATCTGATCAGATGACGTGCGCGCCAAATGCCAGCTCAGAGCGAGTTGCCAGGCGGTCGTCAGGGGCATTGTCGCCCCCCTCCCGGGCTCCAGAGCAGCGCCGAACAGAGCCGCGGCACACAAGAAACTCACACAGCATTTTGCATACTATTGATACGGATATTCACTTCGTTAGACTATCAGCCGTGCGATTCTATCTGAGAGCCATGCTGGGACAATCATGGAATGGGCGCGGGCCATTCGAGACTACCGGTCTATCCATAAGTTGACGCAGGAGGAGTTCGCAGCATCTGTAGGAGTCGAGCCCCGAAGTGTGCGACGTTGGGAAACCGGCGATAGCGTGCCAGGGCGTGCGAAGATCCGACAGCTTGCTGAGATCCTGACTCCATTCCTGACAACGCGTCAGATGGTCGAGGATCTTGTGCAGCTCTGTGCGGGGATGGCCATGATCGTCACTCCGGACCAAACAATCGTCTCCATTTCATTGGCCGCTCAGGCCGATCTCAGGACCTGCGGCCTTGAGGGAGCGCCCGGGCGGACCTGCCTCAGTCTTCCAGAAGACATCCTTGCGGACCACCTGACGGCCATCCACAACGATTCCGTCACTCGGTTCACGAGCGAGTACATTGCTCACTGGCCAACGCACTCGGAGCACGTCCGATCGGACATCCGCGTGATGCGCATGTTCAAAATTCCGATGGCCATCGATATCTATGAGACGATGCCCGTCGCATCCTCCGCGCACATGAACCATCGCCAGCAGACCATTTGACCTGCACCTGGCCCTCCCTCCTGGTGGCGATCCCCTGCGGCTGCTAAGCAGCCTGATTCATGACTGCCGCCGTACGCGAGGGCGGATGGCCTGCGGACAACACCGTGGTCCTGCCGCGGCGCGCTCCTGAGATCCAGCACTGAGATGCATTTGGTCGGGTCGAGCGCCGCCTTGCGCGGTGCGCATCGCCAGTCATAGGTGATGAATGGTGCCGCCGACGCGAATTGACCGCGTGACCCCACCCTCACCAAGGATCGGCATCTTGTTTCTCGAGGTTTCTTCTGTGAACCGGCATGCAATTTTGCCCCCTGTTGAGGGGTGATCGGCGTACAAAATTGACCCCACCCCTGAGGGTTCAAGCTTGCCGCTCGGTGGCCTGCTGCTGGTTTCACGGACACGAGGTTTAGGTGTCATAGTGAAGCCGGAGGTGGCGTATGCAGAGGCGGAGTTTCAGTTGTGAGTTCAAGGTCGAGGCGGTTCGGCTCGTGCGCGAGCGGGGCATCTCGGTGGCGCAGGCGGCACGCGATCTCGGCGTGCACGAGAACCTGCTGAGGAACTGGGTCAAGCAGTTCGCCGACGACCCGCTGGAGGCGTTTCCCGGGCACGGCAGGATGAAGGCGGCCGAAGCCGAGATCGCGCAATTGAAGCGCGAGGTTCAGAAGCTGAAGGCCGAGCGCGACATCCTAAAAAAAGCCGCGGCCTACTTCGCCAAGGACCAGACGTGATGTTCGCGTTTGTGGCGAAGCACCGGGGGATCTGATGGCCGAGCACGGCATCAAGTGCTCGCTGTCGCGGGCCGGCAACGTCTGGGACAATGCGGCGATGGAGAGCGTCTTCTCGACGCTCAAGACCGAGCGCACGGCCGGCAAGGTCTACCGCTCGCGGGATGCCGCCCGGGCCGACGTGTTCGACGACATCGAGCGGTTCTACAATCCACGACGCAGGCATTCGACGCTCGGCTATCTGAGCCCGGTGGCCTTCGAGCAACGACAGCGATTAGCTTACCTCACCGTCCACGGAACCGGCAGCAGGCCAACCAATCTGGTCGCAGTAATCGTTTGCTAGGTGATCTTCGCGGCCGGATTGGTGCTCTTCGCCGCATTGCCCGGAGTGGCGGCGGACTCGATTGCACTGACCGCCGGGCTGGTGCCACCCTGGGACTTGTCGCATATGGCACCTACGATATCGCCACCCTTGTTATACTGCAGGGCTATATGATGCGTATGGCCGTAATCGATCGCGTATGGGGAGCATCATCGTCGGGCTTGATTGCGGCAGCGGCGACCGGCGTATGCTTCGAGTTGGTCTGACTGGTTATGGCCAATGTGCAGCACGGTCACCGCGACCGAGTGCGCCGGTTCCCGGACCGGCGATATGGAAACATTCGCCCATGACATTGATGAGAACGGCGGCCCGACGTTACGGCCGGTTCGCAATCGAACCGGCAGAGGCGAGTTCGATGAGCAGCGCCAACGTTGAGTGTCCAGACACGCTGAAGGGATCAAGCTCGGCCTTTTCCGAATACTTGAGCAACACGGCGTCATTCACCGCATCGATGCTCACCTTACCCATGTTCCAGCTGCCGAAATGCCGCTCGTTGATCTCATCGAGCAGTAGCAGCTGCAGCGCCGTGTGTCGGGTATCGCTGTAGAGCGCACAGAGCAGCGCGCTTACGCGCTCGCGACCTCCTTCGAGCACCTGAACGAAGACTCCATTACGGTAGCAGAGAAGCCCCGTGATACCGCACGCCAGGTTGTTGCGACGCGACTTTTCGAGAATGCGATCGAGCTCAGTAGTCGCCATAAGCTCCGTGGCACGGCTGGCATAAAGGCAACGGACAAGCATGGCTGGCCTCAGCTCTTTAGACTGATGATGGATAGGAACTCGCGCCTAAGTGCGTCGTCCTTCAGAAACGAGCCGCGCATGACGCTATTGACCATCTTGGAGGCTGTGTCCTTCACGCCGCGCCAGTGCATGCAGAAGTGATCGGCCTCCATCATGATGGCGAGTCCGTCTGGCTTCACCATCTCCATCAGGAGATCGGCCATCTGTGTAACCGCCTCCTCTTGGATCTGCGGGCGACTCATGACCCAATCGGCAAGGCGTGCGTACTTCGACAGACCAATGAGGTTCGATCTCTGATTGGGCATCACGCCGATCCACAGCCGACCCATGATCGGAACGAGATGATGGCTGCACGCACTCCGCACGGTGACAGGTCCGATGATCATCAGCTCGTTCAGGCTCGCTGCGTTCGGGAACTCGGTGATTGAAGGTGGTTGATGATAACGCCCGCGAAACACCTCGTTGATGTACATCTTGGCCACGCGCCGCGCGGAGTCGTGGGTGTTGTGGTCATTGTCGACGTCGATAACGAGGCTCTTCAGCACGTCCTTCATGCTGACTGTCACCTCGTCGAGGAGCTCTTCGAGCTCGCCGGGTTCTATGAAGTCGGCAATGTTGTCGTTGGCGTGGAAGCGCCGGCCGGACGCCACTATACGCTCCCGAATACGCGCTGACGCTGGAACAGCCGACCGATCGTGCGGTCTGTTCGGGTCGTTCATCCGAGGTCTCACTCCAATCCGATCCGAAGACGCAATCCCAACAGCTTCAACGACACAATTGCGGTATTGGATCACCGCTGTTGACGGAATGCACGCGATCCCGAGATCATGGCCCGCTGCGCAGATGAGAACGGAGGCGGTCTTGGGGGCAAAGCTGTCGTTCACACAGAGTTCAACCTCACGCGACTCCTTTCGACGCAAGGTGATACCGGCCAAGCCGAGGGCTCGTTCGCCGATGCGCTGTTGCGCGCCGACACACTGATCGTGGAGAGCCAAGGGGAGCCTGTAACACCTCCGCGGCTGACCATCAGCGGCGTGTCCCACCATGCGGTCCGGAACCTCAAGCGCACAAATGTACGGCGCTTCGCGGCGACACGAGAGCACCGAGCTACGGCGCCCCGTTGTGCTCCCCTTCGAATCGTCGGTTTATCCGCAAAGCGGACGTGTCCAAATCGCCGAGCTGCCGAGTTCGCAGAGACTGCTGGGGGTCATGAAGGACGGTTCAGGCCGACCGCGGCTCTCCTCCTCAGCCCCCAATAGCGGCCATCGAACTGCACGAACGGGGAACAAGCGGAACGGCCCGCGAATAGCACTCTGGCTTACTGCCAACGGTGATCATCACCACCGTTCTTCAGGAGCAGCGTCCTCAGCTCGAAGTTCAACAGAGACCGGGCCATCCCCGATTTGGCGGGTCTCAGGTCCTGTTGCAGGTCGCCGTCCGCAGCGGACGCTTACGAGCGCGTACGACATTGGCCGAGAACGTCGCTAAAGTCCGCATGGCGAAATAAGATCACGTCCGATGCCAACGTTGATGAAGTCCGTGAAGTCGCTGGCCGTTCGAATCTAAGGCCGATGCATCCTTGTCGGATTGAGGCATCCCCATTAGCCACATGCCGATCAAGATCACACTCAGTGGTCCCTATGAGGTTCCTGCGGCCCGCACAACCGTCGAACCGCTCGATGCAAACAACCCGAAGTCTTTTATTTCATTGAGTTAATGGTGCCGCCGACGCGAATTGAACGCGTGACCCCACCCTTACCAAGGGTGTGCTCTACCCCTGAGCTACGGCGGCAACCGTATCCTGCTCCGCGTTGGCGAGCTATAAGCCAGGGCGGTTAACGGATGGCGCGGAACCTGCCACAGCCCCTGAGGCTTCGCAAGCTCTTGTTGCCGTCTCTCCGCCGCAGAAGCGAAGGACTGCAAGATGGCCAAATCACCCGGGAAATCAGAACGCGCGCCCGACCGCCGGACCCGCCTGGCAGAACAGCTCCGGCAAAACCTCAAGCGACGTAAGGCGCTTGCGCGCGCCAGATCGGGCCGAACGGGCTTGGAATTGGCGGATGGCCGAAGCGCAAGCGTGCCGGACCTGGACGACGGGAACGCTCAGGGCGACAACTGAACATCCGTGGCCAGCTTACCAATCTCGCGAACTCCATCTTGATAGAGGACCCCATCGTCCTCTAAGCCAGTTTCGCATGGACGGCGCCGGCCACGTCCGGCGTCAGAGGTCCGAGGGGAGCTTCATGGACAGAATTCGCATCGAAGGTGGCAATCGCCTGACTGGAACCATCCCGATCTCCGGCGCCAAGAACGCCGCCCTGCCGCTGATGATCGCCTCGATCCTGACGCCCGAGACCCTGACGCTCAAGAACGTCCCCAATCTCGCCGACGTCATGCTGCTGGCGCGCATCCTGCGCAATCACGGCGTCGACCTCGCCGTTGACGGCAAGCGGGCACGCTCCAACGGGAGCCTCGGCGAGACTTTCCATCTGACGGCCCGTGACATCGTCGACACCACGGCGCCCTATGAGCTGGTCAGCCGGATGCGCGCGAGCTTCTGGGTCCTCGGCCCCCTCCTGGCACGCTGCGGCGAGGCGAAGGTCTCGATGCCCGGTGGTTGCGCGATCGGCACCCGGCCTGTCGACTTGCATCTGCAGGGCCTCAAGGCGCTCGGCGCCGAAATCGACATCGAGGGCGGCTACGTGCTGGCCCGCGCCCCGCGGGGCCTTCGCGGGGCACGCGTCCTGTTCCCCAAGGTCTCTGTCGGCGCCACCCACAACGTTCTGATGGCCGCCGCCCTTGCCAAGGGCGAGACACTGATCGAGAACGCCGCCAGCGAGCCCGAGATCGGCGACGTCGCCCGCTGCCTCGTCGCCATGGGTGCCCAGATCGAGGGCATCGGCACGCATATCCTCCGCGTTCAAGGCCGGGACCGGCTCGAAGGTGCCCGCCACAGCGTGCTGCCTGACCGGATCGAAAGCGGGACGTTTGCCATGGCGGTGGCGGCGGCTGGCGGCGACGTGCTGCTCGAGGGCGCCGAGTTCGACAACCTCGAGGCCGCGCTCGACGTTCTCAAGCAGGCGGGCGTCACCGTCGAGCAGAAGCCCAACGGCATCCGGATCGCCCGCAACGGCAACAGCCTCGTCGGCGTCGATGTCGAGACCCAGCCCTTCCCCGGCTTTCCGACCGACCTCCAGGCCCAGCTGATGGCGCTGATGACGACGGCGAACGGCACCACCACCGTCCGCGAGACCATCTTCGAGAACCGCTTCATGCATGTGCAGGAGCTCGTCCGGCTGGGTGCCGACATCTCGCTGCATGGAGACACGGCGCGCATCCGCGGTGTCAAGGGTCTCAAGGGCGCGCCCGTCATGGCGACCGATCTCAGGGCCTCGGTCTCGCTCGTGATCGGCGGCCTGATCGCCGATGGCGAGACCATCATCAATCGCGTCTATCATCTCGACCGCGGTTTCGAGCGGCTCGAGGAGAAGCTCAGCCGCTGCGGCGCGACGATCGAGAGACTGACCAGCGGCTGACGGAGCGGGCCCATGGGCGGCACGGCGAACCTCAAGACCCTTCATGCCGCCGGATACCACGCACCCGACGCTTATACCGTCGAGCGGCAAATGATCTTCGCCCGCGAATGGCTGCTCCTCGGACATGCGCGCGAGCTCCAGAGCCCGGGCGACTATCTCGCCGAGGCGATCGCCGGCTGGCCCGTGCTCGTCATTCGCGACAAGGCCGGGGCCCTCAAGGGCTTTCACAATGTCTGCCGGCACCGGGCCGGACCGCTCGTCGAGGACGGTTGCGGCCACACCGCCGCGCTCCGCTGCCGCTATCACGGCTGGCTCTATGACACCGATGGGCGTCTCGCTCGCCGGCCAGACTTCTCGGCAGGCGCCGATGCGTTCGACGGCCGGGAACTCGCCCTCAAACCGATCGCCGTCGCGGAGTGGCGCGGCTTCGTCTTCGTCAACCTCGACGTCGATGCGGGTCCGCTGACGGACGGGCTCGGCGATCTCGTCACGACCACCCGCGACTTTCCCATTGAGCGCTACAGCTTCTACCGCCGGCAGACCTACGACCTCTCCGTCAACTGGAAGACTTATGTCGACAACTACCTCGAGGGCTATCACATCCCGCTGATGCACAAGGGACTGGCGCGCGACCTCGACATGGCGAGCTACCGGGTGGAGAACGCCGATCGAGTCTCGATCCACCGCTCGTCCATGCGGTCCGAGGCCGCCTATCAGGGCCTCTTTCTCTGGCGCTGGCCCAACAACACGATCGGCGTTTACGGCGGAGGCTTCAACATCTGTCGCATCCTGCCCGAGGGTGTGCGCCGTACCCGGCTCACTTTCGATTTCTATTTCGACCCGCAGGCCGGGCTCGACGCCGACGCCAAGGAGCGCGCCGCGTCGACGACCTGCGGCATCGTCGAGGAGGACTTCCCGATGTGCGAGGTCGTGCAGCGCAACCTCGAGGCCGGCAGCTACGACTGTGGACCGCTGAGCCCGAAGCACGAGCAAGGCGTCGCCTATTTCCATGACCTGGTGCGGCATGCGACGGGCGGGAGGGTCACATGACGGGCACGGACCGTCCCTTCATTCTGTTCGCCCACTCCGCCTATCGGCTCGGCGAGGCCTACGAGGCGCGACAGGGTCGATGTCCGCATGTCCATGTCTGGTCGAAGGCGGATCTCCTGCCGCGACTGGGCGAAGCCGACGTACTCTGCCTCTCCGGCTTCTGGGACAACAGTCTCCTCGACCGCATGCCCCAAGTCCGCTTCATCCAACTCTGCTCGGCGGGCTACGATCATTTCGACATCGAAGCCTTGCGGGCGCGGGGCATCCGCCTCGCCAATGCCGCCGGCGCCAACGCCAACGCGGTCAGCGAGCATGCGTTCGCCCTACTACTCGCTCTGACGCGACGGATGGCCGAAGCCCGCGACAATCAGGTGAAACGGCACTGGCGTGGCATGATCTCGGAGCTTGACGGGCGGGAGGACGAGCTCGCCGGCAAGACCATGCTAGTCGTCGGTCTGGGCCGTATCGGCCGGCGGATCGCTCGCATCGCCAAGGCCTTCGACATGCGGGTGCTCGGCATCCGGCGAACGCCCGGGACGCTGCCGGAGGTCGATCACATCGGCGGACCCGGCGACCTCCGCGCGCTCCTTGCCGGGACAGACGTGCTCGTGCTCGCCTGCCCGCTCTCCGCCGAGACCCGCGGACTGATCGACGCCGAGATGCTCACTGCCATGAAGCCCTCGGCCTATCTCGTCAATGTGGCGCGCGGGCCCGTCGTCGACGAGCCGGCGCTCATTTCGGCGCTCGCCGAGCACCGGATCGCCGGTGCCGGTATCGATGTCACGGCCGTCGAGCCGCTCGATGCCACCTCCCCGCTCTGGTCGCTCGACACGGTCGTCTTGACGCCGCATACCGCCGGTGAGACCCGCCGCCACGAGGCCAATGTCATCGAGTTGCTGATCGGCAATCTCGGCCGGCTCGAGCGCGGCGAGCCGCTGCTCAACGGCGTGGTGTGACCCCCACGCCATTCCCGGCGTCGACCAATATCGGCTATATCGAATGCCGGCGCAGCGGCACCACCCGGCTGGCCAGCACACGGTCGATGCGGCGGCCGTCCATGTCGACCACCTCGAAGCGCCAGCCGCGCAGCTCGATGCGATCGCCGATCTCTGGAATGTGCTGCAGCTCGGCGAGCAGGAGCCCGGCGACCGTTTCATAGTCCCGCGGTCCGGCGAGCGCAAAGCCGATATGCTCGGCCATCTCGTCGATCGGCATCGAGCCCGCGATCAGCCAGCTGCCGTCGGCGCGCTCGACCGCATCGGGCTCCTCGCCCATCTGGTCAGAACGGAAGCCTCCGGCAATCGCCTCCAGCACGTCCGCCGGCGTCACGATGCCTTCGAAGTGACCATACTCGTCATGGATCAGCAGCATCGGCACCTCGGCTTCGCGCAGCGTCGCAAGCACCTTCAGCGCATCGACACTCGGCGGTACCACCGGGGCCTTGTGCAGATGCGCGCGAAGATCGAGCGGCCTTCCGGCCAACAGCTCAACCATCAACTCGCGCGATGTCGCAACCCCGATCACGACATCCGGTGTCCCCTCGACCACGGGCAGGCGCGTATGGGTGGACTCCAGCAGTCGCTTCCGCGTTTCGGATGGCGGCTCGGTGACATCCAGCCAATCGACATCGATCCGTGGCGTCATGAGCCCGGCAACCGAGCGATCGGCCAGACGCATCACGCCCGCGATCATCTCGCGCTCGCCCGCCTCGATGACTCCGGAGGTCTCCGCCTCCTTGATCAACATCTTGATCTCCTCATCCGTCACCCGCTGCTCGCTCTCGCTCGACTGACCGAGCAGGCGAAAGACGAGCCGGGTCGAGGAGTCGAGCAGCCACACGACGGGGGCAGCGGCCTTGGCGAAGGCCGTCATGGCCGGCGCCACGGTGCAGGCGATGCCTTCGGCATTCTTGAGCGCCAGGCTCTTGGGCACGAGCTCGCCGACGATGACCGATAGATAGGTGATGACGACGATGACGAGGCCATAGCCCAACGGCTCGGCAACGCGGGGGCCGGCACCCAACCCCTCGAGCCAGCTTGCGGTCCTGTCACCGAACGCCTCGCCGGAATAGGCGCCGTTGACGATGCCGATGAGCGTGATGCCGATCTGCACGGCCGACAAAAAGCGACCCGGCGAGAGCGCAAGAACCTGGGCCCGCCGCGCCCCGCGCCGTCCCGCGGCCTCCATTGCTTTCAGCCGCGACAGGCGGGCCGAAACGACCGCCAGCTCGGACAGCGCAAACAGCCCGTTGAGCAGAATGAGCAAGAGAACGATCAGCAGCTCGAACATGGCGCTCCGACCTGGACGTCGCAATGCTCGTCGCGACTATTGACCCCGCAGAGCCTAGGCAGATGACCTCTGACGGTCAACGCGAGGACGCGACCGGCCGCTTTGAGAGCCACCACCCTTCACCTGCGTACCAGCACGTGGCATCCGGCTCGGGTCCACAGTGAAGGCTGCGCACCTCCTCCGTGCCGCCGCGAGCGAAGGCGGTTTTCAGGCCGTCGAGGGCCTCGGGCGACTGGGCGCCGACACAGGGGATGAACCCGGCGCGTGTGACGAAGCGGGCCTCGAACAGGTTTGGCGTCGATGTCGGTGCGATGCGGAGGATCGCGCCGTAGCTCGTGCCGGGCGTCAAGGGAAACAGCAACCGCCCCGCGGGCGACAAGGCTTCGAGCCAGACGCGCATCGGCTCCGTGGCGCCCGCACAGACATAGATCACATCGCTCTCTGGCAGGGGTGGCTCGACGCCCGAGCGGCAGCCGATCGTGACATTTGACCGGTCGGCAAGATTCCGGCACGTCCAGTCCGCCAGCTCCGGATCGATCTCGATACCCAAGACCGTGCCCGATTCTCCGACCAGCTCGGCCAGCAATGCCGTGTAGTAGCCGGTTCCCGTGCCGATTTGCAGCGCGCGCTCGCCGGGTTGCGGCGCGACGGCTGCCAGCATCCGGGCGTGCAGGCTCGGCTCGCCGTTGTTGATCTTTCGGGAGGGTGAGAGGGCCACCACGATGTCTTGATAGAGAAGCTCCGGATCATCGCTCGGCGTCGTCATGTAGCCGTTCTCGACGACGACTTGCCACGGACCTGGCCCGAGGAATTGCTCGCGCGGCACCGTGGCAAAGGCTTTGATCACCCGCGGGTCTGTAACACCGACGGATGCGGTCATCAGCGCGGCATAAAACTGCCGTAGTGTTTGCAATGCGACCATTGCCAATCATAGCACAGCCGTCCGCCACCCGGCATGGCCGTCGCCACGCTGTCGCGTCAGGCCAAGAACCGTTCGAGCACGTTGCGCGTCACGCGCTCGACATAGGGGTCGCGATCGATGAGACCCGCAACCCACTCGCAGGTGCCAGCGTGGAAGATCTCGCCCCTGCCCTTCGGAAACGTGACGATCATGCCGGAGGACCGGCGCAGCTTGTCCATGCTCTCAGGCGTCGCGGCGCCAAAGAGCGTCTCGGCCGCAAACGCCAGATCCTCGTCGCCGATGAAGAGGTCGGAGCCGGGATTCTGGTGGTTCTCCTCGAGCAGCGAGGCGTGGCCCATGGCCAGGATCTCGAGCCCCTCCGGCGCCTCCGCCGCATCCGTCGGATAGGGCAGGCCGTCGCGGAACGTGTAGTCGAGGCCATCCACCTCGTAGCCGAAGATCCGGGATGCACCGCCCAGCACGTCGCCATAGTAGAGATCGCTACCGGCGAAGGCCCAATGCTCGGGCCGATAGATGGTGAACCCGCCCGGTCCCCTCGGCACGCAGCCACCCCACCCGACATAGACACCCCGCAGCGCGTTGAGCCCAAAAGTCGAAGCCCCGGGCCGCCCGACCTCGGGCGCCTCCCAGGCATTGGTCGTCAGATGCCGCTTGGCGGGGTCACTGAAGTACGGGTCCTCCTTCCGCGCGCGATACTTGTAGCAGACCTGCGTCCGCCCGCCGTTCTCGAAGCGCACCTGCCAGAGGAAGTTTCCGGCGAAGCGCGCGACGCGCCCGCCGGCCTCGACGTAGCGGTCGACGGCGTCGCGCATCCCGGCCGTCCAGTATTCGTCATGGCCGACGAAGACGACCGTCTTGTAGCGCGCGAGCAGATCGGCGTCGAAATGCAGATCGTGCAGCGAAGCCAGGTCCACCGAGAAGCCCTGCGCCTCGGCCCAGCGCAGGAAATGCCGATCATAGCTCGCCCAGCCGGCCGACGCGTATTTCTTGGAATAGCCGTTGGCATAGGCCCATTCCATATGCGGATAGCGGGGGGCGGCACCCTGGCGAAGTGGCTCGCGGATCGGAACGCGCGGTGCGCCGACCGGCAGGACGGCGAAGCCGCGCGTCCAAGGCCGCTCGATCGAGAGTGAGGGAGAATACTGGTTGCACTCGGGACCGGTGATACCCTCGTAATGATTGGAGCCGCCCCAGTCGTTGTAGGCGATCCAGGTCGAGGTCGCGGCCACCTGCAGGATCGAAGCAGCCTCCTTTCCAGCGCGGACGATGAAGACGTGATGGCCGTCGATCACCGTGCCGTCAGCCATGCGGCCGGTGAGGTGCACGACGTAGCCGCCCGAGCGCCAGCTGTCCTCGACCTTGATCTCGAGCGCGACCGGCCAACCACAGCCGATGACGGAGGCATCCGCCGGCGTGTCGCAGAGCGCGCCGGACAGGCCGTGCCGCTCGAGAACGGTTGTCTCCCGGGCGCCGTCACGAAAGATCCTGAGATCGTAGGCGGCGGCGCTCGTCGAGATGTGAAGCGCGATCGTCTCGCCTGGCGCATAGGAAATCTTGTCGGAGTAGGCCCAGATCTGCGGCTCGGCCGGATCGACCGACGGCACGACGGCGAAGTTCTCCTTGATGGCGCTCGGCCACAGACCTCGCGTGGTCGAGCTGCGCTTGGAGGTCGTCATTGGCATTACCTCGGAGGCGCCATCAGAATCGCATATCTCTCAGCCGTCCTGGTAGCTCGGCGATCTGATCGACACCGGTGTTGGCGAAGGCGATGCGAACGTGGTCGTCCTCCTCGGGGCCGAAATAGCTGCCGGGCAGGCCGAGAACACCGCGCTCCTTCGCCATCCGCTCGATGACGGTGCGCGACGGCACGCCCCGATAGGGATGGCGGACATAGGCGAAGTAGGCGCCGACGGAGGCGACGTGCCAGTCGTTGAGTTCGGCGAAGGCAGCGCGGAAGGCGGCCGCCCGCCGGTTGATCTCGGCCCGGTTCTCCGCCCGCCAGGCCCGCATCGCCGGGATGGCCCAGGTCAGCGCCGCCTGCGCCGGCCGCGGTGGACAGATCTGCACCGTGTCGAGCGCCTTGCCGATCTCGGTCAGGCTCTCGCGCCCCGCCGTGATGGCGCCGAGGCGGTGGCCCGGGATGCAATAGGCCTTCGAGAAGGAATAGAGTTGTATCGCAACGTCGCGCCAATCCGGCTTGGCGAACAGTGCGTGCGGCCGCTCATACTGGGCCGGCATCAGGTCGCGATAGGTCTCGTCGAGCACGAGCGCGATCCCTTTGCGCCGGCAGAGTGCGACGAACGCCTCGATGACGGGCTCCGGATAGACCGCTCCGGTCGGATTGTTGGGCGTCACGAGCACGATGGCCCGGACCTTCCCGTCGATCAGCGGCTCGGCGTCCTCGACCCGCGGCACGAAGCCGTCCTCGGCCCGCAACTGCAGTCGGCGCGTCTCGATGCCGAGGATCTTGAGTGCCATCTCATGGTTAAAATACCAGGGCGCCGGCAGGATGACGGCCTCGCCTGCTTTGGCGAGCGAGACCATGGTGATGAAGAAGGCGAGGTTGCAGCCGGCGGTCACGGCCACCTCGTCGGCACCTATGGCGCCGCCGTAGATCGCCGACTGCTCTGCGGCAAAGGCTTGCCGGAAGGCGAGATCGCCACCGATGGGGCCGTAGCGCATGCCGGCCGGGTCGCTGGCAGATTGGCCGATCCGGGCGATGAGATCGGGATGCGGCGGGTTGCTCGGTGCGGCCTGCGCCATGTTGATGAGCGGGCCGTGGGCCCCGCCATAACTCTCGGACCAGGCATAGGCCTCCGGTATGGGGGGCGTCGAGGTATCGAGCAGATTCGTGCTGAGATCGAGCGGCATGGCGGGACTTGTCCAAAAGCGTATGGCGCACTGTTGCGGCGTGCCGGCCATTTGGCAAGCCTGGTCTTTTCGGCCCTTTCCCTGCGTCAACTCCGCTCATACCGTTGGGGGCATGGCGGGTCGTCGCCATATTGATTAGACTGTGCTCGGTATCTGAGCCACGAGGGTGATCACAATGAGTAGCGAGCCTGCCCGCTGCAGCATGTGCTCCATCCGGGACAAGTCCGTCTGCGGCGCCTTGGATGCGTCGGAGATCAAGGCCCTTAATCAGATCGCCCGCTGGCGAACGTACAAGGCCGGCGACATCATCCTCGTCGATGGCGCCAAGTCGGACATGCTCGCCAACGTCGTCAGGGGCGTCGTCAAGCTGACGAAGAGCCTCGATGACGGTCGCCAGCAGATCGTCGGCCTCATCTTCCCGCCCGACTTCCTGGGCCGCGCCTATCGGCCCGAGGCCACCTACTTCGCCGAGGCTGCGACCGACGTGGAGCTGTGCACATTTCCGAAAGTCGGCTTCGAGAAATTCTTGCACGAGCACCCCAATCTCGAGCACCGTCTCCTGGAGCACACGCTCTCCGAGCTCGATGCCTGCCGCGAGTGGGCACTTCTGCTCGGCCGCAAGAGCGCCGAGGAGAAGGTCGCGAGCTTCCTATTGATGATCGCCAAGCGGGCCCCGCGGATCGGTTGCAGCCATTCGGACAACATGGAGGGAACGAAGTTCGAGCTGCCGCTCTCGCGCGCCGATATTGCCGATTTCCTCGGCCTGACGATCGAGACGGTCAGCCGGCAGATCACGAAGCTCAAGTCGCGCGGCGTCATCGAGCTGGCCTCGACGCGCGACCTGTCTGTCCCGAATCTCGCCAAGCTCAAGAACGTCGCCCATCAGGAAGCGGCGTAGAGGCCCCAGCCTGCCGCCATGCGGCCGGCATGTCATCATTCTGCCGTGCGGCAAGCCATAAGGTTCTCGCGCTGACATGGGAGCCCGCTTGCGCACAGTCTCTGCCCGTTCGAGCCTGCTGGCGACCGCCGCGTTGCTCGCATCAGCCGTCCCCGCCCTTGCCGGCGAGCCGAGTGCCACCGAGCCTGACTGCTTCGAGCAATTCCTCACGGGCACCGAGGCGGAGATCGCCTGCGTGTTTCCGACCCGCATGTCGGCGGAGGAGCTGGCGGAAGTTCGCAAGGTCACGAAGGGCTTGCTCTGGGATGCCCGCTGCGAGGTCCAGATCCGGCTGCCCCGGAAGCTCATTGCCGACGCGCTTTCGGCCTCTGGCGACCATGTCTTCGAGGCCCCCGCGCAGAAGAGCCACTGCGAGGTTGTGACGGCGAAAGCAACCCTCCCCGTCGACATGACCTTCGCGCCCAAGGTCACGTTCAAGGACGGGCTGGCGATCGAGGCGACGCCCAATCTCGGCAATGTCACCGGCGTGCCGAAGGTTCTCTGGTGGCCAGTTGCCTATTGGGTCAACTCCTCGGGCATGATCGAGGAGACGACGTTGAAAATCGTCAACGCCGTCAAGCGCCGCTACGGCACCGAGCCGGCGAAGGCCGAGTGATGGCTTAGGCCGGCAGCGGCACGCCGGCTTCCTCGAACGCCTCCGCCTGCCGCCGGCTGACCTCCCCGAGATCGAAGCCCTCGATCGTCTCGTTGAAGAGGCGATACCAGTTCTGGCGCGCGTCGAGATGCAGGAAGACGCCACCGAGCCCGATGGCCGCCCGATCCATGAACACGAATTCGCGCGGCACTTTGACCGGTCCGAGCTCGCGAAGGCCCTGGTGAACGCGAGACGCCTCCTGGCGCCCATAGGCGCCCGGCGTCGTGCCTTCGGCGATGGTGCGCTCGCGATCGTCGAGCAACGGGCCGTAGATGAAGCGGGCCCAGATATTGAGGATATCGATCACCTCGCCCGACAGACCGGTGAAGCCCCAGGTCTCGTAGGCGTGCACGATCAGATCGCGCTCGCCCCGCTCAAGCCCGCGATAGAGGTCGATGACACCTTGGACGAAACGGGGCGCGAAGGTGCGGATACAGCCGTAGTCGAGGAGATTGATGCCGGCCGGATGCCCTCCCTCCTCGAAGACCGTGTAGTTGCCGAGATGCGGGTCGCCGTGGATCACCCCATGATGCGAGAACGGGTACCACCAGGCGCGGAACATGGCGCGGGCGATGGCATTGCGATCCTCGACCGGGCGATCGAGGTGGTCGGTGAGCTTCGATCCTTCGAGCCAGGACATGGTGAGAAGGCGCTTGGTCGAGAGCGCGCTCACAACCTCCGGCACGCGGATCAGCCGATCGTCGCGGAAGATCGCCGCATAGAGGCGCATATGGCTCGCCTCCCGCTCGTAGTCGAGCTCCTCGCGAAGCCGCTCGGCGATCTCGACCAGCATCTCGCTGGTCTCGATGGCGGGCTCCATCCGCCTGTGGATCTGAAAAATGATCTTGAGCTGAGCAAGATCGGCCTCAACGGCCGAGGCCATGTCCGGATACTGGAGCTTCACCGCAAGCAGCCGGCCGTCCGGGGCGACAGCGCGGTGCACCTGACCGAGGGACGCCGATGCCGCCGCCTCGGTCTCGAAGCGCAAAAAGCGAGACGGCCAATCCTGTCCGAGCTCGGCCGCCATCCGCCGGCGCACGAAGGCCGACCCCATCGGCGGCGCTTGGCTTTGGAGCTGGGTGAGCTCGGCGGCATATTCCGCCGGCAACGCCTCCGGAATGGTCGAAAGGAGCTGTGCCACCTTCATGATCGGGCCCTTGAGCCCGCCGAGCGCCGCCGCCAGCTCGGCCGCATAGCGCTGCCGATCGACATCCATGCCGAGCAGCCGCTTGCCGGCGATCCGGGCGGCGAGCCCGCCCACATTCGTACCGACCCGCATATAGCGCGCGGCCCTGGCCGACAGGCGGTTCTTCTCCTCGTCGTGCTCTTCGCTCATGCCGCCCATGGATCAGGGGACGGCACGGCAAGGCAAGTGCTAGAGGGTCGCAGACGGGCTTGACCCGTCGGGCCTCCATGCCTTGCATGGGTGCCATACAGGCCTGTGCGGCTAGGGAGAGATGATGATGGCCACCGCCGTAGCGGACACGCCGATCCAGGTTCCACTGGCCCCTTCGGCGGTCGATCGTGCCATCTCCCGCGACAAGCACGAAGGGCTGCGCCTCGCTATTCGGGCTCGGCTCGTCGTCATTGCCGCCTTGGCACCGCTGATGGTGTATCTGAGCGGCGCCTACGAGTCGCTCTACTATCTGGCTTTGCTCGTGTTGTTCGGTGCCATCGGGTGGGCTCAACTCTCCATGGGGCGCGTGGGACGCTCCCGTACCGAGTTGCTGCTGCTCGTGCTCGACGTTCTGTTCGTCACGGCCGCGCTCGTCATTCCCAATCCGCTGCGCTCCGACGTCTGGCCAGAGCCGATGCAGTTTCGCTACGGCGGCGCGATCTATTTCACGCTCATTCTGGCCACCGCCGTGCTCGCCTACTCCTGGCGCACGCTCATCTTCCTCGCCGGCACGATCATCCTCACCTGGAGCGCCGCCCTCGTCTGGACGGCCATGCAACCGATCGACGAGCCCGAGCTCAGACAGCGCGTCTTCGATGCGCTCGCCGGCTCGCCCCATCTCGCCCATTACCTCGATCCCTACAGCCTCAACATACCCAATCGCGTGCAGGAGCTGGTGGTGATCGCCCTCGTTGCCGCGACGCTCGCCACGGCCGGCTGGCGGAGCCAGCGCCTGCTGCACCGGCAGGCGGCGGCCGAGCGGGAGCGGTTCAACCTCTCGCGTTATTTCTCACCCAACGTCGTCGAGCTCATCGCCAACAACGATCAGCCGCTCGCGACCGTTCGCGCGCAGAAGGTGGCGGTACTGTTCGTCGACATCGTCGGGTTCACCGCCTATGCCGACGAGCACGAGCCAGCCATCGTCATCAGCACGCTTCGGAGCTTCCTCGAGCGCATGGAACGCGAGGTCTTCCGGCATGAGGGGACGCTCGACAAATATCTGGGCGACGGTCTCATGGCGACATTCGGCACCCCCGTCCCCGGGCCGAACGACGCGGTCCACGCCTTGCGTTGCGGCTGCGCCATGCTTGCAGCCATCGCCGCCTGGAACGAGGAGCGCGCCGCTCGCGGTGAGCCCGCACTCGCCATCGGGGTCGGCATTCACTATGGCCCGGTCGTCACCGGCGACATCGGCGCGAACCGGCTCGAGCTTGCGGTTATCGGCGCGACGGTCAACATCGCGAGCCGTCTCGAGGCGCACACCCGCGTGCTGAATGTCTCGCTCATTGCCAGCCGGGATCTCATCGAGCAGGCGCGTTCCGAGCCGGACTGGACGGAGGACGACACCCAGGGGCTCGAGCCGGCCGATCCGCAGGTGATCCGCGGTGTCGCCGAGCCTGTCCATACCTGGACACTTTCGGGCTGAACCTGCCCCTCGACCTCGGTCGCCGGCTCGACTAACGTTCTCTGCCGCCCGCGCACCGGGGCGGCCCGCACACCAGGGGGAAGCATGGCCTCGGTCGATGTCGTCGATGTCCGGAAATCCTACGGCACGCTCGAGGTCATCCACGGCGTCTCCGTCGCCATCGCGGATGGCGAGTTCGTCATCCTGGTTGGCCCTTCCGGCTGCGGCAAGTCCACTCTGCTCCGCATGATCGCCGGTCTCGAGGCCATCTCGTCGGGCGATATCCGGATCGGCGAGCGGGTGGTGAACACTCTGCCGCCCAAGGACCGGGACATCGCCATGGTGTTCCAGAACTATGCGCTCTACCCGCACAAGACCGTGGCGTCGAATATGGGATTCGCGCTCAAGCTGCGCGGCACGCCGAAGGCGGAAATCGACAGCCGCGTCCGGCGCGCTGCCGAGATCCTGGACCTGATGCCCTATCTCGACCGCTATCCGAGGCAGTTGTCCGGCGGTCAGCGCCAGCGCGTCGCCATGGGCCGCGCCATCGTCCGCGATCCCTCCGTCTTCCTGTTCGACGAGCCGCTCTCCAACCTCGACGCCAAGCTCAGGGTGCAGATGCGCGCCGAGATCAAGGAATTGCATCAGCGTCTGAAGACGACGACGGTCTATGTCACCCACGACCAGGTGGAGGCCATGACCATGGCGGACCGGATCGTCGTGCTGAACAATGGCGTGATCGAGCAGGTGGGCTCTCCCCTGGAGCTCTACGACAAGCCGGCCAACCTGTTCGTCGCCGGCTTCATCGGCTCGCCGTCGATGAACCTGCTCAAGGGCACGATCCGCGTCAACGGCACCGCGAGTTTCGTCACCGACGGCGGCGCGAAGCTGCCGTTATCGGGTGCCCCCGCCGGCGCCGACGGCCGCGCCGCCATCTACGGCATCCGGCCGGAGCACTTCATTCTGTCGGGCACCGGTGACGAGGCGGAAGTGTCCGTGATCGAGCCTACCGGCTCGGAGACCCAGGTGTTCGCCAAGCTCGGCGGCGAGAAGGTCGTCGGCGTCTTCCGCGAGCGGATTTCCGCCGCACCGGGGTCGCGGCTGCCGATGGTGCCGAACGCGGAGGCTGTGCATCTGTTCGACGCGGCGACGGGGGGAAGGATGAATTAAGGGGCCGATCGCAAGGTCATGCGCGTCGCCGGCCCGCAATCGGCGACGCTCGCGGTCACGCCATCGCAAGCGCTTGCTCCGTCCTCGATGGCATCCAGCATATTGCCTATGCGGCAACGGACGTTATGGTAGGCATCGGTGAAACGGGGCGCCGCTCATGCAGATCTTTCTGTCCTACGCCTCCGAGGACAAGGACGTCGCGGAGCCGATTGCCTTCTCGTTGCGGGCGCGCGGCCATTCCGTGTTCCTCGACCGTGACGATCTGCCGGCCGGCGGCGAGTACGACCGCCGCATCGAGGCGGCGGTCGGACAGTCGGGCCTGTTCGTCTTCCTGATCAGCCCGGCCTCCGTCGCCAAGGGTCGGTTCACGTTGACCGAGCTCGAGTTCGCCCGCCGGAAGTGGCGCAAGGCGGATGGTCACATCCTGCCGGTCATGATCGGCGAGACGCCCATGGACACCGTGCCGAGCTTCCTCAAGGCCGTCACCCTGCTCGAACCCAAGGGAAACGTCGCCGCCGAGGTTGCGAGCGCCGTCGATGCCACGGCGAGCGCCACCGTGCAGGCCAGCGTCCTCCTCTTCACCGTTGCCGGCGCCATCTCGGGCGCGCTGACGACACCGCTTCTCAATGTCCTCGACGACGTCTCGTGGCTGAGCGGACACAATCTAGGCAGCGTGCCGCTGAACATTGTCCTGGCCGGAACGGCCTTCGCCCTCGCACTCGCGGCGATCCTCGTCTTGCAGCTCAGGTTCCAACCCAGGCAGTTGCTCATCATCGTCGCTGTGCTCGGTGGCTGGTATCTGGCGCTGGAGGTGTTCATCCAGCGCGATGCCTCGCCGCCAAAGGGACTGGGCGAGGCGCAGGAGCTGTCCGAGCTCGACCTGCAATGCCAGGCCATCGAGGCGGGGACGCTCACCGCGACCCCGGAACTCGAGAGGTCCTGCATTGAGCGCAAGCTTGCCACAACCGAAACGGAGCTGGCTCGGACCAAGGGCTACTGGAGCTCGCTCATCACGCACGGCCTCAGCGGCGCCATCGGCGCCTTGATCACCGTCCTCGGCGTGCCGCTGGCAACCCGCCGGCGCTTTGCGGTCGTGGGCATGGTGGCCGCGACGGGAGCGGGCATTGTCGTGGCGGTTGCGTTCTTCGTGGCCGTCTCGGCCATTGCCGCCTTGCTTCCCCTTGAGTTCTACACCCTGTTCATCCCCTGGCAGGCCGCCGTCGCAGGTGTGATCGGGCGCTACCTTCGCTGACGGCGCCTCTGGCCGCTCCTGACATCGTGCTGTCAGGAGCGCCGGTCAAGCTGCCGGATCGGCCATCGAGGCCCCTTCCCAGAGGCGCGCTCCGGGGTCATAGTCCGCCCATGTCCCGCAAGCCCCGCTCGAAAGCCCAGGCGCCGCTTCCCCCGCCGCCCGAAACCGCGGCCGGAACCCCGGCGCCACGGGGGTTCGGCGAGGCGCCGCAGGCGGGCGTTATCGACGCCGCCTCGCCATCGGCGACACTGCAGGCGCTCCTTTCCCGTCCGGACGAGCGCACCGAATCGGCCAAGGCCATCCTCGCCCGCCAGCCAATGCTGGCGACCCACCCGCTCGTCTCCGGCGGCATGCCGATGTTCATGCCGCACCGTCCCCCCCGCCCGGAGAAATCAGAGGGCGGCCAGAGGCTCGTCCTCGCCTCCGATTTCGAACCGAGAGGCGACCAGCCCCAGGCGATCGCCGATCTGGTCGCGGGCGTGGACAAAATCGAGCACGACCAGGTGCTGCTCGGCGTCACGGGCTCCGGCAAGACTTTCACGATGGCGCAGGTGATCCACCGGACCCAGCGTCCGGCCCTCGTCCTCGCGCCGAACAAGACGCTCGCCGCACAGCTCTACGGCGAGTTCAAGAGCTTCTTCCCGGACAATGCCGTCGAGTATTTCGTCTCCTACTACGACTACTATCAGCCCGAGGCCTATGTGCCCCGGACCGACACCTATATCGAGAAGGAAGCCTCCATCAACGAGCAGATCGACCGCATGCGGCATGCGGCGACGCGGGCCCTGCTCGAGCGCGACGACGTCGTTGTCGTCGCCTCGGTCTCCTGCATCTACGGCATCGGCTCGGTCGAGACCTACTCGGCCATGACCATGACGGTGCAGGCGAAGGAGCGCATCTCGCAGCGCCAGCTGCTTGCCGATTTCGTGGCACTGCACTACCGGCGCAACGATCAGGCATTCGGTCGCGGTACCTTCCGGGTCCGTGGCGACACCGTCGATATCTGGCCGGCGCACATGGAGGATCGCGCCTGGCGCATCCAGCTGTTCGGCGACGAGATCGATTCCATTACCGAGCTCGATCCCCTGACCGGCGCCAAGACGATGGATCTGGCGCTGATCAAGCTCTACGCCAACTCGCACTATGTGACGCCGAAGCCGACGCTCGACCAGGCGATCCGGCGCATCGAGATCGAGTTGCAGGAGCGCCTCGCGGAGCTGAAGGCCGCGGGCCGCCTGCTCGAAGCACAGCGGCTCGAGCAGCGCACGCAGTTCGATATCGAGATGATGCAGGCGACCGGCTCCTGCGCCGGCATCGAGAACTATTCGCGGTATCTCACCGGCCGTAATCCGGGCGAGCCGCCGCCGACGCTGTTCGAGTATCTGCCCGACAACGCCCTCGTCTTTGTCGACGAAAGCCATGTGACGGTGCCTCAACTCGGCGGCATGTTCCGTGGGGACTACCGGCGCAAGGCGACACTCGCCGAGTTCGGCTTCCGCCTCCCTTCCTGCATGGACAATCGCCCGCTCCGCTTTGAGGAATGGAATGCGATGCGGCCACAAACGGTCTATGTCTCGGCGACGCCCGGCCGCTGGGAGCTCGAGCAGACCGGCGGCGTCTTCACCGAGCAGGTCATCCGCCCGACGGGCCTCACCGATCCGCCCGTGGAGATCCGACCGGCCAAATCCCAGGTGGATGATCTGGTCGACGAGGTGAAGCAGGTGGCCCTCAAGGGTTACCGCGCCCTGGTGACGACGCTGACCAAACGCATGGCCGAGGACCTGACGGAGTACATGCACGAGCAGGGCATCCGTGTCCGCTACATGCATTCGGATGTCGAGACGCTCGAACGCATCGAGATCATCCGCGATCTCCGCCTCGGCGCGTTCGACGTGCTGATCGGCATCAACCTCCTGCGTGAGGGCCTCGACATCCCCGAATGCGCGCTGGTCGCCATCCTCGACGCCGACAAGGAAGGCTTCCTCCGCTCGGAGACCTCGCTCGTGCAGACGATCGGCCGGGCCGCCCGCAATGTCGACGGCAAGGTGATCCTCTACGCCGAGGGCATGACAGGCTCGATGGAGCGCGCCATCGCCGAGACCAACCGGCGGCGCGAGAAGCAGCAGGCCTACAATGCCGAGCACGGCATCACGCCGGAGAGTGTGAAGAAGGGCATCGCCGACGTCATGGGCTCGATCTACGAGCAGGATTATGTGACGGTCGACGCCGGGCTCGCCGAGGGCAAGGAGGGAACGCTCGCCGGGCACAATCTCGAGGCGGTTCTGGCCGACATGGAGAAGCGCATGAAAGCCGCCGCGGCCGACCTCGAGTTCGAGGAGGCGGCACGGCTGCGCGACGAGATCCAGCGCCTGAAGCAGGTGCAGCTCGCCCTGCTCGACGATCCCCTCGCGCGTCAGGAGGCGGTCGAGGATCGCGCCGGGAAATTTGGTGCAGGCGGCCGTCCCGGCGAGGCGAAGGGCGCGCGGCTCTCACGTCCAGGCCGGGGCAAAGCCGATCGGGAGGGGTCCCACATCCGCGACGGCTACGAGCCCGTGCAGCCGACCTATGCGCAATCGACCTCGCGCGTCCGTCAGCCCGACATCGACGACATGGGCCCGGGCACCGATCGGGTGGTGCCGCGCGCCAAAGCCGGGGCCTACGGGGAGAATATTCGCGGACCGCACAAGCCGTCGCTCGAGGAGATGGGGCCACACGCCGAGCAGCCGTTGCCGTCGGGCGCTCGACCGCCCCGCCCTGCCCGCGGCCCGAGCTCCGACGATCCGGCCAAGACCAAGGGCCGCCGTGGACGGCCGAGGAAAACCGGACGGCCCGGCGCGTAGGTCGAGGTGTGGCTGCTTCGAGGCCCCGACGAGACGGCGCGTGTCGCTCCGTCACGAGGCGGAAGGCTGGAATGCCGACAGACTTGATGCTTGGCTCGAAAGGAGCGACCGATGTCCCTCACCTTTTACACCAATCCCATGTCGCGAGGCCGCATCGTCCGCTGGATGCTCGAGGAGGTCGGCCAACCCTACGAGACGGTGCTGCTCGACTGGGGCACGACCATGAAGGCGCCCGAGTATCTCGCCATCAATCCGATGGGCAAGGTGCCGGCCGTCACGCATGGCGACACGGTGGTGACCGAGGCCGCCGCGATTTGCGCCTATCTGGCGGATGCCTTCCCCGAGGCGGGCCTGGCGCCGCCCCACGGACATCCTGATCGCGGCCCCTACTATCGCTGGCTCTTCTTCGGGGCGGGGCCGGTCGAGGCGGCGGCATCGAACAAGGCGCTTGGCGTCGAGGTCCCGCCGGAGCGCCGGGGCATGGTCGGCTACGGCACCCTCGAGGCGGTGACGAAGGCGCTCGAAGGTGCCGTGACAAGAGGCGCCTATCTCGCGGGCGATCGCTTCTCGGCCGCCGATCTCTACGTCGGCGCCGAGCTCGGCTGGCTGATGCAATTCGGCGTCATCGAGAAGCGGCCGGCGTTCGTGACCTATACGGATCATCTCCTCGCCCGGCCCGCGGCCAAGCGGGCCGCGGCCATCGACGATGCCCTGATCCCCGAGCGCCCTTCCGCACCCGCCTGAGCCAGCCTCAGTTGCCGGACACTTTCATGGCCCGCAGCGCCTGCTGGATCAGCGGCTGCGCCTTGAGACGCGACCGCTCCGACCGGTCAAAGGCGGCGTGCTTGCGATAGCACGCGGCCTGCTCCTTCGCCAGCATCTGGGCGACGCGCTCCGCCAGACCGTCGCAGGTCGACGCGCGCAGCGCCCGCACCTTCGCCTGCAGGGTGCCGAGGCAACCGATCCAGAGCGATTTGTGGGTCTCCTCGTGCCGTCGGACGAAGGCATAGAACGACTTCCATGCCGACCGCACCCGCTTCGAGGCGTCGGGCAGGTCCTGCGCCGCGGGCAGGGTAATCGTGAACTTGATGCCGACGGTATACCTGGGAATCCGGCAACCCTTGCCCGTGACGACCTGACCGGCCTGCGAGATCTCGCTGTTGGTTACGGCGTAGGCGCCCTCCCCGTTCACGGTCGGGCCGTGCAGGTGCAGGTTGCGCATCAGCTCGAGCGCCGTCGTGCCGTTGACGGGATAGTACTGGTAGTCGACCGCCACGCGCGGCCCCGCGACACCCGGCCCGGCGCCAAGTCCTATTCCGGCAAGGGCCAGCACGATCAACCCCGATAACCGCCGCAGCAGGATGCTCGACATTCCCGGTCTCCATTGGCTTTCGGGCGCCGAGCCTACCGTTACCGCGTCTACTGACAAGCGAATTCATGCTGACGGCCCGGAAGGCCTGTCGGGCCAGGCCACCCTTGGCCGGGGATCCCGCCCCATCTGCCCCGCTCACGCCGCATTCATGTTGTGTGCCTCATCCTCGAACCCTGAGCGGCTGCCTCCATCGGCTGCCCAATCGTCGGTCTCGCCCTGGGAGGGCCAAATGACAATCCGCCTTTCGATCCCGCTACGTATGATCGGGCTCGCGCTCGCGCTGGGCGTTGCGGAACCGGTGCTCGCGCAAAGCCTGTCTCCGGACGCTGCGGCCATCGTATCCGACACGCGCTCGAGCCCCGAGCTTTCCGACAAGCAGTTGCGCCAGCGCCTGCAGACGCTGCGGACCGCACTCGATCAGACCGACCTCAGCGAAGAGCTTCGCAAGGAGCTCCGGAGCCTGCTGCGCGCCGATCGCGCCGAGCAGGACGCACGCAGCGCAACCGCCGACGCGGGAGCAGCCGCACCTGACACGACCGAGGTGACCTCCCCCGACACGGGCACGAGCGCCGGCTCGACAACGCTCGATGCGGCGGGCGGCGGCACCGCGTCCGCTACGATCGACACCATCGTGTCGACGACCAGCCCGAGCAGCGATCTCTCGGACGAGGCTCTCCAGGGTCGTCTGGCCGAGATCGACGCTGGTCTTGCCCAGGGCGATCTGCCCCGTGCGCTTCGCCGCCAGCTGGCCAGCCTGCAGGCGGCCGATCAGGCCGAGATCGAGCGCCGCCGTGCCGCCGTCACACAGGAGCAGACCTCGGCTGGCGAGGAGGAACCGCTCGTGGCAGCCGCTTCCCCCGACGATGAGCCGGCCCCGTCATCGGCCAGCATCGCCACATCGGAACCCGATGCCGCTGCCGAGCCTGCGGCCAGCCCGAGCAAGACCAGTGGTAATCTCCTCGGCGACGCCCGAGCGCTTCTGAGCTCGAGCAGCAATCCCCGAACGCTGTCGACGAGCGACCTTCGCGAACGGCTGTCCGATGCCCGCCAGCTGCTCGCCAATCGCAAGTTGCCCGGCAATCTCCGCGGCAAGCTGACCGACCTTTCGGCCAAGCTGCGAAGTGAGATACGCCGTCGCGACGCGACGGCCGCCAACCAGGACAGCACCGCCACCACGACAGGCTCGGCGACCAGGAAACAGTCCATCGTCGTTGCCGACAATACGTCGGGCGGCCAGACCCTCACGCAGAAGAAGCGCGCGGGCACCCTGTCCGCCGCCGATCGCCAGGCCCTGACCTTCCTCAACGACAAGACCCGCGCCGAGCGGCTGCCCCGCGCCGAGTTGCGCAAGCGCCTCGACATCTATCGGGCCCTGCTCGCCTCCCGCCAGCTGTCGCCGCAGGTCGCGAAGGACTTGCGTGCCAAGCTCGCCCGCGAGCGTACGCTGCTGCGCGAGAAGGTCACCGTCGAGGAGGTCCAGACGACGAAGGCGAAGTCGAAGAGCAATCGTGCCGCTCCGAAGGTCGTGATGCGCGAGCCCACCACCAATGAGGCACCGCGCCTCGCCACCGATCGCCGCCGGGCGACCGAGCTCAACGAGGTGCAGCTCAACCGCCGTATCAAGGCCTTCCGCGTGCTCAATCGGAGCGACCGGACCTCGGCGGCGGAACGGGCCGCCTATCGCGAGAAGCTCAGGGCCGATCGTGCCGAGCTGCGTCGACGGCTGCTCGAGGATAAGCGCCGGCGGGCGGCGGCAGCGCGAAGGGCACCGCGACTGACCGTCGACGTCGACCTCGGCCGCAATGCCGGCGTCACGCTGTGGGCCGCGGAGGCTGGCGACGAGGAGATCGAGCGGCAGTTGACCGCCCGCCCGGTCAGGCGTCTGCGCCAACGATACTCCCGGCGGATCATCCTCGCCGATCCGGAGCCGATCGTCACACGCGAGGAGGTCCGGGACAGTCTGCCGAGCGTCGAGATCGACACCATCAATTTCGGCTTCAACGAGAGCTTTGTCGGCGAGGAGGAGATCGCCGCACTCGACCGGATCGGCTCCATCCTGGAGCGCATTCTCTCCGATCACCCCGACGAGGTGTTCCTGATCGAGGGACATACCGATGCGGTCGGCTCGGACGAGTACAATCTCAGGCTCTCGCGCGAGCGGGCCCGCGCCGTGAAGGAGGCCCTGGTCGACTACTACGCCATCTCGCCGGACAGCCTGTCCGTCGTCGGCCTCGGCGAGCGCTACTTGAAGATCCCGACCCTCGAGCCCGAGGAGGAGAACCGTCGCGTCACCGTTCGCCGCCTGACGCCGCTCCTCTCGGAGTACGATCCGTACTGAGCCCCGGGCCGGACATCAACGGACCGCGCGCCTCGGCCTGACCGCCGGGGCGCGCTGTCGTTTGGGGATGTGCCCTATTGCACGCGAGCCGCGATGGCGCCGATCGGCTCGAAGCGGAACTCGGCGAGCAGCTGTCTAAGCTTCCGTCGCATCGCCGTGCCGCGCCCATGCCCCTGGGACAGCGCATTCTTGAGGAGCCGCAGCCGCACCCCGGCCGACAGCGGCGCCTCCACAAAGCCGATCCGCGGATAGCCCTCCTGGAACTCATGGGGATGAAAATAGGTCACGGCCGGCCGTCCCTCGTCGTCGCAGCGCCGGATCGCCCGTCGCGTCACCGCATAGGGAAAATGCCGGACATAGCCACCGCCGGCTGCAGGCACGGCCCTGCCGCGCACATCCACGGCCGTCAGCGGCACCTCGACGAGGCCGCTCTCGAGCCGCCAGGCCCGGCGCGGGGCATCGGCGATGCCGTAGCGTCGCCCGGCGATCGGGAAGATCGAGCTGTCATAGGCGAATCCGAGGTCATGCAACACATCGAGCGCCCATAGCGACGCGTTGACGATCGAGAAGGCCGGCGCCCGGTGACCTTTGACACCGGTGCCGGCCGCATCCTCGATCGCAGCCATACCGCGGGCGATCTCGGCCTTGAACTCACCCGGCGTCATGCGCGTGACATAGTGATGCTCGTCACCGTGCAGAGCCAGCTCATGACCCTCGGCGGCGATCCGGCGGACGAGGTCCGGGAATCTGCGCGCGATGTTTCCGAGCGTGAAGAAGGTGCCCTTGACGCCTGTCTCCGCCAGCGTCTCGAGGATCCACTCGGTGTTGCGCTCCGCCTCCTCGGTCGGCGCCAGTTGCCGGCCGAGAAAGTCCTTGGCGACGATCTGATAGTAGCACTCGATGTCGAAGGACAGGCCGTGGCTGAAGCGATGTTCCTGGCTTTCGGTCACCGCAGTCACAGTGGTCAGTCCCGATGGCTGCCGGTGACGAAATAGCCCGGTCCCATCGGCCGGATGTCGAGCTTGGTCAGGCCCGCCTTTGCGAACATGTCGCGGATCTCCCCATCGCGATAGAAGTGCACTGGGCAGTTGCGCAGGCCATAGCGCATCTTGCGGAGTGGCATGCGCACGAGCGTCGGCTTCGGGAACGATGCCATGGCCGTGCGTGCGACCTTGCCCATGCGTTGAATGAAGGCCGGCGCGTCTTCCACATAATCGAGCACGCCCATGGCAAAGGCCACGTCGAACGCTCGGCCCGTCTGCTGGTCGGCCCAGGCGACGAAATCGGCCTCGAGGAGCTCGACCCTGTCGGCCACGCCCGCGGCCCTGACACGCTCCTCGGCCATCTTCAACATCTCGGCGGAAAGCTCGATCCCCGTCACCAGCCCGCCCGCCTTGGCGATTTCCACACAATAGCGACCCGAGCCGCAGCCGATGTCGAGCACGCGCTTGCCTTTGGCGTCGCCAATCCCCTCGAGCGTATAGACGAAACGGTCGAACATCGGCTTGCGGAAGACGCTGTTGAAGCGCCGCTCGAAGGCCGTCTCGCCCTCATAGTGGGAATCGAACAGCCGAGCCCGGTCGGTGAAGTAGGTCTTGACCTCGGAGGTCTTTTGGATCGCCATCATCTGGGTCTCCCTGGCGCATGTCGCCCGACCCTAGCGATGGCACGTGACGTCGGCAACTGCCGTGCAACAGATGTCCAAGGCAGCTTTTGGCAGGGAGACCGCTTACGATCGAGCGCCCACCGGGTCCGACGTCCCGCCGTTCGCCCGCTAAAGGGCGAAATCGGCCGCAGTCACCCCCACCAAACCCTTGAGCTCGATCTGCATGTCTGCGACCTTGTCGCCATTGCGATCGAGTTCAATAATCGTTTTGTCACCAGCGGTGCCTGCGGGATCAATCTTCTGAACGCGAAGTTCTCCGGCGATGCCGCGGAAGGCCCCGGTCCCTCTGAAGATGAAGTCTTGATTGCCGGCCACCAGCGTGCTGGCATCGATCGTGTGAACGTCGATCGTGTCCTGCAAATGAACGAAATCCGTGATGCGGTCGCGCGTGGCGGAGGTGACGCCGCTCTCATTGACGTTGTTGAAGTCGAATGTGTCGTTGCCGTCGCCGCCTGTCATGGTGTCCCGGCCCTTGCCGCCGCGCAGCGTATCGTTGCCGACGAAGCCGCTCAAAACGTCATTGCCATCCAGACCGCTGAGCAGGTTGTTGCCGAAATCGCCCGTCAGCCTGTTGGCCAGCGCGTTGCCGGTTGCCTTGAGATTCTCGGACGAGCCGCCATCGAGGATGACACGCTCGACATTGGGGAGCAGCCGCAGATCGATGCTCAGCAGATTGGTCTGGATCGTGTCGATTCCACCGCCTGCCGCCTCGATAATCATATCGAATGGATCGTCGACATCGCCGTAGAAATCGTTACCGGTACCGCCGACAAGGATGTCGCGCCCCGCGCCGCCACTCAAATTGTCGTTGCCCGATCCGCCCGCCAGCTGATCGTCGCCCGCGCCTCCTGACAGCTGGTCATTGCCCGAGCCGCCGCTCAGGATGTCGTTGCCGAGTCCACCACTCAATTGATCGTCGCCGTCGTTGCCGGCGATGATGTCGTCGCTTGCCAATCCGGCGATACGATCATTGCCGGCGTAGCCCGACAGGCGGTCCGCAAACATCGTGCCGACCACATGATCGTTGCCCACCGTTCCATTCACGGCGATCGCCGAGTCGCGCGGATCGAACACGCCGAAGACGCTGCTGGTCGTACCGGCCAAGGATCGGTCGTAGCTGGCCACGAGACGTCCATCCGGCAGCACGGCGAGGGCGATATTGTTTTGGACGTTCTCGGCCGCATTGGCATTGATCCGGAACTCCGTGCCGGACTTGCTGGCATCGCGCTCGAAGAGCTGCCCGACCATGTCGTCGCTCACGTCGTCTTTCCAGGCCACGACAAAGCGTCCGTCAGGAAGCGCCAGAACCTGCGGGCCCGTCTGCGCACCGGCCGTCGTCGTGTTGATGGTGAGTTCGCCGCCGATCTTGGTCATGAACCGGGACAGCAGTTGCCCCTTGATGTCGCCGGTCACTTGGTCGGTCCAGACCGCCATCAGATGTCCGTCGGCCAGTTGCGTGATCGATACGTCGAACTGCTCGCCCGCCGTCGACGTGTTCAGCGTCAATGATCCGAAGGCACCGCTGCTTTCGGATACCTGGTGCGCGGCCACGTCTTTCTGACCCAGCGTGCTCCGCACATAGGCGATCGTCACCACATCGTTGCTGGCACTGCTCTGATTGTCGGCGACGATCGAGATCGGCGCGAGTGCGTCGACCTGGGTGTCGACGATGATCTCGTTGCCGATCCGGCCGCCTGCGGCATCGAAGAATTGCGACCTGAGGGCCCCGGCGGAGTCGAACCAGGCCGCGACGAAGCCGCCGTTGGCGGTTGCCGCGATCGCCACGAATGGTGAACCGTTGGCGACCGTGGCATTGACAGGGAGAATGGACGTCGTGGCGACACCATTGGCATCGAACATCTGAAAGAGAGCGTCGGTGACGCCGAGCTGGGTCGCCGACTGGGCCTCCCAGGCGACGACGAAGCCGCCGCTTCCGAGCGCCGTGACCGTGGGCGAGTTCTCCTGGGCGCTCACTGTATCGATGAAGAACGAGGTATCTACCAACCCCGAGAACTCATCGATGGCGAACATCTTCACTTGAATGCGGGTCGTCGATATCGGCCCGGGGACGACACTGGTCTCGACGGACACGAGGGATCCGTTCGACAACCCGGCAAGCTTCGTGTCCATGGCAATCGTGCCGGTCACAGAGCCGATGCCGATCGGACCGATATCGAAGGGAACGGGCGTTGTCATAGAAGCGCTCCAGCGGGAGGACATCATGAAGGTCTGACCCGAGAGACGGCTCGCCACGCTCCGTACCCACCAGGTCAGAGGTCGGAGCATAGCGCGAGCGCCCGCAGCTCGCCAGGAGACGATTGTAACAAGGTAAGGGGCCTGTCAGGTCGGCCGATTCCGGACTGACGAATGGCCGCAGGAGCCAGTTTGAAAAACCCTGTCGACCGCCCACCGCCCCCTATAGCCAAGGCCTTCGCAGTGCAATAAAACTCCGGCCCGATGCCCAAGCGAACAGATATCAAGTCCATCATGATCATCGGCGCCGGCCCGATCGTCATCGGCCAGGCGTGCGAGTTCGACTATTCCGGAACCCAGGCCTGCAAGGCGCTGAAGGCGGAAGGCTATCGAATCGTCCTGATCAACTCCAATCCGGCGACCATCATGACGGACCCGGATCTGGCCGATGCCACCTATATCGAGCCGATCACGCCCGAGATCGTCGCCAAGATCATCGCCGAGGAGCGACCAGACGCACTGCTCCCGACCATGGGCGGCCAGACGGCCTTGAACACCGCTCTGGCGCTCGAGCGCAAAGGCATCCTCGAGACCTTCGGCGTCGAGATGATCGGCGCCAAGGCCGACGTCATCGACAAGGCCGAGGACCGCAGCCGCTTCCGTGAGGCCATGCACAAGATCGGCCTCGAGACGCCGCGCTCCCGCCTCGCCCACAACCTCCAGGAGGCGCTCGACGCCCTCGACTTCGTCGGCCTGCCGGCCATCATCCGCCCCTCCTTCACGCTCGGCGGTACCGGCGGCGGCATCGCCTACAACAAGGCGGAATTCCTCGAGATCATCGAACGTGGGCTCGACGCCTCGCCGACCAAGGAGGTGCTGGTCGAGGAGAGCGTGCTCGGCTGGAAGGAGTACGAGATGGAGGTCGTCCGCGACAAGGACGACAACTGCATCATCATCTGCTCGATCGAGAACGTCGACCCGATGGGCGTGCATACGGGCGATTCGATCACCGTCGCCCCGGCTCTGACCCTGACCGACAAAGAATACCAGGTGATGCGCAACGCCTCGATCGCCGTCCTGCGCGAGATCGGCGTCGAGACCGGCGGGTCGAACGTGCAGTTCGCCGTCAACCCGGCAGACGGCCGGCTGGTCGTCATCGAGATGAACCCGCGTGTGTCGCGCTCCTCGGCGCTCGCCTCGAAGGCCACGGGCTTCCCGATCGCCAAGGTCGCCGCGCGTCTGGCCGTCGGCTACACGCTCGACGAGCTCGAGAACGACATCACGGGCGGCGCCACGCCCGCCGCCTTCGAGCCGACCATCGACTACGTGGTGACCAAGATCCCGCGCTTCGCCTTCGAGAAGTTCCCGGGCGCGGAGCCGACGCTCACGACGTCCATGAAGTCGGTCGGCGAGGCGATGGCGATCGGACGGACCTTCGCGGAAAGCTTGCAGAAGGCGCTGCGCTCGCTCGAGACGGGTCTCACGGGCCTCGATGACGTGGTATTCGCGGGCCTCGGCGAAGGGGACGACAAGAATGTCGTTCGCGCCGAGCTCGGCATGCCGACGCCGGACCGGCTTCTGAAGGTCGCGCAGGCGCTCCGCATGGGCGTCGACCACGAGCAGGTGCACGCCTCCTGCAAGATCGATCCGTGGTTCCTGGAGCGCCTCCAGGAGATCGTCGACATGGAGGCGCGTGTCAAAGCCAATGGCCTGCCGGACGACGCCGGCTGGCTCCGATCGCTCAAGGCCATGGGCTTCTCGGACGCCCGCCTCGCCAAGCTTGCCGGGCTGAGCGAGGCCGAGGTGCGCAAGCGCCGCCATGCGCTCGGCGTCCGCCCCGTCTTCAAGCGCATCGACACCTGCGCGGCGGAGTTCGCCTCCCCGACCGCCTACATGTACTCGACCTACGAGACACCGTTCGCCGGGACCGCCGTCTGCGAGGCGGAGCCATCGAGCAACGGGAAGATCGTCATTCTGGGTGGCGGGCCGAACCGGATCGGGCAAGGCATCGAGTTCGACTACTGCTGCTGTCATGCCTGCTTCGCGCTCTCGAAGGCCGGCTACGAGACGATCATGATCAACTGCAACCCGGAGACGGTGTCGACCGACTACGACACCTCCGACCGGCTCTACTTCGAGCCGCTGTCGGCGGAGGATGTGCTCGAGATCATCGCCAGGGAGCAGACGAGCGGCACGGTTCTCGGAGTCATCGTCCAGTTTGGCGGGCAGACGCCGCTGAAACTCGCCAAGGCCCTCGAGGAGGCCGGCGTCCCGATCCTCGGCACCTCGCCCGATGCGATCGACCTCGCCGAGGACCGGGATCGCTTCAAGTCGCTGATCGAGAAGCTCGGCCTGAAGCAGCCCGAGAGCGGCATCGCCCACTCGGCGGAGGCGGCCCGCAAGGCCGCGCAGGCCATCGGCTACCCAGTCCTCATCCGGCCGTCCTACGTGCTGGGCGGCCGGGCCATGGAGATCGTCGGCGACGACTCGCAGCTCGACCGCTATCTCGCCCGCTTGACCGCCGATCTCGACCGGCCGTCGGACCTCGTCGTCTCGAAACAACGTCCACTCCTCATCGATCGCTATCTGACGGATGCGACCGAGGTCGATGTCGACGTCATCGCCGATGCCGGGACTGCTTACGTGGCGGGCGTGATGGAGCACATCGAGGAGGCGGGCATCCACTCGGGCGACTCGGCCTGCGCCCTGCCGCCCCACTCCCTGAAGCCGGAGATCGGCGCCGAGATCGAGCGGCAGGCAATTGCCCTTGCCAAGGCGCTCGGCGTCATTGGCCTCATGAATGTGCAGTTTGCCGTCAAGGACAGCCAAGTCTACATCCTCGAGGTCAATCCGCGCGCGAGCCGTACCGTGCCCTTCGTCGCCAAGGTGATCGGCGAACCGGTCGCAGGCATTGCGGCCGAGGTGATGGCCGGCAAGCCGCTGGCGCAATTCGGGCTCAAGCGCAAGACGCTCAAGCATGTGGCCGTCAAGGAGGCCGTCTTTCCGTTCGCACGCTTCCCCGGCGTCGATCCGGTGCTGGGGCCGGAGATGCGCTCGACCGGCGAGGTGATGGGGATCGACAGGGACTACGCCGTCGCCTTCGCCAAGAGCCAGACCGGCATCGGCACCGAGTTGCCGCTTCAAGGCAAGGTGTTCGTCTCGGTGCGCGACGCCGACAAGGAACGAATCGTGCTGCCGGTGAAGCAACTGGTTGAGCTCGGCTTCCAGATCGTCGGCACGCGCGGCACGAAGCGCCTGCTCGAGGAGCGGGGCATACCCTGCGCCCAGATCAACAAAGTGCTCGAAGGCCGCCCCCACATCGTCGATGCCATGAAGAACGGCGACATTCAGATCGTCTTCAATACGACCGAAGGCGCCAAGGCGCTCGCCGATAGCAAGGACATCCGCCGAACGGCCCTCATGCACCACATTCCATGCTACACCACTCTGGCGGGCGTGCTGGCGGTCACCAATGCCATTCGGGCCCTCAAGGCCGACATCCTCAAAGTTGCCCCACTGCAAAGCTATGTCGGCCGGCGTGGCTGAGAGGGCGACGCGCCGCGCAACCGGGAGTGAGCCGAGGGGGATGCCTCGCCCGCCGAGGCTGGTCCGGGTAGACTGGTCAAGCGGATGATTCCTCATTAACCTGACTTGCCTGTTTTTTGGCGGAGCGCCGTTCCGCCCCAAAGCCCAGCGTGACACGGTCAACCCAGTGCTCCCCGAGGACGGGACGGGGCAGGCCGGATTTTGAGAACGGAAGGTCGACGGACATGGCAATGGACAAGGTGCCGATGACGATCGAGGGGTTTCAGAAGCTGGAGGCCGAGTTGCAGCGGCTGAAAGCCGTCGAGCGCCCGCGGATCATCCAGGCGATCGCCGAGGCGCGCTCGCATGGCGACCTGTCCGAGAACGCCGAGTATCATGCGGCGAAAGAGCAGCAGGGCCTGAACGAGGCTCGCGTGGCCGAACTCGAGGACAAGGTCTCGCGCGCCGACATCATCGATGTGACGAAGCTCTCTGGCGACACGGTCAAGTTCGGCGCCACCGTGCGGCTCGTCGACGAGGACACCGATGAGAAAGTGGCCTACCAGATCGTCGGCGAGTACGAGGCGAGCGTTCGCGACGGCAAGGTGTCCATCACCTCTCCGATCGCCCGTGCGCTGATCGGCAAGAAGAAGGGCGATTCCGTCGAGGTCAACACGCCGAAGGGCGCCAAGAGCTACGAGATCCTCGGCGTCAAGTTCAAGTAGGGCGCTGGACGTCCTTTCGATGTCATAGGAGGGGTGGCGCATGTCCGACCTCCGAGTGCAATGCTGCATTGCTGGCGGCGGGCCGGCTGGACTCGTGCTCGGCTACCTGCTCGCGCGCGCGGGAGTCCAGGTCGCCGTGCTCGAGAAGCATGCCGACTTCCTGCGCGATTTCAGAGGTGACACGATCCACCCCTCGACACTCGAGGTCATGCGGGAGCTTGGCCTCGTCGACGCGTTTCTCCAACTACCGCACGAGAAGGTTTCGCGTCTGCAGGCTCAGTTCGGGGATCAGGTCTACACCGTTGCCGATTTTTCCGCGTTGCCCGTCGGCTGCCGCTTCATCGCGCTTATGCCGCAATGGGACTTCCTGAGCTTCATCGCCGAGCGCGCCAAGCCATATCCAGCTTTCAAGCTGCTGATGCCTGCGAAGGCTGTAGGGCTGATCGAGGAGCATGGTGAGATCAAGGGTGTGAAGGTCGAGACTGGGGGCCGTGTCTCGAGCATCCTCGCAGATCTCGTGGTGGCTGCCGATGGCCGGCATTCCGACATGCGCAACGCGGCTGGTTTGACGCCCCAGTCATTTGGTGCGCCGATGGATGTCCTCTGGTTCCGCCTGTCGCGCCGAGCTGACGATCCGGCAACGACGATGGGCCGCATCGATCGTGGGCGGATCTTCATCCAGCTCAACCGCGGCGACTATTGGCAATGTGCCTATGTCATTCCGAAGGGCCGGGCCGAGGCGATCAAGGCCGCAGGGCTCGACCCGTTCTGGGACGCCCTTCTCGCGGCCGAGCCCGCTTTCGCCTCGCGACGGTCCGAGATCACGTCCGTCGACGATCTCAAGCTCCTGTCGGTTCAAATCGATCGTTTGCCGAAGTGGCACAGGACAGGCTTTCTCGCGATCGGCGATGCCGCACACGCCATGTCACCCGTCGGGGGCGTCGGCATCAATCTGGCTATTCAGGACTCGGTTGCGACCGCGAACCTGCTTTGGCAACCGCTGCGATCCGGGACACTGACGAACGCCGATCTCGCGCGGGTTCAGGCCAGACGCAACCCACCGACCCGCCTGACGCAGCGCCTGCAGATCACCATGCAAAAGGCCATCATAGCGCCGGCTTTGGCAGGCGAGGACGTCATCCGTGCGCCAATGCCGGTCCGCCTCTTGGACCGCATCCCATGGCTGCGCCAGTTTCCTGCACGGCTCATCGGTCTGGGATTTCGTCCCGAGCACATCTCCCCGGCGCTCAGTCGATCATTCGCCGACGGGTAAGCTCAGCGGCGCAACCGCGTCGGCCTTGGCCGTCCGGATCACCAGTGCCGTTTTGACGCTCGCCACATTGGGCGCCGCCGTCAGCTTGCCGATCACGAAGTCCTGGAAGCTCTGCAGATCGGGAGCGACGCACTTTAGCATGTAGTCGATCTCGCCCGAGAGCATCGTGCATTCCCGGACGATCGGCCAGCCGGCGACGCGCTCCTCGAATGCCGTGAGGTCGCTCTCGGACTGGTTGGCCAGGCCGACCATCGCAAAGGCCGTCAGCGAGAAACCGAGCTTGCCGGCATCGAGCAAGGCCCGGTAGCCGGTGATGATGCCGGCCTCCTCGAGGGCGCGCACACGCCTGAGGCACGGCGGGGCCGAGATCCCGACCCGGCTCGCGAGCTCGACGTTCGTCATACGACCGTCCGACTGCAGTTCGGCCAGGATCCGCCGGTCGATGTCATCAAGCTTGACCTTCATGAGCCTCCTAGGACGCCAAACGCGACATCAGGCCTGTGTTCGCCATCGGCTGTCCGGCGTTAATTTAGCGCGCGACTCGGGTGATCCGCAATATTTGGCAACGATCTCCGCTGGACGCGCAAGTATCGGCCGGGTTGGCGCAATATCTTGTCACGGAGAGGGAATGAGCAAGCCATTCGCCGGTCAGCCCTGCTGGATCATCACCGACGGCAAGGCGGGCATGGATGTCCAGTGCATCGGCATCGCCCATGCGCTCGGCGCTCGCTACGAGCTGAAGCACGTGACCCCGCACGGCATCTACCGCACGCTGGCGCCCTACGGCCCGGTCGATCCCAAGGAGCGGTTCGCGGCCCCCGGCACGCCCTTTGCCCCACCTTTTCCGCCCCTCGCGATCGCCACGGGCCGGGCGTCCATTCCCTACATCCGGGCTCTTGGCCGCCGCGCGGGACTGGCGACCTACCGCCTGGTCCTGCAAGACCCCAAGACGCGGGCCGGCATCGCCGATCTCATCTGGGTGCCGGAGCACGACCGCCGACGCGGCCCCAACGTCATCCGCACGCTGACGGCTCCCCACAGCTTCACCGCCGAGCGCCTGTCTGCCCTTCGCGCCCGACTCCCCGACTGGCTGACCGCCCTGCCCTCCCCGCGGGTCGGCGTCGTGCTCGGCGGCAAGAATGGCGTCTACCGCTTCACCGAGGCGGACGACGACCGGCTCCAACGCTGCCTCCATGCCTTGTCGGAGCTCGGAGCGAGCTTCCTCGTCACGCCATCGCGCCGAACGCACAAGCGGCTGATCGCGGCCGTCGAAGCCGCGACCGAGGGCAGCCCGCGTGTGATCTGGGACGGTGCCGGCGACAATCCCTATCCCCAGATGCTGGCCGGGGCCGATCTCCTGGTGGTGACGGCCGACAGCGTCAACATGACCGGCGAGGCTTGTGCCACCGGCAAGCCTGTCTACGTCTTCTCGCCATCGGGAGGCTCGCCGAAGTTTCGCCGCTTTCACGAGGCCCTGCGGCGTCATGGCGCGACACGCGCGCTCGATGAGCCCCTAAGCCGCATTGAAGCATGGTCCTACCCACCCTTAGACTCCGCCCACACCATTGCTGCGGAGATTGAGCAGCGTTGGATGCGCCGTAGAGCAACGCTCGGAGCCGCGTGAGGCCGAGCAGAACATAATCCGCTCGCGGCGGATTGGAATTGATGCATAGAGCCAGGGCTGAGACCAAATGGGCCTCTTGAATTTCGATAAGCTTGCCAGCGCCGCCGTCCAGACCGAGCCATTCGAGTATCTTATCGTTCCGGGATTTCTGTCGCCCCAGAACCTGTCACGAGTCGTCGGCGACTATCCCAACCTCAAGGGTGGCTCGTATCCGCTCGAGGAGGTGGCGATGACGCAGGTCCTCGGCGAGCTGATCGAGGAGCTCGACGGTCCCGAGTTCGAGCGTCTCGTCAGCGACAAGTTCGGCGTGTCCCTCGCCGGCAAACCGAAGATGTACTCGCTCCGCGGCTATTGCCGCGCCAGCGACGGCAAGATTCATACCGACAGCAAAGACAAAATCATCACCGTTCTCCTGTATCTCAACGACAACTGGAAGAGCCGGGAAGGCGGCAAGCTGCGACTGCTCAGGAGCGGCACCGACCTCAATGCCTTCGCCGCCGAGGTTCCACCCGACAACGGCACGCTCCTCGTCTTCAAGCGCTCGGAGAGCTCCTGGCATGGCCACGAGCCGTTCGAGGGCGTGCGGCGCTCGATCCAGATGAATTGGATGGTGTCCGAGGGCAAGCGCGGCTTCCACAAGCTGCGTCATCAGATCTCGGCGCGCCTGAAGAAGCTGGTCGCGGCATAGGCCGCTCTGCCGAACCTGCAGGTCAGGACTGACGGAACGCCGGGCTGACGGCGTGGCCCGGCACGGCGAATTGCATTAGGCTCGCCCCGTCCAATCCAGGGAGAGCATCATGACCGCATCCACCAATGGCTGGCAGAAGCTCGAGGCGACGTTCGGCGGCGGGCCCGGCGCGGGCTGGAGCTACGGCTTCATCGGCCTCGCGACCGACCGGGCCTGCGAGCACGACGTGCGCGCCTTCCTCCCTGACGACGAAACGGTCGAGCTGTTCGGCGTCCGAGTGCCGATGGCCACAGTCGCGACGAACGAGACGCTGGCCGCGCTCAGCGACCACGTCGGCGAAGCTGCCCGCAACATCATGCCATGGGGCCGGCTGGACGCCATCGGCTTCGGTTGCACGTCAGGGTCTGTCGCCGTTGGCACCAGCCTGCTCGCCCGGAAGATCAACGCGGAGAAACCCGGCGTACCGGTCGTTAACCCGGTCGACGGTGCGATCGAGGCCCTGCGCTTGCTCGGGGCCAGCCGGATCGCCCTCCTCACGCCCTATCAGGCGGGCCCGAGCGCGCTCATCGAGAACTACTTCGGAGAGAGCGGCCTCGAAGCCGTGACCAAGGCGAGCTTCTTCCTCGACGGCGATCCGGACATGAATCGCGTCTCGGCCGAATGCCTGATCGAGGCCGGTGCGCAACTCGGCAGTCACCGCCAGGCCGAGGCGCTCTTCATATCCTGCACCGGCCTCGTCACCCACAAGGTCATCGCTCCTCTCGAGGCGCGGCTCGGCAAGCCGGTCGTCACCTCCAACCAGGCGCTCACCTGGGGCATGCTGCGGGCAGCGGGCGATCGTCGTCCGTTGAAGGGGCGCGGCCGGCTGTTCGAACTCGCTCCGGCGAAAGCCAAGGCGGCGGAGTAACTCGGGAGCGACGGATATGAGCGATCACGCGCCGCTCCCCTGGACCGAGCAGGAGCTACCCAGGCAGACCCGCGATGCCGCCCGTCTCATGGCTGATCTCGTTACGTTCGGCTATTGCATCATCGAGCGCGCGCTCGAGGGCAAGACGCTCGAAGCGGTCCAGAAGCGCCTCGTCGCGCAGGCGGCGGCCGAGCGCCAAATGCACAACAACAAGAACCCGGCCAACATGGACCCGGTCAATCAATGGGTCGGCATGCTCTTGAACAAGGGCGACATCTTCTTCGAGCTCGTCAGGCATCCGATCGCCATGCCCCTCGTCGAGCACCTGATCGGCGCGGATTACGTGATCTCCTGCGTCGATGCGCAGATCCAGCATCCGGGGGCCGGTGTCATGCCACTGCATACCGATCAGTGGTGGATGCCGGCGCCGGAGCAGCCGGGCGTGCGCCCCGAGCGGCCGGCCGACCGCCGACGCCTGAAGAACGGCTCACTCGATCCGACGCCATCGACAGCGCCGATCGCGCCGATCGCCTGCGCCAACGTCATGTGGATGGTGAGCGACTTCACCGAGGAGATGGGAGCAACCCGCGTCGTGCCACGCAGTCACTTGAGCGGCCGCCAGCCCGATCCGTCCGTGCCGCACAAGGTGCCCTCGGTGGCGGCCGTCGGCCCCGCCGGCACCGCCTTCGTCTTCGATGCGCGCCTGTGGCACGGCGCCTATGCCAATCGCACGGACAAGGCCCGCTATGGCATCACCACCGTCGGCAACGGCCCACAGTTCAGGCAGCTCGAGAACTACACGCGAGGCCTCCGCCCCGAGGTGATGGCGCGCACACCACCCGAGATGCTGCGCCGGCTTGGCTTCGCCGTGTGGAATGGCTACGGGCACACCGGCAACTCGGAAGAGGCCGTCACCTCGCCAGGGAGCGACGTGCTGGGCGAGCTGGGGTAGGCGGATGCTTGGCGTCGCGCGGCTGACACCGGCGTCCGAGGCGCTGGCTTCGGGCCGCTTCGCGCCCCCTGCTCCAGCCGACAGCTCGACCCCAGCCCTGCCCTCAGCGGAATCGCCGGCGGTTCCACAAAGTCATTCCCGGCCGGACAAATGATCGCGCGGCACCGGGCGGGCCTCCGTTGTCCGATCGGCATATCCAGCCAGCGCTTGGTACACCCGCGCGAGCACCACCAGAGCCAGCCCATCGCCGAGAAACTGTGCCGGTAGCATCAACACCGCGCGCCAGATGCCGACGGCGACATCGCGCGGCAATCCCGTCGACAGATTGGCGATCGGCCCGTCCAGGTCGACCACCTGCAGCAGCAGATTGGCGTAGCCGTAGCTCAGCCCGAAGCGACAGACACCGATGAGCACGGCAACGCCCAAGATCGAGAGCGGTGCCAGGCGCATGAGTTGCCATTGCCGCTGCAGGGACGGCGCGCCGCGCTCGACGATGACGGCAGTCTGCGGCATCAACAGCACATAGGCGACGAGCATCGCCAGCCAATTCGGCAGGACACCGACGGTGAACCACGTCAGGCGCTGACCGAGCGAGCTGCCAGCTTGCGTGCCGGCGAGGATGGCGTCGGCATTGACCGAGATCCAGGCATAACCGGCTCTGGAGATGCCAAAGCTCAGAAGCCCGATCACCGCGTAGAGGGCGGTGGCCCAAGCCCACGTCCAATCGGGGCGAAAGGTCGCGAAGCCGTCACGCGGCTCCATGAGCCAGCGCAGCACGCCCACCGAGATCAAGGCGGCAAAGGGTGCGAAGGCGAGGGCGAGAACGGCATCGGGTGTGCCGCCGGGGCCTTGGTGACGGTTCCAGGTCCAGTCCAGGGCAAGGACCACGAGGACCCATACGAACCACGGCCCGGCATAGATTCGAAACAAGGGCCACAGTTCCCGGACGAGCGTCTCGATCGCATCGATCAGCGTTCTGAGAACGCGAAGCTGAAGCCGCGCCGCCATCATTCGCTCTCCGCTCATCGTCGCCCGGTCCCCCATAGCACCCATCGTCGGTCCCGGACACCCAAATGCCCGCACACGACCACCATGACGTCGCGCCAATCAAGACCTATATCTAGCCCATGATCCTGACCCCGACCTGTTCCCCGGCATTGCCGCCCGCCGCATCGGTCCAGCGGCTTCCCTCGTTTCTCACCCGAGGCTGAGATGACCCGCCGTCACCGCACGACGTCACGCCGCCATGACGAGCCGCACTCTCTCGGCCTTGCCCTCGGCGGCGGTGCCGCACGCGGCTATGCGCATATTCCCGTCCTGGAGGCGCTCGACGACCTGGGGCTCCGGCCGAAGATCATCGCCGGCACCTCGATCGGCGCGATCCTCGGCGCGGTCTACGCCTCCGGTGCGAGCGGCAAGGAGATACGCGAATTTGCGACCGCCCTGTTCGCCAAGCGCACCGAGGTGATGCGGCGGCTCGCCACCAACTGGCCTGGCAACCTGATGGCGCTCTGGAACCCCTTCACGCCGGCCATGCTCAATGGCGAGACGCTGCTCGGCATTCTGATGCCGGAGAGCCTGCCGCGAGATTTCGCCGATCTCGAAATTCCCTTCATTGCGGTGGCGACCGACTTCTATGCCCAGGAACAGGTTCTGTTCGATGATGGGCCGCTTATTCCCGCCATCGCGGCGTCCGCCTCGTTGCCGGCGCTCATGAAGCCGGTCGCGATTGACGGGCGCATCCTTATCGACGGTGGCTTCGTCAATCCAACCCCCTTCGACATCATCGCGCCGAAGGTCGACCTGACGCTCGCCGTCGACGTGACCGGCGGCAAGGGCCCACGGGCCACCGGCAAGATGCCCAATTCCGTCGAGGCCTGGGTCGGTGCTGCGCAGATCACGCTGCATTCGATCGTCGAGGAGAAGCTCCTGCACGCCGCCCCCGACATCCTGATCCGACCGGACGTCACGCGCTTCGCCGTGCTCGATTTCTTCAAGATCAAGGACATCCTCGCCGCCGCCGAGCCGGCCAAGGAGGAAACGAAGCGCCGGTTGGACGCGTATCTGACGGCGACCGCGTAGAGGCTTTCGATCTCCGCTGCCGGCTGTCGACGAGACCGAATGATACCGGACAATCGGTGGCGATTTCGCAGCGGCCCGGCGGATCGACGTGAGCTATCGGAGATCGAGGAAGAACCGTTTGAGCAGCTCGGCCGCCTCCCGCTCCCGGAGACCATCAAAGACCTCCGGCCGATGGTGGCACGTCGACTGACTGAAGAGCCGGAGGCCGTGCTCGACCGCACCGCCCTTGGGATCACTGGCGCCATAGTAGAGCCGCCTCAGGCGGGCGAACGAGATGGCTGTCGCGCACATCGTGCAGGGCTCGAGCGTCACGTAGATATCGAATCCGGTGAGGCGCTCCGAGCCGACGAGCTCGCAGGCCGCCCGAATGACCAGCATCTCGGCGTGGGCCGTCGGATCGCGGAGCTCCCGCACCCGGTTGCCGGCGCGCGCCAGAAGGGCGCCGTCCGGAGAGACGATGACCGCGCCGACCGGTACCTCACGCCTCTCGGCGGCGCTGGCGGCTTCTTCCAAGGCGATCGACATGCCGTCGATCGTTGCGCGGGGTCTCGTTTTCCTGTCTACCATCACGCTCACCTGATGGAGCCCGTGCCAGACAATGACGAGATCGGATCGACGTCAAGCGCCGACAGCCACGTCCCGGCATCAGGCGCCGGCCCGGATCGCCAAGGTCATGGCCTCGGCCGGGCTGTGCTCGCGGCGCGAGGCCGAGCGCTGGATCGAGGCCGGACGCGTCGTCGTCAACGGCCAGACACTGACGACGCCGGCCGTGCTGGTCGGCCCGAGCGACTCCGTTCTGGTTGACGGACAACCGATCGCCGGACCGAGCGAGGTCAGGTTGTGGAAGCATCATAAGCCGCGCGGCCGCGTCACGACCCATCGCGATCCGGAGGGCCGGCCGACGGTCTTCGAGGCGCTCCCGGCCGAGCTGCCGCGCGTCATTTCTATCGGTCGGCTCGACCTCAACACCGAGGGCTTGCTGCTGCTGACGACGAGCGGGCCGCTGGCGCGTTATCTCGAGCTGCCCGCGACGGGCTGGCTCCGCCGCTATCGGGTCAGGGCCAAGGGACAGATCACGCAGGAGGCGCTCGACAGGTTGGCCAAGGGTATCGAGGTCGACGGCATCCGCTACGGACCGATCGAGGCCTCGCTCGACAGCGTCAAGGGATCGAACTGCTGGCTCACCATCGGCATACGCGAAGGTAAGAACCGAGAGGTCCGGCGCGTTCTCAACCATCTCGGCCTCGACGTCAACCGGTTGATCCGGGTCTCCTATGGACCGTTCCAGCTCGGCAATCTCGCCGAAGGCGGCATCGAGGAGGTGGGCAGGAAGGTGATCGCCGATCAGCTCCCCCACGATGTCGCCGAAGAGCTCGGGCTTCGCGCCCGAAGCCCCGGCCCACCCGGCCGACAGAAGCGGATCAGCCGAAAGTCATGATCACCGCATCGACCGCCAGGCTGTCACCCGGCTTGGCGCGGAGCTCGGCGACTTTGCCGTCGCGCTCGGCGCGGAGAACATTCTCCATCTTCATGGCCTCGACGATGCAGAGGGCATCGCCCGCCTTGATCTCTTGCCCGGCCGAGACGTGGATCGCCTTGACCAGCCCCGGCATTGGACAGAGCAGCAGTCGCGAGGTATCCGGCGGCACTTTGACGGGCATGAGCGCGGCAAGCTCCGCCTCACGGGGCGTCAGCACCCTGACATCCGCGGCATGACCGCGGAAGGAAAGGCCGACGCCGTTGAGAATCGGCCGGACCTGCACCGAAACTTGCTCGCCTCCGACCTCGCCACGCCAGACCGGCTCGCCCGGCCACCAGTCTGACAGCGTCGCGATTTGTCTCCGCGTATCGCCACCCTCGTCCAGAAAGGCGATCGAGATCGGGCCGGACATGTCGCCCTCGACTCTCAGCCGCTCCGGTGCCCCGGCGAGCATGACGATCCTCGTCTCGGAGAACTTGACCGTCTTGCCGTGCATCTGATGCGTGATGTGCCGGCGCCGCGCATTCGAGATGTGATCGATCGTCGCCGCCACCGCGGCCAGAGTATCGCGGATGCGCCCGGTCGGCGCGAGCGTCTCGAAACCGCCTGGGAACTCGTCCTTGATGAAGCTCGTCGACAGTTCGCCCTTGCGCCAGCGGGGGTGTTGCATCAGCGCGGCGAGAAACGGGATGTTGTGGCGAATGCCGTCGATCGCAAAAGCGTCGAGGGCCTCGGCCTGAGCCTCGATCGCGGCCTGACGCGTCGCCGCATGGGTCACCAGCTTGGCGATCATCGGATCATAGAACATCGAGATCTCGCCGCCTTCGAACACGCCGGTATCGTTCCTGACGGTGACGCCGGCATGGGTGCCTTCCGCCGGCGGCCGATAACGGACGAGCCGGCCGATCGAGGGCAGGAAGTTGCGGAACGGGTCCTCGGCGTAGATGCGGCTCTCGACCGCCCAGCCCTTGAGCTTCACATCGGACTGCTTCATCGCCAACTTCTCGCCGGCCGCGACGCGGATCATCTGCTCGACGAGATCGACGCCGGTGACGAGCTCGGTCACCGGATGCTCGACCTGCAGCCGGGTGTTCATCTCGAGGAAGAAGAAGCTCTTGTCCTGACCGGCGACGAACTCGACTGTGCCAGCCGAATCGTAGCCGACCGCCTTGGCCAGCGCCACCGCCTGCTCGCCCATCGCCCGGCGCGTCTTCTCGTCGAGGAGCGGCGACGGCGCTTCCTCGATGACCTTCTGATTCCGCCTCTGGATCGAGCATTCCCGCTCGCCGAGATAGATGACGTTGCCATGCTTGTCGCCGAGCACCTGGATCTCGATGTGGCGCGGGTCGACGATGAATTTCTCGATGAAGACGCGATCGTCGCCGAAGCTCGCCTTCGCCTCGGAGCGTGCGAGGCCGAACCCCTCCTCGCACTCCTTGTCCGAGTGGGCGATGCGCATGCCCTTGCCGCCGCCACCCGCCGAGGCCTTGATCATGACCGGATAGCCGATCTCCCTGGCGATCCTGACCGCCTCCTTGGCATCGCCGATCTCGCCCAGATGGCCGGGCACGGTCGAGACCTTCGCCTTGGCCGCGGCCTTCTTGCTCTCGATCTTGTCGCCCATGGCTCGAATGGCCTTCGGGTTCGGGCCGATGAAGGCGATGCCAGCCTCCGCGAGAGCGATCGGAAAGGCCTCGCGCTCCGAGAGGAAGCCATAGCCAGGGTGAACCGCCTCGGCTCCCGTCGCCCGGCAGGCTTCGACGATCTTGTCGATGACGAGATAGCTCTCCGCGGCGGGCGCCGGGCCAATCGCGACGGCCTCGTCCGCCATCTCGACATGCAGGGCATCGCGGTCGGCATCGGAATAGACCGCGACGGTCTTGATACCCATGAGGCGGGCGGTCTTGACGATGCGGCAGGCGATCTCGCCACGATTGGCGATCAGTATCTTCTTGAACATTCCCGGGAATTCCCTCGAGCCTCGGATCTCGAGGCCCTTTGCTTTCCCAGCGTTTTAGACCGGCACGGCGCTGGCGTAAACTTGGCAAATCGGCAAGTCTGCCTATCTCTCGTGGAGTGAGGACCCCCAATGCAAGACACCGTCGAGCGCCGATCCGTCGCCGTGAGCGACCGTCGCAATGTCGCGCCCGCCATGCTGAGCCAGCTCAACGAATGGTTAACGGCGCAAGCCCTCGAGGACGCTGAGATCGAGCCCATCGTCTACGGCTGCTGCGAGCGGCTGCAGGCGGCCGGCGTTCCGTTGATCCGCGGCTATTTCGGCTTCTCCGTGCTGCATCCCCTGCATTCGGCACTCGGCATCACCTGGATGCGCGGTGAAGGCTCGTCGATCGCGGACTATCCGCACGTCCCGGGCGGCGTCAACGAGAACTTCGTCAAGAGCCCGCACTACTACATGATCCAGCGCCAGCTCGAGATCATGCGCATCCACCTCGACGACGACCAGCGGCAATACTCATTCCCCATCCTCGACGACCTCGCGAAGGAGGGCGTCACCGACTATCTCGCCTTCGCGATACGCTTCGAGGTTGGCAAGGGGACGGGCATGATCGGCTCGTGGGCCACCGACCACGGCTCGGGCTTCTCCGATAACGACATCGAGGTGCTGATGCAGGTCCAGCGCTCGCTGGCGGTGGCCTCGAAAATGGCCATCAAGAACCAGCTGATGCGCAACGTCACCAAGACCTATCTCGGCAAGCATGCCGGCAAGCGCGTCCTCAAGGGCCAGATCAAGCGCGGTGATGGCGAGACCATCAACGCGGCCATCTGGTATGCGGATCTGCGGAACTCGACGGTCATGGCCGATACGCTGCCGCGCCAGGAGTATATCGACACGCTCAACACCTTCTTCGATGCGACAGGGGGCGCCGTCACCGAACACGGCGGCCAGATCCTGAGCTTCATCGGGGACGCCGTGCTTGCGATCTTTCCGGTCGACGCGAGAGTCATTACGTCCGCCACCGCCTGTGAGCGCGCGCTCGACGCCGCTTCTTTGGCGCGCTCGCGGATGCACGAGACGAATGCCATCCGAGGCATGGCGGGGAAATCGCCGCTCGACTTCGGCATCGGACTGCACCTGGGCGAGGTCACCTACGGCAATGTCGGCATTCCTTCGCGATTGACGTTTTCGGCCTTCGGCGCCGCGGTCAACGAGGTTGCCCGGCTCGATGGCTTGACCAAGGCTCTGGGCGAGCCGGTGCTGGCCACGAAGGCTTTCGCCGACGCGGTCGAGCATGACTGGCGCTCGCTCGGGCAACACGCAATGAAGGGGATTGCGCGCAAGATGAAAGTCTATGCGCCGGGCTACTCGAGCATCCGTCGCCCCGTGTTCGCCTTCTCATCCGCCGACGATGGCGACGACGACTAGAGAGCCGCCCGGACGCGGTGCATCAGGCCATTGCGCAACGACCTAGGCTGCGCGCTCCAGCAACGGTGCGAGGCTCGCGTGCAGACGTGGGCTCTCGTCCTTGAGAAACCGCAAGAGAGTCTTCTCGTTCTCGTGCAAGTGCCCGTCGCGGCCGATCCGCTCGGCGAGCCAGACCGCTTCCGGCTCGGTCACGGGCTCAGCCGTGATCATGGCAATGCGCTGCTGTTCGATGCGCTCGAGCGCCTGCTCCTCCCAGGACTGCTCCTTGTAGGTGGAGATGATGCCCTTGAGGCCGCCGCCCAGCATGCTCGACAGAACATTGCCGAGCGTCAGCTCGCCACGGCTCTCGAGCCACTCCTCCTGCCGCAGCGCCTCCTGCCGGCTGGGCACACTGTAGCCGGAAGTCGCCATCAAGTGGTTGGCGATCGCCTTGACGAACAAGTCCGACCAGGACGGATGGTTCTCGCCCTCGTAGGTCTGGTCGTTGATGTCGAACAGGATCTCGGCCTCGGCGCGGCTGATGGCGATATGACCGTCGCCACCGAAGGCATAGAGGATTCTCCGGACGAGCGCCGTCTCCGCCTCGTTGATACAGCCCTGCTCGAGGCTGCTTCCGGCCCTGAGCGGCCCGCTGCCCTCGACGACGGCATGCTTGACCTGCTCGAGGGCGAACTTGACCAACCGCTCGGGCGCCCAGCGCGCAGCATCGATGATCCTGACGAGCACCTCGAGCTCGGTCATCGTCTGCACGATGCCGTCCTCAGAGATGCGATCGATCAGCCAATCAGCATTCTCGGCGGTGACGTAGCCTTGCGGCAGTGCCTGATGCACCACGAAATCGGTCAGAGCCTCGCAGAAGAAGTCGGACCACTCGACGTCCTGCTCGGGACAGGCGCGATTGATCGCAAACAGCGCCTCGGCCTCGGCCGGCGAGATATGGCCATCCGGATAGAAGCTCCGGCGCAGCGCCAGAACATCTTCCGCACGGACCGCACCGCGCGCCATCAGCTCGTCGAGATTGAGGTGTGACTCGCCCATATCCGGTCCGCTCCAGCCTGATCGTTCAGCGGACGGTAATCCTCCCTCCTTACCAAAAGACTAACCAACGTCAGGCAAGTGGACGGGCGATGGCATCGACGAGCAGGATGGCGCCGGCGCCGGCGACGAGCGCCAGGCCGGCGATGATCAGGTAGCGGACGCCGATCGGCCGGCCGCCGCCGATCCAGGCATAGATGGCCTTCGTCACGGTATTGGCAGCCACCGCAACCAGGATTGCCGCCGCTCCCCAATATGCTCCGAGAACGCCCCGCGCCAGATCGGTCATCGAGAGTGTTATGGCGTCGACATCCATGATGCCGACTGCGGCAGCGCCCGCAAGCAGGCCTTGCGCCCCGAGCGAAATGGAAGCCGCCTTGGCAAGGAGCGTGATGACGGCAATGGCGCCCCCCCAGAGGAGAACCTCCCGGATGTCGAACGGATTGCCGAGCTGCAGCGCCGGACGAGCCCCGTTGTCCGCCGGATCACGCCCCAGGAAGAAGGCACCAGCGAGCCAGAGCACGACACCACCGGCGACGAGCGGTGCACCGAGATAGGCGAGCAGCGTGCTGTTGAGCACGGCGACCACGGTCAACACACGGATCACCATCATGCCGCTGGAGAACGCCATGCCGGCGAGACACAGCCGGCTTTGCACAGGGTGGTCGCGGGCGAGCTTGGCAAGCGTCATGGTAACGGCGGTCGACGAGACGAGCCCGCCGGCGATGCCGGTCAGAGCGATGCCACGCCGATCACCGGCGATCTTGACCGCCACATACCCGGCGAACGAGACGGCGGCGAGCAGGATCGTCAGCAGCCAAAGTTGGCGTGGGTTCCAGGCCTCGAGCGGCCCCATGCCACGATCGGGAAGGACGGGCAGCAGGATGACGCTCATGGCCAGCAGCAGCAGCGTTGCGCGAAGCTCGGGCCAGGTCAGTCGCTGCAGCCAGCTGTGCAGAACGTTCTTCAAGGCGAGGAAGCTCGCGACGACGACGGCCGACGCCGCGGCCGCTATCTCGTTGCCCATGACCGCATATGCGCCCAGCGCAAAGGCGAGCATGCCAGCGACGAGCGTGGTCGCACCGAAGGTTCCCTCCTTGGTGACCTCGCGCAACCGGAAGATGGCAAGTGCCGTGGAGACGACCAGGAACGCGATGGCCAGCGCGATGAGGCCGCCCGGCCCGCCCTCCGCCACGAGCATGCCCCAGATGCCACCGAGCAACCCGAGCAGCGTGTGCGTCCTGAGCCCGGCCGTGCGCTCGCCCTCGCCCTCGCTCCGCTCATGCCAGCCGCGCTCGATGCCGATCAGAAGACCGATGGCAACGGCGAGGCCCAGGCGCTGAAATATGTCGAGCAGGTCCATGCCGAGGACTATGCCTGTCCCACCCGGAGCCGGAAAGTGCCACGAAGGCACAGGGTTAGGGTGTCGCGCTCAGAAGGTATAGCCGAACTCGGAAATCTCGCGCCGGTACCAGCCCCCGATCAGGTCCCGGCTCTCGTCCGTGTAGTAGCTCCGGTAGTCTCGATCCTTGGCCTTCGAGACGTTGGTGACCGGCAGCGTCACACGCCCCGTCAGGCCGATGGCGTCCAGGACCGCGGCGAAACCCTCCTCGAGAGCCTCATAGCGCCCGACATGGTCGAGCACGATCCGCCCGTTTTCCGAGTAGAGGTCGAAATTCTCGACATAGGCGCGCTTCCGGTCCCGGTTGAAAGTCTCGAAGCTCGGCTTCGACGCCTTGCTTTTGGTCTTGTAGTGATACCAGGAGACCTGTCGATCCCAGGGGTTCCGCTCGAAGGAGAATTTGTAGTAGCGCCGCCAGACATCCTCGCCGACATAGGCGCGGACCCGCCAGGCCGGCATATGCTCATAGTAGCCGATGGACGGGTGATAGTAGCGCTCCGGCCGGCCGAGCAACTTCTTCCAGAGCGCACGCTTCGGCACGAGCGGATGCTCGAGCCGGTAGTTCTGCGCCCGCTGCTTGCGATGGCCCCTGAGCTGCTCGCTCGCCTCTGTGATCACGTCATCGGGGCCACAGATCTCGGAGAGCGCCGCCTCGATCGACGTCGAGGCGGTCTTGTAGGTCTTGATGTAGATGAATCGGTGGACGTGGGAGAGGATCATGCGCCACGCCTAATGCACTTTTCATCCAAGTGGAACCCGGTCGCCTCAGGAAAGGGACGAAAGCCAGGAGCCTGGATTGGCGGTGTGGCTCCGAAGGATCGGCAGCCGATCGCACAGACCCGCCGGAGCCAGATCGACTCCGCTCAACCGCAGCCCTTCTTGCGCTCGATCGCCCTTATCGACAGGACGTTGGCGCGCTCATAGGCGTTGAGCGGCACCGCGCCCTGATTCCAGTAGAGGCAGCCGGCATTCGAGAACTGCTTGCGGGCCCGTCGCGTCTTGAAGCAGTAGCCGTTCTCGTCGTAGATGCGGTTGCGGACATACCAGAGGTTCTGGCAGCTCAGTTTCCGCAACTCGTATCGGGCGAAGTACTCGGAATCGGTGCAGCCGATGCCCTCGAAGCAGTCGGCGCGGGCGCCGGAGAATGAACCGATCAGGAAGAGAATGACAGCGACGACAGCGAGGATGACGGTTTCCGGATACTTGCTGAACATGGGATCGATCCCTCGATTGGACGGCGTTTGCCCCCCGTCCCGCATGGTTATCGCAATCCGGACATGAACGCGACCTGAACTCGCTGGGCTTTCGCCACGGCCTGGCCCCATCGGGGGCCGACACTTGCTCCGTGCCACTTCGAGGCAGTCGGTAAGACCTCGTTCATACATTCGGCGGCAAGATGGTCGAATCGCAGCCCTGCTCGAGATTTCCGATGTCAACTTCGGTCGCACAATCCCTGTGGCGCAAGGCGCCGAGCATCCGTTACCGGTGCGGCTCCTGCTCAAAGCTGCATCAGGGCCTGCCGGAGCTGACGTTTTCCTCCCCGCATCCTTACGCCCGGCTGCCGGAGGCGGAGCGCGCCGCCCGCGCGCGGCTCGGCTCCGATCTCTGCGTCATCGACGAGACCCGCTTCTTCCTGCGCGCCGTCCTGCAGTTGCCGATCGCCGGCTATGACGACCGGTTCGGCTTCGGTGTCTGGGCCGAGGTCGGGGCCACCGATTTCCGCACCTATTTCCAGAACTTCGACAATACCCGGAACAGTCATCTCGGTCCCTTCGAGGGCAAGCTCGCCAATGCACTGCCCGGCTTCCCCGAGACAGGCGGCCTCAACTGCGAGGTGCATCTCCAGGATGGCGGGCGGCGGCCGGTCCTCGCGCTCGGACCAGCGTCGCATCCGCTTTCGGTCGCACATGTCGAGGGCCTGGCCATCGACCGCGCCATCGAGATCGTCCGCGACAGCCGGATCGGCGCCTTCGTGGTGATCGGGTAGTCGGGCCGCACCGCGGACCGGCGACTACGCCGTGGCGAGCACGATCTCCATCTCTGCCCTTGGCGGCTCAGCGACGAGCTTTGCTTCGAGATAGTCTTCAATCCTGACGACGACATTGGCGTCGCCGCCAAGCTTTGCCTCGCCGCCGATCTGGACGCATCTGGCCCCCGCTCGCGTCGCGGCCGTCAGGCCGGCCATCGAATCCTCGAACACCAGCATTTCGCCCGCGGCCACGGCGAGGCGGCTCGCGGCCAGGAGATAGCCCTCCGGATCCGGCTTGCTGCGGGCCACATCGCCGGCCGAGATCAGCACGGATGGCACCGGCAGTCCGGCCTGCATCAGCCACCTCTCCGCCAGCTCGCGCTCTGCCGATGTGACGATGGCCCAGCGGTCTGATGGAATTTGGGACAGGAACGCCTCTGCCCCGGCAATGGCAACGGCCCCCGTCGTCGCGGCTCGGGCCTGCATCTGCAGGCGCCTCGCTTCGGCCTCCAGGTCCATGCCCGGTGGGGCGAAGTCCCGCAATGTCTCGATGGTCTGCCGGCCCTTGGCTGCCTTCACGACCTGCTCGGCGACGCGCCCGTACTCGGCCGACCACTGCCGCCAGATGGTGTCGATGATGCGCGTGGTATCGACCAGCGTTCCGTCGAGGTCGAAGACCAGGGCATCTGCGGTCAGCGCGAGACCCATCGCCCTTGCTCCTTGTCGCCGAGCGTTCGCTCCTTGTCCTGGCCGGCCGGTCCTACCCTACAGAGCCAAGGACCGTGGGTCGGAAAACCAATCCTAGCCGAGACCGAGCTGTTTCTGAACCCTCTTCGGCAAATTCGACGCCGCCAGCCGGTGACTTTCCCTGAGATAGGCCCTGAGGTCGGCGTCGCTGACGCTCTCGTCCGACGTCCGTTGGATCCACAGCATGCCGCGCGAGGCGAGGTACGGCGCCGGCCGGCAACCCGGCTGCTCCTTCAAGAGCGAGAAAGACAGCTCCGAGCATTTGAAGGTCACGGCGAGCGGATCACCGTCCGCCTCAGAGCCGCCGATCGCAAACACCTTGCCCCCGACCTTCCAGACATGCGCGCCGCCCCACTGCACGACGTGCGTCGCGTGCGGCAGAGAGCGGCAGAAGCGGTTGTATTGGACGAGGTTCACAACGGGATGTTGTCGTGCTTCTTCCAGGGATTCTCGACGGTCTTGTTGCGCAGCATGTTGAGCGCGCGGCAGAGGCGCCGGCGGGTGTTCCGCGGCAGGATCACCTCGTCGATGTAACCGCGCTCGGCGGCGACGAAGGGGTTGGCGAAGCGGTCCTGATACTCCTTGATCCGCCCGGCGATTTTCTCAGGGTCGGCAAGCTCGGCCCGATAGAGGATCTCGGCCGCCCCTTTCGCCCCCATGACCGCGATCTCGGCCGTCGGCCAGGCATAGTTGACGTCGCCGCGGATGTGCTTCGAGCTCATGACGTCGTAAGCGCCGCCATAGGCCTTGCGCGTGATGACGGTCACCTTCGGAACCGTCGCCTCTGCATAGGCGAAGAGCAGCTTCGCGCCGTGCTTGATGAGGCCGCCATACTCCTGCGCCGTGCCCGGCAGAAAGCCCGGCACGTCGACGAAGGTCATGAGCGGAATGGCAAAGCAATCGCAGAAGCGGACGAAGCGCGCGGCCTTCCGGGAGGCGTCGCTGTCGAGCACGCCGGCGAGCACGAGAGGCTGATTGGCGACCACACCGACCGTCCGCCCCTCCATGCGGGCGAAACCCGTGACGATGTTCTTGGCGAAGCTCTCCTGGATCTCGAAGAAGTCCCCCTCGTCGACGACCTTCTGGATCAGCTCCTTCATGTCGTAGGGCTTGTTCGGGTTGTCGGGGATGAGCGTGTCGAGACTCGGCTCGACGCGGTCGGCGAGATCCCGGGTCGGCAACTCCGGCACGCCCGACAGATTGGACGACGGCAGGAAATCCATCAGCCGGCGCATCTGCAGCAATGCCTCGAGGTCGTTCTCATAGGCCCGATCGGCGATCGAGGACTTCACCGTATGCACGGAGGCGCCACCGAGCTCCTCCGCCGTCACCGTCTCGTTCGTCACCGTCTTCACGACATCCGGGCCGGTGACGAACATGTAGCTCGTGTCCTTGACCATGAAGATGAAGTCGGTCATGGCGGGCGAGTAGACGTCGCCGCCGGCGCAAGGCCCCATGATGACGGAGATCTGCGGGATGACGCCCGAGGCGAGCACGTTCCGAAGGAACACCTCGCCATAGCCGCCGAGCGCCGCCACGCCCTCCTGGATGCGCGCGCCGCCGGCGTCGAAGATGCCGATGATCGGCGCCCGGTTCTGCAGCGCCATGTCCTGGATCTTCGTGATCTTCCGGGCATGCGCCTCCGAAAGCGAGCCGCCGAAGACGGTGAAGTCCTTGGCGAACAGGTAGACGGTCCGACCATTGATGGTGCCCCAGCCGGTCACCACGCCGTCTCCGGGGACCTTCGTCTTCTCCATGCCGAAGTCGGTGCAGCGGTGCTCGACATACATGTCGAATTCCTCGAACGAGCCCTCGTCGAGGATGAGGTCGATGCGCTCGCGGGCCGTCAGCTTGCCGCGCTTGTGCTGGGCCTCGATGCGGGTCTGGCCGCCGCCGACACGGGCATTGTCGCGCCGGCGCTCGAGCTCGTCGATGATGTGTTTCATGGGGCATCCCGAGGAGGAGGAAGAGGGTAGTGCCCGGTCCTTAGCACGGCCGGGGAAATCCGGAAAACCGCATCGCGGCATCAGGTTGAACGGACGATGGCCGATCTACCCGGCCGCGCCCTTGGCGATCGGCTCCTGATAGGCGAGACCCATGTCCCAGGGAAAGTAGATCCAGGTGTCCTGCGAGACCTCGGTGACGAAGGTATCGATCAGCGGCGCGCCCTGCGGCTTGGCATAGACGGCCGCATAATGGGCCTCGGGCAGGATGCCGCGCACGACCTTGGCCGTCTTGCCGGTATCCGTCAGATCGTCGACCACCAAGATGCCGCGCCCGCGACCGTTGCCGATGGCCTGAACGGACGGCGCGATCTCCTTCAGCACCACGAGGTCGCCCTGGCTCTTGTAGTCGTGATAGCTCGCCACGCAGACGGTCTCGATCATCCTGAGGCCGAGCTCGCGGGCGACGATCGCCGCCGGCACCAGGCCCCCGCGCGTCACGCAGACGATCGCCTGGAACTCGCTGCCGTCCGGTCCCTTGCCGGCCAGCCGCCAGGCGAGCGCCCGCGCATCGCGGTGAAACTGGTCCCATGACACGGGAAACGCTTTCTGGGGGCCGCCATCCGTCATCGACGTCTCCTGTTGACCGCTGTCGCCTCGGCTCTACTCCCGACCCGCCAGCCGGATCAAGCGGGCCGCCGCCTCGAAGTCGCGACGCCTGATCTTCCGGCGCTCGGACGCCTCGAAGTCCTCGCCCCACTGGCTGACTTGCCAATCCTCGTCGACATGGGCGGCCGCCCAGCCGGCCTCCGTGTCGATCTCATCCTCTCGAATGGCCAGTGCGATCACCAGAGACCCTGACAGCGTCGTCAGCTCATGGAGGCCCGCAAGCGCAAAGGCGTCGAGACCGTCGAGCACCGACCGTATGGCGTCGATCGTCGCTGCGGGTTGCGGCTGATGACCGAGCCCCGCCGTCGTGACGAGAGCGGCACCGCACACACGGCGCACCCAGTCGAGCAGCGGGTCCCAATGCCGAGCTTGCAGCGCCACCAACGCCGCAGGATGTGTTGCGCGGTAGCAGACGAGATCGGTACCGGCATAGTTCAGGGCATCCGCCCTGACCTCCGGCATCCGCTCGGCCACGGCGTCGATCACGGTGTTGGCCAGACGGGTCAGCGGCATCGACGCCGGATCGATCCGCTCGCCCTGCGCGCGCCATTCCCCGGCGATCGCCTCCGCCAGCTCGGCCGTCGGCACCACGAGCAGGCGCTTGGCCGGTGTCCGGACGGATCGTCCGTCGAGCTGGACGGTCGCCCCGCCGTCGGCGTCGGCGACCGTTGCCGCCTGGTAGAAGCGGCGCGGCAACTCGGGCCGCATCTGCCGCTGCGCACGCTGCATCGGTCCGAGGTCGTCGCCGTTCTCGGGAGGGCTCATGCGCCGCCCTCCCCGCCGACGCCGAGGGCCGACCGCAAATCGGCATAGCTTTCGACGATGCGGTCGGCGCCGGACTGCACGAGCGCATCGACTGGGTGATAACCCCAGGCGACGCCGATCCCTGTCACCCTGGCCTCGCGCGCCATGTCGATATCGAAGGTCGTATCACCGATCATGATGGTCTGGGACTCGCTCGCACCCGCACTGGCCATGGCCTGCAGGATCATCGCCGGATGCGGCTTGGACGGCGCACTGTCGGCCGTCTGGATGACGCCGAACACGCCCTCGAGTCCTTCCGTGGCGATCAGCCGATCGACGCCACGGCGGGACTTTCCTGTCGCCAGTCCGAGCACGACATCGGTCCGCCCGGCCAATGTCATCAAGGTCTCGCGCGCGCCGGGGAAGAAGGGGGCGGCGAAAGCCGGGTCCTCGCGGAGCTCTGAAGCCGCCGCCTTGTAGCCGTTCGCGATCTCCTGGAGCATCCCCTCCTCGCCCCCGGGCAGCAACCGGCGCACGGCCTCATGCAGCGAAAGTCCGACGATGGAGAGTGCGCGCTGCCGATCCGGCGGCGCCACCGCGGACCGCTCGAAGGCTCGCGACATGGCCGTATGTATGACGAGCTGGCTGTCGACGAGCGTGCCGTCGCAGTCGAAGAGGATGAGTTGCATGGCACTCGCTTAGCATTCCGTGACGGCAGCGCGCTACCCCGCTCCCGGAGCCGTCGCGACGCGACGCACCGCGAGCGGCGAGCCGCCGGCTTCAATCCTCCGGCGCCTCCTCGATCGGATCGGCCCGATCGGCCTCGAAGCCCAGCACGGCAAAGCTCTGCGCCATGTGCTTCGGCAGCGGCGCCGTGACATCGACGGGCTTGGCCGACCGCGGATGCGGGAAGACGATCCGGCGCGCCAGGAGATGCAGCTTGTTCTGCAGGCCGGGAGGCAGCTCCCAGTCGTTGCGGTTGAAGTACTTCTCGTCACCGAGGATCGGATGGCCGAGATGGGCCATATGGGCCCGCAACTGGTGGGTGCGTCCGGTCACCGGCTTCAAGGAGACCCAGGCGGCGATCCGGGCCGCCTTCTCGACGACGGCATAGTAGGTGAGCGCATGACTCGCGCCTTCATCGCCATGCTCGGCGACCCGCATCTTGGCCTCGCCCGCCGCCTCGGCCCGGGCATCACGAGCGAGATAGGTCGAGATGCGGCCCTGCCTGACCTTTGGCACGCCGGCGACGACGGCCCAGTAGATCTTGCGTGCCGAGCGGGTCCGGAACGTCCGTCCGAGCTGCTCGGCGGCGAACCGCGTCTTGGCGATGACGAGGCAGCCGGACGTATCCTTGTCCAGGCGATGGACGAGGCGGAGGCGCTGACCGTCGACCAGACCGGCCTCGGCCAGCAGGCCATCGACATGCCGGGTCGTGCCGGAGCCCCCTTGCACGGCGAGCCCCATCGGCTTGTCGAGCACCAGGACATCGTCGTCATCGTAGAGCGTCATCGCGGCGAGGGCGGCCCGGGCCTTCGCCGCCTGCTCGCTGCCCACCGGCCGCTCGCGGTCGAGACGCAGCGGCGGGATGCGCACCGTCTGTCCGGCCTCGAGCCGGTCGCTGGGCTTGGCCCGCTTGCCGTCGATCCTGAGCTCGCCCTTTCTGATCAGCCGCTGGATTCGGGCATGGGCGAGCGTCGGGAAACGAACCTCGAGAAAACGGTCGATGCGAAGTCCCGCATCGTCGGCCGAGACGACGGCCTTTTGGACCCCGAGGAATTGCGGGGCGACGGGCTCGCTCGCTGGCCGAGCGGACTGCACGCGCTCGGTCCGCCGAGGTGTACGCTTCGGCTCACCCGGCCGCGGCCGTCCGCCGCGATTGCGGTCGCTGCCGCTCTGCCGTCGCACGCGCTTGCCTCATTGATTGCGCTCAGGCCGCGATCAGAACGCGGCCGAGCCAGAGCCCCAGAAACACGGCCATCAGCGATAGAGCCACCGACCCGCCCGCGTAAAGCACGGCCGCGCCGGCCTCGCCCCGATCGAGGAGACCGGCGAAGTCCAGCGAGAACGCCGAGAAGGTCGTATAGCCGCCGAGGATGCCGGTCGCAAGGAAGGCGCGAAGCCCGTCGCTCGGGGCGGTGCGCTGCATGAGCAGGGCGGCCAGCAACCCCATGGCGAGCGAGCCGGTGACATTGACGAAGACCGTCCACCACGGGAACGCCGGTCCGACCCATTTGAGGCCCGCCTGATTGACCAGGAAGCGCAGCACCGCGCCGATGGCGCCACCCGCGGCCGTGAGCAGTACGAGTTGCACCGCGTCTAGGCCTCTGGCTTCGAGAACAATCCGCCGAACCACCAGCCGATGAACCAGCCGGCGATCAGCGAGAGAAAGATCGTCACGAGATAGCCGAGCGCATCGGCGGACGCGGCATCGTCCGGGCTCTCGAGCGTCTGCTGGCTGACGATCCAGGCCCCGACGAGCTCCCCCAGGAACCAGACGCCGAGACCGACGCCGAGCAGGGCCCCGATGGCTCCGAAGAAGACTCTCATTCGACCTCCCAGAACCAGATCTCGCGCGCCGCCGAATAGGTATGGTAGTAGCCGAGCCAGGAGAACCACTCCATCAGCCAGGCGGCCGAGGTGCGATAGCCGTTCCACACATCGATGTGGTCGCCGGTCGGCGCCTTTTCCTTCACATGCTCGATTCCGTTCGGACCGTTGACCGCAATGCTGCGCGTCCAATAGTCCTTGAAGAAGACGATGCCGCGCCGACCGAACATGCGGTTGTAGAAGTCGGCGACCTCGGCCCCGATGATCTTCTCGACCGGCTTCATGCCGGGAAGGCCCAGCCGGCCGACGGCGTCGGCCGTCTGCTGGGCGTTGAGGCAGTGCATCGCATCGCGCGGGTGATACTCGCAGGTGGTGATCCGGCCGAGCTGGTCGATGGTGACGCCTGCGCCTTTGAGGCAAACGCCCATGCGGATCGCGCACTGGTTCGCATAGGAGGGCGTGCCGCGCAGCCTGACGCCTCCCATGTCCTTCGGCAGCCGGCACGGCAGTTGCTCGGCGTTGTTCAGAGGATGACTGCGCCAGAGCGCAGCGAAGTCGAGCCGGGTTGCCATGTGCCTCTCTCGATCCCTCTTACGCCGCGTCATGCTCGCGAGAGCGCCGACCCCCGGACTATAGGCCGGGGCCCGGCCGACGGCAAACCGACGGGCCCCCTCGGGTCAAGCCGGAAGCCCGCCCCGGCATGGGATTGGCGTCAGGGCGTAACGATCCTGCCACGCAAGGCTCAGGGATACCGGGCGCGCGTTGCGTACCCCCCCCCGCTGGCAGGACGCCGCCCTCGGTCGACAGAAACATGGCAGACATCCCGCGCGTTGGTGTTGACACCCGGCAGGCGCGCTGATTGCCTCACGAAAAGCAGAGGCCAAGCAAGTGGCGCCGACCGAGGACAAAATGAAAAGCAAGGGCAGCAAGGGCGAAGTCGACTATCGGGCTCTGGTCGAGAATGTGGAAATCGCCTGGATCCCGATGAGCGACGGCCGGAAGCTCGCCGCCCGCCTGCTTCTGCCGCGTGACCCGAAGGCCCGACCGGTCCCGGCCATTCTCGAATACATTCCCTATCGCCGCCGCGACGGAACGCGCGTTCGCGACGACGACACCCACTACTGGTATGCCGCCAACGGCTTCGGTTCGGTGCGTGTCGATATCGCCGGCTCCGGCGACAGCGACGGCCTCGTCGAGGACGAGTATGTGAAGCGTGAGCAGGACGATGCCCTCGAGATCATCGCCTGGATCGCCAGGCAGGACTGGTGCACCGGCTCGATCGGCATGATCGGCATCTCCTGGGGTGGATTCAACGGGCTGCAAGTCGCTGCCCGCCGGCCGCCCGCCCTCAAGGCCGTCGTGTCCCTCTGCTCGACCGTCGACCGCTACCACGACGACGTCCACTTCATGGGCGGCTGCCTCTTGAACGACACCATGGATTGGGGCGGCTATTTCTTTCAGATCTTAGGGCTCCCCCCCGACCCAGAGATCGTCGGTGAGAAGAATTGGCGGAAGATGTGGAAGCACCGCATCGACAACATGGAGAATCCCGTCGCCACATGGATGGAGCACCAGACCCGGGATGCCTTCTGGAAGCACGGCTCCGTCATCGAGGACTATTCGAGAATCAGCGTTCCCGTCATGAACGCCTCCGGCTGGGTCGACGGCTATACGACGGCCGTGTTCCGGACGGTCGAGAACATGGGCCCGCACTCGAAGGGCATCGCCGGGCCCTGGGGTCACAAGTATCCCCACCATGGCGTGCCGGGCCCGGCTATCGGCTTCCTGCAGGAGACGAAGCGCTTCTTCGATCGTTGGCTCAAGGGCGAGAAGAATGGCGCCGAGAGCGATCCGGCGATGCGTGTCTATGCTCAAGACAGCCTGAAACCCAAGCCGCATCACGACATGCGGCCCGGACGCTGGATCGGCTTCGATCAATGGCCGAGCCCCAACATCAAGATGCAGAAGCACTATCTGGCGGGCGCGGAGCTGACGAGGACTGCCCCCCGCAAGAACATCGAGCTACGCTCGGTTTGCTCACCCCTCACCACCGGCCTCGCCTCCGGCGAATGGTGCGCCTACGGCCTCGGCAAGATCGCGCCGGAGCTGGCGCTGGACCAGCGCGGCGAGGATGCCGGGTCATTGTGCTGGGATGGGCCGGTGCTCGAGGCGCCCATCACCATCGTCGGCGGACCGGTTGCGCGCTTGCGCATCTCGGCCGACAAGCCGCAGGCCCATATCTGCGTCCGTCTCAATACCATCCACCCCGACGGCACGGTCGAGCGCATCACTTACGGGTTGCTCAACCTCTCGCATCGCGAAAGCCACGAGACGCCGAAGCCCCTCAAGAAAGGTCAGAGCTACGACGTGACCGTCGAGCTCGACGAGATCGCCCAGACGGTGCCCGCCGGGCATCGGCTCAGGGTCGCCGTCTCGACCAGCTATTTCCCCATGACCTGGCCGGATCCTGAAATGACGACGGTCACCGTCGACGGCGCCGGGTCGATGATCGAGCTGCCAGTGCTCGTCTCGGAGGACGGGTTGCCCAAGGTCCGATTCAAGCCGGTCGACAAGGCCCCTTCCGCGCCCTTGACCATCAAGGATCCGGGCGGCGAGACGCGCGAGATCCATCACGACATCTCGACGGAGCGGACCACCTTCCGCCACGCCCGCAACGACGGGACCTTCATCATCGACGATATCGGCACCGAGGTCAGCCTGACGAAGACGAAGGAGTTCAGCGTCGTCCGCGACGACCCGACCTCAGCCCGCAGCCGTGTCCATTGCTCCACCCATTTCAAGCGCGGCAGATGGGATGCCCGAGCCGAGAGCGAGATCGTCATGACTTGCGACAAGAGCCACTTCCACCTCGAGGGGTGGCACCGGACCTGGGACGGCGGCAAGCCCTTTGCCGAACGGACGTTCAAGCGCTCGTTCAAGCGAAATTTCCTGTGATCGGAGAAAACGAGGGCGAGCAGGTCGAGAGGCCCCAGCCGAGCCTACGGACCCTGGCGGCCGCCTATGAGCGTGACGGATTCATCTCGCCTGTTGCGATCATCAGTCAAACCGAGGCCCTCGAGCATCGACGACGCCTCGAGGCCGCCGAAGCGAAGATCGGACCCCTGCACTACAAGACCAAGGTCCACACGATCCTCAGGTCCGCTTACGAGCTGGCGACCCACCCCAACGTGCTCGACGTTGTCGAGGCGCTCCTCGGCCCGAACATCCTGCTCCACAACGTGACCTACATCGTCAAGGAGCCGGGGTCGAAGTCGCATGTCAGCTGGCATCAGGATTTGACCTACTGGGGCTTCAACTCCGACGATCAGGTCTCGCTCTGGCTGGCGCTCTCGCCAGCCACGGAGGAGAGCGGTTGCATGCGCATGATCGCCGGCAGCCACACGCAGGGCATGGTCAGGCACGAGACGACCCAGGACGAGACGAACGTTTTGCTACAAGGTCAGACGGTTCGCGACGTCCACGAAGAGAACTCGATCCTCTGTCCGCTTTCTCCCGGCGAGGCCTCCTTCCATCATGGCTGGACGCTGCACGCCTCGATGCCGAACCGGTCGGCCGACCGGCGCATCGGCCTCAACGTTCAGTACTTCGCCACGCATGTGCGGCAGGTCAAAGCGGTCCGCGACAGCGCCATTCTCGTGCGCGGGCGTGACGACTACGGCTACTACGAGCCCGACATTCCCGCCGCCGCCGACCTGGAGCCGTCCGCATTGGCCCGACAGGAGGCGCTCGAGCGCCGCTACCGCGAGACGGCGGGAACGTCATGAAACCGGTTGCGCCATCGGTCGGCGGCCACACAAACGGGCTTCCCCGGTGGCTTGTCGGGCTGATAGGCTATTGCTCGAGAGTCCGGTATTCGAGACGAATGAAGGAACACCGAGGTCGCCCCAACAACCCGCCTGGAGGAACACCATGGGCCGCATGGACATCAGTCGCCGCACAATTCTGAAGAGTGCAACCGCACTTTCCGCGCTCGCTGCACTTGGCATCAAGCCGAGTCAGGTGCTCGCGGCCGATGCCGACCTCCTCAAGGTCCGCATGGAGGCCGACATCCAGGTGCTCGATCCCGGCTATATGATCGGCGGCGCCGAGACATCGATCGACTTCGCCTGCCTGCCGCGGCTGGCGGTTCCGGTCCAGGACGACAAGGGCAATTGGGGCTGGCTGCCGTCCGACTATGTCGAGAAGATCGTGCAGGAGGACCCGACCCATATCCCCTTCACGCTGAAACAGGGCCTGATGTGGTCCGGCAGCGCCGGTGAGTTGACCGCCGAGGACGTGAAATACTCCTTCGAGCGGATGCTGAAATCGGACTGGGCGGCCCGCTTCCCTGTACTCGACCATGTCGAGGTCACCGACAAGTACAGCGGCGTCGTCGTCCTCAAGAACCCCTTCGCGGCGACGTTCCTGATGGGCATCGCCTCGGAGTCGGGCTCGATCGTGCCCAAATCCGTGGTCTCGGGGCTGAAGGACGAGAAGTTCACGACCGAGCTCCCGGCCCAGCTCGGACCCTACATCATGACGGAGTGGACGCCGAAGCAGCGTGTCGTCCTCAAGATCAATCCGGACTGGAAGGGCACGCCAGGGACTTTCAAGGAGATCCACTTCGTCAACGTCGAGGACACCAAGGCGGCCGAGCTCGCCTACGAGGCCGGCGAGGTGGCCATCACCAACGTGCTGCCGGATACGGCGGCACGCTATCAGAAGCAGATGCCGCCGGCTTCCAAGCTCATCACCCATCCCGGCCCCTACTACACCTGGATCGGGCTCAATTCCGAGCATGAGAAGCTCAAGGACATCCGGGTCCGCAAGGCCATCCAGCGGGCGATCGACGTCGATTCGATCCTGGCCGCGGCCTATGGCGGCGTCGCGACGAAGGGCTTCGGTGTGGTGACCGAGGGCATTCCGGGCTATCGCACGGAATCGAAATACGGCTACAACCCGGATGAGGCACGGGCCCTGCTGGCCGAGGCCGGCGTCAGCGATCTCTCGCTGGAGTTCAAGACCTTCAACGAGGCCTACCGGATCACGGCGGCGCAGATCGTCCAGGCCAACCTTGCCGATGTCGGCATCAAGCTCGAGATCATCCCGCTCGACTCCGGTCCTTTCTGGAATCTGGGGCTCGAGGACAAGGGCGACGAATGGAAGTCGCTGCAGATGTGGTGGATGCGCTACCGCATGTCGCCCGATCCGTCCGATGGCATCCAATGGTTCCTCAAGAACCAGGTCGGCGTCTGGAACTGGGAGCGCTGGTCGGACCCAGAGTTCGAGGATCTCTGGGCCAAGGGTCTCGTCGAGACCGACGACGCCAAGCGCAACGAGATCTATCTCCGGATGCAGGAGATCATGGAGGATACGGGCTGCTACGTGTGGATCACCCACGACCCGATCAGCTACATCTACTCCGAGAAGATCGTTCCGGCGTTCGATCCCGGCAGCGAGGTCCGCATCGAGCGTTTCACAACGGCGTAAGATGATCCGGACACTGGCGGGCCTGAGCTCGCCAGTGTCCACCTGAACGTCCGCAGATTGGCAGGCCATGATCCTCTATGTCGTCCAGCGCATCGGGCTTGCTCTGCTGGTCTGCTTCACGTCGATGGTGATGCTGTTCACCGCCCTGAAGCTCATTCCGGGCGATCCGGCGACGATCCTGCTCGGTGCCAGAGCGAGCGCCGAGATGAAGGCCCGCATAACCCGCGAGATGATGCTCGATAAATCCGTACCGGAGCAGCTGGTCACATTTGTCGGACGGATACTGAGCGGCGATCTCGGGACCGATATGTGGAGCCAGCGGCCGGTGGCACTCCTGGTCTGGGACAGCCTGCCCTATACATTGACCCTCATCGCCGTCGGGCTCGGCTGGGCGGCATTGATCGGCATCCCGCTCGGCTGCTACTCCGCCATTCGCCGCAACTCCTTTCTCGACAAGCTCACAGGGGTCCTCTCTGTCGGCACGATCTCCATCCCTTCCTTCGTCGTCGCCATCTATGTCATCCTGCTCTTTGCCATCGAGCTCGGGTGGCTGCCCTTCCTCGGCGCGGGCGAGAGGGGCGATTTCAAGGATCAGGCCTTGCATCTCGTCATGCCGAGCTTTGCGCTTGGCCTCGGCTGGGTCGGCTATCTCTCCCGGATCGTCCGCGCATCGATGCTCGAGGTGATGGGCGAGAACCACGTGCGCACGGCCCGCGCCTTCGGCCTGCCGGAGTTCCAGATCATCAGGGCCTATGCGCTGCGGCTCGCCATCCTGCCTACCATCACGCTGCTGGCGCTGGCCTTCGGAGGTCTGCTCTCGAGCGCCGTCTTCATCGAGTTCCTGTTCGCCCGGCCCGGCATCGGCAAGCTGATCGTCGATGCCGCCAACGTCCGCAATGTCCCGATCGTCCAGGGGGCCGTCCTCACCACCGTCTTTCTCTTCACTGTCGCCATGCTGATCGCCGATCTTCTCATCGTCTGGCTGGACCCCCGTGCCCGTGCCAAGCTCTGAAACCGTGTCAGCCGGAACCCGAGCGCCGAGCGGCCTCCGGCTGCTGGCGCGGCGCATCGGCCAGGACCCGATGGGCGTTCTCGGACTGACGATCGTCGTCGCCGTGGTTCTGGTCGGGCTGCTGGCGCCCTGGATCACACCCTTCGATCCCTTCAAGCTCAACATTCCCGACAAGCTGCAGTCACCGAACGTCGTGCATTGGATGGGGACCGACCAGCTCGGCCGCGACGTCTTCAGCCGCGTCATTCTCGGCACCCGCATCGCCCTCATCGTCGGCATCACCTCGGTGGCGATCGCACTGGTCCTCGGCCTGGCGCTCGGCCTCCTCGCGGGCTATGGGCCGCGCTGGCTCGACAACATCCTCGTGCTCATATTCGATTCCTTCTACTCGTTCCCGACGGTCGTCCTGGCGCTCCTGGTCGCCGTGCTGCTCGGGCCGAGCCTCAACACGCTGATGCTCGTCATCGTCGTCATCCAGACGCCCGGCTACGCGCGCCTCACGCGCACGGCCACGCTCGCCCGCAAGAGCTCGGAATACATCGACGCCATCCGCAGTCTGGGCGCGTCGCCGCTGCGCATCGTCGGGTTGCATGTGCTGCCGAATATCGTCGGACCGTTGTTCATCATCGCCTCCATGGATATTCCTGCCGTGGTCGCACTCGAGGCCGGCCTGACGCTGCTGGGGCTGGGCATTCCGCCCCCTGCGCCCTCCTGGGGCCGCACCATTCAGGAAGGCTTCCTGCTGATCCGCGAGGCGCCCTGGATCGTCTTCTGCGGTGGTCTTCCACTGATCATCACGACGCTCGGCTTCACGTTCCTCGGCGAGGCCTTGCGCGACCTGCTCGATCCCAAGCTGAGGCGGGTCGTATGAGCACGGCCGCCGCGTCCCGATTGTCCCTGTCGATAAGCGACCTCAGCGTCGACTTCCGGACGCTCGCCGGCCCGGTTCACGCCTTGCGCAACATCTCGATCGACGTGCCGATGGGCTCTATCGTCGGCATCGTCGGCGAGAGTGGATCGGGAAAATCGACACTGGCGCTGGCGATCGTCCGCCTGATGGCCGCCAATGCCGTCGTCACAGAGGGCCGGATCGCCTTTCACGACCAGAACCTGCTCGAGCTCGATGAAAACGGCATGCGCGCGCTTCGCGGCGAGCGCATCTCGATGGTTTTCCAGGATCCGATGACCTCGCTCAACCCGGTCAGAACGATCGGCCAGCAGATGGCCGACATCCAGTATCGGGACTCGAGCCCGGTCGCCGCCAAGCGCGCCCTGTCCATCGAGCTCCTGAAACGCGTCGGCATTCCCGACGCCGAGCGGCAGCTCAAACGCTATCCGCACGAGTTCTCCGGCGGCATGCGGCAGCGCATCTCGATCGCCATGAGCCTGCTGCTCAAGCCCGAGATCCTGATCGCCGACGAGGTGACCACGGCCCTCGACGTCACCATGGAGGCGCAAATCCTGCACCTCCTGCGTCAGCTGCAGAGGGAGACCAGCAGCACGATCCTCTTCATCTCGCACAACCTCGGCGCCGTGGCCGAGCTCTGCGACCGCGTCGTCGTCCTCTATGCCGGCGAGGTGGTCGAGGACGGCAGCGTCTACGACATCTTCGCCCGTCCGCAGCACCCCTACACGAAGGCGCTCTTGGAGTGCGATCCGGCTCGGATTGCCGAGACGACGCGGACGCTGCCCGTCATCCCGGGCGATGTGCCGAACCTGCTCAGACTGCCGCCCGGCTGCGTGTTCGAGCCACGCTGCAATGCCGCGTTCGAGCCGTGTGCGGCGCGGCGACCGCCCGATGTCGCGGCAGGCCCCGATCATCACGCCCGCTGCCATCTTCTCGACAGGGGCCGCCGATGAGCGGGACACCACTGCTTGCCGTCGAGCATCTGCATGTCCGCTACACGACCGCGGGCCCCGTCAAAGCCGCCCTGCTCGGTCTCAAGAGCCGCCATCTCGACGCCGTTCTCGATGTCTCCTTCGTGATCGAGAAGGGCACCACGCTGGCGCTCGTCGGCGAGAGCGGCTCCGGGAAATCGACATTGGGCCGTGCCCTCATCGGCCTGACGCCGATTGCCGGCGGCACCGTCCTCTTTGGCGGGATCAATCCCTTCGGGACCTCCCCGCAAGGCGATCGTGCCTATCACCGCGACGTCGTCATGATGTTCCAGGATCCGGTGTCGAGCTTGAGCCCGCGCCGGACGGTGCGGGCGCTGATCGCCGAGCCGTTCCAGGTGCACGACATCAAGGACCGCGACCTCGACAGCGAGGTCGGACGTCTTCTCGATCTGGTGGGCCTGCCGCGGGATTTCGCGAGCCGCTATCCGCACCAGCTCTCGGGTGGCCAGGCCCGTCGCGTCGGCGTCGCCCGCGCCATCGCCCTCAATCCGAAATTGATCATCGCCGACGAGCCGACGGCCGGCCTCGATGTCTCGGTCCAGGGCGAGATCCTCAACCTGCTCGCCCGCCTGCAGCAGGAGTTGGGCCTGACCTATCTGGTCATCACCCACAACCTCGCCGTGGTCCGGCACATCTCGGATCGCATCGCCATCATGTATATGGGCCGCTTCGTCGAGCAGGGACGGACAGCGGATGTGTTCCAACGCCCATTGCATCCCTATGCGGCCGGCCTGATCGCAGCCCAGCCCATCCCGGATCCGAGCCGGCGGCGCACCGAGGCGCCGATCGTCGGCGAGGTGCCGAGCCTGGCGCACCGGCCAAGGGGCTGCGAGTTCCATACCCGCTGTCCGAAGGCGGCGCCGGAATGCATGACAAGCACGCCAGACACGCGGAAGCTGGCGGCGGAGCGGCTCGTCCGCTGCCATTTCCCATTGATTGAGCAGTGAATTCCCTCGTCCGGGGTACCTAGTCCGACCCGTGGACGTCACATCGGCCCGATCCGGCATGCCGCCACGGTTAATTTCACGAACCGCGGTTTTCTCACTCGAACCGTTGTGCACGATGATCTATAGATAAGACGTCAGCCGTCTGAGCGGCTATCGAGTTCGCGAGACCGGACCGCTGGGGCGGGACGTGGCCTCCAAGTTGAGTATGCGTCATGGTGTTTGCTCAGTCCGACTATGCGATCCTTCTCGAGCAGATCCTCGTCGAGAGCGAGCCTCTCAGCGTCGCGGAGAGGCAACTGGTCACCGAGCTCGAGCAGGTCATCCACGCCACCAGTGACCTTGCCGTGATCGAGTCCTGGCTGAGCATCCGCCTCCAGGAGCTGCCCCAGTCCTTTGATCCAGAGAGTTCCCTGGCCCAGACCATCGACCGACTGCTTCAGCCCATCCGGGACGGCGCCGGCGAGGAGCCCATCGTCCTGACCGCCCTGGTGAGCGGAGCGTCGGCCGTCACGCCATTCACCAGCTGGAGCGAGCTGATGGCGGCGCTCGATCAGCCCCAGCGCATCATCGATCTGATCGCCACCTATGGCACGCATGAGACGATCACCGACGCCATCACGCCCGAGGAGAAGCAGACTGCGGCCGCCTTGCTGGCTTTCGGCAGCGCCGATCTCAACGGCGACGGCGTCATCGACGCCTCCGAGCTGGCCCCTGTCGATCGCCTCGACTTTCTGAACGCCACGGGAGGGTTTGCCGGCGGAGCGTTGGGCGGCGTGGCGCTCGTTCCGCTCCTGGATGATGTCTCGCATCAACCGGCGAGCGCCGACTTCGCCTTCGAGAGCGAGGTCATGCTGCTGCGCGAGGTTGACAGCGGAGCTGCCGCGCCGCAGCCGTCCGACGATGGCGAGGCCGAGGCGATCGGTGGCGGCACGACAGTGGAGGACACCACCACCGGCACCCAGGCATCCGATGACGACCAAGCCCCCGTGTCCACCGGTCCGGCGGTGGATGCCCGCCTTCAGTTCGTCGACGTCGGTCTCGACGGCCGGGTCGTCGCGGATGGCGATGGACGGCTGCAGCCGAATGCGGCGGCTCCGGCGGGCCTGCTGCTGCTCGGCACGGAGGGCGACGACGACCTCGTCGGGAGCGACGGGGACGACACCGTCGTTGGCGGCTCCGGCAACGACCACATCTCGGGCGGCGACGGCAACGATACCATCGACGGCGGTGCCGGCAACGACACGATCCTCGGCGGCGGCGGCGACGATGCGATCTCGAGCGGCCTTGGCGACGACATCGTACTCGGTGGCGACGGTAATGACGTGATCTACGCCGGCGGGGGCAGCGACGTCATCGAGGGCGGTGCCGGCGACGACGTCATCGACGGCGATCTGACCGGGCCCATCACCGCGGCTCTGGTGCAATCGGACGCCGCGCCAGCGTCGACGGCAGGCGAGCCGGATCGGTCGATGAGAAGTGGCGCCGACGCTGGCGACATCGACACCGTGATCTATCGCGGCCAGCAGAGCGAGTATGAGATCAAGGTCGCCGACCGCGTGACGACGGTCTCCCATCGCCACCACGACGCATCGGACTCGCCGTCTTCCGGCGGCGACGGCGTGGACCGGCTGACCCACATCGAGCGGCTGCAGTTCGCAGACAAGCTGCTCGTTTGGACGAGCGCCGGCGGCGACACTTTCGTCTGGCAGGTCGCGGGAACGCTGACGGCTGTTTTCGAGCTCTCCAACGACGGCTCGGACGGTGCCGGGCCGAGTCACGCCGATAGCCTCGATCTCAGCGGCATCGACTGGCTGCTCGGCGCCGACGGCGACATGTTCGACTTCCGGGGCCTCGCCGATGGCGGCGACATCAACCTCCTGGAAGCGGGTGCCGTCATCGACCTGCAGGCCGGCGAGCTCGATCTCATCGGTCAGGCCGGTATCGAGGATCATTCCATGCTGTTGGGCATCTACGACAATCTGCCGGCCGACTACATCGGCTGAGGACGCTCCCGGTCAGGTGGAGCCGGTGGCGTCGTCGTGCTCGCTTCCGTGATGCCAACGGTATGCGCCTTAGGCGGGCGCTGGAGGCTCAGAGGCGATATCGCACCCGCAGCGCGTTGACCGGTCGGCGCGGCGGGAACAACGGGGTCGACAACGACAAAAGCCCCCAGCGGCTTGCTCAGGCAGCTCCTGGGGGCGATCTGTGAAGACGTCGGCGCCGATCAGTAGCGGCAGGGCCGCGCGTGCGCGTAGCAGCGATAGGACCGCTCGCCCTTGACGCAGGTCATCGACGCGTCGGCAGCCAGACCCCAGGCGGCCCAGTCCTTGCCGTACTCGGCGGCCACCAGCCAGGACCAAGCCTGACCGGCTTTCATCTTGGCCTCGTCCTCGCTTTGAGCCCGGCCCTTGCCGTGATGGTAGTGGTCGCCGAAACAGGTCTTGCCACCCTCGCTCACCATCGTGTGCAGAAATGTCAGACCGCCACCGCGATGCGCGGAGCCCGCGCTCGCCATGCCGGCACCGGCCAAGAGTGCTGCTACCGCAAGGGTAGAAACGGAAATCTTCAACATCACTCGCGACTCCCAAATGTTGGCGCACCAGTCCACGGGACGGTCACGCCCAATCCGACGGAAAACCCATTAACCTTTGTGGGATAAGGGGTTCGCCGTACGAAGCAACATTTGGGTTTAAGCGGTCAACGCACCTTGCAAATCAAGGTCAACGATCGCCTGCGAGTTGCGTCTGCAGTCTACTTGGCTGCCACGCATATGATTTCGATCCGGCATTTGGGGCTGAACATCTTGGCCTCGACGGTCGCCCGAGCCGGCAAGTTGCCGGGATCGATCCACTCTTTCCATACGGCATTGTAGGCCGGCGCGTCGGCCCAATCGGCGATGAAGACAGTCGCCGATACGAGCTTCGACTTCGAGGTGCCGCAACGCCCCAGCATCTGATCGATATAGGCCAGCGCCTGTCGGGTCTGGCCGGCGATGTCGAGGTCGAGATCGTCGGCGACCGAGCCCGCAAGGAAGACCAGCCCGCCCGCCTCCACTGCATTCGACAGGATGCCGCCCTCCGGCTCGTGCCGCTTGATGTCCGTCATGAGACGTCCCCTGGTTAGTGAGCCATCAGAATGGGCAGGTCGGCGTTCCAGAGAATGTGCGAGGTCGCGCCGCCGAAGATCATCTGCCGGAGGCGGCTCGTCGTGTAGGCTCCCTTGATGACGGTGTCGGCGCCGAACTCCTTGGCCTCGGCCAATATCGTCGGACCGGCGTTGCCGCCCGGTTGCGTCACCATCTTGTGACTGACGTTGAAACCGTGCGCGTCGAGGTGGCTGGCCAGCATATGCCCGGGCGGGCCAATCAGCGACCCGTCGTCGACCGTCAGCACCATGATCTCCTTGGCGCGAGCCAGGATCGGCATCGAGAAATTGATGATGCGCGTCGTCTCCGTCGAGCCGTTCCAGCCGATGATAATGCGCTCGCCAAGACTCTGCGGCACCACCGGTGGCACGATCAGCAAGGGCCCGCCGCTCTCGAACAGCGTCGCTTCGAGGAGTCCCATGCGCGGCCGCGGCTGCCCGGAGACGGGCCGCGCCAGAATGGAGATGTCGAAAATGCGGGCCCGGGCGGCAAAGGCGAAATCATTGAGGGAGCCGTCGTTGCGCCAAGTGAAAGAGGCGCCGCTGCGGCTCGGGCCGGCTTCGGTGATGCCGCCGGAGCGCATGGCGGCGGTAAAGGCGTCTCTCAACTCGGACACGTCCTTGCTGTCGTCCGGCATTTCGAGCAGCACCGGGGCGGCACCCGCCGGCGCCATGGCGGCGATCTCGGTAAATCCCGTGATGGTCGCGGCGCCTTCGACATAGCATTGGAACCGGTCGACCAGAAGGCGCGTTGCGGCAAACAGCGCATCGAGCCCGTCGTGCTTCTCGCACGCAACGAGTGCAGTTTTCATCATGTCCTCCACGCTGGGCTGCGATCGCCCGCAGCGGCCGGGAGCGGAAGCTTAACATGATTTGGCGAGCTGCAACGCCTCAGAGCAGCGGCTCATCGTAGCGGACCAGACCATCGAGGATGAGGCCCTTGATGGCCGCCTTGCCGCTGTCGTTGACGGCGACGATGACTTTGAGCGCGTTGCCGCGGACTTTCGTCTCGAGCACCCCGCCCTCGCCTTCGGGAACGAAATAGCTCTCGATGCCGTAGTGCAGGTCCATGGTCGCGCCGGCATCGCCCGTCCAGGTGTTGACGACCGTGCCACGGAGCACGATCTGTCCGGGACCGGAAGTCTCGGGCACGACGCTTCCCACGGCAACGACACTCCAGCTTCCTGGCTGCTTCTCCTCGAGCGTGACATAGCGGACGTCGCCGTTGCGCACCGTCTCTCCGGCGCCGCGCGGCACGCGAGAGATGTCATAGTTGAGGATCACATAGTCGCCGCGAAACAGCGAGCGCGGATCTACGGGGATCGTATTGAGGACGATCTCGCGGCCGGTCTTGAGATGCTGCACGCGCTCGACGACCATCCAGCCGAGCACCCCGGTCTGGGCCAGCAGCACGATGACGAGGGCGATCCAGGTGTTGACGCGCATGGCTCAGGTCGCCTCCTTGGCGGTGGCTTGCGGCAGTTTGACGAGCTTGTAGGCGATGACAGCGAGCACGACGACCAGGACGCCCGCGATCAGGAAGAATAGCGAGGTATCGAGCAGCGTGCCGAAGGTCCGGAAGTAGATGCCGAGCAGCTCCAAAGAGATCCCGGCATAGGCGACCCACATGAGACCACGGTTGTCCGTCATCGCGGCCGCGACGAGACCGCCGACGAGCAGCACGAGCGAGCCCGCGCCGAGCAGCCACAGCGGCATGCCGTTCGAGGCGAGCCAAGCCTCGTTGCCGCCGCCCCACAAGCTGCCTTCCAGGAACTGGATGGAGAACAACGCCGCGAACGCGACGGCCAGCCCATAGGCCGCCGCCGGCCGGCTTGCCGCCAGCACCCGATCGATCGGATCGCGCAGGGCGACAGCGAGCACCGTGATGGCCAGGCCGATGCCGAGCGTCAGCCAATGGCCGTCGCCGATCTGCGTCAGATAGCCGATGAGGACGACGAAGGCGGACAACGAGAACGCCAGCAGATGATAGCCGAAGCGCCAGCGCGTCGTCAGCGTGAGCGCGAGAAACAACGCCCCCCAGAAGGCGAGATAGGGCCAGTGGAGCGTGCCCCACAGATTGGTTTCCCAGACACCCCAGATTCCCGCGAGGCCGATCGCCAGCGCATAGGCGGGATTGGAGCGGAAGAGAACCGCCGCCAGCGCCGTGCCGAGCCCCCAGACGAGCACCGCGCCCGGCGGATGCCCCTCGATGTGGTACATTTGCGCGATCAGCATGATGCTCGCACCGAAGATCGCCGAGCCGAGCAGCACCGCGGCATGGCCGAACGCCGGATGCTCCTTGACGTAGAGCCAAGCGGCGAGACCGTAGGCCGCCCACATGCCGGCGCCGAGCAGCGAAAGGCGCACGAGGCGAGGCATCTCCTGCCAGTTGGCGCCGACGAACATCATGACGCCGAAGCCGATCAGCGTCGCGCCCAGCACGCCGAGCACGCCTGCCAGGCCGAAACGGGCCGAGCCGCGGTGGAGCTCGTCACGGATGCCGTCGAGGCCCTGATCGGTGACCCAGCCCTGCCGATGCCAACGCTCGACCTGCCGCTCGAGCTTCTGCCGATGCCACAGCACGAGGGTGCTCCCGTTTAATTGAACGTTGTTCAAATATAGCAGATCCAACGTCGTCGTCAAGCTCGCCCGTCCGCGATCCGGTCGCTAGGATAACGATCCATGATCGAAGCAGAGCCCGAGGGAGAGTTGCATGGCCGACTTCAAGGAATACGAGAGCTACGATGGATTGGGGCTGGCCGAGCTCGTCCGCCAGAAGCAGGTGACGCCGGCCGAGTTGCTCGACGCCGCCCTGGTCCGGGTCGAGCGCTATGATCCCAAGATCGGCGCGATCGTCCACCTCCAGGCGGACGTCGCCCGCAAGCGCCTCGCGCACCTGCCGGCCGACGGCCCCTTCGCCGGCGTGCCCTTCCTGCTCAAGGACCTCGGCTGCGAGGCCCGCGACTTCCCCTCGAGCTCGGGCTCGCGGCTGTTCGCCAACGAGCCCTGGGCCTATGATTCCGAGATCTTCCTCCGGATGGAGAGAACCGGCCTCGTCACCTTTGGCCGGACGACGAGCCCCGAGGGCGGCATCGGCCCGGCGACGGAGGCGCAGGTCTACGACGCCCCGACGCGCAATCCCTGGAATCTCGGCCACACCTCCGGTGGCTCGAGCGGCGGCTCGGGGTCGGCGGTGGCGGCCGGCATCGTGCCGCTCGCCCACGGCAGCGACGGCGGCGGCTCGGTACGCATTCCCGCCGCCTGCTGCGGCCTCGTCGGCCTGAAACCGACGCGCGCGCGCCTGCCCGACGGGCCGGCCTCCGGCGAGGGCTGGGGCGGCATGGCGATCGACGGCTTCCTCACGCGCACGGTGCGCGACACCGCCGCCCTCCTCGATGCGACGCACGGCCCCGACCTCGGCGCGCCCTACTGGCCGCCGGCCGTCGCCTGGCCGTTCCTCGAGGAGATCAAGACACCGCCCAAGCGTCTCAAGGTCGCCGTATCGAGCAAATCCTTCACCGGCGCCGATACGCATCCCGACTGCCAGGCCGCCGTCGCCAAGACCGCGAACCTGCTCGCGCATCTGGGCCACGAGATCATCGAGGCCGCGCCCAAGATCGACATCATGCGGCTGATGCGGGCCTGGACGGATGTGGTGGCGGCGGGCACCGCGCTGACGGTCGAGTCGAAAGAGCGGGCGATGGGCCGCAAAGCCGAGGATCACGAGCTGGAGGGCGTCACCTGGGGGGCCATCGAGCACGCCCGGAGCGTGCGCGGCGCCGACTATCTCGCCGCCCTCAACGTCGTGCACGGCATGGGCCGCAAGATGGCGCGCTTCCTCGCCGACTACGACGTGCTCCTGACGCCGACGCTGGCTGAGCCGCCGGCCAAGGTCGGCCGCTTCAAGCCCGTCAGCCGCGACTTCCTCGACTATCGGCTCGGCCCCAACGGCGTGCTCCCCTACTCGCCCTTCACCGCCCTCTTCAATGCGACCGGTCAGCCGGCGATCTCGCTGCCGCTCTACTGGACGGCCGACCATTTGCCGGTCGGTGTGCATTTCGCGGCGAAGTTCGGCGAGGACGCGCTGCTGCTGAAGCTCGCCGCCGAGCTCGAGCAGGCCGCGCCCTGGTTCGATAAGCGGCCGACGGCGCTGTCCTAGCCGCCGCCCCAGCGCGTCAGAGTTTTGCCGCGACCCGCGGGCCGTAGATGGTCGCGTTGACTTTGGGATCGCCGACGACGCCGGGCTGGCGCTCGTAGACGAACACCGCCATCACGCGCATGCGCGGGCCGATCACCGGACTGACGGAGTGCAGCGAATTGCTGCCGCGAAAGAGGCAGAGCGCCCCTTCCTCGCGCGCCACCTCGACGACCTCGGCCGGCCGCCGACCCTGCAGCACGTCGCGGACATGGTCGTATTGCTGATCGGTATCGCTCCGCGTATTGGGCGCCATCCGGAACGCGCCGCCGGCCTCCGGGGCCTGCAGCATCAGGGTCATGGTGAAGGCATTGTCGGAATCGAAATGCCAGGCCGACTGATCGCCCGTCCGATAGCAGAGCAGGTTGACGGGCTGGTAGGGATCGGCGCTGTCGTAGAGCACCGGCTCGCCGACGACATCGGCGATGAAGCGGCGGAAGACGCCCGCATGATAGAGCGTGCGCATCGGCGAGCCCGCCGGGAGCTGGTCGTAGGCGACCATCTGCACGCTCGAGCGGAGCATGATGTTGCGGGGATGATCGGCGGGCAGCGCCGGATCGGGCTGGCGATGCAGGTAGCAATTGCGCTGGGCGTTGTTGTGGTTGGCCTCCGGCAGCGCCGCCTCGGCCTCGGCGACGGCCCGGGCCCGCGCCTCGGGCCGGATGAAGCCGGGGAGGCTGCAATACTGCTGCGCAGCCAGCTCCGACGACAAGCGGGCGACGAGCGCCGCGCGCTTCGGGCTCTCGGCCTCGGAAAACGGATAACGGTCGGTATCGACGACGTCGGATAGCTCCATCGAGAACCTCTCTTCCCCACGCGCTGGGCGATCGGGGCATGGTCGGGGACCGAGCCGGTGGTGTCAAATTTTTTGGTGGGGTGGGGAAGGTGGGAGTTATGCAGAAGGGGACATTCGGCTGCTCCGCGACGGCGGCACTGAAAGCAGTGTTGACCACGTCCAGAATCTAGAGCGCTGCGTTCGCCTCAGTTTGGGAACTCGACCCGTTTGCAAGGCGCCGAATGTCTTTATGGGCTGGCGGCGTCGAACATATCGATTTGTATGTCGGTCGGCTCGAACTTCCGCGCGGCGAAGCGCAGGCCCTTGACGCCACCCATGTCGCGCACAACGCGGGTGATGTGATGCGTGGTGTTGATCTCGCGCCAATTGGTGGAATTGCCGGGGCCCCCTCCCATGTGGGCGGTGCGGTAGATGAAATCATCCGCCGCGGAAAACGCCCTGCCCGCAAAATGAACGCTGTTGGCGATGCGCTTGCAAACATCGCGCATGACGGCCTTATCTGTGCCAGCCTCGGCGCCGCGCACCACGAACCAGTGAGTCGGCGTTGCATAGCGATAGTGACGGATAGCACGCCCACCGCCATTGCCGAAGATCATGGAAGCGCAATCAGCCGCGTAGTCCCCGAACCACAGATGATCGCCGGTGCCCACACCGAACCGGGTGGCTTGCCGCCATGCGACCCATTCATTTCTCGGAACGAGTTCGTCCGCGCCGTGCGCCGCCGGATTGACTTCCGGGTAATTGGTGCCCTGTGCG
>JAWKVX010000009.1:0-37718 GCA_041397825.1 Hyphomicrobiaceae bacterium
GTGCTCGCGCGGTTCATCACGCCGGATGACTGGGATCCGTTGCTCGAGGGCGTGGGGACGAACCGGTATGCGTATGCGGGGAACGATCCTGTCAACAAGAGCGATCCGAATGGGCATCAGACGTTTCAAGATTCGGCCGATCAGTTCGGAGGCTATCAGCCTGGAGAGATCGAATACTCAGTAGACCCCATGAGGTCGAAAGCACTCGCGAACAATTTTGACTCGGAATTATCCGGTGAAATATCACACGAAGAAGCTCAAGCGTTCCGTGATTTTGCAAATAGCCAGTTTGGATTGGAGCGGGCGCAGGCGAATTATGCTAAGACAGGCCACTTGGGTGATTTTGGCGTTGCAGTTGCAGTCGCTGGCTATGAGAGTAGTAGAGCCACTTCAGCATACGGAAAATTCCGCAGCCCAATCTCTATCAATGCGTTGACACCTCGACCCACAACTGCATATTCAAAGAACAGCACACTCAGCCGCGCTAAAAAAAAGGTTACGTAATCGTAAATGTCAAAACAAAAGTGCCAGAGCAACGATTTTACAAAGCAGGAATTACGTCTGGAAAATTCAGCATTCGTGGAATTCTAAATCGACCACAGCGACAGGTCGCAAAGCTCAACAAACAGTACGGTCCAGGTACGTACCAACACCGTGTTGTAGCTCAGTTCCCAAATCGACGCCGAGGGTTGGACTGGGAACAGAGGGTGGTCAACAAGCACGTTGAGAAGTACAATACTCCGCCGGTTGGAATGAGCAGGCCAGGCCCAGACGGTAGTGGCAGCACTCGTCCAGCTAGCGATCCTAGCACGTACTCAGATGTTTTTGGATCGGTAAAATAAGGAGTTTTGCATGAAGTTGAGTATGATCGTGCTGTGCTATGCTTCGAGCGTGGGCGGTGCCAAACCTTTCAATGGGAAGGTTTGGCACATTGCTGAGAACTACCTCGACCACATTTCTCCATTCGAGACGGGAAAGTTCCGAAAGGTTCAGATATCATTGAAACCCGAGTCCGGGGAGCAGGTGTTCGAGGCGCTCGATGTTTTGGACGTGCGGCGGGGTCCGTTTGAGTTGGCGACGCTTCTGGCAATGGAGAGGATTGAGTTCCGTCACGCTGCGCTTTACATAATTCACGATGCAATGATGAAACTCGCCATCCGCCAAGGTTGGGATACAGCGTCTCTGCAGCAAGCATTTGATAAGCTTGACAATTCGACGCTCGATAGAATTGTGGAGCGCAATAAGGTTGTGTTTAACCCGAATCGAAGTCGCCGCGCGATGCTTGTTGGCCACCACGATGAAGAGTCATTTCGAGTGTATGCTGCTGTGTGGAAGGAGCAATCCGATAGGCCGGCCATGCATCAGATGTGGGAGACCAAACCAATCTATGTATATTATCAACCAGTGTTTGGTCGGCTTAAGTGGCGTGATAATCGTACGTTGCTTCTTTTATCTCGCGCCAACGAGGTCGTCGCTGAGTTGGATACTGAAACCGCCAACGTCTTAGACATCTCGACAAGGTCGACAAGACCGTCACAGTCACCCAATGATAGCTCAAGTCGCTTCTTTATTCGTGGATTTGGCAAGCCCGGGGACAAGGTCCAGTAGCTTCAGGTCGTTCGGCCAGTGCTGACTTTTATGAACGCGATGGCCGGCCGGTGGTAGTGTCCAGAATTTTTCGCACTTTCGTTTTTGGCTGAGCGGCGCTCGGCTGGGGCTCAGGCGCTTGCCGGTGTCGTCTGGTGATCGTTCAGCGGCTCCATCGATAGGTACTTCTTCGTCGACCATTCGGTGCCGGCGACATGTCTCAACCTGGCTCCAGCCAGATTGAGATAGCAGGTAATGTCCAGAGTTTTTCGCACATTCTCGTTCAGCTGAGCGGTGCCCGTTTGAATCCATGATCGCTACTCCCGGGTGGCCACAAAACCTGCTCTAATCCCCCCATGGACGCGACGCCCGACAGCTGCATCTCCAATCTCTCCACCCGCCTCGCCGAGGCCGGGCTTGCCGACGAGGCCGCGCTGATGCGTGCCCGTCGCGCGCAGGTCAAAACCGGTCAGCGCTTCGACACCGTGCCTCCGAGCTCGGCATCGCCCCCGAACGCCCGCCGGCCTAGCGCGCGGCCTTCAGCGTCGCGATCCTGCCTTCCGGAACCTCCTGCACACGCTCCTCGAAGCGCTCGAGACCCCGCGGCACCGGACCGCCATAGGCCCAGTCGATGAGCTCGATCGTGTGTACCACCGGCACGTCGGTCGCCCGTTGCAGTTGCGTGATGCAGCCGATGTTGCCGGTCGCAATGACATCGGGTGCCGTGCTCTCGATGTTTGCGACCTTGCGCTTCAGTAGCTGGGCGGAGATGTCGGGCTGGAGGATGTTGTAGGTTCCGGCCGAACCGCAACAGACATGACCCTCCGGAATCTCGACGACCGAGAACCCCGCCCGTTCGAGAAGGCGTCTCGGCTCGTCGATGACCCGCTGGCCATGCTGCATCGAGCAGGCCGAGTGGTAGGCCACGCGCAGCGAGGACCAGCGCCTGGGCGGTCCGGGGTCGCGGCGCGAGAGATATTCGGTGATGTCCTTGGCGAGTCCGGATACGGTGACGGCGTCGCTCTGCACGGACGGATGCGCGTTCAGGAGATGTGCATAGTCCTTGACCGTCGTGCCACATCCGGATGCCGTGATGACGATCGCATCGGCCGGCTCGGTGGTCATGACATGTTGCCAGGCCTGGACATTGCGGGCCGCCTGACGGATCGCCTCGTCCTGGAAACCCATGTGCTGCACGAGTGCGCCGCAGCAGCCGGCCTCGGGGGCGACGATCACCTCGACGCCGAGGCGCGTCAGCATGCGGATCGTGGCCGTGTTGATGTCCGGGCGCAGCACCTGCTGGGCGCAGCCGCCGAGAAGAATGACACGGCCCCGTCTCTCGCCCAGCGCAGCGGAGGACCGCGCCAGGCGGCCGATGCCCCGCCCACGCAGGTCTCTCGGCACGAGATCGAGCATGGCGGCGATCGCCTTGAGCCCCAGACCGCGCAAAAGGCCACGAAACGGCCGGGCGAGGGGCGCGGCAAGCGTCGCCAACCGCATGCGGCCGGGATGCGGAACGATCGAGCGGAGTATCCGTCGCGACAGCCGGTCGGCGAGACGTCTACGCCCGGTCGCCTCGATCCGCGTTCTCGCCAGATCGACGAGATGCATGTAGTCGACGCCGCTCGGACAGGTCGTCATGCACGAAAGGCAGGAGAGACAGCGGTCGACGTGAGTGCGGATCTCGGACGATGCCGGCCGGCCGCTCTCGAGCATGTCCTTGATCATGTAGATCCGGCCGCGCGGTGAATCGCGCTCGTCGCCGAGAGTCAGGTAGGTCGGGCAGGTCGCCGTACAGAGCCCGCAATGCACGCACCGCCTCAGGATGGCGTTCGCCTCCCGAAGATCCGGATCCTGTAGCTGCTCGGCCGTGAAGTTTGTCTGCATCGGAGCTATCGATCCTAGAAGTCGGAATACATGCGTCGCGGGTTGAGAATGCCCGCGGGATCGAAGCTTTGCTTCAAGCCCTGGGATAGCCGGTGCACGGCCATGTCGAGCGGTTGGAACACTTCGACGGCGCGCCGGACGGCAGGCTCGGCGCGGACGAGCGTGGCATGGCCGCCGCGGGTGGCGACGACGCGGCGGATCTCGGCCGAGCCGGCGTCGACGGAGGCCGGCACCTCGAGCCAGACGAGCCCGCCCGACCAGTCGTAGGCCGCAGTGCACGTCATGTAGTTCGAAATTGCGCCGACGAGACGCGGTCCGATCTCCGGCGGTGTCGAGAGCCGCCAGACCGGGTCGCTCGTGGCCTCGAGGAAGGACAAGCGCCTCAGCTCCTCCCAAAATGCGAGAGACGCCGGGTGATCGAGCTCCAGCATGTCGCCGTAGGCCGCGAATAGATCCTTGAGCTTGCCGATCCGGTAGGCGACGGAAGAGGAGAACCCTTCGATGCGCAGCGCCGTGACCGAGCTGCCGGCGCCGCTGAGCAGGCGATGTGACAGTCGGCCCACGAGCGGCGCATGCAGGTGCACGGCTCCCGTCACCTCGTAGGGTGTGCCCATGGCGCCGGTGAGGACTTCGATGGCGATCTCGTCCGGCTGATCGAAAAGCAGCAGCGTGCGCGTCTCCTCGGGCTTCGGGACGGCGCGAAGCGTGACCTCGGTCAGGGCGGCGAGCGTGCCCCAGCTTCCCGCCAGGCCTCGGCAAAGGTCGTAGCCGGTCACGTTCTTCATGACGCGACCGCCCGCCTTGAACGCCTCGCCCCGTCCGTTGACGGCGCGCAGACCCAGAACATGATCGCGTACGGCCGCGCCGGCGATGCGGCGCGCACCTGACAGGTTGGTGGCGACCAAGCCGCCGACCGTCCCGAGCTGCGGCTTCTCGCCGAGCATCGGCCCGAGATCGACGGGCTCGAAGGCCAGCATCTGATTGTGCTTGGCGAGCTCGGCCTCGAGGCCGGCGACCGGGGTTGCCGCCCTGACTGAGATGACCATCTCCCCAGGCTCGTAGAAAATCAATCCGCGGAGGTTCCGGAGAGACACCTCCGCCTCGACCTCCATCGGCCGTCCGACCTTGCGTTTCGAGCCGCCGCTCGTGATCTCGATGGGATGTGGCCCGCGCGCAGCCTCGCTGAAGATGTGCGCCAGGTCGCGCTCATCGGCCGGTCTCAGGGCTTGGCTCATCGGCGCACTCTCATTCCGTCTCGCGAAGGTCGAGCGGCAGAACCTTGCCGGGATTGAGCAGCCAGCCGGGGTCGAAGACCTCTTTCAATCGCTTCTGCTGGGCCAGATCCGTCGGTGTGAATTGCAAGGGCATCAGGTCTCGCTTCTCGATGCCGACACCATGCTCGCCCGTCAGGCAGCCGCCGACGGCGACGCAATGCTTGAGAATCTCGGCGCCGCAGGCCTCCACTTGCTCGATCGCTCCCGGCTGATTCGCATCATAGAGAATGAGGGGATGCAGATTGCCGTCGCCGGCGTGAAAAATGTTGGCCGCCCGGAAACCGAAGCGCTCGGCGATCGCCGCGATCGCCGTCAGCGTCTCCGGCAACCGGGACAGCGGGATGGTGCCATCCATGCAGAGGTAGTCGGCGACCCGGCCGATGGCGCCAAAGGCGGATTTCCGACCCCTCCAGATTGCGGCAGTCTCCGTCTCGCTCTGGCTGATCCGGATGGTCGTCGGATTGGCGGGGCTCGCAAGCTGCCGGATCTTGCTCAGCGCCTCGTCGATCTCGGCGTCGGAGCCCTCCACCTCGATGATGAGCATGGCCTCGACATCGAGGGGATAGCCGGCCTTGGCGAAGCTCTCGCAGACCTGGATTGCAGGCTTGTCCATGAACTCGATGGCGACCGGCACGATGCCGGCGGCGATGATGCGGGCCACGGCCGTTCCGGCATCCTCGCTCGAGCGGAAGCCGATCAGCATTGGCCGGGCGCCCTCCGGCTTCTTCAGGATCCGAACGGTCGCCTCGGTCACGACACCGAATTGGCCCTCCGAGCCGACGATCAATCCGAGCAGGTCGTAACCCGGTGCGTCCAGGTGAGCGCCGCCGATATCGACGATCGTGCCGTCGACCAGCACCATTCTCACGCCCAGGAGGTTGTTGGTGGTGACGCCGTATTTGAGGCAATGCGCGCCGCCCGAGTTCATGGCGATATTGCCGGCAATGGTGCAGGCGAGCTGGCTCGAGGGATCGGGCGCATAGAAGAAACCGTTGGCGCCCACCGCCTCGGAGATCGCGAGATTGGTGATGCCGGCCTGCACGCGGGCGGACCGGTTGGCGTAGTCGATCTCGAGCACCTGGCTCATGCGCCCGAGCCCCAGCACGATACCGTCCTCCGCCGGCAAGGCGCCGCCGGCAAGCGAGGTGCCGGCTCCGCGCGGCACGACCTTCACGCCGTGGGTATGACAGTAGGCCATCGTCGCCGCGACCTGCTCGGTCGTCTCGGGGAGTACGACGGCCAGCGGTTTCGCTGCGTAGGCCGTCAAGGCGTCCGTCTCGAAGCTCCGGCAGCCGTCATCGTCACCAATGACATTAGCCTGGCCCATTAGTCGCTCTAGGTCGCGGACGATGCGCGAGCGGTTCGCGAGAATCGTCGGGTCCGGCGTCGGACGCTGAAGTATGCCCACGGTGCCCTCATGCTGTGCGGCGTTTTCATAGCGCTAGAGCACGCTCAGGCAAAGTGGAAGCCGGATTGCCGTCAGAGCCTGCTCAAAGCCAACACCTTGGAGCGGGTCCAAGGGGCCGCGCGGCGCGAGCCCGCTCCAAGAGGGTAATGTTGCCACGCCCTGGCGGCTTCTCAAGGGCGGATTGGACGTTTGAGGTGGCGGGGCCGGCTGTCGCCCAAATTGGCAACCTCTGGTTAATTTTCTCTTGACTACAATTGAAAATTGCCAATTCATGAAAATCGGAATAGACGCATTCCTTCCATCGGCGAACGGATCTTGTGCGTTGATGGGGGGAATGCGGCACCTATTCAGAGGGTTAGGCGTCAACAGGAGAGGGCCATGACGGATACGACCGATCTCGAGATATTTGCCAGGGTGGCCCGCACAGGCAACATGTCGGCAGCAGGGCGCGAGATGGGGTTGTCGCCGGCGGTCGTGAGCAAGCGCATCAGCCTCTTGGAGGATCGGCTCGGCGCAAGGCTTTTCCAGCGCTCGACGCGGCAGCTCTCGCTCACGGACATCGGCGAAGGTTACTTCCGGCGGGTGGTCGACATTCTGAGCCTGGTCGAGGAATCGGAGGACTTCATCGCCCGCTACAACGCCAGGCCCTCCGGACGGCTGAAGGTCAACGCCTCGGCAGCGGTGCTGCGCCGTCTCGTCGTGCCGCATCTGCCGGGGTTCGCACGGCTCTATCCCGACGTCGAGGTGGATCTCCACGCCTCGGACGAGCCCGCCGACGTCATACGGGACGGCATCGACGTCGCCCTCCATGTCGGCAAAGCGCCTGGCGAGGACCTTGAATACCTGCAACTGACCGATCTGCCGCAGGTTCTCTGTGCCTCGCCGGACTATCTCGAGGAGGAAGGGCGGCCGAGCCAGCCGTCGCATCTCAAGGACCACATCTGTCTTGGGCATGCGGACGAGGAGTACTGGCGCCTCGTCAACGGCCGCGACAACCACATCATTCGCATCAACAGCCGGTTGCGGACGAACTGCTCGGACCTCATCCGCGAGGCGGCCCTGGCCGGTCTCGGAATTGCGCTCTGCCCGGCTGCCGCGATCGACAAGGAGCTGGCGAATGGCAGTCTGTTGCATGTGATGCCGGATTGGCTGAGCGATGCTCCGAGTCGCCTCTACGCCGTGCTCGCGTGCCGTGAGTTCATGCCGGCGAAGGTCGAGGCGTTTCTCGACTTCTTCAAGTCCCGCATCGAGGGGCAGCCGGAGCAGCAATCCGAGAAGATCAGGGCCCTCGCGTGAGCGCAGGCGACCTTGGGAGACGGCCCGACTAGTCTTGCAGGCTTCGGCTGAGGATATCGAAGTGCCGCGCGATCAGGGCCGCCTTGTCCAGCGCCAGGCACGCGTCGTCGAGGACGGCGGCGAGGCGCTCGGTGGCCGGGCGGCCGTTCGGGCGATCGAGGGCGACCGATGTCACGACCCGGGCGCTCGCGCAGAGCCGGAGCGCACCAACGGCCCGGTCGCCGTCACGCGCGATCTTGACCGGCTGTCCGAGATGGCAGCGCGAGGCGGCCGCGCGTTGCGCGCGGTCTGAAGGCGTCACCGGTAGCGCGGCCGACAGATCGCTCAACAGCCAGCGATGCACACGCTTGAGCTCGTCCATGTGGAGAGGTACGCGCTTGCCGTGCCGGATCGTCGCGAGCGTGAAGCTCAGGATCGTCTGCTCATCGGACCAGGCTCTCTCCGCCGACAGGCTGGAGCGATCGACGACCGGTGCCTCGATGAGATCCAGCAGGGAGTGCCCGGCCACGGCTCGTCGCATTTCGCTAGCGAACGTGGTGAGGATCTCCTCGGCCTGGTCCGCCGGCACGGTTTGAAAGCGCTCGATCTCGTCGAGCGCCGCCCGCCAACGCGCCAGGATGCCGAGATTGGGCGTCGGCGGCAGCGTTGCGGCCGGACGCGCCAGCGCCGGCGGCCATTCGCTTCGGGCGCTATAGAGTCCGAGGCCGGCGGGCAGTTGCGATAGCTCCGCGGCACGTCGCACACCCGCCGCCGGAACGACGAGCGCACCGGAGAAGGGCGGTCCGGCGAAGAATTTTGAACCGGTGATCTGAACCATCTGGTCGCGCGCCAGCATCTGGCGCAGGGCATCCGGCGAGAGTCGCATCTGGCAGGCGTCGATGACGACGACGAGCCTCGAGCCGTAGCGGTGCTGCAATCGCGCGATCACCTCGGGAGTTGGTGCGCCGGCCCCGGTCTTGGCCGCATCGAGGGCATGCAGCACACACCTGCGCCCACGAGCGATGATCCCGGAGATTTTGCTCTCGACCTCCGCATCGATCTCCGCCTGTGCGCGAAGCGCGCCGGTAGGGAGGCGAAGAGGGATCCATTGGGCGTCGACCGTCTCGCCGCCCAGGCCCTCGAGGGGCTGGCCCGCGGCGACTGAATGGCCGAGCGATGTCGCGTTCAGGAAATGGCGTCCCGCCGCCGCGTGCGGTATCCCGGAGCCCGTTTCGTCGGGCGCCAGGAAGAGTGAGGTGATCGGCGTGGAGTCGGCGGCCTTGGCGATGGCCAACGCGGCGAACGTGGTGTCGGTGCCCGAGGCTGCGAGAATGACGTCGGCGCCAGGGACCTGGTCCAGACCCAGATGTCGCCCGATCTCGGTCCGGATGGCGTTTGCTTCACGCGTGCAGGCGGCTGCGAGCCTGCCGCCGACGGCCTCGGCGATGAGGTGCTGCCTGAGGGTTTCGACGGCCGCAAAACCGGTCGTCGTCATGGAGCTGGCGGTCGAGGATGCGAAGCTGATCTCGCCAGTGACGGGACGGGGCGCTGCGCCATAGCCGTTCATGCCGGTACGCGGGTTGAGGGCAATTCGAGGATCGCCTCCCGACAGCACCATCGCCTCGGCCGAGAGAGCGACCAAGCTCAGGCCTGCCATCATATTGACCGCCTCGGTGCGGAGTGCGGGGCTGGCGACGATCCGGGCGATGTCCGCGCGCTCGAGGCCCTGCAGGGCGAGCAGCCCACCGAGGTCGACGGGTGAATTGCCGAGCAACAGCCCGAGCTCGTCGAAGGCATCCGGCAGAGCGACAGCGCGATAGGCTGCGGCCAGCCAGTCGGGAAGGCCGGCCACGGCGGCGAGTCGAATGTCGACGGGAAGCGTCGCCAAGTAGCTCGCGGCAACCCGGCAAGCGGCAATGGCCGACGCCGCTTGCGAGGCAAGCCCGAGCTGACCTGACGTGAGACGTTGCCAAAGTGAGACCTCAGCGGCGTGTCGCAACAGAAGGCGCGCCGTGGATGAATTGGCGAGCATGCCGGGTGAGATGGCGATGGTCTTGTCGTCGGCGACAAAGAGAGACTCGCTCGTATCGGCGATCCGAACCTCGCAGCCTTCGAGCACCGGCGCGAGCTCGGGCGCCGCTATCAACTCCTGGAAGATCTTGTGAGCCTCGGGAGTGAGCAGCACGGGGCCTTGCCGACGTGCCGTCGGTCGGACCGAGGCCGCTTTCGCTGTCCGGCGGGGGGGTCCCGGTCGCGGCTTGGTCGACGGCAGGGCCTGGGCCTCTGCGACGACGGCCTCGATCAGGAGGTCGAGGTCGGCGAGGGTGGTCCGGTGATTGGTCAGGTTGACGCGGATCGCCAGCTGGCCGCCGATGCGCGTCGTCGACGGCGCGGCAATGCCCTTCTCCTGCAGGGCGACCACGACCTCGCCGTTGATGTCGTCGAGCTTCGTGGCATCAGCCGAGCGGTAGCGGAAGCAGACGATATTGAGCGCCACCGGCGCCAGCAGCTCGAGATCGGGGTGTGCGGAGACCAGCCGAGCCAGATGCTGCGCCTGGCGGCAATTGTCGGCGATCTTTTCGCCGAGCCGATCGAGCCCGTGCTCCTTCAGTGTGAACCACACCTTGAAGGCGCGGAAGCTGCGGCTGAGCTCCGGCCCGAGCTCGCAATACCACGGCTCGCCGGCTGCCAGGCCGCGGGCGGCGCCCTTGAGGTAGTCCGGCCGTGATGCAAAGCTCTCTCTCAATCGCACGCCGTCGCGGACGAGCACGGCACCGGCGTCGTAGGGGACGTGCAGCCATTTGTGGAAGTCGAAGGCGATTGAATGGGCGCGGTCGATGCCGGCGACGATGCTGCGGGTCTCCGGCGAAAGGCGGGCGAGGGCACCGAAGGCGCCATCGACATGGAGCCAGAGTTTCTCGGATCGCGCGATACGGGCGAGTTTGGCGAGCGGATCGGTGGCGCCGGTATTGACGGTTCCGGCCGTGCCGATGATCGCGAAGGGCTCGAATCCGGTGGCACGATCCTTGGCGATCTGCCGTGCGAGGGCCGCCGGGTCCATGCGCTGCTTTGCGTCGACCGGTATGAGGCGGAGCGCCTCGCGGCCAAGACCCAGGATCTCGAACGCCTTGGCGACCGACGAATGCGACTCGACCGAGGCATAGCCAGTAAGCCGACGCCGGGCGACACCCTTCCTGCGCGTATCGGCCGATCCTGCGCTGTCGCGGGCTGCCGTCAGCGCAATAAGCGTCGCCATTGACGTGCCCGAGACGAGAAGGCCGCTGGCCGCCTGGGGAAATCCGAAGACCTCCGTCATCCAAGAGATGATCTGCCGCTCGACATAGACGGCGGCATGCTCGCGTCCGCCGGCATTGACGTTCATGGCCGCGGCAAGCATCTCGGCGACGACGCCGCCGGCCGTGCCGCTGCCATGCACCCAGCCGAAGAAGCGAGGGTGCGTGTTGCCGACCGTGTAGGGGAGGATGAGTCGCCTCACCTCGTCGAGCGTGTGGCCGAGACCTAGTCCGGTCCACGGGGTGGGCCCGGCGATCCTCTGCTTGACGGGGTCCGGTACCGGACGCCAGACCGGCCGCGTCGCGACGCTCTCAATATGATCCAATGCGGCGTCGAGGGCCTCGTGCGCCTGGCGCCGGTAGCTTGCCCAGTCAGCCGGATCCAGGCTCCGCATCGGGCGTGCCGCTGCAACCTTCGGCATCGTCGGAAGCCGCCTGAGCGTGCTCTTGCCTGGCATGGCGGCAGCTTTCCCCGGAACCGGGCCCATCCCTCCGGCCGTATGCGGCGCCACGCGGGTCGCGCTCCGGCCAATCCCTACGAGAGAATGAACGCGGGACCTTAACAAACGGGAAACGCTTGTGATTCAATCACCGAGCTGGATCACCGGGCCACCCGCTGCCTCGGCATCGGCGGGATCGTGGGTGACGAGGAGCGATGGTAGGCCTTCGGCGCGAGCCCGGGCGAAGACGAAGCTGCGAATCTCACTGCGAAGGGCGGTATCGAGCTTCGAGAACGGCTCGTCGAGCAGCAGCGCATGCGGCTCCGAAAGAAGGACGCGCATCAGCGCTACCCGGGCCTTCTGGCCACCGGACAGCGTCGCCGGATCGCGATCCTCGAATCCCACGAGATCGGCGGCGGCAAGTGCGGCCCGAACCCGTGCTCTCCGCTCGGGCACCCGACGACCAACCCCAAACAGCAGATTGGACCCGACCGAGAGATGGGGAAACAACAGCGGGTCCTGGAACATGAGGCCGATGCGCCGTTCCTCCGGCGGCAGGCCGGAGATATCACGGCCATCGAGGAGAACGCGACCGGCGGCTGTGAATGCCGGATCGAGCAGGCCCGCCACATAGGACAGCAATGTCGACTTGCCGGAGCCGGAGGGACCCATCACCGTCAGGACCTCGCCGGGGCCGATATGTGCGTCGATCGACAGCAGCCGCTCCGCCTGCCGGTGGATGTTCACGCCCGAGAGCACGAGCTCATGCGTCATCGCCGGGTCTCGCGCATTGCGCGGCGGTGGCGCCAGATCAACCTGGGCAGCGCCGTGGCAAGTATGAATCCGACTGCCGGCAGCACCGCCTGCAACAGGGCCCAGACGCCGATGTATCGCCGGTCGCCGCCAGAGGCCAGCGCGACGGCCTCGGTCGTGATGGTCGGAACGCGGCCTGCACCAAGCACCTGCGTCGGCAGGTATTGACCGATGCTGACAGCGACGCCGACCGCCGCTGCCGCCAAGATCGGGGTCAAAAGCATCGGCAGTCGGACCCGCCAGAAGACGCCGGCCGGTCGTGCACCGAGCGTCCGCGCCACCGCCGACCATCGGGGATCGTGTCGCCAATAGGCTTCCGAGAGCGAGAGATAGACGTAGGGGAGGACGAACAGCACATGGCCTGCGACCACCGGCCAGAAGCCCGGGCGGATGCCGGCGAGCGCGGCGGCGACGTTGAGGCCGAGCAGGAACGTCACGGCCGGCACCAAGAGCGGCAGGTAGAGAATGGTCAGAGCCGTCCGGCTCGCTCTGACGCCGCGTCGGACCTCATGCTCGAGGGCGCCGATGGCGCCGACCAATGCGAGCACCGTCGCGAGAGCGGCAATGGCGGCCGTGTTTTCGAGGGGTTGGGTGAGATTGCGAAGCCCCGTGCGCCAGATCTCCAGCGTTACGTCGCGCGGCAACAGCTCGGGAAATCGCCAATAGCCGGCGACCGACCAGAGCGCCAGCGCACCGAGACCGACGACCGAGAGGCCGGCGACGGAAGCCATGCTGACCTTTCCTAGGACTCCGAGAGCGCCGTCGCCCGTGCTCCGGCTGCCGCCTTCGATCCACCAATGGGCCAGGCGGGCGACGATTGCCTCGCCCACCCACCAGATCGCAATCGCGGACAGGCTCACGGCGAGCTGCACGAGGGCACCGGCGCTGGCCACGAGGCTACGCTCGAGATCCGGATCGTTCGCCCATCGCAAGATGGCGACGCCGAGTGTCGGCGGTGTCGTCGGCCCGAGGATCATGGCGACATCGACGACGGACGACGCATAGGCGACGACAGCGTAGACGGGCAGCCGGATGAGGGGATAGAGCGCCGGTGCCACGGCTTTGAGCCAGGCGGTGACGGGCCGATAGCCGAGAGTCTGCGCCACAGCCAGACGCTCGCCGGCCTGAACCTGTGGCAATGCTGACAGGCTCATCAGCAAGAGGAACGGCGTCTCCTTGACGACGAGACCCGCCATCATCGCCAATCCCCAGCGATCGTTGACGATAAGCAGGTCCGGCGGCTCGTGAAGACCGGTGAGCCAGGGTGACAGGGCCCGCAGGATCAGGCCCGATGGTGCGATCAGGAAAGCGAGTCCAAAGGCCATGGCCGCATGCGGGACGGCGAGGAACGGTGACACGGCGCGGCGGAGGAGGTCGCCGCTCCGCGAGGAATGGGCCGCCGCCAGGAAGAGGATCGTGATCAGAAGTGCTACGAGCGGCGTGAGAATGCCTGAGGCCAGACTGAGGAGGATCGAGCGGACAAGGGCCGGAGTCTCTGTGAGCGCGACAAAGGCCGAGCCGTCGATGCCAAGCCTGCCGAGGGCCGGTGCAATGCCGCATGCCGACAGCAGTACGAAGAGAAACCCGGCAATCACCGGTCCGGCCAGGGCGACGATGACCGCACGTGCGGCGAGCCGCAGCATCCTCGGGTCCGCCTGGCCGACTACGGAGCGGAGTAGCGCTTGAGCCACGCCGCTTCGATGGCCGTCATCCAACTCGGGTGCGGCTCCGGTATGGGTGTGCCCAGGGCTTGCGGTCTGAGCGTCGCGTGCCCGAGGTCGAGAGTGTCGAACAGGGCCTGATCGGCGGCCGGTAACGTGCCGACGCTCAGCACCGTCTGGTCGCCCCAGACGGACGGATCGAGCTTGCGGGCCTGGGCCAAGGGCGAGAGCAGGAAATTGGCCAGCACCATCGCACCCTCCTTATTGGCGGCATTGAACGGTATGGCCAGAAAATGCACGTTGCCGATGGTGCCGCCATCGAGCACGTAGCTTTCGACGGTCGGGGGGAACTCGCGGTTGGCGATGGCGGCGCTGGCATCGCCTGGATTGAAGGTGAAGCCGATCTTGGTCTCCTGGTCTGCGAAGAGGCGGCGAAGCTCGGTCGAGTTGGCGGGGAAGGCGCGGCCTTGCCGCCAGAGCACGGGATGCAGCCTGTCCAGGAAATCCCAGAGTGGCTTAGTGACCATCTCGAAATCCTGGCCCTCGACCGGCGTGTAGAGGGGCCCGCGATCTGGCACGAGCTCGAGCAGGGCCTGTTTCAGGAAGGTGAGGCCGAGGAAGTCTGGCGGCTGGGGATAGGCAAAGCGCCCGGGATTGGCCCCGCACCAGGCGAGCAGGCTACTCATCGTCTTGGGCGGAACCGTCACGGTCTCGAAGTCGTGATAGAAGACGACCTGCGCACGGCCCCAGGGGCTCTCGAGCCCGTCCACGGGTACCGTAAAGTCCGCGGTGATGTCCTTGTTGCGCTCGGGCTCCGTCAAACTGTAGTTCGGCGTTGCATTCGCCCAGGGACCGAACAACAAGCCATTGGCCTTCATGGCCGCGAAGTTCTGGCCGTTGATCCAGATAAGATCGATGGCGCCGCCAGTGACGTTGCCGACGGTCTTGTCGGCGAGCACGCGCTGCACGGCCTCGGCGGTGTCGGCGAGCTTGACTTGGTTGACCTTGACGCCAAAGCGCTGCTCGACCTCGGCGCCGGCCCAGGCGATGTAGTCGTTGATTCTAGGCTCGCCGCCCCAGGCATTGAAGGAGACCGTCTGGCCCTTCGCAGCGGTGAGCACGGTGTCCCACTTCGTCGGATCGGGATCGGCGGCGAGGGCTGATAGGGAGCCGATGAGATTGAGGAGGAGCGTGGCGGCGGCCAACGCGAATCTCAAGGAGGCGGGCACGGCGATCTCCGGCAGGGTTGGATGGTTCGGCGCAACATAGCCTACCGCCCGGAGCGTGGCACTCACTATTGCTTGAGCTTCGATGCCAAAGAAGATCGCGCCGGATGCGGTCCGGCGCGACCAGAACGAGCGGACGAGAAGTGCGTCAACCGCCGATGGCGGCCCGGATCTTGTCGGCCGTCTGCCCTGCCTCGGCGAGCTTGTTCGACTCGCACTCGGTCATCAGCTTGACGAGCAGATCACCGACCTCGGCGATCTGCGTTTCGTTCATGGATTTGTTCTCGGCCGCCTCGGCGAGTTGATCGGCCATGGCGTTGCAGGCTTGCTGGTCGGCGGGTGTTCCACCAGCTGCCGCAACACCTGTGAGGCCCAACAGAACGGCACCGGCGGCAAGAATGCGTTTCATCATCTGGTCTCCCTGACGTGACGGTCCGCTGCTGTCAGCCTAGCACGAGCTGGCGGTAAACCGCACCCAATCGAACTGTCAGAGTTTCTAAGGTGGCCGTCATGAACGTCGGCTGAACCAGGCAACCATCTGACCGGATTGTAGGAATTTGGACTTTGCGCGACGGTGGCGCAGGTCTTTCGAGCGCTGCGACGGCAAGCGCGCCGGCCAGCGGTGACCTCGGTCGGCAGGTGGCGGACGGGGCTTGCCGAGGCTTTGGTCGCTCCCTACTTATCCACAGACTATCGACAGGCGATCGCTACCGTCTGGCGACAGAATCAGTTTGTTGAGAACGGTTCCGGCCCTCTTGTCTCGCGTCGCCGGCGAAACAGGAGCACGCCATGGCCAATTTCACCACTCACATCGCCGTCGGCATCGTCGCCTCCGGCGTCATGTCGACCCTCGTGGTCGCCGGTGGCCTGGTCACCCAGACCGAGGTTCTGACGCTGGTCGGCGCGGGCGCGATCGGCGCCGTGCTGCCGGACATCGATCTTCAGAAATCGCGCGCTTCGCAGGCCATCTTCTCCGGCCTCGGCGTGTTCATGGCCTTCGCGCTGCTGCTGAAGATCGGGTTGAACTACTCGTTGGCCGAGATGTGGCTGTTGTGGGCCGGGACCTATCTCCTCGTCCGCTATGGCGGACACAATCTCTTTCACGCCATTGCCCACCATCGGGGAGTCTTTCATTCCATCCTCGCCGGCCTCTTCTTCGCCTTCGTGACGGCCATCGTCTATTCGAGGATGTTCGGGACGAGCGACATCGTCGCTTGGCTCGGCGGCATGTTCATGCTGTTCGGCTATGTCGTGCATCTGGTGCTCGACGAAATGTATTCGGTCGATGTCATGAACGAGCGCATCAAGTCGTCGTTCGGCTCGGCGCTGAAGCTGTTCGACGGTCATGCGCCCGCGGCGTCCGCGGCGATGCTGGCCGCGGTCATCGGGCTCTATTTCGTGACGCCGCCCGCCAAGCCGATCGTCACCCTCGTGGGCTCCGGCAGCACCTGGGTGTATCTCGGCGATCGCCTGCTGCCCGACGGCAAGTGGTTCGGTGTGCTCGGCGGCGGGAAGCCCGTGTCGACGGCGGGGTTGTCAGAGGACAATTGACACGTCCGTGAGGTCCCGGCAGGCGGTGCGCGACGAGAGTGGACGTTCGGGGCCTCTCGTATCGGATGCAAGGGCGAACAGGTCCGGCTCACTCATGCGATTGAAGGCCGATTAACCATCGGTCTCGGGGATATCTTGCGTTTTGGGATGTCGAGCGCATATATTGAACAATGTTCAATTATGTCGGAGTCCCCATGCCCGCCCTGTCCATTGCCGATGCCCGGGCTCTCGCCCGGTATGAGCAACTCAAGCGCCCGCTTCCGGCCTGGCACCCAAAGACCGCCTACTACGGCGCCATCCGGATGGCGCTCACCATGATCGGCCCGCTGTCCGAAGGCATTGGTCTCGGCCTCCGTCATGGCTTCGATTCCGGCTTGATGCTGGACTATGTCTACCGGAACGAGGCGCGAGGGACGGGGCCGCTCGGCCGCGCGATCGACCGGGTCTATCTCAACAGTCCTGGCTGGAAGGGCATCCGCGCCCGCGGCACGCTCGTCACCCGGGCCATCTCGGAGGAGATCGACGGCCAGCTCGAGGCCGGTCTGATGCCGGCGGTCGCGGACCTCGCCTGCGGCGGCGGGCGCTACGCCTTGAGCGCACTCGCCGGCTTCCGTGGGAAGCCGATCGAGGCCAGGCTTTCGGACTACGAGCCGGCCAATGTCAGGGCCGCGGCAGCGCTGGCGCGTGAACTCGGCGTGCACGCCCGCTTCGAGCAGGCGGATGCCTTCGCCACTGCGGATCTCGATCGGATCGGCTTTGCACCGACTCTCGTCGTGGTCTCCGGCCTGCACGAGATCGTCCCGGATGACGCGAGGCTCAGGCAGCATCTCAAGGACCTGGCCGTGCGCATGGCCCGCCCCGCGACGCTGCTTCTGACGGTGCAGCCGCATCATCCGCAGCACGAGCTGATTGCGCGCTGCCTCAACGCGCATTCTGGCGGGCGCTGGGTGATGCGACTTCGGCCGCTCGAGACGACGCTCGCCTGGCTCGAGGACGCCGGCTTCGTGCCCGATGGTGTGACGATGGAGGATAGCCAGATCTTTGGTGTGGTGCGGGCGCGGCTGAGGTGAGTGGCGGTGCGGTTACGGCGCTGACGCTACAGCAGGCCGTCGCCGCGCGGGAACAATCGGCGCGATCGACACCGGCGCCATGCGCTCGGCCATCCAGACGTCGTGCTGCATCTGCAGCGCCAGCCAGTAGCGGGCTCCCGTGCCCAGCGCAACGCCCAGTCGTTGAGCGAGGTCGAGCTTGATGCCACGGCGCTCGTCCAGAATGGCATCGAGCTTGCGGGTCGGAACTCCGAGATGCTCGGCGAGCTCGGCGGCCGTGATGCCGAGCCGGGGAAGCAGCTCCTCGCGGAGAATCTCGCCCGGGTGCGGTGGCTTCGTCTCGTGGCCGGTCAGGTCGCGTCCGACTTGCATTGGGATTTCCCGGCAGCGTTCCGCCGCCGGTCCTCATGTGCGTGACGGCACCCGTCACAAATCAGTGAACGAGAGGTTAAGCTGGCGGGCGTTAACGGCGAATTAACGACCTGGGGCCGAGGGTCGCCGGCATGAACGGCAGATGAACAAAGCGTTCAGAGCGAGTTCAATGCCCGGGGCGTAGAACGACATCACCCTGGAACGGAAACGTATCTTCCCCGGCGTGATCCAGGGGCGCGGTGTCAGGGTCATCGCGCCCCACCCCCTCAAAAAAAGCTGCTCGAAGCGCGGAACCTGCGGTGGTCCGGGGGCATTGCCTTGTCATCTTCCGCCCCCTTGGCTAACGTTCACGCGACGGTCGCCTGCGGTCCAGCGGCGACCCAGCCCCAACCGCAACCCCCGAGCCCCGGAGAAGGTCCATGTCCTTCGCGCTTCCCGATCTCCCCTACGCCTACGATACCCTGCAACCGTATATGTCCAAGGAAACGCTGGAATTCCATCACGACAAGCATCATCAGGCTTACGTCACGAACGGCAACAACCTGCTCAAAGGTTCCGAGTGGGAAGGCAAGAGCCTGACGAAGATCGTCAAGGGCGCCTACGGCAAGAACGCCGGTCTCTTCAACAACGCCGGTCAGCACTACAACCATATCCACTTCTGGCAGTGGATGAAGCGCGGCGGTGGCGGCACCAAGATGCCGGGCAAGCTGGAGGCGAAGATCAAGTCCGACCTCGGGGGCTATGACAAATTCCGCGCCGATTTCGTGCAGGCCGGCCTGACGCAATTCGGCTCGGGCTGGTGCTGGCTCGCGGCCAAGGACGGCAAGCTTCAGATCATGAAGACGCCGAACGGCGAGAACCCGCTCGTCCATGGCGCGCAGCCGCTGCTCGGCTGCGATGTCTGGGAGCACTCCTACTACATCGACTACCGGAATGCCCGGCAGAAGTATCTTGAGGCATTCGTCGACAATCTCGTCAACTGGGACTATGTCGCCGCCATGGGCGAAGGCGTGGTCTGACGGCGAAAGTCGAGATCAGCCGGGGGAGGCGTAGGCGGCTCGGCCTGCATTTCCCCTGGCGTCGCGGGGCCGCCGGTGCTTGATGCCGATCAAGGGTCTTACATGTCCAATGATCGAATATCGCCCGGCGAATGGAACCATGGGTGAGAAGCCATGACGATATTTCTCGTTCCCGTCGACGATTCGGACTACGCGCGCCGGGCCCTCGATTATGCCATCTCCCTTGCCGGAAAACTGGCCGGTCCGGCCAAGCTGCATATCGTGACATCGCATGACGAGGCCTATGTCTCCGAACGCATGATGGGGCACATCTCGGTCGAGAAGGTGCAGGAGATCCTGCAGAAGCATTCCGAGTCGATCCTCGAGCCGGCTGTCGAGGCGGCCCGGAAAGCGGGCGTCGATTTCGAGACCGAGGTCCTGATCGGGCATACGGCGGAGGCCGTGGCAGCCCGCGCCAAGTCGCTCGGCGCCGATGCCATCATCATGGGCACGCGTGGTATGTCCGCCGTCTCCAACCTCGTCATGGGCTCGGTGGCGACCAAGGTCGTGCATCTCGCGGAGGTGCCGGTGACGCTCGTCAAGTAGACGGCGTCACCGTCGGCATGTTCAGGCGCCCACCAGCGCCAGCACGCGAAGCGGGCTGCCCGAGCCGTTCTCGATCTTGAGCGGCGCGGTTACCAGGATGGCCCCGGTTGCCGGCAATTGATCGAGATTGCAGAGGCTCGCCAAGCCGAACTTGTTGGCGCCATGCATCAGATTGTGGGCCGGGAAGGCGGGCTCGAAGGCGAACGCCTGGCCGGCGTCGGTCCCGACGGCCTCGACGCCAAAGCCGTTGACGTCTCGCTCGTTGATGAGGAAGCGTACGGCATCGGCGCTCGGGCCCGGCACATGCGGCCCGTCCTCCTTGGCATTGAGGAAGCGGGCGGGATCGGTTCGCTTCGACCAATCGGTCCGCATCAACACCCAGGCGCCTGCCGGAATCCGGCCGTGCTTCTCCTCGAAAGCCCAGATGTGCTTCACCTCGAGCAGGAACTTCTCGTCGGCGGCGACCTCCTTGGAGCAGTCGATGACGATCGCCGGGGCAATGAAGCGCTTGACGGGAATCGTATCAGTGGCGCCGTTCTTGTGGTCCTTGCCGGTCACCCAGTGGATCGGCGCATCGAAATGCGTGCCCGTGTGCTCGCCGAGTGCCAGGTTGTTCCAGTACCAGGCTGGGCCGCGATCGTCGTAGTGGGAGATCTCGGTCATCGAGAAGGGGCTGGTCTGGGCAAACTGCGGCGGCAGCTGGATGACGGGCGTCCGGGCGTTGAGCGTCTGGGTCAGGTCGATGACCCGGAGCGAGCCGTCGGCGATGCCGGCGGTGAGCTCGGAGAGGGTGTGCGCCCGCGTGCGGCCCTTGGCGGTCGCGGGTGCGGCCGCAATGCTTGGACGCTCAGGGACCGGCGCGCTGCCGTCGGTCGGCAGGCCCGCACTCGATTTCCAGGCTCCCATCAGCGTATTGGCAGGCAGCGTCGGGTCGAGCAGCTTCTTGGCCTGCTCCCGGCCGGCGATCGGCAGGCCCGTCGGATCGATCAGGCCGATTTGCGTCAGCACGGAGGCCTGATCCCAGTAGATATGCTCGCTTGCCACCTTGTCGCCGCGGAACTGTATGATGCCGACGAGCGGCACCTCGACATAGCGCCCCGTCGGCTTGATGCCCGGCAACATCCAATCGATTTCGCGCGTGTGCGTGAAGCAGAATACCATCTCGTCGACGATGCGGTCGGGTCCGACCGTGCGCGAGACGGGGATGATCTTCGTATCCTCCGGGTTCGACGGGATGAAGTGGTATTTGTAGAACCGCCGCTGCTCCTCGTAGCCGACGGCGCCGGTCATGGTCGGGATGTGGTTGACCCAGGGATCGCCCACCATGGTCTCCATGGTGTCGTCGACATTCTTCGTGACGAACTCGGTGGCGACATGCTCCTCCCAGACCGGGGCGATATCGTAGACCGGCCCCATGACGCGCTTCAGAAGCGTTAGCGTGCGCGTCATCGCCATCGTGGCGGCCGGCCGGTCGAAGGAGTCACGGCCAGGTGTGGCGAAAGCATTGTCGACGCCCGGATAGCTGTAGACCTCGACGTCGGGCCTGGCCCTGAAGGCGTCGGTGATCCGTTGCTGAACCTCCGTGGGCATATGATGATCGCCGCCGGCGATATGCACGAGCATCGGACAGCGAACCTGCCGGGCTTCGCCGAGATACTGGTCGAGGTCGACGCCATAGTAGGAGACGGCGCAATCGACATCGGTGCGCGCGGCGGCAAGAAAAGCGAGCGTACCGCCGAATGTGTGGCCGAGGATGCCGACCTTGCCGGCCTGCTCCGGCCGCTTCCGGAGGGTGCCGATGGTCTGGGCGAGATCGGCGACGCCGGACTTCATATCGAAGCCTCGATAGAGGGCGAGTGCGCGCGGCCGGTCCGTCTCGCCGTAGCCGAGCTCGACGCCCGGCTGTTGGCGCCAGAAGATGTCCGGGACGAGAACGACATAGCCTTCCTCGGCAAAGGTATCGGCCAGCTTCCGGATGGTCGTGTTGATGCCGAAGATGTCCGGCAGGAGAACCAGGCCCGGTCCGGTGCCGCTGGCGGGCTTCGCCATATAGGCCGTGAATGTGCGGCCATCGCCGGCTTCGATGTCGATTGTTCGGGCCACGATTCGTCCTCCACTCTTGGTCTCGGCGGGGCGGCTTGGCTGACGCGCCACCTTGCTGTGCGGCAGGTCGGTGCCGCTGACAATCGTCGGTCTTTGCTCAGGGTTAACATCGGCTGCCTCCGAAGGAGTCTGCCGATCGAGCCAGCCGGGGTCGACTTCCGGCAACGGTATCGCGTCGATGAGCCGGCGCGTGTAGGGATGCTCAGGCCGGTCGAAGATCTGGGCCGTCGGTCCCTCCTCGACGATCCGCCCCTGCAGCATGACGACGACGCGCTCGCAGAGCACGCGCACGACCGCGAGGTCATGGGCGATGAAGGCGAGGGCGAGACCCATCTCCTTCTGCAGAGTGCGAAGCAGCATCAGAATCTGCGCCTGCGTCGAGACATCGAGGCCGGACACGATCTCGTCGGCGAGGATGAAGGCCGGCTGGTTGACGATGGCGCGGGCGATGCCGGCACGCTGACGCTGGCCGCCGGAGAGTTGATGAGGATAGCGACGGCCGTGCTCGGACGAGAGCCCGGCCCGCTCCAGCGCCTGCTCGGCAAGGCGTAGGGCCTCTCGTCGGCTGCTGGTCGCCAGCGCCGGCGCCATGATGCTCTCGAGAACCGTCCGCCGAGGGTTGAGACTGGTCAACGCGTTCTGGAAGATCATCTGCATGCGTTTGCGGAGCGGCCGGAGCTCGGTCTCGTCGGCATGTGCTATGTCGCGGCCGTCGAACAAGACCCGGCCTGCCGACGGCTCGATCAGCCGAACGAGCGCGCGACCGAGCGTCGTCTTGCCGGAACCGGACTCGCCGACGATGCCGACGGCCTCGCCCGGGCGGATCGAGAAGCTGATGCCATGCAGGATGCGGGTCATCGGCGCGGCGCCGAGTAACGGTTTCCGGGCGAGGTCCGGCAATCTGACCTCGAGGTTCTCGGCGATGAGCAGCGGCATGCTCATTCCGCCGCCTCCCGCATCGGCTCAACAGTCGCCTCGAGCACGTCCGGCGGCACCGGCCTCAGCTCGGCGCTCGGACGGTCGTGTCGGGGCGTCGCGGCGAGGAGCGCTCGCGTGAACGCATGCCGCGGGCGGGCGAAGACCGCGGCCGTCGTCCCATGCTCGACGATCGTGCCGGCGTGCATGACCGAGATCCGATCGCAGATCTTGGCAACGACGCCGAGATCGTGCGTGACGAACAGGATGGCCGTGCCGTGGCGCTGGCGGAGGTCGTGGATCAGTTTCAGAATCTGCTTCTGCACGGTGACGTCGAGCGCGGTGGTCGGCTCGTCGGCGACAATCAGCTTCGGCTCGGACGCAAAGGCGGTGGCGATCAGCACGCGCTGACGCATGCCGCCGGAGAGCTCGTGCGGATAGCGGCGCAGCACCGTCTCCGGATCGCGGATCTGAACCTCCTCGAGCAAGGCGAGCGCCTTGGCGCGGGACGCCTGCCGGGAGAGCCCCATGCGGAGCCGCATCACGTCCGTCATCTGCGCCGCGATGCGTCGCGAGGGATTGAGGGCCGACAGTGGGTCCTGCGGAATGAGCGCGATCTCCCGGGCGGTCAGCGCCCGGTGCCGCTCCGGCCGGAGGCCGACGAGTTCGGTCGTCCGGAAGTGAATACTGCCGCCGTCGATCCTGATCGAGGCCGGCAATACGCCGAGCACGGCCTTGGCGATCATCGACTTGCCGGCGCCGCTCAGGCCCACCAAGCCATGAACCTCTCCTTCGGCGACCGACATGGAGACTCCGCGAAGGATGGGCCGCGAGATCTCACCGGTCGTTCTTGCCTCCAGACGGTCGATAGTGAGGATCGGCATGCTCATCTGAGCACCGGGTCAAGCTCGGATTTGAGGCCATCGCCGAGAAGGTTCAGTCCGAGGACGGTGGCCAGGATCGCCAGCATCGGCAGGCTCAGGATGTAGGGCGCCTGATTGATGACCTGGCGTCCCTCGGCGATCATGCCGCCCCAAGTCGGCGCATCACTCGACAGCGAAAGGCCGACGAAGGAGAGGATCGCCTCGACGATGACGGCGATGCCCATCTCGAGCGTCAGGAGCACCAGGACGAGTGGCAGGATGTTCGGCAGGATCTCGCGGAACAGGATGGCCTTGGGACTCTGCCCGGAGATCACCGCGGCATCGGCATAGTCCATGCGTCTTTGCTTGAGCGTCTCAGCCCGGACGACGCGGGCGAAGCGTGTCCAGTCGATGACGATGATGGCGATGATGACGGAGTAGAGACCGGTGCCGATGAGTGCGACGAGGATGATCGAGAGCAACACCGGCGGGAAGGACGTCCAGACGTCGATGAGACGGGAGATGACGGCGTCGGCGACGCCACCCAAATAGCCGGCGATGAGGCCGAGCAGGGTTCCGATCAGCATCGTCGGGACGGCTGCCGCGATGGCGACCGTCAGCGCGATCCTGGCGCCGAAGATCAGTCGCGACAGGAGGTCTCGTCCCAGGCTGTCGGCGCCGAGCACATGGCCATGGCCGAGGCTCCAGGACGGTCCCTCGAGCTGGGCGACCAGGTCCTGCTCGAGCGGATCGAAAGGCGCGAGCAAGGGTGCGAAGATCGCGACCAGAAGGAGTAGCGCGAGCAGGCCGCCGCCGACGGCGACACGCCAGTTGCGAAGGCACCTTGTCCATGTTCCGCGCTCGGCCGGCAATGTTGCGAGGCCCTCAACCATGGCGGAGCTTCGGGTTTAGCCAGATCGTCATGAGATCGAGCGCGAGATTGACGGCGATGAACAGCACCGCGAACATTAGTACCAGGCCCTGGATCATCGGCAGATCGCGGTTGATGACGGCGTCGATCGAGAGATTACCGATGCCGGGATAGGAGAAGATGCGCTCGACGAGCACACTGCCGCCGATGAGGAAGATGACCTGTACTCCCGTCAGGTTGACGGTCGGGATGGCGGCGTTGCGAAGCGCCTCGAGGGCGATGATGCGCCATTCCGAATGGCCCTTGACGCGGGCGAGGAGCACATAGTCCTGTGTCAGCTCCTCGGCGAGCGATGATTTGAGGACTCGCGAGATTATGGCGGCTAGCGGCAACGCCAGCGCCAGCGCCGGCATCAGCGCATGTGCGAGCAGGTCCCGATAGGCCCGGCCATCGAGCCTGAGAAGGCTTTCGATCAGATAGAAGCGGGTCGCGTAGTCGAGCGAGATCGCCGGATCGGAGCGGCCCGAGATCGGCATGACCGGCATGAGCACACCGAAAACGAGGATGAAAGCGAGCGCCCAAATGAAGTCGGGAACGGACTGGCCGATGCCGCCAACGGTATCGACGACGGCCTCGGGCCAGCGTGCGCGAAAGCGGGTGCCGATGATCGCCAGCGCGCCACCGATCAGAACGGCCATCGTGGTCGCCAGGGCCGCGAGCTCGAGCGTCGCCGGCAGGCGTGACAGCACGATCGCGAGCACGTCCTGCCTCAGACTGATGGAGGTGCCGAAATTGCCGGTCAACGCCTCGCGCGACCAGATCAGGAACTGCTCGATGAGGCTCTTGTCGAAGCCGTAGAGGGCCTTCAGCCTGGCAATGTCGGCATCCGTCGCCCCAGGAGGCAGCATCATGGCGATCGGATTGCCGGGGACGACGCGGATCAGCACGAAGACGATGATCGCGACGCCGACGAGCGTCGGTACCGACTGGAGGAGCCGCGACAAGATACGGTTAACGAGCATGACGGGCCGACGCCGAAACTTCCCTGAAGCAGGCTACCCCTAGCCTGCACGCTGATCCCGCCCTCATCACTGCAAGTCACATGCCTTCGTCGAAGTGACCGTCTCTCGCCTCTCTGGGGTCACGTCGTCATATCGAAGAGGGGCGACCGCCGGTCGCCCCTCCTGTCCGGTCGCCAGCTTCTCGGCCGGCGTCGCCTATGCTCCCGCCATCCGCTGAGGCTGCAGCGCACCGGAGACGTGCGGGACCACCGTGATCGTGTCCTTGTGCAGGATCGGCTGCACATACTGGAGTAGCGGAATGACCAGACCGTTCTCGGCGATGTACTTGTCGACCGCCTTGTAGCCGGCGATGCGCTTGGCCTCGTCCGGCTCGCCCCAGAGCGGGCCGATCATATCGATGATGTCCTGGCCGTCATAGACCGAATGCGGGCTCGGCCCGAACATGGCAAAACCCGTCGAGGTCGAGGGATCGCCGATCGAGTTGCCCCAGTTGTAGAAGGCCGCCGGCGCCAGCGTGTCGGCCGCTCGAAGCTCGTAGTGTTTGGCGATCTCGTAGACCTCTATCTCGGCCTCGATGCCGACTTTGCGCCACATGCCGACGATGGCCTGCACCATCTCGTAGTCCTTCGGCTTGAAGCCGCGCGTCGTCTGGAATTTGAACTTGACGGGCTTGTCGGGCGAGAAGCCGGAGGCGGCGAGCAGTTCCGTCGCCTTGGCCGGGTCGTAGGGCACCTCGATCGAGGGATCGAAGGCCGCATATTGCGGCGCCTCCAGTGTCGAGATCGGCACGCCGTAGCCGCGCAGCAGCTTCTCGACAATCGCCTTCTTGTCGATCGACATTGAGGCGGCAAGACGCACGTTCTTGTCCGTCATCGGCTCGACGTCGTTGATGAAGATCATGCCAATATCGGAGATCGGCGTCGTGATGCCCTTGAGGCCTGCCGTTTCCTTGAGGCGGTCGAACTCCTCATACGGGATCTCGAGCGTCACATCGGACGAGCCGCTCTCGATTTCGGCGACGCGGGCCGAGGCGTCCGGGACAAACTTGAAGATCACCGTCTCGATGGCCGGCTTGCCGCCCCAGTAGTTGGGATTGGCCTTCAAGCGCACGAAGCCGTTCGTCTCGAACGCGTCGACCATGTACGGGCCGGAGCCGACGGGCTTGGCCTCGAAGCCAGTGGCGCCTGCCTTCTCGTAGTAGGCCTTCGGCATGATGTAGCCGGTGAGGAAGCTCATCCACTTGAAGATCGTAGGCTCGAAGTCCTTGACGGCCGCCGTGACCTTCTGACCGTCGACCTTGAAGTCGCCGATCTTACCCCAGATGAACTGGATTGGATTGCCGGTCTCGGCCTTGCCGGCGCGCTCGAGCGACCAGACGATGTCGTCGGGGGTCAGCGCCGAGCCGTCATGCCAGGTGACGCCGGGACGGATGTCCATGAAGATCTGAGAGCGGTCGTCGTTCCAACCCCACTTCTCGACGATGCCCGGCGCCTGGGTGAGGTCGGGGTTCTGCGGGATGAATTGGTCGAAGACGGCCTGGTAGATCGATTGAATGGTCGGATTGACAGCCGAGAGCCCGACGGTCGGGTCGAAGCTCGGCAAGTTCACGTGGTAAGCGATGGTGACGGTGTCGACCGCCGCCTTCGCCCCGCGCGGCAGGCCGATGAGCGGTACGGATGCGACGGCGGCACCGCCGGCAAGCACATGGCGACGCGTAAGCTTCATTGAAGTTCCTCCCTTTGGCGCAGCGACGCGCCTTGTTGGCCCTTTTCATCGGCGGCCGCTCGACCGTGGCTTCTAGCAAATCGTGGTGGCGCGAGCTGGTCAACGACGCCCGAGATGACAAGCCCTCGCCCGGCGTCTCGAGATCGCGTGCCGGTGGTCGCCAAGCCTATTGCCTCGCCGAGGTATTTCAAGCATGAAAAGGTCAGTATTATTGACCAATAGAGGCGTGCCTTGACCGCCGACATTCTACTTGCCTTCACCGGCTTCGCCTTCGTGACGTCGGTGACACCCGGACCGAACAACATGATGCTGTTGGCGTCCGGCGTAAACCACGGCTTCCGCCGCACCATTCCGCATATGCTTGGCGTCTCGATCGGCTTCGTACTCATGGTCGTGCTGGTGGGGCTTGGGCTCGGGCAACTGCTGGAGGCCAATCCGACGGTCTACGGCGTGCTGAAGATCGTCAGTCTCGTCTACATGGTGTGGCTGGCGTGGCGGATCGCGACGAGCGGCCCCATTGCGGGCGAGCCCGGCGAGAGTTCGGGCCGGCCCATGACGTTCATCGAGGCAGCCCTCTTCCAATGGGTCAATCCGAAGGCCTGGGCGATGGCCTTGACGGCGACGGCAGCCTATACGACGCCTGCCAATTTCCTGCCGAGCCTGCTGCTGATGGGCTTGATTTTCGGCATCATCAATCTGCCGAGCGTCGGCGTCTGGACCCTGTGCGGCGTAGGGCTTCGGAGACTTCTTCAGACCCCGAGGTTCGTGCGGATCTTCAATGTCAGCATGGCGATCCTGCTGATAGTCTCAATGTTGCCGGCGGTGCTCGCGGCATTTTCCGGTCGTGGCTAGCCTTTTCGGGCCTCGACTGGACTTGGCAGGGGCTTTCTGCTATTCGAGCGACACAATTCGGCAGGCCGCAAGCCTGCCTTTCCGTGCAACCCAATGGAATCAATCAGCGAGGTCAAGCCCGCGTGCAGGTACTCGTTCGCGACAACAACGTCGACCAAGCCCTCAAGGCGCTCAAGAAGAAGATGCAGCGTGAGGGCATTTTCCGCGAGATGAAGCTTCGCGGACACTATGAGAAGCCCTCCCAGAAGAAGGCGCGCGAGAAGGCGGAGGCGGTCCGACGGGCGCGCAAGCTCGCCAGGAAGCGGCTGCAACGCGAGGGGCTGCTGCCCGCGACGCCCAAGAAGGTGAGGCCCACCGACGGCCGCCCGCCGCGCACCTGAGCGCTTTACGGAGCAACGACCGGCAATCTCACGGCCCCGATGGTGATCGCTGTCGGGGCCGTGCCGCGTTTGGATGCTGGCCGACCGTCGGCCCCGCCTACATCAGGAGCTTCTGCAGCTCCTTGAACTCAGGGCTGCCGGCGCGTTCGAGCCATTCGAACATCACCATCTCGTTGTCGACGATGGTCGCACCGGCCGCCCGCATGCGCTCGATGGCGAGTGACCGACTCAGGGCGGCGCGCGAGCCGACGCCGTCGGCGACGAGGAACACCTCGTAGCCCGCCGTCAGGAGATCGAGCACGGTCTGTAGCACGCAGACATGTGCTTCCATGCCGGCGACGACGATCTGCGATCGGCCAGCCGCCTTGATCCGGTCGAGATGCCCGGCCAGCGCGGGATTGGCGAGGCAGGAGAACTCGACTTTGTCGAGCCGGGCGGCCTCGTTGCCGGCCACTTCGAGAAGCCGCGCCGATGTCGGACCGAGGCCTCTGGGATACTGTTCGGAGATCGTCATCGGCACATCGAGCCGCCGGGCGTAGCGGATCAGCCGCTCAGCCGCGAAGACGACCTGCGCATGGCCGTCGATGGTCGGCAGCAGGCGATCCTGGATGTCGACCACCAGGAGCTGTGATTGCGTGCGTCGCATACGTCCGGTCATGGTTGCTCTCCACCTTTCGGTCCCCAGAACACCACCCAGGTCACGAAGTCGTCCGACATCCTCGAGAAGCGGTGCCGGTCGCCGGCCGCGACGAACAGCACGTCGCCGGCAGTGACCGGGATTGTCCCTCCCTCATGCCAAAAATTCGCCGATCCCGAGACGACGAGGTAGAGCTCGTCCTGCTCGTGTGGAGATTGGTTGTCCTCGCCGCGGGGCGCGAACACCTCGACCGACATCGAGCCATGCCGGAGTGCATCCGCGAACGGCTCGCCATTGGGCCAGACGGCGGTCCTGGCGCCTGGGATTCGCTTGAGGACGTCACCGAGCGACGCCTTCAACGTCGGCGAGCCCACCGGCGCAATCGACTGCGGCATGTTCATGTCCTGTGAGGTCTTCAGCGCGAAGGCATAGGCGAGGGCGGTCTCCTTCAGTCGCTCGAAACGGCCGGATGCCCCACCGTGGCCGGCATCCATGTTGGTCTTGAGAAGGAGCAGTGTGTCGTTCGACTTCAGGCGGCGGAGTTTGGCCACCCACTTCGCCGGCTCCCAGTAAGTGACGCGCGGATCGGTAAGACCTGCCATGGCGAGGATGTGCGGATAGGCTGCCGTGCGGACATTGTCGTAGGGCGAGTAGGCCCGGATCGTCTCGAAATCCTCTCGCTTGAGGATCGGGTTGCCCCATTCCGGCCACTCGGGCGGTGTCAGCGGCAGCGTGTCGTCCAGCATCGTGTTCAAGGCGTCGACGAAGGGCACCTCGGCGATGATGCCGAGGAACAGGTCGGGCGCCATGTTGGCAACCGCCCCCATCAATAGGCCGCCGGCCGATCCGCCATGGCCGATGATGCGGCCGCGTGCGCCATAACCCAATGCCGCCAGATGCTCGCCGGCAGAGATGAAATCCTTGAACGTGTTGATCTTCCTCTCCCGCTTGCCGTCGGTGTACCAGCGGTAGCCTTTGTCCTTGCCGCCGCGGATATGCGCGATGGCATAGATGAAACCGCGATCGACGAGAGAAAGCCTCGACGTGGCGAACCCGGCGGGTATCGTGATGCCGTAGGAGCCGTAGCCATAGAGGAGGAGCGGCGCAGAGCCGTCGATCGGCGTCGACTTGAGATGGATGAGCGAGACGGGCACGGTCTCGCCGTCGTGGGCGGGCGCCAGGATCCGGCGCGTCGCATAGAGTTCGGGGTCGTGCCCGCTCGGCACCTCCTGGCGCTTGCGGAGCGTGCGCTCGCGGCTCTCCATGTCGTAGTCGAAGATCTCGGCCGGCGTCGCTAGTGACGAATAGGTGAAGCGCAAGGTCGTCGTGTCGTGCTCGTAGCCTTCCGACATGCCGAGCGAATAGGCTTCCTCGTCGAAAGCGATGGCATGCTCGGTCCCGTCCGTCCAGCGCCGGATGACGATGCGCGGCAGGCCGCCTTCCCGCTCGAGGCGAACGAGATGATGCTTGTAGGCCGTGTGGTCGAGGATGAGACGTCCCGGCCTGTGCGGCTCGATGTCCGTCCAGCTCTCGGGGCCGGGCTGATCGATCGGTGCGGTGACGATCTTGAAGTCCTCGGCGCCGTCGCGGTTCGTCAGGATGACGAGGCCGTCGCCGCGGTGGTCGACGTGATACTCGTGGCCGGGCTCTCGAACCGCCACGATCTTCGGCTGGCTCTCGGGCCTCGCCCTATCGATCAGATAGGCCTCGGAGGTCTCATGGTCGTGCGTCGAGACGATCAGGAAGCGTCCCGAGAGCGTCTTGCCGACCGAGACGAAGAAGCCCGGATCGGTCTCGCGATAGACCAGCGCATCGTCGGTCACCGGAGTACCGAGCCGGTGCAGATAGACCGCGAACGGCCGGTGATTGTCGTCGAGGCGGGTGTAGAGGATCGTCTGGCTGTCGGCGGCCCACTCGAGATTGCCGTTGGTGTCGCCGATCTCGTCGGGGAGATCCTTGCCGGAGGCGATATCGCGGATCCGGATCGTGTAGATCTCCGAGCCCTTCTCGTCGGTGGCATAGGCGATACGTCGGTGGTCGGGCGCGTGCTCGGCGGCGCCGAGCGAGAAATAGGCGAGGCCCTTGCCCAGGGCATTTCCGTCGATCAGCACCTCCTCGTCCGCGTCGGCTTTCCCCGTCGGCTTCCGGCAGTAGCGCGGGTACTCGCCGCCCGTGACGTAGCTCATGAGATACGACCATGGCCCGTCTCGGGCCGGAACCGTCGAATCGTCTTCCTTGATGCGCGCCTTCATTTCGGCGAAGAGCGTGGCCTGCAACTCCTCGGTGTCGGCCATGACGGCGGCGGCATAGGCATTCTCAGCCTCGAGCACGGCCCGGATGTCGGCCGGCAGCTTGGCCGGATCGCGCATCACCTCTTGCCAGTTCTCGGCCTTGAGCCACGCGTAGTCGTCCTCGAGGAGGATGCCGTGATAGGTCGAGCGAGTTGGCCGGCGTTCGGCGATGGGGGGCTTCAGGGCGTCAGCTGGGGGCAAGTGGAGGTTCTCCTCGCAAGCATGGACCGCATCGGTCAGGGCTGGGCTCACGAAAGCCGGAGGGTATGCAGGACGTCAAGGCCGGCCTTGCCGAAGGCGCAGCCGTTGCCGGTTGCTTCGGCCCATGGCTTCGGCTTCCATGCCCGGGTCGGTCGCGGGATCCTCCCGCCCCAGAAGCAGATGAGGTCGGCGTGACGATCGAGGCCAACGCCGTGGAGCGGCCACTGCTCCCTATTCTCGTTGCCTTGAGCGGTGCGCATCTGCTGAACGATGTCATCCAGTCGATGATCCCGGCCATGTATCCGCTGTTCAAGCAGAATTATGCGCTGAGCTTTGCGCAGATCGGCCTCATCACGCTTGCCTTCCAGGTCACCTCGTCGCTGCTGCAACCTGTATTGGGTTTCATCACCGATCGCCGCCCATGGCCCTATGCCATGGTGCTCGGCATGGGTGCGACGCTCAGCGGACTCCTCGGCCTTGCCTTCGCCGGCAACTACGTGGTGATCCTCATGTCGGCGGCTATGGTCGGGCTCGGCTCGGCCGTGTTTCATCCCGAGGCGACGCGCATGGCTCGCCATGCTGCGGCCGGCCAGCAGGGTTTTGCGCAGGGCATCTTCCAGATCGGCGGCCATGCCGGCTATGCGATCGGACCGCTCTTGGCGGCCGGTGTCGTCATGCCGCGCGGACAATCGAGCCTGAGCCTCGTCTCGGTGGTGGCGCTCGCCGCCATGGTGCTGATGGTGTGGACCGGGACCCGCTACGCGCGGATGCGTCGAGCGCAGGCGACTCGCTCGACGACGTCAGGGACGTCATTGGGCGGCCACGGGCTCGGACGCGGCCGCATCCTGCTGGCAATGGCCGTGCTGATGATCCTCCTGCTCTCGAAGAACGCCTACACCGCCGCCTTCACCTCCTACTACACCTTCTACCTCATCGAGCGTTTCGGCGTGACGGTTCAGGCTTCGCAGATCCTCCTGTTCCTCTATCTGGTCGTCGGAGCCTTCGGCGTCATTGCCGGCGGCATGGCGGGGGACCGCATCGGCCGCGAGCGGATCATCTGGATCTCGATCCTCGGGGTGCTGCCATTCGCCCTCATGTTGCCTTACGCGAGCCTGTTCTGGACAGCCGTGCTCTCAGTGGTGATCAGCTTCATTATCGCCAGCGCTTTCTCGTCGATCCTGATCTTCGCCATTGATCTCGTGCCACATCGGGTCGGATTGGTCGGTGGCCTGTTCTATGGACTGTCGTTCGGGCTCGGTGGCATAGCCGCGGGCGCCCTCGGTCTCGCCGCCGACCAGATCGGCATCATCGCGGTATTCAAGCTGTGTGCCTGGCTGCCGGCATTGGGATTGCTGGCGGCTCTGCTGCCGCGCACCGGCACGGTGCGGTGATCGGGACGGCGCAGAGGCGCAACCCCAAGACGGTCGTATTGCAGGACCGCTTCACTCAGTCCTTCGCTTCCGGCTCCAACTTCAACGCCACGCCGTTGATGCAGTAGCGCAGTCCCGTCGGCTTCGGTCCGTCGGGGAAGACATGCCCGAGATGCGCGTCGCACTCAGCACAGTGCACCTCGGTGCGACGCATGAAGAACGAGCGATCCTCGGTCGTGCCGACGGCGTCCGTCGAGACAGGCTCGTAGTAGCTCGGCCATCCTGTCCCGGAATCGAATTTCGCCTCCGAGGAGAACAGCGGTGCGCCACAGCACACGCACATGTAGGTGCCGCCCGCCTTCTCCTTGTGGTAGGGGTGGGAGTAAGCGCGCTCGGTGCCGTGCTCCCGCGTGACCCGATAGGCCTCAGGCGAGAGCTCGGCCCGCCAGTCCTTGTTGCTCTTGGCCATGGCCTGGATCTTCTGTTTGCCTGTCATCAGCGAGTCCTCCGCGCTCTCGGCTCCCATGATGTGGGCTCCGGCTGACGGCTTGTCGAGGCATGCCCCGATCACTCTCCCGTGTTCGATAGCGGTTGCCGTCGCCCATCAGTTGATTATAACACGCGCTTCCCCGGGAACGTCAGCAGTGAGGGAGATTCCGAGGCATGCGACTGATGATCCCGGCCGTTCTGGCGCTCTTTATCGCGTCGATCCTCGGTATCGATCCGGCGTGGGCGGAGGCGTCAGCGGGCGAGGTGCCGCTCAACCGGCTATTCGGCATTCCGATCGATTTCCTGATCTTCGCAGCGACGCTGGGTGGCGTGGCTTTGCTCCACCACCGGACGCTTCAGGTGGCGCTTACCGGGCTCGCGACCATCATCCTCTACAAGCTTGTCTTCTCGGGGTTCAAGACCGGGCTGGGGTTCTCCGGACTTGTCGGCCATTTCGGTCACGAGTGGGTGCTGCTCGCCAACCTGTTTCTGCTGCTGACCGGCTTCGGCCTGCTGTCGCGGCACTTCGAGGAGAGCCGGCTCCCCGACGAGATGCCAGCGATTCTTCCGGATGACTGGAAGGGCTGCTTCGTTCTGCTCGTCCTGATCTGGGTCCTCTCGGGCTTCCTCGACAACATCGCGGCCGCCATCATCGGTACCACCGTCGCCACCAAGGTCTTTCACGACAAGGTGCACATCGGCTATCTGGCCGCCATCGTCGCGGCCTCCAATGCCGGCGGGGCCGGCAGCGTCCTCGGCGACACGACGACGACGATGATGTGGATCGACGGCGTCAGCCCTCTGGACGTGCTGCATGCATATATTGCGGCGTTCGCAGCCTTGCTGGTCTTCGGCATACCCGCATCGCTCAAGCAACAGCGCTACTCTCCCGTCATGAAGCACATCGAAGGCGCGTTCACGATCGACTACGCGCGCGTTACGGTCGTCGGGCTCATTCTGGTAGCGGCGGTGGCGACCAACATCACCACCAACATCTTCGCACCAGAGCTCGCTGAAATGCTGCCCGTGCTCGGCATCTCAGTCTGGGCCGTCCTGCTGTTGGCGAGTGGCTGGCGCCGACCGGACTGGTCCATCATGCCGGAAACCGCCAAGGGATCGATTTTCCTTCTGGCTCTGGTCGCGTCGGCCTCGATGATGCCGGTGGAGGAGCTGCCATCGGCCTCCTGGCAGACGGCGCTCGGCCTCGGCTTCGTATCGTCCGTCTTCGACAATATTCCGCTGACGGCGCTGGCGCTGAAGCAAGGCGGCTACGACTGGGGACTGCTCGCCTTTGCCGTCGGCTTCGGCGGCTCGATGGTCTGGTTCGGATCGTCAGCGGGCGTGGCGGTATCGAATCTGAGGCCGGAGGCCCGCTCGGTCGGCCTTTGGGTCCGGCACGGCTGGCCGGTCGTCATCGGCTACATCGTCGGCTTCTTCGTGCTGCTCTTGCTCCTGGGCTGGCATCCGGTGCATCGCTGACGCCCGCCTGGACGCGCGTCGGATGCCGGCATGATTGACCATCGAACCCGCGCAAGGCGGAGGATCAGAGTGGCTGCGGTCCCTGTTTCCCGCGACCGACACTTCGGCCCGTTCCACTTTGGCGTGGTCGTGTCTGTTCCGAGCGCCCGGAATCCCTCGCGAAACGCTAAGTATTCGCTCATCATGTTCGCTGGGAAATACGAGACGATTAGATTTTCTTAATCTAGTTGTTTTCCCTTACCGTCGACCGATAACTCTTATTTCTTCGATCATCTGCACGATTTTTCCAATACTTTAGACGGACCCAGCCGGTGGCCTGTTCACGTTCCTGTCGGGTTCTATTGAAAGCTTCACAAAAACTCACTACGAGTCGCGTTGATTGCTGATGCGTAAGAGCTGTTCCGGCTCAGATCGAGGAAGAGCTGAAATTTTGATCCGGAAATGCCTCCGTAGACTGGAGTTCTACTTGGGTCGAATGGCTGCTCGCCAGCCGCCAGCGGCAAGACGTGATGAATTTCTCGAACAGGGGAGTGCCCGCTAGGGAGCATGCAAGAGATGGAACAGGATATGGACAGAAACGAAATCGTCGAGCTGACCGCGGATATCGTGTCAGCTTACGTCAGCAACAACACGGTGGTCGCATCGGAGTTGCCGCAACTCATTTCAGATGTCCATGGCGCCCTGACGAGAGCGACCGGCGCAGTGGCTCCGCCTGTTCGCGAGGATCTCAAGCCGGCGGTTGCCATCAAGAAGTCCGTTACACCCGACTACATCGTCTGCCTCGAGGACGGAAAGAAATTCAAGTCGCTGAAGCGGCACATCAGAACGCACTACAATCTGTCGCCGGAGGAATATCGCGAGAAGTGGGATCTTCCCCACGATTATCCGATGGTTGCTCCGAACTATGCGTCGGCGCGATCGCAACTGGCGAAGAAGATGGGTCTGGGACAGCGCCGGCGCCGCTGACCGGTCGGCGAGCCGCGCGGAGCTGCTCGAGGGCTCGCCTCCGCCGGTCGCCATCGAGCACCGCTTGCTCGGCGGCGTGCGCGCGGACGAGTGCCACATGGCGATTGAGATCGTAGCTCCAGTCGCGCCGCGTCGCCCGCCGCCGCTCGGCAGCGAGCGCGCGTGCCAGTTTGGCAACGATGCTTTCGAGCCCGGGCCCGCTCAGTCTCGCCACATCCTCCGGCCAGACGGCAAGCAGTCTCGGTAGATCGCGGGCTCTGACATAGGCCATGTCGGTCAGGAACGGTGCGCGCATTTGTGGTGCTCCTTCCACGTCGTGGTGGTTGAGCAGCCTCGCACGCTCGCGAGTGGCCGGGGATAACCCGGGCCCGATCCTACAGTATACGGTTAATCAGCATTCGTATACGAATTCGTTACCAATCCTTCGATCGATGGCGAAAAACTTATCCCCGGTCACCGGCACGGACCTATCATCCGATGCACCGCAGGACGGCTACGGGCCAAGGATGACCGGTACACTGCGGCAATCGCGAGGGGTTCGCATGGGAGTTCGGGGATCCGTCAGAAATGAGCTGCCGCAGCCATCATGCAGCACGACAAGAGCAATTCGCAGAGACGCCGCTCCAGGGTTCGGCACACGTTTCGCTCGTCAAATCGGTGGTCGATGGAACAGTCAGCCGAATCTTTGACGTCGCGGTGACGGATCTGGCCCTGACGCGCCGAGGGACCGCAGAGATCGCTTTCGCACGGCAGGTGGCCATGTATCTCACGCATGTCGCCGGCGGTCTGTCGCTCTCCGAGGTCGGACGGATCTTCAATCGCGACCGCACTACGGTCGCCTATGCCTGCCTCATCATCGAGGACCGGCGTGACGATCCGAGACTCGACCGGGCACTGGAGATGATCGAGGCCATCTTGAAGCGGGTTGCTCCGCCTTCGAGCCTCGAGCTCATCGAGCGCCGCCGGTCGTTCCAGCAGCGGTCTGTCGCGTGAAGGCGGCGATGCGGACGAAGAGTCCGGTGGCGGCACTGGCACGGCTGTTGAGCGTGCTGGCGCGGCAGGGCGGCGCCATTCGGATTGTTCCGGCGTCTGATGGCGATCCCTCGTCCCCCGTGCTCGAGGGGCTTGCGGTCAACATCTCACCTGTCGTTGTCGCTATGGCAGAGCAGACCGGGCTGATCGAATGCGTCGACGGCAAGCACCGGATCCTTCCGCCCGGCCTTGCCTGGCTGAAGCGTCGGCTATCGGGTGGCGATGGCTATGCCGAGCAGCATCAGGCTCTGGTCCAGCGCGAGATCGGCATTGGTGCGATGCGCTCCAGGGTGCTCGTCAACGAGCAGGAGAGTCCGCTCGCCTGGTTGCGCCGGCGGGCAGACAAGTCCGGCAAACCCATCCTGTCCGATGCGCAGTTCGAGGCCGGTGAGCGGTTGCGTAGCGATTTCTGGCATGCGGGCATGTCGCCGCGGGTGACGGCGAGCTGGAACGGCCTCGCCAGCACGGGCCGGTCGCGGCGTTCGGCACCGGATGAGGCCTCGCGCTTGCGCGACAGCGTTGCCGGCGCCCAGCAGCGGGTCCGACGCGCCCTCGAGGAGGTCGGGCCCGAGCTTGCCGGCATCCTGGTCGATGTCTGTTGTCACCTGAAGGGCCTCGAGGCATCCGAGACGGCGCGCGGCTGGCCGCAGCGCTCGGGCAAGGTCGTGCTACTGTTGGCCCTGTCGCGGCTCGCCCGACACTACGGGCTGCTGGTCTCGGAGCGAGGCTCGGGACAAGAGCGAGTGCGACTTACCAGCTGGGGCGATGCCGACTATCGCCCGACGCTCGGCGCCTGGGCGGGCAAGGCAGAATGACCATCGACCTCGGCGGCCTCTAGAACATCGTCGAGCTTGCCGATGACGGACTCGATCTCGACGCCATAGTCCGTCGGCTGCCATTCACCGTGAAAGCCGCAGGCGATGAGGTGCTGGCCCAGAAGATCGAGCGTCTGCTCGATGTCCTCGCGGCTCCAGGCTTCGAGCTCGCGGCCGTCGGCGCCGAACACTCGGCGCGAACCGGCGCGACGGATGATCGCAAGCTCAGCATTCGTCAGGTGGGGCAGGGCAACGGCCGGGGCTCGG
>JAWKVX010000010.1:0-11539 GCA_041397825.1 Hyphomicrobiaceae bacterium
AACGTCATGAAGACATTGGAGAGCACGAGCATCAGGATCGGTTGCAAGGAGAGGGGCATGGGAGCTCCACGTCGGCGGGGCGAATCGGACCAGTGAGCCGAGCTAGCGCCCTACGCTGTCGCCGCACAATGGTTGTAACGCGCCCTCTTCCCCCTGTATGCTGCGCTGCAATACGGATCGTCCCGGACGCGAAGGAGCCTTGAACGATGTTCGATGCCAGGAAGCTGCTCGATGCCATGGTGGCCGGCAACGCCCAGTCGGCCGATGCCGATCCCGCCAAGCCCAAGGACCTGTTCGGCGACCTCATGGGAAAGCTCCAGCAGGGAGCGGACAAGGCCGGCCTCGGCAATGCCGCCGAGATCGCCAAGCAGGTGCTCGGTCAGGCCACCTCGGGCGTGAAGGAGGCCGCCGGCAAGGTCGAGCAGTCGACAGGCGCCGGCACGAAGCTGGACGAGCTCATCAAGCAACTGTCGGGTGGCCAAGGTGCCGGCGACCTCGTCGCCAAGGCGAAAGAGATGATCGCCAAGAATCCGACCGCCGCGGGTGCGCTCGCCGGTGTGCTCGGCGGCGTGCTGCTCGGCACCAAGACCGGGCGCGGCCTGACCTGGGACGCCGCCAAGCTCGGCGGTCTCGTGCTGGTCGGCGGCCTCGCCTACAAGGCCTATCAGAACTACAAGGCCGGCAAACCGGCGCTCGATGCCGGCGGCACACCGGAAGCTGCGCCCTCCGGCTCGGGCTTCGAGGCCGAGCGGCAATCGAACGACGACGCGCTCCTCTATCTCCGCGCCATGATCGCGGCGGCGGCGGCCGACGGGACCGTCGACGCCGATGAGCGCGCCCGCATCCTCGGAGGGCTCGAGCGCATCGGCATCGAGAGCGAGGCCGCGACCTTCCTCGATGCCGAGTTCGCACGCCCGGCCTCGCCCTCAGAGCTCGCCGCCCAGGCCCGCACAGCCGAGACGAGGGCCCAGGTCTACACGGCGGCGCGCATGACGATCGATCCTGATCAGCCGTCCGAACGGCATTGGCTCGCGAGCCTTGCCGGTGCGCTTGGTCTCGATCCGGGACTGGTCGGCCATATCGACGCCGAGGTCGGCCGGGTCAGGGTCTAGCTCGAACGAAACGGGAGGCGATGATCTCGCCTCCCGACGGCCGCTCGATTGTTCAAATGCCGAGCTCGGCTATTCGGCCGCCTCGGATTTCGCGGCCTTTTCCTTCTCGAGGAAGATACAGTAGATCTTCTTCACATCCTCAGAGCATTTCCAACCGAACAGTGCGCCCTTCGGAACGAAGAGCGTATCACCGGCCTTGAAGACCTCCTCGCGGCCCTTGCCGTCGCTGATCGTCACCTTGCCCGACAGGATGTGCATGAGCTCGTGGCGCGGGAAGGGGATGACCTTGCGCTCATAGGCGGTCGTCGACCAGAGGCCGACCGTCCACTGGCCGGTCGGATCGGCGAAGAGCAGATTCTCCTGCCACTTGGGCTGCGCGCCGACGACGAGCTTCGGATCGGGGCCCTCCGAGGGCGAGAGCGTCGCCGTGGTGTCGACCTTGACGGCACGGAGCTTGGCGGCATCCTTCGGCTGTGTGCCCGAGGCGTCGTCCCAGATGACATAGTATTTCTTGACGTTGCCCGGCTGTTTCCACTGGCAGAGCGTGCCTTTCGGAATGAAGAAGCTCTCGCCGGCCTTGACGGTGAGCTCGGTGCCATCCTTGTGCACGATGGTGACACTGCCTTCGAGCAGCGTCATGAATTCGTGCACCGACCAGGCATCCATCTTGCCGGTCATCGGCGTGCAGGCCCAGACGCCGGCCGACATGCCGGTCGCCTTCTCGTCGAGGTAGCCGTAGCCGGTCTGCTGCGGCGTGCCGCTCTCGAGGCCTTCGGCCGGCAACCCACCCCAATCCTCGAGGCCTTTGCCTTTGGGGCCATTCGGCTCCATGCGATGGAAGATGGCGGTCATGGGGTGCTCCTCTCGTATTGATGAACTCTCTAGTAGCGTAGCATGCCGGAGACACCGGAGGTAAGGGCGGCCGTCATGGAAGCCTTGCCACTGGGGCCTCCGGTCGGGCAGCATGCGCCGGGTCAGCGACGAAGCAGGGAAAGCGGACGGTGCAGCGCCTCGTCGATCGAGCCCCGACCCGACGCCATCGCCCCGCGAGCCGGTCGGCGACGCTGTTGCTCACCGCCTTCGGCCCCTTTCCAGGCGTGCCATCGAACCAATCGAAGCATCTCGTTGCCCGTCTGGCAGCGCTTGCCCGGCAGCGTTGGTCCCGGCTGCACGTGGCCACGCTGTTGCTTCCCACCGAATGGGTGCGAGCGCCCTTGCTGATCGAGGTCGCGCTCGACCGCTGGCAGCCCGACGTGGCGCTGCATTTCGGCGTCTCCGGTGCCGCATCCGGGTTCGATGTCGAATGGCTGGCCGAGAACCGGTCGCGGCCGCTCCGCGATGCTTGCGGCCGGCTGCCCGAGCTGCCGCATCTCGATCCGGAGGCCGGACGGCACATGACGGGCCGCAGGCCGGCCCACCAGATCCACCGCCATCTCCGACAGAACGGTCATAGCTGCCGGCTGTCGCACGATGCGGGACGGTACCTCTGTAATGCCGTTTACTATCATTCGCTGCGGCATGCGCGCCTGCATGCTCCGGACCGCATGGTTGCTTTCGTGCACATCCCAAAGCGGCTCCGGGTCGAGTTGCATCTCCGAGGCGCGATGCGGGCGGTCGAGGCCGCCCTTGCCGCCGGTGGGCCTGCCCTGGCACGCCGCTTGCGGTCGTAGGCATCCGGAGGACCGAAATCATGGACACCATGAGACGCCAGCTGCTGGGTGCCGGCCTCGCCCTCGGCGCGGGAACGGTCGCCCTTGCGGCCGGACCGAGGCCGGCTACGGCAGCGCCGACCGGCCTCGGTGCCAGTTTGGCGGCCTTCGGTGTTGAGCCGGCGAGCAATGCCGATCAGTCGAAGGCCGTCCAGCAGGCGATCGATCAGACCGCGGAGACCGGCACGGCCCTGCTCGTGCCGCCCGGCCGCTATGTCGTGCATGACCTCACGCTCCGTCCGGGGTCGGCCCTGATCGGCATCGAGGGTCTCAGCCGCCTCGTCCTCGGCAGGAGCGGCGCGACACTCCTGACGGGGGACGGCGCGACCGGCCTCCGGCTCGATGGGCTGGTGCTGGACGGAGCCGGGCAGGCGCTCGATCCTGCGAAGGCCGACGGTCTGCTGTCGCTCGGCAACTCGGACGCCATCTCGCTCCGCCGCCTGATCCTCGAGAACAGCCTGCTCAACGGCGTCTCGCTTCGCCGCTGCTCCGGCCAGTTGGCGGACTCGGCCGTCCAGGGCGCTGCCAACACGGCCATATTCGCCCTCGACAGCAGGGGTCTGGAGATTGCTCACAACCGCGTCGAGCGGATCGGTAACAACGGCATTCAGGTCTGGCGGTCGGAGCCCGGGGAAGACGGCTCGACGATCATCGGCAATCGCATCGGCCGGATCGAGGCCCGTGCCGGCGGCACCGGCGAGAACGGCAACGGCATCAATCTGTTCCGGGCCGCCTCGGTTCTTGTCTCCGGTAACCGTATCACCGACTGCGCCTTCTCCGCCGTTCGCGCCAACCAGAGCAGCAACGCGCAGATGATCGCCAACTCCTGCGAGCGCATCGGCGAGGTCGCTCTCTATGCGGAGTTCGGCTTCGAGGGCGTCGTCATCTCCTCGAACCTCGTCGACAACGCCGCCCAAGGCATCTCGGTGACGAACTTCAACGAGGGCGGCCGGCTTGCCGTCGTCTCGGCAAATCTGGTGCGCAATCTCTTCCGCCGGGAGGAGAGCGAAGACAAGCGAGGCGTCGGCATCTCGGTCGAGGCCGATGCCAGCGTCACCGGCAACGTCGTCGAGAGCGCTCCGACCGCCGGCATCCTCGTCGGCTGGGGCGCCTTCAAGCGCGACGTCGCCGTGATCGGCAATTTGGTGCGCAAGGCCAAGGTCGGCATCGGCATCGCCTCCGATCCGGAGGGCGGCCTCGTCTTCGTCTCCCAGAACATGATCGCCGCCTCGGCCGACGGCGCCATCCGTGCCCTCGATGGTCTCGATCCGATCGGCCCCGATCTCACTCGGGCAAGCGCCGAGGCTTATCCGAACTTCGCCATCCTCGCCAATGTGGCGACCGGTGGCGCCCTCGATTGACCCGCAGGCCCGATCGGGGAAGGATTGCTCCGACCGTCGTCAACGCGAGATCGGGAGGCCGTTCGTGGACCGCTACAGCGCCATCAGGGCGAGCATCGACTGGGAACAGCCCTTCCCGCCAGAGGAATACGCTGCCCGCCGCGCCCGCGTCCGCCAGGCGCTGGCGAGCCAGGGCTTCGATGCGATCTATGTGACGAGCCCGCCCGATCTCTGCTGGCTCACCGGCTACGACATGAGCTGGTTTCATCTCCGCTGCCTGACGGGTCTTCTCGTTCGGGCTGGAGACGATCGGGCCACGATGTTCGACTACGTGACGCACGAGGCGGTCGCCGCCGCGACGCCAGAGATCGGGGATATCGTGTGGTTTCGGGAAAGCGGGGAGCCGAGCGGCACGGCGGGACGGACGGTCGAGAAGGACGCCGCCATCATTGCCTCGCACTTGAGCAAGTCCGGATTGAAGGGTGGCCGGATCGCCATCCAGCGTATGGGCTTCTCGCCGCATGCCTCGACGCTCCAGACGCTGGAGGCACAGCTCGATGCCTCCGGCATGGCGACCGGCGACGGTACGGTGCTCGTCGAGCGCCTCCGGGCCGTCAAATCCCCGCGAGAGATGGCCGTGATGTGGAAGGCCGCTGAGATCGCCGATATCGGCATGGCCGCCGCGCGCGACATGATCCGTCCCGGCACGCGTGAGACCGACATCGAGGCCGCCGCCGTCTCCGCCATGATGCGGGAAGGCGGAGGCTACCCGGCCCTGCGCACCATGATCGGCTCCGGTCCGCGCTCCGGCACGCGACACAGCCCGCCCTCGCACCGCAGGCTCGCCGAGGGCGACCTCGTCTATGTGGATTTCTCGGGCTGCCTCCACCGCTATCACGTCAACATCGTCCGGACCTTTTCCGTCGGCGCGCCCGATCCGCGCATCGCACACATGCTGGAGAAGGGCGATGGGTCGATCGCGATCCTACAGCAGGCCGCCAGGCGGAAGGGCGCCAGGCTCTCCGATCTGCAGAAGGCCGCCGATGCCTACGCCGTCGAGCAGGGTCTGATGCCGCGCGCCTGGTTCGTCGGCGGCTACCTGATGGGGTTGTGCATCCCGCCGGACTGGGTCGGCAACTACTGGGTCGGACCGCGCTTCGGCATGGACGACATCCCGCTCGAGCCGGGCGTCGTCTTCAATTTCGAGAACCAGTTCGACCCGCTGCCGGAGTGGGGCATCAACTCGGGCGTCGCCTATATCGAGACGCTGATGATGACGGAGGCCGGCCTCGAGGTGATGTCGAGGCTGCCGCGGACCATTATCGCCTGCCCCTGACGATCGGAAGGGGCTCAGCCCCCCAATCGCTGCAACCTCTCCATCTCCGCCAGTAGGGCCGCGGCCGGCCGGATCTCGCCGACCGTCACGCCACGGACATTCTTGACGGGCGGACGCGCCAGACGGCCGAACTCTGTCGCATACTCGCCGACCAGCCCGGCCAGCACGGCTGAGATTGCACATTCGGCGGCCCGTCCGCTGCCGTCGTCGATCTTGAGCGCGATGCCGATGGCCCGATCCGGGATGACGCCGCAGTAGACGCCCTCCGCTCCGGTCTTGACGAAGACATTGCCGTCGGCGAGGTGCATGAGGCGTGTGTCGAGCCGCCCCTCACCAGCGACGAAGTCCGGCTCGCGCATCGTCGCATCGAGCAATCGGCGGGCGGCGAGTCGGCGCTCCGCAGGGACGCCTTCTCCGGAGGCCAGCCGCACGAAAGCCCGCGCCAGGCCGTCGAGCGGTAGCGCCCAGGTCGGCACCGAGCAGCCGTCGATGGCAGTCGCCTCGGCGGCGATCCGATGGCCGGTCAGCCCCTCGACGATGGCGCGAATGCGCTGCTGGACGGGATGCAGGGGCGCGACGTACCCCGCCGTCGGCTCACCCAGATGACGTGCTACGGCGAGCATGCCGGCGTGCTTGCCGGAGCAGTTGTTGTGAAGCGCACTCGGCGCCTGATGCGCCTCGATGAGCGCGCGGCCAGCGCCGCTGCCGATCGGCGCGTGTGCGCCGCATTCGAGCGCCTCGGGGGTAAGACCGGCACGCTGGAGCATGCTCCGCGCCAGATCGACATGGCGCGGCTCGCCGGAGTGGGAGGCGCAGGCAAGCGCCAGCTCCCGGTCGCCAAAGCCGAAGGCATCGGCGGCGCCCGTCTCGACCAGCGGCAGGGCCTGCAGCAGCTTGATCGCCGAACGAGGGTAGACGGGTCGTTCCACATCGCCGAGCGCGAGCATCGTCCGGCCGTCCGGCCCCACGACCGCGACCGCGCCCCGATGGGCGCTTTCCACCAGCCGACCGCGCGTGACCTCGACGAGGATGGGATCTGTCATCGGTAAATCATATCGGCTTCGCCACCGCGACCTCACCTTCGCCGCGTTGCTTCAGACGCGTTTCCAGTAGCTCGCCGGCGGCCTCCAGAATCGGATAGGCGACCGACGTCAGGTGACTGTTGATCCGCTTCAGGTCCCGGATGATGTCGAGATGGATGGCGCTGGTCTCGATGCTCTCCGGCCGACCGACCCTTAGTCGCGCGAAATGCTCCGTAGCCATGTGCACCTCGGCATCTCGAAGCAAGGCCTTCTCGCCCAAGAGCTTCCGCGCAAGCCGCACATCGCGAAGCGTGAAGACGTTGCAGGCAAGCTTCATATTCTCGGCAACGCGCTGGTGAAACTGCCTCAGCTCGGCGAGCCCCTCGTGCGAGAAGGCCAAGCGGTTCTTGATCTTCTTCGCGGCGAGCTCCATCAGGTTCTTGTCGATGATGTCGCCGATATGCTCGAGATGGGTGATGAACGTCAGGATCTCGACGAACCTTCGGCTGTCGTCGATCGAAAGCCCGGCCGCGGAGACCTTGACGAGGTAGAGCTTGATGGCCTCGTGCAGCGCATCGACATCGTCGTCGGTACGCTCGATCGTTTTCAGGAGCCGCGCGTCGTCCTTCTCGAAGACCTCCATGCTGTGGCTCAGCATCTCGGCCACGAGATCGGCGAGCGCCAGCGTCTCGCGCGTCGCCGACGCCAGGGATTCGATCGGCTCGTCGATCGCGCCGAGATCGAGGTAGCGCGGCTCGCTCTTGTCCGTCGAGGGCGGCGCCGACTTGATGAGTATCGTGACGAGACGGGCGACCGGCCCGACGAGAGGCAGGAAGATGAGTGCAACCAGGAGATTGAAGGCGACGTGCGCCATGAGCACCGTGAGGCCCGACGGCAGTGCAAGCCCGGCCAGCCTGTCGTACGCCGTCTCGAGCAACAGGATCGCGATGACCGCCGTCGCAGTCCGCATGATGAGATTGCCGAGCAGGACACGCCGCCCTTCGCTCGCCGCGCCAAGCTGGTCGACGAACGGGGCGACCGCACCACCGACATTGGCGCCGATGACGAGCGCCAGTGCCAGCGGCAAGGACACGACGCCCGCCACCACCAGAGACATGACCAGGATGACAATCGACAGACTCGAATGGGCGAGCCAGGTGACGAGCGCCGCGGCGATGACCGCGAGGACCGGCTGCCCCTCGAGGAAGCCAAGGATTGCGGTGACCTCGGGCGCCTGCTGCAGGTCCGCCGAAGCCGACTGGATGAGACGGAGCGCCAGCAGCGTCAGACCCAGACCGATAGCGATGCGGGCGATGCCGCGCGTCCGGTCGATCGAGGAGGCGAGAAAGGTGAAGACCCCGACGGCGATCAGGAACGGCGGCAGCCAGACGAGATCGATCGAGAACAGGAAGGCGGCGACGGTCGTTCCGACATCGGCTCCGAGCATCATGGCCAGGGCCGCCGTCAGGGTCATGAGCTCGCGCGCGACGAAGGACGAGACGATGAGCGCCGTCGCAGTCGAGCTCTGCAGCGCCATCGTGACGCCGAGACCGGTCACGAAGGCCGCGAGCCGGTTCCGTGTTCCCGTCGCCAGCACCCGCCGCATCTGGGCCGTGAAGGTGCGGGTGATGCCGGTGCGCACCATCCTCACACCCCAGAGCAGGAGCGCAACGAAGCCGACGAACGATGCCAGAAGATCGAAACCAGTCATGCGAGAGGTCCACTTGGAACGAAGCGACAGAACACTATAAGCTCATTTCGCCCCGAATTGGACCGCCCCGCTTTTCGGCTGCCCGGCAGTTGGCATGGAGGACTTGCATGCAGTTCATGATCATCGAGCGTTTCGAGAAGGAAGACATGATCCCGGTCTATCGCCGCATCCGCGACAAGGGCCGCATGCTTCCCGACGGCCTCAGCGTCGTCGCCAGCTGGGTCGAACCCAACTTCGGACGCTGCTTCCAGGTGATGGAGTGCGACGATCTGCGGCTGCTCCAGACATGGATCCTGACATTCCGCGGCTTGGGCGTCACCTTCGAGATCGTCCCCGTCGTCGAGGCCATGGCCTCCCGCGAGGTGGTGGCTCCGGTCCTGGATCAGGGCTAGCCTCCGCGCGCCTTGCCCTCTTTGACCCTACCCTCCCTTGAAAGGCAGCCCCATGCAAAAGCGCTCCCTCGGCCGGACCGGCCTGTCGATCGCCCCACTCGTGCTCGGCGGCAATGTCTTCGGCTGGACGATCGACGAGGCGACGTCGCACAGCATTCTCGATGCGTTCGTCGATGCCGGTCTCGATGCCATCGATACCGCCGACATGTATTCGCGCTGGGCGCCCGGTAACAAAGGAGGCGAGTCCGAGACGATCATCGGTAGCTGGCTGAAGCGGAGCGGCAAGCGTGACAACGTCGTGATCCTGACCAAGGTCGGCATGGAGATGGCACCGGGGGCCAAGGGTCTCTCGAAGGCGCACATCCTCAAATCCGTCGACGCCTCCCTTCAGCGCCTGCAGACGGATCACATCGATCTCTACCAGGCCCACCAGGACGATCCGGAAACGCCGCTCGAGGAGACTCTCGCGACGTTCGAGAGCCTGATCACATCCGGCAAGGTGCGCGCCATCGGCGCCTCCAACTACACGGCGGAGCGGCTCGCTCTCGCGCTGGCGGAAAGCCGCCGCCTGGGCATACCCCGGTTCGAGACACTGCAGCCGGAGTACAATCTCTATGATCGCGCCGGCTACGAGACGGCCCTCGAGCCGCTCTGCCAGCGCGAGGGCCTCGGCGTCATCCCCTATTTCTCGCTCGCGAGCGGCTTCCTTACCGGCAAATACCGAGGCGAGGCAGATTTCGCGCAGAGCGTCCGGGGCAAGGGCATGGGCGACTATCTCAATTCCCGCGGCCGGCGCATCCTTGCCGCCCTCGATGCCGCCGCAGAGCATCATCGAACGAAGCCGGCGGCGATCGCGCTCGCCTGGCTCATGGCCCGTCCGGGTCTCACCGCGCCGATCGCCAGCGCCACCAGCCGGGCACAACTGGAGACACTGGCGTCGGCGACACGGGTTGCATTGACGCCGAATGACATCGCCGCCTTGGATGAGGCGAGCGCGCCGGCAAGCCGCTGACGGGCGCGTTCCCGGCGGAGCCCCAGCACCTCGGCACTGTTCCACGGGGAACAGGCCATCGCCTCGCCTCTCCCCAGATATCTCTCACACCCGCCGCATCGGCGGGATGCGAGGGAGATAGCCGATGGCCGCCGCTTGCCGCACCAACATCGTCATGAGCCCACGAGCGGACCGCACGCCTTGCGAGGACAAGGCGCTTCGGTCGCTGGCGGCCGCCCTTCGGGCAGACCAGAGAGTGAGACAGGCCGAGGCCGATCTCATGGCGTTCAATCCCCGCCTGCTGATCGGCGGCGGCTTCGACGATAGCCCGATCCGCGTCTTCGTCCGCAGCCGATTGGCCGGATAGGACCCGGCTCCAGGGCCGTCCGAGGGCCACGACGCAAGCTGATGGGCTTGGACCGTCGTCACGGGCGCCTCGCCTCCTCCCGCAGCCACTGCAGGAATGCCGAGACCGGCGGCCAGTCCACCAGCTCCGGCAGGACCAGCATGTAGTGCCCCCATGCCGTCGGCATGTCGCAGCCGGGCAATCGCTCCAGCCGGCCGCTGCGCAAATCATCCTCGACCAGCGTCTGGCGGACGACGGCAACGCCGAGGCCGTTCGCTGCCGCTTCGAGCGTCAGAACGGAGCCGTTAAATCGCATGCCCTTGGCAATGTCGTGCTCGCCGAGCGCCTGATACTGGAACCAGCTTCGCCAGTTGACCGCGCTATCGTCGTTTTCGGAGGTCATATCGATGATCCGCGTCAGGCGCGGCACGTCGGCCGGGCCGTCGACCGGACCATTTGCCGTCAGGTAACGGGGGCTGGCGACCAACACCACGGCATCGTCCATCAGCCGCTCGACGACGGCACCCTGATAGTCGCCGTGTCCGAAGCGCAGCGCGACGTCGACGGTCCTCTGAGAGAGGTCGACTAGGGCAAGGTCGGCGACGATCTGAATCTCGATCTCGGGGTGGCTCTGCTGAAAGCGATGCAGTCGCGGTGCGAGCCAGCGCGTGACATGCGAGGGAATGGCTGAGATCCGCAGATGCGCACCCTGGCGGTGATCGACGCTGGCAACCGCGCGACGGATCTCGGCGAGTGCCCGTCGCACACCGGCAGCAAGGCGCTCGCCCTCCGGTGTCACCACGATCCGCCGCGCGTGCCGCTCGAACAAAGGGGTGCCGAGCTCCGCCTCGAGCGCCGAGATACGGTGGCTGACGGCGCTCGCCGTCACGCTCAGCTCGTCGCCGGCTTCCTTGAAGCTCTTGAGCCTCGCCGCAGCCTCGAAAACGCGAAGCGTGTCGAGCGGGGGAAGCCTGTGCATGCTTACCCCCACCCTGGCCCACCCAGCGCATCACAGATGCATGAGCTGCACTCATGCATCTCAAAAGATTTCATCATTTGTCGAAACCTGCCCAGCATTCCACATAGTTTACATCGGCGCGGACCTTCCGGGCCAGGGCCCCCGCTCGGCCCGGTGCGCCGCTCAACAAACAGCGACAGAAAAACAGGACACCATCATGAGCACATTGACATTCGGAACATGGACGAGACGATTATGGGGAACGTCCGGCGGAGTTCCTTGGGCCGCTGCCGTCGATCGCGGCCTGCGAAAGGCACTGCATGCCATGGCGGGTCGCGCCTCGGCTCGACGCCTCGAGGCAGACCTCGCCCAACTCGACGACCGCCTCCTCAGGGACATCGGGCTGACGCGCGCTCAGATTCCCCATCTCGCCTACCTTGAGCAGCGCGACAGCGGCGGCATCGAATGAGCATGGCCAGGCCGAACGGCACCTCTGCTGCGGACGGTGTCGGCCCGGCTCCTGCCGGCGGCGGTGTCCGAGAATTCGGGCTGGCCGATCGTCGCGACCATGTCAGGACAAGTGAGCCTTGCGCAAGCAGGGCTCGGAACAAGATCCTCAGGC
>JAWKVX010000011.1:0-9318 GCA_041397825.1 Hyphomicrobiaceae bacterium
CCCCGCAGCCCGGTGATCCCTTCATCATCCGCCGGCCGGAGCGGCCCTACACAAGTCTCCTCAACGGCACAGACCGGAAGCTTAAGATCGGATGGTCGGCCGGGCCGCTGATGGACGCCCCGGTCGATCCGGAGATCGCGGCGGCGGTCGAAGCGACAGCCAAGGCACTGGCGGAACTAGGTCATCACGTCGAGGAGTCTTCGCCCATCTTCGATCTCGTCGACATGGACCGGATGCTGACCGAACTTTGGTATTTCCAGTTCGACAAATACCTGGACGGGCTGGGCGCACGTTCCGGCCGCAAAGTCGGGCCCGGGACCGTCGAGCGCGCGACGCTCGCATTCTACGAGTTCGCCAAGAGCCGCTCGGTCGAGGCCTACTTCGCTGCCGTCGAGAAGCTCAGTTTTTTCCGTCGCCAGATCGGCCGGTGGTTTGCGCGCTACGACATCTGGCTCTCACCCACCTGCGCCCAGGTCGCCCAGCCGAACGGCGTCTACGGCATGAACATCGACGTGCCGCCGCTCGAGTTCCTGCAGCACGAGCAGCGTCCGTGTCAGTTCATGGTTTGGGTCAATGTCTGCGGCGTTCCTGCCATTTCCCTGCCGCTCGGCCAGCATACCAACGGTCTGCCGATCGGCGTGCAGCTTGCCGCGCGTGCAGGCCATGAGGAACACCTCATCGGTCTTGGCGCCGAGCTGGAGAAATCGATGCCGTGGGCGGGACGAACCCCACCCTTGCATGTGAGCCAGATGACGGGAGCGACCGGCCGAGAGTGAAAGATGTGACCGGCCCCGACACGCAGGCAGGCCAGTTCCAGACTGAGCATGGCCACTGATATGTCCAATGGTCCCGGCACAAGGACGGGTGCTCGGCGTTAGAGGCGACCCGACGGTAGCGGACGTGTCAGAGGGGCCGACGCCTGGCAGGCTTCACAGAGGGCACTCCCTCGAGGTTTGCGCACACATGGACCGGTGGGCGGCGGTCCCTCCACGGTGTCGCCTCCTCGAGCACGGCTGCGAGCCTCAGAAGGGTTGCGTCCTCACCGAACCGGCCGACGAGATGGATTCCGATCTGAGCGCCGGTCTTTGCCTGATGAAGCGGCAGCGAGATCGCCGGGTTGCCGGTGATGTTGTAGAGCGGCAGGAAGATGTCGGGGTGCCACATGTAGCGCGTCCAGCCGAGGGCATCATAGTCGGCGTCCTGGTCCTGTGCCGCGTGTGGAAGGGCGAGCTCGGCCGTCGTCGGCGTCAGCAGGAGATCGTAGGCGGCAAAGAATGCGCCCATCTGGCGCCTGAGGACATTCATGGTGGCGAGCGCATCGATGTAGGCGCTGGCGCTGACGCCTTTGCCGTAGAGATAGGTCGCATAGCTGGTTCGCGTCAGGTTCTGGAGGCTCGGCGTTCGACCGAGCTGCTTGCTCAGATTGTCGATCGAGTTGGCCATGCCGGCAGACCAGATCTCGTGGGTCGACAGGATCAGCTCCTCTCCCGAGATCGGGAGGACCGTTTCCTCGACCCGGTGCCCCATGCTTTCGAGCAAGCGTCCCGTTGCCTCGACGGACGCGGCGATCTCCGGGTCGACGCGACCGCCGTCTGGCGCCTTCTTGAGCATGGCGATCTTCAAGCGGCGTGGCTCGCGTCCGAGCTCCTCCATGAAAGGCCGCTCTGGTTTGGGTGCGAGATGAGGGTCGCCGATCGCGGGGCCGCTCAGCACATCGAGCATCATCGCGGTGTCGCGTACCGTGCGGGTGACGGCGAGATGACAGGACATGCCGGCATTGGGATCGGCCACACCCGGTCCGTCGCTCACGCGTCCGCGCGTCGGCTTCAGGCCGACGAGCCCTTGGTAGGCGGCAGGCGCCCGCGTCGAGCCGCCACCGTCGCTCGCGTGCGCGATCGGCACCGCGCCGCTCGCGACCGCCACGGCCGCGCCGCTCGACGATCCGCCAGGATAGGTGCGCACGTCCCAGGGATTGCAGGTGAGACCGCAGAGCTTTGTGTTGCAGGAGCTCGCCCAGCCGAGTTCCGGTACGGTCGAGCGGCCGAGAGTGACGAGGCCGCCCTTGCGCATGCGCAGCACGACCTCGCTGTCGTAGGAGCCGACGAGCCCCTCCGTCAGCTGGCACCCGCACTCCGATTTCACTCCCAGTTCGAACTTGAAGAAGTCCTTGAGGAGTGTCGGCACGCCGGCGAGAGGGCCCTCGGGCCTTAGACCCTTCAGCGCCTCGACGCGCTCAGGGAAAGTCTCGACCGCGAAGTTGAGCAAAGGGTCGACTTTGCTGATCGCTCGGAGCGCCGTGGTGCAGACCTCTTGTGCGGTAACCTCGCCGCGGGCGATGAGCCGCGCCAGACCAACGCCGTCGAGTGCGGCATACTCTTCGAGCCTCATCGCAAGTCTCCTCGGGATTGGCGAGACGAGGCGCCGTCCATCTGCGGGGCGCCTCCTCTACCGTCTTCTGTCAATCAGGCCGAGAAGGCCCGGTCACGCGAACCACCAGCGGCGCCACATGTATGACCCGTCATGATCGAGGTTCGAGTTCAGATCGCCATGCGCCACAGCCTTTGAATGGGCTGTAACGTAGTTGTTGAACGCCAGCACGATCTGGCCGCCGTCGTCATGCAAAAGCTGTTGCATCTCTGCGTACATGGCGCCGCGTTTGGCCTCGTCCGTCTCGGCGCGGGCCGCGACCAGGAGCTCGTTGAAGCGCGGGTGCTTCCAGAAGGTGTCGTTCCAGGCGGCATCGGCCGCATAGGCCTGGGTCGCCATGGTGTCGATCGCCGATCGGCCGCCCCAGTAGGAGAGCATGAACGGCTTCTTCATCCATACGACGTCCCAGTAGCTGTCGGCCGCCTCGCTGACGATGTTGATCTCGATTCCCGCCTGTGCCGCCGACGCCTTCATGAGTTGCGCTGCATCGAGCGCGCCCGCGAACGCCGCGTCGGACGTCGAAAGATCGATCTTCAAGCTGTCGAGACCCGCCTTTGCCAGGTACTCCTTGGCCTTTGCCGGATCGAAGCGGTGCCGGGGCTCCGGGTCGATGGCGTATTTGATCGTCGGCGCGAAAGGATTGTCGTTGCCGACCGTGCCGAACCCGAGCAGCACCTTCTTCAGCAACTCCTCCCGGTCGAACGCATACTTGAGCGCCATGCGGACATTCGGATTGTCGAACGGCGCGATTGCCGTATTGATCGTCGCAACGAGATGGGAAAAGCCGGTGACGTTGTCGATCTCGATGTCGGGGTTTGCCTGCAGCAAGCCGATCGTCTTCAGGTCGCAGCGGTCTATGTAGTGCACGGCATTGCTGACGAGCGCGTTCGAGCGGGCCACGGGATCCGAAACGACGAGCGCCTCGACCTCGTCGAAGTAGACGTTGGCGGCATCCCAATAGTCGGTGTTTCGCGTCGCCTGGATCGTCACGCCCGGGTCGAACGTTGTCACCTTGAAGGCACCGCAGCCGCCAGACTGCCAATCGACGACGCCATCCTTCGAGGGGAAGATGGAGAGGCGATAGCTCGCCACCTCATAGCCGAAATCCGCAGACCCGCTCTTCAGCGTAAAGATGACATTGTCACCGTCGGCCTTGATGTCGTCGACGATCTGCAGTCCCGCCTTCGAGCCTGACTTCGTATCAGGCCCACGATGCATGTTGATCGAGGCGACGACGTCGTCTGCCGTCATCGTCTTGCCGTTGAGGAAGGTCACACCCTTGCGCAGCTTGAAGACCCATTTCGTCGCGCCGCTTTCCGTGGTGAAGCTCTCGGCAAGGCGCGGGACGAGGGCGTTCTTCTGGTCGATGTTGAGGAGCTGATCGCTGATCAGCGTCCCGAACTCTGACGTGTAGAAGTTCGTGCCCCAGGTCGTCGGGTCGAGCGAATCGGTCGAGGCGCCCTGACCGATGGCCGCCTTGAAGCTGCCGCCGGCCTTCGGTGCGGCACGGGCTTCGGCAACGAACAGGTCCTCGGCCATGACCGCCGTCACGCCGGTGGCGAGTGCGAGTTGCACGAACTCGCGACGTGACATCCGTCCGGAGCGGATGTGTCTGCGGGTCCATCCAAGCGATAGGTACTCGAGCGTTGCTCTCGGCATCGTTTCTCCTCCCTGCAGACGAGCGGGCTCGAGCCTTATCCGGCGAGCCCCCACGGTGTTGCTCCAGCGGCCATGCGAGGCGCGCCGCACCGTAGGTTTCGACAGGCTCCTGCACGAAACAAGTGATAGTTGCGTATGAATTGATGCGCTGAGATCATGAGCGACTGATGTCAGCGAGCGAAAGTTTCGACCTTCGCGAGGTGGTATGCGCGCGCGGGGTTGGTGGGGCGGCCGCGCGCAAAACAAACAAGATACCGGCGCGCATCCGACCGGATCACGAGCCGAAACTTTTGCGCCGGTATGAGACAAGAGCGGGCGCCGAAATGCGTTCGGGCTCAGAGGGCCCGGGCCAAGCCTCGGCGGCGCAAGACCGGCGCAGAACGCCTTGCGTGAGCTTGCGAAAATCGGCCGTGCATCAGTCGGTCACGCCGGATGCCGACTCCTCGAGAACGAAATCGAGGAAGACCCGCGCTGCCTGCGGTAGCGGAGGCGATGCCCAGATGGCGATCGTCTCTATCCGCTCGCTGAGACCGCTGATCGGGATGGCAGCCACGTCCTTGAGTGACAGGTGACGCTGGCAGTCCGGATAGAGCGTGACGCCCCCGCCCGCGACGACAAGCCCGAAGATCGCGACGCTCTCCTCGATCGACTGGGCGATCTTCAACGGCACGTCCGCAGCCTTGAAGATGCGGTCGAGATACTCATGGAAGGTCAGCCAGGTCGGCCGGCTCCCGAGGATCAGTGGCTGGTCTGCGAGGTCGGACAAGGTGAGGTTGGGTCTGTTGGCAAGTGGATGAGTACGGTGCATCAGGGCATTGAGGCCATAATCGCCGGTGCGGAAGCTCCGGTATCGGTCGTCGCCGAGCGGCCCCATGGCAAAGCCGATGTCGATCTCGCCGGTCTCGAGGGCGGACAATTGTCGCTGTCGCGTTCCCGACATGATCCCGAAGGTGATGTCGGGGTAGAGCCGGCGAAATCCGCAGAGCAACCGCGGAAATTCGGCCTGCGAGGCGAAATCGTTGACCCCGACTCTGATCTCTCCTGCAAGCCCGTTTGCCACACGCCGGGCCCGGCCGATCCAACGCTCGAAATGTGCGAGAACCTCACGGCACTCGTCGAGCAGCAGACGGCCCTCGGCCGTGAGGGCAACGCTGCGGGTCGTGCGCGACAGCAGCGGAACGCGCAAGTCTGCTTCCATCTGCGCGACCGTCCGGCTGATCGCCGATTGCGATCTATTCAGCCGCCGTGCCGCTTCGGAGAAGCTGAGCGCTTCGGCGACAGTGACGAATGTGCGAGCCTGGCGAAGCTCCCAGTGCATCGGGACCTCGCGCCGCTTTGCTCTCGGACCACCGGGCTCTGGCAGGATGTGGACCATGGACAGCTCAGATCGGCAGGGCTCCGCCTTCGGACTTCCGCCGCGCAACGAAGTCGGCGAGTGCGGCCACGCGGCTCAAGTCGTTCGGCGGCGACACATACTCGGCAAGGGTCTTCTTCCAGATCGTGTTGGCGCGCTCTGTCGCGCTGCGCGAGCCGTCCTCGCTCCATTGGCCGTAGTTGCGCCAGTCGGAGACGAGCGGCGAATAGAAGGCGTTGCTGTAGCGTTCCATGGTGTGGGGCGCCGAGAAATAGTGTCCACCCGGGCCTACGGTGGCCATGTCCTCGAGCGCGAGCTCGTCCTCCGAAAACGGCACCGGCTGGAAGAGCTCCGCGAACATCTGCAGCATCTCGACATCGAGAATGAACTTCTCGAGCGAGATCGTGAGGCCGCCCTCGAGCCAGCCTGCCCCGTGGTAGAGCAGGTTGCAGCCGCCCATCAGTGCGCTCCAGAGGGACATCTGCGCTTCATAGACCGCTTGCGCATCCGGCGCGTTGGACGCGTTGGCGTTCGTGGCGCGGAAGGGAAGGCCGACGCGACGCGCAAGCTGTCCCGCACCAAAGGTCGCCTTGGCGAACTCTGGCGTTCCGAAGGCGGGCGAACCTGATCGCATGTCGACGTTCGAAGTGAAACAGCCATAGATGCCCGGTGCACCGGGCCGAACGGCCTGCGAAAGCACGAAGCAGGCGAGCGCTTCGGCGTGCGCTTGGGTGAGCGCGCCCGGAATGGTGATCGGCGCCATGGCACCGGCGAGCGTGAAGGGGGTCATCAGCACCATCTGCCCGGCCTCCGCGAATGACATGATGCCGTGGGCCATGGGAATGTCGAGCTGAAGCGGCGAGTTCGTGTTGATGGCCGTGTAGCAGCAGCAGTGCTGGGGGAGGGCATCGTGTGCGAGACCGTGGGCCAGCGCGACCATTTCGAGGCAATCGCGGATCTGGTCGGGGCCGCGGCTATAGATGAAGGGCACGCGGTCGGTGAGGGTCAGTTGGGCATGCATGATCTCGAGGTGCCGGAACTGAAGCTCGACATCTTGGGCTTCCACGATGCCGGGCCCCATGACGTGCAGCACGTCGAATGACTGTGCGAGCTTGGTCAGATCCCTGAAGTCGGCCAGCGTGCCGTTGCGCTTGCCCCCGTCGATTCGGGAGATGTGCGGAGCGCCACCGGTGGTTGCGACCGCGACGTGATTGCCGCCCATGCGCAACCGGTCGGTCGAGCCGCGAATCACGAAATCGACCATGCGCGGTGTCGTCTGCAGCGCCTTCTCGACCATGCCGCGGTCGATGCGTACGGTGAGGCGGCTTTCGTCGACTTTAGCTCCGGCCTTTCTGTAGCAGGCCCGTGCCTCCGGGCTCAGTACACGCATGCCGATCGTCTCGAGCACGCCGAGCGCAGCTTCGTGCATATGCTCGACCTGATCGTCGGAGAAGACCCGGATCGGGGGAAAGGGATTGGAAATCCGGCGATAGGCCGCCGATCTTGGAGGATGGGTCAGGGCACCCCTCTGTCGGCGTGCACGCCTTGCGGTTCCACCTTCCGAAGCCGCCATGACGCAATCCCCAATCCGGCCGCATGACGTCGCTGCTGGCGCGCGCCAGGGGCTCAATATCGCATCGGCGCGCCGGAACGGTCAATCATTATCGATAATTTCAAGGCTCGAAAGGTTGCCCCTTATCCTGGCGCTGTTCCTGGTCACGTCTTGTGGAACAGCGCTCTCACCAGCTCGACCGCATCCCGCTCGCAGTGATGACTCGCCAGCTCGAAAGCCCGTTGATGATCGCCCGCCAGGATGGCGTTGCCGAGCGGCTCATGATGCGCGATCGCGTCTTCGAGATCATGGTGCAGGACGTCGGTCATGGTCAGGAAGAGGCGGGTCTGGGACTCGAGCTTCGCATAGATCTCCAGGAGTCGCCTGTGTCCGCTCATGTTGACGATGGCGCGATGGAACTCGAAATCCAGCTCGAGCATCCGCCTGCGGTCTCCGGTACGGGCTGCGGCGCGCATGTTCCGCATGATGCGCTCCAGACTCTTCCTGCCGTGGGCCGTGACGCGTTGCGCTGCCCTGCGGGCCGCGAATGCCTCCAGCATCTCGCGCAGCGTGTAGATCTCGAGCACATCCGCTTCCGAGATCGAGGTGACGAACGTTCCGCGCCGCTTGCGGTACTCGACGAGGCCCTCGCCCTGCAGCAACTTCAGCGCCGCACGGATCGTCGCCTGGCTCACCTGCCATTGATTGGCAAGCGAAAGTTCCGTCAGGCGTTCGCCAGCCTCCAGCTCGCCCTTCAGGATCGACTCGCGCAGACGATCGGCGATCTCCTCATCGAGGAGCCGCTTGCGATCCGCGCCTCTTGCTGTGGGCAAAGCCTTCGCCGCCGCGCTTCGAGCCATGAGCGTCAAGCCTTTCCGGGATGATCGCAGCGAGACCCAGGGCAGGAGCTGCAACCGCAGCCTATCATGTGCCGCGGAGTGGATCGATTGACATATTATCGATAATCGTGATGAATGCCAGCACCAATGAGCACGCGCCTTTCCTGCAAGGCCCGGAGGAACACCGTGTCCAAGTTCGGCGAATTTCTGAAGAGCGATCGCAATGGCGAGCTCGAGTTCGATGGCGTGAGGATCACCGCGCTCGCGGCTGAGTACGGCACGCCTCTCTTCGTGCTCTCCGAGAGCACGATCCGGCACAACTACCGGCGCATTCACCGGGCGTTCCAGGATGTCTATCCGGCGGAGGTCATCGTCTGCGCCGGCATGAAGGGGAATGCCGGCCTCGCCGCGCGACGCGTGATCGTCGAGGAAGGCGGCGGCGGCGATGCCTTCGGTCTCGGCGAGCTGACGGTCGCCATGATGGCGGGTTCCGATCCGCGCAAGATCGTGATGAACGGCGCCAACAAGTCGCGCGAGACGATTGCGGCGGCCATCGATCTCGGCGTCATGAACCAGGTCGACAACGCGGACGAGCTCGCGGTCGTCGGCGAGGTGGCGAAGGAGATGGGGCGTACCGCGCGCGTGTCGCTGCGCATCCGCCTGCCGCTCGCGGCGCTGGAGGAGATCGAGTACGTGGACCCCCGCTATCCCGACGGGATCAGCCCGTCCTATTGGGAGCGGACCTTCAAGTTCGGCATGGAGCCCGCGTCCTATGTCGATGCCGTCAATGCGGCCAAGCGCATGCCGGGCGTCGTGCTGGAAGGCATGCACTACCATGGCGGCATCCCGCGCCGTGCCGGCTTCTACCGCGAGGAGACCGAGGACCTCGTCGAGCACATCGCGGACATCAAGGCGAAGACCGGTTGGGCACCTGCCTACGTCAATGTCGGCGGCGGCTTCGTCTCCGAGCGCTACGGCGCCGATGCTCCGCCTCCGGTCGAGGCTTATGGGAAGGCGATCAGCGAGGCGATCGTCTCCACGTGCCGCAAGCACAAGATCGAGGTTCCCGTGCTCATGCTCGAACCGGGCCGTTATTGCTGGGAAAGCGCCGGCCTATGGATCACGAAGGTTGGCGCCCGCAAGGAGGACACGACGCTCGCCAAAAAGACTTGGGTCTATGTGGACGGCAACACCAATGAGATGCGCGATCCGTTCGATCCGCGCTGCTCGGTGCACCATGTGCTGATCGCCAACGATGTGAAGCGCAAGGGCAAGGAGGTCGTAGATGTCTGCGGCCAGACCTGCAATGCCGCCGACATCCTCGCGAAGGCCCGCGAGCTGCAGCCGATCCGGACGGGCGACATTCTCGCCTTCATGGACATGGGTGCCTACAACGAATCCTTCGCCTGTCAGTCGAACGTCATCCCGCGTTCTGCGACCGTCATGGTCTCGAAGGGGCGTTCGACCGTCGTGCGGCGGCGGGAGAC